>CAVYWB010000007.1:0-68394 GCA_963772245.1 uncultured Chloroflexia bacterium | reverse complement strand
AAAGGCTGTTGTCCCCAAGAGACGACCTTGCAAGGTCGTAAAGAAACCGGGTCATGTCCCATCCCCCCAACGACCAGAGGTTCTGCCTTCCACTGATGACATCGGTGAAGAAATCGTCCGGGTTGGTATATCCCATACTGGTAATAACAGCCGGGTCGATGTAGCCCTGCAGCATTCCCTTGATAAGGCCCGGAGCTTCGAGCGCCATGCCCGCACCCATACCCAGTTGAGAATTGGATTTTGCCAACCCGGACTCCTGGGGATTGAGTGCCATAAAGAACAAAGTGGATGCAGTCGGTAGAACGACGATGTTCCCACTGGGGGTCTGATACTCGTGGTAAGAGGCCTGAATGCTACCGATCCCCGGGATGCTTGGCATCCAATCAGCAGATTCCTGTATCGTACCGAGGTCGGTCAGGTTGTCGTAGCGGATATTGCCGCTTTGATCCACCACTTCACCCCACATACTGTTTGGATCGACTTGATGCGGCGTTTCTCCCTGAGGCTGGACCGGGGCAGGGGAGGCAAGGAGTAAAAATATGGCGAGGGAATGTCAGAGTGTTTTTCATGGAAGATTTTCCTACGGGGTAGGCGTTGATGTTTCGACTGCGCTCAACATAGGAGGGGGCGAAGCGGGTCGCCTCCTGGTCGAACAGGACGCGGTTGAGCAGCCAGGTCCCATTGATCCGGGCAACCTCGACATATACCTGGATGGTGGGTTTCTCATCCAGCCAAGGATTGTCCAGTGTGACTTCCAGCTGCCAGGTGCGGGTATCACCATTATCTTCGACCAGGCGTAGGGCCTGCACCGAGCAGCCCGTCTTCGCCTTGTTGGCTTCGACCACCTGGCGTACAGCCGGTCCATAGAGCTTCTGGATGAGCTGGCAGCCGTTTGGGGTGGTCAGGGCACAGACGTGGCCTTGCCACTGGTCCGCCGGTTCGAAATAGTCCAGCGTGTAGAAAGCAGTAAGAGCTGCAACGGCTACCTGCGAGTCGGGAGCCGATTGGGCATCTGGTTGATTGGGTGAGGGGGTTTTGAACCGTGCGACGATCTTGGATAGGAGCGTGGGATCTCGGCGTAGAAGCAAGAATCCTCCTCCGATGAGAGCAATGACGACAACCAGTAGAATGAAGCCGTTGATGGTTTTGCGGGAGACCTGGATTTCTCGTTTCATGGGACCTCGCTTTGATATGGCGGACGCGACAGAAACAAAAAAAGTGCGCCCGAAAAATCGGGTGCACTTCAGGGTACTAACGTGCTGCCTCCAAGGCAACACTTCACTTCACGGGTCGATTCTACGCCGTTTGGATTTGTTAAGGATTGACCGACGAGGAAGATGGTGGAGTGCCAGCTAGTCGACAGTAGACTACGGAAGTGTGGATAGATGTTTCAGTAACATACCAAACATATTTTTCGTAAGTCAGCCACCAAGAAGGCAGGAAGGTCAAGAGTGTTACTTCTTGTGGAGTGGACTGCCGATCTCGCGGTGGAAGATATTTTTCCAGTCCAGGAAAGGCACCAGCCAAAGTATAAAATTCGTTCATTGGCAAACCAAGTAAAAATGAGCCTGTAGCCTCCACGTTGAAACACATATCCAATCCCCCCCCATTTTGGCGTGTGGGTAAGCGGTCCGGTACTCGACAGCCTTTTGGTGCAGGGCGTCCTTGCGCCAGGCCAGGTACTCGTAATAGGTGTATCCCTTGAATTGGGGCAGATCCATCGGCTGGTCAGCGTGCCAGGCCAGATAGCCAACCGGCACAACGATCGTGACAAGCACGATGATCAGCACGATATTGCCTAAGAATTTCATGGCGTCATCTCCGCTTTTTCTTCGAGACCCACCGATGTCCTTTCGCTTTCCAGCCCTGGGAGCGCACGATTCGCCAGGCAGTAACCGGCGAACACTCGAACATTTCGCCAAGATCCCGGACCGGGGGGAACGTAACCGTTCTTGTAATTGAGGCTGCAATCTCCTGGCAAAGGCGATCATATTCGGAAAGGGTGAGTTGGCTCATCGAAACATTCGTTTCAAAATAACAACAGTCAAGTGACGGCGTTTGCTGCCGGCTTTGCCTGCAGGTAAATAGAAACGGATTGTTTCCAAATGGTCTCCGTACCTGGTGAGATGGACAGTTTTTCGCTCGTCGTGACTATCGAAACATTTGTTTCCATACTACGCCGAAAGAAATGGAGAATCAAGTCCCCCAGGTGTACAAACATGACAAATGACTTATGCAGGCAGGAAACAAAGGTTATAAAATAACAAACCGACCGGGATGAGGGGGCATCCCAGTCAGCTTGTCTTTATGAGTTTATAGCGGGCTATCGGAGATTGAAGTGGATAGAGATTTTCTTTTCGCACATAGCCTCGCTTCTCCTTCCGATTAACAATCTGAGCAGCCAGGTGTCCGGCAGCCTCATTACTCTCGCAAGGGACCGCCCGCTGCTGCTGAAAGTTGCTCCTCAGGCTGCCCCAGGCACAGACAACCGCCCACCGGTCGAAGAGCGTCGGTTGGACGTGGATCGAGTACCAGCGGTACATGCACTTTTGGGGATCGCTGTGTTGCAGGACGATCATGGGACTTGCCGTCAAAGGAGATGTCCCTCAGCCAGCGGTAGCTGGCGTTGGTCGGCGGGAGCCGACTTGCGGCGGTATCCGCCTGCGCCCTGACCCGACGGCGGTAGGCCAAGAGCGGCGCGAGGCGGTTTTCGCCCGCACCAGGCCGATAGGCCCAGCTGAGGCCGATAGGTCGAGGCGAATACGATAACGTTCATGGATCCCTGACAAAGGGCATCTGCATGGCATCCTTGAATGGCCACCGATCAGTCCAACGAGGCCTGGAGCATGTCATTGCAGCGATCATTGCTTCAGCCTGGCTACGTATTTCCTTGGAGGTATGCCATTGGATGTTCGACGCAATAATGCAGGCAGCTTCCGATCCACTGACAAGATTGGCGCTCAGGTTGAGCTCAATTAATTGGCTGCCGGAGCTGGATTTGGCGTGTTTCCGCACTGCCATGCAGTAACAGTACACAACAGCTGCCAGACGGTCAAGCGCCCAAACTGGATGACGTTGCAACCCGGCCAGTACCTGGAAAGTCACCACTGGTGTAGATTGAGTTGACGTTTTCAAGATGCCGATTTTCATGGTCTTACAGTCCAACACGCCGTCAATGCGTGCGGATGCATATGCTATTGATTGAGTCATGGGCTACCCGTTCCCGTGATTTGATGCGATGGGGAGGAGCTATCGCCCCTCCAGTAATTCATCAGCTAGCTGTTTGTTCGTCTCTTTTGGGATCCAGGGCAATGACCGCGTCTGCCCAGACGACATAGGATGCCTGGGCCATGCCTGTTTTCTCACCTTCTCCTCCGATCCATGCGCGTGGTCCACCCGTTTCTTTGTCCGGGACTAGCTTGCCCTCGACATATAGGCGGCTGCCTTTTTTCAAGTTGAGCTTCTTGACCACATCCGCCAGGCTGCCCCAGCATTCAATGGTGAGCCAGGTAGCCTGGTCGTCGAAGGGTGAGTTGACCGCAAAGCGGAAGCTGACGATCTGCTTGGCAGCCTCGCCTTCGCCGATGGTTTTGGGGGTAAGCTCTGACCCCATCCGGCCAATCAGGGTAATACGGTTTAGATCCATACTGTTCTCCTTGTGCGGAATAATGAGTTGCGCGCTTGCCGCGCTTTGTCCGAAACAGCATACTTCGTATAGCCACTTATATACAAAGCCTTCAGGCTTATTAATTTCCGAAAAAACGACCGTACAACTTTCGCTTCATCGGGGCAGCGAGATGACAAAAATTTTCCGAGTAAATCTGTGCGGTAGGGGTGTCGGGGAGTGGAAGACCTGCCAGATCCCGGTCGAATAGATCTTTCAGCTCAAAAGGCTTCAGGCGAGCCAGGCGGTCGAAATCTCCACCTGCACCGGCGTGGTTGTTTTCCAACAGTCGTTTGACGGCCAGGGCAACCGGATCGTCGATGCGGCTGCCGGCAGGCGAGCTGGTATACAACAGCCAGGATACGAATCCGGCAGCCAGGCTGCTGATGCTTGCTCCGGTTTCTTTCTGGCGGTCTTTGACCTGGCGTGCCGCGCCAACCTGGTTGTTTTGCATCAGAAAATTGAAATCCCAGAAAGCCAGATTCCCCACCCGCCCTATGCGGGAATTTGTTCCTGGGGGGGGAGGGGGGGAATCTTTAGAGATTAGAGATTGGTTTAAGAGATTAAAAGACTTAAAGACTTCTGCAAGTCGCGTAAAGATCGTCTGCAAATCGCGTAAAGACGATACTGCAAGTCGCGTAAAGATCGTCTGCAAGTCGCGTAAAGCCGATACTGAAAGTCGCGTAAAGATTGCTGTCCCCGATACTGCAAGCCGCGCCAAAGTCAAGAGGTTGATCTATAAGGACAGATTCAAGGATCTCAACTGGGACTTCATCCAGCAGTACATCGAAAGTGCGCGGAGACGTGTTGAAACTGGACACTTTTTCCTGCTCGACTTCACGTAGGTAGACCCTGGTAACCGGATGTTTGAATTTGCCCGGCTCTTTTGCTTCTTTTCCCTGCTTCCCGTATAACCACTCGTATACGGTCATAGGTCGGGACAACCCCATCCACCCGGCAATCTCAGCATATCCTCCTGAGACCATGACCTGGTTGCGTACCTCACCGGTCTCCCGGTTCACCCAGCACCGGTCCCGCAGCAAGGTCAGCATCCAGCCAGGACCTGGACCCAGGTGGGGTAGAACATGCTCGACAAAGAAGTGGGTCATGCCCAGTCGGTCGGTATCCGGCATGATGTGCTTGTGGAGGCGGGTGGACAGGGTTTCCAGGCGCTCGGCAGGCAGCATGTCGGCAAACAAGCTGCGGAGGATCGCTGTAATAGTCTCTGGAGTATCTGCGGTCTGTGCTTGGGTTCCGAGCGGTAGCAGCTCCTCGAGTGGCGTTTCGGCAGCAGCGGCCAGGACGCCCTCCGGTCCACCCATCCCCTCCAGGTTGGCTTTTAACCAGCCTCGCAGGGAGTGGGCGTCCGCGGCGGTCAGAGGCAGGGTCATCGAGACAATGTACCGGCGAGGCAGCCGCCGGGGAGTGGGGCTGCTGGTGTCCCATTCCGGCGTGACAGCGCTGGTCGTGACCAGACCCTGAAACTTCTGCCAGGTCTCGGCTTTCCCGATCCTGTTCCAGAATGTTCGCTCGGCGATCCCGCTTAGTGCGGCGATTGACTTGCCGGAAAAGCGTTCCCGCTTGCTTCCCCTGCGGGCGCCAGCATTGAAAGCAGCCTGGCGGAAGCCCATGTAGAGCCAGCCCAGGTCGGGGCCGATCACCCGCAGGTGGCGGCGAAAATAACCTGGGACGACGGTGACATGGTCCGGGGAGACAATTTCGTCGTAGGCCAGATCGTAGTGGGCTTCGATGAGCAGCTCGTCGTCCCCTTTGGGGATACCCTCCTGGGACAAGGATTGATCGTCGTCACCGGTGGTTTCGTCCTCGACCTCGCTGGTATCAGCTGCGACCACGAACTTGACATCCACCGCTCGGTCCATCATGCCCATCAGGAGACGGGCCGCGGTGCTGGACAACCGGCTATCCAGCCAGTCACGGGCATAGTCGGTGCGGACCCCGACGACGAACTTGCCGTCTTCGTAGGAGACCAGGTGAGTGTCACGCACCCAGGTATCGAAGGATGTTTTAGGCATCTCCATCTGGAGTTGACCAAGAGCATATTCCCAGGCTTGTTCAGCGTCCAAGGTATGGTCCTTAACGATGGCCTTCAGTAAGAAAAAAGACTGAAAATAAAATCTATGAACAAAATAATAAAAACTCGTGGGAGGGCCCAGGATGGAGAACCTGCGTTTGTCCATAGTGCAGGTCAAAACGGGTAAAGTGAAAGGCTCTCAAGGCGTTCTGTGAAGTCAACGTAAACGGCAAAGAAAGCGGCAGAGTAAGCGGGGCGTAAATAAAGAGTAAGCGGCACGTAATCTGTGCCGCTTTCGTCATTCCCGATTGGGATTTTGATCTGGCGATTTCCCGCCAAAACCTGAAGTTCATTTTCGTGGGTCTCACGAAACGTTCTCCGCAAGGGTCATTTTGACCGCCTTTGGTTGTGGGTTGAGCTTCAACCGGCCGGATTTATAGGACTTAAGTCCGTGCTTTAAGAACAATGTAACGATCTCGCCAACAGGAAGAGTGTGTTGCGTGGCGATATGTCTAATAGAATTATCAGCGTCGTCTGATAGCCGATAAGTAACCACTCTTTCCCAACTGCTCGGTTTGGTTCGTGAAGTCTTCCGCGGTGCTGGAGGTAGCTCTTGCGACTTTGGGTCCCACCCATCAGCCTCGTTCCAACCGGCCTGATCACCCCACCCTTTGGGGAGCGGAAAAAGGGTCATGCGCTGAGCTTTGGGTCGAGGGGAGATGATCAGGATACCTTGGTCGAGACAGGATAGACCGTACCGCACAAAGACCTCAATAACCTCGTCCGTCGTTACCTGAAGTCTGCTAGCCAGGGCAACGACCTGGTCGTGGATCACCTGGGGGACGCCACGATAAGAGTGTGTACGATGCCCCTTTTCCCACTGACGGTTCCTCTTTTTCGGCACCGCTCCCATCAGATCGATCGGAGTAGGAGGGACAGGGGAAGAAGCGGCCACACTATCCTGGCCACGCCAGCTAGCGAACGCACTGCGGCGAGTGCTTATTTTTGGCATGCTTATCTCACCCTCATGACGTACTCAACGAGTGCCTGATATTCCTGGACTGCTCGCCGCGCCGAGTTGGTGGTCGCCTCGACCTCGAAGATGGTTCTGCCCTCAGCCGGGGCCTCGCGTAGGATGGTTGCACGGTGGACAGGTTGCATGACCAACTGTCCGAAAACCTGGCGGTACTCAGCCAGCTGAGTCTTGCTCTCGCGGGTCTGTTCATCGTAGAAGGTCGGCAGGATCCCGAGCACCTTGCCCTTCCACTCCTTTTCGTTTTGCATGGCAACCATCATCTCGGAAATCTTGCGAGTTCCGTCGGCAGACAGGAACTCGGTAGCTGCGGGGACCACTATGAGGTCGGATGCCCAGATGGCCCGTTCTTGGATACCGCCCACGCTCGGCGCGGTATCGAAAATGATGTAATCCAGGTCCATACCGTTCTTGATCAACGGGCGAAGCTGGCCAGCGATGTAGGAAAGTGGGCGGCCTTCGGCGTTGATCTGCGCCTGGGAGGCATTGGTCGAAATATCACCGGGAATCATCCACAACCGTTCACGCGCTTTACGCAGCCATTGTTGGACGGTGATCACGCCGCCAGGCGGAGGGGTGAGCAGGTAGTACGCTCCTGGCTCAGCTCTTATTCCCAGGGAGATGGCAGACTGGCCTTGAGGATCCAGGTCGATCAACAGCACTTCTTTGCCCTGCAGAGCCATACCATGTGCAAGGGAAACGGCAGTGGTGGTTTTTCCAACGCCCCCCTTCTGGTTTGCGATCGTGATCACGGTCGTCATGGTCTACTCCGCTTGCTTTTTTAAAAGGTTCTCTTGTTCTTCCAGAAAATTGCGAATTCTGTTCGGAAAAAAACGCCAATCAGATTGACGTTTTGCCCCGATTTTGAGGCCGGGCAGGCGACCTTCTCTGGCCCAACCACGAACTGACTTCGGTTTTAAACGCAGGAAAGTGGCAACTTCTTGTACTGTCCACAATGGTTCGTCATTCATTTCTTCTCTCCATGTTTGGCGGCTCGAAGTTTACATAAGGGTGGCAGTGAAGTGATTGCTTTGATTGTCGATAGGCAATCGTTAGTCCATTCTTTAACGTTTTTTGGGTTGGTGGAAAGAACAACCCCCGATGACTGTTTGAGCACGGAGTATGCTATCCTTTTCTCGCTAGCGTTACTGTGTCCTAGGGTGTACTCGCCTTAGAGCATCATTGTCTGTATGTAGTGATGGAAAGATTCAAGCGCGCGGTAGTGTAGCATTAATAGCCAAGTTAAGTCAAGTTAATAAAACATGGCTAGATAATGAAAAACATAGACGGCGACTACTATCGCCGTCTAAAAGAAACAAAAACCCGCCAAAATGGCGGGTGATAAATCTATGCTGATATTAGGGTTTTCTCAGATCTGGGTACATACGGGGTACCGTCAACGTTAAAAAGCCAACGGCCTTGGCCGTGATTGTTTCTGTATGTCTCGGCACAGAAGGCAACATCCTGTTCATTTATCAGTGTCTTGTTTTTATCTGTACCTAGGACTTGAACAAAGCCTCTTTGAACCCACCGGCGGAGCGTCGAAAAGTTGATTGTATATTTCCTCGATGCTTCTGCAATACTAATGCTTTGTCCACGGAAAGATGCTAACTTCTTATATTCCGGCAAATCTTCCTTCTGTAGTCCAGTTGGCTGGGTGATCGGTTGCTGCTTTTTGTGGAATTTGCGGATGCTGGCTTCGCTCACGACGGTTTCTCCACTGATGTTAGCTGCTTTGATTGTACCGGCCTCGATCATGCGTCGCAAACGAGCCTCACTGACCCCCAACTGGTGGGCGGCTTCTGCTGTCGAAATGAAAGTAGGAAGCGCTGCCATTGTAAATCTCCTTTGTGCTACAATCCACCGCCCCGTTTCCGGCGAGGGTGGGGCAACCTTCCCTGTGCCGGTTAGTCGCCGGCGCAGGGTTTTTATTTTTGGTGGGCGCGAAGAGACTTGAACTCCCGACCTCATCAATGTGAGTGATGCGCTCTAACCAACTGAGCTACGCGCCCGAAGTTTTGGGATTATAGCCGAGGGATTGTACTTTGGCAAGCATAAAGAGAATATTTGTCACTTTTGATATAAGTGCGCATCTGATAAAATGGAATAAGTCATTCTTCAAAAGGTGGTAATTGCCTGATATGAACAAGGTATCTGATCCTGTTTCCAACAATACTTCCCGTCACGTAAAATTGCTGGTGCTTGGCTCTGGTCCGGCTGGATTTGCCGCGGCGCTGTACGCCGCGCGGGCTGAACTTTCTCCCGTCGTGCTCACCGGGACTGAATTGGGTGGCCAGGCTGCCCTTACTTTTACCATTGAAAATTATCCGGGGTTCCCCCAGGGCGTGGGTGGCGCCGAATTGGGTGACTTATTTCAGAAACAGGCCGAACGGTTTGGAGCAAAGGTAGAATTTGACACCGCCTACAGCGTGGATCTCTCCGGTCGCCCCTTCAAGGTTGTGGCTGATGGCGGAGAACTGCAGGCGGAGGCCTTGATCATAGCCACTGGCGCCACCCCGGTCCATTTGAACATTCCCGGCGAATCCGAATTGCCTGGCAGAGGCATCTCCTACTGCGCCACCTGTGATGGCTGGTTCTTCAAAGATAAAAAGGTTGTAGTCGTAGGAGGAGGGGATTCTGCTTTGGAGGAAGGTCTTTTCCTGACGCGCTATGCGAGTTCCGTAACAATTCTTCACCGGCGGGACAACCTGCGGGCCGGGGCAGTTTTACAGAATCGCGCCTTAACCCACCCGAAAATAAGATTTGTCTGGAACACTATCCTGACCGAGGTGATCGGCGCGGAGAAAGTCGAAGCTGTTCGGACAAAGAATATCCAGACTGGCGAGGAGAACCTTTTCCCAACTGACGGAGTATTCATTTTTATTGGTCATAAACCCAACACCCGTATTTTCGAAGGTCAGATTGAAATGGAAAAAGGATATATCAAGGTGGATGATCATATGAATACCAGCGTGGCAGGAGTGTTTGCTGCCGGTGAAGCAGCCGACCCACATTTCCGCCAGGTTATCACCTCCGCCGGGATGGGTGCGGCGGCAGCGATAGAAGCGACCCACTTCCTTGAACGGGAAGCTGGCTAGGTATCCTTGAGAAGGGTTTGACATGCGAGATGATTTTCCATTATCAAATCAAACCCTTCTAATCTGCCTCTTAGACCAAAATTGTAGAATATAAACTTAATATAAATAGAATAGGAGAACTTATGACTGCAAAAATTTCCATTGTTGGCGCCGGAATGACCGGTTCAACAACTGCCCACTGGCTGGCCGAACGCGAATTAGCCGACCTGGTTTTGGTGGATATTGTTGAAGGAATGCCCCAGGGTAAGGCCCTTGATTTGCTTGAGGCATTACCGGTGGTCGGAAAAGACGTGTCGGTTGTAGGTAGCAATGATTTTGCCGCCACGAAAGGTTCTGATATTGTTGTAGTGACAGCCGGGGTTCCGCGCAAACCGGGCATGAGCCGCGAAGACCTGCTGACCATCAATGCAAAAATCGTCAGCGATGCAACGCTGAGTGCGCTCAAGTACTCACCGGAAGCTATTTTTATCATTCTCACAAACCCGCTGGACACCATGGCGTACCTGGCCATGAAGATCGGCAAGCTGCCTCGTGAGCGCATCGTGGGGCAGGCAGGCATTTTGGACTCAGCACGGATGCGGGCGTTTGTAGCTCTTGAAACAGGCATCAGTGTCGAAAATATTGACTGTTACGTGATGGGTGGCCATGGAGACGAAATGGTTCCACTTACCCGCCATTCGAATGTCGCCGGCGTCCCACTGCGGGAGTTCCTGCCTGCCGATAAGCTGGATGCGATTGTCAATCGTACCCGCAAAGGCGGGGGAGAAATTGTCAATTTGCTGAAGACCGGCTCGGCGTATTATGCACCGGCAGTGGCTGTGGCACAGATGGCAGAAGCAATCTTAAAAGACAAACACCTGATCGTACCGGCTTCGGCGGCCATGCAGGGCGAATATGGTCTGAAGGATATGTTCTTCGGCGTACCGGTACAATTGGGCCGCAGCGGTGTGGAAAAGATCGTTGAATACACCTTGGATGCAGGGGAAAAGGTTGCTCTTGAAAAATCCGCTGCAGCAGTCAAGGAAAGTATCAACGTTATGCTGGGCTTGGTGAAGATCTAAGGCATAGGTGATCCCACCTGTGCCAACAAATATTCCTTAAGGAGGTTTCCGATGATTCTGAATGAGAAAATGGCTGCACAGCTCCCTGCATGGCGCGAACGTGTCAAGGTCCTTGTAAAAGAGCACGGAGAAACGATTGTCGACCAGGTGACCGTCGGCCAGGTCTATGGTGGGATGCGTGATATCAAATCCTTGGTGACGGATGTTTCTTTTGTGGATCCGGCCACAGGGATTAAGTTTCGAGGGATGGCCATCCCCGAGATTCTAAGCAAGCTCCCCAAGCCGCGCGGGTCCAAAATGCCTTTCGTTGGCGGTCTGTACTACCTGTTAATTACGGGAGATATCCCCACACGTGCCCAGGCTGAAGAAGTGGAAAAAGAATGGGCGGCCCGGGCGGTTGTGCCTGATTATGTTTTCAAGATGATCCGCTCGATGCCGAAGGAGACCCATCCGATGGTGCTGTTTTCGCAGGCAGTGCTGGCTTTGGAAAGCGGTTCGAAGTTTGCCAGAGCATACCATGCCGGTGTGAAAAAGGATGCCTATTGGGAAACAACTTTGGAGGACTCGCTGGATTTGACGGCAAAACTGCCGGTCATCGCGGCCTTTATCTATCGACTCAAATATTTCGACGAAACAAAAAAACCCAAATATAGCGTCCACCAGGATTATGGATTGAATTTTGCCCGTATGATGGGTGTTGGCGACCGCAAAGGATATGCCGAACTAGCCCGCCTGTACTTTATCCTGCACTCCGACCATGAATCCGGGAATGTTTCGGCGCATGCCACGCATTTGGTGGGATCGTCCCTTTCAGATGTCTATTATGCCTTCTCGGCCGGTTTAAATGGTCTGGCCGGGCCTCTGCATGGTCTTGCCAACCAGGAATGCCTGGGCTGGCTGATCGATGTGCGCGACAAGTTCGGGGGAGTGCCGAGTCGGGAAGAGCTCTATAAGTTCGCATGGGATACGCTAAACAGCGGAAAGGTAATCCCTGGTTACGGACATGCTGTATTGCGAGTAACCGACCCGCGCTATGTTGCACAACTGGAATTTGCCAAGGTACGCTTTCCGGAAGATACTCTGATCCGCCTGGCGGAATTGGTCTATGATGTAGTTCCGACCGTTCTCAAAGAACAGGGGAAAGCAAAGAACCCGGCTCCCAATGTGGATGCCATTTCCGGAACGCTTCAATATTATTATGGCGTTCGAGAATTTGATTTCTACACGGTATTGTTCGGCGTCGGGCGTGCTTTGGGCGTGACTGCCAATCTGGTCTGGGCGCGCGCCTTGGGCCAACCGATCGAGCGACCAAAATCCCTCTCGACCGCCATGTTGGAAGAGGCTGTTCAGGGTAAGTAGTCGATTATTCAAAAATTGTTGGCAATACAAACTCCCGAAATTAACCTTCGGGAGTTTGTTTATACAGCAGATCTTCCTTTCTCCATAGACTGGTCGGAGTCTTGCCGGTCATTTCGTGGTTACATAGAAAAAATCACGTTTGTTGATGGTCAAATAACGGTGGTCGCCGGGACCCTTCATCCGATCAAGTAATGGGACAGCCACCAGTTGATTGTTACTTCCCACTGTAATAGCTTCGAAGTGGGTATAAAAATTATTGATATCCAATTGAATGGCTTGGAAGGAACCTGCATCTTGAACTGCACGTGTCAGGGCGGGTAAGGTTAGATTAAAACCTACCGCGTAATAAAGAATGGAGCCATCCAGGCTTATCCCCAATGCAGATCGACCGGTGGCTATTGTTCCATCGGTGGTATAGCCCCAGACCTGCGGATCCGTAACCGCGGTATGGGGATTGATCTGACCGTTTTGTATGATCAATGGACCATTTTGGCGCCAGACGACCAGGTGGGGTGAGGATGTAATATCCGTCCCCCAGGCACCTACGAGCACTTTCCCATCATCATAAATCGCAACCGTCCCAAACCCGTCCCGAGGCGGGATAAGGGTCACACCTTCCAACATTACTCCAAAATGACCTTGCTCGGCCTTGAATCCACCGTTAAAAGCGGCTAATATTTTTCCGGGTTGCAGATCGCTGGCAGGGATACAGGCCGGACGGCTGATGAATACGGTGGAGGCTGGCTCTTCATAGCCGAGCACAAAATGCAATCGAGTGACTTGAAGGTTAAATGCAACCACCGCAACCGTTGCATAAGGTCGCTGGGGATCAGGTTGGAGGAAGGTCCGGTAAGCGACGATATTCCCGCCTGCATTTCTGAGATAGGCTGTCCAAAGACCTTCCCCTGGGGTGGTGCCCAGGGCAGGCACGTTCGCCGGCGGCCAAAAAGATCGGGTCGGAAAAGGAGAAGACGTACTGTTGGAATTGGTGTTTGAGGCCGGGGTCGGGGAAGGTGCTTGGTTGGAAAGGGGGATAATGGCTTGGGTGGTTGTCGGAAGGGAGGTATTTCGCCAGGGAGCGGCTGGTGTTGTTTTCATGAGACTATATTGAATTTGTTTAAGTGTATCTTCTGAACTGAGCACAAAGTTTTCAATTTGGCTGACAAGCCGGTCACCAACCAAGCCACGCGCCAAATCGACTGCCCCGGCGCCCAAGTTTGGCCAAGTAATCGTAACTGCATAAGTACCTATAACTACGCAGATCAATATAATCACCGCCCCAGCAAGGATTCCCAACCCGGTTCGCCTAGGCTTGAAGTGGGAGTATTGGCGTTTTTTCCTGGTCATGAGGCAGGATTCCTTGGGAATTTTGAGGGATTTCCCCCGCAGGGGTCAAAATAACCGGTCTCAGAAATCATTGTAACGATTTCTTGCTGCGCGTTTCTTGCAACGGGTTCTTCGGCAGGCGGCGGTTTAGCAAATCCAATGAAAGTTCAATCACCTCACGTGCTTCAGCGGGGGTGGTCGTTCCAATTGTGACCATATCCTGGTCCCGGATGGTGTTCCAAACGAAGGCCAGTCCCACCACAGGTAGAATCCGGCCTGCGGCGAGCGGTTTGATCGTCATGACGGGTTTTTTAGCTTCCCGGATGATCCGCATCACCCAATCGGCTTCTACTTGCATAAGAAAGCCGGCGGAATTGTAGAGTTGGATGTATGTTTCAACATCCGCACACATTTTGTCGGCATAAATAATTGCTTCGGGCATGTGGGTGGATAGGCCGGGGAGCATTCCGCGCTCCCGGATCATACGGGTGTAATTGTCAAGGTCGCGGATCACTCCAGCGCGCCGGTCTATCAGCGCATCAGTGACGGACTGGTGCGGCATGCAAAAGGTTGCCCCGAGAGCCGCACACCGGTCGAAAACCGCCTCAGCCTGCTCAGCTGGATCCCCGGCAGGATTGAGATCGAAAGCAGGAGTATATATGCGGATAATCTTATGACCTGTGCTCTGTTCCACCTCCTTTATAGAGTTGTCGAGGTGGACAGAGAGAGGCCCCATGACTGCATCGATGCCGTATCCCAGGAAGACACGCAATATGGAAACGATACGTTCGCGGGTTTGATATTCCTTAATAAAATTGTCCTTTGCGAGGCTGGTGTGCGACCAGCCCAGAAACCAGTTTGTTCCAACCAACAGGCGTGGCAAGGTCACGCCACCCACAATAGTACGAGGAAATGGTTCAAGGTCGGGCATTTTTATCTCCGCAAATTAATCTGTCAGCGCCGGTGGCGGCGATTGCGCCCCCTACCATCTGGCTGAATTTTCCTTGCCACCGCAGGCGTTCCGGAAGGCTGGGACACAGGGGCGTGCAAAGTTTGCTGGTAATAGTCATCCAAAAGCATGGTAATGATCGGCTGCTCTTCCTCGTTCTCGGCCAGACTGCGGGCGAGTGGTGCAAAACGGAGCGAACGTTCGGTCTGGAGTTTGTCACGCTGGCGCAAACGGGCTTCAAGCAGTGCAGTGGTCCGTTCGGCTACCACCGCTTCCACATCCGCTTCCGAAGGTATGATGCGTTCCTCAAATTCGATTTTGAATTCTTTGGCAATCTGGTCAAGGTCGTATTTTTCGGCTCTATTAACCAAAGAAATTGCCACTCCGCTGGCACCGGCCCGCCCGGTTCGCCCGGCGCGATGGATGTAAGCTTCGGTCTCCTCGGGAGGTTCATATTGGATGACATGGCTCAGGTTGGGGATGTCCAACCCGCGGGCGGCCACATCAGTGGCCACTAAAAAACGCAAGGTTCCGGCCCGGACTCGGTCCAGCACCCGGTCACGGTCCACTTGGGACAGGTCTGCACTCAGCTCGTCAGCGTCATAACCGAAGCGCTGTAAAACCACCGAAACATAATGAACGCGTGCCTTGGTATTACAAAAAATGATTACCGAGGTAGGGTTCTCAACTTCAATCAGGCGCACGAGGCAGCGGTCTTTATCCATCCCTGGTACAAGATAATAGACGTGTTCTGTTTCAGTGACGTGGATGTGATCTGTGCTTAAGCTTAGGAATTCTCCATCCCGGATGAACTCCTGTGCTGTTCGCATAACCGAATCGGGGAATGTGGCTGAAAACATGCATGTATGAACCGGATGTCTCGGCAGATAGCGCTGGGCCTCGCGCATATCTGGATAAAAACCCATTGAGAGCATACGGTCAGCCTCATCGTAAACCAGCGTTTTCAACTGGTCAAGCGAGAAGGTGCGTTTGAGCAGGTGGTCGAGCACACGACCGGGTGTTCCAACAACAATATGCGCGCCGGCCTTAAGCGCTGAAGTCTGAGCTCCATAGCCCACTCCGCCATAGACAGCCACGGTGCGAAGACCGGTTTGGCTGCAAATTTTCTCGGTTTCCTGCCAGACTTGGCGGGCCAGCTCACGCGTGGGAACGAAAATCAAGGCCTGGCAGGCTGCCCTGGCAGGGTCAAGATGGGCCAGCATGGGTAGAAGATAAACGCCGGTCTTGCCGCTGCCAGTGCGGGCCTGGATCATCATATTGCGGCCTGCCAGGAGATAGGGTATTGCACGAGCCTGTACGGCGACAAGCGAAGTCCAGCCGGCTCTTGCGGCTGCTTCCTGTAAGTTGACAGGTAATTCCTCCAGGGGTAATTCGGCAAGAGGGTTGCGTGGATCCTTGTAAACAGGATTAGAAGGATTATTCAAGGTGGACTCAATTCTGATAGATGGTTCGTTCAATCCAGTATATCATTTACATTACATATTTTCTAATGATGAGAATTGCGTATAACCATACACTTGTCAAATCTTATGTATAGTCAACCATAAAAAAATTAAGTACTTTGTTCCTTATTGTTTTGTCATGCTCATACCGGCAACAACCACCCTATGGAAAAACTTGCTATATTCATCAGAAAACTTAGTAGTATGGCTTCGCGCACCGTCAACCGGTTATAACGGTAGAAATACATGATAAATGCTTCGAAGCCCCAAATGCAGACCTCGGCGATGAGCAGCGTGATGAGGTATGCTTGTGGATACAAGGTTAAGACGGCCCAAAGGAAAACCTGGGTGAGTAAATTCGCGCATATGCATGAGATCAGGAGCTGGTACAAGGGCTTCTTCTGCCAAATGGCATACGCAGCGACAACTGCACATTCAACAAGTATGGTAATAGATAGAGTTGCAATCACTTGTTCTTTTTCGAGCGGCGAACCAGGAAAATGATAAGAACAATAAGAAGAGCAATACCGACCAGGCAGCCAATGCAAAGCAATATGTAGGTAATTTGAGAAAACAAATTCAATGTTAATTTCGGTTCCACAAGCAAGTCGTCCGGGCGAATCGTAACTTGATAACTTGATTGGAATTGGGCAGTTTTGAAAACGTTGCTCCAGCGCGTCTTTCCGTCGGAAAATTGAATTTCTAGTCGATGATAGGTGCTAAATCCATATGCCATGGCGGAACAAGCAGTCTCGGTACATGTAAATCGTTGCGGGCCTAATACTTGTAACGGCTTGGCATCCTGGCAATCCGATTGATCACACTCAAAAAGTATTCCGGATATGATGCTAACCGGGGAGGAGGAAATCGCCTGCTTGAAGGTAAAATCCATGCTTGGTTTGGGACCGGTATCTGCTGATACTTTGAGAAGAGGAAAAAGAGCCAAAAAGATAATCGAAAGAATGATGAATAGCCTCCTTTTGAAAAACATAACCTTATTCCTTTATCCAAATTCTTGCATGAGAAGCGGTTGGTATTATACAATTGAATTGGACGTTGGAACAAGCTGTGATCACAGTAATATCATAAAACCATGATATAACATCCTTGATTATCTAAAAAACCAGGGTTAAGTAAAGCATGTTACCAAAGGACCAAAAATATTTATCTTCATTGCAAGACTTCAATAATGCCCGCCGAAAGGCTTCCATCCAGGAAATCCTGGCTTGGTTGGCCGGCAAGTCCAGTGAATTACTATCATACGAAGAAGTAGCGGAGAAACTCAATCTGAATGTTCGCACCGAGCGTGGCATCCATGATATTCCCCTTAAGGCAATTGTTGGCAGTGTGGGACGGTATAACGAATTTACTCGTGGCTTCTTACCTTTGAAAAACGGGGATCAAGTGCGCTGGGCTCGTGTAAAAACAATAGTGGATGATCCAATGAGCATCGGCCTGCCGCCAATTGACGTTTATAAAGTTGGCGATGTTTATTTTGTGCTAGACGGCAACCACCGCGTTTCGATAGCTAGAGAAGAGGGTTTTGAGTTTATCGAGGCCCATGTAATTGAAGTAAAAACCGAAATTCCGCTGACGGTAGATACCCAACCGGATGACCTTATCATCAAATCCGAGTATGCCGACTTTCTTTCTAAGACTGACTTTGCCAGCCTTCGCCCTGGTATGGATTTGAGCGTGACCGTACCAGGTCAATATCAGAAATTACTGGAACATATCCAGGTTCATCGCTATTTTATGGGAATTGATTTCAAAAGGGAAATCCCTTACCAGGAAGCAGTTGCGCATTGGTTTGATACCGTCTATTCATTGATAATTGAACCCGTTCGCGAGCGTGGTTTAATGCGCTGGTTTCCCAACCGCACTGAAACGGATATGTACCTATTGGTATCGGCATACCGCGCCGGCCTGGAAAGCGAGCTTGGTTGGTCCATCCGGCCGGAGGCTGCTGCACAGAATCTGGCGAGCCTGGAAAATCCAGGTATGAATATCAGTGATACCTCTAGCTGGCGAATGGGAAAGATAATCGACCGGTATACCGATCGGCTTTTCAGGGATGTTCTTGTGCCGATTACCGGTCAGGAAGTCAGTTGGCGAGCACTTGAGCAGGCTCTCCTGGTTGCAGAAAAAGAGCCGTCTGCCTTGCACGGCCTTCACATTACTTCCCGGCGGGCAAAGGCAAATCCTACCGAAATACAAGCCATCCAGAGCCGTTTTATGCAGCGCTGTAAAGAAGAAAGCATTATAGGAAGTTTTACCGCGGAGAAAGGGAACGTCCCCAGGCAGGTGTGCGAACGTGCTTTGCTCACCGATCTAATCGTATTAAATACTGCGCATCCCCCGGTGAAAGGCCTGCGCAGCCTGTCTTCTGGTCTGCGAATTATCATCCGGGGATCGGCACGACCGATCCTGACTGTGGGTGATCAACCAAGTCCGATGGACAACGCGCTGCTCAGCATTTAATGGCAGCACCAAATCCAGGGAAGCGCTATTCGTGGCGACCTACCTGGCTGAGAAATGGCATACAAGGCTGAAAGTTCTAACCATTGGTGATGATCATGCAGCTCGTCCTGTGCAGGAGTATGCCCGCACCTATCTTGAATTGCACGAAATTCAGGCCGATTACATTGTAAAAAACGGACCACGCGAAATTTTCATAGAGATTATCAAGCAATATCAGATTAACCTAGTTGTGATGGGCAGTTATAGCGGGGCAGCCTTGAAAGAAGTTGTTGTCGACAGTACCGTAAATTTCCTTTTACGAAGAACCAATTGTTCATTGTTGATATGCTGATAGGTATTAATGAGATCAAATAATTTTCATCGTATGAAACAATCGAATGAAAACTGTATCCTGCTGGTCATCCTTTTAGCCGCCTTTGTCATACGATGCATGCTTTTAATTATTGGTTTACAGCACCCAGGGCGCACTTTCCTGCCAGATTCTCAGAGTTATCTGGCTCCGGCGCTTAAACTGCTTGCCACGGGCAATTATCCAATGGACAGCGCAATGCGAACTCCGGGATATCCATTGTTCATCGCGGCGATATATAGCATTGTGGGACAATATCCGATCGCAATAATCATAGTTCAGATAATCATCAGTACAATGAGTGTTTATTTAACATATTTACTTGGCAGTCGTTTGATATCCAAACCAGCAGCGTTGGCCGGGGCTGTTTTGATGGCAATCAGCGTTGAATCAATTACAAATTCATTCTTTATCCTGACGGAGACACTGTTTACATTCTTGCTGCTCACCTCATTATACGCATGGGTCAAATCCCACCAGGATGAAAACGGCCGTTGGCTGATTATTGCAGCCATATTGATGGGATTGTCAATTTTGTGCAGGCCGATTGCATTTTATTTTCCCTTGGTCGTGGCAGGAACAATTCTTTTCGATCGACGCATGCGCTGGATTCCGCGTTTGCGCGAAATATGTATCTTTCTGGTTATCACGGCTCTCGTGTTATTTCCATGGCTTCTACGGGACGATTTCCTGCTCGGTTCGCCAACTGTATCTTCCATCAACAATTACAACTTGTTGTTTTATAATGCAGCACAATTGGAAGCAAATTTACACGGGGTGAGTGATGCCGCGGTGATCCCAGATTTACAAAATCAAGTGAGTAAATTGTTGGATACGAATGGGTGGGATGATACGGAAGGCAATCGTGGTTGGGCGGAAGGAAAACTTGCCTGGCAAATCATTTTAGCCAATCCTCTACGCTATGTTTATCTTCATCTTAAAAGCGACTTGAATAATTTCTTACCTGATGTAACCGATCTAACTGAAATCCTGGGATTAACCGTAGGTGGTAAAGGGACTTTAGGTGTGCTTAACCAATCTGGACTTTTAGCAGCGATTCGGCATTATTTTGGAAGAAATGTGTGGTTATTGGGAGCATTCTTCCCGCTGATCTTATTAATCGGCTTGATTTATCTGACCGATATCCTGGGTGTGGTTGCGTTTGTCAAGCGGCACAATTGGTTCGCCCTGGCAGTATTGCTGTTTCCGATATTCTATTTAATGCTTATTCCTGGAGCTCCCTCCGAGCCACGCTTTCGTGTGCCTGCCATGCCCTATTTTTGTCTATTAGCAGGAGTGGGCTTGGAAATCATTTATCTTCATGCACGTGAAAAATCCCCGAAAAAGAATGCTTGAACCATGACCCAAACTAAACGCTGGCAAATTGCCCCAGTTCTTACTCCGCAGGCCGATGAAGCGTTGGTTAAATTTCCGACC
The DNA here is from genome assembly GCA_963772245.1 of uncultured Chloroflexia bacterium. Lineage (GTDB taxonomy): Bacteria > Chloroflexota > Anaerolineae > Anaerolineales > Villigracilaceae > UBA877. Next base: position 48,142 of record CAVYWB010000007.1, on the reverse strand, counting down.
ATTCTTCGACAAGTGCTCTTCAACCGAGGTTATGCTTCTGATGCTAAAGCGCGCGCCTATTTAAAGGCCGAAACGGATTTTAACACTGATCCTTTCCAAATGACCGGTATGAATGAGGCGGTTGAACGGATCTGGTATGCCATTGAACACAATGAGTCAATCGCCGTATATGGAGATTACGACGTGGATGGCGTGTCTGCAACCGCTTTACTCGTACAATCTCTACAGTTCTTGGAGGGTAATTCCCGACCTTACATTCCCAATCGCATGGATGAGGGATACGGCCTTAACCCAAAGGCGCTGGATCTTCTAAAAGCCGATGGAATCGGGTTGGTCATAACCGTGGATAGTGGCATTCGTTCGCCAGCTGAGGCTTTATATGCCCGGTCGATTGGTCTGGACCTGATAATCTCTGATCACCACCAACCTGCCGAAGGTGAATTACCTTGCGCACTGGCAGTGATCAATCCAAAACAAGCAGGTGACCGGTATCCTGAAAAAGACCTGGCTGGGGTAGGCGTGGCATATAAGCTCGCTCAGGCAATTCTAAGCAAATGCAAGAAGAACGACCCGGCTTGCCTATTGGAAGATCTTCTCGATCTGGTAGCCCTCGGCACAGTAGCAGATTTAGTTCCGCTGGTAGGTGAAAACCGGATCCTGGTCCGAAAAGGTCTGGAAAAAATCCGCAAGACAAAGCGCCAGGGGCTGTTTTCGTTGGCAGCGGTATCCGATCTGACGTTGGCGCGTACGACGGCAACCAGCATCGGTTTCATTCTGGGACCGCGTTTGAATGCCGCTGGCAGGTTGGAATCGGCTCTGGCTGCTTATAACTTGCTCATAACCACCGACATCAAAATGGCAGGTGAATTGTCCCAACAATTGAATAATCAGAACCGGCAACGGCAGGAACTTACTCGTAAGATACAATCCGAAGCAGAGGCACTTGTTCAGTCTAATGATCCAGACTCCCCCCTATTGTTCGCTGTATCCCCGGATTTTAATTCAGGTGTAGTCGGGCTGGCTGCAGCCCGATTAGTGGAAACTTATTACCGTCCGGCAGTGGTTGGGCAGATCTTTGAAGAGGAAGGCATAACACGCTGCTCATGTCGTTCCATTCCAGAATTCCATATCACGCAAGCACTCGACCAGTGTAAGGATTTACTTATCCGGCATGGTGGACATGCTGCGGCAGCTGGATTTACTGTCAAAAATGAAAATCTGGATGCGGTTAAAAAACGTTTGAAATCCTTAATTGAAGAGCAACTGGGATATTTGGATCTGCGCCAGACGCTTAATGCAGACGCAGAAGTGCCGCTATCGGATCTGCACGCGGACCTTCTCAAATATCTGGATTATCTCCAACCAACCGGTTATGGGAATCAGGAAGCAATATTTGTAACCCGGAATGTGCGTGTCACACACTCCCGCGCCGTTGGGGTAGAAGGTAAACATCTAAAACTGTCTGTTACAGATGGGCATGTTACATATGATGCAATTGGATTCCGACTGGGCCATCTCCTAGCAGAACTGCCTCTTAACGTCGATTTGATGTACACCTTTGAATCCAATGAGTACAATGGTCGGACAACGCTCCAACTCAACCTCAAGGATGTGAAAACTGCTGGGTCTCTTGATAAGTAATCTATCACGAAAAGGAAAAATGGGTGCACCAGATGGTGATAGAGTTGGTGTATGATGGAGTATGAATTAAAGAAAGCAGGAGACATGAACAAACGTTTTACAAGCTTGGCAGGGGTTATATTATTACTGTTTTTACAAGCCTGTGGAGCCAATTCAACCATGCCGACGGTAATTCCGCCTCAGCCAATCAGGACACAGACGGGACAAGTGGTTGCAACTTTAACCAGCAAACCAACTCAACTTCTCTTGGCGACCCAACTCCCCCTACCAACCATGACGCAGATACCTACACAGATTCAGCACGTGACGATACCAGGCGAACCCTCTTATATTCCTGACCAGATGATAGCCGATTGCAGTTTGGGGAAAACCATAGTCCCTAACCAACCGATTCATATTCCAAAGGCCTGCGATAATTCACTAAACAACTTTATTGAGCGCCCAGTCACATCTGATTTGCGAACCTATTTCCCTTATCTGGATATCTGGGAGGCTCAATTTGGCGCGAACAAGGATTGGCTTTACGCTCAAATAAAGATTTATGATGCCGTTGCGCCGACAGTGACAGGCGATCTTTATTATTTCTTTAAGCTGGATCTAAATTTTGACGGGCGGAATAGTAATGTGGTAGTCGTCTCGGTTAAGAATTTGCCAATGGATTCAATGATCTGGACAGTACATGGTGTGCAAGCATGGAACGATAACGATGGAATAATCTCAACCATCTTTGATCAGGGTGTCGGGGCTGATCCCGATTTGGTGTGGGCGCGTCGCTCCCCCAACACCATCGAAATGGCTATTAAACCTGCCATTCTCCATTTAGGTGGTCCAAGCCGTTTTGCTTGGTCAGCTTGGGCTTATCAAGGGACTCTTACTCCACCTGATATTGCTCTGAAAGCCAATGGTCCGGATCTGTTTCAGATTGATAAAACTTGTGCTAAGGGGTTTAATGGTAATTCGTCTGCCCTATTTGACAACTGCATGAAATAACTTGCCAAACAGATGAAAGCCAACCCATGCGTTTAATCGCAAATAGAAAATAAAAAGCAATACGACTCCTTTTTACAAAGGGGTCGTTTATTTATGGAAGGCTAATCAACAAATCTGTATTTCAGCAAAGCCCAGATGGCTGTAAAAGCATCTTTCATTTTGATTTTCTTGCCCTCGGAATAATCGCGGGGGTTGAAAGAAATTGGCACTTCATAAATATATTCTTTACGCTTGAGTATTTTAGCAGTGAATTCGGGTTCAAAATCAAAGCGATTCGCCCGCAGTTTTATTCCTGCAACCACTTCACGCCGAAAGACTTTATAACCGGTTTCCATGTCACTCAAGATCGTATTATAAAGTAAGTTGGTTGCAAAGGTGAGCAGCTTGTTGGCAAGCATATGCCAATACATAGCCACCCGTCGGGGGCCTCCCAGGAATCGTGACCCATAGACTACATTTGCCAGCCCCTCTTCGATCGGCCGGAGAAGAGCAGCATAATCACGTGGATCATATTCAAGGTCAGCGTCCTGGATGAGGAAAACATCACCGGTGGCTGCAGATATACCTGTTCGAACGGCTGCACCTTTACCTAGATTCTTTTCATGAAGAATGACCCGGATGCCCTTACTTCCATCCAGCGCTGAGAGCAAATCACGGGTGCCGTCGGATGAAAAGTCGTCAACAAGTATGATCTCAGTCGCAAGGTTGGTTGCCTGAACACGATTTAAAATAGTAGGAATAGTCTTGACTTCATTGTAAATTGGAATGATTACGGAAAGTTTCATAACCAAATTATAAACGAAATGCACACAAAAATAATATAAACACCATTTCAGTAGAGTATAATTATTCCGCCATAAATCTAGCGATCTTGATTAATTCACGCAGATTTGGGACATTTGATAAGTTAACAAGAAATAATTAAGGAGAATAATGCTTAATACATTAATTGACACGATGGATAGCGCCGTCCGTGAAGTCAGAAATTGGCCTGAAAAGGCCGTCCAGATCTTTCATCATAACGATTCTGATGGGCTTAGTTCAGGTGCCATACTCACCCGGGCATTTGAACGGCAAGGATTTGAAGTCAAACGCTTCTGCTTGGAAAAACCTTATCCAGCGCTGTTAAATAAGGTTTACGAACAAGAAGGGAAGATTCTTATTTTTGCCGATTTTGCAGGAAGAATTGCTCCGCTTCTTTCCAATTTGAACAGAGGAAGAAATCTAACCTTGATTCTGGACCATCATGTTGCAGAAGCCTCAACGGATGACAGAGTTCTTAATCTTGATCCGGATTTATTTGGATTGAAAGGTGATCGGGATATTTCCGGATCAACAACTTGCTATCTTTTTGCGCGGACGATGGATCCGGCCAATCGTGATATGGCCCATATTGCAGCTGTGGGGGCGGTGGGTGACGGTTTTTTTGTGGATGGCCAACTGGTAAGCCAGAACCACGAAGTTGCCATGGAGGCCGTTCAACAAGGAAAGATTGAGATCAGGAAAACCGGCACTGGAGAGCAGTATCTTTTGACCGGGTTGAAAGGTCTAACGCCGGTTATTGAATTTGGCGACTATTTGGATATATTGGGAGGTGTAGGATATTACCAAAACGGACCGGATATCGGAATCAAGGTTTGCCTCGACGGGGTTTCACCAGAATCAGACCGGATGGTGGAAGAATTAAAGGTTATTCGGACCAGGTTATTTGAAGCAGAGATAAAAAGGCTCCAGGCAGGCGATTTGAAAAAAACGCCTCACATTCAATGGTTTCATGTCGAAAAACGTTTTTTCCCAATGGGGGTAAAAATGATCGGAGCATTTTGTGATGCCATCAAGGATACGAACCTTATTGACCCTCTGAAATACCTTGCAGGGTTCCAAATCATTCCGGATGAAATCCCGGGGTTCGACGCCATTAAATTTAACGAAGTGAAGATATCCATGCGGGCTTCCCATTATTTGGAAGAAGAGATCAGGGCGGGAAGAGCCATGGGACTCAATATTTTTCTTCCCGAAGCAACGACCAAGCTTGGAGGATTTTCGGATGCCTGTCATAGCTTGACAGCTGCCACAACCGTGGCTGTTGGTAAAGAAGAAAAATTGATAGAAGAAATGGAAAACATATTAATTAAAGGAGAAAAAAATGGCTAAAGGAACAGGTTTTGGTAAAACAATCTTGATTGGGGATCAATTTGTACTCGATGAAGTTCCAGCGATCGTCTCGTCAATTTCCTATGAAACCGTTGCAACAGTGGAACGGATTGAGGGCGAGGGATGGATTTTGGAGGACAACCGGATTGAGGTGCCCGGCTATAAAGAAAAGAAGAAAGAACAACAGGCGCTTTCCATTGACAGAATTCTCGAAGTTATGAATATTGATGCAAAGAAAACCCCTCTCAAAATTACCTTTGGAGGAACATTACTGGCTGGAAGCGGGGTGGGCGCCAGTGCTGCCAGTTGCGTTTCCCTTGCTCGAGCATTGGACTCAGAATTCAAATTGGGCTATTCTATTGAACAAATTAACCATGTAGCCTGGCAGGGAGAATTTCCATATCATGGAGTTGCCAGTGGGGTTGATAATACCGCGTCCACCTATGGTGGACTACTCCTTTTCCAGTTAATAAATGGAAAACAACATTTCGAAAAGATTAAAACCCCAAAATCATTCGAAATAGTATTAGCCAACAGCGGTATCACGGCTAATACAGCGCTATTGGATGTTTTTATTGAGCAGCAAAAGAAAGACAATCCGCAGCTATTTTCATCCCGTCTTAAGACTATCACAGACCAGGCTTATGCCATGAAGAAGGCGCTTGAAGATTCGGATTTGGTAAATGTTGGAAAGATCATGACGGAAAATCACAAACTCCTTATCGACATGGTTATGTCTCACGAAATCCTGGATTACTTGTGCAAATTGGCTCTTGATAAGGGGGCTTTGGGCGCCAAAGTCACAGGAGGAGGCCGTGGCGGCTATATGGTTGCATTGACCCCAGGCAAGAAACTCCAGGACACCGTTGCATCGGCGTTTGAGAAGGAAGGATATAAGGTTATTCGAGCAACGATTGGAGGCAGCTGATTGCACAACAGAACCTTTTGGTTACATATGAAAATTGGGTTTGGCTCGATTCTTAGCTTGAGACATAATCCTGATTTTGATATGAACAATTTGGCGGCCACCTTGGCCCCCGATCTAACCAGTCACATGACCGATCAACCAAACTACTTTACCTGTGGGCAGGAAATACGTTGAGTAGTTTGCCCACTCCAAAACGCTTCTTTTCCGGATATATATTTGATCTGGACGGGACGGTTTACCTCGGCGAAGCCTTACTTCCCCGGGCGGGTGAGACTCTTGCGGCACTACATGCGCGTGGATTGCGGACGATCTTCATATCCAACAATCCCACGCACGCACGCGAAGAATATGCCAGTAAGCTTACCCGCCTGGGTGTTCCCACTCCAATTGAAGACATTCTTACTTCATCATTGGTGATGGTGGATTTTCTTAATAAACGCATGCCAGGCGCCCGTCTTTTTGTTGTGGGCGAGCAGCCGTTGTGTGAAGAGCTTCGCCGGGGTGGTTTCGAACTGACCGAACAGGCAGAAAACGTGGATGCAGTTATTGCCAGTTTTGATCGTACCTTCGTTTACCACAAACTGCAGGTGGCCTTTGACGCCATCCGGGCTGGTGCGCGTTTCTTCGCGACCAACCCAGACCGCTACTGCCCGGTACCGTCCGGCGGCGAACCAGACTGTGCAGCCATTATTGCCGCCATTGAGGCATGTACCGATACACACGTTGAAGCCGTGGTTGGCAAGCCCTCCACTTACATGATCGAAGCCGCCCTGAACCTGATGGGACTGCCTGCAGCAGACTGCCTGATGACAGGCGACCGGCTGGAAACCGATGTGCAGATGGGCCTTGAGGCAGGCATGGTGGCGGCATTGATTTTGACCGGCGCGACTCCCGAGTCTGCTCTTGCGAGGTCTTCTATCCGGCCAACCTATGTTCTACGGAACATAGGTGAACTTCTTATTTGACCTCCCGTCCTCTTTTGGATTCACTGTCATTAATGGCACTGCTAGCAAGGTCAAATCCCACAATATCATCAAGGTAAAAAAGGGAACATGGAAATTGCGTTTTAATAGTCGTATTATTGATTGGCATTGGCAAATCAGTTTACCAAGACCACCCAGGAAACCACAAATACTATTAAGAACGGAACAAGATGTTCGCCAAGGTGTCCATAATAGTTTATACTCTAGTTAATTCTTCCAACGGAAACTAGGTTCGTATCGGCCCTCAACGGACCAGGGAGTTGCTTATGGTAAATGTCGCCCAACCTAATCAAGGAACCAATTCTTTCCAAAATGCACTTTATTTTCCTCCTCCCATAACCAAATTAGAAGACACTGGCTTGTCTTTATTGTGGCTTCAGGATTTAACGCTAAAGATCTTCTATTACCAGGGCTATTTGACCGGTTTCAGAACTGCAGAAGAATTAGCTCTACCCTTTGCCGGGATAGTCGATCAGATTCTCGAGTCATTGAAACGGGAGAAGCTGATCGAAGTTAAATCGTCGCAAATGGGTCTGGGTGAGGGATCATACCAATATGCCATTACTGGAGCCGGAATGATACGTGCCCGCGAGGCTCTTGATCGCAGCCAGTATGCCGGACCAGCTCCCGTACCCATCGAAAATTACAATGAAGCCATCCGCCATCAGAGCCGAGGAAGGGTCGCGATAACCAGTCGGACAATGCGCCAGATCTTATCCAACCTGGTCTTGTCAGAGAAGACATTTCAACGCCTTGGCCCGGCCCTCAATTCTGGCACATCTATTTTTCTTTATGGGCCTCCAGGTAATGGGAAAACCAGTGTCGCGAAGGCATTTGGAAACCTAGTTCAAAGTCAGGTAATGTATATCCCCTTTGCACTTTACCTGGATGGACAAGTTGTGAAATTGTACGATTCAGTAAACCACCAGAGCGTCCCTTCATCAGATTTTGCATCAAACGGGACCGGTGGCTTAAGAGCCGGTGGGAGGCGCGATCCGCGTTGGATCAAGATACGCCGGCCGTTTATCATGGTGGGTGGCGAACTTACCCTGGAGGGGTTGGACCTTGTTTTTGATGATACGCATAAATTTTATGAGGCTCCATTCCAGGTTAAAGCCAATGGTGGGATTCTTTTAATCGATGATTTTGGCAGGCAACAGGTGCGGCCGCGGGATTTACTCAACCGGTGGATTGTCCCTCTGGAAAACCGTGTAGATTATATGACCCTTCATACTGGACGCAAGGTTGAGATTCCCTTCGATGTTCTGGTGGTTTTTTCCACAAACCTGCCGCCTAGGGATTTGGTGGACGAAGCCTTCTTGCGACGCTTGCGTCACAAGATTGAAATTGGCGACCCTTCCTATGAGGAATATCGAGAAATCTTTATGAGGGTTTCCCAACAAAAAGGGGTCCCATACAATGACGAGGCCTTGGCTTACTTACTCCAGGAATTTTACATCAAACGCAACCGAAAATTGCGCGCTTCGCACCCGCGGGATTTGTGTGACCAGATTCTTGATATTGCACGATATCTGGCTGTCGAACCTGTCATGAACAACGAAATGATTGACCAGGCAGCGCAGGCCTATTTTGTTGATATTTAGCTATGTGGGCTGATTTACCCCTCTCGATTATCATAGCACATCGTGGAGATAAGACACATGCTCCAGAAAATACATTGACAATCTTTCGGCTTGCGGCCGAAAATGGAGCAGATGCCATCGAATTTGATTTGAAATTGACCTCGGATGGCCGGATTGTAGTTCTGCTTGATCAATCGGTTGATCGTACTACGAATGGGATGGGTAGGATATATCGGCTGTCGTATGCTTCAGTGAGAGAATTGGATGCTGGCGCGTGGTTCTCCAGGGAGTTCCAGGGTGAACGCATCCCCAACCTGAATGAAGTTTTCGAAATGGTTGGCAAACGATTGCACATAAACGTTGAACTAGCCAATTATGCCACGCCTGGTGAGGAACCTGTTCCCAAAGTGGTTGATTTGGTTAAAAAACATGGTTTGAAAGAATGGATACTCTTTTCTTCTTTTTTTATTAGGAATTTACAGATAGCGCGTTTCCTTTTGCCTGAAGTCCCTCGTGGGCTTCTCTGCAAGCGCGGAATACTAGGATCGTGGGGAAGGACCTTTGTATGGTGAGGCGATTATTTTGCCTTGCATCCGATGTGAATAATGTTGATCCTGATCTGGTGAGAAGGGTCCAATCCGCAGGGAAACGCGTTCATGTTTGGACAATCAATCAAGAAGATGATTTAAAAAGAATGATCGACCTTAGCGTGGAGGCTATGATTACCGATAACCCTGTGAAGGCACTTAGTTTGCTTGAAAGAAATACTTGAACTATTCTCAAGATAAAGAATGAGGATGAAACGTCTCTTTTCCCTCCTTTTATTAATTTCGCTGTTGTTCTCAATTGATCCAGCGTCATCCGTGCGCGCCTCCAGCGCTTTTCAAAGCAATTTGGATAACGTGCTCGCTCAACAAATGCTTGCCAAAATGACGCCGGAGGAAAAAGTAGGCCAATTATTCCTTGTGACATTCACTGGTTCAACAGCGAACGAGAAATCCCAGATATATGATTTAATCACCCATCACCATGTGGGAGGGGTGGTGTTACGAAGCGAAAACGATAATTTTGTTGGTGCTCCGGATACTGTTACGGCAGCCTATCAATTAATTACTCAACTTCAGGACGATGAATGGCAAGCTTCTCAAAATCAGCCTGCTAATTCATCCAACAGCACGAATAATCCTACACCCACTCCTTTACCAGCGCCCACGCCGGTCCCGGCGAATTACATTCCTCTTTTCATCGGTGTTTCCCAAGACGGAGATGGTTATCCTAATGATCAAATTATTGATGGACTTACGCCTCTCCCTGATTTAATGGCATTGGGTGCCACATGGGATCCTTCCTTAGCTGAACAAGTAGGTGCAGTTGCCGGGCAGGAACTTTCAAGTCTTGGGTTTAATTTTTTCCTGGGTCCCTCACTGGACGTACTCGATGCTCCTGATACGACGCTGACCAATGGACTGGATGCTAATGTTTTCGGAGGTGATCCCTATTGGGTGGGGGTTATGGGAAGCGCCTATATAAATGGCCTCCATACGGGTAGTAACGGGCGAATGCTGGTTATTGCCGATCATTTCCCTGGCAGCGGCAGTGCAGATCGGCCTGCCGGAGAAGAACCGGCGACGGTTATTAAACCACTTAATCAGTTGAAGCAGGTCGAACTACAGCCTTTTATTGCGGTGACGGGAAGTGCGTCATCTCCACAAAGCACCGTGGATGGTTTACTCGTCGCTCATATCCGATACCAGGGATTTCAGGGTAATATCCGCTCAACCACCCGCCCAATTAGTTTTGATCCGCAGGCAATCAGTCAAATCCTGGCTCTCCCTGCTTTCTCAAGTTGGCGCACCGCCGGGGGTTTGATGGTAAGTGATGACCTCGGCAGTCAAACAGTTCGGCTTTTTTATGATCCGGGTGGACAATCCTTTCAGGCCCACCAGGTAGCGTTGGATGCATTTTTAGCCGGCAACGATATATTATATATGGGGGACATCGTATCCTCAGACGCGAAAGACAATTATTCATCACTGGTCGAAACGTTGGGTTTCTTTACCCAGAAATATCTTGCAGATACGGCCTTCGCGAAAAATGTCGACGATGTGGTTCTACATATCCTGACTTTAAAATATCATCTCTACGGAAACTTTGATCCTGGGATTGTTACCCCACCTGAGGCCGGGTTGGCGCAGATTGACCAGTCGGATTCAATAACGTCCGAAGTTGCTCGAGAATCAGCAACTCTGGTCAGTCCGGATATGGTGGATCTTGAAACGGTGCTCCCCTCTCCTCCGGTAGTAAGCGATCATATTGTTTTCCTGACGGATGCACGCACAGGACACCAATGTAGCACATGCCTGGATGAGCCAATGCTGGCTCCAGATGCATTGCAGAATGCAATCCTGCGTCTATATGGTTCCCAGTCTGGCGGACAGGTTATCGCAGGACGGCTGATTTCTTTTCCCCTCGATTCAGTTTCAGGAATCCTAAACGGCGGAACGGGAAACCAGGATTTGGAAACCGCTCTAAATCAGGCAAATTGGGTGGTCATTAATATGCTCGATGCAGAACCTGGACAGCCGCAGACCACAATCTTGCAGCGTTTCCTTTCCGAACGGCAGGACTTATTACGTAATAAAAACGTCGTTGTTTTCGCGTTCAATGCTCCATTCTTCCTGGATGCCACAGATATCTCCAAGGTGGCTGCGTATTATTGTCTATATAGCAAATCGGCGCCTTTTGTGGATGTAGCGGCGAGATTGCTTTTTCGTGAACTTTCTCCAGCCGGGATACTTCCTGTCTCAGTAGAGGGTATTGGTTATGACTTACTATCTGCCATCACTCCTGACCCAACCCAGCTCATCGAACTATCTCTAGTTACACCTTCAATTTCAACGCCAGAATCGGGCGCACAAACGACCATCCAATCGACTTCCACACCTTATTTTCGCGTAGGGGATACGCTATCGGCACAGACGGGAGTCATTATTGACCATAACGGGCACCCGGTCCCTGATGGTACAGATGTACAATTTAGTATTGCCATGAATGGGGCTGGCGGGTATGTTCAGCAAATAGTCTCAACAACTACCCAGGGAGTTGCAAAAGCTTCTTTTAGTATTGATAGACCTGGGCTTCTTGAAATAAGTGCTACCAGCAATCCGGCAATCAGTTCAGTCGTCTTACAATTAGATGTAACCAGCGAGGGATCCAGCGTAACAATTATTACGCCTACTCCAATACCTGAATTTACGCCCACGCCCACAGTGATAACCGCAACACCGGTTGTTGTTGCCTTAACGCCATTGGAACAGGGATATCCAGGCTTTGAAGGGTGGCTGGGTGCTGTAATTTCATTATTCGGTTTTGGATTAATCGCGTATTGGCTGGGTGTAAAGTTGGCAAAAGTGCGCTGGGGATTACGCTGGGCGACTTGTGTTATCCTCGGCGGCTTATTGGCCTATACCTATCTTGCAACCCGGCTTCCAGGCGCGTCTTTGTACCTTCAAAAAGGTGGATGGTCAGGTATGATTGGAGTTGTTTTGCTGGGCGCAGCGGCAGGTTTCGGCGGGGCGTACGTCTGGTTCAGGCTGGCTAGTGGATCAAAGAAGAGATCAGGCTGACGAGCAGTAATCCTCCCACCGCCAAGAGCAGAAGTTGTTCAGGTTTTTCACCGATAAAATCAAAAATTGATTCCTTTGGATAAACCTGCGCCTGGGGTCGTGCAGGCAAGTCGCGTGTTCCTATCAGGAATTGACGGAGGTCTTCAGCCGTTTTCGGACGGTCATCCGGATGGAGTTCCATAGCCCATAGGATAGCCCGCTCGGTGCGCGGGCTGATGGCAGGATTAAGTTTACGCGGAAGTGGCATGCTTTCCGGATGTAAAAAACGCTGACGAGCGTCCTCTGGTGGAGTATTTGTCAATAAATGATAAAGAGTGCAACCGAATGCATAAATGTCACTGCGGATATCAGTATGCAGCCCATCCCCACCATATTGCTCCAGGGGGGTGTAAAGTGCAGTACCGCGACCTTGAATAACGGTGATAGTCATTTCATCCGGAACAAGAGCTTTAACAAGCCCAAAGTCTACCAGTTTCAGCAGCCCATTTGGATTGATTTTTAAATTGGATGGTTTCACATCACGGTGGACTAATGGAGGAGTCTGACCATGCAAGTACGCAAGCGCATCGGCCAACTGGTTTGCCCAGCTGAGCACACTCTCTTCACTGAGAAACGCATTATTCTGCTTGGCATCGAGCATCATGGTACGCAAATCTTTGCCTGGAATATAATCCATGACAAGGTAGTCGCGAGGATCGATAGAGAAGAAATCTGAGACTTTAGGTAAGTTAGGGTGGTCCAGGCGCGCCAAAACTGTAGCCTCATGCAGAAATTGCTGACGGGCTTCTTTGAGCAAATTAGCCGGTACGGTACGATCATGCTCGACCTCCTTCAGGGCACATAGACGCCCCTCCAGCCGAAGGTCTTCGGCAAGGTAAATATTGCCCATGCCTCCCTGGCCGATACGCTCGCGAATGCGATAACGACCGCGCAGTACATCTCCTTTTTTTAATGCGACAGGCATATTGATAAGGACCTTTAAGAACGGATAAAACCAACGCTTCGCTGGTGAATATATCGGTGTTGTATCCAGCTTCGCACATCCGTTGTAAATTATATTATAAGCGTCTTTTACCCTATTGTTGTATAATACCAATTGCGAGGATTGATTAAGGTATGGATGGGAATCTATCAGAGTCTCCGCTCTTGATTGCACAAACTGGTCCGCTAAAAGGCCAACGATGGACGGTAAACAAGCCATTGTTGGTTGGGCGGGAAGCGTCTTGTGAGATCATGATACCAGACCGGATGGTCTCGCGTTTCCATGCCCGAATTACTCCAACTCACGAAGGAATGCTCCTGGAAGACCTGGATAGTAAGAATGGCACGCATTGTAATGGAAATCCTGTGGCGGACCAGGTATTTCTACAGGATGGTGACACTGTACAAATCGCACTCTCACAACAATTCCTATTCCTGACATCGGATGCGACAGTTCCGTTGAGTGAAGAAGAAGCACATCAAGGAAGATTACGGCTGGATATGCGCTCCAGGCAGGCTTGGGTGGATGACCGATTGGTTGATCCTCCCCTTTCGGCCCTCCAATTCCATGTTTTACGCGTTTTATTTGAAAACTTGGGGCAGGTGGTTGACAGGCAGAAATTGGTGACCGATGCATGGGGTGAAGAACAGGCTGTTGGCGTATCAGACCAGGCGCTGGATGCGCTGCTTCGACGGTTACGCGACCGCATCGCTGCCATTGACCCGGAGCATGCCTATATTGTCACCGTGCGTGGACACGGCATTAAGCTGGAAAACCCCCCGGTTGATTAATTAGCTCGCCAGCAGGAAAAACATTTTGACCATTTGGTAGTTGCTAATAAATAAATTTAATAAACAACTGCCCCGCCTGGATCGGTTTGGCGGGGCAGTTGTTTACTTTTTCATGCTCTTCTTCATGGAAAATTTAAGAACGGCAGTATACAAACTGCGAAGTTTTTCAATGGTCTGGGCATCCTCGCCCTGTGGTTTGGCGCCGGCCTGCTCTTCGCTGCGCGCCAGGATATTCCCGATAACCGAGCTGAATTCAGGAGTTATTTCCCCGGCATGTTGTTCCATCAATTTATTCAGGGCAGCCTCATCCTGTGCATCCAGGAGTTCTTCCAGCAGGGCCAGTTCGGGCGGTGGGGTACTGGCCTGCTGTAAAACAGCAACGATTTGTTGCAGTTTGGGCATGCGTTCGGTGTCGTTTTTCTGGTTGGCTTCCTGAAGAGCCTGGTTCAAGGCCTGGACAAAGGCGTCGTTTATTTCCTGGATGTGGCTGGCAGTGGCTTGCTGAATATCTTCCGCCGCCAGCAGGGTGTTGAGAAGCTCGCTGGCATGTTTGTATTCCGCCTCGGCGCGCTGGTCAAATTTGCGGGTAATCTCCAATAATTTTTCACGCAAGCCCTCCAGTTTTTTTCGTTCGTCACCGGTCTTTTTCTCGATCCGGCCGGTAAGAGACTGGAAGAACGTATAATCCAACCCGGGCCTTGTCAGGCTGACCAAGGCACTCAACCGGTCATCATTGGGAGCTTCGATCAAGATATCGAGCAGCTTTTCCCGGTCAAGATTCTTTCCAGCTGCTTGCAAGGTTTTAATGGCTTCCTGTACCTCGTTAGCCTGTGCGGCAATCTTTCTCCCATATTCTGTTTCTTCCAATAACTGCTTTTGGATTGTTTCCATTTGGACATTGTATTGTTCCTGTCCGCCGGAGGTTGCACCTTCCATAAGGCGATTGAAAATGGAGAAGAATTCCGCATCGAGAAGAGCGGCATCCTGTTTGATGATTTCTTGACGAGCCTGGGAAGTTGATGCGCTGAGCAGCCGTTCCACAATTGAGACGCGCTTCTTTTGCGCTTCGATCATTTCTGGAGTAATGCCATCAGCGGCCAATATCCGTTCGATCAGGCTCTGATAGGTAAAGAAACTTTGCGGACGCAGCAGGTAACCTTTACGCTTCTCTGGCGGCAGATGGTTCGTCACCTGCGTGATGAGGGGACCGATCAACTTTTCCTGCTCATTGACCGGCATGCCCAATTCCGCAGGAAAATATGTGAGCAACAATTCTTTGGCATTATCATGGTAGACGATGGGGGTTGCCAGCGGACCGTTATAGCCGCAACTCTGGCAGGATGCGTAGTTGGAAACACCCCCAAGCAAGCGTTGTTTGGAGCCAGGATCCGAGGTGATATCAAAGAGTTGTTCGATCTGAGCCACTACCGGTTGCCGGCAGCGCGGACAGGAAATTTGTGTTTTTTGTGGGGGCATGGCTGATTTCCGATTTCTGAACGAGGATTTATGTTTGATAACCGGCCTATTTTACTTCAAAATGTACAACCGATTGGGAATTGCCGGTGGCTGGCGAGTAGACAAAGGACTTTATTGCCTCGGCAGGCTAAAACAAACGGTTGCGCCAGAACCAGGATGAGGATCCACCCAGATGCGGCCCCCATGTGCTTCAACAATTGCTTTGGCAAGATACAGCCCCAGACCGGCACCTTTTGTTTTCCGAGCGGCCTTTTCCGAGCGATAGAAACGTCCAAATACATAGGGAATGTCTCCGGGATCGATGCCCGGACCCTGGTCGCTGACGCAGATGATCACTTGTTCCGGACGGACCTGGCCGCTGATGCGAATTTCGCCTCCAGGTGCATATTTGATGGCATTGGAGATAAGATTGGAAATAACCTGTGTGATGCGATCTTCATCCGCCACAATAACCGGGAATTTCTCGGGAAAATCCACTATGATGGTGTGCTTCTGGGTCTGCGTCCTAAATCGCTCGGCCAGGCGATCGGCCAGAACGGGGAGGGAGATATCGGATAGATTCGGAGACAAGCCGCCAGCCTGCAATCGAGAAGCATCGAGTAAATCTTCGATCATGGATGCCAGATGATCGGCCTCTTCTTCGATAATGGAAAGACTGTCACGCACAACGTTCTTGTCCCATTTGGCATCTTCGCGTCGCAGGGTGCTGACGTACCCCTTAATCAAGGCTACCGGGGTTTTGAGTTCATGGCTGACGATTGAGACGAAAGTGTTCTTGATCTCCTCGGCTGTGCGGAATTTAGTGATATCACGAATGGTGACGAAGATATTTCGCAAACTTCCATCCTCTGCCAGCAGCGGGGCGTACGTAACACCGATCGGCAGGTTAGGAGGTTCAGGTCGCAGCAGATCACCTTCAATATATAGATAGGCATTAGTAGTTAAAGGCCATCCATTTGCCTCCGCTTCTTCCAGCGTCATGCCTTCGGGGCGGCGAGCCCACTGGATGACATCGGCCTGGGCGTGGGTCTGAATCTCGGCGCGCGGACGGCCGTACAAATGTTCAAAGGCCATGTTACAGCGTTCGATGGTATGGTCGGCGTTGAGGATGAGGATGCCATCGGCTGCGGAATCGAGCAGGGCATCGAGACGCTGTTTTTCGTAACTAACTTGTCCATAGAGACGTGCATTGAAGACCGCGATGGCAGCCTGATCGGCAAAGGATTGCAGGAGCTGTTTATCGTTGGTGGAGAACAAATCGGGATATCCGCGGAAAATGAAGATCACACCGATGACCTGTCCATGGGTGGCGAGCGGGATGCCGACGCCATTCAACAACCCCATACTGGCAGTGTAAGTTAAATCCTTGAGCATCCGGTTGAGCTCGATCAGATTTAGTTCGGCGGCCTTTTCCTCGGCCAGCAGCGGCTCGAGATAGCTCAGGAAGGCGGCCGGGATGCCATGCGCCGCCACCACCCGCCATCCGCTGGTTTCTTTGAGAGCAATTATCCCCGCCTGACCGGCCAACATTTCAATGGAAATGCGTAAAATGCGCGTCAACAATTTATCCAGGTCAAGTTCCTGGGTGAGAGCACGGGCAATTTCGAGCAAATAGTCCCGTTGGCGGACGCGGAAATCGGGAAGCATGGAGGAATCTCAGGTATTGGAAAAGTAATCTAGTTTATGTGTGATTCTATCACTTCGGTCAGGCTAACGTACATGAAATCGAATTATTATGTGATGTACCCATACAAATAAGTTTACCCCAAGCTCATCAAGGTTGGGGTAAACATGCGTTTTGCCTGGAGCTTACCTTAATTCTCTTTCCGTTAAAACCAGCGCTTCCTCGAAGATTTTCAGCCCTTCATCAATTTCTGCTTTTGAAATGCTCAAGGGTGGCGCGAAACGAATGACGCTCTTGCCACAGGATAGAAGTATCAGGCCGCGCTCAAAAGCCAATTCTACCAGGCGGTTGCAAAGAGTTTCGGCTGGTTCTTTCGTCTGCCGATCCTTAACGAATTCCACGCCAATCATCAAGCCAAACCCGCGCACATCACCAATGGATGAATGCCGCTCCATAATCCCGCGCAAAGAATTCTGCGCATACTCTCCGACGACGGCAGCATTTTCCAAATATTCATTTTCGATCAGGTCAATCGTTGCCAGCGCAGCTGCACAGCAAAGCGGGTTGCCGCCAAAGGTGTTGCCGTGAGAGCCACGCGGCCAATCCATCACGGATTTACGGGCAAGGCAGGCCCCCATCGGCAGCCCGGAAGCGATGCCTTTGGCAATGGTAATAATATCCGGTTCCACATCGAAGTGCTCGATGGCCCACCATTTGCCGGTACGCCCCATGCCGCACTGCACTTCGTCGGCGATGAGCAGAATCTTGTACTTATCACAAAGTTTCCGCAAGGCGGGGTAGAAGCCCGGAGGCGGGACGATGTAGCCTCCTTCTCCTTGAATAGTCTCCACCAGGATTCCGGCCACTTCGTCAGGCGGGAGGATGTGACCGAGGATCTCGGATTCAATATAGCGAACAACGGTCTCGCCATAATCTTCGCTGGTCTGGCGTTCCAAAACGGGCCGGTACGGGTTCGGGAAAGGGGCATGCACGACGCCGTTCATGAGCGGATAAAAGCCGCGGTGATAGGTGGGTTTGCTGGCAGTAAAAGTGACAGCACCCATTGTCCGCCCGTGGAACGCGCCGGTAAAGCCGACAAAGTTGGTCCTCCCGGTATGGTACCGGGCCAGTTTGATGGCAGTTTCCACAGATTCAGTACCAGAGTTGCACATGAAGGATATTGCCGCTTCGTGAAAGGGTGCAATGGAATTCAGTTTTTCTCCCAATGCAATCATCGGTTCGTGATAATAATCCGAGGAGATATGCAGGAATTTTTCAGCCTGGTCCTGAATAGCCTTGACGACTTTCGGGTGGCTGTGACCGGTGGAGGTGACCGCAATCCCGGCGGCGAAGTCTAGAAAACGGTTGCCGTCCACATCCCAAACTTCGGTTCCGCGTCCATGATCCATCACAAAGGGCACCCCACGCGGATAAGACGGCGATATGACAGCCGAATCGCGCTTGATCAGCGCCCTGGCCTTTGGCCCTGGTAATTTCAGAGGTTCCATTTCATTTCTCCTTTCACTTAGATGTAGAACATGCTTATTTGCCAAGTTTTAAATGTGCCTGCGCCAGCGAACCCAGCAGGCCCGAATCGTCTCCCAATTTGGCGGTAGTGATTACCAGCCCGTCAAGATAAGAATCAGCCATGATATGCCGTCGCATAGAATCCTTGACCGGGTCGAGCAGCAGCGCGCCGCTAAAAGAAACACCACCACCAAAAATGATGATGGAAGGGTTAAACAAGTGCAGGAAGTCCGCGGTGGCCTGGCCGATGAATTCTCCGGCGTGTCGGAAGGCTTCCATGGCCAATTTATCGCCCAGCGCGGCGGCTTCGGAGATCTGGCGGGCGGATAATTCTCCGGATGCAAGACTGGATTTCCGGCCGGCCGTGATCTGCTCGGATACGTATTTGGCGATTGCCGTGCCGGAAGCGACTGCCTCCAGGTGACCCTTAACGCCGCAAGAACAAACAGGTCCGTCCGGCAGAACCGTGATATGACCGAGCTCAGTGGCCATGCCGCGAAAGCCTTCGATCAGCTTGTCGCCGCAGATCACGCCGCCACCGATGCCGGTGCTGATGGTGAGATAAATAATGTCATGATGCCCTTGGCCGGCACCGTAAAGCCACTCGCCCAGCACCGCCAGGTTGCCGTCATTCCCGATGAAGGCCGGGACGTTGTATTTATTTGAAAGCAATTCGGCCAGGGGATAATTTGTCCAGGCGGGGATGTTGGGCGTTTCGATGATGATGCCGGTATAGGGATTAAGCGGACCGGGGACGGCCGCGCAGATGATGTCAACCGGCTCATCCGGCCAGACCGAGTCGATCAGGGCAGTAAGCCGCTCGAACACCCCGGCTTCCATCCCAAGAGAGGGGGTGCGCTGAAATCTTGATGGGGACGGTACCGTCCTTGGGGTAGACGGCGACTCTTAACTGGGTCCCGCCGATGTCGATGGCAACGATTGCGCTCATACGCGCTTCTCCACAAATCTGTGTGTCTCTGTGCTTTCTGGAAAATTATAACATGGCAAAGGAAGCGGTTGATGCTAAATTCGTGCCGCTCTCACCTTCGACAAAGCAAAACCCCTTATGCAGCATTGAATATCTCACCACTAAGGACACGAAGGAGCACAAAGGAAGGAAAAGAAAAGAAATTGAAACGGGATCGATCATTTTTCCGATTTAAGGTATTCGTTACCAAGAAGGGAAAGGAGAAATGAATAGATGGGAAATGATGAAGGAAGAAGGATGAATGATGAATGGGAATTGGTGCAGTTTTCGCTCCGTGAAGAAAAAGAATGTAGAACAAAAAGGGAATACGGAGCAATAGAGGTTTTTAATTGGGGGTGGCTGATTAGAGATTGCTGAATAATATGGCAAGGATATTAAATTCTCCGGATGCGATGAGCCCGGCAGAATGCCATTCGTTCCGCGGAACGAAGAGGAACGAATGAGGGGATTGAAGATTTTGGATGGATGATTGATGATGCATGAAAACCTTCCGTAAGATTATTGCCGCCATAGTATACAAAGAAAACCAATCCGATGACTTTGAATATAGAACATAAGTTCAGTTTTGGCAAGGGTGAGACAGGTCAAAAATAGTGTTCTTTCGTCTTTTTTTGTCCGACTGCCATTAGGCTCCCCTGTGGGGCTATAGGCAAGGGCACTGTAGCCGGCGGATTCATTCCCAGGCGGATCCGGTACATCGTCTTCTTAGAACCGCTCCGGAAACATGACCTGCCGGATGGAAGGCGGCAAAACCTTCAGCAAGTCCCCCGGAAAACAACCAGGACTGGCAGGACAGGCCCCTCCGGAGCAGCGAGCGGGAAGGTCGCCATTCAGGGTGAGTGGAGGTTGTCCACCTCTACACCGTTTTTTGGACCTGTAAACGCTGATTCCGCCATAGACAGTTGACTATTCCACTCAAGACTGCTATCATCCTTGTGATGTCAAGAAGAAGCGAGATTTGGTGGTTGTCCGTACGTAGGAGGGCAAAATCTTTATTACGGTGGTTAGTGCCCGGTCTGGGCGTGAAGCGCTGGATTCTCATACTGCTGGCCGGGACAACCCTGGGCGGCGTTGGGCTGGCGCTTTTCCTGCTGGATGTATACCGTGAAGCACCGGAAACATGGTGGCTGCCGGCCATTACCTTTATTTCGCTGCAATTTTTAACCAGAGATTTGCGGATGGTTGTTTTTGCGGGACTGGGGCTGGGTTTGATCATATTGGGCAGTTGGGGCTTGAACCGGGCACTGCTGCAACCTTTCCGGCAACCCGGGCAGCAACTGGTGGATCAGGTATCCGATTTCCGTCGGCGGGAACGCGGCCCGCGCGTGGTTGTCATCGGCGGCGGGCACGGGATCGCAACCGTGCTGCGCGGTCTCAAAGAGCATACCCACAACCTGACGGCGATCGTCTCGGTTGCAGACGACGGCGGGTCTTCCGGCGAAATCAGGCGAGACCTAGGCATCCTGCCGCCGGGGGATATCCGCAATTGCCTTGCGGCGCTCTCCGACGATGAAGCCCTTCTAACGCAATTATTCCAATACCGCTTCGGTGGAGAGACCGGATTGGGCGGTCATAATTTTGGCAACCTTTTCATTTCCGCCCTGGCCGACCTGACCGGCAGTTTCGAGAATGCCGTTTCCGAATCGGGTCGGGCGCTGTCCGTGCATGGACAGGTGTTACCGGCCACATTGCACAACGTCCGGTTGGTTGCGGATGTGCGCCTGCCTCAAAGCGAGACCGAGGTCAGGGTGGAAGGAGAGAGCCAGATCCCCAAGGCCGCAGGAAGGGTCCGGCGGGTCTGGCTGGAACCAAACGATGCCTCCGCTTATCCGCCGGCAATCCAGGCTGTACTGGCGGCAGACATGATCATTATCGGCCCGGGAAGCCTGTATACCAGTATTTTGCCCAATATACTTGTCCGCGATCTATTGGAGGCCATCCATTCCAGCCGGGCGGTAAAGATGTTTGTGACCAATATTGCCACACAACCCGGCGAGACCGATAAATATGCTTCCAGTGAACATATCCATGCTCTGGAAGACTTGATCGGGTTCAACCTTGTGGATGTCATAGTTTGCAATTCGTGTTATGATGGTGAATTTGAAGGTCAGGTTCAGTGGGTCCGGGTAGATGACAGCGATGTGCGGGATCCACGCATTTATTTAGCAGAACTAGTCGATCACAATAATCTTGAACGACACGATGCCACCAAACTCGCTCAAACGTTGATGGCCTTGTATAATGAGCGCACCGGCCCCCTGACCAAGGAAAATAGTTAATATTACACTCTGCCGGGAAGTGGGGTTTCCCCACAAATTGATGATATGGGAATAACAACGCGACCGCGTTGGATCAATCTTAAACCGTAAGGAGATAAATTATGGCAACACGAGTTGGTATCAATGGTTTTGGCCGGATCGGTCGTCAGGTTTTGAAGGCAATTCGGGATTATTATCCTGAAGAGCTGGAAGTGGTCGCCTTTAATGATATCGGCGACATGAAGACCATGGCCCACCTGCTGAAGTACGATTCAACCTATGGGCGCTTCAATGGCACCGTCGAAATCCACGAAGAGGGACTTTTGATCGATGGCAAGAAAGTCAAGGTCTTCAAGGAGACCGATCCTTCCTCCATTATGTGGAAAGACCTGGGGATTGATATCGTGATCGAGTCCACCGGTCTCTTCACCATCAAGGAAGACGGCGTAAACAAAAAGGGAAAGACCGTCAAGGGTGCCGTAAACCACATCACAGCCGGCGGCGCCAAGAAGGTAATCATTTCCGCTCCGGCGGAAGGTGAAGACCTGACTGTCGTGTTGGGCGTCAACGAAGACAAGTACGACCCGAAGAAGCACCACGTGGTGTCGAACGCATCCTGCACTACGAACTGCCTGGCCCCGGCTGCGAAGGTTGTGCACGACAAGTACATAATCAAGCGCGCTTTCATGACCACCATTCACTCCTACACCAATGATCAGAAGGTGCTGGATATGCCGCACTCGGACCTGCGGCGGGCGCGCTCTGCTGGGTTGAATATCATCCCGACCACCACCGGTGCTGCCAAAGCCATCGCCCTGGTCATCCCGGAGCTGAAGGGGAAGTTCGACGGTTATTCCCTGCGTGTCCCGACCCCGACTGTCTCGGTGGTGGATTTCACGGCCGAACTGGAGAAATCGACCACCACCGAAGAACTGCGCCAAGCCTTCCGGGACGCCGCCAAGCTGCCGCGTTTCAAGGGTATCCTTGAAGCTGTGGACGAGCCCCTGGTAAGCATGGACTTTAAGGGCAGCGCATACAGTTCCTCTATTGACCTGCCCTTCACTTCAGTGCTTGGCAAGGAATCCACCAACTTCGTCAAAGTGGTAGCCTGGTACGATAACGAGTGGGGTTACTCGGTCCGCACAGCCGACTTAGCTGCGTTGATGGCGAAAAGTCTTTAGCCGGATAAACTTATCGTCTCCCAGTCTCATAGTCGAAAGACTATGAGACTTTTGACTATTTTACTAAGGAGGATCAGCATGGATAAGAAAACCGTAAAAGATATTGATCTGAAGGGCAAACGAGTTTTAATGCGGGTGGATTTCAACGTTCCCATGGCGGACGGAAAAGTCACGGATGACAAGCGGATCAGGGCGGCTCTTCCCACAATCAAATATGTTCTTGAACAAGGAGCGTCGCTACTGTTGATGAGCCACCTTGGCCGGCCGAAGGGTGGATTCGATCCTGAATTCAGCCTTAAAGCTGCGGCGGAGGTACTGGCTGGGCTTCTTGGAATCCCAGTCAAAATGGCGCCGGACTGCGTTGGGCCTGAAGTGGAGGCGATGGCGAAGGCGATCAAGCCGGGCGAAGTGATCATGCTGGAAAATACCCGTTTCCACCCCGAAGAGGAAAAGAACGATATGGGGCTGGCCAAGAAGATGGCAGCGCTTGGCGACGTATTCGTTAACGACGCATTTGGTTCAGCCCACCGTGCGCATTCCTCAACGGAAGGGGTGGCACACTTCCTGCCGGCCGTTTCCGGGTTCCTGATGGAACAGGAACTGGAATATCTTGGGCGGGCGATCGCCAACCCGGAACACCCATATGTTGCCATATTAGGCGGCGCCAAGATCAGCGACAAGATCCTGGTCGTAGAAACCCTGCTTTCCAAGTGTGATAAGCTCATCATCGGCGGCGGCATGGCGAACACCTTCCTGGCAGCCGAAGGTATGAACATGCAGGACAGCCTGGTGGAAGCCGGCTCGATCGATACTGCCAAGAACATCCTGGCAAAATCCGGGAAGGGTATTGTCCTGCCGGTGGATGCCGTGATCGCCGACAAATTTGATGCGGATGCCAACAGCAAAATTGTGGACGTCGGCAAGATCCCAGCCGGATGGCGAATGATGGATGTAGGTCCAAAAACTTTGGAACTCTATAAGGCGACTCTCAAAGGCGCGAAATTGATCGTGTGGAATGGCCCGGTAGGCGTATTCGAAATGCCCAAGTTTGCTGGGGGCACTTTTGCCCTGGCAAAATTGCTGGCTGAATCCGGTGCGATCACAGTTATCGGCGGAGGTGACAGCGCCAGCGCAGTGAAAAAGGCCGGTGTTTCAAAACAAATGACGCATGTTTCCACCGGCGGCGGCGCATCACTTGAGTTCCTGGAAGGCAAGGAACTGCCAGGCGTAGCAGCATTGATGAATAAGTAGAGATGGACCCATAGGACGAAAGCAGAAACATGAGCGTTCGTCCTTTTTTCGTCCCAAATTATTATAAGAGGAAAGCGCTCCATGTCGTTCACCGTCGGAGAGATGGTCGGACCGTACCGGATCATTGAGCAACTCGGTCAGGGAGGAATGGCCACTGTATTCAAGGCCTATCATGCCGCTTTGGACCGTTATGTTGCCATTAAAGTCCTTCACCCAGCTTTTCTCGAAGATTCCAGTTTCTTGAGTCGTTTCCAACGGGAAGCTCGTCTGGTCGCAAAACTCGAACATCCCAACATCGTCCCCATTTACGATTATACCGAACACGAAGGCCGTCCATACCTGGTAATGAAATTCATCGAGGGAGAAACGTTGAAAGCAACCCTGCTTCACGGGCCGATCTCGAAGGAATTAGTAGCAAGGGTTGTGGAATCGGTCGGTACTGCCCTTACCTATGCCCATGAAAGAGGGATTCTCCACCGGGATATCAAACCGTCGAATGTTTTAATGGCTACGGACGGCCATATCTACCTTTCGGACTTTGGTTTAGCAAAAATCGCGCAATCAGGCGCATCCACATTAACCTCCGACATGATTCTGGGTACTCCTCAATACATCTCTCCTGAACAGGCTTTAGGAAAAAAAGATTTGGACGAAGGTACTGACATCTATTCCTTCGGGGTAATGGTCTACGAGCTTACTGTAGGGAAAGTCCCTTTCAGCGCCGACACACCTTTTTCGGTCATTCACGATCATATTTATTCTCCACTGCCCATGCCCCGACATGTGAATCCGGAGATTTCCGAAGATGTAGAACGAGTCCTTCTAAAAGCCCTTGCAAAGGATCGCCAAGACCGCTATAAGGACATCCCTACCTTGGTAGATGCCTTTCAGACCGCCTGGAAGGGAGGCAAACCGGAACTTTCTGGATCAGCGACCACAGACCCATTTTGGGCGTCAGTGATCTCATCCGAGTCTTCCTCGTCGATGACTCTGCATGAAGCCCCAACAATAATTTCCGTTCCCAGTCCGGAGGTTAATTCGGCAGCCCCGGGTGTAACTGACGCCTTGGCATCCACCCACGCAAGCCAGGTGTCCCGGACGGTCGTTCAGAAAGCACAGCCAAATTCGCCAGCTCAGACCCAGACTGCGAAGCCCAAGGCCAAGCTCGGGTGGTTGTGGCTGGCAATCGGGGTCGTTCTGATCCTCGCCACTTTGGTGACCCTCTTTGCCATCAGGTTCATTCGAAACAAAGCTGTTGCCGATGCTTCCTTGATCCCCACTAGTACTCAGACATATAACCCTTTCCAAACGCCCGACGCAATTAGTGAAATTACCAAGGCGCAACAGTATATGACTGCCAATCCGGACGACCCGCAGAGTTTTCTAATGTTGGCGATGGCGGATGTTGATGCAAATAAGTTGGAGTTTGCCCATCAGGCAATAACCAATCTGGAGAAATCAGGAGAGGCGGTTGAAAGCATGGATTGGGATTTCGGGCGTCAGTTTGCAGAGAAGAATGCCTGGTTGATCGCCGCCCGTCTGGATCTGGATGCAGCAGAAATGCATCTGAAGGCCGGTCCGCTGCCGAACCAGCTTCAAGATCAATTTCACGAAGCTGTTTTCAAGGCATACCGAAATAGGGCAGCCATCATTTATCTCCCAATCATAAAAATATCAGCCATCGACGTTCCATTGGCCACCCTTGCCAGGTCTCAATATCAATTTTACTTTGGAGATCAAACAACCGGACAAAAAATATTGGATCAATTAAACCTCAAAAACCCAAATTTTCCTGAAGGCCAGCTTCTTCAGGCTGAATATTCTGCCAAAGTGGGCGATACCAGCCGGGAACGGCAGGAATTGATAAACTTAGAGAATAATCCCGCCGCGACCGCATGGATGCTCATGGAGGCCAAATCCATTGAAGGGACATTACCATAATGCGTACACCACTTGTTGCCGGAAACTGGAAAATGAATAAAAATGTCGCAGAAGCACGTGCATTGGTTGCCGAAATGGCGCCTTTATTGCGTTCTGTTAAGGGGGTGGAGAAGGTCCTTTGCCCGCCTTTTATGTGCCTTGTGCCGGTTGCAGCGCTCCTGCAAGGTACCGATATTGGCTTGGGCGCCCAAAATATCCACTGGGAGGCCAAAGGCGCATATACCGGTGAAGTAGCAGCCGGGATGGTGGCTGAGTTCTGCAAATACGTCATCATCGGTCACTCCGAGCGCCGGACGTATTTTGGTGAAACGGACGAAACGGTAAACAAGAAGACAGCAGCCGCACGGACTGCCGGGCTGGTCCCGATCGTTTGTGTCGGTGAGACGTTAGCCGAGTACGAATCAGGCCGGACTGCAGAAGTCGTTTCCCGCCAGATCCGAGTGGGACTCAAAGAACTTGAAGTGGAATTTGCACAGAAGATCGTCGTTGCGTATGAACCGGTTTGGGCCATCGGGACGGGACGCGCCTCCAATGGGGTTAATGCCAATGCGGTAATCCGCGACCATATCCGCAAGCCGCTGGCAGAAATGTACGGTGAAGCGACTGCCCAAGCCATGCGAGTCCTTTATGGAGGGTCTGTGACGGCTGCCAACGCGGTTGAATTTTTCGGCCAGGCAGATATCGATGGCGCATTGGTGGGGGGCGCCAGCTTGAAAATGGAAGAGTTTATTAAGATCACTCAGGCTGCAGTGAAATAATTCGAAGGCCACGATAAACCACAAAGGAGCGAAGGACGACTGTTACAGAACCCGGTTATCCGTCGCTGATGATAATTTGCATCCATGAATTATCTTTTATCATTTGACGGCTTACTGTGGCTTTTGGCAGCAGCGGTGCTGCTGGTAATGCTGCAGCGATCCCTGCATCGTGAAATACAAGCCTTTTTCTTAATCCTGACCCGGCGAACCGGACTGACCGAGGCAATCTTTGCCTTGATCTTCCTGCCGGGTGTCTTCCTACATGAGCTCAGCCATTTCCTGATGGCAAAGATTTTAGGGGTTCAGACCGGGAAGTTCTCCATAATTCCGCAGGCCCAACCGAACGGAAAATTGCGGCTGGGCTATGTTGAAACCGCCTCGGGAGGCTTTATCCGGGATGCGCTGATCGGGGCGGCGCCATTGTTGACTGGCAGTCTTTTCGTGGCGTACGTGTCAATTTATCATTTCCGTTTACTGCCGTTATGGGAATTTGTCTGGCTGGCTGGAGTAAATGGGCTCTGGATTGTGTTGGCGGCTATCACAAGAACACCTGATTTTTGGATATGGTTCTATCTGACCTTTACCATCAGCAGCACAATGATGCCCTCTGAATCAGACCGGCATGCCTGGTTACCGTTGGGGTTGCTGGCAGGAATCCTACTGGGAGTTGCGATTTTGGCAGGCGCCGGTCCGTGGATGCTGGAGAATCTGGCAAGCCCTTTTAATTCATTCCTGCGGGTATTGGCTATGATCTTCGGATTAAGTGGGATTTTTCAGGTTTTATTAATTTTGCCATTCCTGTTGTTGCACCGGATCTTAACCAGGCTGACCGGGGTGGATATCAGCTAATTCGACGATAAGAAAAAACTGTAAGCAAGAAACTAAGAATTGATACCCATGCCCAATGTAATTATGGCCAAAGCCGTTAACACGGCTTGTTCATAAGCCGTATTGATGGATATGTGGTTTGGTTGAAAAAACCACCCAGGCGTGATTATTTCAGTGGCAAGAGAAGTAATGGCATCTGTGTTTTTCTAGCCACACTGGCAGCTACGCTGCGGTTCCAGAAAGCATCCAGACCGGCGCGGCCGTGAGTGCCGAACACGATCAAGTCTGCGCTGATATTCTCGGCTGTTTTAGAGATGACCTGGGCCGGGTCGCCGCGCGCAATTTCGGCGGTTGCAGGTAACCCTTTTTTCTTGAACAGGTTCAGGTGCCTTTTAAAGTGATCCAGGGCCATCTCTTCGGCGATATCGAGGTAGGCGGCGGCCGCCGAGGGGAGCATATTGCTGACAGCAGCCTGCTCTCCAGCGAGTGTTCCCAGGGTTGGCACAACGCATAACAGAATTAACTCCGCCTTGTAGGCTTTTGCGAGCGCTTCGGCGGGGGGCAGGGCTTTATCATGGATGGATTCGTTATCCAACGGTACAAGAATATGCTGTAACTTGAATTGGGAAATGGTTTCATCCGGTTTGATGAGCAATACCGGAGTACCGCTGGCGGCAGCGACCTCCTGGGCAATGTTCCCAAAGAAAAGGTCATGCATCCCACTATTGCCGTGAGAACATAGGATGATCAAATCGGGTTGGAGCTCGTCCGAGGAATGATCAACAATACTTCGGGCCACGTCTTCCACCGGGGCGGTGTGGACGTGTAAATTAACTTTGATTTTGGGAGGAAAGAACCGCCTTGCAGTGTCTGCCAAGTAAGCTTCAGCCTCCCCGGCTTCAGTTAAATGGTGGTCACTGTGGATTTCAGCGGGAGCATCCTGCTCGATGACGTGCAGCAAGGTTACCGGCGCTTTAAAAGTGTGCGCCAGGGAAACTGCGGCTGGCAAGGCTGCCTCCGCCAGGGTCGAACCGTCCAGAGGAACGAGGATATGTTTGAACATAGGCTTATTTCCCAAAGAAGGTTTGGTAGAGCAGGAAAATATTCAGGGCGATAATCAGAACAGCGCACAGGCCAGCCAACAGGTTGGTAAACCACTTGTTGACGAGCACACCCATTACATCCTTGTTACTGGTGAACATGATCAGAGGGATAATTGCAAATGGCAGGCCAAATGAGAGCACCACCTGGCTGATTACCAGGCTACGGGTGGGATCCAAGCCGGCAAAGATGACAATCAAGGATGGGATAATCGTCACCACCCGCCGGATCCAGGGCGGGATATGAAAGTGCATGAATCCCTGCATGATGACCTGCCCGGCCATAGTCCCTACCGATGAAGAGGAAAGTCCGGAGGCGAGCAAAGCAACGCCGAAAACAATTCCTGCCGCGGGCCCGAGCAAGGGCTGGAGGGTTTTATACGCCTGCTCCAAAGTGCCGACATCGACTTTGCTGGTATGGAAGGCAGCCGCCGCAGTTATCAGCATGGCTGCATTGACCGAACTGGCTATGACCAAGGCAATCACTACATCAACGATTTCGAAGTGAAACAGACGGCGTAATTGCTCGGGCTTTTTTACAACGACCCGGCCCTGGGTAAGGGCGGAATGCAGGAAAATCGCGTGCGGCATGACAGTGGCGCCCAGGATACCTGCTCCCAGCAGGACGCTTTCGGAATTTGAAAAGTGCGGGACAAACGTATTGTAGGTGATGGCGGCCCAATCAGGACGACCCATAAAAAGTTCGATCACATAGCTGATGGCGATAATGGCCAGAAAACCAGTAATTACCGCTTCAAGAGGACGAAAACCGTAGCGTTCCAGGCTGAGAATGACGAAGGTGATGACGGCGGTCAACAGTCCTGCTATCCAGAGCGGTATCCCGAAGAGCAGGTTCAGAGCCACTGCTGCGCCAAGGAATTCGGCCAGGTCGGTTGCCATGGCCACCAATTCCATAAGTACCCACATGCTCCAAACCGTCCAGCGCGGGAAACGCTCGCGACAATGCTCGGCCAGGTTTTTACCGCTCGCAATTCCCAGCTTGGCGGACAAGGCCTGCAATAGCATGGCCATTAAATTGCTCCCCAGAATAACCCAGAGAAGCTCATAACCGAACTGAGCGCCGCCCTGGATGTTTGTAGCGAAGTTTCCTGGGTCCACATAAGCAATACTGGCAATAAAAGCAGGTCCGAGGAAAGGCAACAATCGGGCGAAACGACCTTTCTTACTCCTGCCTGAGAGAACAGCCTTGGCATCGCGAGTGGTAGTTTCGGTATTGGAGAGGTTATTTCTTGATCGTTTTGATTGAATCTTCGATGATGGCATAAAACCTATTTTACTCTAAAAGATAATTTTCCCATTCTTAGATCATGTTATTTTATCGCTGGCTGAATCCAAAGCTTTGACTTCATCCGGTGTTAATCGCCAGCCGATGGCAGCGACGTTTTGACGTGCTTGTGCGGCTGTCTTGGCCCCCGGGATGGGCAACCCGCCCTTACAAATAATCCAATTCAAAGCCACCTGTCCGGGAGTTTTCCCAGCGTGTCCTTTGCCAATTTCGGTCATCAGGGAAATCAGGGATGGCAAATCTTTCAAGATGGAGGCATACTTTCGTCCACGCGGGCCGGCAGGGGGTTTATCAGCTGTGTACTTGCCTGTCAACAGGCCCATTGCCAGGGGGGAATACGCGATCAGCCGTACACCCAGTTCCCTGCAACGATCGAGCAATCCGCTTCGCTCGGCGTTACGGTTAAGGAGATGGTATTCCACTTGATTGGATGCCAATGGGATAGCGTGTTTTGCCAGACATTTGGAGGCGCGTTCCATTTGTTCCATGTTGTAATTTGAAATCCCGACGCTTCGGGTTAGTCCGGCCTGGAAGACCAAAGCCAGACCTTCCACATATGTTTCGATGGGAACCACCGGGCTAGGCCAGTGCAATTGATACAGGTCAACGCGTTCCAAGCCGAGACGTTCCAGGCTGCCATGCAGCGCGCGGACCACACTTTTTTTTGTAAAACGGTACGGAATAGGGAAGAACTTGGTTGCCACAATAACAGGCTGGCTGGTATTCTTGATGAAACTCCCGAGCAAGTGCTCGGAACGTCCTGTTCCATAGATTTCGGCGGTATCAACCAGGTTAACCCCGGCTGCCAGTGAAGTCTGGAAAGCTTCGGCGATGTCTTCATCGGTGTATCCATGTCCATATTGCCAGTAAATGCTATCGCCCCAAGACCACGCCCCAAGCCCCATTTCAATATTGTCCAATAACCGGTTTTCAATTCCAGGTTTTTCTGGCATTATTTTCTCCTTTGGTTTAAGCAGAACCGATTTTATCATACAGGAACTTATGGAATGGTCATCGTGACATAAAAAGAGGGGTTGTCCGTGCCGGTTCAGCTCTTAGCACCGTTCAGTCTCGACCAATTTTAAAACAAAATTCCAATCGATCATCCGCTATGCTGGTCAGCCTGGTTAAATCGGGTTACAATCGGCTATATATCGTTTTTGGAACAAAGTGACCGCCAGCCGCCTGACCTTGTGAGGCGGCTGGCGCTCCCTGTGCTCCGGGAGGATGCCATGAACTTTATCTCCAACGGGGAACGAGAAGAATCTCCAGCTGCGCTTGTAAAGCGGCTGAACCTTCCTTTTACAAATCTACTTCTGCTTACACGTGCCCTGACCCACCGGTCCTATATTAATGAGCATCCTGAAGCGCTGGAAGATAACGAGCGCCTGGAATTCTTAGGGGATGCCGTTCTTGATTTTGTAGCAGGAGCCTGGTTATATAACCATTTCCCCGAGGTGGCTGAAGGGGAATTAACACGGATGCGCTCGGCTTTGGTTTGCACAGAGCAACTGGCCGAATTTGCCCGCGCACTTGACCTGGGGTCTGCCATGCGCCTGGGACATGGAGAAGAGCAAGCAGGAGGCCGCCAGCGGGAAGTATTGCTTTGTGCGACCTTCGAGGCTCTGATCGGCGCGCTATTTTTGCAAAATGATATCAATATGGTGCAAGGTTTTTTCCATACCATGATAGAGAAAGTAGGCGAGCAATTTCTGCTGCGATCCGATTTGCAGGACCCGAAAAGCCGCCTGCAGGAATGGTCGCAAGGGCACAAACTTGGCATTCCACAGTATGTTATGCTGCAAGCCAGCGGCCCGGACCATGACAGAATGTTTGAAGTAGAAGTACGTATCAATGGCAAAGTATACGGCCATGGCTCCGGCCACAATAAACAAACCGCGGCGCGCCTGGCTGCTCAAGCCACTCTGGATATAATCGAGAAATCCGAAAGTTGATCCATTAATCCACCATGCCATTAAGACTAAAATCCCTAGAACTCCACGGTTACAAAACCTTCGCCGCAAAAACGAATTTTGAATTTGCAGAAGGAATTACTGCCATTGTCGGACCTAATGGCTCGGGCAAATCCAATATTGCAGATTCGCTTCGCTGGGTATTGGGAGAACAATCCTACAGCCTTCTACGTGCCAAGAAAACCGAGGATATGATATTTGCCGGGTCAGAGCAACGCCCGCGCGCCGGCATGGCGAGCGCCGGGGTAACTTTCGATAATTCGGATGGCTGGTTACCGGTCGATTTCTCGGAAGTGGCTCTGGCGCGCCGTTCATATCGCGATGGTCGTAATGAATACCTGCTGAACAGCCAGCATGTCAGGCTGAAGGATATTAATGAGCTGTTGGCACAATCCGGGTTATCCGAACGAACTTACACCATTCTCGGCCAAGGCCTAGTAGATGCTTCTTTGGCTCTCAAGGCTGATGAACGTCGACGACTTTTCGAAGAAGCAGCAGGCATTGGTCTTTACCGGACGCGGCGAGAGGAAACTTTTCGTCGGTTGGAGACTACCCAACGCAACCTGGATCGCGTCCGGGATATTCTGGCGGAGTTGGAACCTCGATTAAGAAGCCTGGAACGGCAGGCGGCACGTGCACAAGAATACACCAGGGTACAGGCTGACCTGCGTGTGCTCCTGTTGGAATGGTATGGTTTCCACTGGCACAGTGCCCAGAGTGATCTGAGCGCAACCATTGAACTTGGCCGCAACCAAGAAGCCAAACTGGCAGAGGCTCGTGAAACATATCAAACTATCCGCCAGAATTTTACGACGTTTCGGGATCATCTGAATGGCCTGCGGTCCCGCCTGAATTCCTGGCACCGTCACTCAGCCCAGTTGCATGAAAGCCGCGAATCTACCAGTGGCAAACTGGCTGTGTTGGACGAGCGACAACGATCCCTTCTGGACAACCGCCATTCGGGAATGAGCGAACAATCACGAATCTCAGAGGAATTGAAAATCAGCCTGGAACAGCTGGTTGAAACGGAAGCTGAGACTAATCGTTTGCAGGCAGAATACGATGACGCCTTGATCCAGACAAAATCAGCCCAGGAGGCTCTGGACAAGCGCCAGGATGAAAAATCCAACATCCAGACGGAACTCGATACAATCCAACATGAACTCCAGAATTTATCCGCGCAGCGGGCCGGTTTGCAGGCTCGCCTGGAGGAATTAACATCACGTCGTGAGGTCCAGAAGCAAAAACTGGATACTCTAGAACAAGCTATCGCTTCATCCAATGTGGAGGTGGACAAAGCCAGCCAGGAGTTGAAATATTCACTGCAGGTTCGACAGAAAGCAGAAACAGCTGTACAAAAAGCAGAGGCAGAGCTTCAACTTGTGCGCGACCAGCTGACTGATTTGGAAGTCCAGGTCAAAGAAAAAGAGGCAATACGTTCGGCCACAGAAGCGGAACAAGCTCGCTACAAGGCGCAACTGGATGTAATGGAGCAGGCAGAGCAGTCGTTGGCAGGTTATGCGGATGGAGCAAAATTACTGCTGGACGCCTCCCGGCGATCTAAATTGGGCGGAGCCAAAGGGGCTTTGTCGGCCGTATTGGATGTTCCGGCAGAATTGGAAGTGGCAATTGCGGCAGCTTTAGGCGAATATACGGATGCCGTACTTCTGGCATCTGGGCAAGATGCCGAGCAGGCCATGGAGCTGCTTGATTCCGGCCAATCCGGACGGGCCTCCCTCCTGCCGCTGGACTGGCTTTCCCCGATTGAGCCGCTTCGAGTGAAAGCGAGTGCTGACTGCCTGGGCGTGGCTTCTGACTTGGTGAAAGTTACAGGCGAATACCGCCCTGCATTGGATTTACTGCTTGGACAGGTGCTGATTGTGCGGGACAGGCCGGCTGCACGGCGTGTGCTCGCGGGTCAACCGAAATATACCCGGGCGGTAACTTTGCGAGGTGAAGTATTCCATGCCACAGGGCAGGTTTCTGCAGGAAAACCCGTTAAAGCGGCGGCGTTGGGGCGCCCCCGCCAGAAACGTGAGCTCCTGGAAAAAATAGAAACACTTGCCCATCAGATAGAAAAGCTGGACATGGAACTAAAAAAACTTTCCAATAAAAGTGAAACAATCCGGGAGGAAGGTGCAGTCTGTCAGGATAAGGTGGGAACAGTGCGCGCCGGGTTGGAATTGGCCGGAAATAACGAGCGGCAGGCGCAGGTCCGGGAAGAATGGGCGCGCAGACAATGGGATTGGCAAGTCAGCCAGAAGTCCAGCATCGAGGCTGAGATTGCCCTGGCCGGGAAAGAGATTGAGCAAAGTTCAGCAGATTTATCTCTTAATGAGAAGGAAACCCGACAGGCGCAGGAAGCATTTACGATACAAACCGCGACACTCGCGGATCTGACGATAGATAATTTTCAGGAGCAAGTGACATTTTGGTCGAAGGCCTCTGCGGTAGCTGAACGCGCCCTGCGGGATGCCCGTACCCGCCTTCTCGACCGGAAGAGCGCTACGGAACGGGTGCAAACGCATCAGGTTACGTTGGATAAACGATTGGCAGAAATAGACGAATCGTTGGTGGAATTGGAGAACACAAGGCAAAACTTGCGAGCCCAGGCCACTGGTATCAATTATCAATTGGAGGAACTGCGCAACCTGATCGAACCGGCAGAAAAAGAACTCGAGACATCCGAAACGCAGGAAATGGATTTACAGAAACAGGAAACAGAAGGGCAATCTGCACTTGCGCGTGTTGAGAGGACGTTTAACCAGATCCAACTCGAACTAGGCCGCAAACAGGAAATGTTGGGGACATTGCGCCAAAAAATCGAGGACGATTTCGGCCTGGTCGCGTTCGAGTACGCAGAGGATGTATCGGGGCCGGTGCCGTTGCCGTTGGATGGGATGGTGGAACAACTGCCAGCCGTGAATGAATTGCCGCCTGATCTCGAGGAGAACATGAATAGGGTGCGGGCGCAGTTGCGGAGGATGGGGGCAATCAACCCGGAAGCACAACAGGAGTACCGATCAGTCAAGGAGCGGCATGTTTTCCTGACGGCGCAGTTGGAAGACCTGCATAAGGCTGAAGCCGACTTGCATCAAGTCATCGAAGAGTTGGACGAACTGACCCGACGGGAATTCCAGAAGACATTTGAGGCCGTAGCAGAACAATTCCATTCAATTTTTCACCGGCTGTTTGGTGGTGGAGCGGCACGGTTGGTTTTGACCGATCCTGAAAACCTGACAGAAACCGGCATTGATATCGAAGCACGATTACCCGGGCGACGCGAACAAGGTCTGTCGCTTCTTTCAGGTGGAGAACGCAGCCTGACGGCGATTGCACTGGTGTTTTCCTTGTTAAAAGTCTCTCCGACACCGGTATGTGTTTTAGATGAAGTGGATGCGATGCTTGATGAAGCCAATGTAGGTCGCTTCAGGGAATTGTTGCTGGAGTTGAGCAAGGAGACACAGTTCATCATCATCACCCATAATCGAAACACGGTCCAGGCTGCCGATGTGATATATGGTGTGACGATGGGGCGTGATTCTGCCAGCCAAATCATCAGCTTGAAGCTGGACGAGATCTCAGAAGATTATTTAAAATAGATTCATGATAAAGCCCAATACCGGTGCTTAAATAAAACAATGGTGGGCTTGAAAGCCAACCATTGTTTTATATTTATTGGTACGAGGCTTGTAATTATTCTCTAGGGGGTGCTTTGTGCTTGAGAGGTCAATTCGAAAGTGGTCGCTGTGGCATTGCTATCTGCCTGTTCTTGAGCGAGGGTGGGTGTTGTGGGAACATAATTCGTCCAGCTATTGTTAATGACAACCTTGGATTTGTTCCGCTGCTGAGTGAGCCAGGTTGTGAATGCATTACCAACTTCGGTCTGGTATTGCTGGTCTGTCAAAGGACGGATCTCATGACCAAGGATTTGGATGATGTAATATCCGCTGGTGGATTTAATCGGTTGACTGATCTGGCCAATTTTAAGTGAAAAGGCGGTGGCCACAATTTCAGAAGGAACCGTTGTTGAATCACGACCAAACCAGCCCAAATCTCCACCATTCGACTTGGAACCAGTGTCGATGGAATCTTTAGCTGCCAGCGCGGCAAAATCTCCACCGGGAGCCATAAGTTTTGCAAGGACGGTCTTGGCGGTCGTCTCATCGGGAAGCTCGATAACACGCGCCCATACCTGTTCCTGCGAATGGCTCACATTCGCGGTAACTTTGGCTTCGACGCGTTGTTGATAGAGCATGCTCTCGAAGAAGATATACCGGAAATCAGCATCCGAAAGACCCAATTCAGAATATGTTTTCAGTGTGGTTTGATATTGATTCTGGTATCCCTTGAGTGTATACGGCGTATTGGTGGGTGTCAGACTGGGGATGGGTGTCTGACTGGGGATGGGTGTTGGACTTGGGATGGGGGTTGCCGTACTGGTCAGATTGGGTGTCGCTGTTGGAGCCAGTGTATTGGTAGGTGTAATTGTTGGTGTCAGGGTCGGCGTTAGCAAAGCAAATTGGGTCGCATCCATCGTCGAATAGACTAATTGTGTAGGTGTGAGCGTGGGGGTCGGTGTGCCGTTCGTATAATACTGCAAAGCTTCTTCCGCGGCCTTTTCGACGTCAGCGGCGCTAACTGTAATTCCGTCTGCCTTGGCATACTGGCGGATAAGTAAATCATGCACCATATTATCGATGACTTGTTGGCCGATCACAGATGGGGTGTTGAGCTCATCAGTAAGACCTGTCATTGTTTGAGACAATTGTGGATCGGTAGTCGGGTCGATACCGAACATGGCGGCCATCTGAGAATACTGCATATACTGGTTGATCACCTGTTGACGTTGCACTTTAACTTGAGCTTGAAAATCGTGCAGACTGCGCGATTGACCATTTACTGTTACTGCTGGTCTCCAGTTCAGGAACAGCGTATCGTTCAGGAGCCCATAAGCGATGCCCAGAACAACAACAGCAATGATCCCAATAGCGACACCGGTGATCAACCTAGTCTGTCTGCGCTCACGCTCCTGGCGCGCCAGATGTTTTTTTGTTAATACTTTTGGAGACTTGTTTTTTGCCATACATACCTCATCGCAAAGTTATCAGCGCTCTTCATTGAAGGCGCGGCCCGTAAAGGGAAGCAGAGCGATGTGGCGGGCGCGTTTAATGGCAACAGCCAAATCGCGCTGGTGTTTGGCGCAGGTGCCAGTCTGGCGACGCGGGCGAATCTTGCCTTCTTCAGTAACAAAACGACGCAAGACATCTGACTGCTTGTAATCGATTATCATATGCCGGTCCGCACAGAACTGGCAAACTTTAGGGCGGGCGTAATAGCGACGCTCCTGCCCCCCTTCCATTTCATTATCCATTGGATGATCCATAAGATTTTAAACTCCAATCTACCATGACTGTCGCAGGGGTATTAAATCGCTGCGATATTCAGCCCTACTCTAGAACGGAAATTCAACTTCGCTCCCGTTCTGACCATCAGGCTCTTCGGAAGCGAGCGGCTCATCACCGGCCGGGAGGTGGTTAACCTCCCTTCGCTCGCCTAGCATCATCATTTCCATCGCAATAATCTCGACTGTGGAATGTTTGACGCCTTCTTTGTCTTCCCAGTGCCGGGTCTGGAGGCGGCCTTCTATGTAGACCTGTTGCCCCTTGGAAAGGTATTGTTTACAAATTTCTGCCAGGGTGCCCCAGGTGACGACATTAAACCATTCAGTATCTGTGTGACGTTCACCATCGGTAGTGTTCCAGGAGCGACTGGTGGCGACCGTGAATGTGGTTACCGGGCGGCCTGAGGGCGTGTACCGCATTTCGGGATCACGGCCCAGATTGCCGATTATCATGACTTTGTTCAAACCACGACTCATTTTTCACTCCAGTAGTAAAAGCGAAAAACCACGGGTAATAACCTTTAATCCACAGAAATGAGCATATAACGAATTACAGGTTCGAGAAAGCGCAGATTTTTTTCAAGAGGCGCAGTGGAAACAGGATCCAGGCCCAGGTTAAACATAACGTATTGGCCTTCGCGCTGCTTCTTGATCGTGTATGCAAGCCGCTTGCGGCCCCAGACTTCCACTTTGTCCACGCTTCCGCTGGTTTCTGCAACCCATCCCTTGATCTTTTCAACGACTCCGTTAAATGCGGTCTCGTCCAGTTCAGGATGAACAATACAAACCAACTCATATTTACGCATAGGGAAAACCTCCTTTCCTCGGGATATGCCCCTGGACATTCACCGTGGGTGAGCCAGGAGCGGAAGGCATGTACTCGAGAAGATTCCGAGTACAAGCACCCGGAAAACCTCCGGGTAACAGAACGGCCTGTATTGTAAGCGAAAATAGGTTTTTTAGGGAGGGCAATCTCATCCCTGAACAATTTTCGGACATGATAAAATAGTTAATTTATGAAGAAGTTTTTGAAAATCCTGGCTCCCATCTTATTCTTCATTGTCCTTATCCTGCTTGGATGCCTGATTTATAAGGATTATGGAATTCCATGGGACGAATCCATTCAAACACAGATTGGGGCATTAAATTTCCGCTACGTTTTCAGAGGTGACCACACATTATTGTTTTTTCCGGACAGGTTTTACGGGGCAATAATCGAAGTACCATTGTTATGGGTATCCTCCCGTCTCTCGATACCAAGACACCTGTCCATATTCCTGATTTTTGTATCTGGTTTAATTTTATTCTTTTTTTTGTGCAAGCGTATTTTTCATAGTTCCTGGTGGGGGTTATTGGGGTCCGGTTTGCTGGCGATAAGTCCACGCATCTTTGCAGATGCTTTTTATAATTCAAAGGATATTCCATTCATGGTCGCAGCCATTGCTGCGATTTGTACGCTGGTGGTTCTTTCCGACGCTCTGGATGGAAAAAAACCCTGGTGGTTGCTAGCAGCAATTACGATTATGCATGCAGGAACCAGTGCGGTGTTCATAAGCACGCGGGTAGCCGGCGTTATGATCATCCCGTTGACATTATTATTGCTGATGCTTAAAACTTTAAAATCACCGATCAACTGGAAAAGCCAGCTGATCATATTGCTGGCGTATCTTGCATTATCAAATGGACTTACCATCTTGTTTTGGCCGATCCTTTGGCGAAATCCATGGAATGAATTCCTAAATGCCTTTTCAATGA
Source organism: uncultured Chloroflexia bacterium (assembly GCA_963772245.1). Lineage (GTDB taxonomy): Bacteria > Chloroflexota > Anaerolineae > Anaerolineales > Villigracilaceae > UBA877. Next base: position 9,094 of record CAVYWB010000007.1, on the reverse strand, counting down.
TGAGTAAATACCCGTTTGGCAGGCCAGTGCTTTATGAAGGGAAATATTTCCTGCCAGAAAACCTACCGTGGCACTATCTACCAGTATGGATCGGAATCACCACCCCGGTAATCGTTTTAGCTGGAATTCTTCCTTGCCTGATCGGATGGACCAGGAACATAATGTCCTTAATCAAGTCGAAGCAAAGGATCCAGAAACTAAAAGGATCCACTTCAGAGATTTCCATATGGTTAATCTTGGTTAGTTGGCTGGTGATTCCGGTTGCTGCGATTTACCTATTTCATTCCGTACTTTATGATGCCTGGCGGCAAATGTTCTTTATTTACCCGATAATAGTTCTGATCAGCTTGCGAGGCCTGAATTTTCTATATCATTGGCTGGAACGAATCCATTTGCAATCTAATGTCATACGAATCATCGCTGGTTTCCTTTTGCTTTGGGGACTGATTGAACCTGTCTGGTTCATGATCCGTTACCATCCATTCGAGAATGTGTATTTCAATGTATTTGCCGGTGATCCCACCACACTCAGGCAACGGTTCGAAATGGATTATTGGGGTCTGTCATACAAGCAGGGGATTGATTACATCCTGGCCAACGATTCGAGCAAGAACATCAAGATTTTTGTTTCTGACCCACCTGGATTAGATTACATAAATTCCGGGCTTTCCAGCGAGAATAAATCCCGATTGATACCAGTCAAAGATCCTGAGGATGCCAATTATTTTGTAAGTGTTTTCCGCTGGCATCCCGATAATTACGACTATCCAAATGAATTTTATTCGATAAGTGTTCTCGGGGAAAAAATTATGGTTGTATACCACCTGCGTTAATTAATGCCTGGGTAACCAAGGAATTGACAGGGCAGGTGGGTGTAGGCTATCTTAAGTAAATCGGATTGCTGAAAATCCAACCTCGACGTTTACCGAGGTAAGGTTTGTAAGCCTCGACACGGTAAACACCTGGCTCGTTTGCGATATATTTTAATGTCTTAACCCGCACAGCCTGGATGCATTTTCCATCTTTGATTAAATTTACCTCTGCTGGGGAGGGAAAATCAGCCTGCAAAGAAACCGCTCCATTTAGCTGCATTTCATCACCCATGATGCAGCTCAACTCGTGGCTATGTGCCGAGAAGCGGAAACCACGCGTGGAGGAATGCAGATCGTTGCCTAAAAAACAATGGCCGGCAGCCAGTGCATCAAAAACCATTTTTCGGTCATGATGAAGGATACCGGTTAGAGACGTGGGAGTGAAGGTGTGGGTGTTGATGCTTGAAAAATGGTATTCGTATGGGAAAATGGTTTTATGCAACAGCCCCATTTGGCGGATCTGCGCATGTGCGTCTGACCCTCCGATGGCAACCACCCGCCAGCCTCGGCTCAGAAGATTGTCCCATATATCCAATGTCTTGCGGAGTGGACCATGTGGGATGAGGCCCGGGAAAAAAGCATAGACGATCGCGTCCAATTTTCCTTTGGCAACTGTCTTGAGTTCGCTAAAACCATTCCATAATTCCAAGCCGGTAAAACCATTAACCTCCCAATCCACCCAGGATATATCCTGCTCTCCAAAAGCCGGCATGGCTGGATCCACCGGATGTGCAAGGAAACTAAGCCCACCCAACCGCTTTACTGTGTCAACAAGAGTTTGAGGGTTGTCCGCTAAAGTTGCCAACTCATGATCTGCGCCAAACACCAGTAAATGGTTTTTTTGTGGATCGCGATCCTGGTCGTGGATTTCCTCGCATGCAATTAGAAGAGTTCGTTTATTCCCGGCTAGACAATAAGCATCCACCCCCTGAACCAAGACGTTATGGTCGGTAACCAGAAGGACATCGACGCCAGTTTTGAGAGCTGCACGACATAGGTCGGCATGGGTGCCTGAGCCATCCGAGTACGTGGTGTGCATGTGCAGGTTGATGATCAATTCATTCATAGGGTTGGTTGACGGTTTACACTGATAACAGGTATAATTTAGCGGTTAATTTTCCTGGAGGCTTCTAAATGATTGACATTCTGGATGGTGGTTTGATTTTAACATCAATTGCACTGGTGGTCAGTATAATCCTGCAAAGTAAAGGTGCTGGACTAGGCGGTTTGACCGGTTCGGATGCCGGTGGGGTATTCACTGCTCGACGAGGGATAGAAAAAACGCTTTTTTGGGTGACCATCGTTTTCAGTATCTTGTTTTTTGCCCTGGCGATTACCCTGGTGATTATTTCCGCGCATCAATAATATACTTAATATAGAAAGGCCAGCGCCGGTTTATCCGTTTGCCCGGAGGTGGCCTTTCTTTAATTAATAATGAATTTAATGAAAAAATTGCGTTGGCAATTCCTAGTTGTTGCGTTGACACTAATCGTGGTGGCGGTACTTCTTCTTACGCAGCAGCAACCTTTAGTTAATCCTATCCTACCCCAACCGGCAAGTGGCGGTATCTATACCGAGGCGCTGATCGGTTCCTTTGGGCGCCTGAACCCCATGCTTGACCTCAACAATCCTGCGGACCGTGATGTGGACCGCTTGCTTTTCAGCAGCCTGCTCAGGTTTGATTCGCAAGGCATCCCGCAGCCAGACCTGGCCGAATCATGGGGAGTTTCTGCAGATGGGAAGATCTATAATATTACCCTGCGGGCAAATGCTAATTGGGACGACGGCAGCCCGGTCACCAGCGATGATGTACTCTTTACGCTGAGCTTGTTGCGAAGCCAGGACTCTGCCTTTTCTCCAGATGTACGCAGTCTTTGGGATGGAGTCCAAATCACCCGCCTAAACGATAAGAATATTAAATTTGTTTTGCCAGAACCATTCGTCCCATTCCTGGATTATCTGACATTCGGAATTCTCCCCAAGCACTTGCTGCAGTCAGTTTCGGCTGATCAATTGGCATCCAACAGTTTTAACCTTGCACCGGTAGGTTCGGGCCCTTACAAGTTCGACCATTTGATGATCGAAAATGGAAAGATCGCAGGCGTGGTTCTCACGGCTTCGAAAACATATTATGGCCAGGTACCATACATAGACCAAGTGGTTTTCCGGTATTATCCCAACTCTCAAGCAGCTTTGGCTGCCTATCAGACGGGGGAGGTTCTTGGGATCAGCCAGATCACCCAGGATGGTTTACCTTCCGCCTTGTCTGAGACGAACCTGGCACTATATTCCAGCCGCCTGCCACGCCTGACGATGATCTTCCTTAACCTGGGAGACAAGACATTGCCCTTCTTCCAGGATAAAAACGTCCGGAATGCCCTGATGCTTGGCTTGAACAGGCAATGGATGGTGGACAAGTTGTTGGGAGGGCAAGGTATTGTGGCCAACAGCCCAATTCTGCCCGGTACATGGGCATATTACGATGGGATTGCGCATATCGATTTTGACCCGGTTGCGGCCGCCGCGGATCTTAAACTTGCCGGTTATGTCCTGCCTGCAAATGGAAACGTTCGCGCCAAGGATAATGTCTCTCTTGCTTTCACGTTGGCATATCCGGATGATGATTTGCATGGCCGGTTAGCGAAGGCCATTCAACAGGACTGGGCAGCCATCGGTGTGGATGTTGCCTTGAAGGCTGTTTCCTACGATTTACTGATCAACGACTATCTAACCCCGCGCACATACCAGGCTGTTTTGGCCGACCTGGACCTCACCCGATCCTATGACCCGGATCCGTATCCATTCTGGCATCAAGCTGAAATTACCGGCGGCCAGAATTATTCTCAATGGAATAACCCTACTGCCAGCGAGTATCTCGAACAAGCACGCGTAACGGCTGATCCAGATGTACGCTTGCGCCTGTATCGCAACTTTCAGGTCGTTTTTGCGAGCGAGCTTCCCGCTTTGCTCTTGTATTATCCGGTCTACACCTTTGCAGTGGATCAACGGGTACAGGGAGTTCAAGGAGTGCCGCTTTTTGAACCGGCTGACAGGTTTAACGGAATCTCAAGCTGGTACCTGGTAACCAAACGTTCCCTGGAGCAGACCACCCAGCCAACCATCCAGATTGGACTACCGACAACCACTGGGCCTTAAAAATCTCATGATATTTGAATTCAAATAGATAGTGCGAGAGAAATCAAGATTTTCAAGAGGAACTTGTATGCCTGATCAACGAGAAAATGCTTTGCAATATGCCTTAACCAATAAAGAGAAATTCCTGAGCACCTATAAAGAAATTTTAAGAATCCCCTCCATTTCAACAGAGAAAGCGCATAAACCGGATATTCAACGCGCAGCGGAATGGTTGAGCGCCCAATTACGTTCTCTGGGAATGCAGAAAGTTCAGCTTTTCCCGACTGCCCAAAGCCCGATTGTCTATGGTGAATATCTGGGTATACCCGGTGCACCGACAGTACTGGTTTATGGCCATTATGATGTTCAACCGGTCGACCCGGTTGAATTGTGGAAAACCGATCCCTTTGAACCAACAGTCATCGGCGATGATATCTTTGCAAGAGGCGCCTCAGATATGAAAGGGCAGGCAGTTATTACGCTGAAAGCTGCCGAATTATTGATCCGGACTGGGGGCATGCCAATCAACGTCAAATGGTTGTTCGAGGGGGAGGAAGAAGTTGGCTCACCCAACCTGGCCATATTCATTGCAGACCATGCAAAGATTCTGACCTGCGACTTTGCTGTCAATCCAGATTCAGGCATGATTGGCAGGGAATTTCCTACAATCACCTACGGTTTACGCGGATTGGCTTATTTTGAACTGCGCGTGTTTGGGCCGGCGCATGACCTGCACTCAGGTATGTTTGGGGGGGTGGTTCACAACCCTGCCAACGCGCTGGCTGAATTGATAGCCGGAATGCACGATGAAAACGGCCGGGTAACTCTGCCAGGTTTTTATAACAGGGTGCGGGAGTTGAGTCAGGAAGAGCACGAAGAATTTTCCCGCCTGCCGGTTTCCGAAAGCGATTACATCGAACAGACGGGTGTTCCGGCCTTGCATGGGGAGGCCGGGTTTAATGCCAATGAACGGACCGGGGCACGTCCCACCCTGGACGTGAATGGTCTGCTTTCCGGATTTACCGGGGAGGGCTCAAAAACTGTGATTCCAGCCTGGGCGATGGCAAAGCTGTCGATGCGGTTGGTACCCGATCAGGACCCCGAAAAAATCCACAAAGATTTGGTGAAGTACCTGGAAAAGAATGCCCCCAAGGACATCCGCTGGGAATTGAAGGCATTAGTAGGTAATCCGGCCTCCATCTCTGACCGGAATAATCCCGGAGTACAGGCCATGGCAAAAGCGCTGGAAACGGTGTGGGGCGTGCGGCCTTACTTCAAGCGTGAAGGGGGATCCATTCCTGTGGTTGGTGATATGCAACGGTTACTTGATGTGGAATCGGTCATCTGCGGGTTTGGGCTTCCTGACGATAATGTACACGCTCCTAATGAAAAACAAAACCTGCCAACCTGGTATCATGGAATCGATGCCTATATCCATTTCTTCTTGAATCTAAAACCTTAACTGATGGAGACTCAAAGCCAGGTTTCTTTTTAAGACCGGCCTGTGGATCTTTGTCTATGGAAGATAAATTGATTTCGTATGGTGGGCAGGCGGTTATGGAGGGTGTATTAATGCGCGGCCGGAAAGCCTGCGCTGTGGCAGTGCGTGCCCCGGATGGCAGGATTGTGACCAAGGTTGAACAGCTGGGAGGCATCTACAAATCCGATATTGCCAAAATCCCATTTTTGCGTGGTTTGATCATGTTGTGGGATTCGCTTGGGTTGGGAATGCGCGCATTGACCGATTTGGCCAATCTGCAAACCGGAGAAGAAGAAAAGCTGGAAGGGCCGGCTCTCTATATCACCCTGGGTTTAACATTTGCGGCTGCCATCGCCATATTTTTTCTCATCCCGGCCGGGCTGGGCTGGCTCACCGAACATTTCTTCCATTGGAATGCCTGGTGGAGCAACCTGGTGGAAGGCTTGCTGCGTCTGGTGATGCTGATAGGGTATGTCTGGGCAATCGGGTTTATGCCGGATGTCAGCCGTGTGTTTGCTTACCATGGCGCCGAACACAAAACCATTAATGCCTTCGAAGCAGGGGCAGACATGAACCCAACTTCGGTGGCGAAATATCCACTGGCCCACGCGCGCTGTGGTACGGCTTTTATGTTGATCCTGGTGGTGTTTTCGCTGTTTTTCTTTACCATCCTGGGGCCGCTCTCGCTGGAATGGCGGCTGATCAGCCGGATCCTGATGATCCCGGTGCTTGTGGGAATCGCTTACGAATACCTGCGCTGGACTGCAAATCACATAAGCAACCCGTTCGTGCGTATCATTGTCAGGCCCAACCTGGCGTTGCAATCCCTGACCACGCGTGAGCCGGATGAACAAATCCTGGAGGTGGCGATCGCGGCATTTCAGGCGATGAGGCAGGCAGAAGGAAATTAAATATTCAGAGACGGAAGAACCGCAGATTAAAATAAGTATGACCATTCTCAGTATGTACATATATCTGGAATGGTCATATTGTTATTCAGGGTATTGAAGGGCAGTGAGCAGCGCTGGTTTTTTTAGATATGGAAATAAACCTAGGTAATGATAATGAAATTCAACCCTTCAAATATCCTTTCTCATGATAGCGATAAAATAGGGCGCCCCATTCCGTATTATTTTGCCATTCTTTGGTAACCCGTTTGTACTTCAATGGCCAATAGAAATAATCCTGTTCGGCCTCGGAGATGGCAATCGGCAGGTTGACGAGCGGGGTTCGAAAAATCAATTTCTGCAGGAACCTGGTCGGTCCATACCATGATAGCCAGGCTAGAAATGTGTGGGAATTGCGGGTGATCTTAAAATTCCAGTTTTCACCGGATACATCATCGCCAACCAGTTCAATCTGGTGTACGTCCCCGGTTCCCAGCCCTTGTTCCTGTGCCAGACGAATGTAACGGATCGAGAGCGGATCGAAACCCATCAACTTGGCTGCCACAGCATCAATGGCCACCTGATCCTCTGAAGCCAACAGGACATTTTTCACCTCTGGAATCATCAACCGCGGCCCGGCACCATTGCCAGCCGTGGTACCATCCATCATGGCAAATATACCCGGGTGGATCTCTTTTTGGATGGCCAACAGGTCCACCAGAGTCTCATGGATCCAGGTATGGGTATAATGCCGGTATTTGCTCAGCAACCCGCCAAAAGCGTTTTTCATTGCACCAGTTGTGGTCGTATACATGTGGGTCTTTACCGTAGGCAGGTGGACAATATTTTTCCCCTGGAAATAATCCGGTATGCGTATTCCTTCCGGATAGATGTGATCCAGCGCCAGCATTTTAGCCTTTGGCCGATAAAGAACCCATTCCATTTCATTTTTCTGGAAATTAAAGAAAGCCGGAACGCCGTAATGCTTGAAGATGGGCAGGTACCCGTTCAGGTCTTCGCCTTTAAAGGCATTAGTGATTACGGTCTGGTTTTGGACGCAAACCAGGTCGCCAAAGCCAGCCTGCCGTAAGGCTAGAATAGAACCTTCCAACTGCCAAGGGGTAGTATTTGCCGCCGGCATCGGAAAGTGCCATGAAATATTATCCTTGAGAATGGTGGTAACGTTCTGGCGAAGAGCCTGGCTACCGCCAGCCAGATCAAATAAACGCTGGTAATCCTGTAAAACAGTCTCAGGCCGGGTGCGAACCACGGCAACTTTGGGTCTATTCGTCATTCAATACCTCACCGTAACCGAATTTATCATTTGCATCTTGATTTTATCCCGGTTTTGGGACTTTGGCTGGATTCCGATTGCCTATCGGTTTGGTACGAAGAAAATTATCCTTTTCCTTCGATCAGGGACCTCCTGATCTTACGGTATAAAACGACTGGGCTATCACCTTGAATAAGAATTTCACCAATATCAAGATCAGGTCGAGACGGACGCTGGGTGATAACGACACGACGGTCCTGCCGCTCAATCACCAGATTCGCCAGGCTGCCAATCCAACCGGTTAATCGGCGCAATACCGGGAACCGGACTTTGTGGTAATAACGTATATACATCAGTGTATTTTCGGCATCTATGGGGGTGAAGGCAATTACGACGCGCAGTTCATCGGCAATCCAATTCTGCCAGAGATTCCCAAAGCGGAATTGAAGGAAGGGCCGCCGTTCAGGTTCGGGCAGCTCAGAGGGTTTCTTTGGCTTCTGGCCATTATCCAATTCGTTGTAAACCCATAAATTAATCAAGTGGTCGCACGGCCAGTGGCTTTCTTCCCTGGCTATCGGCCCGTTCACCAGGGTTTTATTACCGCGCCCAATGGTGTTGTAATGGACAAATGGCAGGTGTACCACATCGAGTTGGTTTTCAATGGCACGGGCGTAATGATTGGCCCAATGATCACGGAGCGTTGTGTATACCATATCTTCGTTGATGGACTCGAACCATGGCACAGGTGGGAGGTCGGATTGTGGCTCGCCCCACCAGATATAGACAAAACCATGCGCCTCACGGACAGGGTAGGAGTGCACATGCAAAGCCTTGGGTGGTTGTGCGTTACTCCCATTGGCCGGGATGAGGGTACAGACGCCGGAAGTGTCATACTCGAAGCCGTGAAACGGACATTGAATGCAGTCGCCCAAGACCTTGCCGATGCTGAGCTGCACACCACGGTGAGGACATTTGTCGCTCATTATTGATAATTCACCTTGCTGGTTACGCCAGGCAACCATCTTTTCGTCCATGCGTGTGACGCCGATAACCTTGCCTTTCTTAATTTCGGTGGATTCAAGGATTACATACCATTGGTTGGGAATCATATTTACCTCGACAGAGAATCAATGATATAGTTCGCCGCTATGGCGAAAAACAAAAACAGAAAAAAGTCCATAGTGATCGTGGTGGTTCCTAGCCTTATCCTGATAGGACGACCGTTGCTATAATACTGGGGCAGGCCACTGCCGGTAGCAATGCATACCGAACCGTTCAAAGGGGTTACATATTACCGGCACGTCCATTTTACTCCATACCCGATGGTTGCCCAAATTGTTGTTGTGGATTTGCAGTCACCCGGAATTGGTTTCTTGGTCAATCCGGGCAATCCAGCCGAGGCACTACCGCTCAAGGCGCGCACGACCTCCCAGTTTGCCCGTTCCAC
>CAVYWB010000006.1:0-939618 GCA_963772245.1 uncultured Chloroflexia bacterium | reverse complement strand
CGGGTGTGCAGATTGCCATCAATGGGGATGCATTTTCACCGTGGTGGGCCAAGGGGCCCTTTGACTATTTCCCGCACGCCGGGGATCGGGTGGCTCCGGCCGGTTATGCGATATCGCAACCTGTTGCATACGGAAAAGGTCACGGCCCGACAATCTATTTCTCCAAAAAAGGTGAGGCGAGTTTTACCTTGGGTGAGATTACGCCCTTTAATGCCGTTTCCGGGAATAATATGATAATTATCAACGGTGTGGCAGTGAATGGCCTGGATAATAAGTACGCAGCCCCGCGTACTGCCATCGGACTTGACAAGACCGGGACCCGCTTGATCCTGTTCTTGGCAGATGGACGTCAACCGCTGTACAGCCAGGGGGCAACCTTTGATGAAATGGCGAAATTGATGATTTTTTACGGTGCAGCAAATGCCATGAACATGGATTGAGGCGGATCTTCCACCCTGGCATGCGAAATTCTCTCGGAATCGTCCAGGTTATCAATTCTCCAATACAAACCGGAATTCCCGGTAGAGAGCGACCGGTGGGAAATCAACTCGGTATTTTTGCAAACCATTAATTTCCATTCTTGCGAGAAATGATCTTTTCAGGATGAGGTTCAGGAGAGTTTACCAATCAGTATATACCTTACGCAACAATCACAGGACACGGAGATTCGCGTGAAATGATTTCCCTGCGCCTACAAAGTCAGCACTGTGATTATGATGTCAGGAATTAAACCGGTTGGAATTTTGCAGTAAAATGCCTCAGCAACTCCGGGGCATAGGTGAACTTATATCCGCGAACGCCGGATTTCCGTTGGGCGATCTTTGCCAGTGTCTCAGTCACATAATCCATATGACTCTGGGTATAGACCCGGCGGGGAATGGCCAAGCGGACAAGTTCCAAATCCGGGTACACGATTTCGCCACTGTCGGGATCAAGGTGCGCGAACATGACCGAACCGATTTCGCAGGCGCGAATGGCACCTTCCAGGTAGAGTTCGACAGCCAGTGCCTGACCGGGGAATTCCCCGTGCGGAATATGGGGCAGCATACTGCCAGCGTCAATGTAAACAGCATGTCCACCAGCCGGTTGAATGGTTGGAATGCCAACTGCGTTGATGCATTCCATCAAGTAGGCAGTCTGACCGAGACGGTAGGCCAGATAGGCTTCATCGAGCCCCTCGTACAAGCCGACTGCCATTGCATCCAGGTCGCGCCCAGCCAAGCCTCCATACGTGTAAAATCCTTCTCGCAGGATTAGTTCATTGCAGATATTTCGATATAGTGATTTATCGTTGACGCACAGCAGACCGCCGATATTAACGATGGCATCCTTCTTGGCGGACATGCACATACCATCCGCCACGGCAAACATCTCCCGGGCAATCGCGAGTGGAGTTTTATCGGCATAGCCGGGTTCGCGCAGCTTGATGAAATAGGCATTTTCAGCAAAGCGGGCGGCATCAATGATGAATGGAATGCCGAAGGAATGGTAGGTTTCGGCTACGGCACGAATATTTGCGAGGGAGATGGGCTGACCGCCGCCGGCGTTATTGGTAACCGTCAACATACCGAATGGGATGTTGACAGGGCCGGTTTTCATTATGAATGCATTCAATTTGGCGATATCCATGTTCCCTTTGAATGGATGAAGATTGGATGGATCGCCAGCTTCAGCGATGACCAGATTTTCCGGGCGACCACCACGTGCCCGAATGTTGGCATCGGTTGTGTCAAAGTGCATGTTGGATGGAACGTATTGCCCGGGCTTTACCAGGCATGCCGAAAGGATGTTTTCCGCAGCGCGGCCCTGATGCGTAGGAACAAAGAATTTAAAGCCGAAAACATCCTTTACGGCTATTTCGAGGCGCTGAAAAGAACGCGCTCCGGCATATGTCTCATCGCCAAGCATGAGGGCTGCCCATTGCCGGTCGCTCATAGCGCCAGTGCCGGAATCGGTCAACAGGTCTATGAAGATATCCTGGGCCTGCAGGGCGAAGACGTTATAGCCGGCGGTCTGAATGGCCTTTTGGCGTTCCCCCGGAGAGGGCAGGCGGATGGGTTCGATTGTCTTAATACGGAATGGTTCGGTGGGGTAGGTAGACATAGGACTCCTTTATTAAAATCGTTTTCAGTTTAACACGATTTTCTCATTGGCACATAACGAATTAATCACAATAATTTCCAGAGGGTGTTAAGCCCGCCTCATCGCCTAATTTTCCGTAACCTATTCAGTATTTGGGATCTGTTTGGCATTAGACACAAAAAGATGAGGATGGGAAATTAAGAAGAAGGTAACATGGAAAAAGGTAGACCGGTTACTAAAGAAATTTTTAACCTTTATGGTAAAATTCGCCCGTCATGTGGATGAAAGAAAACTATTTTTTGGAGCACCTATGCAGAATGTATGGGTATATATCGGGCTCTTCCTTGTGATCGGTATTATTGTTCCAGTGGTTCCTCTGGTGTTTGCTCGACTGGTCGCGCCGCGCAAACCGAATCCAATCAAACAGAGCACCTATGAATGTGGCATCGAGACGGTGGGCGAGTCATGGGTGCAGTTCAAGGCCCAGTATTACGTCTTTGCACTGGTATTCCTGGTTTTTGATGTGGAGACAGTTTTCTTATTCCCCTGGGCGCTGACGCTCAAACAACTGCCATTGTTTGCAGTGCTGGAAGGTGTTTTATTTATAGGAATTGTGGTTACCGGGTTGGTATATGCCTGGCGCAAAGGGATGTTGGAATGGGTCTAGACCCCAAAGATTGAACTATAAAGGCTGACAGGAAAATCCTCTCAGCCTTTTCGTTGTGGTAGCAATCATCAGGAGAAAAGCATGACGTTTTGGAATAACCCGATCAATTTCATAGGCAACTGGCTCAACGGCGTGTTAACCAACTGGCACCTGCCGGCCGCATTGGCAACCTTACTTCTGTATTTGATCGGCATTATCGTGCTGATCCTCTTTGCCATGACCCTGGACATTGGGCTGGTTTGGGTGGAGCGGAAAGTGGTGGCTCGCTTCCAGGACCGTGTAGGCCCAAACCGGATCGGACCTTTTGGTTTAGTCCAGCCAGTAGCCGACATAATCAAGATGGTCATCAAGGAAGACATTACTCCGGACGGAGCGGACAAGGTAATCTACAACATTGCCCCGGTATTAGCGGCTGCATCGGTGATAGTCTTATGGGCGATTCTTCCGCTGGCTACGACCATTTACGGCGTGGATCTAAATGTAGGCCTGCTGTACATTGTTGCTGCAGGTGCACTGGGAACATTGGCCATCATCATGGCTGGCTGGTCGTCAAATAATAAATATGCATTGTTGGGCGCTTTTCGCATGGTATCCAACATGATCTCGTACGAGATTCCGATGGTCATCATCCTGCTTATCCCGACCATATTGGCGGATTCGATGAGCGTGCGAGGAATCATTCAGGCACAAAGCGGGATGTGGTTTGCCATTCTTTCCCCTCTTGCGCTTCTTATTTTTCTGATCAGTGCGATTGCAGAATTGGGACGTTCGCCTTTTGATTTGAATGAAGCCGAATCCGAAATCGTAGCCGGGTTCCATATCGAATATACCGGGATGAAGTTCGGCTGGTTCTATGCCGGTGAACTCCTGCATGCGTTCACTTTTGGTGGTTTTATCGCAATCCTGTTCTTTGGGGGGTACGGTGGCTTTTTCGGACTGGAAAAATTGGGGGCCTTCACCTGGCTGAATATCCCGTTCGTACAGGCATTGGTATTTCTTGCCAAGGCCTTGTTTGGTTACTGGGTGATCATGTGGATCAAGTACTCGGTACCGCGCATTCGTATCGATCATATGCTGGCTTTTAACTGGAAATTTCTTGTCCCGCTTTCATTGGTGGTTCTGGTAGATACGGCAGTACTGAACAAAGTCCTGATCGCCCTGCCGAGCTGGCTTTACGTGATGGGAATGTTTGGCTCGAACCTTTTAATCGGTTTGGTGACAATCGAAATCTTGCGGGCTTATGGACGCAAACAGCGCAAGGCTGAGTCTATCCCTGACCCGCGAGCGCATACCCAGGAGCAGGCGCTATGACAGCTGAACAAATTATTTTCCTTCTGACCGGCGTGCTCGTGCTCGGATCTGCTCTCATGGTGGTGACAGTCCGGAATTTATTGCATGCTGCTCTTTGGCTGGTAGTTTCACTTTTTGGGGTGGCAGTACTTTACGCCATAATGCAGGCCAATTTCCTGGCAGTAGTCCAGGTGGTGGTGTATATCGGTGCGATTGCGATCCTTTTCATCTTTGCCGTCATGCTTACACGGCGAGAAATAATGGAAAAAGGCCGTCAAACTCGCAACAATTGGTGGATTCCGGCACTGGTGGGGTTGCTGATACTGGCCGGGTTGGTGTCGCTCATTTTCAGCTTCCCGGGCGTGCAAAGATCCGCCGCTGAACTGCCGGCTGGGTTGAACACCGTGCAGGCACTTGGCGCGGCGCTCGTATCCCCGGATGCCTACGTCCTTCCTTTTGAAGTAGCTTCCGTTCTCATGCTGGCGGCATTGGTAGGGGCGGTTTACGTAGCAACCATGGATAAGAAGTAGGAGATTGAGATGAGTATCCCGATATCCTGGTATCTTGTTTTGGCAGCCGCGTTGTTCTGCATCGGGCTGTTTGGCGTGCTTTCACGCAAGAACGCCATCGCGATCCTTTTGGGCGTTGAGCTGATGCTTAATGCAGTGAACATCAACCTGGTGGCTTTCTGGCGCTACCAGGACCCAACGCTTATGGCGGGACAGGCTTTTGCAGTCATCGTTTTCGCAGTGGCGGCAGCCGAAGTAGCTGTTGGACTCGCTTTGATCATTTCTGTCTACCGCCGCCGGAAGACGGTTGTGGCGGATGAAATTGATCTAATGAAATGGTAATGGCTGGAGAACAGAGATTTGAGATCGGAGACCGGGCTCAAATCTCTACTCTCTAATCTCCATTCTCTAGTTTGGAGGCTTCATGACAAATTGGATAATCTGGCTTCTGCCTCTCCCGCCTTTGCTGGCTTTTTTTGTGATTATTCTTTTCACCAATAAGAACAAGGCTTTAAGCCACTGCATTGCGCTGGCCGCAGCAGGATTATCCTGGCTGGGAAGCATGGTCGTTTTTATAAAAGCCGTGGGAACGGAAGGGTTTGGCCAGCATGTTTTCGAATCGGCGATCAACTGGCTGCCAACCGGGGCGACCTGGCTCCAGATCGGAGTGCGGGTAGATCCACTCACTGCGGTGGTTTTGTTTTTTGTGGCCTGGACGGTTTTGGCAATTTTTGTTTACAGTATCGGGTACCATAACTTCGGCCAGCCAAAAGGGGACCACGACCTGGCCGGCCTACCGCCGCACGGTGCAACGATAAACGAGAACGGACATATCCATCTTGTTCCTTCCATTGAGCCGATGTATGCGCGTTTCTTTGCATTTATCAGCCTGTTCGCTTTTGGCATGTACACCTTGGTCGTTTCCAATAACCTGCTGACATTATTTGTCGGGTGGGAAATCATGGGGTTATGTTCGTATCTGTTGATCGGATTTTGGTACGGCAAGAAATCCGCCCGGGATGCTGCAATCAAGGCTTTCATGACCACGCGCATCGGGGATGTCTTTATGTTAATGGGGATCGCTTTTGTTTATTCACTTACAGGTTCGCTCTCCTTCAAGGTTATTTTTCAGCCGCAAATGTTGCAGGCTCTTGCCGGCACACCGGCTTTCTTCGGGTTATCTGCAGCAGGGATAATAGGACTCCTGCTTTTCATCGGAACAATCGGCAAATCAGCCCAATGGCCTTTGCACGTGTGGCTGCCAGATGCAATGGAAGGGCCGACCCCGGTCAGCGCCATGATCCACGCCGCCACGATGGTTTCAGCGGGCGTTTATATGGCCATTCGTATCTACCCATTGCTGAGCCTGGATGCACACACCATGACGGTGGTGGCTTTCATCGGTTCATTTACGGCACTTTTTGCAGCGACGATCGCCGTGGCGCAGAATGATATCAAGAAGGTGCTGGCTTATTCGACCATATCGCAACTCGGATTTATGATTGCGGCTTTGGGTGTCCACGCTTATGTTGCGGCGGCATTCCATCTGGTTACGCATGCCTTCTTCAAGGCGCTGCTCTTCCTGGATTCAGGTTCGGTCATCCACGGCATGGAACACGGTGTTCTGCATTCCGGGGAGCACGTGGACGCACAGGATATGTTTAATATGGGTGGTTTGAGGAAGAAAATGCCGGTCACATTCTGGACATTCCTTATCGGCGGCCTGGCCCTGTCCGGTTTTCCGGTTCTGACGGCGGGTTTCTGGTCCAAGGACGCAATTTTCGCAGAAGCATTTGGGGGTGGACACCTACTGGTCTTCATCGTCCTGGCGCTGGCGGCTTTCCTGACGGCATTCTATACCATGCGCCAGATCACCCTGACATTCTTTGGAGATGCGCGGACGAAAGCCGCCGCACATGCCAGCGAAACAACCTGGACGATGACCCTGCCACTGGTTGTGCTGGCGGTATTTGCCGTGGGAGCCGGATGGGTGGGTATGCCAGCCTGGTTTACAGGCGGGTTGGTGCCGGACTGGTTCCATGAGTTTGTCGGCGGAACACTGGCCCAAGTCCCCGAAGCAGTACCATTCAATTGGATCCCGGTGGCCACCTCGCTGGTGGTTGCATTGGGCGGATTGTTGTGCGGGTGGCTGGCTTACCGAAACGTGTCTGCGCCGGCGGAAGACCGACTTCAAATCCCATTACTAAAGAATAAATATTATTTCGATGAGATTTATGCTTACCTGTTCGTAGGGCCGGCAATATGGATTGCCGAAAAATTCACCTCGCTATACATGGACCAGGTGGTTATCGACGGCACTCTACACAGCCTGGCGCGTTTCTCGCTCTTCCTTGGACATGTATTCCGAAATTATTTCGACAAACCAGTCATCAATGAATTCATTGGTGATGGAACCGGAAAAACCATCAAAGCTTCCGGGTCCGGATTACGCAAGATCCAGGCTGGACGTGTTCAATACTACATGGTTGTATCGATCGTTTTATTGGTTGTATTTGCGTTTATATTTTATTTCTTAAAGGTAGGAATGTAGAAAAGGCGAAGTCGGTAAAAACGACTGATGTCAAAACTACTTTGGAGCACTCGATGGCATTTATTAATCAACATCTTCTGACCCTGATCCTATTCTTTCCCGTGTTGGCGGCGGCGGTGGTCTTGTGCCTGCCCAACCACAACCTGAAAGTAATCAGGTGGACGGCGCTTGGCTTTAGCATTGTGCCTTTCCTGATGACAATCGTGCTTTGGGCACAATTCAAGGCGGGACAACCGGGTTTCCAGTTCCAGGAACAAGCCAGTTGGTATGCGGCGATTTATTCCACGTTTCATGTGGGGGTGGATGGGCTTTCGCTGACCATGGTATTACTGACCACCCTGCTAACGCCAGTGGCGTTGCTGGCGTCTTTCAACATCACCGACCGACTCAAAGCCTACATGTTCCTATTCCTTTTACTGGAAACAGGCATGCTGGGTGTCTTCCTGTCGCTGGATTTGTTGATCTTCTTCGTTTTCTGGGAAATCGGGTTGGTACCGATGTATTTCCTTATCAACCAGTGGGGCAGCGAGAAGGGGGAACGCGAAATTTGGAAGGGCGTTAAGGTTCAATCACGGAACTATGCTTCTTTGAAATTCATTATCTTCACCATGGGTGGTTCGTTGGGGCTGTTGCTCGCCATCCAAATGCTGGGTGTATTGTTCCAAAATTACGACCTGCCGGTTTTGTACCAGAAGTGGAATTCCCTGACAACCGGAACCCTGTTGGGCCTGCCCGTAGAGACGGTCAAGACGGTGGCTTTCTGGGCATTTGTCATAGCCTTTGCCATAAAGGTTCCGGTCTGGCCGTTCCACACCTGGCTGCCGGATGCACATACCGAGGCGCCAACGGCTGGTTCGATGATCCTGGCTGGTGTACTACTGAAATTAGGCGCATACGGTTTCCTGCGATTGGTGCTGCCTTTGTATCCAGTGGAGTCGGCTCGTTATGCCGGCTGGCTGGCGTTCCTGGCAGTAATGGCGATCATCTTTGGGGCGTTCGCGGCCTATGGCCAAAAGGATTTCAAACGGCTGGTAGCCTATTCATCGGTAAACCACATGGGGTTTGTATTGCTGGGTATCGCGGCGGCTGCAAAAGCCGCTGGAACAATTAACGCAACCATTGCTTTGAACGGAGCAGTGCTCCAAATGTTTAACCATGGTCTCTCGGCAGCCGGAATGTTCTTCCTGGTGGGGGTGATTTATGAACGCACCCACACCCGAAATCTGGAGGATTTTGGAGGGCTGTTCCCGCTGGTTCCAATCTATGGAGGAATCCTGATCTTCACCAGCATGGCCTCGCTCGGATTGCCAGGGCTGAACGGATTCATTTCCGAATTCCTGGTGGTAAGAGGATCCTGGCCCATTCTTACGCTTTATACTGCAATTGCTATGATCGGACTTTTATTTACCGGTGCCTATGTTCTAAAAGGAGTCAAGAACGTCCTGCATGGTCCGCTGAATGAGCAATGGGCGCAAGGCGAGCATAAGCTTACAGAAATAAATACGCGCGAGATCGTTGTCATGGCCCCTCTGATGACGCTCATCCTGGTTATCGGCATTTACCCTGCCTGGATCCTGGATGTGATCAACAAAGCCATGATGATGCTGTTCCATTAAGAGGTAGAGATGCATTTTCCGTTCCTGAGTATCATTGTCTTCACCCCGCTGGCTGCCGCGTTAATCATCCTGCTATATAAACCGGAGCAGAAAAAAGCCATCCGCATCACAGCCTTGAGCGCGGCATTATTTGCTCTGGCAATGTCCTTGTGCGTCTATTTTACGTACGACAAGGCTGCGGCGGGCTACCAATTCATCGAGAAATACAGCTGGATGCCGGTGCTGGGAATCAGCTTGCATTTCGGTGTGGACGGTATGTCGGCACCGCTGGTGCTGCTGACGGGTATTGTCATGGTGACAGGGGTGATGATCTCCTGGGGGATAGATGACCGGCCGCGCGAATTTTTTGCATTTCTATTCATCCTGGCATCGGGCGTGTTTGGTGTGTTTGCCTCGCTTGACCTGTTCATGCTATTTTTCTTTTATGAAATTGCAGTATTCCCAATGTACCTGCTGATTTCCATCTGGGGTTGGATCAAGACTAGGGAATACGCGGCGATGAAATTGACTCTGTACCTTTTCATTGGTTCGGTCGTTTCCTTGATCGGCGCATTGGTCATGTATTGGACCAGCGGATTGCATACCTTTGATATGCTGGTTCTGGAAACGGCCAGGTTTACCCCAACTTTTCAAAAAATCTGGTTTCTGCCGGTCTTTATGGGATTTGCCATCCTGGGCGGTATTTTTCCGTTCCATAACTGGTCTCCGGACGGTCACGTGGCAGCACCGACGGCTGTCTCGATGTTCCATGCGGGCGTGTTGATGAAGTTGGGCGCTTTCGCGGCTCTGCGGGTTGGGATCATGCTGCTGCCACAAGGCGCGATGTTTTGGGCACCTTTGATTATGGGATTGGCGCTGGTCAATATCGTTTACGGCGCATTCATTGCCAGCGTACAGACCGATTTTAAATATGTGATCGGCTTTTCTTCCGTGTCGCATATGGGACTGGTTATGATGGGATTTGCCACATTGACGCCGGAAGGGTTAACCGGTGCGGGCGTGCAGATGTTCTCCCATGGGATAATGACAGCTCTATTCTTTGCTGCTGTCGGCATGGTGTATGACAGGGCGCACACACGCCAGATCCCGGAACTGGGTGGCATGATTAAACCACTGCCTTTGGTGGGGATTGGAGTTATTGTTGGAAGCCTGGTCTCCATGGGCATGCCGGGTTTCTCTGGATTCATCGCGGAATTCCCCATCTTCATGGGCATGTGGAAAACACATGCGGTGGTTGCCATCATTGCAGCCGTTTCCATTGTCGTGACTGCTTCGTATGTATTGCTGGTTGTCAGGCGGGTGTTTTTTGGGAAGATGCCGGAAGCCCTGGAAGGTCATATTACCCCCATCCGCAGCCTAGATAAAATTGCCCTGGTGCTTTTGATGCTGCTCATGATCGGAATTGGGCTGTGCCCGGCGCTGATTGTCCCGTGGGTGCAAACGGGAGTCCAGCATATCCTGGCTCTGCTGGGAGGTGCATAATGACCGCAATTCTGCCCATATTACCTGAAATCCTTCTTCTGGCTTTGGGAGTATTGATTCTCATCATTGACCCATTCCTAAAAAGAGATGCCTATCACCGCCTGTTCCTGGGTTGGTTTACAGCAGCCGGGCTGCTTGTTATTTTGATTTTCAGCCTGGTTTTGGCCCGGCCAACGTTGCCTGAACTGGTATTAGGTGGAATGCTGCGCTTCGACTGGCTGGGATTTCTATTCAAGATTTTCTTTATTCTTGCAGCCGGGGTAACTGCACTCTTCTTCATGGACACAGACCACCTCAACCAGCGCTGCCGAAGCCTATCTCCTGCTGGTTGCTGCCACGCTGGGGATGTGTCTGATGGCTTCCAGCGCGGACCTGGTCATGCTTTATCTGGCCATCGAGACAACCTCCATCCCGCTTTACCTGCTGGCGGGCTTCCTGAAAGATGATGACAAATCAACCGAAGCGGGTTTCAAATATATGCTTTTTGGCGCGCTGACCTCGGCTGTGTTGCTTTATGGATTCAGTTTGATATTCGGTTTCACCGGCAAGACCGGGATCTATGAATTGAGCACCGATTTTAACAATTTTAATATTGTGGCGGTTGGGATTATCTTCCTGGTTCTGGCTGGGCTGGCCTTCAAGGTTTCAATGTTCCCGTTCCACTTTTGGGCACCGGATGTTTACGAAGGCGCTCCAACACCGGTGGCAGGGTTCCTCTCAACGGCTTCCAAGGCAGCGGGATTTGCGGTTGTGATTTGTTTATTCACAGCCGTCTTCCCAGCCATTAGTTTGGATTGGAGCTTGATCCTGGCTGTCCTTGCAACCCTGACAATGACGGTTGGAAACCTGATCGCTCTGACGCAAAAAAGTATTAAACGCATGCTGGCCTATTCTTCCATTGCACATGCGGGTTATGCCATGATTGGCGTGGTGGTCTTTACACAACTAGGTGTTGCTAGTGTCATTTTCTATCTGATCGGGTATATGCTGACAAACCTGCTTGCATTCGGAATAGTTGGCATCGTGGGACGCCTGACCGGAACGGACGATTTCCAGGCATATGCCGGATTGAGCCGCCGCAACCCGACAATGGGGTTGGCCGCGCTGGTAGCGTTTCTTTCATTGGCAGGCATGCCGCCCTTCGTTGGTTTCGTTGCAAAGTTCTTCGTTTTCAGTGCCGCTATTGAGGCTGGATGGACCTGGCTGGCAATTGTCGGCGTCATAAATTCCATCATAGGGCTTTACTACTACCTGAACGTGTTAAAGTATATATATCTCTACCGGATGGAAGACCAGGCCGAGGCTCAGCATCCACTCAAAGTTTCAGGTATTGCAGTAGTTGCGCTGGTTGTACTTGTGATTGGTATTCTTCTGTTAGGTACCATTTTTGGACCATGGTTCGGCTTGGCGACAAAAGCGGCGTTGAGTATGTTTTAGACCGCGGAAGAATTTGATATAATTCCGCAGCCATGAATCAACCGGATCGTAAACAACAGGATGAATTCAGGTCTGCTGTCACGATGACGGTCGTGTGGGTGGCTGGATTGACGCTGATAATCATCTTCGTGGCACTGTTGGCTGGGATATTGCTGGATAAATTCCTGAACAGTAAACCACTCTTTACCGTCATTTTGACCATTGCCAGCATTCCACTGACCATTTATACGACTTTTCGTGTAGTTAAAGCAGCCAGCAGCCGGATTCAGCCGGTCGCGAAGAGAGTGAACTCGCAGGAGGAACCACATCGTGGAGAAAACAACTGAGTTGGCTCCCAGGAAGAAAGGATGGCGTTGGGGTACCAACCGCTGGATTGTACTTGTGCTGATCATTGCGGGTTTTATTGGGGCGAAGTATTTTTTTTCACCTGTTCGTCCATTTGTGCAACTTCCGGCCGAACATTGGATGGAACATCCCCTTTTTACCTTACCGGTTATCGGTGATTTCTATCTGACAAATACCCTGGTTGCTCTTTTTATCGTGGATATTTTAGTGATCCTGCTGGCCTACTTCTTTAACCGGGCGGTAAAGAAAGGTGATCTCGCGCTTAAAGGTATTCCAGGCGCATTGGAGGCTTTGCTCGAATATCTTTACAATATGACCGAGTTGACTGCCGGAAGGTGGGCTTGGACCATCTTTCCGTGGTTTGCATCCATTTTCATTCTTGTCCTGCTGTCAAATTGGATGGAACTTATTCCTGGAGTGGACAGCATAGGATTAATCGAGAAAGCAGAAGCGGGTGGTTTTGGAATCCAACATTTAGGTTCTCTTTTCACAACCCTTGTGAACCCTGCGGTGACCGAAGGCGGATATCAACTTGTGCCATTTGTACGGGTGGTTTCAACCGACCTGAACTTCACCGTTGCGCTGGCTATTATTGCTGTAATTGCTGTGCAGGTGGTCGGCATCCGGGCGCAAGGGATGAAATATTTCACTAAATTTTGGAACGTCAAGACGTTTTTTAGCCGGCCAATTTTCGGTGTTATCGACTGGGGGGTTGGCTTGCTCGAACTGATATCCGAGATTTCGAAAGTGCTCTCGTTTGCCTTCCGTCTATTTGGTAATATATTTGCCGGTTCAGTATTATTATTTGTGATGGGTTCCCTGCTCGGGTCGATAGCGATTTTCCCTTCCGCCTTCTACCTGCTGGAATTCCTGGTTGGTGCCATCCAGGCGATCGTATTTGGCTTATTGACTATGACTTTCATGGCGCAGGCCACGCAAGGCCATGGCGAGCACGCAGAAGCGCATTAATTAATTGCAGTGAATGTTGCCATATTCGGGCGAAATCGGCCCGGGCAAACCTAATCCTTTCGGCGGAATTTCCGCCAGAATATATAGTTTGGAGGAGCTTCCCATGACTGGTAGTATTATTATTGCAGCAAAATTAATTGGCGCCGGGCTGGCGATGATCGGTGCTATCGGCGCTGGAGCTGGAATTGGCATTGTCACCAGCGGCGCGGTTCAGGCCATGGGCCGAAATCCGGATGCTACTGGCACCATCCAGACCAATATGATCCTCGGAATAGCCTTCGCAGAAGCAGTAGCCATTTATTGCCTGGTCGTGGCATTGCTGATCCTTTTCGTGGTTGGGTAGGTCAGGAAAGTCCAAAGAGTAGGAAGGAGGTCTTCCTTGGAGCAACTGGGTCTTAATTTAGGTTATTTACTGGTCCAGATCGTTTGCTTTTTTATCATTTTCGTTGTGGTACGCGCATGGATCGTTAAACCTCTTCAGGGTTTGCTTGAAAAACGCCGGAAGACCATTGTCCAAAGCATGGACGACGCCCGCGTCGCGGCGGAAGCGCGTGCCAATGCTGAAAAAGATGCTGCCGGGATCCTTGCGGATGCGCAAGCCAAGGCTGCCCACATCATCAGCGAGGCAACCGAGAGGGCCGATGCCGCCATGCTCGAAGTAAAAGCAGAGTCAGATAATGAAACAAGCAAACAGAGAGAAGCAGTGCTGGCTGAGGTCGAGTTGGAACGCAACCGCATCCTTGGTGACTTGCGAGGACAGGTGGCTGCTCTTGCAATTGCTGCCGCGCAGAAACTGGTAGGAGAAACTCTCGACGAGAAACGCCAACATGTTCTGCTGGCCGAATTCTTCTCAGGTGTAAGATCCGGAAAGGTTGTGGTTTTAGAGGGGGCTTCCATCAGCGGAGCTTCCGCCGAGGTAGTGTCTGCATTGCCGCTTACTGAAGAAGAACAAGCAATTGTCAAGAAGGATGTTTTGACCAGGATGGGAACGCAAACTGCTGTTGACTTTCGTGTTGACCCATCCATTCTGGGCGGATTGGTTATCTATGCCGGTGATAAAGTGTTGGATGGATCGGTCGCTGGCCAACTTGATAATTTGCATAAATCTTTGAAATAGTTGAAATTGATTCCAAATTGACCTGATGGGTTGAAACCTGTCAGGTCTTTCTTGTCTATGGTAAAACTGCATTAAATCGAAAGATCGGATTCATGGAAAAAACAGCCAATCCTCCTCAGGTGCCTTTACGGACAATATTCGCCGAATTCCCTTTCTCATTTTCCCCGGCAGAAATTCCTGATGTTTCTGTCACCGGCATCGCCATCGACAGCCGCAAGGTGGAACCAGGGAATCTCTTTGTTGCCATGCCAGGGAGTTCTGTGGATGGACATGACTTCATTGGAGATGCCATTACCCGAGGGGCGGGAGCGGTTGTATGCGAAAGAGAAATCACGGGTCAGTCAATCCCATGTATTTGTCTTCCAAATTCCCGCATGTCTCTAACCTGGCTGGCAGCCGCATTTTATGGCAATCCCGGAAGAAAGATGACTGTAATAGGCGTCACTGGTACGGATGGAAAAACCACCACCTGTAATCTGATCCACCAAATCCTGGTTTCGGCGGGTATTAAAACCGGATTGATATCAACGGTAAATGCCATTATTGGAGAGGAAGTCCTTGATACCGGCTTCCATGTCACCACCCCGGATGCCCCGGATGTACAACGTTACCTTGCCAGGATGGTTGAAGCTGGGCTGAGCCATGCAGTACTGGAAACCACTTCGCACGGCTGGGCGCAATACCGCGTGGATGCCTGTGAGTTCGACATCGGTGTCATTACCAATATCACTCATGAGCATCTTGACCAGCATGGCTCCTTTAAGAATTACCGGACAGCAAAGGCGCGATTATTTAAATCTTTGGAAAAGACCAAATCCAAGCCTCAGGGGAACCCCCGGCTTGCAGTCCTGAATAAGGACGATAGTTCCTATGATTATCTTTCCAATGTGATATCCGGTCCTCAAATAAGTTACGGTTTGAGTGCCATGGCTGATATAAGAGCCGAGTCTGTAATTTACTCCCCGCATGGCATCCAATTTGAGACCGTAGGAGAGGGATTCCGCTTTCCCGTGACCAGTTCGCTTGTGGGTGCATTCAACGTGTCCAATTGCCTGGCAGCGCTGACGACCTCCATCCGGGGCCTGGGTGTGAATCTCAATGCAGTTGCAGAGGGTATTGCATCCATGCCTGGTATCCCGGGAAGAATGGAAAGAATTACGCTTGGTCAACCTTTTACAGCCATCGTGGATTTTGCACATACGCCAAACGCTTTGCGGGTAGCCATAGAGACCCTTAGGAAAATGACAGAAGGACGGGTGATTGTAATCTTTGGCTCGGCTGGCTTGCGAGATATCGAGAAACGCCGGATGATGGCTGAAATATCGGCTCAATGGGCGGATATAAGCATTCTTACCGCTGAAGATCCCCGGACTGAATCGTTGGAAGGAATTCTGGATGAGATGGCGGATGGTGCACGCCGGCTGGGTGGGGTGGAGGGGAAAACCTTCTGGCGGGTGCCGGATCGAGGCGATGCAATACGGCTGGGTGTTCATTTAGCACAACCGGGGGATGTCGTTGTGATATGTGGAAAAGGACACGAACAATCCATGTGCTTTGGAACAACCGAATATCCCTGGGATGACCGGGTTGCCCTTCGCTCGGCCTTGTCTGAGAGTCTGCACATAACTGGTCCGGAAATGCCCTTCCTGCCTACACAGGGAAAGTAATGGATCAAGAAATTTGGAAAACCCCGGTAACTTTGAAAGGTCGTTTTGTCCGGCTGGAGCCGTTGGCTATGGAGCATGTGCCGGCGCTGACTGAAGTGGGCAGCGATGACCGAATCTGGCAATACATGGTTTATGGCCAAATCCGAAAAGAAGACGACATGCGAAGATGGGTCCAAAACCTGGTAGATGGTCAGGCAGCCGGGACGGATCTGCCATTTGTGGTCATCCATATAACTTCCGGTCGGGTGGCAGGCGCAACCCGTTTCTTGGAGATCCGTCCGTCACACAGAAGCCTGGAGATTGGCGGAACATGGTACGGGTTGGAATTCCAGCATACGATCGTCAACACCGAATGTAAGTATTTGTTGCTGGGATATGCTTTTGAAACAATGGGGGCAATCCGTGTCCAATTCAAAGCGGATGCTCGAAATGAACGATCGCTGCGTGCGATCGAGCGCATCGGAGCGAAACGGGAAGGAATTCTCCGTAACCACATGATCCTACCGGATGGGACAAGACGCGATTCAGTGTACTATAGTATTATCGATAGCGAATGGCCGGGGGTTAAAGAAAGGCTGGAAGAAAAGTTATGAGCAAAAACCCATAACGGTTGAAAATGCTTCTAATTGGTTATATTCATCTTCAACCAACGCATGGGCAAAACCTCTTAAGAGGGGAAATTTAATGGATGTTATTGATCTGATCTGCAATGAAACCTTTCCTAGCAAGGGACCTTGCCGATTTTTTGGCGGAGGATATCATACTGCTTTTGGGTCGTCATTGATACCTGATCAAACATATTCCATCGAATTGGATCGCTTATAACGATATTCATTGCCGTGGTTTGCAAATGAATGGCAAAGGCGACCGGCAAGTGGGCCCGGATTGAACTATTTTCGGGGCTTTGGCGTCATTGGAGCCGCTGTTTCCTAAATATGCATTCTGCCCGGTGGGATAACTGCCACCTGCAAATTATAAGAATATTGTAGAATTTCCCGCACCGCCCTTGCTTCTCTCTGATGGGTGCGCTATAATGACCCGCCAGATTTGGTAGTTGAATGAATTCAGCAAGGGAAAAGCAGTCATGCCAGTTTACATTTATCGTTGCGAGAATTGCGGTGTCCAATTCGAAAAACAACAGTCATTCATCGACCATCCGCTCGTGCGCTGCCCGGAATGCGGTAAGAAAACTTTAAAGAAGGTCTACCAGCCGGTGGGAATAGTCTTTAAAGGGTCGGGGTTTTATGCCACGGACCATCATTCACCTTCCGGACAGACTTCGAAAAAAGCGGATGATAAAGCTGAAAAAGACAGTAATGCCATTAGTGAAAGCAAGGATTTAGCGGTAAAGAGTGAAAAGAGTCCAGATAAAAACATTGATAAAAACTCGGATAAACGGCCAGAAAAAAGGACAGAGAAAAAAGAGTAAATTCAAAAGCCAAGCAGGCGGCGTATTGGAGAATGCGCCGCTTTTATTTTTCTTCCGGAGTAAAGATCCAGTAAGGGTTAATACAGCAGATTTTGAACAGGATTGATTTACGCGTAGCCAAAGTATCGAGTTAATTAATGGGTTTGTTCGATCCAAAAACAATCGACGGAAAAAACGAATGGGGCTAGTAATCGTTGGCAGTTCAAATTCGGTGGAACCGGCTGTTTACCAATGTTTTAGGTTACACAATGCAGACTTGTCAGGATAAAAATCATTTGAATTTGTCAAATTTCAGGATAAAATTGACTTCGTTGTTTGTTTTAATAAAATAGATCAATCCTTTGAGAAGGTGAAATGATAGATATTAATTGCTGATTCCGTGAATATTGCTCCGATCTGCAAGACCTAAAGCGAACCGCCAGGGTCATGCAGGCAGTCCTCGCCATGTGAGGCCAGGGTCGCCATGGAAATGTGGCGGCCTCCCGAAATCCCATCCAGGGATTGAATTGGAAAGGAGAATCCTGTGCGCAATTATCTATTAACTCGCCGGATTCTATCCTGGCGAGTTTATTTTTCAGGCACCGGATAATTCTTCTTAATATTCTAATGGAGGTTTGCATGCCAGCTGATCTCTCTGATCTGTTAAAGCAAAGCTCTGCGCGCCATGATCACCTATGCCCGCGCCAGGTTCTGGGAGTTCGGATGGGCTTGGCTGGAATGGCGGCCATAGGTGTTGAAGCGCCCATGCCACATAAAGATGCTCTGGTAATAATCGAGGCGGATGGATGTTTTGCAGACGGTATCGAGGTGGCTACCGGCGCGACTGTTGGGCATCGAACATTGAGGGTAATGGACTTTGGCAAAATCGGTGCGGTCTTTGCGAATATCAAGACAAGCAAGATGATCCGGCTTGCCCCTCAATTGGATATCCGGGAACGTGCCCATCTGTTTTCACCGGATGTGAAAAACAAATATTATGCACAGCTGAAAGGGTATCGGGTTATGCCGGAGACGGAGCTTTTTTCTTTCAGAGAGGTATCGCTTGAACCGGCCTTGGAGGTGATTCTCAGCCGTCCGGGCCTGCGTTCAAAATGCGACCGGTGTGGAGAGGAGATCATCAACGCCCGACAGGTGTCTGTGGATGGAGAATCCCTTTGTGCGGCATGTGCAGATATGGGATATTATCAAACGCTTAATGAAAAAAGGAAACGCCGTTAGTTGAAATTTGGAATCGCTGGCATAGTGTGAAATAAGCTGTGAAACCACTGAACCGATTTGCGCGATGGATTTCAACACCTGGTTGGGTCTTCGTCCTTCCAAGCCTGATCTTATTGGTATTGCTTGGACTACCCATTTTCGCAATATTTTGGAAATCCATTGGTGTAAATTTTTTTACTGATGCCTTCGCCCCCACGGCGCTGGCGGCCCTGCGTTTAAGCCTGCTGACCAGCAGCCTGTCCACCTTGCTGACGGTGGCAGCCGGTTTACCGTTGGCATACATCCTGGCAAGATGGAAATTTAAAGGTAAAACAGCACTTGAATTACTGGTTGACCTGCCGGTGGTCCTGCCACCATCGGTGGCGGGGCTGGCACTTTTGATCGCATTTGGGCGGCAAGGCGTTTTCGGGCGATATCTGACACCATTGGGAATCAGCCTGCCTTTCACCACATTGGCAGTTGTAATGGCACAAACATTCGTCTCCGCTCCGTTGTTCGTCCGGTCGGCCAGGGCTGGGTTTATCGAAATTGACCCTCAATTGGAAGAAGCAGCTTTTGTTGAAGGAGCGGGTGAACTCCAGTTATATCGTTTCGTAATGCTTCCTTTGGCTTGGCGATCACTATTGACAGGAATGATCCTGACCTGGACGCGAGCGCTGGGCGAATTTGGCGCCACAATCATGTTTGCCGGTAACCTGGTCGGAAAAACCCAAACCATGCCGTTGGCGATTTATTTGGGCCTGGAGCAAAGTTTGGGGGTGGCGCTGGCCCTTTCGGTGATGCTGGTCGTGGTATCGGTGGCTTTGTTAGGAGTATTACGAAGATTGGAAAAGAGAGCACAACCATGAGCAATACACAATCCACGCCTTTTTTTCTTTCAGGGATAAATTGCTCAGCCAACCAGAGCAGGACAAGATCAAAAGGAACCAGCTATGCAATTATTTATTAACTTACCAGATTCTTTTCTTGCAGGTTTCTTTAATTCAAAACCAGCCTATGCGACAAATATTTGTCCCAGGTTCAAATTATTCGCATTGCCGGCTTCGTTGTTTAAAAACATACTTGGAGTTGACTCAATTCAAGGAAAATAAATCATGCTAAGAACTCCTTCGGGCGTGTAATCAATTACTTGCGGATTTCGCTTACCGACCGCTGCAATATGCGCTGTCTTTACTGTATGCCCGAAACTGGGATTCGCTGGACTCCATCTTCTGAGTTGCTCAGCGATGATCAAATTATCCATGTTGTTGAGAAAGCAGTAAGTCTCGGCATCGAAAAAATTCGCCTAACTGGTGGAGAACCGCTCATTCGACCGGGAATCCTGTCTCTGGTACACCGCATCGCCGCAATCCCTGGGATTCAAGATCTCAGTCTGACGACCAATGCTCTTTTACTTGAAAACCTGGCGACGCCTTTGGCTGAGGCCGGGCTCACACGAGTTAATATCAGTCTCGATACGCTGGACAAGGATAAATTCAAACGGATTACCCGTTTGGGGGACTTCGAGCGCGTCTGGAAGGGCATCCTGGCTGCAGAGAGTTCCGGGCTTTCTCCAATAAAATTGAACGCAGTTATCGTGCGTGGACTAAATTCTGACGAACTGCCCGCTCTTGCGCAATTAACAGTTGACCACCCCTGGCACGTGCGTTTCATCGAAATCATGCCGATTGGCAATACTCAAAAATGGGGCTACGGGTTCCCAACCCCGGATACCCGTTACTTTTCCGTGCAGGAAATGCGCACCTCTCTTGAAGCATTCAATTTGCAACCTGTTCCATCCAAGGATGCCAGTGAAACTGCCCGTACTTTCCGGATCCCGGGAGCGTGTGGCTCGGTTGGATTCATCTCTCCGCTAGGGGAACACTTCTGCGGAAATTGTAATCGCTTGCGATTGACTGCCGATGGACGGCTGCGTGCCTGTCTGGTGATGCCTGCGGAAGTCTCATTACGTGACGCGCTACACAGCGGCGAACCGCTCGATAAGTATTTCATTGAGGCCGTATTAAACAAACCTATACAGCACGATTTGCTCATCACTGAGCCGGCAGGCTCGCAACGCGGCATGAATCAGATTGGAGGATGACATGAATATAGTCACCGCCCTTTTCTTTGCGACGCTGCGAGAACGCGCCGGCATTAGATCTATTGAATTGATGATTCCGTCTGAAACGAACATATCAGAGTTCAAATCAATCATAATAAATAGATATCCAGGTCTGGCGGGTATGAATAACCATATATTGGTCGCGATCAACCATGAGTATGTATTCGATGAAGCCGTCATTCCTGATCATGCTGAAATCGGATTATTTCCTCCGGTTTCAGGAGGTTAATTTTTGATGGTTCAGCTGGAATTGTCCTGAAAATGTATCTCTGAAATTCAGAACGCGTCAATAACAAGATGAACACCAATTACATTGGATAATTTGCAAAGTTTGCAATCCGAACCAGGCATGAACAACTTTACTCATATAATAATTTCTGATTGGTCCAAAAGTCTTATAACGGGCAAGAAAGATTTTACTTTTAGCGGTTTGTTTTTCTGGAGGTACACCATGCAAGAGACTTCGAAAAATCGTAAACAGGGCAGCTTAAAATTCATTATTGGCGGCGGGTTGATTCTGGTCGCCATCGTCTATCTAATCTTTTCTTCCACCCAGGCGAACGCGGAATACTTCATGACAGTGGATGAACTAAAGGCCAAGGGTTCAGCAGCCTTCGGGCAAAACTTGCGTGTATCCGGTGCGGTGATTGGCTCGACTATCCAGTATAACCCGAAGGCCATGACACTCAGTTTTGAAGTCGCCCAGGTTCCCGGGGACAATGCTACAGTTGAGGCTGAAGGCGGTCTGGCAGCTGTTCTGCACGCGGCTGTCGTAGATCCGAAACGGGCGCGTCTGTTGGTGAGCTACAATGGTCCAAAGCCGGACTTGCTCAACAACGAGGCCCAGGCCATCATGACCGGTCACCTCAATCCGGATGGGGTTTTTTATGCAGATGAGCTACTCTTAAAGTGCCCCACCAAATACCAGGAAGCAGTGCCCAGTCAGGTAGTAACAGGAAATTAAGCCCTTGACTCCTTGGGATTTTATTAAGAAGACTAAAAATAGGGGGGGATAGGCTTGAACCGCCGAACCCACCCTTTCCTTCCATCAAGGGCCAACAAGTTTTACTAAATTATTACCCTTATAAATTAATTCAAGGAGTATGAATGCTGGCGAATTTTGGTTTTGGGATAATAGCGGTAACTTTTCTGCTGGCGTTATATGGGGCCGGTGTAGCAATTTACGGTTATTATAAAAAGGTGGACCGCTGGATTGAAAGTGGCCGGCGGGCTGTTCTGTTGACATTTCCACTGGTTACGCTGGCAACTTTGTCGCTGGTCTATTTGTTGGTTACTGGGCATTACGAACTTCGCTACGTGTACTCCGTAACAAGCAATGATATGCCTCTGTATCTGAAAGTCACGGCTCTGTGGGGCGGCCAGGAGGGTTCGCTCCTTTTCTGGTCCTGGCTGATGTCGGCCTTTGCCTCTGCAGTCATGCTGCGCCGGTGGGATCGGGATCGCGAGTTCCTACCCTGGGTGGCTGCTGTTACGGCAATAACTCTGGCATTCTTTCTCTCGTTGAGCTTGTTCTTTGAGAACCCTTTCGTTCGCTGGTGGCAAACTTCTTCCGCCCAAATGGCAGCAATGATCCGTCCGGCAGGCGCTATTCCGCTGATCCCTGCCGATGGTGCCGGCCTCAATCCTCTTTTACGCCACCCAGGTATGATCATCCACCCGCCCATGCTTTACCTGGGATTTGTCTCCTTCGTGATCCCATTTGCTTTTGCCATCGCCGCGCTTGTAACCGGGCGTACCGATGATCGCTGGATCCGCTTGACCCGGCGCTGGACCTTGTGGGGTTGGTTGTTTCTGACCTGCGGTTTGGTGCTTGGTATGTGGTGGGCCTATGATGTGTTGGGATGGGGCGGCTATTGGAGTTGGGATCCTGTTGAAATCGCCGCATTGATGCCCTGGCTGGTGGCAACCCCCTTCCTGCACACCGTTATGATCCAGGAAAAGCGTGGCATGTTCAAGCAATTGAACATGATCCTGATTATTCTGACCTATAATTTGGTGATATTTGGGACATTCCTGACTCGTTCCGGCGTGCTCTCGTCTGTGCACGCGTTCGCTGAAAGTGCCATCGGGCCAATGTTCTTTGTCTTCATCGGTATCACCCTGGTAGCCTCGATCAGCCTGCTAATTCACCATTGGAATGATCTGAAATCCGAAACAGCTTTTGCCTCCACCTCGATGTTTTCCCGGGAGGCGCTCTTCCTTCTAGCGGCTTTGTTATTCGCCGGCATTTTGATTGTCTGTTTCTGGGGTATTATCTTCCCTATCATATCTGAAATTTTCACAAATCAGCAGATAACCGTTGGGCCGCCGTTCTACAAACGAGCTGTGGGTCCATTGTTCGGCGCATTGTTGCTGCTGATGGGAATAGCACCACTATCAGCCTGGACTTTTGGAACATTTAAGACAATTGGCCGGGCTGTCTGGAAGGTTACCATCCCAACAGCACTCCTCCCGGTTGTGCTGGTCATATTTGGCATTCATAATGTCATTGCGTTGATCGGATTTACCTTGATCGCCTTTGTAACCTGCGTAACCCTGTACGAATTCGGGCGAGGCGTTTTGGCGCGCGGACGCAGTGCTGGCGAGAACGCCTTCCAGGCACTGTGGCACCTGATTAGTCGTAACCGTCGCCGCTATGGAGGTTATATCATTCATTTATCCATGGCAATGATTGGCCTGGCAATCATAGGGATCGAACTCTTTCAAACAACGACACAGCAAAGCCTGGCGACTGGCCAATCGATGCAGATTGCCGGGTATACCCTGCGTTTTGACTCATTGGCTCAATTCCCCTACGTGGATGGCCGGATAGTAACACGAGCGGTAATGAGTGTTTACAAGAACGGGCAATTTCTGGGCCAATTCTATCCACGTTATGATATGTACCCCGATAACCAGCCGATGACCATTCCGGCTATCCGCAGCACATTGTCGGACGATCTGTATATCGTTTTGGTCGACTGGGAGGGTATTTCAGCTGCAGAGGCTCCGTTCAAGGTCTATGACAATCCTCTGGTCAGCTGGTTATGGATAGGCAGTTTCGTATTAATACTTGGCACCCTGGTCGCGGCTTGGCCAGAAAGGCAGCCGTCTGTTGTCCCTATGGTCTACCATTCTGCATATAAAGCCAGCGCGACAGATTGATAATGAAAAAGTCATATTGGAAGGACGAATATATGAAACGGTTGGTATGGACCCTTTGGATCCTCTTGATCTTCCTGACCTTATCGACTGGACATGCCTATGCCCAGCTGCCGACGCCCTCAGACGACCAGGTCAATGCCATCGCCAGCCAGTTGTATTGCCCCATCTGCGAAAACACACCGTTGGATGTTTGCCCGACGCAGGCATGCCAACAGTGGCGCGATCTGATCCGCCAAATGTTGGCTCAAGGAAAGTCGGAAGCGGCCATCAAGCAATACTTCGTAGATCATTACGGTGCCAGAGTCCTCTCAGAGCCTCCAGTCACGGGGTTAAACTGGCTGGTTTATATCGTACCACCAGCCGCTTTCCTTGTGGGTGTTTTCCTGCTTTTCCTGGCCTTCCGCACCTGGAAGCAAACCCGGCCAGCCTCCGATGTGGATAACACTCCGTTGCAGCCCAATAATAATGCTACCTCAGAGTCTGATCCTGCGCTTAAAACCAGAATATTGTCTGAAGATGATGAAGAATATAGGGCCCGTTTGGAAGAAGAGCTGCGCAAGCAGAGTTGACAGGTAGAAAATGGACCGAACCAAGCCAACATTTACCGCTCACACACACCAGCTTTTCCTCCTTTGGACTCAAACTGTCATGCGGTGTGCTCTCCGGCCCGTTCTGATTAAACGGCGAGGCATTCCCCCTGTCCATCCAGGGAGACTCTTTTCAATCGGTTGGTCAAATCCATTCGCTCATCGATCCTTTGCTCACAGGTAATTAAACCATGGACTTGATAAGCAGCTTTATTCTGCTCACAATTGTAATAATACTGGTCATTTTGTGTGTAACGTGGCCGCTATCCAGCCGCCACCACCCGGAAGTTGAGGGAAACCAAATATTTTCCAGCCTAATGGCTGAACACGACCGGATCCTGAACAGCCTAAAGGAATTGGATTTCGATAACAGCCTTGGGAAGATTCCGATTGAAACTTATACGGAGCAGCGAGCCAACCTGCTGCAGAAAGGTGTTGAGATCCTGCGCAAGATCGACGACCTCGGTTCAGTTTTAGAAGCGGTTCCAAACAATGACGCCGGTCCTGAAGACAAGGTCGAAACCTTTCTGACTGCCCGCCGCGCAAGGCAGGTGGCCGGTCCTGGATCGGGCGATGATGAAGTTGAAAGTCTGGTTGCCAGAAGGCGCAGAATTCATTCGGGAAGGTCAGGCAAATACTGCGATAATTGCGGCAGACCATTATCAAACACCGATCGCTTTTGTCCGGCTTGCGGTCATCCAGTTCAATAATAGTTAGGGTAAACATGAAATTCCTTAGTATGTTAATAGTCTCTTTGCTCGTTTTTGCAGTGACAGGTTGCAACTTCTCCCTGGCAGAGGATATCACCCCTCCCCCCGGGATTGTGCTTACCCCAGTTTCATCACCCGTTCCCACTGTTACGGAGATGGCCTCCTCTTCAGCCTCAACGCCTTCGACCGGGTTTGCATCCGGTACTTCCATTCCTGCAACCACGGGAACGGCATTGCCAGAAGGAAATGTCACCATTTCAGGCAAGGTTACCATTGGTTCCGGCGGAACTCTCCCATCTGGATTGACTGCTTCATTGCATGGTATTCTTAACCAGCAAGATACGCTCAATCTCAGCATGCCGCTTAACCCGGATGGCTATTACTCCTTCCAAAATGTCTCTCTTATCCATGGTATGGAATTCCTCGTCGCAGTACAATATGGCCCAGTCAGCTTCCTATCGGCGGGAGGGACTTACGACGGGACGACGAACACCTACGACCAGCCAATTACAATCTATGATTCCAGCGCTAGTTTGACCGGCCTGAGTCTTGACCAAGTTCACATTCAGGCGACCTTCTCGACTGCCGGGGAGATCCAATTGGCCGAAATTTATGTCCTGACCAACCCAGGAAAGACAGCCATAACGGTTGCAACCGATGGCACCAGTCTGCCCTTTACCCCTTTGCCTGTTGGAGCACTGCAACCATCCATCAGCGTGGCACAAGGCAGTGCGCCATTGGTGATGGCAGACAAAGGATTTGCAATGCTTCCTGGAACCCAGCAGTATGCCTTCGTGGTTTCATTCAGCCTGGGTTATACTAAAAATATCGCGAAAATTGTCCAACCTTTCATCCTTTCACCTGTGTCAGTCACAGTGATCGTCCCGGTCGGCGTGAAAGTCTCCGGCCCGGGCCTGATCGACCAGGGAGCGAGTGATTTTCAAGGGAGCAGTTACCAAATCTACACAAGCGGTCCGATGAGTGCCGGTGCTACGCTTGGGTTGACATTCTCTGGCATCCCGCAGGCCGCTGCGATAGGAAACAGCAGCCCGGTATTAAATCCAATTGTCCTGGTTGGCCTGGGTCTCCTCGGCTTATTGCTTGTGGCGGGCGCCGCAATACTCTTCCTGAGGGATCGTCGTTTGGCGAATACAACTGACCAGGGTGAGATGACCGATGCAGAAACAATGGATGAGGAAACTGCCCGGCTGGCAGATGCCATCTTGGCATTGGATGATCGCTTTGAAGCTGGAAAGATTGACATTAAGATGTACGAGCAGGAGCGAACAAAATTGAAAGAAGAGTTGAAGAGCCGGTTGTGATCATCGAAGTCAGAAAGTTGGTGAAACATTTCGGTGCCAAGCCCGTCTTGCGCGGGCTGGATTTCTCGGTCAAAGAAGGCGAGTTCGTGGCGCTGGTTGGCCCGAATGGCGCGGGCAAGACGACGTTCCTGCGCGTGCTGGCGACCCTGGCTAGGCCATCGCTTGGAAGCGTCAGTATAGCTGGTTTTCAACTCCCGGGTCAGGCGGCAGGTGTGCGACGCAACCTGGGCGTGGTCAGCCATCTGCCACTGCTATACGGTGATTTGACTGCAGAAGAGAACCTGCGGTTTTACGGGAATATGTATTGCGTGCCCGAGCTGCACAAAAGAATTGAGGAAGTTTTGGTGCTGGTGGGGTTGTTCATCCGCCGAAACGACTTGGTCAGGACATTTTCTCGTGGGATGCAACAACGCCTGGCAATCGGCCGGGCTGTCCTGCATGATCCGGCGGTGTTGCTCTTTGATGAGCCATATACCGGTCTGGACCAGGAAGCTTGTGACATGCTCGACCAGATTTTACGGGATGTGGCTGGACGCGGACGAACTGTTGTGATGACCTCGCATGATCTAGGACGGGTGCAGGATCTTGCCTCGCGCTTCGATGTTCTGACCCACGGGATAATAGCCGCCTCGATTACGCCGACCGGTTTGGGCAACAGAAATCTGCTCGATTTCTACCGCCAGGCATTGGCAGCTTGATATGAGCGAATCTATGAAAGTCCCTGCTTTGCCTGTCAGCAAAAACGAGCCCCCTCGATTAATCGTCTATTTAAAAACCATCCTGGCGGTGGTCTGGAAAGACCTGGTGGCAGAACTACGCAGCCGTGAAATGCTATCAGCCATGCTGGTCTTCGCCCTGTTGGTCATCCTGATCTTCAACTTTGCTCTCGAGCTGGACCTGTCTACTCGGCGCGTCGTCACGGCCGGGGTGTTGTGGGTAACATTCGCCTTTGCTGGAACTCTTGGCCTGAACCGCTCAATGTCCATTGAAAAAGATCGCGGCTGCCTGGATGGCTTGCTGCTTGCTCCGGTGGATCGCAGTGCCATCTATTTTGGGAAATCCATCAGTAATCTGGCCTTCATGCTGATAATGGAAGCCATCATCCTGCCAGTCTATAGCCTTCTTTACAACACAAACCTTTTCATCCCCGGATTAATCGGTGTGACAATTCTTGGCTCAATTGGTTATGTTGCCGTGGGGACTTTGCTTGCTGGCATGGCCGTCCAGACCCGCACACGCGATATCCTTCTGCCTATTTTGCTTTTCCCGGTTGCCATCCCGATTTTGCTGGCTTCGGTCAAAGCCAGCGAAGGGCTGCTGCAGGGACTTGCCAGCACCGAAATCATGCCCTGGGTAAATCTACTTCTTGTCTATGACGTGATCTTTATTGCGGTTGCGTTCATGACCTTTGACAACGTTGTGGAAGAATAATTCCATTCCCTTCCAAAGGAGATGCATGAAACCTCAGCCTTCTGCTCTAAAAATACTCAACGTCCTATCTGTATTGTTATTTATAGCTGCCTTGGTGATGGTTTTCTTTTTTACTCCCCTGGAAGAGACCATGAACTACGTGCAGAAAGTGTTCTACTTCCACATTTCGACTGCCTGGGTGGGGATGCTCGGATTTATGGTGGCGGCCTTTTCCGGTATAGCCTACCTCTTCAGCCATAATCGAAAATGGGATATCCTCGAAATGGCTGCAATAGAGATCAGTCTGGTCTTCTTCCTGGTTGCCATTTTGCTGGGTTCGATTTGGGCTCGTCCGGTTTGGAACACTTGGTGGACTTGGGATCCCCGACTGACCACCGCGGCCATCGTTGAGTTGATCTACCTTGCCAGTCTGCTGCTCCGTCAAGGTATCGACGACCCCGATCGGCGTGCCCGCTTTAGTGCGGTCTATACCCTGGTTGGAAGCCTGAGCGTTCCAATCACCTTCCTTTCAATCCGCTTATTTCGGACTATTCATCCGGTGGTGATAGGAAATGGCAGTGGCAACAGCCAGGGAAATTTCGCCATGACCAATCCGATGCTCGTTACCATGTTCTTCTGTCTGTTCACATTTTCGGTGATCTTTGTCACTCTTATCTGGCACCGTATCCGCCTGGAAAATTTGGCAGTGGCAGTTGAAGACCGGCATATGGAAGTCTTTTAGAAAAAGAGTCGAACGATGTTGGATCCTATTATTTCGATCAAATACATGATAGCTGGATATGTTGTGGTAGTGATAATCATCCCTGCTTACCTTGTGAGTTTGGTGCTGCGCTGGCGTTCGTTGAAACGAAGGCTCCAAGACCTGGATAATATAGCAGAAAAGAAATAAATCCTCGCCCTTGCTATAATCTCAACTGGTTGCGTTCACGAAGCCTGGCGTTGGGGAGGGCGTGGATTATGTTTGGGAGCAGGAAAAAATCCAAGCGATGAAATGCTCGAAAATAGTGTATCTTCCCCAGCCTCCAGTGCACGCTTTGTTCGGTGGCACTTTACGAAAGAATACACACATTGCTCGTTTTTAGTTCTGCCTTTATTTTTTCAATCAATCCAAGCTCTGTTAGTGGCATTCTTTATCTATTATTCATTCCTACTGCCATTTAATATGTCATTGCCGCATCGGGAAGCGGTGTTAAGGTATCTAATAAAATATTGTAAGTTCCTTTTTCAGACAGTTCGTCAGCAACCTTTTTAATTAAAGCTAAAGTTGCTTTCATCAAACCTGAACCAAGACGTAAACGGGCAACACCTAAATCCTGAAGTTCACGTACAGATGGCGGTATTCCTGCACCAATCCCAGGATTTGAAAGAATATTTAATGGGGCATTAATTTCCTTTACTAAGGTTGAGTTTTCTGCAAGAACCTGCACATTTAAAAACCCAGGTGCTGTTCTGAAGGCATAGAGAGCCAGGATCGGGACCCAAAAGCGGCCTTGATCGAAGGCCAAAAAGAAAAGCCCGGTCGCTCTGAAGAACATTCTGGGTCTTTTAGGGGCTTGCCTGGCTGGCCTTTCGCTTCCAGGTACCGCTGGAGCCTCCGAATGTTGGCCAAAGACGCCGAACCGATCAACAAACCAGCCATCCGGAACGATTCTCGCACCGGCAATTTGCTTTCCGGGAAGGGGTGTTTCACCGAGCGGATGGTTGCCTCGATCGCAGCTCGCAGGTTGGAACTTTTCTTTTTCTGGGCCAGGCTGAGGCGTCGGCGTTGGGAAGAATAGGCGTCCTGGAGTTGGAACCTCAGGTGATGGTGGGCATCGCGTTTCCCCGGGGAGGCGGGGCATTGAGCGGCTTGCCAGAATGGGCATTGAGAGCAAATGGCTGAATCGAAGAGGGCCACGAAACCCTTCTTCTGGGAACTCGGATGCACTGGAGATTTCTGCTGTTGAGGACAGGTAACCTGCACGGGTTTGCCTGCCTTGTTCACCTTGATCATAAAATCGGAGAAGCTGAGCTTCTTTGGGTTGGGTCCACGGCCGCGAATAGTGGTTTGGATGTGAGTGACATGCTGTTCCTGCAGCACCCGATCGGCCTCCTCACCTCCATGACCCCCATCCGTGTAGAGTTGGTCCAGATCCATGCGCTGCTTCAGGTTGGGAAGGGCCTCTACCAACAAACGGCTGTCATCGGTGTGATTGGGAGCCACCTGCGCCTTGGTAACCAGCTGCACTTCATTCTTTGGATCGCAGGCCTCGGTCACATTGGCGACACAGCCTCGGTACCCCTGGCCGCCTTTTTGCCGGAAGGTGGCTTCCAGGTCGTCCGGGGACTGCAAGCTGGCGGCGCTCAGCTCACGACCGGTTTTGGCTTGTGCGGTCTCTCCTTCCACAAGAAAGTGCTCGTGGAACACCCGCTCCTGGACTTGATAAGCGGGGTCCTCCCTGTACCCATCTTTCAGCTCGCCTAGCAGCCGCAGCATGAACTTGCCAATGCGCTGGATGTGTTCCGCATTTTCTTCCCGCTTGAGGCGATAGACATACTGCCCGGCATGCCCCTGCAGGTAGGGAGCGAATTCTTCGGCATAATGCGCCTGGTCCTTCTTTTTCAACATGCGCTGAACGCGCTGCAGAACCTCCACCAGCAGCTGCAGACGCCCCATCTGGCGGATGTTGCTCCCCACCATCGTGCTGTCCATCCTTTGAATACCGGTCTTGATCTGGAAAGCCTCCAATTGTTCGTCCATGATCTTCTCGAAAGCTCGCTCCAACAGGTTCACCCCGGTCTCCTGCATGTGCCGACTCAAGGGCTCTCGAAAGTAATACATCGTCCGCAGATCAAAATATCCCGTGCCAAATTCGTTGTACCCCAGCGCATAGCGCACCTGCATATTGTATAAAAATGCCTCGTATATCTCTTCATCGGACCAGCCAAAGCCTGCCTTCAGGGTTTCCAGCCCCACCAACACATTCATGGGAACATTCGGCCGGGAGG
The DNA here is from genome assembly GCA_963772245.1 of uncultured Chloroflexia bacterium. GTDB lineage: Bacteria > Chloroflexota > Anaerolineae > Anaerolineales > Villigracilaceae > UBA877. The sequence goes on along the minus strand of CAVYWB010000006.1, from coordinate 908,932 downwards.
GCTTGTCCGAGTAAAGCACCGCAAAGGGTTGTTCGTCCAATCGGCGAAAGAACTCTCGATAGAATATTCCTGCCCAGGATTCATAAAGATATTGTTTTTACTCCTCGGGCAGCTGGTTGACACTGGTGATCAGGATGGGATGGTCGTGTTGTTCATTCTTCTTGACCATGGTTTAGGCCTCTGTCTTGGCCTATTATATTAAAGGTTCCGCTGGTTGAGGAGGGTCCAATTTTGGTGAGATTTGCCTCTTCGTTTTTGCAGTGGACTCAATGATTCAATAAAAAAATCTTCATAACATACGAATTTGAATGATATATATCCATTATAGCAAATTTCCCTTGACAAAAAGATCCCTATTTTCAAAAGGCGTGGAGCTGTTTACCCAGGGGTTCGCGGCACATGTTCTACAGGAAGAGAACAAGTAAAAATAAAAGCGACGTATTGTTTATGAATACGTCGTAAAAAGTAAAAAAAGCTCCTCGCCGAGGATTTGAACCTCGAACCTAGCGGTTAACAGCCTTTGGGTCATCCGTAGATATGAAAAGCCGCCAAATGGGCGCGGTTGCCAGCCCCGAACCGCTGAGTTGACGGGAGATTTACTTTTATACGCGCAAAACCCTGACCGAAGCCAGGGTTTTGTCATTTAGCGTCTGTTGCCCCAAAATAGCAATACGTTGTTGAGGGCGGTTCACTTGAACAAATCGGTATGGGAGCCGGTGCGGATCAGGCGAAGCCCATTTTCGACTACAGCGTATATCAGCACCCAATCCGGCTCGATGTGACAGTCCCGCGCGCCAGCGAATTTGCCTCGCAGGGGATGATCGCGGTACTGTTCTTCCAGTGGAATTTCAGCCAGCAATAGCTTGATAACGCGGCGCAACTTCTCCTGATCTACCCCGCGTTTCTCCAGTCTTTTGAAGTCCTTTTTGAATGCCGTTGTGTAGACTGGGGTCAAGCTCATGATTTCAATCCGGCAAATAAATCATCAGCATTGTTGGCCTGGTGCAGGTTGCGGCCGGCCAGGGCTTCTTCGATGGCTTTTGCCGTCTCTGTATTGGGGATATGCAGGTCAAAGGGCAGCCCCTTGTTCAAGCTGACCTGGTTCAGGAACAAGCTGATAGCTTGTGTGGTGGTCAGACCCAGCTTGTCGAATACTACCTGGGCATCGGTCTTTACCTTGGGGTCCAGGCGTATTGTGATGGTTGAAGTCTTTGCCATAAAATCGCTCCACTTCTCTAAATGTACTGCAATTGTATCACATTTTGGCGGATTAAATGTCAGGATGACGCTCCCAATATTGAGGCACATTAGCAGATATGCTTCTTTGTTAATCCCAACAACGCGACAATGGCATCTACGTATATCCTTACCCCGTTCTATGGAACCGGAAAAGAGAGCTTTACAGGTCTCGTTTATTGTGGATGCGAAGAGGCTAGAACCCTCAACCTCAACAACATAAGTGATGCGCTCTAGCTTTAGGGCACCCTCCCCGGGCTGGCTACTAACCGATTAGACTGCTATCTGGTCAGATTATCAAAAAGGTTTTCTGAAATTCGTAAGGAGTGGGGGACCAGCCTCGAACTGGCGACATTGAGTTTAACAGCTTTTATGTACGAGACACGTTAAAAAAGCCCCCGGCGAGCAGCAAAATCAACTGTGAAGGATTAATCAGATCGAGATCGGAGCATTAACGCTAATTGCCCCCAAGTGCCAACAATTTACGACCGAAGCACTGCGGTGAACCACTTCAATGTCTGCCATGGCAATGGACAGATAGCGCTTTACCATTTCAAGGGAGGCATGGCCGAGTATTGCCTGAAGCGCGAAAATGTTTCCTCCATTTCGGAGGAAATTGATCGCAAAAGTGTGTCTGAATTTATGAGGGTAAGCCTTTACACCAACTCGTCCCCCAATTTTTAAGATCATGTGATAAAGCTGATCCCCTTTGATTGGTTTCCCACTTTTTGTTATGAAAACAAAATCTTCATACTGCGGTGGGCCGTTTGGGCGTTCCTGTTTAATATATTTTTCAATTGCACCATAAGTGCATTCGGAGATAGGGACGAGGCGTTCTTTAGCTCCTTTGCCAAATACTCTGATTGTTGTAGCCCCGAGATCTTTGGCACGGATGTGGCATAGTTCTTCTGCGCGGATACCATTGTCTATCAGTAACAACAGGATTGCTCTAGTGCGGTAGTAGTAGGGAAGCCGGTTAGAGCAGCTCTTTTTCCCTGGTCTTGTGTACTCAATAGAAAAACAAATCCCATTGAATAACCGATCGACCTCTTCGTGTGAAAAAGGTTGGACAGCACGGATCTCTGGCCGTGGTCGACTGACCTTACGCATGATATTTTCGGTACAGATTTCTTCTTCGCTAGCCCAATGCCAGAAAGACGACAATCCGATATGAACATTCAACAGTGATTTCTTCGATAAACCACCCAGGCTATTCATGAACTTGCGAATGTTTACCGGTGTGATCGCTGACATCAATGGATCTTCGTTCTCGAAGAACTGCCTGAAACGACGCAGGGTACGCTTGTATTCGATCAGCGTATTCTTACTGAGTCTTTGGGCTTGCTTGGCCTCGATGAACTGTTCGACTGCAACCGAAAGAGTTGCAGCTATACCGAGGGGACAGGTTACATTGCTGGTCATTTTTGCTCCTCTTTCGATTAAGATTTACCGAATCTACTCAGTTTAGTAATCCTTATCAAGGCGAAATAATGATAGATGATTTGCTCTACTTTTTGACCATAAGCAAATCCAAGGTTTTCGTAGCGGATTTAAAACAATACCTCGCCAGTCTGTAACCCGGCGAGGTATCAGTCTAAATTGGTTCAAGTATTGGCGAGTTTACAAATATTTTCCGCACATTGCAGCTATCCGTGGGCTATTTGCGTAATCCGGTCCATGTCGACCAGTGAATCCGGAGCAAGCCGTCCACCGATTCCGGAGCATGCCGACCACTGATTCCGGAGAATGCCGTCCACTTTTTAGGGATGAGCGGAATCGGTGGACAGCATGGAGCGGGATTTTCGATGGGGAGTGGCGCTGGATAATCTTCTTGAAGTGTGGCAAGCTATCCCTGGAATAATTCCAGGAGGTAGTGATGTCACAGGAAAGGTTGTCCATGCGAAAGATCAGCGAAGCACTACGTTTGAAATGGGAGTGTGGTTTATCGAACCGGTCGATTGCGCGCAGTTGCCAGATCTCCCACAGCACAGTCAGCGAATATTTGAAGCGTGCCGAGGTTGTGGGGTTGAAATGGCCATTGCCGGATGGGCTGGACGAGGACATGCTGTACAGGCTGTTGTTTCCGGAGAAGGTTGCCGACAAACCGGCAGCTCAGGTTCTGCCCGATTGGGAGATAGTTCACCGGGAACTGAAGAAGCGGAGTGTGACTCTGCGGCTGTTGTGGACGGAGTACCGGGAAGTTCATCCGGGAGGATACGGGTATAGCCAGTATTGTGATCTGTACCGGCGCTATGCCCAGAAGCTCGATCCGCCTATGCGGCAGAACCACAAAGCCGGTGAAAAGTTATTTGTGGACTATGCCGGAGATACCGTTCCGATCACCGACCCAGAGACCAGGGAAGTACATCAAGCGCAGATTTTCGTGGCAAGCATGGGCGCCAGCAGCTATACCTATGCCGAGGCACAGCCCAGCCAGGAGATGCCGCATTGGATTGGCGGACATGTGCGCGCTTTTGTGTTTTTTGGGGGTGTAACCCAAATTATCGTCCCAGACAACCTGGCTCAGGGGGTGAAACATGCCTGCCGGTACGAACCGGACCTGAACCCAACCTATCTTGAGATGGCCCAGCACTACGGGGTGGCAGTCATCCCGGCCAGAGTGCGCCGCCCACGCGACAAGGCAGTGGTCGAGGTGGGCGTGCAGGTGGTGGAGCGCTGGATATTGGCTCGTCTGCGTAACCGGACTTTTTTTAGCCTGGCCGAACTGAACTGCGCCATGGTCGAACTGCTGAAAGAACTGAACGACCGTCCGATGAAGCATCTGGGAAAATCCCGCAAAGAGCTTTTCGAAGAACTGGATCGGCCTGCCCTGCGTCCGCTTCCGCCCGCTCCTTATGCATATGCCACCTGGAAGACTGCCCGGGTGAACATCGACTACCACGTTGATTTCGAGAAGCATTTTTACTCGGTCCCGTATGGGTTGATCCACCAGGAAGTGCGTATCCGTGCCACGGAACACATGATCGAGATCTTCCACAAAAGCCAGCGCGAGGCGGTGGCCATCCATCCCCGCAGCCAAGTCATTGGCCATTACTCCACCCAGGCCGCCCATATGCCGATCAGCCACCAGAAAGCTGGGGAGTGGACCCCCGAGCGCCTGCAACACTGGGCAGAAGAGATCGGGCCGCACACCGGCCAGCTGATCCAGGCGATCCTGGCTTCCCGACGTCACCCTGAACAGGCTTTTCGATCCTGTCTGGGCATCCTGCGCCTCTCCAAACAGTATTCCAGTTCCCAGATGGAGACCGCCTGCCAGATGGCACGCACAGATAAAGAACTGAATTACCGCGACGTGAAAGCCACTCTGGATCACCTGCCCGCGGTTCCCCCATCCGAAACCCCTGCGTTTCCCACCCACGAGAATATCCGTGGCAATTCATATTATCAGTGAGGATATCCATGCTTACCCAACCCCTGCTCGACAAACTCATCCAGCTCCGCTTGCCAGCTTTCCACAATGGCCTGCAAGAGCAACTCGCCAACCCTAAATACGCTGAGCTCTCTTTCGAAGAACGTCTGGCGCTCCTGGTGGACCTGGAATGTACACGCCGTCATGACCAGCGCATCCAGAGATCCATCAAGCTGGCAGCCCTTCCTCAATCCGCCACCCTGGAAGGCCTGGATCTGTCTGCCTCGCGCGGCCTGGAACGCCGCTTTGTGCTCGAACTGGCACAGAGCAACTGGATCGACCAGCATCTCAACACCCTGGTGCTGGGCCCCACCGGTTCAGGAAAATCGTTCCTCGCTTGTACACTTGGTCTCTCTGCTTGTCGCACAGATCATTCCGTCCGCTACTTCCGTACTTCCCGCCTGCTGGTCCAACTGGCCCATTCTCACCAAGATGGCTCTTTCCCCACCCTGCTCACCAGCCTCGCCAAGATCGACCTGCTTATCCTCGATGATTGGATGCGCGATCCTATCTCCACTTCCGACACCCGCGACCTGCTCGAGATCCTCGACGATCGCTTTGGACGTCGCTCTACTCTCGTCGCTTCCCAGGTGCCTGTGAATGAGTGGTTTCAAAGATTCCCGGACCCTACTCATGCAGACGCACTTCTGGATCGTATTATCCATAATGCCTACCGGCTTAATTTAACCGGGGGTTCTCAACGCAAGATCCGTTCCCCCATTCCCGTACCGGCCACCTAAACTGGAATTTTCTAACCGTCGTCGATCCACTCTTTTTTTCAAAAGAAAAACCCATGAAAGGTGCATTCCATGACCCCATGCCGTCCAGTTGATTTATAATTCTCTCACCAGCGCTGCTCCCTTCCGTCACTGGACGGCATGACCGGATTCGGTGGACGAATTCACCGGAATGCGCCCTATTGACACCCGAATAGCTGCAATGTATTATAGGCATGGCATTGACGTCGGGTAGCGGCCGTCAATGCCTGGTCGAGAAATGGCCGTTCTTGTAAAACGGCGACCTGCGCATCTCTTATGGCATACGCATCAGGCTATATCTAGTATAGTAGATAATTTGGCCTTTTGTCAAGCCTTGACGCAGAATCGCCAGATCTGATTTCTGGGAGATGATCTGTGATCAAGGTAAAAGTGCCCGAATTATTGAAAGATCGTGGCTTGAACGCCACGGACCTGATGCGTAAGGCCAATATTGCTTATGCCACTGCGTATAGATTATCCAAAGGGAAGGGGACAGCAATTTCTTTTGAAGTTCTGGATGCTCTGTGCGATTTTTTCGAAGTACCCGTGGAAGAGATATTGGAATATCAGCCGAAAAGGTAACAGTTTGTTTGACAAATCATAGTACACCAACTCTTATTTTTTCCTTTAGTCTGAAGTGTTCCAACATCAACCCAGATCCACTGCCGCGCTGGGCATGTCGGCAGCCTCGTAATCGGCGCCCAGAACTGTCAGCACTTCCAGATCCAGCTTAAGAACTTCCTATTAGGTCAACTCCGCGGAGGAAAGAGTTTGGTGTGCGTTCACTCCTCCTACTGTTTCATGCTCCGTTTGCTCTTCGGATAACTCAAGATAGCAAACCAAAGCTATAATTCGAGCACAAGAGGCAAAAAATAAGTGTTTGGCTCCCCATATTAACGATGTCAAAATGACCCCGTTTAGCCGGTGGCCGCCCCTTTAACTCAGTGGACAGAGCGTTAGCCTCCGGAGCTAAAAAGGGCAGAACTCTCTTGAAAAACCCTATACTCAGAGCGTTATCCCAGCTCCCCAGGCGAGGATAAATGTCTAAGTTGACCGATTTTTTAGAGAGCAGGGTGAAACTGAAAGCGATAACAACGGACGGGTCAAAATGCCTCAAAATCCTTGTTGACCGCACGCTTATTGTAGCACTGTAGTTCTACTTCGTAAAGGAGACAAGAGCGCCCTGGAGATCCAGGGCGCAATTCTTGTACCGGGAGCCGCCTAGTTCCTTTGTAGTGCGGCTCTCTCCATCCATCACCTGCGGAAAGGCGTATGGATCTGCTTCGTTTATCGTCACTATTTCGCCCTGGTGCCGCTTTACGATCTCATCCAAAGCTTCCTTTGCCAGGAGCGAGAATTCGCGATCGACCTCTTCGTCATCAGCCAGGATGGCGAGCAGGTCCAGGTCGTCGTCGGTGCGTTTCACATAGTAGCCGATGTACAGGTTATTCCTTTCAGATGTCGGAAACTGTGATTGGCTGCACTCCTCAGCCAGTCATGAGCATTTTCTTTTTACCCATCTCCCATCTGGAAAAGGGCGTGTTCTATAAGGGGAAAGTATATCCAAGGAAACCCACTCAACTCAATAATTACAGATTTGACAAAGTCTTCAGTTTCCTGTATTCTATAATTGCATTTGATCTAATGGTTTATCTGCCGAGCTAACTCGATCCTAGCTAAGGTTGAGCCACAAAACGACGGCTAAGCAATTAGGCAGCCCTCGAAACCAAAAGGAAAATAATGCCAATTCCCGATTTCCAATCCATAATGCTTCCTCTCCTAAAGCTAACTATTGATGGTGATGTTCACTATATCCATGACGCAGTCAATGAGCTGGCAGATAGCTTTTCACTAACTGATGAGGAAAAATCTATCCTTCTTCCGAGCGGCCAACAGCCCATTTTCTATAACCGAGTTGGGTGGGCTCGCACTTATCTCAAGAAAGCTGGCCTTATAGAAGATCCGAGGAGGGGCTATTTCCAAATCACAGATCAAGGGAAAATTGTCCTCAAAGAAAATCCAGACCGCATCGATATGCAATACCTCAGAAAGTTTCCTGAATATATGGAATTTCGTCAGACGGCCAGAGAAAAAGATCGATCTGAGCTAGGTGAGGAGGTACTTGAAAACCTAACTCCCGAGGAAGCTCTTGAAAATGCTTATCAACGAATTCGCAAGGATCTTTCAGATGAGCTATTGGAATATGTGCTAGGCAGTTCCCCTGGATTCTTCGAAAAACTCGTTGTAGAGTTGTTGGTCAAGATGGGGTACGGTGGTTCCCAACGCAATGCAGCAAGAGCAGTTGGTCAGAGAGGGGACGAAGGCATTGATGGCATCATTGACGAAGATAGATTAGGACTTGATACTATATACATACAGGCCAAGAAATGGAAACAAAGTATATCGGTTGGAAGACCCGAGATCCAGAAATTCGTCGGCGCTCTGCAAGGAAAACGAGCAAAAAGGGGAATATTTATAACAACCTCTAAATTCTCGGATGACGCTCGAGAGTATGCACGGATGATTGAGACCAAAGTAGTGCTAATCGACGGACCTCAGTTGACAGACTTGATGATTGATTATGGCGTTGGGGTTACTATACGTACGTCTTATGAAATCAAATTCCTTGACACAGATTATTTTGGAGAAGGTCCGATAGAAGAATAAAAGCAGCCAATCATCTCCCCTGGCGCCCCGCCTTTTCCGCAAGGGGAAAAGCGCCACACTTCTAGAAATGGCGCGATGAAATTAGCCCCACCTGTCCCGCTGGTACCCTTGATCTATTTGGCTTTCATAGGCAACAATATGGGAAATGAAAAAAGCACAAGAGGAAATGCAAGTCAGTTCTTTGTATCTGGTGAGCTTTGTCGTAGAGGTTATTCGTCTGTTGTTACGCTCGGCAATACTCCGAATACTGACATACTTTGTAACAATATTGAGGGTACGAAATTCGTACACATTCAAGTAAAGACATTTGTGCCTGGCAATCGAACGTGTAGCGTTGGAGCGAAAGCTGAAAAGAACTTTGGAGAAAATTTCTTCTGGGTGCTTGGTGGCTTACCAAAACCTGAAAGCAAATCTGGTTTTGAATACTACATTATTCCAGCCAGCGAGATGTCAAAAAACATCTATGAGGGACACCATGCTTGGCTCGAAACGCTTGGCAAAAAAGGTCAGAAGCATAATGATAGTGCAGTTAGGACAGTACATTTACCACCGTGGAATTCATTTAGCGATTGGGATATCAGCAAATATCGAGATCGGTGGGATCTAATCGAACAGAAACTGAAAGCCTAACACCAAGCAACGGCTCCGCCCCTCGAGCGGCGTCATCGTAAAGCTTATTCCAGCAAACCTCGGCTCAACATTTAGCCTGCACTACTCCCAGGAAGTGTGAAATGCCAACAAAGGCTCATGAAGCAATTCTTGATCGTGAATTATCAAAAGCAGAAGCGAAGGAAGTTATTGATACTGTCTCTCCGCTTTTGCAGGAGCTTGTCAACTATGCAACGAATGCACTTATAAGGTGCTCAACTTCTAAATCTATTTCTGTCAAAGAAGTTGAAGATAGGGCCATACTCTCCCTTTACAGGAATATTATTGAATTGACAGATGGTATCGAAGTGATGCTTTCGCAGGGTTGTGTAATAGCGGCTATTCCGGCCCTCCGAAGCTCGTTTGAAGCATTACTCGCAATAACGTATATCCTTGAGAATAATGAAGACTATGTTCGGCGTTCACTCGCCTGGATAGTTGGCAACTTGCACAATTCCATCGATATGTATGAGCGCTACGATCCATCCACAAAGAAAGGTCAAGACGCCAAAGAGCTCTTCGACGATGATAGGGAAATGACTTTCCTTCAAAGACCAATCGCACCTATTGAATTTATAAATAAGAAGGAAACAGAAATCCAAGCCCAACTTGCCAGGCCTCATCTACAATTGATAGAAGAAGAATATCAAAGACAGATTACCCTCCAAAAATCCAAAAAATACATCGAATGGTATAGCCTCTTTGATGGTCCAAGATCTTTGTATCAGCTGACAAAGCGCTTGGGGAAAGGGGGCTCTTATGTGATACTTTATCAGCCGTGGTCAGCAATTGCGCACTCAGAGAGTATTTCCTTTTTGGCCAGAGCAAAAGAAGGTGAATATTTCATCAGAAGATTGCGCGATATTGGGAAATTTAGAGAGATTGCCAACTTTTCTGCTGTTTTTCTTCTGCGAGCTACAAGGCTGATCTTGAAAAAACTACGCCCAGGCGAAGAGCAAGGTCTAAAGACTTGGTATATACGTGATGTTCAGAAACTTTTTCTAGCAAATTTGGAAGCGATACAGAGTAATTACCAAAGCATGGATTACCAATCTTAGTAGACAGCCACTCCGCCGTCACGGTTTCGTGGTGTTTCAGTCTGGTCGAGCATTCCTCGGTCCCTTTCCTCCCCCAAGTGGCGGAGGAAAATACTACCCAATCGGTGGATGCGGTTTAGGAGTTTTTATTGTAATATAAGTATGTATTCTTTATATTCATATTCACTTGTCTGTTGGGCATCTGCTGATCCTATTTTACACTTGGGTCTATGTTCTTAGTGGGAGTGGGCCGTTTCGATAACGAAATTTGCATTGGAGGATATTATGAAAAGACAATATTTTCTTATTAGTGTATTCCTGGTTCTCGCTATTTCAATCATGGCATGCGCAAGTAGTTCAGTAGTAGTAACTACTCCACCTGTGGCCCAATCAGGTGATCAATCTCTCACGGCAACACAGGCACCTTTATCACCCGCTGCCACTGTCCCCCCGTTGGGCACTTCTAGAAGCAGCCCTGCTCCAGTTGGTTCCATAGTTCATGCAGATGATATGGATTTCGTTGTGACAGGGGTGGTTCGTCCTGCCGATAGCCTTGTAAGCAACGGAAATCCGTATAATGATACACCCGTGGCGGGAAAGGAATATTTATTTGTCACATTGAGTGTAACTTGTACATTGACATCAGACAAGCAATGCACATTTAGCACATATAATCTCAAAGCCCTTGGTTCTGATGGCGTCTTAGAGGATACATCTATGGTAGCAGGAGTTGCCGGACTTATTGAAGATACGACTTTTTATGGCGGAGCTAAGGTTACAGGAAATCTGCCATTCCTGGCTACAAAAGGGGATAAAAGCATTATATTAGTCTATCAGCCTATCATAGGAGATAGTTTCTATCTTGCCTTACCATAGAGTAAAAATCCACTATGAAGAAATGACCGCCCAAGAAAATGTTGGGCGGTTTTGATAATCGGCGATCATCCTCCCATCCTCTATCTCATTCTTTGCTATTTCCATTCTATCAGTTCCCCCATTTTCGTTATCCAAAAATCGTGATAGTCTCCCCACCATCACGGTTTCTCGTAGTATTCAGTCTGGTACTTTCTCGTTAAGTAATTGCTCTTGATCGGCTGGCCCCCTCAGCCAGTCAGGGGCAATATTGTTATCTCGAGGAAATATTGTATAGTTTAGGTAGTATCTCTTTTGGCCCGCCAGCATAGAAACAAGGAATTGGAACGCCTTTGCTTCTTACCTTTGAGCTTAATTTTTCAATTTCCCAAAAAGCTTGAAAAATGTTTATCTTTTTCCCCACTCCTCTAATAATACAAGCCCAGATTTTTTTTCAAGATAAAATCGATTATCGTGATAGATTGCATTCTTAATCAACATTTTAGGATTACTAATAAACTCTCTTTCTTTTTTTACAGCAATACCTAGATCATACAAAGTCATCGGCTTTCCTATAGATTTCAAAATATCATACGATATGTCTTTAGCAAACCGAGAAGGTTTGTATTCTTTCCACTTTGAAAGCCCATAAACCCCCTCAGCTACTCGGATAAATTTGGGGTTAGTTCCAATGCGAGCGCGAACTGTTTCATGAGGCTTTTTTCCATGTAGATCGCATTTATTGATTATAAATTTTGTGATTTCCATGTAATGCATCGGTTTCCCAGATTTCTCAAGCAGACTTTCGGCAGCTTTTATTATAGACATTGTTTTTTTCATATCAATAATCAATGAGGATCTGTTTTTGGAGCGCAAGAATGCTTTACATCAGATGACATAACCTTCTTCGCAGACTATAATAATGAAGTGCTCGATGCAAGAGGCCAACTAATTATAATACTGGCGTGATTTATAAAATATAGATTGGTATTAACCATATGATTAGATTTGCGAACCCTGGTTCTGACATTTCAAGTTTCATTCGAATTTACATCGAACTTTTTGAGGCTCTCCGCGATAAGAAATCATTCAATCTTGATGACATCACAACTGTACTTATAGAGAGGAATTTAGTAACTTCTTGTGGATATATGGGGCAAGAGGCTTTAACAAGATCCAATCGGGAAGATCGTTCCCGAGATCCTCTTTATAACCAGTCAAAGATGTATTCAGAGCTTTTTAAGGTGTTAGGATGGTTACATCCTTCTCCGGATAGTGCTTTGACTTTCAGGTTTACATTTTTAGGTGCTCATATTGTGGAAGTTCGCCAAGACCCAGAATTATTATTTAAAGAATGTGTTCTAGGAATTGTATACCCTAATTCGATATTGAAAGAAAAAAGTGATTATTTACTTCGACCATTTGCCACAATTCTAAAATCGATAGATAGCTTAGATGGACTGATATGTAGGGACGAACTAATTATTGGACCATTAAGCCTTGATAATGATAGGGATGCAAAGAAATATTCTGTCATGTTGGAGAAAATAAAGTCCATTAGGGGAAATTGGAGAAAACTGGACAGTGAATTGCAAATGGTTTCTACAAACAGTAATATCACGCTAACTACAATGGGAAATTATACAAGGTTTCCCCTTGCGGTTTTGAAGTGGACAGGCTGGACAGTTAGTGAACGACGTGAGGATATTTATCACAGACCGATCCCATTTCTAATAATGACGGAAGAAGGCAGAAAAGTTGCAAGACAAATAGAAAAAAGCCGCGATATAAGAGCAAGCGATTTATCCGGGCTCGATGAGAATTTAAAAAAATCTTTAGTTCATTTAGGCTTTTATCAAATTCTTAATAGGGCCGGTTTTGATCTTTCCCCAATTGCTGATCAACTTTCAAATGACGAGCAGGTTGCGCGTGAATATTTGGGCAACTCAAGTTCTCCCATTATCTTCTCGCCATTTCAGGATTTAGAGCCAGAATTTGTAAGGAAACTGTTCCCGGACGTTACGAATAATGATGGTGATAGAAATACTATGATGCAGCCAGCCCTCGGCAATCCAATCGCAAGATCAATTCGCAATAACTCATTTTCAAAAGTTTCTTTTGTAAGATCCCAAGGGCAACAAAAGAGTATCGCGGATAGAGAAATTGTTGAGTTATTTGAGACTTCATTTCAAAGGACAAACGATATAAAGCTGATGGTGGAATTAATAACAAGAGCTTTAGCAGGATCTAATAAAGACAGATTTTATCCTCTTGTAGCCGGATTATTCCGTTCGTTAGGATATGATTGTAGAAACTCTCGGGCTGGTGTCAATTACGAGAGGTGGGATGCATTCATTATTGATGAACAGAATTCAATTCCGATTGAAATAAAATCTCCGGGTGAAGAAGAGTTCATATCAGTAAAAGCCGTTAGACAAGCCCTAGAAAATAAAGTTATTTTATTGGCGCGAAAAGCATATCCAACTAGGCCAGAAACTACATCATTGGTTGTCGGTTACAACTTACCCAACGATCGATCTGAAGTAACAGCTTTAATCTCAGATATTCATAAAGCATATGGAGTTGTTATTGGGATCATCGATATTCGTTCGCTCTTGCATCTTGTAGCAGCAACACTAATCGAAGGTAAAGTACACAACTCAAATGAACTGATTGCCTTAAAAGGGATTATCGATGTATCAAACGCTTAAACAGAAACCCATTAATCGCTTCACAAAAAATATCCCTCAAGGGATTACCCCCCAGAAAATTAGCTGGTATCAGGGTACACATCCCGCAATGATAATATTTTCAGATGGAAATGTAAGCCAAGGCTCATGCGTTAGATGTACTAATCCACCCTGCATAGAATATTCTCCTGATGAATTAACACTACCCTTGTTCAGAGATTTCCCAGCGGACCAAAATAATGAAGTTTGTGCGACTTCCGCTATTACTTGGCCGCGGGGGTCTCCAGCGCCAACAATTGATGTCTCACTTTGCATAAAATGTGGGCTATGTGTAGGGCGATGTCCAGTAAAAGCTATTTACTTTGATAGCGAAGGAGCCTATTTGAATGATGAGCCTAACAGATATTTTATGGATCAAAAAATTCTGGCGGATCAGGCAATAACTGATGCTTATTTAAAAATGTTTAATTCTGTCCCAGAAACAGGTTCTTATTTAGTTGAAGATGACGAAGTTATTATAAATTTTAGGCACAAGTTTGAAGATGTGGCGAAAAAACAAAGTGCACAATTTCCCAATCATTTAGCCCGTAATCTTCTAATTCAAAATGGAATAGGCACTGCTATGCGTCGAAGAGGGGATATAAATATTCGAATGGATTTGGTGTTAGGCCCGCCAGGTGTCAATCAGGGCACAAGTGAGGTCGAATTGGGAGCTGCCATTCTCGATGCTCCCCGGAATATATTGGATAATATCGCCGTGTTAGTCGCCCGATATAAATTATCAAAGGGAAGTGTGGTCCCATTAATAGTAAGCCTTGATTTGCCAAATTTGCGATCCGAATATTGGCAATTTATCAAGGATGTTCGGAATATATTAGGAGTAAAAATTAATTCAGTTACAATAGGGGCCTTAGTTTTAATGACTTGGAATAGAGCAAAACTAACTATAGTTACAGGTGAAGAACTTTATGTAGATGTAGATTTCCCTTCTTTACGGCCCCACATGGAGGTAATCTTGGGCAGAAAGTTAGGTATTAAGGGAGAAGGCTATCCAGGCTTTCTTGAGAGTTCGAAATGAGGTCAATATTTTTCTTCCAATCTAAAATTCTTTTTTGGGCAATTTCAATGTAGGAGGAATTTAATTCAAAACCTATATAATGCCTCTTTTCCATTAAAGCGGCTAAGCACTCGGATCCACTGCCTACAAAAGGTACAACGACTAATTCGTTTTCATTTGAGAAATGTTTTACAATCCTTAATGAAATAGACATTGGTTTTTGTGTCGGATGATCCACTTTTTCATCTCTAAACCGACGGCCTGCCAAAGTGGGGAATTGCCAAACATCACCGGCAAGCCGTCCTTCAGGATTAGGTTCCCATACCTTCCCATTTTTGGTAATTTTATATTTTAGCCTTGCTGTACTTTTGTACGGCTCGCGAATTGGGATATATGTATAATTCGATCCTTTTGAGAACCAGAGTAAAGGTTCATAATGAGCGGCTAAAGTAGTAGACGAATATCCAGCAAATCCATTTTCATAGAACCAAATTATCTGCCGTCGATATGTTAGGCCAATTTCATACATATAACACTGTAACCAACAAAGATGATGGTGAATACCATAAACAAATACATTACCACCTGGTCTAAGAATTCTCTTCACCTCATCTAACCATTTCTTGGACCACGGTAGCCATTCTTCATGACGTTCATTTTCGTTCCAACTGCCAAAATCCTTATTCAAATTGTAAGGCGGGTCTGCAATTACAAGGTCTGCACATTCATCGGGTAAATCATGCATACCTTTAATACAATCGCCGTGATTAATCCGATCTAATAAAGAGGAAGATAATTCGGTCATTTTACATTCTGCAAAATCATAATGTATTGATGGTGAATATTTGGTACATATGAGTAAGGGTAGCCATATGGGAATATTCTTTTGTGCCGCTGATATAGTATGGTTATACCTCTTAACTCAAGACCATATCTTTCAAGCGATCTAGCTAAATCAGCATGAAACATTACATATTTAGATTTGTCTCTAAAGTCACTAACGATTATTGTCATGTATTTCTTTGGCTTCAATGGTTTGCAGCAAGAACCAAGGATTTCTGACAATTCAGTTAGGAATTGCTGGTAATCATGTATGTTCCCTAAATCCAATTTATCGTCGCTATATTTAGTATCTAGATTATTGGCAATTCTATCCTGTTTAACTTTATGATCTTGCTTATGAAGGATATTCCAATATGGCGGACTTGTCACAATAAAGTCAACAGAATTCTCTTCCAGTTGTGGAACCAAAACTCGTGCGTCTCCTATTTGAATATCTTGATGATGTAAAGTGGAAAAAAGGGTACCTACTTCTGCTTTTAGCCGCTCCCTTGCTAAATCTACATAACGGGGATTGAGTTCAAATCCTATACCATTTCGACATTCTATTGCACAAGCCTTTAGAGTTGAACCTACTCCAACAAAAGGATCGAGTACAACATCGTTCTGTTTAGTAAAGAAACGAATTAATCTGCTTATATCCGTAAAGGAGAATGGGGCGGGATGTTGCTTTTCAATCTGTGCGTCTTTATGATTAGCCCCGAGCCCGCGTTGGGTCCAGACAGATACAGTTTCAATTATCCATTCTTTAGCTGATAATTCATTCAATATATTTCTTGGATCGACCCCGGCCTGTTTAACAACATCCAATACATTCTCGTCTTCTGTAGAAACGGGATCAGATGATTTGTTTTTTAGCGAATTCATAATGTTTTTCGACACCATTTATTATTCTTTCAAGATCAATTTTCTTGTAGAGGCGATAATTGTTCAAGGGATGCCGATATGGGACAAGCTTCCCGTCTTTGTCCCAATTTCGGAGCGTAGCAGGAGAAACCCCTATAAATGCTGCGGCCTCTCCTATGGTCAAATAATCAGCAAGATTAGAATTAATTGTTAAATCCTTATCAAACATTAACAATCATTATAAAACATTAATAATATTTGTCAAGCATCAATATAATATACAAATACATTGCCTGCTATAATATCTTTGCCTCCTGTTCCTTATCCCTGAGGACGGCTCCCTGCCTGTCCCTGGTGTTCTCCCAGGGGAACACGAGCCGAGAGCAGGCGCAGGGGCGCTATATTGCCATGCGCTTCCTGGTCTGCATTCACCACTTCTTCTACCACATCTACGCCGAGATCGTGACACGCCCCACCCCGCCTATATACTAGCGTGATCCTCCCCCTATTCCCTGCCAGTTCTGCGGAGCATCCTACGTGAAAAGTATTGCCCTAAGGCGAAAGAGATGGGATTTTAGGAGGGACACTTTCTATTCTTTTGGGCGCTTGAAGTATAGGTAATGACGGGAGGGAGTATTTTCGGACACACTACCACAACCGACCATTTCCCAACCCTCCTCTCCAAGTTTCGCTATTTCTCTAGCGAGAACAGCTTGTTCAGAAACACCATTTTCCTTTCGAAGCGTATACATTTGGTCACTAGTTATATTGGTTGTAAAGGAAAAGAACACTGGATAGTAACTGAGCCAACCACCGTAGGGACCCGCCTTTATTGGGCCGATAACACAATACTCCCACTTTTGCATATTTCTTGCCTCCTCTCCTAGTTTGTCTGTATTTGACCTTCTGAAATTATATCCTCTGCGTAGTCCGGTGAAATCGTCCACACTGTCCGGTCATGCCGTCCTGTGACGGAGGGAGCAATGCTAACTAGAGAATTATAAATCAACCGTGGACGGCTTGGGTCATGGAATGGAGCTTTCTTGGAGTTTTTTGGGGGGTATCACCCAAACTCCTAAAATATGCGATAATGATTATACAAATCCAAGGAGTTGATAGGTGGAGAGGCCCGGTAATTACCAAGGAAAACATTTCCCAGCCTACACTGGACGAGTATTGGAATATAAAAAGGCTGGCAAACTTGAAGAAGCCGAGGAGTTGCTTATTCACTTAGTGGACGCAACTGAGGCTGAAAGTATGAAAGATGGGCGTGGAGTTGCTCCGTGGTATTACGAAGAACTGGCAAAGATTTATAGAAAACAGCGCAATTATTCAAGAGAAGTTGAAATATTGGAGCAATTCAAAGGACAAAAACACGCTCCTGGCGTTATGTCTGCAATCCTTCTGAAGAGATTGGAGAAGGCAAAAGAATTACTACTAAAACAACTGGAGGCGAATAATGGGATACGTCGATAAAAGTCTTACACCGGGCGAAAGGATAATTTTGCAAGCACGGTTGAGTTGGGCGGCATTTGTCAATCCGGTCGTATTTATGGCTCTGGTAGTGTTTGCTGGATTTGGATTGCACCTCGGAGAACCGATTTGTTTGATACCATTTCTTTTATTGGGGATTGCCTATTTTGTTCTCGATGCAGTCGCCATTTCAACGACGGAATTCGCTGTAACCGATAAGCGCATCATTGCAAAAACTGGCTTATTGCGTCGCGGGTCACTGGAATTGACGCTGGAAAAAGTGGAAAGCATCGTGGTAAATCAATCTCTGACGGGGCGGATTTTCATCTATGGAACGATCGTAGTATTGGGAAAGAGGGAATAAAAGAAAGCTTTCCTAATATTTCCGGACCATTGGACTTCCGTATTCACATCAACGCACAGATAGTCGGGAGGTAAATACGATGAATGAGCAAGAAAAACAAACCAAACTATTGCAGAGTATCAACCGTAAACTAACTTTCTTTATGGTGGTTACTATCATTGTCATTGTTTATTTTATTCTAGCCTTTATCCGGGGTCCTATCCTTGGCCTATGATCCGGTTTTGGTGATTGTCGGGAGGTAAACCATGAAAAAATATGCTGTTTTTTTGATTGCGCTTTTACTATGTGCTTGTGCCCCTTCACCGCAAGCGATCCAAGCAGCCATTGCCCAAACACAGGCAGTTTGGACGGCAGTCCCGACCCAGACGCCATACCCAACCTATACGCCGCCGATTTATTCAAATTCTGCTTCAATTGCAACGATTACCGAAGGACCAAACCCAGCCCAGACCGCTGCACCAACCATGACGCCCCCAAGCTCTTTGGTGGTTGGGGATTATAAAACCTGAGTTTATCATCCTCCCCTTTTTTTAGTATTTTATCGAGTAAAACTTGAAATTTTGGGACACTAGGCAGAGTTTTGGGATGGGCTAGAATTGAATACATGGCGTTTATCCGGAGGGTAAAAACGACAAGCGGGGCAACCGCTGTTCAGATTGCCTATAAAGAAAAAGGGAAGATCGTCAAGATCATCCACATTGGTAGTGCTCATACCAAAGAGGAATTGAATATCTTGCTTGCTTTAGCACACAAGCGGTTACAGGCAAACCAACTGGCATTATTTCCAGAAGCACGACCGTCCCTGCGGGTGGGTATCAAGCGGTCCTTTTCCGATTTGTTATGGAATATTCTGCGAGAACAATACCACAAGGTGGGATTTAGCAGGCTGAATGACGAGGCGTTTGAAGCTCTATGCGTTGCCAGGATCGTGGAACCCACCTCCAAGCTGGACAGCTTGAGAGTTTTGGCAGACCTGGGAGTGGGGCCTATCGACCAAAACAAGCTTTACCGGAGTTTGGCTAAAGCTGCGGATCAGGATTACAGGAAGACTATCAGCCAGGCCTGTTTTGAGCATGCTAGTGGCCATGGCCTTACTCTCATCCTCTATGATGTCACTACCCTATATTTCGAGGTTCAGGAAGAAGATGACTACCGGAAAGCGGGTCTGAGTAAGGAACGCCGGTTGGAGCCACAGATCATCATAGGGCTGCTGGTTGATCGAAATGGTTTTCCTTTGGGCCTACACAGCTTCGAGGGCAATAAAGCTGAAACTAAGACCATCCTGCCCGTCATCGAGGCTTTTCAGGCACAGCATGGGCTAACTAAAGGCACCATTGTGGCCGATGCAGCCATGCTCAGTGCGACCAACCTGGAAGCTCTCACGGCAGCCGGTTACACCTATATTGTTGGCTCCCGGCTGCACAAAGTACCCTACGACATCGCCGAGTACCAGAAAACTGGAGAGATGAGCGACCAACAGATCGTAGTCAGTCCCCAGGAAGGTTACCGGGTGATCTACCAGTACCGCGCGAAACGTGCAGCCTTGGATCTCCGCAACATTGAAAAGCAGGTCGCCAAGGCAAAGAAAGCTCTCAGCGGGCAGATCCCGGCCAATCGAACGAAGTTCTTGAGCATCAAGGCCAAAAGCAAACAGCTCAATCAGAAACTGATCGATAAAGCCAGGACCCTGGCCGGTATCAAAGGCTATGTGACCAATCTAGATATCCCGGACAAAGATGTAATTGCCTACTATCACCAACTATTCCAGATAGAGGCCTCTTTTCGAATGGCAAAATCCGATTTGAAGGCCAGACCCATCTTTCATCGCAAGCGGGATGTGATCGAGGCTCACCTCACGATTGTGTTTGCAGCTTTGGCGATCGGCAGAAATATTGAATACCAAACCGGGATCAGCATCAAGCAGTTCGTGAAACTGCTCCGCCCGATCAGATCTGGTATTGTGACCATCAATAGCAATGAGGTATTGGCCGAACCAGAGATCCCCGACGCAGTAAAACCTGTGCTAAAAAGTCTGGGTTGGGGACACTAGGATGATAAACTCAGGTGACGCCCCCAAGCTCTTTGGTGGTTGGGGATTATAAAACCATTAACCCTGGCGAATTAGAGTCCTATGCCGACAACCATAAAGGGGAAAAAGTGAAGGTTGTTCTGACTATTACCCACTTCGCGACTGGAACCGAAAATAAAGAGTTTCAGGGAATGATTGCGGGAAATGACGCACAAATATTTGTGGATTTAGTCAATTCTGCATCTGGTATCTATGTTGGAGATACCATTACGATCTATGGCGTTGTTTACGGTAATTATTCTTATGTAAGTATAATTGGTGTGAGCGTGAGTGAGCCCAAAATAATTGATGCGTTTTACAAGAAGCCATAATTAGGTTTACGATCTAGGCCTACCCGGCAGCCTGTGACAAAAAACCCGCTATTATCAGGCGGGGTTTTATTTTGGATGTCACCCATGAGGCGAAATAGCGCGATAATGAATTACAGATCCAAGGATGTAACAGAATGAAAAAATGCCCATTTTGTGCCGAAGAGATCCAGGATGAAGCGATCATTTGCCGGTACTGTGGAAGCGAGCAGCCGGCCATCGACAAGCCCGTTCAAAAGGCCACATATTCCCGCCGGTCAAGAATAGCCGAACGGAAAAAGAATTCCGCAACAAAAAGCGTAATATTTATCGCTCTTATAGGATTGCTTTGCTTGGTCATGGCCGTTGTTCTATTGGTTCGCGGTCAAGTGTCGCCAGTACTGCAGTCCACCCAAACCCAAACACCATCCGAGACGCAAACAAATCCACCAACGAACACACCCACAATAACATTGACCCCGACAATCACACAAACGCCTACGATCACGTTGACGCCAACGATCACATTGACACCCACTCGCACTCTCATTCCATCTGCTACCACACGCCCTACCCGCACTCCTATACCATCGGATACTTCAGTACCCATGTCTGATGAATTTTTTGGCTTGACTGCCGAACAAGGAGACGCCCTTACGGCGTGTGCATCTTTCGTGGAGCGGCTTGGAGGTCCTTCGGAATTTAGTTTCCAATTGCCCCCATTGTCTACCGTAAGTCAAACAGTAGTTAATTTTGATGTGGTTCTTACATATCCAGGCGGTCAAGTTTATAACTGTGGAGTTTTGCATGATACGACCACCGGCAATTGGGTGATGCTTTACATGCGATAAGGGGGGCGACTGGATCAGCAGAATTACGAAAAGAACACCAAGGAACGGGTAAGCGTCCTGGCCAATCTTGGGTTGGATATTGACCCGGATGGCCTGACCGAACTGAAGTAGCAGAAAGGAAACAATCAACCCCGCCCTTATCAGCCGGGGTTTTATTTTGAGTATCACCAAAATCCCAAAATGTGCGATAATAAATTTATAAATGATAAGGAGGTAAACTTATTAAAATTGTCTGTATTCCTTGATGATCCAATTCATATATCATTTCTGGTTCAACTAAAAATGAGAGGGTGCTATGGGATATATTGAGAAAAATCTTATGCCCGGTGAAGAGGTCACACTCAAAGCCAAGATCAGCGGGGCGATATTCATATGGCCTATCGTCTTTGCTTTGGTGGGGGTAATTATGATGTTCTCTAGTGCAAAAAACAATGCGCTCTTATGTTTTGGACTTCTAGTGTTTTTGCTGGGGTTGATATTGATCGTTCAGGCGATTATCGTTATTTCAACGACCGAGTTTGCCGTAACCGATAAACGTGTCATCGCAAAAGCAGGCTTATTGCGCCGGCACTCTCTGGAGATATTACTTACAAAAATAGAGAGCATCAATGTTAATCAGTCCCTTTGGGGGCGCATATTCAATTATGGCACCTTGGTTGTGGTCGGGACTGGTGGCACAAAGGAGAAGTTTCCAAGCATTGCCAAGTCCGCTGAATTCAAGCAACGCATCAACACACAAATTGCCGGGATAAAATAACTAGATTTACGATCTAAGAAATTGAGTTAGAAACAAGAATTTCCCAAAATTTTATTTGGGATCTAATTGTATTTCCCTGATTTATTTCCAGGTCGGGTATTCGATAGATTGCAACTTAGGCAGTGTCTTTCCTGTTGCTCCTGTTCTATTTTGTATCTTTTCCACCAATTATCTCCCTCGATGATTAGCGGAAATCTGTTTTCAAATAACATGGCAATTCCTCTTTCCAACCAACCCACTGCCGTGAGGCAGTAGGTTTCTGATGTCGGAAACTATTCGAACTCCTCGCTCAGGCGCCCGTGCATGACCTGGCCATTTTCTGTGAAACCCTGGGTGATAATTGGGATGATGAGCTGCTTCCCGGAATGGAAGCGTGTCCAGATCTTCAGTGCATCCACTTTGGTAAAGCCAGTTCCGATGGCGCCGATCGGCTTGCCATTCATGTCGGAAACTTCGATGGCGCCGAAAGGACGATCTTGCGCTGTGGTAGGGGTGAGGCCGGTGACAATGGCGTCCAGCTCGATCAGGTACTTGGTGTGGACGACGTTGTCTTCCTTGTTCTTTCCAGCGTGATACAGAATGGTGGCATCGAACCAGACCTCGCCCTCGCGGCCTTCCGACTTCTGGTTCTCGGCCAAGGCCAATTTCTCTTCGTAAGTTAGGGCGGTCGGAATTTTCTCGAAGACGGAACTGATCTCCATCAAACTGGAAGCCAGGCTTTCGCCGTATAAAATGCGGATGGCATAGGACTGTTGGCGCAAGTCTCGGTCGCCCTGGTAGATGGCATAGAAGATTGCGTAACGGATCTCCACTGGAGTTCAGCCATGGCCAGCTTCGATATTCACGCCAGCCTTTTCGCCCAGAGCCTGTATCAACTGAAGCATCCCCGACCTGGCCATCCGCCTTCCTAGTATGATGACGATGAAGGGATCGTCATCCTCTTTCTCCTCGAGGGTGACTTTGTATTTCCATAAAGCCCGAATGATTGGCTTTCCCCAGTGGAACGATCCGGTTCTTCGTCTTGTTACCGGAATTCCCGTACGGTCGAATATAGACCTGCGCGCCCTTCAGATCAACGTCCCCTACGTTCAGGCGGCTGGCTTCTCCAGCCCGAAGACCAGTATCTAAAAGCAGGATCAGCAGCGCTACATCTCTCGTGGCTGTGGGGCTGGATCTCTTATAAGGTTTGTGCCCGTCGTTGGTTTCTATAAATCTGGTCATCTACATGTTCTGGAGAAGGGCTTTCACTTCGTCTTCCTCGAGCGGCATGATGATTTTCGGGTTGTTGCTCTGACACGGAACACTTGTGATGCCTTAGAGTTACAAAACAGATCGAGGTGTCAGAATTTTTGTGCCTTTTCTGATTCCATACTTAACCAATATTACTTTTGCAATTCGATAACCGCGAGTAGTAATCTTAGGCTTTCGTTTATTCATTTGAGAATTTAGATGTAGAAGTAGGCAACCGGGGGTGTAAATATTTGAAACAGTACGTTTGAATATAAAAAAATGCATAAAGGACACAAATCTACGAATAAAACGATGGTCAATCGTAATTACCAAAAGAGGACCATCACCTTTGGTTGTACCCATACAGCGAAGGTTGTAAGAGTGAAGAACAGGAAGACATTAAATAAAAAACGGGAGGCTAGTAGCCTCCCGTTTTGTTATGCAACTTGCCGGCGCGGGATCAGGGTAGCCCAGACCCCGGCCAGGTCGTCGAGCGAATGTACCTCGACAACCTTCCCGGCGATCGCTTCCGCAATCGACCGGACATCCTCCCGCTGCTCGTCGGAGTAGTTCTCCAGACCGATCAGCAGGGCGGAGGTTCGAGCATGGCACGAATCCGGGATGTAGGCCGGAAGACTGCCGGCGCCGTCCGTGAGGACGAGAACCTGGTGGTCCGGGTAACGCTGCCACACTTCCGGCAGCCACCCAAAACGCGTGGTCGAGCCTTCGGCCTTATCCGAGATCCACACCTCCACCGAGCGCCCGTGCGAAAAAGAGCGCATCGGCGTCGAAATCCGCGGTGTGCCAGGCAATTCCGGCAAACAGCAGGCCGCGGACGTCGCCACCATCGGAACGCAGAGCGAGTGTAATGGCTTGGGCAGCTGCCAGGGTGGCAAGCCAGGGTTGACGCCATCCATGCTCACCGACCAATCCGCCGCGAGCACGATCCGGCGCACGCCGATCTCCTTCAACCGGGTGGGACGCTGGCTCTGCATCGAGTACGGCACGGGCTGGTCGCGCAAGGCGGCCATCCGGTCGAGACGACCAGGAGCCATGACGCTCTGCACACCGGCGGGAGCAGCCCAGCGGTTCTTCAGTCTGCGGCTCAGGGCCAAGACGTCCTGGGACGGTTGGACTTTGCCTGAAGCCGAAACTTCCAGTACCGGACAGTCTTCCACTGTGCTCAAGTCCGGGACCTGGAGCTGAACGAGGTCGGGAATAGTCTCATCCCCGCCATTAGCCAGTCCGGCCAGCGGATCCCCAAAATGGAGTTCCGGAGGCTGGCAGCACAGCTCGGGGTATTTCTCGGCCAGGGCATCCAGGGTTTCGGGCAGCTCGTTCGAGCTTAGCCCACGGACCCCGGCCACGTCGGCCAGCAGGTTTTTCAGACGCCCGATATCGTAGGCCGGTTGCGGCCTTGGAGCCAGGGCGTTTCTCTGAAATCCAATGCCCGCGACAGAAAAAGAGTTGGTGGGGCGGACACAATAGCGGCAGTACAGCAGAGCTGACATGGCCGCTGACACGAAGTCCTTGGCTTTCCGGAATGCCCGGCGATAACGCCGGGCCTGGATGTTGCCAACCAGCTCACGGACAGCCTTTATAGGACGCTTGAACAGGGGGAAGATCAGACCGGCCTGGTGCTCACAGTGGACATCGAGGACGATGTTCACGAAGGCGTGCATCAAGTTGGTCTCCTTTTCGACGGCTTTGATCTCTTTCACCGGCTGAAGCCAGTGGCCGATCTCATGGGCCAGGAGGCCCAGGAAGATTTCCGGTCTGCCGTTTTCCAGGCCGACGCCGAGGAACCGGCGCGGCATCTCCACGATCCTTTGCCCGTCCGTGGACGCCGTTTCGGCGTCCTTCAGGACCAGGCGGGGGCGGTATGCAAGGGACAGGCTGCCCAGCAGGAAGCGGGCAACCATGTCCAGCTGCTTTTGCAGACTCGCCCAGGTCTCATTGAAAACATTGTTGGCGGCCATTAGATCACTCCGGACCCTTGCAGACAGGGCGTCGAAGGCGGTCCGGGCCGCCGGATCCAGGGCGGTCAACCGTGAGCGGTAGCGTTCCAGGATCCTTGCATCGTCGGGGCTTGAAGCCCGTACCAGCTCGCCGTACTCCAGGGGTAGGGGCAGCGTACCGTCCTGCGTCCCTGTCCAGGAGAGCTTGATCGCCATGGCGAGCTTCACATCGAACAGATCGGCCACCTGGGGTTCGAACTCCACCATGACCGGCACGGTGCGGCGCACCAGGGCCGGATCGAGCGGCGTTCCCCAGGGATTGCAGGCCAGGGCGATGTGAACAGCCTCCGCCGGCGCCCATTCGTCGCCCCAGAACGGGGCGGATGTGGCGCGCACGGCGCCGTCGAAATCGATACCGAGCGACCGCACAACTTCGGGGCCGATCGGCAGCAAGAGCCGCATGAGCGACTCCTGCGCCCGCAGGTGGTAACGGGTGAACTCATCCAGAAAGAGCAAGACGGGTTCTCCCAGCTCACGCGCCTGGCCGAGCGCCTGGGCAACCGGACCCGGCATCCGCAGACCGGAGGGCATCATCACGCCCACCAGGTCGGAGTCGGTGTACGAGTCCGAGCCGGCGTGTTCGACCAGGCGGCAGTCCAGGGACTGCGCCACCCGGCGGATCGCCGAGGTCTTGCCGCTGCCCGTCGGGCCGACCAGCAGGGGGACGAGACCCTGGTCGAGGACATCCTTGACCTGGCCTGCGATCCGGCTGATGGTCTCGTCAATGGCGCTCGCGATCTTGTCGGCGAACAGCGGTTGGGGTGTGGCTGCCGTTGTTGTGCTGGCAGCCGGTCCTGGTGTATCGTCGTCTGTCGGCTGCTTGGCAACATGGGCCTCCGGCTTCATCGCCTGGAGGCCTGGTGGAACATCCGTCACCATCGCCAGGGCAAGCATGTGCTTGCAAGGGCGCTTCTCCGTCCAGCCGCCGCTCTGGAACCAGTCTGCACAGGTGCAGGCCGGCGTTACGCTGGCGGTGTTGGTGGGCGGGTTGACGGCGACCTTCCACTCGACGGTATAAGAGTGGATGGTCATGCTGATGGCAGAGTTCAATTTCCCGCCGGTCAGGCGCAGATGTGCGCCGATCGTGGGAGCGAGGCTTTCCGCCCGTTTCTGGCGTTTGTCCTCGACGAGAAGGCCGGCGTAGTTCTGCTGCGCCAGCCAGGCAAAGAGGGACATTGTTGTCATGGTTTTCTCCTTAGGATGACATGGTTTGGACTTTGCGCCAGGCGGATGGCCTGGCGTAGTTGCCCGGACCGGAGTCGAACCGTTCGCCCGCGCCCATGCCCACGAATTACTGGGGTTACGCGAGCGGGCAGGAGAGAAAACCTACGCGTGTGGTACAGGGGGGATTTTGGATCTTACTTTTCGGCAGGGATGATCTGCCATTCGACCGCCACTACCTCGGTGACGATCTGCTTGACTTTCACCTTCTTCAGCTCCTCTGGCAGCTTTACATCTTTGGCGATGGAGGCCAGAGACGTTTCCCGATCGGCGTTGCGGACGAAGCCCGTGATGTGCAGCTCGTCGCCTTCCTTGACACTCTGGCCACGCGTTACGGCCTCTGGAAGGATGACGTTCACCAGGTCACTGGGACCATCGGAACGGACTGGGAAGAAAGCGGGTCGGCGCATCTGCAAGCGCACTCCCCGGTCGTTGGCGAACGACCAGGTCTGCAGGACGGTCCCGATCAGGATGACGTGATTGACATGATGGGTCATTGAAATCTCCTTTGGGAAAAGTATGATGAACTCCGAATGATTGAATTCGGGGCTGGTTATGCTATTGAGAAAGATAATGACTAATTGATGTAAGTCACTTGATGCAGAAAGGTGATGTCCGGATGTGTGTTTATTCTGATAACAATGTCGAGCTGCGCTGTAGGAAAAGTAGAAGATAATAGATATTGCTCTATATAAAACTACGGCAACTGCCAAGTTCTTTCAACCTACGCGATATAAATATGCTCTTTCTCGCTACATCGCATAAGTCAGAAACTCTGGCGTTTTTTGATGATAAGAATACGGCATTAAATCATAATATTCAGAAAATCAACCTTAATAGGAAGGAATTTCTGCAAGGATGGCAATGCTGGCAAGACGGGTATAATAAAATGAGAATGTTTGGTTTGTTCAGGAACGAATGGGAGAAGTAGAGTAGGTTCTAAATTGAAAGATTTTTATATAAGGCAATTCACCATTCTTATGTAAAATAATTATCTACATACCAAGTTAGGAGAAAATCACATGTCAGGTCAACGACCAAGGATCAGAGAACTCGGGATTAAAATCGGCAATCTACCTGTTGGGCCCTTGAACGCAATCACCGACATTTCTGGTATTAAGGTCGGTCAGGCTACCCTAATTGAAGGAAGTGGTAAGCTCCTCCCCGGAAAAGGGCCTGTTAGAACCGGAGTAACAGTCGTATTCCCGCACGAAGGTGATTTATATCTTGATCGAGTATTAGGAGCGGTGGAATGGTTTAATGGTTTTGGTGAATGCTTGGGATCAGCAGTAGTTAACGAATTCGGCTTTATTATGGGCCCTATCGTGCTTACGAACTCCTTCAATGTTTACAAAGTAGCAGACGCTTTGCAGGATTGGTCCATGGGACGGCACCCAGAAATTGCGAATGATTATTCTGGTTTAATCTGCCTGGTTGCCGAATGTGCCGATGATTATTTGAATGATGCTCAAGGTAGACATGTGCATCGCGAGCATGTCTTCGGCGCAATCGAATCAGCCTCATGTGGAATGCCTGAAGAGGGAAGTGTAGGGGGTGGTACGGGAGATATCGTGTTCGGTTTTAAAGGTGGAATTGGAACAGCATCAAGGATTGTCCCTGAAGAATTAGGCGGATACACTATTGGAACACTCGTTCAGGCGAACTTTGGTATCCGTGAAAACCTGATAATTTCTGGGGTACCGATCGGTAGGGAATTGCGGGATTGGCAGCCTGACCTTCAAGCCAGGAAGGACGATGGTTCCTGCGTGATGGTTGTAGGGACTAATGCGCCTTTGTCGTCCCGCCAGCTGCATCGGGTCGCTCGGCGAGCTTTCTTAGGGATGGCAAGAACTGGTGGGGTTGGCAGAAATGGAAGTGGCGATGTTGCAATTGCATTTTCAACAGCTCATCGCATACCTAGAGATTCTCAGACACTAACCGAAAAATTCAACTTTATTCCTGACTTCAGGGAGGATACCATTAACGCATTATTCCAGGCAACGACCGACGTTATAGAAGAAGCTATTCTCAATTCTATGTTTGCTTCAGACACTATGGCGGGACGAGATAATCATATTGCACTTGGACTGCCGATTGCTGAAGTTAAGCACATTATGCATAAATATGGGCACATACTTACAGATGGATAATACGGAGGAATAATATGGAAGAGAAGCGAAATCTCAAAATAATTCAGACACTTATTAATGTTGCTATACTTTTGCTTGGACTCTTGGGAAGTTCTGTATTTGATTATTTTACCAAGCAGGTTTTAAGTCCTGAAAAGGTGATAGTTGTTCTTTTGCCGATTATTGGTTTGATTATTGTTATTGTTAGTGCAATGGCAATCCAACGATATTATCAGCAGACATCCAAGTCGATAGAGAAAATTGCCAATTCTGTTAGCGTTACAATCGATCTTTTATCTTATAGCGACAGAAGAAAAGCCCAAGCATCAATTGAAGAAATTATCGGACTAATAAAGAATGCAAACAAAGGTATTATGATTTTGGATAATGCTCCTTGGACCGCTAATGTAAATTCTTATTATCCAGCCGACTGGTTAAATAAATATTATGAGGCGCTCAATAAGTATATTGATGCAGGCAATCCTTATGTTCGGATTATTCAGATGCCAGATCAAAATAGCACAATTATCGAAACTGAGGATATCAAATCCCCAATCGCCTTAAGCCATTTTAAAAAAGTGTTGGAAAAGAATTCCTTTATAAATTCACGCTGTGCATTAATGAAAAGTAAAATCTTTCTTCCAAAAGTGACTTTCATAATTATTGACGAACAATATATTATCTGGGAAATACCTATTGTTGATTTACAAAATAAATTGCAGTTTGCCAATGATTTCCTTATTAATGATCGAGATGGTAAATTAGTCGGAGAATTGACTACGCTATTGAAAGCATTTGAGCATGAAGCGACTAAGATCACTTCAATTGAATAGTTCCATGATCCGAGTTTGGAAGTTGTTTCAAGCTTAAAAATAAGTTTTAACCACTCCACTTGCTAAAAAGTGTATTGTTTTTGAAGAATAGATTACTGGAAAATGATGGTGAAAGAGGAGGCAGGATTGCCTCCTCTTTCGATTAGGGCGGATAGCCCTAGAACGCTGATCCGACCAGCGAAGGGTCGAACTGGTAGGCAGCCGCTTCAACGATCTCTCGGACAAGGTCCGGGATGTCGTCGGAGTGAGCCGTCAGGGTATCGTGTACGGTAGCGTTGCAGGCAGCTTCACGATGCGTATTGCAGGCAAAGCACACCTCCTGGCTGGCCGGATGAACGAAGCGCTCTTCGCATCGGCATTCCCAGGAAAGAACCGTACGCGGTTCGCCGTGACGACCATAGAACACCAGGGTTGCCAGGGGCAGCTGGTTAGTCAGGGCAGCGAGATGGGTCAGGACCGGTCGGACCTGCACCGGTTGGCGCTGTACGGGTATCTGCAGCGTGGGTGATAGCATAAGCATACCTCCATATATTTCACGAGAAGCCGAGACCGCGCTCTTTAAGAGAAACGAAGCGACTTCCCCCGATGATCAGGTGGTCCAGGACGTCGATCTCCAAGAGCTTGCCAGCTTGGACGATGGCTCGGGTCACTGCGACATCATCCGGTGAGGGCGTTGGGTCAGAAGAAGGATGGTTATGGGCTACAATAATTGCCGAAGCCATACGCTGTACAGCCGGCTTGAAAAGTTCGCCAACGCGCACTTGGGACGAGTTCACACTCCCGTGGTACACATCGACGATCTCCAGGAGGCGGTTGCGTGTATCCAGTAAGATAACTTTGAGATATTCCTGTTCGAGTAAGCTCATCTCGAACTGGACCAGGGCGGCGGCATCTGCCGGTGAGTTAATCGTCGGCCTTTCTTCTGACGGCTCGTGTAGCTTGAGCCCTAGCGCCAGAGCTGCCTTGAGACGCACCGCGGTTTGCTGGCCGATGCCATGGACCGAAGCGAGTTCGGTGACACTGGCCTTGTAGATGCGCTGGACATCCCCGCCAAAGTGGGCGAGGATGCCTTCCGCGATTTCGATCTGCTGCGCCCCGCCGACAACTGCGGCCAGGAGTTCAACCAGGCTGCAGGCTGCTGTGTTCACGCTGACGCGATAGGCCGGCTTGTCCCGCAGAGGCAGGGTCTTGAGTTTAGCGGGAGCATACAATTGCCTGTTAAATTGTTTGTCCATCGGGACATACCTCCGTATCCATCGGATCATCCCTATCCGGCCCGGCAGGTTGAATGGCTGAAACCAGGATCGTCTCCCGGATAGCGTCCTCAACGAGCTCGATGATGCAGATCTCGCCGATGGCGTCGAAGATGGCGCTGGCCAGCACTTCCGGATCAAGGCCATCCAGCATGGCCGCCAGGGTGGGGCGCTCGTTCAGGAAAGCCTCCACATCCTCGGTGGAGATGGAGTAGATCTGACCGGCGATGCGCTCCTGTTCGACCATCGCCTCCAGAAGAGGCTTAAGCAAGTCAGTAGTAGTCATTTGACATACCTCCGTGTGAGAGAATTTGAGCGGTCAAAAGGCCGCCCCGGTCGGTCTCCAGCGGTTATTGCCGGGGACCATCCGGGGCAGTCGTTTGGATCTTTGAAAGAGTTTGCTACTCCTGGAAAGGAGTAGCAGGGGGAATCGGTGTGACTCGGCTCCTCCGGCTACTTTATGTTTATCTGGCGCAGTATATGCGCAGGCGTGCATCAATGATGCTTGCCTGGCTGCGGCTGCGCCGGATAGCTGCCACGACACCGCCGATAAGGGCGATGAGGATGACGGCAGCGGCAGCAATGAACATGAACATGGTGCACCTCTCTCGGAAAAATAGGGCAGGTAGCCCTGGAGGGTAGGCCGTAAAGCCAGCCTCCCTGCGAAAGAGCAGGCAAGCTTCACTCCCGAAGGGAGGCTAGGAACGCCAGCGGTTCCTCACCCGAGGTGAGAGAGGTGCAGAGCACGTTCACGATCATCTTGGACAGAGCTTGATCAAAAACACCGATCCCCCCTGCAGGTCATCCCGCCGGGGGTCGGACCCGGCGGCCTTGCGGCCAGGCACCTCCTCGACGAGTCCAGGTTGCGCAGGATGAGGTGTCCCTGCTTTTCAGCAGG
The DNA here is from genome assembly GCA_963772245.1 of uncultured Chloroflexia bacterium. GTDB lineage: Bacteria > Chloroflexota > Anaerolineae > Anaerolineales > Villigracilaceae > UBA877. The sequence continues at coordinate 877,468 of CAVYWB010000006.1, read as the reverse complement.
GACAGGCGTGTTGTGTGTGAACACGCCTTTGGTGCAGGCGGATAGCCTGCTATTCAATTGTGGTAAGGCGGCAGATCAGTTACGCCGGCTCGCCTTCGAGCTGCTCGCCTTCGGCTTCCGCCTCGGTAACGAACGGCTCGATGCTGGAAGCGACGATCAGGTACGCCTGGTGTTTGACACCATCGTTACCTTCCCACTCTTCCAGGCGCAGGCGGCCTTTGACCGTGAACTTGTCACCCTTGGCGAGGTTCTGCAGCGCGGCAACCGGCCCGGCGGGTTCGGTAACATCGTCTTTGCTGAAAGCTTTGACGGTGAACCAGAGGGAGGGCAGGAATTCGCCGGACTGTTTGTCCTTGCCCTGCGAGAAAAAGGCGCGCAGCTTGCCCCAGGGTTTCCCGCTGGCGGCGTACTTCACATCGCCTTCACCCGCAGCCTGCAGGGTGACGCTCACGAAATTCTGACGCTTGGCCTTACCATTGCCATTTTGAATAGCCATTTTGACATACCTCCGTATGAAATTTCCGCTTGCGCGGATGATTTGGAAACGGGCGAGTAGCCCGTAGTCCACAAAGAGAAAGGGGACCCTCGGCGAGTACACAGGCCTAGGGTCCGGGTGGGGAAAACTAGCCGCTAGATGGAAGCGCAGACCTCTGCCAGGGGGCAGAAGCCGCACTCCCATTTGCCCTCGTCGTCTTCGGCGAGGACGGGCGGCATGGGTTGTGCGAGCAGCACTTTCAGGTGATCCTTGAGGAAAGCCATAGTCGTCTCGCGGTCATATTGAACGGGGCAGCGCATGGGCACGGTAGGGGGCAGGTAGAGTACCTCGCCCCCGCAAACCGGTGGAGAACCGGTCATGCCCAGGGCTAATGCCACTTGGCGGAGGTTCTTCTCGATCAGCAGGCCGTACAGATTGATCTGCATGACATGGGAAGAACGCGCCTGGGCGGTTTCCATGGTCCGGTAGGCAGCGGATCTTGCGATCTCGCCGCAGTTCGGACACAGGAATTTGCTGCCCGATTTCGTCACGGCGGTAGTGCAGCCCGAGCAGATCCAGGTAGCTTTATCGCGCGGAGGGTTCTCGGTCACCTTGTAATCAGTGATGAAAAGTCCCTCGGGGCGCAGCTCCACCAGGTCCGGCATGCCCGTCAGTGTGACGATGGCCCCCCGGAACTTAAAGGTCCAGGAGAGCCGGAACTCTTTCAGGCCGCCGGATCCCCGGCTGAGATAGTCGTGGACGGCGGTGCCGCGTGTCATGCGGTAGAGACCATCCGGCTTTTCGTACCAGGTATGCTCCCCTTCGAGCAGCTGCCGCCGTGGGCAGTGCAGCAGCTCGGTGACGGAAAAGCCGACCTCGGCGCCATGTTCGGCAGCCAGCTGGCTGGCCAGGTCCGGGGACCGGATGCCGGACAGGATGGCCTGTACGACCGGGGCGGTTAGGGGACAGCCTTTATTTCTGGCGCTCTGGGCGCATGCGAGACAATCGGCGAAAGCCACCGAAGAGCCGGTGACTTCGCACAGGAAACCGGCCAGGCCATGTGGCGAGACCGGTTGGGCGGAAACCTTTGCAGCAGCAGGGGCGATGGGTGTCATGTCAGCCTCCTTACTGCTGCAGGTCGGTTGATGGAGGATTAAACGCGCCATCGGAAGATTGGTGGGTGGAGTCGAGCATCAGTCGCAGCGTCTTTTTCAAGCCGCCCTGGCCGATGAAGTTTTCCAGGGTTTTGGGGCGGAAGTTCCTCTCGTCGGAAATGGAATTGTTTGTTTGGGTGGTCATAAATGACATACCTCCGTATTTGAATTTAGAACGACCACCGTCGTTCTCAGGGGCAAAGGAGCCTAGCTCGGATGCCTGTGAGAAGAACGGTGGAGGTTAGTGGAGGTTTATAATTGAGTTGTGCAAGCTATGAACTGTGTGGGAGATCAGTGTTTTCAATTTATGAAAATTGAGGAATCACAATCTAGTCACAAATCGATTAATAGTAAATTACCAGATCGGATGTTTCATCCATGAACGTTCAGCATCAAGCATTCAAACCCGAAGATACGAAGCGTATAAGAACTACCCTCTCTACCGCGACGAGGTTTTAATCATAAATCGGCATGAAAATCCTTACACTGGTATGATTGATTGAAGGATATAAAGATGATAAACCAAATTCAAATTTATCCTGACCCATCGGCTCCTCAGGTAGACAAGGGAAATTTCTTTGAGGAATTACTTAGGTTAGTAATGGAGACACAACGCTATCGTGTTGTCCAACAAATTAATTTCACTGGAACAGAAATAGACCTTCTTTGCGATCACATGGATCGTCAAGATGATCACGCAATAGTCGAATGCAAGGCCAGAACAAGTATAGATTCGGCCGATATAAAGAGTTTTGTCTACGATGTAGTAGTCGCAAATCGAGCACAATACGGCTTCTTTGTTCACACATCCGAGATTCGTCATCAAGCAGCAGGAATGGTTGATGAACTCAAAAAGGGCGAATCGTCACGGAGACTGATTTTTTGGGGGCCAGATAAAGTTATGGAACTTCTCCAGCATTCTCGTCTTATTGAACCACCTCCGAATTTGCAACCGAGTGGATTGACACCAACCAAGAGAATCTTGGTCTATAGTTATTTGGGGAGATTTTGGGTAACACTTTTTTCAAATAAGATAGTTTCCACTCATTACCACATAGTTAACGCATCAATGCCTAATCAGGAGGTTCCCCCTAGCACAATTAAATGGATCTCTGAATTTGATGAACTAACTGGTTTGTCTAAGTATGAAGAAACGAAACCAACCTTTCTACCCACCAAAGTATTAGACTTGGATGCTGTGGCAGAAGTCCAGGAAGCAGAACAATGGGATGATTTTCGCCCTGTGGGAACTCATTATTTCGTTGGTAGAAAAGATATCCGCGATAGATTATATAAGTTTGTACAATTATCTTCGAGCGCACATTCTGAGCGTCGCGTGTTTTTCATTGAGGGAAAATCGGGATGGGGCAAAAGCTCTTTAGTTGCAGAATTGCGTGCCCGATCAAGGAACCAAAGAAACAAGAATACATTCTTTGTCCTCGCATTGGATTCTCGTAGTGCCAGCACAAGTGAATTTGTATCTCTTGCAATTGCCAAACTTATAAATAAAGCTACAAAAGCAGGTTTTATTCCGCAAGTATTTGCTGGAACTAATATAGCATCAAGCGTAGATGTACTTGCCTCGCAACAAATGCAAGAACTGTTGGCTTGGCTCAAAACGAATAATCGTACCCTTGTAATTATTTTTGATCAGTTTGAAGATGTATTTAGGAAAGAGAGTTTATTTCGGACTTTCCACAAATTGATGACAGATGTTCAAGATCAATTAGGAAATATAGTTGTAGGATTTAGCTGGAAATCTGAAATAAACATTCCCATTGACAACCCTGCCTACAGTTTATGGCAACAAGCCCGAAGTTTCGCAGAGACTTTTTACGTTGACGAATTCTTGGGTTTCGAGGTTGACCAAGTACTGAAGCAATTGGAATCTACTAGCGGACACCAGATTCCTGCAGACTTAAAGCGAAGATTAAAAGAGGGTTCACAACGGTACCCATGGCTTACAAAGAAGCTTTCAATTCATTGTTATCACCAGTTAAAAAAAGGGGTGACGCCCGAAGAATTAGTAGATCAAAACCTCAATGTGGAAGTCTTGTTCACTACTGATATGGAGAACCTCTCTACTGATGAAACGCGAGCATTAAAATTAGTAGCGCGCCGAGGTTACGAGGGTAATTCTTTTGATATTGATGAGATTGATGAGTTAGTACAAGAAGGAATTATTAATTCAAAGTTGAGCAAGCGTTTGATTGTTCGGTCTGGAAGTAAATACAATATTTATTGGGATATTTTCAGAGATTTTTTGGTTGAAGGCAAAGTGCCAGCATTTGGAGAAGGTTTTCTATTAAGGCAATACCCGCAACCTTGTCTTAGTGTTTTGCGGATTCTTATAGAACACTCTCCATGTAGTATTGATCAAGTAATGGAAAAAGTTGCACAAAAGCGAACTAACCCCAAACAGCAAGGTACAACCCTTAATCATTTACGAGAGTTACGCTATCTTGGCGTGGTGACAAAAGTACAAGAGCAATATCACATTAGACCGTCAATCCATAACATGAATGATTTCAAGTCCTATGTTCATGAACGCGTTAGTTCGCACATTGTAGTAAAGTCCCTTGGAAAAATAACTGGAGATATCATTACGCGTGAGAATGTTGTTGAAGCGTTGAAGGAAAATTTCAGAGGATATGGCTTTGCACAAAAAACTTGGGAGACATATGCCAACTATATGATCGGGTGGCTACAATATGCGGGCATTGACTTTAATCGTAGATTAGTGAGTATATCGACGAGAGCCAATGGACCCGAATTCTTCTTTTACTCCTCAAATGAGACCCGAAAAAGATATCGAGCTGTTTCTAACGGTTCAGAAAGCACCTGAACCTAAAGCCCGATCTCCATATTTGAACAAAGGTTTATATGATTTAAAGGCTCTTAGGTTGATTGTGTATGAAGGAAAGTACATTGTTCTCACCAATCGTGGGATCGCATTATCGAAATTGGACGACAAGTCTGTGCGTAGAGAAATCGCAAAATTTGCTCTTGATAACCCAAAGATAAGCAAAGCCTATGAGGCATGGAAAAGCAGTATGTTGAGTGACACTACGGCATTTGAGAAGATTCTTTCTCCGGTTCTTAATTCAATTCCTTCTGCCTCTTATAGGGAAGTAACCCTGAACGTACTTAGAGCATGGGGCAGATTCGTTGTCGAGGAATTAGGATAGATGCAGGTTCAATCATAAAACCGAATTTAACACCGGCGGACAACGGCTGCTCGTACGCAGGCGTGTTTCGAGAAGTAACACGTCGATCGGTAGGTGGCTTAACGAGGAGATCTGGTCCGTGGGAGGCGGCTTTTTGATTGGTAGTTAGTGGAATAAAGCCCGAAAGAACCCTTCAAAATGCAGCTAAATTTAGTGCTAACTCTACTTCACACAATGAATTAAGGATTCATGTGGCGCGGCAATCAGCAAACCACCTATGGCGTAGAGTAGGCAGCCGCCACATAATCCAGAATTGAACTAAGCCGAGCGCAGAGTTGGCAATGCTATTTGGAATTTAAGGCGGGATGGCAGGCAAGACAAATTGTTTTGGAGAGAAATTCTGGGGGAGTTTTCAGCACAACGATAACCAAAAGATATCATGGGGGCCAGTCACCTATCAATTGAGTTTCCGGATTGAACTTGTGGATGGCTTTTTTGCCAACCGGCAAAATGAGACCAGGAGCATGCTGAAGCATCCAGCGCACCGGAGATCCACAAAGAAACCATCTGCTCGCCTGCATGAATTTCATGGAGGCGAAAGCCCAGTGGCTGGGATGAAAGTGCCGGGAAGCATGGGATGGCCACAAATGGGACATTGAAGGATGTGGACAGATGAAGCCAGTTCTGATTGCGGACCATCGACCTGGGAATTGTCATCCAGGTTATCCGGGAGAGAAGCATGAGCGGGTGTGGTTTTCTGCAATTGCTGCCGGAGAGCAACAAGTGGCTTTCGCAGGCCAGGACTGAACAAGCCGTAATAGCGCACCTTCACGAAGCTTTTCGGCAATACATGTTGCAGGAAACGGTGGATGAAATCTTCAGCATCCAATGTGCAAAATCGTTCGGTCCCGGTCTCTGTGTCCCGATAACGAAAAGTCACCCGGTCATTTTCCAACTTCAGGATGCGATTGTTGCTGATGGCCACTCGAAAAATGTAAGGCGCCAGATATTTCAAGGCACCCAGGCCGGTCCCCACCGGCTCACAGTGCACCACCCACTCCTGCTTCCATACTTTTGCCGGAATACTCGCATAACAACCCGTACTTCGTAAAGCCTGATGCAGTTTGCCACGGAAAATTCGGGAGAGAGCTCTGACTGGCAGGAGGAAGTTTTGGCGAGCTGGCAACCAGGTCTCTCCATTGGGAGCCAGGCCACCCGCGGGGACCAAATAATGAATATGCGGATGATAGGCCAGGTTGCGCCCCCAGGTGTGGAGAACCCCCACCATCCCGATCTGTCCGCCGATAAAGCGTGGATCTTGAGCCAGCTGTTGAGTTGCCGCGGCTGAGGTTTTGAATAGCAGATCATAGATCAGACTCTGGTGGCTGCGAGTGACCTCATTGAAACCGGCAGGCAATGTGAAAGTGAGCATGAAGTAAGGCACAGGCAGCAGAAAATCCGCTTGCTTCTCCAGCCAGCGTTGCGCATTTTCGTTCTGGCATTTTGGACAGTGCCGATTGCGGCAGGAATGATAACTGTATTGTACGTGTTTGCAATCCGGACAACGATAAATCTGCCCGCCCAAGGCTTCGGTACGACATTGTTCAATCGCCCGCATGGCTTTGAGATGAGTGGAGGGCATGCGCATGGCATACTTTTGGCGATACGATTTTCCGTAGCAGCGGAAAATGTCCGCCAACTCTAGCGCCATAGGTTTTCCAGGACCTGGTTAATCGCCTGGATTGCCTGTTCGTCGCTCTTTTGAGATAAGTGAGTGTAGATAGCTGTTGTAGTTGGGGAGGTGTGTCCTAAATAAGCTTGGATAATACGTAGAGGAACCCCGGCATCGAACAAATGCGTTGCATAGGAGTGGCGTAAGGTATGGACGGTTGCCGGTTTCTGGATCCTACATTCCTGCACTGCACATTCGAAGACCTGCTGTACTCCCCGGGCAGAGATGGGGTCGGTTGCTGATGACAAGAGTTTCCCCACGCCATGCGGGGACGGAAAGAGCCAAATTGGATGACGGTGGGTCGCCCAATATTGGCGCAGCATTTCCAGAATGGGTTGAGGCAGGGGAACATAACGGTCTTTGCCCCCTTTCCCATGACATACATGCACCATCTTCCTTCCCCTGTCGATATCTTGGACCCGCAAGTGAGTGCCTTCCCGGATACGGAGTCCACAAGCATAGATCGTGCTCAGGCATACTCGATAGCGTAGACTACGAATACACCCCAGAACCTGGCGCACCTCATCGATCGTCAATACCTCCGGTAATTTTTTCTCTGCGGGCGGACGAGCTAGTTCCAATGTTGCCCAGTGTTTTTGAAGAGTGTGCTCATAGAAGAATTTGATCCCACACAGAGCGATCCGAAAAGTGCTGGGAGATACTCGTCTGCCTTTTATGAGAAAGAGAAAGTATTCCCGTAGTTCTTCTTCGGTGAGTTGGTCCGGCGGCTTTCGATAGTGTCCTGCAAGATCCCGCACAGCCCGCACATAGTTCTCTTGTGTGCTTGTGGACAGGCCGTGCAATTGCAAATCCTCGATCATTCTTTCGCGTAAAGCTGTCATGGCTATACCTCCTGCAAATTAAAATCGGATACATTTGCAAGAAATATAGCCCAGATGTGACACTATGAATTTTATGGAATGCTACATGGAGAAAAGTCAGCTGCGCGAAGCGCTTAGTTCAACTTTAGTTGTGTGAAGTAATGTTGTATAATCGGGGGGATAATTGCCAAAAACGAAGCAAAAATGATGTCATTTCTACTTCACAAAATCACAAAAGAACCGACCATGACAAACCCTATATTGTCCACTTTCCAGATTTATCTCACCGAGAACCCGCTGCCATCCCGCCGGCGGCAGGGGGCATCCGGGAAAACCATCCAGGGGTATGTCCAGGATATGACCATCTTCCTGCGCTGGTGGAAGGGGACCTTCGGCGAAGAATTGACCCTCGATACTCTTCGGGCGGATCCGTTCTGTTTGAACCGCAAGGCTCTCCAGGATTTTCTGTCCTGGCTCCAAACCACCCAGGGATATTCGGCCAGTACAGTGCTGCGCTACGCGGCGTCCTTGCGAGCCTTCTGCCAGTACTTGTTCGGCATTGAGGCCATCCAGCACGATCCAGCCCTGGGGTTACGGCTGCCGGTCCGGAAGATCCAGGAACCAAAGGGGCTGGATGATGCTCAGCGTTCCCGCTTCGAGGCCGCCTTCCAATCTCCCTGGGTGGACAAGGTAACGAAGCGTAAGCGCACCTATGAGACCCAGGCAGGAGTCCGTTTGATCCGGGACAAAGCGATCGCTTTCCTGATGCTGTATGCTGGGCCGCGCGTCGAAGAGGTCGAGCGGCTGAAGCTGGAAGATATCGAACTGCGGCCCAAATCCGGGGTGCTGCACATCCGCCAGGGCAAGGGCTTCAGGGAGCGGGATGTCCCACTGCCGAAGCCGGCGCGTGAATCGCTCGAAGCCTGGCTGAAGGAGCGAGAGAAGTTGGGCGTTGCGCACGAGGCGTTGTTCGTGGAACTGCGGGCAGGCTGCCGTCCCCTGTCCCGGCGCTCGATGCAGAGCATGGTCGTCGAGGCGGGGAAGCGTGCAGCCCTGGACCGGCTCGATCCGCCGGTGCAGGTTACTCCGCATGTTTTGCGCCACACATATGCCTACATGCTGCGCCAGGCCGGGGTGAGCACGGAAGTGCGTGCCGAGATGTCCGGCCACTCCATCGAGACGGCTATGAAGTACGGTCGTCCGAAGGCCAGGGAGAAGGAGCGGGCGGCCGAGGCGCTGGATGGGATGGTATCGGCTTAGGTTTTATTTTGGTTGAGAATGTCTTTTTGAAAAACCCGAGCCACAGTTTGAGAAATTTGGTTGCCAGAAATTTGTTGACGAAGATTTTATTTTATTGTACGAACTTCGATTATACAAAATACGCGACATTCCTGGGAGACGTATCCAAACTGTTCACGGACGAGATCCATGCTGCTGCCTAATGCAGCACTCTCTGGACTTGGCGCTTAATACCATTCAATCTATCTTCAATAGCCCAATATTATTTCGCCAGACTGTGGAGCATACCGTCTGCCCTCAATGTCCAATTCTATAGGAAGAGGACTAGCTGTCAACGGATCAGGTCCATCCATGAATTGAAAATGCAGATGGGGCCCGGAAACATACCCGGAACTACCTAATTCTCCAATGGCCTGCCCTGCCTCCATTCTCTTTCCTTTCTCTACTCTTATAGAACCCTGACGAAGGTGTGCCAGAAAGGACCAGACTCCGGACCCGTGATCCAGAATCACGTGGTTTCCAAAAGCACGCCGTGGATCTCCTTCGAAAGCACTTATTTTCGGCAGATCACCAATCTGCACCGAATCCGGATGACCATCGACTGCTTGGATAATCCGACCTTCTGCTGGGGCAAGTACATCCTGGCCAAATCCCGCGAAATCCCGGGCTTGCAAAGAGTCCGAGTACTCGGTATGCAAAAGTCGCAATCCGTCGCGGCCGAGCGGAAGTACGTCCCATGCAAAGTGCTGTGAGGAAATCGATGAAGCAGTTCTGTGTGGTTCACCGATGCGATGTCCACCTACCACGAGAACCATCCCTGCTAATGGAAGGCGATAGCTATTGCCCTGATAGAAGGGCGTAATGTTCAACGACTTCCGCCAGGTGCTTTGTGTGCACTGAACATCGATGTTCAGTTGGCCATTTTTCCAGTTTGACGGTAGTATGGCAGCAATAGCCACTCTGCTCAATCCTTGCCCATTATCAGGGAATGCAATTACACCTGATTGACTGGCTGTCTCGTCTTCCTTTGAAATAACTTGCCAGGCAACCTGTTTTACTGGGCCACGTTCATTTTTTTCCCGATGAATGCACAAATAGCAGAAGAGTTCTTGTTCTCCTGCTGGAAGACGACTTAAGAAAACATGTTGTGGGATGGTTTCAGTGTGCATTTTAATGAAGACCAGAAATGAAGTGAGTTTACTGCCTAACGAAGCTGCATAGCTGCTGGGCTGAAACGTTTAGCAAAGAAACAATCGACCAGAGAGACGGGGCGGGGACCAGCCAGGTTTGATTCATACAATTTGCTCATGTTGCTTTTGCCAATTCTCTCGGGTTACTCGATAAATGTAGTGGTGGACAGGAGTAGTATACTCGCGCTTCGAATTCGGGGAACTCATAAATGCTTTCACCAACGCAGACTCCACCTACAGCTTCTTGCATCTTGAGAAACAATATTGCCAACATTAGGCGAGGCGTCGACGGCCAAACACTCTGTGTGGGTGAATAGATAATCCAGCAATCCGTGTTTGACCTCCACGCCGTATTTGCTTCCCCAGAATTCAGGCAGCAACTTCACATCGGTCGTAGCGATACCGTCCCGGTCAGGCCAGTGCAATTTGCATTCGCCTATAGTTTGGCCCGTCGATTTTATTGCAACAATAAGTAGTTGCTGGAATTCGGATATACCGCCCTCAGAAATCTGACATTTTATGTTTTCACGAGTGATTGGCAGTCCATTTGGATAGCCCACATTTGACATAATTTGTGGGTCAGTCCACAACCGATAGAAGATCTCAATGTCTTCAACAGTCGCCAAGCGTACGGTAATGCGCTTTGTTTCAAACACGACTCTGTTTTTTTGGGACATCTTCCTTGTCATTTCTTTATTCACTGGTGTTGTTACCAACAGGTTGTCGAACGTTCAGCGTTTCCCGCAGGGCGGATTAGCAACACTACTTGATATTATGACATAAAAATATACAAATCGTGCCGGTTTTCGCGGTGCGGTAGCTTGGTCCTTTAGACTCATAGACCAAGATCAAAAAAATGCAATTTTCGAATTCTCCACAATAATTAAGTTAAACCCTATCTACATGGACTTTGATGTATGGTTCGATCTCGGACGCCGACCCGGATTGTGGGCGGAGATATCTGGTCACTCCATCGAGATGGCCATGAAGTACGGTAGGCCGAAAGCCAGGGAGAAGGAACGCACCGCCGATGCGCTGGATGAGATGGTAACCGGATAAATTTTCGCGTTATTTTGTTGTGTAAATGATGATTTCGTAATATAACCGTTGATGCTAGCCCCATTTTAATAAGTCTCCCAAAGGATGAAATATGTCGAAAGTCGCGGTTGTCACCGACAGTAGTGCGTACCTGCCTCCTGACCTTCTGGAAAAATACAACATCACTGTCACGCCTCAGGGGCTCATCTGGGGCGATGAAACCTTCCTCGATGGCGTCGACATCCTGCCGGACGAGTTCTACAAACGGCTGGCGACCTCCAAGGTCATGCCAACGACCTCCCAGGTCGCCATCATCACCATGAAGACTGCCTTTGAAAAACTGCTCGCCGAAGGCTACAGCATTCTGGGGATTTTCATGTCAGGCAAGCTCTCTGGGACAATTCAGTCCGCCACCCGGGCGCGTGAGATGCTGTCGAAAGCGGCTGACAAAATCGTGATTGTTGACTCCAATTCAACTGCTATGGGGATGGGATTCCATGTCCTGACTGCTGCCCGCGCTGCCCAGGAGGGGGCCAATCTTGCTGAGTGCCAGAAACTGGCGGAAAAATGCCGGCAGCACACCGGCGTCTTTTTCGTCGTGGAAACCCTGAAATTCCTGTACCGTGGTGGGCGGATTGGCGGCGCACAGGCCCTGATGGGCACCGTCCTGAACATTAAACCGGTGTTGGAACTCCGGGACGGCCGGATCGAATTGATCGAAAGAGTACGCACCAAGCGCAAAGCCATGGACCGCCTGATCGCACTCGTCAGTCACCAGGTTGAAGGGCGGACTCCGCTTCGGCTGGCCGCGTTCCACGCCAACGCCGAGGTCGAAGCCCGTTCTCTGCTGGAAACCGTCACGGCGAAACTGAACCCGGTCGAGGCCTTCTTCACCAGTGTCAGCCCGGCCATCGGTGTACACGCCGGCCCCGGGACGGTCGGCTTGGCCTATATGGCCGGGATGTAAAAAGATTTCACTGGAAAATAGAACACCTACGAACCGCTCAGCTAGCGCTCCATGCAGGCCATGGTCGCCGACGCAGGGCAACGTCCCGGCATTCCTGATCTATCTCCCCACATTCTGCATCATATCGCGGTACGGATCTGGCGGAAACGCGGGAAAGACGATCAGGTAGTGGCGGCCCAGATGGGACACGGCGTCGCCACGATGATGAAGTACGATCTGATCTCGGATGCCGACCTGGACTGATGTGCCGAACTGGTGGACCAACCCAACGGAGATGATGATTAACGCTTCGCCAGTCTGGGGTGAGCCTGGAAGTCCGGGCGGAGCTGTCTGGTCACTCTATTGAGACGGCCATGAAGTACGGTCGTCCGAAGGCCCGGGAGAAGGAACGGGCGGCGGAAGCCCTCGATGATATGGTAGGTGTATAATTCGAAACATGCTGCGCAAAGATACCAGGAACTGGATAGCATTGGCAGATTATGATATGGAGACTGCCGTACATATGCTCGAAACGGGCCGCTATCTATATGTGGTATTCCTTTGCCATCTGGCGCTCGAGAAAGTGCTTAAGGCACACGTGACAGAAGTTACGCAAACCATCCCCGTCAAAACGCATGACTTGATTTACCTTGTCAAAAAGAGCGGATTGGAAATGGTTCAAGCACAACTGGAGTTTATCGGTAAGATTAATACGGCAAGTATTCCCACGCGCTACCCGGAAGATTTGGACCGTGCTGTTCGCGATTATCCCGAATTGGTCGCGAAAGAATACCTTCGTCAGACTCAGGAGATCATCCAATGGCTGAAACAACATCCCAGCTTAAATCAATAATCCGCCGCTTCCGTGCCGAACTGGAGAAGATGGGCATTCATATTGAACGTGTCATGTTATACGGCTCCCAGGCTAATCAGACAGCCCAAGATGGCAGTGACATTGACCTGATCATCATTTCTCCCGATTTTGCCCCTTACAACCAGCGCGAACGGTTGGAGATGCTTGGGGTTGCCGCGGCGCGCATTCTCGAATCGGTACAAGCCAATGGATTTACACCGCAGGAGATTGAGAAGCGCCAGTTGATGCCTTTCTGGGACCAGATCCTGCGGGAACAGGCCATCGCTGTTTAAAAAAATCACATAGTGTGAATGTCTAAACGCGATATTGGTCTGGAAATTCTTGAAGGTATTGAAGACATCAAAGCTCACGAGGCCGGTGTGAAAGTTTTACGTTCTCATGGCTTGAAGGTAGCTGCCGCGCCTAAAGAAATTCGTTCCAAACTTAATCTATCGCAGGCGGCATTTGCAGGTTTGATCGGAGTAAGCCTGCGTACAGTTAAGGATTGGGAAAAGGGGCGCCGTAAACCAAGTGGCCCTTCTGAAGCCTTGTTACGGATTGCAGAAAAGAAGCTCGAAGTGTTTACGCAGATTTTGTGATCTGGTAAGGAAAATTCCTGTAGTTTAATTTTATCAAAAGCTGGTCCTTAGGCCGGCTTTTGATTTGGGTACACGGTGCTAATCTGTTTAGAAAAATGAAAGGACAAAAAGTAGTGAGAAGGCGGTTAGCCTTCTCACAGGACGAGGTGGATAGCCTGTCCACGCAACGTTCCCTGAACTCTGACTTGGGTGAGACTCCGCACCCTATCGCCATAAGTGTGCCAGGGGAGCGAGTGTCCCGATGGCACGGGGATGGGGGCGAACATGGAGCCTTACTCTGGAGGAGTACAGAGAAACGCGACGTAGTACGCTCAATTGAGCGCACAATTTCCCCTGGCAGGCCTCGGGCCTGCATGGGACGCACCTGCACTCGCCGAAGGCAAGTGTGGGCCGTCCACAGGGGAGGAAATTCATTCTTGCTCTTCTTTTTGCCGTGATCCTGCTGAAGCATAAACGATCACGGCAGAGGCGACGACGTGCAGAGATTCCTGCTGGGCGGAGATCGCGTGCAGTTCGTCTGCATTGGGAAGGCGTTGCAGAAGATCCATAACAGCCGAGCTGCCGGTCGCGAGCAACATTTCGTGGAGAGTGCGCCGATAGCCCCGATCGTGCAGCTCGCCGGTGACTCTCAGGCGGTCCTTCAGGCTGGCCACTACCTGCCTGCCGCCGGTGGTCTTTCCACCCGGCAGCAGGATAGTGAGGTAGTGCGGCAGCCGGCGCGGACGACCATAGTTCCCTATTTCCTTTGTTACCCGTGTATGTTGATCGTAGACGGCCATGCGAAGATAAACGTCTTCGCTGTGAGTCCACTGTTTGGCTACCGGGCCTTCCAGGACGACGCGATCGATCACACCGGCCTCTGGCTTCTTGCTGTCGAGCAGCTCCAGGGTCTCCACGTTGAACATGGTGTTGACCCGTTTGAACATGATCGCTTGCCAGGCAGTCAGGTCTTCTTTTGGGATATTCTCCAGGAAATCGGGTTTGCGAGCTGCTTCGAGGAAATTGCGGATGGTCTCGTCGAATTCCGAATGGGACAGGTAGCCGGCCACGCGCACCATGTCTCCTGGTTGCAGTGACAGGTCATTTTCCCCGACCATGCCGTTTGCGAAGCGCAGGTTGATGTAAGAGGATTGGACGTCTTCCAATTCGACCAGCTGGCCGCGCCTGGAAACACGCAGGCGAGCGAACACATCGCCGTTGTGGCCCCACAATTTCTGGACCACCCCGGCCAGCGTGGCCGAGTTCATATCGAACTGCTCGTCCGGACGCCGCCCCCTTGCGGGGACAGGTGGACGAGACGAAGGAGTTTTAGACATAGGATCGCTCCATGAATAGATTGGAAAGGTGCTTGAAAGCACCATGAAAGGGACATCAGGGATGTCCTCGAATAATAAACTCGTGTCTGGGTTGTTAATGTGCGGTATCGGGATGGATGTCTTTCGTGTCATCCCAAAGAAGTGTCAGATCAGGGAGATGGGTATCTCCCTGAAAAGTTCAGAACCGCTTGCCGGTTCGCCGAGATCTAGGCCGCAGTGGAATGCGGTTTGTGGCCGTTGCTGCGAACGGTCAGGATGGCCTGGGCCGCCTTCTTCAAGGCTTCCTTCTGGGCATCCCCGCCGGTCGTCATCTGGTCAGCGTACCACTGGATGACGGTCAGCGGTTGTCCCGCCAGTTTCTGGCCCTTGCGCTGGCCGAGCGGGATGATGAAATCATCCACGGTCAGATCCGCAGGCGGCTCGATCTCTTCGATCTCGTCATCTGTGCTGGCAGCAGGGACCGGAGCAGGGGCGGACGTGGTTTTGGCTTTGGCCGGGGCTGGCTGCCTGGCAGCCGGAGCTGACTGTGCAGTCGCCGGGGTGGGCGCAGTTGTCTTGGGGACAGCGGTCTTCCCCTGCGGGGATGATATCGGCGCAGGAGCGGCCTTTTGAGCCTTCACGGTCTTGTGGGACCGGTGGCCCAGATAGACGCTCTCCTGGAAGCCGATGTTCGAGGCTGCGTTGCCCAGGGCATTGGTGATGGCGCCCTTCATGGCGTAGGAGGGTGAGGAATTGTCACTCCCACCGCTGGCATCCACCGTGCAGACGGATGCCTCTTTACCATCTGAGACCTTGTACCAGAAGCGCAGGTGCTTCAGGGCGGCAACGATCACGTTGCGGGCGTTGCTGTTGCCCTGGCGGGTCTCGCTGCGGATCTCCATATCGGCGGGGTCGTACTCGTAGCCCCATCCGAGGCCGCACAGGCCAAAGACCTCGTTCAACACCTTGCGCATGTAATTCGGGTCGATGTCGGTCAGGTCTGCGCCGCCGGGAACAGCGGTGTAGGCTTCTGCCGGCAGCTGCTCGTCCAGCTTTGCGGCTGCTTCGGCCATGCTCAGGCCGGTTATAGTTTTGACATTGTTAATGTCCATTGGATTCCTCCGTGAAAAATGATGCGTCCTGGTCACAGCGGGACGCAAGAAGTTGATTGCGTCCATCTGTGCATGGGGTGACGTCGTAACGGGGGTTTCCGTCTCGGCGTTTCGGTTGGAAAGGTTCTGCTTGCTTCGGGCTGGTAGCCCGTGTCAATTCACCTGCCAGGCAGATGGATTTACACCGACTACCACTCTTCCAGCCAAAGCGGGGTATCTTCTCGGATCTCCTTGAACTTGACCTTGACCAGAGTCTCCAGATCGGTGGCCTGCCCGGGCAGCTTGTCGAGCACGCAGTCGCCGACCAGACGCTTACGGGTTTCCGGGGTCGCTGCGCATAGCGCCACCTTCCCGCCGTTGAGTTTGGCCTGGTTGCGCCACTTGAAGGGGCTTTCCTTCTGCCCCAGCTCTACCTCGACATAGAGACTCTGGTCGCCGCGCAGCACGGCCAGGTCCGGGACGGCCTTGGTCCCTTCGACCGGTGGCAGGATCCGGGTAGCCCAGCCGCGCTTGCGGGCGTGCAGGGCGAAGATCAGCACGGCTAAAGTGTGCTCCGGGAAGCGGTCGCCCTCATGCAGGCGTACCAGGCGTTCCCAGTCGTTTTCCAGCGGGTCCCGGTCGAACAAGATCTGGAACAGGCGCACTCCATTGGGCGAGAGCTTCAGCAGGCGCAGCGAGCTTTTGGGGGAAGCGATCTGGAGGGTCTGGCCGTCCAGGATACCAGCCTGGAGCAGGTCCTCAAAAATCCGGCCCAAAGATCCGGCTCTGGAGGCCATCCCGCTGACCATCGCCAGAAGATCCTCGATCTCCAGCTTGGCGTTGAGGTGGCAGGCTCCGATCAGGTAGACAGTTAGCCAGTAGCGTTGGTAGGCTTTCTTCAGATCCTCACCGCTCCGCCCGCCGCCAGCCAGGTGCTTCTGGAAGCTGGCCGGGCAGGTAGTCGGCAGGACGCTCCAGATCTCCCTCACCCGGGCCAGCAGCCCGCCCAGGGGCGGGGTGGCATCTTCCGGCAGGTCGATGGAGACCGGCAGAGGCGCAGGCAGGCTCTGTTTGGTCGCAATGGCCGCATCCTGGCGGGTCCAGCGTTTGGACGGCTGGGCGGCCCGGGCATCCCGGACCGGAGCCTGGATGATAGATCCATCGCTCGCAGAGGCAGCCGGGAGAACCAGGGCCTCGGTCTCTGCCAGGCGGCCCTTCACCTCAGCGAGAGTGCGTTCCAGTTCGGCCATACGAAGGCTTGCGCCGCCGCCCCAGCTGCTCACTCCCGGCAGGGGCGTTTCGGCGAAGAAGATGCGCCAGTCGTCCGGGGTCCAGTACATTGGCACTTTGGGATCGGCCCGGCGCAAGGCTTCCAAGCGCGCCCCGTCGAAGATGATGGCGACTTCCTGGAGCACTTTCGCCAGCTCGCGTGCCATTCTCTCAGCGGCCTGGCGCTGGCTGCGTTCGGACTCTGCCAGGTCCTGGTGGGCGCGTTCCCGGGCGGATTGAAGCGAAGAAGAAGTCGAAAGATCGGCCACAGCAGAGTATGTCATTTCAAGAGATCCGTAGCGGCTTGCAGCGAAGCGACCGCCGTGTCCCGGTCCAGAGCACCGGAGGTCCAGCTGGCGACATCTTGGGCGGCTTGCAGCAAGGCAGTGCGGGCTGTCTGCAAGGCTGCCTGCCCGCTGGCGGTATGCTGCGTGATGCGCTGAGCGAGCATCTGGGCGGCCACCGGATCGGGGTTCTGGTTCAGGAGCGCTGCCAGGGCATCCACGTCGGAGCGCAGGACCTCCCGTTCGGCGCCGTATTGCCGCTCTGCCTTGAGCAGTTGCCAGTCGTCCCAGGTCAACAGGCGGACATCTCCCACGGCGCTTACGGGCGTGTATAGCTTTCCGAGTGCCCCCAGTCCCAGCAGGGACATGAGCGCCAGGAAAACCAGAGATCCATAAACGGTGCTACGGCCGATCGTAATTTCCATACTTCAAGGGTTATCCGTGATAACCCGCATTTGCGAGGTCGTATTGACCAGAGCCGTCATCGGCGGGGTCAGGGGAATGATATGGGCAACGCTGGCCGTTGCCTGGCAGGCTGCAATCGTTGTGCCTGGGAAACCGACTGACAGGGCCGGGGTATAACCGACCACGGAGGCGTCCGCCAGCGTGCCGTAGAATACGCTGCCCGCATGGACGCGCGCCAGGCCGGGATCGATCTGCTGGAGGCCGGTTGCCGTGAACACGGCGGCATCCAATGTGTTTGCGGCGGCCTGGCAGGCGGCGTCCGCAGCCACCTGCAGGTGCGTGCGCACGTATAGGCCGCGCACGACATCCACCGTCAGACTCGCCAGCGGCAAGGCGACGAAGAGCAGGACAACGGCCAGGAAGGCCCAGACGTCCGCGCGGCGGTCCGCCTGGAAGCGGCGCATAGTCTGGAGCATCACCAGCCCTCCTGCCGGAAGGTGGCGGAAGCCGTGCCCCCCAGTTTTCCTGCCGACGAACTGCCGAAGAAGGCCATGATCGGGGCCATGTAGTTTGGCACGTTCCACGTCACGGAGACGAGCAGGGTGGCGCCGGGGAATCCGCCGCCGGAGACGGCGACCTGGTAGCTTCCTATAGGAGCGCGGGAAATGGATTCCTGTGCGGCGGAGTAGGCCGCGACTGCCGATCCCTGCTGGTAGACGCTGCCGACGCGTGCCCCATAATTGGCGGCGTTTGCTGCGTTCACGCTGGCGAAGCCGGCCAGGGACAGGTTGATCATGGCCATGACCAGCAGGATAACCATCGGGAAAACGATGGCGCTCTCGGCGAACTCATCCCCGCGCCGGTTCAGCATCTCTCGCAGGCGAGCCTTGAACATGGCAGCTCCTTTACATCCCGGCGATGACGGAGTTGACCATGGACACGATCTTCTGACCGAAGGCGATGAAGACCGCCACGCAGGCCAGGACGACCACAACGATGATGACAGCTTTTTCGGCGAAGTCATCGCCTCTACGGTCGTGCAGGAAGCGCTGGATGGTAAAGTAGATTTTGCAGGATACGGTTTGAAATGCGCTATCTAACATAGGATCCTCCGGGGTTAAGGAAATAAAAAAAGGCGCGACTCTCTCCGAGTCACACCTCTTTACAACCTTATTTTACCGACCTGGTGCGGATATGTCAAGGAAAATACTCCCCATAATAATAGCCCCTATACTGTGCAGAAGATGGGGAGCATCCTCATTCAAGTCTTCCTTTCCATTAATAGGGTATCTTTTATATTTCACTGTACTCAACTTTGAGAATTTCCCCCTACCTCTAATAATTGTTATGATGGGATTATTGTCTATAGGGATTTTTGGTTATATAATGAAATTGCTGAACATAATGAATTGTTTCTGGTAGGATGAAGAGGGATGTCCTTGCAGAACAGAAAACCTATCAATTAAATGCAAAAAGAATATTCTGAACAATGATTCTTTTCCTAAATGGAGATAATTTATGGTAGATATTAACGTTCAACTTGAACGGCTAAAAAGAGGAAATAAGAACGAAAGGTACGATGCGTGCGAGGAACTGAGGGTTGCCCCATTTATCCCAACAGAGGCTATAGAGGCTTTAAAGGAGGCTCTTCACGATCCCGAACCAGATGTTGTAGATGCTGCAAAAAGTGCTCTTGCTGTTCATTTTTCAGAAAAGAATAATGGCCAAGAATTTCTTCCTTTACTTACTAATACTCCCGCACCACACCTTTCCTCAGAGAAGGATTATCTGAAAGTTATTGAGGCAAATGCGAAAGCTTTGGCTAAAAGCGCTTCAGAAGCGGAATATTGGCATAAGAAAGCAATTGAAGAAATTGAAGAAAAACAAAAGAAACGTCAAGCAGAAATAGACGAAGAATTACATCATTCAATTGCTGCTGCCGAAGAGGAGTATCAAGGGTCGATTGGGAAGATTCGAGAAAATCTCGCAACCATTGAAGGCCAATACAACAACATAGCGGAATTAAATTGGGATTCCCCAAAATGGAATGAATATCTGGCACAGGTTGAATCAGAAATCCCCCACCTTATGCGAATTGGCCAATTGATGGCCAAGGGGAAAAAAGATAGTATTGAAATGCCCGCTTTTCTTCCGATTCTGGATACAAACAATATTTTAATAAAAGCATCTGGAGTTGGGAAAGATAATGCACGAGCTTTAATTCAATCAATTATGTTAAAAATGTTAGGAAGCCTACCTTCTGGAAAACTTAGATTCATTTGCATCGATCCGGTTGGTTTGGGTTCAACTATGGCTGGCTTTATTAAAGATTTGCCCGATATTCTTACCGGCGGTCAGGCCTGGTATGATCAAATGCACATTGAACAGAGGTTATCTGAATTGGAAGCTCAAATGGCTTTGATAAAACAAAAATATTTGGGAATTCATTTTAGTTCAATGGAAGAGTATAACGCCCAGGCTGGTCAGATAGAAGAACCCTACCGCCTTTTGGTTATTTCTGACTTCCCAGCGCGCTTTACCGATTCGGCCGCGCAAAAACTGATCAGCATTGCGACAAATGGCCCTTCGACAGGGGTTTATGTTCTTATCATGGTGGACGAAGATCAATCAAAAATGCCGTATAGTTTTAACATGCAAGATCTTGAAAGAACCGCTTCAATCATAAAATGTGATAAAGATGGTTCCAGCATCTGGGTAGATGAAGATTTTCAAAAATGCGAGCTTATGCTGGATAAAACTCCGTCAGAAACTCAATTTGAAATGATTATTAAAAGTATTCGCTCACAAGCTCTCCTGGCGAGTGAAGTGCGGCTCCCATTTAATTCTATTGTTCCCGAATCGATAAATCTATGGAAAGGGGATAGTCGGGAAGGTATAAAAATCCCTATTGGACAATTCGGTGCCAGAGAGTTCCAATATTTTATTTTGGATGAGAAATTATTAAGTAGCGCTTTAATCATTGGAAAAACGGGATCTGGAAAAAGTACTCTCTTACACATCATTATCAACGGACTTGCATTAGCTTATTCACCCGATGAAATTGAAATGTATCTTCTGGATCTTAAAGAAGTTGAATTCAAGGATTATGCTTCTTTCCATCTGCCACATGCCAAGGTAGTTGCCATTAACTGTGAGCGAGAATTCGGATTAAGTGTTCTTCGAGGCCTAGACCAGGAACTGCGACGCAGGATGGATACTTTCAGAAATTCCGGTTTTACTTCTCTAAGCGACTACCGAAGTAAAACCGGAAATACAATTCCTCGAGTGCTACTCCTCATTGATGAATTCCAGGAATTATTTAGTAATATAGATGGCATAGCGACTGATTTAGGGCTAATCTTGGATCGTTTAGTTCGTCAGGGACGAGCTTTTGGAATTAATATTATACTGGCTTCCCAAACTCTCGCGGGTGAATATACATTTTCCTCATCAACAAAAAATCAAATCCCCGTTCGAATCGCGCTACAGTGTTCGGAATTTGACTCGCGATTGATACTCAACGATGATAATTATCATGCGAGTTTGCTAGAACGCCCAGGGGAGGCAATCTATAATGCCAAGAATGGACGAGTAGAAGGTAATAATCGTTTTCAGGTGGCCTGGATGGGAGATGACGAAAGGGAGTTTTACAATAAGCAAATCCAGGATATTGCCAGGAAGAATGCGTGGATTCGCCGCCAGGCGCAAATTTTATTTGAGGGAAATGCACCTGGGCAATTGGAAAATAATCCAGATTTAATCAGCCTCCTAAATATGCCAAATTGGCCTGCCCAACAAAAAGCTCAGATTGCCTGGCTTGGAGAGCCCATAGAGATTAAGGCTCATACATCAGCAAAATTCCGTCGACAAAGCCGTTCTAATTTATTGATCGTTGGACAGAATGAATACGAACAAAATGCGATGGGGATGTTCACTTCAATAATTATGAGCCTCGCTCTTCAACAAACTCCTGATTCAGGCCGCTTCATGTTTATTGATCTGAGTAATGTGGATGCAGAATGGGCAGAAATTCCTGAGACCATTTCGGCCAATTTCCCACATTCGGTGAAGATTTTCGGAAGGCGCACGATTCATGAAGCAATTGATGAAATCTCACTTGAACTTAATAACCGGATGAATAAAGTGAATGGGAATTACCCTTCAATATACTTCATGATCTTTGGATTACAACGTGATAGAGATCTACGCAAGGATGATTCCTTGATGACATCGAGCTGGGGTCAGGCAAATGAAGTAGCTGAAAAAGAAAAGCCAATCATTGAAAAATTAACCACAATCTGCCGTGAAGGGCCCGATATTGGGATTCATACAATTATCTGGTGCGATACTTATGCCAACCTCAGCCGCGCATTTGACCGTAAAGAACAAGGTGAGTTCGATATTCGGATTGCTCTTCAAATGGGGGAGAATGATTCGCGGAACCTGATCGATTCGGATGCAGCAACAAAATTGGGATCTTTCCGGGCTATTTATTATGATGAAGAACGCACTGGATCACTCGAGAAATTCCGTCCCTATAGTTATCCTGATAGCAATTGGATTGTTGAAACAGGAAAGAAATTATGTAACCGAAAGCAATGACATATTTTTATGGAATGAGTTGATTAATAACACAAATATCAAAGGAATAGAAAATGGAGTAAAGCGAATTCTTTGAATATTGAAGAAAAGTTAATTATGGTCATTCAAGGAGATATCTTATGTCCAACGGACCTGTTATTCTTGATCCTCGAGAAATTCGTGATTTTGCTATAAGGCTTAAGAATTTTAATACAGATTTGGCTTCTTCGGCCATTCAACTAAAAGGACAATTTAACCGCCTCGGTGAAACCTGGAGAGACCCAGCTTATACAAAATTCGCTCAAGAATTTTCTCAGACCATGAGGAACCTCGAGCGATTTAGTCGGATAGCGGATGAAGTCGTTCCCCGTCTGATGAAAACCGCGGATAAAGCAGATGAGGTGCATAATTAATGGCAAACCAGGCGCTTGATCTCAAAGATATCCAAACGCTTTTAGATCTGAAAACAGCCATTAATAAGTTTTCGGAAGGTGTTCAAAATGGTTTGAATGCTGCCATTGTAGAAATAACCCGTACTTTCGAATGGTTACAAGAAAGAATGAGTTATTGGCAACACGAAATTGAACGCGCTCAACAGGAGCTATCGCGGGCACAGGCCGATTTGCGGCGATGCGAGAATAGCGGTTACTATGATGATGATGGGAATTACCACCAACCCAACTGTGGTTGCGAAGAGCAAGCAGTAGACCAAGCCAAGGTTTACTTGCAACAATGCAATGAAGCCCTTTACGTCGTTCGAGGGTGGCACAGTAGAATTGAAGAGGCAGCATCGGACTATATGTTAGCATCTAATCAATTGAATAAAACATCTGAGTGGCAAAGCGAAAAAGCTCAAACAAATCTTATTCAAACCGCTGGTAAATATGAAGCTGTCCAAACTACCTCCAGCCAAGTTGGTGGAATTGGAGATCTGGTAGCTGAAATAGCCGGAACGATTGTTTCTAGTCTTGCCGATCATGATCCTAATAAGCAAGATTGGATTGATCGTGATATTCAAATGGTAAATACCAGCGATTTACCAAATCCCGACGAAATTAAGTCCAAGGAAGATTATAAAAAGGTTTCATTGGAAGATATGAAGGCAGGCATACATCGTTGGCAGGAGATGCGCTCCACCATTGATAGCGGCCCGGGCAA
Source organism: uncultured Chloroflexia bacterium (assembly GCA_963772245.1). GTDB lineage: Bacteria > Chloroflexota > Anaerolineae > Anaerolineales > Villigracilaceae > UBA877. The sequence continues at coordinate 854,171 of CAVYWB010000006.1, read as the reverse complement.
CAGCAGCGAATACTGGTTGGGAATAGATCAAACCAGGGGGTTCGATTATTCTAGCGGTTATCAGAAAATTTATGATGCATTTTATGGTCAGGATGCTATACGAGTCGAAAAGAGTGGAAACAACTTTAGCATTATCAATGGACGCCATCGTATCTGGGCTGCAAAACAGATGGGCATTGACCAACTTCCTATTCATTTAATTGAACATGCCTGATCGGAGTCACTATGAGCCAATTAATCCGCGCACGGGAACAGATATTGGGCGAATGGCAGCGTTTGAAGCAACAATGGCAAGCTACTTCCTCGCAATGGGGTGATGCAGCACGTTTTCGTTTTGAACGTGAATTTTGGCAAGAATACGAACCCACCATTAATGCTTATATAAAGCAATTGGACAATCTTAATAGCATCATCGATAAGGCAAGACAAGAAGTCAAGTAAGGATTCATACCTATTAAACAAACTGATCGGGTTCACAGGAATTTTAAATCAGACGAGTTTAGAAGGTTTCAGAGAAATGAATTTATTTTTCAAGGAATGCTAAGAATGGGCATTTTGTAAGAAATGGGTTTGCCTCATGAATGGGAAATTGGATATCAAGAATTTACAAACCCTGACTGACCTGAATACCGTTTTGAGCAAGTTTACAGACTCGATACGGGTAGAGACGATATTAATCCAACTGGAAATCAAACGGAGTCGAGAGGAGATTATAAACTGCACTAATCACTGGCAGCATGAAGGCGAGAGCGCCCAAGAACAAGTAGCTGTTTGCCAGTCCAATTTACAACACTGCTTGAATAGTGGATATACCGATCAGGATGGACATTACCTTTCCCCGGATTGTAGCTGCGAGCAGCGTTCACTGGAACAGGCTGAACATTATCTTAAAGAATGTCGAGAAAATTTGGTTACAGCAAAGCTTTGGCAGAACAGGATTGAACAGGCCATTCAGGAATTTCAAAAAACTTCTACCCATCTTTCTTTCTTAAATACATCCCATTCAGAAAGAGCCAGAGCTTCTCTGGAGAATATTTCAAATAAATATGAAGAAGTTCAGGCTGTAGAACACGCTGTAGGAACTATTCAAGCAATTGCAGGAATTCAGGATGGAGAAGCCATTCCATTAAATAATCCTTTGTCCGATCAGCAGCAAATTGGATATGCTTCTGTTGCACTCAATGAAATGGCTGCAATTCAAACGGAGAACTGGGCAACCCTAGATGAATTCTCGCGGGTAAAGACGCTTCAAGAGATAGAAGATGTCATGGCTGTGTATCAAAGCCGCCCAGCATCCCAAGTAATGATAAAAAATATGGATCCTAAGTTGTATGGTTACTTCGACGGAAATACAATTTATATCAATAAAGCTCATGTGTTGAATAAAGATTCAAAGGATGTTGTAGATACCATCCTTCATGAAGGACGACATTCCTATCAACATTTTGCTACTTACCATCCCACAGTTCATTCTGATTTGAAACAGGTTAATAAATGGCGGAGGAATTTTCGCCATTATTTAAATCCTTCGATATTTGGTCAAGAACTCTACGAATCTCAACCAGTCGAAACAGATGCCCGTGCGTACGCAGAGAATATTTGTAATCAGATTTTCGGGAGATTAACTGATGAAATACCCTCTTAAAAAAGAGCTTATTGATGAATTAATAACAAGATTCGGTTACCCAAAATCCGGTGCTGCTCTCGTATCCAGTAAGTTATTACATCTCCAACAACCAATAAAATCAATTTTTAAAGATTGGTGGTTAATGGAGAGAATCCAGATGTGGAAATTGAAGGTTATACATTCGAGAGTTTAATGGAATTACATAAAATGAACCCAATTGCAGCATTCTTGACATTAGATTGGCTCATAAGAGAACCTGAACAAGCAATAGAATCGCTGAAACACGGTTATGATTTTATTAAAACAGATACTGGAAGTTAATTTGAGAATAGATATGGCCACGGAAATTGTTAATAAACAGAGGAAAGCAATAAGAGATTTCTATTCTAATAATGATCTTTACTGTGATCGTCTCAACAATGCTGAAGAATTGAGTATAAAAGAAAAAGAAAATGACGATAACGAGGCTCAAGAAGAAACGTCTGCGTTTAATTATTCCATTCAAGAACTCCGAGGAAAAATATCTCATTTCAAAACTAGAGCCGAGAAAATTATCATAAATGTTGAGTGGTTACCCGATATACTTGGAAGTGGATCAAAAAAAGGAGACCTATCATTTAGAGAATGTTATTATCAATCCATAGATCAGGCCAAGATGAAAGCAGAGTTACTAGAAAAATATTTCTTTCAATACGATAAATATTTGAGTATTAAAAAAAACAAAAAGTCAGATAATAAGTTAAGAAATATCTCCATTGTCCTTTTTATTATCTTAATTATCTATTTTGTATATATGATTATTCCTAAATGATGTAGAAAGTATGATTAATCACTTTTGAGAAGAGAATATGGCATCAGAAATTGTTAATGATCTAAGAAAAACTGTAAAAGAGTTCTTTACGAATAATGAGCTTTATTGTGACCACCTCGATAAAGCTGAAGATTTGAGGGCAAAGGATAACGAAAGCAACAACACAGAGGCTCAAAAAGAAACGTCTGCGATCAATGCTTCCTCTAAAGGATTCCGAGATAAAATCTTGCAACTCCAAGCTAGGGTTGAAAAATCTATAATACGAATTGATTGGTTGTCTAATACATTTGGAAATATAACGAACGAGAAAGACTTATCGTCTAGAGAATGTTATTATCAATCCTTAGATCAAGTCAAGAAAAAGGCAGAATTATTGGACAGGTGTCTCGTCCAATATGATGAATACTTAGCTTCCGAGGCAAAAAAAAGAACTGCCGATAAATCAATAAATACATGCATTGTCACTGTATTTATTATAATAATCATTGTGGCTTTTGTTTTAATTATCTCGGACAAAAACAATCGTAATCAACAAAACTCTTTGAACACCATGACTGCAGAGAGTTCTCAGGCTGGAGCGACGGTAACGCAACAATTTATAGCATCTGGTCAAGATGTTATTGCCACTTTAGAACCGACACTAATAGAAAATAATTCAAACTCAATTCCCATAATCCCCGAACCAACCCAGGTTTCATGTTCTGGAGCGCCTCCTATAATAATAGAAATAGGAAATTCGGCACATGTTACATCCAATTGTAAAATCCCCATTTATATGAGATTAGATTCAGTAGTCGGGACTAATGTCGAACAATATTTATATGAAGGTGACGAATTAAATATCCTTCAAGGACCTGAATGTTCCAATGATGTTTCCTTTTTCCTTGTTGAAGCACCGAAATATAATAAAACTGGCTGGGTCGCTGAGGCAGAACCAGATAGTAATAATTACTGTATACAAATGGATAAATGATTTCTTTAAGCAAGATTATTTACTTGATAATTAATTGCTTAAAGAGACAGATTCATTAAATTAATTGTAGGTTAGATATGGACTCAGAAATTGTAAATGATCAGAGGAAAGCAATAGGGGAATTCTATTCAAACACTGAACTTTATTGCGACAGCCTCAATAAAGCCGAAGACTCGAGAATAAAGGAAAAAGAAAGAAATGACAATGAGGCTTTAAAAGAGGCGTCTGCGATTAATGATTCCATTCAAGAATTCCGGTCCAAGCTTATACAACACAAAATTCTTGTTGAGAAATCTACTAAAAATGTTGATTGGTCGCCAAATATTCTTGGCGATATAACGGAAAAGGAAAACCAGTCATTGAAAGAAAGTTATTATCAATCCATAGATCAGGCCAACAGAAAGGCAGGATTATTGGATTATTGCATCGGTCAATATGATAGATATTTGTTGTTGCAGAAAAAGGAGAAAACAGAAAGAGAATCAAGAAATGCAATCATAATAATTGCTGTTATCGTAATTTTAGTTATTGGAGTCGTTATTGTTGGTGGAGTAATTTCCAGCCAGCAAAACCTTAAGGCTACACAAACTGAGATGACTCAACAGATAAAAATGGGAAGTTTAATTGGATCACCAACGAATTCGATCATATCTATGAATATACCTGCTAATGTAGAATGGACAAATACTAATATTTCGGTTCTGATGGGTGATGAAATACATATCAAGGCACAAGGTCAATGGAAAAATGATCCGGGTTATTCATTATATGATGCTAATGGTTATACGGGTTCCGGTGATCCTAATGCTGTATTACCAACTGCGAATGTGGGAGCTCTTATAGGAAAAATTGGGGATTGCCAACCATTTTTAGTCGGAAATGAATTGACGTTCAATGCATCTTGCACTGGAATTTTATCTCTTGGCATGAATGACTCTTTATATGGTTACGATAACAATGTGGGAGAGGTTAGCTCTCAGATAGAAATAAACCCCTCCATACAACCACAGCAAATGAATATACCTTCATTGCAATCAACACAGCAAGTTTTAGTACCTTCTCCGCAACCAATGGAAGAAAGTTCTTCGCAATCTCCAGCACCATTTCCAACTATGGATTTCTCATGTCCAGGCGCGCCTCCTATTCGAGTAGAATTGGGTGATTTGGTCCGCGTGACGACAACCGATGGAGATAAACTAAGTTTGAGGTCATCTCCCAATGGTTCCCATAATATTATAGATTATATATCTGAGGGAATGGAGTTAAGGGTTATTGGAGAGCATGTATGCTCAGAAAATTTCACTTATTGGAAAATACAGATCTGGGGTACTACCGAGACAGGTTGGGTTCGGGAAGGTGACTATTCGCTTTATTATATCGAGCCAATCTATTAAAGGTTGTTAGAATTTAGTGCCTAAATCAATATTCCGTGACCCTTTGGAGAGAAGTAAAACGCGTGCTTATAATCTATTGGAATTAAATAAAATGAATTCAATTGCAGCCTTTTGGACTCTAGATTGGATCATAAGAGAACCCCAACAAGCAATAGAATCGCTGAAACACGGTTATGATTTTATTGAAACAAGCTCCGAAAGTAAATTGAAGAAAAAATATGACCCCAGAAATTGACAATAATCAGAGAAGAATAATAAGAGAATTTTATTCAGTTGATAATCTTTTTTGTGACCGCCTCAATAAAGCTGAAGATTTGAGTATAAAAGAAAATGACGACAACGAGGCTAAAAAAGAAAAATCTTCAATGGTTGATTCCATTCAAGAATTCCTAGCCCAAATTGGGCAATTAAAAGATAGGGCCAAGAAATTTAATATAAATGGTATATGGATAAATGATTTATTGCAACCTGTAAAACTTGAGAATATTCAAATAATTAATGGCTTATCAGTTATAGAATGTTTCTATCAATCCATTAATCAAGGCAAGATAAACACAGAATTATTGGATAAATCTTTCTCTCGATATGAAGAATACTTGGTTTTCATGGCAGAGAAAGCAGCAAGGGATTCAACTAAAAAAGTTTTGAGTATTTTATTCATAGTTGCTCTTGTGATTATTATTCTTATTTGCGTTTCGATTAGCAATGCAAATCATTAATACCATTAGCGATATAAACTACCCAAATTTAGGATAATTTGTAAGTGGAAAGATCAGGCGGCCCTACTAAGTAGTTCCATATACCTAAATAACACAACTCACATAATAATGCATCAAGTGAATTTGCACATCTTAGAAATCTCAACCAACAACTGAATAAAAGCAGCAATAGCTAATGTGACCAAGGCTGGGATTCTTTCCTCCCCGCGCTTCCACACAACCAGTGCCAAACCCCACAAACCCGTACAAACTATGCCCAGTAGCCCGGCCATGGGCCACAGCCCCCACAGGCCCAACAAGATCCTGGCATCCGCGCCGCCCATCCAATTGCAATACCAGACACTCAAGACAAAGATGCCGATAGTCAGTGAGAGAAAATCCAGATGCACTGCACGGACGACAGCAGCCCCTAAGCCTATTACGAACAATGGCCAGGTCAGCCAATCTGCCACTTCGCGCCTGCGCCAATCCTGCAGGCCGCTCAATCCGACCAGGGCAGCCAGCAGGGCATGAAGGGCAATCTCGATCTCAGGCGGGCAAGACATAGAACCACAGGCGCGTTGGCGCACCCCAGTCCAGCCCCAGGCCCTTCCCGCATGCCTGAGCTTCCAGGTCGAAGAACTCACCGGCATCGGCCATGGTGCAGGAGGCATTCCATATCCTCCACCGGTTCCCCAATAGAGAAGTAGCTGCGAATTTGAATCAACCGGCTTTCTGCACCTTTCCCGGATGTTCGGCGTATATGCCGGTCATAGCGTCGCAACTCCGGAAGCGTCCGAGTCGAGACCAGCAGCCGGCGGCCATCCTCGGCGCGCAGTTCCACCGTCCCGACCTCCGGGACGACCCGTTTGGCAGAGTCGGTCAGGACGAGCGGGGCATCCAGCAAGGGGTTCACCAGCCCTTCCAACCAGTGCAGCGGCTTGACCCGCAGCTCGCCAGCCTTGCTTTCCCGCCGGTCGCGGATCTCCCGGGCGGCCCGGTCCTCTTCGAGACGAGCCATGGTCTCCAGGGCGTGCGCCTGACGGCGGTTGTAGATCGTCAGGATCAGGGCCAGGCACAGGATCAGGACAAAGGTTGCAATTTCCATCATGAGAGACCTCCTTAATGTTTTTGGGCTTTGATACGCGCCAGGAGGCGCCAGGCTGCCGGGCGTGGATCGAGCACGGAAAGGAACAGGAACAGCACGAACAGGCTGCCTGTGAACGATACCGGCCACCAGGGAGTGGAAGCGGGCTTTTTGGCAGGAGCCACCTGCGTCAGCGTGGGAGCCGGAGTGGGAACGAATTTTTTCGGCGCAGGCGTGGGAGTGGCCGCAGGTATCCCAACCGCCAGACGGGCAGGTGTCGCGGAGGCTGCTGCGGTTGGCTGCAAAGCCGCGGCGGTCGCCGTTGGGGTGACGGTCGGTTGCGGCGGTGGCAAGGGGATGATCACCCAGCCGGAAGCTGTACCGGTGTTTCCGAAGGCGTCCCACGCCTTTACAGTGACCCTGTACTTCCCGATGGTGGCGATGGCGCCGTTGCCCATCCGGCCTAGCCAGACAAATTTGGTTGGCAGAGCCGAGCCGTTATAGGAGAAATCGGCAGACGGCCAGCGGCCCAGCGGATCCTGCACGGTGATGCTGGCGCCCGCCACCGGCAGGGAACCTTTCCGGATGCTGACGCTGGCACTACCCAGGTCCACCCAGAACGACGTCAGTGATACCGACGGGGCCTGGTTGCCAACGACGATGGTGACCTTTGCGGTGTGCTCCAGGTTTCCGGCATGGTCGCTCGCCCGCACCAAGAAGGTATAAGTACCATTATTGCGCAGGCAGTTCCAGTCGTATGCCCAGGCATCTCCGGTCCTGAGTGGCAGACCCTGCCAGGTCCTACCGTCGTCGAGCGAGATCCCGGCGCTAGCCACCCCGGAGGTGGCATCGGAGGTTGCGCCGATCAAATGCACCACCTGGTTCCCGCTGATATTGGTCGTCGAGCCTTCGGCGGGCGAGATGAAGGCCGAAACCGGCGGGGTGGCATCCACCGAGGCGGAAGCAGACGTCCTGGAGACATTCCCGGCCTTATCGGTGACTTTGATTTGAACGGTGTGCACGCCGTCCGTCAGGATCGGGGCGGTCGTCATCCAGACGCCTCCGTCCACGGAATAGGCGGTCGAGGCGATGCCAGAAGTGGCATCCGTGGCCGAGGCCCAAACACCGACGGTTGAGGTATACCAGCCCTCCAGCCCCGGCGTGCCGGACAGAACCGGCGTGTCGATCACCGGCGGGGTGGCGTCGATCGAGACGATCTGACTGATATTGGTGGTGTTGCCGGCAAGGTCCGTGACCCGCCCGTTTACGGTGTAGATACCGTCTGACGTGAGGTTCAAAGAGCCGGACCAGCTGCTGCCGTCTAGCGAGACCAGCTGGCTGGCCACGCCGGAGGTGGCATCCGTCCCACTGACCGAACCAGTGACTGGCGAGACATACCAGCCGTTGTTCCCATTTGCCGAGGGCAGCACGAAGCTGGCGGTCGGCGGAGTCGCATCCAGGTGGATCGTCTTCGACGAGCTGGCAGTGTTGCCGGCCTGATCGGTAGCCCGCACCTGGACCGTGTAAGTACCGTTGCTTGAGATTGTCAAAGAGGGTGTCCAGATGCTGCCGTCCAGGGAAACGCCCTGGCTGGCTACGCCGGAGGTCGCGTCGGAGGAATCAGCCGTGACCGTTACAGGCAAGTTGTACCAGCCGTTGGCGCCGTTGGGCGAAGTGGGATCCATTGCGAAGTCCGGGACGGGTGCGGTCCGGTCCACCATGACGGTCACGGGTGCGGAGGTGGTAGTATTGCCGGCGACGTCAGTGGCCAGGAAAACGAGCGTGTGGGTGCCATCCGTTTCTACGTTAACCGATGTGCCATCCTGCCAGGGTCCGCCGTCTACCTGGACCTGCGTGTTGGCGACGCCGGAAGTGGCATCCGAGTCCGTAGAGGTGACGAGCGCCGGCGAGACGTACCAGCCGTTTTCTCCGTCCGGCGCAGCCGGGCTGACCGAGAGGTCCGGCGGGATAGTATCCAGTTTGATGGTTCCACTGGTCGTGCTGGTGTTACCGGCCTTGTCGGTGGCAGTGGCGGTCAGGGTATAGACGCCATCGGAAGAGGCGGTGAACGAAGCGCCGCCGCCGTTGATGTCCACTCCTGCCACGCCCGAAGTGGCATCCGTGGCCGAAACCGTAGCCGCGACCGGGCCGGTTTTGTTCCAGTCGTTCGAGCCATTGGAGGAAGGGATGGTGAGTGTCAGGGTTGGCGCGACCGAGTCGACGCTTAAGGAGACAGTTGCCTGGTCGGACTGGTCGCCGAAGGACGAGATCGCCCAGTAGCCCAGGGCTGTCGTCACTCCCTGTGGGAAATTCCAATCGCAGGACGACCCGGAACATAAGTAGTTGTACTGATCGCTGTCGAATCCGGTGATATGGTAGCCGCTGACCGGCTCAGTCCCGCTCAGGTGGAGCGTGGCCGTCCCCCTGCACCAGCCATTATCGCCGGGCGAGCTGCAGGAGGTTGACCCGGAGACCGTCGCATCCGGCAGAGAGTGGCCGGGATTGTTGTCCGTCGTGGATGAATCGCATCCACCGGCGGCATCGCAGGCGGCGGTGCAGATGTGATATTCCGGCTCCCCGCAGGGTTCACTGCAGACAAGCGTGCCCGAGTGGTAGTGGTGGATGGTGCAGGTCCCGGCGGTCACCCGGTTCTTCGGGCCGGTCCAGACGTCCGCCAGCACGACCACTACCCCGAAGAATAGCAGCGGAGCAATGATACAGGCCGCAATAAATAATTTCCTAAATTTCCCTTTCATGGGCATTCTCCTGACGGGCATGGCTAAAAGATGCTGAAGATGTTGACCATCAGCGGGATGAAGATGGCGGCCAGGAAGGGCACGAAGAAGAAGATCGTCATCGGCATCAGCAGCTTGTTGTCGAGCGTCTCGGCGGCGCGCGCCACCGTGACCCGGTATTCCATTGCCAGGTCACGCGCCAGCTCGTTCATGCGCTTCGCTCCTTCCGTACCGTGGGCGGCCACCGCGTCCATGCGGGCAGCGAAGGTCTCGAGCGGAGCAAAGCCCAGGTCGTTGAAGTGCCGGACGATCATTCCGGTGACCCCGGCCTGGGAAAAGAGCAGGGCGCCATCCGCGTGGGCCCGGTCGACGGCCGCGCGCAGGATCTGCCCGATCGGGCCGGGCAGGCAGCTGGCCCGTTCGACGCCCAGGCTGATGGAATTCCCGGCGGACATCTCGGCGGCCACCAGGGCGGCGGCTTCGGGCAGGCCGCGCTTGACGGCTTCCCGGACGGTGGCCGCCCGGCCGCGCAGGGTCAGGTACGGATAATAGATCAGCAGGGCGATCATCAGCCAGTAGACCAGGCCGAAGGCGTGCAGCAGCAGGAGAAAGAGCACGCCGAGTGCGCCGTACAGGACCGATTGGCCCAGGACACTGCCAACCGTTTTAGGCTGGCCACCCTTGGTGAGGTAGTGGCCGCCGATCTGGGCCCAGCGCAGTTCCTGCTTCCAGGAGCTCAAGCTCAGGCCCAGCCGGGCCACGAGCAGGTCGCCGACCCGGTCGGTCATGCCGGGCCGGTCCGTCTCTGCAAACGACTCGAGCCGGCCGGCAGCATTTTTTTGGATGGTGAAGCTAGAGCTGCGGGCCAGCCAGAAAGCGATCATGGCAAGCAGGAGTGCGGCGATCAGGGGGATAAAAGAGTGGTAGTCCATGGTTCGGTCTCCTACCCCAGAAGTACTGGGGCTAGACGGCGTTCTCGATCATATTGTTAATCATGGTATAGCCATATACGAGCATAAGAAAGATGACAGCGTAGGCCAGCTGCACCAGCGGGGAATGCACGCTGGCGGACATGGCGGGGTTCCGGTTGATGAAGACGATCACGAGGAAGGCCAGGCCCATCAGCAGATTGGTGGTGGACTGCGCTCCGGCGCCACGCGCGCGTGCCAGGACGCGTGCAGAGAGGATGTCGCGCAGGTTGTCGGCAGCGTTCTCGAAGGCTTGACCGTAGCCTTCGCCGCCGGTGGTCCACATGCGCCCGATCAGCTCGACGCAGACTGCCAGGGAGGAGGAGATGGCGGCGGCTTCCTTGCGCAGCTGCTCCAGGCAAGGCTGTCCCTCGGCGTGCATACGGGAGGCGGTCTGTTCCGCCCATGCGCGCAGCGGGCCGCCGATGCGCAGGGTCCGGGCGGTATCGGCCAGGGCCTGCGGGACGTTGGGAGCGGTGGCGATGGCGGATTTGAGGCCGGACAAGAGGCCTGGGATCTCGGCCTCTACGTCGGTGCGCAGCTTGTTCCAGTTGCCCTTGACCAGTCCGTCCACCAGCACATAGCCACCCACCAGGCCGATCAGGCTGGTCAGGAACGGCAATCCGGCGATAAGCAGGAGCAGGGTCAGGCCGACTCCCACGATCAGCCGGGCCATCCAGAGCAGGAAGCCTTCGCGACCGTTCGCGTCGATGTTGTAGCGGGCGAAAGCCAGGCGGACCTTGTGTTCTGTGCTGCCGAGCAGGACGGCGGCGGTGGTCGGGGCGGCCGCCGTGCCGGCGAACGTTTCCAGGCGGGTGACGGAACTCCGGCTGCCGAGAGAGGCGACCAGGCGTTCGGCTGCCAAGTAACCGAGCATGGCCAGGGCTGCGGCGGCCAGGGCAGGCAGCAGGACGTACAGGACAGGCGGGAGGCGAAAGAGAGAGAGGCTCATGGTTGCTCCTTGAACGGCCGGGATTCTGCCGCGGCGATTTGGTTGAACAGGTTTTCGATGGTACTGAGCGAACCGGCTCGTTCGTCCACGTCCTCGCCGGCCAACCGGTAGAGCGGGGAAAAGACGACGTTGCCGGCTTTGAGAGCCTTCTGGACCGCCCAGACCCCGACGATGTGACGGTGGCGTTTCCCGCCCGGGTCCAGCCGGAAGCCGACCTGCACCAGCAGGTCGATGGCCTGGACGAACATCTCCTTGGCCCCTTCGGTGCGGACGCCCACGTCGCTGAACAGCAGCAGGCCGAGCCGGTTGATGGCCGCCTCCGGGCCTTCAGCATGGAAGGTCGAGAGGCCGGGGTGGTCGGACATCTGGGCGCGGAAGAGGGCTGCGACGGCATCGCCCCGGCGCATTTCGCCGACGATCAGCCAGCGCGGGGCCATGCGCATGGCGTCGTCCACGCCGCTGGCCAGCGTGTAGGGTGTGACGGATGTGCCGAGCTGGACCGGGCGCGCTTCGAGCGTGACGACATGCGGGTGGTCCAGCCAGATCTCCTCCGGGTCTTCGATCTTGAGCACCCGGGCGGTCTTCGGGATGCCGTTGCAGAGGCTAGAGAGCAGGGTGGTCTTGCCGCTGTTGGTGCCGCCGATCACAAGGATGCGCAGGCCCCGGCCGACCGCTTCGACCAGAGTGTCCACAACGGCCTGCGGCGCCATGGCCCAGGCGACGATCTGGGAAGGCGGGACGGGCTTTGGCTCGAACAGGCGGATGCTGATGGCTGGGAAGCCTTTCCCGGGAGCGATCACCGGGTGGAGGATCTTGATGCGTGCTCCCCCTGGCAGCCCTTCCTGCCTTGGCAGCTTGGCGTCCACCGAAGGGGAGGCTTCGTTGCAAGCCCGTCCCAGAGGAGCCAGCAGCGCCTCGACGGCCCGCCAGACGTCGTTCTGGGAAGGGTGGATATCCAGGGGCACGAAGTCTTGTTCGCCTTTGGGGACGACCCAAACGGAGCCATCCGGGTTGAGAGCAATCTCGCTCATGCCGCTGTCCAGGCGTAGGAGAGGGGCGAGAAACCCAAGCCCGCCTACCCGGGCGACCACTGCACGGGCGAGCTCGAGCAAGTCCGGATCGGGGATCTGGATGCCCAGCCTCCCGGCTGCGGCCAGGACGCCCTGGGTTGCCAGGGGAACGAGCTTTTCGGTGTCCTGGCGCAGCTCTTCCAGGGGCCGTCCTTTGAAAGTCGCGGCGACCTCCTCGATGATCTGCGCCCGCTGGTCGGGGTCGATCTGAGGGACGATGGCGCCCCAACCTGATCTTTGTGGCATGGTCTACACCTTTACCTTGACGGAGAACCCACCCAGGCTGAATTTTTTACCATCTTTTTTTCGTGCATCCGCCGGGCCGCTGCCCCCGAAGAGCATGTCGGCCAGGCCGTGGATGGGCCGGGCAAATTCGTCGTCGCTGTCGAGGACCGGCCGGCCGGCGTCCTGGCTGAGCGGGACCCCGGAGACGAACGGGATCACCGTCGCCACCGGCGGGAAGCCGGTCTGCAAGCCGACTTTGCGGCAGGCCGAGTCGGCTGCCTGGTGCCACTCGTTCGGGGAGAGCATCCCCGGCCCTCGCATGTTCAGGACCACGAAGATGTTGCCGGGGGCGATACGGTGCTGGCCAGCGGCCCTCTGGGTGACGGTACGCAATGCATCCACCGAGGCCCAGGCGTCTGCCAGGGTCGGGCGGGCGACCAGGACCCAGGTGTTGGCCGCCAGGATCGCCAGGGAAGAGATGCCGCTGGAGGCAGGTGCGTCCAGAATAATGGCGGCATAGCCGCCGTAGGCGGCGGTCGTGACCAGCGAAGCGATCGAGTTCTTATCCCCGGCCTCCAGACCGGCCTTCTCGGCCAGGATATCGGGAAAACCGGCCAACACGTCCAGGTTCCCGACTTGCTGGAGGCTGTTCTTGATCCCGGTATCTGTCGGGGTTGCGAACCAGCCCAGAATGTTCGGCTCGGATTTCAGGCTGAGGTGGAGCGGCATGACGTCCGGGGCGTCCAGGCCGACCAGCAGCGAGCGCAGGCCACGCCGCGCCACCGCCAGGCCCAGGGCAGTTGCCAGGGTGGTTTTTCCCACCCCGCCGACCCGGTTCCAGACGGTAATCACGCGCAGTCCCGAGACGCTGGCCATGCCCTGGTTGCGAGTTGCCCAGGACATCGGCGCGGCGATGGTTTTCCGCAGTGCCAGGGCGTCGCCGTATGCGCGCTGGAGCAGGTCCGAGATGGGTGCATCGCCGATGAAGATCTGCTTGACCGAGGGCAAGGTCTTGAGCTTTCCGGGGAGTTCCTTGACCTCCGGATCGTCGCTAGTATTGGCCCAGGCCGGCAGGATGACGTAGGCCGCCCCGGTGATGGAAGTCAGGGCCTGCAGCAGCATTTGCGGCCCTTTGAAGATCATGGCATCCAGGATGACGACTTCCGGGCTGTAGCTGAGCTTGGCCTGCAAGTCGGAAGGGTCGTTGGCGAGGGCGGCCATGCGGAAGCGCGCATCCATCGTGACGGTCTGCTGCCAGGTCAGCAGGCGCTGCCCGACCTCGCCGACCAGCAGCACACTGACGGGAGTTTCAGTACCGGTGGTAGCGGTCGCCTGCTGTCCCCAGGAGGAAGATGGACTCATGGCTGGCTCCTTATGGTTTGGGAGTGGCAGAGGGTGTTGTGCCAGCCAGCGTAGCTCCCGGTAGACCGGTCGGGGTGGGGGTGACTGAGGCCTCGGGGGTGACGACCAGGTTCGGCAGCCATAGACCGGGCGAGGAGAACGATTTGGCACTTTCGCCGGGCATCAGGTACAGGCTGATCTCGGCGCCGTTGGTCGAAGAGAGCGCCGCCAGCAGTTCGAGCACGTTGACGGAACGGGATTCGGAGACCGAATTATCTGCGCTGAAGTCGTACATGACTGTTTGCAAGCCGGTCGGGACCGCCAGGACCACGAAGCCGGTCTCGGCCCGATCGGTGGCCGCACTCGCGCTGCCCGTCAAGGAGGTGGAGCTGCTGACCGGCTGCATGGAGGCGCTGGAGAGGCTGGAGTTGGTGGAAGCGGCAAAGCGCGGGTCGAGGTACAGGACCCGCAGGCCTTCGATGGTGGCCTTCGAGAAGATCCCCTGGGTATCCTGGGACTGCATCGGAATGGAGGCTACGATACCGATCTTCTCGCCGGGGGCGAGCAGGCCAACCAGGCCGGTCTCGTCGGTGACCTTGACCGCCACGGCGCGTTCATCCGGCTGCAAGGTGATCATTTCGCCCAGGTTGGACGTGCGCAGGATATCGCCCTGGCCGCGGTCGATCTTGAGCGTTTGCCCGACGGCCAGTTTCGTATCCATCAGGGCGTCTGAAGCGACCGCGTTCGCAGGCATGGGCTGCAAGTAAAGATCGCCGGCTCCCAGGGTGTGGCCGGCGGAGAGATCATGGGCTGCCAAGACGACCATTTTGGAGGGCGCCGGGCGCAGCAGTACCAAGGCGACGATGAAGACGAAGATGGCCAGGACATAGGGGATAACTTTTTTGAACATGGCTTACTCCTTGAGATGTTGATCTGTCTCGCCGGGCAGGACCAGGGCGAGCGATTTCAGGACTTCGGGGGCGGCGTACTCCCAGTTGACAAGTCTTTCGTTGCCGTCTGGCAGGCGTTCGATCTTAAGGATCAGACCGAGCACGAGCGCGCCCTGGGGCAGGCTTTGTATGGCCTGGGTCAGGAAGTCGGTAGCCTCGTCGCTGTCTGGATCCAGAAAGACGATCGGGAGGGGGGAAGGGCAGGTTGGGGAAGATGACATGGAAAGCCTCAGGGTTGGGAAGTTGGAGTATCCGTTGGGATACCCGGTGGGTGCGGCGACCAGGTTGGGAAAGGAGTTCCCTCCGGGGATAAAGTCCAGGTGGTGAAGGAGAACATGACGGTACGGGTCGGGAGCACCGGGGTTTCCACAATGTACTTTGACCAGCCTGGGGCCGGGGGGAAAAAGGTCGAGGTGAGGGTGGTGGTGCTGAGCGGCTGCGTGCCGTTCCAGCCGTTATCCCAAACGATGGGCTGGTGGAGCGCCAGGATCGTCCCGGCGATCAGCAGGCAGGCGATGATTCCCACCCCGATCGCTCCGAGGAGTTGTTTGGAGATCTTCACAGGGCGATCCTCCCCAGCCGGGCGGCGATCTCATCGTCGGTCGGCTCCGGGACTTCCAGCATCAGCGGGCGGAACAGGATCGGGCGCTGGAACTTGCGGGTGGATGTGTAGGGAAACCGTCCGATTGCCATGCCGACGGACATGTCGTCGATAAAGCGCCGCCATTCCTCATCCCGGAAGCCTTTTTCCGAGCGGGCCAGGGCCGAGAGCGCCAGGTCCTTGTCTTTCGGGTTCTTCAGGTAATTGATCGCCAGGTTTGAGCAGGACGAGATGATGCTGGGGTGAATCAGGTTGGGCGACTGGGCGATCACCGAGAAGCGCACGCCGTACTTGCGGGCGTCCCGGAACTGGGCGCCGAACTGCTCGGAAACATCCGAGCCTCCACCCCCATCCTCCCCGCTGCTTTTCTGGGGCTGGCCGAAGATATTGTTGGCTTCCTCGTAGACGATATGCAGGATCGGCTCGGTCGAGTGGATGTCGTGGATGCGGGTGGCCACCCGGTCCATGTAGGTGTGCCAGCCGACCCAACCTAACAGGAAGGCTCTGCCGAATTCGTCCACGAACTTGCCGCCTTCGATGATGGCGATCCCGTTGGGCTTGCCAAGGTCTTCGACCGGCACACAGTCTTTCCCGGGGGCGTACTGCACCGCCGCGGCTCCTTGGACCAGGGCATTCATACGGTACAGGATGCCGTCGAGGACCCCAGTGAGCATGGTGTCGCGCGGCGGGACCGCCGCCCTCCGGGTTGTGATCTCCTGGTACAGGTCGGCCAGGCCGACCACGGCGCTGCGCTGTACCGCCAGTGCCTGGCGTTGTTCCGGGTACAGGCTGCTGACGGGCAGGCCCGCAGCAGCACCGATCAGGGCTGCCTCGCCTGGCTGGACTTTGCCCCACTGGGGATCTTTGCGAACATCTGAGTCGTCGATCAGGACGCCTGCCCGCAGGTAGCAGTTTCGCAGGGCATCCAGCAGTTCCTGCTTCTGACGCTTGACGCCCAGCTGGGTGATCCCGCCGAAGATGTCCGCAAAGGCCCGCCACTGGGTTTCCGGGGCGATGGCCCGCCCGATCTGGAGCGGGTTCCAGCGCATCGGGCGGACCGCGCCAGGCCAGAGCTGCAGGATGTTGACGCGCCCTTCCAGGCCGGGGGCGTTGAGAAGCTGGCGCCAGCCGGTACCGAAATCCAGGACGATCGTGCGCCAGTTCCACTCCCTGGTGGTCTCGTATACGGTCCGGATGGCCGCCACGGACTTGCCGAAGCCGGTGTCGCCGGCGTAGAGCGTGTGCATGAACATCTCCGGTGAGAGCCGCACCTGGGCAGTCGTCAGGTCGGCGGTCTCGGGGCTGTACTGGTGGCCGATAACGACGCTGCCGGGCATGTCCGGGATGAAGCCCATGCCTTGCGGGATGGGGGCCATGACGGTGGCGGCCACGCCTTCCTCGAAGAGTGCTGGGGCAGTCAGGGCCGAGAGCTGCGGGCCGGTCAGCAAGGTGGCGTAGCGGGTCCAAAGTTCCCCGTTCAGCGGATCGTTTTCGTCTCCACCCCGCCAGGGCACGCAAGCCAGGGCGTGGGTGCGCAGAGCTTCTTCGTCGCCAGCGAGTGGGGCGATAGTCAGAACCGGGGTGGCCACGTCCGGCCCGTGGAACGCCTGGGCAGCCAGGGCGTCCGCGGCCGAGGCTCCGTTCATGTCCTCGGTGAAGACCAGGGCGTTGGCCATGAAGCCGCCTTCGGTGGAAGCGGTGTCCAACAGCCCTTTCAGTTTGAGCAGCACTACGGTCAGGGTTTCGGCGACATGGTCCTCAGTCTGCCAGGAGCGCCCGATGTTGATGCCGGGCATGACTCCGGTAGACAGCCCGCCTGTGACGCCGTGCATCAGGGAGTCACTGAGGGCCTGCGAACGAGCCAGGCTGTCCGCGATACCCTGGCCGTAGCCTTCGCTGGTTCCCCAGGCCTCCGAGCTGGTGTCGGCGGTGCCGTGCGAGACAGAGTTGGCCACCATCCCGCCCTGGGACTGCGACTGCGAGCTGCCGACGGAGTGGGATTGACTGGTTCCGACGGAGTGGGCCTGGCCGACCGTATTGGCGACGCCCTGCGACACGCTCTGGGACTGGTTCCAGCCCAGGCTTCCGCTCAGACTGGCCCCGGTATTGAGACCTGCGCTCACGCCGCCACCCACTCCGGCGGGGTCAAGGTCCAGGTTTCCGCCCAGGTTACCGCCGGCATTGACGCCGGCGCCGATACCTTCGCTGGTTCCCTGGGAGGAGGAGGCACTTTGCGAGTTTGTCGTGGATCGCGAGGTAGTGTCCGTGACGCTTTTTCCGGTGGTGTCCGTGACACTCTTCCCGGTGGTTTTGCCCCAGGAGCTACCCACAGTATGGGACTCGCTCTGCATAACGGTATGCGCATCGCCGATCATGTGGCTGGAGCCCCAGGTGTGCTGGGCGGACAGGGTCTGTCCCTGCGAGGTTCCCAGGGAGGCTCCCTGCGACCCGGCCATGCTCTGCCCGACGGCGGCCATCAAGGGGATCCCCAGGGAGAAGCCGACGTTGATCGACCCCCGGCGGCGGGAGGCGACCGCGGAGACCATCTCACCCACGCGCATCAGTGTGGAGGTCAGGTGCGGGCGCGGGACGTGCTCGGCCAGCACCTGGAAGACGAAGTTCTTGCGCAGCTTGGCCAGGCCCCGGAACAGGATCTCGTTCTGCTCCAGCGCCAGGTCGTCCTTCGAGCCATCTCCGATCGCTCCGTCTTGGATGCCTGCGCCGCGTCCCTGCCGGGGGTCCGGGTGTCCGAGGACCGCCGCAATGAAGCGGCCGCGTGCGGTGATGAAATCCAGGTACCAGCGCAGCCAGTCCTCGTTGGGGGGCACGAGCTGGGACTGGTGGTATTCCGCCAGGGCCCCTTCAACGGCGTCCATGCTCCGCAGGGCTATTTCCGCCGCGACACGCTCGTCCGGACCTTCCCCGGCGGCCCCGAAGTACTGCACCAGGCCGATGTGCTCCGGGGTGAAGATCCCGGCGCTGGCGGCGATGAAGTTGATGTTAGCGTTGTAGATGCCGCGCATGACCTGGTGCATCTTGCCGAGCAAGTCGAAGTCCTCCCGCTCGGTGACCGGGATAATGTCCAGCTGTTTGAGGGCAATGCAGGAGTAGTAGGGCGCACCGTTATCCTGCCCCTTTGGGGTACTTTGCCCCTGCGGGGTACTTTCGGAGACCTGGTACCAGGCGTAGCGGAACTTTCCGTCGTCGATCTTGAGACCGTTATCGTGGATGGTCAGCATGGAAGCTCCGATCTGTCCCTGCCGGGGCTGTTAACAATAGAGTCAGCCGTTTCGCTCTGTAACGGCGTGATTAGCCGCCGCCCCCTTACACTCTCTAACGGCGTATACGCCGTTACGAAATGGGGTCCAACCGTCTGCTTCCAGGCTGTTTCCAATTCAGCGATCCTTTCCACGCGTGCGGATCTGGGTGAGGAGATCTTCCGGTTTTCCAACCGGGGGATGGGCCAGGACCGACTGGGCCAGCAGCGCCACGATCCCGAGGGGAATGACGTACATGGCGATCCCGACCAGGGCGTCCAGGTAGGTGGCGCCCTGCACCATCATCGGGTCGGCCTGGAGCGTGTCCGGCACTTTCAGGCCCGTCCAGAGGGCGTAGCCCAGCCCGGCCAGGCTGTACAGCGAGACGGAGCGCACGATGTTCCAGTGCGCGGCCGGGCGGTTGTAGTGCTCCAGGTATAGGGAGACTGCCGAGACCAGCGCCACCACCACCAGGAAGACCGGGACCGGGGCAGGCGCGATCAGGCTGGCAGCCAGGGCCAGGCCGCTGGCGCCGAGCGCCCAGGGCCGCTGGGCCGGGGTCGTGATGTACACGAAGACGGCCGCGGCCGGCAGGAGCAGGAGGGTGGCCAGATGATCTGCCAGAAAGAAGACGATCACCAGGAACCCGTTGGCGACCCAGATCGGGACGTTCGAGAGCAGGGTCATTTGATGATGACCGCTTCTTCGAGGTAGACTGGGAACGCCCCGCCGGATTTGGAGAAACCGCGCCAGGTCGAGACGGGTGTGCCGGTGGTGGCACCGGCCACGTCCAGGTCGAAATAACCCGGATCGGCAACTGGTACACGGCTCTCGCTGAAGTCCAGGACGAAGATGCTGCCCTGGAAGGAGCCTTTGGCGGGGTTTCCGGCGAAGCTAAAGTTGGGGTGATGCAGGTAATCGTTGGGGTACATGATGCTGAGTGTGTGAAGGATCCAGTCCTGCGAGGTCTGGCTGAGCGAAGCTAAAAGCGTGACCCATTTCAGGCCTTCAGTGTAGATCTGGATATGCTGCACGCAGTTGTAGCCGACTACGACCTGTTGTAGCGTGCCGGCCTGGTTGTTGGAGGTCGTGCAGTTCGATGTGCCGCTTCCTGCGATACATTTCATTCCCGTGACCGGTACCTTGACGCCGTATGTGTAGAGGGTCGGCCCCACGGTCACTTCCCAAGTCAGATCCACGCCGCGTTTGGCGGGATCCTGGCCGACCACGAGTGGGTAGGGCGGAGCGATTTTCTTGGCCGTGACCGTGATCGCGCCGCTCTTGACGATCGGGACGCTACAGGAAGAGGGAGGTGGTGTGGGTGCGGCAGGTGCGGATGGCAGGCTGGCATTTGCCGGGCAGCCACCCGGGACCTCGAAGCAGTCCCCCGGGGTATAGAGCAGTAGCGTGGTATAGAGACTCTGGTCGAGGATAGACTGAGACACTAAAGACTTAAGAAAATCTACTGTGTGGTTTCCTAACAGCGTCCAAAGCTCCTGTGGATCATTGTTGATGACGTCGCTGAAGAACTGGCTTTGATCCACATACCCTTTCGTGGACATCGCATTGGCAAGGGTGGTCGGGTCGATGTAGCCCTGCAGCATTCCTTTGACAATGCCGGCGGCTTCGAGCGTCCCGGCTGCACCGAGACCCAGCTGCGAGCTGGCACCGGCCATCCCGGAGGCCTGGGGGTTGAGCGCCATGAAGAACAGCGTGGTTGCGGTAGGCATGACGACGATATTTCCACTGGGAGTCTGGTATTCGTGGTACGAGGCCTGCAGGTTGCCGATGCCAGGGATGCCGGGCATCCAACTAGCGGATTTCTGGATCGAGCCAAGATCGGTCAGGTTGCTGTAACGGATGTTGCCGTTAGAGTCCACGACTTCCCCCCATGCGCTGTTCGGATCGACCGGCGGGTTTTGCGACTGAGCCAGGACCGAGGCAGGCAAGGCGAGCAATCCGACGAACACAAGCAAGATCAGAACGCGTTTCATGGAATTCCTCCTATGGGGTGAGGGTGGCAGCGAAGAGGGCCGCTTCCTGGTCGAACAGAATGCGGTTCAGCAGCCAGGCCCCTTTGGCTTGGACCACCTCGGCGTAGACCGGGGTAGTGGCTTTCTCGCCTGGCCAGGGGTCATCGAGGGTTACTTCCAGCTGCCAAATATGGGTGGCGCCGTTGTTCTCGATTATGCGGATCGCCTGGACCGTGCAGCCGGTCTTGACCCGATTAGTCTCGACCACCTGACGGATCGTCGGAGCGAAGAGCGACTGGATTAGCTGGCAGCCGTTCGGGGTGCTCAGTGTGCAGACCCGGGCCTGCCACTGGTCCACGGGCTCCATATAATCCAGCGTGTAGAAGGCGGTCAGGGCCTTCACGGCAGCCTGCGCATCAGGAGGCTGGGAAACCTGAGTAGGTGTGGGAGTGATACCTTCGAGCCGGACGAGTAACCCGGAAAACAGCCCCGGGTAGCGCCGGATGATCAGGAAGCCTGCTCCGATGAGAGCAAGGACGATGATCAGGAGAATGATGCCGTAGATGGTCCTGAGGGAGAACTGAATCTCGTGCTTCATGAGAATTACCTCCTCCGGCTTGACGCACCGGTTAAAACGAAAAACGTGCGCGCGAAAACCGCGTGCACGTCAAATTGCTGTCGCATCGCCCTCCCCAGGGGCAACACTCACTTCGGGCTTATTTTATGCATCCTGCGGATTCTGTCAAGAGTTTAAGGGTCGAGCGGAGGGGGAGTGGCTGCCAGCCGGCAGTACGAGACGGAAGTCTCAGGGGCATCCTGGGCTGACACCCAAACAAAAGCCTCGTAGATCCGCCACCAGTCGGGCAGGAAGGTCAGGAGCGTCGCATCCTTCGGAATCATGTCCCGGTCTTGCGGTGTCACATATTTCGCAAGGTTTGGGAAGGCGCCAGCCAGGGTATAGAAACCGGCAAGCGGCAGGCTAAGGCCTAAGTCACCTCCGGTATCCACGTCGAAGCATATATCCAATCCGCCGCCCATCTTGGCGCTCGGATGAGCGGCTTTGTAATTTACCGCCATCATGTGATAAGCGTCTTTGCGCCAGGCCAGGTATTGGTAGTAAGTGTAGCCTTTGAACTGGGGCAGCGCCATTGGCTGATCGGCGCGCCAAGCCAGATATCCAACTGACACAAAGAACGTGACCAGCATCAGGAACAGGATGCCGGTCGAAATGATCTTCAAAATGGTCTTCATGGTATTCTCCAGTTTCGTCCGATGCTTATTTTATTATAGGATCACTTGTTTGGAAAATCGGACGATCACTTTTTCCCATACGTGCAACAATTCGATTAGAGGCGTTCTCATTCCGCCCTCGAAATTCCGGCTACAAGTAAAATCTCTCCAAGCAATGGTCTGCTGATTTCGTCTTTGTATGGATATGGGACGAACAAACGTAGCTGATCGGCCTCCCTGACCATAAATTCATGTTTTCCACCGGCGAAGGGGCCGCTGAAACCAAGTTTCTTCAATCCGCGGATTAATTCTCGCCGGTGGATCGGACCGAATGGAGGCATTACACAGCTTCCACAACAAGCTTGATCTTATCCACAACTGGCAGCGCATGCCCCAGTTTTACGCCAACCAGGATCCAATCCTCGAGAACTTCCTGTAGCTGCTCCCGACAGTCTTCCAGAGTAGCTGCGTTCGCCAGAACACCTCGGAAGCCGGGGATAACGCCGTAATAAGTTCCATCTTCGAGAATCTTATATTTCGCCTGCCGCATCGTGGCGTGAAGATATTTGCTCAACATTTATGCCTCCGAATGTTTGATACTACCAGGCATACCTGGTTTTAGCCTGCAACTCTTTTCTTTTCGCCCTGCCGCGTTTCTTCCCAATGGTGGCCTTTTGCAATCCAGCCCTGGGATCTCACGATCCGCCAGGCTGTAACTGGCGAGCACTCAAATTGGTTTGCCAGGACCCGGACCGGGGGAACGTAGCCGTTCATCTTGATCCAGGCTGCAATCTCCTGGCAAAGACATTCATATTCGGCAAGAGTAAGTCGGCTCATCGAAACATTTGTTTCCAAATAACAACTTCAAGTGACGGCGTTTGCTGCCGGCTTTGCCTGCAGGTACATAGAAATGGATCGTTTCCAAATGTTCTCCGTACCTGGTAAGATGGACAATATTTCGCTCATCGTGACTATCGAAACAATTGTTTCCATACTACGCCGAAAGAAATGGAGAGTCAAGTCCCCCAGGCGTACAAACATGACAAATAACGCTGGCAGGCAGGTAACAAAGGTTATAAAATAACAAACCGACCGGGATGAGGGGGGCATCCCAGCCAGCTTGTCGGTATCAGTTTACGCTCATTCGCGAGGGGCGTCAAGGAATTTGTATGAAATTTGTATGTAGTACTTTCTGCTTCAATCCCAGGGGTTGAGCACTTTAATATCTGCCACATCAAAATCGGTTACGTTGCGAGTGACCAATATCAATCGTGCGGAAGGCTGCTTCGAAGACCTACTCTGAGATGATGCAGGTATCGAAAAGGTATTTCATAGCCCGCCCTCGTTCCGCGGCAAACTTTTATTGCGAGCCAGATCAATACCAGCAAGCAAAGAATTTCGGAAGAATTCGCTGAGCTTTCCCTGCGATTTGCACAGCTTTTCATATTCGGCATAAGACACTACAACAGCCGCCTTTTCTCCACGCCGCATAATCAGTTGAGGCCCCTTTTTGACGGCCTGCGCGATCACCTCACTGAACTTATTCTTCGCATCCTGAAATTGCCAGGTCCCGCTCATCTCTCGCCTCCTAGCCAATCAGTTTAGTCTGTCTAGACATAGCCAAATTATCTGAAAGTCGCGCGGCTGCTAAAGGCGTATAAAGATCATTCATCGGATTCCAGATCGGCAATCAGATAGTCGACGTTGTCGAATATTTTCACATGCCCTCATTGAATATCCTTCTCAGCCTGATATTCGCCTTCCTGCCAACGCTTGGTCCAGAAGTAACCTTGGGAGCGATCAATCGGTACCTGCGGAGTTAGGCGAAAGTTTCTTCTGGCAGCTTTAGGTTTTCTTAACATATTTGACTCCTGCCAACCCTTTAAAATGCTCATCCTGCGTCCAAAGGATGGCGTCATTGGCACGGGCAGTGGCCAGGATGATGCTGTCTGCCATCGGCAGTTTTAACTCGAAAGACAATTCGGCAGCAATCAGTGCAATTTCGCGATCCAGATCAATAATCTTACCATCGTACATCATGGCAACGGCTTCAAGCGCATCGTCCCTGTTCTTTTCAACCAGCGTTCGCTTGAACACTTCAAAAATACTGATCGTGGGCACGATCACGTTTTCAGTAGCTTCAATCACAGGTGCAAAGAAATTAGCGTTCTTACCGCCAGTAAAATACTCCAGCCAGCCAGAAGAGTTGATCACATTCATACGCGGTCCTCTTCTTCTCGCTCGATGTCACTGCTCATCCCTTTTAGAAAACCGCGCGCTTCCCGGATATCGCGTACTGGAACCACCTCCAGGTGATTGCCATAAACAATCAAACGCACTTTCTGACCGGGTTTGATATTCCATTTTTCACGGATCGCGCGTGGTATGACCATTTGAAATTTGGAGGAGATTGTTACAGTATCCATGTTTTACCTTTCTTTATCGATAGTCATAAACGTATAACTATTATACCCCAGTCATATAACCTTACAAAGCGTTCCACAGTTTGTCAGAAAAGGATAAAAATTGAAAAAGAACAATACCTCTCTTAATCCCGAAACGGAGAAATCTCTACTTCGGGTTTACAGAGGTTTTCTAGAGAAGTTTTGCTTATGATGGCGTTTAGCGTGTACCTTCGTCTCAATTTTCGGGCGACGACTTGTTGTGCTATCCGAGTAGCGTCTATCACGCTCTCGCAAGGGAGCGCACGTTGCTGCTGAAAGTTGCTTCGCAGGCTGCCCCACGAGCAGACCACCGACCAGCGGTCGAAGAGCGTCGGTTGGACGCGGATCGAGTACCAGCGGTATATGCACTTTTGGGGATCGATGCGTTGCAGGATGATCATGGGATTTGCCTCCAAAGAAGATGTCCCTCAGCCAGCGGTAGCTGGGCAAGGCCGGCGATAAGCCGGCATGAGGCGGTATTCGCCAACGCCCTGACCCGACGGCGGTAGCCCGAGAGGTTGGGGCGTACGGCGGGTTAGACCGCGCCAGGCCGGTAGGCCCAACCGAGGCCGGTAGGACGAGGTGAATTCGGTGGAGTTCATCGCAACTCGTTCCTGGGTTTGATGACAGGCATCTGCAGTGCGTCCTGGAAGGGCCATTGTTTCGCCCAGCGGACGCCAGTGCCAGTCATCCTGGCGATCATACCCTCGGCCTGGTCCCGGATCTCCTTCGAGGTGTGCCAGTTGAAGCTCGAAGCAATAATGCAGACGGCTTCCGATCCACTGACCAGATTGGCGCTCAGGTTGAGTTCGATCAATTGACCGCCGCCGCTGGATTCGGCGTGTTTCCGCACTGCCAGGCAGTAACAGTACACAACCGCGGCCAGACGATCTAGCGCCCATACCGGATGACGTTGCAACCCGGCCAGTACCTGGAAAGCCACGACTGGGGTGGCTTGAGGAAGCGTTTTCAAGATGCCGATTTTCATGGTTTTACAGTCCAACACGCCATCAATGCGTGCGGATGCGTATGCTATTGATTGTGTCATGGGCTACCCGTTCCCGTGATGCAATGCAGGCGGGGGAGGGGAGACCTCCCCCCGATGGTTATGACTTACTATTTCTGGAATGTATCGCCAGACTCGATCAGCCCCTTGCAGGTGTGCTCAATGATGTCGGCCTGATCGGCTGGCTGGTGTATTCAGCGATATCCAATTTGAAACGTATTCTTTCGCCGAATTCGTTGTGCCATTCCAGATTGGCATTGCCGTCTTTAACGAAGGGGATGCTGGGGAAATTATTCTTCATTTTGTTCTTCTCGCTTTCTATCCAGGGCAATAACTGTGTCGGCCCAGACGACAAAGGAGGCCTGGGCCATGCCGGCTTTCTCGCCTTCCTCGACGATCCAGGCACGCGGGCCGCCCGTCTCCTTGTCCGAGACCAACTTGCCATCGACGTACAAGCGGCTGCCCTTTTTCAGGCTAAGTTTTTTGACGACATCCGCCAGGCTGCCCCAGCACTCGACGGTGAGCCAGGTGGCGTGGTCATCGAAGGGGGAATTGACTGCAAAGCGGAAGCTGACGATCTGCTTGGCAGCCTCGCCTTCGCCGATGGTTTTGGGGGTAAGCTCTGACCCCATCCGTCCGATCAGGGTAATGCGATTTAGATCCATAGTGTTCTCCTTATGTGAAATATTAGGACGCGCAAGAGCGGCGCGTTATTGACTATTTTTAACTTTTGAGCGGATCACCCGCACCTGGCGCCAGGTCAGGCTGAGACCGCCGAAGGCTATCAACAGACCGACCGCCGGTTCGGGAAATAAAGACAGGTAAGCTCACACCTGGCGGAGAGTTGCCTGGTGCAGGCGCGACTCCGCCTTGTATTCCAGGATAAGGGTCAGGTCGTCTTTTTTGGCGATGGTATCGGGTTGGTATTCGCCCAGGGTTTTGCCTGCCTGGCGGACCGGTAGGCAGGGACGATTGGCAACGGTAATCTCGTCTTTGCCCGGGGCTTCCAGCATGGCGCAGTGGTAGACGATCTCGGCATGATCCGGCCCGAGTTCCCGCTGGAGCGCCGTAGCCAGGTCGATTACCTAGTAAAGGAACTAACTCTCGTTCAACTTGGCTACAGACAATGGACTGCGCATAGTCACAATCATATAAGGTCTTCATGCTTATTCATCTCCGAATAAACGACGATACAGTTCGCTTTTGTAAGGACCAGCGAGATGTTCGTAATTTACGATGTAAATGCTTTTCTCGATGGATTCGCCGACTTCCCAAAGGTCACCGGTCAGATCATGGTCGAAGAATGCCTTAAGTTCATACGGCTTCAAGTTCGCCAGACGGTCAAAATCTCCTCCAGCGCCGGTATGGACATTCTCCAGGAGCCGTTTGGTGGCCAGAGCGACTGGATCTTCGATACGTCGGCCGGAGGGGGAATAAGCATACAGCAGAAAGGAAACGAATCCCTGGGCGAGCGTCTCAATGCTGGCGCCAGTTCCCTTTTGACGTTTCTGAATGTCTCTGGCTTTTGCGACCTGGTTATTCTGCATCAGGAACTTAAAATCCCAGAAAGCCTGATTCCCCATCCCCCCGCCCGAACGGATTGACTGCCGAGAACTCTTCTCGTTGGAATTGGGGGGTAGGGGGGTGGTTGGAGAGTCATTAGTAATTGGGTTTAAGTAATTTAAGAGATTTAAAGACTCTACAAACCGCGCACAGATCTTCTACAAACCGCGCACTCACGATACTACAAACCGCGCGCTTATCGTCTACAAACCGCGCGCTAATCGAGCTTTCCGATACTACAAACCGCGTACTAACTGTGCTTTCCGATACTACAAACCGCGCACTAATCGTGCCTTTCGATACTGCAAACCGCGCAGGAATCGTAAACCGAGCTAGCCCGATACTACAAACCGCGCGGGAATCAGGTGCGTCGAGAATGGAAGCTACACCATTATCGTCCTCCTCAGCGGTCAGGGCACGAATAAGCGCTTGACCAACCCGCTCATCTTCGGCTGCTTCGAGGATCTCAATCGGTATTTCGTCAAGGAGCACTTTGAAGCTGCGAGATGACGTCCAGATGTCGGCTACTTTTCCATTGGTAATCTCCTGCAGAAATATCCGTAAAACGGGGTTGGTCAGTTTCCCGATCTCAGCGGCCTGGCGGCCAGGACCGCGCTGCTGACCGCCTTTATTGGCTAATTTACTGCGACCGCGTGAAACGGAGTGCTTGCCATACAACCAGCGCTTGATCGTACCTGGCTTTACCCCCATCCAGCCGGCGATCTCGGCGTACCCACCTGGGATCCGCACTTGGTCGCGCACCTCGCCGGTCTCCCGGTTGGTGTAGCAGCGATCCCGGAGCATTGTCAGCATCCAGCCCGGACCCGTCCCCAAGTAGGGAAGGACATTCTCTACAAAGAAATGCGTCACGCCCAGCCGGTTGGTGTCCGGCATGATATGCTTGTGAAGGCGGGTTGCTAGTGCAACCAGGTTCCCATTCGGGATCAATTCCCCGAACAAACTGCGAAGGATCGCCGGGACAGTTTCTGGGGCGTCCCCTTCATGTGGCAGAGCATCCGGAGACAGCAGCTCTTCCAGCGGCATTTCGGAAGCCGCCTCGATAACGTTCTCCGGCCCGCCCAACCTTTCCACGTTGCTTAGAAGCCAGGTCCGCAGGGAATGGGTATCCGGGGCTGTCAGAGGCAGGGTCATCGCAACAACGTAACGGCGCGGCAACCGTCTGGGGGTGGGACTCTCCAGGTTCCATTCTGGGGTACCGGTGCTGGTCGAAACCAGTCCCTGCAATTGCTCCCAGGTTCTGGCTTCCCGGATCTTATTCCAGAAGGTGCTAACGGCGATTCCGCTCAGGGCGGCGATGGACATACCTGAGAACCTTTCGCTCTTTTTACCGCTGCGTGCCCCGGCGTTGAAGGCTGCTTGCCGAAAACCCAGGTACAGCCAGCCCAGGTCAGGGCCGATCAGACGAAGATGACGCAGAAAGTAGCGCGGGACGAGCGTAACGCGCTCCGGGACCACGATCTCGTCATAAACCAGGTCGTACCTGGCCTCAACCAGCAGCTCGTCAGTCTGTGGCTCGTCGGGCACGAAGGCCTCAAGTACTTCTTTAGTTTCATCCTGCTCATCAGCCTGGTCACCTTCACCTGTGACTATAAACTGCATTTCAACATGACGGTTCATGATCCCCATGAGCAGACGGACCGCAGTGCTGGCGAGACGACTTTCCAACCAATCTCGGGCGTACGAGTTACAAACCCCGATGACGAACTTACCTTCCTCGTATGAGACAACCCGGGTGTCGCGTACCCAGGTATCGAAGGATGCTTTGGGCATCTCCATTTGCAGTTGGCCGAGGGTGGATTGCCAGGCTTGTTCAGCGTCCAAGTTGGTGTCCTAAGTGATGATATTCAAAGGCTAAAAATGCCCGGAATAATTTCTTTGAAGAAAATAATAAAAACCAACAGGAAGGCCCGGGCTGGAGAGCTGCGTTTGGGCATATAACAGGCCAAAAGAATGGAATTGCAAGGTCCTCAGGAACTTCTGTGGGCTGGTTGTAAGCGGCAATTTAAGCGTTGTTATAAGCGGGAAGTAAGCATAAATTAAGCGGCGTGTAAGCACAACCGCTTACTACAACAACCCACCCCCAGTCTGTTTGCGGATTTTCCGCGACCGGGGGTGGGAAGGTTTTTCGGGTGTTGGAATCTGTTACCATCCGAGACCTATTTTGACGATTTTTGGATGAGGTTGGAGCGGAAGTTTTCCAGCCTCATACATGCTCAGCCCATACCGGAGCAGGATGGTGAGCACCCAGCCTTTGCGTCCGTCCGAACGGGTGATTGCCTTGCCCGCCACCATTTCAGTCAGCGCGGCTAGAGATTGATCAGTTTCAGCCGGCCATCGATAAGCAACCACAGATTTGTTCAGATCTTGCCGACGTTTGGCTTTTTCGGAAGACGAAAGCGATTTTTTCTTTTCATGGGGAGAAACAGTTTTTTGCCAGCTATCTTGTTCTTGGATCTTCCACGTTTCGGACCCGGTGGGATAAAGGGTCATACGCCGTTGCACCGGTGGAATACTGTTGAAAGGTATACGACCAGCTTTGGCTTCTCGTATCCCCACTTCGACGAAAACTCTGGCCACTTCGTCGACATTCACCTGCAGCGAGGCTGCAACGGCGGCGATCTTCGCACCAAGCTCCTTGTCAGTCAGACGATACGTGAAGGACCGGTTACGTTTTTCGTACTCCCGGTTTCTCTGTTTTGATTTTGCCATTCCCATCAAGTCGATGGGAGTGGGTGGAGCAGGAATGGTGCTCTCCGGAATCTGGGCAGGTTCTCGTTGCTGCTGTGCCCAGTCCTGGAAGGCATTGCGACGCGGCATGCGCTACCTCGCTTTCAAAACGTGCTCGACGACCGCCTGGTATTCCTGGGCAGCTCGTTGAGCCGCTTCGGTGACAGTCTCGATCTCGAAGATGGTCCGGCCTTCCGCCGGGCATTCACGCAGAATGGTGGTTCGGTGGATGGGAGATAGAATCAAGTCTGTGAAGATCTTGCGGTACTCAGCGAGCTGGATCCGGCTTTCCCTGGTTTGCTCATCATAGAAGGTGGGGAGGATGCCCAAAACCTTGCCCATCCAGCCTTGTTCCTTTTTCAATTTCGCCATCGCTTCATAGATCTTGCGGACCCCATCGGCCGCCAGGAATTCGGTGGCGGTTGGGACCAGTACCATGTCGGATGCCCATATCGCTCTTTCCTGGATGCCGCCCACACTTGGGGCAGTGTCAAAGATTATATAATCCAGTCCCAGGCCATCCTTGACCAATGGCCTAAGTTGATCGGCTATATAGGAGGAAGGACGGCCTTCGGCGTTGATTAGGGCCTGGGAAGCATTGGTGGAGATATCACCCGGAATCAGCCATAGGTGCTCGCGTGCTTTGCGGATCCATTGCTTGACTGTGACCACACTACCAGGCGGAGGGGTAAGCAAGTAGTACGCTCCCGGCTCGGCTTTCATACCCAGGGAGACCGCTGTCTGACCTTGTGGATCCAAGTCGATCAACAGTACTTCCTTATCCCTTAAGGCTAGGCCATGCGCCAGGGAAACGGCAGTAGTGGTTTTTCCGACGCCGCCCTTTTGGTTTGCAATTGCGATAACATTGGTCATGCATTGGACCCTTCTCCGTTGTTGTTGGATTTAGATCGGTTGATAAGAAATTGGGTGAGATCGGCTTTGGCGTAACGCCATTCAGCTTTTGAACTATCCCCATCTTTTATAGCTTTGATCCTGCCCAGCCGTGTTTGGCGGCGAACTGCCTCCTTTGTATATTTTAGAAACTCGGCCGCTTCATGAATATTCATCATCCCCGTGACTTTTCTGGCGTGTTCATCGCGCAGCAACTTGAAAGTACGGATCTTATCGGCATCGAATCGCCAACTTGCGTGTTGGCCTGGCCCTGCTTTGTAGCTGCCTGGAATCAAGCCCTTGCCTGCCAGTAGAAGAAGTCGGGTTTGTGTTAAGCCAAGATACTTCGCTGTCTCAGCGCTGGTCCATAGTTCATTGGGGAGATAGGGGACCATTATTACTTTCCTTTCAACTCTGGTTTTGCGGCGACTATAGGAATCCGATGAATTTCCGGTCCAGCCCGCTTGGCAAAATATAATCTTTCGAGGTTTTGGCGCATCGTCGGGTATTGGGCTGTATTTTTCTTACTTGCCTAATAGCGCTCGTCCTGTACCTTAATGTGTTATGGCTTCGAAGATTTCATCTTATGGGATGGAAATGTATAGCGAAGGCAGTTTAGCATTATCCACCTATGTTGTCAATACATAGGTAAAAATATAGTAGAATTAGAGATGTGGTGAATGTTGATTGCGTATTGCTAATTTTTGTCGGTTATTGCTTATTATGCGATTTGTTGTAAAATTGAATTTGAGGAGTAATCCGATGACAACCTTTGAGAATACAATTCTGCGCGAACTTGCTGATTTGCCTGAGGCGCGCCGAACTGATGTACTAGCCTACATCCGCTTCTTGAAACTTGGTTTAGCGGATGAAAAGGGAATCGAAAAACGTTTTGACGAATCCTGGAAAAAAGTACGGACTCGGGCAAAGAAACTTAAAATTACACAAGCAGATATTGCCTCTGAAATCCGTGCTGTACGGGAAGGCAAATGAGAAGTGTCGTCATTGATACAAACGTGATAGTTTCTGCATACCTTGGTGGAAGGTTGGAGGCCATTATCGTTGCATGGATTGCGGGGAAATTTGTGCTGATTGTAAGCAATCAAATCGTAAGTGAATATATCAATGTGCTGAGCCGCCCCAAATTCAAGATTCTTCGTATAGAGTTGGATGATTTCGCTGCCTTGATTCTTAGCAAAGCTGAGTTTGTCTCGCCAGAAGAAAGTATCCGTGTAATAAAAGCAGACCCTTCTGATAATAAATTTCTCGAAGCTGCAGTTGCTGGAAAGGTCGACTACATTGTTAGCGGGGATAAGCATTTGCGTGATTTGAAGGAATTTCGAGGTATTGCAGTCCTCGCGCCAAGTGTGTTCCTGGCACGGCTTAAAGAATTGTAATACTCTGTTCATCCATCGCACAGAAACTTGAACTAAAAAGGGGCTGTCCAATAAGTGCTGGACAGCCCTTCACTTTTTTAAAGAACCGTGATTTAATAGGGGCATGAAAAGGAAACCTGCCGCTCCTGTATTTAAACCGTACGTGATGAACCAAATCGCCTTGCTGCCAGCGAGTTATGAAGAGAAGATCCCGGAGAAGCACCTGGTCCGAGTGGTCAATGAGGCAGTGGAGAAGATCGATGTGAGTTCTCTGCTGGCGGAGTACAAAGGGGGAGGGACATCGAGCTATCATCCGAAGATGTTGTTGAAAGTACTGGTATATGCGTATGCAAAGCGGATCTATTCGTCGCGGCGGATCGCCGAAGCCTTGCGGGAGAATATTCACTTTATGTGGATCAGCGGGGAAAATGAGCCGGACTTTCGGACAATCAATGGTTTTCGGAGCAGCCGGATGAAAGCGGTGATCGGAGATGTATTTAGTCAGGTACTGGAATATCTGGTAGCAGAAGGGTATGTGAAGCTGGAGAACTATTTTCTGGATGGAACCAAGATCGAAGCGGACGCCAACAAACACAAGGTCGTGTGGGCGAAGCGGCGGGAGAACTATGAAAAGCGGGTGCAGAAACAGATTCAGGAACTGCTCAAGCATATTGAACAGGTGAACGATGAGGAGCAAGCCGAATATGGGGAGGAAGATCTGGAGGAATTGGGAAAGAGTGGGCCGAAAGAAGTGGGCAGTGAACGGCTCCAGAAAACGGTGGATAAGATCAACCAGGTATTGCGCGATCACGCCCGCAATAAGAAAGACAGTCGATCTAGGCAGCAAGCTGTGAAGAAACTGGAGAAAGATTGCCTGGTGCGCCTGAAGAAGTATGAAGAACAGGAAAAGACGCTTCACGGGCGCAGCAGCTATGCCAAGACCGACCCGGATGCCAGTTGCATGCGCATGAAGGAAGATCGGGGAGCTGAAAAGCCCTGGCCCAAACCGGCTTACAACGTCCAGATCGGAACGGAAGGCCAGTTTATCGTGGGGTTCAGTGTACATGGACGGGCAGGCGACACCACCTGTCTGATCCCCCATCTAGAGAACCTGCGCACCCATTTCGGCCGCCTTCCGAAAAACATTGTCACGGATGCAGGCTACGGCAGTGAAGAAAACTACGCCTATCTGGAAGAGCACGCTTTAGGAAACTTTCTCAAATACAACACCTTCTACCAGGATACCCACCATTTTCGCAAGCCAGAACTCTTGCGCAAACGCCAGTTCCTGGCCGAGAACTTTGCGTATGACGAGGACAAAGACGAATTTATCTGCCCGGCTAAACATCGCCTGCTGTTTCAATCCACTTCCCGCATTACCACCGATAATGGCTACCAGACCAACCGGCGCATTTACGCATGCCACCAGTGCAGCGAATGTCCACTCAAAGCCGAGTGCACCAAGGCAAAGGGCAACCGCACGATCCGCATCAGCTTTCGCTTACTGGAATATCGCCGCCAGGCCAGAGCCAACCTTACCACCCAGGCTGGCCAGCAATTGCGTGCCAGGCGCTCCACTGAAGTGGAGACGGTTTTTGGCATTGTGAAACAGAATATGGGCTTCCGCAGATTCCACCTGCGAGGGCAAGATAAAGTGAAAACGGAGTGGGGTTTAGTGAGTATTGCCCATAATTTGAAAAAGTTGGCGGCCATTTAGCCACCAACTTTTTTTACCTTCCTATTTTTAACCCCGTTTTTACATTTCTCAGGCTGTCTGAAGCTTGTTTCTAGACAGCCCCTGCATGTTTTTATGCGGGAGCTTGCAATTTCTCAGACCGTAATACGTAGGGCGAACCGTCAGGATTGAAGAGCCATTTACCCTGTCTCCCATACTGATGGTAGATTTCAGCGCAATAGGCAACATCTTGCTCATTCAGGAGTATTTTGTTCTTTTCTTTTCCAAGTCGAGCAATGTAACCTCTCACAACCCACCTTTGAATAACAGAAAGAGTTACATGATATTGGCGAGCAGCTTTACTGATCCAAATCGGCGTACCCTTTAAATTCGTATATTTCTGGTATTCAGGTAATTCCTCTTTGGGGATTAATCCTCTGATGCTGGCTTCGCTTACGATTGTTTCTCCACTGATGTTGGCTGCTTTGATCGTTCCAGCCTCAATCATATGGCGTACACGAGCCTCACTAATCCCCAATCGGTGGGCGGCTTCATCTGTTGAAATGAATATAGGAAGCGCTGCCATTGTCGAACTCCTTTGTGCTACAATTCCAGCGCCCCAAGATCCGGCGAGATTGGGGCACACAGCCCCGTGCCGGCTTGTAACCGGCACGGGGTACTTTATCCGGCGAGATTGGGACAAACCTCCCTGTGCTGGCTGCCTGCTGGCGCAGGGTCTTTTCTGCAAAAACCGGTAAATTTAGCTCCTCGCCGAGGATTTGAACCTCGAACCTAGCGGTTAACAGCCGCCCGCTCTGCCGTTGAGCTAGCGAGGAAGGCAGGCGCGATTATATAGTCAAGCTGTAAGTCTGTCAAGTTTGAGCAGCAAAAAAAGTTTTCGGTTTCTGAAAGTAGCAGTATAATCCCGCAAGTCTTACCACTGTTTCAAGGAGAAGAAGATGCGCAAGTTTGCAATATTGGTTATCCTGGTCAGTATGCTATGCATGTCACTTTCTGCCTGTGGCAGCCAGGCGGCTGACCCCGCCTCCAAAGCTGTCATGGATTATCTAAATGCGCTGGTTGCCAAGGATTCCACCAAGTTGTCAGTGCTCTCGTGTACCAGTTGGGAATCGAACGCTTTGCTGGAGTTGGATTCGCTCCAGGCTGTCAAGACCCGTCTCGACGGAGTAAGCTGCAAGACTTCCGGTACGTCCAATGGTACTTCACAGGTTAACTGCCAGGGAAGAATCCTGGCGACTTATAATGGAGAAGATCAGACATTGGATATCTCCGCGCGTACTTATCAAGTAGTGCAACAAGGTGGGGATTACCTGGTGTGCGGTTATAAATGAAATTTCGGCTTTTTACACGCGAAAATATCTGGGCATTAATATTCTGCCTCATCCTGGTGGCGCTGGTCATTTTAACTGCCAGTAGTGCCCCCACCTGGATCTATCAGGGCTTTTAATGACCCTGGCATACATCCTGGTTTTCGTAATCATCGCGGCTGTATTGGGCGTAGCCACCCGCACGCGTGGGCATCTGCCACTGCTGTTGGCGGTCAGCGCCTTGGCGGTATACGCCCTCCAGCCGGCCCTGCCGGTGCGCGGGCTGGACTTCTGGCTGCCAACACTCACCCTGGGTCTGGCAGTACTGGCTTGGGTATTGACCACACCGCGCCAGAAACGCCTTTGGCGGGACAACTGGCCGGGGATTGCAATTTTGGGGGGTATCGTCATAGTGCTCGGCCTGACACGTTATCTGGGTATTTCTCTTCCCCTAACCGCATCCAACCCGCCACAAATACAGGAGATCCTGGTTCTCCTGGCGATTCTTGGAGTAGCAGGGCTCCTTTTATGGCGGTTCTCAGAACCCGGGAAGCTCCTTTTAAGTGCGGCGTTCCTGATTGTCATTATTATCTTTTTGATTCTTAAAGGTCCCGGCGTTTTCGGAGTGGGTCAGCCAGGTTCTAAGGGGTTTGAACGGACAATCAATTGCACTGGCTTCTCCGCTGGATTTAAGCTGGCTGGGGTTTTCGTATATAGCTTTCCGCCTTCTGCATACACTGCGGGATCGGCAGAGCGGACGCCTACCGGTTGTGAGTCTGTCAGAATATGTGGTTTACGTAATCTTCTTCCCGGCGTTAAGCGCTGGTCCGATCGACCGCATCGAACGTTTTGTGGGAGATTTGCGCCATCCCCTGGCAGTAAACAGTGAGGATTACGGTGTAGCGGGTAAACGTTTGGTGCTGGGTCTATTCAAGAAGTTCGTAATTGCCGACACACTTGGGCTTGTTGCATTGAATGCCACTAACGCATTGCAGGTGCACACATCGGGTTGGGCGTGGATCCTGTTGTACGCCTACGCCTTTCAGATCTATTTTGATTTTAGCGGATACACTGATATTGCCATCGGACTCGGGCGGCTGCTTGGCATCAAACTGCCAGAAAATTTTAACGCGCCCTACCTGAAACCCAATCTGACCCAGTTCTGGAATAACTGGCATATGACACTTACACAGTGGTTTCGGGCATATTTTTTTAATCCGGTGACGCGGGCGCTGCGGTCCGGAAAAAAGAAATTTTCCATCCCGGGCATTGTGTTCATTACGCAGATGAGCACAATGGTGCTGATTGGCCTCTGGCACGGTGTGACTTTGAATTTTGTTGCTTGGGGTGTGTGGCACGGTTTGGGGCTTTTCATACATAATCGCTGGTCTGAATGGACGAAAGGTCGTTTTGCCTTGCTGCCGGCAAACTGGCAAAAGGTACTCAATGCAGGTGGCGTTTTGTTGACGTTTCATTTCGTGGCGATCGGTTGGGTCTTCTTTGCCTTGCCGTCGCTTTCCATTTCCGGTCAATTCCTGCAAACTCTGGCAGGCTTGAAATGATGCATTGGAGATCGGGTGAGCGGTAGTTTTTTACGGAATGTTTTCTTGAAAGGTCTCGTGTTGTTCCTGATAATCGACCTGGCCTTCGTGGGAGTTAATCCGGCCTGGTTGGGCAAGATATCCTTGTATAATTCCGTCTTCCCCGGGCGGCCGCGCTTTCCTTTTGGCGAAGACCCAGCCCAGTCTTATAACTTAAGCCTTTTCAACCTGGATGCAATGTTTGCATCGCTTGAAATCGCGGCTGGTCCAAAACCGGCAGATGAATTCCGTGTGCTTGTAATCGGCAACTCATCCTCTTGGGGAATCCTCCTGCACCCATCAGAAACCCTGGCCGGTCAATTGGAGGGCGCCCGGTTATCCATGTGCGGGAAGGTCGTCCGGGTTTACAACCTGGGCTACCCAACCATTTCACTAACCAAAGACCTGATGGTGCTTGATTATGCCATGCGCTACCAGCCCGACATGATTATCTGGCCGATGACGCTGGAAGCCTTCCCGCTGGACAGCCAATTGACTTCTCCGATTGTCGCGAACAATACCACCCGCGTGGAGGCCCTTATTGCCCGCTTTCGATTGCCACTCAATCCCGCCGACCCTGCTCTTATCCATACAACCTTCTGGGACCAGACCCTGATCGGCCAACGGCGCTCCCTGGCAGACCTGTTCCGCTTGCAAATCTATGGCGTGTTATGGTCTGCCACCGGCATAGACCAAAGCTATCCGGCTGATTATGAACATGCCCAAACTGACCTGGTTTCTGATGTGGCATATCATGGGATGCAACCGCCTACACTGGATGAATCCAAGTTGGCTTTTAGTGTTCTGGAAGCGGGTCTGCAAGCAGCCGGCAAAATACCGGTTCTGCTTGTTAACGAGCCGATTCTGGTCAGTACTGGCAAGAACAGCGACCTGCGGTACAATTTTTATTACCCGCGTTGGGCTTATGACCAATGGCGGCAGGAGATGGATACGAAAGCCGCCAATCAAGGCTGGAACTATCTTGACCTGTGGAACCTGGTACCCGCGGATCAATTTACCAACAGCGCCATCCATGTGACACCAGCCGGAGAAGCACTCGTGACCGGACGCGTGGAAAATATACTATTAAAGCAGAGTTGTCCATGAAAACACAAAAAATCATTTTATTGTTTTTGATGGTTATTTTACTGGCAGCTTGTGAAACACCGGAATGGGGGCATGTCCAGAGCGCGCTTGCCACTGCGACCAATACACCTGTGCCAATTGTGATTCCGGCTGCAGCAACAATCACTGCCGTGCCGATTCCGCCAACGGCGGATGAAATTAGCAATACGGCGCAGGCTCCGATGCCCACACTTGCCCCGGACGCCTGGAAAAGCATGCCAATCGTCCCGGTGGTATCGGCTCGTATGATTGCTGTGTACCAGGCAGGGCTAGCGGCTGGCCGCGACCCAAACCGGTTTTCTAAAATTGGGGACTGCCAGAACATCTCAACCTATTTCCTGTACGCTTTTGACAACCCAAAAGATTATACGCTTGGTGCTCAATATGAATACCTCCAGCCAACGATCGATCACTTTGCAGGATCCTGGTCACGTCCAAGCCTGGCAACCAGGGGCGGTGAGAATGTGGCATCAGCTCTAACCTCTTTCTGGGCTGATCCCAAGAAGTGCAATGCCGGAGAAACACCGATTGCTTGTGAGATTCGGGTCAATAATCCAAGTATTGTCACTGTCAGCTTTGAAGAATCCTGGAATGGGAATCTTGTTATTTATAACGAAGATTTACGCAAGGTGGTTGAATATATTCTTTCCCAAAATGTGGTGCCCATCCTGGCTACGCGAGCGGAGAATCCTGAAAGTGCAAACAGTATCAATGAGGTCGTGGCGCGGGTCGCTTATGATTACCAGGTGCCTCTCTGGAATTTTTGGGCGGCAACAAACCCATTGCCGTCTCATGGCTTGGTAGCCGACGGATTTCATCTGACACAAGGACGTGAGTTATTTAATTTCAACGACCCTTCAAATATGAAGGATGGCTGGCCTTGGCGCAACCTGACCGCGCTGGAAGCGATTGACGCAGTGTATCATGCAGTCAGTGGGGCGCATTAAGGGTTTGGTGCGGGAAGGTTTTATTTTGAAGATGGTTTGTCAATAGAAAATCATTTGATATGAATAAAGCTGGTTCAATGATTCTCTTGTCTGTCTTCCTGGTATCCTGCAGCGTTCCAGGATGGGGCACACAGGCCTCCCCTGATTTGACCCCAACACATGGGGCGAGCCTCATAACAACCACTTCTCCTACAGGACTTCCAACTGAGCTAGTGTTGCCAGATCCAACTGCAAGCCTGGTACCCAGTTCAACCCCGGATGTGCGGCTCACTCCGGATGATTGGAAGGATTGGCCGATCGTGCCTGCTGTCAGTCCTGAGATGAAAACCCTTTTCCAGGACGGATTGGTAAAAGGTAACGATCCGTCAGCCTTCTCAAAAATCGGCGATGGAGAAATATCAACCGTCTGGTTTTTGACCCAATATGACTTGGGCTCGAGCAATTACCACCTTGGCTCCCATAGCGAATTGCTGCCTGTGATCGAACATTTCTCCGGTTCATTCGGACGGGTTGGTCCGGCAGCCGGGCGCGGCTTTGACACCACGATTATTTTGAGCCCGGTACCGGCAGGATCTAAGGATTGCAACCAGGGTGAAACTCATCTCGATTGTGATTTGCGCGTATACCACCCTTCCTTCGCACTTATTTCCATGGGCACCAACCAGGTCTGGGAACCTGAGATTTTTGAAACGGGCTTGCGGCAGATCATCGAGCGCTTATTGCAAGCAGAGGTGGTACCCATTCTTTCCACTAAGGCAGATAACAAGGAGGGCAATTTCCGTATAAACACGATCATTGCACGGCTAGCTTACGAATATAAATTGCCGTTATGGAATTTCTGGCGGGCAGTTCAGCCTCTCCCATCCCATGGTTTGCAGCCGGACAATGAGCATCTCACGTATGCCTATAGTGACTTCAGCAATTCGTTCAACTTTCAATTTGCTTGGCCTTGGCGCAATCTGACTGCTTTAGAGGTGCTTGATTCGGTTTACCAGGGCGTTACCAACCAGCCATAATAATAAATAAGAAAGTATCCATGCAAAGAAGTTGTTCCCTGATTCTGCTTGTTCTTTTTTTATGCGGATGTGCAGCCCCGATCAAGGGCGAAGAAACGGCTTTTCCCACAGCCAGCCAACCGGTATCCATTCCCAGCTCCACATTTCCGATAGCCCCGCCGCCTGAAACCATCGTAGCCCCGACGCAGGCTCCCGGCCCCACCACGATACCTGAAACACGCCTTCCTCCGGAAGATTGGCGGCAGTGGCCGATTGTCCCAGCGGTGACGGCACACGCCATAGAAATCTACCGGAAAGGTCAGACGATGGGTCTGGATCCGCATGCTTTCTCGAAGGTGGGGGATTGCCAGAGTGTGAAAGCAGCTTTTATGGGCTATTTCGATATCCCGGACCGTTATTCCCTGGGCAGCCATTATGCCTATCTCCAGCAAACGATCAACAACTTCGCCGGCCATTTCAATACGGATGGTCAGGCTGTCAGGGGAGGTTTTAATGCCGCAGCCGTCCTTTCACCGCTATGGGCCGATCCGAAAGCCTGTCTGGCAGGTGAAGATCCGTTGAATTGCGAACTGCGCATAACCAGGCCAATTATCGTCATTGTCAGCCTGGAGGTCTGGTGGAACGGGAGGACACCACAAGCGTATGAGGCGCTCATGCGTCGTATTCTCGATACCATAATAGCGCATGGAGCCGTACCTATATTGGCCACCAAGGCGGATAACGTAGAAGGTGACAACAGCCTGAATTTAACAACGGCCAAACTGGCTGCCGAATATGACTTGCCGTTATGGAACTTCTGGGCAGCGGTGCAACCATTGCCGGCACATGGAATGGATATGAAGCGAAATGATGGTTTTCATATCTCGACGGATGCGTGGAGCACGCGTAGTTTTACCGGATTGGAAGCATTGGACAGTATCTGGCGGGGATTGATGAATTCTGCTCCTGCCGGAGAAGTGACACAAACAATTGGTCTAACGGCCACTCCAGGTGCGATTTCAACCTCTTTACCGGATCTGGCTCCAACCGAAACGGCCACTCAGGGACCAACTCCGGTGGGAAGCTCGAACCGGATAGTTTTTGGATTATCGGAGCGCCAGGGTGAACAGTATAGTTTTCCGGGAGTATACCTGCTAGATCCGGTCACAGGCCAGACAAAGCAGATATTCGGTATGGGTGTCCGGCTGCAGTCGGCTTCTCCGGATGGTAAATACCTGCTGGTCAGTGAAGGGTCAGCCCTCTATCGTACCAACGTGGATGGAGCGTACCCATACCTCTTAACCAATTCGCTGTATGCTTTTGGGGATTCTGATGCCGTTTGGCTGCCAGATGGCCGGATTGCTGCTATCCTAACAAAGGCTGGCGATTCTGGAATATCCATATTATCCACAGATGGATTAACAGCAAGCACGTTACCCGCATCCCCAGCCTCACCGGTGGATATTTACCCAACATCTGATGGCAGCCATATCTATTGGGCGAACGGAACCTGCAGCTCGCCCGGAGTTTGTCAACTGGGAGGTTTATGGGTGAGCAGTTTGGATGGAACCTTGAACCAGAGCGTGACCGCTGGAACGGGACCAGTGCTTGCCCCGCAGGATGCCCGGCTTGTCCTGGCAGATTCCACCCCTGGGAATCAAAATAATTTGATTTTTGCTTTGCCAGATGGCACCGACCTTCGTTCGTATCAATTACCCGGCACCTCGGTTGTAAATTATGCCTGGTCTCCAAACGGGGACGCCTTGGCCGCCATCGTGGCCATGGTAAGTGGTTATTCTGGAAAGAGCTCGGGAAATCGCAATTTTCTAGTTGATGCTCACACGTTGTCGGTCAGTGAGTTTGCCCAATCGACCCTATTAAATCCATTGGTGTTATGGTCTCCGGATGGTTCATACATGTTTTGGATTGGAACCATGCCCGATAAAACTGGTTTTGAGATAGGCGGCAGCCTGGTGAACCGGAGTACCAAGCAGGTTATCGATGTGAGTGATGGCATTGGACAATCCAGCAAGAATTATTTAACGGTCACCAATGCTGTCTGGTTGCCACTCCCGTGATATGATTGGGGCTCGCAGGATCCAATACAGTTCAGGAGGAATCCATGAATGCTGATGAAATGAAAATCAAGCTTACCGAGTACCTGACGAAAGATATCTTGAAACAACCAAATCGGATCATCCAGCCGGAAGAAGCACTACTTTCCAGCGGTTTGATTGATTCATTCCACCTGGTGGATCTGGCGTTGTACGTTGAGGATAACTTTGGTGTGCATATTGACGATTCCGAATTAAATGCATCCACATTCGATAGCCTTGATGGGCTCGTAGCATTAATACAATCCCGCCTGTAAAATGCCGACTTTTTCCGACCTTCTTAAAACGCATTACGAAACGACTCCCGGCAAGGTGAGTGTCATCATCCTGCAAGGAGGACAGCCTGATCGACCGGTTTCTTATCGTGAACTGGTACAAGGCGCCTCCGGCTATATAAAGACCTATGTCGAGAATGACATCCAACCGGGCGAGGTGGTATTGCTGATCTTACAGCACGGCATTGATCTTTTATATGCCTACTTTGGTGCAGTTATGCATGGCGCCATCCCATCCATCATGCCTTTCCTGACTGAGAAATTGTTACCTGAGCGATATCGGGCTGATCTGGCCGCATTGGTGTCCGTTACCCAGCCGACTGCCATCGTAACCTATCGGGATTTTGAAGCGGAAGTACGGGCAGCTCTCAAACCCGGTGAGGATTCAGTTAAAGCAGTAATCGTCAGCGATAAAGTTGAAGGGGCATGTTTGCCCAATTTTGGTTCCTTTGGCGGCTTGAAGCGCAGGCCGGAAGATATTGCCTTGCTGCAGCATTCGTCGGGGACCACCGGCCTACAGAAAGGTGTGGCGCTCTCTCACCAGTCGGTTATCAACCAATTAAC
Source organism: uncultured Chloroflexia bacterium (assembly GCA_963772245.1). Lineage (GTDB taxonomy): Bacteria > Chloroflexota > Anaerolineae > Anaerolineales > Villigracilaceae > UBA877. The sequence goes on along the minus strand of CAVYWB010000006.1, from coordinate 811,648 downwards.
GGATTATGGCAAGGCCATCCGCTTGAGAGATTCGGATGTTTTTGTTTCCTGGTTGCCGCTTTATCATGATATGGGGCTGATCGCCTGCTGGTTGATGCCCATCCTGTTAGGTTACCCACTGGTGATCATGTCACCTTTCGAATGGATCCGCGCCCCATATCGGCTCTTTCAAGCCGTCAGCCGCTATAAGGGTACGCTTTCCTGGCTGCCGAACTTTGCTTATAACTTCTGCGCCCAAAAAATCCGTGACCGTGACCTGGAAGGAGTGGACCTGACCACGTGGAGGGCTGTATCGAACTGCTCCGAGCCGATGCGTTGGGAATCCCAGAACGCATTCTCCGAGCGCTTTAAACATCTGGGGTTGCGGCCCGAAGCCATGACGACCTGCTATGCCATGGCGGAAAATGTTTTTGCAGTCACCCAGGGGGGAATCAATAGTCCCGTGATCTTCGAAGATATCGATCGGGATAGTTTGCAAATCGAGAAGATCGCTCGTCCAGGTGTCGCTGGAAAACCGGTCACCCGTATGCTGGGGGCGGGGAAATCCATTCCAAATACCAAAGTCAGCATACTGGATAGCAAGGGGCATACCTTACCGGACCGGCACGTTGGCGAAGTGGCCTTGAAGAGCAATTGCATGTTGAGCGGTTATTATCACCGCCCGGATGCAACCGAAAAAGCTTTCATTAATGGCTGGTATTTAACCGGCGACTTTGGCTACCTTGTGGAAGGTGAGCTTTATATTACTGGCCGCAAGAAAGACCTGATCATCGTGGGTGGTAAGAACATTTACCCGCAAGACTTGGAATTGCTGGCCTATGAAGTTCCTGGAGTGCATGCCGGCAGGGCTTCGGCTTTCGGGGTATTTAATGAATCGACCGGCACTGAAGATGTGGTACTGGTAGCTGAAGTCGATTCCAGCGAGCAGGTTGAACAACAAAAGATTGCCGACGGGATCCGTGTGGCAGTGACGCGTGGGTCAGCAGTGGCCCTTAGATATGTCCACCTGGTCGGGAAGCATTGGCTGGTCAAGACTTCAAGTGGAAAAACTGCCCGAGCTGCAAATCGGGAAAAATTTTTGAAAGAAATGCTGGAAAAGGGGCAAATCTACTAATTATATCCCCCGAAGAATTCAATCCTTCGGAGGAATAATTTCAACAAAATATTTGTTTCCGTTATTTAAGCGCAAACAATCCCTACATGGCCGGAGTAGTCTACAGTGGTGTTATGGTTGGAACAATATTCAAAGAGGCAGCAGAAGCGGTTTGCATGGGGAGCGCCTGAGGGGACTGGAACTATCCACATGCAAGAATCGGTAGAACCAAATTAATAATAGCAATGATTATTTTTAATCCAAATAACCTCCCTAGAAAAGTATAAAATCCACTTCCATTATGACCAGGTTCATTATCTTGTCAAAAAATGAGACCTCTTAATTAAATAAAGAACTCCGGCAGAACCTGTTCCGCCAGAGTTCAATGGGATCAACATGGATCAGCCGGTTGGCAGGCGATTTTCGAGTGTGCGGTTGAAAATCTCTTCCTGTTCCCTAGTCGTCTCTGTTTTTGTTTTTCTGATCTTAGTACGCTTGCTGGCGCGTTCCTCGGCCTTCTGAAATGCAATCTGGAACGCAGTAAGTTCGGGTTCGGTTGGTTCCTTTTGTTCAACAACTTCTTCCTGCTTTTTGCTTCTGGTTGCGCGACCTTTGCGAGGCTCGGGCTTGGTTACTTCTTCTTCAACTTCTTCCGGTTTTGGAAGTGCAGCTTTGATGCTCAGGCGGATCTGCTTCTTACGCCGATCCACATCCAATATCTTTGCTTCTACCTCATCGCCAACTTTCAGGACCTCGGAGGGATTCTTGACATAATCGTGGGAAATCTCACTGACGTGCACAAGCCCCGGACGTTCTGCACCGATATCCACAAATGCGCCGTACGCTTCCAACCGATCAACTTTGCCTTTGACGAGCATGTCGGGTTTCATCTCGCGCCATTCTAGCATAAGTGGTTCAACCATGGTTAATTCGATACGATCTTCATGCACCCTCCGTACCCATATGTCGACTTTCTGCCCAACCTGGACAACATCTTCGACCCGGTTTACAGAACCTTTTTGTAATTGAGAGATATGAATGACACCGGGTACTTTTTGCCCGATATCTACAATAGCCCCCGCAATCGTGGTTTTAATAACTTTGCCTGTTAGATGAGCTTTCGGTTGCAGCGCACTTTCTGGCGCCGCTGTTGTCGTTTCCATAGCGTTACTCCATGAGACCTTGATTTGAGCCGAAGGCGGATTATACCTTTGATAATGAATTGCGTCAACTAACCTATGGTTTACCCTATGGTTTTCGAAGAAGAAATAATAAAAAAAGGGTTCAGACTATGCTGAACCCTGCCATCAGGAAAGCAGGTTCTTCACATCCCTGCCATGTAAGCCAGACCAACTGTCCCTGGACCAGCGTGGGTTCCAATAACCGGGCTTACGGAAGCCAGAACCTGCTCGACCGGATTAAGGTGGGCAGCGGCAGTCTCAAGGGCAGATTTTGCCTCTTCTTCTGCATTGGCATGGAGCGTGGCCAGCCGGATTGGGTTCTGCCCGGCAGTGCGGTCGACAATCAGATCAATCATGCGGCTGATTGCCTTACTCTTCGTGCGGACCTTTTCGATAGATTCAATCCTTCCATCCCGAAGTTCCAAAAGCGGTTTGAGGTTTAATGCCGAACCAAGCATGGCTTGGGCGCCTCCGATGCGTCCGCCGCGCCGCAGGAATTCCAGGGTGTCGACGACAAAGTAAACGCCTGTATGCTTGCGGGCTTCATCGGCCAATTTCTGACATTCTGCCAGGTTGGCACCGGATTGGGCGGCGCGTGCAACGGTCAAAACATGGAATCCCATGGCCATCGACGTGCTATTCGAATCCAGCACGACAAGATGCGGTCCTGCTTTTGGTAGCATTTCTTTGGCCTGGAGTGCAGATTGCATCGTACCAGAAAGTTTGGCTGAAATAAAGATCCCCAGCACATCGTACCCGGAGGCCAGCAACTGTTCGAAGGCGGCTCTCATTGTCACAATGGCTACTTGTGAAGTAGTGGGCATCGTTTTTGAGGTTTCGAGCTTCCGGTAAAACTCATTTGGTTGAATATCTACGCCGTCCTGGAAGGTTTCATCACCCCAAATAAGGATTTGGGGGGTGACGGTGATTGAGTATAGTTTTAAGAGATCGTCCGGAATATACGCTGTGCTGTCTGTGACAACGGCAACTCTGGGCATGGCTTCTCCTTAGCGGTGATAAAACAGTTATAACACCGCTATTTCTAACACCTTCGAATATATCAAGTTACGCATCATCGAAGATCCTGCTAAAGAGAGGAATACTTTATTTTCTCCGAACATTTCCTGAAATTGTCAAAGTATTCTAAAACCCAGTCTTCTAGGTAACCGCGACTGCCCCAGTACCAGTTTGCGTACCGATCACGGGGCTCCGCGGGCTAAGAATGATTTCCTTAGGATTGAACCTTTGCCTGGTAGTTTCAAGAAGCTTAAGAGCCTTGATATCAGCATGGGTATGATCGATCGTCAATCAAACAGGGTTTTAGCCTGATATTCTTCCACAGAAAAGACCGAGCGTTCGGATTAGGACTTTTCCCTTGGTGCGGTTTTTTCAAATGGTGCAATTTATTCTTTTCCACTATCAAGAGTGGTTTTATTTTCTGGAAAGTTCCTTAATCCTTTCTTCCTTGACCACCAGCTTAATCTAGACTAAAATCGGTCAGCCTTCGGGCAATTGTTGTTTATTAATGAAGAAGCATAATGTTTGAGACCCTCACAGAACGACTTAACCAGGTTTTTGATGGATTGAAGCGGCGTGGCAAACTTTCCGTTGCTGATGTTGATACTGCAATGCGCGAAGTTCGTCTGGCTTTGCTCGAAGCAGACGTGCATTACTCTATCGTCAAAGATTTTATTGGGCGGGTGCGAGAGCGAGCAATTGGTGCAGAGGTATCGAAGGCCCTTAATCCAGGCCAGCAGGTCATTAAAATTGTAAACGATGAATTGATCAGCACTCTTGGCCAACCTTCTCCGCTGAACTTATCTGGAGAAAAACCTCGTGCTCTAATGCTGGTTGGTTTGCAAGGATCAGGCAAGACGACTGCAGCAGGGAAGCTGGCCAGATACCTTCGGACCCGCGGTGAACGGGTAATGCTTGTAGCAGGAGACCCTTACAGGCCGGCCGCAGCAGAGCAGTTGCGTATCCTGGGCGGGCAAGTGGATGTCCCAGTCTTTTTCGAGGCCAATGTAAAGCCACCTGAATTGGCGAAACATGCTTTCGAGAAGGCTCGAAATGGCGGGTATTCAGTCGTCATTTTGGATACAGCCGGTCGGTCCCAATTGGACGAAACTCTGATGGTCGAACTACAGGCCATTGGTCGCAATGTATCTCCCACCGAGACGCTTCTGGTGGTGGATGCCATGATTGGACAGGAGGCCTTGCATGTTGCCGAAGGCTTCCGGCAATCCATTCCGCTTACCGGTCTAATTATGACAAAAATGGATGGCGACAGTCGTGGAGGCGCTGCCATCTCAATCCGATCCGTGACGGGTATTCCAATCAAATTTATCGGCACCGGTGAAAAATTGGATGCGCTTGAGGCATTTCAACCTGAACGGTTAGCCTCCCGCATCCTCGGGATGGGCGATGTAATCGGATTGATCGAAAAAGCCGAGGCTGCTTTTGATGATAAACAAGCTAAAGAACAGGCTGATCGTCTGTCAAAAGGTGAATTCACATTGGAGGATCTGGCTGAAATAATGCGGTCTACAAAAAAGATGGGTCCGATGAACCAGATGATGGATATGCTTCCAGGCGACATGAGAAAAGCAGCCCGTGCCGTATCACCGGAAGATATGGAACGGCAGTTCAAGCGAACGGAAGCCATTATCAGTTCAATGACCCCGGCTGAACGGAAGACTCCGGATGTATTGAACGCAAGCCGGCGCAGGCGAATCGCGGCAGGATCGGGTACGGAGGTCCAGGATGTGAACCAATTGATCAAGCAGTACCGCGAGATGCACAAGTTAATGAAAACTCTTCAAAAAACAGGTTCACGAGGCCTGTCACGCTTGTTCGGTTAGTGTTAAAATGTAAGAGTGGCAATCGTTGGTTGTCTCTTCCTTAATTAAGGTTTTCAGCAAGATGCGGCACAATCCTTTCTGACCCTCTCCGCACCTTATGTAACCTTAATCAACGAAAAAATTATGTAGAAGGAGAAACATTTCGATGGTTCGTATTCGTCTTCGCCGTACTGGTTCCAGAGGCCAGCCGTCATACCGTATTGTCGTAGCGGATAAGGAAAGTCCGCGTGATGGTCGTTTTCTTGAAATCGTGGGTTTCTATAATCCACGCACTCAGCCTGGAACTTTGGAGATCAAGGAAGACCGCATCTATGAATGGATGAATAAAGGTGCCTTGCCGACTGAGTCAGTGGCGCAATTATTCAGAACATCTGGCACTTCTGAACGTTATGAACGTCTCAAGGAGGGCGAATCTGCTGATGTGCTTTTAGCTGAAGCCGAGCAGGCCAAGGCAGCACGCGTAACCAGCAATAAAACCAGCAAGTAAACAAGCCATGGCTGCAGCCGTTTCGACGACTGCAGCCGCCATAAAAATCGAGATGTAATGAAAGCACTCACAGAATATATTGCCAAATCCCTTGTGGATCATCCTGACGAAGTTGTAGTTGATGAAGTCCGTCATGGTAACCGTGTAACCTTGGAATTGAGCGTCGCAAAAGATGATATGGGGCGTGTCATTGGCAGGAGCGGGCGCGTGGCGAATGCAATCCGGACATTGTTGCGAGTTGCCGCTGAGCGCGATGGTTGCCAGGCAACTTTGGACGTGGTCGAGCCTTAATCACGGTCTATGCCTGGACATGCTAAAAGAACAGCAGGTTCGCCAACCGGTGGCGAGCCCGCTTTTTTGGCAATAGGAAAGATTCGCCGGCCACACGGTTTGAGCGGTGATGTTTTGGTGGAACTTTATACCGACTTCCCGGATCGTTTGAAACTAAAAACGGTTGTTTACGCAGGCGAGACTCATTTACCTTTGACGATTCATCGAATGCGCAGCCATAATAACGGTATATTGTTGGCATTTGATGGTTTTATTACCCCTGAGCAGGTGGGCCGTTTTCGAAACCAGATCCTTTATATAGTTAAAACAGATGCATTGGAATTGCCAGTTGGTGAATTTTATTTCCATGAACTTCTGGGCCTGTCTGTTAGCGATGAGAATGGCGAATTCCTTGGAAAAGTGACAGAGATCTTGCAGACTGGTGCAAATGACGTCTATGTGGTCACAAATGATGCTGGTAGAGAAATTCTACTACCAGCCATTCCTGAAATTATCCTCAATGTGGATTTGGATTTAAAAACAATTAAAGTCCATTTACTCCCAGGCCTAGTGGAAGTAGGGGCTCGCGATACCAGATCCTCATAAAGAAGATATGGACAAGCGGTATTGGGTCGGTTTTAACCTGGTCAAGGGCATCGGAGCTGTCCGTTTACAGGCTCTGCAGAACCATTTTGGTGATTTGTCCACGGCATGGCAGGCCCCATTGGATGCGCTGCAAGCAGCCGGATTGGGCACGAAATTGGCTGAACGTGTTTTACAGATTCGTGCGGGCTTGGACCTGGAACGGTTTATGTCCAAACTTATGGAGCAGGGCATCCAAATCCTGACCTGGGAGGATGAACTTTACCCAAGGCGTCTGAAAGAAATTGATCAGCCACCCCCGGTTTTATATATGCGTGGGGAATTGAAACCTGAAGATTTTTGGTCGGTGGCTGTGGTGGGTACCCGGCGGGTCAGCGCATATGGCCGTCAGGTGGCAGATGAACTGGCCATGTTTCTTGCCAATAATGGGGTGACTGTTATCTCTGGTCTTGCACGCGGGGTCGATGCGATTGCCCACCAATCTGCACTCAAAGCAGGTGGGAGGACAATTGCCGTACTTGGTTGTGGCGTAGACCGGGTCTACCCTCCGGAAAATACCCAACTCGCGAAGAAGATAATGACCAGTGGTGCCCTTCTAAGCGACTACGCGCCTGGAATACCACCGGATGCATCAAATTTTCCGCCTCGCAATCGCATTATTTCCGGTCTTTCCATGGCAACAGTGGTTGTCGAAGCCGGCCAGACCAGTGGCGCACTCATCACAGCGCAATTCGCTGTCGATCAGGGTCGCGAGGTGTTTGCCGTACCGGGTAATATCCTGGCGCCACAAAGCAAGGGCACCAACCGGCTTGTTGCAGAAGGAGCGCATCCCTTGCTCTCCGGTCAGGATCTATTGGAAATCTTGGATTTACGTCGAGTTACCGAACAACGCCAAGTGCATAAAATTCTTCCAGGCAATGAAACCGAAGAATTACTCCTGCGGGTCCTGTCTCATGAACCCTTGCACATGGACGATATTCGCAGCCAGACCGGCCTGCCAATTGAACGAGTCTCAGCAACTTTGGTCAGGATGGAATTAAAGGGATTAGTAAGGCAGGTCGGCGGTATGAATTACGATGCTGTTCGGGAAGATCAGGCAGAGTATGAGGTAAAAGCATGAATCACACATATGCTGTTATCATGGCTGGGGGAGGCGGAACTCGGCTTTGGCCCATTTCCCGGAAGAAACACCCCAAACATGTCTTACCTTTGTTGGGAAAACGTACGCTTTTCCAGAGTTCTTTGGACCGTTTGGATGGTTTTATTCCGACAGAACGGATACTGGTGGTTACAACAGCTGACCAGTCAGAAGAACTTAAACGGCAGGCACCTCAACTATTGCCGGCAAATATTCTTATCGAACCGGAGCCGCGTGGTACGGCATCTGCGATCGGTTTGGCAGCCGCTGTGTTGAAAAAACATGATCCGGAAGCAGCCATGCTTGTCCTGACCTCCGACCATTTCATTCGCAATGGTGATTTGTTCAAGCTGGTAATGCAGGTGGCAGTTCATGTTGCGCGCAAGGGTTACCTTGTCACTCTCGGCGTAACCCCCACTTTCCCGGCTACTGGTTATGGCTACATTCAGCAGGATGCAGCGCTACCGGAGAAATTCGATTATCCGGTCTACAGGGTGGTTCAATTCACCGAAAAACCCGATGAAGCAAAAGCACGTGCCATGGTGGCAACTGGGACCCATTCTTGGAATTCAGGCATGTTTATCTGGCAAGTCGATCGTGTTCTGGAAGAATTTGCAGCACAAATGCCAGATCTGAAAGCGGCTCTTGACACGATCGGTAACGCCTGGGATACGCCTGAGCGGAACGATGTAGTGGCATCCGAATGGCGCCGGCTTAAAGTGGAGACAATTGATTACGGTATCATGGAGCACGCCACCAAGGTGGCTGTATTGCCCGCCAGTGGATTGGAATGGAGCGATGTCGGAACCTGGGATTCCCTTTTCGATGTGTTACTACCGGATGAAGAAGGAAATGTGGTTGTCAATAGCGAACATATTTTATTGGAGACACATAATTCACTTATCTATTCTGCGGAGAAGAAACTGGTTGTCACAATCGGATTGGATGATCTAATCATTGTTGATTCCAGCGATGCGTTATTGGTTTGCCGCCGTGATCAGGCCCAGCAGGTCCGTCAGGTGATAAAAAAACTGAAGGAATTACGGTGGGAAAATTATCTCTAGGAGGTATCTCGTGGAAGCCTATTGCATGAAGTGCAAGACCAAACGGGAAATTATTGACCCAAAAGCTATGTTCAATGCCGCCGGAGCTCCTGTGACTCGCGGGACTTGCGGTGAATGCGGAACGACTCTTTACCGTATTGGGAGGACCGAGGCTCATGAGGGCATGGTCAAACCAGAAAAAGTTGACAGGCGAAGCGGGAAATTGGTGATTGTGGAATCCCCTGCGAAGGCCAAGACTGTGGGTCGTTTCCTCGGCAAGGGTTATACAGTAAGAGCGTCGGTCGGGCATGTGCGCGACTTGTTACGCTCCCAGCTGTCAGTCGATGTGGAAAATAACTTTACGCCAAAATACCGCGTTCCGAACGAAAAGAAGGTGGTTGTCAAAGAACTCAAGCAGCTGGCCAAGAAGGCTGCTGAAATTTACCTGGCTACAGACCCTGACCGAGAAGGGGAAGCCATATCCTGGCATTTGCTGGAAGCTGCTGCAATCGAACGAAAGCTCGCCAAGCGGGTGGTCTTTCATGAGATTACCGAAAATGCAATTAATGAAGCCTTTTCACACCCGCGCGATATCAATATGGATCTGGTTAATGCCCAACAAGCCCGGCGCGTCCTGGACCGGCTGGTTGGATACAGCATCAGCCCAATTCTGTGGGAAAAGGTGCGCAGCCGGCTTTCGGCAGGGCGCGTTCAATCTGTCGCTTTGCGTTTGATCGTTGAACGTGAGCGCGAGATAGATGCATTTAACCCGGTTGAATACTGGTCCATCGGGGCTGAACTGCGTCCCCATGGGCAGAAGCAAACATTTTTGACCAAACTGGCCAAAATTGACGATAAGGATCCAGAATTGGGAAAGGAAGAGTTCGTCAAGCCCATTCTAGTGGATATGGAAAAAACAGATTATTGCGTGAGTCGCGTCAAACGCGGCGAACGGCGGCGCAAGCCATCTGCTCCTTTCATAACATCCACGCTCCAGCAGGACGCTTCACGAAAGCTGGGTTTCACTGCCAAACGGACCATGGGGCTGGCACAAGGGCTTTATGAGGGCCAGGATGTTGGCGAGGGTGGAACTACGGGTCTTATAACTTATATGCGTACCGACTCTACAAATATTGCCACAGTGGCCTTGGATGAGGTGCGCAAGTATATTGATCAACGCTATGGCAATGATTTTCTACCTGAAAAGCCTGTTGAATATACTAAAAAGGTGGCTGGCGCTCAGGAGGCTCATGAGACCATCCGTCCAACATCAGTGCTGCGCGACCCCGATAAGGTTAAGCCATTCCTCGAACCGGCTATGTTTAAACTTTATCAATTAATTTGGCAGCGCTTTGTGGCTTGCCAGATGGAATCGGCCGTATATGCCACCCTTTCGGTGGATGTAAGTGGAAAAGGATCTGAACATGCATATACATTGCGGGCCGCCGGTTCAGCGGTCAAGTTCCCCGGCTTCTTGATTGTCTATGAGGAAGGTAAAAACGAGGACAAGAAGTCTGTAGAAGACGATGAGATGAATGTGCATATCCCCGTTTCGGTAGAGGAGGGTCAGAGGCAGGATTTGGTACGCCTCATTCCTGAACAGCACTTTACCCAACCACCGCCGCGATATTCAGAGGCTTCCCTGGTTCAGATTCTGGAAGAATACGGTATTGGGCGCCCTTCCACTTATGCCCCAACTTTATCAACCATTCAGGCCCGGGGTTACGTAGACAGGGTTGATCGGCGGCTAATTCCCACGGAGACCGGCATATTGGTCAATGACTTGATGGTGAATTATTTTCCTGAGATCATTGACTTGAGTTTTACTGCCCGCATGGAAGAAGACCTGGACAAGGTTGCTGCCGGGCAGGCAGACTGGGTCAAAGTGATGGAACAGTTCTATAAACCCTTTGCGATCACCGTGGAAAAAGCCCAAGCTGAAATGCCGGTAACCAAGACCGGTCCAGAGCCGATTGGTAGGGCGTGCCCCGAATGTGGAAAAGAATTAGTAATCCGCTATGGGCGTTATGGAAAATTTATTTCCTGCGCGGGTTTTCCGGAGTGCCGGCATACCGAAGCCTGGTTGGAAAAAATCGGAGTTACATGTCCTAAAGATGGCGGCGACATCGTCTCACGAAAGACCCGCAAAGGACGAATCTTCTTTGGCTGTGCCAATTACCCAACCTGTGATTTCACTTCCTGGAAACGTCCAATCGCACAGCCATGTCCTAAGTGTGGCGGATTACTTGTTATTGCCAATAAACGGGAAGTACAATGTACGGTGTGTGAAGAAAGCTTCCTGCTAGAAAATATCGTTACTGAACCTGTTCAGGAGTAAACCATGTTGCAGTTATATCTTGATCCTGGATCGGGAAGTTTCCTGATCCAACTTCTGATCGCAACCATAGCTGGCTTGAGTATTGCCATTGGTGCCAATTGGACCAAGATCAAGCGGATGCTTTGGAAGAAGAAGAATAATATGGAACCGGAAGATGAAGCCGATAACGAACAAAACACAGGTGCTTGAATCCTCATTCCGGGACCCAAGCGGTTTCCTTTTCAGGCGGGATGGTGTGCTTTTTCGTCAAGTGAATAAAATCTATGCCGAGGATTACACGCGGCTGATGGACTCCGGTCTCTACGCAAAATTGGTGAAGGCTGGCTTGCTTATCCCGCACACGGAATCGGGAGATGGGCAGGCATTCCAACCTGCCGAAGTCTCAAAAGCTTTCAAAACTTTGCATCCAGAGCCGGTCGAGTTCATCTCCTATCCTTACGAGTGGTCATTTGGAGAGTTGAAAGATGCCGCTCTGGCGACTTTATCGATCCAGAAACGCGCCTTGAAGCTGGGGATGTCACTTAAGGATGCCAGTGCATATAACATTCAATTTTATGGGGGCAAACCGACCTTGATCGACACTCTTTCCTTTGAGACTTATAAAGAAGGCGAACCCTGGGTGGCTTACCGTCAATTCTGCCAGCACTTCCTGGCACCGCTGACTTTGATGGCTTATCGCGATATTCGTTTGAGCCAATTGTTACGAGTATATATTGATGGAGTTCCACTTGACCTTGCCAGCAATTTGCTTCCGGTGCGAACACATTGGAACCTGGGTCTTGCCACCCACATCCACCTTCATGCCAATGCGCAAAAGCGTTACGCGGATGTGAGGGTTTCAGAAGCACGCAAAGGACGAAAAATGAGCAGGGATGCCCTGCTGGGTTTGATTGAAAGCCTTCAATCGACCGTCCGGAAATTGGTTTGGAAACCTTCTGGAACAGAATGGGCTGATTACTATGCGGCAAATAACTACACCGATGCGGCTTTCGAGCATAAGAAAGTGCTCGTGATGGATTGGTTGTCAAAAATAGGAGCCAAAACGGTTTGGGATTTAGGAGCAAACTCCGGTATATTTAGCCGGGTTGCAGCAGAAACCGGCGCGTACGTGATATCGTCAGATATTGATCCAGCGGCGGTAGAAGTGAACTATCGCCTGGTAAAAGAAATGAAGGAGCAGAATCTTCTGCCGCTAGTGCTCGATTTAACCAACCCCAGCCCTGCGATCGGGTGGAACAATCTCGAACGAGAATCATTTCTTCAGCGTGGTCCTGTGGATGCCACCCTGGCATTGGCTTTGGTGCATCATTTAGCCATTTCAAATAACGTTCCGCTGCCGCGTGTCGCCGAATTCTTTTCTACCTGCGGGGAATGGTTGATAGTGGAGTTCGTGCCCAAAAGCGATTCTCAGGTTCAAAAGCTGCTGCGGAGCCGTGTAGATATTTTCAACGAATATACTAAATCCGGGTTCGAAACGGCCTTCGGACAGTGGTACACTGTAAAACAATCCAGTGCTATTCGCGATTCCGAGCGGTGGTTGTATTTGATGCACAGAAAATAGGTGTTGCATAATTGACAAGGTTCTGTATAATAAGGATATCGGTGGTTTTATCCGGAGGAGATGTCTATGAAGCTGCTTGACTATGCCAAAAGGCCTTTTGTTGCTGCTGCACTGGGTGGAATCCTAGGCCTCATTATTGGGTTGATATGGGCTTGGGTTGTCCAGCCAGTGGTATGGAAGGATGTCCCGCCTTCGCAATTGGGTGCAACCTATCAGGAACAGTACCTGCGAATGGCCATTGATTCATATCATGTAAATCCTGATTCGGCATTAGCCCTTCAGCGTTTCGAGGCATTAGGTCCGGTGGGGACATCGATTTTGACAACGATCCAAAATAACCCTGGAAGTCAAGATCCCAATGCCATCTTAAGTTTTATCAGTGTTGTCCAACCGGCTGGAGCTGTCGCAACACCCCTTCCGAGCGGCGGACAAACTCCAGCAAAGGGCAGTTCATTTACCAGCATTGCGTTGATTGCAGCTGCCGTGATTTTGTTTGCATTGGTTGCATATGGGATCGTGCGATACCTGATTCCCCTTTTCCGGAATACAAGCAATTCAACTCCTTCTGCTGCCACCCGGGCACAAGACATATCCAACCAGACTGAAATGACCGATTATGAGTCCTTGGGCCAGGAACCCCCCATCTCCCAATTCGTAACGACATATGTTCTCGGCGACGATTTGTTTGACAATTCATTCAGTATCGATTCGCCCTCTGGTGAGTTTCTCGGAGAATGCGGCATTGGCATTTCGGAAACCATTGGAGTTGGTGATCCGAAGAAGGTCCAAGCTTTTGAGGTCTGGCTTTTTGATAAAAATGATATTCAAACAGTAACCAAGGTACTCATGAGTGCGCATGCATTCAATGACCCGGCTACTTTTCAGCGTTTACAGGCCAAAGGGGAGCCATTTATGGTTGAGCGGGAAAAGCAGGTGGTGTTGGAGACGGCGGCTTTGCAATTGGTTGCAACAGTCTCGGATGCCGAATATGGGCAAGGAGCCCTACCCGAGCAGAGTTATTTCGACCGTCTGACGCTGGAGATCGCCGTATGGCCCAAGGTGGTTGCTCCTGCTGTGGCGCCACAATAACGATTGGTTAGGTGGCAGCAGAGCTTTATTTTATAATGAATAACAAGGAAAGGGCAGCTTTTAGGGCTGCCCTTTCTTTGTTATTCTATCTTTACGATCTTTAATTTGATTTTACCGCCAGGTGTTTCAGCCTCGATTGTGTCGCCGACGCGATGATCCATTAATGCCAGTCCGATGGGGGACTCGTGGGAAATTTTCCCGTGACGCGGATCGGCTTCCTTCGCTCCGACCAGATGATAGACCTCGGGATCGAGGTTCTCTTCCTGTACGGTCACGTATACGCCAACCGCAACTATGTTTTTCGGCCCGCTGGTTTTTTCGACAATAATTGCATTTCGGAACATAAACTCCAATTCCTGGATGCGTCCTTCGAGAAAACCCTGATCTTCTTTGGCCTTATGATAATCAGCGTTCTCTGATAGGTCTCCCATTTGAATTGCATCACGCAGGCGCTTGGAAATAGCCGCCCTCTGTGGACCTTTCAGATCTTGTAATTCGGCCTCAAGTTTGGCCGCACCTTCTGCGGTCAGGTAAGTAGGTTGCTTGTCAGTCATGGTATGTTCTCTATGGATTAGGGTTTGAGGTTAGGATCTTGAAGTCGCTCATGCTCTTCGATGGCATAACGGTCGGTCATCCCGGCAATATAATCACAAATGGTTCTTTCCAGGCCGCGGGAATTAATCCAGACTTGGACATGGTCTGGCAGAATAAGTGGTTCGCGGCGATATTCCTTGAATAGATCTGTGATGATATGTTCGGCTTTGACCTGCATTCGAATAACGCGGTAATGCTTATAGAGGTTGGCATACAGAAAGTCTTTTAATTCCCGGTTTTGGCGTTGAGTTTCCTCGCTATATCCGATGACATTGTACGGTAATTTCTGAATTTCCAAAGCAGATTTGGCTGCACTCTCTTTCAGGCGGAGATCAGTTGCCTGGACCATATCTGTAACCATCATACCTACCAGATGACGGATCATGCAATGACGATCCAAATCCTGTAAAAATGGACCGTGCCAGTTAAAAGCTTTAACAAGGGTTTCCCAGATGGCTATTCCCTCCAGGGATTGTGGAGTAATCAAACCCGAACGCAAGCCATCATCCAGGTCGTGAGTTGTGTAGGCTAATTCATCGGCTACATTGCAAATTTGCGTTTCCAGGTTGCCGCGCAAATCGGGATCAAAATCAGCGGCATCGGTCACATCATATTCGGACTCATGTTTGACCATGCCTTCGCGTACTTCCCAAGTCAGGTTGAGGCCTGGGAAATCTGGGTACCGCTGTTCCAATTCGGTGACGATGCGCAGGGATTGTTTGTTGTGGTCAAATCCGCCGAAATCCTTCATAAGGCGCGCGAGCGTATACTCACCTGCATGCCCGAACGGGGAATGGCCCAGATCATGCGCCAGGCAAATAGCCTCCACCAGGTCTTCGTTTGCGCCCAAGGCACGTGCGATTGTACGGCCGACCTGGGCTACTTCCAGGGTGTGCGTCAGACGAGTACGGAAGTAATCGCCTTCGAAATTGATAAAAACCTGCGTCTTATATTCCAGTCTTCGGAAGGCAGTAGTATGCAAAACACGATCTCGGTCGCGCTGAAAGGATGTCCGGTAATCCGGTTCGTCATCCAAATAAGCCCGCCCTTTCGAGTTCTTGCTGCGGACACCATAAGGCGCTAGACTGCGGTTTTCATGGTCTTCTAATTCCTGTCGGGAATACATATTATTCCTCCAAATTAAGGACGGACGATGAGTTTAATACAGGTAAGAAGGGTTGTCAACGATACAAACGGGTGCCTGGGTTTTGCCCACTCAGGGCATTGGCGAGGTTGCCAGGCTGTTCGCCGGAGAAAATAGATACTTCCAAGTGGGGAATTTGCTCGATCAATGACAACATCCCGGTAACCTTGGAGAGCATGCCTCCAGTGACATCTGTCCCGGTGGCGGCTCCCAGACCGGAAGCATGCTGCGTGAAGCTTTCGGGTGTTATTTCCCTTAGTAATTGTTCGTGGGCCGGAAAATCAGCCCAAACACCTGCTTCCAAACCGGCGAGCAGTATCCGTTGCGGGTGGAGTTTATGGGCAAGACTCGCGAACAAGTCTTCGGTGGATAATATGGTTCCTCCACGGATCTCATCAAAGGCAACGTCTCCGTGGATGACTGGCAGAAGACCGTTTGAAATGGCCGCCTGGACGGGATAAGGGTTCCATTTTACGATGTTTCCATCATGCGCTGTAATGGAGGCGGCAGGCGACAATGTTATAGCTGGCAGCCCGGCGCGGAGCAGCGCTTCCACGACAATGCGATTTAAAGAGGAGGCCTGGTACCAGACTTCTGCAAATCCACGCCAGGCAGCCGGTCCGGATACACCCTGGCGGGTCTTATAACTGCTGGCAGCAATATGCCCAAACGAACCGGAACCGTGTCCCAGAACAAGGTGAAGATCCTTATTCTCCTTCATGGCAGTAGCGATTTCCTTGGACAGGAAGTCCAGTTTTTCAGGTCGGGGAGTGTAAGGGCGAGTTTTGTCTGTAATCAATGACCCGCCAAGTTTAAGAAAGAGTAGGCTCATGGGAAAAATGTAGCACGTTCCTGGGTACACGTCAAGAAGGTATAATCGAGTCGGATGAACCTGGATATACACGATGCAGTTAGCATGGCGGTTATTATCACCCTCCTGGGTGCGGTTCTCAGCGTCTGGGGGGCTGTACGGTCAATCCGTAAAAGCCAAAATGTGGTCTACTATCGCATCCGCTACAAACTGGTGTCCCATGGCTGGTGGAAGATTGTTTTCGCCGCAGTGTTGGTTTTATTAGCCATTCTGATAGGAATCGTTGCAGAACCAGTTGCATATATCTACTTTCCTCCCAGCCCAACCCTCTCTTCAACCCCGACAATCTCTCCCACCCCGACCATCAGCATAACCCCAACTATAACCGAGACCCCCACCATTACACTTACCCCGGCAGAAAGCTACACGCCTACGGTTACCAGTACACCCTTCCTGCCAGACGCCATTGAAGTGCAATTCTCAGGTACGGTCACTCCCAACCCGGCGGCGGTATTCAGTCGGTTGCAGTTCTCACGCTCGGTTGTAAAATATAAGGCAGTTGACCCACAAACCTCCTTCCAAAACCCCGTGAAAAAAATATTTATCACCTATTCTTACGATAAAATGACTGACGGCGTCCAATGGACGATGTTGTGGTATCGAGATGGAGAATTGTTAAAATTCGATACTTCACCCTGGA
This sequence comes from uncultured Chloroflexia bacterium, assembly GCA_963772245.1. Classification (GTDB taxonomy): domain Bacteria; phylum Chloroflexota; class Anaerolineae; order Anaerolineales; family Villigracilaceae; genus UBA877. The sequence goes on along the minus strand of CAVYWB010000006.1, from coordinate 794,735 downwards.
GCGGCGGCACGGGAGGAAATGGTCAATATGAACTGGATCAACCTGCAGAACTGTGGCTGCCAGGGATATATCAGGTTATTTTCTTTGTAGGGGAGGATTGGAAAGTGGTGGGTGAGTTTCGTGTAACCGGCGAGCCACCATCTGCGACTCCCAGTCCATTACCGAGTACAACTCCCACCTTGGCAAAGACTGCACTTCCCATTTTTACACCGCGACCCTCTGATACACGCTGGCCAACGGTAACAAAATGAACCACAAATGAAAAACGGAATATATAAGGCTCTTAGATGATTTCCTGTTGATCTTTACCCCAGGCCTGCGCGATTTGGGCGGCCAATCTGGCATTATTTTTCAAGAGTTTCAGGTTGGCTTTCAAGGTTTCACCACCGGTCAACTCTGAAAGGCGGGCCAATAGGAAGGGGGTTAAAGGCTGGCCGTGGATGCCTTGATTATGGGCTTCCTGGCGGGCTTGCTGGATGACTCCATCAATTCTTTCTCTTGGGATTTGATCTTCGGGGGAGAGCGGTTGGCAGACCAGAACAGCGCTTTTCATTCCCAGTCCCCAATGTGTCTTTGCGAATGTAACCACTTCCTGCGGAGAATCCAGCCGGGCACCGACGGATAATCCGCTATGGCGGGAATAAAAGGCGGGGAATTCATCAGTGCTGTAACCAATAACAGGGACAGCCATGGTCTCCAGGTATTCCAAAGTGGCTGGCAGATCTAGGATGGCTTTGGCCCCCGCGCAGATGACAAGCATGGGGGTATCGGCCAGTGCCTGCAGGTCAGTGGAAATATCAAGTGTTTCTACTTCGTGTACCCCGCCTATGCCGCCAGTGGCGAACACTTTTATCCCGGCTTGGTGGGCCGCATACATGGTCCCGGCAACGGTGGTACCCCCACATTCCTTCTTGAGGATGGCGGTGGCAAAATCCCGGCGACTGATCTTGCGGACAGACCCTTCATTTGCCAAGCGCTCCAGTTCAGCATCAGTCAGACCAATATGAATTTCTCCATCCAAAATGGCAATAGTAGCAGGTATGGCACCGTTCTCGCGCACGACGCGTTCCATGTCCCGGGCTAGAGCCAGGTTTTGTGGGTGTGGCAGGCCATGTGTAATGACGGTTGATTCGAGGGCGACCGTTGATTGTCGGAGGATGAGAGTTGAAGAGATTCGAAAATTAGGCAGCATTATTTTTACTTTCTAAGATCATTTTCTATCGCAGTTTATGATGTGAAATGCGTCTTTTGTGACGAGAAATCTGGGAATAGCTTGATTGACTTTCTACCAACTTGTCAAACCGAAGAAATAGGGCTTTTAGAACATTTCGTATTCTACATTCATCTTAAGGCGTAAACCTTAATATATGACATAAAGTAGGGACAAAAGCAGTATATACTGTTAAAATCCTGTTTGTCAAGGAGTAGTGTAAGATATTTTCTGTAAAAGTAGTAGGTCAGGTGTTATCCTCAGGTTAGCAGCCAAAAGGAGACACCATGACCTACCAGCAGGATTGTACCCTACCTGCTGACCTGCTGCAGCAGGTCAGCGAACAAGGTTTAGACATTCTCCCGGAGCTGATCCGGACGATCCTCAACGCCGCCATGCAAGCCGAGCGGCAGCATTACCTGAATGCCGCACCTTACCAACGGACGCCAGAACGGGAAGCTCATGCCAATGGCTTCAAACCGAAGAGCATGCAGACCCGGGTCGGGAAGATCACCTTTGATGTGCCCCAGGTGCGTGAAGGCGGTTTCTACCCGGAAGCACTGGAGAAAGGGCTGCGCAGCGAGCGAGCTCTGACCCTGGCGCTGGCGGAGATGTATGTCCAGGGAGTCTCCACCCGCAAGGTCAAAGCGATCACCGAGCAGCTGTGCGGCATTTCGGTTTCTTCGGCCCAGGTGAGCGATGCAGCCGCCCTGCTGGACACCGAGCTGGAGAAGTGGCGGAACCGACCACTGGGCGAATATCCCTATCTCATCCTGGATGCCTATTACGAGCAGGTCCGGGAGGACGGACAAGTGCGTGACCTGGCCGTATTGACCGCTGTGGGCGTCAATCTGGGCGGGAAACGCGAGATCCTGGGTCTTTCGGTGTCCCTGAGTGAGCACGAAGTGCACTGGCGGGCCTTTCTGGAGAGCCTGAAAGCCCGCGGGCTGGGCGGGATCCAGCTGATCACCAGCGACGACCACTCAGGCTTACGTATGGCCAGGCAGGCAGTCTTTGGGAGCCTCCCCTGGCAGCGCTGCCAATTTCACCTGCAGCGAAATGCTCAAGCCTATATCCCGCACAAGGACATGGCGGCGGAGGTCGCTGAGGACATCCGCACGATCTTCAATGCTCCCGATCGCTCCACTGCCGACGCCTACCTGGCCAGGACAGTTCAGAAGTACCTGAAGACCGCCTCCCGTCTGGCGGAGTGGATGGCAGCCAATATCCCGGAAGGCCTGACGGTCTTCGCCTTTCCAGCTGCCCATCGACGTTTGCTCAGGACCACGAATGGTGTGGAACGACTGCATCGCGAGGTCCGACGAAGAGCCCGTGTGGTGAGCATCTTTCCGAACCCGGCTTCTTGTCTGCGTCTGGTCTCTGCCATTCAGGCTGAGATCAGCGAGGAGTGGCTGACCGGAAGAATTTATTTGACGTTTTAAGGTTCTATGGTTTTTGTTTTTCTTTCAGAGGAAGCACTTGATCTTAGACTTTTACAGAAAAACCCTTGCACAATCTGTCAAGGAAGTGGATGTTGCTATCTATGTTACTTCAGGTTGACTTTCACTCTCATACCATTATATCCAAAGATTCGCTCACTTCTCCAGAGCGGTTTGTGACAGCTGCCCGGCGCAAAGGCCTGGACCGGGTGGTCGTCACTGATCATAACAGCATTGCCGGGGCGCGGGCTGCCTATGCTTTGGATCCGGAACGGATCATTATCGGTGAAGAGATCATGACCACCAAAGGCGAGATCCTGGCAGCCTTCGTGACCGAAGAAATTCCACGCGGAATCTCACCTGATGAGGTAATCAAACGGTTGCGAGACCAGGGTTCTTTTATCAGCGTCTCCCACCCGTTCGACTCATGGCGTCACGGAGCCTGGAAGCTGGAAGATCTTCTCGAGATAACTCCGTTGGTGGATGCCATCGAGACATTTAATGCACGCTGCACCAACGCGGCAGATAATCAAAAGGCGGCAGAGTTTGCCCTTGCCCATCATCTACCCGGTACGGCCGGCTCGGATGCCCATGCAGCGTTTGAACTGGGTAAGGCCCGGCTGGTGCTTCCGCAGTTTGCAGGTCCGGATGAGCTGCGAAAGGTTATACAGGAAGGCCAGATAAAAGGAGGCTTGTCCCCCTTCTGGGTGCATTTTGCTTCATACTATGCTCGTTGGCGGAAAATGGTTGTATAATAGCCCCCGTTGGGGCGGTGGCGGAATTGGCAGACGCTGCGGACTTAAAATCCGCCGGTGGAGACACCGTGTGGGTTCGACCCCCACCCGCCCTACAAATACGGCTTATATAGGGGTAAATCTGGCTTAACCCCCCATATATAGGGGCATACGGCACACTCCTTGTTGTGTGCCGTATGTTTTTTTAAATCCGAGACCCGGGGGACCCTTCGATTATTTTCTATCGTTGATGATTGGGTTGAATAGGAATTACTTAAATCATAATAATGGTGACTCCGTAAGGAATCACAGATTAGAAAGATCCGAATGGCGACCTGGTTGACCGTAGAAACCCTTCATGCTAAACTAAATAATCACAACACAGTTCAGTTAAGGAGGAGCGATGAAGAATCGCCAAGGCTGCCTGGCTAGTTTGTTAGAGTTATTCCTATTAGACAAATTATTTAATTGGCTTGAACGGAGATTTGGCCTTGGCCGCGGCTGCTCTTGCTCGGGCATCGGCTGCGGCCTGATCATTCTGATTATTGCAATTTTATTAGCATGTTCTATCATAACAAGAACAAACTGGCTGCGTTTGTTTTAAGATATCCGGAATTCGTTAGTCAGCTGGGGATATGCGAAAATTAATTTTGATGATATTGATCGTTTTCCTCCCGGCAGGCAACTTGCCTTCCGGTCGTCCCCCGCTTCGCCACTTCTCACTGAAACCAATCAGCCCGCGACTCCTCTTCCTGTCAATCAAACAACGACATTAAATCCATCACTTCATACAGGCTCTCTTGTCTATGTGCCGGGGCCCACGCAAAAAGTTTGCCAGCTTGGAAATGCCTATGTCTATTCAGGAGGCTGGCCGTTCGGGTATAACCCCCACGATTTGAAGAAACTGGAATGGATGACGCCAGTTGAGAATATTCAATCCGTTGTAATCTTTCGAATCAAGAATTGCCAGGGAAACGACAATACTACATTGGTAAAGTAAGGTCAGGGGTAAAATGGGATCAGGGTTTATATCTAATGACTGACCAGCCCCCAATCTACCAGGAGGTTGGTTTTGTTTTACTGCCAATAGATATATAATTGCCTGCCGGGATATATATTCTAATCTCGTCTTTGGCTGATTATATTCATGTGATGATTAACACCTATGCACGACGCTCATCAGAATCGCCCGACATTTGCAGGACGATGCTGTCGAAATGGGCAAGGCAGTCTCTTCCTCCTGTGGAGTATTATTACAAGGAGAAATTATGAACATTCTCAGGCAACATTGGTCTGAGATTGGTCTGGTACTTGCTATTATGGTAGCTGGTTATTTGGCTTTCAGTCACTTGAGCATTCTTTCTTTCCTGCTCTGGGTAAGCCTGATCTCTCTTTTCATCCATCAATTCGAGGAATATCGCTACCCCGGTTATTTTCCCGGCATGTTAAACAAGGTGATGTTTTCCAACAATGTTCCGGATCGGTCTCCTCTGAATCCAAATACAGCCCTTCTTGTCAATTTAATAGTGGGCTGGTTGTTTTATTTTCTTGCTGCGATTCTGGGTGAAAAAGCGCTCTGGCTGGGAATTGCAACCATACTGGTATCTGCCGGGAATTTCTTTGCACATACATTTTTGTTCAATATAAAAGGGAAAACTTTCTACAATCCAGGTATGCTGACTGCCGATCTACTTTTTCTGCCGATCGTGGTTTATTTCTTCTTTTTCATATCAATGGACATCTGGCTATGCCCGTGGGTTGGGGAATAGGAATCTTCCTGGGGATTGCGCTCAATTACCTGGGAATTCTAAAAATTATTGATCTGCTCAAGAATGAAAATACGAGGTATATCTTTCAAGAACGGTTTTTAATCCCTGATCCAAATAAGAAGAAAACTGACAAATATTAAAATTGAAACCATGGCAAAAACACTTTATTTTAGCCATGGTTTTTCTTGAAGAGTGAAATTAAGAAGCGAACCCCACTTTTACATTTTTAAAAGCCGTTCCGCATTGCAATGTGCGATGCGATTTTTATCGATCGGGCTGATCGGCAACTCCTCCAGGAATTTCCGGGCATCTGACATTGAACTGTACGGATAATCTGCTGAGAACATAATCCGGTCAACTCCCACCTGGAAGAGTAGATCGAGGAAATTAGGAGTGAAATTAAAGCCGCTGAATGTGTAGTATATGTTCCCGCGCAAATACGCGCCGATGGGTTGCTTCAATTTGGTAAGTTGCATGGGCATGCTGCGATCGAGCCTGGGTAGCATAAAGGGGAGCGCTTCGCCCAAATGGCCGATCACTAATTGGAGGTTGGGATACCGGTCGAAGGCGCCGCTGAGGATGATCCGGATAATGTGGATGGCGGTCTCGATGTGCCAGCCCCAACCTGCAGCGGCCAGCTGGGCCGAAACTTCCGGAGCGAAATTCCCTACATAGGAGGCCTGGATAACCGGTTGCGGAGGTGGGGTGGGGTGCAGATAAAGAGGAACCTGCAGAGCTTCCGCGCGCTCGAAAATGGGCCAGAAGAATGAGTCATCAAGGTAACGACCTTGGTTGTGGCCATTAACTACCGCTCCCTTGAAACCATAATCCCGGACTGTGCGCTCCAATTCATTTGCTGCAATATCCGGGACACAGGTTGGCAGGGCTGCAAACCCGGCGAAGCGGTTTGGGTGGCTCATTACGGCTTCCCCAAGTGTGTCATTCGTTTGGCGGGCAAGCCTTTCCGCTGTGGGGGCATCGAGTTGTTCCAATCCTGGTGAGTTCAAAGAAAGTACTTGCATGTCGATCCCGGCGGCATCCATGTCGGCAATCCGAAGAGCATCGAGATCCAGTAGTTGTTCGACAAGGTGGGCATTTATAAAAGACAGCGGGGATTGGCTCTGATTTGAACGGACACGCTCATACATTCCGTGCCCTGGGCCTTCCATAAATACCGGCGTGGCAAAATGTTCTTCAAGAGTGATGGTGCGCATTGATTTTTCGATCCCTGGTTGAGTCATAATCGTTTTTTCTCCCTTAAGAACAAGATAACTGGAGTCTTATTATTAATGCCCCATGTTTTCTTCAAAAGCTTCTATATTCGTGAAGTACCGCGCGACCAATTCTGATTGTTCGGGATTGGTATAAATCTCCGCGCGCGGATGGTCGAGTAATTCCACGATGGCGGCCGCAGCCACTTCTGGGGTTTGGGGGATCGCGCCAAGGCGCAAACCTCCCGGTGGAAGTGGTGTGCCATAAACTGCATGCTTGGCGAAATCCGAACTCACCATGGGAGGCATGACCACGGAAATATGGATATTGGGATACGCTGCACGCAGGTCCATGCGCAAGTTGGCTGTCAGGCTGTTGAGAGCCGCTTTGGAAGCGCTGTAAGCAGCCCGGTAACTGGTGAATGGGATCCGCCCGAGCGCCGATGAAATGTTGATCAAATGACCCGTGCCTTTTTCTTTAAAATATGGCACGATGGCTTGCATGCCATACAATGCCGACTTGGCATTAATAGACATCATCAAGTCAAAATCTTCATCGGTTAAGTCCAGCACTTGGCGGGAAAGGGCGCGCCCAGCGTTGTTGATCCATACATCCACCCTTCCAAAGACCCGCAATGCTTCATCACGCAATTGGTCCACGTCGGCGCGGCGGGTGACATCTGTAATAACGGTGAAAGCTGACTTTCCGCATTGAATCGCCACTTGTTTGAGCTCGTCCTGGCGCCGGGCCGCCAATACCACTTTATCGCCGCGTGCGCCCAGTAATTTGGCTGTTTCTGCACCGATGCCGCTGCTTGCTCCTGTTATTACGATTACTTTTGCAGTCATCATTTTCTCCTATAATTTAATTTATCTGGTTTTTGTATTGTGTCACCTGTCGGGTGACTTCTCGCAGAAGCGAGATCAATTGGTCGACTTTTTCATCGCCTAATCCTTGCAAGGCATTCAGGAGTAGATCGTTTTCACCCACTTGCGGCACGCGCTCCAAGACTGAAATACCTTGAGGTGTGATCTTGAGAGGCGTGCGCCGGCGATCCCTGGGGTCCTGGCATCGCAGGAGCATGCATTTGTTCTCAAGGGCGTCCACAGCTGGCAGGAGTGTGGCAGATTCCCGCCCCATCTGGATACTTAATTCACTTAAGGTGCAATTCTTATTTTGTAAGACCTGCAGGATGCCATACTGCAATACTGTGATGCCTGCATTACTGGCTGTCAGTCTTTGTTCTGTATCTTGCCTGGCTGCTTTGAGAATCCTGCCGGTCAATGAGCGCAGTTCTCCGGCGATAGATTGGACTTTTAGCGTTTCCAAGAAAAATTCTCCGGTCTACATAGTATATATATAGTTAGTATCCTAACTATATATATACGAACCAATCTTGTCAAGACTCACTGAATGACTCACTAAATGATAAATTATCAGATGTATCTTGACAGTAGAAAAAAATGAAATATACTCATATTCAATTTGCGAGCCGATAATCGAATTACGAAGAATCACTCGCCTTTTGTCCTTTTTTCTGATGGGAAAGGGATTAAGCTGAATGATAAACCAATCCATCCAAGTCAAAGATCAAACCCGTCGAGAACGCCGCATCGAGCGACAGCGTAACACTATAATGGATGAAGCAGCCGAATTATTTGCGCAAAAGGGGTACAGGGCAACCACCACCCGTGACATTGCTGAAGCCGTCGATATTGGGGAGAGTACACTCTACGGGTATTTCTCCAGCAAAAAAGAGGTTCTTGAGGCAATCCTTTCCCGGCAGGCCGAGATGGTTGATGCGTTGTTGATACACCTCGTTGATATGGATGATCTTCAATCAATTGTTAGCCTCGTCGACCTGTTGATGGAGAAGATTTTGGCAAGAACTATTTATTACAGGGTGTTGATTGCGGAAGCCTGGACGGATGATCAGGTTCTACAATCTTATGTGGTTGCACGATGGCAGCCGGTAATGCAGACGCTTCAACAATTCATTTCAGTGAAAATCGCAAATGGTAATTTCAGGCCAATAGAGCCTGGGATGGGGGCGCGTATGATTATGGGTTCCTTTATCGCTGCGATATTACCCGTGTTGCGCGGTGTCGAGCCCGCTCCATCGCCGGAACAACGCCATCAGTTTGCCGTGATGATCGTGGAGACCGTTTCCAATGGTCTCAATATTCAAAGAGATTAGGCTAAGCGATGTTACAGCGCATTTTTGCATTAATTCAAAAGGAATTTTCCCAAGCCTGGCGTGACCGAACAACGATGGGGATCATGCTAACCATCCCTTTGATGCAGTTAATAATTTTCGGGTATGCCATCAACACAAATGTGACCCACATCCCAACCGTGGTGGCTGACCAGAGTCTGGATCAAGCCAGCCGGACCTACTTGGACGCCATGGTTAATTCAGGTTACTTCGATATTATTGCCACAGCGCCAGACCAGGCCGGCGCAATCAAGAATATTGATGAAGGCCAGGCTCGGGTCGGAATCGTGATCCCGCCCGATTTTGATAAGAATATCGTGCGTGGTAATGCCCAGGTTCTTATCCTGGTGGATGGATCGGACTTCTTTACATCCCAATCGGCAAATGCCTATGCCACCATTATTGGTCAGGAATACGCGATCCAGATTGTCTATAATATGATTTCTCAATCTGGAGCACAGTCCTCCGGGGTTGCCCTGCCGACTTTAAATGCGCTTATTCATGTGCTTTACAACCCGGATATGATTACCCTGTGGTTCATTATCCCTGGCATGGCAGCCATGCTTCTGCAGACCCAATCCCTGGCATTGACCGCAGCAGCAGTGGTGCGGGAACGTGAGATGGGCACTATAGAACAGATCCTGGTTACACCAATCCGCCCGGTGGAGCTGATGATTGGCAAGATTGTTCCGTATGTGATCATTGCCATGCTCAATATGCTGACCGTGATTGCAATCGGATTTTTTTGGTTCGGTGTACCTTTCCAGGGCAGCTTCTGGTTGTTTATTGGTCTATCATCTTTGTATGTTCTCAGCGGGTTGGGGTTGGGGTTGCTTATATCGTCGGTCTCGCAAAACCAGCGTCAGGCGCAGCAGTTGATGATGTTATTCATGATGGTCAGCCTGTTATTGGGAGGGTTTATTTTTCCGCGTTATACCATGCCTGCTGCAGTGAGATTGATTGGGAACCTCTTCCCGATTACATATTTCATCCCAATTTCGCGCGGTATTATCACTAAAGGGATTGGTTTCTCGATTTTGTCCGGCCAAGTCCTGGCATTGGTAATTTATATTGTGGTGGTAATGTTCCTGGCGACGATTACATTCCGTAAGAGGCTGGATTGAGTATGGCAAAATCCCTCCAGCGCTTACGCGCGCTGATATACAAAGAAACAGTGCAGATATTGAGGGATCGCCGTACATTGCTTCTGTTCTTTGCATTGCCCCTTATAGAATTGTTCTTGTTTGCCTATGCTGTTTCCCTGACCGTCACCCATTTGCCGACCGCAGTTGTTGACCAAAGCCTCGATACACGCAGCCGGAATTTCATCCAAGCGCTGGTAAATTCAGGAAATTTCGATATCAAGCTGGTTCTGCAAAACGAAGGACAGGTGAGACAGGCGATCGATGCAGGTACCGTGAAAGTGGGGGTGATCATCCCTCCAAATTTCGAGAGGCAGGTTCTACTTGGAAAGGGCGATGTCCTCATCCTTTTGGATGGCTCCGATTCCTTCAGTGTACAATCAGGCTATAACGCTGCCTTGAGTATTACTCAAAAATATTCTCTGAACCTCATAACCGAAAGAGTGCAGGGTGCAGGGGAAACAACTGTCTTGAACGCGTTGACAGGCCAGCTACCGATTACTACAACTACCCGGGTGCTCTACAACCCTGATATTACCGATCTCATTTTCATCCTGCCAGGCCTGATCGCCTTGATCATGCAGATTATAGTTGTGACGAATTCGGCCATGGCGATCGTGCGTGAACGCGAAGTGGGTACCCTGGAACAATTGCTTGCCACCCCGGCCCGGCCAGCCGAGATGGTTATTGCCAAGTTGATACCAGGTATGTTGGTGGCGATACTCGATATGGCCATGATTCTTGCCATCGGGGTCTATTGGTTCCGGGTCCCATTCCTGGGTAACATCTTGCTTCTGGCGGGCCTGTCGATCTTGTTCATTATTTCAGGGATGGGTCTGGGTCTGGTAATCTCGGCTGTGGCCAAGACCCAGAGGCAGGCACAACAGCTGACCAGTGTGATCCAGCTCTTGGCAATGCTTCTGACCGGTTTTCTTTATCCACGGACAACCATGCCGCTCTGGACGCAGATCATAGGCAACTTGATTCCCATGACGTATTTCGTGCGGGTCATTCGAGGGATAATGACCAAAGGCGTAGGGATGACATACTTGTGGACGGATTCTCTGACATTATTTATTTATGCCTCAATTGCTCTGGCAATCGCCGCGGCTGTTTCTAAGAAGAGATTGGATTGAACGCCATGCAAACCGACATTGTCATTTCAGCACAGGCATTGGTGAAGAAATTCAAAGGGCAGCAAAGGATTGTTACTGCTGTCGATTTGGTTTCGTTGGAAGTAAAACGAGGTGAGACATTTGGCCTGATTGGTCCGGATGGGGCCGGAAAAAGCACAACCACGCGGGTTATTTTAGGGTTGCTCAAGCGGGATGGGGGTTCCAGCAGTGTTCTCGGATATGATTCAATGCGTGATGTTTATGAAATCCGCGAGAGAACCGGATATATCGCCCAACAATTCACTCTGCCAGCCGATATGACTGTGATGGAGAATATGCGTTTCTTTGCCGACTTGCATGGCATTCCGCGCAAGCAGCAAAAAGCAAGTATTGTCGAATTGCTCAAGTTTTCCGGACTGACCGAGTTTACCTCCCGCCCGGCTGGCCGTCTTTCGGGAGGAATGAAGAAAAAATTAGCGTTGGCGTGTAGCCTTATCCACCGGCCCCAGGTGGTCCTTTTGGATGAGCCAACCTTGGGAGTTGATCCGGTAAGCCGGCGTGAGTTCTGGAACCTGCTTGGAAATTTGCGGGCTGAACAGGGTCTGGCAATATTTGTCTGTACCCCTTATATGGACGAGGCCGAGAGGTGCAACAAGGTTGGCTTGATCTACAAAGGTCGTTTGATCGCCCAGGACACGCCAGCCGGGATTAAGAAGATGGTTCCGGGTCATCTGATTGAGATTAAACCAACGAAGTTTGAGGCGGCGCGTGAGTTGGTGACTGGAATGCCCGGAATCCTGGAGGTGCAAACTTACGGGGCCATGCTGCATTTATTCGTTGATGATATTGAATATCGCCAGAAGCAAATTGAAGGAGCACTTGGTTCTCAGAGTATTTCATGGACTGGTATGCGGGTAATCGAGCCTCGCATGGAAGAAGCTTTCATTAGCCTGGTGCGTCGTCAGGAGGCAGCCGATAATGGCCAATAAACCTTTGGCGAACGAGGATACCGCCAGTCCAGATGGAGCCTATCCCGTCATTGCGAAAGAATTGACCAAACGTTTTGGTGAATTCACTGCGGTTGACCGGGTCAGTTTTAATATCCACTCTGGAGAGGTATTTGGCTGGCTGGGACCCAATGGTGCTGGAAAAACCACCACCATTCGCATGCTGTTGGGATTGATCAGGCCCACTGCAGGCAAATTAAGCGTTTTAGGCTTTAATCCAGTGACGCAGACGAAGATCATGCAGGCGCATGTCGGATATATGTCCCAACTATTCACCTTGTATAATGACCTGACTGCCCGCGAGAATATCCATTTCTATGGCAGGGTCTATGGCCTTTCCCGCAAGGCGCTCGCCCAGCGGCAGGAGGAAATTATCCAAATGGCGGGGCTGGAAGGCCGGGAAGACACGCTGACATCCAATCTGTCGGGTGGTTGGAAGCAGCGCCTTGCATTGGGTTGTGCCATTGTCCATAATCCGCGCGTTATCTTCCTGGATGAACCGACTGCAGGTGTGGATGCCATCAGCCGACGCGATTTCTGGGGGTTGATTTATGCCATGGCTAATAAAGGTACGACAATTCTGGTAACCACCCACTACATGGATGAGGCGGAGCTTTGCCAAAGGGTGGGCTTTATCAACCAGGGGCGGGTAGTCGCGATTGGAACGCCGGATGAACTTAAGCAAACTCATATGCGTGGACAGGTGTTGGAGATCAATACACCGGAGCCAGATCGCGCTGTCCGCCTTTTGAAGGTTGCTCAATCCAAAAAAAGCCTGCCTATAGACGAAGTTGCTTTATATGGAGCGCAAATCCATGTTGTTGTGCCAGGCGCGGCCGAATTCATTGGACCGGTCAGGAAGATGCTGGAGTCCGAATCCATCCTGGTCAACAACATTGTTTGGATAATGCCTACATTGGAGGATGTATTTATTTCGACCGTGCGGGATCCGGTTGAGCTGTGAATATCAGGAAATGAAATAAGGAACGAAAAAAACTAACAATCTGGAGGTTAATCTATGAATACCCAATTTCAACAAGAATTTCAGAAAAAGTGGGAAAAATATTTTCCAGGGGTAGAATTGCCGGTGGTATATTTTTATACCGACGAGATCAGTAAAGAGGATCAGGTTGACAGCCAGGATGTGGAACATTGCGTCATGGCGAGTTTCCAACGCGTCAGGCAGGGGCATGTTTTTGTGTATGGGAATGACAGCCCCGGCTGCAAAGGATGGAGGCGTTATACCGGTTTTTCCCAATCCTTGCGACCCAAGTTTGAATATTTCCTTTCCTGCGGAATTGCGGGGGAGATTGAAGGCGAGCGGTATAAAAAATCGCCCGAACTGGTCAACGGCTATTTGGAAAGCCATCCTCCTTTTCAAGCTCCCGGGCGTTTTATGGTGTGTAAACGCTGGGACAAGCTCGCCGCAAACGACCAGCCTTTTGCAGTGATTTTTTTCGCCTCTGCCGATGTATTATCCGGCCTGTTCGCCTTGGCAAATTACGACCGGTCGGATGAAAATGGAGTTATCAGCCCGAATGGCTCCGGTTGCTCGACAATTGTGAATTATCCTTTCTGGGAGGCGCAATCTGACGATCCGCGCTGTGTCCTCGGAATGTTCGATGTGACGGCCCGGCCCCAGATACCGGAAAAATACTTGACTTTCACCATACCCTTCCCGCGTTTTACGCAAATGGTGGCAAATATGGACGAGAGCTTCCTGATCACCCCAGCATGGGAAAATCTCAGGGCCAGAATTCAAAAAGCTGCCCAACCGTGAACAGAATTCTTTACTTCATTTTCATAAAAGCCTTGTAGCCGGTTAGAGTCCTGGGCAGAAGCAAGAACCAGGCCGGCTTTAGCGCAGCCGTTTCACTTTTTCCGCGACCAATAAAGGTTCGGCGCGCACTTGATCTGTTTTAATTACACCAGTCACCAGTAAAGGCTCAGACGAATGGATAAAGTCACGCACCTGGCGATACACATCTGGAAACACTGCCACATCCAGCATTCCCGCCAGGTCTTCCAGAGTCATGAACAACATCAAATCGCCTTTGGCTGTGCGGCTGCGATGCCCGCTTTGGCGAATACCGGCTACCGTTACCCGCTGGCCAGCTCGCCCGGCGGCATCGATGGTAGTGATCGCTCCCGATTCGGAAATTTTATCCACCACCAACTCCAGGGGGTGCGCATCCAGGCTGATACCTAAGAATTCCTTCTGGGCGGCAACCTTCTGTTCAAGCGACCAATCTTCCTCGATGTTACTTTCACGGTCCTTATCACCGACTGGATAACCAAGTGGGAATACATACCCTGCATTTGGATAGTTAAAAAGGCTTGGTTGATCCACCTGCCAGCCTCCTCTTTGCAAGCGTCGCAGGAGCGTGGGTATGGTTCCCCAACCTTCGAAAGCTCCCACCCGTGCAAGGTCTCCAGCCTCCTGTATGGGAGGGTCGACGCGTGTTAGGAAGTCCTCCAGGGAGGTGAAGGGCTGGCCGTTGAGAATGCGCCTGATTGTCCGTCCAGTCAGGTTGCGGACCTGGTCCAAACCCATGAAGAGGACTTTACGACCAGGCTCCGGGTTTGCCACAACGAAGTCGCGGCTAGAAAAGTTGACATGCGGTGGACGAACGGCCAGACCCATACGGCGCGCCTCGCCCAAATAAACACTCTGGCTGTAATAGCCGCCCCAATTGGCCAGCACAGCCGCCATGAACTCTGCAGGAAAGTGGGTCTTGCACCAGGCTGATCGCCAGGCCACTTTTGCATACGAAGCGGCGTGCGCTTTGGGGAAACCATACCCGGCGAAAGCTGCCATCATTTCCCAAACACGTTCGGCTGACTCTACTGGGATATTACTTCTGGCTTGTGCCTGGGTTACGAACTTTCGCTGCAAATCCTGCATGAGCCTGCCAGGGTCAAAATGACTCATCGCCCGCCTCAAAAGGTCAGCTTCCGCCAGACTGAAACCGGCCAGTTCGTGGGCAATCCGCAGCACCTGTTCCTGGTACAGAATCACTCCAAAGGTCTCATCAAGCAGTGGAGCCAAGGCCGGGTGGATATGTTCAACCGGCTCCTCCCCTTTGAATTGCCGGACAAATACGTCCTTCAAACCACCCGAAAGTGGACCGGGACGGTATAACGCCAGTGCTGCCATGAGATCATCTTCGCTACGGGCCTTGATCTCCCGCAATGTGGAACGCATCCCTGGGCTTTCGATCTGGAAGCAGCCAATAGTACTTCCATTTTCGAGGCGTTGGGATGTATCGGGATCGTCAGAAGGAATTGATTCGAGTACTGCCAAAGAACCCTTATATTGGTCCGGTTGGCTTTCCTGGATGAATTCGGCCACGTCACCCAGCACGGTCAGGCCACGGATGCCCAAGAGGTCGATCTTGACAAGTCCGAGAGCTTCCACCGCTTCCAGGTCAAACTGGGTGATGGTAACCCCCTTGGTTCCTGATTTCATAACCGGTACCAGGTCTGTTAGCTGACGTGGTGCCACGATTAATCCGCCGGCATGCACCGAAAGATGACGCGGTAATTTGAGCAGCGCTTCAGCCTCATTGAAGATTTGTTGATAGGAAGGGCTGGTGTACCGGTGCCGAAGTTCGGCGAAGGAAGATACCGGCAGACCATTTTCTTCGCCAGTCTGCTCTTCCATTCTGGCGAAAAAGCCATAAGGAAGCTGCTGGACCAATTCTCGAACCTGGGTGGGAGCCATACCATGCACTTTCGCCACATCACCAAGTGCTGAGCGAGGTCTGAAACGGTTGATGGTTCCAACCATGGCCACGCGTTCCTTCCCATATGTTTCGAAGACATGCCGGATGACCAGATCGCGCCTGCGAGAGCACAGGTCGGTATCGATATCCGGTGGTGTCGTGCGGGCAGGATTTAAGAACCGCTCGAAATATAGATCTAAGCGAAGTGGATCAGGGCTGGTAATACCCAAACAATGCGCCACCAGGGATGATGCGGCCGAGCCACGCGATGAAAATGGTATATTTGTTCTGCGGGCGAACTCCAGCAGTTCTTCCACGATTAAAAAAATTGGTTCGAAACCCATCCGCGCAATCACGTCCAGTTCGTGATCGAGCTGAACCTGAACATCTGAACGGATACTGCCATACAACCGTCTCGCTCCGCTCTCGGCTTTCTGTCGCAGGTATTCCGTTGCCGTCAAGCCGGGAGGCAGAGGGACGGTCGGCATTTGCGATCTTCCTAATGGCAAGTCAAACTTGCATCTCTCTGCGATTTCCTGGCTGGCTGCCAGGGCAGCGCGGGAACCCTTGAATTGCCTTTCGATTTCACGCGAATTGATAAAATAGGCCTCTTCCGGTGCGGCGGCACCGGAAGGGAGTTGCTCCAGCTGGACATTTAGGCGGATGGCTGAGAGTGTACGCTGCAAATTAGCTTCGCCGGGTGTCAAATAATAGACCGGTTGGGTAACCACCAATGGCAAAGATAAACGCCGGCCCAGGTGAGAAAGCGGGAGTGCCTGGGTTGGATTTTGTAAGCCAAGATACAGTCGATTTGGGAAAATATCCCTGAGAACCCTAACCCGCTGACCGGTAGGGTCATCCAAGCCGGTGGTGATGGAAATTAAATCCCGGGACTGGGATGCCAGTATGTCAAGAGTGCACGCCAGCGTGGGATCGGACCGTATTGCAAGAAGGCTGCTTAAGTTGCACAGACTCGACCAGCCTGACAGGCTCATTGCAAGGAGTGATAGAGGGCCGCTCTCCAGATCGATTTCCAGTCCCAGTACGGGCTGAATTCCTGTTTTTTGACACGCCAGCACGAATTCTACCGTACCTGTCAACAGACGATGATCGGTAAGGCCTATTGCTGGCAGACCGTCCGCCAAGGCCGCCTGAACCAATTCGGCAGGCTCGGCCAGACCTTCCTGGAGGGAATAGGCAGAATGCGTGGTGAGAGGAATATACATAATGAAAAATTAACTGGTTTCGCTCTCCCAGAAAGGTTAATGCACCTTAATAGAAAATCATTTCCATGGAGCAGTGATAAGAACGTTATTTTCATCTGCAGCATGACCGAGGTAAGGCAAGCCCCAGGCAGTTTCGATTGTTTTTAGTAATGAATAATGTGTGTAAGGAGTATTATCCCGAAAGCCGCTATTTGCCAGGGGTGAGATAAGAACAGTTGGCACACGTCCGCCGGCTTGCGCTGGTAACCCACAGCAGGAATGGCTGCCCTGGCCTTCATCCCAGGTTAAGATGATTAAGTAAGGTTCGCTTGCCGCTCTTGGTTTCAGATAATCCTGCAACATACCCATCACTCCCCCCAGCCATCCATCCGCCAGGCTCAGGTTGCAGTCCGGATTGCTGTAAATATCATCGGTTGAGACACAACTATTGGGCATGATATATACAAAATCGGGCAGGTTCCCGGCTGCCAGGTCTGTCTGCAACTGTGGTAAAGGCACAACGGATCGATTACAGCGGGTCTCGTCCAGGCGAATCGAATCAAAATACATGAATGGATTATGTTTTTGGACATAAATAGCCGTATCCATGACGAAACATGGATGGGGCATATCCTGAAAATAGCCCTTCCAGGAACGGCCGCTGGCTTCGATTTGGTCTGCCAGATTATTGGCGTTGACGAAGCAATTTTCACAGTCTGAAGTGATCCCAAAAGTATCCCCGCCGAACAATGCCAGATAATTAGGCAGGCTGGGATGCGTGATGGCATAGTATTGGGTTAAAGAGTATTTTCCTTAATAAACTGGTTGTATACTGGCATAGTCTGATTTCCAACCACCGAGTCAAACTCATGGTTTTCGAAGACGATCATTATGATGTGTTTAAAATCAGGGACCAGCGGGCGGGCTGTCGGCGTAGGAACCGGACTGTTTGTAGGTGTAGGAATCGAAGTTGATGTTGCAATAGGAACAGGGGTGGTTGATGGTAACAATTGTTCAGTTGCGGGAAGGCTGGTTGCGGGCAAGGGTGCGCATGCTGCCAGGCCTGCCAGAAGGAAATAAAAAATGGTCACCACCGTCACTTTATAATTCATTTGAGGTCTCCCTTGCGGATTGTACAGGTAGTCTTCCGTCTAGATAATTATTCTTCCGATCCAATTTTGAAAGTATGGGCGCTTTATGGTAATGGGGTAACAGATCACATGCTATCTCCAGATTATGAACAGATTGTAACTCTGTGGGGCAAGGGATACAAGTTGATATGATGGAACCTCTTGTCGATACCTTGATTATTATTATCACGCAATTCGGAGCCCGGATAAAATCATGATCGGGATTCGCACCGATGTACCCGAATCCGTGTTATATATTTCTGGAATAATGCTTGTTCATTCCTATGTTTGGATGATATTTCCTTCCTTCTGCTGGTTGATATTTGCTTTTATCATCTCAACCTTCGACCGATTCTGCATCAGCATGATCCATATATATTGCTTTTGTCACAAAATGTGTGAATAAATTACATCGAAGGTTATGTACTACCAATGTTGGTGAGGGTGCAGCAATTCTTGTGGGGGCCGGCATTTCTGAATGGATATTTAACTGGATTGGTTGAGGCGATCTCGATGAGTTTCATTTACTGGAAGGCCATGGATATCAAGATGGTCGATGATTCCAACCCATCATAAATAAGAATCTGATTAGAAAATGCTTGATATGGATAAAAAGAGAAGAGAATGAAAACTGCTAAACCTCAAACGCCATGACATTCCTGTATAATAAGGGCGTTTAATTAGTCTTAAGAAACGGACTCTTGGAGGATTTTCATGAATGATGTGAAACCGATCTCGGTGCTGGTTTTCGGCGCCGGGGCGATAGGCACCTATGTTGGTGGTTCTCTTGCACTGGCTGGACAACGTGTGGTTTTTATTGAGCAGGAGTTTATAGCAAGTGAGCTGCAGTTGCGCGGATTGCGGTTGGATGTCTCCAACGATAGGCAAAGAAAAGCTCCTGAAACCCTGATCGTAGCTCCCGATACCTATAAATGTGTTGCTTCTCTCGCGGAAGCGATGCAACAAGGACCCTTCGACATTGCCATATTTGCCATGAAATCCTTCGATACGGCAGATGCTTTGGAAGGGATCAAACCATTCATGAATAACATGCCACCCGTCCTTTGTTTGCAGAATGGAGTTGACAACGAACCGGTGATTGCGCAGTTGCTTGGTAATGGTCGTGTTATTGCCGGTACGGTTACTTGTTCAATTGCCAGGCAGGCCGCCGGGGATATCATGTTGGAAAAGGCGCGTGGGATTGGGATTGCAACCGGGCACCCGCTTTCCGATCGGTTGGAGAAGGTATTTAATTCTGCTTCATTGAACGCACATCTATTCGAACACGCGTACGATATGAAATGGTCAAAGGTCCTGGCAAATCTGCCGGGGAGTGCTACATCTGCTATAGTCGATATGAGCCCGGCGGAAGTGTTTTCGAATCCTGGATTGTATGCATTGGAGATGCGAATGGCTCAGGAGGCACTTGCGGTGATTACGGCTCAGGGATTCCATGTGGTCAATTTGCCCAAAATTCCTGTCCGTGCTTTGGTCTTGGCATTGCACATGCCTCCCTTCCTGGCCCGCCCTGCGATGATGAAAGTTGTCGGGGGTGGGCGTGGTGGTAAGATGCCATCCTTTCATATTGATTTGCATGCTGGACGTAAGAAGAGCGAAGTGGGGTATCTGCATGGAGCGGTCGTGCGTTATGGAGAGAAGTTTGGTATCCCAACACCTGTCAGCCGGCTGCTGACCGAGACCCTTCAGGCGATGGTGCGTGGTGAAATACCGATTGCAGAGTTCTCCCGCCGGCCAGAAAGGTTGATAAGCCTCCTTGCTAATTAATCAGATTGTCAGGAATTTAGTGGACAAATTTCTTGAAGTATAAAGTTTAATGACGATTCTGTCGAAAGGAAGAAATCATGGAAAAGGAACCTTTTATACTTGCAGTTGATCTGGGTACCTCTGCATTAAAAACCGCATTGATTTCCATTTCCGGTAGGCTGGTTGGCTGGGAAGTGCAGGAAATTCCCCTTCAAGTTTTGCCTGGCGGTGGAGCGGAGCAGAATCCCCTGGATTGGTGGGAGGCCTTCCTGTCCACTGCAAAACGATTGATTGCGAAAGAATTGGTGCCGCTTGAAAGCATTATTGCCGTGTGCTGCTCCACCCAGGGCGAGTGCACAGTCCCCGTGGATTCCGATGGAAAGACATTGATGAATGTGATCTCCTGGCTGGATATGCGCGGCGCAAAATATCTTTCCAAGATTATTGGTGGTCTGATCAAGGTGGACGGTTATGAGGTATTCAAAATTCTGCGCTTGCTCAACCGCACCGGCGGCGCACCCACGCTGACTGGTACCGATCCATCCGCGCACATGTTGCTTGTCCGCTACGAATTCCCCGAAGTTTATGAAAAAACCTATAAATTCCTGACTGCGCTGGATTATATGAACCTGTGTTTGACCGGTAAATTCGTTGCCACATCTGATTCGATCCTTACCTCCTGGGTAACCGATAATCGGGATTCGCAGCATATCAAGTACGATGCTGGATTGCTCAAGACATGTGGGATTGCCTCGGAAAAATTTCCAGATCTTGTTCTTTGTACTTCCGTAATAGGAGATTTAAAAGCGGAAGTGACCCGGATACTTGGATTGAAAGATGGGGTAAAAGTGGTAGCCGGGGCAATTGATGTGAGCGCGGCTGCCATAGGTTCCGGAACAGTAAATGATTTCGAATCTCATGTGTACATTGGGACCTCAAATTGGGTCGCCGCGCACGTGCCTTATAAAAAGACAGATATGTCAACTTTTATGGCTTCAGTTCCGTGTGCCATTCCTGACAAATACCTGATGATCGTCCTGCAGACCACTGCAGGCGGGAATCTGAATTTTTTACGAGACAAGGTCATGTATCACGAGGATGAGCTAAAACAAGGGCAACAACCAACCGATCTTTTCCAGGCATTTGACCGCATAGCTGAAAAAGCTCCTCCTGGAAGCAATGGTTTGTTGTATATGCCCTGGATTTACGGAGAGCGCTCTCCCATTGACGACCGGAATGCCCGCGCTGCTCTTTTCAATATTTCTTTGGAGAACTCTCGAGAAGATATTATTCGATCTTTTATGGAGGGTGTGGCATTCAATAATCGTTGGTTGCTTGCACCAGCCGAGAAATTCATGGGTCGAAAGATTACCCAATTAAATTTTGTGGGTGGTGGAGCCAAATCGGCTGTATGGAGCCAGATATTGGCTGATGTTATGAATGTTAAGATCCGCCAGGTAGGCGATCCCATCCAGGCCAACGCCCGCGGGGCTGCCTTCATCGCCGCGGTAGGCCTTGGCTATCTGGCCTTCAAGGATGTACCTGAAAAGGTTGAAATCAAGGAAACTTTCACGCCGAATCCGGAAAACCGTATGTTGTACGATAAATTGTTTGGAGAATTTACCCGGTTTTACCATCAGAACAAAGGCAGCTATCAGAGATTAAATGGATAATTGAAGGAATCACGATGACTGAACAGCTATATGCCATTTCTGAATATCCCGATGTGAAGCACATCTACGATCGAACTCGATGCACTTGTGCGCCAGCCAATGCGCCCCATCCTTCCAGAGCGCATGCAGGAGTACTTGAATTATTTTGAAACAAAATGTGCCCGCTCGAAGGAACTTAATCAGCAGGCGCAGAAACTTATCCCGGGAGGAGTGCAGCATAATCTGGCCTTTAACTATCCATTTCCTATTGCCATTGAAAAGGCTGAAGGTGCTTACTTGTGGGATGTGGATGGCAACCGGTATATCGACTTCCTCCAGGCAGGCGGCCCGACCGTTCTCGGAAGTAATTACGCTCCAGTACGCGATAAAGTCATTGAAATGCTCCAGAGTTGCGGCCCGGTCACAGGTCTCTTTCACGAATATGAGCTTAAATTGGCGCAATTGGTGAATCGCTTAATGCCGTCAATCGAGATGTTCCGTATGCTGGGTTCTGGCACGGAGAGCGTCATGGCGGCCATACGTGGGGCGCGCACCTTTACTAAGAAGAAGAAGATTATAAAAGTGGGTGGCGCTTATCATGGCTGGAGCGACTCGATGGTGTATGGCTTGCATGTACCAGGAACGGGGCGAATGGAAGCCAAGGGTATCCCCGTTGGTGCCACCGGCAATACCCAGGAATTTTTCCCGAATTCCCTGGGAGCATTACGTGCCAGGTTGATTTTCAATCAACTGCTTGGAGGAACGGCCGCCGTCATCGTCGAACCGGTCGGACCTGAGAGCGGTACCCGCCCTGTACCTTCTGATTTTAATCAGAAAGTACGTGACCTCTGTGATGAGTTCAAAGCCTTATTGATTTTTGACGAAGTGGTGACTGGTTTTCGGCTGGGAATGGGTGGCGCACAGGGTTACTTTGGGGTAAAACCCGATTTGACCGTTTTTGGCAAATGCATCTCTGGCGGGTATCCCATGGCAGGCGGTGTGGGTGGGCGGGCGGATGTGATCAGTTGTTTTGCGGCTGGAATTGGTGGCGCAGGGGAGCGCGCCTATATCGGTGGGACACTTTCGGCAAATCCTCTCTCTTGCGTGGCAGGCTACTACGCCTTGCTTGAGATGGAGCGTACCAATGCCCCGGTACTGGCCGGGCGGGCAGGTGATCGACTGACCCGTGGATTGCAGGCGATCATTGAGAAGCATGGTCTTCCGTTTGTCGCTTTCAACCAGGGCTCGATCTGCCACCTAGAAACCTCTGGGGTCATGTTGCTTGACCTGCATAACCCGATCCGTCTGCTTAAAGGGCTTAAACCCCGCCGGCATATGATGGAAGAGATGGGTGCTGCATACATGGCGAATGGTCTCATTACATTGGCAGGCTCACGCATGTATACATCGATGGCAGATACGAACGATGTAATTGATGATGCATTGAACAAATTTGAAAATGTATTGTCAAGCGTCTAGACACTCTGTTTTCCAACAATATATTTCAAAAAAGGAAGAAAAATGGCTGTCCAATATTGGAATAATAAAGTAGTCCTCATTACCGGTGGATCTAGTGGGATTGGTTTGGCGGCGGCAAAACAACTGGCCGCGGCTGGATCGCATGTCTGGCTGGTTGCACGGCGTCTGGAGCTCTTGGAGGCCGCATTGAAGGAAGTGCAGGCGGCCCGACGGGAATCATCCCAGGTTTGTGGAATTATCTCCGCAGATGTATCTGATTCCAAACAATCGAATCGAATCATTGACACAGTGACAAGATCTGTGGGCTTGCCGGATGTGCTGATCAATTCGGCTGGTATCTCCCAGCCGGGGTATGTCCAGGATTTATCACCGGAAGTTTTCGAACGGCTGATGCAAATCAACTATTTGGGGACAGTATATGTGACCGGAGCCGTCCTGCCTGGAATGATTAAACGCGGGTCTGGTCATATTATCAACCTGTCTTCTGCAACGGGCTTTATGGGTATTTTTGGATATACCGCGTACGGAGCGACGAAATATGCCGTTTCAGGTTACTCGGAGGCTCTGCGTGCAGAGATGAAGAAGCATGGAATACGTGTTTCGGTGGCTTTCCCGACAGACGTCGATACTCCACAACTGGCTTATGAGATTCCTTTCAAGCCTGCGGAAATGATAGCACTCGAAGGGAATGCCAAGCCGCTTTCCGCCGATAAAGTGGCACATATCATCCTCCGCCAAGCCGAGAAAGGGCGGTACATGATCCTGCCTGGATCTGATGCGCTCTTGTTCTACCTCCTGACCAGTAAACTGCCTAAGAGCCTGGTATTTCCCATAATGGATTTGATGGCTGTTTCAGGAAAGAAAGCCAAAAAAACATAGCCCCTTTTTCCTTGCATCTAATGGCAAACGGCTTTATATTGATCGGGGCTTTGCGTTTTTAGTCGGGAAGTTATTCAATAAACTTCAGCTATAAATTTTGTATGAAACGGAGACTGCAATGGACATCTTTGAGAAATGCTCGAAATTTACTGCGGCCAAAGAGGCCATTGCGGGTGGGTATTACCCTTACTTTATTCCGCTGACCGAGAACGAAGGCACTGAAGCTGTTTTTCGGGGACACCGCCTTATCATGTGCGGGTCGAATAATTATCTTGGATTAACCACCCATCCTGATGTTCGCCAGGCTGCTATGGAGGCGATTCGGCGATTTGGAACATCCTGTACCGGTTCCCGTTTCTTGAATGGAACCATCGAACTTCATGAGCAGTTGGAACGTGAATTGGCTGAGTGGGTGGGGAAAGAAGCCGCTCTGGTCTTTTCGACCGGGATGCAGACTAACTTGGGAACGATCAGCTCCATCGTCAGTCGGGATGACGTGGTTGTTCTGGATAAACAAGATCATGCTTCTATTGTGGATGGCGCAAAACTTAGCTGGGGAAAAACTCTTCGCTACCGCCATAATGACATGGCCGACCTGGAACGCGTGTTAAAGCAGGCCGGACAGGCTGTCGGAATCTTGGTAGCGGTGGATGGTTTGTACAGCATGGAAGGTGATATTGCTCCTCTTCCGGACATCGTTCCTTTGTGCAAGAAATATGGCGCGCGCTTGATGGTGGATGATGCTCATGCGACTGGTGTGCTCGGCGGCGGACGCGGCACAGCTGCTAAATTCAATATGACGAAGGATGTGGATCTTATCATGTCCACTTTTAGCAAATCCTTCGCATCGCTTGGAGGATTTATCGCAGGCGACAACGAAATTGTCCAATATATCAAACACCATGCCCGGTCTATGATTTTTAGCGCCAGCATTCCTCCCTCCAACGCTGCTGCGGCTCTGGCTGCTCTGCATGTAATGCAAAATGAACCGGAGCGGATCAAACGCCTTGACGAAATTGCTACGTTCATGCGTAAAGAATATCGCGCCCTGGGCTTTGATATCGGTAAATCCGAGACGCCTGTTATTCCCATCCACATCGGTGATGATCTTCGGACGATGACCATCTGGAAAGAGCTCTTCGATGCGGGCATCTTTGTCAATCCGGTCATTTCACCTGCAGTTCCGGAAGGCAGCCAGCTCTTGCGAACCAGTTATATGGCTACCCATACTGACAACCAGCTAAATCGTGTTTTGGAAACTTTTGCAAGAGTTGGGAAGGAAGTCGGGTTGATATCTTGATGTGAAGAAAACCAAAAAAACTGGCGGCGAACCCGTCAGTTTTTATGGTGCGATCATCATTAAAGGAAGCTGGCCAATTTTGGCCTAGAAGTTAGATTAATTATGGAAATATGCGATAATTAAATAAACCTTTAATGAGAGTAGTGCAGAATGATTCCGGATATCTCCAAACTTAACCTTTCTGTTGCCCTTGACCAGCTTAACCGCAGGGAGTATTCAGCCCTCGAATTATCAGAAGCGTGTCTACGCCAAATCGCGCGTCTGAATCCTGAATTCCAGGCTTTCATAAACCCTATTCCTGATCTGGCTGTGCAAGCTGCCATGCAAGCCGATGTCGTTTATGGGAATGACTCCTACAAGAAAAGCGATTTCCCTTTACTTGGTATGCCTCTCGGCTTGAAAGATTTGGTTGATATGGCAGGTGTGCCAACAACTGCAGGTTCGAAGTTCTTCAAAGATAATCTCCCTGGAGCAGATGCACCGGTTGTTCAAAAACTCAAGTATTCCGGCGGAGTGCTTTTGGGGAAAACCAATCTGCATGAAATCGCCCTGGGAGTGACAGGAATTAACCCGCATTATGGCGTGGTGAAGAACCCGTGGGATACTTCCCGTATTTCCGGTGGATCCTCCAGCGGATCGGCTGTGGCAGTTTCTTTAGGAATGTGCCTGGCTGCAATCGGAACAGACACAGGTGGTTCGATCCGGATCCCATCATCGCTTTGTGGCGTGGTTGGGTTGAAGCCGACTTATGGAAGGGTAAGTCTAAAAGGTGTAATCCCGCTATCGTGGAACCTTGACCACGTCGGCCCAATTACGCGAACCGTTGAGGATGCAGCAATAATGCTTTCAGTGATTGCCGGTTATGAACCGCAGGATCCCACCTCGATAGATATTTCCGTTGACAATTACCTTGATGACCTCGAAGCGGGCGTCAAATATTGGCGGGTCGCGGTAGCCAGGGGGGATTACATTGAAGCTTCCGATCCCGAAGTGTTAGAAGGATTTAACACGGCTGCTCAGGTCTTCAAGGAATTGGGGGCGGAAATACAGGAAGTGGACTTGTCCTGGCTCGAGGATTTGGCGCTCGCAAATAGCCTGATGGCCCAGGCCGATGGGGCGGCCTTTCACCGTGAAAGACTTTTACGACATCCGGATTGGTTCGGGGCGGACGTGCTCCAACGCTTGCAGACTGGCGCATCCTTCACCTCCACGGATTACGCTTTGGCTCGACGGAGTCAAGCTGAAGGTCGTCGTCGCTTTGAGTTATTCTTTGAAGGTTTTGATTTGTTACTTCTTCCCACCACTCCCATTGCCGCGCCTTTGATCGAGAGCACCGGTGCCATTCAAGCTGCCAGGCTATTAACACGATTTACCTCACCATTCAACCTGACCGGGTCACCCGCTTTGTCTATCCCTTGCGGTTTTACCAAGGCTGGGTTGCCTGTAGGTCTGCAAATTATCTCAAAACATTGGAGCGAAGCAAGGATATTACAGGCTGGATATGCCTTTGAGCAGGCAACTGATTGGTGGCGCCAGCATCCTATCTTCTAGAAAACAAAGGGGACGAACATTCTTGTCCTTTTCATATATTCTGCATATTCGCTCCCGAATTTCACCAGGCACTCAGCTTCATCGGCGCAGGCGGTTGCGTACAAAAAAACTGTGGAAACAGCCCCCAGGCAAACCCCCAGCAGGGAAGGTGATTTAAAGAAAATACCCCAGGCTAAATAGATCAGTGAAGCATACAAAGGGTGCCGGATAAAATGAAAAATCCCTTTTGTAACCAATTGAGTGGTTGCTTCAAGCTGATCGGCGGGTTTGCCAACAGTGCGGAGGAGATAAACACCGTTGAGGACGGGGACCAGGCATACCACCAATAGAATCCATGAAACGGTCTGATACCAGGAGAATGGATTGACGAACCAGTTTCTTAAATTAATGACGATCAGGCCAAGAATAATCTCCCAGGCAAAGAAGCGATAAAAACCATGCGAACCTGTCTGCCTAAGAGATGGAATGGAGACCCAGATGATGCCAACCGACCCAAGAGCAAAAATAATGGTTTCGATCATGCGATCTCACTTTTGCAGACAGGCGAGAATTTGAGAAAGGGCTCCCTGGGCTTTAACAAGGGTGATAGCCAACACTGGAATGCTCTTAACGGCCGTGTAAACTTCGGAAATATTTCCCGCCTTCAGTCGCCGCGTGATGATCCCGATTGCAGCGTCATCTTTTCCAACCGCCTGAACCATTTGATCCGCATCAACAGCCAGATGCGCCTCTGAGGAAACAGGACTTCCTTCTAATACTGTCTGATTAAACAATTCCTGGATATCCTCTCCGTCCAGGTAGACCCACACTTGAACCGGGGCATCATTGCCATTTATGACTTTCCAATTCTGAATTTGACCGGAAAAGAGTTCAAACACCTCTTCTGAAGTTAGCGTTGTGGTTGGGTTTTTTGCGTTCACAATGACCAGGATATCTTCGGTGCCAATTTGGTACGCGTAAGCGTCCAGGTTGTCAGGTCTGCCGATGCGGATAACCATATTGGCGGATTTTGGATCAAGGAAGTCAGCTGCCCGCTGCTCGGTTGCAATTACATTCGTGCCTGCACAATTTTGCAGGTTCGCCAGCCATGGAATACTCGCGGAAGTATATTGAACGGTAAACTCTTCCTGTTTTACGGTAGACGGGGTGTTAATGCAGGAGGCTAAAATTATGCATGCTATGAAAATAAATGCGTAGGTACGTTTCATATCCTACCATTCACGCAGAATCGTGGCTAGAAGTCTGGCCCTCTCAGGCAGACTGTCCTTGAAAATAAATTCCCGCTCGGAGTGTCCGCCGTCTCCGACTACACCTAATCCATCAAGTACGGGAACTCCCAGAGGGGCAACAAAATTGGCATCTGATGCACCTCCCGTTCCGCTGGCAATCAACTCCATGCCAATCCCGGCAGCAATTTTGCGAATCCTCGCGAAAGTAGCCTTCATCATTTCGTTGGATGGCATGGGTGGTCGGTTGAGCTCACCGCTTACCGAGATACTGGTACCATCCAGGGTTGGTTTGAGTGCGTGAAGCGCTGTGAGAATTCGTTCGGCTTCCCTGGGTTCCATAATACGCAGATCCACTTCAGCAACTGCTTCGCCAGGAACTACATTGGTGGCTGTTCCACCTCGGACAACGCCAACGTTGAGTGTCGTTCCCAGGTCATAGTTTGTCAAATTTTGGATCACAAGGATCTGGCGGGCCAGCTCTTCAATGGCATTACGACCCAGCTGGTGATCGCTGCCGGCGTGGGCAGCCTTTCCGCGTACCGTCACGACAAAATCACCCACTCCCTTACGCCATGTCTTGATGGCACCATCCGGCATTGCAGGTTCAAGTACCAATACCAGGGCAGATTGGCGCGCCAGATGCTCTATCAACGGACGGGATGCCGGGCTGCCAATTTCCTCATCAGAAGTGAACAAGGCGGTGACTTGCCGCTTGGGCGCCTGATCTGCCTCGACCATGGCAGCGATGGCTGTCAATCCGACGACGATTCCGCCTTTCATATCCTCTACCCCGGGACCCATGATCCGGCCATCCAACTCGCGGAATGGCATCTTTTCAATCGTGCCAACCGGATGTACCGTGTCCATGTGGGCAAGGAGCAGAATGCCGTCCTTGCCATTTCCCCAGCTTGATTCGACCAGATCTCCAAAGGATTCCTGTGGGTGAATTTTGACCACCGCCCCCAAGCGTCGGCATTCCTCGGATATCAAGGCGCCGATATTGTCAATACCGGCTTTGTCATGAGAGGGTGATTCGGTTTCTACCAGCTTTTTCAGCATGCTGAGCATGCCTGGTGTATGAGCAGAAAAGTCGTACATTAAGTGATCCTTTTAATTCAGACCAAAGATGGTAGGGTCGCCCCTGCGATCGCAAAATATCCCGCAATTAGTTTTACTTTTCTACATTTTTTGTGGGATGGCGGGCTTTCTTTCAGTATTTCCATGCCATTTATTCAGCCAGGCTGGAACCTGGCTATCGAAAGTATGGTCTATAATGGAAATGCGGATGTCTTTTACCAGATGGATCAGTGCACGTAAATTGTGAATTGATAATAGTGTTCCAGCCAACAGTTCTTTCGCCACGATCAGATGTCGCAGGTATGCACGTGTAAATGTCTGGCATGTATAGCAATCGCAATCTTCGTCAATTGGATTTTGATCATATGCAAAGCTTGCATTCATCAGATTTAAGCGCCCCTGAGATGAAAACGCGGCATTGTGACGAGCCAGCCGGGTGGGCAGAACGCAATCGAATATATCCACACCAAGGGCAATGCCGTTGATCAAGTCCTCCGGGGTGCCTACCCCCATCAAATAACGCGGTTTATACTTTGGCAGGAACTGTGTGACCAGGCCTAGAGTGTTATACATCTCGTTTTTTGTTTCCCCGACTGACAACCCGCCGATGGCAATTCCTGGAAAAGGCAGCGATGAGATGAATTGTGCCGAAGCAGTTCGCAAATCAGGATCGATGCCTCCTTGAATGATCCCAAAAAGAGCTTGATCTGTGCGTTTCTTGGCGGTAAGACAACGCTCTGCCCAACGGTGGGTCCTTTCCATTGCCGTTTTACTATATTCTTGATCATTGGGGTCGGAGCACTCATCAAAAGCCATTATGATGTCTGCCCCCAGGTTTTCCTGGATTTGGATGGATATTTCAGGCGTAAACCGGTGGGTTGAGCCGTCGATATGACTCTTGAAGGTTACACCATCATTGTCTATCTTTCGAGTTTGGGCCAAAGAGAAAACCTGAAAGCCACCCGAATCGGTCAGTATGGGATTCGGCCACTGCATGAAACGATGCAAACCACCCATTGCGGCCACCAGGTCGTCGCCGGGGCGCAGATACAGATGATAGGTGTTGGCAAGCACCAGGGATGCGCCCAGTTCATCCAGTTGCGAGGGCGTGAGCGTTTTAACAGTTGCTTGTGTTCCGACTGGGGCAAACACCGGTGTTTCCAGGTTGCCATGCGGGGTTGTGAAAGTGCCCGCACGCGCCCGGCCTTGGGTTGCTTGAATTTTAAATGAAAACATTGGGATGATTATACTCGACGGCAATTGGTGTTATGATAGGCGGCTGCAGAAAATTTTACTGTCGAAATTCGGCGAAGATGTAACGACTAATTGGAAACGGAACGAAGAAGCAAGGACATGGAGATGAATACTACAGCATTGATTACTGATAGTACATGTGACATTCCCCAAAATATGATTAACCAATACGGGATTTCGATCATCCCGTTGGGAGTTGTCTGGGGAAATGAACTGTTACATGACCGCGTTGACCTGACTCCAGAAGAATTCTACCGGCGACTGGAAAAGGATCCGGTTTGGCCTACCTCAACTCTTCCAACTCCATCTGATTTTGAGAAGACCTACCGGGACGCCATTGAAAGTGGTGCGCAGGAAATCGTCGTCATGACGGTCAGCAGCGCCATGAGTGGGACGTTCCAACTTGCCGAACAGGTGGGTAAGGAGATGGATGTACCGGTCCATGTGGTGGACTCCAAAGGGCCCACCATGAGCTTGGGCTGGCAGGTTCTGGCAGCTGCCCGCGTACGTGAGATGGGAGGTAATGCAGCTAGAATGATCGAGGCCGCCGCCAGGGTGCGAGAGAAACTGGTCCAAATCGTTTGCCTGGATACCTTGGAATACCTTCATCGTGGAGGAAGAATTGGAAATGCCGCCCATTTTTTTGGCAGCCTTCTGGATATTAAGCCATTAGTGAAGATCAACCACATGACGGGTTTGGTAGAGTTTTGCGGTCAGGCGCGTACACGGAAAAAATCCATCGAAAGTCTGGTGAGCCATTTTTTTGAACAACTTTCACCAGAAATGCCTAAACGCATAGCCGTTTTGCATGGGGGTGCTCTATCTGATGCTCAGGCTCTGGCAGACCGCATTAGAAAAGAGCACAATCCCTTGGAATTGTTGGTTAATATCACCAGTCCGGTGCTTGGTATTCATACCGGCCCGCGGGCCCTGGCGCTTTGCGGATATACAGAAGAGTAAACAGATCTCGGATTGGTTGTTAGTGACAGCTATTATTCTCCGCCATGTAAATTTCGTTTTGCCGCGTATCTATCCAAATCGGGCGTTGGATGTTCGTAATGTTCTCCCATCAATGGGGAGGAAATAAGGAAATCCGCCGTGGCACGGTTGCAGGCGGTGGGAATATTCATCAATACGGCCAGACGCAACAAGGCTTTTATATCCGGATCATGCGGTTGCGGTTCTAGGGGATCCCAGAAAAAGATCAGAAAATCAATATCGCTCTCCGCGATCTTTGCCCCGATTTCCATATCTCCACCAAGTGGACCGGATGCAAAACAGGTGATACTTAAGTCGAGCGCTTTGGCAAGAAGTTCTCCTGTCGTACCGGTGGCAAACAGGTTGTGGCCGGCCAGCGTGCCGCGATTGAATTTAGCCCATTCAAGCAAATCGGATTTCTTGTTATCATGGGCAACCAGGGCGATGTTTTTTTGTACCTCAATCGGATTATTTTTCATAATAGACCTTCTTCACCGAATATTTTATTACTTAATTTGAAGCGACCAAAAATGAATAGGATTAAAATTTGACAGCCCTCGTGGCAATATACGTTGGATGGTATTTGCTGATGGGGGAGTCTGGACAGATATCTTCATAAAAACCTGTGATTGCAAACCCTGCATCGGTCTGCCCGCCCAACAGGTCGGTCAAACTGTGGCCAAATTCGAGCGGAGTTGCTTCTTCAATGCAAATCTCCAGTTCTTCAGGATCCATACTCTCCAGGTCGGAATAGGGGATGGAATATTTGATTTGTAGTGTTTCCTGTTCATCGGCATGTGTTCCAATCAAATAATAGACTGGGTTGGCAGACCCGGCCAGCAACAATCCGCCGTGCCTGAGGACTCGGAAAGCCTCCTGCCAAACCGGCCTGACCTGAGGGCAGAATACATTGGAGACAGGATGAAAAACAAGGTCGAAGGATTGATCGCCAAAGAAAGACAGGTCCCGCATATCCCCTTCGACAGTTTTAATAACCAGGCCTTCCCGTTTGGCTACCAGACGGTCCTGCTCCAATTGTGCCGGTGAATTATCAAAGATGGTTACATTCGCACCCAATGCGGCGAAGACTGGTCCTTGCTGGCCGCCTCCGCAAGCCAGACCAAGCAGGTCCAAGCCAGGTAAGGATGGGAACCAATCATGTGGCACAGGTTTGGTCTCAGTTAAAAGAACAGAAAATTCACCCTGCCTTGCTGACGCAATGATCTCTGGTGACACCGGGAGGGTGAAAGGATTCTTTTTATCCACTTGATGATCCCAGGCATATCGGTTGTACTTTCTAACATTTAAAGTAGGTCCATCTTTGCCCATGTCTTGCTCCCGAGTTTATTAACGGATTTAATTCCTGATTAACCAACCATCCCCGCTCTGAGCTTTGCGGGGATGGTTGGTGAGCCGGTATGAAATAATCACGGTGTCGGTGTGGAAGCTATACCTGAACCGGTCCAGGTGAAGGTGCGCGGCAAGCTGGCCGCACCGGCAATTGTCCAGATTGGATCTCCCTGGTCATCCGTCCCAGTCTGCCGGACGGTTACCACCGACCATTGCATCACATGTGACATGTTATCCTGGGGGCGGAAGGTGACCGGCACGATGTACTTCGTATCGGTTACAAAGGCGATCAACTTGCGGCCTGTACCGGATGTCACATCTTCAACAGTAACCTGGTAATCTTCATTACCCCGCAAAATTCCGATGGAAGCCCATTGGAGCGTTACAGTATCGTTTGCCAGAGTGAAAGGTGCGCCATCACCCGGCAGAAGCAGATTAGGTGCTTGGTAGGGTGGTGGAGTCGTTGGCGTTGGTGATGGGCCGGGGGTGGCGGCACGCATACAGAGGGGGATTTCCAGCTTTTGATCTATAAAAACGCTGTCTGTACTCAGGCCGTTTTGGTCCTTGATGGCTTGCATCGAAACACCATAATTGATGGCGATGGTACTGAGAGAATCATTTGCCTGGACGGTATATTCCACGGTTTCACAGGCAGCCCGGGTTGCATCAGCCGGTTCGAGAGTTGCAGTGGGAGGCGGCAGTTGTGTTGGCGTGGGAAGAGGAACCAGAATTTTCTGTCCGATTGCCAAGTTTGTGCAAGTGCTGTTCAGGCTGTTTAATGAAATTATTGCGGTTACTGAGGAATTATACAGGCTGGCGATAGCACCGCAACTGTCACCTGCTTGAACGGTATAACTGACCGGTGGTTGAGGGGTCAGAGTAGGAGTATCTGTGGGTATCGGCGTGTCGGTCGGTGTTGTTGTAAGGGTGACTGTATTGGTCGGGCTGGGAATGGCAGTCGGCGCCTGGATTTGGTGAGTGCCCTGCAGGGTGAAGTACAACGCGCCTGCGCCTATTACCAGGAAGCCCGCCAGCAGGGCCAATGCTACTGGTAAACTGAGTGTCACTTCTGGCATGCGCGCCCCCTGCACCGCTTTCTCGGATTTTGCTTTTGTCTTGGGTGTGGCACTGAATTCACTGCCACATACAACGCAGCGGGTGGCGTTTTCTGCCAGGCGCGTTCCGCAGGTAGGGCATAATTTTGTGGAGGTTATTTCCGGGCTCATAATCTCGGCATTATACCATGAGGCATGCACGGAGCATATGAAATATGGTTCGCAATTTGCGTATAACCAAGATGGCATACCTGAAACATACTATTCCCTTGCGTTATAATGTGCCAGTCATGGATAAAAATTATGCTCTCTACAAGACCATGCTGATCATCCGTCGCTTTGAGGAGCGTTTGTTGGTTGAATTCAGCGAAGGGAAACTGGTTGGCACCACTCATGCATACATTGGACAGGAAGCCGGCGCGGCAGGCATATTTTCCGTTACCGATCCTGAAGATGTGGTTTTCAGTAGCCATCGTTGTCACGGGCATTTCCTGGCCTATGGTGGAGAACCGTACCGATTAGCTGCCGAGTTGATGGGAAAATCCACCGGTTTGGTGGGAGGACGTGGTGGCAGCCAACATATTCACTGGAAGAATTTTTATTCGAACGGAATTCAGGGAGGGATAGTACCGATAGCAACGGGTTCGGCGCTGGCTGAGAAAATACAAGAGACAGGTAATATCACGCTGGTATTCATTGGAGATGGGACGCTTGGAGAAGGTGCTGTTTACGAAAGTTTCAACATTGCTGCATTGTGGAAGCTGCCCATCCTGTTCGTATTGGAAAATAACGGTTATGCCCAAACCACACCGATTGAAAAGGGTGTGTCCGGCTCAATGGCTGGACGTTTCGCTGCCTTTGGCATTCCGGTCTGGGAGTGTAATTCTACAGATGTGTTGGAAATCAGCAGCATTGCTGAGGAAGCTGTTCGGCACGTTCGATCCGAAGTTGGGCCGGGGAGCTTGATCCTGCAAACATATCGATTTTCAGCCCACAGTAAGGGTGACGATCCGCGTACGCTGGAAGAGCTTGAAGTGATCCAACGCTTTGATCCACTGAAGCTTCACGGCCCGCGCCTGACCGGTGAAGAACGGACACGGGCCGAGTCAGAAGCAAAGGAAATTGTGGAAGATGCTTTCATCCGGGCAAGTGCGGATTTAATTCCTTCGCTTAATTCTATTGATTAATTACAAATGGCTGACACTGTACTCAACCGACTGAATCGGGGTCTATATTCCGCGATGGAAAGCGATAACCGCGTCTTCATCCTTGGTGAAGACATTCTTGATCCTTATGGGGGTGCATTCAAAGTGACTCGCGGGCTTTCCACCAGATTCCCTGGGCGGGTTCTGACCACACCCATCTCCGAATCGGCTATTATAGGCGTCGCGAACGGAATGGCGTTGCGTGGCCTGCGCCCCGTGGCTGAAATCATGTTTGGTGATTTTGTTACTTTGATTGCCGACCAGTTGATCAACCATGCAGCCAAGTTCCGCTGGATGTATAACGACGACGTGCGTGTGCCCATTGTTGTGCGTGCTCCGATGGGCGGGCGGCGGGGTTACGGTCCGACACACAGCCAATCTTTGGAGAAAATATTCCTAGGCGTTCCCGGCTTAAAGGTGGTAGCTCCAAATGCCCTTGGTGATCCGGCTTTGCTCATGGAAGCTGCCATAGCCGATGACGATCCCGTACTTTTTGTGGAACACAAACTTCTCTACGCCCGACCACTTCTCGAGGCTGGTCAGGGTGAATTGACTGAATTCGAAATTCAAAAATTTGGCGATGCGTACCCGAATTACGTTATGCACACCACCGGTCATGCCCCTCACCTGACGATAGCCACCTATGGTTACAATTTCGAACTTGCTCGCGCAGCTGCCTTAATTTTGCTTATGGAACATGAAATTTTTACAGAGATTGTTCTTTTCTCTCAGCTCAGCCCCTATGACCTGGAACCGGTTTTCGGATCTCTAATAAAAACGAGGAAACTATTAACTGTTGAAGAGGGGACGCAAACTTTGGGGTGGGGAGCGGAAATATTAGCTCGGGTAGTTGAAGGGAGTACCGAATTGGGTGGATATAAATTTCGTCGCGTTTCGGCGCGTAACCTGCCTATTGCCAATTCCAGAATTCTTGAGGATGCCATCCTGCCGTCTATAAATGATATTGTTCAAACTGCTTTATCTTTGGTTCTATAATTCTTTTTGTAGCTCTTCTTTAAATATGGTGAAGAATGATAAAAACAGAAATTTTGGTACCATTGCTAAATACCAATGAACCCGAGGCGCGCCTTGTAGAAATTCACGTTAAAGACCAACAGGCTGTGGAAAAAGGCTTGTTACTTTTCTCCATTGAGACCACCAAAGCAACCTCGGATATTGAATCGCCTGTTTCGGGTTTTGTTCGTGTCTTGGCAGAGAAAGATGCGATGCTTTCGGTGGGGGATAGGTTGGCTGTGATAACGGAAGCGGCAAATGAAGAAATTAATCTTCCCGGCCAGGCAGGCCAACCTTCCTTAGTAGAAAAAAGGCTGCGGATCACGAAACCGGCTCGGACGCTGGCAGAATTGCTCGGAGTGGATCTAAATAAACTTCCGCCGGATCGATTGATTACTGAAGAAATAGTTCGCCAGGTTGCCGATGCGAAGCTGAAAATGGATTTCAAATTGCCTCCCTCAAAAAAGCCATTTTTATTAATTTTTGGTGCGGGGGGCCATGCCAAAGCAATCATGGACATGGTCAAACTCCTCGAAGATTATGCTATTGCAGGCATCGTGGATGACGACCACAATCTGATTGGAAAAGAAGTTCTGGGTATTCCGGTGTTAGGTACGCGCGATTTATTTCCGGTATTGCTTAACCAGGGTGTCAGGCTCGCTGCAAACGGGGTGGGAGGGATTCTTGATATTAATATTCGTATAAAGATTTTCGAAATCTTTGGAAAATGCCGGGTTCTCATTTCCAGCGCTGGTTCACCCGTGTGCATTCGTCGAGCCCAGCGCACGAATAGCGGAAGGGGTACAGGTTTTTGCCAACGCCTATATCGGCTCGGAAGCGTACTTGCAACCGCGTTGCATGGTCAACACGAATGCAGTGGTGTCGCATGATTGTGTTATTGGCATGTATTCGCATATCGCTCCCGGCGCACTGCTGGCGGGTGAAGTTCACGTAGGGGCACATGCGCTGGTTGGCATGGGGGTGACGACTGCGATTGGAGTTCGGATTGGTGATAATGTCCGTATTGGAAATGGCGCCATTATCCTGGCAGACGTACCGGATAGAACCATCATCCAGGCAGGACGGTTCTGGACCGGCAAAGCATAGAGGAATGGCATGTCTTTTGATAAGAATCAAATGGATGTTCTGAGGAACATCCTGGAAAACGCTCTCCAACCAGGGCAACTTGATTCACATCCATGGGCAAGAAGCCTGGTCGTTCGGCAGGAAAGCGCAGATACTCCAGAATTATTGGATAAGAGCCCCGGGCAGCGGCTCATTTACGCCGTCTCCAGGGTATTCATGCAGATGATGCCCAAGACCCCGCCTCGGCGAGGAAAGCGCTTGGATACACATTGGGGGGAGTTCGGGATGCTGGCAGCCGAATACTTTTCACCATTGCTGTTCGGGGAACCTACCCCGGTATCCCTCCGGGAGGCCTGGGGACATATCGATCAGAGTATCTTGCTCTTTGTATATGGGAAATCTGGTCAGTCTCTTTCAGAAGCAGAAAAAGAACCTTACAAATTGGTGGGAGACGAGCCGGAGATTGCACCCAACAGTACGCTGAGCGATTGGCACAGAAATGGTCTGGAACATTTGTTGGAAATGATTCTGCAACGTGAGGGCTTTTTGTCAAGAACCCTTTCGAAGCCGGCAGTAATATCCGGTAACATACAGGCCACAGATTCGCCAATAACAGACGTCGAGCTGAAGAAATCAAACCAGCGTTCTCCTCGTTTGGGATGTTATGGCTTTCTTGTCGTCGGTATTGTGTTGTTGGGCTGCTTGGTTTTCGGAGGGCTTAAGGCTTGGCAAGTTTACAAACAAGTACTGGTTGTCCGGCAGGATGCGCTCCAAATACGTAACCTGGTTGGCATGACCGGTCCGAAACTGGACCGGGTAAAAGCAGCCGGCCCGTCGTTAGAGCTCCTCAATAATGACTTTGGAACACTCAAAACAGAAATTGGACCATTTCTCTGGATGGGCTCCTGGCTCGCCTGGGTACCGGTCTACGGCGGGGATCTGGCTTCCGTACAGCCTCTCATAAATCTAGCAGATCACATGCTTTCCACGGTGAATCTAGGCTACGCGGTTATCACACCCATACTGTCAGGAAATAATCTGGATGGAATCAACCTGTCCCAAATGAGTAGTGTATTACTAACCTATCAGCCCGAATTGGTAGAAGCTCAACAACAACTTTCGGAAGCAACAGTAGCCCGTGGGCTTTTGGTGCCGGAGAATTTTAACCCCTGAAGTACGTGACCTGGTAGTAAATGATATCGACCCATTGATACCGGTAATAAAAGATGGACTGAGTGTGGCTGAGGAACTCCCGCGCTTGATGGGAGCAACGAGTGAAGGCCCCAAGACATACCTGCTTCTGGTCGAAAATGAAGATGAATTGCGTCCAACCGGAGGTTTGGTAACCGCCGTTGGGACGTTACTAATGCAAAATGGACGCATAAGCTCTTTGACTTTCGAAAACGAAGATCAGACAGTTGATCCTCTGGTCGATTGGTCCAAGCCGTATCCGGCCGCGCCTTGGCAGTTACAACAATATATGAATAGCCCTGTTTTACTTCTGCGGGATACAAGTTGGTTTACGAACTACCCTACGGCAGCCTTATATGCGGAGACCCTTTATTCCTATGTCAAAGGGTTTTCTGTGAATGGGGAGATTGCTCTTGACCAGCAATTTCTGGTGGACATCCTGCAAGCTACCGGCCCCATCCAGGTGGCTGGCGTTTCCTATCCGATAGATGCCGGTAATGTTGTAGCCTATATGCGTTCTGCAAAGACGCCCACTGCGGCAGACCTTGCTTCACCTGATTGGAATAACAAGTCATTCATTAATTTGATCGCCGATGCGCTTATTGTGAAAATATCAAGTGGGACGGTTCATCCGGACAGCTTGCTGTCCGCCTTATTGAAAAGTCTGAATGAGCATCATTTGTTATTGAAATTGGACAGCCCTTCCATGACAACCCTGCTGGCGACACATCGCTGGGATGGAGCTGTCCTTCCGGAAAAAGGCGATTTTCTGATGGTGGTTGACACGAATGTTGGCTTCAATAAAACGAACGCTGTTGTGACGACCAGCATGGTCTATGATGTTGATTTGACCAATCTGGTCGCGCCTGTTGCTTCGCTGATGGTTGTTCATAAGAATAATGCGGCTGGAATGATTTGTAAACAATGGGATAAGATTCGCTTGCCTGGAGAAGAATATTATCCGATTACTGATTGTTATTGGAACTACCTGCGTATCTATACACCGGGTGGGACGAAGCTTTTAGATGCCACGCCTCAGTTTGTCCCTGCCAATTGGATGATTGTCAAACAAGACATCCCCGCGCGGGTAGATACTCTTGACGAGGGAATTGCCGGTGTTCAAGCTTTTGGCACTTTGCAGGTTGTGCCTGGAGGTGAAACGATGAATACCACCTTTCGTTTTGCTTTGCCGGCCAACATTGTCCAGTCAGGCATCGACCAATCCTTCTACCATCTTTTGGTTCAGAAGCAACCTGGTACTTTGGCGGAACCGGTCACAATCCGCTTGCATCTTCCTAGTAATGCATCAATAAGATCAGTCCCCGTCGGAGCTTTGATTCAGGATCAAAATATCTTGTTTCAAACCGACCTCAGGACGGATTTGGAATTTGAAGTTTCTTTTCATATTCCTTAAATCCGGTCTAAATTCGTAATATGTAAACTTTATTCGGAGATAAAATATAAATGGCTGGATTAGTTCCAAACTTGATATAAGGAGGATCCTGATGAAAAAATATATCCCTATTTTTGTTGTAATTGCATTGGTGATTTCGATTATTGGAATAGCCAGGGGTAATCCGGTCTGGGCAAGTACGAAAGTAGCTTCTGATGTCAAAGCACCCTTAAGAACGCTTATTGATATCACCGCGAACGGAACATCCAATATTGGCGGTGTTTGTGACATTACAGCCGATTTCAAAACGGGTGGAGTTGTGGCAAAGATTCAAGCCGATGCAGAGGTTCCAGTCGATCAATCCAAAGTAGTCCCTTACAATTTTGATGTAAACGTTTATGGAAATCTTCTTTTCCCTGGTTGCCATTTTGTTTTTTATGATAATACTGGTCAGGTCATAAACCAGATCGATACGACCAAGGATTCTCCTCTGCAGGTCTGCTTTGGGGCCAGCCCTCAATTACAAATGAACATTTTCTATTACCTTGACACTCCTGCCAGCGGAAGGCAATGGACGTTGATTCCCTCACATTTGGATCAAACCGGGAAACTCATCTGCACCGATAATGCAATTTATACA
The DNA here is from genome assembly GCA_963772245.1 of uncultured Chloroflexia bacterium. Lineage (GTDB taxonomy): Bacteria > Chloroflexota > Anaerolineae > Anaerolineales > Villigracilaceae > UBA877. The sequence goes on along the minus strand of CAVYWB010000006.1, from coordinate 754,735 downwards.
GGCGTATACATGCCTACTGGTATGATCCCCCCATCATTAACATATACTCCCGGTGAAAATGCATTTTTCCCGAGTGGTTTGGGCGGTACGGTTTTACCACCACCCTCGTTCATAACCATAACAGGGAACGGAACCTATTCAGTTGGCGGTATTTGTTTGCTTACAACCCAATACTTTGTCACCGGCTTGAAGGATACCGTTCAGGTGACATATCCAACGCAATATACGCAGGATACCAAAACGATTCCATTTAGTGATTATGTGAACAACGATCTATTCTATTTCCCAGGTTGCCATGTTGTTCATTACAAGAATAACCAGATCCAGGATCAGATGAATACTCCACCGCCTACTAAAGACGGCGATTGGCAGATCTGTTTTGCTGCCATTCCTGATAAAACGATGGAGATTTACTATTACGACGATGACAATACAAATGTGACTCCGCCTTGGACTAAACTTGATTCAACCACCGCAAACGGAATGGTATGCGCAGACTTGGTGAATTTTTCAGCTGTTTATGCGCCTGCTGCTCATTAATATCATAACCGTTCAATTTTAGATACTTGGAACAAGATAGAGGCGCAAGCCTCTATCTTGTTATCAATTCTTTATGCAACGCCCAAAATGGTTCGTCCGATTTGTTCCGCTGGCGATTCTGGGGATAACCCTTATGGCGGTATATCTGGTCAGTATGGCGCCAGGTCTGACATGGGCTAATGATGGTGCGGATGGAGGTGACCTGATTGCGGCCGCAGCTTCCGGTGGGGTTGCCCATCCTACTGGATATCCGCTTTACCTCATTTTGGCACGCTTGTTTCAATTTATCCCGTTAGGTTCCCTGGCTTTTCGCACCAATTTAATGTCAGCGGTCGCCACCGTACTGGCCTGTGAACTGGTTTATGGCGTGGTTACCAGATACTTGTCCACTGCATTCCCGCAGCAATATTGGCTGGCTGGGCTCGCTGCCGGTTTTGCGTTCGGACTTTCACCTCTGATCTGGTCGCAGGCAGTAATAACGGAAGTGTATGCTCTGCATTCTCTATTTGTTGCGCTCCTGCTCTTCTTATCGCTAAATGTCGTGCCTGCAAATTCCTTCCAAAAACGCGCGGATTGTTTGTTTGGTCTCGTTTTTGGGCTGGCAATGGGGAACCATATTACCATCGTCTTGATTTTTCCCATTATCTTCGCGTCAGCGACTAATCACAAACCGGGACCTCATCAGGAGAAGAGCTGGTCAAAAAACTGGCAAGTGGATGGTTGCTCTTTATTGCGCAAACTTGGATGGATCTTGGTGGGACTTTCGGTGTATTTAACACTACCTCTACGAGCCTTGTCACATCCTCCCGTGAATTGGGGCAACCCGGTTACTTTGGATGGCTTTATCTGGCTTGTTTCGGGAAGGCTATATAAGGGTTTGTTACTCAGTTTGAGCATTTCGTCCATCTTGGCTCGCACAGAGACAGTTGTCACTCTTTTACTTGAACAGTTTGGGATTATCGGAATCACCTTCGGTCTTTTGGGTTTGATCGTTTTCTTTCGACCAACCCGTTTGAATTATTACATGCTCTGGATTGTGGTTGCATCTTGTATTTTCGCGGTTGGATATGCAGCGTTGGATGCATACCTGTATTTAATCCCAGCATTCTTATGTTTCTCCATCTGGATAGGAGTTGGTCTGGCAAAGGTGATGGAGGTTTCCTCAAAACGGCTTAAAATCATTGGGATCGTAATTTCCTTGATTCTTTTCTCGTCATTGATGGTCCAAACTTGGAAAACCTGGCCCTCGGTAGACGCATCTCATGACCAGAGGGCAGAATCATTTGGCAGGAGCGTGATTTCGATCGCTCCGGCTCAAGCAATTGTGTTTGCTAAAGGGGACCAGGCACTCTTTGCTTTGTGGTATTTCGAATTTGCCTTGCGCAGTCGCCCCGACCTTGTCATAATATCGAACGACTTGCTGCAATTTGGATGGTATTTGCAGACACTTCGTTCAACTTATCCCGGAATGAATTTACCTGGATCCATACCCTTTGTTCAAACCGTTGTGGAAGCAAACCCGGGACGGCCTGTTTGTTACATTCAATACATTCAGGTGGCAGAGATTAATTGTTTACCTGCCGCTGGGCCTCACTTGCCATGATTAAGTATTTTTTTGTGCAGTTACAAACCAGTTATGCGGCATATCTGTCATGGTGACCGGAATTACGGGAAGATGCCAACGGCCATGATTGGCATCCGGTGCAACGGGTTGGGATAATTCCGTCTTCCAACCGAGGGAAGATAGGAATCCGGTCGGGTCGTCCATGGTGCCATTCCAGGGTGCACCGGAATTGGCTTGCATTTCGATCCATTGACGTGTATAGGGTGAAGTCAGAGTGACACTGTTGATTATGTCGAATCCCATCCAACTGCCGGAGATAGATAGACTGTTCACCTCTCCTAGTATGCGATTAATGCTTTTACAGGGGATATAAAATAAGAACCCTTCCGTGAGCCATATCACCGGTTGGTTCTGTTCAAAACCGGCTTTGATAATCGCTTTATTCCAGGGTCCATTCAGGTCCACTTCAATAGGCCGCCGCTCGCATTTGGGCTGCGCGCCTGCGGTTTAAAGAATTTGTCCCTTCTCTCTCAGTACTGCAGGCTGGCCCAATTCAAAAACAATTGTACCGATTGGCCAACTTAAACGGTAGGTGCGTGTGTCAAGGCCTGCTGCCACCAAAACTACCTGCCGTATTGCATCCTCTCGTGTTACCCGCTGCAGAAAGTCATCAAAATATCTATTGCGTAGGATCATCGGAACCAGGCTGTCTGGTGATCGGTTTGTTGCCCAGGTCGTTCCTATGGATCCAGCCAGTGCGGAAACCCATGGATCTTCAAATAATCGGCATCCCGCTTGCTTTCGCTAGCCCGTGCCGCAGCTGTCCAATGGACAGTTGCACCAAGTGATACATTGTTTGTGGGATTTCCTTCCATGGCATTTACCTTCCAGTTAATTTAGAAATCGAAGTTGGAAGTCTGGATTCTGCATTATGTGCTTAATTCAGACTTACCAATAATGGTGTACTTGGGGACGGACAGTTTCTTTGTATAATTTGTCGATTTCGGCCATGATTGCATTTGATAGGGGTGGAAGGTTGTCAGCTCGGATGTTTTCCTCTGCCTGTTGCGTGCGTTTTGCCCCTGGAATTGCACAAGTGACTGCTGGAAACATCAGGATCCAGCGTAAGGCCATTTGCGCCATCGTCTGACCTGAAGGGACCAATGCGCGTAGTCGATCAACCGCTTGTAAGCCGCTTTCATAATCCAGACCGGAAAATGTTTCTCCGCGATCGAAAGATTCTCCATGCCGGTTGAAGGTCCGGTGATCATCTGCCGCAAACTGGCTGTTTTTAGTTAATTTTCCAGTTAGTAGTCCGGAAGCGAGCGGGACTCTTGCCAATATGCCCACCTTCCGTCTTTGTGCCTCGGGGAAGAATAGTTCGGCAGGTCGTTGCCTGAAGATGTTGAATATGATCTGAACTGACTGTACTTGCGGGAATTCGATGGCTTTAAGCGCTTCCTCCACCTTTTCAACACTAACCCCGTAATATTTTATCTTGCCTTCTTTGACCATGTCATCCAGCACGTCAAAAACTTCGGGCATATAATACACTTCAGTGGGTGGGCAGTGAAGCTGTAGAAGATCAAGCGCTTCTGTTTTCAGGTTCTTCAAGCTGCGTTCGACAAATGTAGAGAGATTCTTTCGGTTATATCCAACGGCGACGTGCGGATTAAGCCTTCGACCGGCCTTTGTTGCAATGTAAAATTCCTCATGCCGTTGTTTACGCAACTGCGCAAGCAAGCGCTCGCTGCGCCCGTCACCATACACATCGGCGGTATCGAAAAAATTAACTCCCATTTCGAGCGCACGATGCAGTGCCGCAAGGGATTCCTTGTCATCCACATCGCCCCAGGTGCCGCCGATGGCCCATGATCCAAAACTGATCTCTGAAACTTTCCATCCGGTTCGTCCAAGCTCACGATATTCCATGATGACCTTCCTAAGTTAGGTATTAAAGGCCTTCAACAACTACCATCTTGGTTCTAGCATATTTGTGGCGCAGCGCCCGCGCCGGTGCATATTCGGGTGAATATAGCCAGGCTTTGACCTTTTCCGTGTTCTCGAATTCCAGTATTAGCATGCGCTGGGCATTCCAATCACCTTCCAGGGCTTCGCTCTTTCCGCCCCGCACCAGATATTTTCCACCGAAAAGTTTTATTATGGGCGGAACCAGTTTCTTATATTCCTCATAACCGGCCTTGTCGATCACTTCTATTTCTAAGATGACATATGCAGCCACAATCACTCCTCCTCTTTCACCCGATCCATATACCGCTCCAGGGCGGCAGGTTGATCTTTAGTTTGGTCCCGGCGACAATATATTTTTGTCCGGTTATCAGATTTTGAACGCTTCTCTCTTCCGCCCAATTTAGGGCGCTGCATTGGATTTCTTTATGATGTTCATGTCCCGAGGCGTTCAAGGCTACCAAAATGTTTTGGTCACCAAGGGTGCGGCCAAATGCAAAGACTTCCTCTTCGGCCAGAAGCTGGATATATTCTCCACGCCGCAAGCTGGGATTCCGTTTGCGGAGGGAAATGAGCATCTTTACCCATTGCAGGAGGTCCTGGTCCCATTTGCTCTGTATCCAGGGAAATGCACGTCGGCTGTCAGGATCTTTCCCGCCTTCCAAGCCTATTTCGTCCCCGTAATAGATGGCGGGTGCACCCGGGAAGGCCATCTGGAACAAGAAAGCCAATTTTAGCTTGTTTGTATCTCCGCCCATCAAAGTCTTGAAACGCTCGGTGTCATGGCTGTCAAGCGGAACATACATGGCATACATATTCTCTCGGGCATAGGCTTTGAAGAGCGCGTTAATTCGTTCACCGAATTGCATGGCGTTTTCCTGGCCTTGGAGCCATGTCGCCAGGGCATCCTTTACAGGATAATTGAGTAGGCCATCAAAATGCGTGTCATTTGCCCAACGAGGGTTTATTTCCCAAATTTCACCGGTCAGGTAGGCATCCCGATTGGCCGATTTGACAACCCGGCGGAATTCTTTCCAGAATCCATCATCGTCAATTTCATTCGGAACATCCAACCTCCAGCCATCCGCACCCTGCTCGATCCAGGTACGTGCCACGTTAAATATATATTCGCGGACCTTGGGGTTATCGGTATTAAATTTTGGTAGGGATTTATGATTCCACCAGCCGCTGTAATTCTGCGCATCTCCACTTGTGTAGGCATCCAGAGGAAATTGCTTGATATGAAACCAATCTTTATAAGCAGACCTTTCACCGTTTTCAAGTACATCCGTAAAAGCAAAAAAACCGCGCCCACAGTGGTTAAAAACCCCATCCAGGATAATCCGCATATCGTTTTTATGGACTGCCTCTACTAGCGCATGGAAATCGGATAAGGTCCCGAGCCGTGGGTCGATCTGGAAATAATCGCTGGTGTTATAGTGGTGGTTTGAGGAAGATAGAAAGATAGGGTTCAGGTAAAGCGCATTAACACCCAGATCTAATAGGTAATCCAGGTGCCGGAGGATGCCACGTAAGTCTCCGCCCTGGAATCCCCATTGTGTGGGTGGCGACCCCCATTTTTGGACATTGGGAGGAACGTTGACTGTATCGCCGTTGGCGAAGCGATCGGGAAAAATCTGGTAAAAAATGGCGTCCTGAACCCAGTAGGGAGTTGTCATTTATTTATATCTCTCTATAGCATGATTTTTTTTGCATGGGAATTTTACCGCGAAGGAACCAGGAATGTGATAAATAACTGCAATGAATTTGCGTCCATAAGTTCATGGAATGGACATGGAATTCTACAAAAAATTGGTCAGGATGGTATATCCCAATTATCTTGAGGTTATTACATCTCGGGCTGAAATTCAAAATTATCTTTTCATGGATTTAGCGTCAGATATAGGTATTCTTCCCTGTTATACTTGGCAAAAATTCTGACCAGAAGGCTTGGAGATGGTTACCAAAACTCCAGAAAGTACAACGATATTCCTTGTATTTGGTTTGCAAATCGATCAGATAATGACGCATTTCAAATGGTAGAAAATTAATATCCCTTCTATACACAACCTTAGAGGGTTTCCAAGGTTCTTGATGCTTGTTATTGGACCGCTATAAAATTATTTTTTTACAAACCTTTTTTGGTTTTGGTCAATAAACCAATCTAAATTTTGGTTCAATATTGAACCATTTGCAGGCCGGATTGATACATTCCTCAAAGCCCAACTTTTCTACAACCACTAAACGATACTCTTCGGTGAATTTGTAACGGTATGAATAAAATTAGATTTGAGAAATTGAGAAGGTCTTCTGTTTTGCCTGTGGCCCGCTCACAGGCGTGGCGCTCTTTTCTGGTGTTTACGTGGGGAGGCGAATGGGCACTGGCACTTTCTGCGCAGATCAAACATAACCTGACATGGTTTTTTTTCGATGGGCTGTTTTCTTCTGCCAGTGACAATATAATTGTCACTTATGTAACCCTTTACGTCCTGGCATTGGGAGCCACAAGCGCGCAAGTTGGCTTGATGAGTTCGTTTTCCAGTTTGGTATCAGCTGTGCTTCTTCTTCCCGGGGCGATACTGGTGGAACGCTATGGTCTTCGCAAAGAATTTACGATGGCATTTGGTGGAGGAATTGCCCGGCTGGCAATCCTCATCCTCGCTCTGCTGCCATTCTTTGTTGGTGGACCAGGAATCGTATGGGTGGCGATTGGACTTTCAGTAACACGCGATTCGTTTGGAAATCTGTCATTCCCTGCCTGGGTGTCGGTTACTGCCGATATTGTTCCGATGGAGGGTCGCGGGCGTTTCTTTGCTTCCCGAAACTTCATCATGGGTGTTACGGGTATGCTGGCCATCCTGCTTGTTGGTGAATTGATTACCCGGACACCCATCCCTATCGGATATCAGATTGGTTTGGGATTGGCTTTTATCCTCGGCATGGCTTCCACATCCAGTTTTAGTCATATGCGTGACCCAAAAGAGAGTCTGAATCCAACCCAAAAGGCTGGTTCGCTTTCCCCTCGGTCTATTCTACGCGAGATGGTTACCCGCCCGGAATTCCTTGCGCTTAGCCTGGTGATGGTGGTTTGGAATTTTTCCCTCAATATTGCGAGCCCATTTTTTAATGTTTATATGGTTGAGAACCTGAGATTTAACGCCTCCATGGTGGGTATCATCAGTATCGTTTCGAGTGTGACTGGCTTGCTGATCCAGCGCCGGATAGGCCAGCTTTCGGACCGTTGGGGGCCTCGCAAAGTGTTAATGATTTTTATGTTTCTTATTCCAATCCTGCCTTTTGCCTGGATATTCGTTATCAAATTCTGGCAGGTCATTGTATTAAATTCTTTCAGTGGAGTAATGTGGGGAGCATTTAACCTGGTTTCTTTTTAATTTCCTGCTATCACTGACACCAGATGCGCAGCGGGCTCGGTTTTCGGCCTTTTACCAGATTCTTGTCATGTTGGCACTGGCTGGTGGCGCAGCCGTTGGCGCTTGGGTGGTAACTGCCTGGGGGTACCAGGCACTCTTCCTGTCCTCGGCCTTTGGTCGTTTGGCTGCAGCATTCCTCTTCGTCCGTTTTGTGCCTGCAATTACTTCAAAGCCTCAATGATAATGAATATGTCGGGCCGCTCCTCATAGCATAAAATATTACTGCGCACCCGGGAGTGCGCAGTAAAAGGTGCTTTCTGATGTCTTAGCGTTTCAGGGCGTCCCAGCCGGCGTATTTTGCAGTGTCGCCCAATTCCGCTTCGATGCGCAGCAACTGGTTGTACTTGGCCACGCGGTCGGAGCGCGCCGGCGCTCCTGTTTTGATCTGGCCCATGTTAAGGGCTACAGCCAGGTCAGCAATCGTGCTGTCTTCGGTCTCACCAGAACGGTGGGATGTGACAGCCCGCCAGCCAGCTCGATGACATGTTTCGACAGCTTCGATGGTCTCGGTCAGCGAACCGATCTGGTTGAGCTTCACCAGCAGGGCATTGCATGTTTTCTCCTGGATGCCGCGGCGGACGCGTTCTGGGTTTGTGACAAGCAGGTCATCGCCGACGATCTGGATTTTGTCTCCCAGTTTCTTAGTCATCAGGATCCATGAGTCCCAATCATCCTGTGCCAGGCCATCCTCGATGGAGACTATCGGATAATCCTTGACCCACTTGGTCCAGAACTCGACCATCTGAGGGCCGGTTAGCTTCTTGCCTTCCTTGCGTAAGTTGTAGGTCTTGGTTCCTTCATCATACAGCTCGGAGGCAGCCGGATCCAATGCAATTGCCACCTGCTCTCCTCGTCCAGCCTTGAAACCAGCCTTGGCGATGGCTTCCAGGATGACTTCCACGGCTTCATTATTGGCTTTGAGAGCCGGCGCATAACCGCCTTCATCGCCGACCAATGTAACATAGCCTTTATCCTTTAAGACAGACTTGAGCGCGTGATAAATCTCGGCACCCCAGCGCAGTCCCTCAGTGAAAGTGGGTGCGCCTAAAGGCATGACCATGAATTCCTGCGCATCGGTGGACTGCCAGGCGGTATGAGCTCCACCGTTCAGGATGTTCATCATTGGGACGGGGATAACATGTGCGTAGACTCCACCTATGTAACGGTAAAGCGGCAGACCCAAGCCAGATGCAGCAGCTTTTGCAACCGCCAGTGAAACTCCCAGGATGGCATTTGCGCCGAATTTGGATTTATTGGGCGTTCCATCCAGGGACAGCAGTTCCATATCAATCGCTTTCTGGTCGGTGGCATCCCATCCGAACAGTTCGTCGGCAATAACATCATTGACTGCCGCAACGGCTTTCAGCACACCTTTTCCGCAATAGCGTTTTTTATCACCATCGCGTAACTCAAGCGCCTCGTGGATACCGGTGGAAGCTCCGGAGGGAATGGCTGCCCGTCCCCACGAACCATCAGCCAGGACGACTTCCACTTCGACAGTCGGATTGCCACGTGAGTCCAGGATTTCCTGACCGGTGATTAGTTCAATAGTAGTATCCATCTTCATCTCCATTTCTATTATTGGGATATCGGACCATGTCCGTAAATTACCAACAAATAAGGATGATTCAGTTATGAAAAATCGCTTGCGCGAGATTCGAGCTGGTGTCAGGTGAAGAACACTTTTTGATAAAGAACTCATTCACCTCCTTTTGATTTTGAACTTAATTAAGGGCAGGATATGACAGAAATTGTTAATCCTTGCCAGGCGCAATTACCAATAAACCATCGGAATTTTGGCGATCCTTATCGTGCTTCTCTTTCGCTGCCTTGATTAATCCAACAAATAATGGGTGCGGGCGCATGGGCCTGGAAAGGAATTCCGGGTGGAATTGGCTGCCTACCATGTAAGGATGATCTTTCAATTCGGCAATTTCCACCAGCATACCATCTGGCGAAATACCGGAGAAGGCCATCCCGGCTTTTTCGAATTCTTCCCGGTAGTTGTTATTAAATTCCCAGCGGTGGCGATGACGTTCTTCGACCTGTTTCTCGCTGTACGCTTCAGCGGCTTTCGTTCCTGGTTGGAGTACACAGGGGTATAACCCCAACCGCATTGTGCCGCCCATATCCGTGATGGCACGTTGCTCTAGCATCAGGTCGATTACAGGGTATTTTGTGCTTCGGTCGAACTCGGTTGAGTTGGCATCTTCATGGCCTAAAACACTTCTGGCGAACTCAACGCACATCAGTTGCATTCCTAGGCACAGTCCCAGGTAGGGAATTCTATTTTCCCTGGCATAAGCGGCAGCCTGAATCTTGCCTTCAATGCCGCGCGATCCGAACCCGCCTGGCACTATGATTCCATCTGCAGCTTTAATTTCATCCCAGCCCTTACCTTTTTCCAAGTCTGCTGAATGCACCCATAGGATTTCTGCTTCCACTCCCAACGAAAGCGCTGCATGCTTAATTGCTTCCCGTACGGACATATAAGCATCCTTCAACTCGACGTACTTGCCTACCAAAGCGATTTTAACCACCGGTTTGGGCATGCGAACTTTCTCAACCAGGGCCTTCCAGGGACCCCAATCCGGTGTCGCACGCGCTTGCAGTCCCAGGCGTTCGACGATGTAATCGCCTACTCCGGCTTTTTCCAGGAGCAGTGGCACTTCGTAGAGCACCTGTGCGGTGACCATGGGTACCACGGCGCGCCTGTCCACGTCGCAGAAAAGAGCTATCTTGTCACAAAGATCATCCTCGACCGGATAATCGGAGCGGGCAATGATCATATTGGGCGAGATACCAATGGAACGCAAAGCTGACACAGAATGTTGTGTCGGTTTGGTTTTGAGTTCTTGTGTTGCTCCGATGAAAGGCAGCCAGGTTACATGGACAAAGAATGTGTTCTCACGTCCTACTTCGTTACGCAACTGGCGCAAGCCTTCCAAAAATGGCTGCGACTCGATGTCGCCCACCGTACCACCGATTTCAAGGATGACCACCTCTGCCCCGGTCTCTTTGCCAACCAACCCGATGCGGCGTTTGATCTCGTTGGTTATGTGGGGGATAACCTGGATCGTGCCGCCCAGATAATCGCCATGCCTCTCTTTACTGATCACCTCGGCATATACCTGTCCGGTTGTAAAGTTGCTAAAACGGCCAAGGCGGATGTCGACAAAACGTTCGTAGTGACCTAAATCCAGGTCGGTTTCAGCTCCGTCGTCGAGGACGTAGACTTCGCCGTGTTGATATGGTGACATGGTGCCTGGATCAACATTAATATAAGGATCCAGTTTTTGCACAGTAACCTTGAAGCCGCGCGATTTTAATAAAAGCCCGGTAGCGGCGGCGGTTACGCCTTTCCCAACAGAGCTAACTACACCACCTGTGAAAAAGATGTATTTGGTTGCCATTTCAGCTCCTTACGCTGATCTCCCATTTGAATATCAGGAAATGTGGTGGGATAAATATACAAAGGGCGTGGGGAGGGCCAGTGATTGGCGTCCTCCCCACGCAGGTTGTTGTACTGATTTAATAATTCTATGCTTATGGGTTTCATCCGACCAATTTGACCAGGTCTTCTGCGGCCCGGCGCATTTCTAAGAAAATAAGTCCCAGCTTGGCATCCTGGCGCGCCAGTGCAGTCAAGACTGCCTCTGCTCCTACCGCGGTCAGGATGATAAAGCCGGTACTGCCTTTGATATAAACTTGCTCCAATCCACCGCGTCCCAACTCGCTGGCGATTCGTTCCCCCAGGCTTAACATGGCGGCTGACATGGCAGAAACGCGGTCTTCCTCTACTTCTGCAGGGAGAGCCGATGCCATGATTAATCCATCCACTGATACGATGGCGGAAGCTTCAATATCCGGCGCGGCGGATTGCATGGAGCGCAGGCGGGTCACCATCTGTTCGCTGCGAGTTTAACTCATTCTTACAACTCCGGAGCTTGCTTGGTCAAAATATTATCCCATTATAAGTGATACTTATAAATTGTGCACCATTTTCCTTCAAGAATGAACTGTTCGCTCGACTTATTTTCGCAGGAAGATATTAGTTGAAATTTTCATTATTGATAATTTGAATTAAATTTTCCATCCTGACATAGTGGAATATTGAAAAATCAACCGGTTTTTCCGCTTGAATCCGCCTCAGCCATTCATTCTGATGGCCGGTTTGAGAAAGCGTGTCAAGGTTTAATTAGAATGTCCCCTTTATGCGACTGAATAGGAATGTCCCCTGCGGGGGACATTGCTATTCAGCTGGGAGGGTATGGGAAGGCCGATAGGCCCAGGGATGATTCGGAGCAGGTTTGTGAGCCTTACTCAGGTTGAGAAGGGCGTGATCCACTTGCTTGGCAGTGACTACTTCCGCCTGGCGGGTCTGTTTGTGGAATATGGTGTAGTCCAGCGGATTGTTTTTGTAGAGGATGGCAACCTGGCCGAGGGCGTTCTGGCAGATGTTGACCTGCGCATTGTGCCAGGCGTAGGCGGGGCGATCGGTCTGGATCTGATAGACCACATTTTTGAACTGCACGGTGAGGTTTTTGGAGACGAGCCGGGTCTCCTGCCAGGTAAGGATCTGGTCAAGATTTTGGTGGGCTAGCACAGAGCGGTGGGCATCCAGGGAAGAGCGCGCCTGGACCGCAAAGCGGGCATTGAAGTCAGTGATGAACTCAGGCAAGTAAAGATTACCTTGCTGCATATTGTTAAGCCCCCGCAGGCGCATTTCCTTGACCAGGCGATCCTGTAAGGTCTGGTTGACGCGCTCGACCCGGCCTTTGGCCTGGGGCGTATTGGCACACAGGATCGGGATCTCCAGGCTTTGCATGGCTCGACCAAACTGGGTCAGGTTGTCTCCGTTCCCCGCATTGGGCATATTGACCCGAAAGATGCCGTGTTTATCGGTGTAGAGCCCGGCAGGCCGGCCATGGGCGTCCAAATACTGCCTCAGTAGACCGCAATAGCCATAAAAACTCTCCTCCGGCACGAACGACAAGGCTCCCAGCTGGCCCGTGGCATCATCGATCATGACCAGCAGCGTACAGCGCTCCGAGCGCCCTTCAAACCAGTCATGATCCGTCCCGTCCATTTGCACCAGTTCCCCCAAGCAAGCCCGGCGCTCCCGCAGCGGATGCTCTGCCTGCTTCCGGACTTTCTTCGCCTTCCAGATCCCCTCCGCGATCATGATATTGCGGACGCTCCCCAAACACAACTTCAGCCCTTCCAGCTCCACTAACTTCTCGTGCGCCAGCGTTGGCCCAAAGTCAGCATAACGTCCTTTGAGCAGATCCAGCGCAGCCCGCACGGTCTCCCGCTCCAATTGATGGTGGCTTGCCTGCCCACGCTGCTTTGATACCAACCCGGCTGCACCTTCTCGCCGATAGGCTCGCAACAAACGCTTCACTTGCCGAACGCTCACTCCCAGGATCTCTGCCGCGGTTCTTTGTTTCATCCGCTTCTCTTGCAAACGCTCCATCACTTCCAAACAACTCAGTTCCTCTTGGCTCATGGTTAGTAAGTCCATTTCTATGTCCCTTTCACAGAGGGGACATTCTAACTTGTACGCAAAGGGGACATTACTATTAAACGCCAACACCGGTTTGAGAAAGCGTTGACCCAGGTCCACCTTCGTGTTAAACTTACCTGTTACAAACTGCCGGGACAAGATGACTCGATTTGGAATATCGCTTCTCCTAATCTCTCTTCTGGTGGCGGTTGCCGCCGGACCTGCAGACGCGCAAGGACAGCCTGCCATCAATTCGCCTCAACAAGGCGGAGTTCTCCAGGGGTTGGTGACAATCCGGGGTTCCAGCTCTGTGACGGGTTTCCAGTCTTCAGAAGTGGATTTTACTTATACAGGCGATCCTACAGGAACTTGGTTTTTGATTTCCCAAAGCAGCCAACCGGTTGATTCTGGCACACTTGCCACCTGGGATACCACCACGATCACGGATGGAAATTACAACCTGCGATTGCGGATCATCCTGAACGATGGTTCTAATATGGATGTCATTATTTCAAACTTGCGGGTACGTAACTATACGCCGGTGGAAACACCTACGCCAGCTCCCACCGTTATTGAGCCGACCCTGACCCCGACTGATACCATCACACCTACCCCATTCCCTTCGCCGACTCCATTGCCGGTCAATCCGGCAGTTTTGACCCCGGCGGATATATCTGCCAGTTTTGTATATGGCGGCGTGGCGGCTTGTGTTCTGATTATTATCTTTGGCTTGTATCTCTGGTTGCGGCGAAAATGAATATATTAGAAAATATCCTGGTCATCGGTTTGGGCAATCCTGGACGCGAGTACCGCGAGACCCGCCATAATGTTGGTTTTATGGTTCTGGATCGGCTGGCAGTGAAACTTGACACACGGTTTACCCGCTTGCAATCCAGAGCTTTGGTGGCGCGTACAAACTTTGCCGGGAGGAAAATCATTCTTGCAAAACCGCAGACTTTTATGAACCTCTCTGGCCAATCCGTGCAAGGGCTGGTTCATTTTTATAAATTGTCTTTGAACGACCTCCTGATCGTGCATGATGACCTCGACCTGCCGGTCGGCACCATCCGCATCCGTCCGGATGGTGGATCGGCAGGGCAGAAGGGTATGACATCCATCCTTGAGCGCCTCGGCACGGAAGAATTTCCCCGCCTGCGTATCGGAATTGGGCGTCCTCCTGGACAGATGGCGGCCCCCGATTATGTTCTGCAGGAATTCTCGAACACGGATAATTCGATCATATCTGAAACGCTGGATCGTGCCGTGGAGGCTGTGTTGACCTATATGGTCGAAGGTCTGGATGCAGCAATGAACCAGTACAATGGCGGAATTGAAAAATAACCGCTGGTTTGACTTCCTTAATTAACTAGCGGTTCAACATTAATTTAACCCCATGGCTCAGCCTTTGATTGACTCGCTTCGTCAGGTATCTTCATATCAGCGCCTTCTGGCTGGTTTGCGGGCTGGAGATCAACTTCCCGGTCTGGCTTTACCGCGCGCCGCCCGTTTGCCGCTTCTGGCAGCCGTTCACATCGACATGAAACAACCGGTTGTATTGATAACCGATCGTTCTGACCACGCCTTGCAGTTGTACGATGAGCTGTCTTTCTGGCTTCCGGATGCCTCCCGGTATATCTTCTCGGAACCCAATCCGCTGTTTTACGAAGAAGCTGCCTGGGGAGCTGCAACTCGTCGTGAACGCCTGCAGACCTTGACCCGGCTTGCATCCTATCATTTACCTTTCCTGGAAGAAAACGCCACGCCACCTATTATTGTCACATCCGCGCGTGCCCTGATGACCCGCACCTTGCCACGACGGGATTTCCTCAAAGCCTCATCGCAGATCAAGGTCGGTCAAAACCTTCCTCTTAACAGCTTGCAGGAGGAGTGGGTGCGGATTGGTTACATGCCTTCCGATACAGTTCTTGAACCAGGGCAGTTCTCCCATCGGGGTGGTTTGCTGGATATTTGGCCGCTGTCCGAACCATCTCCAGTACGGCTGGATTTTTTCGGAGACGAAATAGATACCATCCGGCGTTTCGATCCGGGGTCGCAGAGAACAGTTGATAAGTTGGCTGCCGTTTTGATTACACCAGCGCGGGAATATCTATTACCTGGAAAATTAGAAAAGGATAATGTACTTGCCGGCTCGGATTTGCTGGAGAAATCTGGTCGTATCTCCGAATTTTATATACCGTTGCTGCATCCATTTTCTGCGAATCTCTTGGATTATTTACCACGGGGGTCGTTGGTATTGGTCGATGATTTAAGCATTTTGGAGAGCGCCGTATCCGAAGTTGAGGAACAGGCAGTCAAGTTCCGGACCGAATCTATTTCTGAAGGAACACTGGCTGAGAACTTCCCAATCCCCTACATTACCTGGTCGGAGTTGTCCGATGCCTTGAGTGGTTATTCCTGCCTGGAATTGGGCTATTCCACTGCAGGGCATGAGCCTGATGACCAGCAAGTACTTGTAGTTAATACGCAATCGAGCAATGATTTATCGGCCCAATTTGGAAGAATTGAACGTTTTGGTGGGCGTCTCAAGCCGTTCATCGGGTATCTTGATGGGATCGTAACTCACGAAAATTCTGTTGTTGTCGTTTCACGTCAGGCCTCTCGTTTGGAAGAACTGTGGCTGGAACATAAACAATCCTCTTCAACTTCTGTTGAGGAATCTTCCAGGAATCCTGTATTTATTGAATCATCCCTTTCCGAAGGATGGAGTCTAGGCAATTCGTTCCTTATTACCGATTCAGAAATTTTTGGTTGGGAACGGCCGCAGCCTCGTCAGCGTCCTCGACCCGGGGCGGATACTCCCGAATCTGCTTATGCAGATTTGCATTCTGGTGATTGGATAGTCCATGTGGATTATGGACTGGGGAGATATGTTGGGCTGGTCCAGCGCACACTCGAAGGCTTGGAGCGCGAGTTCTTGTGCGTTGAATATAAGAATGGTGACCAGGTGTTTGTTCCCATCCATCAGGCTGATCGGTTGACTCGGTATATCGGACCGGACGGCTCCTTACCAACCCCGAACAGCCTGGGTACGCAGGAATGGCCTGAGACCAAACGAAAGGTCAAAGAAGCAGTGCAGGAAGTGGCACAGGACCTCCTTGACCTGTATGCACGCCGGCATGTCGCTGAGGGTTTCGCATTCAGCCCCGACACAGTCTGGCAAAGTGAATTGGAGTCCAGTTTCCCTTATGTTGAAACGGATGACCAGGTCAAGGCTTTGGCAGACATCAAGCGTGACATGGAAACGCCTCGGCCAATGGATCGCTTGCTTTGCGGGGATGTTGGCTATGGCAAGACAGAGGTGGCTTTACGGGCGGCTTTCAAGGCTGTCATGGACGGACGCCAGGTGGCGGTTCTTGTTCCGACAACTGTATTGGCACAGCAGCATTATGATACCTTCCGGCAGCGGCTTTCAGCCTATCCGGTTACAGTCGAAATGCTTTCACGCTTCCGCACGCCGCGTGAGCAGAGCCAGATCTTGTATGCCCTTTCTCAGGGGGCTGTCGATATCGTGATCGGCACCCATCGGCTCATCTCAGCCGATGTTCAGTTCAAGGACCTCGGCCTCGTCATTATCGATGAGGAACAGCGTTTTGGTGTGACTCATAAGGAACATTTGAAGAAATTGCGTACGGAAGTGGATGTGCTGACATTAACAGCTACACCCATCCCTCGAACGCTTTATATGGCTCTGACTGGAGTACGTGATATCTCCAATCTTAATACCCCTCCGGAAGAACGTTTGCCCGTCATCACCCACGTCGGACCTTACTCACCAAAATTGGTTCGCCAGGCCATTCTCCGTGAGCTTGAACGCGGTGGTCAGATCTTCTTTGTTCACAACCGTGTTCAGACCATTGGTGCGATCCGCATGCACTTGGAGAAGCTTGTCCCGGAAGCGCGCATCGCTATTGGCCACGGTCAGATGCCTGAGAATGCACTGGCTAGTGTGATGCATCGCTTTACCGCTGGCGATATCGACATCCTTCTTTCCACTTCAATTATCGAGTCCGGCTTGGATATCCCCAATGCCAACACCCTCATTGTAGATCGAGCGGATGCTTTTGGATTGGCACAGCTTTATCAATTACGCGGCCGGGTTGGGCGTGGAGCTGCGCGTGCGTACGCCTACTTTTTTCGCCATCGAAAATTTGTACCCACACCGGAAGGCCAGGAGCGGCTCGAAGTTATCGCAGAAAATACACAGCTGGGCGCCGGATACTCAATAGCGATGCGTGACTTGGAAATGCGCGGTGCAGGTGAGTTGCTTGGAACGCATCAATCCGGTTATATTGCAGCAGTCGGGTTTCACTTATATACTCGTTTGCTGGCAGCTGCCGTCAAACAAGCCCGCACCCTTGGCAGGTTTGGGGGGATAAGAATTGATTTAAATTCAGCCAGCTTGGAAGCTCTTCAACCCATGGGTCTGCCCGTTAATGTGGATTTACCTCTTGCCATTGGGATTCCAGAAACCTATGTGCCCGACACAAACCTGCGCCTGCGGTTGTATCGTCGTTTGGCCGATCTGACCGATGAAGCTGCGTTGGAGGCGCTTTCGGCTGAGTTTACCGACCGATTCGGGATTCTTCCGGAAATGGTTATTAACCTCTTCTACCAGATGCAGGTCAAGCTTCGAGCGGAAAGGGCTGGGTTGGTTTCGGTTGGAATGGAGAGTGGACAGGTTGTCTTGCGATATCCGGTTGTACTGGAAGGTGCAGAATCAAAATCTGGCCCCAACCTGCCGGATGGTCGCTTACCCGATTTGGGTCCGGGTGTACGCGGTGGAAAGAATGCTTACTGGTGTATGTTTACCAGGGAGGCGGATTGGAAAACCAGGTTGTTGGAAGTCCTGGAAAAATTGGAAAGATAATAATGTATAAATATTTTTATTCAGTCTTCAGGTAAACGAAACGGCTGATTCGATAATGTTAAATACCCGGCTTATCGCACCTCCTGGACAAACACTTCAAAAAGAAGCTGTTCTTGCGGCGCTTCACCAGGGGCTGGATGGGAATTTCCAAGCCCAAAAAGTACTCATCCTTATTCCTGACCATACCCGCTCACTGCCGCTTCCTTTCCTGTTTGGCTCGCTGGTCGAAATTCTTCAGAACACACGACAGCTTGACGTCATGGTCGCGCTGGGCACCCATCCGCCTCTTAGGCAGACGGATTTATATGGTTTGGTAGGGATCACAGAGGCTGAACACCAGACTAAATACAGGCATATTGGTCTGTTCAACCATGAATGGAATGACCCTACGCTGTTGGTCCGCCTTGGTGCCATTTCACAGGCACAGGTCCAGGCTGTTGCGGACGTGCACTGGCATCCATCCCTTGGCGGAGATATTGATGTTCGCATCGACAAAATTGCGTTGGAATATGATCAAATTCTGATTCTGGGGCCGACTTTCCCGCATGAAGTGGCGGGTTTTTCCGGCGGAGCAAAGTACTTGTTCCCCGGCATCTCTGGTCCTGAAATGATAAATGGTTCGCATTGGCTGGGCGCCCTCACGGGTACCGCAAACACTATTGGAATCAAAGATACCCCCGTCCGCACCTTGATCCACGCTGCTGCCGGGATGCTGAAAACACCGGTTACGCTGGTCAGTTTGGTGGTGGAAGATCAAGAAATATCCGGCTTGTTCATTGGTGATTATTTGTCTGCTTGGAGTGCCTGTGCAGATCTGTCTGCTCAGCGCCACATCCTCTGGATGGACAAGCCTTTTCAACGGGTGCTGTCATGTGCTCCTCCCATGTATGATGAACTCTGGACGGCTGCCAAGGCCATGTACAAATTGGAGCCGGCTGTTGCTTTAGGAGGCGAAATAATCATCTACGCTCCACACCTGGAGGTGGTCAGCCGCGCACATGGCAGGTATATTTACGAAACCGGTTATCATATTCTCCCTTATTTTCTTTCAAACTGGGATCGATTCTGCCACATTCCCCTGGGTGCTCTAGCCCACTGCACGCATTTACGCGGATCCGGGCACATGGAGAGGGGCATTGAACGTCCTGATGTGAGAGTGACGCTGGCCAGTAAAATTCCACCCGAGGATTGCGCACGTTTGAATTTGGGGTATCTCGACCCAGCTGGAATTAATATTAGAGAGTGGCAGAATCGGGAAGAGCAGGGTATCCTGTATGTTCCGCGGGCGGGAGAGATCTTTATCGTGTGAGGAAGGTAGAGTCTTAAAGATTGACGAGAGCGATTGGCGATTCCGATCCGCTCTCGTCTTATCATATCTGTTGCATTTTCAGAATGCTACTCTGCTTATCCGCATAGATAAAGGGATGAAGAATCCCACTTTGCCTATGATTTTTTCATTAGCTACGCCATTTTCCGGATTCTTATCTCGATGTCTTTGTCTGCTTTCAACAACTCGACCAGTTTACTTGTTTCGGTATTGCCGTAATGATAAGGATACAGGATGCACGGCTTGAACATCCTGGCGGCATCTGCTGCCATTTCAGGCGTCATGGTGTAGGGCAAATTCATAGGCAAAAAGGCAATGTCAATATCATGCAGGCGCTTCATTTCTGGGAGGTTTTCGGTGTCGCCAGCCAGGTAAAGCCGCTTATCACCAAAAGTCAAGATATAACCGTTACCGACGCCTTCCGGATGAAAAGGATTCCCATCTTCACGTTTATGCAGGACGTTGTAAGCTGGTACCGCTTCAATTTGCAAACCAGACACGATTTGTTTATCTCCGTTGCGCATAGCTATCCCATCCTTGACTTGCGCTGCGCCAGCCGGGTTACATACCACCTTTGTCGCCGGGGTGCGGATGGCTGCCAATGCCTGCGGGTCCAGGTGGTCGTAGTGCTCATGCGTACAGATGATAAGATCTGCTTTGGGGAGGCTGGTGTAATCCGCCACCTGGCCAAATGGGTCAATAAAGATATTTTTCCCGTTGAAAACCATCAACAGGCTGGCATGTCCGAGGAATGTTATGGAAAGATCCCCGGCAGAAGTAGGGAACAAATCGGTTTCGAATGATCTTGTGGGTGTCATGACTTTTATCCTTAGGCTAGTATTTATTTTCCATCCGTATGTCGGCCGTCGCAGAAAGGCTTATTGGTGGACTTCCCGCAGCGACACAATGTAACCCGGTTGCGGATTTCATATATATACCCATCCGCCGACTCGATCGGGATACCGCCGCGAACCCATATTGGGCCTAGCTCGGCGACGACCGGATCGAGCACCAGCCCAATCGACGGCTCGAATTCAGGTTCGATCAGGTTCCCGGCTTTATCGTGCAGGACCAGCCGTCCGGCCGGACAGTCGGCCACTTCCTGCAACGCGATTTTCTTTGCCTCCGGATTATCGGATGCACGCAAGTTGTCCCAAACACCGCCGGCCCGGTCGCAGAAGCGTGCCAGTGCGCACAGTGCAACCACATCGGTTAATTCCAGTTCTGGACCGACGGTTTTTGGCTCGGCCTGGCTTACGAATGACTCCCGGCTGGCTGTCTCTTCTCCGTCGAAGAAGATTTCGGAATGGGTAAGGTCGCAAAACGGTTTGTTTTTGGATTGCCCGCACCGGCAAAGGTCGTACTCTTCCTTGATGGGATATTCCTTGCCTTTGTGCCACCGGGTCGAAAGGCCCTCTGCATCCGGCACGAGGATTTGTTCGATTAAGGGGATACCACCATAGACTGTGTATGGGCCTTCCTTGCAAATCTTGATTCTCATTTTGCTGTTCTTAACCACCATTTTGCAGCCTCTTTTCTTTATAAAATTAACAGACTAAGTGGGTAAAAATGAGGGTTTGACTTAATAATAACTCAATCTCCGAACTTGCGGTAGAACCAGGTTTTTACTATCTGAGTAAGGATGACATAAATTAATAGCATTAATAGCAGCCAAAGCCAGAATGACGCTGGCGGGGGAACAAAGCCGAGCACTCCTGCAATAGGAGAATATGGCAAGAAAGCCCCGACTGCTACAATAGCTAGGGAAGCGAAGATGAGAGATTTGCTCGCCCGACTCTGTATGAATGGGATCTTCTTTGTTCGGATGACATGAATGATCAAGGTCTGGGTGAACAAACTTTCGACAAACCAGCAGGTATGAAATAAAGCCTGATGAGCCAGATCGGGGTGTGCCCATGCACCATAAACGAAAAGCATAATGAAGTAAGTTGCGTAGTCGAATATGGAGCTGATCGGGCCGATATAGATGATAAAGCGGCGTAATTCACCGATTGCCCATTTGCGCGGCTGGTTTACCCAATCGGCATCCACCTCATCAGTCGGGATAGCGGTTTGTGAGAAATCGTATAACAGGTTGTTGGTCAGCACCTGGATCGGCAGCATCGGCAAGAAGGGAAGGAAAATGCTGGCACCCAGGACGCTGAACATGTTACCGAAATTGGAGCTCGCAGCCATTTTGATGTATTTGGTTATATTTCCAAAGACCCGTCGACCTTCCATTACGCCATCTTGTAATACCAGCAGGCTGTTTTCCAGCAAAATTATATCGGAAGACTCTTTCGCGATGTCCACTGCGCTGTCCACCGAGATTCCTACATCTGCGGCTTTAAGCGCCGGGGCATCGTTGATTCCGTCACCCAGGAAACCAACTACATGTCCTTTGCTCTGCAGGGCGTGGATGATACGCTCCTTGTGTGAAGGCGAGAGCTTCGCAAAGACGGTATTCACTTCAGCAGCCTCACCGAGCTGTGCTTCTGTCATTTCTTCGATCTGGTTGCCGAGCAGGATGTGCTCCACCGATAGCCCCACTTGTTTGCAAATGGTAGTGGTCACGATATCATTATCGCCGGTCAGGATTTTTACGGCCACTTTATGTTCATTAAGCTTGTTCAAAGCCTCGCGTGCGGTGGCCTTAGGTGGGTCAAGGAAGGCCATGTAGCCCAACAATGTCAGGTTTGATTCGTCCTGGTTGGTGTAATGCGGAGTATCGTCTGTTCCGGGAAATACCCGATAAGCAATGGCAATTACCCGGTACCCTTCTGAATTCAACTGTTTGACACGCTGTTTTCGGTGCTCGTCGTGTTCTGCGGTTACCTCAAGGATCTCGTCATTGACTTCCACATACGTGGAGAGTTGCATGAGCTCCTCGACGGCCCCTTTGCAGATGAGGATGTGCTGATTCTTGTCGTTTTCAACGATGACAGACATGCGCTTACGCTGGAAGTCGAACGGCAGTTCATCAATTTTGCGATAGAGTTCATCCACCTGGAGATCATCGTTCAAGTTAAACATGGTTGAGAATAGCCTCGTCCATAAGGTTTCTCAGGCCGGTTTGATAATAGCTGTTCATGTAGCCATAATCCAGCACTCGTTTGCTTGGATTACCCAGTACGTCCAGGTGCTTTTCCAGGATGATTTTGCCTTCTGTCAGGGTTCCGGTCTTGTCCGTGCAGAGCACATCCATGGCCCCGAAATTTTGGATGGCATTCAAACGTTTGACGATAACCTTCTTTTTGGACATGGAAATGGCGCCCTTTGACAGGTTGACCGTTACAATCATAGGCAGCATTTCAGGGGTCAAGCCCACTGCCACAGCCAGGGCGAACAGGAAGGCTTCCAGCCAGTTATGTTTACTCAATCCGTTAAGAGGAAAACCATCGGAACCATGACTATCATAAAACTGATCATCAGCCATGTGAATTGGTTGACACCCTTGTCGAAGCTGGTCAGGATACGTTGCCCGGTAATGCTGTTTGCCAGGGATCCGAAATAAGTCCCACTTCCGGTCTGGACAACCACGGCCGTGGCTGTACCGCTTTCTATATTGGAACCAAGGAAGCAAATATTGGTCATCTCCAGCGGGTTCTGGACCTTCGCGTCCACTATGCTGACGGTTTTTTCCACCGGGAGTGATTCACCCGTAAGGGCTGACTGGTTAAGGAACAAGTCTTTGGTGGTCAGGATACGTACATCTGCCGGGATCATATCGCCGGCCGCCAGGGCTACAATATCACCCGGGACCAATTCCTTCAGGTTTATTTCTTTTCGCTGGCTCTCACGGATGACAGTGGTAGTAGTCCGAACCATTGCCTTCAGTTTCTCTGCTGCATTGTCGGCCCGGCTCTCCTGGACGTAGCGCAGCACCATCCCAAGGATTACCATTACGAAGATGACAATGGAACCAGGCATGTCACCGGTCGCATAGGATATGATTCCCAATATGACAAGCAGGATGACCAGGGGATTCTTGATATTATCCCACAGGCGCAGCAGCCATGTGTTATGTTTTTCCCTGGCGACCTCATTCAGCCCATATTGTTCGAGTTGGCTCTCAGCCTCAGCCTGGGTAAGACCGTTGGATGTAGTATTCAATTGTTGCAGAACGGTTTGAATATCTGTTCGGGCGCTATCCACCAGTTTCTTTGAAATTTCCACCCCGTTTGTTCGCGCGCTGCCAAGCGAGCGGATCGGAATTTTTATGTTAGGTAAAAAACTCATGGTTCATCTCCAGAATGAAATAATATGCCCCCGTGCTGGTGGAGACACGGGGGCAGCTTATTTCACCGTTTAAACACGGTTTAACAAGCCATTGACGCGGGCGATTTCCATCCAGCAGGCAGGGATTTTTTATATGGTCTATGATCAGGGTCGAGCGAAAGGCTTGTGTCCATATTTTTCTTTGGTTTTCGTCGTCGGCAGTATATGCCTGCTAAAGAGTGATGTCAAGAGGTCAATTTTGTTGAGGTCAATTTTGTTGTTCGCAGTGCCTGGCATGTTCCTCACAGTCATCGTTGCATTTCCAATGCGCCCGGTAGCATAAGCCGACCTTCCTATTTAGCCAACAACTAGCCCGGGTTTTGTTCGTTGGACAAGGGTGATCGTATCCAATTAGCTTCGATTATAATTATCCTGATTGGTAGAGAGGAGTTTTACAGATGAAAGCGAAATCACTGATATTTGTTTCCATTCTCATTATTTGCTGTTTGTGTGCATGTAATTTGTCCACAGCAGCCACCCAGAATGGGGTTAATCCAGGTGAGGTCGCCACACAAGTGGCCTTGACCATGGCAGTTTTCACCCAGTCTGCACAACCTGCAGTTCTGGCTTCCCCAACTTTGAATCAGCTTTCTTCTCCTACAATGGGACAGCCGACCATCACCCCGACGATTGCTCTCTCTCCCACCTTTACGACGACTTTTGGCCCTTCTGCGACAAGGACTTTAACCCCGCCCCCTTCCGCTACGCCAATTCCTAAACCGGGTTCGATAGAAGGTGCCATTTCTGGCTATCCTTATGGCTCCTTGCCAAGCCTGGCGATTGTGGCGTTCGGCCAGGCCCCGCCTTATTACTACTCCTATTTGATCACCAGCCCTGGTGCTACCTCTTTCTCAATGAGCAGCAGCTATTTAATCCCGGGCCAGTTTCAAGTAGTCGCATATGATGCATCTGGACATTCTGGGGGCTGTACTTCCATGATAACCGTGATTAGTGAACAGACGGTGACCTGCGACATCACAAATTGGGGCGGTGGTTATCCAGCCAAACCATCCAAAGTTCCTAACCTATGAGAAATTTATTATTCGGTTTAGATAAAGCGTGGAGAGATTTATTAACAGTTCCTATTTCTAAATTTGAAATCGATGTTCCGAAGGCTTGTAAGAAAGATCTTAAGTACTTAAGTGGCCTTCGGGACGTTGCTCATCTTTGCCAGACTGCGGGAGAATTTCCTTTGATTTAATTCAACAATGAGGTTTACGTATTAATCCTTCAAGATCCTTTGTGACCTTTGCGTTTAATTCTTTTTTACAGTATTAGTAGCCTGATATAATCAAACCATGCCAGAATCACCCAAACGTCTGCTTGACCCCGAACCGAAACCGGACGATCGCCTCGACCAGACCCTACGGCCACAATTCCTCTCAGATCTGATCGGACAGGATAATGTCAAGGAAAACCTTGCCATCTTGATCGCAGCTGCCCGCCAGCGTAGTGAACCGCTCGATCATGTGCTCTTTTACGGGCCTCCCGGTCTGGGTAAGACAACTCTGGCTCATGTGGTTGCAAACGAGATGAGCGTCAACATCAAGATCACCTCCGGGCCGGCCATTGAGCGTGCCGGCGACCTGGCTGCCATCCTGACCAATCTGCGTGCCGGTGATATTCTTTTTGTTGATGAAGTCCACCGCTTGGGTAAAACAGTCGAAGAAGTGCTTTATCCGGCCATGGAAGATTTCGCCCTCGATATTGTCATTGGCAAGGGACCTTCGGCGCGTTCCATCCGTTTGAAACTACCGCGTTTTACCGTGGTTGGTGCCACCACCCGCCTTGCCTTGATGACTGCTCCGCTGCGGGCGCGCTTTGGAGCGGTCTACCGGCTGGATTATTATGACATGAATGCCATGCAGGCCATCGTGCGGCGAGCTACGGACAGGCTGCAGGTACAATCAGACGAAGGCGGCATCGAAGAAATTTCCAGGCGTGCGCGGGGTACTCCGCGTGTTGCGCTGCGACTGTTGCGCCGGGTGCGAGATTATGCTCAAGTGCGTGCGGATGGTGTGGTGACTCGTGCGGTTGCAAACGAAGCTCTCGATCTCCTTGCCGTTGACCCACTTGGTTTGGATGACCTGGACCGGCGTGTGTTGAAAACTGTCATCCAGAAATATAACGGTGGCCCGGTTGGGCTGAATACCATCGCTGCAGCCATCAGTGAGGAACCCGAAACTATCATGGATGTGGTTGAACCCTATCTTCTCCAATTGGGCTTCCTCGACCGCACGCCGCAGGGCCGGGTTGCCACCAAAGTTGCCTATGAACACCTGGGGGTGGAATATAACACGCAGACTCAGCCAAAATTGATCTAGCTTTGCATCTTGCTCTGAAATCTTCGTAGTAATCCTTATAAAAACAGAACAATAGTGCTAACGTTGGATTATCGGGAATAGCTTTGGCAGTTGCGTTAATAGTGATTTGCTGTTCCAGGTGTCTGATCAGGCTCACCTTGTCCAATCAGGCTTACCATAAGAATCGATATGGCGCAGATTTCATCTGGTCAACTAAATAATTTCCCGAGTCACCTCCGAAATAACATGGAGCGTAACTTTCGGTTTGCCTTACAATGTTCGTTTTTTCCTGTTTTCGAATAAAGTGCCTTCAAATCTTCATGATTTCCTTCCGATTTGCACCACTGCACCTTCCTCTCCCTACGCACAGGGATATTCGTTCCTCTTCGTTCCGCGGAACGAATATATCAATCGTCATTTAAAACAATGAAAATATAAGACTATTTGACTCCAGACCATCCGACCTCCATGAAAACCTCAGATTTCGACTATTTTCTTCCTCCTGAATTAATTGCCCAGACTCCTGTTGAGCCGCGTGACTCCTCACGCCTGCTAGTAATGAATCGTGATACCGGTGAACTCGAACATGCTTATTTTTGTGATCTGGGCCATTATCTCCATCCTAACGACCTGCTGGTTGTAAATCGCACTCGGGTCATACCGGCTCGCCTGTATGCGCGTAAGCCCACTGGAGGTCGTATCGAAGTTCTTCTTCTGCATCGCCAGGATTTATTGATTTGGGAATGCTTGGTGGGGGGGAAGGGCTTGTCTGTTGGTAAGAAGATAACCATCGTAGAAGGTCCTTCTGCTGAAATTGTCGAAGTGCTGGATGGCTCTCGTCGGCGCTTGCGTTTCGATGAACCCATCGAGCCATATTTTCCCAAAGTGGGGAATATCCCGCTCCCGCCGTATATTCATACACCTCTCCACGACCCGGAGCGTTACCAGACTGTCTATGCCCGGGAACCCGGTTCCGCTGCCGCCCCTACTGCCGGTCTGCATTTTACCAACCGCTTGATTAACGAACTCAAGTCTAAGGGAGTCAATTTCGCAGAGGTAACTCTGCATGTCGGTCTGGATACTTTTGCGCCGGTCAACGAGGATGACCCAGAGCAGCACCAAATCCATACCGAGTGGTGTGAAGTTCCTCCAACTACGGTGGATGCCATTGCTAAGGCGCACAATTCCGGTGGTCGGATCATTGCGGTCGGAACCACTTCAGTGCGCACACTCGAATTTGCCGCTCGCTCCGGAAAGGATAGCATCATTTCCTACAGCGGCCCTACGAATTTATATATTCTCCCGGGCTATCGGTTTAAATTGGTCGATGCCATGATAACCAATTTCCACCTGCCGAAATCCACCTTGATTATGCTGGTCAGCGCCTTTGCGGGACGCGAAAAAATATTGCAGGCCTATGCTACAGCCGTAATGCAAAACTATCGCTTTTATTCATTTGGTGATGCGATGCTGATAGTATAAATGAATTTTAATTATTGTCCTAAAGAGCAGATCATCCTTAGATTAACGATTACAGAAGACATTCGGAAAGATATTACGAATTTTCCGGTATTGGGAGAGGCTTTTCACAAATTGCTGCATCCACCTGGTCATTCAGGATCATGTTTCCCATTTTGTCCCCGTATTCGATCAATTTGGGGATCTGGTTGGAATCATCCATTGGGATGGATTCATGTAAATCAACTTGGAACCGCCTGAAATCCAAGTCATGGAAGAAAGTATCCACCAGCCGGACTTGCTGGTCATCCGCCGATGCTAGGAAGGCACCCAGCGTTGGGCTGATCCAATCCCAAGCCATAAAATGCCCTGGTTGTCCGGTCTTGAGTGTCAGTGGATCACGCCCGGTTCCCAGGCTGATTAACGTAGTTTCCTTTGGGTCCCATTGTAGGCAGAACTGGGCTTCATAGGCTGCTAGGTAGCAGGGATTGGCATACGACCCTACTCCGCCGTCCACATACCGGCCGGCTGCCACCGGAAAATACGTCGGCACGGAGCTGGATGCAAGTATTGCCATGATGACTGGCCATTCCATGTAATCAGGTTTCCAGGGTTTCACAAAGCAGGTCTTATTGGCCAGTAAATCGAATGTGGTGATTACCACGTCAGTAGCCGGGGAAGCCGTCCAAAAGTCGCCCATCTTTTTATCCCCAATATATTCGTGCAGAGCGGTTGCCAGTGGTCCATTCGGATATCGGAAGCGAGTCAGTGGCCAGAAAAAGGATCGCCATGATTTTTTGAAGATTGAATCTCCCAGGCTGATGTACAGTCTGTGCATTTGTGCTGCAGTTAATCCGGCTCCAATTCCTGCTGAAATAATCGAACCTGTGGATGTTCCTGCTGCTAGCCGGAAGACATTATGTACTGGTTTCTTGAGATGCCTTTCTAGCATGGAGAGCGCCCGGGTAACGATTACGCCTCTAATTCCACCACCGTCGATGGCGAGAGCTACGTTTTTTCTTAATGGTTTCACTATTCCTCCTCTGTCCGATCTGGCTGACTGACATAAAGTTCTATACAAGTGTAACGCAAATTTGAGGAATTTCAAGCGCCTTCTGAGGTAGAATTTGTATATGACCTTGCAGCAGCTAAATGCAGAGCTCATGGGATGTCGCCGCTGTCCTCGGTTGGTAGAGTGGCGCGAAAAGGTGGCGATTAAAAAAAGACGGGCTTACCAGAACCAGGTCTATTGGGGTCGGCCAGTCCCTGGCTTTGGTGATTGGCAAGCGCATGTCTTTGTTGTTGGTCTCGCTCCAGGCGCGCATGGTTCCAATCGGACAGGCCGCCAGTTTACCGGAGATGCCTCTGGTGACTTTCTTTATCCAGCTCTTTACCGTGCCGGTTTTGCATCTCAACCATTTTCAATTTCCCGTAATGACGGTTTGACTCTTCATGACTTATATACGGCTCCGGTTTGCCGTTGTGCGCCTCCGGATAACAAACCCAGCTTGCAGGAAATGGAAAACTGTAGGCCCTACCTGGAGCGCGAGATTGCAATATTGCAGCCTAAAATCATTGTAGTATTAGGGAGAATTGCCTATTCGTCCATACTGGGTATTTGCCGGACTTCCTTATCCATTCGTGACGTGAAAGGTAATGAAGTAACCAACCTTTCTTTTTCACATGCTGCGGTCTATCATGTCCGGACCTCCGCGCCTTGCTTTCATCCAGCTTCATTCTGGTTGGTCTGTTCCTACCATCCCAGTCGCCAGAACACGCAAACAGGTCGACTGAGCGTTGCTATGTTTGACCAGATTTGGCAAATTGCCAGGGAATTGCTGGAGAAAGAGAATTGATGCAAACGGCCTGCGGTCCTATAGCTTTAATTGGTTCCGGGGAAACATCCCTGGCAGGCGGACGGGTCTTTGAAAATATCGCAAAACGATATATGCCGCCTTTGCGGATAGCCATCCTGGAAACTCCAGCCGGGTTCGAATTGAACTCGGAAAAAGTCGCCGGGCGGGTAGCTGATTTCTTGCGGGTACGATTGAAGGATTTTGATCCGCTGTTCGATATCATTCCCGCACGCAAACGAGGCACGCCTTTCAATACCGAAGATGAGCTAATCCTTCAACCGCTTTTGCACGCTGATATTATTTTCATGGGACCCGGTTCACCGACTTATGCAGTACGCCAGCTCAAAGGCAGTTTGGCGTGGGAACTGGTGCGTGCCCGTCATCGGCTGGGTGCAGCACTGGTGTTTGCCAGTGCAGCCGCGATAGCCATTGGAACTTATTCCTTACCGGTCTATGAGATTTATAAAGTGGGGGAAGATGTTACTCTTGTGCCGGGATTGGATCTGTTTGCGGATCTAGATCTGCTGCTTTCTGTTATACCGCATTGGAATAATACAGATGGTGGAGAGGAGATTGATACCAGGCGTTGTTTCATTGGGATGGAGCGATTTAATCTATGGTGCGATCTCTTGCCGAACGGGCATACCACGGTTGGTCTTGATGAACACACCGGTCTCATTATAGATTTTGCCAATGGATTATGCACCGTCAGTGGCGTAAGTTCGGTGACATTATTGCGGTCTCCAAGCCTAGAATTCTTTCCATCGGGAGCAGAGTTTCCGATTTCGAAGCTGGGAATATATAAAATTCCGGAGAACCCCGAATACCGAATCTCTGCGAGAGCTTGGGAAATGGTTAAGAATTCTGCTGAAGTGGAAAGCCTTCAGGAGGTGCCTCCCGAAGTGATCCGTTTGGCTAACGAACGGCAACAAGCCCGACTACGCCAGGATTGGGTTACTGCAGATACCCTTAGAAAGGAAATGGCAAGACTTGGTTGGACGGTGCAGGATTCCCCTGAAGGTCAGAATTTTATCAGGCAACCGTGAAATACGTTACAATACGTATAGTCGTCAAGGAGCAAAGGTATGCGAGCGGTTGACATAATAATTAAGAAGCGTGAAAAGGAGGAATTATCCGGCGAGGAGATTAAGTTCTTCGTGGACGGCTTCACGCGGGGTGAAATTCCGGATTACCAGGTCGCTGCTTGGGCAATGGCCGTTTCACTTAATGGGATGACTCCGCGCGAGACCGGCGATTTGACTCTGGCCATGGCGCACTCCGGTGAAATTCTTGATCTTTCCAACGTTGTGGACATCGCTGTTGATAAACACTCTACCGGAGGTGTGGGAGATAAAACCACCTTGGCCGTTCTTCCAATGGTAGCAGCATGCGGATTACCAGTCGGCAAGATGTCGGGACGAGGGCTCGGGTTTAGCGGTGGAACGCTCGACAAGATAGAGTCGATTCCCGGATACCGGAATGATCTTACTCCCGACGAATTCAAACAGCAACTTAAAGAAATCTGCATTGTATTGACTGGTCAAAGCCTGGATCTGGCTCCTGCGGATGGCAAGCTTTACGCTTTGCGAGATGTAACTGGTACCGTTCGGTCCATCCCGCTAATTGCATCGTCCATAATGAGCAAGAAAATTGCTGCCGGAGCTCAGGCTGTCCTGCTGGATGTCAAAGTGGGCTTGGGGGCGTTTATGGAAAACCTTGATGAGGCCCGGGAACTTTCCAAACTTATGATTGATATCGGCAATCTAGCCGGGAGACAGGTAGTTACGCTGCTTTCGGATATGAATCAACCGCTTGGCGCAGCGGTTGGCAATGCTTTGGAATTGATAGAAGCCATTGATACTCTAAAAGGTCAAGGGCCGGAGGATTTTCGGGAACATTGCATGCAAGTCAGTGCACAAATGCTCGTGTTGGGCCGTCGTGCGCCAGATCTTGAAACTGGACTCAAGATGGCCGAAAACGCTATTACTTCTGGTGCAGCCTTTGAAAAATTCCGCGTTTTGGTTGCTGCCCAATCAGGGGATGTTTCTTTTGTCGATGATCCTCAGAAACTGCCCAAGCCAAAATTCATTGGGATAGTCAAGTCAGAGCGAAGTGGGTATTTAGCCAGAGTGAATGCCCGAATCATAGGTGAGGCAGCCGTAGCGTTGGGAGCAGGACGAGCCATGAAGGGCGACCCCGTGGACCATGCAGTCGGGTTCATTATCCATAGAAAAGTTGGCGATTATGTTGAGCAGGGGCAACCTGTCCTCACTATATACGCCAATGATGAAGCTAAGTTCAATAAAGCACGTTTTGATGTCCGGTCTGCATTGGGTTGGAGCGATCAACCTGTCCAACCATTGCCTTTATTCTATAAATAAAATAGGAAGAAAAATGAAAAATATCGCATTAATTCAATTGCGTATTCTTATTGTTTAGTGCATAATATAGTAAGGAGTGCGTTATGGCCAAAGTAAACCTACGTGTTTACAATCATGAAATTGAAAGCATGATTGAAGGTGGTCAATTGGATGAGGCGGTTGCTCATTGCCAGTATATCCTTAAGACCTTCCCGATGCATGTTGACACGTATCGCCTTCTGGGGAAAGCATTTCTTGAAGCTCGACGGTATACAGATGCAGCGGATATTTTTCAACGGGTACTGATGGCTGTACCGGATGATTTTGTATCCCACGTAGGCATGAGCATCATCCGCGATGATGAAAATAAGTTGGATGATTCAATTTGGCATATGGAGCGTGCTTTCGAGGTTCAGCCTTCTAACTCGGCCATCCAGGGTGAATTGCGGCGTCTATATGGGCGCAGGGATGGTGTTGAGCCATCCAAAATTCGTTTGAGTAGGGATGCGCTGGCCAATATGTATTCCCAAGGGGAACTCTTTAATCAGGCCATAGCTGAGATTCGCTCGGTTTTGTCTGAGGATACCAACCGTCCAGATTTACAGGTCATGCTGGCTCGCGCTTATTACCGCTCCGGTCAAAAAGTTGAGGCTGCTGAAATGGCAGCTGCGCTATTAAAAAAATACCCTTATAATTTGGATTCCTTGCGCGTCCTAGTGGATGTACTTCCCGGAACTGCCCGTGCGGAAAATACCCAGGTATACCTTCAGCGTTTGCATAATCTTGATCCATACTCGACTTTTGCGGTGAATTCGGCTTTCGCGTCAGATTCGGTGGCAGATTCTGCTGTGAATTTGGAAAGACTTGACTATAAATCTGGTCCGACACCTGTGACCTCCCAGCCCGATTGGGCTTCCACGCTGGGAATTAAGTTGAATGACGAAAAACTAGTCGATAATCCACCTGAATGGATGCAAGCACAAGAAGCACCTGAACAAATCCCCCCCTCTACTCCCGAGCCAATGCCCTCACCGGTCACACCAACCGATGCTGCAGATTCTGGAAGTGTCCCGGATTGGATGCGTTCTGCAGGTTGGCAGGAATCAAGCAAGGCAGACGATGTTAGATTGTCCGATTCCAGCGACTCGCAGCTAGGTGAGCCAATCGCAAAAGCTGAAATTCCGGAATGGTTAAAACCCATGGCTCCGTCCGAAGAAATGGAGACTCCCAACACGGAATCAGAAAACCCGGGCGAGTCTTTACCAATAGGGGATGATGGTATTCCTGTTTGGCTAAAGCCCACCAACTCCAAGGAGGATGACGGAATGGCAAGTTTTGAAAGTCAGCAGTCTTCCGAACCTCAACCTGTTAATTCTGATAAAGCCACGGATCGGAAAAAACATATGACTCCGGACGATGCAGTTGATAGTACGCAAGCAGAAACCCCACTTCAGCCGGTTGAACCGAACAAAGAACCTGTCGACACTCAGCCAGTGAAATCTGAAGAATTACCGGATTGGTTAAAATCCATGGCTCAGGACGACGCATTGGATACTGGTAAAATCGAATCTTCAACTCAATCAACCGAACCTCGAAAAGAACCTCCCGAAACTCTACCGGAAAACCCAGACGAGTTGCCAGATTGGCTCAAATCCTTGGCACCGACAGGAACCGCTGGTGAATTTTCCGCAGAAACACAACCGCCGGTTTTCGATCAACAATCGTCTGCAGAATTTCAACCTTCCATCGGAGAGGATGTTCCGGATTGGCTTAAACCTGTCGATTCAACCAAGGATGGTTCTCTAACGCCAGCCAGCGCCGCGCAAACACCCATTGAATCCGAGCCTCCGGCGGTTGAAAACCCTCCTGCCGGGCCGGGTGCGATTCCGGACTGGTTTAAGACCCTGGGTCCCACCGCACCTGTCGAGGAAGTTCCGTCGGATTTGATTAAGCCGGCAGTATTAAGCGGAACATCCGAAGATATCCAGAAAGAAATGCCTGAATCTGAGAATCCATCTACGAAGGCTGAATCTTTTCCAGATAGATCCATTGGAATTGGAGCCCGTGCAGATGCTGCCGCGCTTAGCGTAAAACCAGTGGAACCAACACAAGACAATCAGCCCGTTTCAGAAAAACCCGCTTCGCCGGAACGAATACCTGACGACGCATTTAGTTGGCTCGAAAGTCTGGCAGCAAAACAAGGTGCAAAACCTGAAGAACTGCTCACAAATCCGGGAGAACGATCGGAGAAAATACCTGATTGGCTGAGCCAGGCTGGAGAAAAGCCGGCGGGTGAACAGGTACCGCCTGACGAACAAGCTGCTCACATAAACGAGGCGTTTCCTGTTAAAGCTGATATGGGTATCACACCTGAGCATGCACAAAAAGTTTCAGAGAATGTTGGGACTGAACCGCCTGAAGGAATACCTGCAACATCGACGCACGTTCCGTCCGAAGAAGATATGACAATTACGACATGGCTAAGTAAACAGGATGTAAAAGAAGCGCTGGAGAAGAAAGCTGCTGAGAAACACGCAGAGGTCGAACCCACAACCACAGGAAGCGAATTACCTGATTGGTTGAAGGATCTGGAGAAACCGGCTCCATCCGTTGAAGCTCCGAAAGCGGATAATGAATTACCAGAATGGTTACGTTATGCCAATCCCTCCTCAACGACGGGACAGGTTCCAACCTCTTCCAAAGTTGAACCCTCGCCTGAGGCAGAGTCGCCATCCTGGTTGGATGAAAACGTCCCCAGTCCGGAACGGGCAGCTCCGACCTTACCGGAAGAATGGCTTCCTGCACAAGCAGGGACGGAAAGTGGTCACGTTGACACGCGCCAGGATGAACATGGCTTGGTTCCGGAAAAAGCTTCACAGGTAGAATCCACAGAAAAACCGCTTAATGGTTCAGTTTCTACTTTCGAGGCTAAAACATTAATCATGTCAAAACCAGATATAGAGGCCTTATCCCCAAGCAAATCCACCCCCACTACAACTCCGCCACCTGCCCGTATGCCAACTCTCAAACAAACGGGTATGCTTTCCCATATTCCAGTCAAGGATAAGGATTCAGAACTTCTAGCAAGTGCACAGGATGTCCTTGATCAGAATTCATTAGATGATGCCATGAAGCAATATATGAAACTCATTAAGAAAGGTCGCCTTTTGGATGAGGTCATCCATGATCTAAGGGAAGCCATCTATCGTTATCCTGTGGATGTGATAATCTGGCAAACACTTGGAGATGCCTACATGCGTGCCAACCGTTTACAGGATGCTCTGGATGCCTATACCAAGGCGGAAGAACTGTTGCGGTGAAGTGTAGTAGAAATATTTTGAGGCTTTGCTACATGGTAAAATCATACCTCGGGGTGGTTCCCACCTCGAGGTTATTTTTGAACAGGAGAGGATTGAATGGAACGGTCATTAGTACTTGTGAAACCAGACGGAGTTGAGCGTGGATTGATTGGAGAGATAATTAGCCGCCTTGAAAGACGGGGCCTGCGATTAATCGCTGCCAAATTTATCCAAGTAAGCCAGCAATTGGCCGAGACGCATTATTCCATCCATAAAGGAAAACCTTTTTATGACGGTTTGATTAAATATATTACCTCTGCACCGGTAATGGCAATGGTCTGGGAAGGACCTAATGCAATTGTTGCCATCAGACAGACGATGGGAGCGACCCGGCCGACAGAAGCCGCACCCGGTTCCATCAGGCATGATTTTGCCCTTGAAGTGGGTCGGAATTTGACTCATGCCTCAGATTCGATTGATAACGGTGAAAAAGAGGTAGCTTTATGGTTTAATTCCGCCGAACTGGTTGATTGGAAAAGGGAGGCAGATCAATGGATATTTGAAATCAGTTAATTATATATTGTCTGTAGGGAATAAATAATAACAATAAGAATCATAAGGAGCTATCCATGAATGAAGAACTATTCCAAAAGATGTCACAGAATATTATAGACGGAGACTCTGATGGTGCAATTGCTTTGGCAATACAAGCCATTGCGGCCGGTATCGATCCATTGGATGCAATAGCGAAGGGGTTTGTTGTAGGTGTCAACCAGGTTGGGGAGAATTTTGCATCTGGACAGGCTTTCCTCCCAGAATTGGTTATGGCGGGCGAAGCTATGAAAGCCGCGGTAGCTACTCTGGAACCTGAAATGCAGAAGCGTGGTACGTCACGCCAGGTTTATGGCAAAGTAGTATTGGCGACCGTTGAAGGGGATATCCATGAGATTGGTAAAACTTTGGTCGGGACGATGCTTTCGGCTTCTGGATTCCAGGTGTACGATCTGGGCGTGGACGTACCTTCTGCCAAGATTATTGAAAAAGTACGCGAGGTGGATGCCGACCTGGTAGGGCTGAGTGCATTGCTTACAACAACCATGGTCAAGCAGAAGGAAGTCATTGAAGAAATGGATAAACTTGGTTTGCGTAAAAAAGTTAAAGGTAATGGTGGGTGGTGCTCCCGTTACACGCGATTGGGTCCAAAAGATTGAAGCCGATGGTTATTCGGAAGATGCTATCGGTGCGGTAAGCCAGGCCAAGAAATTGTTGGGAATTGCCTTGTAAACACCGGGGGTTGGTATGCCTAAGGAAATAAAATCCATCAGCAGCCCAAAGCTTCGATTGGAAGTCCTGACTTAACAAGAGATAGAGAAGATTCACGAAGCTTCCTTATGGACAATCGAAAATGTCGGGGTCAGGTTCCCGTCTATCCGTGCCTTGGGTATTTGGGCAGACCACGGGGCGGTTGTGGATTCCGATAAAAAGATTGTCAAAGCCAAGGCGGAGCTTGTTGAAGATGCGCTGAAAACTTGTCCCCCGATATATTCACTAGCGGCACGTGACTCGCAGCAGGATTTACTGTTGGACGGGAATCACGTCTTTGTGGGAACAGATGGTTGTGGGGTGGAAGTTGTCGATATTCATTCCGGTCAACGCCGGACATCCAGATTGAAGGATGTGTGCGAAATTGCCCGCATTGCAGATGACATTGAGGAAGTGGCATTTCATTGGGTGCCTGTCTCAGCTCAAGATATGCCTCCCAAGACTCGTGGGTTGCATGAAATCAAGGCTGTCTGGGAAAACTCAACCAAGCACGTTCAGACCGAATCCATATATAATGAAAAAGAAGCGCGTGCAGCCATGGAGATGGCTGCGTTGATTTCGGGCGGCAAGGATAAGTTACGACATCGTCCGGTACTATCATTGATGCAATGTTCGGCACCACCTCTTGGACATGATGGAGGCAGTTTGGATGCCGCCCTTGTGGCCGCTGAACATGGTGTCCCGACTGGTTTTATGACTATGGCTGCAAATTTGACAACAGGTCCGGCGACAATGGCAGGGAACCTGGTTGTCGGAAATGCAGAGGTAATCGCGGGGGCTGCCCTGCTTCAGTTGGCGTTTCCCGGGGCGCCTGTTTTTTATGCAGCCGCGCAGACATCTGCAGATTTGCGGACTGGAGTTTATACAGGGGGAGGCCCTGAGGATTTCCTTTACGGCGCGGCGACTAATAGTTTATCGGATTATTATAATATGCCACTTTCAATGGGTTCTTTTGCGACGGGAGCAAAAGAACCAAATTGGCAGGCAGGAGTTGAAAACAGTCTATCAACCTTTATGGCATGCATTGCCATGTCGGACATGCTGTTAGGGGTGGGGTTTTTGCATGGCAGCCGAATCTGGTCATTTTCTGAGATGATGATGGATTGTGAAATATATTCTATCATTCACAAGATTATGCAAGGCATCGTTGTGGACGATGAGACTTTGGCGTTGGATACGATTGCGGCTGTTGGCCCTGGCGGGAATTTTCTCTCCCAGAAGCATACTCTCAAACATATGCGTGATCTTTTCCTTCCTCAATTTATGGACAGGCGTCCGTTCGGCGAGTGGGAAACCAAGAAGGACGACGCGCGTGATTGGGCGCTGGCTAAAGCTCGAAAAACCCTGGATAATCACCAACCCGATCCTTTGGATGAAAAGATTTCCGCCGAAATGTCAAAAATCATCTCATCTTTGGAATCGGAATAACCTGAAATGCGGCCAAAGCTTGAATTACTTACGCCAGCTTTAATCGCCCGTATTTTAGATGAAGCATTCCAGTTAATGCGAAATCCCGGCATAAGAATCCAATCTGCCGCGGCTCGTGAGCTACTTACCGTGGAAGGTGCAACTGCAGATGGGGATATTGTTAAAATTCCTGAAAGAATTATCCGTAAATCGTTGGACACAGTTCCAGAAGAGTTTCATCTTTATGACAGGAATGGCGATGCGTGTGTGGTTTATGGGGGTGATACAGTTCAGTTTGATCCTGGCTCTTCCGGTGTACATATCTTGGATCCCGATTCTCTAGAACATAAACCCTCTTATACGCAGGATTTGATACGAATTGTCAAAGTAGCCGAGATGCTGCCCCAATTCGACGCTCAATCCACTGCGGTTGTGTGTAACGAAGTGCCAAAGGCCATCGGAGACCTCTACCGGCTTTATATTATATTGGCGTATTCTAAAAAGCCGATAGTAACTGGTTCGTTTTCGATACAAAACCTCAGTGTGATGTTTGAAATGATGTCCCTTTTCGCCGGCGGTCAGCAGGCTTCTTCGGAAAAACCGCAGGCGATCTTCGATGTCTGTCCGACCCCTCCGCTCATCTGGTCTGAATTTGGAACAGAAAACCTGATTCAATTGGCACGTGCACACGTTCCGACTCAACTCGTCTCTATGCCTTTGGCTGGGGTGGCTGCACCGGTTACGTTGCTTGGGTCGGTAGTTCAACATGCTTCTGAGTGTTTGAGTGGAATCGCTATCCACCAGCTAAGCAACCCTGGTGCACCCATTGTATGGGGCGGCGCGCCAGCCATCTTCGACATGCGACATGGCACAACCCCGATGGGCGCCATCGAAACTGCAATGATTGATGCAGCTTATGCACAGGTTGGCAAATCCTTGAATGTGCCGACGCACGCATATCTTGGTGCATCCGATTCCAAGGTTGTGGATGCCCAAGCTGGAATGGAAAGTTGTGTAACGACAATGATCGGTGCATTGGCGGGAATAAACATGATATCAGGTGCCGGAATGTTAGACTTCTTGGCTTGTCAGAGCCCGGAAAAATTGGTTATAGATGCCGAGGGGATTGCCATGACGCAGCGAATGATTGCAGGCCTAGAAATCCGTACGGAAACCCTGGCAACTAAGCTTTTTGAAGGCATAAACTTTAAGGGTGATTTTTTGAAACAAAAAATCACGCGTGATCTGTTTTCACTAGAACAATATATTCCTTCACCTGTTATAGATCGAGACTCAGTGAGAGGGTGGCAGGCTTCAGGCAGCCTGGACGCGTTTGAACGAGCAAAAGTCCGAACAAATGAGTTATTGAAAGCCTATGAACGCCCAGATTATTCGCCAGAGCTATGTCTCGAATTGCGGACAATAGTGGAGAAATTGGCGAGTAAAACCGGTATGGATACCCTGCCGCGAATCGAATAATGAAAATTGGGTCAGAACGGGGGTTAGCTGCGTAGAGAAGGGTCGGTTATTGCTTGAAAAAAATCGTTTCATTTACACCCGAAAAGAAAGGTGCTCCATGAACAATGAGGTAAAGATCGGGCGGGTAGTCAGTTCGACGTAACCTACCTGGCTGGCAAGGTTTTCAGCCTCCTGACGTTTGTCCAGAGAGACAAGCATTTGTTTCGCTCCTACACCGGCCGCGTTCCCGACCTGGTGGAATATTTCGAGAGGTAGAGGAGGAAACATGCCAATGCGGACCGCTGAGCGCAGGTCCAGGTAAGTGCCGAAAGCGCCAGCAACGATGAAGGTATCGAGATCACTGGAACGTAACCTTGCCTCCTGGAGAAGGATCTCAACTGCGGCCCGGATAGCTGATTTTGCCAATTGGATTTCATTTATATCCTTGCGTGTCACCATAAGTGCGCGTCCCAACCCGGTCTGTGATGCCTGGACAATTTCATATCCGGATTCAGAATCTGTTTTCAAAGCCCCGGTCGATTTAACCAACCCGCCATCCAACAGAGATGCCACTACATCCAGGATTCCAGAGCCACATATACCTACAGGCGCCTGATTATCGATCGTTTGCCAGAGGATTTTCCCTTCAGACCATCGGGCACGCTCGATGGCTCCAGGCGCAGCCCGCATGCCTTCGTGGATGTGGGCTCCTTCAAATGCCGGCCCGGAGGCGCACGAGCAACAGGTGACTTTTTTGTTTGAAATCAGGCTGATTTCTGTGTTTGTACCGATGTCCAAGGCGATGATATTCCCAACCGATCTCCATGCTTCGGTTGCCAGCAGCATGGATACATGATCAGCACCCACATACCCGGCGATGACTGGGGGGAGGTAGACATTTGCTCCAACACCCAAATGTAATCCCAATTCAGCTGCGGGGATATTGAGCGGTTCTGTGGTGAAAGGTCTAAAGGGAGCATGACCAAGTTGTTCAACGGGGAGCCCCGCGAAGAGATGGTGCATGGCAGTATTGCCTACCAGTACTGAATCTAGCACAGAATCCGGGTTAACTTTCGTTTCGGAACACATTCCAGCCAGGAGTAAATTTAAAGTTTCAATCAGAACCGATTGGAGCTTTTTAGCACCCCCTGGTTCTCGCCCTGCATAGGCGATCCGGCTGATGACATCCTCACCAAAGGCAATCTGCGGGTTCATTGCTCCGGCACGGGCAACCGTAATCCCTGTGCTCAGGTCCACCAGATAGGCGGCCAGTTTGGTTGTACCGATATCCACTGCCAGCCCATGGGCGCCTCGTTTACGAATAGCTGGCCGGAGCTCCAATTGTATTTCCTCCCCGTCCAGTTGCAACCGCTGTTCCGCGGTCAGACTTTCAGGAGGGATATCCAGCTTAACATCGCTAAGCGGTTCAGCCTGGCAGGCCAGCCGGACACCGGCAGAGAGATCCGCCTTGCTTAGAACTGCTTCTTCAACCAGGCTGGGTAGGGTCAATTTACCGGAGACCAGGCGCACACGGCACTCTTCGCATGTTCCAACTCCCCCGCAGACAGATGCCAGTCCAACGCCAGCGGCCTGCGCTGCTTCCAGAAGTGTTTGCCCGCGATGTGCCTGAACACGCCGACCGAGAGGTTCGAAATCAATTCGAAACTGGTCAGGCATTTTTATACCGGCAGGTTTCAATCAGGCTGCACATGGAGCACATATTAGCTTGGTTCATCGCCGGTCCAACCCCAACAATAAAGGACACGGATTTCTTGGGGATCATCATTCCACCGGAAGTCAGCGAGATCCCGGCTTTACTTGCGTCCAACATTGCGAATATCTGAGGCTGGCCCACCTCAACAGGCCATTCCGGACTGCCCGGGGAGAGCGGTGAGGAGGCTGACAAGCCTTCTCCTTCAACTTGTTCAGCGATTTTCCCGCAGATTTGTTGGGCCAAGTTTTCCACCGCAGCATTGCCAAGGCCATCCATTGCCAGGGCGTATAATGGATCCTGGTCGAACAATTGCAAAATTGCCTCTTCAAGTTCAGCGCCAATCGTGCAAACAACTGCCTCAACACGGAGCGCGCCGCAGAGGTGATTGGTCACCAACGGCCCGGTTAACGCCGTACTGCCTTCCACCAGGATGTGTTCGTGGCGGTGTTGCTTGATGATCTTTTCAGCCGTCAGCGTCAAGGGGTGGATTAGTCCTACTCCGTCTACAAGAGCTCTTTCGGCTGCCTTGAGAAGAACCGGCTTATTGGTGCGAACAATCTGCGGGTTTGCACCCTGCCCGCGCAGAATATCGTCAAGGCTTAGTGATAAATTCCATTTTATTGACAGATTCATAATAACCTGATTATAAGTTATTTCCCCTTTAAAACCATCACGCAGGTGAGAAATAACCGAAATTTGTAAGGTATGGGATCTTTATGCTAAAACAACCAGGAACATTTCGTTGGAATTTTAGAATGGGGATTCTGGCAGTATTGGTTCATGAGAACAAAGCATTGTGTGAAGACGTGGCGGTTTGACAGGGGCGGTTATTCGCTTTAAACTATTTATATATCGGAGGATGTATGCAATTAGAATTGAATCAACCTGGTTCGTTACTATCCCAGGACGGCAGACTTGCACAGGTTGGCTGGTCACGGCAGCCCTTACTTGATTGTAACCTTGAAGCAGCCCGTTTCTATTCCCTACGACTTTTCCAGAGACTGCGGATAAAACGCTGGGATTATTATGCTGTTTTTACTCCGCGTATGTTCTTTTCTGCTACCATCGCTGACCTGGGTTATGCGGGAAATTTATTTGTTTATGCCATGAATTTGGAGACAGGTGAATTGCATGAAGAAGGACTTGTTGTTCCTTTTGGGAAAGGTGTGCAGCTCCCGCGCAATAGCAGTGAAGGGGCAAGCTATTTCAGGAAAGGTAAGGTTAGCCTGGATTTCCAAGTGGACGAAAATACCCGAAAGATTTCTGTGTCCTGGCCAGATTTCCATGGCGGTCGCGGAATAAAGGCAGAGATTAATCTGATTTGTCCACCGGGATATGAATCGATGACGATTGTTATCCCGATCGGAAAGAATTGCTTTTATTACAATCGTAAGATCAATTGTCTACCTGCCGAAGGATCAATTCAATACGGCGATAGTATCGATTTGCTTCAGCCAACTACAAGCATAGGTTCATTGGATTGGGGTAGGGGTGTTTGGGAGTACCAATCCTATTGGAACTGGGCAAGCAGTTCGGGTTTTTTACCGGATGAAAGGACCATCGGTCTGAATCTCGGCTGTGGCTTCGGGGACCTGTCGAAGGCCGGCGAGAATGCCCTGATTCTTGGAAATCGCATTCACAAACTTGAACAGATCAAATTCGATTACACTGCTGGCGACTATATGAAACCCTGGAAACTTAGCGATCAGGAAGGCCGCGTGGATCTGATCTTCACGCCTTTTCAAGAACGGATTGCGCAGACCAAGTTAGTGATAATCGATAGCGTTGTTCATCAGATGTTTGGTCATTTCAACGGGAAGGTGGTTGCCGATGATGGAGAAGTCATTCGGTTGAAGGAATTAATCGGGTTTGCAGAGGAACATCATGCTCGTTGGTGAAGTAAAACAACGTTTCGAAGAGACAGGACTAATGCACAAATCCTTAATCATGTTCGGTTGTTCTAACGTCAGGGTATAATCGGCGCGGAAACAAACCTGGTAATTTTGAGAATCACCCCATAGATCAACTTTTAACCCGTCAATTGGCTTGATAAGATCATTTTGAAGAAGAGAACCATGAAATACGGATATTTCGACGACAATGCCAGAGAATACGTAATTACCCGTCCAGATACACCTTTTCCCTGGATCAATTACCTGGGATGCGAGTCTTATTTCGGGCTGATTTCCAATACAGCTGGGGGTTATTCTTTTTTAAAGATGCCCGCCTGCGTCGCTTAACGCGTTATCGTTACAACAACGCCCCAAATGATATGGGTGGTAGATACATATACCTTCGGGATAATGAGAATGGTGAATTCTGGTCG
This sequence comes from uncultured Chloroflexia bacterium, assembly GCA_963772245.1. Classification (GTDB taxonomy): domain Bacteria; phylum Chloroflexota; class Anaerolineae; order Anaerolineales; family Villigracilaceae; genus UBA877. Next base: position 711,729 of record CAVYWB010000006.1, on the reverse strand, counting down.
CCTTCCTGGATGCCGGTGAGGAATGTCCTGGATGAATATACATGCCGCCATGGCATGGGATATACTATTATTCGGAGCAAATATAAGCGAATAGAGGCCGAAACAGTTTTCTTCGTACCGGTGGGTGAAAGTCTGGAAATTTGGGGATTAACCGTTACAAACAGTCGCGAAAAAGCGGTAAACCTTTCCATTTTTTCGGCGATCGAATTTTGTTTATGGGATGCTTTGGATGATTTTACTAACTTCCAACGTAATTTCTCCACAGGTGAGGTTGAGGTTGAGGATGAAGTTATCTATCATAAAACTGAGTATCGTGAACGGCGTAACCATTTTGCATATTTTGCTTGCTCAGAAAAATTGAAAGGTTTTGATACCCAACGGGATAACTTTCTGGGTGCATATAAGGGCTGGGATTTGCCTGTAGTAGTAGAAGAAGGTAAATCTTCAGATTCTGTGGCACATGGCTGGCGGCCCATTGGATCGCACCACATTAAGGTTCGATTGAAAGCTGGGGAGTCTAAAAAGATCATTTTCATCCTGGGATACCATGAGAATCCAGAGGATGCCAAGTTTGACCCACCTGACTCACAAACGATCAATAAAAAGACAGTCAAACCAATAATCGCAAAATTTCTTCAACAAAATAATGTTGAAGCAGCATTTGTGGTTTTAGGGGACTATTGGAATAAATTGCTCGGTAAGTTGCAGGTAATAACTCCGGATGAACATACCAACCGAATGGTTAACATCTGGAATGCCTATCAGTGCATGATCACTTTCAATTTGTCGCGGTCAGCATCTTATTTTGAATCAGGCATTGGACGTGGTATGGGTTATCGCGACTCTAACCAGGATTTGCTGGGATTTGTCCATATGATCCCTGAACGAGCCCGTGAGCGAATTTTGGATCTGGCCGCGACACAATTAAATAATGGCGGTGCCTTCCACCAGTACCAGCCTCTGACCAAACGAGGCAACAATGATGTCGGTTCGGGATTTAATGACGATCCTGCCTGGTTAGTATTGGCTGTGGCGGCATATATCAAAGAGACCGGTGATTGGAGGATTTTGGATACGCCTGTTCAATATGAAAACCAGGTAGGGAGTGAAACTTCGCTATACGAACATCTCCAACGTTCGCTCCAATATACCCTTGACCGTCTAGGTCCGAACGATTTGCCTTTGATTGGGCGGGCTGACTGGAATGATTGCCTGAATCTTAATTGCTTTTCGGATACGCCTGGACAATCGTTCCAAACTACTACCAACAAGGATGGCAAAGTCGCTGAGTCCATATTCATTGCTGGTTTATTCATTTTGGTGGCTAAGGAGATGGTGGAGATAGCTGGTCGCCGCCAGGATGCGGTAGAGAAATCCAAAATAGAGCAAGCAATTGCGAAAATGGAATCAGCGATCTGGAAATCTGGCTGGGACGGGGAATGGTTCTTGCGCGCTTACGATGATTATGGGTATGTACTTGGATCCAAGGAAAATAAGGAAGGGAAAATATTTATAGAACCGCAGGGGATATGCATCTGGGCCGGACTGGGTATAGAAGATGGCCGGGCTCAAATGGCATTAGATTCTGTAGCTAAATATTTGGCTACAAAACATGGAATTGTTTTACAGCAACCTGCTTTCAGCCGATATTATCTTCATTTGGGTGAAATTTCATCCTATCCGCCGGGATACAAGGAAAATGCAGGCATATTTTGTCACACCAATCCTTGGATCATGATCGCCGAAACAAAAATCGGGCGCGGCGACCAGGCATTTGATTATTACTCGCGCATTAATCCTTCCAAACGTGAGGAGCTTAGCGAGTTGCACAAATGTGAACCTTATGTTTATCCGCAAATGATTGCCGGCAAGGATGCTCCCACGCACGGGGAAGCCAAGAATTCCTGGCTTTCCGGGACTGCGGCCATGAACTTTGTTGCCATTACCCAGGCAATTCTGGGAATCCAGCCCCAATATGACGGACTTGAAATAAAACCTGTAATTCCCCGGGGTTGGAGCGGCTTCGAAGTAATCCGCTATTTCCGCGGAATTCGGTACGAGATCTCTGTGAGCAGGAAAGGGCCTGGGAATAATGTTTCGCTGTTCGTTGAAGGCCTGCCTGTTCCAGGAAAGACTAGTTCCAATACCTGGGCGGGATGTAAAAACCGTGAACGTAACAGTAAATATTGGTTAGAAGTTCCTCTTCAAAAAATGAAGAATCAACAAGCGATATTGCATATGGAAAACCTGGTTAGATAAATAGTTGTATTAATCATTATTAATTATTTAAGAGGTTATATGGACGAAAAGCTGCTCGAGATACGTGAATTCACTGACCCTGGCTACAAGCCTGTGATCGATTATTCTACATGGCGTGTAGCCGTTTTGAACTATATCGATGAAATAAATCCGGAACGTATAGAAACGATGGAAAGGCATAATGAGACGGATGAGGTCTTTGTTTTGATTAAAGGACGGGGCATTTTATTCATAGGGGAAGGTGTGAATAATGTTGAAAGGATCCATTGGCAGGTAATGGAATACGGGAAAATATATAATGTTAAGCGGAATGTCTGGCATTCAATTGTTCTTAGCCCGGATGGATCTGTGTTGATTGTTGAAAACAGGGAAACCACCCGGAAGAACACAAATTATGTTCCCCTCAATATGGAACAACGAAGTTTGATCGTAGAGAGATCCTTACATGAAGCGCCAGATTGACATTACTAAATTATGGAGATCGAATAAATTAATAAAACGCTATAGCCAGCTGATAGCCAGGTGGAAAAGAGAAGAGGTTGGGGAGTATAAAAGATGGAAAATAGATTTATGTGATTTTAAATGGTCATCTTATTGATTGCACTTAGGATCGCAGAATATGCAAAAATATCGCTTGAGTGAAAATGGCCATTTCTTGATAGAAGATTTCCAAAATTTGAGGCCATTTTCTAGCTTCTTACCGGGAATTGCTGGAACGATGGGGATGCCCTTATGGGTCTTTTACGTTAACCGGGGACAAGCGATCGCCAGTTTTGGGGTGGAAAATAAAGATAAGCCCATAATGGAATTCCAACCAGCCAACCGCGCTTACCAATTAACCTCGATTTTAGGCTTCCGCACTTTTATGAGGATCAAACGTGGAACCAAATTGGTATTGCGGGAACCTTTTTCCCGCGGAACAGCTTCGCAGAAAATGAGCATTGGGGACAATGAATTAGTTTTGGAGGAAATAGATCAGGTCAGTGGATTAACAATGCAGGTGGTTTATTTCCTGCTCCCGGGAGAAGCCATCAGCGGTCTGGTACGCAGAGTAGAGATAATAAACCAATCCCACAAGGCATTAAGTCTTGAAGTGCTGGACGGCCTTCCGGTTGTGATTCCGTTCGGTGTAAATGATCGGATTCTGAAGGATATCGGCCGGACGGCGGAAGCTTGGATGGAGGTTAATAACCTTGAAAAGAATATTCCTTTCTTTCGCCTTAAAGCAAGCATCCCAGATACGTCAGAGGTCAGTCCATTTGAAGCCGGACATTATATGTTGGCGTTCCAGGAGGATTCAGAGGGTTCAAAGATCCTCCCAGCCATTGTAGATCCGATTATCGTATTCGGACAAAACACATCGTATAGCACGCCGGATCCGTTTTATCAAAAAGGATTGGACAGTTTGCTGTCCATGAAGCAGATCGCCTTTGGTCGAACACCATGCGGTTTTACCGGAACGCAGGCCGAGCTTGGACCTGGCGAATCCTTGAAAATTAACAGCATCTTTGGCCATGCCGGTTCCCTGGAAGTAATTGAATCTAGGGTTTCAGCTCTGGTTAAAGAGGCCTATCTGAACCGGAAACGAAGCGAGGCAAAGTATCTGGTTCGGAATCTGACCGATGCCATGTGCTGCCGTACTGGTACGCCAACCTTCGATGCCTACTGCCGGCAGACATTCCTAGACAATACCTTACGTGGCGGCTGGCCCGTGACATTTGGAAGAGGAAATTCGAAAAAAGTTTTTCATATTTATTCACGGAAACACGGTGACTTGGAGCGCGACTACAATAACTTTTCCCTGCCCCCAGAATTCTTCTCTCAGGGGAACGGCAGTTATCGGGATATCAACCAAAATCGTCGTGATGACGTGTGGTTCAATCCGGCCGTAGGCGATTTTAATATTCGCGCTTTTATGAGTTTGATTCAGCTGGATGGTTATAATCCGCTAATAATATTGGGAAGCCATTTTACGGTGCCTTCGAAAAAGTTGGATGAATTATTACAGCTTGTCGAAGAGCCAGCCAAGTTGCTTAGTCTGCTTTCTGGTTCTTTTACTCTAGGCGGTCTGTTTAAGGAACTTGTATGCGATTCGGTTGGTTTGCGGATGGACACCCAGGCTTTTATCGAAAAGGTGCTGGACTCAAGCGTTCAAACCACAGATGCAACTTTTGGTGAAGGTTATTGGGTTGATCATTGGACTTATAACCTTGATTTGATTGAGAGTTACCTGGCAGTTTACCCGGATTGTCGGCATGAGCTATTCTTTGCTGGCGAAGGATTGCCATATTTTGACAGTCCGATGATTGTTCCTCCGCGCTCCCGGAAATACGTCCTTCTTGACGGGAAACCGCACCAGTTGGGAAGCCCTATTGAAGACCGAAACAAAGCCGTCTTGCTTTCTTCGCGGGATGGTGACAATTGCTGGGCACGCGTCGGGCACGGGACAGGTGAAATATATCGTTCCAACTTATTTGTAAAACTTTTCAACCTGGCAGTTATAAAAATTGCTTCGCTAGATCCTTGCGGTATGGGAATTGAAATGGAAGCTGGGCGCCCTGGTTGGTATGATGCCCTCAACGGATTACCCGGTCTGTTTGGTTCGTCCATGTCGGAAACTTATGCTCTTAAGCGACTGATCAAATTCCTGCGTGATATCTTGAAAGATGAAAAGTCGGGAAAATTACTCTTTCCATTGGAAATGACTCGCTTAATACGCCGGGTCGTTAAGGAGATCAAGCATTATAGTGTGGGTGTTTCCGATGAATACGATTACCAACATTGGGACAATGTTACCTCGGCCCGCGAGAATTATCGGACCAGCGTTCGTCAGGGGTTGGATGGGAAAATGGAAAACATCGGCTTGGTTGAATTGGAAGAAATATTAGGTATTTTCGAGGCAAAAGTCGATGCAGGGATTAAACGCGCTCTTGCAATAAATAATGACGTGCCCCCGACCTATTTTTCCTATCAGGTTGATGAATTCGTCCTATTAAAAGATAATAAAGGTATTCAAATAACTGATGGACATGGACACCCTTGTATCCGCCCCACGCGATTCAAGCTTCAAGTATTACCACTTTTCCTGGAAGGGATAATGAAGTCAATGAGTGTATCCGATAAATCAGGGGCGCAACGCCTATATAATCAGGTAAGAGAAAGTACTCTCTATGACCGGAAATTGAAAATGTATAAGGTCTGCGCTCCGCTGGAAGCTTTGTCCATAGATGTCGGTCGTGCACGCGCCTTTACGCCCGGATGGCTTGAAAACGAATCAATTTGGCTTCACATGGAATATAAGTACCTTTTGGAAGTCTTGCGTGCCGGGCTTTACAAAGAATTTTTCGAGGATTTCAAAACGGCTTTGATTCCTTTCCTAGACCCTAAAGTCTATGGACGAAGCATTCTAGAAAACTCTTCCTTCCTTGTGAGTAGTGCTCACCCTGACGAATTATTGCATGGGGCGGGATTCGTTGCCCGGCTTAGTGGTGCCACAGCAGAATTCATAAGCATTTGGAGGCGTTTGATGGCTGGAGAACGGCCTTTCTTTGTCCAAGAAGATCAACTTTGCCTGGCACTTAGACCCATACTCCCAGGCTGGTTGTTTAATGCAGATAATTCGATAACTTTTAAATTCCTTGGAAATATTATCGTAACCTATCATAACCCCAGCCGGCGTGATACGTTTGACCCAGGAAGTTCCATCCAATCCATAGTTTTACATCCCCTTGAATCCGACCCGGTTGAACTAAAAAGAAATACGATTTATGCGCCATATGCCCGGAAAGTCCGCTCTGGGCAAATACACCAGATCGATGTTTATTTTGTATAGAAATAATTCATCCAAGATGGAGATTTTATGACACAACCCAATGATATCGGATGGAAATTCATAGATGATAACGCAACCTTCTGCCTTAAGAACCCTCACCGATACACTTCGCTTTATCTACCATTGGTCAATGAAGCGGGTATTTTCTCTGCGGTTACACCGACTTTGCGCGGGGATATAAAAGCTGGACACAATACCTTCTTGACCTCCCCTGTCTCTGTAGAAGATCTACATAATTCACGATCTGCTCGGAATTTTTGGATCAGGTTGGCAGATGCAGAACCGTGGTCTGCTACTGGAAATAGCGCATTACAGGTTTCTCGTCTCTTTACAGATGCGGACGAAGATTCCTTTCTCGAGGTGGGTTTTCTTTGGCAAAGGGTTACAAGGAAAAACGAGCAAATGGGTTTGCAGGCTGAGATTACCAGCTTTGTACCGGCAAGCAGTGATCGGGTAGAGTTGATGAAAGTTACGATAATCAATTTATCGGAAACTATTTTGAAGTTTGCTCCAACCGCTGCCATACCCATATTTGGTAGGTCGGCAGACAATGTACGGGATCATAGGCACGTGACTTCCCTCCTTCATCGTTCCTTTTGTGGCTCCTATGGGGTGTTCGTCAAACCAACTCTTTCCTTCGACGAACGCGGTCACCACCCCAATCAGATTACCTATGCCGTCCTGGGTGTAGAAGAGGATGGTACCCCGCCAAAGGGGTATTTCCCAATTGTGGAAGATTTTATCGGGGAGGGAGGTAGCCTGGACTGGCCCAAGGCTATCGTGCAAGGCAATAGACCAGAGTATCGACCAGGGATGAGTGTGAATGGTTACGAATCTATCGGAGGACTTAGCTTCCGTGAATTTTCACTCATGCCGGATGAGCGACGCTCGTATATCCTTATCATGGCTATTATGGATGTGGATGAGCCGGAGCGCCTGATCGGTGAATATGGAAACCTGGCCCGATTTGACGCCTGGTTGGAGAAAACCAAAACATATTGGAACTCTAAAATTGAAGCGCCACGCTTTTATACTGGGGATAAACGGTACGAAAGTTGGCTGCGTTGGGTGGTGATCCAGCCGGTGCTGCGAAGAAATTTCGGGAATTCTTTCCTGCCATATCATGATTATGGACGCGGAGGGAGAGGCTGGCGGGACTTGTGGCAAGATATTCTTGCGTTGTTGGTAATGGAAGGTAAAAATGTATGCCAGATGCTATACGACAACTTCGGCGGTGTACGCATTGATGGTACAAATGCCACCATTGTTGGATCCAGGCCGGGTGAGTTCAAGGCTGATCGTAACAACATTCCCAGGGTCTGGATGGATCATGGTGTTTGGCCGTTGCTGTCAACCGGACTTTACATTGACCAGACTGGTGATTTGGAATTCCTATTAAGATCACAGGTCTACTTTAAAGATAGCCTGATCAATCGTGCAACTACCGTGGACAGTGAGTGGGCGCCAGAACAGGGGACGGTGTTAAAGACAATTGATGGAGAATCTTATCTGGGTTCAATTCTGGAACATCTGCTTGTCCAACATTTAGTGTCTTTTTTCAATGTGGGAGAACACAATTCCATTCGCCTGGAGGGGGCTGACTGGAATGATGCCTTGGACATGGCTGGCGAGCGGGGTGAAAGTGTAGCCTTTACCGCCATGTATGCAGGGAACTTACATCGATTGAGCGAATTGGTATTGGCGATTGAAAAACTTGATGTTCGCGAAGTCGAAATTGCCTCAGAAATGATTCCTTTGTTGGATTCTTTGGGTGAAAGTGTGGATTACAATTCGGTTTCAGCCAAGCATGCTAAGCTGGTTGAATATTATGCAAGCTGTTCTCATACAACATCTGGGCGAAAATCGAAAGTCCTTTTAAAAGATTTGGCTACGGACCTGGATACCAAGGCGAAATGGCTGATAAACCACCTTCGCATTGAGGAATGGCTCACTGATTCGGCAGGGTATGGATGGTTTAATGGCTATTATGATAACAAAGGAATGCGTGTGGAGGGAGATTTTCCTAAAGGTGTGCGTATGACGCTGACGGGTCAGGTTTTCGCCTTGATGGGTGGAGTTGCCTCCGATGAACAAGCCGAGGAAATTGTCAGGTCGGTCGACCATTATTTGTACGATGCCGGGATTGGGGGTTACCGACTTAATACGAATTTCGGCGAAGTAATGCCCGACCTAGGACGGGCTTTTGGATTTGCATATGGTCATAAAGAGAATGGGGCCATGTTCAGCCATATGGCGGTTATGTATGCGTATGCACTATACCAGCATGGCATGGCCAGGCAAGGACATGAAGTGCTCAAAGGAATATATCAACAATGCCAAGAATTTGCGCGTAGTCATATATACCCAGGGATACCCGAGTATATAAATGCACGTGGTCGAGGTATGTATACCTATTTAACAGGATCGGCGAGTTGGTATTTATTATCTCTAGTAAGTGAGACATTTGGTGTAAAGGGGATCTTAGGTGATCTAATGCTTGACCCCAAATTGATGGCAGAAGAATTCGATTCAGAAGATAAAGCGCGATTATTTGTCTATTTTGCGGACCGGAAATTGGATATTATCTACCATAACAACGAAAGGTTGGACTTTAAGGCTTACACGATAAATTCCGTAAATTTGGATAATATTCCAATTAGTTTTGAAAAGCCGCCTGTCATTATCCCTCGCAACAGGATTGATTCATTAAGTGCAAATGTCATTCATTGTATTGAGATCGAATTAAATAAATGCGTTCCAAAATGATTACTGTAGTGCGAAGGGCAAATATACACATAAGTGGCATTGTTCAGGGCGTCGGCTTCCGGCCTTTTGTTTATGGCCTGGCAGATCGATTGAACTTAAATGGGTGGGTCCGAAATACATCAGCCGGTGTCGAAATCCAGGTGGAGGGAACCACTACAATTATTGATTCTTTTATTAACTTATTGAAATCGGAACTTCCGCCTTTAGCGAGGATTGATTCAATTGAAGTCGCGTTTGAAATCCACATGGGCTAAAAGGTTTTGAAATTATCCATTCCGAGACATTGGCTGGTGCTTTTCAGCCCATATCCCCTGATGTCGGTATTTGCCCGGATTGTCTACGGGAACTTCTTGAACCGACCAACCGGCGTTTCCGTTATCCATTTATCAATTGTACCAATTGCGGACCACGGTTTACCATCATTAACGATATCCCATACGACCGGCCAAACACAACCATGGCGGCTTTTAAAATGTGTTCGGATTGTGCAGTTGAATACAATAATCCGCTAGACCGGCGTTTTCATGCGCAACCGATTGCTTGCCCGGAATGTGGTCCGCAGATCTGGTTGGAGGGAGCAAATGGTAACCGAATCGCAGAACGGGATGATGCCATCCAGTCGACACAAAAACTGCTTCTGGACGGGAAAATTGTTGCAATTAAAGGGCTTGGCGGTTTTCATCTGGCTTGTAGCGCCTTAAACACGGAGGCTGTGTCAGAGCTCCGCAAACGCAAACTAAGGGTGGATAAACCTTTTGCATTGATGATGCCTGACATGGAGATGGTGACAGAACATTGTGTTGTGAATGAATCTGAACGCCTCCTACTGGAAGCCCATGAACGCCCCATTATTCTTTTACGACGCAATCCTGGCAGCCCAATTGTTACTGATGTTGCGCCAAGACAAAATACCCTCGCTGTAATGCTGCCTTATACACCCATTCATTACCTGCTATTTTCTACATTGAATTTCAATCAGCAATGTAAAGGCAAAATTCCTCCTTTGGTTATGACCAGTGGTAATCTCTCGGATGAACCGATTGCAACTGAAAATGATGAAGCCCGTTTACGGCTGGCGCCATTGGCAGATGCCTTCTTATTGCATAACCGTGATATCCGGATTCGCTGTGATGATTCAGTTATCAGGGTCCCCGGATTTAGTGAATTAAGAAGAAAGAAATCGAAGAAGAAGGAAGCGAACTCTTCCATTTATTTCCTTCGTCGTTCGCGTGGGTATGCGCCGGACCCAATCCGGCTTCCTGTTGAAATCCCTTCACTATTGGCGACCGGCCCCGAATTGAAAAATACATTCTGCGTAACACGCCAGCGCTACGCTTTTATCAGTCATCACATCGGCGATATGGAAAATTATGAGACGTTGCGTTCCTTCGAAGATGGTATACAACACTTTGAACGCTTGTTCCGCATCAAACCGGCTGTGATTGTATGTGATTTGCATCCCGATTATCTAACCACACGATATGCGCTTCAGCGCGCCCAACAGGACGGCCTCCCACTTATTCGTGTCCAGCATCATCACGCGCATATTGCGGCTTGTATGGCAGATAATGAACTACCTAACCAAAAGGTAATAGGGCTGGCATTTGACGGCACGGGTTATGGTGACGATGGGGCAATCTGGGGTGGAGAATTCCTTGTCGCGGACTATGGAACATACCAGCGCTCAATTCATTTGGATTATTTTCCTCTTCCTGGTGGAGATGCAGCTATCAAACGACCGGCGCGGACGGCGTTGGCGCTTCTCTGGCACTTGGGCTTTGAGTGGGATGACCAGTTGCCTCCGGTTAAAGATTTGTGTCCTGAAGAAAAACTGGCGCTGCGGATTCAATTGGAACGCGGTTTGAATACACCCCGTACATCCAGCATGGGCCGCCTTTTTGACGCGGCGGCTGCGTTGGCTGGGGTGCAACAGAGGGTTAATTATGAAGCACAAGCTGCCATTGAATTCGAAGCCGCACTGGATCCAGCTGAATCGGACGCTTATATTTTTATCATTCAAAATAATGTAGTGAAGGTTGATGAAGCTTTTCGGGCTCTGATTTCGGATGTTAAATCTGGTGTTTGCCTTCCAAAAATATCGGCCCGTTTTCATAATGGCCTGGCTGAATTATCACGACAGGTTTGTGCCCATTTGAGCGAAAACACAGGTATTCGGGAAGTAGCTTTGAGTGGTGGAGTATGGCAGAATATGGAACTGCTTGAACGAACCTCAAATAAATTACGGAAGGATGGTTTTAAAGTTTTTATACACAGTAAAATCCCTACTAACGATGGCGGCCTTTCGCTTGGGCAGGCATTGGTGGGTGCTACCAAGTATGGCGTATAATAGATTGTTAATGAGCCTGTTACCAGTGAATCCCTTATGAATATGCAAAAAATATTATTAGTGGAGGATGACGCGCCTTTATTGGATGTAATGCGCTATCTTCTTGAAGCTGAGGGGTATGAGGTCTGCCCGGCAGTAAACGGGAAGCAGGCGCTTGATTTGTTTGTTTCAAGCCGGCCCAGCTTGGTGGTATCCGATATCATGATGCCAGAAATGAATGGGTATGAGTTGCTAGAAGCAATCCGTATGATGCCAGACGGAATCACCGTACCTTTCTTATTTCTAAGTGCACGGACGGAACGATCGGATGTCGACCGAGCGCGTTCGTTGGGTGTTGATGATTATTTATTTAAACCATTTGAAGCTCCAGAATTAATTAATGCTGTTCGATCACGGCTTGAACGGCGCCGGGTGATTGAACTTTTTGATACACGTAGTGCCCATCTTCAGACTGTAATCATGTTGGCAAATGTTATCGAAACACGCGATCCATATACCGCCGGACATTTGGAACGAGTTCGTCGTCTGGCTCTAAATCTGGCATTCGCTATGAATTGGAATACAGAGGATCTAGCCATTTTGGAATTTGGAGCCATCCTCCATGATATCGGAAAAATAGTCGTTCCCAGCCAGGTATTGAAAAAAACAGGCCCTCTTACGAAAGAAGAGTGGGTACTTATGCGCCAGCATCCGCAAATTGGAGCAAAAATGTTGGAAGGCGTTGACCATTTAAAGGCGGCGGTTCCTTATGTGCTTAATCACCACGAATGGTGGAACGGGAGCGGTTATCCGGGTGGATTAAAAGCAGATAAAATCCCGCGCGAAGGGCGGTTACTGGCTATTGCAGATGCTTTCGATGCTATGACATCCAATCGGCCGTATCATAGTAGCATGCCTGCGGCGGATGCATTGGACGAATTAGCTCGCTATCGCGGTATATATTTTGACCCCGACATGGTGGATGCTTTTATCCATACTTACAAAGCATAAAAAAAACGGAAAATTTAAGATTTAGTGCTAAGAAAGGTCAAGAGGCGGGAATCCTGCAACATTTGTTATCTACTAGCTTCGCGGTCCATCTCGCGTTCAGCATCTCTTCGGGCAATAGCCTCGCGTTTATCATGCAGTTTTTTGCCTTTTGCAATGGCAATTTCCAACTTCGCCCGTCCGTTTTTTAGGTATACACGAATTGGTACGATCGTGACCCCTTTCTGGCGAACTGCCTCCCACATTTCGCGGATTTCATTACTGTGAAGTAGCAACCTACGCGGCCGCTTGGGATCATGGTTATAACGATTAGCTTGCGTATAGGGGGCTATATGCGCTTCGACCAACCAAGCCTGGTTTTCATCGACACGAATATATGATTCCGACAGGCTGATTTGTCCAGCGCGAATCGATTTTAATTTCGCTGCCCTTTAAAGCCAATCCCGCCTCGAAACGTTCAAAGAGGAAATATTCAAAACCAGCTTTTCGATTGGTGGCAACGACCTTCACATTATCAGGCATAACGATTAGTTAACACCATTTGTTTTGGATGTCCGAGAAAAGGGTAAGAACAGACAATTCGCGAGCATAGAAATCGGTATGACAACCAGCCAAACATTATACTATGAAGGTTAAGAAATATCTCTTTACGATAATGACCTCTCACGTTGACATTGAGGCGGGAAAATGCTACAATTGAAAATCATTTTCAATAAGGATAAGTAATAACGATGTCAGTAGATTTATCAAACTGGTCTGATGTTTTACAAAAAAATGGATGTCGTCTTACTGCACCTCGCAAGGCTGTGGTCGAGACGATGGAAGGGAATATGTGCGTATTAACGCCTGTTGAAGTGTATGACAAAGCTCGCAAGCAGTGTCCTGGATTGGGTTTGGTTAGTGTTTATCGGACTCTTGAAAAACTTGAACAATTGGGTTTGATCCAGCGTGTTCACCAAACTAAGGGGTGCCAGGCATTTATTCCTTCCGGTAATGGACATAAGCATCTTCTTGTCTGTCAAAATTGCGGTAAGGCCGTCCTTTTTGAAGGTGACCAACTAGAACCTCTTTTTAATTCACTATCGCGGACAACCGGTTTTCAGATCGAGAGCCATTGGTTGCAGGCCTTCGGCGTGTGTAGATCTTGTCAATCCAATTATTAAAGAAATACGTTCATGAATATGTGGAAAGCACATCCGGGCCAAGTGGCCTTGCACCTACCTATCATAATATGATTAAACATGATGTTATGATGGATGATTGTAGGTACTCTGAAATAACATGATTAATTTCCTTGATTCTCCTGCTCGTCTGGATGTTGATGATATTTCCGTTGCGTATGATGGGGTTCCTGTATTGCGGGAGATAACTTTTCAGATTCCCCACGGAGCGCGAGTTGCTGTTGTCGGTCCGAATGGCGCCGGGAAGTCCACTCTCTTTAAGGCGTTGGTGGGACTTCTACCTTTGCGATCCGGTAAAATTTTCATCCATAACTTGCCGCTTGGCCACCATTTGGATTGTGTTGCATATATTCCACAACGTGAAGAAGTTGATTGGCACTTCCCGGTCAATGTTAGGGACGTCGTTCTGATGGGCAGATTTGGCCACCAGAAGTGGTTACAGCGCCCAACGCAGGTTGATCGTGAAGTTGCCCAGAAAAGTCTTGAACAGATGGACATCGTTGATATGGCTGACCGCTCCATTAGCGATCTTTCAGGAGGGCAACAGCAGCGGGTTTTTCTGGCTCGTGCATTGGCTCAGGAACCTCACATCTTTCTTATGGATGAACCTTTTACAGGCGTAGACGCGACCACCCAGGAAGCCACCTTGGCTTTACTTGACCATTTGCGCCGGCAAAAAGTAACGGTTCTCATATCAACTCATGACCTTAACCTCGCTGCTAGCAGGTTTGATGCGGTTTTGCTTCTTAACCGGAGACTGATTGCCTTCGGAGAACCGAAGTCGGTTTTCACACCGGAAAACCTGGCTCAGGCCTTTGGCTCGCAACTTCTAAAATTACCGGATGGCTTGATTTTAGTTGATGACTGTTGTCCACCGGAAGTAGAAAAATTCAAAAAGGGGAATATCCATTGAACTGGCTCATCCTGCCTCTTCAGTATGCTTTTATGGTACGGGGATTGCTGGCTTCTGTAATGGTAGGGATTTTGTGTGCCGTTATGGGAACCTACGTTGTCTTGCGAGGCATGGCATTCCTTGGGGACGCCATGGCACATGCCATACTGCCAGGAGTCGCAATTGCTTACCTCTTGCATGGCAATTTACTGGTTGGAGCAATCATTGCAGCAGTGATCATAGCTCTCAGTATCGGACTTTTTTCGAAGGGTGGAACTATTAAAGAAGATACTGCAATTGGTATTCTCTTTGCAGCAGCACTTTCCCTGGGAGTTGCATTAATTAGTTCCATTCAGACATATGCCGTGGATTTGAGTCATATACTATTTGGTAATGTCCTGGGAGTCACCCAGAGTGATTTGTGGCTGACAGCCGGCTTGGGACTTTTGGTACTTGTTTCGGTTGTATTGCTTTATAAACAGTTCCTGGTAATATCCTTTGATCCGATTCTGGCAGCTACCTTGCGCCTCCCAGCAGAACTCCTTCGTAATCTTATGCTGATTTTGCTAGCTTTGACGGTGGTCGTTTCATTGCAAACCGTTGGAGTGGGGTTGGCTGCTGCCATGTTGGTAACTCCTGCTGCCACTTCCTATCTTCTAACCCGTCGATTGTGGCCCATGATGTTAGTGTCAGCCAGCATTGGAGCATTTTCGAGCCTAGTAGGATTATATCTGAGTTATTATTTGAATATTGTTTCAGGTTCGGCTATAGTACTAGTAGCGACAGTCATTTTCCTTGCAGTTTTCCTCTTGCAACCAAAGCGAGGGCTTTTGTGGAAGAAAAGATAAGATTGGTACGATATTATCCATTTCTACTTTTTATTATCTTATTATTACTGGTTTCATGTATAAGTCCCGTGCCATTAGGTCAATCAACACTAATTGGTCCAACAGTTACTCCCAACATAGATCCTTCTCCAACTTTGACGCCTTTTGCCCCTCAGTCATACATTCCAATCAACTCTCCAACGGGATCGCCAACGGTTAATGCGACTGATACCCCCACAATTCAACCAACCTTACCGGCAACCAGTATCACAACGCTTCTTGCAACCCCTACGTTCAATACTTCTACGCCTTCAGTAATATCCATGCCACCTGGGACAATACCACCATTTGTCCCATCAAAATATGATTTGTCCGTTATGATGAATTATACGGATCATATTTTAACTGCCGATGAAACAATCCAGTATATAAATTCGACCGGGGAAAATCTGAACAATTTAGTTTTGGCTATTGAACCTAATCTTTGGCAAGGTTGTTTTGTTCTTAGCAATATAACGATAAATGGGCAATCTGTAAGCTTCAGTCTTACCAATGACGAGATGGAAATCTCCTTACCAGCACTGCTCCCTTCTGGTGGTGCTTTGGACTTGTTCATGCATTATGATCTGCATCTCCCGGCCACCGATGTCTATCATGTCTTCGGATATAACGAATACCAGACCAATCTGGTGGACTGGTACCCGTTTATTGTACCGTTCGTGCCCGGACAGGGTTGGTTGTTACACCCCATTGCCAATGTCGGCGAACATTTGGTTTACGATGTGGAGAGTTTTGATATGACTCTTCACCTGACTGATCCCAATCTATTTGCAGTTATAGCCGCCAGTGCACCAGCTGAAATTATCACCTTTGGATGGCGCTATCACATGGAGAATGTACGCTCCTTTGCCTTTTCAGTAAGTTCTGGATATAAGGTGGCAACAACCAAAATGGATGGTATTACTGTAAAAAGCTATTATTTCCTTAGCGAAAGTTCGCAGGGAAAGGCTGTATTGGGTGAGGTTGCCAAAGCATTATCTACTTTCGACAATCTATTTGGGATGGATCCTTATCCCAGCCTGAGCATAGTTGAATCACCTTATTATGATGGCATGGAATTTGATGGCCTTTTCTACTTGAGCCGTGATTTTTACATAGCCGAGAATGGGACAGTATTAAATAACTTGGTTGATATCGCTGTTCACGAGACTGCTCATCAATGGTGGTTCGGTTCGGTTGGGAATGACCAAGCCATGGAACCCTGGCTGGATGAGGCGCTAGCGACATATAGTGAGAGTTTATTTTATGAACAAAACTACCCGGAGATAAATGCTTGGGAGGCTTTCCGCATTGATACATATAAACCTATCGGTTGGGTGGATACGGACATTTACCATGACATTGATCTTCAAACGTATACGAATGCAGTCTTCCTGCGCGGGGCACAATTTCTGCAAGCTCTGCGTGGGCGAATGGGGGATGAGGCTTTTTTTGCCTTTCTGAAAGATTATGCTACGCAGATGGCTGGAAAACGTGCCGCTGCAACGGATTTTTTTCGCATCTTGAAGCAGCACACCAACGCAAATATCTCCGATTTAATTTCGAAATTCTTTAAAAATTCGCAATAATTATGTTGTTTTCGTTGTTATCGGTTTTGGTTATTGCAAAGAGGGGAAAGTGTTGCTTTGACGAGTAAATATGTGTAAAAATCAAACACCACTGTATTCAAATTTATCAAATTCCCACCTTTCACGATTGGCTGCTGCTACTTAATGCCCGAGTCAGAAATGTATATCTGTGGACTTTTAGAGCGGGTGATGGGACTCGAACCCACGATATCTTGCTTGGGAAGCAAGCGTTCTACCACTGAACTACACCCGCAGAATGGGGTGATTATACCAAATTTTCGAAAATCCATTTTCTTCCGGCATTTTTGGCCTTCTTCATGACTTCCTGCTCAATAACACCCTGGCCAGTTCAAATAATGCCTCACCGGCCTCGCCCTGCGGTTCTGCTGCACGCAGAGATTGTATGGCGAGGTCAGTCATCTGGTCTGTGACTTCTTGCGTAAAGAGTTTAACCCCTTCTGTTGCCAATTGTTCGGACAGGTCCCGGACTTCATCCGATCGAATCGGACCTTTCGCCCAGCGTTGAGCAAATAGCCCGTTCTTAACGATTCCAGATAAAACCGGTAAAGTTTTTTTGCCTGCCACCAGATCCGATTCGGTGGACTTACCCGTCAGCGCCGAATCTCCCCAGATTCCAAGATAGTCATCGTGTACCTGGAAAGCCAGGCCGAGGTAATGGCCAAAATTGCGATAATTCTCCCGAGTTGGTTCGTCTGCTCCTCCCAAAGTAGCGCCTACTTGTGAACAGGCTGATAATAAGGCGGCAGTTTTTCCACTGATCATTGGCCAATAATCTTCCACTGCTAGATTGCTGCGCGCCTCATAGGATATATCCATAAATTGACCACAGCACAATGCCAGGCAGGCCTCATTTATAATTAATCCGGCATGCTGTGCTTTTTCGGGCTGGAATGAGTTTTGGATTTCCAGCAAGGCAAAATGCGCCAGGATGAACAATGCGTCTCCCGCATTTATTGCTTGTGGCATGCCCCATTTCTTCCAGACTGTCAAGCGTCCACGCCTTAGATCGGAGTTATCCTGGATATCATCGTGAATGAGTGAAAAGTTGTGGATGAGTTCAATGCAGGCAGCTGCCGGCAAGGCGTGCTTCCATCCCCCTGCTTCGGGTTCTTTTTTTCCAGGCATTTTGCTCGATGCGATAAAGGACAAAAGGACCAAGAGAGGCCGGATTCGTTTCCCTGAGGTTTCCACCCTGTTGGCCTCTTTACCCCAACCCATATGATAGGCCAGCATTGTGTGAAATAGACTAGTCCGTGGTTCGTCTAATCTGGCAACGATTCTATGCAATTCTTCTTCGATTGCAGGACGCATAAGGTTATTTAGATTCTCAGAACTCATTGTTCCGCCTCGTTTTAATTAAGGAATAATTATAAAACTCCGCTTTTTTGAAGTTGGACTTCGAGCCCGGCTGGGGAGGTAAAGAAATGGGTGACAAAACCTATTTTATTGGCTGCTTCTATATTCTCCAGAGAGTCATCAACTACTAGACATTCGTAAGGTTGAAGACAGATTTTTTGGAGCAGCAGGCGGTAGATTGCAGGATCGGGTTTAACTAATTTGACTTCGCCGGAAATCACGATATCGTCAAATAAGTTGAAAACCAAATATTTATCTTTGATCAAGTAGAATTTCTCTGCTGACCAGTTGGTAAGCCCGTATAAACGGTAACCGGCTTTTTTCAATTTGGTCAGGATTTTAACTGTTCCGGGAATCAAACCAGTGATTGATTTCTCCCATTCTTCGTC
This sequence comes from uncultured Chloroflexia bacterium, assembly GCA_963772245.1. Lineage (GTDB taxonomy): Bacteria > Chloroflexota > Anaerolineae > Anaerolineales > Villigracilaceae > UBA877. The sequence goes on along the minus strand of CAVYWB010000006.1, from coordinate 693,244 downwards.
ATAAGCGCGAATCAGGTGCGCATGATGTGGGAATTTTGAAGATAACTGCTTTACGCCTTCTGAAAATGGCAAGCCTTTATCTTGTGCGAGATTCCATGCAGGAAAATCTATTTCCGTCAGAAAATCGTTGATTGCTTGTTTGTCGTTGGAAAAATAGTTGTTAAAAACCCTCTGGGGATCCCAATCGATTAAAACACCGCCAAAATCGAATATTACCGCTAGGATGGATGAAATCATTAGAGAAAACCCGGGAATCAGGACATTTCTATTAACTTGATGGACTGCAGCGCGGGAAGGTCGATTGCGCCAACCCCGAACATAATCACCTTTATCTGTTGACGGGTCAATCTTAATATCTCTGTAACATCTTTACTCGACACGGCAGCTGCCTTCAGAAATTGCCCGGCAAAACCGCCTAACGTAGCCCCCAAAGCAATACATTTGGCAATATCGAGCCCGTTCTTGAGACCTCCACTGGCGAATACAGTCATGCCAGGTGCTGCCTTCTTAACATTCAGGATCGAAGCTGCTGTAGGAATCCCCCAATCTACAAAGGATGCGGCCAGCTGCCGGGTGAAATCATCCGCGGCGCGGTGCATTTCCACTTGTGACCAACTCGTCCCGCCTGCTCCAGCCACGTCAATGGCAGCTACACCGCAATCCGCCAAAATCCGAGCTGTCCGCTCAGATATTCCCCAGCCCACCTCTTTGACAATTACTGGTGCTTCCAATTTTTTACAAATTCCTGTTACCTTCTTAGCTAGGCCGGAGAAATTAGTGTCTCCACCGGCCTGCACTGCTTCCTGGATTGGATTAAGATGTAGGATGAGTGCATCTGCCTGAATCATGTCCACGGCACGGCGACATTCATCGATACCATAACCTGAGTTGAGTTGTATTGCTCCAAGGTTGGCAAAGAGCAGAATATTGGGAGCGGCTTTACGGGTTATTGAATAAGTAGGGATCTGATATGAGTCTTCCAGGGCAGAGCGCTGGCTTCCCACGCCCATAGCCACATGGTATTCCTCAGCTGCCTCAGCCAGGCGCTGATTAATAATGCCGGCTCGCTCGGTTCCTCCGGTCATGGAAGAAATCAAGATGGGTGATGCGAGTTTCTTGCCAAAAAGAGTCAAGGATGTATTTACGGCCTCCAGGTCCAATTCTGGTAAGGCTTCATGGACGAACCGGTATTGTTCCAATCCATTGGCAAGTCCGGAGCGGACATCCTGCTCCAGGTTAATTTTTATGTGATCGGATTTGCGAATTTCTGTTGGCGCAACTTTTTTCATACAATTGTGTTCCGTCTATTGAATTATACTGGCAACCCGGTTACAATTGGCACAGAAAATATTTTTGGAGGAACACAATGGCGAACACATTTGATGAAGTCAAAGCAATCATTGTAGACCTGTTGGGGGTGGATGGAGATAAAATAAAACCTGAGGCGCGCTTTCGAGAGGACTTGGAAGCTGATTCACTGGATCTGGTAGAATTAATTATGAAATTCGAGGATGTTTTTGGCACCGAAATTTCCGATGAGGACGCTCAGAAAATTGTAACGGTCGGTGACGCAGTTACATTCGTTGAAACACAAAAGACTAAGAAATAGAAAATAAAATTTCCAATGGGGCACGAACGCCGACGTGCCCCTGTTTGTTTTAATTAAGCAGGGACGCCCTATTGGACCGTCCCTGCTGCTTAACTATAAAAGTGATGGGATCTCTTCCGGATATTTAGCCACTTTGACTCCTGCCGCCTCGAGTGCTTTTACTTTGTCGGCCGCCGTACCCGCTCCTCCTTCGATGATAGCACCCGCGTGCCCCATTCTTTTACCAGGAGGGGCCGTCTGTCCGGCTATGAAAGCAACGACCGGTTTTGTCATGTTAGCAGCAATGAATTGAGCAGCTTTCTCCTCGTCTGTACCGCCAATTTCCCCAATCATGACAACCATTTCGGTTCGGGGATCGCCTTCGAATAGATCCAGGCAATCGATGAAATTTGTTCCATTAATCGGATCTCCGCCGATACCTACACATGTGGTAACGCCCATATTCTTTTGTTTGAGGGCAAAAAGAACTTCGTATGTCAAAGTACCAGAGCGAGAAACCACTCCGACATTCCCCGGGATGGCAATATTATTAGGTATGATGCCTACTTTAGATTCGCCCGGTGTCAACAATCCCGGGCAATTTGGACCCAACAGCCTTACCTGTTTCTGGTCTAAATATTCTCGTACCCGCATCATGTCCTGCACAGGCACACCTTCAGTAATGCAAACAATGAGTGGAATTCCCGCATCCGCCGCCTCAAACATGGCATCCGAAGCACCACGAGAAGGAACAAAAATGACTGTCACATTTGCTCCTGTGGCTTCTACGGCGGCACGACAAGAATTGAAAACCGGTACCTTGTCGCTAAGCACCCATTCGCCGCCTTTCCCAGGAGTTACACCTGCCACAACTTTGGTGCCATATGCCAGCATTTGCTGGGCATGGAAAAGTCCTTCGTTACCTGTGATGCCTTGCACAAGAAGGCGTGTTTTCTTATCGATAAAGATGCTCATCCTCAGCCTCCTAGACTTTTATGGCATTTACAGATTTTTGAGCTGCATCAACTAGGGATTTAGCTGTAATCATTTTGGCATCTGCCAGTAATTTGCGTCCTTCTTCTGCGTTTGTTCCAACCAACCTGACCACCATCGGGATGGAGGGCTTTACTTCCTGAAGTGCGGTCAGGATACCCTTAGCAACCTCATCGCATCGGGTAATGCCTCCAAAGATATTAAATAGAATGGCTTTAACGTTCTTGTCGGAAAGAATGATACGTAGGGCGGCAGCAACTTTATCAGAGCTTGCGCCACCCCCTATATCAAGAAAATTGGCCGGGTCACCATCGAAGAGTTTAACGATATCCATGGTCGCCATGGCCAATCCTGCGCCATTTACCATGCAACCAATTTGGCCATCTAGTTTAATAAAGGAAAGACCGTACTTGCGGGCCTCAGTTTCGATGGCAGCTTCTTCGTCCACATCCCGCATTTCGGCCAGATCTGCGTGACGAAATAGTGCGTTATCGTCAATGAGCATTTTACCATCCAATGCCATCAGGTGTTTTTCTTTAAGGATTACCAGCGGGTTTATCTCGGCTAAAGTGGCATCGGACTCTACGTAGGCACGCCACAAACCGCGGCAAATTTCGGAAAACTGTTTCCAATATTCTTTTGGTAGGTCTATCCCAATCGCGATATCGCGTGCTTGGTAATCACGCAAACCTAGCAAAGGGTCAACATGAATTTTAATAATTTTTTCCGGATTGGTCCGAGCTACTTCCTCGATTTCAACGCCTCCGGCCGAAGAGGCCATGATCACCGGTCGGCGAGCGGCACGGTCGTTGGTTATGCCAAGGTAGATTTCCTGGTCGATATTCGCAGCCTCGTCGACAAGTACTTTCCTTACCGGTAAACCTTTAATTTCCATGCCCAGAATTTGGGTAGCCAAATCTTCGGCTTCTTTGGCTGATTTAGCAACGCGAATTCCACCAGCTTTACCTCTTCCGCCAACAAGAACTTGGGATTTAATGACAACACGACCGCCCAATTCCTCAGCAATTTGACGGGCTTCGATGGCTGTAGCTGCAACCCTTCCCTTGGGGATCGGGATTCCATACCTTGTAAATATCTGTTTGGATTGGTATTCGTGTAATTTCATGACTTTTTCTCTCCATTTCAGAGCAGAATATGCTTTCAGACCGATGATGAATATTACGGCAACGTAAAGCGCATCAGCCGGTTATTTGCCGCATCGCTAACCCAGACACGTCCCTGATCATCAACGGCGATTCCTGATGGTGTTCCAAAATTATCCATACCGGTACCACTCTGGCCCCAGGCATGCACAAATTCGCCACTGGTGGTGAATTCGAGCACCCTAAACGAATCTGGATCCGTTGCAAAAATGTGCCCTTGCTTGTCCACTGCAAGATAAGGCTTGTTATCCAGTGATTGGCTCGTCCAGCCGTTGATATTCCATTGAGTTGATGGGGAGTAAATGGATTTATCTGCATTGGGAACAAAGACTTGAATGCGTTGATTCCAGGTGTCTGCAACGTAAAGATTTCCCTGGGCATCCATAGCCAATCCTACCGGTTCATCGAATTTCCCGGCGGCAGTCCCTTCTCCTCCAAATTGAGAGATGAAATTTCCATTTGAGTCATAAACAATGATTTGTTTGTTTCCTGTATCTGCTACCAGGACATGACCTTCCGAATCAACAGCAATTCCACGTGGTCCCCACAGGCCAAATGGGCCACTGGAAACGGGGTCGTAATTTGGGGTTCCCCATGTTTTAATGGGCTTCCCGCTGGCAGAAAACTTTTGAATGCGGTGGTTCCATGTATCAGCCACGTACACCCATTGCCCGTCTGGGGAAACTGCCACTCCCCACGGTTCACAAAATGTGCCAATTGGGACATTTGCGGGAGGGACAGTAGCATAAGGGCAACCCGGCGAGACTTGACCAAATGTCTGTATTAAATTACCTGTCGCGTCGAAATGCTCGATACGATGGTTTCGAGAATCGGCCACATATAGGCTACCATCCGGCGCGATTGCTAGGCCGCGTGGTGCATTGAGTTGTCCGCTTGCGTTTCCGGAAGATCCAAATGATAGGTCTGCTGATAAAGAAATTGTTCCTTTTGCATAAGGATCGGTCTGGAGGGGGGCAGCCTGCATGATCCCATATTCCCAAATTTGTGCGGCAATGTCTTTTCGAATGAATAACTCCATCCTCGCAGATGGCTGCCAGTTGGATAAAGTCAAACCAGTTTCCCCGGTCAGTTTTGCGTACGAAGAATAATCACGGTTCAGCCATATTTGGAAAATGGCATCCCGCATGGACGGATTTGAAATAGCATTCCAGATCCGTGGCCAGGTCAGCCCGAAATAATCCTGGTTAGGCCAAACCATCCGAATGTAATCAAGCTGGTAATAATTTGTACCTACAACTGGCTTGATACTTTCAAAATTCTGCTGATCAACTATGATGACCGGAAAATTACGCAGGCTGTTATCCGGTGTATTGAACGAAGTTGCATTGGGATAATTTCTCAAATACCATTTGAAGGACCATGAGACGCCTTGATTTGGCAAATTATCATCATATGCGATTTGGAGATTTTGTTCTCCGGTGATTCGGTCGGAAATGGTGGTTATTTGGTCCATGACATCTTTGATGCCACTTGCGCCATGAGCATAAACCAGGTATTCTGTTGCATTGTCGGAATTTATGAAGGCAGCCCGGATTGCTGTTCTTCCGGTGAGTACTGCCAAGAAGGTAAAAATAATCAATATAGAGATTCCAAGTGCATCCTGAATCCGCCAGCCTGAAAGCAAATAGGTTAATGAACCAGCGCTGGCAACCGCTATCCCTGAAGAGAGCAGGAAGGCACCCGTTGATAACAACTGCTCGAGCGTCTTACCTTGAAAGGGGGGATTAGTTCCTAATAATGATACCAGCGCCCCTGATAGGCTGGTAAATAGAACTACCAGCAACAATGTAACCAACGTTCCACGCCGCTTTCGGAATTCGGACCAATTAATCCTTTCAATAACCTGTCCCAATCCCCAACCTGTCAGCAAGATCATTGGTAATACAATATGTACAGTCAGCCAGGGCATTTTTTCGCCCGCCATGGAGAAAGCCAGTAAACTTGTCAGGCTCCACCAAATAAGCAAAGGGAAGGTGAAATTCCCTTCGCTTACTGAAGGAACATTTCTTGCCGGTGTAATAAAATCAACTGACGAAGTTTCCGTAAGATCATTAATTTCACGTTGCTTTATGGAAGTCGGGATGACCAGAGGGGCGGGTGATTTCCGTTTTAAGCCGAAATACGCGGCCAGGAAAACTCCCAGAGCGGGAAGAAATTCATAGATAGGAATCTGGATGAGAATGTAATAGTACCAGGGTTGGTCACCACGATGCACCCCTTGTTGTTGCAACCAATAACCGAGCGCGCCCACAGTGCCAACGAAAAAGCCCTGCCAATTGCTAAAAATACTGGTGAACAATAGGATGTAAATTCCCCAGAATATAGCGGTATAGAGCATCCAGCGTTTCTTATTCCAAAACAAACCAACCACAACTGAAATAACGCATAGAACAAGAAATACGCTAACGGTCCGCACGGGTGCTTCTGCCCAAAGTGCCGACAGGTTCCAGCCCGGCCAGGTGAATTGATAATCCAATGGATTCCAGCCAAGAGCCGTAACCGGAAAAGCAGCTAATTGCGGAAGCACAAATGTACCTAATAGGATCAGCATATCAAATGATCGTTCGCGGCAAAGATTCCTCCAGCCATATCCGGCAACGAGCAGGATAGTTGCCAGCAGGAACGTTATTCCTGCCAGGATAAGGAGGATTGAGGTGGCGGATACCTGTCCTAGGTGGGTGTTCGGCATTCCAGGAACCTGACCGGGCAGGATGGGAGCGGCAGTCTGGGATGCAATAGTCATAATTTGGGTCCGGTTGTAAATTGTGATGCTCAAAGCTGCACCCGCCAGCAGCACTCCGATGGAGAGGACGATCACGAAAATATTCAGGGAAGTTTTATGACGCCAAGGAGACCGGATGACGCGATTAATTAGATATACAGCCAGGAAGAGCAGGGCCTGGGCCGTATATATAAATGCAGTTTCTTTAACTGTAAAATGGAGAATCGTTGCAATTGTTAAAGAGGAAAAGGTAGCGCGCCTTGCCGGTTTCCAAATATCGCAGGATGGCATAAAGTGTCAAAATAAAGATGACACCGATAAAGGCTTCATTACGCGCGTACCGCCCGTAATAAAGCATGAATGGAGAGAAAAGCATCAATCCTGCAGCAACCAGCGTTCCGAAACGTCCTAGGTAACGGCGCCATTTCCAGAGCAGAACTATAGTAAGAATGCTAGCAATTGCATGCGGTAACCGAGCGGTAAGGTCAGTTGCTCCGAACAGTATATAGGTTAGCGCCAGCAAATGGAATTGCAGTGGTCCGTGCATCAGCGGAGAGTATTGATAACCTTTTCCTATTGAATAGAGCCACGAAAAATAAACGTGAAGATTCTCGTCGTGACTAAAAACGCGTGCACCGAGATCGTAAAAACGGCTGATAATTGCCAGGAGAATTACTAATGAGAAGATAAGTGTTTCCCCGTTAAACATGGGGAAGATTGAAAAAATGGGGCGGTCGAGCCAGGACTGTTTTTCGGAATTGTCAACCATGCGATGGCACCTGAGAGGGATAATAAACGCGTCTAGGATACATCAAACCGACTAATCTGGCAAGCAATATGTAATTCTAAATTGCGCGTAGCCATTATAAACCAAATATTTATATTGAATTATCTTTACTTGCTAATTGTCCACAACCTGCTTGAATATCGATTCCCCTGCGCGTACGAATTGTGCATGGTATGCCATGGTCCATGAGAATTTGCCTGAATTTATTTGCTCGTTCATGGGAAGTCGCTTTACCTGAAAACCCCAAAGTAGGGTTTAAAGGGATGGCATTGACATGACAAAGCATGCCTTTCAGCTTTTTTGATAATAAAATAGCTTGGTCGGGAGTATCGTTTACTTCAGAAATAAGAGCCCATTCAAAGGTGATTCTTCTTCCTGTGATATATACATACTCCCGGCAGGCAGCGAGTAATTCATCAATGGGGTACTGCTTGTTTACAGGAAGCATGGAAGTTCGTAAGTTGTCATCTGCACTATGCAACGAGATTGCCAGGTTGATTTGGCGTTTCTCAGCAGCGAAGCGCCGTATCGCCGGTATCAATCCGACAGTGGAAATGGTAAAACGGCGCGCCCCAAAATTGTAACCTTGAGGGTCGTTGAGCCGGTCAATTGCAGATAAAGTGTTTTCATAATTATGGAATGGTTCACCCATGCCCATTAATACCACATTTGTTACTGCACTATTTTCGTTACGTAGCAAGCGAGCATAAAACATCACCTGGGCAACGATCTCCCCACTTGAAAGGTGACGTTTGAACCCCATCTGCCCAGTGGCGCAGAAAACGCATCCCATGGCACAGCCAGCCTGGCTCGATATGCAAAGTGTATTACGCTTTTTATAACGCATCAGAACTGCTTCGATGGATCTTCCATCTGGCAAATTAAATAGCGATTTAACAGTTTGGCCATCGGTTGAATTGAGGGTGTTTACCAGTGTGAGGATGTTGAATTCCAAGGTTTCAGCCAGGCGAGTTCGAAGGGACGTTGGAATGTTGGTAAATTTCTCCGGTGAATTCCAATACTGCCTATAAAGACCTTCCCAGATTTGTTTAGCACGATAAACTGGTTCACCAAACTCAACCATCATTGAAACTAAATCCGAAAGATTGATATCGTATACGAGCTTCATGGCTTAATTGATAAGTGCTGCCAAATTATCGATAACAATATCAACTTTAGGCCGCCACCGTTCAGCTTGCTCTCGGGTGCTTACCCCCGAGAGAACCAAGGCGGTCAACATCCCGGCAGCCTGCCCACCGGCGATGTCGGTTTCCAAGCGGTCTCCTACCGCCAAAGTTTGCCGTTTCGTCGTTCCTAGACGGGTACATGCCAACTCGAACAGATATGGAGCCGGTTTCCCTGCATAGACCGGTTTCACCCCTGTTGCAGTGGTTATTACTGAAATCCAGGCTCCCGCCCCGGGGATTTGTCCCCTTGGGGTAGGGAAAGTGATATCCGGATTGGTTGCAAAAAATGGCACACCGGTCCGCACAAGTAATGCCGCCTCACTCATCTTCTTGAAATTGATTTCAGGATCGATTCCCATTACCACAGCTTTTGCCGATCTTGCAGATTTCGTGGATAACAATTCAAATCCTTGCTCGCGCAAAGCTACTTTCACTCCTAGACCACCTATTACAAAGATAGGTGTTCCGGTCGGGAATTTTAGTTTAAGCAGATTGGCTACCCCCAAGGCCGATGTTACGACCTGCCAAGGTTCAATTTGAACCCCTAATCTGGCCAACCGTTCAACATACTGTTCGGGGGTTAATGTACCATTATTGGTGGCAAAAGCAACTTTTAATCCACGTTCCTGCATGCGGTTAAAAGTAGTGGGCAGATCACCTATCGGAGCATCCGCTTTCCAAAGGACTCCATCCATATCAAGAATTAGTGAATTGATGTAAGCTGGCAAAATCTCGGGCATTTATTTCCTGAATACTTTACGATTTATCCAACCAAAAACATGACATTCCAAAAGATCCAAAAATCAAGGATCTTGGTCGTAGGGATAAAACCTTAGGCAGCCTCGTCTAATTTGTTTATCATCAATGGGAGACCATGGATTGGTTAAATAATTTCTTCTCTTGATGGAAAAGGCCGGATAATGCCTATCCGGCCTTCAATATGATCTAGGGTTACCTTATCTTGCCACAAATCATTTCTTCTGCGGTATTTCGAGCACTTGGTCAACCAGCCCGTATTCAACAGCCTGCTGTGCATCCAGGTAGAAATCTCTTTCTGTGTCTTGTTTGATAACATCAACCGGCTTGCCGGTATGTTTCGACATGATGCTATTCAGTAATGTTCTCAAGCGCAGGATCTGTTTGGTTTGGATTTCTATATCCGTAGCCTGTCCTTGCGAACCTCCCAGGGGTTGATGCATATGGATGGTGGCATTTGGTAAAGCGTACCTGCGGCCCTTCGTACCTGCAGTCAGTAATACTGTACCGAACGAGGCAGTTACACCGACCGCGACGGTGCTGATTGGGTTAGAAATCATCTGCATCGTATCATAAATGGCCAAACCGGAATAGATAACGCCGCCAGGCGAGTTGATATACATTTGAATCTCGCGGTCGGGGTCTTCGCGGCTGAGAAACAATAATTGGGCCACGATTACATTAGCCACCTGGTCGTCAATCTGCGTGCCAAGAAAAACAATTCGTTCTTTGAGCAGGAGCGAGTAAATATCGTAAGCTCGTTCCCCTCTGCCAGATGACTCAATTACCATCGGTATCACGTTTTTTGGGTTGGAATTCATTTTTTCTCCGTTTGTTTAGACCAAAAGAACCGGATTGGTTATTTAGCTTGAGAAGTCGCCTCTTCAGGTGGATTGCCTGGCTTTGAAACTTTTTTTGCATTTTCCGTCGGTTTCGTCGTCCCCCGTGGAGATTTTGCAGCAATTGTGGCTTTTCTGGGGGGGTTCTTTTCTCCAGTTTTTTTTATCCTAGCGTTAGACTTCTTTGTTTCAACTTTGTCTGTGCTATTAATTTTTCTTGAGACAGCGGCCTCTTTTATAGGTTCCGGCTCTTTACCGGTGGCAATATCCTTCAAACGGTTTAGGGTTTGTTGAACAAAAGCCCGGTTTGCCGATTCCATAGCCACCGCATTCATAAGTTGCTTGGGTGGCTGGGATTTGCCGCGAGTCATTTTTTGGAAACCGGTATCTCCCTGAAACTCGCCCCAGGTCTGCTGAAACGAAGACTGCAGTATCTCCTGACTTACTTCGATTTTTTCCAATTTAGCTATTTCATCCATAATCAGCGATCGTTCCAACCGCTTGACCGCAATAGGTCTTGCTTCTTCAGCAACAAACTTCTCCTCATCCATTTCGCGTGATTTCAAGTAAGTTGCCATATCGACGTTCTGTTCTGCCAACCGGGATTTCAAATCCTTCATAACATGCTCTACTTCGTGATCCACAACCTGCGGTGGATATTTGATGACCGCCATTTCTTTTATCTTTTCCATCAATTTTGAAAAATAGTCATCGTCATATTGAGCCTTCGATTGGGTCGCCAAGTTTGCCTTAACTGCCTCCCGCAAAGCCTGTATGTTCTCAAAGGGGCCGGCCTGCTTGGCAAATTCATCGTTCAGTTCGGGAAGTATGCTCCCACGCACCATTTTGATAGTTATTTCGAATTTAATCGCCCGCCCTTGAAGGGTTTCGTCCTTTTCGTCATTCTTATATTTGTGTGTAAAGGATTTCTTTTCACTTACATTAAGACCAATCAATTCATTCGAAAAACCTTGGAAAGGATATTCTTCAGCTTTTTCATCATTCCTGATAAAAATAGGCAGACCGGGGCGATCAATTAGTGCTGCTTCGTCTTCGGCAGCTTTCGCGTTAACACCTTTCAGGTCAATCATTACAAAATCACCCTTTTGGATTGGCCGGTCAACGGTTTCTGTTTTAGCATACATCTGTCGAAGTTCTTCGATCAATTCGTTTAACTTATCCTCACCAGGTTCCTGCCACTCATAAGGCAGGCGGATGGAACGGTAATCCCCTAAGTTAACGCTTGGAGCCAGAGGAACAGTAAATGTAAACTTGGGAGTCTTATCAAGATCTTCGACTTTTTCCAACGAACCAGCGGCGCCCGGTTCCAGCTTTACTTGTTCAAGCGCTTTGGGATACACTTCATCGAGAAGAATATCAACAGCGTCTTCAACAATTACTCCCTCTCCAAAACTTCGAATAACGACATCGTAGGGAGCTTTTCCAGGACGAAAACCGGGGATATTCTTTCGTTCTGATATTCGTCGGGCGGCGCGGTGTTTGGCTCCTTCCATTTGTTCGGGTTCAATTTCGACAATCATGTTGACCTGGTGGTCATCGCGAGGTTGAGTTTCGATTTTCAAAGCGAATTCCTTCTTTTTTTATAAATTACTTGATGGAGAAGTGTGGGGAAGACGGGACTTGAACCCGTACGCCTTGCGGCACAAAATCCTAAGTCTTGCGCGTCTGCCAATTCCGCCACTTCCCCGGAACTGCAAGATTATAAGCGCAAGGGGGATGTGCGTCAATCAATGAGGTATCTCTGTTAACCAATTACTTACAAGAAAGATTGACCCGTATTCCTTCCAGTTTCAAGAAAGAGATTATCTTATTGACCATTCTGTTAAATTAATCGGAGGTATGGCAGTATAATGTCGCAGTTGTTTTTTTATCCGGAGGTAATTTTGAGCAGAGTAATAAATCCCGATAGCGCCGGAAAAGCACGGACGCGGCTTACAAAAGGGATTGTGGTGGCGATTCGAGAACTGGCCAAGCAAAGTAAACCCGGAGTCGAAACCCGGGATCTTGCTGCTTTTATTGCCATGGCATTGTCTGTCATATCGGGTACGATAGATATATCAGTTGTTGCTTGGGAAAAGCGCGACTACTGGGTCAAGGCTGACAAATTTCGTATGGAATGGGCCTGGTCTGGCCAATATGCGGAAAAGATGAAAAGGGCTGTCCTGCAAGATGATTGGGGAAGTATCGCACAAGTGGCTGCACAGACTGCCCAAAAGTTACACAAGGTAACAGTTCCACCCGGTCACCGCCTGGGGCGACCTTGGGAGGGGGCATGGGAAGAATTGAAAAACAGGTGAGTTGATAAAGTTCCAGAAAAGAAACATCCGGCCGATTGACCGGATGTTAGAAAAGGTAAGGCTGATACGAGGTACGCCTTCCGTCAAAAAGCAAAAAAGGCGCAGCTCGTTCGGCAACTACACCCATCTTTTTCAAGGAAGCCAAATCACGGATCTTGCCTTTTCGACGTTCCTTTAGGATAGTTTCCACACCTTTGGGACCAATTCCAGGGATGCGTATCAAGGTGTGGCGTTCTACCTGGTTCACTTCTACCGGGTTTTCAGAAAGATATTTCTGTGCCCATGCCAGTTTTGGATCAATATGAGTAGGAAGGCCGCCACCCATTTCAAAAGGAAGTTCCTCCAAACCGAACCCGTAATCACGAAGCAGGAATGAAGCTTGATACAACCGGTGTTCACGGATGACAGGTGTTGGTGGTCGGTTTTCTAAGGGTGTATTGGGGATAGGGCTAAAGGGAGAAAAGTAGGCTCGTCGCAATCCAAGCCGTCCATATAGATATGCAGTTGTGGTAAGGAGCTCAAGGTCTGTTTCGCCTGCACCCCCGACCACGAATTGGGTAACAGAGGATGGCCAGTGACCGTTCCAGCCCAGGTGGCTTGGTTGTGAATTTCGAATCTCTTCAACCCATTTAAGCGGCCTGAGTAATTCTTCTGTGAATTGTTTGTGTGGAGCCAACTCAGCCAGGCGGTTATCGTTGGGGGCTTCAAGATTGATCGAAACCCTGTCAGCCAATTGCATTGCCCGTTCTACTTGTGAGCGCTGGGCGCTCGGCATTATCTTTAGATGAATATAGCCTCGAAAACCAAGCTTGGTACGCAGAATAGCAGCTGTGTCTATCAAATTATCTTGAGTGTGAATCCCGCCGCCGGAAATACCAGAACTCAAAAAAACTCCCTCGGTTATTCCTTTCAAGGATAACTTGATAAATAGTCGGGCAAATTCTTCGGGGCGAAAAGTGGCGCGATGGAAATTACGCCCGGCCCGGAAAGAGCAGTAGTAACAGTCCCGCTCACAGGCTGAAGTAAGCAAAGTCTTGAGAAGCTTGATTCTTTTTCCACCAGGAAGTATGGCCGGATGTACAAAGACTGACTCCGGACATGTTTGAGCCCCATCTTTATAAACAGTACCCATGAGGCTGTGTTCCTCAGCAGGTTCAAAGGTCATCTGCTCACACAGCGTCCGCAGGCGAACTATTTCATCATCCATGCTCTAATTATAGAACATATATTCTATTTGTCAAGCCTTTCGTAATTTAATAAGACCTCATGGATTATTTTGCCCGGATTATTCATGAAACATGAATGACTCTGGTGCAATAACTCGAACTTTAACAACTAAGAGATGGTTCTGATGGGACGAAGGCGCCGATCCAGTTCCAAAGGGTAGCCTGGGACCACAACCAAAAAGAATCCTTCGGTTCCGGAGGCGTTTCTCTGGAGGCTCCTTCGGCCTGTTTTTTAGTTTCCAAGTAGCGTTGAATGCGGCGGATGTTTGCCATCGCCGCAGAACCAACCAGCAGGCAGGTCATGCGGAATCGTCCCCGCACCGGCAGTTTGCCGGCCGGGAAAGGATGTTTGAGGGATCGAATGGTGGCTTCAACCGCCGCCCGCAGATTGCCGTCATCTTTCTTATGTTGCCGGTTTTTCCGGCGGCGTTGGGAAGAATAGACCTGGGAGAGTTGAAAATACAGGCTGTGGTGAGGCATGCGCTTGGCTGCAACGGTTGGACAGCGGTGAGATTGCCAGAAGGGACACTCGTCGCAGAGGCCAGCCTCGAAGCGAGCCACCCAACCTTTTTTTCTGCCGACCCTCCTGGACCGGGACGGACTGTTGAGCCGGACAGCGGATTTGGATGGGTTGACTGGTGGCATCCAGCTCGATCTCGAAATCAGCCAGGCTGAGCTTCTCTGGCTTAGGCGCTTTGCCCCGGATCCCGGTTTGGATGTGGGTGACGTGCTCCTCGTGCAACACTCGATCGGCTTCTGTGCCGCCATGACCTCCATCCGTATACAGTTGCTCCAAGGCCATGCGCTGCTTCAAGGCAGGCACTCCTTCCGCCAGCAGGTGCGTGTCGGCCGTGTGATTGGGTGCCACCTGCACCTGGGTGATCAGCTGCAGCTCGTTTTCAGGAGCGCAGGTTTCGCTCAGGTTGGCCACATAGCCGCGATAGCCTTTGCCGCCCTTCTGGACAAAGGTGGCTTCCAGGTCATCCAGCGACTGCAGGCTGGTGGGGCTCAATTCCCGACCGGCTTTGGACTTGAGTACGCCTTCTTCCACCCGGAAGTGCTCTCCAAAGACCCGTTCCAGCATCTGATAGACCGGCTCATCCTGATAGCCTTCCCGCAGCTCCTGCAGCAGCCGCTGCATGAACTCCCCGATCCACTGGATGTGGGCGGCGTGGTCGGCCTGTTTGAGCCGGTACACATATTGCCCGGCATGCCCTTTCAGGTAGGGAGCAAAATCAGAGACATAGCGCTCTCGATCTTTCGGCCTCAACATCCGCTCCACTCGCCGCAGCACTTCCACCAGCAGCTGCAGCCGCCCCACCTGACGAATGTAGCTGCTCACCTGGGTGCTATCCATTCTTTGCATCCCGGTCTGGACCCGGAACGCCTCCAACTGCTCGTCGGTCACCTGCTCAAAGGCTTGCTGGAGCAGGTTCACCCCTTTCTCCTGCATGTAGCGGCTCAAGCGCTCCCGGAAGTAGTACAGCGTCCGCAGATCAAAATCACCCTTCAAAAACTCATCGTATCCGAGCGCATAGCGGACCTGCAGATTGTACAAAAAGGCTTCATACATCTCCGCATCCGACCAGCCAAACCCGGCTTTCAGGTATTCCAACCCCACCAGCACATTGACCGGCACGTTCGGCCGGGAAGGCAGATCACTGTACAACACCGCAAAGGGCTTTTCGTCCAACCGGCAGAAAAACTGTCGATAGAACACCCCTGCCCATGAATCGTACAGGAGGCGCTTCCGTTCTTCCGACAGCTCATTGACACTGCAGATCAGGATCGGTTGTTCGTGGGCATGGTTTTTTCGGAACATCTCTGAGCCTCAAGCTGGTTGGGATAGCTCGATTATATTAAATTTGGAGTCACTTTGTCCAGTCGTTTTTGCAGTGGAGTCATGAATGATTAATACATAAAATACCTTCGATAGATAAAGAGGGATTAAATAATAGATTGGTCTCAAAGCTGGTGCAAACTGCCAGCCGCCTTTGCGGCAACCGCAGAACGATTATGCACTTCCAGTTTTTCAAAAATTGCTCTAATATGACGTTTAACCGTATTAGTCGTGATAATCAATTCATCAGCGATTTCCTTGTTTGTCATTCCCCTGGACAGTAGATCGAATACTTGTCTTTCTCGTACAGTCAGGCAATCAAGTGGCCTAACCGTTTGGTAGGTGAGTAGTGCCTCCGCAACCAAGCGTTGAAAAGAAGACCGATTGAAAGCTTGTTTTTCCAGGTAAGCAAAAATCGAATATTGCGTATAGGCGAATTGGATCTCATTCACCGATGCCACGCCACTCACTACAATCGTCGGTATGCCTGCGACTTTTGTTTGGGCTAATAATTCGTATCCTTCCAAATGCTCCTGGGATTTGGAGTACTTCCTTTTGACTTTGTCAGTCAATGATAAATCTATAACGGCTAGTACAAACTTTTCGCGCCGGATATATCCGAGTGCTTCACCAAAACTGCTGCATAACTGTACAATGTGACCATCCTCTTCTAATAATTCTTTCAAAATGCTGCGCCAACCTGCATCGTCTTCTACTACTAAAACATGGTTTTCAAGCGAAACTTTTTGCGACTCAGACTTCAAAGAGGTATTTGGACCTGTTCCAGATACATTAGTGGATGAATATTCTGGGGCTGGTGCGCTTGCTAGAGCCCGACGGATCAGTTCACGAAATTGTGTACGCTGGAAGTTTTCCTTCCGCAGAAATGTAAAAGCACCATACTCGGTTAAAACGCTTACAGCCAGTTCCACGGTGGCATAACCGGTCAAGAGAATTGTTTGACAGCCCGGATCCATTTGACGAACTGCTTCGAGAATACGTAAGCCATCAAAATTATGGTGATCGCTACCAGATAATGATAGATCAACAATGGCCAGTCGATGAGGCTTTAATTTCAAAATATTTAGAGCCTCTTCATAATTACTTGCCACTTCAACAAATAGACCAACGTCTGTTAATATTTCGCTTAAGATTTGCTGCCAAGATACGTCATCTTCTATGACCAAGGTGCGAACAATGGGCTGCGTCATTGGTTCTTTACCACCCATTCGGGCATTTCAGGCCTAGGTAAGCGTAAATGGAAAGCCGTGCCGCAAATTCCATCGCTTTCAACACTTACCGTTCCTCCTAAGCGCGTCATGAGAGTCTTAACCCACCATAGGCCGAAACCCAATTTATCGGGCCTTGTAGTACCTCGACCGGAATAATTTAATTCGAATATATGTTGTTGTAGAGTGGGCGCAATTCCAGGACCGGTATCGCTGAATGTTATTTCCACCCAGTCCCCATTCGTTGAACCCCTAATGAAAATAGTCCCATGACCTTCCATTGCATCTGCGGCGTTTTCAATCAAGTTCGTGAAGACTAAAGTTAGCGTCCGTCCGCCAGCCATAACTACAGGTAAAAGATCCAGTTTTAGGACATTCACATCAATCCCGGGCGGTAATTTTGATAATTGTATAGCATCTTTAACTCGTGCCGCAAGAGAAACTGGTTCCAACTGGATTGGTCTTAAATGCGAAAGGCTTTCCCGTACACTTTCCATGGCTTCAGTTGCACATCGCTCAAT
Source organism: uncultured Chloroflexia bacterium (assembly GCA_963772245.1). GTDB lineage: Bacteria > Chloroflexota > Anaerolineae > Anaerolineales > Villigracilaceae > UBA877. The sequence continues at coordinate 676,054 of CAVYWB010000006.1, read as the reverse complement.
TTCATCTAAATTGTGAGACAAGTAAGAATTGGCAGCAAGAGCATCCTTGCACTTATCTTCAATCCCTTGAACACGAACAGGAATAGTCCCGACTTTGTTATTCAAGTGGTGGAGCAAGTTGGATGCGATATCACCTACCGCGGCAAATGTCTCGGCAACAGAACGCTGTTCCTGGGATGCCCGCAAGGCTTCTTGCCTGGCAGCGTTCTGGAAGGCAAGTACGGCATAATCTGCCAGACAGACCAGCACTTTTTTATCCCATTCTGATTCGGCAAAATGACCTGGACTAGCATTGGAACTATATACACCAAAAGCGCCCAGCGGATCAACCGCGTTGCCGGGCATTAGGGGGACGATCAATGCACGAGTCCAATTCTGGCCGCGCGCCAGATCGATCCGGTGGAAACGTTCATCCATCCGCACATCCTCTGAAATGACAGGCGCGCGACTTTGGATTGCCTGTCCTGCTAAGCTGTTCTGCAGTGGAATGGAATTTCCGTGTTGGTATTCGCCACTGGCTGCTTCGAGTACAAGCTCTTCTCCATTAAGAGACCAGATGGCGCTGGTGGCTGCATCCAAAAGGTTACATGCCAGGCTTGCCAAATGAATAAGGACCTCCTGGCAGGGCGATGTGAGCAACAGATGGGCAACCTCTTGAAGTGCATCCAAAAGACTGACTTCCTGAATGGTGATGACAGCCTGCGTAGCAAGTGCCTGAAGAAGGTGACTGTCGTCCTCGCTAAAAGCACCAACCGCAGGACTTTCTAAATTCAAAACACCTTCAAGTCGTCCACTCGCTCCGATCAACGGCACTGCCAATTCAGAACGCATTTCCAGATTGGAATCTAATGGATAATATATATGCGACCAGGGCTCCTCATGCAGGTCCGAAATACAAGCTGGTTGGCGGTTTCTCGCCACCCAGCTCATGACACTTGGGGAAGCGAGAGGTAAGGCTTCGATCATTGGGCTAGCCAGGTGCTCACCTGCTACTGCACGTGTATTCAAAAATTGCCCACTTTTATCTAAAAGACGAAAGATGCCATAATGGGCACCAGTCACCTCCAAAGCCATTTGAAGAATCGATTCAAGTGTCTCTTCCAAACGGACGCGTGAAGAAATCAGCATACCCGCCCGCCGTAAACGAGTCAATTCTTCTTCTTTACGAGCTAAATCATGTTGAATCATGCTCAAATTGTGGGCATGATAAATGGCCATGGCAGTCTGGTTTACAAAGTTATCCAGCATAAGCAATTCAAGCTGGCTGAACTGCCGTTCTTCTTGTAAATATACATATAAGACACCAACCGGCCGATTTGCAACGATCAATGGAAAACATCCTGCAACAATGGCTCCGGCGTTTACCCTGACAGGATGGATCTTGATATCTTTTTCTTCGTATGAAAGCACACTGCGCCGTTGAGTTATTGCACGGATTCCCAAACCGTTTGCACGTGGTTCATCACCTGAAACAGGTTGATCTTTATTTCCTGCCGATACTCTTGATGAGAGAACAAAACTCTCTTGTGTCACATCATAGGTGTAAATGACAGTAGAGGCGCCTGGCACGACACGGATGGCACTCTGGACAACTAATTTTAATGTGGTTTCAATGCTGACATTTCCATCCAACCCAATATGGTTGACGGTCGCACCAATTTCATTAAGGCTGGCGAGAGCTTCGAGTAGCCGGGATTCGGAATTAAGCTTATGCATCGGTTTATATCACATTAATAAATTGTATCACTGATGCAATTACCGTTTATTTTTGGAACCCTACCATATGTCGATAAGAAGAATTTTACAATAATGACAAGAGGCCGGGAAGGTTCCACGGCCTCTTGTTCAAATTAACCTGATTGTTTGTTGAGCTTAGATATCGTAATATAGTGAGAACTCATATGGAGTGGGACGGATCCGCACAGGATCCAGTTCGTTTTGACGTTTGTAAGTCACATGTGCATCCAACAGATCCGTCGTGAAAACATCACCTTTGAGCAGAAAGTCATGATCTTTTTCGAGAGCATCAAACACTTCGCTTAAAGAACCCGGAACCTGTTTTATCTGCCTGGCTTCTTCTGCGGGCAGCTCGTACAAATCTTTATCCACAGGTTCTCCCGGATCGATACGGTTTTGGATGCCGTCGAGCCCAGCCATCAACAAAGCTGCAAAGCATAAATAAGGGTTGCCTGTGGAATCCGGAGCTCGGAATTCGATCCGCTTGGCTTTTTCGTTGGTGGTTACTGGAATCCGGCAAACCGCCGAACGATTTCTTTGTGAATAAGCCAGATTTACGGGAGCTTCATATCCAGGGACCAAGCGGCGGTAGGAATTGGTCGTTGGGTTGGTGATAGCCAGGAGTGCTGGAGCGTGTTTTAGTAAACCGCCAATATAGTGTTTGGCAGTTTCTGAAATTTGGGCGTACCCTGCTGGATCGAAGAAAACGTTTTTATTGTTTTTCCAGATTGATTGGTGCACATGCATGCCTGAGCCATTATCGCCAAAAACCGGCTTTGGCATGAAGGTTGCAGTCTTCCCATTCTGGCGCGCAATGTTCTTGGCAATGTATTTGTAAATTAATAATTGATCGGCAATGCGAGTCAAAGTATTAAAGCGCATGCCAAGTTCAACCTGCCCGGCTGTGGCCACTTCATGATGGTGAAGTTCCATTTCTACGCCGCATTCTTCTAATGCCATGACGATTTTGCTGCGAATCGTTTGCAGTGTATCTGTTGGTGGAACCGGGAAATAGCCGCGTTTAGGAAGGATCTGTCCACCAAAATTGGGTTTGGTGGCATCACCGCTATTCCACCATCCCTCCGAACTGTCGATTGCATAAAAGGATTTGTTGGTGCTGCTGGAGTAACGGACATTGTCGAAAATGAAAAATTCCGCCTCCGGGCCAAAGAAGCAGATATCGCCAATCCCGGTCTGTTTCAGGTAGGCTTCTGCTTTTTTTGCAACATAGCGGGCATCCCGGCTGTAAGGTTGGCGGGTGATTGGATCATGCACGTCACAGCCAACCACCAGGGTGGGAATTTCAGATATAGGATCGAGAAAAGCAGTTTCGGGGTCTAGAAGCAGAAGCATGTCGGACTCGTGGATTTCTTGGAATCCGCGAATGGAAGAACCGTCGAAAGGGATTCCTTCTTCGAAAATCTCCCCATTCAGCCTGTGCGCAGGGATGGTGAAATGCTGCCAGGTTCCTGGAACATCAATGAACCGCAGGTCGACCATTTTTACATTCTTGCCCATTTCAAGAACGTCTTTTACCGTCTTGCTCATGATAACAGCTCCTTATATAAAAGATTCCTTGCCTTTATATCTATCGATTGATTATAGGGAGTCGCATCCCGTCTGTATATTACCCAAAAGGGTCATTTCCGACCAGTAGTTGGTGTGATTTTTGCGTGTAATCCTGCCCCAATCTCTACGGTATAATCTTCTTGATGATAGACGGAAGACAAAGTACGTCAATTCTAAGTGATTTCCTGGACGAATCGAAAGCTAAATCAATCCTTCAGCCTTGTGGATTCATTGACTGGAATGCTGCCGCGAACATTATTCGAAGAATGAACCGGCGGGATCACAGCGGCCTTTCGGTTGTATTTCCCTTTTTGATTGCTGCGCTGGATTCCTCTGCCGACCCCGATCGCTCCCTTCTCAACTTTGAACGTTTCTTGGAAAGCGCCGGACCGGATCTTCTTTCCGAATTAGGTAAGAACCCTCGGATCATTGAGATCTTGGTGACGCTCTTTTCTGCCAGTCCTTTCCTGACCGAGATTCTGTTGCGAACCCCTAACGCAGTCGGGTTACTGAACAATCGACAAGGTTTGACTGAGCGTAAGACTATTGAACAATTTCAAAACGAATCTTTATTATCAGACACTTTAGACGATAATCTCACAGAAAAGCTCAACGCGCTGCGACGGTACCAGCGCCGCCAATACTTAAGGATAGGTACAAACGATTTTCTTGGATTATATGACCTGCAGGCTGTTCTTTCCCAGTTATCCCGTATGGCAATCGGATTAGTGCGCGCCTGTCTGTCCCTTTCAATGCAAAATACTAAAATTACCCCGGGAGATTTTGTTGTCCTTGCCATGGGAAAATTGGGTGGCTGGGAACTTAATTATAGTTCTGATATCGATCTCCTTTTTGTAGCTAAGAAGCATTCGGAAAATAATACGTGCTTGGTAAAACAATTGATTGAGAACATCACCAGCACGACTTCGGAAGGGTTTCTTTATCGGGTGGATCTGCGTCTTCGCCCATGGGGGAATGATGGGCCCTTGGTCACCACCAAAGATGGATATTTGGAATATATCCAAAAACATGCCCGCCTTTGGGAAAAACAAGCCTTTTTTAAAGCCCGGCCCATAGCTGGTAATTTATCCTTTGGTGAAGAACTGCGGAACGAGATTGAACCGTTCCTTTTCGAAACGCCTGCCAATGAAGTGCGCTCAGGCATTTTTGAAATGAAACAACGGACAGAGCGGTTCCTCCGGGAAAAAGGACGACGATGGGGAGAAATCAAACTGGGGGAGGGCTCTATCCGGGATATTGAATTTGTTGTTCAAACCCTCCAAATGATCCACCCTTCAGTTAGGACGCGTGCCACTTTAAAGGCAATTCCCCGTTTGAGGGAGCAGGGCTTGTTGAGCACCGTTGACGCTCATATCCTAACAGAAGGATATATTTTTCTTCGCACCATTGAACATTACCTGCAAATTATTGACTACCGTCAAAACTACACTTTGCCATCTGATTCTTCTTCCATCGCTTTGCTTGCCCGGAGGTTTGGCTTTAAAGGCAATCATGCAGGCGAAGAATTTATTGAACACTATGAAAACCATTGTCATGCCATACGTTCTGTCTTTTTAAAATATGTGGGAAATGAACCTCAGAAGAACTTGCCTGCGTTGGCAGAAAATAATCCTCAATTACTTCAGCATATTTCCCGCATGGACGCGTCATATTCTGAAACTTTTAGTCAGGCAGAAATCCGGCAGCACGCCTGGCTTGCAAGTAAACTTGACAACCAGAATGCAGCATTAGTGGATGCATCACCAATGGAAGGTGGTCGTTGGCGTGTAACAGTTGTCGCATACGATTATCTTGGCGAATTATCTCTGATCTGTGGTTTGATGTTTGTTCACGGCCTGGATATCATAGAAAGCCAGGTTTTCACATATGAGACAGAGGAAGAAATTGAATCACAATCCGATGCTTTGGTAATTCGGAAAAACTCCGAACCGGCACCTCCAGAAGTCATTTTACGATCAAAGAATAATGAACAAGCTGCTAAAATCAATAATTCTCGAAGGATAATTGTTGATGCATTCATTGTCCGGTCAGTGCATAATGAACCTCCCACGGCTGTTTTGTGGGCTCAATATTCTGAAGATCTTCGCACCTCATTGAAAAAAGTGCAAGCCGGTCAGCGCCGGAAGGCACAAGGGGATCTTGCGAAACGGGTAGGGAAAACTTTTCTAGGAAAGCCAGGTGATATTGATCGGTTTTACCCGATTGATATAGAGATTGATAACAATTCATCCAAGGTCTATACAATTCTTAAGATCGGTGCACCCGATACGGTAGGTTTCTTATATGAATTCAGCAACGCATTGGCGTTAAACCATATAAATATTGCCCGGATGTTTGTTCAATCGATCGGGAATCGGGTCAGCGATACGGTTTACGTGACAGATGATTCCGGACATAAAATCATATCTCCAGAAAAACAGCATGAGCTGCGTGCTGCAACAGTTCTCATTAAACAATTTACACATCTATTACCTCATTCACCCAATCCGGAAGCAGCTTTGTTGAATTTCAGGGAATTTCTAAGTCAACTGTTTAATAGGCCGGAATGGCCGGATGAGCTAGCCAAACTCGAACGACCCGAGGTATTGGATGGACTAGCCAAGTTACTCGGGGTTAGTAATTTTTTATGGGATGATTTTTTACGCATGCAATATTCCAATCTATTCCCAATAGTACGGGATGTTGACGCGCTGGCAGCCGCCAAAGGTTGCCAACAATTACAAGATGAATTGAATATTGAAATAGATCGTGGAAAAGAGTGGCGAGAGGGATTGAACACCTTTAAAGACCGAGAGATGTTCCGGATTGATATGCGTCATATCCTTGGATATACCATCGAGTTCTGGGATTTTGCATATGAATTGACCGATCTTGCTGAAGTGATCGTTATGACTGCGTATTCTCGTTGTCAAAATGAGATGTATGCACAATATGGAAAACCATGCCTGGAGGATGGTCAACCCTGCCCGGCGACTCTCTTTGCACTTGGCAAATGTGGCGGACGCGAATTGGGTTTCGCATCGGATATTGAATTGATGCTAATTTACGCTGGTAGCGGCAAAACAACTGGCCCAAGCGTTCTATCTACGAGTGAGTTCTTCGAGACTTTGGTCCGATCTTTTGTTGGATCCATCCAGGCCCGCCAGGAAGGCATTTTCCATATCGATTTACAGCTTCGCCCCTACGGTAAAGCAGGCAGCCTGGCAGTCTCGATGGATGCTTTCCAGCGTTATTTTTCTCCAAAGGGTCCAGCATGGGAGTATGAACGCCAGGCTCTGGTAAAAATGCGTTTAATCACAGGGGACCAGGTGCTGGCCGGAATAGTTTGTAACTTGCGAGACAATTATGTATATGCCGGCGATCCTTTCAATGTTACCGCCATGCGGGCCATGCGCGAACGGCAAATCCGTCATCTTGTTTCAGCCGGAACCTTTAACGCAAAATATAGTCCTGGTGGTCTGGTGGATTTGGAATACCTCGTGCAGGGTTTGCAGATATCGTTTGGTGGAGTCAATCCTTCATTGCGGTTAACCAACACAAGGTTGGCAATGGCGGCCTTGGCAGACGCAGGTATTATTGCTGCCGATGATTATGTTCGTCTTCGCAAAGCTCATACTTTCTTACGTTGGTTGATTGATTCATTACGTGTAGTTCGCGGAAACAGCTTGGATGTCAACATCCCCGCATTTGATAGTGAGGAATTCGCTTTTCTTGCCAGACGATTGAAATATGGCTCGGATATATCTCGTTTGCAAGAGGATTTGACTAGATTTTGCTTGGATGTCCAGGAAGTGAATTCACGATTATTATCTAAGGTCTGACCTTTTCTGAGGGTCCAACTTGATTTGGTCATCTAAGTGTCAGGTGTTTAAATAAAACAACGATTAATCCATGGTTGTTTTTTCTTTAAATCAGAAAAACACCTTTGCGGGCTTGCTGGAACCAAGTAAGAAGTTGTTTGACAATGGCGGTAAGGATGGAGAAATCGCCGGCCTCCAGTAGTTGATTGGAAATTGAGATGTACTTATCTTCGGATAAAGGCGTTTATGACGCGTTGGTTTTGAAGAAAGAAAGGGCATTGGAGCAGTCATTTTTCATGATCCGATAGGACCATCAGGTTGGTCAGGATAGCCGGTGGAAGCGAGATGATGAGCATCCACAATAAAAGCTGCAGGATGGGCGCCGGGTCAAAACTGATAATCGGCAGATCGGTCGAGAGATTACCAAAAGCGAGAGCCGTCCACCAGGTTCCTGCGATTGCTGTGAAAAGCGCAAACAGTGAGAGGCTGATCTGCCACAACCGGGAACGCAAACGGGCGGCGAGGGCAATACCAAGGGCACACCATAGGCAGCCAACAGGAATAAACAGTCCGGTAGGCGGGGTGTTCAACGCCAGGACATCATATACAAACACACCGGAGGTTAAAGCCACACCTCCGATCGCGCCTGCCAGAAGTATGCCGCTTAGCGCATTTTTACCCCAGTAGCGGCTGGCCAAATGGCGAGTTATGGCAAGGCCGAACCCGAAGAAAGCCCCCAGGAAGATCCCGGTCGTAATCGAGGCAGTAATCCCGACCATATCAAGCAAGTGCCCGGGGTAGCGATACGAATATGCCAGATAAGCATAGAATCCAAACCCCAGGGAGGTGCCCAGGATTGCCAGCCCGTAGCCAGCCAGCAGCTGCCAGGGATGGACGAAGAGGCGCTGCATGATCCACGAAAAGGACACGCCCATCCGCACCCGGACCGGGGTCAATCTTGGGAGACTGCCGGCGACCTGCTGGATGGTCGTTAAGGCAGAGGCGCGCTGCTCGACGTTGGGGCTTTGCAGGACGATTTTCACGGCGTGCCGCGAGCGCAGGCGGCCGATCAGTTCGGCAGCCGGCCCGCTCTGGGGGGTCCCGCCCAGAGCCAGATGCGCCAGCGCTTCATCCTGTTCTAGGCTGAACGCCAGATCGCGCCATTTCGCTGATACAGGTGTCAAGCTTTTGAGGGCTTGCATGCCTTGCTCTTGTAAAAAAGGATCTTCTCCTTTGGAAGCCAACTCCAGCAGAGAATCCATCGTTTCCTGTGGGATCAGACTCCCACCACTGCTCAGTTCAGGATCATGGGTCAGATGGTAGATTATGCGCCCCCCGATTGTTTCAATGTGCTTCTGCAATAGGGTGGTCGCAACCGCCAGCCGCCCGCGCAGGCTGGTCAGCTGGCCCCACCAGATATCATCGTTATAGCCATAGGTGAGCGCATGCAGCAGCATGAATTGTAGTATAGGCGCCGGCAGGTTATCAAGTGGGGACTGCCGCAGGGCGGCGTCGATCAGGGCAAATTTGGTCAGGCTGAGCATAGTCCCTTGCGCAAGCGACCAACCGCTTAGGGCGCCTTCGAGCAGGACCTGGGCGTCGATCCTGCGAAGAGCAGCTTCATCTAGGAATGCGGCAGCCGGCCCGGGTCTAGCGGGCCGGTGAAAAAGCGTGAGGAGGAAACGCATGGCTTCTCCGGCGGTAGGAGGCCGGGCTTCAGGGTCGGCAGCGGTCATGGCGCGCAAGACTTTAACCAACATGGGAGGCAGGGCCGGATCGATCTCGCGTGGATCGGGGATTTCATCCCCGGAGGACAGCTGCTGCATCCCCAGGACTTTTTCCCCTTTCCAGGGAAGCTGGCCCGTGAAGAGTTCATACAGCGTGACACCAAAGCTGAAGATATCGGATTGCGGCGTCATGCGGGACTTGGTGTGCTGCTCGGGTGGCGCATAAGGCGGCGTTCCCCGCCCGGTGTGCAATATCTCAGTGGTGGGTGAAATGAAAAGCGCTAGTCCGAAATCGGCTACGTAGGCTTTCCGGCTCAGATCCATCAGGACGTTACCCGGCTTCAGGTCACGGTGGACCACGCCGCGGGCATGCAGGTAATCCAGGGCGGCAGCGATCTCGGTCGCAATGTCCAGGGCATCGGAGGTGGAGAAGGGCTCCGTCCTGAGCCTTTCCTGGAGCGTGCCGCCGGGCATAAAGGGCGAGACCAGATATTGGATGCGCCCAGACCTTCCAGATTGGTAGAGCGGAAGGATGTTGGGATGCCTGAGCTCGACCAGCCGGTCCATCTGGCTGGCAAAGTCCTGAACGTCCTTGTTTTCCAAATCTGCGAAGGGGATTTCATTAAACTTGATGGCGACGATCAGCTGGTTGAGGTTATCCAGTGCGGACCAGACCTCCCCCTGCCCGCCCAAGCCGATCTTTTCCAGCAACTGGTACTGTTGGAAGGTGGAGCCAGGGTGGATGTCGGTTAACAGCATGGGTTGCACTTTGGAAGTGTTGGGCAATTTGGAGAATTATCTGGAAGCTGATACCGGGCAGCCAATGTTAAAACCGAGCTGGACCGAATACCCGGTCCCATCGGGGGGATTCGCGAAAGATATCGACAAGGTTTTTGTTGTCCCGTTGGAAATTCTGCGCCGGGAGGCAGGGCCGACAAAGGCATGGTGTTCGGGAAAATAGGTCGGGGAGGTGTTATCCGTTGGATTCCCAATCTGGGTACCGTTAAGGTTGACGGAATCCAGAGTTTGGGCGACCGGTTGGTTCCAGGTGACATGCAGGGAAGTGATCGTGATCTGCACGCCGGAATTATTGGTAATTGTCAGGGTCAAATCATTGCCACTTTCGTTGAGAGAGCCCAGGCTGATCAGATCGCAACTCGGGGTGTTGGTGGGCGGGATAGGGGTGTTAGTGGGCGGGATAGGGGTTTTAGTGGGCGGGATAGGGGTGTTGGTGGGCGGGATAGGGGTGTTGGTGGGCGGGATAGGGGTGTTGGTCGGGATCGGGGTATGGGTGGGAACCGGGGTGCTGGTGGGCGGTGTTAGGCTATTGGTTGGAGTTGGTGTATGGGTGGGAATCGGGGTGTCGGTGGGCGGTGTTAGGCTATTGGTGGGAGTTGGTGTATGGGTGGGAATCGGGGTGCCGGTGGGCGGTGTTGGGCTATTGGTGGGAGTTGGTGTATGGGTGGGAATTGGAGTGCCGGTGGGCGGTGTTGGAGTGTTGGTAGCTGTGACCACAGAGGTGTACGTTGCCGTCGGCGCCCCGAAGGGTGTTTTGGTCGGGAGGCTGGTCGATGTCGGTGTCGCTGGGACCGGGGTCAAGCTGGAGGTGGCGAGGCCGGCCTGGACGGTCGCCTGGGCATCACCCGAGCTGACAGGCGTAATTTCACTAGGGGAGCAGTATTGGCCTCCCATGCTGCAAGCCAGGTAGAGTTCATCGGGCGAAAGCGGCTCGGGCGTGGAGGGCGGACTGATCGCATCCGACCCGTCCGGGCCACCCAGCTTTACACTGACCTGCTGGCCGGCGCCAAAGTATTGTTCCTGACCCTGGGAGACGATCCTGCCCGCTCCGCTGTACAGGCTGATCTGCATATTCCCATTCTTGGCAGCCTTAAGGCTGGCATTGCCCGTCAGTGTCAACTCGGTGCCGTTAACCATAAAATGCAAGCCCTGTCCTTTCGCCATGGAGATCATGATGCCATCTAGGTTGACCTTATTGCATACGATCTGTCCAAACTGGCTTGAAAAATGGAAAGCTTCCAGGTTTCCGGAGCTATTGTCCAACTGGGTGTTGCCGAAGACCAGCAGAGTCACTGTTTCGCCAGGCAGGGAATCGGGTAGATTGGCAAGTACTTTGAAGACGGCGACGCCCCACTGGTTCTTGGCAAGTTCGAGCGGGGAAGCGGACAGGTTTTTCAGCACGCTGATATCCACCACATCCCCACGCTGGGTGAAACGCTCGGAGGTGGATGGATTGAGATCCGCCTTGAGTATGTTATTCCCGTAGCAGACCTTATTGGAGCCTATCTGTTGGCAGGAGCTTCCTGAGGCTTGTACTGCCTGCTGGATCAGAGCCTGACAATTATTGTCATTGACAGCGAGGGCTGTGGCCGCCAGGTCAGCCCGTGAGGTTTTGTATAGGAAGTCGACACGAGCGACAACGATGCCGACCATGCCAACGCAAACCAGGGCGACGAAGACGATCGCAGCGACAAGCAGGAAACGCGCTGGTTTCTTCTTCTCCGGTTTTTTCAAGGTACCCGCACCGGAGCCAGGCGGGGTGCTGACCAAAGCCTGCTCAGGCAGGGGTGGGTTGGGCTCAGATAGGAGCTGTGTGGAAACCTCGGCTGTAGATGTGATCTCGGCTGTAGATGTGATCTCGGCTTTGGAGGTGATCTCGGTCAGTTGGCGCCGGGCCCAGGGGTGGTCAGGACGCACCGCAAGAATTGTCTTGAGACAGAAGGTTTTTTCTTCCTGGTTGTTGGCAACGTGAAACAGCAATTCCCAGGCCAGCAGGTTATTCCTGTCGTACATCAGCACTTCGCTCAACAGCAAGCGCGCATCTTCCTGCTTTCCGGTCCGGATGAGCTCGGTAGCCTGGCTAAGCTTGTCTTCGGCTGGATGATCCGAACTATCCATGTACACTCCCAAAAGATCCAGGGCCTAAGAGAATCCGGGGGCTCAGGTTTTGGCAGCCATTTCCTGATAGATCACAAAGATTTGCAACCGGCCCAGGTAGACCTGGGCGCCGTTTTCGAGCAGATAGGGTTGATCGGGAACCAGCCGTTTCTTGTTCATCCAGGTTCCGTTGGAGGAACCCAGGTCGAGGATCTCGTAACCATGGTCGGTCCGGCGGATTAGCGCGTGCCGCCGAGAAACGCCGTTCTCATAACCGCCGAAGGGTTTGAGGTCAACGAAAGCTTGCTCGTCCTCTTCGTTTATGTGCCGGCCAAGAATGAACTCGCCCTCATTATTGTTCACGACTGGTGCAGGGTAATCCTTGACGTAGATGGCGATCCCTTCTTCTGGAGGCTTGATGGAATATTTTAGTGTTTCCTCGACCGCCTGAGATCGACCAGTTGTTTCCTGTTCCTTGCCATTCACGTGTCGGGTTGTGGTTGGGCTGACCTGGCTAAATTCGAGAGGCGACCCACAGTAAGCACACATCGTTGCAGTGGGTTCGTTCTTAGAATTGCAGACGGGGCAAAATTTACCAGAAATGGCATCCATTCGTTACTCCAGTAATAGTGAACAATGTGAGCATTCGAGGAACAACAAATAAGGATACATTACCAAATATATTTTAGCACAAATGGAACCATAGCTCCTTGAATCTTACGAATTTGATAAGCTTTATGCGGCAAGAGTCGGAAAATAAATCATGCATGAATAATGGGCACAAGAACAGAATAGGGGAGGGGACATCGGAGGATGTAGAATTCACCATTTAAATGAACGATTTTTCATGAAACCACGCTGAAATCAAGGACTTTGATGCATCCAACCTATTCCAATCATTTAATTATCTGGATAATTACCGGCAGGGGGCTTGACGAACTGATAAAAATACATTAAACTAATAATGGTTTCGATAAGTATTATTATCATAAGCATAGAGATCTTTATATGGAATCCCTCACTATCAATCAAGCGATTAATAATTACCTTGAATCAATCAAACTTGCGCGCAGCCCCAATACTGGCCGTACGTATGCCAATGCAATGCATATCCTAGAGAAAGTTTTAAGGGAAAATGGAACCGATCCGCAAGCCTCCCCCACATCGGAATTAACTGAAGACGCTATAGTCTGGATGGCTGTGGCACTCAAGCAGTATTCTCCTTCCAGCGAACAGCTCTACCTGGCTGCCACAACCGGTTTCTTCAAGTTCCTTTCCGCAGAAAGACTGGCTGAGATAAATTTACCCCGGTTGGATCTATTGAGAATGCAACGTGCCCGGCGCCCCGGTCAGCGTCTACCACAATTTCCCAGGGAAGATATAGACCGGGTCCTGGATTTTGTGAATACTCTCACGAATGGTCCAATAAACGACGAAGGTATTCGGTTACGCGCAATGCGCGATCGGGCATTTTTACTTGTCCTTGCAGATACAGGTTTGCGTGTCCATGAAGCTTGTAATTTACGTCGCGGTGATATCGATTGGAACGAAGGGAGAGCTGTCATCATCGGCAAAGGCGACAAGCAAGCCGTTGTACGCTTTTCCACTCGCAGTTTGAGTGCGTTGAGAAGTTATCTTTCTACTCGCGCTTCTTTAGATGGTGCATCAGGACATCCCCTCCCCTCCTTACCTCTCTTTGCCCGACACGACAAAGGTGTCGGCAGTAAAATAAAACCAATCACAACCACCACCGGACGGAATATTGTCAGCGAACGCGTCCGCCAAGCGTTGGGCGATGAGGCAGAAGGCCGGATTACTCCCCACTCATTCCGCCATTATTTCGTTACGACTGTACTGCGTGCATCGGGCAATCTGAAGCTTGCCCAGGAATTGGCCCGCCATGCCAGCATACAGGTAACACAGCGTTATGCTCATCTTTCGAACGACGAACTGGATAAAGGCTATCACGACATATTTGAGAAATCCAGGGAGGATTAATGCACGATCATATACCAGCCTCGCCCGGGATGACCTTCCTCTCCGGGATTGATATCTAAATTAGTAAACCAGGAATTAAATATTTGGCTCCATTCAGCCAATCTGCCCAATCCTGAATATTTACCGCTCATGCTCAAATTTACCAACGGATCGTTAAAAGTGAGCATACCTGTGTCGAAATTCATTCCAGTTACAATTACATAATGCGAGTCATTATAAATTCTGTTGGGGTTACCAATAAGGTCTGTAACTTCGATGATAACCGGGTTACCTTTCGATAATTGATTGAAGAGAAGGCCTTTTGCCTCCAATCGGGCATAAGCACCTCCTTTGTCAACATCGATATTTCCAACTGTCGGAAGGGGCGTATTAAACTCCCTGGCATAATAGTTTCCGATTTGCTCCATCACGGATGGAGGTGTACCTAAATACCCGTGTGGTGTTGGAGACCGACTTGGAAAATAGGCATTAAGGCTCTGTCCAATCACTCTTACCTTTGCGGTATCCACAGCCCATTCCGGATGCTTATAATTCCAACCCATCGCAAAGGCCGCTTCACCGCAAGAAGTATAATCTGGTTGGCTAATTAGAGGCACCCCAGGTACGATAAAATGGCCGCGTGCTTGCATTCCTAATAATTCGAGAGCTGTATCTGACACACTCCCTTTAGAAAGGACCCAGTTTTCCGAAGACTGGAAAGTGTAAGTCTCGGTGAAATCAACAGGCGGGACAGTGGTCGAATTTGGGAAGATTCTTGTGGCCGATAGGTTTCCCGCCGATTTTGAATTGATGAAATTGGGCGTTTGGGTAAGCACTACCCGAAAATGGTTGGTTGTTGGTATTTCGTTCACATGAGAATTAGTTCTTTCAAAACGCGAAAATGTTGATTCGGTGTTACACCCAACTACGATTATCAACATAAAGAAAGCGAGGATATTTATCCGCATCTTCTCAACCCTTTAATAAACTATTCGAATTTTACACCTATAAGCGGTAACGCCGAATCTAAAAAGGGCTACTAAATCCTCATCCTCAACCCTTTTGAACAATTCAAACTTTCAGATTCTCTTTGGCAATATCAGTCATAGGGTTTATCTACCGCCATCGGCATCCGGAAGCTATAATCGGGACTAAATAAATATTCTCATCCTTTCATATGTCACATTTATATGTATTGCTCAAGAGGAGTCATGCTTTGAAATTCTTTGTCTACTACTTGATCATGTGTTTGGTTGTTCTTGTCTGCGTTTCCTGCGCACCATCGGTTTCTTCGCATGTATCAGTTCCCATTGTGAAAAAGATAGATGTAACCAGGGAAATAACTCAAGTAATCATATCCGAGGTTACGCGAATAGTGGATATACCGGTTACCAATACACCTACACCAACGTTGGACCAAACATTCACCCCATCTTTCACATCCACCATCACAAAAATTCCGACCATAACTCCCACCTTTACAGCACCACGAATTACCATCCTTGTCACATCCGCCTGTTTGTATGGACCCGGATCTGCATATCTATATAAATATGGTTTGAATGCCAACGTTTGGATGACCGTAATTGGGCGGAATATGGATGGCACCTGGCTGAACATTAAATCGGCTTATGATCCGGCTTCAAACGCCTGTTGGATTAAATCCACCCTGGTTAAATTCGACACAGGTGATATTAGCGAAGTTCCGATTGTATGGACTGCCCTTCCTTATTCAACCCTGTATAAACCACCCGCGGCTGTCAGTGCCAACCGCGTTGGGAACGAAGTTTCGATATTTTGGCAGCCGGTCTGGATGACGGAGGATGATTACGTTGGTTATCTGATCGAGGCCTGGGTTTGCCAGGGTGGTTCACAGGTTTTTGTCCCCATCAAATACGCGACCTCTTTTGATAAGAATAATACGATGATGGTTGTACAGGTCGAAGATGACCCCGGATGTGATTTACCCTCAAGTGCTCGTATTTATACAGTGGAGAAGCATGGATATACAGACTACCGGATGATTCCATGGCCGGGATTTTATTCCACAACAACCTTTACTCCTACACAAACTCCCAACCCATAATTGAGAAACAATTTTCTATGACCTCCATCTCCGACTTTTTCAACCATTGCTACTCTTACGCTGCAATTGCATTGCTTGCCCTCGTCAGTAGTTCTTGTGGCAATTCACAAATGAATATACCCATGACGCCCATCAGCCAGACGGTCCAGGTGACTCAGTTGGTAACCATCCTGGTAATCCATGATGTTACACGGGAAGTGACACGAGTGGTAGAGAATCCTGTGACAGTCACTCCTGCAATCACGCCACCATCGACCTTTGCTACTTCACCCAACTCGATCGCTCCTGGCTCAAATGGGGAAGCATCGCAACCTTTGGATATTAATATCCTACAGCATTCTGATTGCATGTATGGTCCGGGAGCAATATACCTTTATAAATACAGCGTTTTTAGCGATATTCCGATGGAAGCGATTGGTCGTAATTGGGATGGCTCCTGGCTCTATATCCAAGAAGTAAATGGCTGGAATCCCTGCTGGATCCAGTCAACTTTTGTCAAAATTGCAAGCGGCGATATCAACCAGTTGCCAATTGTCTATTCCAAGCTGCCTTATTCCAATCAATACAATTCTCCAGATGCGTCAGCACATCGGGATGGCTCGAAAGTGACAATTTCTTGGAAAGCAGACTGGATGTCTTTGGACGATTATCGCGGATACCTGGTTGAAGCATGGCTCTGCAAGGGCGGTGTGCAGGTTTTCGATCCGATCAGTTATGTACCCCCGCTTGCCAGCAACGTTGGTACGCTATCCATTACGGTGACAGATGATCCTGGCTGCCCCTTGCCTTCCAGCGCACGGATCTATTCGGCTCAAAAGCAAGGCTACTCAAATTGGAGTAATATACCCTGGCCGGCTGCTGCCCCGGGTGATTAGAATACTTGCAGCTATTACGACTCATAAAGAAAGAAAACGTTACTTAAATAATAGAATAGGGGAGAATAATGTCCAGCCATTGGATACCGCTTTGATCATACCAAATGGCTGATTTCATTTACGAGACGATCAATCTGTTCCTCAGAATGGGTGGCAAAAATGGCAATCCTTAATGCACCGCCGGCGGGAGTACTGGTGTAGGAACGTACCAGCTCAACCGCAATGGCTTGTTCGGACAACCCCTTTTTTATATGTTCCAAACTGATTCCTGGATGTCCTTCCAGACAGAGTATTGGCACCGGCGTATCAGCCATTTCCCATCCCAGCGAATGCAAGCCATTGCGGGCTCTGGCAACATTCCCCCACAATTTCTGGCGTAATTCGGGAGTGGTTCGCGCCACAGCCAACGCCTCTGCAGAACCTGCTGCCACTACCAGCGGCGGCGGGCTGGCACCGGCACAGACCCGTGAAGTCTGGTCAAGATTCTCAACCCACCCGGCCTCTCCCCAAATTATCCCGCCAAAACCACCCAATGCCTTAGCCAATGTAGCCGAAGTGCGACAGGAGGCGTCCACGATATTGAAATACTCTGCTGTTCCACGACCGTTTTTGCCCAGTACGCCCACCGAGTGGGCATCGTCCAAATAGACCATTCCATTCAACGGCCTAACCAAATCCAGATACGCTGGTAAAGGTGCAATCTCGCCCGAGACTGGGAAGACCCCATCGCTCAGCACCAACGGGCGTTCATCTGGATGCAACTCATGTTTTAATTTTTCTAACAGGCTTTGCGGGCGCAAATGATGGAAAGGTGTAATGGGAAGATTGGTGGCATTCGCTGCGTCCCACAAACTGAAGTGCGCGGACGAATCGATCAAGATATGATCGAACAGTTTGCTGGTGGATTGGGTCAGTATGGAAACGCCTAAGTAGCCAGAGGCAAAATACACCACTTTTTCAGCCCCAAAGAAAGCGCAGGCTTCCTGTTCGAACCAGTCATAAATCGGATGCTCGCCATAACCACCGCGCGATGTGGCAGTAGAAAAACCATATTTCTGCAATGCAAACTGCGCTGCTCGCAAAACAGCGGGGTGGTTTTGCAGACCCAGGTAACCTGTACCGGCGAAGTAATCCATCGCACGGCCATTGAAAACGGTTTGTGCCCCAACCGGGCTTTCCATTAGAAGGGACATATCAAGCTCAAGACACTACCTTAGTATACGAACTGGCATCTAATCCTATATAGAAAAAGACGGTGAGCCGTAGAGCCACCGCATTTGTACTGCTTTGCATGAGAATGAAAAATACTTATTTCAGGAGTTCTTCCGCAAAATGACATGCGACCTGATGACCTGAACGTATCTCTCGCAAGAGTGGTTCCTCCACCGAACATATTTCTTTCGCTAGAGGGCAACGCGGATGGAAATGGCAGCCTGATGGTGGATTGATGGCGTTAGGAATTTCACCGGCCGGCATGGGTTCGGTCCGTCGGCGGCGCGGATCAGGGACAGGCACTGCTTCAAGCAATGCATGTGTATACGGGTGGGAAGTAAATTCGTAAACTTCTTTCAATGGACCCACCTCGCACAGTTTGCCGAGATAAAGAATGGCAATTCGGTCGCAAACGTATTTAGCGGTAGCCAGGTCATGTGTAATAAAAAGGTATGTTAAATCAAATTTTTTCTTTAGGTCCATCATCAAGTCAAGGAGCAGCGCCCTAACCGATACATCTGCCATGGCAATCGGTTCATCGGCAATGATCAGTTCAGGGTGGGTGATCATCGCGCGTGCCAGGACTACCCGTTGCCGTTGTCCTCCTGAAATTTGGTGGGGAAACAAGTCATAGAAGGCTTCCGGTGGGTTCATACCCACAGCATGGAATATTTCCATCACAAGGCTACGTCGTTCATTTGGGGTGAGTTCCGGCATATGGATTTTGGCTGGGTGCTCAATGGCCTGTCCAAGGGACATGCGCGGGTTGAGCGAAGCCAGCGGGTCCTGAAAAATGATTTGCATGCGCGAACGCATCAACCGCATTTCTTCGGCTGAAAGACTCTGTAAATCAATCCCGTCGAAAATAACATGTCCAGAGGTCGTCTCATACAGGCGTAAGACCAACCGGCCGATTGTGGATTTTCCAGAACCGCTCTCCCCGGCCAGCCCAAATACCTCTCCCCTGTGGATTGTGAAGCTAACGCCGTCCACAGCTTTTACAGTCGGAATATTGCCATGGTTGAGCAAGCTGGCCAGAAATCCGGTCTGGACCTGAAAATGTTTGCGAAGTTCTTCAACACGTACCAAATCTTCGCCTTCAGTGGCAACCCGAACAGATTTGGAGATCTCATCCCTCGATCTTTGTTTAGCCATTGTGGACCTCCTGTTCTCCGAATACTTCTTTCGCATTTGGAGTTCTGATAGATCCAACAGGAAGCCAGATGATTTCCGGCGACCTGTTCGAAGACTGGTTCTTCATTCCGGCAAATACCCATGACAAAAGGACAGCGCGGGTGGAACCGGCACCCGCTCGGCGGATGTAGTAGACTGGGGGGCTGACCTCCCATCTTATACAAATCACCGCCGTCCAGTTTGATATTAGGAACCGATTTCAATAAGCCCTGGGTATAAGGATGCTTAGGGTCTATGAAAACTTCCTGAGCTGAACCAACCTCAGCCATTTTGGCAGCATACATGACGGCTACACGATCCGCGGCTTCGGCTACGACACCAATATTATGCGTAATGAGCAGAATAGTCAGGCCAAATTCCTTCTGTAGCTCTTTCAGCAGATCCAGGAATTTCGCTTCCACAATAACATCCAGGGAAGTGGTAGGCTCATCTGCAATGACCAACTTGGCTCGTAGAGCCAGGGCCAGTGAGATCATCACGCGCTGGCGCATCCCACCTGACATTTGGTGCGGATACTCTTTTAACCTTTCACGCCTGATCCCCAATCGCTCAGCCAATTCTTCCGCACGCGCACGCGCAGCTTTGTCGCTTGTTTCGGGTTCATGCGTGTGTATGGTCTCGGTCAGGTGATCTAGGATGCGCTGGACCGGATTGAGCGAAGTCATGGGGTCCTGGAAAACCATTCCTATCTCGGCACCACGGATATCGGTCATTTCCCTCAGGGGTAAGTCCATCAGGTTCCGCCCGTCGAACCAAAGCTCTCCAGCGGGAATGCTGGCCGGACCATCGTGCAAACGCATCAGGGCTTTTCCCAGCGTTGATTTACCACAGCCGGATTCACCCACCAGTCCAAGGATCTCGCCTCGCCGAATGTCGAGTGAGACATTGTCAACGGCGCTTACCGCGCCTCCGCGTGTTTTATATTCAACGGTCAAATTGCGAATGGAATAAAGGATATCGTCAGGCATCAGCGATCCCTCAGCTTTGGATTGAAGATTTCTGTCAATCCTTCGCCCATCAAAGTAAATGCCAGCACAATTAGCATGATCGCCAAACCGGGGAAGGTAATCATCCACCAGGCGGTTTGGATGAACCGCTGGCCGCGTGCCACATCGATGCCCCAATCCGCTATGGTTGGTGGTAGTCCAAGTCCGAGGAAAGAAAGTCCAGCCCCGGTCAATATCGCGTCTGCCACGTTCACCGAGAAAATGATTGCCACGGAGGGGATTACGTTCGGGAAAATATAACGCTGCAGGATTTCCAGGCTGCGCGCTCCAATGCTTTTAGCGGCTTCAATGTATACTTCTTCTTTTACCGAAAGCGTTTGCCCGCGCACAATTCGATAATAAGTGGGGATATAAAGGACAGAGATCGCGATAATAATATTGAGGACGCTTGGGCCCAATACAGCCGTGATGGCAATCGCCAGGATCAAGCCCGGAAAGGCGTACAAACTGTCCATCAAAAGGCTCAGCAGACGATCGAAGGTCCCTCCGACGAAACCCGCCAGCAACCCCAGCGGAACACCTATTACCAACGACACAATGGAAGAACTGAATCCGATGATTAAGGCAATACGGGTGCCCCACAACAGCCGGCTAAGTACATCCTGTCCGATATCGTTGGTTCCTAATATAAATCCACCCGCAGTCGAAGTTACCCCAGTAATTGTTGCAGCTTCCCGAAGTGTGGGGTATTGGGCCTTGACCAGATTAAATTCCGCTATTTGCACCACGGCTACCATGTCAGTCCCGTTGATAACCGCCTGCAAGGTCGCTGCAAGGGTTGGGTAGCGATCGATAACAGGACGCAAACGCAATCCTTTCGGTTGATCCTTGATCACCTCGTCAATTTTCTGGGATTGCTCATTCAAGGCTCCTCCAGTTGGAGCACCTTCCAAGACAGCTACGGTCGGGTTGTTTGCTCCTTCTGGAACGGCCAAATCTTGTAGTTTTTGCACTGCCGATGGCACGGGTACAACGAGAATTGGTGTATCAACATGCGCTCCGGGTGCAAGAAAACTTGGCCCAACCAGGGCGTCTGGGGAAAATGGGGCAAACCAACCCGGGAAAAGTGCGATAATAATAAAAGCGACCACACCTACGGCCGAAATGGCGACAAACCACCAATCGGCCCCATACCAACGACGTGCTATAAATAATCGACGGACAAAACCTACCTGTTTGAGTTCCACTTCCCAGGTGGTTCCTTCCGGGATGGTCTCGGAAAGTTGTTCTTTTGATTTTGCCACTTTTCAATACCTCACGCGGGGGTCGACAAGTGAATAGATTACATCAACTGCCAGGCTGATTAATGCCACCAACATGGCGAATACGGTAATGACACTTTGTACGGCGGTGTAGTCCCGAGCGGAGATGCGTTCCACCAGGTAGCTTCCCATGCCAGGCCAGGAGAAAACTGTTTCCGTTAGGACAGCTCCGGCAAGTAGGATGGCAACTTGCAAGCCGATTAAAAGTAATAACCGGGATCATCGCGTTTTTTAGGGCATGCCCGTAAATCAAAACGCGTTCCCGTATGCCGCGTGCCCGACCCGCTCCGATGTAGTCGGCCTGCATCGTTTCGATTACGTTAATGCGTGTCAGGCGCAGGAATACTCCCGACAAAATCAGACCTAACGTAATGGTCGGAAGTATGAGGTGCTGGAGCACAGAAAAGAACGCTGGCCAATTTCCGGTGAGTAAAGCATCCAGGCTGTAAATATTGGTAATCGGCCTTAGACTTGTCCCGATAATTGAATCAATGCGTCCTGAGATCGGCAGCCATCCAAGTCGGACTCCAAAAAAAAGTTGTAAAAGTAATCCAAACCAGAAAATCGGCAGGGAATAAATGACCACCGAATAAATCCGCAGGGAATAATCGAGCACTTTCTTGCGTTTGGAAGCTGCCAGAGCCCCTCCGTAGATACCGATCAACAATGCCAGGATCGATGCAGGTATTATCAATTCCAACGTGGCGGGGAACCGCTCGCTCATCTCGTCGATGATCGGGCGGTGACCACCCACCAGCGAGTTCCCGAAGTGCAGGGTAACCATGTCCCAAAGGAAGCGACCATATTGCACGATCAGCGGATCGTTCAGGCCAAGTGTGGCACGGATATGCGCGATCATTTCGGGAGTGCCTTTGGGACCCAGTGCCGAAGTGACCGGATCTCCAGGCAGAATGCGCAGAATGAAGAAGACCATGGTGGCCAGGATGAAGATCATCGGCAGGGTCAACACAATCCTGGTAAGAATATAACGGCGGAGTCCCGTCGAACCCCGCGCAAAAACATATGCCAGAAGCAGGATTGACGGGACGCCGATGATGAGGGCGATGATTGCGATTGGAGACACTTTTACTTTACGTTTACTATTTTATCTTAGTTTGGGGCGGGATTGCTCCCGCCCCAATATCGCTGGAGAGACTTACTTGCCTTTACTCATCTCAGAATAGAAGTACATGATGTCCGGGCCGATATTCAGGTTTTCGGGATGGGCATTGTTGGAATCGCCCTTGATATTGCTCCGGTATACCACGTGCTCTGCATTGAAGAACAAAGGTACTGTGACAACCAGATCGGCATAAAGGGCCTGCGCCTGTGAGTATAAAGCGGCGCGCTTGGTCATGTCGGTCGCGATGTCAGCCTGGTTAAGCAGGGCAACCAATTGCTTGGCCTTGTCATTGATCGGAGTTCCGGTCAGGCTGCCTGTGGCAGGTAAAGTAACATTGGTGCCTTCACCGCGATTGAAGACGAATGGGTCAAGGTAGTTGGAAGGGTCTGGGTAATCGAAGAACCAGCCCAGAACACCTGCTCCATAAGCCTTGCCGCCGGTCAGTGCAGGTACATAGGTACTCCATTCCTGGGAATTCAGAGTAACCTTGATCTCACCTGTAGCTTCAAGCTGGGACTTTATGAGTTGCATCCAGGCAGCAGTCGAAGCGCCGTAGTGCTCGGGTGGGTACCACATCACAAGCTGGACAGGATTCGTGGCTGAGTACCCGGAGGCCTCCAGGAATTTCTTGGCCGCGTCCAGGTTAGGTGCCGCATACATCGTATCGAAGGACTGATCAGCACCGAGGAAACCAGGTGGGATCATCGAATACAGTGGGGTGACCTGTCCAGCATAGACGGTGTCCGCGATTGCGTTGCGGTCGATTGCCGATGCAATGGCTTTATCAACATTCGGATCATCGTATGGTTTCACGGTGTGATTGAGAACCAGGTAGCGGATGGAACCGCCATTGATTGTTCCAACTGTCAAATTTGATACTTTCTTGAGCGATGTGAGTTGATCAGGTGATAGACTACGCCAGGCAACGTCTATCTCGCCATTTTGGACGGCCAGGGCCATCGTATTAGGATCAGAATAGAAGCGTACGATAATCTCTTTCACCTGAGGTTTCATGCTTCCCGTATAGTAAGGATTGGGCTTTAGAACCATCTGCTCGTCCGCGTTATATTGGGACACATACCAAGCTCCAACGCCGTAGACTGGTGCGGGAGGAAATAGGTTACACGCATTGGCTTTGAAGGTATTTGGATCGGAAGCCACGTAAGGTGAACCAGCCAGGATCTGGGGGAAGAAGGCAATCGGGGTGGTCAGTTGAAAGACGATTGTCTTGGCGTCCGGGGCAGTGATGCTCTTGACATACGGAACCGCCAGCGTATCGGCTACATCATTCGGGCATTTGGGACCAATGGTGAGCAGGCGGTTAAGCTGGGCGGCATAAACTGTTGCAGTAAGTGGGGTGCCGTCACCGAATTTAATGCCATCTTTGAGTGTATAGGTGTAGGTCAATCCATCGGCTGAAATTGTGCCCATGTCGGTTGCCAGATCAGGTGCCACGTCTGCAGTGCCGGGCTTCATGTACAGGAGACCGTCGCTAATGTTACGGATAATTTCCCAGTCATGGGTGGCATAAGCATCGGCCGGGTCAAGGCTGGCGATTTTATCGGTAGTTCCGATTATGATCGTGTTTTTGTCTGCAACTGTGCCGGCTGTTGAAGGGCCGCATGCATTTAGGACCATAATGGCCACTATTAATAGGGCGATTAAGACAATCCATTTCGGGCGATTTATATTTGCTCCTCTTCTTTTGATATAATTTTTTATATGACGATTTTGGAAAACAAATTTAGAATGTGTAATGTGGTTACACCTCCTTTCAACCCTATTATTATAAGGCATTTTTAATTATATATAGATATAAGTTTTTGGAATTAGAATTTCAGAAAAAGAACATTTACCAAGAAAAGAACTATTATTAAAATAGAGTAGACCAGAAAACTATAAATGTTTTTAGGGCGTTGCACAGGGGTAAATCCATTCCCAAAACTTGATCTTTACGGAACCAGGCTACGGCTTGTAAACGTAGAAATTCTTGAATAAGATATCTGCCCCACCTGGGTCACGGTCTCCGGCCATTAAGCCTATCTTGCCACTTTTAAATGTGCTATCGCTCGCAGAAGCAACTTGAGTCCCGTTCACGAACAAAATAATAGAACTACCTAACATTACAGCGCGACATTGGCTGATAGGGTAGCAAGTCGGTCCAATTTTGACTTACGATGAGAGAGATAAGCGACAAAATTGCGCTTCTGGTAGTATTTCACCCTGCCCAAGGCAGCCGGAACGTCGAAGGTTGGTCTTGGCAAAACACTGGCCAGCAAGAGTCGAACCTGATAGACAGTCAAAGCGGGAGCCTGGTCTTGGAAACGGATCCTCAAACG
This sequence comes from uncultured Chloroflexia bacterium, assembly GCA_963772245.1. Classification (GTDB taxonomy): domain Bacteria; phylum Chloroflexota; class Anaerolineae; order Anaerolineales; family Villigracilaceae; genus UBA877. The sequence continues at coordinate 651,230 of CAVYWB010000006.1, read as the reverse complement.
GACCAAGAAATAATGAGCCAGAGAGACCAACAGCATAAGGTGATGCCATCCCAGCCAGCTGCGCATCTCTTAAAAATCAAACCCGACTTCACCTTTGGCTTCTTCGAAGATGGATTCGATCGGCCATCTCATGCCGCTGATGCGCACAAACTCGATCACGGGTGTTTCTGCGGGGGCATTGCTGAAGTAGAATTTGATGATCGAAGGGTTTTCCAGGTTGCGGCGGATGATCAACCAGACTTCCGGACCCGGCAAGTTCTTGCGCGACTCGGTCAGCCGCAGGAAAGCGAAGTCGCAGATGATAGGCCCTTGACTGCCTTCTTTGATCGTCGCACGGGTCCAGCCTTCTTTGGGGATGCCTGCCGCCAATTCGTTCACCAGGGTTGGGTGATCGCTCGGATGGCGCAGACGCAGCCGGGTTGGATAACGGCCATGGCCTTTCCACTCGGGGACATGCACTTCGGGGCGGATGCTCCAGACCGGGGTATTGGACTTGATCTCCGTGAAATACCACTTGTTCAGGGCTGCAATTCCATCTCGAAAAGCAGGCGCATCCCCGTACAATTCATCCGCAGCCACCCATGGGAAGGGCAGAACGCCCCTTTGGATGGCTTTTTCCACCAATTTAAGGCCAATTTCTGGTTTAGTCTGATAAACCAGGTCTTCCGGTACGCCACACGCCCTGCGCTTTTCGACATGCGTCTCATCGAACCATTCATCCGGCAGGAACAACTGCCCTTCGACCAGGCTGTACCCTTTGCGACTGGCATACCCCAGATAAACCCCCACCTGGCCATTCGCGATCTTGCCCACCGATCCACAGTATTGTGCAGCCACCCCGACCGAGCCCTCCCCTTATTTGACCACACTCGATTCGTCGATCAGCGCAACCCCATTCACTTCACCCAGCGTCTCGCCTACCAGCCGTTGATGGATGGCGATCACAGGTTCCTGCTCTCACGGACTTTGTCCCATGAAATGCTGCATGCTGCGCACATTCTTACCCAGCTCAAGCACCATACGCTCAATGTTCTTGCGCGACGAAACCCCCAGCAACCCCTCCATGTAGCTCTGGCTCCATTCCAGTTGCTCCCGCCGCAGATAGGCCGATTCAAACTTCCTGACGTAGGCCCGCATTTCATCCATAAAACAGTCAAGATCTTTTTCCGTCAAATTGCACTCTGGCGCAGGACAAGTCTCGGTTACAATTCCGCTTGGCATGGTATCGTCTCCTTTCCACTGGGTCGTGGTGGGAGAAAAGATACCATGCCTATACGTTTCACACCATATCAATCACTTCCCGTCAACCTTGCGTAGTAATACTAAGCTGTATATATTTTCGTAAACCATTTCTCAAAATCGAGCTCATTATTTCCGTTTATATACACAGCAATCCAAATTTGAAGAGAAACAAACTTACGATATTGTTGTTCCAAAGGGATTGCCGTTTTTAAGATAAACTTTGATAAGGTCTCATTACCGGCGCATTCCGGTGAATTCGTCCACCGAATCCGGTCATGCCGTCCAGTGACGGAAGGGAGCAGCGCTGGTGAGAGAATTATAAATCAACTGGACGGCATGGGGTCATGGAATGCACCTTTCATGGGTTTTTCTTTTGAAAAAAAGAGTGGATCGACGACGGTTAGAAAATTCCAGTTTAGGTGGCCGGTACGGGAATGGGGGAACGGATCTTGCGTTGAGAACCCCCGGTTAAATTAAGCCGGTAGGCATTATGGATAATACGATCCAGAAGTGCGTCTGCATGAGTAGGGTCCGGGAATCTTTGAAACCACTCATTCACAGGCACCTGGGAAGCGACGAGAGTAGAGCGACGTCCAAAGCGATCGTCGAGGATCTCGAGCAGGTCGCGGGTGTCGGAAGTGGAGATAGGATCGCGCATCCAATCATCGAGGATAAGCAGGTCGATCTTGGCGAGGCTGGTGAGCAGGGTGGGGAAAGAGCCATCTTGGTGAGAATGGGCCAGTTGGACCAGCAGGCGGGAAGTACGGAAGTAGCGGACGGAATGATCTGTGCGACAAGCAGAGAGACCAAGTGTACAAGCGAGGAACGATTTTCCTGAACCGGTGGGGCCCAGCACCAGGGTGTTGAGATGCTGGTCGATCCAGTTGCTCTGTGCCAGTTCGAGCACAAAGCGGCGTTCCAGGCCGCGCGAGGCAGACAGATCCAGGCCTTCCAGGGTGGCGGATTGAGGAAGGGCTGCCAGCTTGATGGATCTCTGGATGCGCTGGTCATGACGGCGTGTACATTCCAGGTCCACCAGGAGCGCCAGACGTTCTTCGAAAGAGAGCTCAGCGTATTTAGGGTTGGCGAGTTGCTCTTGCAGGCCATTGTGGAAAGCTGGCAAGCGGAGCTGGATGAGTTTGTCGAGCAGGGGTTGGGTAAGCATGGATATCCTCACTGATAATATGAATTGCCACGGATATTCTCGTGGGTGGGAAACGCAGGGGTTTCGGATGGGGGAACCGCGGGCAGGTGATCCAGAGTGGCTTTCACGTCGCGGTAATTCAGTTCTTTATCTGTGCGTGCCATCTGGCAGGCGGTCTCCATCTGGGAACTGGAATACTGTTTGGAGAGGCGCAGGATGCCCAGACAGGATCGAAAAGCCTGTTCAGGGTGACGTCGGGAAGCCAGGATCGCCTGGATCAGCTGGCCGGTGTGCGGCCCGATCTCTTCTGCCCAGTGTTGCAGGCGCTCGGGGGTCCACTCCCCAGCTTTCTGGTGGCTGATCGGCATATGGGCGGCCTGGGTGGAGTAATGGCCAATGACTTGGCTGCGGGGATGGATGGCCACCGCCTCGCGCTGGCTTTTGTGGAAGATCTCGATCATGTGTTCCGTGGCACGGATACGCACTTCCTGGTGGATCAACCCATACGGGACCGAGTAAAAATGCTTCTCGAAATCAACGTGGTAGTCGATGTTCACCCGGGCAGTCTTCCAGGTGGCATATGCATAAGGAGCGGGCGGAAGCGGACGCAGGGCAGGCCGATCCAGTTCTTCGAAAAGCTCTTTGCGGGATTTTCCCAGATGCTTCATCGGACGGTCGTTCAGTTCTTTCAGCAGTTCGACCATGGCGCAGTTCAGTTCGGCCAGGCTAAAAAAAGTCCGGTTACGCAGACGAGCCAATATCCAGCGCTCCACCACCTGCACGCCCACCTCGACCACTGCCTTGTCGCGTGGGCGGCGCACTCTGGCCGGGATGACTGCCACCCCGTAGTGCTGGGCCATCTCAAGATAGGTTGGGTTCAGGTCCGGTTCGTACCGGCAGGCATGTTTCACCCCCTGAGCCAGGTTGTCTGGGACGATAATTTGGGTTACACCCCCAAAAAACACAAAAGCGCGCACATGTCCGCCAATCCAATGCGGCATCTCCTGGCTGGGCTGTGCCTCGGCATAGGTATAGCTGCTGGCGCCCATGCTTGCCACGAAAATCTGCGCTTGATGTACTTCCCTGGTCTCTGGGTCGGTGATCGGAACGGTATCTCCGGCATAGTCCACAAATAACTTTTCACCGGCTTTGTGGTTCTGCCGCATAGGCGGATCGAGCTTCTGGGCATAGCGCCGGTACAGATCACAATACTGGCTATACCCGTATCCTCCCGGATGAACTTCCCGGTACTCCGTCCACAACAGCCGCAGAGTCACACTCCGCTTCTTCAGTTCCCGGTGAACTATCTCCCAATCGGGCAGAACCTGAGCTGCCGGTTTGTCGGCAACCTTCTCCGGAAACAACAGCCTGTACAGCATGTCCTCGTCCAGCCCATCCGGCAATGGCCATTTCAACCCCACAACCTCGGCACGCTTCAAATATTCGCTGACTGTGCTGTGGGAGATCTGGCAACTGCGCGCAATCGACCGGTTCGATAAACCACACTCCCATTTCAAACGTAGTGCTTCGCTGATCTTTCGCATGGACAACCTTTCCTGTGACATCACTACCTCCTGGAATTATTCCAGGGATAGCTTGCCACACTTCAAGAAGATTATCCAGCGCCACTCCCCATCGAAAATCCCGCTCCATGCTGTCCACCGATTCCGCTCATCCCTAAAAAGTGGACGGCATTCTCCGGAATCAGTGGTCGGCATGCTCCGGAATCGGTGGACGGCTTGCTCCGGATTCACTGGTCGACATGGACCGGATTACGCAATTACCTACTCCGTGTCCATCCTAGAGTATAGAACAAATCAAAGTTAACCTCTCCGCAACCCAAAATATTTTGGAAGTGTATAAATTCGGATGTGGCTTTATAATTGAAACGTCGATAATCGAAAATATTTTTTTAAAATCTCATTTTCGCAAAGGAGCAAGAATGGCTGATCTAAATACGCAATCTCGCAAGAAGATCACCTTACCCTACCTGTTTAAGAAAGTCGCCGACGGCATACCTATCACTTGGCTAACCTGTTACGATTACCCCACTGCCTACTTGCAGGAACAGGCCGGTATCGAGATGATTCTGGTCGGCGACAGTCTTGGCATGACCATGCTTGGTTACGATAGTACGCTGCCTGTTACCATGGACGATATGGTTCGCCATGCGCAGGCGGTCCGTCGTGGTGCGCCCACCGCTTTTCTCGTAGGCGATATGCCTTACATGACCTATCAACCCAGCGTTGAAACTGCCATTCGCAATGCAGGACGCTTCATGGCCGAATGTGGATGCGATGCCATCAAACTGGAAGGCGGTGCCGCCATGGCTGACCGGATCAAGGGAATTGTTGACTCAGGTATACCTGCAATCGGCCATCTTGGATTGACACCACAATCTGTGAGTGCGCTGGGTGGATTCCGCGTGCAGGGAAAATCTGCGCTTCTGGCAAAGAAGATATTGGATGACGCAAAGGCGCTCGAAAAAGCCGGTGCTTTCGCCATCCTTCTGGAAATGGTTCCGGACCGGGTGTGCAAGCTCATTACCGAACGAGCAGAAGACTGCATTATCATATCGCTTGGATCAGGACCGGACGCACACGGCCAACTGTTGATTTACCATGATATGTTTGGTCTTTACCCGAAATTCAAACCGAAGATGGCCAAAGTTTATGGCAATGCCGGTGAGGTCATCCTGAATGGGTTAAAATCCTATCATGATGAAGTCTTGGGCAAGCAGTTCCCACAACCGGAGAATTGGTTCGGTATGACGGATGAAGAATTCGTGGAATTAAAGAAACTGTTGAATTGATTCAAGACTGGCGAAAAGCCAATGCATATTCTCCCGCTAGGCAATCCGGCGGGATTTCTTCCGCTCTGCAAGTGCTTTTCATCACTTGCCCTGCCACATCCACTGTTCTATACTGTTTAAGAACCTTTAAGGTAGATTTGGTTACCTATAATACAACCCGGATGAAATGATCGATTCGTATAACTCGTTCTATTCTCTTAACATTGTGTTTTTAGGCCATTTCTACTTATTTCTTACTCCCGGAGGCAACCATGCAAAAAGACTTACGCAATATGCTCAAGATCCCCTCTGATCGCCTGTTTGCCATTAACTCAGTCCTTCTAGACCCAGACGAACAGGTAATTAATGAATTTCTTAAGGTGGTTGCCAAATACGGCTCACCCGAAGAAATCAACCACAGGCATACTAAATCCAGGCAATTGCCAAATTTATATAAATTGGTTAAGGACCGGAATCCGGATTACATCAAGGACCTTGAATGGATAATGGATCAACGTGATCGCGGCGCCTTCACATCAGTAGCCACCTACCGGGAACATTTGCTGGGAAAGCAAATAAAGGATGTGCATTTCAATGAAGCATCAGCGGTCACATTGGAAGTCTCAGCTTTGCAATATTTCCCCTGGATTCGTCCGATGTGTGAGCATGCCATTCAAGAAGGCAGCCTCATTCCAGGGCGATTCATTGCTGTCCGCAAGATGAAAGAGTCCGAAGAAGATGGCGACCTGCCTGCCATCGTTGCGGCAATGGATATTATTGGTGCCTCTTTTGTCGAAACCCTCGACACAAAAGGTACGGATGGATCCAATCCTCACCTTGGTGGTCCGGCCACCATTACGGGCTATTTTGGCGGGATTGGGGAGCCTAACGATCACGCGCTCATGTGGTTGGACGAGTTCTTATATTACTATACAAATTTTGGCGTTCAGCACGTTCTGAATTTCAATGCAGGCACAATCTTGCTGGGTTTCTTGCTTTATCGGCTGGGTGTGGATATTCAGTTCAAGATTTCGGTTTTTTTTGGTTCCGACAACCCCTATCATGCATTCTGGATCCTGGCTGCAGCAAAACTTTTCAGCCGCGATGATGGCTCATCTCCATTGATTGGTTTCAATTGGTCTAATTCAATCAACAATCAGACTATGGAGCAAACGGCTCAATTCCGCAAAGCACTTGGATTCGAAGATGTTGTCCGCTTCGAGCACCACATTACCGAAACTTGGAAAAGCATCGTCCTCCAACCTTATGACCGCCGCTCTGAATTGATCGAAATTGCAGATCATGTCGCCAACATTTCCGCAAAACATGAAGGCGGTGATACCTTGGTTGAACAGACGCGTTCGCATGCCTCTGATATTCTGGATTATTTCCGGGATAAAAAGGAAGTGATCGAGTCTGGTGATTGGGATGCCATGCAGGTCAATTTCATGGATAAAGTTGAAGCCTGCAACCATACTGCCAATGATCTCACCCAAGCTGGATTGACCTTTATAGCTGCCAGAAACCTTCATAAATAATCCTGGTAAAAGGAGCCATCCGTGTATATCGTTCACGTTCACATCCATGTAAAACCAGAGTATGTAGAAGAATTTAAAGCTATTTCAATTGAAAACGCTCGTAATAGTCTTCAGGAAGCAGGTATTGCCCGTTTTGATTTTATCCAACAAACTGATGATCTGACTCGTTTCGAATTGGTTGAAGTCTATCGAACCCCCGCAGACTCTGCAAAGCATAAAGAAACTTCACATTACAATAAATGGCGGGAACTGGCCGAGCCTTTGCTGGTTGAACCGCGCTCACGCACGATATATGAAAATATTTTTCCTGAAGATTTGAGATGGTAAATGCGTTTTGATTTTTCTACCTCGACCAGAATTCTATTTGGGCAAGGCGTGATTTCTGAAATCCCTGCTTTGGCTGGCGCGATGGGAAAACACTTCTTGGTTGTTACGGATTCATTTGAGCGCAGTTCTATTTTTGTAAATAGCTTAAAGGATAAAAATCTAATAATTGAAAGTTTATTAGTAAATAAAGAACCAGATTTAAATTATATTGTAATGGCTACGCGCATTTTTAAAGAATCTGCCTGTCAGGCGGTAATCGGTTTTGGCGGTGGATCTACAATGGATACCGGCAAAGCTGTTGCTGCGCTGACACTAAATCCTGGCAATCCACGTGACTATTTCGATGTTGTCGGTACAGGTCAGCCGCTCCAAAACCCATCCGCCCCATTCATTGCCATCCCCACTACTGCAGGAACCGGGTCTGAGGTGACTCGCAACGCAGTTATCACTTTACCAGAAAAACGAATCAAGGTCAGTTTACGCAGTCCGTTTATGCTGCCGCGCCTTGCTGTGGTTGACCCGGAATTGACTTACAGCCTCCCCGCATCCGTCACAGCCTCAACCGGTCTTGACGCACTGACGCAACTTATTGAGCCGTTCGTTTGCAACTCCCCTACTCCATTGACCGATGCCCTTTGCCGGGATGGCATTATCAAGGTCGCCCGATCCATCCGCACAGCGTTCGAGAATGGCCAAGACGCTAATAGCAGGGAAGATATGGCATTGGCCAGCCTGTTCGGCGGAATGGCCCTTGCAAATGCCCGGTTGGGTGCAGTCCATGGCATGGCTAATCCAATTGGAGGATTTTCTCACGCTCCGCATGGAGCGGTGTGTGCCCGCTTACTTCCACTGGTCATGGAAACCAATATCCATGCGTTACGCACTCGCCTGCCTGCTTCACCGGCCATAACAAGATACACAGAAGTGGCTCGTCTGCTCACCGGAGACGCGACAGCCAGTGCAGAGTCTGGTACAGCTTGGATACGGATGTTGTGCGACTCGCTAAATATTCAGCCGCTGAAAGAATATGGACTAAACCCAAAATATTTCTTGGAGATTGTCGCTCAGTCACAAAAAGCCAATAGCATGAAAGGCAACCCGGTGAATTTGACAGATAGTGAATTGCTGTCAATTCTTGAATGTGCCTAATCACGCTGCTTGGTTGGATTAAGAAATTTCCATCTCGGGCATTTCGTGCAGGAATTTTTTGTTCAAATTATCCCCGGTACTCCGTATCGTCTATTTCCTGACTGAGTTTTTCATCATCAGAGACATGGGAAATTTGTCGGGATTACTTGATTCTAAATCGGCTGTCTCTGCCACCTGCAATTTGCTCATCCGCTCAACGTGTATAAAAATCCATTTTCCGTAGTATGTACAACCAGCCAATTTAGTCATATCCAACCAGATGGCTAAAAGAGTATCCTGCCATTATAATAGGTGGATGCAAAAACTTCTAAAGTTGGTCTGGGCCCTGGTATTCGCACTGGCTTTTTTTCCTTTGCATCAAAGAGCCCTGGCTGGTTCGTCTGAATACGCTCCAACTTATTCAGATGCTTCCGATCTAATTGCAGGGGTAAACGCTATCCGGGCATCCAAAGGTTTAAATGCGCTCCAGCCAAATTCTATTTTAAATTCTATCGCCCAACAGCAGGCCGAATATGAACTCTCTATCGGCTCGCAGACTGACACAGGGCCGGGTGGAACTCGCCCTTATCAACGTGCCTTGGCAGCTGGATACCTCCTTGCCGGGGATTTATCCGAAGGAGGCTTTTTAGCTGAGCTTTTATATGGAGGAGTTGGAATTGGTCCTTCAATCGCCGTAGCCTGGTGGAATAATGAACCGTATCATCATTCCATGCTGGTCAGCACGTCTTATGAGGATGTTGGTGCAGGAGTGGCTATATCGGGCAACACCACGTATTTTGTTCTTGTTGAAGCACTCTCGACAGGTGGAAAGCCGGTAGCGTACACGCCTCCCGCCCCCCTCATCCCGAGCACCCCCACCATCGTCCCGAATACACCCAACGCCGACGGTTCAATAATACACATTGTTCAACCTGGCGAAACGCTTGGTTCGCTCAGCATGGCATATAACGTTTCCCTGTCTAATTTACTCGCCCTGAATAACCTTACGCTAACATCTACAATTTTTGTGAACCAGAAGATAATCATCCGGGCAGCTTACACCCCTACACCCACCCAGCCCACCTCCACACCCACCATTCCACCTACAATGACGCCCTGGCCCACCGCCACACCTACTCCCACGGCAACCAACCTTCCCCCTACCTCTACCCCCTCGCCCGGCCTGCCGGTCTCGGCTGCGGGAGGTGCCGTAACCGCTATAATCATAGTTGCGCTTCTTTTGGCTGGTTTTATCTCGGTTCTTGGACGAAAAAGGAAATAATATTCCTCGTTGATTATTTTACTACCTGATCAGTTGTAAAAAAAACTGGCGCTTCATCAGCGTCAGTTTTCGCTATCGTTATTTTATTCTTCCTTGGGCGGCCACTGCTTCTGCCGCTTTTCGGACGGTCTCCTCATCAGCCATATAAAAATGATTGACCGGCTTGAGATTTTCATTGAGCTCATAGACTAACGGTATGCCTGTAGGAATATTGAGCTCAGGTATTTCTTCGTCTGAGATATTATCCAGGTATTTAACCATGGCTCGCAAACTGTTGCCGTGCGCAGCGATCAAAAGGAGTTTTCCAGACTTTATGATCGGAGTGATTGTGCTGTGCCAAAATGGTAAGACTCGCTCCAAAGTAATCTTAAGTGATTCTGTGGCGGGTAATTGCGCTTTACTCAAGCCAGCGTAGCGCGCTTCAAAACGTGGATGACGCCGGTCGTCCCATTCCAGTGCAGGTGGGGGGACATCATAGGATCGTCTCCATAATTTCACCTGCGCTTCGCCATATTCCTTGGCAGTTTCAGCTTTATTTAAACCCTGTAAAGCACCATAATGCCGTTCGTTCAATTGCCATGCATTAACGACCGGTATCCACTCCAGACTCATTTCCTGGAGGACAATCCAAAGTGTCTGGATGGCACGTTTTAAAACCGAAGTATAAGCAAGGTCAAATGTATACTTATTCTCGCGTAATAATTGACCGGCCGTATGCGCCTCACCCACCCCCTGCTCGGATAGACCAACATCTGTCCAACCGGTAAACCGATTTTCAAGATTCCAATCACTTTGTCCATGTCTTAAAAGTACAAGTTTGTATTTGGATTCCATGTTTCACCTTGATTATTCATGATAAACCGCCAGAGCTGGTGTACCCTGGCGGTTTCCTTGAAAAATATATTAACGGATGGCCTTCTCGGTATCAGGATCGAACAGGTGGATCTTATCCATATCGAAGGCCACCTGCACTTTGTCACCCATGCGGAAGTCGGTGCGCGGGTCAACACGCGCTACGATGTTGTCCTGCCCCGCCAGCAGGTACAGGTTGATTTCATTGCCCATTAACTCGGTCACATCCACTTTTGCTTCAATGGTGGCGGCATGAATGCCCGAAGGGACAAAAGCGGGGTTATGGACATCCTCCGGGCGTATGCCCATTACAATCGACTTTTCAACATAGTCATGATAGGCCTTTTTGTCAGACACAACCGGTACCTTAAATGCGCCACCTTCGATCATTAGACCGCTGCCTGCCTGGTGAATTTTGGCTTTGAAAAAATTCATCGCGGGAGCACCCATAAAGCCAGCCACGAACATATTGTCCGGTCGGTCATATAGGTTTTGCGGTGTGTCCAGTTGCTGGAGAATGCCTTTGTTGATAACGGCGATACGGGAGGCCATGGTCATGGCTTCCGTCTGGTCATGGGTTACATAAATGAAGGTCGTTTGCAGGCGCTGATGAAGCTTGGTAATTTCGGAGCGCATCGCGATTCTTAATTTGGCGTCCAGGTTGGACAGCGGTTCATCGAATAGAAACACCTTCGGTTCCCGCACAATTGCCCGGCCTAGCGCTACGCGTTGCCGCTGTCCTCCCGAGAGCTGGCGGGGTTTGCGAGTGAGCATGTCTTGAATGCCCAGGATTTCAGCCGCTTCCTGAACGCGCCGTTTGATATCCGCCTTGGGCGTTTTGCGCAACTTGAGGCCAAAGGCCATGTTGTCGTAGACCGTCATATGCGGGTAAAGCGCGTAAGATTGGAACACCATTGCAATGTCACGATCCTTGGGTGGTACATCATTGACGATGCGGTCATCGATCTTGACTTCACCCTTGGTGATTTCTTCCAGCCCTGCCAGCATGCGCAAAGCAGTGGTTTTCCCGCAGCCCGAGGGACCTACGAGAACGATGAATTCCTTGTCGTCGATAGACAGATTTAAATCATTGACTGCCACGACTTCTCCGAATTCTTTGGTAATATGGTCGTACGTTACACTTGCCATTTGAGCCTCCATTCCGAAAGAGTATAGTGGTTTCATTATACCAAAAGAAATTCTCTGCTTATGTAAAAATCATGCGTTTCTTGTTTTTTGATCTGGAAGTGGAACTGAATGAAGTCGTTCCAAAATTCTTCTGATTAGGATAAAACTTATAATCTTGATAGTACAGGTGACGCGGAAATAAATCCTAATACTCAGAAGAAGATGTAAAATAGATAAATGACCGACGATGTTACCCCTATCCGTCAGCAATACTTGGAAATAAAAAAGCAATATCCGGATACCCTCCTGCTTTTCCGTCTCGGCGATTTTTATGAAACCTTCGACCACGATGCTGAAATTGCTTCGCGTGAGTTGGATCTTGTTTTGACATCCCGCCCGATTGGGATGGGATTAAGAGCCCCTCTTGCAGGTATCCCCTATCATGCGATAGAGAATTACCTTGCACGCCTCATCGATAAAGGCTACCATGTTGCAATCTGCGAGCAGATCGGTGACCAGCCTGCCAAGGGCATATTTCCCCGCAAAGTCGTTAGAGTAGTAACGCCCGGAACAATCCTCGAAGCGGGATTACTCCCGGGCGATTCCAATAACTATCTGGCATCAATCATTTTGCAGGATGGCCGTGCCGGTATTGCCTATGTAGATATTTCCACCGGCGAGTTTGCAGTCACCGAACTTGATTCTCCTTCAGGCCCTTCCGCTGCCTCTTCAAATCCGGACCTTGGTCCAATTCGGGCTGAGTTAACCCGGCTTCGCCCTGCAGAAATCATCCACCCTGACAACTTAGCCATCCCTGACGGGCTCCCTGGTCACCTGTCAGCCTGGCCTGCTTGGCGTTTTGAACCTGGAAAATGCCAGGAAACTCTGCTTTCACATTTTGGCTCTTCTTCTCTGGATGGTTTTGGGTTACAGGGAAAGTCGTTGGCGATCCGTGCGGCTGGCGGGATTCTTCAATATATCAAAGAGACCGATGAAGCTGCTCTCGCTTTGTTAACCGGGCTGCGCGTATATAGTTTGAGCGAATTTATGACTCTCGATGCCGCCACCCGCCGCAACCTTGAATTGACAGAGACATTACGCGGCGAACTTAATGGCTCCCTTCTGGGTGTGCTTGATCAGGCCGTTACTCCAATGGGGAAGCGCCTGATCCGCCAGTGGGTCAGCCAACCGTTGCTAGAAGTTGCTCGCATCCACAAGCGACAGGATGGCGTGGCGTATTTTTTCTCTCATTCCATGCTCCGGGCTGAGTTGCGGGCTTCCCTGAAGCCCTTATCCGACTTGGAGCGACTGACCAATCGTATATTATCTGGGCACGCCCAACCGCGTGACCTTGTTGCAATGCGGGAAACTTTGACCAAGCTTCCAATAGTTGAAAAGGGATTACAAGCTGGCATATCAAGCGAAAAAGAAGATGTTCAGCCTTCTTCATGTTTACCAACCTTCGATAGCTGCATTGAAGAATTAGATCTGCTTCAATCGGCCATCGATGATGATCCGCCCGCAACTTTGCAAAATACAGGCATCATTCGCTCTGGCTTTTCGCCTGAATTGGATGGAGTAATCGAAGCTTCCAGGCATGCCAGGGAATGGATCAATAATCTTGAACCGGCTGAACGCCAGCGTACCGGTATTAAGACTCTTAAGGTCGGTTATAACAAGGTTTTCGGATATTACATCGAAATCTCACATGGACAGGTTGTCAACGCCCCATCCGAATATATTCGTAAGCAAACGTTGGTTAACGCGGAACGGTACATAACCCCTGAAATGAAAGAATATGAGACGCTTGTCCTGAATGCCGAGGAACGTATTCGCGAAATAGAATTGCGTCTTTTCCGTGAAGTATGTTCAGAATTAATGAAATCGACCAGGCGCTTGTTGGATACCGCGCATGCGTTGGCAGAATTGGACGTTCTTTCCGCCCTGGCTGAAGCGGCTGCTTTCGGCAGCTATATCCGTCCGGAAATCCTGGAAGATAATAGCTTTGACATCCGAGATGGTCGGCACCCGGTGGTTGAACAAATGCTGCACGGTGAACGCTATGTACCAAACGACATCACTTTCGAACAAGGTGAGACAATCCGGATTATTACTGGTCCAAATATGTCAGGAAAGTCGACATACCTGCGCCAGGCTGCTTTGATTGCCTTGATGGCCCAAATTGGCTCTTTTGTCCCGGCAACATCTGCAACCATCGGGCTGGTCGATCGCATTTTCACCCGTATTGGGGCCCAGGATGAAATTCATGCCGGCCAATCAACATTTATGGTGGAAATGATTGAAGTGGCAAACATCCTCCACCATGCCACATCCCGAAGCCTGCTTATCCTGGATGAAATCGGGCGAGGCACCAGTACGTATGACGGGGTTTCAATTGCCTGGGCGGTCGTAGAATATATCCATAATCACCCACAATTACGCGCAAAGACTCTATTTGCGACTCATTACCACGAACTGACCCAGTTGGCCGATTTGCTTCCAGGTGTATGCAATTACAATGTTGCAGTTACCGAAGCGAATGGCAATGTTGTTTTTATGCACAAGATCATCCCGGGCGGTGCAGATAGGTCTTATGGCATCCATGTCGCCCAGTTGGCAGGTTTGCCTCGTCCAGTTATACAGAGGGCAACTGAGATTATGAGTGAATTGGAAAAATCCTCCGGTCAAGCGATTCGCTTAAACCCTCATACAGTACAACAGGTGGCTTTGTTTCCCGAGACCAACCCTCTATTGGACGAATTGGGAAAGCTGGATATAAATTCTCTTTCACCCATTGAGGCGCTTAATAAATTATTTGAATGGCAGAGCCATTTTTTAGGAAAAAAGAAATAAATTTCTGGTACAAATAATGGCTACGCGCATATCGCATATAATCAAAAACCTCCCCTTCACGAGGGAGGTTTTTGATTTTTATGTATTTAACTTGCTATGCTGCTTTCTCAGTCTTCAATTCAGCTGCCGGAGCTTTGGATCGGGCAATCGCCCAGATAGTTCCAGCCAGTAGAACTACTGCAATAGCTATGACAACAAAATTGATCGAGCCATCTGCATTCTGGATCGGATACTTGACAATGATCGGAGCAAACAGCAGACTTACCAGGTTGGCAACCTTGATCATCGGGTTGAGCGCTGGACCGGCAGTATCTTTCATTGGATCACCCACAGTGTCTCCCACAACGCTCGCCTTGTGGCGTTCGGAGCCCTTGCCAGTATTGGCTGCCAGGTTACGCGGTTCATCTTCGATGGATTTCTTGGAATTGTCCCAGGCTCCGCCAGCATTGGACATGAATACTGCCAGTAATTGGCCTGAGACAATTATTCCCGCCAGGAAACCGCCCAAGGCTTCTACCTGCAATACCAGGCCGATGAAAAGAGGCATCAAAACTGCGATTGTCGCCAGCGGAACAAGTTCTTTCTGGGCGGAAGCGGTCGAAATACCTACCACCTCGGCATAATCGGGTTTTTTCGTGCCTTCCATTATGCCTGGAATCTTGAATTGCCTGCGAACTTCTTCGACGATTCTTCCCGCCGCGCGGCTGACTGCCCGGATGGAAAGCGAGGAGAACAACCAAGGCAAAGCGCCTCCCAGGAGCATGCCGATAAACACTTTGGTATCCGAAACGCGGATTGCATCCATCACCGGCATGCCTAACTGCTTCTGCACCACACCCACGTCTGCAATATAGGATCCGAACAGACTGACTGCAGCGATTACGGCTGAGGCAATTGCCACACCTTTGGTAATGGCTTTTGTAGTGTTTCCTACTGCATCCAAGTCAGCCATGATCTGGCGGGCTTTCTTGGTTTCTTCATCTTCCATATCATGCCAGGCCATTTCTCCAATGCCATTGGCATTGTCAGAGATCGGGCCATACGAGTCCATGGCAACGTTGTTACCAGTATGGCTAAGCATTCCGATACCAATCATTGCAATGGCATAGAGAACGTAATTAGGCCCATCATTACCAAATAGCAAAAGACCAAGAATAAAGGCTACTACGATAACGCAGAGTGCCCATACACTGGATTCCATGCCGACCGATAGGCCTGAAAGGATCGTTGTAGCCGCACCAGTGGTGGTCGATTTGACGATCTCCTTAACTGGCGCTTTCTTCGTGGAAGTGAAGTACGATGTTAATGGATTGAACGCGACGGCCAGCCCCACACCGATTGCAGTAAGGGCAGCTAAACGCAAGTCTCCTGCGTAAAGCCATGCCAGGAATATTGACAATGTTACAGTGAAGATGCTTGAGACCTCATACGAGCGAAACATGGATTCTTCCGCATCGTGCGCCCGCAGGAACTTGATTGGAAATTTTTCCCAAATCGGAACGGTGAACGTTCCCAACATGGAACTGATTACACCAATTGCCCTGATGATTAATGGGTACACTATCCAATACAAATGATGAGGGGGTAAACTGTACAGAATAAGGCCAAGAATCAAGCCAGAAACGATGGTTGTTTCATAGGACTCAAAAATATCCGCTGCCATGCCAGCGCAGTCACCCACATTATCACCGACTAGGTCGGCAATAACAGCCGCATTGCGAGGATCGTCTTCCGGGATGTCCTTTTCGACCTTTCCAACCAGGTCAGCACCCACATCGGCTGCTTTTGTATAGATACCGCCACCGACCCGCATGAACAATGCCAGGAGGGTACCTCCGAAGCCAAAACCGAGCAAGGCATCCGGAGCTGCTTTGCCAAAAACGATGAAGATCAGGGTTCCACCGAGCAGACCGAGGCCATCCGTCAGCATGCCAGTGATGGTGCCGGCGTAATACGCAATGGAAAGGGCTTCATTAAATCCACGGCGGGAAGCAGAAGCAACCCGAATGTTTGCCTGTACCGCCATGCGCATCCCCAACTGTCCGACCATCAACGAAAAGGACGCACCCATGATGAAAGCGATGGTTCGACCGAAAGCCACAATAAGAACAATTCCTTGTGGGCTGAACGCTTTAAATTCAACTGAAGCTTCCGAGCTCGGAGGAACAACATACACGCTGAAGAACATAACCAGGGTAAGGATGCCAATCAGCGGAAGAATGGTCTTAAGTTGTCGCGTAAGGTAGCTGTTGGCGCCAATTCGGATGGCATTCCAAATTTCCTGCATTTTTTCCGTGCCCTTGTCTTTCTTGAGCACGATGCCTCGCAACAACCAGGCGTACCCCAGACTGATAAATGCGGCAACAAGAACGAAAACGATGGCAATCTGTTCAAAGTTATTTAAACCCGTCCGACTGCCCAACCAAAGAATATTCATGTATCCTCCAGGAAAAGAAAATTAAATTCTTGATGCATCAGTTTTCGAACAAAATCCCGCCTATTTTACCACTGTATGGTCGCTAAATATCAACCCCGTTTTGATCAAACGAGCATCCTCATCAGAGCATTAGGGTTTCATTAGAGAAATAAAAACCTATTGACATGCTATCTTGATTTAATGTATAGTTTTCTCGGTTACTTTTCAATTACTCTATTGGCACCGCTGCCCAACTTCGGCTGCTGTGCCTTTTATTGCGCATATGTTCATTACAAGGAGAAATGATGATTAGCACTACCAATTTAACAAAGGATTATGGTGCGAGAAGGGCAATAGACAATTTGACCTTCGAGGCCAAACAAGGTGAGGTGGTTGGATTCCTGGGTCCCAACGGCGCCGGTAAGACCACGACGATGCGCATCCTCGCCGGTTATATGCCCCCAACTTTCGGTTCAGCCCAAATTGCCGGTTTCGACGTGGTGGAAGAATCCATCGAAGTTCGTCGCCGGGTTGGTTACCTGCCCGAAACAGTACCGCTTTATTCCGATATGACAGTCTTCGACTATTTGAAATTCATGGCCGATTTACGCCACTTACCCAATGGCGATGAAATGGTCGACAACGCGTTGGAAATGGTTCAAATGGAACAGCGCGCGGATGGTTACATCTCCAACCTATCCAAGGGCATGCGCCAGCGGGTCGGCTTAGCCCAAGCCTTGTTGCACAAACCGGAGGTTCTGATCTTGGATGAGCCGACCATTGGTCTTGATCCGGCACAGGTGGTCGAAGTCCGCGGCATAATCAGGGAAATTGGCAAGGAACGTACTGTTCTTCTCTCAACTCATATTCTATCGGAGGCGCAACAATTGTGCGACCGTGTTCTCATTATTAATAAGGGTCATATTGTCGCTGAAGATACACCAGAAAACCTGCAAGCCCGTCTTGTGGGTGCAGAACGTTCAATCTTGCGCGTCAAAGGTGACGTCGAGGATCTTATGCCTCTGATATCCAAAATAGACGGAGTGCAGGACGCCAAAATACGCCCGGATGGTGCAGTGGAGTTCCAATTTGCTCCGGGTGTGGAAGTGCGTCCTGAGGTGGCTAAGACAGTTGTTAAATCCGGCTACGATTTGCTAGAGCTCAGTCCGGTCGGATTAAGCTTGGAAGAGATTTTCCTGGAGTTGACGCGTGATGACGCGTCAATCAAATAAGGAGGACATGAGATGCGTAACATTTGGACCATCGCTAGGCGTGAAATCCGCTTGTACTTTGCCAGTCCGATCGCGTACATCGTGGGTCTGCTCGTTTTTCTTATCACAGGTATATATTTTGTGCTGACAATTTATCTGGCCGACCAGGCAGCTTTTACCACAGGCTCAACAACTGCCCCCGGTCCTGATTTAGTCATCGGGCTTCTGGTATTCCTTTTTCTTTTTGCGGTTCCGGCGTTGTCGATGCGACTCATGGCTGAAGAACACCGCAATGGCACGCTTGAATTACTGCTCACCGCCCCCATTCACGAATGGGAATTGATTGTTGGCAAATGGTTGGGCTCTTTCATCTTTGTTTTTCTTATCATATTGATCACTTTTATTTATCCGATTGTCCTGAATAGTTTGGTCACCCCAGGCATCGACCAGGGTTTGATGATGGCAAATTACCTTGCTATCACGCTCGTAGCCGCAGCATTTTTGGCAATTGGTACAGCCATTTCGGCCTTTTTTAATAATCAATTCGCAGCTTTTTTTGCAACTCTTGCAGTCCTGTTTTTCTTATGGGTAGTAATCGGATGGCCAGCCGTGGTGATGCAAGGAAGCGGCGGCATATTCAACTATTTAAGTATGAGCACCCATTTTTCGTCAATGCAAGGTGGCACAGTGGCACTTTCTGATATTGTATATTATCTGAGTTTGACCGGGCTTGGTCTTTTCCTGGGCACGGTAGCGGTTGAAATCCGAAGGTGGAAATAATGGCAAAGAAGTCGAGTTCCTCAAAGAAATTTTCTATTAAGCAGGTTGCACCTGCCGGGTTGTGGCTTTCCGGTCTTGCTATTCTGGTAGTCATAATCACGCTTATCGTCAAGCTCCTCATTTTTATTGGGTTATATGCTCCTCCGGATCAAAAAACAATAAACCTGGTTCTTTGGATAAGTGTCGGAGTGGCATTTGTTGGGCCGGCCCTTTATGCATTGTTAGATCCGCAGCGAATAAGGGAATTTCTTACCGGCAGACAAGCCCGGCATGGCAGTAATGCGATCATTATGTTGATTGCCTTTATCCTTATTCTGGTAGTGATTAATGCAGTTGCATATCAGAATCCCATTCAATGGGATTGGACGGAAGGCAAACAAAACACACTTGCTCCTGAAACGATTGACACGTTGAAGAAGCTTCCGGCCCCGGTCCAGGCGATCGGTTTTTACACATCCCGCACTTCGAATACCACAACTCTTGATCTTTTCAACAAACTTAAAGCCAGCAGCAATGGAAAATTCACCTACCAATTTGTCGACCCCGAAGCTAATCCAGCCAAGGCGACGCAATACAAAATTACGCAAGATGGATCGGTCGTTTTATTGATGCAAGGTCGACAGGAATTGCTCACCAGCCCCACTGAGCAGGATTTTGCAAATGCACTGGTTCTTCTCATGAATCCTGGCCAGCGAACTGTATATTTTCTTGCTGGGCATGGTGAGCGGGATATCCAAAACCCTGCAGATAAAGCGTATACCCGAGCGCGCACGGTGTTGGAATCGAAGAATTACACAGTTAAATCCCTCAACCTTCTAGCTGAAAATAAGATTCCAGCCGATGCATTATCAATAATCATTGACGGTCCTACCCAGCCAATTTCCAGTCAGGAGATGTCTCTTCTCAGCGCCTATGTAGCCAAAGGCGGCTCCCTTATTGTCATGGAAGACTCTTCTTTGACTTCGTCTGCTGGGAAACCGGTTGATCCACTGCTTAATTATCTGAAAACCACTTGGGGCATTACCATACAGAATGATCTAGTAATTGATCCAAGTTCGAGCCAGATCATTGTTGCTGTAGAAAATGCTTATGGAACCCATCCTATTACAGATAAACTGGAAAGCCAAAACATGGTTTCCTTTTTCCCCACTGCTTGCAGCCTCAGCTTGAATACCAATATTCAAAATGTACAAACAACAGCCTTGGTAACGACGATAAATTCCTCGTGGGGCGAAACCGACTTCACTGCCTTGCAAAACAACCAGGTTTCTTATGATGCAAAAACTGACTTCGTGGGTCCCTTAACTATTGCTGCGGCAGCTGAAAACTCATCGACCAATGGTCGGTTGGTTGTGATTGGCGACTTTTCCTTTGCCAGCGATATCTATTTTGATCAATATGGCAATGGCGATTTATTTATCAACACAGTTGATTGGGCTGCTGGACAGGGCAACATGATTAATCTTACTTCCAGCCAACCTATCAATCGTACATTGCGCCTGCCAAGTAGTTTCACCGTTTTACTGCTGGCTTTCGCCTTTATTATCCTGATTCCTGGGTTAATTATTGCAGCGGGTGTATCAACGTGGCTGGTTCGTCGATCAAGAGGATAATCCCATGATCAAGCGTTCCACATGGATATTGCTGGTATTGCTGGTCCTTGTCATCGGGGCTTATTTCTATATTGAGAACAAACCCGCGAAAGGTAATACTCTGACACCTACACCTACGGTAGGCAGTTACCTCATTACACAGTCCCAAGGTGTTTTGCAAAGCTTGCATATTGCTGATAACAAGGGCAATAATTTCAAAATGCAACGGGATTTGAGCAAATCCTGGGTGATTACTGCGCCTATTTCCGGGGAAGCTGACCAGGGGCTGGCTGGTGCTGCCGAGACTCAAGTGGGTGCATTAAGTATCGTCACTATGCTTAGTTCTCCGCCCCCCGTAAATGATATAGGTCTGGCGGTTCCGACCGATACTATTGATCTGGTGTTCGTCAATGGAACCAGCCATAAAATTGAGGTCGGGAATCTTTCTCCTACCAGTAGCGGATACTATGTCCGTTTCGACGGAGCAAAAATATACGTAATAGAAAAATCAGGGATCGATTCGCTCCTTAATCTGCTCACTTCGCCGCCATTCCCGCCCACTGCGACACCCGTTCCAACA
This sequence comes from uncultured Chloroflexia bacterium, assembly GCA_963772245.1. Taxonomy (GTDB): domain Bacteria; phylum Chloroflexota; class Anaerolineae; order Anaerolineales; family Villigracilaceae; genus UBA877. The sequence goes on along the minus strand of CAVYWB010000006.1, from coordinate 630,366 downwards.
CCTGAGGGTACTCTTGTTCCGGAATCTGAGGTTTCCACTCCGACACCTTGATAAGGGTATTGAAAATCGGTTTAAAAAAGAGTATTCTAATTAAAATCAATTTTGTAAGGAAGTGAAATGGAAAACCCTTTATTGCTTGAGGAGGAAGAAGAATATTCACCAATCGCTCGGTTGATTGAGCTGGGGCGGCAGAAGACCTATGTAACCATTGATGACATCCTGCATTTTTTCCCCGAGGCTGAACAAGATGTAGAGCAATTGGAAGAAGCTTTTGCGGCACTCCTTAGTGCCGGGGTGGCATTCGTGGAAGACACTCCCACAACCGAGCCTCCTGAGGATGAGTTGGTTGCGGTTGAAGAAGCAGAGGCCGAGGTTGAGCCTGAACTTTCTTTGGATGACTATCTAGCCAATATTGATACCGATGATACCATCGGCTTATATCTCAAGGAGGTCAGCCGTGTCCCATTGCTGACCGCGACTCAGGAAGTTGAACTTGCCCAGCGTATCGAACGCGGCCGTATGGCGCGCGAAGAATTGGCGCGTGGTAACGTCAGCCAGCGCCGCCGGATTGAACTTCGCAAATTGATCGAAGATGGCTGGGCAGCTCGCGAACACTTAATTACAGCCAATTCCCGTTTGGTAATTAGTGTAGCCAAGAAATACATGGGGCGCGGCGTACCATTCCTTGATTTGATCCAGGAAGGCAATATTGGTCTTATAAGAGCCACCAAGAAATTTGACTACCGCCGCGGCCATAAATTTAGTACCTATGCCACCTGGTGGATCCGTCAGGCTGTCACACGCGCTATTGCAGACCAAGGCCGCACCATCCGTGTCCCGGTCCACATGGGAGACCAGATCAACAAGCTTCTACGCGTCCAGCACCAATTAACCCAACGCCTCGGTCGCGAACCAACCGTCGAGGAAGTGGCGGAAGCCCTTGAAGTGCCGCCTAAGAAGGTGGAGAATATGATCCAGGTCGCGCGCCGCCCGCTCTCACTGGAAACGCCAACAGATGATGAAGAAGATTCCGTTCTGGGTGATTTTATTGAAGACGATGAAGCTGCTCCTCCAGATGAAACCGCAACATACAATTTGTTGCGCGAGCATCTAAGTGAGGTCTTGAACGGACTTCCGCCCCGGGAAGTACGTATTTTGCAATTACGGTATGGGTTACTGGATGGTCAGGCCTATACACTGGAGGAGGTCGGACGCAAAATGGGTGTCACTCGGGAGCGTGTTCGCCAGATCGAAGCACAGGCATTAAGCCGCCTGCGCCACCCCTCCATCCGTCGCAAATTGCGCGATTACTTGGGTGAATGACCAAATATAAATTCCCGCCTTATGCTGAAGAGGCGGGAATTTCTTAATTACAGCAGACTGAAATTGCTGGTGTGTAAACCTAATTATTAAAGAAGCAGTAAAATAACATCATGAAATTAACCATTCGCGTGGTCTTTTTCGTTGTTCTCGTTCTGTGTTTATTCCTGATAACACTGCGTCCAATAGCCGACCCGGATTTTTGGTGGCATTTGCGAACAGGCCAGTTTATCATTCAGACTCACAACATCCCACACACAGATCCGTTTTCATATACTCGGGTTGGTCAACCTTGGGTCGCCCATGAATGGTTGTCAGAGGTATTCATATACACTCTCTTCCAATTGGGTAGTTATGGATTACTGATATTTACTTTTTCCATCCTCATCACTGGAGGGTTCTTACTCACTTATTTTCGCTGCCCGATGGAAACGCAACCGTATGTCGCCGGGTTTGTGCTGCTATTGGGAGCAGTATCCTCAGCACCTACCTGGGGAGTGCGTCCTCAAATGATTTCACTTTTTCTTGCTAGTGTATTCTTATTTTTACTAGCGCGCCACAAGCGCAATGGCAACCTTTATTTTCTTGTCCCGCTTCCTTTTTTAATGCTGGCCTGGGTCAATCTGCATGCCGGCTATTTCCTTGGCCTTGTTCTTATTGGTATTTTTATTGTTGGCGGGTTGATAGACCTTTTAGTGTCGGGGGTATTAAAAACGGAACGTGTTGTGCCCGCCCCGACTTTAAAATCGATTATCATCCTTTGTATAACTTTAGGGGGTTGTATCCTGGTCGCCCTGGCGAACCCAAACGGTTTACTTATCTTAATCTACCCATTTCAGACCTTAACAAGCTCGTCCATGCAGCAGTTTATACAGGAATGGTTTTCACCCGATTTTCACCAGATGATGTGGCAACCCCTCGCTTGGCTTATCCTGGCTCTTATCGGCTTTGGTATGGTAAGTAAAAAGACTATTTCGTCTACCAATATCCTGCTCACGATTGGATTCGGCTATGCCGCACTGATCTCGATGCGCAACATCCCATTTTTCGCTCTTGCGGCTATCCCTGTATTGGCAGAACAGGTCGGCTCCTTGATAAAAATTCGCTTTGCAGCCAATGGCCCGGGCAAGTTGTTCCATGTAATTATTCCCATTCTGCTGGTCGTTATTTTATCAATCACCTGCCTGCGTTTTATTCAGGTCGTTCAGGAGCAGCCTCGCACAGAACTTGAGGATTTCCCAAAAAGCGCTGTGGACTGGTTGCAGAAAAATGCGCCTTCAGGGAATTTATTCAACTCCTATAATTGGGGTGGCTATATCATCTGGCGTTTGTACCCCGAGGTTCGGGTTTTTATTGACGGACGCGCAGATGTTTATGGAGATGCTTTTATCCTAAATTATCTAAGTATTTACAACGCCAAACCTGGATGGGAAAATAAATTGAATATGCAAGATATTCAGACAATCCTGGTTGAATCAGACGCCCCCTTAGCCGATGTCCTCCGACAATCCCCAGCCTGGCATGTCGCTTACGCCGACAATCAAAGTATCATTTTCATGAAGTGAAACAAGTATTTCGGGTAATACAATTCTAATGCCGTTGTTCAACCATCTATGTTTTCTGAAGCTTCTTGGCTGCTTCCAATACCTCTGCACTATGCTCTGCTGGCCTGACATTTTCGAAAACCTTGACAATTCGGCCATTTGGGTCAATTAGAAAAGTCGTCCGCAAGACACCTTCATATTCACGTCCCATTAATTTCTTGGGTCCCCAGACGCCGTACATGTCACACACTTTGTGACCGGCATCGGCTAAAAGTGGAAATGGCAGCGAATATTTTTGCTTGAACTTGCTATGGGATTGAGTAGTGTCCGGGCTGACGCCCAGCACAACTAGATCCGCATTTATATAAGCACCATAGTCATCTCGAAATCCACATGCTTCGGTGGTACACCCTGGAGTATCATCTTTGGGATAGAAGTACAGAACAACAGGTCGCCCGCGGAAATCAGAAAGACGATGGACACGATTATTTTCATCAGGTAAAGAAAATTCAGGCGCGCCAATTCCAGATTCTATAGACATTGCGACCTCCAATTACTTTTCTAAATCCAATTACTTGATAATTATTATCTATATTATAAATAATTTTACGGCGATTGAATAGTCCATCGCCTTTAAATCTGACACAACTCAAATATTATATATTAAATAATACCGATTTTCTTTAAAGCGCCTTCCAGTATGGTAACCATGACGGGTTTGAGCACCACTGCGTTGGCACCCCCCGCAAGCGCACTCTGCGTTGTCTCGGGCTGGTCATCTGACGTGACAATGATAACTGGTACACCCGTCAACCTCGGCTCACGGCGTAGGTAAGCCAGCATTTCAAATCCATTTACTCCAGGCATATTGATGTCCAGGAAGACAATATTGGGTGTCACCTCACTAAGGATCTTCATCGCCACGCTTGGGCCGTAAGCTGGGCGTGCAGCTATGTTCCAGATTTTTAACATTTCCATCAATGCTTCGGTGGTCTGTTTATTATCATCAATTACAAGTGCAAGTGTCATTCCAATTCTCCCAAATAATTTTTCTACTTGATTATATCGTTAACATTTTACATAGCCCATGGAAATCTTATCCTTTTACCGTATCCAGAAAGTAAACCCCAATAAATAAGCCGTCAAACCAAATGTGGCAATCGACAGACCTGTCAGAAACTTCCACATGGTCCGACCGCCCAATGCAATTCGCTGGAGCCAAAAGATCTGGACTGCCCCGAAGGGCAGCGCCAGGAAAACTGGCCATACCAATCCCCATGGGAAACCTAAAAAGGGTGAGATCGCGAAGAAAAGAAATGAAGCCAGAATTAACAAATGATGGATAGGGATGGCATACTGCCAGGTTAACCGTGTTAGCAAAGAATGATGTTCAAACTTCAGATCAATTGAAAAAGCCGGAAAATCATTCACGAGTAAGTACGCCATGGCCAACAATGTAAGTGGAAACGTTGCGAATGTCAGTAGTCGATGGAAATCTCCATATTGAAGAAGGAAAGCCAAAGCCGGGAAAAGGGTGCCTAATGCGATTGCCATGACCAGTTCGCCATATCCAGTTTCTTCAAGCTGCATGGGTGGAATGGCATATGCAACAAAGAAGACGACAATCAATCCCATTAGGATTCCAGCCAGTACAGGCATCAACCGGGCTAGTATCAGTGTGACAACGGTCGCACCAGCAACAGTCAATAGAGCCGAAGCAGATTGGAATAGGCTGGCCCGCAGGTTCTCACGGTAAAAATGGCTCTCGTCTTTGGCTAATGGGGTGAACTGGAGGCGAAAGTATTCGACCAGCCAAAAAGCAGCCACTTCAATCGCCAATATCGCCAGTAACCCTAATCCAAAAGATGCAGCATGTATCGGGTGCCCAAGATAGCGAGCTATCCCAGCGCCCAAGACGTAGGTTAGCACTGTCAGTAATAATTGAAGTGGCCGCGATAGCCTAAAAAATATTCGTAAGTTCAACATAATTACCTTTGATTTGAAAGCAGAAAATCATGTCAGTGAATATCCACCATCCACGAATATTGTCTGCCCTGTAATTGCCTGGTTTCTTAGGATAAATTCAAGTGCATCCGCGAGCTCGTCCGTCGAGGCCGGGCGTCTTAATGGAAGATGGCTTACCAGTCTTTCCCATTCCGCATCAAGTGTGTCATTCGTCGGCAACACCAATCCTGGTGCAATGGCATTAACCCGTATTTTCGGCGCATATGTTCTTGCCTGGAGCCGCGTCAGCATTTCCAATCCAGACTTGCTAACCAGGTAGGCTGGGAACCCGGTCCAGGTTTTCCAGATTCCTGCATCGCTGACATTAATAATGACACCGCCTTCATTCATCCGTTCGGCAGCTCTTTGTGCCAAAAAATATGGCGCGCGCAGGTTTAAGGCCATCGCGGTATCCCAATCCTCCAATGAAACCCTTGATAAGTCATCATGTTTCATTATTGCAGCAGAATTAACTAGGACCTTCAATGGAATATTCAATGCGTCTATTTTGGAAAACAACGCCTGAATTTGCGTCGAATCAGTCAGGTCAGCTTCCACAGGATATACTTTTGTGCCAATATCCTGGATTTCTTTCGAGGTATGGATGGCTGCTTCAGCCGACCGATGGTAATGCAATAAAATCGAATACCCATGCCGCGCCAGTGTCAAGGCAAAGATCCGACCTAACCGATGCGCCCCCCCAGTAACAAGAGCAAGAGAAACTTTATCCATGGCTATGTTTTACCACAAAAAGCACCTATATAATTCAAACATCGCTGCCTTCAATGAGTGTGTTATACTTTTTACCCGGTAAGAATGATAAATATCAATATTTTAATTGGTTTGGAGGCGTTGTGAGATTGCGCGGTTCTTCCCTGTTTTTACGCGGGGTTTCTTTGGTTTTTATCCTCGTGGCAGCGATATTTATTGTGTTCCAATTGGTTCAGTACAGTGTGTCCCGCTCGAATTATCCGCCAGATATGACTATAGGTGGTGTGCCTGTCGGTGGCCTTGACTCACAAGCGGCAGCTCAAAGGCTTCTACAAGTCTATTCAGTACCGGTCGAAATTCACTACAATAATGCAGTGATCGACCTCGACCCGGGTCTGATCGGATTCCAACTAAATACAGAGAGCATGTTGGCTGCGGCAGATTTGCAAAGAACGAGTGCCTCTTTCTGGGGTGGTTATTGGGATTATTTATGGAACCGCCCCTCTCCTGCCAGCCAGATACCTTTGGTCGCCACTTATTCCTCCGACCGGCTTCGCATATATCTGCAAACGGAAATATCCGACCGTTACGACCAAGCGCCTGTACCGGCGCAACCAATTCCCGGAACGGTCAATTTTACTCCAGGTAAGCCCGGCCAGTCTCTCGATATTGACCGGGCAGTGGATTTGATAGGGAATGCCTTGGAATCCCCCAACCAGCGCGTGGTATTGCTCTCCTCCCAGCAAACCGCAGCTGGACGGCCATCGTTGGATACTCTTCAAATCTTGCTTAAACAGATTATTGAACAGAGTGGATTTACGGGAATAGTCGATCTTTACTTCCTCGATCTTCAGACCTCTAATGATTTGCAATTTGCATATCAATCCGGCCAGAACCTTTCAACAACCCCCGATATTGCTTTTACTGCATCGAGTACAATAAAAATTCCTATAATGGTTTCTGTTTTTCGTCATTTCAGCAGCCAGATTGACGACCAGCTCGGATCAGAATTAAAAGATATGATCGCCCTTTCGAACAATGACGCTGCCGATGCCTTGATGATGGCTTTGGATAAGACACGCGGACCGTTGGAGGTCACGGAAACCATGCAGGCACTTGGCCTGGAAAACACCTTCATTAATGGTTATTTCTATCCTGGCGCGGGAGTTTTGAAATTTTATAACACACCGGCCAACCAACGGACAGATATTAATACCGATCCGGACACATACAGCCAGACTACCCCATCTGATATGGGCATGTTGCTCGAAGATATATACTTGTGTTCTCAGAATGGTGGCAGTTCCCTTGTGGCGGTTTTCCCTGGCGAAATTAACCAGGCAGCTTGTCAGCAGATGATCCAATACCTTCAAGAGGATAAACTTGGGGCTCTTATTCAGGCCGGTGTTCCTGAAGGCACTATCGTAGCTCATAAACATGGCTGGGATATAAATCTGACCCAATATAGCGATGCCGGAATCGTATATACACCTGGCGGCAACTATGTCCTGACGATATATGTGTACAACCCGGGAGGAGGTGATTGGTCGCAGGTCTCGCCAATGTATGCCGAACTTTCACGTGCTATTTACAATTACTTTAACTTGCCATCGCAATAAATCTGAGCCCGCCATCTTCCCATGGCGGGCTTTTTTATCGAATATCTTCTTGCAAAAACGGTAATCAGTTTATAATGATGCCATGAACCAGACATTGAGCCTCTACCGTCTCCAGCAAATTGATATTCAGATTGATCGTCTTCAAACTCATTTGCATTCTATTCAGGAGACATTGGCCAATGATGCTGAATTACGTCAATTAAACGAGCAGGTCATCACCAATGAGGCCCGTAATGATGCAGCCGAGCTGGCGCTGAAACAAGCTGAGGGGGAAGTACAAAGTCAGCAAATAAAGATTGAGCAGGTCCAATCCAGCCTGTATGGTGGAAAATCGCACAGTCCGAAAGAATTGCAGGATCTTCAAAACGATGTGGCTTCATTAAAACGTCAATTGGTTGTTCTGGAAGATCGTCAGATCGAAACCATGATTGCAATTGAAAAGGCTTCGGCGGATTTGGAAACTGCCCGGACTAAGTTATTGGCAGGCCAGGCTGAAGTGGCTGAAAATAATAAAGGTTTGCATTTGGAGCAAGCTGCCCTAAAGGCCGACCTTGAAAGGTTTTTCGTCGAGAGAAATGCCGTTGCAGGAGCCGTCCCGCCAACCGAATTGGCCCTTTACGATCAACTGCGCCAACAGCGTCGAGGCATCGCTGTGGCAGTAATTGGTGATAACTCCTGTGGAGCCTGCGGTTCCACCCTTAGTCTTGCTCAGATACAATCTGCCCGTTCCTCTGGTCAAATGACGCTTTGTCCTTCTTGCGGCCGTATCCTCTACGGAAGTTGATTTCAATCTCAGGCGTTGTATGCACTTTCGCTTCCCAAATCTTGACATTTACTCTTTCTTATTGGGCGTAATTCTTTCATCTCTAGCTTGGTGGATTATTTCCATGCTGCACCCGGCTTTTCAACAAATTCGTGCGAATTCACAACTTAAGCAAGCTCGTAAGAATGAAAAGGCGCATGCCACAAATGTTGTCGAGGAACGATACCGGCAAAGCGTCTTGATTCAAGCCCAGGGGTTGCACTTGGCTGCGCCGCTTTTCTCGTTGGATGAAATCCTCTTACCACCTCGGCTTCTTTCTCCTCCTCCTCGAGTGGAACCAGGTGGTCCCCTTCATACAGAGGATATTGTTGAGACAACTGTCCCATATCTTCCCGCGTGGCCAGAATTGGCTGCCATCTACCAGGCTCCAACCTTATCAATCACTGAAGCCTTATCTGGAAATTCAGATATTATTCTTGTAGGGCACACTGGTACAGGTAAAACGGTCGCTCTTGCTAGCCTTGCCTCCAGTCTGGCCCGCCGGGACCCGGCACCTGGACTAGACCCGGAAACACTGCCTTTCTTGATTCATGTTGCAGATCTCGATCTGCCGGTAAATAAAAAATCCCCTCTCAAACCATTGATTGATTTGGTTGCCGAGAAATCCTCCGTTTTTAATTTGTCTCGTATCCCGGACTTCGTTCGCCGCGTATTCTCTGAAGGACGTGCTTTGCTGCTTTTAGATGGAACCGACGAGTTAACGCCGGCTGGGTTAAAGGATACGGTTGATTTCATCCGAATTATTAAACGTGCCTACCCGAAAACTCGTATGATTACCACCGCCTCCTGCGAATATTTGGATGGATTGGTGTCACTGAACTTCATCCCCTTTACAATCACAGCTTGGAATTCGGAACAAAAAGCAGAATTTCTCGAAAAATGGGGTGCTTTGTGGGAGCGTCACGTGGAAACCGAATCTTGGCTGCAAACCAGTGAACCGGTTGAGCCGCTCTTGCTAAATGGATGGCTGAACGCAAACTCAGGCAACTTAACTCCCTTGGAATTAACTCTTAAAGTCTGGGGTGCATACGCCGGGGATCTGTGCGGCCCCCTTCCGCTGGACGCTTTGGAGACGCATATCAGGCGTATCAGTCCACCAAATACGCCGCGTGAGGCCCTTGAATCCCTAGCCTTGCAAATCAATCTTGCCTCCACCCCCATCTTTGATCCGCACGAAGCTCGCAAATGGCTGAAATCTTTTGAGCTCGATGACCCTCAACCTGTGGAGAGCCCAGAGGGGGATGAGAAAAAGGTCGGGCAGACTGAAAAATCCGTAAATCCTACCACACCCTCGCTTGGGTTGATTTCTAAAATGGTTGAGACTGGCCTCCTGACCGCTCATCGTAATAATCGCATGCGATTTATTCATCCCATCTTTAGTGGTTATCTTGCGGGTAAATCTTTGGTAAATTACACGAACGTTATTCTTCAACAACCCCCCTGGATCGGAAAATCAAACTCAATGCATTATTTGGCTGTCCAAGGAGACGCTGCTACACTGATCAGCGCACTTCTTGCTCAATCCGATCGACCTCTTTCACGTAATCTATTGATGCCCGCTCGCTGGCTGCACGAAGCCTCAGCGCGAAGTCCATGGTGCGGTGAGGTAATGGCAAAGCTTGCTGATTTACTGCAGCAAACCGGACAACCCTTAGGTTTACGTGGCCAGGCATTGGCGGCAATCGTACTTAGCGGGAACGCCGGAGCTTCTGTATTATTTCGGCAACTGCTCGCAAAAAACGATCCTGATCTATTGCAATTGGCTGCACTTGGTGCTGGTGCGCTTCGCGATGTAAAATCCATCGCACCTCTGAATGATTTGCTAAATAACTCCAATTCAAATGTTCGCCGTGCTGCCTGCCTGGCACTCTCCACCATTGGGACAACCGAGGCTATGGATGCACTAGCCTCCGCCCTTTTACACGGCGATGAAATCTTGCAACGTTCAGCTGCTGAAGCGCTGGCGAATCACCCCACCGAAGGCCATAAGATGCTCAGGGATGGTGCTGTGATGAAAGAAGATCTGAACGTCCGCCGGGCCGCGGTTTACGGCCTGGGTCGCATTCATGAATCCTGGGCGGAAGAACTTCTCGTAAGATTAGTTACCGAAGACGACCAATGGGTGGTTCGGAATTCCGTTCAAGAAGTCCTTGAGGAGCGCCAGAAGCCAAATCCACATATTCCCAAAAGGCTTCCACCACCGTCTGATGCGCCTTGGTTAATAACCTATGCAGGGAAAAAAGGAGAGGGCATTTCGCCGGATAAGCCTCCCACGGACTTGTTGCTTATGGCTCTTAAATCGGACGATCCGGAGGTTCGATTGGCCTCGTTGGCTTATTTACGCGTCATGCCATTGGAGGGTGTCTTTGGCGCCTTATATCAAGCCATGTACGGGGGAGAACCGGAATTGCGTGAAGCCGTGTTCCGAGTTTTTTCAGAAATGGCCTCTTTCGGCGTGGAAGTTCCAGATCCAATCCAGTTTGGAGTTGGCTAGCAGCTTAGGAGCTGTAAAATTCAAGGAAGGAATTTTGAAAGGGTCATATGAGCTCAAATTCTTTGCTACTTACCATTGCAGTCCTTGGTGGCACCGGAAAAGAAGGAAAAGGTTTGTCGTATCGGTGGGCAAAAGCGGGATATCGAATTATGATTGGCTCTCGCAACTCCGAGAAGGCGAGGTCGGTTGCAAATGAAATCCTTGACCTGCTCGACGGGAAAGCGTATGTTGAGGGAACTACCAATATCCAGGCGGCCCGGGCAGCCGATATTGTAGTCTTGACCGTTCCCTATTCTGCTCACCGTGAAACCCTTGAAGGAATAAAAGAGGTTCTTCCTGGAAAGACCTTGGTGGATGTGACCGTTCCACTAGTTCCTCCCAAAGTAACCAGGGTGCAGATGCCCCCAGCCGGAAGTGCCGCGCAGGAGGCTTCTGCTATTCTCGGAGAAAACGTGCAAGTCACTTCTGCTTTCCAGAATATATCCTATGAGCTTCTACTGCATGATGAACCGATCGAATGTGATGTGCTTGTTACTGGCACCAGTAAGGAGGCTCGGAGTGAAATCCTCAAATTGGTTCTTGCAGCCGGGCTGACGGGTTGGGATGCCGGGCCGCTCGAGAATTCGGTGGTTATCGAAGGGCTCACTAGTGTGCTGATCCACATCAATCGTCAAACTGGTTCCACCAATGCCGGTATTAAAATAACTGGGATTCACACCGGATAAGGCACCTGTACATCGCGATATAATGTATTTTCCAATATGCCTCTCACTTTTACTCCCCTTCCTAAAATTCCTCTCATCCACCCTGGTGACGACCTGGCTGATATTTTACTGACTTCATTGCAGACTGCCCGCATCTCACCGGAAGATGGGGACATCCTTGTTCTTGCTCAAAAAATCGTCTCAAAATCTGAAAACCGCCTGGTCAACCTGACAACAATCACTCCATCTAAAGAAGCCCGCGAGCTGGCTGTAAGTAGCCAAAAAGATCCGCGTTTGGTGGAGCTCATCTTGCGGGAAAGCCATTCAGTTTTGCGTGTGCGCCCTGGAACCATCATCGTGGAACATCGTTTGGGATTCGTCTGTGCCAGTGCAGGAATAGATCACTCCAATGTCATGGGAGAGGATGGAAACCCTGAAGATTGGGTCTTACTTTTACCTGAAAATCCCGATAAATCTGCTCTTGAAATTCGCCGAAGAATAAAAATAGCTACGGGAAATCGCCTTGGTGTCATGATCATTGATTTACACGGACGTGCTTGGAGATTAGGTACGGTTGGTACAGCCATAGGAATATCCGGCCTGCCTGGCTTAGTGGATAAGCGCGGTTGGAAGGATTTGTTTGGCTACCGGCTGAAGATCACTCTTGTTGCTGCTGCAGATGAACTGGCCGCTGCCGCTTCCCTCATGATGGGGGAAGCTGCCGAAGGAACTCCCGCCGTCCACGTACGCGGATTTCCCTATCCGCTTCGTGAAGGGTCATTAAAGGAATTAATCCGACCTAAAAAACAGGACCTCTTCCGGTAAATCAGTGTATGAAGGCATTGCCTCACCTCTCGATCAACCCGATGCGTCGCACGTAAAGAATTTTTGACAGGATTTGGAACAAATTGTGGCCTTATTGGAGTTAAAGTTACCCATTCCTACATCTAAATTGGCAAGTGACTGAAAATAATGACCGACTTCGGTTTTAGACAGCCTAGCACGCCGAGCCAGCCAGGCAAAACCATTTGCCTGTACCTCGGGAGAGGTACAAACTATTATTGATTTCCACACCAGATTAAATCTGCAGGCAATTCCTGTCTGCCGGTCATATATATATTCACCGCATGATTTATCGTGAACATGATTGGAAAAGGAGGCGCTAAATGAAGTTGATCCCTGAATCCCATAGTGATCTGATAAAAGACGAAAGGCGTGCCTTCGTCTACCTGGGCACACTTATGGCTGACGGTTCTCCCCAGGTCACACCGGTTTGGTTTAATACATCTGGTGATTACTTTTTAATAAACACGGCCAAGGGTCGCGTAAAAGATAGAAACATGCGCAGGCGCCCGGTAGTAACCTTATGCATCCAGGATCCTGCTGATCCTTATCGCTATTTACAGGTACGTGGGCGGGTTGTAGAAATAAATGAAAAAGGAGCCGATGCACATATAGATGCTTTGGCCGGCAAATATACCGGCATTAATAAATATCAGAACCACCAGCCGGGCGAAAAACGGGTCATTTATAAAATCATCCCCGAGAAGGTTGATCCGCACGGATAAGCTTTGATGATAAAAGATGAATTGCATGCGTTTCTGCGTACGAGGCGTTCCATCCGTCGTTTCAAACCAGACCCGGTTCCTCAAGACTGCCTTTATCGCATTCTGGAAACGGCAACCTTTGCCCCCTCCGCACATAACCTGCAACCTTGGCGTTTTGTTGTCGTTACCAATTCTGTAATGAAGTCTGATTTGGCACAAGCCATCGCGGCCAGGTTCCGGCAGGATATGCAGGCGGAAGGAATTCCAGAGGCCGACATCCAGGCACGTGGCAAACGGACGCTTCGCCGAACCGTTCAAGCACCCGTAATTGTTGTTCTGTGCAGGGATACTGCCCAGGTCAAACTGGAGCAGGATTTATTTCTCCAACAAAATGAAATCTTGATGGGCATACAATCAGTGGCATTGGCGGGCCTGCAGTTGCTTTTAGCGGCCCATGCTGAAGGATTGGGCGCAACTTGGATCTGTTGGCCAATTTACGCTCCTGATGAAACTTGCCATGCCTTGGAATTGCCCAAAGAATGGGACCCTCAGGGAATGTTGTTTCTCGGCTACCCCGGCGAAGTTCCTGAAGCTCCGGAAAGGAATTCTTTACAGGAAGTGGTCAGGTTCATATGAAAATTGTGGCGCTGGCAGGCGGAGTCGGTGGTGCAAAAATGGCTGATGGACTTGCCCAATTGCTTCCCCCAGAGGACCTGACTTTCATAGTCAACACCGGCGACGATTTTGAACACTTGGGCCTTTACATCTCCCCCGACGTTGATACTGTTTGTTACACGCTCGCTGGATTGGCAAACCCCCGATCCGGGTGGGGCCGCCAATCGGAATCTTTCCAGGCGTTAGAAAATATCCAAAAGCTAGGTGGTCCGGCTTGGTTCCAGATTGGCGACAAAGATCTGGCTACTCACCTTGAACGCACCCGCCGCTTGCGGGAGGGCCAATCCCTCAGTCAGGTAACCCGACACTTTTGCCATGTTTGGGGCGTACGCCCCTTGGTTCTGCCGATGAGTGACCAACCGGTCCATACTACCGTGGATACAATCGAAAGTGGAGAAATGTCTTTTCAGGAATACTTTGTTCACCGGAATTGTGAACCTAAGGTTAAGGGTTTCAGGTTCGCCGGGATTGATTCAGCCGAACCTGCTCCGGGTGTGTTGAAATCCATACAAGAAGCTGATGCAGTTGTTATTTGTCCTTCTAATCCTTGGGTAAGCATAGATCCGATCCTGGCTCTGGTTGGGCTTAGGTCCGCTCTCATAAGGAAAACTGTTCTTGCAGTCTCCCCCATTATTGGAGGACGGACTGTCAAAGGTCCTGCCGCGAAAATGTACACGGAATTGGGAATTCCGCCCACTGCTTTGGCCGTTGCGCGTCACTACAAAGATTTCTTATCTGGATTTATATTGGACTTTGTTGATGAGGGCTTGGCCAACGAATTTAACGTTCAAATAAAAATAACCCACACCTTGATGAAAACACAAGCGGACCGGCGTCGGTTGGCTCAAGATGTGCTAAACTTGATCACATGACCATCTGGGCCATCGTCCCCGTAAAACCTTTACGGCGTGGAAAATCGCGCCTGTCTGGATTACTTTCGGAAGAGCAGCGCACCGGTCTCAATCGATACTTGCTCGAACATACCCTCACCGTACTCAATAAAATAACTGCCATTGAACACACCTTGGTGGTCAGCCGTGACCCTGCCGCTCTCGCGCTAACCCGCAGCATGGGGGGACGAACGGTGTTGGAAGATGGCACGCCTCAGCTTAACACGGCTCTCAAGCGGGCTACCATAGTCGCGCAGGCGCAAGGCGCACGAGCCGTCCTTATTCTGCCCGCTGATCTTCCACTGGTGGAACCGGCCGACTTGGAAGCCCTTCTAAGTCAGGGAATGACCCCACCGGTTGTGGTGATAGCCCCTGACCGCCGCCATGACGGCACCAATGGACTGTTTATCAATCCTGCCAGATTGATTGAATATGGTTATGGACCTGGTTCATTTCAGCGTCATTGTCAGCGCTCAAATGACGCAGGCGGAAGGCTGGTAGTTGTGAATTCCGAAAGGATTGAACTGGATTTGGACTTGCCTGAAGACCTGGAAATGGTTGGAGGATTGAAAGGATTGAATATTATTTAAGGTATACGAAAGTGTTCCGCTTTATTATTAATTAATAAATGCTATAATATAATTAGGTTGTCAGACAATTCATTTTATAGAGGTGCCCAATGCAAAATGATAAGTTTTCCCCGATCATCATGACTCCTGCCCAATTGCAAACGGAATTGCTTCGTTGTGAGTTCTGCGAGGAGAAACCGTGCCGGGAAGCCTGCCCTGTCAATTGCTCTCCGGCCGATTTTATCATGGCTGCTCGTGTGGGCAATCCATCCGATATCCAGCGATCGGCTGGCGAGATCATGCATGCCAACCCGTTGGGAGGCATTTGTGGCATGGTCTGCCCGGATACGCTTTGCATGGCAGCTTGCACGCATAAAAAATTCGATGGCCCGATCAATATCCCTCTTGTCCAGGCTACTTTGATTGAAATGGCCAAGAGTCAGGGAGGTATCCCGGAATTCTCTAGACCTGAGCTGAATGGGAAGAAAGTAGCAGTTGTAGGTGGAGGTCCGGCAGGTCTGGGTGCTGCCGCTGGCCTTGGTCAATTGGGCTACACGGTCGATATATTCGAGATTCGTGATCGATTGGGCGGCATGGCAAATTTAATTCCTGATCATCGATTATCTGACAAAGTGGTTGACTCGGATATTAAATTCCTTCTTTCGCTCGGGAATATTAATGCTAAAACCGGGACAAAGATTGAAGATCCCAAATCTCTTCTCAAACAGGGATATTCTGCTGTTTGCGTCGCCGCTGGGTTGTGGAAACCCATAGAACTCGGTATCGAAAACGAGCAGCTGGCTATTAAGATGGTGGACTTGTTATCGAATCCGTCTGCCCATCACTTTGAAGGTCGCGTTGCCGTTATTGGCGGTGGAGCGACTGCGCTGGATTGCGCAGTCACAGCCCGTAAGCGCGGCGCTTCTCATGTGGAACTCTTCATGCTCGAAAAGCTGGCTGAAATGCCGCTCACATCCAAGGAACGCAAAGACCTTCTCGACTTTGACATCGAAGTAAATGGCCGGATCCGGGTCAGCAAGATTCTTGCCATTGGGGGAAAAATCTCCGGCCTGGAAACCATCAAACTGGAACTCCCCGAGGGTTTGCTTTTCTCCCCTGCCAACGTCCGCGATATCAGGGGAACAAATGGAACGCGAACCGGTTTTCGCGAAGTGATTATCGCAATAGGCATGCGCCCCACATTGCCTCGCAACGAAAAGTTGGAGGGTCTTTTCTATGCTGGAGATTTCCTGACCGGTCCCAAGACCGTAGTCGAAGCAACCGCATCAGGTAAGAACGCAGCGTTGGAGATTGACGCATGGATCCAAAAGAAGTCAAATCCGGAAATTAAGAAACCCAACAAATCCTATTTTGCAATGCCAGGTTTCAATCTGCGGCCTACCCCCTTGGAGACTGAATTCTTCGGACGCAGGATCATTTCTCCCTTCCTCATCTCTGCCTCTCCATCTACTGACGGACTGAATCAGATGAACAAAGCGTATTTGGCTGGATGGGCTGGCGGTGTTATGAAAACCGCCTTCGACAATGTACCTATTCACATCCCGGGCGAGTATATGTTCACTTTCAACCAATCCACGTATGCCAACGCGGATAATGTATCTGGACATCCTTTGGATCGAGTTTGCCGCGAAGTGGAACAACTTGTAAAACAATGGCCTGACCGATTGACCATGGCCTCCACCGGCGGTCCGGTTTCCGGCAACGATGATTCTGATTCTGCCGGTTGGCAATCCAATACGAAAAAACTGGAAACGGCAGGCGCAATGGGAATTGAGTATTCGCTATCCTGCCCGCAAGGCGGTGATGGTACCGAAGGCGACATTGTCTCTCAGAATGCCGCCTTGACCGCCAAGATTATTGACTGGGTCATGCAGGTAAGCGATCCAGGTATTCCCAAACTGTTTAAATTATCCGCTGCTGTAACTTCCATCGTGCCTATTTTGCGTGCGATACGTAAGGTCCTGGATAAATACCCGGACAAGAAGGCTGGCATTACTCTGGCCAACTCCTTCCCAACACTGGCTTTTCGCCCGTCACCGGGTCGCGCCTGGGATGAAGGGGTGATTGTCGGGATGAGCGGTGAAGGCGTTACACCGATTTCATACCTTACGTTGATGCAGGCTATCCCTGAAGGCATTGAGATTTCCGGCAATGGCGGTCCGATGAATTACAAGGCTGCCATGGATTTTCTTGCCTTGGGTGTCAAGACAGTTCAATTCTGCACCATTGTGATGAAACAGGGCTACGACATTATCCGCGACCTCGAATCGGGTACGTCATTTCTCATGCAAGAGCGCTGTATCCATTCGATGAAAGAATTGATCGGCATTGCACAACCTCACCCCGTGACGGACTTCATGGCTTTGACTCCTATAAAAAAGATTTCTGAAGCCCGACCCGAGCTCTGCGTATCCTGCGGCAATTGCGCTCGCTGTCCATACCTGGCCATCACCCTCGACGGGCAAGGTTTTCCGCACACTGACCCGGCCCGCTGTATCGGCTGCTCGATATGCGCAAAGAAGTGCTTCACTGGCGCGATCCTTATGCGGGTTCGTAATAATGAAGAATATGCTTTGTTGAAGGAAAATTAGGAGATTTACCATGACTACTTGTTTTGAAAACGGCATCGTTGTTACGCTTGGTGAAAAGAATCGCGTTCTCTGGAATGCCACAGTTGTAACAGAAGGGGAAATGGTCGTTGCTCTGGGCGATTCGGTTGAAATGACGCGCCGATATCCCAACGCTAATTCCGTTGATTGCTCCGGAAAGATTGTCCTTCCCGGTTTTATTTGTGCCCATCACCACTTCTACTCAACCATGGCGCGTGGCATGGCAATACCGGGTGAGCCAGCGAAGAATTTCGTCGAAATCCTTGAAAAACTCTGGTGGAAGGTTGACCGCGCGCTGGGTGAAGAGGATATTCTGTTATCGGCCCAGCTGCCATTAATTGACTGCATTCGCAACGGTACTACAACAATAATTGATCACCACGCCTCCCCCTCCATGCGGGATGGTTCTCTCGATATCATCGAGAAGGCCGTCCGCCAGTCTGGTTTGCGCGCATCGCTCTGTTACGAGGTCTCAGATCGTAATGTAATTGGTGGTGGGATCGCCGAAAATGAACGTTTCATTAAGAAAGTCGGGCAGGGTGATGGTCAAATTGCAGCAATGATGGGCTTGCACGCATCCTTCACTCTTTCTGAACAGACCCTCGAAAAATGTGTCGGTATTGCCAAAGATGGTAATGTTGGCTGTCATATTCACGTGGCAGAAGATCTCTCCGACCGGGAAGATTCACTCAAGAAATACAATAAAACCATCGTGAACCGCTTGCAAAAGGTGGGTGCCGCCGGTAAAAAATCCATTTTCGTCCACTGCGTCCACATTGACGAGGACGAGATGGATATAGTGGCAAATACTGGAACCATTGTTGTCCATAACCCCGAATCGAACATGAATAACGCGGTTGGAGTTACCCAGATTCTTAAAGTGTTAAATAAAGGAATTCTTGTCGGCCTCGGTACGGACGGCATGGGTTCCGATATGCTCGCCCAAATGCGCTGTGCCTACCTTCTTCATCGATTGGCAAACCACGACCCGCGTGTAGCTTTTATGGAGGCCCCACAAATGCTCCTGCAAAATAACGCGGAAATCGTCAAGCGGCAATTTGGATTGGTTCTTGGCGAGATAGCCGAAGGCCGCCCCGCCGACCTTGCAGTCATAGATTATTGTCCACCGACTCCGCTCACCGAAGCAAATTTCCTGGGCCATCTGATCTTTGGGCTGGTGGATGCTGTCGTGGATACAACCGTCTGTCGCGGAAAAATATTAATGCAGGGCAAGAAAATCGTCAGCATGGACGAAGAAAAACTTGCCGCCCGCTCGCGCGAACTCGCACCGAGGATGTGGCAGCGTCTTCAGGAACTATAGTTAAATTTCTCGTCCTAAACTAAGAGAGTGAACAGGAATATTCTGTGCGCTCTTTTTTTTAATATTCTTCCTATTAATAATCAAATAATATACTATAATATTACAAATCTTATCTTTATCAGGAAGATACATATGAAACGTGTTGCTCTTTATCTCCAGGATTCTCATGATTTGCGCGACGGGTTGGATTGTGTCCGTTATGCAGAAAGCCGTGGCTTTGAAGCAGTCTGGCAGGCCGAATCGCGTCTGGTTCGCGATGCCATCGTGCCGATGTCGGCCTATGCCGCGGTGACTAACCAAATTAAAGTAGGCTCGGCTGTAATAAATAACTGGTCTCGCAATATCGGCCTGCTTGCCTCAACATTTCTTACCCTGGATGACTTGGCTCCCAACCGCATAATTTGTGGAATAGGTGCATGGTGGGATCCTCTTGCAAGGCAAGTGGGAATTGACCGCAAAAAACCGCTGATTGCCATGCGTGAAACTGTTACTGTGATGAAAAAACTGCTCAATATGGAACGGGTGACTTTTCAGGGTGAGTTCATCCACGTCGATGGTATCGAGCTGGATGTCGTTCATGGGCGGCGCGAGCCCCGCAATGTACCCATTATGATCGGTGCCACCGGCGATCAAATGATGGAGTTGGCCGGAGAGATCGCCGATGGCGCAATCCTGAATTATTGTGTCCCCTTGGAATATAATGACCGGGCGTTGGAATTATTATCTAAAGGTGCAAGAAAGGCTGGTCGCTCTATTGAAGCACTTGACCGCCCCCAGTTGATCGTCTGCTCCGTTAACGAGGATCACGATAAGGCTATTGATGAGAGCAAGATGCTCTTGTGCCAGTACCTTGCCCAACAACCCCACATCGCCAAGGCCAGCAATGTCTCGCCTGATATTATCGCCGAAATTCAGTCAATTTTGGGTTGGCCTGCTACCAGGGAACAGATTAACAAGGCTAAGCATTTTGTCCCTGACGACTTAATCTACAGTGTAACTGCCTCTGGCACACCTGACGAAGCCCGGGCTTGTGTCCAGGAATATATGAACCATGGTGCAACCTGTCCAATCCTTTATCCAGCTGGAGGAAGTATCCACTTGTTAATCGATACCTTTGCACAATAAGCCATTTCGTTCACATTTCAAGGCAAAAGTATTATACAATTGAAACAGTAGTAATTTATTAACCCAACCCTGCTTGGTCTTGGGAATGTATAATAATTTGCAATATGCGTCTCCGGAGAGGAAGAACTTATGGCTGAGACAACTCAATTAAAAAATGGTGCAACTGTTGCCGACCACTTGCGGGAGGAATATGAGCAGCAATCTGCACTCTTCGATATCCAACCTACTATCGTCCAACGCTTCCTGGAAGCCCAAGCAAGTCAGATTGCCAACGCTTTCTTTGAACGACCGTACAACATGCGCTTTTCCTTGCCGGATCGTGTGGTTCTTTCCAAGGCAAATGAACCGCTTCCTATCCCAGCCTCGGCCAGAGAACAGAAGGTCGGTAAATTTGGCGACCTCATCTCTCGCCGGAATGTCCACGAGACATTACGCGAACGGTTTGCCGAGTTGAACAAATCGAACGATAAAGCCATAGCCGCCAGTGCTGAATTAATCCGATTTGCATCGGCAAATACAATGGTGCGGAATATGCTGCCTTCTGGCCGGCGCGTAAACTATTTGCTCGCTGATTCTGATAACGACGATATCCCGTCAATCCCGAGCGGGGATGCAAATACTGATCCAGAATCTGCCATTACTGCCAGTACAGACGCAATTGCCGAGGAAAGTCAGTTGGAAGAGGGTCGTGGCACCCTCCAGGTTCCCTATGTCCCGGAAGCACGACGCTTCTTCCTGCCGCAATGGATTGCATTTGATAGCCATGATAACTTGATTGTGAATTCCCTTAATGAAGCGCAAGCCCATGTTGCTTCCATGCAACGCTTTCTAACTGTCCTTTTCGATGCACGCTCTTTGGCTCCCTATATTGTTGCGGATGAAGAATTCGAAAAAAAGCGCTATGGCATGCTTGGGCAGTTGGTTAACCAGGGCCGTGCTCTCGCTCGTTATCAAACTCGGGAAATCATCCGTACCATTCAGGACCGCGCCAAGGCCCAGAGTCTTAACCGGGGCCTTAGTTTGAGCCTCCCATATTTCGATGATCAAAATCTTAAAATTAAGTCCCATAATTTTGTGATAATACCTGCTGGCCGCATCATGTTTGTTCCCGCCTTTGTCGTGCGTGCAGCCCTTGAAGAACAGGCGAAAATAGCCCAGGATACCCGTTTCAGCCATTCCACCCGAACACACCTGATGTCCGAACTCCAAATGTTGGAAGATGCTTTCGAGGCATTTGGTGAATAAAATTGGTAATCACCCAAAGGTTTACAGGAATCAAGCGCGAGAGGTGAATAAATAAATTTCACCTCCCGTTTGCCCCATAATTTATGAGCTCCGCCCCTATTTACTCCTTACGTGTCCCGGAAGTTTTCCAGACGATGGAAGCTTCCCCTAAAGGTCTGTCTACAAGTGAGGCAGAGTCGCGCAAGTCGCTTTACGGGGATAACGTTCTTTCCGAACAACCACGTCCGCCCGAATGGCAGAAATTTATTCGTCAGATTCGGCATCCATTCAACCTCCTTATGGTCCTAGCAGCACTGATCAGCCTCTGGCAGAAGGAGTGGACACTTGCCCTGATAATTCTTCTTTTGAGTATTGCCAACAGTGCATTCTCCTACTGGCGGGAACACCGTGCGGAACAAGCCATTGATAAATTGCGGCACCTTCTTCCGTCTTATGCACATATCATTCGTGATGGTACGGATGTTCATATACCGTCCAGCGATGTGGTTCCAGGTGACTTATTGATATTGGCGGAAGGCGATAATATACCAGCTGATGCGCGGGTCGTCGAAGAATACGGGCTGCGGGTCAACAACGCTTCATTAACCGGTGAGGCTGTAGCTGCTCGTAAAACCTCCGAAGCCTCCATCCTTCCAGGGCTCAGTGACCTGGAACGCCCCAATGTCATATTTGCAGGAACATCCGTAGCCTCTGGGACAGGTAAAGCCATCGTCTATGCCACTGGCATGTTGACTCAATTTGGGCGAATTGCTCAATTGACTCAGACCGTCCAGGATGAGCCCTCCCTGTTTCAAAAAGAACTCGGGCTTCTCAGTCGCAGGTTGACATTGATTGCGATCGTCATCGGTGGAATTGTCTGGGCTCTCGCCACATTTGAACCGCATGTAAGTCAACATTTTTCTAATGCTATCCTGCTGGCACTTGGTACGTTGGTCGCAGTGACACCCGAGGGTCTGCCAGCAACCTTGACACTTTCACTGGCGATGGCGGTCCAACGGCTTACCTCGCGTGGCGTTTTGGCAAAACGATTAAACGTTATCGAAACTTTGGGGAACGTATCAGTCATTTGTACAGATAAAAGCGGTACGCTGACTCAAAACCAGATGACCGTTCGTGAAGTCTGGGTGGCTCGCCGCCGTCTCAAGGTTACCGGTGTCGGCTACGAACCAAAAGGTCAATTTATCCCTTCCCCAGCGGACACACCCTATGAAAAAGACTTTCTTGGTCTGTTGGAAGCAGCCCTGTGCTGCAATAATGCCCGTATCAATCCTCCTGGTCCGGAACATCCCAATTGGACCAGCCTCGGCGACCAGACCGAAGCAGCCATCAAGGTGGCAGCGCTGAAATATAACATCGATGAAAATGCCGTCTCAGTTTTCTTACCGCGCGTACACGAAATTCCCTTTGATGCTCGTCGAAAACGCATGACCACCATCCATAGGGAGATCGATCGGGAAGTTGCTTTCGTTAAAGGTGCCCCACGAGAGGTCTTGCAGTTGTGTTCCCACATATTGGTTGATGGTATAACACAGCCAATTAGTGAAGCCATCCATACGGAAATTTTAACTGCCAATGATGAGTACTCGCGCCGTGCCTTGCGGGTGCTCGGCATAGCCCGTCGCAATATACCTTCGCGTTCTGGAGCCTACACACCTGAATCGATTGAAAGGGACCTGACTTTTCTAGGCCTGATGGCAATGATGGATCCTCCACGACCCGAAGTTGAACAGGCAATTCTAAATTGTCGTCAGGCAGGCATTCGAATTGTCATGATTACTGGTGATTATGGACTCACGGCCGAATCTCTGGCACGGCGCGTTGGTATGATAACCACGTCCAATCCGACAATTCTGACCGGGGCTGAACTTGACGGTCTGGATGACCTCAAGTTGCGGCAACTGCTGGATAAGGAAATCATCTTTGCACGTATGGCTCCTGACCACAAATTGCGCTTAGTTTCTGCATATCAGGCTTGCGGTGAAGTGGTGGCAGTGACAGGCGATGGTGTAAACGACGCACCGGCTCTGCGAAAAGCGGATGTGGGGATTGCCATGGGGATTATTGGCACGGATGTCGCAAAAGAAGCTGCCGATATAATACTTACTAACGACAATTTTGGATCGATTGTGGCCGCCATTGAAGAAGGCCGGTCCATTTTTGATAATATCCGCAAGTTTATTACATACATTTTCTCCAGTAATGTTTCGGAAGTTCTACCCTTTTTACTGACCTCGGCAATGGGTCTTCCACCCGCCTTAAACATTCGCCAAATCCTGGCCATTGACATGGGCACTGACATTCTACCGGCCCTGGCTCTTGGTAGTGAAAAGCCCGAGCCAAATATCATGAAATATCCACCACGTCGTTCCAAACCACTCCTGGACAAGGGCCTTCTTACGAGATCCTTCCTTTGGCTCGGGCTTCTCGAGGCTGGTTTATGCTATCTGGGTTTTCTCTCCACATATCTTTTCTCTGGAAACGCTTACCTGCTTAATCAGCCATTTCTGAATGATTTTAATTGGCCCAAATTATTCGTTATCCATGGAGATATAAATATAGTCGCAAGGACCGTTTTCTTGGCTGGGGTCGTTCTCGTTCAAATGGGAAATGCGTTTGCGTGCCGGACGTCCAAGGAACATAATACTCAGATGGGCTGGGGCAGCAATAAAGTCTTATTGTTCGGCATAGCACTGGCTGTGCTTATGATTGCCGGTTTGGTTTACATTCCATTCCTGGCAAAAGCCTTTGACAATCAGGCGTTTCCGGCGATCTTTTGGCCAATCCTAGTAATATTTTCATTGATCGTGTACACATTGGAATGGTTACGGAAAGCGTTAGTCCGCAGGAAAGATAGATCACACGCAAGTCAACTTTCCGATTCTCGCTGAGAGGAGGCAATAACTATGAAAGTCATTGTCATGGGCTTTGGTAGGATTGGGTCGCAGGTCAGCAAGCTTCTTGCCGACCAGCACCATGATGTCACCGTTATCGATCATGAATCCACCGCCAGTACGCGCATCGACCCGGCATTTAAAGGGCGGGTCATAAAAGGCATCGGGTTTGATAGGGAAGTACTCATCCAGGCCGGTATTGAGCATGCCGAGGCGTTTGTAGCCTCTAGCACATCTGACAATGCCAATATTGTTGCCGCGCGTATCGCCCGAAACATCTTTCATGTTCCACGCGTTGTGGCACGCCTTTATGATCCTCTCAGGGCAGAAATATACCAACGCCTGGGGTTGACAACTGTCTCCGCTACCAATTGGGCCGCGGAAAGGATCTTCCAGGAACTGACTCACACCGATATGGATGTTCGTGAAACTTTTGGCCGGGGGGAAGTTACGCTCATTCATCTGGAAACACCTTCTCATTTGGTTGGACGGACTGTAAATCAATTGAATGTACATGGTGAAGTCATGGTAATTTCGATAACGCGCAATGAACAAGCCTTTATCCCAATAGTTGGAACAGAATTTCAGGAAGGGGATTTGATTAATCTGGTTGTATTATCTTCTGCGATGGACCGCCTCGAAGAAATGCTTGGGTTGGGAAGGAGGTAACAATGTTTGTAATCATTGTTGGTGGTGGCAATACAGGTTCTTACCTTGCAAAATTGCTCCTAAATGCTGGCCATATTGTCAAAGTCGTTGAAGAGCGCCCTTTGGTTTTGGAAAAAATGGAAGGCGAAATTCCATCAGAATCGATTATCGTAGGTGACGGTAGTTCGCCCCAGGTCCTTGAAAATGCAGGTGTGCTCAAAGCCAATGTTCTGGCCGCGGTGACCGGTTCCGATGAAACCAATCTGGTGGTGACGTCTCTGGCGCGTTTTGAGTTCAATGTGCCGCGTGTCATTGCCCGTCTAAATAACCCGAAAAATGCCTGGCTTTTCACGCCGGAGATGGGCGTGGATGTGGCTCTCAACCAGGCAGAGATATTAGCACGCCTTGTGGCCGAGGAAATGTCCCTTGGAGATATGATGACACTGCTTAAGCTTCGCAAGGGTGAGTATTCTCTAATTGAAGAAAAAGTCCATCCGCTTTCGCTATCGGCAAATAAGACGCTCCGCGAGCTTAAAATCCCCGAGGAATGCGTTCTTGTTGCCATTATCCGCAAGACCAAGCTCTTTATCCCGCACGGTGACACAGTCTTGCAGCCCGCCGACGAGATACTGGCATTGGTTCACGCATCAGTATTGAAGCAGCTGGCAGTCCTCCTTGGCCCAAAAGAACCCACAGTAAGGCAACTTGATTAATGGAAAAACAACCCAATTCTCGCATGTGCTTCATTTGTGGATTGGAAAACCCGGTCGGGCTCCGTTTGAAAATTTACGAGGTTGAAAAAGGTCTGATCGAGACAAACTATACCGCCTCTGACCATTATCAGAGTTATCCCGGAATTTTGCACGGAGGCATTGTTGCCACCATCCTGGATGAAATCAGTGGGCGCGCCCACATGGGTGATCCCTCACAGCCGCGCTTCATGTATACTGCAAAACTCGAAGTAAAATACCGCAAGAATGTTCCCATCGGCCAGCCTCTCCGTATTGTCGGAAAAGCCGGCAAGACCAAGGGGCGCCTGGCTGAAAGTTGGGCCGGGATATACGATGCTGCCGGAACGCTCTTGGCCGAATGCAATTCATTGCTGGTTGATATCCCCCAAGAAATGCTTAATTCCATTGACCCCAACTCCTTGGGCTGGAAAGTCTCCGCTGATTAGTGACCTATTAATAGAACCCACCTTTAATTCGGGAAGATTTTGCAATTCGAAGGGCTGTCGCAAATCATGGAGCAGCTCTTTTTTTATTCAATTGGCACCTAACTTTCGGCCATTCGTGGAATGCTAAATCCAGGTTTGACATAATCCAACCAATCTAGTCGCTGAGATAACTTGCCTCGTGAGGCATCCTGAAATTCCTTCTGTCTCGTGCGTGTATTGGCCCACCGGGAGTAAATAGAGGCTGTCCCAAAAGTCATCATTTTCCTTTTGAGACAGCCCAAAATGGGAGAAAGTGGTAAGAATAGAGGCGATCACGAGAGCTCTGTCCCAAAAATCCTGCGTATTTTGCCCTTTGTGGTATAGAAAAAAGGGGCTGTCACCTTTTAGGACAGCCCCTTCAAGAGCTCTTATCCCACAGCTCGAGCTGTATATCCTTTGGCGCTTTCTGATACTCTATGTACCGACGTATTACATCCGCTGTCCCCTGGTCTCCAAACTGACTGCACAAAATATCTATCACCCCATAGCTCCCCTCCCTACAGCTTCCGCCTCACCCAAAGGAAGCGTTCAAACAACTCTTGCGCCGATATGCTCTTCAAGATCTGCATCACCCTCGCCGGCACATATCGCAGCGGCGCCGACAAAAATATATGCACATGATCCTCTACTACTTCCAACCTGGCTATTTCCATTCCGTACGCTTCAGCAATCTGCCCTAGGATCTCCTTCGTCGCTTCAGCTACCTCGCCCTCTAATAGATGCTTGCGATACTTCGGCACCAAAACAAAATGATATTTCAAATCGTAAACCGCATGGGCACTTGCCTTCATATACCTATTTTATCAGCCCTGCGGGCTGCCCGCTTTCATCCCCGCAGCAAGCAGCGGGGTATTCAGCGGGTTTCTTTAAAAATATTGCCTGAATGTTGCCACGCATTGAAGTATTTACCATTCCTGGCACAAATCTTTTCGCAGTTCTATATACACCCCTTTATCTCTACTCCGGATTATGCTCATGGACAATTACACTCTCCACAACATTAAAGCATTTTATTTGTCAGACAATCCCCACTCCGAGTCCAGACGCTGTATAATAGAGCAGTTGTATTTTCAGGAGAAACCCTATGATTACTCAATATTACCGTCCACAAACGATGGAAGAAGCCCTTCAATTGCTTACGCGTGAGCATACTCGTCCTCTCGGCGGTGGGACGCTTCTTTCCCGCCCTGGCGAAGAATCCTTCTCCGTTGTGGACCTTCAAAATCTCGGTCTGGATCATATCCTTAAATCCGGAAACAATCTCGAAATCGGGGCTACGGTCACTTTACAAACTCTTCTTGAAAATTCATCCACCCCAAATTCGTTAAAAACCTCCCTCGCCTTGGAAATTCCTCTTAACTTACGAACGATGGGAACGGTTGCGGGCACATTGGTAACCTGCGATGGGCGATCGCCTTTTGCAGTCGTTATGCTTGCGTTGGATGCGAAAATGACTTTTGCTCCTGCAAATAAAAAAACCACCTTGGGAGATTATTTACCCCTTCGACTAAGGGCGGACGGCATCCGCCCTGGAACACTTATTACAAAGATCGAAATTCCATTGATCGTCAAACTCGCATTTGAAACTGTCGCCCGGACCCCGGCCGATAAGCCGATTGTTTGTGCCGCTCTTGCGCAATGGCCCTCCGGACGGACACGTCTGGCACTCGGTGGCTGGGGGCAGGCTCCCGCATTGGCGGTGGATGGAACCGGATCCGATGATTTGGACGTCGCTGCTCGTAATGCTTTTTTTGAGGCTGGTGACGAATGGGCCTCAAAAGAATATCGGTCAGAGATTGCGGCAGTATTGACGAAAAGATGTTTGGCTGCCATCGCCTGACCGTTCTTCTGTCAGTTGTTACAAAAGCAGTTTGCACTTCGGAGGAGCGTGTTCGATATTTCTGCAGGAAAAACAACTTCCTATAAAAAAATTTACTAAAATTATGATGGAAAATCTTCCTCTCGACACCATACTTCCAGGTGATTGCATCGAAATCCTCGCCCGACTACCCGAGAATTCGATCGATTTGATCTTCGCCGACCCGCCTTATAACCTGCAGCTTACGCAAAAACTTTGGCGTCCCAACCAAACCCGCGTCGAAGCCGTGGAAGATGCCTGGGATAAGTTCAAGAGTTTTGAGGATTATGACACCTTCACCCGCAGCTGGTTGTCCGTTTGCAAGCGTCTCCTTAAAAAAACCGGTACGCTATGGGTTATTGGAACCTACCACAATATTTACCGGTTGGGAACGATTGTGCAGGATTTGGGATTTTGGATTTTGAATGACATCATATTCATTAAAACAAATCCCATGCCAAATTTCCAAGGGGTTCGTTTTACGAATGCGCATGAAACACTCATTTGGGCTCAAAAGGAAAAAGGTGCTCATTATACATTTAATTATCATGCCATGAAATCTCTCAATGATGACCTGCAAATGCGTTCAGACTGGCTTCTCCCGATTTGCACGGGTAAGGAGAGAATTAAGGCGAATGGTGTAAAAGCCCACTCCACCCAAAAACCGGAGGCCCTGCTTTACCGTATCCTCATTGCATCCACCAACCCCGGTGACGTGGTACTCGATCCTTTCTTTGGGTCCGGCACAACCGGTGCGGTCGCAAAGAAGTTGGGCCGGCATTTCATCGGTATCGAACGCGATGAAGGCTATATCAAGATCGCCCAGGCGCGTATCGCAGTCTCAGAGTCTGCCCCTCAAGCCTCTCTATATCTGCCCAATATTCGCCGCCAGCGCAGAGTACCGTTTGGGGCGCTGCTGGAAGCTGGTTTTCTCCACCCTGGACAGACCCTCTACTTTATCAGGGATGGCATCCATGCAACCATTCTGGCGGATGGCCACCTGCGTTGTGGTGATTTAACCGGGTCGATACATGCAGTTGCTAAATCCTTGTCAAACGGGGCGCCGACCAATGGGTGGGATTGCTGGTTTTTCGAAGATACCAACGGTGAACGTTCCCTCATAGACAATCTGAGAGGAAAAATCCGGACACCGGACAACTCGGGAGAAACGCCTTGAATCAAAATCGCGACCTCCTTATTGGCATCGCCGGTTGCCTTGTCATTGCTCTTGTCGGGTACTTCTGGGCCACCGCTCTGATCGGTTCGGTTTTCCATTACCGCTCTCCTTTGCGCTTCACCTCACCTGCACCTTCTGCGCCCCTGGGAACATCTCTCTCGCATCGGGTTGTTATTGTCCTGATTGATGGATTGCGTTATGATACCTCGATTAATTACAATGTCATGCCTTTCCTGAATAATCTGCGCAGCCTAGGGGCGAGCGCTAAAATGCACAGCCTGCCTCCTTCATACTCTGAGCCTGGCTATACCACCATCTTGACCGGTGCCTGGCCAGATATTAATGATGGCCCGGTTGTCAACCTAGATTTTGCAGATATCCCGGCATTTTCACAGGATGACATTTTTTCTGCTGCCCATCGCCTTGGCCTGCGTACTGCCATCTCCGGCAACGACTGGTTCGAAAAACTCGTCCCCCAAGCCACCGTGGATGCATCATTTTACACTTCCGGGGAGGATGCCGTTGCTGACCAGTCAGTGGTTCAGGCAGCTTTGTTGATGCTTTCGCGAAACTACCAATTGCTCCTCATCCATCTTGACCAGGTGGATTATGCCGGTCACCACCAGGGCGGTCCGCTGGATCCACACTGGAATGCTGCCGCCAAACGTGTCGATGAAGAATTGCAGCAGATCGTTGTTTCCATGAACCTTGCACATGATACCGTCATTGTGCTTTCCGACCATGGACAGATTGATCGCGGTGGACGTGGCGGCCCGGAACCGGTTACGTTACTTGAACCATTTGTAATGGCCGGCGCCGGGGTTCGTCCTGGCTTGTATTATCCCGACATGTTAATGGTGGATGTGGCACCAACTATTGCAGCGCTTCTGGGGACCAATATTCCGGCGTCGTCGGAAGGACTGGTTCTAACGAATATGGTAAACGACTCACCAGCATACGAAACGAAAATTCAGACGACTGAAATTTCCCAGAAATCCTTATTGTTTAAGTATTACACGGTCGCTATCAAAAGCCGGCCAACCCTCTTTCCCGAACAAAATAATCCATTTTCTTATGTGGTTGCTATGGATAGTGCCCGCGCCAATCGTTTATTCCGTGAGCGCACGTGGCGGAATGTGGCTGCTCTCATCCTGGCAGTCCTGCCAGTCTATTTCCTCGTTGTCAGTGGGAAAAAAAGGCTTCTATGGTTGGTCGGTGGTGCTCTCATTTATGTTTTTATTTTCAATTTCCGCTATGCAATCCTGGACGGGCGCACCTATTCGTTAAGTTCTGTTGATAGCCAATCCTGGCTCATCACATATACTGCCATTACAGCACTAATTTCGCTTATCATCGGTTGGCTGGTCTCGATGCTGCAATTGCACGCCTTCCAGGCTGGCTCGCGCCATGCTGCCGAAACCACCCTTGGATTCGTCTTCTTCATCATATACCTTTTAGCTTTGCCTATTTTGGTTGGTTTTGCCGTCAATGGCTTTGTGGTAACTTGGACCCTTCCAGAGTTTTATACATCGTATATATCCTTGATTTCACTTATCCAATGGATATTTGTAGCCATTTTTGGTCTGCTGCTTGCAGGCGCTGGGGCACTGGTAGCATATTATGTTCCTCAAACGACAATATCAACCAAGAAATACCGGAGGAAGTATGTACATTAATTTATTGATTAATGGTAAACAATTCGAAGTAGAGGTCTCAGTAGCCGAAACCTTATTTTCAACCTTGCGTCGGCTGGGCTTTCATGGCGTAAAATTTGGCGACGAACAGGGGCTTTCCGGCTCGGATACCGTCCTGCTGGATGGGCATCCAATTAATGCTGGTTCGTTTCTTTCTGCCCATGTCGAAGGTCACAATATCGTCACCATCGAAGCCCTCGGTGAATATCCTGATCAGGGATGGAAAAAGACCGACGGTTTGCATCCCCTTCAGATGGCTTTTATCACAACTGGCGCCATCCAATGTGGCTATTGTACACCTGCGCAAATTCTCGCCGCTAAAGCTCTCTTGGATAAGAATCCCAACCCAACCGAAAACGAAGTTCGCCAGGCAATTGCTGGTGTTCTATGCCGATGTACTGGCTACGCGAAACCCGTACAAGCTATCTTGAAAGCTGCCGCAGTTATGCGGGGTGAATCCCAGGCGGATTCTCTGGTGATCGCCCTTCAGGAAATCCTTCCCATTCAACCTCCCTCGTTCCCTGAACCCCAATCTCCGGTTTCTCCTATCTCTACCATGACCCAAGCCGTGCCTCGATTGGTGTATATTCCAGAAACTAATCCCTTCCAGGTTGTTGGTAAACCCGAAGCGAAGGTGGACGCGATCAAGCTCGCCCAGGGAAAACCTGCCTTCACAGCAGATATTGAATTACGCGGTATGTTGCATGCCAAAGTACTCCATTCACCGCACGCCCACGCCCGCATCACCCGCATAGACGCCAACCGGGCGCGTTCACTACCTGGTGTGGCCGCCGTGTTGACCTGGCACGATATTCCGCGCGTGGTTTATTCAACTGCCGGTCAGTCTGACCCGATCCCGGGCCCGTTGGATACTTTTTCGTTGGACAACAAAGTCCGCTTCGTCGGTGACCGCGTTGCGTTTGTTGCCGCGGAAACTCCAGAAATTGCCGAACAAGCCTTGCATCTAATCGAGGTGGATTATGAAGTTCTTCCTCCAGTCCTAGATCCATCCGATTCGATGAAACCCACTGCCCCGCGTATCCACGACGAACCGGAATATGTCAATTTCGCCGATTCCAAACCGGAACAAAACCTGGCCGCGGCCATTCGAATCGACATCGGCAATTTGGAAAAAGGTTTCGCTGAAGCAGATCAGATTTTCGAGGCTGAATATGCCGTTCCCAAGGTGCAGCAGGCCCATATCGAACCTCACGTCACAATCACATACTGGGATGAAGACGATCGGTTGGTTATACGCACAAGTACCCAGGTTCCGTTCCACGTCCGTCGGCAATTGGCTCCAGTACTAGGATTGCCGGTAAAACGCATCCGTGTTATCAAGCCCAGGATCGGCGGAGGTTTCGGCGGTAAGCAGGAAGTTCTGATGGAAGATGTGGCTGCTCATCTGACCATAGCCACAGGTCGCCCTGTTATTTATGAATATAGCCGGACGGAAGAATTTATTGCTGCAAGATCCCGCCATCCCATGCGCATCTGGATGAAAACCGGCGTTAAACGGGACGGTACCATGACCGCCAATGAGATGCGCGTCCTGAGTGACACCGGTGCCTATGGTTGCCACGCTGTAACCGTAACGGGCAATACCGGGTCCAAATCCATGGCTTTGTACGTGGGTGATGGCCCCTACCGCCAGTCGCCTAATATCCGTTTTTATGCAGATATTGTTTATACAAACACGCCACCGGCTGGAGCATTCCGTGGTTATGGCGTTCCTCAAGGATTCTGGCCGGTAGAACGCCATATGGAAAAAATTGCCCGCGCTCTCGGTCTTGACCCGCTTGAATTCCGTTTAAAAAATGCCATCCGCCCCGGTGAATATCACCCGTTCAGCACGGCCTGGAACGAAGGCCGTGAGCCGCGTCCGGAAGTTGTGCACACAGTCGGGTTGGAGCAATGTGTCCTCCAGGGAAAAGCCGCCATTGGTTGGGATGAAAAATACGGGAATGAAACTTGGCGCAAGTCCACCCGATCACCCCATCTCCGAAAAGGCATTGGCGTTGCAATGGTGATGCAGGGTACCGCCATTCCCTACCTCGATTTGGGTGGCGCCTCCATAAAAATGAATGACGATGGTTCTTTTAACTTGTTGGTCGGAGCCACAGATCTGGGAACAGGCTCCGACACGGTGCTGGCCCAGATGGTTGCCGAGGTGCTCGGTGTTCCCTTGGATGATATCATCGCCTACTCATCCGACACAGATTTCACGCCATTCGATAAAGGCGCTTATGCATCTTCGACTACCTACATTTCGGGTACAGCTGCCGTGAAGGCAGCCCGGATTGTTGCGGAGAAGATCAAGAAACGTGCTGCCGACATGCTTAATCAACGGTTAAACGTTTCAACCTACGACCCTTCCAAAGCTGCATTGGCGAACCGTTGTGCCGTTTTCCCTGATGGCCTTTCTGTTCCAATGAATGAAATTGCTATTGACAGCCTGCATCTCAATAATCAGGAACAGATTATGGGCGTGGCATCTTATGTTTCCCCCTCCTCTCCGCCTCCTTTCGCAGCGCAATTTGCAGAGGTGACCGTGGATACGGAAACCGGTGCCTTGATCGTGGACAAACTGGTTATGGCAGTCGATAGCGGTGTAATAGTTAACCCGCTGACTGCATCCGGTCAGATAGAAGGCGGGATGACCCAGGCTTTGGGCTACGCCGTTTGTGAAGAGATGGTATATGATGCCAAGGGTCAGGCCCGAGAGCGCGATTTTGACCAGTATCATATCTTCCGCGCTAATGAGATGCCTGAGCTTACCGCTATCTTTGTCGAAACTTTCGAGCCAACCCATCCGTTTGGCGTCAAAGCAGTCGCCGAAATCCCGATGGATGGTGTGGCGCCGGCTGTTGGGAATGCCGTTCTCGATGCGCTTGGTGTAAACATTGACGAAAATCCGATCACGCCTGAGAAAGTCTGGAAGGGATTAAGAATCAAAAATAAATCTGGATGACCTTTATTCTGCGTTTATCTAGCACCCCCCGAATATTTTCCATTCATATTCGGGGGTTTTTAGTATTCGAAACGCCCTCCACCCAGGTTTTCACTTTCTTATTGTTGTTTGTCCTCGTCGTTTATCCAATGCGCGTATATTAATAAATAATTAACGTTCAAGCAATTATTAATCCTATAAACCTCCTACAAGGTGGTTTTTCACACCATCCTTTTATGGATAATATGCCTTGCCGGGTTTATAATAGGATTATCTCGGATGATATACCTAGCAGCTTAGACGTGGTCTTGCTCAAGAGGCAATTTCGCCAGTCATCTTGAGATTATTGGAAAGGCAAATATGAACACTATACCCAACTCTCTATTAATTGAAAAAGATATTCCCTCCCGTCGCGCTTCATGGAAGAACATCCTTCCCTTTGCGCATACCTTTAATGGTTACGAGTACTGTGGTTCGGTTAAAAAATGCCGCGAAGTTGCCAGGCAGGGCATCGTTCTCCATAGATCGAAGAAAGATATGGAGCAATCTCTAACCGATCTTCGCACGTGCCTGTTCTATGAAGCCCGTCGATGGAAGCACTTGGAAAAAAACCCCAATAAGGCTGCCTTGGCATATGTTCACGCTCTGGTGGAAGCCATTCGCGAGCGTGTCCAGGCAAATGAACTCTCCTGATCATAGGCACCTTACGCTAAGGTTTTCATTTGATAATCTCATTGATCGGTTTCCCACTTTAATCACTATTGACAGGTAGGCGTAGACACTGGTATTAAGTCTGTTGGATGATGCCACTAATCATCCTTTATAATGATAGCGTATGATGTCAATTATCCAGGTCCTCGCCGAGCTCGAACAGAATCACCAACCTGCTACGCTTTGTACGGTAGTAAAAACCAGCGGCTCCACGCCACGCCATAGCACCAGTAAAATGCTGGTCTTTCCGGATGGACATATTCTCGGCACGGTTGGTGGTGGGGAATTGGAAAATCGCGTTGTTAAGGAAGCTCTGAATTCCCTTCAGGACGGCAAACCCCGCAACCTTGCATATAATATGGCAGACCCTGAGCGCGGCGACCCCGGGTTGTGCGGAGGACAGGTGGAGGTTTTTTTGGAGCCTATATTACCATCTCCTATGGTCGTTGTTATAGGTGGAGGGCATGTCGGAAAGGCCGTTGCGCATCTTGCCAAATGGCTCGGTTTCCGGGTGGCTGTTTCGGACGATCGAAGGGAATTCTGTACACGCGAAGCGAACCCTGACGCGGATGAGTTTTTCCCTGTTCCGCTGGCAGAACTCCCTTTAAAACTGACTATTACGCGTCAGACTTATCTTGTTCTTACCACACGTGGGAGTAGTGTGGATGTTGCCGGTCTACCTCCCCTGCTCAAAACCGATGCCGGTTACATTGGCGTCATCGGTTCCCAGAAACGCTGGAAAACTACCCTCAAAGAGCTTAACCAGAAAGGTATTTCGGTTGAGAAATTGGCACGCATCCATTCTCCCATCGGGCTTGGAATTGGTGCAGAGACGCCCGAAGAGATTGCGGTTAGCATAATGGCGGAGATACTTATGCTGCGCGGTGGTGGGTCGGGCCGCCCGATGCAAAGCCCTAAGATATCCTAACCCTTAACCATATGCCTTTCTTGATCAGTGTCAGGCTCGCTGAAACAACTTTTTGCTGGCAGCAACGTAGATTAAACAGGATAAAATACTTGTAATTTGAATTAACCAAGCATTATAATCATCTCAAATATATCTGTTGTTTGCCAAGGAGAAATAAAATGGCTCGAATATTTGATGTCATTGAATATGAAAATGAAATGGTAAACGAACTCGTCCATCGTTTTCCGGACGATGGAACAACCGGTGATTATCGCCTCGGCTCTAACGTCATCGTACGAACTGGCCAAAGTGCGGTCTTCTTCCGCGATGGTCTGGCTTTGGATATGTTCGGCCCCGGACGACATGTTATAGCCACCGAAAATATTCCTCTGCTTACACAAAAATTGCAGGACATTTTCACCAGCGGCAAGGGAGTTTTCCCGGCAGAGGTCTACTTTGTTTCGATGAAAGAATTCCCTCAACGCAAGTGGGGTACTCCTCAGCCAATCCTCGTTAGCAATCCGGGCATGGGTTTGGGTGTGATGTTGCTTCAGGGTTTCGGAACATATTCATTTGAGGTTAAGGATCCCCAGCAACTTGTCACCCAGATCGTCGGTAAAACAGCTTCTTATAGTATTGACCAGATCGAGGACCGCTTGCGCAGCATTCTCCTGTCACAACTGCAAGATACCTTGAATGAATGGGGAGCGAAACTTAATCTGCCGCAATTACTTGCGAAAACGCAGGAAATGGCTGGTTTCATCCGGTCTCAATGTGAGGATGATTTTGAGGCAGTCGGTCTAAACCTGAAAACTTTCATCCTTGCCAATCTTAGACCATCCGACAAATCAGCTCAGGAATTACGCGATATGGGTATGCTCGACATGGCCACGTACACGCAATTGCAGGCTGCAGACGCCATGCGCGATGCCGCCAACAATCAGGGTGGCGGTGCAGGTCTGACGGCTGGTATCGGTGCCGGGATGGGTATTGGAAATTTGATGGGTCAGGCTCTTCAGGGAGGAATGCAATCTGGGCAACAGCAGCCCAAAGCTCCCGAGAACGGTTCTCCGGCGGCAGGCGGTATGTCTGAGGTGATGACTCCGACTGAGGCCGCGGCTGCCCTGAAAGTATCCGAAGAGGATGTTATGGCAGCCATTAATGATGGCAGCCTGAAGGCAAAGAAACTTGGCAATGCTTACCGCATTAGCCGGGAATCCCTCGAAGAATTCCTGAAAAGCTAATTAATCGGTAAATGTACAAACGGGGCTGTTCCATTAGGACAGCTCCGTTTGTGTTTACCTGCAAAGGAGATATTGCAAGATCAGAAGCTGCTACACCAAAGTATGTAGCAGCACCATGTTAGGTTGTCGCATTTCAAGAATAGGAAAACCGCATACCAACACCACCTTTTGACCAGGCTTCACTGTTTCTGAATCGCGCAAGGCAGTTTCAACGCAATGAAACATCTCTTCGACTGTACCCACCAAAGGGACTATGCGCGGTTCTACACCCCAGGCCAGTGCCAGGCGACAATAGGTACGCTCCTCGGAAGTGAAAGCCAGGATGGGAACCCTTGGTCTGGCTTTTGCCATTAATAATGCCGAGCGACCCAATCGGGTGAAAACTGCTACTGCTGCCACATCTTGGTCGTGCGCCAGTTCACGAGCTGCTCGCGTTACAGCCACCGCGTCGTCATGTTCATTGGATTCGATATCTTGGATATGCCCCCACGATTCGAAACCTGCTTCAGCCTGGAGGACAATACGGTCCATCAATGTTACCGCTTCCACCGGAAATTCACCCGCTGCTGTCTCTGCAGAAAGCATGACAGCATCCGTTCCGTCAAAAACGGCATTGGCTACATCCGAGGCTTCTGCGCGCGTTGGCAGTGGATTATGGATCATGGATTCAAGCATTTGAGTTGCTGTGATTACCAATCGTCCCCTGCGGTTGGCAGCTCGAATGATGCGTTTTTGTGCACCAGGAACATCTTCAGGGGCCATTTCAACCCCCAGATCGCCGCGTGCCACCATCACTCCATCGACTACCTCCAGGATGGATTCCAGATTATCGAGTGCTTCTGGACGTTCAAGCTTTGCAATTAACAATGGACATTCTCCCGGGGATTGGCAGGAAATTCGTTGTCTGACATTATAAAGATCATCAGCTTTGCGTACAAAGGAGACTGCAACAAAATCCATGCCGAGCGATAATCCTAATTCCAAATCCTCGGCATCTTTTTCGGTAAATGCCGGGATATCAAGAATTACACCCGGCAAATTGATACCCTTATTGGATGTCAACGTTCCACCGGTCTTTACTTCTGCGACAACTCGTTTTTCCAGCACCTCAGTGATTGATAATACCAGCCGCCCGTCGTCGAGCAGGATACAGTTCCCCTTCTTTACAGTGTCAAATAATTGAGGAAAATCCACCGGGATAATTTCTTGCCCTTTGGTACTTTGTGGTTGTCTGGAACCTTCCGGATAAAATAGCACCGAGGAGCCTGTCACCAGGGACATGGGTGCTGGCAGGACTCCAACCCGTATCTTCGGACCCTGCAGATCCTGTAGCAATGCCAAAGGCTTGCCCTGTCTGGTTGAGATGGTCCGTAATTGTGAAATCCTGGTTGCGTGTGTCTCATGCGTTCCATGGGAGAAATTCAAGCGGGCGACATCCATCCCGGCTTTAAGCAATTTTTCTATAACGGCGTCATCCTGGCTGGCAGGGCCGATGGTGGCAACAATTTTAACTTTTCGATTCACATCTAGCTCCAATTCAATTCTTTGGCTTGCTTTTCAAGGTCAGCGCGGAAATCTGGGTGTGCAATATGGATGAGTTCTTTTACGCGCTGGCGAACAGACTTGCCATAAAGATCAGCTACACCGAATTCAGTAACAACATAATGGACGTGGTTCCTTCCAGTAACCACGCCTGCGCCTTGTTTGAGCATAGGTACGATCTTGGAGACTACCGTACCGTCCTTCATGGCATTGGAGGATGGCATTGCAATGATAGGCACACCCCCTTTTGAGCGTGACGAACCGTAAATGAAATCCAGCTGCCCACCTACCCCACTGAAAAACTTAGGACCAATGCTGTCAGCGCAAACTTGGCCGGTCAGATCTACTTCGATCGCTGAATTGATCGCTACCATGTGTTCATTTTGGGCAATAATAAATGGATCGTTTACATATTCCTGGCGGTGGAATTCACACAATGGGTTGTCATTGACCCATTCATACAGGGCATGGGTTCCCAGGACAAACCCGGCTACGATCTTCCCAGCATGCAGGGTCTTACAGGAATTGTTGATTACGCCTTGTTCTACCAGCCTAACCACGCCATCTGAGAACATCTCGCTATGAATCCCAAGATCCTTTTTATTACCCAGGAAATTCAGGACGGCATCCGGGATAGCCCCAATTCCCATTTGCAAAGTCGCTCCATCCGGAATTAGGTCGGCAATGTGCCCGGCAATCTTCTGATTGATCTGATCATCACCTTCGCTCCCCATCGGAAGTTCGGCAATTTCATAGGACACCGGAACCATGTGAGTAAGGCGGCTCACATGGATAAAGGAATCCCCCAAAGTGCGCGGCATTTGTTCATTTACTTCCGCAATAATGATCTTGGCCGATTCCGCCGGCGACTTGGTCAGGCCAACCTCAACTCCCAGGCTGCAGAAGCCATGCTCGTCTGGTGGTGAGACATGGATCATTGCTACATCTACAGGAAGAACTTTGTTCTTAAATAAAAGGGTGAATTCAGACAGCAGCACAGGAGTAAAGTCAGCCCGGCCTTCCCAAATCGCTTTGCGGACGTTAGGGCTGATGAAAAGCGAATTCACGCGGAGATGGCCCTCCATTTCCGGTTTCACATAATCTGCAGATCCGATCGAAAGCGCTTGGCAGATTTCGACGTTAGTAAGGTTTGGAGCATATTCCACCAGAGCGGCCAATAGCTTTTGCGGCACCGATACATTGCCGGTCATAAATATTCGATTCCCCGACTTGATAGTCTTAACCGCTTCTTCCGCCGTCGTTACGCGTGATTTATATGTCGAATGCCAATCCATGTTCAACTCCCTAACTGCTCCACAACGACAGGTGACGGATTTCACCTTGATAAGTGTTTATTGCCATTTCTATGGCCTGATTTTCCTCCATTGCTTTTTCCACACCCAGGCTGGCAATCTTCAGTATATAAGGAGTGGCTACATTTACAAAACCGTGTGTAGCAGTTCGCGCCACGATACCTGGCATATTAGGAACACAATAATGAACCACATTCTCCTCGATAAATGAGGGGCGGTCATGCGAGGTCGGGCGCGATGTTTCTACGCAGCCCCCCTCGTCGATACTAAGATCAATAATTACCGAGCGCGATTTCATTTTTTGCACCATCTCACGCGAAACCAGTAATGGGGCCCGTGCTCCCGGAACCAAAACCGCGCCGATTAGCGCATCAGCAAATTCGCAACAGCGCATGATATTTCGTTCTGTGGAAAGCAAGGTTACAACGTTTAACCCAAATTCACTTATCCGCTGCAGTGAGTTGATATCTTTGTCTAAAACCGTGACATGTGCACCCAGGCCGCAAAAAGCACGCGCCGCGTAAGTTCCGACCGTACCAGCTCCCAGGATAACCACTTCTGCAGGCGGGACTCCGGGAATCCCCCCCAGAGAATCCCGCGACCTCCCTGGTCGCTCTGTAAAAGACGAGCCGCCACTTCAGCTGCCATTGCTCCGCCAATCTGGCTTAATGGGCGCAGTACAGGCAGAGAACCATCTGTTTCCTGAACCTGTTCCCATGCAATAGCCGTGATTTTCTTGTCAAGTAATAATTTAATTCTGCTCTGGCGGGCTGAGGGCAGATGTAGAAGCCCTGCCAGCGCCGATCCAGGTTGCATGTACGCCATCTCGTCTTCGGTCGGACGGGAAACTTTTAGAACCAAATCAACCCGTCCATAAACCTCTTCTGTTGAAAAAACGATCCGTGCTCCTGCCTGCTCATATGTTTCGTCAGCAAACCCCGCCATATTCCCGGCATCATGTTCCACAATCACAAGATGTCCTTCCTGGTGGAGGATTTCCACACCGGCTGGTGAAAGTCCCACCCGGTATTCAAATGGTCGTCGTTCTTTCGGAATACCGATATTCATCTTTCACCTCCTCTTACTTATGGAAAACCTCGTCAGAGATTAATATAAATTCCATCGGCACAAATTTACCCATTCTTTTAGAGAAAAAGCAAAAAGTGACTTGACCTGTTCGTCAGGGATAGTAACATTCTTCCTCTTCCGGGAGGCAAACCGGTTTCACGCCAGTTGTGAATTCTCGATATGATCCAGCGGCGCTACTTTGAGTTGAGTACTTCTCGAATGGATGGCAATGCCCAATCAATCGTTGCTTTGTCAATCACCAGTGGAGGCGCGAAGCGGATAGTATCCACATGTGTCTCCTTGGCAAGGATTCCTTTCGCTACCAAAGCCTCGCAGAATCTTCGCGCTCCCCCGGCACTTTTTCTTAATTCGACGCCTATTAAAAGACCTTTGCCGCGCACTTCTTTAACATGTGGGCTTGGAATTTCGGCTAATTGCTCAAGAAAGTATTCGCCCACTTCGGCCGCACGCTCTATCAATTTTTCTTCCACAATTACCCCTAATGCAGCACGTGCAGTAGCTGCAGCCAAAGGGTTGCCACCAAATGTCGATCCGTGCTCGCCTGGTTGAAATAGTCCAAGTAATAACT
Organism: uncultured Chloroflexia bacterium; assembly: GCA_963772245.1. Taxonomy (GTDB): domain Bacteria; phylum Chloroflexota; class Anaerolineae; order Anaerolineales; family Villigracilaceae; genus UBA877. Next base: position 589,337 of record CAVYWB010000006.1, on the reverse strand, counting down.
TATCAGCTAACACTGCCGATACCGGATAGAACCCACCAGCCAAAGCCTTTCCAATGATTGTTATATCAGGACGGACATTCTCATATTGTGCAGCAAAAAGTTTTCCTGTCCGACCAAGACCTGTCTGGATTTCGTCAGCAATTAACAAAACATTATGCTCTCGACAGATTTCGGATATTTTTCTCATATATCCATCCGGAGGGATAATAACCCCTCCTTCTCCCTGAATGGGCTCCACAAGAACCGCAGCGGTATTCTTGGTAATCGCCTTATTTATCGCATCAGAGTCGCCATAAGGAACGGTAATAAAGCCGGGGGTAAATGGGCCAAAATCATCTCGATAGAGTGGTTCGCTTGAAAAGGAGATTTCGGTTATTGTTCGCCCATGGAAGTTGCCATCGCAAACAATGATTTCCGCTTGATGGCGCGGAATTTTCTTAACCGCGTATCCCCATTTTCGGACTAGTTTGAGGGCGGTTTCCACTGCCTCAGCGCCCGAATTCATTAACAGGGACATTTCGTAGCCGGTCAGCTCGTAGAGTTCCTTATACAGCAAAGGTAATTGATCGTTTCGGAAAGCACGCGACGTCAGAGTGACTTTTCCCGCCTGCTTGACAAATGCAGCTAGGATTTTCGGATGAACATGCCCCTGGTTAAGCGCTGAATAAGCGGACAAGCAATCTAGATATTTTCTTCCTTCCACGTCAAATACCCAAACACCTTCTCCACGTGTAATCACTACATCCAGCGGGAGGTAATTGTGGGCACCATAAAGCTCTTCAATTTCGATATACTCCTGCGCGTTCATGGTTTCACCTTTCTACTAAATTAGATATGAGGTTACGCCCCGAGCGCCACGCAGTCGAGAGGCATTGGAACTGTAAAATATCAGGCAACTCCGAAAAGGCGAGCAAGGATTGCTTTTTGTGCATGAAGACGGTTATGAGCCTGAGGAAAAATGACTGAATGTGGTCCATCCGCGACATCATCTGTCAGTTCATGGTTACGATGTGCCGGCAGACAGTGCATAACAATTACATTCTTGTCAGCCTCGGACACCAATTTACTGTTAACTTGATAAGGTGGAAAGATTTGTTCTCTTTTGTCAGTCTCATCCTCCTGGCCCATGCTCGTCCACGTGTCCGTATAAATTACCTGTGCTTCCCGCACGGCTGCGTGCGGATCGCGCAGGAAACGCAACTTGCTGCCAGAAGAAGCGGCAATTTCCTTCGCTATTTCTACAGCTCGCAGGTCCATATCATACCCATTCGGATTGGCAATAGTAAAGTTCCAACCTAATTTAGCAGAAATGTGCATCAATGACACGGCGACATTGTTTCCGTCACCTACGAATACTATATTGAGGCCTTTTCCATTACCAAATTTTTCCTGTATGGTCAGCGCGTCTGCCATCGCCTGGCAAGGATGGCTGAAATCGCTCAAACCATTCACAACTGGTATAGACGACCATTTTGCTAATTCTAAGATATGCTCGTGTTCGAAGACACGTGCCATAATCGCTTGGACATACCCAGAGAGGACACGTGCCACGTCAGCAATGGATTCCCGCTTTCCCAGTCCTATTTCAGCTGGTGAAAGATACAATGCATCTCCACCCATGTGACGCATCGCCATATCAAAAGAGACCCGCGTCCGCAGACTGGGTTTTTGGAAAATCATCCCAAGTACTTTTCCCTTGAAAAGATGTGTATTTCCGCCTGAAAAATACTCTTTCTTCAATCGCACAGCCAGATTTAAAATATCCTGCAATTCATCCGTTGAATGATCGTTGATATTCAGGAAATGGTTCATTTATTATCTCCTTTGCCTTAGTATCAAGCCTGCTTGGCTTCGCGTCAAGTGCAAACCGGCCAAAAATCTCCTCAGAACCTTCATTTTTTGACATTTTAATTCTGGGACTTAGATTCGGATTTGGTGATTGTTTCTTTGCAAACTCATGGCAGGCAAAACTAAGCGAGTGGCAAGATCGTCTCCGAATCCAATCTGACATACTGGTATATTTCTCGATTGCAGGTTGGCAACTATTTTTTCAGTGTCTCCGCGCCCCCCAAACGTCTCTGATTTTATAAGGACCACTACTGGCCGGAGGTTGCGGCGTTGCAAATCCTCCAAGGCCAGGATCATATCCGCGTGGTCTGATGTTGTAATTAAGATAACACCGCTGCCAAGGGGTAAAATTCTTGCTTGGATATTTACCATATCAAAAAGCGGCATATTCCCTTCTGGTTGAACAAAAGCCAGAGTTTCCATAATCTTATTAATTTGACGTTCTCCCCGCTCACATGGAACAATGAAAAATTTCCCCGCCGAGCATGCCAATCCGACAGCCCGTCGATCCATAAGAAAGAATCTTGCAAGCGAAGCCGCAATACTGATGGCGTATTCAAATGTGTCCTTGGAAAGTTGGACATTCGGTCGGCGTAGCCACATGTTGTCAATTTGCTGGGAAATTGATGATTCAGCTTTGGAATAATGAACCAGACGGTACGCATCCAGCAATATCCAAATATCAGCTTGAGGATCTTGTTCGAATTCCTTGACCATTAATTGACCACGATGTGCCGTGCTTGGCCAGTGAATTCGTTTCAAGGGGTCTCCAGGAACGTATTCACGCACTTCTGCAGCATTTGGTGTCATGTCTAGAGTACGCTGGCGAATCGTCTTTCCCCCCGGGAGAAGGCCCGGAGGAGGAGGAAAAATAGTTATGGGGAAAGTCATTGGTAGGATAACCAGTGTATCCCTGGCCTTGACTACTTTCCGCATGGCAAAAAGTCCAAAGGGGTCTCCTGTCGTTAATGTGGTTGGACCTAGAACATATGCGCCTCGGCGGGTCAGGAGGGTTCGAGCAGAATAGTATCGTACCTGGTGCGCTTCAACCCTGGTCAATAATCGGGATCCCGCAGCATTTGGCAAAGGCGATTGATTGAGTACTTCAAGCCAAGAACATCCTGGCCATTTTTCTTTTTTAATTTCATAATGTTCTTCAAATACTTCACCCATACTGGCTCGCAAAGAACGAGTTTCTCGCTTCAATTGAATACCGCTTATTGATAATATTGTCCAGATAACTGCCCCGGCGGCCAAAATAATTCCAAGGTAAGCCAGGCGCGCATAAGTCATTATGCCGGTTCCCATCCAGCCTGCCAAACTTCCTAAAATGATTAGCGCGACCAGCCAGCGCGAAGCGTGGGATAGCTTCATAATTTAAGGGGCCCGGTAATCTCCGCCCGGAACAGGCAGGTTCTCCAATATTTCTTCAACTATCTTCTCGGCGCTCAATTCTCTTAAGCGGGCAGCTGGTCCGACAATGACTCGGTGGGCCAATACCGGCACTGCCATGTTTTTTATATCATCTGGTAGTACAAAATCCCGTCCCGCCATGGCTGCCACAGCCTGGCCTGTACGAAATAGCGCCAGGCTGCCCCGCGGACTGGCGCCCAGATATACATCGCTACTTTGGCGAGTCCGGTTTACTAAATCCACTAAATAGCGTTTAATGGGCCTGGATACATAGATCATCCTAATTTCTTTCATTGCATCCTGAAGCTCTTCAACTGAAATAACGGCTTCCAACAGTTCAATTGGATGCTTCAATTGTTGACGTTCAATTATTTCTATTTCCTCCATTTGGTTGGGGTAACCTAATCGGACCCGTACCAGGAATCGATCCAATTGAGCTTCTGGCAGGGGGAAAGTCCCCTCATATTCGATTGGGTTTTGCGTTGCTAACACCATAAAAGGATTGGGTAAAACGTGAGTGATTCCGTCCACAGTCACTTGTTTTTCTTCCATAAACTCCAGCAACGCGGCTTGAGTTTTTGGTGTGGCGCGGTTGATTTCATCGACAAGAACAATCTGGGCGAACACGGGGCCGGGGCGAAATTCAAATTCGCGTTTGGATTGGTTGTAAATAGAAACGCCGGTTACATCACTGGGAAGCATATCCGGGGTGAATTGCAGTCGGTTGAAGGAGCAGCCCAACGATTTCGCCAGGCTGCGCGCCAACACTGTCTTGCCAACTCCTGGAACATCCTCAATAAGTACATGTCCTTGGCAAAGCAAGCTGACGATAATCGTCTCAATCGTCTGCCGCTTGCCAATAAAAACTTTTTCAAGGTTATTAAGTAGCTTGCTTCCAAAAGATTGAATGTTTGCCAAGAGTAAAGTCCTTAATCAGAAATCTATCGTTATTTTACCCGTACTTTAAGCCGGAACCTGTAAGGACAACAACAATAGGTTCGGGTAATTTATCTTCTATTCGGAGTAACGCAGCCCAGGCTATTGCACTGGTTGGCTCAACATGAAATCCATGTCGCGCTAGTGCATTTCGTGCTGGCAGGATTTCATTTTCGTCTACAACACACATGAAACCATTACTTGCCAAGACGGCTGCACAAACCGCATCTCCGCGGACCGGTTCGGGAACTCGTACTCCTTCTGCCACAGTTTCACTATCATTGACTGAGTTTATTTTCTCGTCTTTGGCCTCGCACAATGCCCAAAGCGGGGCACAGGCCCGTGTTTGAACACCGATCATCATTGGAAAAGTTTCGTTATGATAAGCTTTGCGCAATGCCTCAAATCCCCTTGCTAGTCCGAGCAAAAACCCACCTTGTCCGGCTGGGACAATTACTGCACCGGGCATTTTTCCTATCTGTTCATAAATCTCATAAGCCGCACTGGCGTATCCAGGAAGATTAAAAGGGAGGCAGGCATGGCTGGCATATGCTTCGCCAGCATCAGCCGCTAACCTTATTGCTTTGGTCACATCAGAACGTGAGCCCGGTGTTGGCACGAGTTCAGCACCATAGGCTTCGATCTGTCTTTTTTTAGGACCGGAAGCAGACAAGGGGATAAAAATCCGCGCCCTGATTCCTGCCCTTGCTGTGTAAGCTGCCAGGGATGCGCCTGCATTCCCTGAAGAGTTTTCAATAACTTGCGTCACGCCTCGTGATTTTAACCAGGTTGTTATCACAGCAGAACCGCGGTCTTTAAAAGAACCGCTTGGGTTAAGAAATTCACACTTGAACGCCACCTGGCGACCCCCAACCTCAGCCCAAACTAACGGTGTATTCCCCTCACCAAGAGAGACCGGCGGAATATTTGGGGGAATTCCAAATGAATGTACGTAACGCCAAATGCCAGGTTGAAATAAGACCAATTCTTTTGGGTCAAAATGAAAACTGTCACGAAAATCGTAAAGCCCACCACAATCGGAACAGCGATAAGGAAAGCCCTTTTTTGGATAAGCACTTCCACAATTGATGCAATTAACATCAGTGTTTGTCATACCTGCTACCAATTCTAAACAAGAAAGGTGCTTTATTCCCCGGGCTTCGGAATATAATCACCTTCCACCCAAAATTCGCCGCCTGGACTGACTTCCTTCTTCCACACCGGTACAATTTCCTTCAACCGGTCAATTCCATAACGAGCCGCCTCGAATACTCCCGTATCACGATGAGCAGCTGTGCAAACAATTAACACAGTTGGAGTTTGTGGATAAAGCTTTCCAATACGCTGAACAATGGCAATCCCTTCCACCGCAGGCCAGCGCGAACGGATTTCTTCTGCAACTTGGCGAATCTTTGCCTCAGCCATTGGTCGGTATGCTTCATAGTCAAGGTAGCGTGTTTCATGTGCCTTACCACGTTCAGTAACCCCTCTTACGATTCCAGAAAACATTGCTGCCGCGCCAGTTGACGGAAGTGTTACCCGGGCCAACAATTCGTCCAGGTCCAGTTCAGCTTCGGTAATGGAGGTGATCGTCGGATAATCCATCATCCACCAGAAACCGGAGGGAAAAAGGCGATTTCAGCGTCGATCGGAATGATGAGTTCATCGGCCGCGTATTCTCCGTTGACAGCCGCCATTATGGATTTCTGCGCATCCCTCATCCTGGGGTATTTTTTCACCAATAATTCTTTCAGCATCGCAACAGTCATTTCTGTTGGTAATTCCAACGCAATCGCTTTTGACCCAACATGTTCTCTCAAAGTTGCAAAAAATAAGATTTTAACATTCATAGTTTCACTTTTACAAGATTTACCTTTTCGATTATTCATTCACCACATCACCGGAACGCCCGCCATGTTTTTCAATCAGCCGGATATTTTGAACTCTCATGGTCTTCTCAGCAGCCTTTGCCATGTCATAGATTGTCAATGCTGCTACCGAGACCGCAGTCAGGGCTTCCATCTCTACACCTGTTCTACCGGTCGACTTGACAGTTGCAGAAATCTGAACACCTGGAAGTTTATCGTCCAAGATCAAGGTTACATCTATATGTGTGATCGGCAAAGGATGGCATAATGGTATTAATTCCGAAGTCCGTTTTGCGGCAGTAATACCCGCAATTTGCGCCACAGTCAATACATCCCCTTTTTTTATTACTCCAGCCCGGATCAAGCCAAGTGTCTCTTTCTTCATAACAACTTCCCCCCCAGCGACCGCAATACGTTCGGTCGTTGGTTTGGCGCCCACATCCACCATATGGGCATGACCGGTATCATCGACGTGGGTTAGTTTGGTTTCCATGATTGAATTATACCAGCGGTAGGAAAACCGGTTTCTGGTTATAATAACCGCATGGAGTTTTTTGGAGACGATCCAAACATCATTCGTTATCCTCCCGCTGAGATGCACTTGCAAGATTTACGAGCTATTCCTGATCCGGATGGAAAACGTCTTCGTGTTTTCTTGGATTTGACTCCTTTCAAGCAAAGACCCAATATCGAACTTAACCTGACAGATTCCAATGGTACAGAAGTCGCCGCAGCAAGTATCGTTGAGCCGGTTGGCTGGAAATTGGAATTGACATTACATATCCGTAAAACTGGTCCGGCATACGAAAAATATAATCTTTCAGCCAGTCTGTTATATCCCAAATTAGGCGAAGTAGACCGGCGTAACCTCATCGTTGAAGTGCCCGTTCATGCAAAATAAAATGATCTTGCGAACAATAACCGTTTCTAAAAGTTCAAACCTTATATTTCGTTTAGTGGTCTCCGCAATTTGCATCATGTTCTTGCTTTCCTCCTGCAAGCTTCAGCTTGGTTCTGAAACCACCGCGACTCCCTCACCATTATCGCCAAGTCAGACGCCTACAGACACCTTAACTCCTACTGAAGTTCCAACCCAAACCCCTTTTATAATTACAGCCACGCCAAATATCGGTACTACTGCACCTACTCCGCAAGGAACGTTCTTCCTTTCCCTCGCCGATGAAGGTTTTTTCCATCTCTTTGCATATTCGCCACAAACCTTGCCTCTGACTCGTCTTACCGACAATGCCTTCGATGATATTACCCCTGCAATCAGTCCAAATGGAAAATGGTTGGCCTTTGCTTCAAATAGAAACAGCTATTGGGACCTATATTTACTTGATCTTTCCAGCGGCAATGTCTCCCGCCTGACTGACACGCCCGAATATGATGCCGCGCCTTCCTGGTCGCCTGATGGGGCATTTCTGGCTTATGAATCCTATCAAAAAGGTTTTTTGAGCATATATATCCGATCCGTTACTAATTCTTCTCAAGTCTTTGCGCTAACACAGGATAGTGCCTCTGATACTTCACCAGCATGGTCACCTCTTGGCAGGCAAATTGCCTTCATTTCTAATCGTTCTGGTGAACCGGAAGTCTGGATCGCCGATTTAGACAAATCAGGAGATGGCAAGTTTATAGATATCAGTAAATCTCCTCAAACCAAGGAATCACACCCTGCCTGGTCGCCGGATGGTCTTCGCCTTGCTTGGGCTTCTTCAGATCCAGCTTCCGGCATGACCGGTATCTACGTTTGGGATTCCCGCAAACCATCCTCTCCTGCAATCTTTGCCGGTTCGGGAGATTGGCCGGTCTGGCAGGACAACGACCATCTCGCTATGCGCTTGACAGCTCCCAACCAGGCTTTCCTGGCAGGTTATACTACCAGCGGTATTGTCAGCTTGCCGCCAGTACTTTTACCCGGTCCCACCAATGGGATGGCTTTCGGCAACACTACTGCTGCACTTCCTGGCCCCTTCGAGAAAATTACCCAACTTACTCCTCCTGCTTTATTTAGCTCAAAGGTTACGCCTAATCCAGATTCTCTACTTGGACGTGCTTCATTGATTTCACTGACTGGTGTCCAGGCTCCTTACCCGCAATTGAATGAATTTGCATTTGATTCCTTCCAAGCACTGCGATCGCAGGTTGCCAAGGAAACAGGCTGGGATGCCCTCGCCAGCCTGGAAAATGCCTATGTTCCTTACACTACATCACTCGATCCAGGAATGGGAGAAGACTGGTTATATACGGGTCGGGCTTTTACACTTAACCCTTCACAGATTCTAGCCAATTGGATGGTTATAGTTCGTGAGGATTTCGGTCAAGAGACCTATTGGCGAATTTACCTTCGCACCACTGCCCAAGATGGCTCCCAAGGCGCTCCCCTTACAGAGATTCCCTGGGATTTTGGTGCGCGCACTGGTGATCCTGTCGCCTATGAAAACGGCGGACGGTTGGCAGACTCCATTCCATCCGGTTATTGGGTCGACCTGACCTCCCTCGCAATTCAATATGGCTGGGAACGTCTGCCGGCTCTCACAGAATGGCGCACTTATTATGCCGGAGCACGTTTCAACGAATTGGCTTATACACAGGGATTGGATTGGTACACCGCCATGCTTCAACTGTACTCGCCTGAATTCCTTGTCACTCCCACCATGGTTATTCCACCAACGTTTACACCTACGCGCACACCAATGTGGTTCCGTTCACCCACACCCACTTCCACTCCGACGTACCGCCCGACGTACACACCATGAACCAATTGCGCTTCCTCCTGCCGGTAGCGCTGATAGTTCTGTCAGGTTGTGCACCTGCGCCTAATACGGCATCCCCGTCCCAACCAATCTCATCACTTCCTTCGCCCGTTTCTTCGGCTACATCCATTCCAACCCTCACCCCGGAAACCACTCCATCATTAACGATCAAAGAAACTTCAACCACATTCCCACTAACCGAGGCACCTGCTCCACTCCCTACCGCCACTCCCGGAGCACTGCAACTATTCTTTCCGACAGTCATTCCAGCGCAAGGTGCGGAATACCGCCCTCCACTTTATCCTATCCCTTGGTCACTTTCTCCTTTCGACCATTTCTATTTTGCCGCCCCAATTGCAGCAGCCTATCCAGGGGAACCGGAATGGGATTATCCTTATGGGGGTGTTTTCTTCGGGCCAAATATTATTCACACAGGGGTTGACCTGCCTGCACCACGTGGAACTGACGTATTGGCAGCTGGACCGGGAACTATCGTATGGGCAGGAATTGGGCTGTACACCGGTTCATCCGAAAGCCTTAACGATCCCTATGGAATTGCGGTTGCCATCCGGCATGACTTTGGTTATCAGGATCAACAACTTTACACCATCTATGCTCATATGGAGGAGGTTGATGTAGTTGTCGGGCAATGGGTCGATACGGGCGCCGTAATCGGTAAAGTGGGAAGTACCGGGAACACTACTGGTCCGCATCTCCATTTCGAAGTCCGGCTCGGAGAAAACAGTTTTTATTCTACACGTAATCCTGTTTTATGGATGGTTCCACCCGAAGGTTATGGCGTCTTGGTTGGCCGCGTCACAGCTGATTATGGTTCCACACTGAAAGATCACCTGGTTACAGTAACAAGCACACAAACCAAAAAAACATGGAAAGTCTACACCTACGCCAGTGATGCGACAATTCACAGCGATTCTTATTATAATGAAAATGTCGCACTCGGTGATCTCCCGGCAGGAGTTTATCAAATCGATATAAATTTTAACGGGATGTATAATATGGAAAATATCCAAATTTTACCCGGTCAGGTGACATACTTTACTTTTAACGGATTCATCAAATATAATTTTTCACCTCCACCAACTCCCACGAGTACCGCTACAATCTCCCCCTACACCCCTTGACGCATCGAACATCTGTGCTATACTTTGAATAATTAATTACAATAGAGAGGAAAATTATGCCTAAAAGAACCGATTCTGATACCAACGATTCGATTGACGAAGGTCGCCGCGCCATGCTGGATAAAGCCGTCGGGGATATCGTCAAGCGCTACGGTGATGGATCAATCATGCGGCTGGGCGATGCAAATAAAATGACAATTGATGCCATCCCAACCGGTTCTCTCTCTCTGGATCTGGCCCTTGGCATCGGCGGCATTCCCCGTGGTCGCATTACGGAAATCTATGGTCCGGAATCTTCTGGTAAAACCACCATTTGCCAGCACATTGTCGCTGAAGTCCAAAAGGTTGGCGGCACTGCTGCGTATATTGATATGGAGCATGCCTTGGATCCAATTTATGCAGCCAAGTGCGGTGTGGACGTGGATAATCTTCTGGTCTCCCAACCTGATACTGGCGAGCAGGCTCTGGAAATCACAGAGACACTCGTCCGCTCTGGAGCGGTAGACTTGGTGGTGATCGACTCGGTCGCTGCTTTGGTTCCCAGGTCTGAGATCGAGGGTGATATGGGTGATGCCCAGATGGGAGCGATGGCTCGTCTGATGTCTCAGGCTCTACGAAAGCTCTCCGGGGCTATCAATCAAACCAAAACTTCCGTCATTTTTACGAACCAATTACGCATGAAAATTGGTGTCATGTTCGGCAATCCTGAAACCACTACTGGTGGTAACGCATTGAAATTTTATGCCTCTGTCCGCCTGGATGTTCGACGAATACAATCAATCAAAATAGGTGCGGAAATCGTAGGCAACCGGACACGTGTGCGAGTGGTCAAAAACAAAGTTGCACCACCCTTTCGCACAGCAGAATTCGATATCATGTACAACGAAGGGATATCCAAGGTCGGTGATCTGATTGATCTTGCAACACAGCTTGGTGTAGTGGACAAGCGCGGTGCTTTCTTCTCCTTCAATGACACTCGCCTCGGCCAAGGTCGCGAGAACTCCAAGGAATTTCTTCGCCAGAACCCGAAGTTGGCTGATGAAATCGAAGCCATCATCCGCCAACGTGCTACTGGCGGCGAAGTAGCACTACCACTCGCCATCGGCGAAGAAAGTAATAATGAAGCCGGGGGAGATGAATAGGCGAGAAGCCATTTAAAAAACTATCATTTCTTAAAGGATTCAGATGGATACGCGAAAACATTACCCTTCTTTCGTGTCCATCGTTTATCGTTTATTTGGCTTCTTTCTTTTCGGGCTTATACTAACCGCTTGTGGGGGCTCTCCATCCCCAACTTCATTAGTCACGCCATTCTTATCTCCTACACCAACTCCGGAACTTCCTACCTCTACACCTGGCATATCCCTCCCCTTGATGCCGACTTCAACGCAAACCTGTATTGATAATTTGACTTTTATTAGTGATAAAACCATCCCGGATGGTACAGTGGTAGCTCCCGGAAGTTTACTGGATAAGCAATGGCTCGTCCAAAATAGCGGTGACTGTAATTGGATTGCAAGCTATCGCCTTCGGCTTATTTCTGGTAACTCCCTAGGCGCATCCACTGACCAGGCTCTCTATCCTGCGCGCCCTGGTTCTCAGGCGACTTTGCGTATCCTATTCACGGCACCGCAAGAAGCCGGTGAATACATCAGTGAATGGCAGGCATTTGACGCAAATGGAATAGCTTTTGGAGACTCTTTTTTTATCAAAATTGAAGTACAACAGTGATTGTTTCCAATTATGATCCAGATCTTAAATATTGGAAATTTGTGTAGGATGTCTCATCATTAACGATGATACTATCGATTTTGGGTTCTTTTTATAGATTAAGACATTGGATGTTCTTCCGCACCACTTTTAATTCATCTCCGTTACATGGGTAGGTCAAGATGCAGACTTCGTCCGTAAAAAACATCACAAAAGTTGTTTACGGCGATCGCATCAGCAAGGAAGGCAAACTGCGATTGGGATGTTCCGCCGTTCTTTTTCACGACAACCACCAGACAGTGCTTCTGACCCGCCGCACCGATAACGGTCAATGGTGCCTGCCAGGGGGGATGATTGACCCGGGCGAATCCGTCACTGAAGGATGTGAACGCGAATTCTTCGAAGAGACTGGACTCAACGTCCGTGTAATTAGGCTGACAGGTGTTTACAGCAACCCAAACCGTTTGACGATTTATCCGGACGGGAACAAAGCCTTCGTTATCGTTCTTAATTTCGAAGTGGAAGAAGTCGGGGGAAAATTGCGAATCAGTGACGAAACCACGGATGCACAATTCTTTCCTGTTGCCGAAGCTGTCCAAATGGAATTGTTCCACGGCCATGCGGAACATATTCTGGATACATTGGCCGGTAACACTGCGGCTGCGATAAAATAAACCTTATCCGTTGCCTATTCCGCAGAAGGAATTTAATCCTTCTGTTCAGATGATCACACCTGCGACTATTTGTTATTTCAAGTTCATATTTATGGTTTGCCCGCTGGTTCCCTAAAGCCACAAAATAATAAAAAACTTCTGCATCCACAGGTATAGCCCTTCCAATATCCAGTTTTTCGAGGAGTCCCCATGGAACCACTTAATCCTTCTGCCCAAAAAATCCAGAATATCCTGCACAGCTTTGGTTCTGATTACAAAGTGATCGAGTTTTCCGAATCGACCCGAACTGCCCAGGAAGCAGCAGACCGGGTCGGCTGCGAGTTAGGTCAAATCGTCAAGTCGCTTATTTTTAAGGGGACATCAAGCAATAAGGGCGTCTTGGTGCTGACCAGCGGAGCGAACCGTGTGGATGAAAACAAGGTCAGTCAATATGCCGGCGAATCCATAGGTCGGGCCGACCCGGAATTTGTCCGGACCGCGACCGGATTCGCGATTGGAGGTGTACCACCCTTCGGTCACAACCAACCTTTAGAAACATATATCGATGAAGATTTATTGCAATTTGTATCAGTGTGGGCGGCTGCTGGAACGCCCAACGCTGTCTTCCAATTACCACCTACCGACCTTGTGAAAATCACAGCCGGAAAAATAGTGCGTATCAGACCGGAATGATGCAATTTAATGATTCGGTTGGAGATACCAAATTATTTTGCTTTTCTTGTTTTCCATTTTCAATTATCTGGATTAAGGTTAAATCAACTTCCCGCAGATTTTTAATCTTGCGGGAAGTTCCGTCCTTTACTCTTCCAATGCATCCTTGGCTTTCTTCTGTTGCTTGCCACGCTCATCGGTGTTTAATATGCGTTTACGGATCCGCCATGAAGCCGGCGTCACTTCGAGCAATTCATCATCAGCCAGGTATTCAATCGCTTCATCTATGCTCATCTGGCGCGGTGGTGTCAAACGGATTTCCATGTCTCCGTGTGAGGAGCGCATATTAGTCAGGTGTTTCTTCCGGCAAACATTGATCGGGATATCGCCAGGTCTGGCATTTTCACCAATGACCATACCCTCGTAGACAGCCACTCCTGGACCGTAGAAAAGGTTGCCACGTTCCTCGGCGCTTTTCAGAGCATAAGCCGTGGTTTCGCCCACTTCCCAGGCTACCAAAGAACCAGTTGCACGCTGGGCCATCGGTCCGGACATTTCTTCATACCCGTGAAACAGAGTGTTCATAACGCCCATGCCACGCGTTGCAGTCAGGAACTGGTAGCGGAAACCCAGCAGTCCGCGTGTCGGTACGATATAGATCAAGCGTACGCTGCCCTGTCCGGTATCCTGCAAATCCATCATTTTGCCGCGCCGTCCGCCTAGCATTTCCACTACAACTCCCACCGTATCGGGACTGGTTTCGATGTGGACTTCCTCATACGGTTCAAGCTGGGTGCCGTCTTCGGCTTGATGAAATATCACTTCCGGGCGTGAAACCTGAAATTCGTAGCCTTCCCGGCGCATGGTTTCGATCAATATTGCCAGGTGAAGTTCTCCTCGCCCGGAAACAAGAAAGGTATCGGCGGTCTCGGTTTCTGCCACGCGTAACGATACATTGGAACGCAATTCATCAAACAAGCGCTCACGCAGCTTGCGCGAAGTGCTCCATTTGCCTTCCCGTCCTGAAAAAGGCGATGTATTCACTCCAAATGTCATCCGGACAGTTGGTTCCTCCACTTGGATTGTTGGCAATGCCACAGGGTTTTCCGGGTCGGCCAAGGTTTCACCTATGGCAATCCCCTCCAACCCGGCTAGGGCAATGATTTCGCCGGCTTCGGCGTGATCCACTTCGACCTTGTTAAGGCCCTGATGGATATACAAATAGCGGGCACGTTCGGGAACGTTTTCGCCATCCACTTTCAGGCGTGCCAGTGCCTGCCCGACTTTGATGGTACCGGCGTGGATGCGCCCGACAGCCGTCACACCGCGGTAATCGTCGTAACCCAGCGTGGTGATAAGAATTTGTAGCGGTGCATCCACATCCACTTTCGGAGGGGGAATGTGCCGCAGGATGGTCTGAAAAAGGGGTTGGAGGTCAGGGCCGAGTTCGGGAGTGTAACCGGCTTGGGCGCTGGTGGCCTGGGTATATATGATCGGGAAATCTGCTTGCTCGTCGGTGGCGCCCAATTCGATGAAAAGGTCAAAAGTCTGGTTTACAACACGGTCGGGTTCGGCATCCTTGCGATCGACTTTATTGATGACGACGACAGCCTTATGGCCCATTTCCAGGGCTTTCTTGAGTACAAAGCGGGTTTGTGGCATAGGGCCTTCGGCAGCATCCACCAATAGGAGCACACCATCGACCATGTTCATAACGCGTTCCACCTCGCCGCCGAAATCGGCATGGCCAGGTGTATCGACGATGTTGATTTTGACTGTTTCACCGGTGACTGGGTCAGGGATAGTGATGGCAGTATTCTTGGCGAGGATGGTGATGCCGCGTTCACGCTCGAGGTCGTTGGAGTCCATAACGCGCTCTGCCACCTGCTGGTTGTCACGGAAGGTGTGCGACTGGCGTAGTAAACCATCAACCAGGGTGGTTTTTCCATGGTCAACATGGGCAATAATGGCGATATTGCGAAGATCGGTTCGTTCTTTAAGCATTTTTCAACTTTCATCCTTCATTGGTCAGCTTTCAGCATTTGGAAATATGCGATAAAAAACCCCGACCAAAGAGGGCCGAGGCTCGTCATGAGCATAAATAAAGAATTTCGGCGTACAAATCTAATTTTATCACAAATTCTTATGGTTATGACTCGTTGTGTGTCTAATTCCCCTTTTCTTGCTATAACGACCTCCCTCTGGTAGCCTGGCGGGTTGTTTAAGGGTGGCTTCCTTTTTAAAAATCCAATTGATTGCTCCATAACTATGACTCTTATTCTATCAATATCGCTGCGTTGGTCACCAGTTCTTACATTGATGGAAAACAAGGTTTCTTGTCAACCTCTGCGGATTCTTAGGTAAACAGCTATCTCCCATGTTATCATCCCGGCGTTATGATTCACGCCAACCGCAACAACTCTCCTATATCGTTCGTGTTGGTCAGAGGCTTTTTTCCCATAAGGGATCCTGGAAACGCGCCTGTTGCACGGAGAGCATAAACCAGTTATTTCCGCTCAAGCTTTTCTCTTGCCGCAGGTCTGCACTGCGGCATTTTTATTTTTTCTACGTGTAATTCATTTGACAAGTGTATGGCACACTTTCCTGGAGTAATTATGATTTCGATCAGCCTGTCCAACCTCACCTTAATCCTGGGTGCCAAGCCGCTCTTCCGCAAGTTGGCATGGGAAATTCAAGATGACCAGAAAATCGGCCTGGTAGGGCCGAATGGGGCCGGGAAATCATCATTGCTCAAATTGATCACAGGGGAATACAAACCCGAACCGGGTGGAGCCATCGCGCGTGCGAAAGGTGTGACGGTCGGATATCTGCCCCAGCAGCCAGAGTTTGATCCGTCTGCACTAGCCTTTCAGTTGGCTTTGGGAGGCAACCCGCGTGTTGCAACACTCGAACGGGAATTGGCGGGGATAGAGAGTCGGCTGGGTGAGTCAGATGTCTACCAGGACGAAAAGGCGCTTACCTACGCTCTCGAAAAGCACGAAACGACCCGGGCCGAGTACGAAGCGCTGGGAGGTGCTGCATACCAGAACCGCGTCTGGGAATTATTAAGCGGTTTGGGCCTGCCCGAAGCAGATTTCGAGAAACCCATCAAGGCACTCTCGGGCGGACAGAAAAAACTGATCGGGCTGGCACGCTTATTGCTGCTACACCCGGATGTATTATTGCTTGATGAGCCTGATAACCACCTCGATATTCCCGGAAAAGCGTATCTCGAAAGCATCATAAGTAATTATTCCGGCGCGGTTGTACTGGTCTCCCACGATCGATACCTGCTGGACGCGGTCGTTACTCAGATCGTCGAAATCGAGGATGGCCGTCTGACCAGTTTTTCCGGCAATTACACCGAGTACATCCTCGATAAGCAGGAACGACTGGCACGCGCTGAGGAACTGTTCCAAATCCAGCAGCGCTCAATCGCCCGGATGGAAATGGCGCTTAGACGTTACCAACTATGGTTGCAGGTAAGCGATAAATTTGCCAGCCGGGTGCGCGCCATGCAAACTCGCCTGGAAAAGGTCAAGTATATGGACCGCCCGGTGCTCGAACGACGCAGAATGGGATTGGAGCTGACCGGCTGGCGCGGCTCCAACCAGGTACTGGAGCTTTTGGATGTGCAGAAATCTTACGCCCGCCCGGTACTGGAGGGTGTGCGTTTCTTGATCCGGCACGGGGAGCGGGTCGGGCTGATCGGACCGAACGGGAGCGGGAAATCGGTGCTGCTGCGCCTGATCCTTGGACTGGAAGCCGCCGATGCGGGTGAGATCAAGATCGGGCCCAACATCAAGACCGGCTATTATGCCCAGGAACACGAGACGCTTGATCTGAACAAAACCCTGATTGAGACGGTGTGGCGGGCGGGAACGATGAGCGAAGCCAATGCAGTCGCCTTCCTGCTGCGGTATCTGTTCACGTATAAACAGGCCGGCGAAAAGATAAGCACGCTTTCGGGCGGCGAACGCTCGCGCCTGCAGCTGGCGCTGCTGGTGCTTTCCGGGGCGAACTTCCTGCTGATGGACGAGCCGACCAACAACCTCGATATCGCTTCGGCCGAAGTGCTGGAGAACGCACTGGAGGATTTCGTCGGGACCGTGTTGGTTATATCGCATGACCGGTATTTCCTCGACCGGACAGTGGAACGCATCCTTGCGCTGGAGGATGGTCGGGTAAAGGAATATATCGGGGGATACAGCGATTATTTAGAAAAGAAAGCGAATACGGAACAGAGAAGTATAAACAGTAATTGACGTGTAATAAAAAATGAGAAACATTCTATCAAGGAGAAGTGGCAAAATTCTTACCTTCTTAACTAAGGGATTCTTTCAAGCCGCGGCTGGTAAAACGAGCAGCGACATCACAGCTATGAAATGCGCCAGTGCCCCCAGAAGAACAAAGATGTGCCAGACTTCGTGGAAGCCGAATTTTCCCGGCACGAGATCCAGGATTTTGGTGGTATATACCACTGCACCCAGCGAATAGATCACTCCACCCGCGAATAGCCATACAATTGCCCCAATAGGCAAAACAGACGGCATCTGGGGCGTAGCCATCACGCACAGCCAACCCATGATCACATAAATGCCGATGTGCAGCCAGCGCGGCGAATTGACATATAATACCTTCACCACAATGCCAATCGCTGCGAACGTCCAGATGAGCGCTAGCAATCCCCAATGCCAGAAACCAGTAAAGGCGAGCAGGCAGAAGGGCGTATAGGTTCCGGCAATCAGCAGGAAGATGGCAGAGTGGTCGATTTTTCGCAGCGTTTGCAGAACAGCTGGATTGACATTTGCTATGTGATAGGCGGCGCTGGCAGAAAACATGGTAATCAGGCCAAGGCTGTACACTAGGACTGAAATAACTTTTTGCGGATCCCCTCGAGCAACAATGAGCATGGAAACCATACCTAAGATTGCGATAAACGCGCCACCCAGGTGTGTCAATCCATTGACGGGTTCACGCATTTTTGTAAACATAAGCATCCTTTTCGAGCAAATATAGATATCGGGTAATGATACTACGCCATAAGAATCGGACTTATTCCGAACTTACCTTCGTCTATAAAAATAGCCTCGCAGATTCCCATCTACGAGGCTATTCACCTATCCTCTATAGATCGTCATATCTACGTGCCCTCTTCCCAGGAGTTCAAATATTTTGACTGCTCAGGTGTAAGATCATCGATTTTGATTCCCATGGCAGCCAGTTTGATGCGGGCTATTTCAGCATCCACTTCGGCCGGGACGGAGTAAACGCGCTTCTCGAGTGTTTTAGCGTTTTTAACCATGAATTCTGCAGCCAGGGCCTGGTTGGCAAATGACATGTCCATCACCGATGCTGGATGTCCTTCGGCGGCAGCCAGGTTGATCAGCCGGCCTTCTCCCAACAAGTTGATCTTGCGTCCATCTTTTGTCTCATACTGATCCACAAATGGGCGGACAAGTTTGGGTTTTCCTTTGGAGATGTTTGCAAGGCCAGGTATATTAATTTCTACATTGAAGTGACCGGAGTTTGCAATAATTGCGCCGTCTTTCATCACTTCGAAATGGTGACTGTCAATTACATTGATATCGCCGGTTACAGTGCAAAAAATGTCACCGATCTTGGCAGCTTCCAGCATGGGCATCACCTGGAAACCATCCATTATGGCTTCCAGCGCTTTGAGCGGATCCACTTCTGTAACAATTACCAACGAACCCATCCCGCGCGCTCGCGAAGCCAGGCCGCGGCCGCACCAACCATATCCAGCCACAACAAAGTTTTTTCCGGCCAATAACACATTGGTGGCGCGGATTATGCCATCCAAAGTGGATTGACCGGTGCCATAACGATTATCAAAGAAATGCTTGGTCATGGCATCATTGACCGCAATCACTGGGAACTGCAACATCCCGTCCGCTGACATGGCACGCAGACGGATAACGCCGGTGGTGGTTTCCTCGGTACCGCCGATAATATCAGGCAGGAGTTCGCGCCGGTCCTTGTGGATGGTCGCAACTAAATCGGCGCCATCATCCATGGTCATGTGTGGTTTGTGGTCCAAAGCAGCACCGATATGCTTATGATAGGTCACGTTGTCCTCGCCCTTTATGGCGAATGTGGGCACCTCATAGATATTGACCAGGGCGGCAGCTACATCATCCTGGGTTGAAAGCGGGTTCGAAGCTGTTAATACCAGGTCTGCGCCCCCGGCTACCAGGGTACGCGCCAGGTTTGCGGTCTCGGTGGTGACATGCAGACAGGCGGACAGGCGGACACCCGCTAGCGGTTTTTCCTTCTCAAAACGTTTGAGAATGCTTCTTAGGACTGGCATTTCTCGTTCGGCCCATTCTATGCGCCGTCGACCCCCTTCCGCCAGAGATTTATCGTTGATATCGTATTTGTCCATTATTTCTCCCTATAATCGATTACAGAACAATCGCATCAAGAACGCCTTTATCGTCAAAATACTGGCGGAAGCGTTTTACGAATGCGAGACGGGTAAAGGAATGATTCTGTGTGCCTTTTTGTTCCAAACAATAAGTCGCCGCCAGGGAACCAATTTGGCCGCATAATTGCCAGTTCCAGCCACGTGCATAACCAACCAGGAAGCCTGCCCGGAAAGCGTCCCCCACGCCGGTCGGGTCCACAATACTTACTTCCGGAACAACCGGGATATTGTACTCCTTTCCAGCCGCGTAAACCGAAGAGCCGTCCTTACCACGCGTGATAACAATTACATCCACATGCTGGAGCATTTTGGTTAAATCAAAACCAGTTTTCTTCGAAATCAATTCAAATTCATAGTCGTTAGCGAAAAGAAAATGTGCTCCATCCATATCACGAATTAGTTCCAATCCTTCCAGGCGAAGGACTTGCTGGCTGGGATCATACAGGTAAGGGATGCTTAATTCACGACATTCCGCCGCGAACTTGGTCATCGCCTCCGGGGAATTGGGCGAGACAACCACTAGGTTGGGGCGCTTTTGAAGTTCGCGCAGACTCTGTTTTGCAGCCACATCCATTGCGCCCGGGTAGAAGCTGGCAATCTGGGCATTGGACTGATCGGTGGTTGCAAAAAACGAAGCAGTATACGAACCAGGGACAACCTGCATCAGGGTTGTGTCAATTCCCTTGCTTTCGAGCCAGCTTCGGTACTCATTGAAATCCTCGCCCACAGTTGCCATAACGCGCGGATGCTCGCCCAATAAAGCCATGCTATAGGCTATATTTGGTGCTATCCCTCCTCGCTGGCGTGACATCGAATCCACTAGGAACGAAAGGCTGATTTTCTCCAATCGTTCAGGTAGAATCTGCTCTTTGAACAAACCGGGGAAGGTCATCAAATAATCAAAGGCAACTGAACCGGTTAGTAAAATATCCATAAAACTCCTAGCGAGAAGGGAAAGTTACATGAATCGTGATGACTTGTTGGTCCACAGACATGCTATCGCGTCATTACAAAAGGTAGGTTTTTTATAAAAGGTGGATGCACAATCCCATTTTCAGTGACAATTGCGGTAATCAAACGGTTCGGTGTTACATCGAAAGCAGGATTACGAGCTTTGGCTCCTTTTGGAGCAACCAACTCGCCGTGGAATTGTAACCCTAAAACCTCATCGTGGTCGCGTTCCTCGATCGGGATCAAGTTACCATCTTTCAAAGATAAATCAATCGTTGAAGTTGGAGCTACGGTGTAGACCGGGATACTGTTATCGTGGGCAGACAGTGCCAGCATATAGGTGCCAATCTTGTTGGCAACATCGCCATTGGCAGCAATTCGGTCTGCGCCAAAAAAGACTTTTTGGGCCTGACCGGAGCGTAAGAAATATCCAGCCATGTTATCACTGATTATATCGAAAGGAATGCCATACTGCTGCAATTCCCAGGCTGTCAGGCGTGACCCTTGTAACCGCGGACGGGTTTCGTCAACCAGCACATGGATACGTTTACCTTGCTCATGAGCCGAACGAATGACTCCCAAGGCCGTCCCCCAATCCACCACTGCCAGTGCGCCCGTATTACAGTGATGAATGATGGTATCGCCATCGTCAATCAATTGGGCGCCGATGGCGCCCATCCTCTTGTTTATTTCCACATCCTCATCTGCAATTCGTTGGGCTTCATCCAAAGCTAAACTGCGCAAATTCTCCAGATTGGTTTCCTCCAGCATCTTTCTGACTGCCCCCAGCTCCCTATCTAGTGCCCACGCAAGATTCACTGCAGTTGGCCGGGTTAATTGGAGGATTTTCGCAGCTGCTTCCATATCTTTATAGAGGCCTGGAGAATCACTAGCAACAAATTCACGTGCTGCCAGGGCCAGTCCAAAAGCCGCTGCCGCGCCGATTGCAGGTGCACCACGAACAGTCATATTTGTAATAGCTTCGGCCACTTCGACATAGGTTCGCAAAGTGACCACTTCCAGCGTAGCTGGCAGCCGGCGTTGGTCGATCAAACATAGTTCGTGCTGCTCAAAATCCCAAAATACAGTGCGCATAATCTACACAGGAACAACGCCCATAGAAGGGCGTTGTCACCGTCAAAGTTTATCATGCTAGCCATGGATTCGCAAGCATTGACATCGCCTCTTTTCTAAATTATAAAGATTATTATGTTCAAAAAACAATTGCTTGCCTTAATATTGGCAATATTATTGGTCGCATGCTCATCCAATCCGACTCCAATCCTTCCCACTGGCATCTCCCATCCTACCTTGTTGCCAGGTGCCACACCAAAAGCCACTTCTTCACCCACGACAACAACCTCCCCTACACCTACACCAGAAGTCCGCGTGGCGACTGCCGATCAGGCCTTATTCGATGGAGATTACATTAGCGCCCAATTACAATACCAAACGGCCATTTCAAACACAAGTGATCCGGCTATCAAAGCCGCAGCTTTATGGGGATTGGGACGAGTCGAATACGCAGCGGGTAACAACGCAAAAGCTTTAAACGATCTGACAAGTTTGTCCACCAGCTATCCGAGTGACCCGAATGCCGCCCGAGCTTATTTCTTATTAGGTGAAATTTATTTGGCCTTGCAGAGATACCCGGAAGCAGTACAAGCTTATTCTAACTATCTAAAGCTTCGTCCGGGTGTCTTGGATAGCTTCGTCCAGGAACGAATAGGTGATGCGTACACCTCCGCCGGCAACTATTCCGGGGCCGTCTCTGCTTATAGGACTGCCCTGGCCGCTCCTCACATTGGCGATGACACTGGCCTGCAAATTAAGATTGCAGAGGCAGTCGCCAGCTCGGGAGACACAACGACTGCTCTCAGTTTATATGATGCCGTATCGAAGGCCAGCTCAGACGCGGATGTTAAAGCCCAGATGGACCTGTTCTCCGGTCGAATTGACCTGGCGCTCGGGCAACCCTCCCAGGCATACCAGTTTTTCCTTGATGCTGTTAACAACTACCCAACTTCTCCCGATTCATATAATATGCTGGTTGCGTTGGTCAATAACAATGTCCCGGTTGATGATTTAAACCGTGGCTTGGTGGATTATTTCGCCGGTCAATACGGATATGCCCGGGATGCTTTTCAGCGATATATGATCGCCAATCCAAAAAATGATGGCACAGCAGCATATTATCATGCCATGACCTTTATCCAGCTGGGTGTTTATCAGCAAGGGATAAACGAACTTACCAACTTCATCAATTCCTATCCGGCTAACAAGAATTGGCAAACCGCCTGGGGAGAAAAGGCCGATATCCAATGGTCAGAATTGGGTGATAATGCTGCAGCCGCACAAACTTACTTGGATTTCGCAAGGGCGGATCCGGACATAATGTTTGCTCCCCAGGCCATTCTGGATGCCGGCAGAAATTATGAACGATCCAATAACCTGGAACAGGCTGCGCTTACTTGGGAAAGCATTGCGGATATTTATCCTGGGAGTGACCTTGTCCCAGAAGCACTCTTTTGGGCAGGGATTGCCCGTTACCGCGCAACCACTTACAGTACGGCTCTGGTTACGTTCCAGCGCGACCTTCAGCTTTCCACTGCTCCTGCTGACCAGGCGCGTGCATACTTCTGGATCGGAAAAACCCAGCAGATCCTAGGAGCAGGCTCCTCTGCCCAGTTAGCCTGGCAGCAGGCAGCCTCTCTGGATCCCAACGATTATTACAGTTTGCGTTCCCAGGATATGTTGCTCAAACGCGCCATCTTCGCCCCACTGCCTGCAACCAATTTCAACGTGGATCTTACAACCGAACGCGCACAGGCTGAAGCTTGGCTGCGTGTGACCTTTAACCTGCCGACCGATACTGATCTAAGCACTCCCGGCACGCTTCTTTCAGATGCACGGCTGGTACGCGGCACTGAATTATGGAATCTCGGTCTCCAAGACGAGGCCCGGTTGGAATTTGAGGATTTACGCACCTCGTTACAGAATAACCCGGCAGATTCCTACCGTTTGGCAAATTATATGCTCAATTTGGGTCTTTACCGCCCGGCAATTGCTGCCATTCAACAGGTAATCACATTAGCAGGGGCGCAGAATTTGTCTGTCCCGGCTTACTTCAATCATGTTATTTATGGATTATATTATCGGGACCTGATTGTTCCTGCCGCACAACAAACTGGTTTTGACCCATTATTCTTGTTTTCTGTCATTTGGGAAGAAAGTCAATTTGAAGGATTTGTACGGTCATACCAAGGAGCGCGCGGCCTGATGCAAATTATTCCCTCTACAGGACAAGCTATTTCTGATAACCTGGGCTGGCCTCCTGACTATACATCGGATGATTTGTACCGGCCATTGATCAGCATTGGACTGGGCGCTACCTATTTGGAACAACAAAGGGTTAACTCGAATGGTGATCTTTACACCGCTTTGGCAGCCTATAATGCTGGTCCGTCAGCCGCGCCAATCTGGAGTAGTCTTTCCGGCTCAGACACCGACCTATTCTTAGAAATAATACGCTATCCGGCTACCAGTCAATATATACGCGATATTTATGAAATTTACAACATGTATCGATCCCTGTACGGGGTAGTTCACTAACTCCCTATAGTAATCTCTCTAAGGTCGATTTCTTGCGCGTGCCTGGTTAACTCAAGTGTTCTAAAATCTTTTTATGCAGGGAGGATGCATCCATATCGGTCACAGAAATTAACTTATCTCTCCCCCCTGCTCCAGCCACTATTTCCAGACAGGAAATCGGCACATCCAAAACCTCTGCCATGAATTTAAGGAGGGCTTCATTGGCCTTGCCTTCCACTGGAGGAGCTGTCAGGTGAACTTTGATCGTCCCGTCACTAAGAACTTCCACAATTTCGTTCTTGCTGGCACGTGGTGTCACACGTAATGCAATGGCCGCACCTTTCTTGCCATCATGTAAATGAAAATCTCTCGGAGACATGCTTCACCTCAATGCGCCTATAATAACCTGACCAGGATACTTGCCAGTATTTCAACCAGAATAATAAATATCAACGGACTCAGATCCAGCATTCCAACCAGGGGAACTATCCGCCGAATTGGTGCAAGCAGGGGATTAACAATACGATCCACCGTTACGCGGACTGGATGATAAGGGCTTAGAAAAAAAGAAAGGACTAAATCAACGATCACCAGAATTATCAATAGGTTGGCAACAAAGTTGATAATATTTCCGAATAAAAAGGCCATTCAACCTCTATAAGTATTATTTATTAATTTCCCTTGGACCTAGAATTGCCTGACCGATCCTAACAAAAGTAGCACCTTCCTGGACAGCCGCAATAAAATCTGCGCTCGTGCCCATGGATAGGTCATGCCAATCTGTCTGTGGAAAATGGTCTGCCAGATATTTTTGCAATCTCCGCAAGCGCTGAAAATACGGCCGTGTCCGCTCCGGGTCGGTATAAAGAGGCGGCATGGTCATCAGTCCGTTCACGCGCAGGTGGGAAAATGTCAGGATTTTTTCTATATCTGATATCAGGTCTGACCAACGGTTTTCCTCCCATGCAGAAAAACCAAATTTGCTTTCTTCTCCACCAACGTTAAATTCCAGCAAGACAGGTAGTGTCCGGTTTAATTCACTGCAAATCCTATCCAATCTCCCGGCAAGTTTCAAACTATCCAGGGAATGGAGCATGGAAAAGTTCGCAGGAATCATATCGGCTTTGCGGCTTTGTACATGACCGATCATATGCCACTCTACTCCAGTTTCCTTCAAAGCATCTATCTTCCCGATAGCCTCCTCAGCATAATTTTCACCGAACACGCGTATTCCAGCTGTGATTGCGGTCCGTATAATTTCCAATGGTTGGAACTTGCTCACCACCACCAGGCGCACTTCTTCCGGCTTCCGTCCGGATTCATATGCGACCTTGGCTATCCGGTCAAGTGTATGTTGGTACCGTTCGCTAATGGATGAGTGAAGGATTTCAGTCATTTCGGTCTGGATCTGAATATCAGGAATTTAATGCGATGATTGCGCCGAATCGCCCGGTAAGACCGCGTTCGGCTCGATGTGAGTACCAATCCGCGGTATGGCAGGCCGTGCAAAGACCTGCCAGCTCGATCTTCCGTACCCCGGTTTTTTCAAGAGTCAATCGATTGGCCGTCCATAGATCAAATTGGATAATGCCCGCATGCTCAACGAGCAGATGCTCTGCGTCTTTTTTGAAAGCCTGATGGACCTGGGCGACTACATCTGGACCAACTTCATAATGGTCCGGTCCGATGGAAGGACCGATTCCCGCTAGAATATCACCAGGGTTTGAACCAAAACCAGTTTGCATGGCTTCGACTGCCATCCGGACGGTTCCCTGCACCGTCCCCAGCCAGCCCGCATGGGCAATCCCAATTACCTTTTTAACTGGATCGTGTAATAAGATGGGGACACAATCCGCAAACCGCATGAGCAGGGTTATACCAGGCAAATTTGTCAATATTGTATCTGCTTGTAAGTGTGGCGACTCAGTCGGACGAGGTGCTTCGGCTATAGCCACTTTTGTGCCGTGCACCTGCCAGACGTCATAAACGGATTCAGGCGTACGGTTCAGGGCCTGTAACGCACGATTACGGTTTTCTCGAACCCGCCCCGGATCATCGCCAACCGTACCTCCCATGTTTAAGGTTGTCCAAGGATCCGGACTGCATCCTCCCCGGCGTGTGAAAACAGCCTGGGTCACCCCGTCGCCCAGTCGCTCAAATTGATAATATCTGATTCCAGCGTTGGTTTGGAACGGCATACGTTACTGTGGTTTTAATGTTGCGAATTTCTTGGAAAGCAACCGCCGCGTATCAACCATGGTCTCTTCAAGAAGAGGGAACATGAACCAGGCAGTTGTAAAGCCAAACAGGAAACCTGTCAGAACCCGCAGGAATGGTGTACTTTCGCGATAAGGCAGAAAAGATTGAATAAAAGAACTCGGGATCTGGCTGAACAATTGCGTAAAACCATCCAGCCCAATCGGAACCACCCCAACCAGAACCCATATGATCCAGTGCAATTTGGGCAAACGCCGTCCGGTGGCAGTAAATATTAATCCAAATAGAGCCATGGCGCCCCAGATGGCAACATCCCTTTCACAAAATGCAACTTTATAACCTAGGGTTGGATTGCCTTGGAAAGCGCGTGCTTGCAGCCGGCTGGGATCATTAATATCGGTAATACCGGTAACCTGCTCGAAAGTGAGAACACCAGGCATATTGGCAGCTGCGTGTGGATAATATGCCTGCTCGCCAAATAAAAAGAAGGAACGGAATGCCCACTGGTGGCATAATGGACTGTAGATTTTATAAACCACTTCGGCCGGACCGTTCCAGCCAACTTTCTTGAAAATTGGCGCAAGGAACGGAACACCTGCGTAAAGGATCAGAAATAAATTGAAAATTGCTAGGTAATGTTTCGAGAACCACAACGAGTACCGGTCCGACCTTGTAATGTCTTGACTTCCAGCAGTATTCATTCGATAAGCCTTATCGTTAATCTTTTCCAATTGAGCGCGTCTGTCCGTTGCCGCGCCTAAAGTCATCTGCAACTGCTGACGCGTAAAAGGCGCTTTCAGCTTGAATGGTCCAGCCTCGACGACAGGTATCTCCATAGCAAAGGCATCGTGAAAGGCAGGATCAGAGTCTATATCGATTATGGTTAATTTATGAGGAATTACTTGTTGGAGTGCTTTCAAATCCTCCTCGGCTTCTTCACATAATTTGCAATTTTCCCGTGAATAAAGAGTTACATTTATCATGAGCCCGCTCCTGCTAAATCCGTAAACTTGCAATGCTCCGGCATACTATAGGCCAAAATTATAGAATGGGACGAAACTTGCCAGAATACTAAAAGAGCCCAGAAAAAGCAAAATACCTGCGACCACCAAAATTACTCCCATGACGATCTCTGCATATCGCATCACTTTACTGGAACGACGCAGCAAGGTAGTTACCCAACCGATACCGACCGCAGCAATTAGAAATGGGATTGCCAACCCTGCAGAATAGGCTGACCCCAACAGCAATCCTCTGGGAATGGAACCTCCGTTCGCAGCAAAAGTCATAATGGATCCAAGAATTGGCCCCACACATGGTGCCCAACCTGCAGAAAAAAAGACACCCATCAAGAGTGATGAAATATAACCCCAGCGCAGGTCCGTCTGCGAATGAATGCGGACATCATACTCCAGGAAAGGGATGCGGAAAACACCGACCATATGCAGGCCGAATATGATGACAATCACTCCTCCAATCTTGGCCAGCCAGGTACGTAGATCGAAAAGCAAGCCTCCGAGGACAGCAGCTAGAATATTGAAAAGGATAAATACCAAACTAAATCCTAAAACAAATGCCAGGCCGTGTGTGAAAGTAACCCAGCGATTTTGGTTGGTGGATTCTCCTCCAACAGCTCTCCCGCCTAGATATCCGATATAAACAGGTACCAACGATAATACACACGGAGATAGGAAGGAAGCCAGGCCTGCCAGGAAAGCCAGACCTGTTGAAATATTAAAATCGCTCATTCCACCTGCCAACCACTAAAAGGTATCCACTACAAAAACGTGTGTGCTGCCGGTTTGCCAATTCTGCCAGGTCACCTGTCCGGGTTCAAGGGGAACAGACGGTTGAGACCATCGAAAAACCCATTTGGCATCCTCAGGGCTGCAGTTTACACAACCATGCGAACGTACCGTGCCAAAATCATTATGGGATGTCGCAGCGTGGATGGCAACGCCATTTTGAGCAAAAAAGGTTGTCCATGACATACCAGGGAGGTCGTAGCTTGCTCCGGTGGCATTGGCGGTCATTCGTACGGAGATCAGTTTCCAATAGATTGAATGCTCTCCCAAGGGGGTGGAATCACCCTGCATTCCAGTCGAAACGCGACAAAAATAAACCTCTTTATCGCCTTCCATACAAGACAAACTCTGGTAATTTAAATTCACAACCACTTTCTTGGTGGTCGGATCTACATCTGGGTTGATTGGAGAAACATCCTCCGCAGTCAAGGGGCGGAACGCGGCCCCATCCGCCCAGAAAAGGTCGCCAGGATTCCCATATCTTTCGTTTACATGGTACTGGACCGCCCCGGAACCCGAAGCGCGTACCTGGTCTATCCACATAACCTGGGAATAATATAGACGTGCTTGCAGATTATAAGCAACATGATCGCGCATCCACCCGGAGACTGGTGCTGGATTATCCAAAATGAGGTCAACATAAGGGACGGTTACCTCAGCCCAGAAACCTTTTGTTCCGGTAGGGAGTTCTGTCAGTGGCGTGTTGGGAATATTCTTGCACGGCTGAAGATACGGAGACCAGATATAACCTTCAGGCGTTTCCACCCAGCGCTGGTTGGGAAGGTAGATATCCACATTATCTGAACTGACTTCTCGCTGCCATACAAACACCTCGTCACGATGTGCGTTTCTTACCTTGGAACTGCGATCGTTCGGGTTGGTCATGATCGGGACCGTACCCCCCCATTGTAGGCTGGTATCGGACGTGCAATTACGACCAAGCGCATCGGCTTTGGGGAAGTCGGCCAGTGTCAGGTCGGTTGCAGATGTCTGGGGATTCCAACGGTTAGGTAAAGGGCTAAGTGCAATTGCCCCCATGCTCAGGCTGGCCAGTTTAAGGAATTCCCTTCGGGAAAGATTGTGTTTTTTGAAAGGCATGGCGCCAAGCATACCCGTAAAGTGGGAGGAAGTCAACCAACACCTTATAAGAGCCTTAATCTCCCTCAAAGAACATTTCCATTTCTTTCAGGCACTCCTTGCTTATCTTATGACCGGTTTCTGATTCGCAATAAGTAACCAGTGCGCCATCTTGTTCAAACTGAATCGCGGCCCTGCGGGATTGTTCCACAGGGATCTTGTCATCCTTACGCCCATGAGAAATGAGAACCGGTTTTCCAGATAACCTTTGATCGGCAAGTAATGCAGTACCTCCTTCTGGGATAAATCCTGAAAGAGCCGCCAACCTCCGGACGCGCTGCGGGTACAGTAAAGCCAGCGTATATGACATGGCTGCGCCCTGGCTGAATCCTAAAAGATCGAATTGATTCCCATCCACCCCGGCCAAAGATGCCCAATTATCCGCAAAAGCAAGCAAGACAGCAGCTGCCGGTCGTAGTTCTTCCAAAGTCGCATTTCCCCAGGTACCTGGAATGATTTCCCGCCAGGAATATCCACCCTTCGGAACCTGGAAAAGCCCTCGCGGAGCCAAAATGGCCATTTCTGGAGATAAGTTTCGTGCAAGTACCCACATCGAATTTTCATCCCCCATCCAACCATGAATGAGAATCAGGATGCCTTTCGGCTTCGCCTTGGGTTTACGAATGCGATAAACCCATTTGTTGAGAAATAATAGTTCTGGATCATTCTCGGTTGGCATGTTTTTGAATCCAATCAAAAAGATATAGAACCAAAACGATCAGGACAATGGGAACCATGCCTCCGAGTAAGCATAGTATCCCCATTAATGCAGCCCCGCCTCCATAAAACAAATAGATCAGGCCATCCCCTATTATGAAGAGAACCAAAACTGCCCCAATGGCCAGGCGGATGTTCGTTTGGTGGGCATATTTTCGCAGATCATGCGCCATTTTTTCTCTTTTTATCCAGCAACCAAGGAAATTAAAAGATAAAATGAACAATCCATCACATTTGTCGGTTCCACCAGCGTCTGAGGCGATTTGGCCAGGCGACAGCCCTCTGCAATTCAGGGAGGGCTTTCTCGGTCGCCTCTTCACCTTTATGGACTATTTCGTGAATATCCACCTTATCTAATAGTCCAATTCCATTAACATTCGGACGGATGACTACTTCGGGATTATCTATCCGGAGCCGCAATTCAGCCATATTGCGGCTCGCTACATCTACGGATTGTAAAAATATATTGAAAGCTTTTGCTACTCGAGTACGCGTGAGGCGTTCTGCCAATAATGGAGGCATCTGGACTGGCATTGGCAGGCTTATAAATCCACTGGTCGCTTCTGTCATGATAGCTAAATTTACCGCAACAACGGGAAGCCCGGGTGCCAAGGAACGTGCGACAGAAACTGGCACCGGATCCAAAACTGCCCCATCCACCAAATGAATATCCCCGTACTGCTGGGGAGGAAAAACACCCGGTACGGCGATTGTTGCCAGGACTGCATCCACCAATCTGCCCTGCTTAAGCACGATCTCCTGACCTGCGTCTAGATTTACAGCCACAACTGCGCAGGGTATTCGCAAATCGGAAAAGGTTCGACCACCGAAGAGTTCTTCAAAAAACTTGGCCGCATGAGAAAGTCCTAGGAAGCCCGGTCCCTCATTTGAGGTACGGGCAAATAACTTGGCCTGGTCTAATTTGGTAAATGTGGCTTCCATTTCATCAGGTGTGTAGCCGGCTGCGTACGCCACTGCCACAATTCCTCCGGCGCTCGCCCCGGCTACTGCTCGAATATGATATCCCGAGCTCTCCAGCGCGCGCAGAACGCCAATGTGAGCATATCCTCGGGAACCGCCTCCACCAAGAGCAATAGTAATATCCATGAATGATTACCTCCATCCGCTTTTTTCAAAAAGGAAGATCCTACACTTACAAACCACTCGATTGGTGAGAACGTGCATACGGTTAACCATAGTAAGCTACTCGCTAATCATAAATTGGTATAAAATGATTATACTCGTGAAAGGAGTCAATGAATTCCATCGAATCCGTTGAGAGTTCTTCCCCCATTGTTACGCGCGCGGTTGCAGCCGGGTTACGTGGCGAATTTTGCACGAATTACGAATTCCCCGGTTGGCAGAAAGGGTTATTGATCGGTCTTGGGATATTGCCGCAAAGCGTGGCGCGTTTCGCAATAAGCCGATTCCAATCTATCTCTGGTCTGTCCCCCAGGGTGCTTGACAATATTTCAATAGACCAACTCATACGCGCACGCCTAGATGACTACACGCAAAATTCTGGTACGTTTCCGGTTATTGCGGTCGGTGCAGCATTGGGTGGCGCAACCACATACTTATCGCTGGCATTGGGCGGTCCATTCCTGCCCCAGGCTTTTGTCGTCACGCTTAAAGGCGGTTCCATGAGCGGGAATGTGAACGAATACCTGCAGCGTAATCTGACATCCGCCTTGCGGATAGCGAAAGAGAACCCTGGATTGATGACTATCCAACATTATGATCCGGTCCACGATGGCTGGTTGACACGCTTCGTGAATCATTTGCGATTCAAATTGCTTGACCTGCCGACTGCGTATGCCGAATTCATTAGATCGAAGTTGAAACCGGGTGGCGCAATCGTGTATTTCGAGGGAGGTGCCTCCTGGCTGCGCTATCGGGTCGGGCCGCGCAGCATTTTCCAGGTGGGAGGTTGGGGCGGCATCACTGCCGAAGAATTTCTGGAAGGTAGTGACCGGTTGGTTCATTATTCCCGCCGGGTCGGACTAAAATTCACGGATTGGAAACTAAACGACTATCCTTTGGAACGAGGCCCGGAATTCGGAATGGGGTTCTGAACCGGGTCTGGCTGAAGCTCTTGATAATTTTTGCAGGACTGAAGGATATTGCTTCATTCGCGTCCGCCTGCCTGATCCGAATAATTTTTCCCAATTGGCCTTCGCAGCCGCAAAGAAATTACTTGAAAAAGAAGGACGTCAACCATCCGGCACTTTGGTGGAAATGTTCAGCCAGTTCGATGCTACTGCTTCCTTCCAGAGCGGCCTTTTGCCCGTGTGGCTGATTTTCAACACGCAGGATTGCCTGGAATATCTCAAGGAGATGAGTGGAAAATTTCCAGAAGGTAAGCCTGTTCTTCTTTTCGCCCCTGGCAACTTTCTCAATGACTCCTGATCTGGTACCCTACAAAGAGTGGGAACAGGTGCTCGCTCATTTCAAATTTATCAACATAGGATCACGGCCTAGCCACTACCCTTCTGATGCGCGCGCTTTGGTGAAATGGTCTGAACCTCTCCGGAAGTGGGTGGAGGAAAATCGCCAGCCCATCCTCAGTCATTTATGTGCGGAAGAGATTTACAACATGTCCGAAGTAATTGGAAATGCGTACCAACAGAATAATATTATTTAGGACTGTTCAGAGTTATGGCGATTGATTCATTGCTCCAGAAAGCATTAACAGCAGCCAAAGCTGGCGATCTTGAAGGTGCCTCCGAACTATTCGCCCGCCTCGTACAGGAAGATCCATCCTCGGAGCTAGGCTGGCTGGGTCTGGGCATTTGCATTTCCGACCATGCAAAGCGTGAATATTGCTTTCAACGCGTATTGTCCATCAATCCGGACAACCGCCAGGCAATGCAAGCTCTGGGATTACTGATAAATCCCATTTCACCAGAACCACCTGCCGCGCTATTGCAAATGTCGCAGGTCTTATCTTCCAAACCAACTGAGGCGGTTTCCACCCCGGAAATCTCACAATCCTTGGCTGACGTTGGAACTGGCATAAAAAAAGATGAATTAGGTTTAAATCAAACCGGGTCTCAGAAAGAATTAGTCCAGGAAGAGATTGTTCAGGAAAAGAAGGATGAGCCTGGTCCTGCCTCACTGGAACCTATCCCGGAAGAAAAACCCGGCCGGGCTGTTCCTGATCACCAGCGGATGGACAAGTCTCTGGTTATTATCCTTTCGGTTGTCTTTATTCCATTGATTATTTGCACGGCAGGAATTGCATATCTATATTTATCCGGTCAGGCGTTTCACTATCTTCATCCAACCTCCGTACCTACATGGACGCTAGCACATTTCCCAACACAAACAGCGACAACAACAAGCACGGATACCCCGGTTGCAACTGCAACCTTCACCCCACCTCCTCCAACACCCACGTCCATTCCTACAGTACGACCGACCCTCGCTTATACGCCGGTATTTTCAAAGGCCGGGTGCAGATTCACGCCTCCGAATGGAATTGATGTTACCTGTGGTTTTGTGGCCGTTCCCGAGGACCGATCCAACCCCAACACAAAAACTATTCAATTGGCCGTGGCCATTTTTCACAGTTCCAGTCCCAACCCCTCGCCGGAGCCTGTCATTTTCCTTCAAGGTGGCCCTGGTGGACAAGCGGTATTATTGAGCGCGGATAACTTTGCATCATTTGTTAAACCTTTCTTATCAGAACGTGATTACATTGCCTTCGACCAGCGGGGGACCGGCCTCTCAATCCCTGCCCTAGGTTGTGACGAACTGGAATCTGTTTATAAACAGGACATTTCCGGTGAGATTCCCGCTTCTAGCCGCGATTATATATATACCAATGCGTTCCGTTCGTGTCATGACGCGATGACAATTAGTGGTATAGAGCTAAACTCCTACACAACCATCGCAAGCTCTGATGATCTCAAAGATATTGTCACTGCCCTTGGATACAAACAGGTTGATCTATATGCAGCCTCCTATGGTACACGGCTTGCGTTGGTTACCATTCGTGACCATCCTGAAATAGTAAAAAGTGCCGTGCTCGAACTCAGTCGTTCCTGTGGATGTAAAGCTCTACGATGAGGATCCAATCCGCTATAATTCTTCCCTGCAAGCATTGTTTGATGGTTGTGCCACCGATACCAGTTGTAACACAGCTTATCCGGACTTGAAAACAGTCTTCTGGAATCTGGTTGAGCAGTTGGATACAAAGCCCATTTCAGTGACCGCACCGCTCCCGGTTGGGACAAACAATGAAAATGTGGATGGTAGCGATCTTCTCGGCATAACTCTCGGTATGTTAAAAACAACTAGGCTGATTGGATATGTGCCCGGAACTATTTATAAAGTCAAAGACGGAGATTTTTCATCCTTTGTCGCCATGCAAAGCTCGTTACCTTATGAATTTGAGGGTATCAATGTCGGCCTGTACATTTCAATGATGTGTCATGAGCAAATCCTTGCCACAACCCCGCTCGACCTTCAGACTGCCATGGATTCCCTGCACGATCTTGGCAGGTATTTTCGGCTTCCATTTTTTGGTAATGCACAGGCAATGTTCAATATATGCAAAATTTGGGGGTCCATCCCTCCTGCCCCTGGCGAGAATGCTCCCACGATAAGTGATATACCTGCATTAATTATCGAGGGGAAATATGACCCCGTCACTCCACCAATCTTCGGAAAACAAGTCGCCGACCAATTACGTCATGGTTATTATATGGAATTTCCTAATCAGGGGCATACTCCTACTGCAACTGATACATCCGGATGTGCTTTTGATACCATGCTGGCATTCTTTGCAGACCCTGACCGGCAGCCGGATATGACTTGCTTGTCAGCAATTAAAGGAGTGAATTTCGTCGTTCCATAAATGGGTTACCCAGGAAATCTAAATTATGACACTCAGAAAATATATTCAAGAGCTTGAAAGCCAGAAAAAACTTATCCGGGTCGGCAGGGAAATTTCAAAAACTTTACAGATCGCGGGCGCCCTAAAACAATCCGAGCCTAATCCGGTGTTGTTCGAAAATGTGCAAAGCTCATCTTTCCCGGTGATTGGGAACCTGTTTTGTTCGAAGACTGCCATTGCAGACTATTTCCGGATCCATGTCACGGAAATTATCCCGTTGCTTGTTTCTGCATTAAAGAATTGGGCTCCGTGCCGCATTATCACTAACGCACCTTGCCAGGAAATCGTTCATGAAAAGCCTGATCTGGATATTTTGCCGATTCTTTTCCACTGTGATCAGGATGGAGGAAAGTACATCAGTTCTGGAGTGGTAGTTGCTAATCATCCGGTTTATGGACAGAACGCTGATTTCCACCGCTGCATGCAGTTTTCAAAAACTGAAATGGCAGTGCGGGTGGTGCGAAATCGGCATTTTGACCGCTATTTGCGCGATCAAAAAGTCATGGACGTCGCCGTCTGTATTGGCAATGCGCCCAATATTCTCGTGGCGGCTGCAACATCCGTGGAGTTGGGAGTTAATGAATTGGAAATTGCCAATGCCCTCGAGCCATTCGAAGTTGTTCGGGCGAAAACGAGTGATCTGCTGATCCCGGCTGAAACGGAATTTGTGATCGAGGGTACTATCTATCTAGATAAAATTCATGCCGAAGGACCTTTCGTGGATTTGACGGAAACCTATGATGTGGTCCGGCAGGAACCGGTTTTGGAAGTGAAAACCATCACACACAGGCGGGACGCCTTCTGGCATGCATTACTTCCAGGTGCACTGGAACATAAGCTTTTAATGGGCATGCCGCGCGAGCCTACCATCTTCAAGAAAGTCAACGAAGTAGTTCACTGCCTGGATGTGAACGTCAATCCCGGTGGTTGTTCCTGGCTGCATGCAATCGTTCAGATAGACAAAAAGTCTGAAGAAGATGGCAAAAAGGCGATCGAGGCAGCCTTTGCCGGGCATAGTTCTTGTAAGCATGTTTATGTGGTGGATCGGGACATTGATATCTATAACCCTCTGGATGTGGAGTGGGCCATGGCAACCCGTTTCCAGGGAGATCGGGATCTGGTAATGCTCGAACGCGCTCCCGGTTCGAGCCTTGATCCATCTGCAGAGTCTGGAACGCACCTGACCACCCGGCTCGGGTTTGATTTGACAGCCCCCCTCGAAAGCACCGGGAAATCGTTTCAACGTGCTGCTTTCCCCGTGGTGAATTTGAAGAAATTCGGTCTTTAATTCCTTGGAGAAATAAAATTATGAAACTGACCCGGGAAGAAAATCGGATGCTGCAGGGCCGGGATGGTGATGCCGCTCGTAAAGCAATGGAAATACTGGTCGCCATCGGAACTATCTATGAAGCCGATAAGTTGCTTCCGGTTACTTCAGTGCAGATTGCCGGGGTCAGTTATGATAATCTGGGGGAGGCTGGATTGGAATTCCTGGATGAAATGGCATCCAAAGAGGCGAAAGTAAAAGTATTGACCACTCTTAATCCGGCCGGAATGGATATTGAGAATTGGAAGGCCTTGGGGATAGACGCAGACTTTGCACAGAATCAGCGACGTGTGATCGATGCCTACTCAAGAATGGGCGTTATACCAACTTGCTCCTGTACACCGTATCTCTTTGGGAATCTGCCGCATTACAACGAACACATAGCATGGGGCGAAAGCAGTGCAGTATGTTTTGCCAATTCCGTCCTGGGAGCCCGCACCAATCGGGAAGGCGGTCCAAGCGCGTTGGCTTCTGCATTGACCGGAAGAACCCCCAATTATGGATTCCATCTCTCCGTAAACCGTCAACCTACATTTACCGTGATGGTTCAGGCAGCCTTGAATGGAACGCATGATTTTGGCACATTGGGAATTTCAATTGGCAAAGCGATTGAGGCTCGTGGACGAAAGTGCATCCCATACATTTGCGGCATATCCGAAGCCTCTTTGGAAGAACTCAAATCTTTTTGTGCCAGTATTGCCACGTTCGGCGGGTTGGCGCTATTTCATATGCAAGGTATTACCCCAGAAAGCGTGCTCTTCAATCCACCTGGGGATACCATGACGGTAACTCGCAGTAAATTGGACGCCGCGGACCTCTTACTCAATAAAACATCATCCATGGAACAGGTGGATTTTGTGAGCTTGGGTTGCCCCCACCTTTCACTAAACGAATTGGCACACGTTGCAGATCAGCTGAAGGGTAAACAAATCAAGAAAACTTTCTGGATTACTACTGCACGACCTATCAAACAGATTGCCGATCATGTTGGCTACACGAAAATCATCGAAGAAGCCGGAGCGGTTTTTGCTGCTGACACATGCTGTGTGGTCGCACCCATTAAAGGTCGTTTCAAGACCATTGCCACCGATAGCGCAAAAGCTTGCTATTACTCAGCTTCTAAGAATGATTTTAATATCCGATTTTTATCTTTCGACGAAGTCATCGCAGAGGCGCTTCAATGATATTCAACGGGCGTAAAATATCCTCCGGGACCATAACAGGTGAAGCACTTGTCACAACCATGGGTATCTCGTTTTATGGGGGCATTGACCCAGAAACAGGCAGGGTGATGGAAAAAGGGCATACCTTGGAAGGACAATCCATTGTGGGAAAGGTGCTGGTTTTCCCCACTGGGAAAGGTTCCACAGTGGGTTCTTATACTCTTTATCGCTTGAAGAAGGCGGGGAACGCCCCGGCCGCAATCGTGAACGCAGAATCCGAAACCATCACAGCCGTCGGCTGTATTATTTCCGGCATTCCTTGCGTGGATCATATTCCGGTTGACCAAATTGAGACCGGGAAGTGGATCCGGGTGGATGGAGAGGCTGGTACGGTGGAGATTCTATGAGCGAGGCACCCGAACGGATCATCCTTGCAATTACCGGGGCTAGCGGAGCAATATTGGGCATCCGAACTTTGGAATTATTACGCAAAGCCGGAAAGGAAATTCATCTGGTTATCAGCAATGCCGCCCGGCAGACTATTTCAACAGAAACGAATTGGAGTGTTGGAAAAGTGGAAGCGTTGGCAGACTACTGTTATGAACCTCACCAAATTGGTGCGCGGATTGCTTCAGGTTCTTTCTTGACGGAAGGGATGTTTGTAGTACCCTGTTCTATAAAAACTCTCTCGGGAATTGCCAATTCCTTCACCACTAATCTGATAATACGGGCAGCGGATGTTACCCTGAAAGAAGGTCGTAAAGTAATCCTGGCCGTGCGGGAAACCCCTCTGCACGCCGGACATCTACGTTTGATGCAGCAGGCTGCCCAGGTAGGTGCCGTCATTTTCCCGCCAGTGCCGTCTTTTTTTGGCAAGCCGGAAACAATGGATGAGATTGTGACAGACCTGGCCGGGCGTATCTTACTCCGCATGGGCATCAACAATGATGCTTACAGCCAGTGGAAAGGAGGCTGACAATTCCAGTTGGTTTTTGGAAATTTATCAAGATGTGCTCTTTCTAAATCCCATGGTGGAATAAATGAAAATGGGGTTTCAGGATTTTCAGATCAAAATCGATCGGCCAGCTCACCTTTTGGATTCCTGCCATCCTCAAAGACATATCCGGTTCCGCGCACACTGGTTATTCTCTGCACCAAGGAGGGAATTTCTGACAATTTCTGTCGTAAACGGCTCACCAGGGGGCGTAAGATTTCAGGTGCTTCTTGTTGCGTGGTTGGATATCCCTGCACCAGCAAGACTAAATCCCGATGTGTAAAAACCTTTCCGATATTTTCAACAAATATGCGAAGAAGTCGACTCTCAGCCTGAGTTAGAAAGATGGTTTTGGTTTCTGAACGAACAAGGCGTCGCCCAAAGTCCACAACGGTACCGTTTCCCAAAGTAACAACCGCATTTTCATCTTCACTTACATCAATTTGCTGGTGCTCGCGTGCTCGCAGCTTCGCCTCCCGTTTTGCCAATCCACGTGTAACACTATCAATAATTTGGGCTGGCGATGCCGGTTTGAGTAAATAATCATGAACTTGGCTCCGCAGCGCGTCAATTGCTGATTCAATCGAACCATGGGCAGTTAATAAGATGATCGCAATATCTGGGGAAATCCGTGAGATGACTTTGATAACATCAAGCCCACTCATTCCAGGCATCCGCAGGTCTAGGATGATTAGATCCACAGGGTTCAACCTGACGTGATCGACTGCTGCCTCACCATTCGCCGCTGCCTCAACGTGATATCCTTCCAGCCGGAGAATATCCGTCAAAGTCTGCCGTTCAATTAGCTCATCGTCCACCACAAGGATACTGGCTTTATTCATGCTTCTCCCTTAATCGGTAGGATGACCCGAAAACAAGCCCCAGGGCTATTCCCCGGAACGAGGTCCAGGCTGCCCCCGTGCGCAGAAATGATTCCATAGCTAACCGACAGTCCTAAACCTGTTCCTCCCTGTTTGTTGCTGACGAATGGTTCAAAAATCCGGCTTCGCATTTCTTCCGGAATACCCGGACCTGAATCCGAAAAAAGAATTTCTATCATTTCTCGAACTGGGCGGGCGCTGATCCGTAATTCTCCACCTTCAGGCATGGCATCGTAAGCATTAAGAATGATATTAAGAAATACTTGTTCCATTTGACTGCTCACTGCCATTACTGGCGTTAATTTGGAGGAAAAACCAGTAGTAACGCGAATTCCGCGTGCATTTAGCTGGGGCATGAGAAGGTTTATGACATGGCGAAGCAATTCGATTAAATCCACCCTTTGAGGTTCCACCGCACCGGGCCTATAGTAATCCAACATCCGTTGGACCGTGGTCATCAAACGATTTAATTCGATATTTGCCAGATCCAGGTATTCACGCCTTTTCTTTTCAGTTACCTCACCCCGTGTTGCAAGATGGAGACAGTTTTGAACAGCTTGCAGAGGATTATTTATTTCATGTGCAATGGACGCTGTTAATCTACCCGCGGCCGCCATTTTTTCTGCCTGAATGAGTGCTTGTTGAGATGATTCCACTCGTCGGACATATTCTCGCAGTTCTTCATAAAGACTCGCATTTTCCATGGCTACGGTCGCCTGCCTGACCAGTAGAAGGAACATTTCCCATTCTACTTCACGAAAAACAGGAGAATCGGTATCCTGGCCTGCATACAAAACACCATGAACGTTAACTCTCGAAACCGGCGCACACATAACAGAACTCAGTCGCTGGGCGACAAGCACAGATTGAAGGTCAGGATCTCCTGGTCCGGTCGCATTGACCCATATTGGCGCATTAAGCGCATCCACGCGCCCAACTATACCTCCATTACTATTGCTATCTTCATCTACTAGCGTCTTTCCTTTTCCTGAGGCCAGGGAAAGATGCTTTTCATTTGAAGAGTATTGATAATAGCCGGCGTTCTTGCAACGGAGATGCTCGCACACCGCGCTGAGCACAAGTTCCAATAGCTTCTCTGGATGAGTCTCCGCCAGGAATGATTCGATAATATCAAAAAGGGGCCGCAAAGCTTGGATGCGAGCAATATCGCGTTTCTTTTGATTATCATCCAGGGCTTGCTGTACAGCCCGCACCAATTCGCCACCCACATCAAATGGCTTCAAAACAAGTCCATCAACGCCTTGTCGAAGAGCTTGAATTGCCATCTCAACAGTCCCATAACCGGTCATCACTAAAACCGCGGTGTCGGGTTGGTGTTGCTTGGTATGAGCAATTAAATCAAAACCGCTTATTTGCGGCATACGAATATCCACAAGCAACAAGTCAATTTTATTCAGCTCCACAAATTTCATGGCTGCTTCCGGATCAGTAAACGAGGAAACCTGGTAATTTAATCGAGTAAGCAAGCGTTCACAAAGGCGGGTGATGCCTGGTTCGTCGTCCACTATCAGAATACTTGGAGCAGCCATTATTCTGCCTCAACCGGAAGCCAAACAGTGAAGGTCGAACCTTTTCCGACCTGGCTCTCCACCTCGATCAAGCCGCCATGGTCTTCGATGATTCCATATGTTACGGATAGACCTAACCCAGTACCCCCATCCTTCGATCGCGTCGTAAAAAATGGCTCAAACACACGTCCAAGGTTTTCCGGTGAAATGCCGGTGCCGGTATCAGTCAAACTCATGGTTAACCATTCATGCTGGTCGCGGAGTCGAAGAGAAGTCATTAAATGCATTTCGCCGCCTGTTGGCATGGCATGTAATGCATTATAAATCAAATTAAGAATGACCTGCTTTATCTGGTTGCGATCTACTGTTATCCAGGGCATACCTTCAGATAGATCAGTAAATAATTGAATACCGCTCGTACGCAACAAGTGATTAACCAAAGCCAGTACATCTCCAATAATTTCATTTAAATCTGAACGTACCCGCGCGTTTTCGCTCTGTCGGGCAAAATCAAGTAATCGCCGGACAACCCCCCGCGCTCGTTGCGCCTCCCGTAATACCAGCTCCAGATCATTCCGAATGCCAGTACCCTCGGATAATTCTTCCAGTACCAATTCTGTGAAGCCCGAAACAGTTGTCAAAGGATTGTTCAATTCATGTGCAATCCCGGCCGCCATCTCGCCAACAGCTGCTAGCTTGGCGGCTTGCACTAATCTGCTTTCTGCCATGTGCTGGGCAACAACGCGCTCCTGGAGCTCCTCGCGTGCTGCCTGTAATTGATTTACGGTTGCCTGCAATTTTTGGTACTGCCCTGCACTGGACATTACGCTTGATAGGATTCCCGCCAAGGCTTCCAGCACTATGAAATCATTTTTGGAAAAGGCATTTTTTTTCTGGCTTTCCACATTTATCATCCCAATTATTTGGTCACCATCTTTCAAAGCTACACACATTTCCGACCTGGCATCCCAATCGGATATCGGTCGAAAGAAGGGGGATTGAGAAACATCGTTTACAAGAATATTTTGCCCGGTAGCGACCACGCGCATAACAATTCCATCCCTACTGGCCTCATCCAGTAGATTCAATCCCTGCTGTACAAGTTCAGCCGCATTACCCCCTATTCCATTTATCGTAATATTCTTTTCCGGGCCTTCGATCAAGGCGATTACCACCAATTCATAGGCAAAATAATGTGCCATGAGTTCTGCAGAAATCTGCGATATCTCGTGAAGATTGGTTAAGCTGATAACTTGTTCCATAACTTCATGGATTAAACTTAGATTACGAACCCAGTTCTCCGTTTCACGCCGTAAACGCCCATTTTCAAGCAACCCGGCCAGATGGCTTGCAATA
This sequence comes from uncultured Chloroflexia bacterium, assembly GCA_963772245.1. Lineage (GTDB taxonomy): Bacteria > Chloroflexota > Anaerolineae > Anaerolineales > Villigracilaceae > UBA877. Next base: position 547,320 of record CAVYWB010000006.1, on the reverse strand, counting down.
ACCGTCAATAGGTGTTCGTCATATATCGTAAATGCGCTGACTTCCATACTTTCCAATCCCAAAGTACCAATCAACTGTTGATGGTATTTCATGGGAACAATCAATGCAGAATGCGAGTCTGCGTAAGCGGGGGAATAATCCGACTCGGCTTTGATTGAATCTATTCTACGAGCATCCTCTTTCCCCATCAAAATTGGATTGGGAACATCTTCCAGGGACATCGTTTGAATGACAATTGTTCCATTAAGGTTTGAAAAGTTTTGCATGCCATTACCATCCGAAAATAAAACCATCATGGTAATCCTCTCGGTTCCAAAGGATCGCTCCAGAAGTGCAAACAACCTCTGGGCGATCTGCTCCGGATCCAGCGCAGAGCTGATGGTCACTGCAAAATCATTTAGAAGAGCCATCCGGCCTAAATGAGAAGTAATATCAAAAAATGTGATACATGCTTGCATGGTTGGAGCCATGCGTTCTACAATTTGTTGTAATTCCTTCCATACATCTGCCGGAATAATTTCATCGTGCCAAAAAGTGATTAAACCTATCAAACGCTGCCCGCTGAGAAGTGGCAAAGCCGCCCATATTTGAGCCGTTCCATTCATGCCATTGCGGGGAATATTTGCCCATTCCGGATTGCCTTTTTCCACTAAACATGCCTGGAGTTTGTTGTTCATTTCGCGCAGGAGTGGATTCGCTTCAATACTGATCTGCTCGCCCAAATTGCTTTCACAATTAGCACATGATTTGATTTTTAGGAAATTACCTGTTCGTATTGACAGCCAACCTTGTTTACAATCAGCTGCTCGCAGAACCATCCTTAAAATCCTATCCAGTGTTTCTGGCACAAAGTTTGATGTACCCATATCGGGCTGGAAGAGAACCGGAGAGGTTTGCTGGGCTAAAAACATAGAATTGAAACTTCCTAAAGCAACCGCGTTCCAAAAGCGTCGCGCAACAGGCGGGAGTGTCTCCGCCCCGACGATTATCACACGATTTGTCATCTTGTCCGGGAAAACGTAAATTTTGGGGCCTGGAAGACCGCTCGGGCGTAAGACAGAACTTGAACGACTGCGTCCTTCAGTCAATACACTATTCAACCAACCTTGATTAGGCTTTGATTGAAAATAGTGCAAAACCGCAGAACCGTTCTTTTCATTGAGATTTGATACTGCCAAAATCTCCCATTCACTGGTAAGCTCCAGCCATATGGCCCAGTAAACCCCGGTCAACTGCCTGGCCTCATTTAGTTTGAACCTCATCTGGTTTATTTGATTTTCATTTTAATCAATTGAATGGTACCGGATTAGGAATTAAGATAGGTAGGAGGTTGATAGGAAAACGTCTTACCCTCTCCTATTCTTCTTTTACTTTCATTAGAATTATATATCACATGCACAAAAATCCAAAATGGTACAATAATGTTGATGATGACCCATCCTGATCTCACTATTGTCGGTGGTGGATTGGCTGGCACAGAAGCTGCCTGGCAGGCCGCCCAGCGCGGATTATCGGTACACCTATACGAGATGCGTCCGGTAAAATCCACCGGTGCTCACTTCACCCCTGACTTGGCTGAGCTCATTTGTTCAAATTCATTTGGCTCCAATCTGCCAGACCGCGCTGCAGGTGTATTAAAAAACGAGTTGCAGCTGCTCGGATCCCTCTTGCTGGATTGCGCGCAACGAACCGCGATCCCCGCCGGGAACGCTCTCGCCGTTGACCGTGAACTCTTCTCCCGGAAGGTTACCGAGAAGGTTTCATCTCATCCGAAAATTGAAATTATCAGGTACGAGGTGTCAGATATACCCGCTGGTCTTTCTATTATTGCCTCCGGTCCCCTGACATCTGATCGGTTATCACTCTCCATCGCCAATTTTACCGGTGAAAATCATTTATACTTCTTCGACGCAATTGCTCCAATTGTGACCGCGGAATCAATAAACATGAATATTGCGTTCCGCGGATCGCGATATGACGGAGGGGAAAACGATGCAGGCGATTACATCAATTGTCCTTTCACAAAGGGTGAATACGATTCATTTGTAGATGTACTTTTATCCGGTGAACGGATCCCGCTGCGTTCATTTGAATCTGAAATCGAGCAAGGGATAAATGCAGGAACCCGACAATTCTTTGAAGGTTGCCTGCCTGTTGAAATCAGTGCGAGCCGCGGCCATCAGGCCTTGGCCTTTGGTCCAATGCGACCAACCGGCTTGGTTAATCCAGCAACAGGACGACGACCATATGCGGTTGTCCAATTGCGCCAGGATGATCTTGCCGGAAGTCTTTATAATTTAGTTGGCTTTCAAACCAACCTTACATTTTCCGAACAAAAGCGAATTTTTCGAGTAATTCCCGGATTGGAAACAGCTGATTTCGTCCGTTATGGACAGATGCACCGTAATACCTTCCTTGCTTCTCCTATTCTCCTGCTTCCCACATTGCAATTTCGCGGCCGGGCAGATCTATTTTTTGCTGGTCAACTCACTGGTGTGGAAGGCTATATGGGAAATATCGCCACCGGCCTTCTGGCAGGTATAAATGCTGCACATATCTATCATGCAGAAGAACCAATTGTATTCCCAGATACTACTATGCTTGGGGCGCTCGGTTACTATATTACACATGCTGCCATGAGAGATTTTCAGCCGATGAAGGCTAACTTCGGTATTCTCCCACCCTTGCCGACAACAAAACGCATGGATAAACGCGAACGTGCCCGTTTATTCACGGAGCGTGCCAGGAATGATATGGAAACCTTCTTATCAGAGAAAAAAGAGTTTTGATGGATATTCGTAAATACCGATTATTTATCTTTCTCGTGCTCGGCGTCCTCTTTATCTCCCTGTCTGTTTGGGAAACCTTACAACTCACCGATCGACCTAGCCAATTTAACGGCCAACGCGCTTACCAGGATGTGATCGCACAGGTCGCCTTTGGTCCGCGGGTTCCAGATTCTATTGCTCACGCTGAGACGATTACATATATTCAAAACGAACTTCGAAAAGCAGGTTGGCAGTCACAAGTGCAGAATGCCAGCTGGCTGGGATTTCCAATCCAAAATGTTATCGCTACGCGCTCAGACCAGACTCCGCAAATAATCCTGGGGGCTCATTATGACAGTCGCATGCTCGCCGACCAGGATCCGGGGCCGGGACGCTACTCGCCCGTGCCAGGTGCTGACGATGGAGCCTCTGGAGTGGCTGTGTTACTGGAGTTGGCGCGCACGCTGCCTGAAGACATCTTGCCAACGTGGTTGGTCTTTTTTGATGCCGAAGATGATGGCGGAATTGGTGGACGGGACTGGATTATGGGCTCACAAGCCTTTGTTGCCTCTTTGACTTTTCACCCAAGGGCAGCAATTGTTGTGGACATGGTAGGAGATGCAAACCTTGACATATACATCGAACAGAATTCAAATACTGCCTTGGTTTCTGAAATTTGGGGTCAGGCCGCCAGGTTGGGATTTAGCCAGGAATTCAGATCTACCATCAAATACAGCATGGAGGATGACCATACTCCCTTCCTGAAAGCCGGAATCCCTGCAGTGGATATTATAGATTTTGACTATCCATATTGGCATACAGCTGCCGATACTCCTGACAAGGTCTCACCGAAAAGCCTGGAAATCGTGGGTGAGACGCTGCGCAACTGGTTGATGGGACAGAAATAGGCAGCTAAATAATTCTGAGTATTCTCATCATTTTTACTCTTGATGGGGTAAAATTAGCCGGCACAGGTATACTTTTTCTGGATCTACGGAATTAACATGGCTGGTTCCGGCATAGATATGTCTTCCGAGGTACTGGAAAAATACTTCAAAAAATTGGTCATTTGGACGGTAAGGTGCTCCTTTACAGTGATTTAACCTAGTTCAATGGATATGTTCCGATGCTTTAAACCAATTTCAAAAACCTTTTCGAACCATCAAGGAACGCGAGGTTGGTATGGTCCAAAAGAACACAAGGAAATTTTTTATCTTCTTGAACTTTTCCGATTGGATGAAGGCTACTGAAACACCTTCCGATAAATATTTTGCCAAAATGTTTGGTATAAAAAAATGGCTGTAAGAAATAATACTAACCGATATGCCCAAAATAAATCCTAAACCGACTGCTTCGCCACGAGAACGTACCTTTCTTGTCGGTGTCGAAATATTCGGCCGTACCCATTTGCTTACTCTAGAAGATTCTCTTGCTGAACTCTCCCTGTTGGCCGATACGGCCGGCTTGGAGGTTGTTGGTGAACTTACCCAGAAGATGCAACGTCCAAACGTTGTAACGTTTATCGGTCCCGGAAAAGTGGAGGAACTCAAGGCATTAGCAGAGGAAACATTGACCCAGGTGATCATATTCGATGATGAACTTTCTCCACGTCACCAAAGGGAATTGCAAGAGCACCTCGGCAATTCAGTCCGTATTCTCGACCGCACGGTACTCATTCTGGATATTTTCGCCCAGCATGCTCGAACCCGTGAAGGCCAATTGCAAGTCAAATTGGCACAATATGAATACTATCTTCCACGCTTGACCGGCCAATGGACGCATCTCGAGCGGCAAGCTGGCGGCGGCGGCGGCCGTTCAGGTTCAGTGGGTGGTGTTGGTCTGCGCGGCCCGGGGGAAACCCAACTGGAAGTCGACCGCCGCTCTATCCGCCATGAGATTGCCCACATTAAAGAGGAACTGGAAAAAGTTCGCGCCCACAGGATGAGGTATCGTGCCCAAAGGAAACGCAGCCGCATCCCTATAGTAACTCTGGTAGGATACACGAATGCCGGAAAATCCACTTTGCTCAACCGTGTGACGAAAGCGGATGTATTGGTAGCAGATCAGTTATTTGCCACGCTCGACCCAACGACCCGGCGCCTGGAATTGCCTGGCGGTTATCAGGCGCTTCTGACAGATACGGTTGGCTTTATTCAAAAGCTGCCTACCACACTTGTGGCTGCTTTTCACGCGACATTGGAAGAAATCGCAGAGTCTGACCTGCTCCTGCATGTGGTGGATATTTCCCACCCTAATGCCATGAATCAGGCGGAGTCTGTCCACCAGACATTGAAGGAAATAGGCGCAAGTCATGTACCTATCATCACAGTTTTAAATAAAATTGATCGTCTCTCGGATCCCGACTCTGCTCGCCGTGTGGTGGAACATTTTCCGCAAGCAGTAGCCATTTCTGCGCGAAATGGTGATGGAATTGGTGATCTGCTCGCTCGGATCCACAATGGCCTTTATGAGACGCTCACACCCACCATGGTTCGCTTGCCCTATCAGCAAGGACAACTCATTTCTTTGTTCCACGAATTCGGCCAGGTGGACCGGCTGGAGCATGGTCGTAAAGGTGTCCTGATCCAGGGACGCATCCCCGGCCGGTTTATTGCTCAATTCAAACCATGGCAGGTAATAACAGAAAAAGAAGATATCGAGCCGGAAGATACCCCGAAGGATGAATAGAACATCAGTATCGCTGGCTCCCCTCAATTCCTTAATATCAGTATTTAAACAAGCTGGCGGCCGAATGGCCGCCAGCTTGTTAAATCATCGTATTCTTTTCAGTTATTTCAACCAGCCGATCCCGAACTTGGGATGGCTCCCCGTACCAACCAGAACAAACGTTTTTTTCAAGGGTATTTATCCTTTTTTCTTTAAAATTATCCTTGCATCGACAACCTTTACACCTTTACCTTCTTCATAAACAAGGATTGGGTTGGCATCCGTTTCCGAGACTTCATCGGAAAGATCAGAGATCATAATTGCATACTGATAAAGCACGTCCACTAAAGCCTTCCGGTCGCGTGGCAATTCGCCGCGTACGCCTTTTAACATCGGAGCGCCTCGGATTTCCGTCAACATCTGTTCGATCTGGGATTTATTGACCGGGGCAACACGGAATGTGACGTCCTTAAGAACCTCAACGAAAATGCCGCCCAGACCGAACATGACTGTCGGACCAAAGGTGGGATCGTTAACTGAGCCAACAATCACTTCGGTGCCCGAGGGGGCCATTTCCTGAACGGCAATGCCGTGAATTTTCGCATCAGCCTTATAGACCTTTGCATTCTCAAGGATGGTCTTATAGGCTTCGCGTACTCCGGCTTCATCCTTGATATTGACCTTTACTCCCTTGGCATCTGATTTATGGACAATATCCGGGGAAATAATTTTCATCACCACCGGGAATCCGATCGAGTTGGCCAACTTAACCGCCTCGTCTTCGGTTTTCGCCAGGTGTGTCTGGGCGATCGGCAGGCCGTAGGCAGAGAAGATCTGTTTCGCCTCGGTTTCCGTTAAAGCGGTCCGTCCTTCTTCACGAACAACGGAAATGATTGCAGCTGCCTTGGCAGCGCGTACGGGATCTGAGACCACCACGGTTTTATCCAACATGGATTGGATGCGATAAAGCTCGCTCAAGGCAGCCATTGCGTTCATCGCCTGATCTGGTGGCCCGTAAGCCGGGATACCGTTCTCAACCAACCATGCCATGGCCTTCTCACAGCGTGTCCCGCCGACCATGGAAACAGACACGGGTTTCCCCTTTACACCGCTATCGTCAATGGCACGCTTTACTGCCTGGGCGATTTCAACCGGATTCGTGATGGCTGTCTCACAATATAACGCCACCAGCCCGTCTGTCCAGGGATGGGCGTATGCATACTTGACGGTTTCATAATACCAATCGTTTCCAGCCATACCGGTCATGTCGACCGGGTTTTTGGCCGAACCGAAATCGGGCATATGCTTCTTGAGTTCTTCCTGCACATCCGGTGGAGCAAATTTTAACGGGATGCCGAATTTTTCAGCTGCGTCTGTTGCAAGCACGCCTACCCCACCGCCATTGGTGACCAGTAAAATGTTGGTGCCCTTTAATGGTGGCATTAGCGATAGCGCCAGGGTCCGATCAAACAGGTTATTCAGGTCCGAAGCCTGAACAACACCGGCCTGCTGGAAAGCCGCATTGTAGACCTTGGAGGATCCTGCCAGCGAACCGGTATGCGAAGCTGCCGCCGCCGCACCGTGCGTCGAAGTGCCAGCCTTAAGGGCAATGATAGGTTTCTTCGCCTTGCGGCAGGCTTCGATGAATTTCCGACCATCCTTAATTCCTTCAATATAAAGGCAGGTGCAGGCGGTATTCTTATCCTCTTCCAGCCATTCGATCAGGTCGGCGAAATCCACATCTGCCATATTGCCAATGGATATCATTTTGTCAAACCCAACTTTGCGGGTATATGTGATCGCATCCATTGCTATCAATAAGGCGCCAGATTGAGTAATCAGGGTTGCCGAACCTTTAAAAGGCAGGAAAGGTCCAAAGGAGGCGTTTAACTGATCTGAGTTGGATAGTGAACCAACGATATTGGGGCCAAGTACGCACATCCCATATTTGTGCGCAATTGCTACCAATTCGTCTTCTAGATCATGTCGCCCCACTTCGCTGTAACCAGAAGTAATGACACTGAGCGCTTTAATTCCTTTTTGTCCGCATTCTTCGGCTACCTGATTTGCAAATTTAACTGGCACGGTAATGATGGCTAGATCAACGGCTTCGGGCAGAACTGACACTGATGGGAACACCGGCAGGCTTAATATCTCGGTTGCCGCTGGATTGATCGGGTAGATCTTTCCTTTGTATCCGCCCTTGAGCAGGTTTTCGAGTACGGTGTAACCAATTTTCCCCGGTTGTGAAAACGCCCCCACCACAGCGACCGATTTGGGTCGCATAAGTTTGTTAATTGTTTCATTGTTCACTTTTATACTCCTGAATTAAGATTCATTTCCGCGCCAAAAGCACATAAGTTCACGATTTCACAAACCAAGCAACTATTATATCCATAATTGTGTTTTCAGCTAGGCACAATCTGCTCTATTCCCCATGACAAAGCTCCCGTTCCCTTCCAATCCCTGGGTAGCCTTAATGAATAACCCATAAATCACAGAAAAACTCCCTGTTCGCTTAGGAAAACCAGGGGGTCAATCTTCCGTAGTTCTAAAATGAATCTCTGCTCAGTTTATTTTTGGTCCGGATGCGATAACTTCTTGTGGTGTGTCTTCTTCGAATTTTTTCATATTACTGATGAAACGCGACGCCAGTTGTTTGTATTTCTTCCAATAGTCATTCTCATTTTGCCAGGCACGTGCCGGGTAGAGCACTTCTTCAGGTACATCCGGGCAGGTCTTTGGTACCTGGAACCCAAACACCGGGTCCGTGTAATATTCGACATTATTTAATGCATCACATAAAATGGCATTCAATAGATTGCGGGTATGTTTGATGCTGATCCGTTTTCCAATCCCATAGGGCCCGCCCACCCAGCCGGTATTGACCAGCCAGCATTTTACATCGTGCCGTACAATCTTGCGGCGTAGAAGCTCGGCGTAGAAGGCCGGGCGATGTACCATGAACGGACCGCCGAAGCAGGCACTGAAGGTGATCTCCGGCTCATCCCGCAGGCCGATCTCTGTCCCGGCGATCTTGGAGGTGTAACCAGAAATGAAATGGTACATGGCTTGTTCCACGGTCAACCTGGAGATGGGCGGCATCACACCGGATGCGTCACAGGTCAGGAAAATAACATTTCTTGGGTGTCCACCGCGTTTTTCAAATATTGCATTCTCGATAAAATCCAGCGGGTAAGATGCACGGGTATTCTCGGTCAGGGAATCATCATCCAGGTCGATCGCACGCGACACCGGATCCCAGGTGACATTTTCCAGGATGGTTCCGAAGCGGTGGGTGCATGCATAAATTTGTGGCTCAGCTGATGGAGAGAGCTCGATTACTTTTGCATAGCAACCATCCTCAAAATTGAAGACACCGTTATCGCTCCAGCCATGTTCATCATCACCTATCAGACCTCGATTTGGGTCTGCGGATAGAGTCGTCTTGCCTGTTCCAGAAAGACCAAAAAACAAAGCCACATCGCCTTGTTTGCCAGTGTTCGCAGAACAATGCATGGTCATCACTTCGTTGAGTGGCAACAGGTAATTCAATAATGTAAAAATGGATTTCTTGATCTCTCCGGCATAGGCAGTATTGCCAATGATGCACATCTTCTTTGCAAAATTGAGCACAATATATGTTTCAGACGGCGTCTGATCGATCTGTGGCGAAGCCTTAAATCCGGGTGCGCAAATGATCGTGAATTCCGGCACGTGCCGGCGGTATTCCTCCGTGCTTTGCGGCTTGATGAACATATTGCGGACGAACAGGCTGTGCCAGGCCAGTTCGGTAATGATACGGATCGGCAGACGGTTGTCCGGGTCAGCTCCTCCGAAACAATCCTGCACAAATACATCCCGTCCTTGGAAATATCCCTGCATTCTGGCGAATAACGCATCGAATTTTTCCGCTTCGAAAGGCTTGTTATACTGCCCCCACCAGATGTTACCTTCGGTGGTTGCTTCCCGAACAATAAACTTGTCACTGGCTGCCCGGGCAGTATGTTTGCCGGTATTTACAACCAGGGGACCCATACGAGAAATGTTCGCTTCACCGCGGAAAATGCTTTCTTCGTACAAAGCTTCCATTGGTAAATTCCAATATGCCTTCCGTAAATTGGTAAATCCCAGGTTATCCAGTCCATAATCACCTCGAATGGAGCCAGCCTGTCCTTCTGCAGGAGTTTTAATGTTATAGATATTGCTCATGGCTATCTCCTTGGGTTTTTAGATCCAATCTCTGACGATCTTACGGTCTCCGATATATATTTCAGGTGGAGCATTGGGATCGAGCGCCCATTTCATCCTATCCATGCCTTCTGTTAATTCATTTACTTTTCCGGCATAGCTCAGGCGCAGGTGGCCTTCCATGCCAAATTCCTTTCCGGGAACAGTAACAACCAGGGCTTTCTGTAGCAGGAATTTCGCAAGTTCAACCGAGTTCTTCACCAGCCCATTTTCACAATAAGCCCGAAAATCGGGCAAGGCATAAAATGTCCCCTGCGGTTTGAAGCACCGCACACCGGTAAATGCGTGTAACTCCTGCATCAACACATCGCGATTATTCTGTATATTCAATCTTAACGATTCGACATTGGATTGAATCCCGGTCAAAGCCCCTTCGGCTGCCGCCTGCAGTACCGGGGATACACAGGTTGTCGTCTGGGATTGGATATTGGTTAAGATTTCCACCAGTTTTCGCTCCGCGACCGCCCAGCCGATCCGGAAACCGGTCATCCCATACAACTTTGCCACACCGTTGATCGCAATGATCCTGGAGTTTTCCACATCCTTGCTGGAAAATCGATATGCCGGAGCGGCAACTTTCCCGTCAAAGACCAACCTGTGATAAATATCATCACAGATCATGTAGATGCCCTTGCTCTCACACAGGTCAACAATCTTGGCGATCAACTCTTCCGGGTAAACTGCACCGGAAGGATTATTGGGGCTGTTGACGATGATACCTTTCGTATAAGAACTGACCGCGCGTTCGACCTCTTCGAACGTTGGAACAAACGAACCGTCTTCCGGCGTGACAATGACCGGTCTGCCCCCAACCATGCGGACCATGTCAGGGTAACTGACCCAGTAAGGAGCCAGTACGATCACTTCATCCTGCGGATCTAAGATCGCGAAAAGAACGTTCCAGAGCGACTGCTTGGCTCCATCCGAAATGATGACATTCTGCGGACCAACCACCCGGTCATAATTCTCCTCCGTGTATCGAATGACTGCTTTCTTAAGTGATGGGGTACCATCTGTCGGCTCATATTTCACATCCCCGCTGTTTAGTTTGGCTGCCGAACTCAGGATGGCCGCGATCGGCGTTTTGTTTTTTGGCTCACCGATCCCCAGGTGGATGACAGGCTCCCCTTTTTCACGTAATAAACGAGCCGCCTCGTTCAAGGCAACGGTCGGTGAGGCAGGGATGGAACAGGCTATTTTACTCAAACTCATCGCAACCTCCAGTTTCGCCAGTCAAGGCTGTGTTCACCGCGAGAAATCTTCACAAAGCAAAGAATATATTCCTAAAATCAACTCTGACCAATTTTCTGCTCTTGTTTTCCGGAAAAAACTACGGGCTGTTTCCACAGCCCGTCAGTGTGTTACTCTATTTTTTCTTTTCTGCTTTCTTTACGGTTATAACCTCCCTGCCTTTGTAGAAACCGCAGTTCGGACAAACGATATGCGGTAAGATCATGGTGCCACAATTTGTGCATGCCACAAGGTTTGCAGCTTCCAACGCATCATGCGCTCGGCGCCGGTCACGGCGCCCCTTGGAAAGTTTACGCTTGGGTTGAGGGGGCATTCTTACTCCTTCTAAATTGAAAAAAATATCGATCGTTATTGCAAAAATTCTTACGATATCGCATCTTCGCGTAAGGTTGAGATAAACTTCAAATGGCGGTTAAGCGGGCTGATTATAGCATGAAGTGCAGGAGCGTCAAGCCTATAGTGCAGCCTGTTGGCGTTTAATAGTAATGTCCCCTTTGCGTACAAGTTAGAATGTCCCCTCTGTGAAAGGGACATAGAAATGGACTTACTAACCATGAGCCAAGAGGAACTGAGTCGTTTGGAAGTGATGGAGCGTTTGCAAGAGAAGCGGATGAAACAAAGAACCGCGGCAGAGATCCTGGGAGTGAGCGTTCGGCAAGTGAAGCGTTTGTTGCGAGCCTATCGGCGAGAAGGTGCAGCCGGGTTGGTATCAAAGCAGCGTGGGCAGGCAAGCCACCATCAATTGGAGCGGGAGACCGTGCGGGCTGCGCTGGATCTGCTCAAAGGACGTTATGCTGACTTTGGGCCAACGCTGGCGCACGAGAAGTTAGTGGAGCTGGAAGGGCTGAAGTTGTGTTTGGGGAGCGTCCGCAATATCATGATCGCGGAGGGGATCTGGAAGGCGAAGAAAGTCCGGAAGCAGGCAGAGCATCCGCTGCGGGAGCGCCGGGCTTGCTTGGGGGAACTGGTGCAAATGGACGGGACGGATCATGACTGGTTTGAAGGGCGCTCGGAGCGCTGTACGCTGCTGGTCATGATCGATGATGCCACGGGCCAGCTGGGAGCCTTGTCGTTCGTGCCGGAGGAGAGTTTTTATGGCTATTGCGGTCTACTGAGGCAGTATTTGGACGCCCATGGCCGGCCTGCCGGGCTCTACACCGATAAACACGGCATCTTTCGGGTCAATATGCCCAATGCGGGGAACGGAGACAACCTGACCCAGTTTGGTCGAGCCATGCAAAGCCTGGAGATCCCGATCCTGTGTGCCAATACGCCCCAGGCCAAAGGCCGGGTCGAGCGCGTCAACCAGACCTTACAGGATCGCCTGGTCAAGGAAATGCGCCTGCGGGGGCTTAACAATATGCAGCAAGGTAATCTTTACTTGCCTGAGTTCATCACTGACTTCAATGCCCGCTTTGCGGTCCAGGCGCGCTCTTCCCTGGATGCCCACCGCTCTGTGCTAGCCCACCAAAATCTTGACCAGATCCTTACCTGGCAGGAGACCCGGCTCGTCTCCAAAAACCTCACCGTGCAGTTCAAAAATGTGGTCTATCAGATCCAGACCGATCGCCCCGCCTACGCCTGGCACAATGCGCAGGTCAACATCTGCCAGAACGCCCTCGGCCAGGTTGCTATCCTCTACAAAAACAATCCGCTGGACTACACCATATTCCACAAACAGACCCGCCAGGCGGAAGTAGTCACTGCCAAGCAAGTGGATCACGCCCTTCTCAACCTGAGTAAGGCTCACAAACCTGCTCCGAATCATCCCTGGGCCTATCGGCCTTCCCATACCCTCCCAGCTGAATAGCAATGTCCCCCGCAGGGGACATTGCTATTCAGTCGCATAAAGGGGACATTCTAATTAAACCTTGACAGCCTATAGTGCAGCCACAGAAGGTATGATCTCTTTTCCGAAAGTTTTAAGCGGTGTAATATCTTGGACATTCGGCATGTTGAAGATGGCGTGCTGGATGCCGATCTCGGACAGCTGGCGGCACAACAGGATTACACCCTTTGTGGTCATTTGGCCTGGCGCCAGGTAGGCAGTGCCTAAGGTGGTTTTTTCGATCGAGTTGTAATCTCGCCCGTGGGTGTTGCAATGCTGCTTTAACACATCCAGCTTGTGACGGACGACATCAATACCCGCGCCCGCAAACAGGTTGCATGCATCGGCATATTGGGCAACCAGTCGCAGGGTTTTCCTTTCTCCTGAACCGCCGATCAAAATTGGGGGATGGGGTTGTGTCAACGGTTGAGGACTGTTCAGAGTCTCGGCCAATTGGTAATGTTTTCCATGGTAAGGAGCACGCTGGCCGGACCACATTTGTAAAATGATCTGTAATGCTTCTTCCAGGCGTTCGAAGCGCTCAGCTACCGGTGGGAAGGGGATGCCCAGCCCGAGCGCCTCTCGTTCATTCCAGGCCGCGCCGATACCCAGGTAGGCGCGTCCCTTGGAAATCACATCCAATGTCGTTACCGTCTTGGCTAATATGCCGGGATGGCGGTAAATTACTCCGGTTACCATGGTGCCCAGCTTGACGTTTTTCGTAATTCCCGCCAGGTAGGATAGAACACTGTAACCCTCGAGCATTTCGTCCTCTGCCGGTCCCAGGCCCGATTGGGGATTGCGACCACCGATCTGAAAAAAGTGGTCCATCACCCACAGGCTGGCGAAGTTCGCTTCATCAGCTGCGCTTGCGATTTCCGCCAGTTTGGTGGCTATTCCGCCCGGCCCGCCTGGCCAGGTGAAATTGGGAACTTGCAATCCTATTTTCATGGGTCCTCTTCGATAGATTCAGATTTTCAAAATTATTATTCAAATTGAACTTTCTTGACAGTCTCATTTCCGCGCCGCAGATATGCTACCATGAAATCGTCTAGATCGCCGTCTAATACTGATTGAGTATTGCCGGTTTCGTAATCGGTGCGATGATCTTTCACCATCTGGTAAGGATGTAGCACGTACGAACGGATTTGGCTGCCCCACTCGGCCTTTGTATATTCTCCTCGCAATACTGCAATCTCCTCATCTTTTTCAGCTTTCTTTATCTCCAACAATCGGCCTCGTAAGATCCGCATGGCAAACTCGCGATTTTGCGTTTGAGATCGTTCATTTTGGCAGGTCACCACGATCCCAGTCGGTATATGGGTTATCCGGATAGCCGTGGCATTCTTCTGAACATTCTGCCCACCCGCTCCGGAAGATCGGAATACATCCACTTTTATGTCCGCCGGATCGATTGCAACCTCGGGATTATCAAAAGCAATTTGCGGAAGTACTTCAACCAGGGCGAAAGAAGTATGTCGTCTGTGAGCCGAATCAAACGGAGAAAGCCGCACCAGCCGGTGAACACCTTTTTCGGAGCGCAAATATCCAAAGGCGTATTTCCCGTTGATGGCCACAGTAACAGATTTTATTCCGGCCTCTTCTCCCTCTGTCATATCCCAGATCTCTGTGCTGTAACCCTGCTGTTCGGCCCAGCGCAGATACATACGAAGAAGCATCGAGGCCCAATCCTGAGAATCGGTACCGCCTGCCCCGGCATGGATCGCCAGCAGTGCATCTTCGGCATCGTAAGGCTCGGAGAGCATAGCTGTGAAGGACCGTTTATCTAGCTCAGATTCGATTGCTGCGATTTCTTCTTCCAATTCAACGCGCAAGGATTCATCCTCCAGGCCAGCCAGTTCTGAAGCATCCGTAAGCCGGTGCTCAAAACTTTGCCATCTTTCAATCTGTTCGCGCAGACTGGCCGCCTCCTTGCTCACTTGCTGGGCATGGCTTGGATCATTCCAAAATTCCGGGGTATTTATTTCCTTTTCAAGCGCACCAAGTTGGGATTCTTTGGCGGGTAAGTCAAAGACGCACCATTAACTGGCGAAGGATATCCCCTGCCGTTTGTAATCGTTCTTGCAAATCTTGCATTACAATCATCCCTTCTATTCACCAGGTTATTGGCATGTATTCTTAATCCGCCAGTATACCTTTTACAAATGCATCGGGGTCGAAAGGGGTCAAATCTTCGGCTTTTTCGCCCAGGCCGGCAAAAAGTATCGGAAGTCCCAGTTCATGCTGGATGGCGAAGGCCATTCCGCCGCGCGCCGAAGAATCCAGCTTGGCTAGAATGACGCCAGTTACGCCTACCGCTTCTTTGAAAGCGCGCGCCTGAACCAGGGCATTCTGCCCCGTGGTGGCATCCAGCACCAGCCAGACAGCGTGAGGAGCGCCCGCCAGTGCTTTTCCGGCCACGCGGTATATCTTCTTGAGCTCTTCCATTAGGTTAAATCGGTTTTGCAGGCGCCCGGCGGTATCCACAAACACCAGGTCGATACTTTTCGCCAGCGCGGATTGTATCCCATCATAGACCACGGCGCCCGGATCGGAACCCATCTGGCCGGTCTGGATCGGGATTTCTAACCTGTCAGCCCATATCTGCAACTGGTCCACTGCAGCCGCCCGGAAAGTGTCCGCTGCCACTAAAAGCACATGCTTCCCTTGGTCAGCAAAACGCCGGCCCAGTTTGGCAGCCGTAGTCGTCTTTCCGGAACCATTTACGCCGACTAATAGAATAATGCTCGGGCGAGCTGGCCAGTCCAGGGAGGGGACGGAGTCCAGGCGGGAACGCAATTCCTTTTCCAGTAATGCGCGAAGTTCGTCCGCCCCTGTCAAACCCTGGTTCCGGACATTTTTCTTAAGGGAATCAAGCACTGCATCGGTGGTCTCGAGCCCCAGGTCAGCCTGGATTAGCAGGGCTTCTAGCTGGTCCCACGTATTGTTCGTAATGTCCGTCGCACCAATGATACCAGCCAGCCGGCCAAAGGCAGCTTTGCTGCTGCGGGCAAGCCCGATTTTCCAACGGGAAAAAATGTCTACCATAACGGGGGGATTATAGCATCAAGCGCTGGTTTCGTATAACACCCTATTTATTCAATGCACATTAATCAAACCAGGGTCTCCCGGTGGAGGAAAAAGTATTTCTTGCGGGATGATTTCCCGGTCCACTCCCGGAGGAGTCCAATATAGGTGGATATGGGTATAGCCCGTCTGGTCTGTATAACGGATCCGAATCGAATGGATTCCCGCAGCCAGATCTATCCCCGCTTCCTGGTATTGATCTGGTGTCTGGTCGTCCAGGACTTGTTTGCTATCAATCCAAAGAGTGGACGAATCTCTACATTCCAATCCGAAAAGATAATGTCCACTGCTGGGAACAGAAATGGTTCCGGTCCACTCAACGGTATAGGGCCTGTTCAAAGGCGTCACCTGGAAATAAACATCAACCCAGGGGTCGATCTCGGTAAATGCGGGCGCTCCACTCCACTGCGAATTGGCATAGAACTTTCCGAGCAGTCCGTTATTGGTTATGGGGGGCAATTGAAACGCCGAGGCTGGTATATGAGCTTCATTTCCCGAAGGGGGTTGCCAATCTAGCTCGTAATGCCCGGCTATTCCAACAGTACGAATCAAGATCGTATGGGTACCCTTCGCCATTGAGATCTCGGCCGTCTCCTGGTCCCCATTTGTCTGAAAAACAATCGGCACACCATCGATTGTCAACTCCATGGGAGTCGGAGAGTGTGTAAAGATTTGATAATCACCAAATGTGCTCGCAAGTAAAATCCCCTTCCATTCAACGCTAAATGGGAAGGGAGCCGGGGCGCCATCTTGCCAATCGAAGTCCAGGTTTTTTTCAGTACGCACAAGGAATGGCTGTCCCGCCCATTCTGAACCGTGATAATAGCTGGCAGTCAGGCCCTGGGATGCTAAAATATCCGACGGGTGCAGATAAACTTCATATAGCACGGGTACACCATTGGGGGCTGTGAATTCCTCAAAAGTGGCCGATGGATAGTACCTTTTTGCCTGCTGGAAAAACTCATCTTGGGTTCCGTCCACAAGAAAAACGATTCCTTTTTTTCCGTCGGACGCAACCGGCAGGGCATCATAAGTTTCCCACCGGTGGTAATCGGTTACAGCTGGCGCTAAGAATTGAATAGTGGGCACCTGGTAATAATAAGTACTGATATAGTATTCAACAGAATTTCCCATTTTGGCCATGATCTTTGCCGCAATGGTCTCGGGAGTGGAAAAAGCCGCCCAACTATCAGGAGATATCGCCTGTTTATTGAAATAGATATCGTAGTTGATAAAACCGGAAATACCCAGTACAAAAATGAGTGGCGCAAGGAACGGGTAGTTGATCCGCCTCTTGAAGGAATTTTCCCATTCTTGCCATAAGCCATTGATTGGAACCGCCGCCAGGAGATAGGCTGCTGGTAAACTGCCAATGGCTCGTAGGGACTGTGGGGCCTCAAAATCCAAAGAAAAAATGCCCGGTGCAAGCATCAACAACAACCAGGCCAGTAATAGGAAATATCCGGGTTGGCGGATCCGCCACAGGCAAAGTCCAGCCCCTAGAACCATTAGAGCCCCCATGATCGGATCCAGCATTGGCTGTCCCGGCAGGTTATGCCGACCATTTGAATCCCCGCGATAATTAAACATCAGGAGATGTTGGGTCGTTGTTTTTGCAACAGCTTGCCAGCCTTCTTGTGGCGTCTTCCCCGTAAATATGGATACGGTTTCCATACGCGAAAAGAACTCATCCGGTTTGAATGTCGTCAGGTAAAGGATGGGAGTTGCGGCAATGACGCCCCCCAGGAATAAAACTAATAGGCCACGCCAGGAGGATCGGATTAAATCATGGCGGTTGATCCAAAGTACCAAGAAGAAAATTCCCACCACCAGCGGGAAAAGGCGTAATGGAGTATAGAAGCCTAAACTGAGCCCGATCGACAAACCGGCTAGAACATAATCCCCCAAGTGCTGACGCCGTAGAGCGCGTAATACTAGACCGGTCGTCAACAGCTCAAAAAACGGTACGGTTACACCGTGCATTCCAATTCGGCTCCAGTTGACATCCCAGCGGGAAACCGCAAGCATAAACGCTATCACCAGCCCCATTTTACGATTGAATAGTTCTCGACCTGTTAAAATAGGCTGCCGCAACGGTCCCCAGGCCAAAGACTACGCTTACCGCTCGTAGTGAAAGGGTTGAAACGCCCAATACTTGAAATGAGAGGGCTATTAAGTATATAAAATGAGCTGGTAAGTTCGTCGATTCGGCATAGACTGGTAAAAATCCTGGCTCATTCAATATTCTTAAGGCATTTAGACCATTGTCAGCTTCATCGTACCAGGTCCCGAAGGGAATCTGGTTAAAGCGATACAGCCGCATAAAGGTGGCAATCGTAAAGATTATCGCAAAAATTCCAATCTCCAACCAGGACCATGGCTCGGCCTTAGGTGTATCCGGTTGTTTTCTACCACCCATTAAAAAGATGGATACTATAATGAAAGCCACACTGGTCAAATAAATCAGCCAGGGATAAATGGAGGGTACAGAGCTGGCGAACAGCCCGAACGCCAGGATTGCCAGGATAACTGCCAGACCGCCGGCCACATATCCCCAACGAAGTTTTTCCCCCGATTCAATCGGCTGAAACCCAGATATTTCAACGGTTGGGCCGGGCTGCTTGCGCAATGCAAGGATAATCAAGATCACCGCCAGCGCAAAAAGAAAGGCTGCAAGAAGCGGCCGGTTTGATGTCAATAAATATTGGCTTGTAATCCCAATTACCAATCCAGCCACGCCTAAAAAGAAGCGGAATAGTTTGTATTTTGTCAGCCACTCCATAATTTCACCCGCTGGTAAAGGTATGATCAACAGTGATTTATTTTTCTCCAATACTGATTTATCTATTAATCACTAGCAAGTCCGCACTAATTTAGAGGCATAATGAAGTAGAACATAACCTTACATCTTTTCCATATTTATAATATCAAGCACTTTACCTTCTTATCCTAATTACAGTCAGCCAACAAAGAAAGTCCTCAGGGAAATCGCACAATAATTTTTAGTTCATAACATTAACAATGTAGCCGTAATAGGAGGCTTTTTCAACAAAAAATATGTGTCGGTCATTCTCAATTCATAAAGCCATAAGAAAATTATAAAGGTAATACAGTAAAACATATCTCAAGGGATAGCTGGTGGAATAAAGAATTTTATAAAAATAATTCGACCAACAGGGTCTTTTTTTTCGGTTACAACATCGGCTGGGAAAAAGGCTTGAAGTTTTTCAACTTCCGCAAAATGGGACGGTGTAATTAATATTACCGTGCCTTTGCCATCTTCAGAACGAGAAGGAAGATCCTCGGGTTTTGACAAATCTGAAACTTTCCCAGGACCAGCTACAAAACGAATCGTACCATAATCCGAATAAATATCACCAGATCCAAGCAAATATAAATGATCAGTCGGTGCATCCGCGACAATTTCTCTAGCCAAATATATAGGTAGTAAATTCCCGCTAATTGTTGCGTAAACATTAAAATAAGTGTTTAGATTAATCACCATTGTAGCAATTAATAAACAAATAAAAAGAGGGGACACCAGCCAGCCAGGATGAAGATAAACGCCAGGCATCCGGTTAAAGAGGTTTTTCAATTCATCCCAAATTCGTTGCATAAAAACCCCGGCGATAATAAAAACTACTGGCGTTATAACAAGAAGTCGCGGACCATTTGGCGAATCGTTTGTCAATATACCTAAAAATACTAGGCCGATACCAAACCAAATTAAGAGAACAAAATTATCAATGCGCCTCGCACGTGAAATTACAAATCCTAACCCCAGCCAAAAAAGCAAAGCAGTTAAATAATCAAATGCAGGTAAGTCTTGAAGATAAAATGCGGAGGCATCCCCACTTTGGATAAAAAAACGGATATTCTTCATTGTTTGATCCAGTAAGATTTTTACCGCTTCATGTGCCCAGGATATACCAGGACCGTATATATTCGCCACATTACTCGGATTAAAAATAGAAACCCCATTCATACGGTCGAAGAATAAGCCCGATGGACTTTGGAGGAAAAGCAAACCAAGAGGAGCGAATACAGCTACTGCGGACAATCCAAGTATAGAAATATGGGCTATGCTAATGTGCTTATGAACGAGTAAATATATTATTAAGAATATGGCAATGATTGGAATTAAACGTGAGCCGATATACATATATTGCGACAAACCACCGATTACACCTGCTGCTATTAAATTAGTTAATCGAACTTTTGTCGTAGGAGATGCGGGGTTTTCTGGTTCTACTCCTTCTGGTTTTTGCGGAGAATCAGGTCCTTTTAATGTAAACGATGACAAAAATAGGAGAATGAAAAGAATTGTAAAAAAGACAGATTCAATATTGTTAAGGCCAAGACGGCTGTATTGGATGGAAAAGTGACTGATAGCCATAAGCCACGCACTAATAAAACCCGCGACAATTCCCCAATATTTTCTTGCGAAAATATAGACAATTGGTACACAAGCTGTACCAAATAGAGCAGATAGCATACGCAGGCCATTAATATTTTGGCCAAAAATCTTAAGCGAACCAGCCTGCAAATAGAAAAAAAGATTGGGAAAATTAAACCATCCCGTGCCAAATAAAGGAAGGGGATCCCCTTTTCCGAGGACGCGCAATGCCTCCATACCCATCTCCCCCTCATCCCCGTGGAACATCGGAGGATAGGCATTAAGATTAATACTACGCAGTGCCAAAGCGATTGCTGTGATAGATAAAACAATAAGGGCTTCGAATAATAATTTCTTGCGAGATAAATAATTGAGGTTAAGAATTTCTTTCCACCGAGCACGCGGATGTGGTTGATCATATATAATGCCCGCTGTAAAAAGAAGTCCAATTGATCCAATCCAAGGAATGAAAGAATATAAGCTCAGAGGATAATATTTGGCTATAAACGATGCAGCGAAAGCGCAAAGACCTGCATAGAAAAAAAAGGTACAAACGAGAATCAGACGATTTGGTTCGATATCAAAATTCTTCGGAATAAAATCGAAAACTTTTGCATCATTATCTGATGACTTTTCAAAAAAAGTGATACCGATCAACCCTGAAGCGCAGATAACAAACTCAACGCGATTGGTTAAAACGCCAACCAATCCAAGGGCAATTGATAAAAGGAAAAGACAAATTTTTATCATCTGTCTAAAATTAAGGACGGCTATATGCATGGTCGCCTCCTCTGCAAAAACGAGAGGACAAAAGTAGTCCGGATTGGGCGCTCCTCAAGGAGCGGAAAGTTTAATATGATCAGAGCAAAACGCTGTTCGAGGGCATGGGATGCATTTATTTGATATTCACCACTTCATAAATACTTGTAGTTTTGGTAGTACCATCGCCAAAGATAATTTGCAACAGCCCCTCGTTGACCATTACTTGGAATTTGGCGATCCCTGCCGGATCATAATACGCACGCTCGAGATCCCCGACAATGATATATTGAACCTGGTATTGTTTCAAGAAATCTTGTGCCGTCTGGAGATCAGCTGTATTGTAAAAATTATTGACATCATCAATGCGCTTATCAATGTTGGCGCCATCCAGCAGCGAGTTCTTGCTGTCGGATGTGCCAGCTCCATCCCACTACAGATGGTAAACCGGTATAAATTGAGAAGCGCGAACCCCAGCGGTATTCTTCGGTATGCCCTTCAACGATCACAGGCGAACCGGCAACATGGTCCTGCATATACACAATTGCCGCATAATCTTTGCCCAGGTTCAACAACCGGTTATCATCGTTATAAATGGCAGGCTGTGTGCCGGCCGGGCTTTTGGCATCCCCCAGCATGAAAGCCATTCCATCCAGAGTATGCGGTGGGTTTTGAATATCCGGCCAGCGGTCGGTCATTTTTTGATTGGTGGCGATCAAAGCATAACTGGCCGCGCCTAGGACCAGTAAGCCAAACAGGATGCTCCAGGTATACTTGAGCGGGTTGGACCAATGGGATATTCCGGAAAATAAATCAATTAATGCCAGGCTGACCGCCAACCCGAATATAAACCAGGCCTGGTCATAAAACTTGAAAACCGTATTCGAGCGGCCGACATCCCCTGTCAAGACGAATACTTCAACAAATAAGGTTATGGAAAGTCCGATTCCGAACAGGATCCAGGTGATCCGTCGCAGTGTCGATAACTCGCGTTTAAAAAAGATAATATATGCGATTCCGGCCAGGATTGGGAGTCCAAAGGTCAGTACTTGATAGTCAAAGTGCCACAGCAAGAACATGGCAGCTAAACTTACCAATATGATTAAATAACGTTTGATATGCCAGAAGCTGAAGGTATGCCCATGACTTGACACAGAAACCCAAGACTGGAAACCTGCCTTCAGGGATGAAGACAAGTCTCTAATGAGAAGACTGATCAACACAAAAAGGGTTAATCCAAACACGAATAGATAATCGATCAAAGGTGTTCTGTGGCCGGTCCAAAGCTGTAAGGAAGTGTATTCTGTCTTGAACCACTGCGCGAAGGGCCAGTAAAAAGCAATCGCAATTCCTAGGAACGCCAACTCATACCCGATGATTACTAGAATGGTTTGTTTCATGGAACTGGTTCTGGCTCGCCAGGCATCCCACAGGACGACCAATCCTCCCAATCCCAGGAATGTGGGAAAATCCCAGGTATGCGATGCGCGGAAGACGCCGAAGATCAGACCGGCAGCGATCAGGTTGATGATTCGTCGGGACCACTTTCTTTCGGTGGCGGGCCATAAGAATAGACTCAGCATCCAACCGAACGCCAGTGCATAGATCGGCATGGTTAACAGGTGTGCGTGCAGGTCCCCATATAGGAAAGTAAAATAGGGAAACTCAGCAATCGGAGTGTCTGGCCCATTGTGGAGGATGGGGCGGGACGCGTCAAAATACCAAACGCTATTTCCGCCGGGCAGGCTGGATTGTCCTGTCAGGACTTGGATGGCGCCTCCGATCACCGCACCAACATGGTCACTGAAAGATACAATGGGGGTTCCTGAAGCGATCGCATCTGGGAGATGTTCCCATAAGATGCGGACTTCATATAAATTCCCTAGGAATAATACCGCCAACAGCGCGATAATCCCCGCCAGGTAGGGCACTCCCTTTTTCATGCGTTTTGGGTTATCCAAACCATTTTGGGAAACTGGCTTAACCTCAGACGGTTCAGGCTCGCCTCGATTGGAATCCTTGTGGAGACCTGCTACCAGATCAAAACCGACACAAAAAACACCTATCCCGGTCATTGCAAACCAACTGGGCAGGATCAGGTTAAAGGCGATCGATGGAAGAATCCCTAGTAATTTGGTAGGGATTGAGGCAAGCACATACCCATAATAATAATAGTTGATGGTATGTCCTGAGAACCATGGATTTTCGGGCGGAAAATAAATGGATTTCAGGACTGCATTAAGAAAGAGAAATCCATCGGCTTTTCTCCACCCAGCCATGGGTTCCAAAGGTCCGGGTTGCCCAGGTGAATGGAGAGACTAAACAGAAAGAGAACCAGAAAAATTCCTTCTGTCACCAGGATATGCTTCCATTGGGTGCGCAAGTATCCAGATAACGCTTTCCGCTGGCTGTAAGCCAATCCGGCGCTGAAAACTAAAATTAATCCGGTACATAGCCACAAAGCTGGCGAAGAGAATGGTAGGATTTTTAAGCTGCCCAAGACCCACGGCAGCCAGGCCATCAGGATTAATCCAGCGATTCGGATCAAAGGATAACCCCGGTCTGGAAGCCCTGAAAAGATGCAAAAAACGAACGGAAATACGAGTAAGCCCAGGAAGAATATTAGTAAATACCAGGCAACTCCACCTAATACCTCATTGACATTTAACAATGCATTCCTGTTGAACATGGCAGACCAGGTCCCGCCATTGGTTTGGGCAAGCAGGCGGTCGGCGGGCAATTGCAGGGCGGTTGGATCCTGGGTATATTGCAAGGGCGTTTGCATGACCACGTTATCGAGGTCTACGCTGTTCAGTAATGCGCTAACGCGTTCAATTGAAAAATCTTTGTCTTTCTTGAACACCATGACTTTGGGATGGTCATAAACCGTAAAGGATTCATCCGCAAGTTGATCAGGAAATGTCAGCAAGCCTAGCGAAGGCGGGCTTTCGAATGTTGCCACCAGGTCAAAGCCTAACGGACTCTTAAAGGGAGCTTCAAGTCCAGCAGCGCGGCTTTCCATGGCATTACCGCTGCAATCGCAGCCAAACAAGGCCTGGTAATATTTCAGCGTAAGCGGGTAGCGCAAAGGCATTCTGGGCATCGCGTCATAGGCACGATTTGAAGGGATGACAATGTAATCACTCTCTGAAAGAATTTGGATCATAGAATCCCGTTTTTCAGGAGTATCAGGATCATACAGTTCAAGATTCAAAGGATTATAAATTCCCCCCTCGGCTTCATATCCGTCGATATTCAACGGCAAAGCATCATCCCAGGATGTCTCTAGGGTATAACTTTCCGATAACAAGCGGACGGGAGTTCCATCAGTTATTTCATAGGCTATTTGGTAGCCTTTATTTCCCGTCACAATGACAGGGGTGAAATTAAAGGTCGGCGTCAATTTCATGCCCGGCTTTGAAAAAGTAAGGGTTTGTGAGGCTTCCGCTAGTGGAAGTTGGGTATTATCCGCGTCAAAAATACTTACCTTCAAAGTGGTTTTGGTGGGTAAAAATACCTGGTGGAAATTCCCAATCTCCAGCCGGTTGATCGTTTCATCTTTATCCGGTGACAATGGAACCGTGTCTTGAAACAACCCCGCTGTCTGGGAAGTTAGATTCAAATTGATCGGTACTTTAATGTCGCTCTGGTCCACATCCTGGAATGAGACGTCTGACAGGGAGAACTGGCTGCTGTTCTGCAATTTATAGGAGAAATAATAGGTTTCTCCCTTTTTAATGTCCAGATCTCCGAAAGAGATTTCTTGTTGTTGGTTCTGATCATCATCATTGACTGTCAAACGGCCTTCCGTAAGAATATTCGTCCCTTTTTCGTCGTTTGTCAGCCTGAAATAGAAACTCACGCCCACCAGTCGGACATCTGTTGTGGTGATTTTTGAAGTCGTGCCATCTTGAAGGATAGTAATATTAGTAGATGCAGAATCGCCAGGTGCAACCACCTGCTGGTTGTCCACAGAGACCGGATAAGACCGGTTCCCCTGGGGCGAGTCGACGATTACATCGAGTGGCCCGGGAATATTCGCAAGCATCCATTCCGAGGCGGCAATCCGCGTCATGGGCTTGTTATAGATACGGGTAAATGCGACTGCATACCCAAATGTCCCGATCAGGACGATCCCGAGTGCTAATAAGCCTGCCAGTCCTTTCCAGGTGCTCCGCCAGTCTGAGAATTGGAGAACGAACTTGGTTCCATTTGCCAGCAGGCGGGCGCGGCTTTCATGAGTTCGGTCGTAAATTTCCACCAATGCCCAGGCGGCAAACAGGATGATGAACGGATAGATTGGAAGGAAGTAGCGCATGTACCGCCAAAATTGGACATTTTGCCAGATAAAGTAAGCCGCCACCCAAACGAAAGGCAGCAAATGACGGCGCCAGTCCCCCTTCCAAATCCGCCAGGCGGCCCACGCCCAGCCGAGCCAGCCCATCAGACCAAGTGGAAGGCCCAGACCCCAGGTTACCATGTTCGTCCAGGCATAGAAGACAGAACGGTTTGTCCAATGGGTGTTCGGGGGCCAATCGGATTTACCCGCCACCTGGTTGGTAACATCCTGAATTACCTTCAACCAGTCCTGATTAAGACTGATCCCGAAGAAACCAGGTCCGGTAAACGCATAAGGTTGGAATACTCGAAATGCAAGGAATGCAAAGAAACCTGCCAGCACCCACCCCAGGATAATTACTTTAAGCAGCCGGCCAAAACCGGTTTTCTTCCAGTTGGTAATTATCTTGGCGATTCCTGCCAGGCCAATAATTCCAAACACAGGCAGGGTATTTACTTTGCATGCTACAGCCAGACCAACCACAAGGCCAAACAGGCCAAAGTAGATCAGGTGTAGATATGAGGGTTTCTCTTCAGGAAATTTAATAGGTATCGCCAGAATCGCGAAATAAAAGCTGGCAATTACAAAAACGGTGGAAAAGGAATCCACGGTAAAGTAATGCGAAAGCTGGATTGGAAGCACCGCCGCTGCTCCCAGTGCGGCCGCCAATAATCCGATTCGATTGTCATATAGACGTTTGCCTAGCAGATAAAGCATCCAGACGGCAGCCAGGTCGAACACCCCTGACATGGCTCTCCCCACCAGCGTCATGGCATCAAAGCTGGACATCTTGAACCATTCAGCGATCATCCAAGTGAAAAAAAGCGGGAACATGCCATAGGTATAAGAGCCATAATTCAGTGGGTTTAAAGTACTGGTTTGCGTATCAAAATATGCCGCAATACTTTTAACTCCGGTTAATTGCCCTGCGGTCATGCTGATAAATCGCTCGTCGGGGTGTTGATGCTGGTTTTGGTCCCAATTCAGACCTGTGAATCGAAAATAAGCCCCCGCGATAAGGATCAGCAGCAACGCCAGGCTTATTTTCCAGGAGGTCTTCGTTGCTATTGGAGGGTTGAGCGAATCCGGCTGATTTTCTGGCTCTTCTGGCTCTTTTTGAAGGTTTACTTGCTCCTCTTGTATCCCGGCAAGTAGAGGAGTGGTTTCTGGTATTTGTTCGATGTTCTGTGGAAGTCTCGGCAGTTCTGGTGGTTTCGGTATTGCATTGGCCTGTGGTTCGGAAATTGTTCCCTGTGGAAGGATAATAACGGCCGGCAAGATGCGCTGCACTGTTTCTGGGTCGATTCCCCACACCATTTTTAGTTGATCGACCGATTGATAAGGCCGGAGAGCAATGATTCTATTCGCCTGTCGAGCGGTGATTTTTAACCGCTCCACCAGTTCCTTTTCACTAGCGGTGTTCAAATCGATCGGGGAAGGGGTTTTTTTGGTCATCGATTATCCTTGAGAATATTCGAGTGTGCGCCCATGCTAAGAAATGGAAACAAAAAAACAATTTCTTTGCCTACCTGTTCTCCAAGTATACCTTTTATTTTTCCAGTTATCGATTCTGTTAATTCCTCTTCCCTGGCTATCTCAAAGCAGGGTCTTGGGATACTTGTACCTCAATTTTTTCCACTTATGGGGCGGGAGTCAAGCTACCATATATCTCCTTGCTTTCCTCTTCATCGCGGAACTCCCTGTAGGTCTGGTCAATTGAGGAGCACCGTGAAATAGCTGTTAAATTAAAATTCCAACTGAAACTTTAATTGTTCGCGTGCATCATAAGATATAATAGGATCTCATCCCTCGGTTTTGGAGTAAGCATGGCTGAAGAATGGATTGAGATCGCCGCAAGATGGAAAAATGAAATGGCCTTCGTTGGTAAAGACTCAACCGGGGCAACTCTTCAGATGGGTACGTTGGAAGGAAAACCCGGGTTCAGTCCCATGCATTTATTACTGATTGCTGTGGCGGGATGCACCGGAATGGATATCGTTTCCATCCTGCAAAAAAAACGCCTCGCATTGAGCGATTTGCAGGTACAGGTACGTGGCAAGCGTGCCAAGGATTACCCGATGATCTGGACGGATATCCACCTGACCTACCTGGTCTGGGGTGAAGACATTCAACCAAAGGATGTTGAACAGGCCATCCAGCTTTCGGAAGACAAGTATTGTTCTGTTGGACTTATGCTTGGCAAGGTCGCCAGGATATCATCTGAATATCACCTTCTAAAACCCGGCGAACGCGCCGAATAAAGGAGTAATCAATGAACGAACCAATTCATGTTACAGATTCAGCCTTCGAAAAAACCGTCTTACAGAATCCCCTGCCGGTCATTGTGGATTTCTGGGCACCTTGGTGTGGACCTTGTAAAATGGTCAGCCCGATATTGGACAAGATTGCACAGGAAATGCCGGGAAAAGTAGTAGTAGCCAAAGTCAATACCGACGAAAATCCCGAATGGGCCACAAAATATGGCGTGCAGGGTATCCCTACCATGTTGTTCGTTTTTGGTGGCAAGATCGTACACCGCCAGGTGGGTGCTCTTCCTGAACGGATGTTGCGGGATGTAGTCTCCCAATTCATTGATGTCACCATGCCAAAACCCAGTTAGGGTTGTCAACTAACCTCTTAATAATAAATGGATGCATACAGGCAAGTCATGCCTGCCCGCATCCATTTTTGCTTTAAATAATACCTATTCAGATTTGCAGTAATCGTTCAAAAATCGTATAAATATGCCTCGGAAGAATTCGGCTATAATCAGGGCATGGATCTCATAATTATTCCCCTTCTGTTTGGTTGGTTTTCCGGATGGCTGGTTAATTACTTGGCAGACGTTCTACCGGTTACGCGCAGTTTCAGCCGCCCGACTTGCCCGCATTGCCAGACGCCTTACAGGTGGGGTGGTTATCTGTTTTTCCACACCTGCGCAACTTGTGGTACTCCCCGTAAGGTGCGCTCGTTCGTCATTCAGGCCGTCTTGACCATTACACCGGTACTGCTTTGGATTTTTCCACACCCCCGTTTCCCTTTTATTTTGGCTTCTATTTTATTCGTGTATTTATGTCTGGTCTTCGTGATTGACCTGGAGCACCGCCTGATTCTGCACCCGGTCAGTCTTTTTGGCGCCCTTCTGGCGCTTGGTATTGGCAGCTTTTTGCACGGCTTACTAACCACACTGATCGGTGGAGCGGTAGGCTATGGCGTCATGCTGGCTTTCTATTTCATCGGTGAATTATATGTACGCTATATGTCTAAAAAACGAGGCATAACAACCGATGAAGTAGCCCTTGGGTTTGGGGACGTGAATCTCTCCGGCATCCTGGGGCTTTTGCTCGGCTGGCCGCTCATCTCTGTCGGTCTGCTTTTCGCCGTACTGGCGGGCGGTTTGATCAGCCTTATTATCATCGTTGGGATGTTGATCGCCAAAAAATATAAAATCTTTACGGCAATCCCTTATGCCCCATTTTTAATCCTTAGTGCGCTGTATCTGCTCTATATTTTATAGAGTTCTTTTTTGCATTTATTATTTGGTAGCTTTGTTCGGTTCACTTCCGCCAAAATCCTTCCTCTCACAAATTAATAAAAACAGTAATTCTTGAGGATTGCTTATGCCGTCTTGCCTGAAGATTTTTCCTCTTCCGGCAATTTCAGCGGACCGGTTCCCATCCGGTAACCAAAGCCTCGCACGGTACGGATCCAAACCGGCTCAGCCGGGTCGACCTCCAGTTTTTTACGTAGCATCAAAATATAACGTCGTACGAGTGCTGGGTCGCTGCGCTCATCCCCCCATACCTCTCTGATCAAATCGGCCTCTGAAACTACACGTCCCTTACTGCGAACCAGCACTTCGAGCAGACGGAATTCGGTGGGTGTAAGGACCAGGTTGCGACCGCCTACGGTGGCTTGGTATTTATCCAGGTTTAAGACAATCTCCCCATGTGCGATATACCCATTTTCCTTTCGCTCTTTTTGCACCCGCCCGAGCACCGCCTGGATGCGCGCCACCAGTTCGACAAAGCTGAATGGTTTTGTTACATAATCGTCCACACCAAGTTGGAATCCGCGTAGTTTATCGGTCTCGGCCGCCTTGGCAGTTAGCATGATCACTGGTACATCAGTCAGTTCGCGCAAGCGCGCACATACTTCCCAGCCATCCATGCCAGGCATCATCACATCCAGCAAAACCAGGTCGGGGCGTTCGTTGTATGCCAACCGCAACCCGGCAGGACCGTTGGAGGCTTCAAATAATTCAAAATCGTTCTCCCGTAAGAACCGTCCTAATATGTTGGAAAGCGTCGTGTCATCATCCACCAGTAGTATTCTGGTTTTCATCGAGCCACCTTTAAAAGGAAATAAAAACGCGCCCCACCTTCTGGGGGTGCTTCAAAGGCGAGATCGCTTTGCATGGCACGCAGCATGCGCCGGGAAAGGTATAACCCCAGCCCATATCCATATACAGATTGCGAATCGCTTGCCTCCAGGCGCTGGAAGCGTTGGAAAAGAAGACGACGTTTTGCCTGGGGGATGCCTGGTCCCTGGTCGGTTACTTGCAAACGCACCCGGTTTTTTATCGGAGTGGCTTCTACCACAACCGGGCTTTCCGGGGCATACTTCAAAGCATTATCAAGCAGGTGGTTGAAAATGCTTTCTAATACGATCTGATCTGCCAGGACAGCCGGGCAGTTCTCCGGCATGCGTACCTCAATTTGCCGGGCCGCGAGATTAACACCAAACTTGTTACAGACTGTTTTGAGGACCTCTTCAAGCGACACGGGAGCTAAATTCAATCGTATCTGTCCGGCATCGGTTGCTGAAAGTGTTAGGATATTTTCGACAAATCGTATTAACCTCTCGACCTCTTCTTTCATGAGGATAAGAGTGGAACGGTCTGCCGTGGACCGGCTTTTCGGTAACAGCAGCAATTCCAAGCCACCGTACAGGCTGGTCAGTGGCGTGCGTAACTCGTGCGAGACCATCGAGACAAAATCGCTCTTCAATTGGTCCAGCTCTTGCAACCGTATGTTCTGCTCTTCCATCTGCTGGTATGCCTGCATCAAGGTATGGGTTCGTTCTTCCACTTTCTTTTCCAGTTGCGCATTCAGCTCTTCCAATTGGCGATGTAACTCGTGTAGATCCGCGTAACCCTTCTGAAGGGCGGCTTGCTGGCGTTTCTGATCGCTCAGATCGTGCAAAGCTCCAGCCACCATCACCGGGCGCCCTTCGGAGAAGATTGGGCTCAGTGAGAGCAGGTAGGCGGTCTGGGTGGGAGCCAGGATGACCTCCGCTGAACATGCTTCCCGGGCAGCCCGCTTCAGTAGGTTTGCCGGGAAAGTCTGTCCGTCGAGAATTTCTGACAATGACGTTCTAGTGATCTCGTGCGCTGTCTGCCGTCCAAGTGCAAGCAACAGCGCAGGGTTTCCCAGCCGGATCTTTCCGCCTGTGTCGCAAATGAAAACCGGCTCTGCCATGCTACTGAATAATTGCCAGTATTGCTGCAATTCGATCTCGCCGGCGCGTATTCCCATTCGCACCACCAATGCCAGGATCAGGAACAGGCTGGCACCGGCACCCAGCCAGGAAAGTTGCCCGCTCAAACGCCATTCTGCCAGCACCAACCAGGCCAAAGCCAGCACGAAAGCAAAAGGTAGGATGTTCTGAAGGCGCGTCCCCAGGTCGGATGCCGGCCGTTCCGTCTCATCTTGTTGAATAGGAACGCTGGCAATTAATACCGCTCCCCATCCAAACAGGAGTCCGCCGGCTATCCAGCCAATGCTCTCCAATCCACCGGCTTGGAATCCATTCACCGGCGCAAGTAGACTATAAATATAATCCGATACCATAAACAAGAACAACCCGCAGCCCCATAGGAAAAGTGTCCGCCTGGCCTGGCGGTTGGCCAACAGCATATTTAGTAGAATTGCCAGCAGGATTAAATCTGCGATCGGATAGACCAGTGGGACGATGGAAGCCGGCGATAACACTGAGGCTGGTCTGCCCAGCATCAGACCCACCAGGGTGGCCACCACGCCCGCTGAAATGGTCACATCCAGCAGGAAGCGAAAACGCGACGGTGCATAGCGGTTCTCGAACGGGTAAAGAACAAGGGCCAAAAAAAACAGGGGATAAGCCAGGAAACTGAACACATCGGCCGGCGAAAAAACCGGTACAACCATACCGCCCGCTCCTTCGTAAACACTGCGCACCAGGTTCCCTAATGACCAGCAAACTATTCCAAAACCTAGAAAGCGCCAGGCCCGGCGGGCTGGCGCTGGAAATTGCCCCAGGAATTGGAAAACCAGTAGAACCGCCGCAACGCCCGGAACCAGCACTGCCACGCTGCCGATGAACAGCCGGCTCGGGCTTTGCGGAGACCTGAATATCGCCCAGACCGTATAAGCTGCGAGGAATACCGTCGACTCGAGCAGCAGCCCTTTCCAGCGGATCTGCCAGGGCAGCAACTTGTGCAGGAGTTTTTGCAGGGAGGCCTCCATCAAGGAGAATTATAACCACGTTCCCGGGTGCATGGGTGGGGAAAACAATACCCCAAATTCCAGGTTAGGAATTTGGGGTACTCCGTCCGGGGTGAGGGTTCCAATGCTTGCCTATGTCAAAATAGCCTCGATCACCATCTCTTGCGCGATCGGCCACAGGTAGCCATGGCAAATGTAACAAATTGTGGGTAGCGGTGTATACGTATTCGTGGGTGTGGGCGTATCCGTAGCTGTGGGCATGGGCGTGGGTGTATTTGTTTTGGTGGGCGTCGGTAAGGGCGTGTTCGTCTTCGTAGGCGTGTTCGTATATGTGGCTGTTGGAACTGTGGGTGTATAGGTGGGTGTGGATGTACGCGTGGGAGTTTTCGACGGCGTTAAGGTAATCGTAGGTGTAGAAGTTTTCGTCGGAGTGTTGGTGATTGTCGGCGTGGGCGTATTCGTTTTCGTGTTCGTTTTCGTAGGTGTATTCGTTATTGTACTCGTACTTGTTGGCGGCACCGGCGTATAGGTTTTCGTAGGCGTTTTGGTAAGGGTAACCGTGGGCGTTTTCGACGGCGTGGGTGTAATCGAGGGCGTGTAGGTAATCGTAGGTGTAGAAGTTTTCGTCGGAGTGTTGGTGATTGTCGGCGTACTCGTAGGTGTGAACGTCAGTGTGCTTGTTGCCGTAAGAGTGGGTGTTGGGGTATTGGTTGATGTGTTGGTCGGTGTCCGCGTGAAGGTAGGGGTATTCGTAGAGGTGGGAGAGGGGGTGAAGGTCTCTGTGTTGGTCGGTGTATAGGTAGGCGAGGGTGTCATGGTCGGGCTGGGAGTAATGGTTGGGGTAAACGTATTACCTTCCACGCCGGCATTATACGCATTCATTCTGGAGGTACGGAAAGTTTCGATCACTCCCTGGTCGCTCGAATACAGGTGGGTCATGACCCAGCTGCTGTTGGAGGAACCGAAGAGAGAAAGTAATTGCAGGAAAGGTGTAATGAACGGGTGGTTGAAATCCACCATCACGACCACGGTATCACCCGGTCCGCCGGCGTCTTCTTGAGGAAGACCGGTATCTCTGTTCTGGCACTCGCTATAGGTGGTTGACCCGGTTTGTCCGGGCAATGTGGCGAATTCCGTCTGGGTCGGATGGTTTGGATCTGCGCGGCTTGAACAAACCGTCACATTTAAATAGCCCGGCTGCAATTGGGTCGCGCTGCTGTCAAGCAGCAGGCCGGACAGGTAGTGGTCAGCTTCATCGTGAATGGACGGGATCCGGGCGGCATCTTCCATTGCGCTGGTTTCTGCCTGCCGGGCGACTGTATCAGGGTTGCTCGACTGGCATGCCTCCGCCAGAGGCACGCAATAGGCGGGGTTATACTGGCCAGTGACGGCGTAACGGACCGCCTGACGGGAAATATTCTGGATCAACAGCCAGGCCGAGAACAGCAGCGAGAAATCGATGATGGCAAACAGCAGCATCAACAGGATCGGCGCCGCCAGAGCAAACTCGACCACGCCTTGGGAACGGCCCGCGCCCTGCCAGAAGCGTTTTTCCTTGCCCGAAACGGGTGGTCCTGATTTATTCATATCCTTGCTCCTATTTCGAGATGCGCGTGGCAATATTGCTGCCTATCAACGTGAAGATCTTATTCAGGTCGGATGGATTCGCCGCATAAAAAGCCGATCCCCGGCCAACTGCGGCGGCATAATTAAGGAATATCCGGCCAAGTGATTCACCCATTGAAGTTGGAAAATCCACAAGATCCGTGTTATTTGGATCGACATAATTGGCTGGAATGTTCGCCATGTAAGCAGGATTATCCACTTCCGGCCCCAACCCGATCGTATAGATCAATGCGTTCTGGCCGTCTGGGTAGGGCTTTCCGACAAAATCGGCCATGTCGTAGGCATAATCGAGAGCGTCATATTCTGGATCCCAAGGGCCGCTGAGGGGGGCATGAATACGGACGGCTGGATTACCGTGATTGCAGCGCGGCAGCAGGTTCCAAGTATCATTCGGGCAGAAGTAAATCGAGGAGTTGTCGTTGTGGCCGGCATTCGGAACCCCATCCGTCAGCAGGATCACTACCCATAAGACGTCCTGGCGTTGATCCGCGGCCAATTGATTCCCGGCCACCTCTAAGCCCCCGCCGATATTGGTGGTGTCTAAGTGGGAGGGATCCGGAGGATTGACATAGCCAGGCAGGCACGGGTCATCGCCCGGACCAAGCAGGGTTTGGAAATTACTGCTGGGCGTCCACTGCGGCGGTCCAGGACAGATGTCCGGGGAACATGCACTCACCTGACCGTAACAACGCGAGGGACTCCCGTTCGGGAAGATGGCGTTTGCGCTTCCCCCGCTGACTGATTCGTCACCCTGATACACCGTCAAATTCTTTAAAGTGGAGGCAACGGTGCTGGGGTTATTACCGGAGAGCAGTGACAGGACCACATGTGGTTCCTTGTCGAATGTCACCACCGAGGCGTAGTCGTAGTTTGGAATAAGGATGTTTGTAAACGCAGCAGCCGCGTTAATGACCTGGTCGAAGGGCTGGCAGGAGCCGATATCCCCGCTGTAATCCCCTGTGCCAGGTTGGCTGTTGCAGTAGAATGGATCACGCATCGGGTCTGTTTGACCATATGGATGGAGATAGTCAGGACCAAAGGTCATCGATTCCGAACGGTCGATCACCAAAACCACATCCACAGACGCAGCTTCCGAAATTGCTGTTGCGGAGACGGGCACGCTGTTGATCCCGATTACCGCCATAAAGGCCGTTGGAATCTGGACCGTGGAGGTTACCTCCACCAGCTTACGGGGTGGGTCCGTGCAAAGTGTTGCGGTAAGATTTGCCGGGCTGTTGTAACAGTCATATACCTGGGTGACCGGGTTGCTAAATCCGTTCAGCACCATGAACTCATTGGCGGAATTCGTAAGGATGGTGACCAGTTGATCTGGTGTGCTGGAAGCGTTTTCGCGATACTGCAGGGCCGCCGAGAGGGCTGCCGAATCCACTGCCCGGCGCAGCCGCGCATTCCCGATGAACATCAGGCCCACATCGATCGACAAGCCAATGATGGCGATAATTCCGATCGCCGCGCCTGCCACCAGCACAAGCACCTGCCCGCGTTCCATGCGGGAAAATTTCGTTTTGACATCTTGAACAATTTTTGACATTTTTTGTACCTAGGGCGAAACCTGCGTTGGCTCGGCGGAAGAAATCGGCATGATTGTGTAGACATACAGCGGCACCGGGTCAGGCATGATGGAATAGTTGACACCCATGAAGCCATTATTGGAAAGCAGTTTCAAGAGTTGGGGATAATTATAGTAAATCTCCACTAGAATTACCCCGGTGTTCGGCGCTGATCCATTCAGGCGGGATAGTATATCTGCCGCGGAGAACTGCGATACTCTCGCATACGCGCCGCAGGAATTCCAACTGCTGTCGCTTAATTGGGTCGGAACGTCTAAGCTGATACTGTGGAAAAAGGCCACAAAGCCGGCATAATCCTTGCAAAGGCTCCAGCCATTCGGATCCGCCAGCGGAAAACGAACCGGAAGATTTCCAGCGGTGACACTGAAGACGGAAACGATGATGTCATCCGGGCTGGTGGGATTAAGCCCAGGGTTCAGGGTGACCGGGGTCATCGTGGAGCCTGCTTTTGCCGCAGTGTAATAATAGAAGGGCATATTATCAATTATAGGTCCAGGTCCGTTAGGGGGAGGAGACGTTTCTAATGAGCCATCCGGGTTTACAATAAAGGGTCCCGTTGAAGAAGATGCGGCATATCGGGCAGCCTCACGCGCGCCATCCAGTACGTGCAGGTACTGGTTGAGCATGAAACCGTACTCTACCACCGCGGCTAACAATAGCGCCAGGAACATCACGACCAGCATGAGCTCCACGAAGCTCTGCCCGCGCGGCTGGCGGCGCAACCGGGAAAGGATGCGCTTAAATAAGGTGGGGGTTCGGAGTTTTGGTTCCATCATAGACATTTAGCAGGCAATATACGCATTTATAGGATTAATGCGATCTTAATAATAGCAGGTTCAGACAGGTTAGTCAACGCATGTTAAGCATTTGTAGAGTCTCTTGGACGCGGATTTCACATAAAATGGACAGTTCAGGCTTCCATTATCGTCCCGTATAGCGGCTACCAGATCCGGAAATTGCCCGGGGCTTTTTTCCTTAAACAATCGTGATGAAATCGCCCCTGCGTTTACCGTTTAATAAGGACGCCCTAAATTCGCATTGAGGTATAATCCCAGCGAAACCCTATTGCCAGATCGGCAAAAGGGATTAATTTTTTGGGAAAGCCAGCGCATGGGCTTTATTTACGAAGGCAAATAGACTCCTAATCAAATAGCTATCCGGAGAAGTCATAAGATTCTCAGGAAGTGGTCTAATTGTCTAAATCAATAAAGCTGACGAGGATGAGGGTTCTCCACCGCGCGGTGGAGTTAATCCCGGTCAAGATCTCCGGGAGAAAATCGAATGATCAGCGGATGCCCTTCGGGGATGCCACAATCCCCGCCGCCTTTCCCTCCAGGTTTAATCCTGTCTAAACGCTTCAAGGGTGACCGGGAAGACAAAAAGGCAGGAAGTGGGAAATGAAGTGAGAAGCGAATAGAAAAAAGAGAACTATCAGTTCTGTTCCTAGTTTTCTTTTATTATTCCTTCTAATAACTTACTTTGGAGGAATATCCCGTGTGTGGAATTGTAGGATATATCGGTTCGCGTGAAGCGACGCCGATTCTTTTAAATGGCCTTAAACGCCTGGAGTATCGCGGCTATGACTCGGCCGGTCTGGCCGTTCTGACAAATGGCCACATTGAAGTACGGCGTGAGGCGGGGAAACTGAACAAACTCGTTGATCTTGTGCAGGCATCCCCCCTTAATGGTTCTCCCGGCATCGGCCATACCCGCTGGGCGACCCATGGTGTCCCGACCGCTCGCAACGCCCATCCGCATCTTAGTGCCAATGGACGTGTGGTGGTGGTTCATAACGGCATCGTCGAAAATTTTTTGGAACTGCGCGATGAATTGATCGCCGAAGGGGTTCACTTCCAATCGGACACGGATACGGAGGTCATCGTCCAGTTGGTCGAAAAATTCCAGGCCACCGGCCTGGGTTTCGTAGAAGCCTCCCGTCGTACCTTTCAGCAGATCCTGGGGGCACACGGCATCGTCCTCATGTCAGCTGACGAACCCGATAAAATAGTTTGCGCGCGCATCGGCAATGCCGGAGGCGTCGTGATCGGTTTGGGCCAGGATGAAAATTTTATCGCTTCGGACATTCCGGCTATCATGGAATATACTCGCCGAGTCATTTTCCTGGAGAGTCAACAGATGGCTGTTGTCACCCGTGCAAAGGTGCATGTGGAAACCCTGGACGGGCAGACAATCCAAACCAAGACACACACCATTAGCTTCGATGCCGCCGCAGCCGAGAAAGGTGAATACCAGCACTTCATGCAGAAGGAGATCCACGAGCAGGTGCGTTCGCTGACCGATACTCTTGCCGGGAGGGTGGATTTTCAGGGCGGCCGTATCTGCCTGCCAGAATTGAATCTTACATCCGAAATCGCTCGCAAGATCCAGAAAATGGTCATCACGGCATGCGGCACGGCTGCCTATGCCGGGATGGTTGGAAAGATCCTGATCGAGAAGATCGTCCGCCTTCCCTGCGAGTTGCAGATCAGTTCCGAGTTTCGTTACAGCGATCCCATTGTCGACAAGAAAAGCGTAGTGTTGGCCATCAGTCAATCCGGTGAAACCGCCGATACCCTCGCCGCAATGGAAGAAGGCCGTCGCAGGGGTGCCCTAATCTGGAGCATTGTTAACGCCATAGGCTCCCAGGCTATGCGTTTGTCGGACGGCAGCATCTCAATGCAAACCGGGCCGGAGATCGGGGTGGCCTCCACCAAGGCCTTTACTGCCCCTCTAGTGGACCTGTATATGTTGGCCGTGCTGTTGGCTGACCTGCGCGGCGTTATCAAAGATAATATCCGTCGTGACTTGGTTTCGGACCTGCGTCTAGTGCCCTTACTGGCCAGCAGGGTTCTTAATACCGAACCGGAAATCAAGAAGACCGCTCATGCCCTGAAAAATGTGCACGATTGCTTATACCTGGGACGTGGCATCAACATGCCTATCGCCTATGAAGGTGCATTGAAACTCAAAGAAATATCCTATATCCATGCGGAAGGTTACCCGGCCGGGGAAATGAAACACGGCCCAATAGCTCTGATCGACAAGCGCATGCCGGTCGTTTGCATCGCGCCGAAAGACCCCTGGCATGAAAAGATGATCAGCCAGATCCAACAGGCAAAGGCACGCGGTGGTACGGTCATTGCAGTGGCCACTGAAGGTGATGACCTGGTTGCCTCCATAGCCGACCATGTCCTTTGGGTGCCGGATTGCCCATGGATGCTCTCACCTGTGGTGACGGTTATTCCCCTACAAATGCTTGCCTACCAGATCGCTACTTTGCGCGGCTTGGACGTGGACCAACCCCGCAACCTGGCAAAGAGTGTTACTGTGGAATAATGGTGAGTTGGATGGACCAATGATCAACTTATCAATTTGATTTTTCTTTCCCTCAAGAGACTTCGTAAATATACGAACAAATGTCTGGAATTTCCACATTCCTCGTAAAGGAGATTACGGATTTTCCAAATCCATTTATTTTTTTATCGTAATCATGGTTTCTATTAAACTCATCCGGCTCGCTTGGTTTGACTTGGAGTCATAAAGAGCGATCACGCCTAGTATAATTTCCTTCTTTAGAATAAAAATTCCAATGAATCTCTTTTTCTAAACCAGAATGGATTAGAATAAGCGTAATTCCGCCGCGCTTTTCAAGGAGATAATACCTATGTCAGAAGAGAAAAAAGCCATTAAAAAGGAAATACGTCGCCGCAGAGCCCGGGAGAAGAGAAATCAATATATTATTATAGGCGTCGTTTTCTTGGTCGTGGTCGCCGTAGTCTGGGTGTTAATCGCTTCCCAACAACCGTCAACGAGCACGGCGAGCGTTGTACCCTCAACTACACTTTCCTCTGGTAATTCCGGAAACGCAACCCCCACAGTTGCAGTCATGCAATTTTCCACTCCACCCCCCATGCAAATTGATGTTAAGAAACGATACTTCGCTACAGTTACAATGGCCAAAGGCGGTCAATTTGTCATCCAGCTCTATCCGGATAAGGCCCCCATTACGGTTAACAGTTTTGTGTTTCTGGCAAAAAAAGGCTTTTTCAACGGATCCACCTTCCATCGTGTGATCGATGGATTCATGGCGCAAGGTGGCGACCCGACCGGTACAGGCATGGGCGGACCGGGCTATCACTTTAACAATGAATCCAACGATCTGCTTTTTGACAAGGCCGGTGTGGTCGCCATGGCCAATTCCGGACCCAATACCAATGGCAGCCAATTCTTTATTACCTTCGGGCCGGTCGGATTGGCAGAAAGCGACTATACCATTTTCGGCCAGGTCATCAGCGGTATGGACGTGGTCAACGGTCTGACCCGCCGGGATCCGACCCAAAACCCCACCTTCACTGGCGACGTGATCCAGAGTATCACCATTTCCGAAAAATAGTGTGGCGTTTTGGGAATTACGAATTAGATTATAAATGAATGATTAGGGAATATTGGTTGGGTAGATAACCAACACGAAGAGTCAGTTGGATGTCCAGCCTCCCACCAATTTCTCCCATAGCCTAGTCGTGCTGGACGAACTGGTAAATTGTATCCAGAAACAACCTTAGATTGATGAGCGATTGATCTTTTTTTTTACTCCCTTTGAAAGTAATTTATCGTCCAACAATACTCGATTATCAATTCGGTTTCCAATCCACCTGCTGAACCTCATGTTGTTTATAAAAAATGGCTTTGAGATCTCTTACAATCATGAAATGACTCCAACCAAAGTCACGTTCAGTGAATGTCAAAGGTTTCTGGCAACCCGAAATACACAAAATGGATAGCCAATCGCACTGCGTTGTAACCGGACCACCAGTTCAACCTGCGAACCGCTGCGCTGTTCCAGCAAATGCGCATCCATCCGGCAAAGCTCAGGGTTTGCTCCAATGATGGCAGCATAGGGACAATGTCCCAGTATAATCCGCGCTCCATCGTTTCCGGCTTCCCAACGGGCTTGATAATGCAAATTATTTAACCGGTCGACAGCATGTGAAAGTCGTCGGGGAAGTGGAATGTGGGGATCAGGCAAATCTATGCCGCCCAAACTCAGCGCCACAGTATGCAGCCGGCTCTCACGCTGAGATTCAGGGGCTTCCCTTAATAAACATTCGAATAATGCTCCCGCAAGTCCATCCAACCCATCGCCTAATATCCGCCGTGACAATCCATAAACATTTTGTGGTCTCCCGCGGCCTTCCTGTCTTTGGTTAATTAATTCGATCAAATCATTCGATTCCAGTACTGCCAGGTGATGTCGCACATTTGCCCCTGTCATTGCCATAATACGGCTCAGCTCATTTACGGAAGCGGTCTGTTGTTTTCTGAGAATATCCAGGATGCGTAAGCGGGTTGCTGGGCTCATCGAATTATTATACTATTTATGCAAATATATGTTTGCATAAATAAATTGACAGGTACAGCACCGGCGGCTATAATCCTGCCCTGTCTTGCAGTCAAGATGTATTGCACCATAATCTGGAGATTTTGTATGGACTCAAGTGAATTGAATACCCCTGGTTATGAGATTCCTCCCGAAATACAAGGCCAAGTTGCTATCACCAGTCTCGATCGTATCTATAATTGGGGCCGCAGTGCTTCCGTCTGGCCAATGATGTTCGGTTTGGCGTGCTGTGCCATTGAGATGATCTGTGCCGCAGCTAGCCGGTACGACCTGGCCAGGTTCGGTATGGAAATAATGCGCCCCTCTCCGCGCCAAAGTGACTTGATGATTGTCTCAGGCACAGTGACCAAAAAGATGGTTCCGACTATCGTCCGTCTCTATAACCAAATGCCTGAGCCAAAGTATGTACTTGCAATGGGTGCCTGCGCCTCCGGTGGTGGACCTTTCAAGGAAGGATACAATGTGGTGTCGGGGATCGATAAGTTTATACCAGTTGATGTTTATGTACCCGGTTGCCCTCCCACCCCGCAAGCCCTCCTCAATGGATTAATGAAAGTACAGGAAAAGATCAGGGGTGAATCCATTAAGCATTCCCGCTGGTATCAAAAAGGGCCGGACATGGCTGAAATCCCAATTCCCATGTTAGGCCCGGATCTTATCGACCCTCGCAAAGTCGACCTGATTAAAAACAGCGAGAAAGCCTAGGGCAAAAATATGGCTGCTCCTCTATCTAATCAAACTCAAGAACTTACCTCACGGTTTTCACACCTGATTACCGCGGATGCTCGACCTGGTTACTCCGGTTGGCTGCTCGATAAGTCCCATCTGCTTGAGTTTGCAGTTGCCTTGCGTGATGAATTCGCATATGATTTCCTTTCGTCGATTACCGCTGTGGATTATTTGCCCGAATCGAGAATGGAAATTGTATACCAGGTGTACCGAACCACTGGTGGACCAGGAGTCATGTTCAAAGTCCAGGTACCGCGCACAGACCCGGTGGAAGTTCCCTCACTTGTGTCAATTTACCCGGGTGCAGAACTCCAGGAACGGGAAGCTTGGGACTTGTTCGGAATTAAATTCACCAATCACCCAGATCTTCGCCGCATTTTTATGTGGGAAGGTTTCTCTGGTTTTCCTTTGCGAAAAGACTGGCACGAGCCATATTACGAAGAAGATGCCAAACCCTTTAAAAACCGCTGGCCGGCTGGCATGATTGAAATGTCGGA
Organism: uncultured Chloroflexia bacterium; assembly: GCA_963772245.1. Lineage (GTDB taxonomy): Bacteria > Chloroflexota > Anaerolineae > Anaerolineales > Villigracilaceae > UBA877. The sequence goes on along the minus strand of CAVYWB010000006.1, from coordinate 505,650 downwards.
AAGTAAAAATACTTTCAACGACAATATTGCTTATCCAAAGGGCTTTAATCCCGAGAGCCAATCCTTCGATCCTGAAAAAGCTCTTTACGAAGCATTGCGTACTTATCAAAAAAACGAGATTGGATTGGAAACCGATCATATAATCGTGAACCTGGGACCGCAACACCCTTCTACACACGGCGTGTTTAGGGTGGCAGTGATGCTGGACGGGGAGACAATTGTTAACCTTAAACCGGTGATGGGATACCTGCATCGTAACCATGAAAAGATAGGGGAACGAAATACATATATCATGAACATGCCCTATACTGACCGCCTGGACTACCTGACATCCATGAGTAATAATTTTGGGTATGCTCTTGCAGTCGAAAAACTTATGGGCATAAAACCACCAGAGCGCGCCGATTACATCAGGGTTATGATGGCAGAGATGACGCGTATTTCCAACCACCTTTTCTTGATCGGTTCTTTGCTGAACGACTTGGGCGCCTACTTCACTCCCATGCTCTATGCCCTGGAAGAACGTGAATTGATCCTGGATATATTCGAAGCTGTGGCTGGCAGCCGCATGATGTGCAACTACTTCCGCTTTGGGGGCGTCGCCCGTGATCTTCCGGAGGGATCCCTGCAAAAGATCAAGGAGATATTCTTCGAGCGCCTCCCTCGCAAGATCGACGAAATCGATCATTTCCTGAGCGAAAACGAAATCATCCGGTCTCGCGGCGTTGGGCAGGGGGTATTGACTCCGGAAGATGCCATACGCTTTTCGGCATCAGGTCCTCTTTTACGTGCATCAGGTATCCCTTATGACGTACGCCGGGCCGAGCCCTATAGCATTTACGACCGGTTCGAATTTGATGTCTGTACTCGTAAGAACGGCGATATCTATGACCGCCTGATTGTACGTTTCGATGAAATTCGACAGAGTATCCGTATCATCCAGCAAGCCGCCAAGCAGATTCCCGAAGGTCCGGTCACATCAGTTAAACCAATGTATCAGGTCCGTGTCCCACCTGGAGAAGCGTATGGACGGGTGGAAGGCCCTAAGGGTGAACTTGGTTTCTACATCGTGTCAGATGGCAAACCTAACCCCTGGCGTTATCATGTGCGGGCCCCTTCCTTCATCAATTTGACAGCTTTTGGGCCGATGTGTGTCGGACAGAAGATTGCAGATGTAGTGGGTGTCCTTGGCTCCATCGATATTGTCCTCGGTGAAGTGGACCGATAATACTTTACAGGTACAAGGAGACACAAATGAGCGACATGTACGGTAAAGGTATTTTGAAGGGATTGGGCGTCAGCCTTAAGCGATTTGCAGAAACCTATCTGGATGATTTGAGTTGGCTCGGTAAACGCTACCGCACAGAGGGTGGCATTGCTCATCGCTCCAGCAAAGATGCACGTGGAATTTTCACAATCCAATATCCGGAAGAGAAAATCCCGGTTCCTGAAGAGTTCCGATTCATTCCATTCTTGGTATATAACGAAGGTCCGAACGGCGAGAAGAACCTTCTCTGCACCTCATGCGGCATCTGCGCCAAGGTATGCCCGCCGCAATGCATCTGGATCGTCCGTTCAACCGATCCCGCCACTGGGCGCCCTATCCCGGATCCTTCTGAATTCTTCATAGATGCCGATATTTGTATGAACTGCGGCCTGTGTGCAGAATATTGCCCGTTTGACGCTATCAAAATGGATCATGATTACGAATTGGCTTCCTTCGAACGGCATATTTACGACAAAACCAGGCTTTCCAAAACAGTCAGATATTACGAAAGCATTCGACCGGATAATGCCAGCCGTGAAAATGCCGCCCGTGCTGCCAAGCAAGCAATCCGCGCCGGTGTAATAAAGGTTGAATAATTTTTTCAATGTATAATCCAGAGACCGATCTGCTTTTTCCTCCGCGTACCTTGCCGGATTTGCTCGATCTGCGCGGTGCGACATGGCGGAACCTGGTGACAGATGTTCTCGAAGCCGGTCCGGATAGTCTGGAACAAATGGCTTTTGTGTTGATGATGGCGCGTATAAATAATTGCGCCACCTGTAATGCGGATTCGTACCGCGCCTTGACCGGCTGCCTCACATGTTCCACACAAGCCATAAAACGATTTCACGAAACTGACGATACCCTGATATCGCTCTTCCAGGCAGCCTTGGGAGAGGTCGAGCAGAATATGCAGCAGAAGATTTATCCCTTTTCAAAGTTATCCCATGGAAAACCTCCAGACAATTAACAGGTAAACATGCCAAAAAACATTTCTTCCGAAACTATCCTGGCCGTATTAGGCAAAGTACAGGAACCCGAATTGCACCGCGATCTGGTCTCGCTTAACATGATCCGCGATATTGAAATAAAAGGTGAGACCGTCAGCTTTTCAATCGTCTTGACTACTCCCGCTTGTCCTCTTAGAGGTAGTATTGAAAAACAAGCTCGCGAGGCAGTCATGGCCATCCCGGGTGTAAAATCGGTCAACATTAAACTGGATTCCAACGTTCCAAATGATGGGCGCAACCGTGGTCTGCTTAATCTTCCCATTCGCAACGCAATCTCTATTGCATCCGGAAAAGGTGGCGTTGGTAAAAGCACTGTCTCGGCTAACCTGGCAGTTGCACTTGCTCAGAGCGGAGCACGTGTCGGGCTCCTGGACGCTGATATTTATGGCCCAAATATTCCCACCATGATGGGCATCCATGACATCCCTGGAACCCAGGGCAATAAACTAATTCCGGCCGAAGGTCATTCAGTAAAACTGATGTCCATGGGTTTTCTGGTCAAACCCGGGCAGCCTCTTATTTGGCGCGGACCTATGCTCAATTCGGCTATCCGTCAATTTTTGGCCGATGTTGAGTGGGGAGAACTTGATTACCTTATCATTGATCTGCCCCCTGGCACTGGTGATGCATCACTCTCCTTGGCCCAAATGCTCCCTCTTTCCGGCGTTGTGATCGTTACGCTGCCACAAGCCGTCTCACTGGAGGACGCCAGTCGCGGCTTGAACATGTTCCAGACCTTGGAAGTACCCATTCTTGGGGTCATAGAAAATATGCGTGGTGATTTCTTCGGTGCTGGCGGGGGTGAGGACCTGGCCCGCATGGCCAATGTGCCATTCCTTGGAGCAATACCTATGGAACAGTCCGTTAGAATTGGTGGTGACACTGGCGAGCCGGTTGTAGTGTCCCGGCCCGATTCAGAAGCTGCGAAGGCATTCCAAGCCATTTCATGCCAGGTGGCTGCTCGCATCAGCATTGAGGCCCTTAACCAGAACAACAAGCCTGAGATCAATATCGAATAAGTAGATTAAGATCCTTTTCCATCGACAGGAATTGGCCCTTTCTGAAGTCTGCTATAATCATGTCTATGCAACCTCTCGTCGTTGGTATCCGTTTTGCGGATATCGGAAAATCCTATCACTTCATTGCATCCTCGCTTCCTCAGATCAAGGTTGGTGATCGTGTCATCGTGGAGACGTCTCGAGGCAAACAAATGGGCCAGGTGGTCCAGATTGTAAAAGATGCGACACCGCCTCCGGAGGGCTGGAAACCCATTGAACGAATTGCCACTCCACGTGATCTCGTGCTACGCCGTACCTGGGCGCAGAAGGAAGTCGAAGCGATGATTGCATGCCGTGAACGCGCTGCGCAATTGAAACTGCACACGGTCAAGGTTGTGGCAGCCGAATACTCCTTTGACGGGACTCACCTGACCTTCATGTTCAGTACGGAAACAGAAGACAAAGCTGATCTCAAATCCCTGAGACATGATATGCAAAAACAATACCAGCCCTCACAAGTTGAGATGCGCCAGATTGGTCCGCGTGATGTGGCGAAAATGATGAGGGGCATGGGCGCATGCGGGTTGGAGGCGCGCTGCTGCTCCAAATTCCTGACTGAGTTCAGCCCCATTTCCATCAAAATGGCTAAAGAGCAGGGTATTTCTCTTACGCCACAGGAAATAACCGGTATGTGCGGACGATTGCGCTGTTGTCTGGTCTATGAATATGAACAATACGCGGCTGCCCGCAAAGAACTCCCCAAGCGCAATAAACGGGTCGTAACGCCTATGGGTGAAGGAAAAGTGGTTGACGTCTCGCCGCTCCTCATGACCATTCATGTCGAATTGCTTGGCATAGGTATCCGCGAATTCCAGCGCGAAGAAGTCGAGCCCTGGGATGAATTGGAAGCACTTCGACGCAAATCCGGGCAGCCCTGCGATAATTGCTCCAATCCTGATCGAGATAAAGCATGAGTGAAACGATTGCGCAAGATCCCGATGCTTGGGAGAAGCCGCAAAAATCCTGGTCATTCTGGCACATCCAGATGACCCGGAATTTTTTTGTGGTGCCACCTTGGCCCGTTGGGCCTTGGCGGGCCACGAAATCCATTATCTCCTGCTTACCTGTGGCGACAAAGGTTTCGATGATGCCACTGCAACAGCCGACCATATTTGCAAGGTGCGTCAGGCCGAACAGGAAGCTGCAGCGGCTGTTATCGGTGTAAAATCCGTCCGCTTTCTGGATCAGCAGGATGGGTATCTGATCCCAAGCATTGAACTACGCCGAGAGATCGTTCGCGCAATTCGTCAAATTAAGCCGGATATCCTGGTTACTTGCGATCCAACCCATCTCTTCGCAGGTGATTATTCCATCAACCATCCTGACCACCGGTATGCCGGGCAGGTGGTTCTGGACGCGGTGTTTCCTGGCGTAAATAACCCATTCTTCTTTCCGGAACTAATTAAAAATGAGGGTTTACAGCCACACAAGCTTCGCGAAGTGTGGATTTCCCTGACCGGTAACCCGACCGTCACCCTGGATGTTACAGATACCTGGGGGATTAAAGTCCGGGCATTGAAAGAGCACAAATCCCAAATTGGTGATCCAAAAGAATTCGAGCAGCGTATGCGGGCCCGCAAATCGGAAAAAAGCACGGAAGAACATGAGTATTACGAGGAAAAATTCCGTGTAATAAAATTTCGTTAGTTTGTTGGATCTCATATCATTTTTATTGAGTTGATTGTATGGCTGACTTCATTTCCGAGGCTCAATCCTTGTTCGAATATACCCGATCCCTGCGACGGGATTTTCACTCTCATCCGGAGCTTGGTTTTCACGAAATTCGAACATCCGGGATTGTCGCCCAGGAACTAAATAAACTCGGATTGGAATTTACTGGTGGCATTGCTGGGACGGGCATCATAGCCTTATTAGAAGGAGCAAGACCCGGTCCGGTCATCCTGGTCCGTGCGGACATGGATGCCCTGTCAATTCAAGAGGAAACAGGGGCGGTTTACGAATCCCAAAATCCCGGTGTCATGCATGCCTGTGGACACGACGGTCATACTGCCATTCTGCTGACAGTAGCCAAGATGCTTTGCGCGCACAGAAACGAAATAGCAGGAACGGTAAAATTAATGTTCCAGCCAGCCGAGGAAGGGATGGGGGGTGCAATAAAGATGATTGCAAGTGGCGTTCTTGAAAACCCCCAAGTGGATAGAGTGCTCGGTCTGCATCTCTGGAACGAGCAGCCAGTGGGTTGGTTCGGAATTTCCAATGGTCCAATGATGGCTGGTGCGGAAATGTTTTCAATTGAAGTGGAGGGAAAAGGCGGGCACGGCGCAATTCCCGATCAATGCAGCGATCCGATTCTTGCCAGCGCACAGATCATTAGCGCCCTACAAGGAATAGTTTCCCGAAATGTGTCACCCCTGCAAACCGCTGTCGTAAGTGTCTGCACGATTCATGGCGGCGAGACCTTCAATGTAATACCACCATCTGCCATGATGACCGGGACGATCCGCACTTTTGAAACGGATGTCCGCACCCGGGTATTGCAACGCTTTGAAGCCACCGTGCATGGTGTTGCAGAGGCAATGGGATGTCGGGCATCTATTAAAATGGAATGCCTCACCCCTGCGACGGTCAACCAGCCGGAAACCGCGCAAAATATTCAGAACACCATAAGGCGGCTTTTCCCGGATGCAATTATCGAAACAGGAAAGAACATTACCATGGGCTCGGAAAACTTTTCATTCCTGTTGGAAAAAGTACCCGGTTGTTTCTTCCTTGTTGGCTCAGCAAACCCGGAAAAAGGTCTGGATGCCGGCCACCATCACCCAAAATTCGACTTTGACGAAGTTGTTTTACCCCGCGCTTCGGCCACAATGACTGCTGCGGTTATTCATTTATTATCTGGCCAATAAATTTCATCATTTCTTGTGGCGGCTTTTATTCATTGTTTTCCCTCTTGACCCTCGCCCGGGTTTGATTTATTATATTTTTGCCTCTTTTTGTCAATTTCAGCATCAAAATATAGGAGCAGTAATTATGGTCGTCAAGAAAATCATTAATGATTTCTCTATTACGATTGCTACAGTGAACGGATCCGGCTCACAGACGGCCAATGTTACATTATTGCGGGCATTTTTCAAAATGGGGATTCCAGTTTCTGGCAAGAATCTATTCCCTTCCAATATCCAGGGATTGCCAACCTGGTATACCATTCGTCTGAGTAAAGACGGTTTTATTGCCAGACGTGACGAGCAGGAAATTGTGGTTGCCATGAACCCGGCCTCTTTTGCCAGGGACTTGGCATCGGTATGTCCGGGTGGTGTTCTATTTTATTCCGACGATATTAAAAATACCATCAACCGCAGCGATATTATTGCTTACCCCATGCCTGCCAAGCAGTTGGCGCGTACCTCGGATGTTTCACCCAGCCTTCGCGATTATATCGCCAACATGGTTTATGTTGGCGTATTGGTCCAAATGCTCGGTATCAGCATGGAAGCCATCCAGCAGGCCCTCCACTTCCACTTTAAAGGCAAGGATGGACCGATAAACTCAAACCTGGGGGTAATTCGCGCAGGTGCAGAATGGGCTTCCCAGAACCTCAAGAAGCAAGATCCTTATTACGTGAAACAACATGATCGCACTGATGGCATGATCATGGCGGACGGAAATACCGCTGGGGCATTGGGCGCAATTTACGGTGGCGTCCAATTCGCCGCCTGGTATCCGATTACACCGGCCACCAGTCTCGCCGAGTCATTGAATGTCTACCTGCCTCAATTACGTAAGACGCCTGAAGGCAAGCAAACCTATGCTGTTCTCCAGGCAGAAGACGAAATCGCTGCCATTGGCATGGCCGTTGGTGCGGGTTGGGCCGGGTTGCGGTCGATGACTTCTACCTCCGGTCCCGGCATCAGTCTGATGTCAGAATTTACCGGCTTGGCCTTTTTTACGGAGGTGCCGGTTGTTATTTGGGATGTACAACGCATTGGACCGTCCACCGGTTTTCCCACCCGCACCGCTCAAGGTGATTTGACCGCGATTTATTACCTCGGCCACGGCGATAAACAACACGTTATATTGCTGCCGGGTTCGGTAAATGAATGTTTTGAATTCGGCTGGAAGGCGTTCGACCTGGCGGAACGCCTCCAATCTCCTGTCTTTGTGCTCAGTGATCTTGACCTGGGTATGAATCAATGGATGACCAATCCATTCGAATATCCTGATGTTCCAATGGACCGCGGCAAGGTGTTGTGGGAAAAAGATCTGGATCAATTGAATGGCAATTGGTTGCGCTATAAGGATGTGGACGGGGACGGTATCCCTTATCGGACTGTGACCGGGAATAAACATCATGCAGCTGCCTACTTCACCCGCGGATCAGGTCATGATGAAAATGCCCATTTATCTGAAGATGCCCTGGTTTGGGAAGCAAACATGGCGCGTCTGAAGCGAAAATATTCCACCGCACAAGCGCTCGTCCCAAAACCTGTTATACAAAGAATCCCGGGAGCGAAGATCGGTTTGATCACGTATGGATCCAGCGAATTTGCTGTTCAAGAAGCCCGTTCCATGATGAAGCGTGCTGGAAGTTTGAAAACCGATTTCTTGCGAATACGAGCCTTGCCCTTTACGCAGGAGGTCCGAAATTATATAAATAAACATGAACGCATCTACATCATCGAGGCTAACCGCGATGGACAGATGCGCCAAATCCTTTCCGCATCCATGCCTGACCAGGCACTAAAGCTTCGTTCTGTTGCCCACAGCGACGGGCTCCCGCTTACCGCCAGATGGGTCAAGGAAACTATTCTTTCACAAGAGGAAAAAGTATGACCACCCCCATTTCCATTTCCGTCGGCCAGGTTAATAAAGCCGGCTTGACTAAGAACGAATACCGTGGCCAGCCATCTACACTTTGTCCAGGTTGCGGGCACAACTCGATAGCCAACCAGATCATCGCTGCTTGTTATGAACTGGATATTGTCCCTGAAAACGTAATGAAGTTCAGTGGGATAGGCTGCTCTTCGAAAAGCCCCACCTATTTTTTAAATCGATCTTTTGGCTTCAACGGCCTGCATGGGCGGATGGCTTCGCTCGCTACTGGGGCAATTTTTGCAAATAGTTCAATCAAAGCTATTGGTATTTCTGGTGATGGTGATACTGCTTCCATAGGAATGGGCGGTTTCAAGCATACCGTTCGCCGCAACGTACCAATGGTATACATTGTCGAAAACAATGGTGTATATGGATTGACCAAGGGCCAGTTCTCGGCCACCGCCGAAGTGGGCCTCAACCTGAAGCACCAGGGCACCAATCCTTACATGCCGGTTGATATATGCATGGAAGCACTTGCCTCCAATGCCACCTTCGTTGCCCGCTCATTTGCGGGGGATTCAAAACAGGTCAAGGAACTCATCAAGGCTGCCATGAGCCATCATGGTATTGCGATATTGGACATAATTAGTCCGTGTGTTACTTTCAATAATGAAGATAATGCCTTCCATTCCTATACTTGGAGTAAAGATCACGAAGCTCCTCTTCATGAGATTTCTTATGTTCCCAAACTCTCAGAGATCATTCTTCAGGAGGAGTTCGAGGAAGGTACCGTGCGGGAAGTGACCATGCACGATGGCTCCACGGTCAAACTAAAGAAATTGGAACATGATTACGATCCCACCAGCCGTTGGCGGGCCTTACAAATGCTTGAAGAGGCCCAGCGCAACGATTGGCTTGTTACCGGGTTGATTTATTTTGAAACGGGACGTCCAGCACTGACGGATATGTACAACCTGGTGGATACTCCGCTTAATCGTCTTTCTGAAACAGAAATGCGACCTGCGCGCCAGACACTCGATAAGATCAATACGCTGATGTTTTAGATTGGGACGATAAAATTAATAGGCTGTATGACTTTATGACTTAATGAAGAATACAACTATAGGTCCAACAGGTATACTGGCAACTTGTTGGACTTTTGTATTTTTTTATTTAAAGACGTGATACACTCTTGGCTATGGAAATTATTCCCGGCCTTTCAATCCAGGAAAAGGAGTTGGTTTTTTCCTTCTTTCGATCCTCGGGGCCGGGTGGGCAGAACATGAACAAGGTGTCAACCGCCGCCCAATTGCGGTTTGACGTTTGCAATTCCCCCTCCCTTCCTTCAGAAATGAAGGAACGACTGGTACATCTGGCTGGCACCCGTATGACACTTGATGGAATACTGGTGATCGAGGCAAAACGCTATCGTACCCAGGAGCAGAACAGGGCGGATGCATTGTTGCGGCTGGTAGTTTTACTTGAAAAAGCGGCCATTCGGCCTAGGGTCAGGTATTCAACCAAACCCAGCTTAACCGCGCGAAATAAACGATTGGAGGCCAAAAAACAACGGGGGAATGTTAAAAGATCCAGACGTATTTCAATCGAAGAGTGAAATACCCCCCATTCCCCGGTTCTGTTTCCAGCCAAGCCTTTCTTCTATACCAGATTTGCAATTACATCCGGGATGGCGTCCAATACATCTCCCGCCATAACTGCAGCCTGGCATCCTTGGAACTCGGCAGCCTTCAAACCTGCCTGTGCATGGATCCAGGCTCCGGCCCTCGCAGCGTCATAGGCATCCACACCCTGCGCAAGAAGTCCGGTTATCAATCCAGCTAAAACATCCCCGGTACCAGCACGAGCCAGGGCAGGTGTCGCCACCGGGATGGTCGTAGATCTTCCATCCGGGGACGCAATTACAGTAAAAGCTCCTTTTAAAACCACTACATGTCCCCAATCCTTGGCAAATTTCTGCGCAACCACTATGCGGTCTTTTTGGATTTCGTCAATAGGCAGGCCGGTCATAATGGACATTTCTCCAGGATGAGGCGTCAGGATAGCTGGAGATGGCAGTAATTTTGACCAATCAGGTAGTTTTACCAAAAGTTTCAGTCCATCCGCATCGACGACCATCCGAGGCAAAGGCGTTGGTTTGGGGGTCGGTTTTCCCCCTTCAGGCTGGACAAACCCCATCCGTCCATGAACGGGCACATCTTCCGAGATATGGAGCAAATTCGCAATGAACTCCTTCGTTGTATCTTCCAGTCCAAGGCCCGGTCCAACCAGAAGCGTAGTTACACGATCAAGATTTTTTTTCAAAACATCTGCCGCTCCTGAGGAAATCACCCCCATCTCATGCGGAAGGAGCACCCACGTTGCTTCAGGGAAATGGCCCGCCAGAGTCCCATGCAAGGAAGCTGGAACAGCCAGCGTCACCAAACCTGCACCGATACGATAAGCTGCTTTCCCAGCCAGGTATGCCGCGCCAGTGTAATTTATTGAGCCGGCGGCAATAAGGGCTGTACCAAAAGTTCCCTTATGCGCATCCGTCGGGCGCAGTGGCAGAACCGATAATACCAACCGTTCATCTGCCACTTCATTCTTGATCGCCTTCCAGGATTTCAAATTATCCAACTGTCCAATTTCAACTACACGCAACTCACCGATCAAATCATAGGCAGGTAATTTCAATAAACCCTGCTTGATTGCTGCCATGGTAACGGTTGCATCTGCCCGCACGGTCTGTGGGGCAGCTTGACCGCTATCGCAATCTACTCCGGAAGGGCAATCAACTGCAATAATGTAGGGAGGCCATTCCATTTCAGCTACAACACTCTGGGCAGCCGCCAAAACCGACCCAAATTCCTCTTTTAGAGGTAGCTTGATACCCGTTCCAAGCAAACCATCTAGAACTACCTCGGCACTCTCTATAAACCCGTGTAATTGGTGGTAATTATCATCCTTCTCGGCATGATAAACCTCCCCGCTGGCCTCCTCAAGCCGTTTGATCAGAACATCACCAGTTGCTTTTCGATGTAATAGATAAGCGCGCGCTTTCCAACCCTTTTCGGCCAGGCGCGTCAGCGCCACCAGCGTGTCCCCGCCATTATTGCCGGGGCCAACCAGACCTAGAACCTGGATTTCCTCTCCCTCCTCGTCCTGGGCGTATGCCAGCCGTAAAACTTCCCGGGATAGATTGTCTCCGGCGTTTTCCATCATTTTTTCGTATGTCAGGCCGTTGCCATCTGCTTCCTGCTCAATCAGATGCATTTGTTCGATGGATACCAATTTCATAACATATACCTCCGAGTTTTTATCTCGTTGTTTTTTTGATAGAATGAAATGATTATAAACGAAATAGCGGCCAACGCCGCTATCCCTTCAATCGGGTCATAATTGGGAAGGTAAAAAATAATTAATTTAAAATCTTACTGAGAAATAACTTTGTCCGCTCTTCGCGAGGGTTGGTGAAGAGTTCATCAGGCGTTGTGTCTTCGATTATCACACCTTCGTCGACAAACAGGATCCGATCAGCTGCCGCACGCGCAAATCCCATTTCATGCGAAACCACAATCATGGTGATCTCCTTGGCCAGTTCTTCCATGACGCTCAGAACCTCGCCAATCATCTCCGGATCCAGGGCAGAAGTGGGTTCGTCGAATAACATAAGGCTGGGTTTCATCGCCAGTGCACGCGCAATCGCAATTCTTTGTTGCTGGCCTCCAGAGAGCTGGTTGGGATACTGATCACGTTTCTCAGCTAGCCCAACCCTCGCCAGCAATCGTATCCCCTCTTCCTCAGCCTGCTCGCGGGAGGTTTTTCGAACGTTTAAAGGGGCTTCAATGATATTTTCCAAGGCAGTCAGGTGCGGGAAAAGATTAAACCGCTGAAAAACCATTCCGATATCGGCCCGCATTTTAGCTATGTTCTTTTCCGATTCTTCAACCAACTTACCACCTTTTTCATAATATCCGATCATCCGACCATTAACAAAGATGTGCCCACTGTTAATCTTTTCGAGATGGTTAATGCAGCGTAAAAGGGTGCTCTTTCCGGATCCGGATGGGCCTATGATGATCACCACTTCGTTCTTTCGCACTTCGAGGTCAATATCTTTAAGGACATGCAGGGAACCAAAATATTTATTGACCTTCTCGGCCTTTATGATTACAGAAGTATCTGTTGGCGCAGTAGAAGAATTGATTAGTTCTGCCATTAGCGCGCTCCCATTCTGGATCCAACCAGGCGTTCGAACATCCCGGGGGTTTTAACAATTCCCTTGCGTTCTCCAAGACCGGCTTCGATACGGGCTTGAATGAAGGACCAGATGGTAGTCAATACAAGGTAGTATATTGAAGCATCCAGGTAGAGTTCGAATGGTTTAAACAGCAGGGCATTGATTTGTTCAAACCCGTAGAACAATTCCCCAGCAGATATGATGGTCATAAGAGTGGTTGTCTTCATCATGTTGTTGAATTCATTGCCAAGTGGTGGAATGATGACCTTGGCAGCCTGAGGTAATACAATCCGCCGCATGGCTAACCCAAAAGTCATCCCGAGAGATTTGGCTGCTTCCATTTGACCGGCATCCACCGCTTCGATTCCAGCCCGGACTATCTCAGCCATATATGCGCCCTCGTTGATCCCAAGTGCCAGTACGCCAGCTTGGATAGCTCCGGTTATGGTGATGACACCTCCGATGTGCCAATCAGGAAAATTAAATATATGGGTAACTCCCAAGCCATAATATAGGAGCGCCATTTGAACCAATAACGGAGTACCGCGAAAGAACCAGATATATGCCTCTTCCAACCAACGCAATGGGGCTGCTTTTGACATTTTGGCAAGGGCCGCAAACAACCCTAGGATCACGCCCATTACCTGGGCGATGATGCTTACAACGATTGTTACAAGTAATCCGTAGCGGACAAGGGGATTTTGAAAGGCAGTAACAGGCCACAAATATTTCCAGAATAATGCCCAGTCAAAATGGTACATATGCTCCTTATGGATCGGTGGCGTACCCGTCCTATTATCCCCATTTACCTCCCCATTACAGTTTGGGAAAGAGCAAATGAAGATATTTCGTAACTTTAGCTGGAGAATGGCATTTTCAAGCCCATAAAAATTAAGGGGATGTCCAAGGTACTGGCCTTCTTGGGACATCCCCTTAATCTCATCAATCTACTACTTAAGTGTTACTGCACCGGTAGCGAGGTTCCATTTTGTCAGGATCTTCAAATAGGTTCCGTCAGCCATCATGCTCGCCAATGCGGCTTTAACTGCTGCACCAACGGGTGAAAGAGGTGCATTCGTGCAATCGGTTGCTGTGCCGCACGGGACACCAATTCCTTCAAGCGCCGGCTCGAGAACTTGCCCGCCAGCTGCCAGCGCAAATGTATTCGGGTTCTGCACAGTGTAATAGGCTGCAACCGGGGAGTCGGCAGAATAAACAACCACTTTGCCGGCCTGTAACTGCTGCAGGGCGTCCGTATCCTTGGCGGCCACAACAACGTTGATTGGCTGTTTGCCAGCGGCTACGCAAGCCTGTGTCAGACCTTTACCCGCATAATCGCCAGTGCCTTGCAGGTAATCAGCCTCTGTAGTCCCACTTTCAGCTGCAGCGGATTTCCCACAGAGATCCATGGGAGAATTGATCTTGTTTGGGTTGCCTTTTAAGGTCACGAAGGATTGCCCGGCCTGGAAATATGGGATCTGGCTTATCTGCTTCTGACGATCGGCAGTGATATTCATTGCCGAGATGATGATGTCGCATTTACCACCAGTGACCGCCAGGATGATCGAGTCAAAAACGCTGTTGACATACTGGACTTTCAACCCTAAGCGATTTCCAATCTCATTACCGATTTCAACATCCATGCCCTCCGGGTTTCCGTTTTCATCGAACATCTCCTGGGGAGGATAAGGGAAATCGGTGCAGATCAACAGATGACCGGCCTGGACCAGCGAAGCCGCCGGAATCTGGGCAACCGGGGTTCCCATTGGGCCGGACGAACTGGCCTTGGGGCCACATGCAACCAATATCATGGAAGCCAGCATAATTACAGTTAGAATTCGTGCTATTTTCATCTTCTTCTCCTTTGGATTTTTCAGATTGGCGTTTCTTCTCCAAATAGATTGGAGCTGGTAAAAGTTGGGAGGGATTATATGCTAAGTAAATAATTAACGCAATACTTGGCGCGATTAAAATAAAAATAGCCACTTTAAATGGCTATTAGGTTCACAGTGCGCTGGGGGGGACTTGAACCCCCACGCCTTGCGGCACATGGCCCTCAACCATGCCTGTCTGCCAATTCCAGCACCAGCGCTTGAGCAGGTCGTATTATAATCATGTTCAATACCCTGTCAAGCAAAGAGGTCTTGATTGCACCGGAGAATTCCGGCCAATAAAAAAAAGTGGTGGAGGATTTATGACCTGTATCGTCGTTGATGCCATGGGGAGTGACGAATTCCCAACCCCGGATGTGGTCGGAGCCGTGATGGCCGCGCGTGCCTATGGGGTGGAAATCATCCTGGTCGGAGACGAAACCAAAATTAGACCGGTCCTTGACGCCCAGAAGCCCGGAAACCTCCCCGTCCGCATCGTGCATGCCCCGGAAATGTTAACCATGGAAGACAAGGGTATGGCGCTTGTTTTGAAGGCGCGCCGGCCGAATGTCAAGAACTCAATGGCAATGGGGATCGATCTGGTCAAGAACGGGCAGGCGGATGCCTTTGTAACTGCTGGCAATACCGGCGCGGCCTCCGTGACGGCCTTCTTTCGTCTTGGACTGATCCCCGGGGTGGATCGGCCCGGCCTGGCGCCTGTTTTCCCTACGGCCACCGGTTCCTGCGTTGTTCTGGATGTAGGCGCCAATCCCGATTGCAAACCCGAAAACTTGCTCCAGTTCGGTATCATGGGAAGCGTCTACGCAGAGATAGTGCGGGGGGTACATAACCCCAAGGTGGGCTTGCTCTCCAACGGCGAAGAAGCTGGAAAAGGGAATGACTTGGTAAAACATACCTTTCCATTGCTCACGGATTCCGGGCTGAACTTCTACGGGAATGTGGAGGGCAAGGAAGTGATCGGTGGCGTGGTGGATGTTGCTGTCACGGATGGTTTCACCGGAAATATTATGTTGAAATCAACAGAAGCAGTTGCAAAATTGATCCTTGATAAAGTCAAGGAACTGATCAATGCCGGCCCGCTAACAGCCAGGATTGGCGGTATACTGGTCCGTCCGACCCTGCGGAAGATCAAGAAACTGCTTGACCCGGAAGAAGAAGGTGCAGCTCCTTTGTTGGGAGTCAACGGCTTGGTATTCATTGGCCATGGCCGTTCGAATGAGATTGCCATTATGAATGCTATCCGGCTTGCCAAAAATGCTGTTGAAACCGGCGTGTTGGCGTCAATTCGAACATCTATCGAACAATCGTTAAAATAAAAGTAGAGTAAATATGAAATCTGTCACCAACCTCAAGTTAGTTCAACGTAACGCCAAAATAGGACAATATACCAGCCTGGGTGCATTGGTTGTCCTCGGGCTGGGCCTATTCATTACCTTTAAGTATCCAACCAAGTTCGAATATTCGCTTATTGCCCTGCTGGTTGGCTTCTTAATGTCCCAGATCGGTATTCATTTCACTAATCGCTGGGGTCGCAACCCTCGGCCAGACGAAATCGTTGATAAAAGCCTGAAAGGCCTGGGCAGGGAATTCACCATCTATCATTATGTCACTCCGGTCTCACATCTCCTGGTCGGCCCGGCTGGCATATGGACGATCATTCCAAATTTTCAGGCAGGAATTATTGCGTATGATAAAAAACGCTGGCGGGCAAAGGGCGGAGGGTTCCTCCAGTCCTATATGCGCTTATTCGGCCAGGAAAACCTCGGTCGCCCTGACTTGGAATCCGAGGCAGAGATCAATTCAACCAGACGCTACTTGAAACGCGTTCTACCAGAAGGTGCAGAGATTCCGGAAGTCAGGTCTGCATTATTATTTGCTAACCCCAAAGCCGAACTTAAAGTGGAAGATGCTCCACTGCCAGCCTTGACCCCCAAAGACCTCAAAGACTTTCTACGCGAGAAAAGCAAGGATAAAGCTCTTGGTGAGTTAACATTGGATACAATCCGTAAAGCACTGCCGCAAGCCGGAAAAGAAGAATAATAGTCCAATAGCACAGTTATGACTTTCATTGTTGCACTGGACCTCGAAACCACCGGCCTTGACCCACAGACCGATGCCATCCTTGAAATTGGGGCTCGTCGCTTCGATGGTAACCGTGTTGAGGATGAGTTTTCCACTCTGATAAATCCGGGGCGTCATATACCGGAGTTTATCAGTGGTCTGACCGGTATTTCAGATGAGATGGTACGGCAGGCCCCCTCAATTCGTGATGTGTTGGACGGGTTGGTTGCCTTCATTGGCGATTCGCCTATTCTGGGTCACAATATACAATTTGACCTCTCATTCTTCAAGAAATACAAATTATTCGAACTGAACGAACGCCTTGACACATATGAGTTGGCTGCGGTCCTTTTGCCTTCAGCCAACCGGTACAACCTGGGTTCGCTCGTTCAACAATTGGGTGTTGCGCTACCTGCTACACATCGTGCGTTGGATGACGCCCGCGCCACACATGGCGTATACCAGCGGTTGGTTACCAAAGCGATGGAATTACCGGTCGATCTGCTGGCTGAAATCGTTCGTCATAGCGAACCGATCGAATGGGCAGGTTCCTGGGCTTTTCAGCAAGCCCTAAAGGCACGTTCTCATGAAGGCGTCAAAGGCAGGCAGGTTAAAGGAGAGCCGGTCGGCGCATTGTCCGGAAAGAATGAATTGGAAAGGCCTAAAGGCCCTCCCATTCAGATTCCCAAGGAACCCCTCCCGATCGACGCGGAGGAGGCCGCTTCCGTCATGGAACATGGCGGACCGTTTGCCCGGTATTTTGAAAGTTACGAGCACCGCCCGGAACAGGTAGAAATGTTGAAAGCGGTCGCCAACGCGCTTTCAAATGGGCAGCATTTAATGGTTGAGGCTGGAACAGGTGTCGGTAAATCATTTGCCTATCTCGTCCCGGCTGCCCTGTTCGCTTTGCAAAACAATACGCGTGTGGTTGTTTCTACCAATACCATTAATCTTCAAGATCAATTGATAAAAAAAGATATTCCCGATCTGTGTGCAGCGTTGAATTTGAACATTCGGGCTGCAGTGCTTAAAGGGCGGTCGAACTATCTCTGCCCGCGCAGGTTGGAACTATTGCGCAAGCGCGGGCCGGGGAATGCCGATGAGATGCGTGTGTTGGCAAAAGTGCTGGTTTGGCAATTGGAAAATACCAGCGGTGATCGCACCGAGATCAATCTGGGGGGGCCATCTGAGCGGGATGTATGGATTCACATTTCTGCCGAAGACGATGCATGCACCAGCGAAACTTGTCTGGCACGTACCGGAGGCGCATGTCCATTTTTTCGCGCCAAACAGGCATCTCAAAACGCCCATATCCTGGTGGTCAACCATGCTCTTTTATTGACCGATGTTGCTATTGGCAACCGGGTCCTGCCGGATTACGAGCATGTGATCATAGACGAAGGCCACCACCTTAAATCCGCTACCACCGATTCCTTATCCTTTCGTCTGACTCAATTTGATTTAGACCGTCTGATTCGTGAAACAGGTGGATCCAGTTCAGGTATCCTGGGGAATCTAGTAGCAACTACGCATGATCAGATCCGTCCATCCGACTATGCAATTTTAAATCAAAAGGTTGAACGTGCCACCGATCTGGTTTGGCGTCTGCAGGAACAGGTGCGAATCTTTTTTGATGGCATGGCTGAGTTCGTCTCGCTCCAACGCGAAGGTCTGCCGGTCAGCACCTACGCATACCAGGAACGTATTCTACCAGCCACACGCACCCAACCGGGCTGGGATGCCGTGGAAATAGCCTGGGGCGCAGCCGCTGAAACCTTGACTCTGCTGATCGCGCTGCTCGGGGAAATTCAGAAAGGCGCAACCGAACTGTATTCAGCCGGTTTGGAATCATTGGAAGATATCATTGGCAACCTTGGAAACCTTTATAGGCGCCTGACAGAGGCCGAAAGCATGCTTGGCTCGTTGATTTTTGAACCATCTGCCGATTATGTTTATTGGGTGGAGGTTAATCCAAACAACAACCGGTTGGCCCTCAACGCCGCTCCGATAAGGGTGGGACCTTTAGTTGAGAAATATCTATGGCACGAAAAACGCAGCGTCATCCTGACCTCCGCTACGCTGACCACGCACGGGGAATTCAATTACATACGAAATATTTTAACTGCCGACGAAGCCGATGAACTGGCATTGGGCTCCCCTTTCGATTACGAGACCGCCGCGCTTTTATATATCGCAAACGATATTGCCGAACCGAACGCACATGAGTACCAGGGACAATTGGAACGAACTCTTATCAACCTGTGCTCAGCTAGTAACGGCAGGACTCTGGTTCTTTTTACTTCTTATTCTCAATTGAAACGCACTGCCAATAACATAAAGGGCCCTCTCGCCAGGCAAGACATCAACGTCTTCGAACAAGGCGAGGGTGCGTCCCCGAATTCCTTGCTCGAATCATTCAAGAGTTCTGATCGGGCCGTCCTCTTGGGAACCCGTTCATTCTGGGAAGGCGTGGACATTCCCGGGGAGGCTCTTTCTGTGCTGGTTATCGTTAAGCTGCCGTTTGCCGTCCCGTCCGATCCCCTCGTGGCAGCCCGAGCCGAGACCTTCGAAGACCCATTCAACGAATATCACCTGCCGGAGGCTATCCTGCGCTTCCGTCAGGGATTTGGGCAACTCATTCGGACCCAGTCTGACCGGGGTGTGGTCGCCATACTCGATCGGCGCGTGCTCACAAAGGCTTACGGAAAACTATTCATCGAATCTCTTCCAAACTGCACGGTACGGATTGGGTCATTAAGCGAATTACCGCGCTTAGCCACTAAATGGCTGGGATAAATACGCTTGGAGTGATAAACATGGACACAATGAAATGGGAAAGACTGATCGAAGTCCAGGGACGCTTGGAAGCCGAGTTAATAGAAAGTTACTTGGAAGCAAACGGGGTGGATGTTGAACTTATCCAGGAGTCGATTGGTCATTCGGCGTTCCCAGTCATGGTGGATGGGCTGGGGCGTGTCCAGATCTTTATTCCCAAAGAAAAATCCCAAGAAGCGCGAGAATTACTTTCTGAATTCAATGAAGGTTCTAATGAAGAATAATATGTGCCAGCAATTTAATCATCACTTTACTTCCAATGGTATTGGCAAACGCCCACAGGATTTGCAGCATATTCATATCGATAATTACCTGGAGCTTCATTAACTGTAAAAATGATCTTCCCCCACTATATATTTTTTCGAAGTTGTACGAAAGGTAATAGACGGTTAATCCTATAGAAAAACCCTTTGGTCACTGGAAAGAATAGGCATAGGTGGATTATTTGGATAACCTGCCTGAACTATTTCAACCTGACCGACGAAATCAATATTGGGGCCATCGGTGAAACGGGATATTAACCTGACACAGATTACATTCACCTTGCCTTTTCAGCACTTTTCAGCAATTGATATAACATTTAATCCTCCATAATATATAAAGGTCGTTTCTTCCGGGTTATTAAAAAGACTGGCGATCTTTTCTCCAGACAGGAAATGGCTTTTCATCAGAAGTACTTTCTCGCCAATAGCTAAAACCTTGACAAAGAACTGGTGTATGTCTGGTTCGACGATTACCATGCGCCCGCCGGGGATAAGAACGCGGAAAAGTTCGTGCGCAGTCTGTCTCTGATTAATAACATGATGGAATGTATCCACCATGATGATACGATCAAAACTCCCCGATGAGAAAGGGAGAGATTCCGCCGGAGCGCAAACCGTTGGCAGTCCTTTGAGAGCCGCTTGTTGAGTCATACCATGCGAGAGATCGACTACGAATACCTCTTTTACCTTATTACGTAATTCCACCGAGATCCGTCCCGTTCCTCCACCTGCATCGAGCAGGAGGTGATCAAAAGATAGGGACAACTTTTCTAATAGTAAATCTGAAATCCGATATGGACCCACCCGCTCGTAGAAACCGGCAATCAAGTCGAAATGATCGAAATGCATACTACGGGCCTACACTTATATAATCCTGAATATCTGCAAATGTTGATGGCCCTATACCAGGAACGTTTTGGACCTCTTAAATCACCTGGAAAGGATCTTGCTGAAGGCGGTAATCCAAAATGGATTGCGCTGTCGTTTGTCCTATCCCCGGCAAAACATCCAACTCATCCACTGTGGCTGTATTAATATTAACTCGACCTGCGTTGACATGGCTTGTATCCACAATCCCCGGGACATTAATTTGCTGGCCATCTGTCATTAGCATTGCCAGGTTTATCATATCCGTCTCAGCGCCAGGAAGTAGTCCGCCTGCTGCCGTGACTGCAGCTTCTACCCGGCTCCCTTCCGGTTAGGTATATACACCTGGTGGCGCAACAGCCCCACTCACATAGACCGTCAACAATCCGGGAGTGACGGTGGGAAGTAATGTGACTTCTTCACCGCTTGGAGGCGAAATTGCCAGCCGGATGATACCTGCGCCCAGCAAACCAATTAACTCTCCGTAGGTTATATTTAGGAGAGTCTTCATATTTATCCTACAGCATCAAATTCTGGATTGATTTTCAGAGCGCTTTCTAACCGCATAACCATTAACCGGTCCTCTGGCTTCGCATGAGAGTTAAATATCCGTTCCATCGTGCTGATGCGGTGAAAATATTCGGGCATTTCATCCTGGCCAATAGCACGGAACCCAAACTTGACATAAAACCGTTCAAGGCGGGCACGACACATTAAATACACCGGACGCTTTAACTCACGAGCCAGAAGTTCCTGGATCAGTGCCCGGGCCACGCCCCGACCGCGTACGGGCTTCTGGACCGCGATGGATGCCAGCTCCAGCGATCCATCGAAGTGGGGTTTAATTTGCCCGCAGCCTAATAAATTTTTCTCGGGCGATACTGCTACCAGAAATCGCCGCCAGTTTAATCCGGTTGGGTTAATATGCACTTCATAAATCAAGGCGCGGATTTCTGAAAACTCTTGACGTGTAGCCGAACGAACAGCGAACTCAATCATGGGGACCTTCTCTTAGAATTCATAAAGAACCCTTATTGCGTATAATTTCTTATCCACTTGGAATTTATCACCAAAAAACTCAACTTTTTTCTTATGGGTAGAAATGCGTTAATTAATAGTTCGAAAATCCTATGGTGCTATTTGGGAAGGCATCCCATCGCGGTACCAACTTCTCAGTCGCTTAGTCACTGCAAGCCGCAATGACCGGATTAAATCGATTATACTTGTCCCTACCAAGACATTAGGCAGATGTAATTATGAATAGTATCCGCGGATTTTCTGCTCTTTACCCCGGACAATAACCTGGAACGAGAAGGAAATTTGCTAATTACTTGGAACGGGGCTTATAGAGAAGAAAACCTTCATAAAAAAGCACACGCCAGGGTCAAAGCCAATAATGTCGGCAAAACCAGAGAATAATCCCCCTTTGAACATGAACCGATCAGCTCAAGTTTCTCCTTCAAATCACCGCCTAATAAAATATGCACTTGAGTTGATTCCTCTCATAATATTAACTTTCATTATGGCCGCTCAATTGTACGCCAGTGTTAAAACAGAAAATAATTCTTTAATAAAGTGTGCGGCTGTTTCCTTTGGGGGAAATATTAATGTTACTTGCAACACGCCCAGCCCTGAGACTCTGACTGTGCTCGATTATCAATATAGCGGTTGGTATGCTTGGGTGGATGGGAAATCGCAACCTTTACTCATGGGAGATTGGCTCTCGGTCTATGCCCCTCTGGCAAACATACTTATGCCTTTCGATACCGCCCTTGGGATATATACCTCGGCGCTGTTATAACCTTGATTGGAATTGGTTTTGTCATATGGTTTTGGAGTAAAAAGGATGATCAGTTTTTTAATCAGGACCAAATCAGAATAAACCTTCTTTCTTTTTTTTATGCTAAAACGTCCTGTTCGAGTAGTGTGTCTTGCCATTTTAGTTGTTTTCGCCGTGGTTTGGAATGGACTGCGCCTTGGTGAGACATTTTTCTTCTGGAAGACTTTGGAAAAATATGGTGTGCACCCACTTTATATCGCTGTCAGCGGAGGTTTCTGGATATTTATCGGTCTCGTTCTTTGCTGGGGATTTTGGCAAGGAAAACCTTGGGGGTGGTCAGCTGTTCTTGGCGGCATTATTGCATATGAAATATGGTTTTGGTTCGACCGGCTGGTTATGCAAAAACCGCACGCCAATTTACCGTTCTTAATGATCACTAATCTTGTGTTCCTGCTAATAATCTTCACAATTCTTTTATCAAACAGGACAAGACTTTTCTTTAAGAAGGATGTTTATGAGTGACAACCCCAAACTTAAACAATTGCGTGACCGCAAGGCCAGCACCCGTCTTGGCGGTGGTTCTGACCGGATCGATGTACAGCACCAAAAAGGGAAATTAACCGCCCGCGAACGCCTCGATCTTCTATTGGATAAAGGTTCGTTCCATGAAACAGATCCGTTCGTTGTCCATCGCACTCATGATTTTGGCCTGGAAAAACAAAAATATCCTGGAGATAGCGTGGTAACCGGATGGGGAACCATCGATGGGCGGCTGGTTTATGTATTTTCACAGGATTTCACGGTTTTTGGCGGCAGCTTGGGTGAAGTGCATGCCGGAAAAATTTGCAAGATCCTTGATCAGGCACTTAAGAATGGTGCTCCGGTGGTTGGGTTGAATGATTCAGGAGGCGCCCGTATTCAGGAAGGTGTGGTATCCCTGGCAGGCTATGCGGAAATTTTTCTGCGCAACACCCTGGCCTCCGGTGTCATCCCCCAGATCTCGGCTATTCTTGGACCTTGTGCGGGAGGCGCAGTTTATTCACCTGCACTGACCGATTTCATTTTCATGGTGCGTGGAACATCCAATATGTTCGTCACTGGTCCAGACGTCGTAAAGGCAGTTACGCATGAAGATGTAACCGCAAATGAACTGGGTGGGGCTGACGTTCATGCTGAAAAATCCGGTGTTTGCCACTTAACCGCTGAGAGCGAAGCGGATGTAATGTATCTCATCAGAAAAATGCTTGGCTATCTGCCACAAAACAATATGGAAGATCCACCCTTCGTGCTAAACGGCGATGATCCGCTGCGCACTGATGAATACCTTGATTCCATTATCCCGGACGATCCTGGGAAACCGTACGATGTCAAGGAAGTTTTCCGTCGCATCGTTGATAGCGGCGAATTTTACGAAATACAGGAGGCTTTCGCCCAAAATATAGTAATTGGGTTTGCCCACCTGGGTGGTCACTCGGTTGGTCTTGTGGCAAACCAGCCACAGGTATTGGCTGGTGTTCTTGATATTGACGCCAGTGAAAAAGCTGCCCGCTTCGTCCGCTTCTGCGATTCTTTCAATCTTCCGGTGGTCACCTTTGTGGATGTTCCCGGCTTTATGCCTGGCACCCAGCAGGAACATGGTGGTATCATCCGTTCAGGCGCGAAATTGTTACACGCATATTGCGAAGCGACGGTTCCAAAAGTGACTGTTGTTTTACGCAAAGCTTACGGGGGGGCATATATTGTCATGTCCAGCAAGCATCTGCGCGGTGATGTAAACCTGGCATGGCCAAGTGCCGAGATCGCTGTTATGGGTCCTGATGGTGCAGTCAGCATTGTCATGCGTAAAGAAATGGAAAAAGCTGACGATCCCATACAACGAAAAAAGGAACTGATAAGTGAATATCGCGAGAAATTTGCTAATCCTTACGTGGCTGCCGAACGTGGCTTTTTGGATGATATTATTGAACCAAGTGAAACTCGTCCGAGGTTGATCAATGCTCTGGAGATGCTTAAAAATAAACGAGATTCCAACCCGTTAAAAAAACATGCCAACATTCCCTTGTAAGGACAAATTGTCATCGTTCAGGAAAAGATGAAATGAACAACAAAACCACTGCCCGTATTCAAAAAATCGCTGATTATACCGAGGCGTATTTGCAGGAAAGTTACCAGAAGCGCTCCAAAAAGGATAAGGATTACCTCAAACTCTATTTGGCAGGCGCGGATTATCGCTGGCAGCACACACTGCGCGTGGCACAATTTGGCAAGGTAATAGCTGAGAACGAAGGGGTTGACGTGGAATTGGTCGTAGCTGCCTGCCTTATGCATGATATTGCCTGGTTCGACACCACCGCCGAAAACAACCGGGAACATGGCCGGATTGGGGCAATAAAAGCCCGGCCTTTATTAGAAAGACTTGGCTTTAGTCAAAGACGAATTAAGAACATCTGTTACTCGATTGCTTCACATGTAGATGAAGATGACCCAGAGACCCTCGAAGCGAAAATTGTTAGCGATGCTGATAATATAGACCGGTTTGGGCCATATCGCATTCTTCAATGGTGTTATTCAGACATAGACGATTATACAAAATTGGCTGGCAAACTAAGTGAACGCATCCCGCGTCTAGAACAATATCGCGAGGAAAACCCATTATTCACTTCCACAGGCCAGCAACTTTTCGCCGAACAACTCAATTTACAACTCAGATTCTTTTCAGAATTTGTCGGTGAAAAAAAGTTAAGCGTGATACCCCAGATTTAGCATGTTCAAGAAACTGCTTATCGCCAACCGTGGCGAGATTGCTGTCCGTATCCAGCGCGCCTGCCGGGAACTAGGCATCAAGACAGTTGCCATCTATTCCGAATCTGATCGGCATGCTATGCACGTAAGATATGCAGACGAAGCCTATCTGCTCGGGCCATCCCCGGCACGCGATTCATATTTGCGCGGCGACAGGATCATAGATATTGCTCGTAAATGTTCGGCGGATGCAATCCACCCCGGGTATGGTTTCTTGGCAGAACGCGCTGACTTCGCAGCAGCCTGTGCCGATGCTGGGTTGGTCTTCATCGGCCCCCGTCCCTCTGCAATCGCCGCCATGGGCGATAAAGCCGTTGCACGCGCAACGGTTGCCAAAGCCGGTGTCCGGATTGTACCTGGAACGGAAAGCGCCGGACCTCTCCAGAATGATGAGTTATTGGCAATTGCTCCGACCATTGGTTTTCCACTTCTTATTAAGGCGGCTGCTGGAGGCGGTGGGAAAGGTATGCGGGAAGTCCGAAACCTGCAGGAAATGCCTGATTTGATTTATTCAGCGCGTCGGGAGGCTGAATCCGCATTTGGAGATGGAAATATTTACCTGGAAAAAACCATTGAAGCCGCCCGTCATATCGAATTTCAAATCATGGCCGACCAGTATGGAGATGTCATTCACCTTGGAGAGCGGGAGTGCTCAATTCAACGCCGCCATCAAAAACTCATTGAAGAATCTCCATCTCCTTTGTTCGCCGAGAATGAAGATTTGCGTCAGCGCATGGGGGCAGTTGCCATCCAGGCAGCCCGGGCTGTGGATTATGCAAATGCCGGTACAATCGAATTTCTGGTGGATAAAGACCAGAATTTCTATTTTCTAGAAATGAATACTCGTTTGCAGGTTGAACACCCTGTAACCGAGGCAGTCACTGGGATAGATATCGTCGCTGAACAAATCCGGCTTGCCAATGGTAGGCATTTAAGCCGTCCCCAGGAAGATATACAGCCACGCGGAGTAGCCATTGAGTGCCGGATTAATGCTGAGGATCCTTATAACGGTTTCCTGCCTTCAACTGGGCAAATATCATTAATGCAAAATCCCACTGGCCCCGGGGTGCGGGTTGATACCGGGGTTTATGTTGGTTTTGAGATATCGTCTTATTATGACCCGCTTATTTCCAAACTGGTTGTTTGGGGGGAAACACGCCCCCAAGCGATTGTCCGTATGAGACGGGCTTTGGAAGAATATCGTATTGTTGGGGTTCGGACGAATATTCCATTTCATCAGACCATGATGAGCACGTATCCATTCATCACTGGCGAATACAATACCCGCTTTGTTGAAGACCAATTTACCACGCTTGACGCGGCCGAGAATCGCGAACTTTACCTGGATATCGCTGCCTTGATGGCCAGCCTGGTAGCACACGGGCAAATTGAACGACAGAACCAGAAATATCCAGATCGTGTGCAGGAATCAAATTGGAAGTGGGCCGGTCGCCGCGATAGGCTTCAAAAATGAAGTACATCGCTGAAGTTGATGGTTTGGAATTCCCGGTTGAAATCATGGATGAACACCACATCCGCTTTGGGGAAAATGTGCTCGAAGTGGATCTGGCGGCTGTCGGCGGCGAACCACTCTACTCGCTCATCGTAAATGGAGAGTCCTTCGAGGGATATGTTTATCCTAGTGATGCAGGCTGGCAGGTCCTTTTATTAGGGCAGTTCTATCAGGTGCAAGTGGAGGATGAACGGGAAAAACGGCTGAAAAAAGCTATTCAGGGCACTCTCCACTCGGGTGCAGGATTCGTTCTCAGAGCTCCCATGCCTGGGTTGGTGGTGTCCGTGCCGGTAAGCGAAGGTCAGGTAGTTGAAAAAGGTCAGATTCTGGTTATCCTGGAATCAATGAAAATGCAAAACGAGTTACGTGCTCCCGCTCCAGGGATAGTGGCACGCCTACGCATTAAACCAGGAGAGAGTGTTGAACAAAAGCAAATTTTGCTCAACTTGTCATTAAATCCGTAATAGGCCATTATTTTAATTGGATTTCTTTTCCAACCCAAATGATTTTTTGGATATTGCCTGTCTCTCCCAGAAGTGTTGGCAGGTGTATAGCCAGCCTTTGCGCTTCTCCGCTGGTAAAAAATCGCAGTACACCGATAAGTTGGCTGGGGTTATGTAATCCTGCGGTATCCAAAAGGTGGGAGGCTTGGCGAGCAATTGCAGGAGCAGGGTCTATTACTCTCACTTCCGGTCCTGCGATCTGCTTGATAAGTGGGATTACAAGAGGGTAATGGGTACAGCCAAGAACAATAGTATCTACTCCCTTCTCAAGCATAGGGTGTAATGCATTTTCAAGAATTTCCCTGGTCACAGAAGCATCCAGGTCACCGTTTTCGATCTGCCCCACCAAACCAGGACAGGTATCCTGAAGAATCGTCACGCCGGTGGCGAATCGCTCCACCACCGATGCATATAAAGCCCCTTGGAAGGTCGCCGGGGTTGCCAATACACCCACTATACGGCTTTGAGTCGACTCAGCCGCTGGTTTTACCGCCGGTTCCATGCCAACGAAGGATGTGTCCGGAAAAGTCTTTCGTAAATGCTGCAGAGCAGCAGCAGAAGCCGTGTTACAGGCCACAACAATAAGCTTTGCTCCTAACCCTAATAAAAAATGGGTGATTTGCTCTGAAAATAACCTTACTTCCTCCCGATCCCGTGGTCCATAAGGCACATGTCCTTGGTCCGCAAAATATAATACGGATTCGTTTGGAAGTTGAACGCGAATCTCCTTAAGAACGGATAATCCACCCACACCAGAGTCGAAAATGCCAATTGGTGCACGGCTTGAAACCATGTTTTTATACCTTCCCGGCCGCCTTAATAAAAGCCGTGAATAACCTCCGCGTTGCTTGCTGGTTCATCAACCATTCCGGATGCCACTGGACGGCTAACCCAAATGGATGACCAGGTAGCTCTAATCCTTCCACAAGGCCATCTGGTGCATATGCAGCCGGTTCTAATGTTGTTGCTAGATCTTTCACTCCTTGGTGATGCAGACTGTTTACCATCAATTCTGATTCTCGAAGAATTCCTGCCAGGATAGAGCGATTTTCCAATCGAATCGCATGGGCAAGAAATTGGCGTTGTGAATCAGAATCATAATCATGCTTGATTGCTCCTGGGAGTTGATCCTCAATATGAGTATAAAGAGTTCCCCCCAGGGCAACGTTTACCACTTGGAAACCTCTACAAATGCCGAGGAAAGGTTTGCCGGATTTTACTGCAGCCTGGAGCAAGGCGAATTCAATCATGTCACGTTCCTTGTCAACGCCTTCGACACGTACGTGAGGTTCTCCATCAAATCGGTCGATAGCAATATCCCCGCCTCCAGTTAATAGAATACCATCCATCCTTTCTAAAAAAGTCTTAATTGATTTGTTTTCTACTCCGGATGGAATCAAAATCGGTACCCCACCTGCCTCGCGCACTGCAACGATATATTGGTGCATTAATGCAACAATCGGGTGACTGTATTTATTTTCACTGTTATAAGTAGTTAGGCCAATTAATGGCATGGACATACTCGCTCCTTACAAAACACAAAAGGGCGCAGTACTTAATCTGCACCCTTTCATTGTAAGCGATTTTAATCTCTACTCGAACTTCTGTTTGAGATGTGCCTTTTTTCCTGTCAGCCCGCGCAGGAAATATAATTGCGCCCGACGGACATGAGTATGTCTTTCAACCACCACTTTATCGATCCGTGGCGAGAGGAGAAGGAAAGTACGCTCTACGCCAATACCGTTGGAAGCGGTCCGGCGGACTGTGAAATTGGCATTGTTGCCGCCCTTTCGTAAACGGATGACGGTGCCTTTAAATTCCTGGATTCGCTCACGGTCGCCTTCTTTAATGCGAACATGTACGCTCACTTGATCGCCCGATTTCAGCTCGGGAATATTTTCATTCTTGGTGGTATTGAAGTTCTTATTTAAGTCAATCATTTTTATCTTCCTTAAATTAATTTCTTCGCCATGTGGCGCGGGGCGAGATTATAACATGCGTTCTGGAATGGAGCAAGTGACCAAACTCGAGTATAATTTTCGGGCTGCCCCCGTAGCTCAATGGATAGAGTAATGGACTTCGAATCCAGTGGTTGAGAGTTCGAGCCTCTCCGGGGGCGCAAAAAACAGGAGATCGATTAATCGGTCTCCTGTGATTGTTTTACGGGAAGCCAGACAGTGAATTTCGTTCCCGTTCCGTTAGCACCTTTTTGTACTTCAATCCGACCCTGGTGACGATCTACAACCTGCTTTACGATTGCCAGTCCAAGCCCAGTTCCAGGTGCGCCCGACTGACGCGCAGCTCCTCCGCGGTAGAACCGTTCAAACAAATGTGGACAATCATCAGAGCTAATTCCCAAGCCCGTATCCTCCACAATGAAACCCGCCCGAGGGTTGTCGTCAGTCTGCATAAGAATTGTCTTAATAACGACTTGTCCTCCTGAAGGAGTATAGTTCATAGCATTGGTTAATAGGTTCGAAACAGCTTGCAAAATAGTAGGTTCATCCAGGCTGATAAGTCCCAGATCCGGTTGAAGTTCAGTAGATAGAGTCAACCCCCGCTCTTTGGCAAGAGCTTGCCGGTCATTAACCAGAGTTTGAATAATCCTATTGAGATCAGATAAGGCTGGATGGAATTTCACATGACCTAGATCAAGTCGGGACAGATTTAATAGATCCTCTATTAAGCTTCGGAGTCGTTGGAGTTCCCGCCCAATAACATCCAGACGATCTTCGGTCTTAACGGTCGGTTGAGCTCGCAACATTTGATAATAAAGAACGAGATTGGTCAAGGGTGTCCGCAACTCGTGGTTAATATTTGCGATGAATTCCGACTTTACCCGGTCGGCGTCCTGCGCTTTTACCAACGCATCTCTGAGTTCGGCAGTACGCTCAGTTACACGCGTCTCAAGATCGGCAGCATGGTGAGTGAGTTTTTCATTTAGACGCATTCGGTGAATGGCATTACCTGCTATTTCAGTTAATGTCACCAATAAGCGCGCATCTCCACCAGTAAATTCGCGAGGTAATGGACACGAAACCATAAACACACCGATAACTTCCAACTCAGTCCGAATGGGGACACATACTGCACTCCATCTTGGCGGCGCTAATTGGCGTAGAACGTCGACTGCATTTGGGTCGGAGGCCACATCACCGGAAAAATATACATCTTCAGTGGTAAGGACATTTCCGAGGAAACTTTCCCCTGGATTTAATTCCAGTTGGGTCGCCTGCAGACACCAACCGCGACCGATCACCTGGCATATTTTGCTGCTATCCGGGTCAATCAGCCAGATACCTCCCGCATCAGTCTCCAATGCACGCAAAGTCTCTTCCAATAACTTGGGAAGCATTTCTTGGAGAGATTGTGCCAGGCGTAAGGATGTGGAGACTTTGTTAACAACTTCCATTTCTTTCAAGCGATTCGCCGTTTCTTCAAAAAGCCTCGCTCGTTCAGCTGCGAGGCCTACTTCCCGCCCAATTGCTTCGACCAAAGTGGTTTCATCTGTAGTCCAAGGATGTGAACTTGGTGAACAAATCGCCATCCCACCAATTCGCTTATCTTCTGAAAGCAAAGGAACCATTATAGTCGCGTGAACTCCCATAGATAAAAAGAGCTCCGCCAGGGGATGGGCGATATTCTTCCATTCATTGACAACCAGAGTACGAGAAAGTGATACATTTCCGCCGACAGAGGCACTTGTCAATAAAGTATTGATCGTAGATGGAATTCCCTTCGAAACAACTCGCTGGACACCTCGCGATGACCAAGATAACCATATCGCCCCTACATTGAGACCTAATGCTTTCAATGTTTGTTCCAGGGCCATATTAAGTATTTCATCTAAGCCTGTCCCGGTGCGGGCCGACGCTCGAATGATTGCATTTAAAGCTACCTGTCGGCTTGCTCGTCGCCGCGTTTCCTCGAACAAACGGGCGTTCTCTATTGCAACAGCAGCCTGGTTGGCCAGGGTGGTCAACAAACGTTCATCATGTTCACTAAAAGCATCGTAAAAGGTGCTTTCAACATTGATACAACCAATCGTTTTACCCCCCACCTTTAATGGAACACATAACTCCGAGTTAATATCATCCCGTTCAGGTATGTAAAGCGGATTTTCTTTAACTCTACCAGCGCGGACTGAACGACCGGTCTTGGCTACCCATCCAACAATTCCGTCATTAATGCTGGTAATTAATCCAGCTAGCCGATCAAACATGTCTTTAAAGTTTCTTCCAGTCATTCCCATCGTGCTGACTGCTTGCAGGTGCATGCTCTGGTCTTCAATTAGCCAGATGGAGCCAGTCCAGCTTAATAAATGTCCCAATGTATCAACTATCTGTTGGGCAACTGCGCGTGGGCTATGGATTTGTGCTGCGGATAAACTGGCTTGGTACAGCAATTCCAATTCGACCAAACGTTGCCGGGTCTCATCAAACAGGCGCGCATTATAAACTGCACTCGCAGCCGCTCCAGCGAAAAACGACAGTTGCTCCATTTCGGATTTCGTGTACTTTCGACTAGGCTTGCCATTCCCCCGATCAATTTCGTTCACGGAAAGTATACCCACAAGTTCTCCGCTGAATACCATCGGGACAGCCATCACGGTTGTAATAGGAATACCTTCACTTTTGGTAGAGCGATTGGCCCAGATTCGATCATCTTCCACGATTGCGGGTTGGAGCGTCTTAATCATTTTCCCCAATGGTCCTTCACCCGGAAATATTTTTGTCCCAACATACCCCTGAAAACCGTGGGCGACTTTCAATTCCAATTCATTCCCTTCAGCCTCCCGAAGGTAAATAGAACCTCCGGCCGCGTCTAAAAGCGAGGCTGCTCGATCGACAATGGTCTGCAGAAGGGTTTTTGTATCACGTTGTGTGGTTAAAGCGTGTGTAGTTTCATACAACGACGACAACTCCTTGGCCCTTCGACGGAACCTGGATTCGCTCTCCCGCAAAGCATCCTCAATCTGTTTTCGCTCTGTATTGTTATGAAAAACAATTTGGATGGCTGGCTTATCTTTGTATTTAATCGGAATCGCAGTCGCTTCAGCATCAAAGCTACTGCCATCTAGGCGTACGAACTTCTCATATATGGCGTTTCCGGTCTTTTCATAGTCCCGGGGTTGCTTGATTCGCTGCCGGACATCAGTAACAAAATCATATTGAAAATAATCCAGGGCCGGGTGGATAACGATCTCCTTCGCGTTCTTCCCACCCAGTAAAAAAACTCCAGCTTGGTTTATATAAACAAGCTTGCCATCACAAATAACAGCAACCCCTTCTGGTCCAAACTCAACCAATTGACGATATCGCTCCGCAGATTCGCGCAATTCCTCCTCTGATTGCTTGCGTCGAATGGTCATCGCCACTTTAGAGGAGACAAATTCAAGTATACGTTGTTCTTTGACCCCATACGTGTTGGCCGTTCTATAATCTTGTACGCCGATAACTCCTATAACGATGTCGTCAATTTTGAGAGGCACACCCAGCCAAATCAGGGAAGGATTACCGATTGACTCAATTTCACCGCTCTCTTCCAAAGCTCGTTGAAAGTCGGAATCACATAGAAGAGATCTTTCTGTCCGTAAGACATATTCCGTTAACCCCTTTTTGGGTTTTCCATTTTCTAAAGGATGATCATACTTATCGACATAGTATGGATAACTGGTAACATCTTCTTTTTCATCATGAAGTGCAATGAAAAAGTTCTCGGCAACCATTACTTCCGAAATAATGGAATGAACGGCCGTCAATAGATCGGACAATTTTTTTGCCTCAACAGCTGCTTGTTCAATCCTGTAGATCACATCCTGAAGGATTTCATCCCTCTTTTTTTCATTTATCTCAATTGCAGTTCCGATTATTGCAGGTTTCCCTTGATACAAGATTGCAGTTGCCGTGATATCAACCCTTAGCTTAATGCCGGGCTTGGTGATCATTAAGACCTCCTTGTGGGAGGTGGGCAGATTGCCCCTCTGCAATTGTTTCCCCCACGCACGCATGTCCTTCTCCGTGTTGGCAGGGAACAGGTCAAAGAAATTTCTCTTCAGAAGCTCTTCTCTTGAATAACCGGTCAGGCGCTCGGTGGCCTGATTGGTAAACTTGATCCGCGTTCCTTGAAAAACAAAAACAGGCGAAGGATTCATTTCTGCTAAAGCGTGAAACATTTCTTCGCTTTCAAGCATTGCAGCTTCTGGGTCTAGTCTGGTAGTCGTATTCGTAAGAGCTTTTCCCATTGCGATTCGACGCGTATTCTTAAATTCGTAGATCGATCCAAGTATAGCACGAGAAGGAAATACCGGTAAAAAACCTGCTTGATCAAACATATTCAAAAGGATTGGCACCTCTATAGGGCCCATCTCTCGGCTAGAAAGCGCTTATAATAGGTTGAGATTAAGTCCTTATCCTGTGAAACCCCGTTCAAGGAAGAAAATATTATGCCAGATGAACAGCTATCTGCAAGGCACAAGATCGCCATCCTCATTGACGGTGATAACGCCCAAGCCAACCTCTTGCCACAAACATTGGTAGAAGCTGGCAAATACGGACTTGTCACCGTCCGACGTATCTATGGCGACTGGACTACCTCCAGCATGAATTCCTGGAAAGATGTATTGAACTATCACGCTGTTCAACCCGTCCAACAATTCCGCTACACGGTTGGAAAGAATGCCACAGACAGCGCCATGATAATTGACGCAATGGATCTGCTCCACTCCGATGTAGTGGATGGCTTCTGCCTGGTTTCCAGCGATAGCGATTACACACGCCTCGCCACACGCATTCGTGAATCAGGCGTTTTCGTGATGGGAATTGGCGAGAAAAAGACTCCCAAGCCCTTTGTTAATGCCTGTGATGTATTCGTTTATACATCCAACCTGGTGGCTGAGCATAAGTCCGCCCGTCCCATCATTCAAAAGCAAACTCGCCGTGGCCGAAAACCGGTTTCTCCGGCGACTTTATCGACTGTTGCTGCACCCGCTCCGGTTGCAACAAATATTATTGCCACCCCCCCCCTCACGCCTTCTCCGGAAGCTGAGAATGAAAATGACCCAATGCCATTGATCCGCCAGGCCTATGAGATTGCCCAACAGGAAGATGGTTGGGCCCGCCTGGACCACATGGGCAATGCACTTTACCAGCTCGATCCTGGTTTCGACCCGCGTACGTATGGTCACCGCCAGCTTTCCCGCCTTATTGCCAGCTATAAAGACCTCTTCTTGATGCGCACCCAGGAAATCGACGGATCGACCTTGTTTGCCATCAAATTAAAGGAGTAAGTGGCAAACGCAAATTTATCTGCTATCCGCCCAACTTATCGTTGGGCGGTTCGGCATTTGCAGAGGAATCTGTATGCCAGCCAAGAATTCGCTTGTTGCCCAAGTCAAAACTAATATCAAAGCATCTCGCATAAAAGCAAGGGATGCCTTAACAATACCGGACCTGATGAAGGAATAATTGCCGGCATAACTATACCATCTAGAAAGGCAGGTGGGCAGTTCGATAATCTACAAGGCGAGAGGCAGGGCAAGACTTATCAAGACAAAGGAATCGTTCTAAAAGGGGACCCGTGCAAACTTTTAATCTCGCCAAACAAGAGTTCCGTGGCAAACCTGCCGGATGATCCTGAATATTGCATAAATGTTCATTATGAATTGTCTCCCTAAGACAATGGAACAAGATTAACGCTGCCGCAAGATAATGATGTTTTTATGGACGAAACCAGTCGCTCCAGGCAAAATTGGAAAATGGTCTGGAAGATATCAGAAATTTTCTAGCATAAGGTAAAAAAGGTATCCCATGAAACGAACTCTCGGTCGTTCAGGTATTGAAGTCAGCGCGCTGGGAATGGGCTGCTGGGCCATTGGGGGGCCTTTCTGGTCCGGCAATACTCCAAACGGCTGGGGTGAAGTGGATGACGAGGAATCCATTCGCGCCATCCATAAGGCCCTTGATATGGGGGTCAATTTTTTCGATACCGCCAATGTGTATGGGGCCGGGCACAGTGAACGGGTACTTGCACGCGCTTTTGTGGGTCACCGGACCAAAGTTGTGATTGCCACCAAGTTCAACGCGATTTTTGATGAATTTACTCGTCACGTTACCGGCAGCGATACCACTCCGGAAGGCATCCGCAAAGCCTGTGAAGATTCCCTTCGTCGCTTAGATACGGATTACATTGACCTATATCAGTTTCATGACAATGGTTTTCCGGCCGAACATGCCGCACCAATCCGCGAAACTCTCGAGGAACTTGTCACCGCAGGAAAGATCCTCGCCTACGGCTGGAGCACGGATTATCCTGAGCGGGCCGAAGTCTTTGCGCAGGGTCCCCATTGCAGCGCGGTTCAATTACAACTCAATGTATTGGATGACAATCCTGCCATGCTTGCCGTATGTGAAAAATATGATTTGGCCGCTCTTACCCGTGGTCCTCTGGCGATGGGCCTTTTAACCGACAAATACGTTGGCAGAATAAAAATCGCCGTTGATGATGTACGCGGCGAGAAAAGTCCTGACTGGATGAAGTATTTCAAGAATGGTCTTCCCAATCCAGATTGGGCAGCTAAACGGGATGCCATCCGTGAAATCCTGACCAGCCAAGGTCGTACCCTTGCACAAGGTGCGCTGGCTTGGATCTGGGCCCGCAGTTCAAAGACTCTGCCCATTCCAGGGTTCCGGAAAGTTAAGCAGGTTCAGGAAAATGCTGGCGCCATGCAATTCGGTCCGCTTACTAATGACCAGATGATCGAGATCAATCAGTTACTGGAGCGGGTATAAACATCATTATGGATAAATCAATCGATCTCGTTGCCGGTGCACGCCCAAATTTCATCAAATTGGCCCCTCTTGTATGGAAATTGCATTCCCTTGGGACAATACCATTCCAGATAATACACACAGG
Source organism: uncultured Chloroflexia bacterium (assembly GCA_963772245.1). Classification (GTDB taxonomy): domain Bacteria; phylum Chloroflexota; class Anaerolineae; order Anaerolineales; family Villigracilaceae; genus UBA877. Next base: position 469,873 of record CAVYWB010000006.1, on the reverse strand, counting down.
GCAACACTATGACCGGACTATGTCAGAGTCCTTCTTCGAAGTTCTGAACATCCCCGAACCGAATATCAACCTGGAAGTTGGCTCGGGAACACAAAGCTTCCAGACGGCTCGGATTTTGGAACGTTTCGATGATCTGATCCAGGATAAGCCTCCAAGAGCAGTGGTTGTGTTTGGCGATGTGAATAGCACCCTGGCGTGTTCGCTGGCAGCCGCAAAACGCCAGATTCCCGTTGTACACGTGGAAGCTGGCCTTCGCAGTTTCGACCGCAGCATGCCGGAGGAGATTAACCGGCTGGTAACAGATTCACTTTCAGAGCTTCTACTGGTTTCAGAACCCTCTGGGATGCTTCACCTGCAACAGGAAGGTATACCGGGCGAAAAGGTGCGCCTGGTCGGAAATATAATGATCGACTCATTAATTAAGATGCTTCCAAAGGCTCTACACAGACAGACGGTAAATCGTCATGGGGTGAAGCCGGGACGATATGCTCTGCTCACCCTTCATCGTCCATCCAACGTTGATGATCTTGGAACTCTTTCCCGGTTGCTTGACTTGTTTGCAGACTTGTCTCAAAAAATCCCGATCCTTTTCCCGGTCCACCCCCGTACGAGGAAGCAGATCACTTCGCTTGGCTACACGCCGCCAGCCGATTTTCGTTTGATTGAGCCGGTTGATTACCTGGATTCGCTTTGCTTACAAAAACAGGCCAAACTGGTCTTAACCGACTCCGGTGGCATCCAGGAAGAGACCAGTTACTTGGACGTTCCATGCTTGACATTAAGGAAGAATACAGAGCGACCGATTACCCTGGAGTTGGGCACGTCTACGCTCGTGGGCAATGATGTCACCCTAATCCGGAATGGTTTCGAGCAAGTGCTTGCCGGCCAATACAAGCATGGAAAGCCAATTCCGCTATGGGATGGCCATGCGGCCGAGCGCATTGCACAAAATTTACAGGACCTTTTGCAAAGAATTTGATTGAAAGATGGAATTAATCACGTCAGAATACACCCCCACGATCTGAGAGGCTATTTTTTCCCAGGCATAGTTCTGGGCATATTCCGCCGCGTTTTTTCCCAACCTCCGGCGTAACGACGGATCTCCCAGCAAAGCTGATAATTTTCCACATAGAATCTCGGCATCGCCATCCGGTACATGATAGCCAGTAATGCCATCTTGAACCAGGTATGCCAGTCCTCCCACTTGGCTTGCTATTACCGGCGTCCCACAAGCCATGGCTTCCAGCGCGACCATCCCGAATGACTCATAATGGGATGGCATCACTACCACTTCCGCTGCAGAATAGTAATAAGGCAGTGTATCCTGGCCGCGTTTACCCAGGAAGGCCACCATCTTGCCTACTGTCAGATCATCACATATCTTTTGGATGCGCACCATTTCCGCCGACATTTCTTCGGGAACGGCATCTGGATCACCGCCGATAACTGCCAAATGAACCGGTTCGGGCAGATCCTGGACGCGCAGGCAGGCCACCGCTTTAATCAGGGTATCAAGACCTTTGAGTGGCTCGATCCGGCCAACAAACAATATCATACGGGCGTCCGGTGCCAGTCCAATAAACTGGCGGGCTTCATCCACTGGGATGGGATAAAAATGGCCCAAATCAACGCCAGGGGGTACAACAGTTACTTTGCGCATATCGGTTTTGTAAAGCCATTCAAGCTGGGCCTGTTCGGCCGGGGTGGCCGCGATTACACGGTTAACCCGTGCCAGAACATGTCGTTCTCCATCCAGTCGATAATCGCCTTCCCGTTCGGCTTCATTTTGGGCAACCCTGTTTTTCATTTCACCCAGGGTATGAAACATCTGGATGATAGGCGTTCCTCCCCAGGCATCCGAAAGAGCTTCAGCAGCCAGGCCTGACATCCAATAATGACTGTGGATGAGATCATAATGAATGTCTTTTTCTTTGGTAAATTGCTTTATCCCTTCCACGAATTCCGGGATATGGCTGGCCATTTCCCGCTTCGGACATGGTGTCTCGGGTCCAGCTGGAACGTGGACCACGCGATTACCATATCCCAGGTCGTGCAGGACATGCGGTACATGCTCGTCTTGTGAGCGTGTAAACACATCCACATGAATGCCCATCCGGCCTAGTTCCCGTGTTAGGTCGCGTACATAGACGTTCATCCCGCCGGTGTCTTTTCCACCCAGGGTTGCCAGTGGGCAGGTATGGTAGGATATCATTGCCACATTCATACTAATGAGTATAATCGCAAAGTCTTAAACTTGCCTGATAGTAAAAAATACTGGTATAATCCCGCCGCTCGACGAATCGCCACCATAGCTCAGTCGGTAGAGCAGACGTTTCGTAAACGCCAGGTCAAGAGTTCAAATCTCTTTGGTGGCTCAGATTCTCTCTACCCTCCCCATCCTTTTTATTCCGGGGAGGAATTTGTTTTAAAATGAACTTCCCAGATCTTAGGAAGAACCGGGTAGGTCAATTCTTCCGAATTCAAATCCAAATAAACGAAATTTACCATCACATGCTTGGCAATCGGGTAATCTGCGACTGTTTTGGCGGACAAGTCTTTGCCAAAACCAGATTATTTGGAACCACCACGCCTCATTTCCGAGGCATGCGGGATATGGTCATATACTTAGGTTTTGCCGACCTCCAATTGCAACACCACCCGCATGGCCCGTCTGGCTGTTTCTTCCAATTTCCTTCTAAGAGCAATTTCTTCACAGTTCCGTGAAGAAACAAGAAATTGGTATTAGTGCGATTATAATCATCTCATGTCCGAACATTTAACCCCTCTGGCCATCGGTATCGCCGGTGGCTCCGGTTCTGGTAAGACCACGGTCGCCCAAACCATCTTGCAACGCGTTGGTCCGGACCGGATATCCTTCCTCCAGCACGATGCGTATTATAAGGATTTGAGCGGTTTGCCCCCCGCCCAACGCATTGAGGTCAACTTTGACCACCCCAATTCGCTGGAAAATGAGCTGCTTATCCACCACATTCAACAGCTAAAATATGGACAGGCAGCTGAAGTTCCCGTTTATGACTTCTCTACCCATAGTCGAACTAATCGGTTCTATACAGTGCAGCCGCGCAGTGTGGTCCTGGTGGAAGGTATTTTAATCTTTGCAGAAGCAGCCTTGCGGGAATTATTTGATGTCAAAATTTATGTGGATACTGATCCTGACCTGCGTTTCATCCGTCGCTTGCAGCGTGACATCTCGGAACGGGGCCGCACCACGGAATTGGTCATCAGGCAATATTTGACCACGGTTCGCCCGATGCACCTGGAATTCGTCGAACCATCCAAGCGCTACGCCGATGTCATCATCCCCGAAGGTGGATTCAATTCCGCCGCGCTCGATATGGTGGTGGCACGGATAGAATCGCTATTGCCGAAGTGATGATTGCAATAATCTTTATACAAATTTAACATCGGAAAGGAAAATATATGAGCAAACAGTGGAAGAATCCGCCAGATATGGTTATTGATCCCAAAAAGAAATATACAGCCACCCTGAGCACCGAAAAAGGTGATATTGTACTGGAACTTTTTGCGGATAAAACCCCTCGCACGGTCAATAACTTCGTTTTTCTGGCGCAGGAAGGGTTTTATGATGGCACTATTTTCCATCGGGTAATAGCCGACTTCATGACCCAAGGCGGCGACCCAACCGGCACCGGCACCGGCGGCCCTGGTTACCGTTTTGCAGATGAATTTCATCCCTCCCTGAAACATAGCAAGCCTGGGATCTTTTCAATGGCAAATGCAGGCCCTGGTACCAATGGCAGTCAATTCTTCATCACCCATGTTCCAACCCCCTGGTTGGATGGGAAACACAGCATCTTTGGGCAGGTTATTTCAGGCATGGACGTGCTGCTATCCATCCCGCCTCGTGATCCCATGAGAACCTCCTCCCCATCTGTTAAACTGACCAAGGTAACCATCCAAGAGAGTTGATAACCGGGCATATTACATCCTTTCTTATACTTTAATCCATGTCTGAATTGCCTGTTCACCCAGCCACGCCGCCGCAACTTGTCCGGTCTCTGGCCTCTGTCATCGTCGGCAGCCTGCTCCTGAGAGCAGCCGCCGGTGCGATGGGCGAGAACATCCAATTCTATTTTAATGCCATCCACGCCGCGGCCTTTGATCCTAATCATCCATTACGGGCTATCGCCGGTGCAGGAAATGTCTACCCAATCTCTTATGCCCTCGGGGGCATGATTATTGGGAGTTTCTTTATTGCCGAGTTGCTTGGCGCTCTTGTGCTGGGAGCATGGAGCGACCGTTTCGGGCGTAAATGGTTCATCATCCTTGGCCCCGTGTTCGGCGCTGTGGCAGTTCTTATCACTTCCGTTACAACTTTGATCTGGCTGCTGGTTTTCACACGCCTGCTGGAAGGTCTTTCGACAGCCAGTAACGCGCCAGCCACGCTTGGTTATATTGCCGAATCTACATCCGATTCTCCTAAACTACGCACTCGCATCGCTGGGCTTTTTGAGATTGGAACAATTGGAGGGATTGCAATTGGGTTCTCATTGGGTGGTTGGCTTTGGCGTACATTCGGTACCGCTGCCATAGTTATCGGAATACCTTTTACCAGTCCGGCATTTGCGGTTAATGCCCTGGTCTATCTGGGAAGCCTTATTGTATTATGGATAGGGTTCCACCGTGTGAAAGAAATCCATCGTTCGTCTGAAACACAGCCCATCTCTCCCGGCGAAACAATCAAGCGCTATTGGACCATCCTTCGCAGCCCACGCGTAGCCGGGTTTGCTCCCGCCTGGATTGCCATCAATGCCGTATTGGGGATTTGGATCAATCTCTCGGCTCGCATCCTGACCGATAAAAGCGGCTTTTCTCACCAGATCCTGGTCGGGCATTTTGATAGTTTCACGGCCGGGAACGTGATCGCTTTATACGCGGCCTTCTTTATCTTGGGCATCCTGGCCTGGAGCATTTTCTTCCCTTCCTTGAAAAAGACCACCACCATGCTTATTGGCGCCTCAGGATTGATTGCTTCTTGCCTGCTGATTTTCGGGATAAACCACCAACCATCATTAAGCGTGCCATGGGTGATGCCATTATCCATTTTTTTGGTCATCAGCATTATGGTTCAGAGCGGCTTCACTCCCGCAGCCCTTGCATATTTGGCGGATATCACCGAAACACATGACACCGACCGGGGAGCAATTATGGGGTTGTATTCTGTTTTCCTGGGGCTTGGGCAATTTCTGGGCGCCTTCGTCGGCGGCTTCTTTGTTGACTGGCGCGGAGCGGATGGTATGGCTCTGATTACCGGGCTGCTGGGTTTTTTTGCAGCCTTGTTGGTCATTCGATCTCGATTGGTCGATGTTGATTCCCAAATCTCGCGTAACCCCTCCAGCCCCAGCTAAAGGATTGAACGTTGAAATTAAACGCTGCTCGAAAGCCCGCAAAAACGAAATAAAGTGTAAACAACAGGATCACCAATGACCAGGAGGTATAAATCAGCCTGGCGAGCATAAACACTACCAGCGCAGCGCGTCACGCAGTTCTATTGTGTAATATTATTTTACGGATGGTTTCGTTTCTGCTTTTTAAATCCAGAGACCCGGTTAACTACGTGCCTTTTTGGTTCTCAAGATCGGTTTTGGCATCGCTGCCTTGGTGGGTTTTTGCAAAGCCAGCACTTCCTGCGTGGTCAGATATCGCCATTCCTTCGGTTTGAGGTTCCCCAGGCGCAATTCCCCAATGCGAACACGCACAATCCGTACCACTGGTAGACCCGTTTGTAAACCCATCTCCCTGATCTGGCGTTTATGACCCTCTTTCAATGTAACATCTAACCAGGCACCTTTCCCTTGTTTGGAAACCACGTATACCCCGGCTGGCCCCGTTCGAAAACCGTCTTCCAATACCACTCCGCGCCGCCAAAGGTTCAACTGCTCTGCATCGGGTTGTTTCGACACCAGCACGCGATATTCCTTGTCATGTTCATAACGTGGGTGGGTCAGTTTGTTTGTAAGGTCACCGTCATTGGTCATTATGACCAGGCCTTCTGAATCGAAATCGAGCCGCCCGACCGGGTATAACGTACCGGCCACTGGGACCAGGTCGCGTACTGCCGGCCGCAGTTCCGGATCCGTTACAGTGGAAATTACACCACGCGGCTTATACAACGCAATATAAACGAGTGTCTCTGCCTGCGTCACCGGCCGTCCATCCAATGTTATTTTATCTTTGGCAGCATTGGCTTTATCACCCAGGCCAACCGCCTGGCCGTTAACCCTGACTCGTCCGGCCAGGATCAATTCTTCACAACTCCGCCGGGAGCCGTATCCAGCGCGTGCCAGTATTTTTTGCAATCGCTCTTCCATCGTACCCTTCCAAAGCCGTCCTAATGGGGCTTAATTGCTAAGGCCTGCCTAAAAGACCATAGTTATGACTAAATTTTAACTTTTCAACATCTCATCATGGCCATTTTCATTCTCGTTATCCAACTCCGGCAGGACCAGGGTCGGGAGTTCGGTCAGTGAATTCAGGCCAAAATGCTGCAGGAAATCCGGCGCTGTGCCATACAATATGGGGCGCCCAGGGCCTTCTGCACGTCCAATCTCTTGGACGAGACCCTTGCCTAGCAGGGATTTCATCACACCATCGCTGCTGACTCCTCTTACACCTTCAATATAAGGACGGGTGACCGGTTGCTGATAAGCCACAATCGCAAGGGTTTCCAGAGCCGCCCTGCTTAATCTGCTGGTGGCTTCCAGGCCAAGCAAACGTTCCACTGCTTCAGCCATCTCTGGAGCAGTCGTCAATTGCACTCGACCCCCATGCCTTTGGAGCCGTAGACCGCGTGTGTGCAGTTCGCCGTCCAATTGCTGTAAACCTTGCTCCACCGCTGAAACCGAGACTTCCAGCGCAGCAGCCAGTTGAGAAGGGGCCACCAGGTCCGCCGAAACGAACAAAAGCGCCTCCAGGGCGCCTGGAATATCCAGCGGGTTGGGGTTTTCTAATTCGCTCATGCTATAATAACTCCGTTACTTGAGATGCTCTATGGTCGTCCGGAAAATTCTTCTTTTCACAGGCTTGTTTGTTTTACTCTTGGCAGTCTTAGCTTGCACGATGAATGTCGGCGGGCCAGCCTATCCGGACTCGCATGTCGTGGTTTCGACGGAAGCCGCCGGTGAGCTCCAATCGAATTTGCAGACGGCCGTCGCCGCTGGTACAGAGTCGGGTCAGGTGACGTTGACTGTCACGGAATCGCAATTAACCTCTTATCTTGCCTCACAATTGCAAACACGCGCGCAACCGCTCTTTTCTGATCCGCAGGTTTACTTGCGCAACGGCCAGATTCAAATTTACGGGACTGCCACCCAGGGCTATTTACAGGCAAATATTCAGATCGTTATTACTGCCGGCGTCGACTCGCAAGGTCAGGTTTTAATCGATATCTCAAAAGCAGATTTTGGTCCCATGCCAGTGCCCGCTGGATTGAAAGACACTGTCACCGCCGCTATTCAGGAGGCCTACACCGGTGCATTTGGCCCGGCTGCGATTGGTTTCCGTTTGGATAGTATCACCGTCGCAAATGGCACCTTGACCATCGTTGGCAGGACGAAATAGCATTTGGATTATACCAGTAACATTATGAGCATAATTCCTTCAATAAGCCCCCTCCCCAAAAAACCAAGAATGGTAGGTGGTACATGGTGGAGTGTATTCTTTATTGCGATATTCCTGGTTTTGCTTGCCGCTTGCGCCGCACAAGTACAACAAACCAACCTGACGGTCAATATTACCGCGGATGGCATCACCCACCCCGTTACTCTACCCACTGGCAGTACAGTCCAGCAAGTTCTCGCCGTAGCCAAGATTACACTTTCCTCCACGGACCGGGTTGACCCACCCATCTATACCACTTTGACAACCGGTATGGCAATAGTTGTCACCCGGGTACGCGAAGTATTTGAAACACAGGAGGTGGTTGTACCTTTCGAGCGCCAGGAACTGCGCAACGAATCGCTCCCTTCCGGCGAGACTCGTCTTATCCAAGCTGGTCAAAACGGGTTGGACGAAATTACCATCCGGCATGTTTTTGAAAACAATGTCGATACCGGTAGTTCGGTGGTCTCTGAAAACCTGCTCCAGCAGGCGGTGCCGGAAATTGTCATGATTGGTGTCCAATCACCCTTTGCCCCGCTTTCCATCCCCGGTAAACTTGTTTATCTTTCTGGTGGCAATGCTTGGATAATGGATGGCTCCACTTCGCTCCGCCAGCCACTAGTTACGAGTGGTGATCTGGATGGATATATCTTCTCGCTTTCTCCAAATGGAGCATGGCTGCTTTTCACACGAAAATCCACTCTCCCCCTCGATCAACAGATTAACACATTATGGGCAGTAAGCACCTCAGGTCAGCCAGCTTCGCCAGTTAACCTCGGCGTTGCCAATGTCGTCCATTTTGCAGATTGGCAGCCGGGGACTCAATACAAAATTGCTTATTCTACAGTTGCACCACGTGCTGCCGCTCCCGGCTGGGATGCGAACAATGATTTGCATATTCTAGACTTTGCCAACGGGAAACCAGGCACCATACAAGATGTTCTCGATACAAACTATGGAGGCGTTTATCCCTGGTGGGGCAGCTCGTATGCCTGGTCACCCGATGGTCAAAATTTGGCATATTCCCGCCCGGATGGGGTTGGTCTTGTGGATATCCCGAACGCGGCATTGACGCCTTTGTTGAATATAACCGCCTTGAATACGCACGGTGACTGGGCTTGGACTCCAGGCCTGGCTTGGAGCAGCGATAGCCGGACATTGTTCGCGGTCACTCATTCGGCCCCCACCGGGTTGATTGCTCCGGAAGAATCTCCCAACTTCGCCTTGTCCGCCATATCCCTTACCAATAACACCAGTATCACAATGGTGCCACAAACCGGTATGTTTGCGTACCCGGCAGTATCCTCCTTGCAAACTGATAAGTCCGGAGCCTCTACTTATCTTGTTGCCTATCTGCAAGCTATCTTCCCCACCGCTTCCGCCACCAGCAGCTACCGGCTGATGGTGATGAACAATGATGGGACGAATCAACGCTCGCTCTTCCCTGCTTCAGGACAACCCGGTATCGAGCCGCTTACCCAGACTCTTGCCTGGGCACCGCGTATGCTTGAAAATGGGGGAGATTATATCGGGGTCATCTACGAAGGAAATCTCTGGATCGTGGATGCCACTAGCGGTCAATCCCAGCAGGTCACCGGCGATGGACTGACCACAAACATAGATTGGAAATAAATGCTAGGCAACCAGGTCTTGAGCCCCTTTTCAGGTAAACCTTTTCTTTGGAGAATTCCATGCGCGTTTTGATAACCGGAGCAGCCGGTTTTCTTGGCTCCCACCTGTGCGACAGGCTCCTGGCAGAAGGCCATGAAGTTGTTGGATTGGACAATTTTGTGACTGGCAATCCTGACAACATTGCTCATTTGGCTGGGAATGACAGGTTTTCATTCATTAAGAAGGATGTTTCGGAGTACATATTTATTCCCGGCAGGTTGGATGCCGTCATGCACTTTGCCTCACCAGCCAGCCCCAATCCGGATTCTCCTTATGGCTACCCAAACCTTCGCATCCAGACCATGAAAGCCGGTGCACTTGGTACGCACAATTGTCTCGGCGTCAGCCATGCCCGCGGAGCCCGTTTTTTACTGGCCTCCACCTCAGAAGTTTATGGGGACCCGCTTGAACATCCCCAGACGGAGAGCTATTGGGGCCATGTTGATCCTGTTGGGCCTCGCTCGATGTACGACGAAGCCAAGCGTTTTGCGGAAGCCATGACGATGGCATATTTCCACGCTCATGAAGTGCACACGCACATTGTCCGCATTTTTAACACCTACGGTCCGCGCATGCGTTTGGATGACGGTCGTGTTGTCCCCAATATGGTTCAACAGGCTCTCCGTGGCGAACCTCTGACCGTCTTCGGCGATGGCAACCAGACGCGTTCTTTTTGCTATGTGGATGATCTTGTTGAGGGAATTTACCGTTTATTGCTTTCAGATGAACATATGCCGGTCAATCTCGGGAATCCTACTGAAACTTCCATTCTGCAGTTCGCTAAAATCATCAACCACCTTTCTGGAAATAGCGCCGGGTTGGATTATCAACCTGATAAACGCTTTGGCAACGATCCGCAACGCCGCTGCCCGGATATCTCGCGTGCCCGCTCCTTGCTAGGTTGGGAACCAAAAGTGGACATGGAGGTGGGTCTTTCTCGTACCATCGCCTATTTCAAAGAAAAACTGGCTGCGTCATGAGCAATATAATAACCAATCCTCAGGAGCGTACTCGTTTCTTGAAGTTTATGGTCGTGGGTGTCTTTGGCGCTGTGATTGATTTTGGGATTATGAACCTGTTTTCCAAGCTTTTTGGATTGGCGCTGGTCTGGGCAGGGACGATTTCCTTCATTTGTGCAATCATCAGCAATTTCATCTGGAACCGCTATTGGACATATCCCGATTCGCGTTCACGGCCCATCTCCCGCCAGTTGACCATGTTTTTCGTCGTCAATGTGGCCGGGCTTGCCATTCGCCTGCCCATTCTGCATTTTCTCGAACCACCCATGCGAGCTCTGTTCGAACGCTTTTCCTTGCATATTTTCTCGCCTGAATTCCTTGGAAAGAATTTCACCCTTGCGGTGGCAGTGGGAATTGTTATGTTATGGAATTTCTTTATAAACCGTTATTGGACGTATAATGATGTTGATAAGGTGTAATTATGATTTCTCAATCGCAAAGATCCATTGTCCCGATCTATACCTCACGTGGTGACCCGGAGGCCTTCCTGTCTTATCCATACCTGCACAACCGGATGGGCGAGTGGATAGGCTGGGTAACCGCTGACCGCCAAGTCTATTCTGTGCTGGGCTTCTATGTTGGTGAATTAACCGCCGAGCCACGCATCATCCGCAAGCGCCTCACCGCCTCTCTCAAGCCCCGCAAGACTCCGCCTCCACCACCCTTGCGTCTCTCTATTCCCGCTACCATACCACTGGCACCCATGATGGGTGACCTTCGTTTTGGTGTACTTGATATATTGCTGGATGAACCCAATCGTCTTCATACACTCGATTCTGGGGAAGAACGCCAGGATATTGACTGATGGAACCCTCCCACGAACCGAAACCGATGCGGTCATCGCGCATTCAGTTGGCCCAGATGATGCAGCCGGAACACGCCAACAGCCAGGGCAATGTGCATGGAGGTTGGATCATGAAGTTGGTGGACGAAGCCGGCACCCTGGCCTCTACCCGCCATGCCTCTCACCGCACGGTCACCGTTGCAATTGACCAGATGGTATTCAAGCAGCCTATTCACATTGGAGATCTGGTGCTATTCAATGCCGAAGTGACCTACGCAGGAAACTCTTCAATGGAGGTAGAGGTGGATGTAGTTGCCGAGAACCCCATTTCCGGACAGCGTACCCACACCAATGCCGCTTTTCTGGTCTATGTGGCGATCGATGAGAACGGCAAACCGACTCGCATCCCACCTCTGGTCGCCGAAACACCCGATGAACTTGCTCGTATGGACGTCGCCAGGGAACGCCAGCTGCGTCGCTTGGCCCAAAAAGCAAGTCGTTCGTAGAACTCCGCACGGAAAACACCCCGAAGGTTTTATATCCGGCAATCTTCATCAATCAGCGCGGATGGAGAATATGGTATTTATGAAGGTTGGCGTACAGTAGCTGGTCTACCTATCTTATGACTACACCTGATTCTGCTCCAGAAGAAACCGAACCTAAAGAACGGGTCGCCCATCCCTTCCGTACCCTGCATGAACTTGTCGACTTCGTTTCAGGGAAAAGCCTTCCGACCAACACTGCCGAGGAAGTCGGGCTGGCCGAGGCATTGCCCTTCCCCTTCTTGGCAATCGTTGGCCAGAAAGAGATGAAACTGGCGCTTCTGCTCGGGCTGATCAATCCGTCAATAGGTGGCATCCTCTTGGTCGGTCCGCGCGGTACTGCAAAAACCACTGCCGTCCGCTCCCTGCTGGACATCCTCCCTAAGGTTGAACGTTCCCTATGCTATTATGGCTGCCTTCCGGAAGATATCGAGTCCGGCGGGATTGATGCTGTCTGTCCAGATTGTGCTAAAAAATACGCCGAAGGCCAGCCACTGGTTGCCCCCGATAGGGTTCGGCTGGTTGAGTTGCCTCTCAACTCCCGGCTTGAGGATGTGGTCGGCGGAATCGATGAACGCGCCGCCATTCACGAACGTCTGCGCGTCCGGCGTGGCATTCTGGCTCAGGCTGACCGCAACCTGCTGTATATCGATGAGATCAACCTGCTTTCGGATGATATTATTGACGCCATTTTGGATGCAGCAGCTCAGGGCAGCTATACCGTACGGCGTGGCCCCGTCTCTGCCACTTATCGGGCTCGTTTTGTGTTGATTGGCTCAATGAACCCCGAGGAGGGCCGCTTGCGTCCACAGATCCTGGACCGCTTTGGATTGCGTGTGATTGTCCGGGGTCTTGATAATCCTTCTGAGCGCCTGGAAGCTTACCGGCGTGTCCAGGCCTATTTGACCAATCCGCGTCTGATGGCTTCCACCTACGGAGAAGAAATAGTGGCAGCTGCCGAAGAGATTCAAATGGCGCGCGAGAAGTTAGTGAAAGTAAGACTGCCCGACCGGGTTGCCAGGCCTGCCATAAAGCTGGTGCAACAATTGGGAATTGACAGCCTGCGCGCCGAAATTACCTGGTTTGAAGCCGCCCGCGCGTATGCTGCCGCCGATGGACACAACAAGGTCACTCCAGAAGATTTACAAACGGTCGCTCCCATGGCTTTGCGTCTGCGCCGTTCCAAGTTTATGGCAAAATATTTCAGCAGCCAGGCTGGGGAAGAAGAAGAATTGCAGGGGTTGTTGGATGCAATGAGGAAGAAACCGGCTTCAGGCAAGCCGCAAATCTGACTCCAGAAGGAATTCAAAAACAACCTAATCAAGGGTGAAAATGGATCCAATCGCCATCGAGGCCAGTTCGCTTAATAAAACCTTCAAAACAAAAATAGGGCTTTGGAAAACGAAGTCAAAATCCACCTTGGCGGTCGATGATATTTCATTCGATGTGAAGCGCGGTGAGCTGTTTGGCCTGCTCGGTCCAAACGGCGCTGGTAAGACTACCACCGTCAAGATGCTTACTACGTTGCTTCTCCCCACTCATGGATCCGCCATGATCCTGGGCTTGGATGTGGTAAAGCGCACTGCGGAAGTACGACAGCACATTGGCTTTGCCTTTAGCGGCAGCCGAGGGCTTTATAACCGTCTGTCCGCTGTACAAAATTTAAAATATTTCGCCGAGCTTTACGGCTTGGACCCCCAAATAACGCGCAAACGATGTCCCCAACTGTTGGATTTGGTCGGGTTGGCCGATCGCGGAGATGACAAGGTTGAAACATTTTCCAGCGGTATGATCCAGCGCTTGCACTTGGCCCGCGCACTTTTGCACGATCCCGAAGTGCTCTTCTTGGATGAACCCACGGTTGGTATCGACCCGGTCGGTTCGCGTGAACTGCGCCAGATCATCAAGAATCTGATCTCTCTTGGTAAAACCATCCTGCTTACAACGCATTATATGGCTGAAGCCGAAGAATTGTGCCAGCGGATTGCCATTATCAATCGAGGCCGAATTGTGGCTCTGGATAGCCCGGAAGCCCTGAAACGGCGTATTAGTGGAGAATCAGTGATCGAAGCCTGCATTCAGACCGGCCAGGTACAGGCAATACTGGATCAATTGCATATCTTGGATGGTAAGTCAATTGTTGAATTAAAAAACGTTTCTGAACCTGAATTAGTGTCCATTCGGACCTCTGAGCCTGCTCGTGTTCTCGAGTTGCTTTCACCCTTTTTGAATCCCCAATACATCCAAGGGCTGGAAGTGCGCAATCAAACGCTGGAAGACGTTTACATCATGATCATCAAGGCGGATGGGAAATGAAGGGCTTACGCTGGGGACTGATCAAGCAACAGATGCTTGTGCAGTTGCACGTGCGAACCCTGAACCTGTTATCCTTGGGACTCTTCGTGATCCAGCCAGCCGTCTTTACTGCCGTGGGCATGCTGCTATCCCATGCAGCCGGGAACGCCATGCCCGATCTGGTTTATAGCGTGATTGGTGGCGGTATCATGGGTATGTGGAGCGGTCTCGTATTCAGCTCCACGTACGATATCACAGGCGACCGACTTTATGGGACGCTGGAGCTGATCGTCGGTAGTCCGACCCCGCTGCCGGTCATCGAGGCGATCCGCACCTTCACAAACGTCCTTGCAGGTTTATCAAGCCTGGGCTTGGCCTTCGTTGCTGCCCTGGCAATCTTTGGGTACTCGCTGAAAGGTATAAACTTCTGGGGAACCATCATTTCACTTTTTTTGCTTTTATTTGCGATGTGGTGCATCGGCGTCTTCCTGGCTAATTTCCTGGCCTGGTCGCGCCTATCCGGTGGGTTCGTCGATTATATCGAAATGCCGATAGCCTTTTTATGTGGTTTTATGTATCCAATCCGGGTGCTTCCAGGTTGGTTGCAAATCCTCTCGGGGGTGCTTCCGATCCGGTGGGCATTACAAGCAATGAATGAAAGTCTGCTTGGGAATCATGATTGGTCGTTCCTCGTCTCCCATTGGGCGATTAGCATTGCTATATCAATGGTTTTTATCGCCATTACGCACTGGCTGCAGGATAAAGTGCACGACAGCATCCGCCTCAGCGGTGAATTAAGTTCGATATGATGAAATCATTTCTTCGTCCTTTTCGGCTCTATTTGACGCAAGCCTGGCTTTCGTACAACGGGCGCCTTGCTATCACATCCCCGTTTGGTTATCTTGCCTCCAAGCTGGGTTTCCCTTTCTTCCTCATGCTTTTTTTTATCTTCATGGGTAAATTTGTCGGCTTTACAAATCCCTTGTATATTGTGATTGGGAACGTCCTGCTTATCCCGGCCACCAGCTGCATGTTCGGGGTGACTAACGCCATTGGAGACGAACGCGGCTGGGGTACGCTATCGTATATTCTGGGAAGTCCGGCCCCCCGAATCCCAGTCCTTATGGGACGGGCATTCTTTTACATTGTGGATGGTTTTATTACAGCCATAATTGGTTTCGCCATCGCAGCAGCCATTTTCCATATTGATATTTCCAGGATTAATTTTGCGATGCTTGTAATATGCGTTCTCCTGGTCGCGATCACTTCCAGCGGACTTGGCTTCTTATTCGGCAGCATTTCACTTGTGTCGCGAGACGGCTGGATATTTTTGAATACATTCTTGTCTGCTTTGTACATCCTGGTCGGTGTCAATTTCCCGGTTGAAGCCCTTCCACCCGTGTTTCAAAAAGTTGCCTTAGGCTTGCCATTAACCCGGGGGATTTTGGCTACCCGAATTGCCTTGGAAGGTGGCGGATGGAACTCAATAAGCCAACTGGTCTTGGGTGAAATTCTGGTGGGTGCCATCTACATCCTGGCCGGCTTTCTGTGCTTCCGCCTCATCGAGAAGCGCAGCATGGCTTCCGGTACGTTGGATGCGGTGTAATATAGTTGGATTAAATCTAACCCAAATAGTATTTTTATCTACACGCAATTATTAGGTCGGAACCGTATAACTCACAAAAGCCACCTGCCTCCCATCCGGCGACCAAGAAGGTACATTCATCGTCCCTTGCCCTCCGTACAAAAAGGCCAGCACATTTGGTTTGCCTCCGTCGGGAGGCATGATCCGCAAATAGACCCGCTTCGCCGCTGGATGGGCGCTCGGCTCAGCCTCACCAACCAAATATGATATAAAGACCACCCATTTTCCATTCGGCGAGATGTGTGGGAACCAGTTGTTGTATTCATCGTTGGTTAATTGCTTCGGTTCGCCTCCATCCGGTTGCATCCGCCATATCTGCATGTTCCCAGTCCGCACGGAATTGAAATAGATATACCGGCCGTCCGGCGTATATTCCGGTCCATCATCCAGCCCGGGAGTGTTAGTGAGCCGTTCTTCCTCTCCACCATCCACCGGGATGCGATAAATATCATACTGGTCGTTACGTTGCCCGGTATACACCAGGAATTTCCCATTCGGTGACCAGCCGTGCAGATAGGAAGGCCCTTTCGGTGTGATCAGTTTCGGCACTCCGCCGCCCACCGGGACGATATATACCCTCGAGTGGCCGTCAGTCTCGCTGTGGCTGCTTATGGCGAGCTGGTTCCCATCAAACGAGAGAACATGATCGTTATTATTCCTGACCACAGCGCCGGTATCAATTGGGGTAATCATTCCAGACGTCAGATCAAACCGATATAACCTTCCTTTCTGGTTGAAGATCAACGCCTTGCCATCTCTAGTCCAGTTGGGCGCCTCTAAGACGTGCTCCGTGCTGTACACGATCCGCCGGTTGCCGTTTTCCACATCCAGGGTTTCTAAATGGCTGGTAATAGGATCCCTTTCTCGTACAAAGTCAGCTTCCACTGGCCGGACAATCCGCACATCCCAGAACTTGGCCTGTTCAACCAAATCCTCTTTATGTGAGCAGGCAAATAATCCCACATAGATATCATCGCCCAGGTCAATCTCGCAGGCTTGAATCATAACGAACGGCTCGCCATATCGGGCTGCCGACATAAGATAACAATTGCCCTTTCGCTCCAGTTGGATGACTTGTACCTTGTCCAGAGGCATCCGAATTTCCTCGCTTAAGCCCCCTTTACTGTGTCGGAACTGCAGCGCCGTCAGCCCATCTCTGTTAATGGTCGCCTCAACATGCTTCGAATTCGCCTCCATACTGGTCCGCGCCATCCATCCCAGGTTGCCGTGCGGGTTTTCACTTGCTCCGGCAAATTCTACCCGCATCGTCACAATGAAATTTCCCTTGATCCGTCTCCACAAAAAGTGAAAAGCATCCTTTTCCTTCGAGATATTGGTCCCGGCGCCCGCGATGGTATATGCATGTTTTTCATCATCGTAATATGCGGATCCCACCCGACGTACTTCTCCTACATCGCATTGATTCTCGAACAGGCCGATGGCGTGTTTGGCCATTGAAGGCATCCAGATATCCCCTATCACTCTGCGGGTTGTTGTAACACCCAACCGTTGCCATCGGGATCACTAAAAGAAGCTTCCTGGCCATAAGGCTTCTTGGCAATCTCGGAAATATCCACAGCATTTTTCTTGAGTTTCGCATGGGTCTTGGCAATATCATTGGTCATCAATACCACTCCTTGCAGGCTTCCAGGCGGCATTTGAGGGAACCACGTCACTAGGACTATTCTCGTTTCAACCCCCGGAAACTCCAATCGGATCCATTTGGCAGTTGGTCCGAACGGCATTTCTTCCTCCACCTTGCAACCCAGCACTTCAATATAAAATCTTTTCGAGGCCTCCTGATCCTTGACTGGTACCGATACTATCGCAATTTTATTAACATATTCTCTCCAGTAATGTCATCAAAATACGTTTAGCCGCGTATACCCTCGGCTAAGACGGAAAACATTACTCATTTTACACGTTTCAAACCAATTCTATCCCTTTTAATATATTCGCGTACCCAACCCTTGCAATATTAGAACTAAATTTCTATAATATTTGCTAGTTGTACTTCACATCCCCAACCTATGGCCCATGCCGAGCCCACTTGCATTCCTGCGGCCGGTTCACTTTCTGATCCCGTGATGGAGGCTGCGCTGAGTTACTTGAGTTCGTCGGTGGCTTTTTGCTTTTTTCCAACTTTAGTTTTAATGCCCAGATCTCTCTGCTTGCAGCTGCTGAAGTCTGGTATAACCGGCAAGTTCCTTTTCGATCAGTCCGTTGCGGCTCATTCAAGCCAGGTCATCTCGGGTCATCTCGACCAGATCTTTTCAAACAATGCTCATATCGCGAAGAGCGCGAGTAGATATATAGGAGTATGCAAAAGTCGAATGCGATTCCTATTACAGCCCTTCATCTCCCGTCTCTTATTCGTTCCGCGGAAATATCGAAAAAAGTGACTTTTATTCCCATCCTGCGCATCGTCTTTCCCTTTGCCCTTCTTTCCCTGCCATTTCCCCTTGCTTTTCCTCCATTCGTTCTTCGTTTCGCGGATCGAATGACGCCCAATGGTATATTACTTTGTAGAAGATGGAATTCCGTAACCGCAGAAATCAATACCGGGTAAAATCCAGAGTATTATGCATCCTTCGTTTTTGAGAACTCTCTTTCTCTATTTTAGGAAATCAAATGACATGGGTTGGTGAAATAGCTGCCCTGGTAACATCTCTATGCTGGTCCATCTCTGCAATCGGATTTACCCGGTCGACGGAGCTGGTCGGTTCCTGGGTAACCAACCGTGTGCGGGTTTTGCTTGCCATGGTGATGTTGATCCTCATAAACGTTTTCCTTTTCGGCCAGCCTATCCCTTTGCACGCCGGGGTTTCGCGCTGGGCCTGGCTGAGCGTCTCAGGCGTCATCGGCCTTTCGTTGGGAGACGCCTTTTTATTTCAGGCTTATAAAGAAATCGGACCACGTCTAGGTCTGTTGCTGCTCAGCCTTGCCCCGGTATTCGGCGCTGCCATGGCATGGGTTTTCTTTGGACAATTCCTCAGCCTCCTTCAGATCACCGGAATAATAATCACCCTCGCAGGCATTTCTTGGGTCGTTTTGGCCCGACCGAATGATCTGGCGCAGAATGTTCGGAAGGCAACCGGGCGAGGCGTCTTATTCGGAGTTCTGGCGGCCCTCGGACAGGCAACCGGCCTGGTCTTCTCTCAGCAGGGCATGGTCGGTAATTTTTCGCCTTTTGCAGGCACACTCATCCGCATGCTCGCCGCGGTTGGCACTTTATGGATTATGGCTGGCTTGCAGAAACAGGCTGGTTCTACGGTTATGGCAATGCGCAACCAGCCTGCAGCGTTCGTTTGGGTTGCCTTCGGTGCATTTTTTGGCCCTGTCCTCGGTGTCTCTGCCTCGCTATTGGCAGTTCAGCACGCCGATATTGGTGTAGCCAGCACGCTGATGGCTTTGCCGCCTGTCTTTATACTGCCGATAAGTTACTTTGTCTTCAAGGAGCGATTCGGCTGGCATGTCGTTGCAGGCACCTTGATTGCCATCGCCGGGGTGGGCTTGCTGTTCTTTAGCTAGCCCCCCTTTCCGCTTGGCACTCCCTTTCCTGCTTCCCCCTTTTCCTTTTTCCCTTTTTAATTCTTTCACCTTACGACATTCCGCCATCAAGTTTCTTCTCTAGGAGCTCCTTTTCATTCATTTATATTCATCATTTTCTGGTATAATCCCTCCCTGCATTGACTGGTCCCACCCGCGGCTAACCCTGCCGGTGCGGAGACCTGCTCAAAATCTTAGAAAAGGAATTGCAAACGTCATGCCACTTAACAAGGAAGTAAAAACCAAGGTCATCACAGACTACCACCGCCACGAGACCGACACCGGTTCCCCGGAAGTGCAGGTGGCCATACTGACCACTCGCATCCTCCAGTTGACCGATCATCTGCGTACTCATTCGCATGATGAGGCCAGCCGTCGGGGTCTGCTCCAGATGGTCGGTCAGCGTCGTAGATTGCTGGCCTATCTGCGCAGGCACGATTACCAACGCTACCTGGCGCTGACAGATCAACTGAAACTGCGCAGGAAATAGAAACTGGTTCGCCCGGGTAGATGGGCCAAAGCCCATCTACTCTTTTTTATTCTCATGTGGTTTGGACAGGCCTGGGTGGCTTGTACCGCACCGGTTTTTTGGTGCACCGCCTGTCCCCACAATTGGCCCGACCGTCAGGAATTGAAAAATGCCTTCAACGGAAAGTTGACAGCATCTTTCAGTCCCTGAACAGGCGGGAAAAGGAGTTATATTATGAAACCCGAAGTAAAACGCTACACCACGATGGTGGGCAGCCGGGAAATTGCCGTTGAAACTGGCAAACTGGCTGCGCAAGCCGGCGGAGCCGTCACGGTCCACCTGAACGATTCAATTGTATTTGCCGCCGCAACGATGGGTGGCATCCGCGAGGGCATTGACTTCTTCCCCCTCAGTGTGGATTATGAAGAGCGCATGTACGCCGGCGGCAAGATTCCCGGCTCGTTCTTCCGCCGGGAAGGTCGCCCCACTACGGACGCCATCCTGGTCGCCCGTCTCACCGACCGGCCTTTGCGCCCGCTCTTCCCAGAAGGCATGCGCAACGAGGTCCAGGTTATCATGTATTCGCTTTCTGCAGATGCGGAAAACCCGTTGGACATCCTCGCCATTAACGCCGCCTCAGCCGCCATTATGATTTCCGATATCCCTTGGAATGGACCGGTTGCGGCAGTCCGTGTCGGGCGCGTCGATGGACAGCTTATTGCCAACCCCACCTTCGCTGAAATTGATAAATCCGACCTCGACCTGCGCATCGCCGGTACGCGCGACGCCATCCTGATGGTGGAAGCCGGAGCAGATGAGGTTCCGGAAGATGTAATGGTCGCTGCACTGGAATTTGGCCACAGGGTCATTCAGCCTCTGATTGACCTGCAACTTAGAATGCAAACCGAGATCGGAAAGCCCAAGCGTGTCATTACCTATGCTCTGCCCGATCAGGCCCTGCAAGAAAAAGTGTATGCGCATGTCAGCGGCCCAATGAATAATCTGTTGGATCAGCCGCTCATGAAAGCCGAATTCTACGCCGGGATGGATGCGCTTCTGCAAGGCCTGGTCACAGAACTTATCCCCACCGCCGCAGCTAAAGTGAAAGTTTCGGACGAAGGCGACGTGGAAGAAATCCCCGAATTTGCCCTTCCTGGAGTCCCCAGCCTGGCTAACGTTAAGGATGCATTTGCCGAAGCTGAGAAGAGAGTAGTCCGCTCTCGTATCTTGGAGTTGGGCAAACGCCCGGATGGCCGCACCCCCACCGAAATCCGTCCGATCTGGTGTGAAGTCGGTTTCAGCCCGCGCGCTCATGGCTCTGGACTGTTCACTCGCGGCGAAACCCAGGTGCTGACATTGGCTACTCTCGGTACGTTACGAGAATCCCAGGAAATTGACTCTCTCAGCCCGGTGGATAGCAAGCGCTATATGCACCATTACAATTTTCCTCCTTTCTCCACGGGCGAGACAAAAATGGTGCGAGGCCAGAGCCGGCGTGAGATCGGCCATGGTGCATTGGCCGAACGAGCTCTTGAACCGGTCATTCCATCTGAAGAGACCTTCCCCTATGCATTACGTCTGGTATCCGAAGTGATGGCCTCAAATGGTTCTTCCTCCATGGCCTCTGTCTGCGGCTCGACTTTGGCACTTATGGATACTGGGGTTCCGATCAAGGCTCCCGTGGCCGGAGTTGCTATGGGACTGGTCATGGAAGGTAGTCGCTACCAGATATTGACCGATATCCAGGGCACTGAAGATCACCTGGGTGATATGGATTTCAAGGTCGCCGGAACCGAGCAGGGCATCACAGCCCTGCAGATGGATATCAAGATCTCCGGTTTAAGTACAGAAATCATGAAACAGGCTCTCGAGCAAGCCCGTCAGGCGCGCCTTTTTATCCTAGGCAAGATCTTGGAAGTCATTCCGGCACCCCGCCCGGAATTAAAACCACACACACCTCGCATTACCACCGTCAAGATCCCCTCTGACAAAATTGGTGCCATCATTGGTCCCGGCGGCAAGAACATCCGCGCCTTGCAGGAGGAAACCGGAACCAAGATTGACATCGAGGAAGACGGCACTATCTTCATTGCCTCGACCAATGGGGAAGGCGCACAGATGGCACGGGATCGCATAGAAGCCATCACCGAAACACCGCAGTTGGGTCGCATCTACACAGGCAAGGTTGTCCGGGTCGCCGACTTTGGCGCGTTCGTGGAGATTCTGCCTGGCACGGATGGCATGGTCCATATTTCACAACTCGATAGCGAACGCGTTGAGAAAGTCGAAGATATCTGCAAGCTCGGTGATGAAATTACTGTCATGGTTACAGGCATCGATCCAATGGGCAAGATTCGTCTCTCCCGCCAGGCCGTTCTCGAAGGCTGGACGGTCGAAGAAGCCCAGGAACGCGACGCCCGCAAAAGCAGTGGTGGGCGGTCGGGAGGCGGTGGTCGTCCAGGCGGCGACCGACGTCCCGGTGGCCGCGGTGATGACCGCCGAGGCCCTCGAAGATAAACCTGCAGGGGCGATACGCAAGTGTCGCCCCTGTTTTTTACGATTATGGTCAACCGCACAAGAACCATTTTCGCAGAGTATCCTCATCAATTCTGGCTGATGTCCTTCGGACTGTTGATCAGCTCGACCGGATCATCCTTGATATGGCCGTTTCTGATGATTTACGTCAGCGAAAAACTAAACCTGTCACTCAGTATCGTCGCAACGTTAATTTCCATAAACGCTGGTACCGGCCTGCTGACATCCTTCATGGCCGGTTCTGTCGCTGACAGGCTGGGTCGAAAACCGGTCATGGTATTCAGCCTGGCGGTAACCGGCCTGGGCTACCTGTTCATGAGCCTGGTCCATTCCTACCTTGGGTTTGGCATTCTTATGTTCTCATGGGAGCGGCGAATCCGCTTTATCAGGTTGGCGCGGACGCAATGCTGGCTGATATGGTTGTCCCGGAAAAACGGACGAACGCTTACGCAATCATCCGTATGGTCAATAACGCCGGGGTCGCGATCGGGCCGGCAGCAGGTGGATTCCTTGCTTCCCGTTCCTATACCTTTACCTTCCTGGGCGCCTCTGCCGGCATGCTCATTTACAGCTTGTTACTTCTTTTTAGAGCCCGCGAGACCCTCTCCAGGGCATACCATCCAAAAAAGGAATTGACCCACGAAGGCCTGGGCGGGTACAAGCCCATCTTTCACGACCGCCCGTATATGGTTTTTTCTGCCCTGATTGGGGTTGGCCTGATAACTCCATCAATATTATGGACACTCCTGGCAGTTTATACCAAGCAGAATTTTGGTTTGCCGGAAAACCTGTATGGCTGGCTCCCAACCACAAACGCCTTGATGTGTGTGTTCGTCCAACCATTTGTTACACGGATTTCTCGTCGCTTCCGACCCCTACCTGTCTCAGCTGTTGGAATGTTGACCTATGCCTTGGGCGTAGGGAGTGTGGCACTTATGAAGGACTTTTGGGGTTTCTGGGCAAGTATGGTAATCATGTCTTTTGGAGAATTGATTCTCATCCCCACCATAAGCAAATACGTTGCTGATCTGGCTCCTGCGGATATGCGCGGTCGGTACATGAGCATTTACTGGTTCGCCTGGGGTATCGCGCGTGCAGCAGCTCCACTGATTGGCGGGTTTTTAAATGATAGCATCGATCCGCGTGCTATTTGGGTTGGCGGTCTGGGGATCGGTTTGGTTAGTGCAGTCGGCCTTTTCATTTTTAACCAGGTTCGAGCCTCCACCGATAACCCGGAACTCATTAATAATTCGACTTTCCAATAACAAGGTTATCTGTCAGGTCTGGATTGATTTTTCATGGACAATATTCTCTTCAAACGTTATGATACGCCAGTTTTTCCAGACCGATTTCCCGATTTGCTGCAATTATTCCAAGAAACCTTCTGGACAAGGCGTTCTTTATCGTAATTTCATTTGGAGCATTTGGTGAAAAAAAATACACCCGGCCTCTCACTCATCCAAGCTGTCATATTGGCACTATGCTGCTGTCTGATTGTTATCCTGGTTGGTGTTTTTTATTCCTTCACCAGGCTCGAAAAAGCACAACCTAGCCAGACGGTTAATCTATTCGGCTCAACCATCACCCCAACCCCATTTCAGATATCCCGACAACTGGCCGATCAAGTTCCAATCGATACATTAAAATTACTAGAGGGGACCATCGTATCCAAAGATGATCCTGCATCGCTGGCTTGCCGATTTAAGAATGTCTGCAATGTTCCCCCTACACTACCTGCTCCACCTGCGCCTTATTCAATAGGCGCTCGGCAAACCTTTTGGGCTTTGAGTGAAGATACCAATTCCTATTTCCTAGTTCAGGCCACATTACGATATGTCACTCCGCATTCCTATTTCTGGGTCGACGACTCTGTTTCCTTCAACCAGCAGCAAGTAAAGAACCTGATGGATGCCTTCGAAAACAAGATCTACCCAACCGACCGGCAATTCTTTGGCTCGGAGTGGACGCCTGGCGTCGATGATGATCCGCATATCTACATCCTCTATACCAACGGGCTAGGAGCCTCAGTGGGTGGAGCGTTCTCATCAACAAATGAATACCCTCCACAAGTCATCCCGTACTCCAACGCGCACGAAATGTTTTATATTAGTTCATCCGAACTGCTCACTGATCCCCATACTTATGGCGACCTGGCACATGAATTCCAACATATGATCCATTGGTATGAAGATCCAAATGAACCCGCTTTCATAAACGAGGGGTTTTCAAAACTTGCCGAATTCATCAATGGGTATCCCTCGGGAGGCGACGAACAAGTTTTTATCAATAACCCGGATATTAACCTGACCGATTGGATCAGCGGCTCTACTGCTCAAGATGTCGCTCATTACGGTGCCAGTTTCCTTTTTGCGACTTATTTCCTTGACCGTTTCGGTGGGGATACCACCAGGGCATTGATTTACAACCAACAAAATGGCTTGGAAAAAATCGATAGTACCCTGGCCCAGCGGAATATCATTGACCCATTGACCGGCAAGGTCATCACGGCCGATGACTTCTTCCTGGATTGGGCCGTTGCTAATTATGTCCATGATGGCTCTGTGAGTGACGGGCGGTATTTCTACCACAATTACCCTGGTTCCCCTCAAGCCAGTCCTACGGTAAAGATCGTAAATTGTCCAGCTGACACTACCAGCCGGACCGTTAACCAGTATGGGGCAAATTATATCCAGATAAGTTGTCCGGGCAACTATACACTGCATTTCGAAGGCGCAACCACTACACGGCTCCTGCCAATTGACCCTCATTCCGGTTCCTACGCGTATTGGTCGAACCAGGGTGACCAGTCGGATATGACTCTGACCCACCAGTTCGATTTGGTCGGTGTTTCCGGACCGGTGCATATGAACTATTGGACATGGTATGATATCGAAAAGGATTACGATTATGTTTATGTAGAGGCTTCCACCGACGGCCAGCATTGGAATTTCCTGACCACTCCATCCGGCACGGACAGCAATCCCAATGGGGCTTCATTTGGCTGGGCGTATACCGGACAAAGCAATGGCTGGATTCAGGAATTGGTTGACCTTTCCCGGTTTGCTGGGAAGAAAGTCTTTATACGTTTTGAATATCTGACAGATGAATTGCTCAACGGGGCTGGTTTTCTCTTGGATGACGTCTCTGTCCCTGCCATCCACTATTTCACCAGTTTCGAAACCAATGATAACAGCTGGCTGGCAAATGGTTTTGCCCGCATAATGAATACTTTTCCCCAAACCTTTCGGTTGGCGCTCATCACCTTTCGCGCCACCGGTTCATCTGTCCAGATCCTTCCTGTATCCTCTGGTCAGTCTGTCGCTATTCCGCTGACCATAGGGCAAAATGGTGTTCAGGGCGTCGTCCTGGTCGTCACCGGCACAGCTCGGTTCACCAAGGAACTTGCTCCCTACCAATTCTCGATCCGTTAATCCCGGGGTAGATTAAGATTGCCCCATTCACAGAAATTGTTCATATCAGTTATCTTGGAGGAACCTATGTCAACTGTACCCAAATCAGAAATTCTTGATCTTACAGGTTTGGTGGAATACCAGAACGGCGCGGTGGTATCCCGTCAGGTAGTCAAATCTGCAGGTGGAAATGTAACTATGTTTGCTTTTGATGAGGGCCAGGAACTTAGCCAGCACACCGCCCCTTTCGATGCGATGGTTCACATATTAGACGGGGAAGCAGAGATTAACATATCCGGTCAGCTTTTTCAAGTGAAGACCGGCGATGGCATTATTATGCCTGCCAATGCGCCGCATGCTCTGCTAGCCAGGAAGAAATTCAAGATGCTTCTCACAATGATTTACGATTGACGATTAGGTACCATTTCCTTTTGATTAATAAACCACACAATCATTCAACGAATTAATCACAGTACCATAACAATTTTCTGCTATACTTATCACGATGTAATTATGGCTACTTTCAAACCCTTATCATCCAAATCACCTAAATTTCCCAAATGGGGAGGCTTGTTTTCCGTGGCGATCGTTCTGATGCTGCTGGGCGGTGGTATTCTGTTGGTCTATGCGGCCACCAAACCAAAAAGCACTCCCTCTTCGACACAAATCGACTCAGTATACTCGACCGATGCGGCCAATACGCTTGCTGCGCTGCAATTAGCTTCAACTTTAACTCCTTCTCTTCCCTCAGATACTCCGGTTGGTTCGCCGGTAAGCACCGGCTTTCCCCAATTTAACTTTACACCGGCCGATACTGCAACTGAACCGCCTCTTGCAACGCAAGCTCCTATCTCGAATCCTGTTTCTTCTTGTAATAATTCACAGTATGAAAGCGACGTAACTATCCCGGATGGAACCACCATTGCGCCGGGAGCAAGTTTTGTTAAGACTTGGGCAATGGGAAATACCGGTACATGCACTTGGGATACAAGTTACCAATTAATATTTGTCAGTGGAACTCAGATGAGCGGTTCCTCCACCAATCTACCCTCGTCAGTGGCTCCTTCACAGCAAGTGCAAGTTTCCGTAAATCTCATCGCGCCTACTACCGCAGGATCGTATACAGGCTATTGGAGGCTTGCCGATGACCAGGGCAATGCATTTGGTGAAAGTGTTACTGTGGTGATAACTGTCTCAAGCTCCCTTACTAGCACGCCAACCGGAACGCTCGCAACGAGCACAACAACACCCACCCCGGGCGCAACCAATACTGCTACCTCCACAGCTCCGACGGCTACACTTGCCCCCCCGACCGCCACGTCAGTTCCCCCAACAACTACATCTATTCCTCCTACAGCTACGTCCGTTCCGCCGACTGCCACTTCCGTCCCCCCTACTGCCACATCCGCCCCCCCTACTGCCACGTCCACACATTAGAAATAAAGGATCGTTGAAAAATTCCTATTCTGGAATTTAAAGAGAGCTGAGATGGATTAAGTCATCCAGCACCTAATCTAGTATATCCTTCATGGTAACTTTTCAAGAAAGTAAATTATTGAAGGGCCGTTGCTTATCTCCCATGAAATTAGATTTGGATCCCCATTCCTTCTGCCACATGGGCCGCTTCCATTAGTGTCTCGCTCAGCGTCGGGTGTGCGTGCACATTTCTAGCAATTTCTGCCGGTGTCAGTTCCATCATGCGTGCAAGGGTCAGTTCTGGTAGCAACTCGGTCACTTCCGGTCCCACCAAAGTGGCGCCCAATAGCTCGCCATACTTCTCGTCTGCAATCAGCTTTACCCAACCGGCATAATCCCCCAACCCAAGTGCCTTGCCATTGGCCTGGAAAGGGAAACGTCCTACCCGTATAGTATAACCACGTTCCCTGGCTTGTGCCTCGGTCATCCCGAACGAAGCCACCTGGGGCTGGCAATACGTGGCCCGCGGCATCATTTCATAATCCAGGGTAACTGTCTCCGCTCCGCCAATATGCTCGGCACAAACAATGCCCTGGGCAGTCCCGACGTGAGCAAGCATTAATTTGCCGGTCAGATCGCCGATGGCCCAAATCCCTGGTATGTTGGTGGACATCTTCTCGTCGATTTCGACAAAGCCTCGGTCCGACATCTGGACGCCTAGTTCTTCGAGCCCCAACCCTTTCGAATTTGGCCGGAAACCGATTGCTACCAAAGCCTGTTCACTCTCCAAAACTTTTTTTTGTTCATTCGCAGATACGGTTACTTTGACACCCCCCCCAATCACCTCCACCGATTCGACTTTGTGGCCAACCAGCACTTCCACACCTCTCTTGGTATATGCTTTGGCCACCTCGGAGGCAGCTTCATCATCCTCCACAGGCAGAACATGTGGAAGCATCTCTACGACAGTAACATCCACGCCATAACTGTTCCAGATCGTTGCAAATTCCATTCCAATGGCACCTGCCCCGATGATGAC
Source organism: uncultured Chloroflexia bacterium (assembly GCA_963772245.1). Classification (GTDB taxonomy): domain Bacteria; phylum Chloroflexota; class Anaerolineae; order Anaerolineales; family Villigracilaceae; genus UBA877. Next base: position 441,858 of record CAVYWB010000006.1, on the reverse strand, counting down.
AACCGATTTGGGCAGTTTCCCCTGAAGTATGGCTTCCTGATAAGTGATCACTTTCTGCCCATCCATTTTCCAGGCCGATGGAACTATCGCACTGGCGCCAGTGGCCAGGATAATATTCTTGGCAGTAAGCTGAGTCATTTTGCCATCTTTATCAGTTACCGCAACCGAATTTTTCGAATTTAACCTTGCCGTACCCAAATAGACGGCAATATTATTTTTCTTCATTAAGAAACCAACGCCTTTTGTTAACCGGTCGGAAACCTGGCGCGAGCGTTTTACCGCCACTGAATAATCTAGCGTGAGATTCTCGAAAGAAAAACCAAACTCTTTGCCGCGTTCACGCAGGATGTGGGCAACCTCAGCATTCCGGAGCAGCGACTTCGAAGGAATGCAGCCAACATTCAAACACACTCCTCCCAACCATTGTTTGTCAATAATGGCGGTTTTTTGTCCGAGCTGGGCTGCGCGAATGGCAGAAACATAGCCTGCAGGTCCTGCACCTATAACAATTACATCGAAATTGTCAGACATAAATATCTCCGCATTAAATTTAATAATAGTAGGAAAACAATTCTATTTTACTACGAGAGTGCTCCCTTCTTTTCCCAGCCTAGACACATGCATGCCTGTGCTGAATTGACAATATATAAAATTTCCTTGATTCTCGTGATCTTGGCATTCTAGAAGAATTTATTTACATATTCGTCATATTAGCTATTTCAGGCTTCCATTTGTAAACCTTAATGGACAAGATTGAATACAGGGCGCATTCCGGTGAATTCGTCCACCGAATCCGGTCATGCCGTCCAGTGACGGAAGGGAGCAGCGCTGGTGAGAGAATTATAAATCAACTGGACGGCATGGGGTCATGGAATGCACCTTTCATGGGTTTTTCTTTTGAAAAAAAGAGTGGATCGACGACGGTTAGAAAATTCCAGTTTAGGTGGCCGGTACGGGAATGGGGGAACGGATCTTGCGTTGAGAACCCCCGGTTAAATTAAGCCGGTAGGCATTATGGATAATACGATCCAGAAGTGCGTCTGCATGAGTAGGGTCCGGGAATCTTTGAAACCACTCATTCACAGGCACCTGGGAAGCGACGAGAGTAGAGCGACGTCCAAAGCGATCGTCGAGGATCTCGAGCAGGTCGCGGGTGTCGGAAGTGGAGATAGGATCGCGCATCCAATCATCGAGGATAAGCAGGTCGATCTTGGCGAGGCTGGTGAGCAGGGTGGGGAAAGAGCCATCTTGGTGAGAATGGGCCAGTTGGACCAGCAGGCGGGAAGTACGGAAGTAGCGGACGGAATGATCTGTGCGACAAGCAGAGAGACCAAGTGTACAAGCGAGGAACGATTTTCCTGAACCGGTGGGGCCCAGCACCAGGGTGTTGAGATGCTGGTCGATCCAGTTGCTCTGTGCCAGTTCGAGCACAAAGCGGCGTTCCAGGCCGCGCGAGGCAGACAGATCCAGGCCTTCCAGGGTGGCGGATTGAGGAAGGGCTGCCAGCTTGATGGATCTCTGGATGCGCTGGTCATGACGGCGTGTACATTCCAGGTCCACCAGGAGCGCCAGACGTTCTTCGAAAGAGAGCTCAGCGTATTTAGGGTTGGCGAGTTGCTCTTGCAGGCCATTGTGGAAAGCTGGCAAGCGGAGCTGGATGAGTTTGTCGAGCAGGGGTTGGGTAAGCATGGATATCCTCACTGATAATATGAATTGCCACGGATATTCTCGTGGGTGGGAAACGCAGGGGTTTCGGATGGGGGAACCGCGGGCAGGTGATCCAGAGTGGCTTTCACGTCGCGGTAATTCAGTTCTTTATCTGTGCGTGCCATCTGGCAGGCGGTCTCCATCTGGGAACTGGAATACTGTTTGGAGAGGCGCAGGATGCCCAGACAGGATCGAAAAGCCTGTTCAGGGTGACGTCGGGAAGCCAGGATCGCCTGGATCAGCTGGCCGGTGTGCGGCCCGATCTCTTCTGCCCAGTGTTGCAGGCGCTCGGGGGTCCACTCCCCAGCTTTCTGGTGGCTGATCGGCATATGGGCGGCCTGGGTGGAGTAATGGCCAATGACTTGGCTGCGGGGATGGATGGCCACCGCCTCGCGCTGGCTTTTGTGGAAGATCTCGATCATGTGTTCCGTGGCACGGATACGCACTTCCTGGTGGATCAACCCATACGGGACCGAGTAAAAATGCTTCTCGAAATCAACGTGGTAGTCGATGTTCACCCGGGCAGTCTTCCAGGTGGCATATGCATAAGGAGCGGGCGGAAGCGGACGCAGGGCAGGCCGATCCAGTTCTTCGAAAAGCTCTTTGCGGGATTTTCCCAGATGCTTCATCGGACGGTCGTTCAGTTCTTTCAGCAGTTCGACCATGGCGCAGTTCAGTTCGGCCAGGCTAAAAAAAGTCCGGTTACGCAGACGAGCCAATATCCAGCGCTCCACCACCTGCACGCCCACCTCGACCACTGCCTTGTCGCGTGGGCGGCGCACTCTGGCCGGGATGACTGCCACCCCGTAGTGCTGGGCCATCTCAAGATAGGTTGGGTTCAGGTCCGGTTCGTACCGGCAGGCATGTTTCACCCCCTGAGCCAGGTTGTCTGGGACGATAATTTGGGTTACACCCCCAAAAAACACAAAAGCGCGCACATGTCCGCCAATCCAATGCGGCATCTCCTGGCTGGGCTGTGCCTCGGCATAGGTATAGCTGCTGGCGCCCATGCTTGCCACGAAAATCTGCGCTTGATGTACTTCCCTGGTCTCTGGGTCGGTGATCGGAACGGTATCTCCGGCATAGTCCACAAATAACTTTTCACCGGCTTTGTGGTTCTGCCGCATAGGCGGATCGAGCTTCTGGGCATAGCGCCGGTACAGATCACAATACTGGCTATACCCGTATCCTCCCGGATGAACTTCCCGGTACTCCGTCCACAACAGCCGCAGAGTCACACTCCGCTTCTTCAGTTCCCGGTGAACTATCTCCCAATCGGGCAGAACCTGAGCTGCCGGTTTGTCGGCAACCTTCTCCGGAAACAACAGCCTGTACAGCATGTCCTCGTCCAGCCCATCCGGCAATGGCCATTTCAACCCCACAACCTCGGCACGCTTCAAATATTCGCTGACTGTGCTGTGGGAGATCTGGCAACTGCGCGCAATCGACCGGTTCGATAAACCACACTCCCATTTCAAACGTAGTGCTTCGCTGATCTTTCGCATGGACAACCTTTCCTGTGACATCACTACCTCCTGGAATTATTCCAGGGATAGCTTGCCACACTTCAAGAAGATTATCCAGCGCCACTCCCCATCGAAAATCCCGCTCCATGCTGTCCACCGATTCCGCTCATCCCTAAAAAGTGGACGGCATTCTCCGGAATCAGTGGTCGGCATGCTCCGGAATTGGTGGACGGCTTGCTCCGGATTCACTGGTCGACATGGACCGGATTACGCATACAGATCATGCAGGCCCGAATAGGTTCTGCCGGCTGATTTTTGTCTTGAATTCCCATACCTATCCGGCCATACTAATCATTAACCTGTTTGCACGTAAGTAATTCAAGGAGTAATTGGAATAAAAGAGTTCTCCGGAGAACATATGGTTCTCCGGAGACCAATTTATTCGCCAAGTAAACAATGGTTAATGATAAAACCACTGCCTCGCTAGGTTATAAAAGGTGTAAATCCATTACCTGGCGGAAATGATATCCATAGATTGTGAATGTAATTGCCAAAGCAAAGAGCTGTGGACGCCGGAATAAAGTCCAGAAAACCAGTTTCCAATATTGGACCCGCTCCTTGCCGATTATTCCCAAACGTAGAATGGAACGGAAGAACGCCTGAATGTATTCCGCGTTTAATGGTATGGTGATTACAGGGGCTTTGTATTCTTTTAAAAAAGTTTTAACGCGGGCATAATAATTCTTGGGTGTGTAGAGGGTTTTCACGACTGCCCGGTAACCCTTCAGGAGCACATCAATATTCATATCTTTGGGAATAATATTGGTCGCTCCATCCACATTGTCACCCGAAAAAGAACCGGTCAGCCGTCCAGCCTTTTCCATGCGTTTATAAAGTCTCGTACCAACAGGAGCTTGCAGAAGGCCTACCATGGCGGTAACAATACCGCTTTTTTGAATAAAATCAATCTGTCGTTGAAAAGTGGAGGGGGTATCGCTATCAAAACCAATAATGAAACCTCCCTGAACTTGGAGTCCAGCGTGTTGAATACGTTTCACATCTGCCACCAGATCGCGGTGCAGGTTCTGCTTCTTGTTGCACTCCGCCAGGCTATCATCATCTGGGGTTTCCACACCTATAAAAACAGTATCAAAACCAGCCTTGGTCATCATATCCATTAAGGATTTCATCGTCGGCAATATTAATTGAAATCTCAGTGTTAAACGGCATACCCTTCTTGCCTTTTCGCCATTCGATCAATGCAGGCAGTAGATCCTCTCTGAGATGCTTTTTATTGCCTATCAGGTTATCGTCGACAAAGAATACAGGTTCTCGCCAACCAAGTTGGTATAGTCCGTCTAATTCGCGTAGGATCTGTGCCGACGTCTTGACGCGTGGCAGGTGTCCAAATAGTGTGGTGATATTGCAAAATTCACAATCGAACGGGCAGCCGCGTGAATACTGAATTGACATGGTCGCATAGTGCTTCCGATCCACCAGTTCCCACAAAGGTGCTGGGGTTTTCTGAATATCGGGGAATTCATCTGATGTATAGACTCGTTGAGCCTGGCCTTTTTCAAGGTCTCTTAAAAATGGTGCCAGGGTCATTTCAGCTTCGTTTAGAACAAAATGATCCACGTTTGGAAACTGTTCGTACTCGGCGGTGAAGAGCGGTCCCCCGGCAACCACTTTCAATCCAGCTGATTTGCAACGATCGATAACTTGAAAAGTTGATTCCCTTTGAACTACCATGGCACTGATAAACGCATAATCAGCCCATTTCAAGTCTTTATCTTTTAATGCGGTGACATTCAAATCCACCAGGCGTTTTTCCCAATCCGCCGGTAACATTGCTGCTACTGTCAGCAAACCGAGAGGTTGGGTGGAAGCTTTCTTGTGAATAAACTTAAGGGCATGTTTGAAACTCCAAAAGGTATCCGGGAATTCCGGGTAAATCAATAGAACTTTCATCAAAAAACCTCCAAGTTAGTTGTAAATAAAAATTCTGATCGCAGACAGTAATTAAAACTTCAGGAAATCAGTCGTTCCTGGCTGGTCGATTAAGGTGATTGGCGAATAAAGTTCTCCACGCACTACCAATGAACGAGTTTTACTTTCCCCCACCAGTTTCCGCAAGAACCAGTAAGGAGCCAGGCGATATGTTCTTTATGATTTGCCAAATTTTATCATACTTGTCACCATTATACATCAAAAAATATCATTATTTCTGCTTGATAGAATATGAATAGGTATTTGATAGCTAGAACCCCAATCCAGAAGAAACGTTCTTTACGACAAACGTACCGAATTGAGGACCGGCTTGTTTAGCAGGGCCACCCTTACTATTTGCCAATATATCCCATCAGGTGAATGAATAATCAAATAATTTCGTTGGTACCATTGGACTTATTCGCCTAAAAACGTCTTGCGACAAGTGAGCAATGGATTGTCGGCGTTTCACTATTGAAACCATATCAATTGATTTTTATCTTAAGCTGGATGTTCGTGTTTCGCCGGTCAACCCTCATTTGCCTAATTGTACGTGTCATCGATTATCTACGGGATTTAGCCTCCTTTTCGAATAATGTTCTTTACTCCTTACACAGCACCCCTGTTTTCCAATAAATTTATGAAATCAACTCAGGATTTCTAAGAGGATGTTTTCGGAAAATCATCATCCCTGACCATCAAGGAGATGCAGTCTCGGTTGCAAGATTAGTCTGGTTTTCAGCTGGATCTATTGTCGGTACTTCTGTAGCAGTTTCCGAAGGAATATCATTAGAAACTCAGTCACAATTTCGGTTGGAGTTTCCTTTGAAATAGTATATCTTGATTGCAAGAGATTTTGACCGCTGATTTCATTTACATATTCAATTGCTCCCTGGCATGCAGGCGTGAAATTTGCAGATAAATGCTCCCAATCTAACGGCTCGCCAGAGCAGCTTGCCTTATCAACTGCAAGGCCCAAACGGCCTGGCCCGGCATTATAGTCTATCAGCGTGAAGCGCCATAGGTCTTCCTAACTGACCGCATCCCCAGGCGCGCTTCCGTAGTTAATATCAATAACCTCGCCAGCTTGTTTACAACTGGCGAGCAATGTCTGGGCAAATACGCCGACGCTATAATCAGCTTTATTCATATCAATTCCCATGGAACAATCCGGGCAGATTGCATTTACACTGTTTACGAGTGCTCCCCGTAAGAGCGAACGCTCGGTTTCATTCAAGGCAATTCCTTGCCACTCATCTTCCGGATTCGGGAAGATTTTTGTTTTGCATACCGATGATCAAGCACGGATGGGCAAAACTGCTCGTAGGTAGAAGGGTGGATTCCACGTCAAAACGGCATCCGCACCGCCATCTGTCATTTGCCCCAGTCCAGCCTCCGGGTGACCAACATTCGTGTCAGGCCAAAATTGGCTTTCTCGTGCAAATATTCTCTTTAACAAGAACGCAGGGATACCGGTCTGCCTTGCCGTCGTAAAAATAAGTGCGTCAAACCGATTTTGCCAGTGATTAACTGCTTGCCGGGCAACCTCCCAACCACAATTGTTTGCCAGGCCGTGCGCAAGCAAGCCGCCTGCATCACAGGCAGAAGCATTCACGACATTATGCTTTATCAAAGCAGCAGCTAAATACTCATAGGATACACTCGCAACCAGGTCTTCGGGACGTTGCGGCGTCGTATGCCAGCCAGCAGGTCCTCCAATAGGTGGGAATATCCCCCAGATCTGCGATCACCCCGCCAATGCATCTCCATGCTATTGGCTGCTTAACACGTCCGTGTACCAGGATTTGTCAGGGGTGTCAACAGATTTGGCTACCCGCACCTGTGCCTGGAATACATCGCTGCTTTCGCCATAGCTGGAATAAGCCCAGAATTCTATAGTAGACCCATTTTCATCTGTGGGCGCCAAGTCTACCTGGCATACGGGATCACATGGAAAGGGTTTACCATCCATGTTTCCAGCCAAACCGGTAATATGTTCTCCTTGAAGTGGTTCCTCGCCTGTTAGAACGAGGTTGGGCAATGAATCGCAGCGAAATGTTGACTGGTAGGGAACACAACCTTTTAATGTCACCCAAACTACAGGCGGAGGCTGTTTTACGCTGACTTTGCGCTGAGCCGGAAAGGATTTGACAAATTGCAAATAGTAACCCTGGCAAGATCCCCCTTTTGGACATGGTTGGGAGACAATCCACACATCATAAATATCTTGACCACAAACATTAAAGATATCCCCGCCCGGTGGCAGTCCATCATGGTCAATATCAATTATGCAAATAACTGTGTTATCCGCCCAGTTTGTTAGCCACCATTCATAGGAAGCATATTTCTCTACAATAACCGTGAAACGATCTGGACCGGGCGGTGTGTTCCCCGCAGCCGCAGCGTGCAGGCAGCTAAAAACAACCAACACGAGAAGAAGGGCAGCAGTCGCTAATCCAATCCACAAGCGAGTCTTCATAATCTCGCGAAAATCCTGCATACGCGTTCTAGTGAATTATCCATAATTTGTATCTACCAATAATTAACGCATGAATCAAATAAGAAGGAAAATCTGGCAAGCTTTTGCAGATAAAAAACTATATACAGAATCAATCAGGAAGGTTGGTCGAACCATGGAGAAGGTTATTAACAAGAAAGGGTTTAAAACGCTCATGGTAGTGTTAGTTGAATAAAAGAATGGTAACCACCTCTGCGGATTGCCAGAAAGCAATATTTCTCAACACTTTGCCAAAGTTATCGATTTCCGGTTTAAAAAAGTGGCTTGGATTTCCCCCAATCACCTGCATAAATTAATTTATGGCTATCGATGAGTTCAAACCAATGGTAATGGCAATTACGAAGATTTCCCCTTACACACTAGATGGTTTCTATTTCTTGCAATTTATACTACAGGATTATTAATAAATAAAGAATTAGTATTACCAACCAAGAGCTGGCCTGGCCGAGAACAATTCGCGGCTACGTACTATCATTTACCGGATTAAATAGCGTATAACACTCTTCCTAATTTTTATCTCAGATTAAGAAGAGGGTCAATTTGTGCGCGAATATCCGTAAGTGACTGGAACGGGCCTATCTGCTCATTCCGCAGGATGCCTTGCTGATCAACAATATACGTTTCTGGCATGGCAATATTGCTATTGAAAATTGGGGTAATACGTGTTCCCAGGTCAGGTCCATTTGGATAGGATATATTAAACGAAGATAGGAATTGGAGCGCTTTCGCGTCAACATCTGTGTAATCCACGCCCAGGAATACCACCTTACCTCCAGGCATATAATAATTCCAGGCGGCTTCCATAATTGGAGCCTCATCCGCGCATGTCACGCACCAGGAAGCCCAAAAGTTGACCACCACGACTTTGCCACGCAACGAGACAAGATTCACCTGCCCTGCATCCTGGTACGGATAACCATCAAATAGTTTAAGCGTAAAATCAGGTACTTGAGAACCGATGGATATGATCGGATGCTGCACCCTGAATAATCCCAGCCCTAATAGAATAAGCAGCGCCAGTAGACTGCCCCAGATCAATATTTGCGCCCATAATGGCGCTCCTCGACGGGGTACGGCCGAATTTTTTGTTACATTTTGATCCATATCACCTTATTATATTCAATGTTATAGACGTTCTTCGAGGCTGGCAGACTCATCCTTTTACACCAACTTTTTTGAACAACGTTTGAGAGCCTTTCTGTGAGATTTATTGAAGAATTTTACATATCTTAATTAAAATAGTCAAAGAATATAAATTAGTCCATAAATCACTTTTTCAACCGGGAACCGCAGGTTCGACAGAAAACATCCCCCGGCTCGGCACGTTTTCCGCATTGATGGCAATATATGAACTCTTCTTTTCTTTCTCTAGTATGATGCCCTTCTTTTTTAACTGGCGTCGATACCTGACTTCCACGTTGCCATGTGACGAATCCGGCAATACCGGCAACTATCAACAATAAACCAATTCCTGCAAGCACCCAGGGTAAAATTCCAGTCATCGACACGTGCCCTGGGGTATCGGGCCCCGGAGTGGAGGCGGCCTGGACGGGAAAACTCGAAATACTCAAGACGTCCGTTTGGCGCTGGTAATCGATCGTTAATGAAAAAGATTTATCAGGCATGAGGTTGGTTGCCTCAACCCTGTAATTTGTGAGGCCATTCTGTCCGGGGCTGGTATCAATTGGTGGAAGGCTGATTGTCGGACTATCTGCACCAAGAGGTCTAAGAAAGTTAATTTCCATTTTATCAACTGCGTAATCTCCGGTCCAGTTAAACACAATATGCCGTGTTATTCCATCTTTTACCAAGGCAGTGTAATATTCGACCTGCAATTGTGGAGATGTGGTTTTGATATTAACTACAGACCAAGGTGATTGAATTGTGGTGTCATACGGTGCATTGATCAAATTACCGTTTTCATCAATAACCGCGACAGCATTGATCTCTGCGCCTAGTGGTACTCTCAAGGAAAGAGTAGCGGGGAAAATCGTATCCGGAGCAAGGGTGATGTGGTAAATCAACAGCACTGCCGGACGGTCGTATTCTGGCCAAATGTCAACACTTACCAAGCTTAACTGTAATTTCCCTTCCGCCCGCACAGAAAAAGGAGCTACTAGAATAATCCACAGTGAAAAAAGCAGAATAACCTTGCGCATTGTATATCTCCAATGGATGCGTTGGTTTATATCTTACCATGAACAATAAGAGCTTTTACTCATGAACAGATTGTCCGGCTGATCGGTGATGGTATCCCCTTCTGATCCCCGATCCGGACAACCGCACCATTTAAGCATCATTCCATTGACGCCTGCTGCCGAAAGCCGGGCTGCCCAAAAAAGTAGCCAGGGCAGCGCTGCTAACGATTAATCAATCTGATTTCATTTGTGCTTATCGACACCTATTTCTCTTACTAACAACTGCCATTCTTCTTCCGGCATATCCACCGTATGGTCCCGGGCCGGATAGCGTCGATTCACGACATCCTCAATATATTCTCCGAAGGCTCGCTCCATCTCACCATTCAAGTCAGCGTATTTCTTAACAAATTTTGGCGTAAATCTATCAAAAAGTCCTAACATATCATGAACTACTAGCACTTGTCCATCACAACCTGCACCTGCCCCGATACCAATGGTTGGAATAGAGATGCGCTTGGAAATCAATTCTGCCAGCCGGGCCGGGATTGATTCCAGCACTAGGCTGAAGCAGCCGGTATCTTCAAGCATAACAGCATCATCGTAAATTTGCCTGGCACCAGCGGTGGAACACCCTTGCAAGTGATATCCACCCTGAGCATGGATGGATTGCGGGGTTAGGCCAAGGTGTCCCATCACCGGAATACCTGCATTGCAGATGGCACGAATGGTATCCAGGCGTTCCCTTCCCCCCTCCAGCTTGACCACATGCATCCCGCCTTCTTTGAGAAACCTTCCTGCATTATGGACTGCTTGCTCAACAGATACCTGGTAGGACATAAAAGGCATATCTCCAATCAACAATGCTGATTTGGCTCCCCGTGCCACAGCACGACAGTGATGAAGACTTTCCTCCATGGTTACCGGTAAAGTATTCTCGTATCCCAGAACTACCATCCCAAGGGAATCTCCAACAAGAATTGCGTCAATACCAGCTCGATCAAGGGCCAGGGCAGTCGGATAATCGTATCCTGTCAGCATGGTGATAGGTTCACCGCGTTCTTTTTTAAGCGAAAGGTTTGTGCGGTTTTCGTTTTGTGTACTGGTGCTGCATTGGCTTCTGAAACAATTTTTGGCAAGGTACCCTCCTTTGGGTAGGGGCCAGGGACGAATACTGGTTCGCCAGACTATCCTTAGGTCACTAAACGTGCTGATGAAAATGCATCAATCCTGTCGTGTTCCGTTTGATACACGCAGGCATTATGATTATTCCACAAAATCGATACAATAGCAATCTAGCATCTCACCTTATTCTGCTCTATAATAGGGACTATAATCACCGTCTTTCATAGGAGGCTAATATGCGGCGGGTTTTTAGTTTCTTCATTGGTGCGACAATCGGTGGATTGGTAGGTGCAACAGTGGCTCTTTTATTCGCTCCTGCATCGGGAGAGGAAATACGCGCACAAATCACTGAACGCAGCCAGACCTTTGCAAACGAAATTCGTCAGGCAGCAAATACCAAACGGATCGAGTTACGGGAACGCCTGGAAATCCTGCGCGCTCCCAAGGCGTAATATAACCGTTTGCGAAAACGATGCTTAGGTAATTGTTTTCACTTCTTGATAAAACCTCTCAACGCGGCCCATGTTTGGCAAGTAATCAGCCCGTTCTGCAATAAGCGCTGCATTATATTTTGCAGCCTCTTTTCGTAGGGCGGGCTGTCTGATCGCAATTAGGATCGCATCAGCAATCGCATGCGCATCCGTTGCATCCACCAATAGGCCATTAGTTCCTGGCAGCACCCATTCACGCATTGATTTAATATCTCCCACTATAGGAAAACAACCACAGGCCATCGTTTCAAGCAAGGAGTTGGGGGTCCCATCATGTATGCTGGGCGAGACAAATATCTGGGCTTTTTGGAATAACTTCCACAACTGACCCTGGCGCAACCTGGGCCAAAGTTTTGTATTCTGACGGATACCTAATAGATCCACCTGGCGCTCAGATTCCATGTCCCCTTTGAGGGAAGGGCAGACAAAAATCGCTTGCGGGACTTTACGTAAAACCTCCGGGATGGCTTGAAAGAAAACATCCTGTCGTATACTGCCGGGGCGCTGTCCCCGTGGGTTAACTATGACCGGTTCATCGGGTAATTCCTCGGGTAAATCTTCGGGATATGAGCCTTTCATGATTTCATCCAGGCGTACTCCTCCTGATCCCGGTACAATCAGAGTTGGTCTTCCGGATTTAAACCCCCACTCAATTCCCAGCTGGATGTCGCGCTGCGTGTCTGTTATAAGACCATTTGCCCGGCTTAATACATTTCGCGTCAAATGAGCCATTAGGAATGAACCTCGAGCGTGCAGCGTTATATCATTTCCCCAAGTGGATATAATTAACGGAATTCCAGGTGGCGTGCCAACAGACATCATTCCTTCGAATGGAATTCGAAGTGCATGCACCAAATCTGGCTGGATTTGAGTTATCAGGCCGCGAAAATTCGCTTGGTAAATTGGCAGGCTGAGAGGTCCAAGGTAGTAACGCAAATGACGTAAGAAACCACGAGTGGGGCCAATCTTTCCCGGCCTGTAGTCTAATACGCGAGTGTTCCTTACTTGTTTTCCGGCCATACTTCCGAATGCAACCGGCAATTCATGGAAAGAGCTCAATCCGGGTGGGATAGAGCAGGGAAAAGTTGAGACGAGATGCACATCATGGCTGGTTTCTATCCAGTATCCCATCCAACTAAGTGTGGTTGGAGACCGGCCGTCTGCAACAAAAAGGATTTTCATCAATTGCAATATACCACAATCATGGTTTGAATCTGTAATTGGCGATATATTCCAGCATAAGATGACACATCTTAACATTCATAATTCCAGCCATAGAGTCTTCCTCATGAAAGTGGTAAATTTCTTTGACAATATTATCGTAATTGTTTACGACAGGTTAGGAATTGACCGGCCTATCTACGAATTATTTCTGGGAGCTTGTATTTATAAGGATATTGTTCCGACCTCCTAAGAAAAGACTAAAATCACGAAGTTCTAGAACTTCCCGACAAGCAGGTGGGTAAATTTCCTTAGGTTGTGACCTGCCTTTGTATTTTTCTGGTATATTAAGGCGGCTATAATTACTAATTCTTTAGGAGGCAAGATGAAACAACTCTGCGTGATTGGTATAGGATATGTTGGACTGGTCACTGCTGCCTGTTTCGCCGATTTGGGGAATCGCGTCATTGCTTTGGATGTTGACGATAAGCGTATTGAAAACCTGAACAAAGGCGTTATGCCTATCTACGAACCTGGCTTGGAGGAATTGGTTGACCGCAATGTTCGCGCGAAACGCCTGTCATTTACGACATCGTACGCCGAAGCATTGAAAGAAACAGAGTTTGCATTTATTGCCGTGGCCACGCCTTCCGGGATCGACGGCGAAGCAGACTTGCAATATGTGGCTGCTGCCGCAAAAACAATTGCCCAAGAAATGTCTGCACATTTAATCATCATAAACAAATCCACAGTCCCTGTCGGAACTGGAGACTGGGTGGCCGACATTGTAAAAAAGAATCAACCAAAACCCATCCCATTTGCAGTAGTCTCCTGCCCGGAGTTCTTGCGGGAAGGGACCGCCATCAGCGATTTTAACCAGCCGCACCGCACGGTTCTTGGATCGTTCGACCGGGACGCCGCAGAAAAGGTTGCCCAGTTACACTTACCGCTTCGCTCTCCCATTATTATTACCGACCTGCGTACAGCAGAGATGATAAAATACGCCTCCAATGCATTCCTGGCAACTAAAATCTCATTTATCAATGAAATTGCCGATATTTGTGAAGCTCTCGGAGCAGATGTAAAAGAGGTTGCTATAGGCATGGGGTATGATAAGCGTATTGGCTCAGCCATGCTTGATGCAGGGCTCGGTTGGGGTGGTTCATGCTTTCCCAAAGATGTAAAAGCCTTGGCTTATATGGCAGAACGCAAACAGGTTGCACCTGAAATCTTAAATACTGTCACCAAGGTCAATTACGATCGTCGTCAGGCAATCGTCAAACGTGTGGAAGAAATGCTCGGAATTTTGCAGGGTAAAACCATCGGTCTATTAGGCTTGGCCTTCAAGCCCAATACCGATGACATGAGGGAAGCCCCTTCTATAGATATTGCCCGGATGTTCATCAGATTGGGCGCGAAGGTCCGTGCATATGACCCGGTGGCAGCTAAAAATGCCCATGTTCTCTTGCCAGCTGTCATTATGTTTGATAATCCTTACGACATGGCCAAAGACAGCGACGCGCTCATTGTAATTACTGAATGGAACGAGTTCAAGCAATTGGACCTCAAACAAATTCATACTTTGATGAAAACACCGATCCTTTTTGATGGGCGTAATGTTTATGACCCTGTGGAAGCGCGTTCTTTAGGGTTTTCTTATCAAGGTATTGGACGAGGTTTCGACGGGAAATAAGATGCCAGAACAGAAACGACCGCCTGTCTGCGATTACGAAGGTTCTGACTACCAGACTCGTTTCTGGAAAAAAGGCGGGCGTGAATACGAAGATCGTTGTGAAGCTATTGCCCTCAAACGCCTGCTCCCCAAGCAGGGCAGTTTACTGCTGGAACTTGGCGCTGGAGCTGGCCGCAACACACGGCGATACAGCGGTTTCGAGCATGTAGTCCTTCTTGATTATTCCCGCACGCAATTGAAACAAGCCCAGGATCTCTTGGGAGATTCAGAACGTTACACGTACGTCGCCGCAGACATCTACCGGCTGCCTTTCGTGGATGGATTATTCGATGCCGCGACCATGATCCGCGTTTTGCATCATATGGCGGATGCTCCGGCTGCGCTGCGCCAAGTCAGGAATGTGATTCGGCCAGGAGGGTATTTTATCCTGGAATTCGCCAACAAACGCAACTATAAATCCATCTTGCGGTATGCATTGCGTCTCCAGACTTGGAGTCCTTTTACACTTGACCCAGTCGAATTTACGACTTTGAATTTTGACTTCCATCCGCGCTGTATCCACGAGTGGCTGACAAACCTTGGTTTTCGTATTGAAAAGAGCTTAACAGTCTCTCATTTTCGGATTAACTTGTTGAAACGAATCATACCGCCTATCCTGCTTGCAAGCCTTGATTCGATTTTTCAATGGACCGGTGCATGGGTACAATTATCTCCCAGCGTATTTCAGCAAGCCAGGGTTGACGGGATTGTCTCTCCTGTGCCGGGAAAAAAGAACCTTTCAGCTTATTTCAAGTGCCCTGAATGCGGACATTCGCCTTTGAAAATTTTAGACCAGCAAATCTTTTGTCCGGCATGTAAACGCACGTGGAGTATTTCAGGAGGAATTTATGATTTTCGAGGTGCGGACCAATGAAATTACTCAATCGACGATTCTCGAATATTGATATTTTTAGAAGGTGTCTCAAAGATGAAGTATCGTAACCTTTATTCTGCGCTTATCGTACTGAATATTCTGATCATAATATTCTTTGTCGTTCAATTTACGAGCGCTGCATACCCCCTCGTTGGTAGTGATTACCGATTATTCAGTCCACGCTTGCTTGATACACTGCTGCATTACAAGATAAATGGGTTGAGCATAGAATGGTATACCCCCAGCTTTGGAGGTGGCCTGCCAGCCTACCCCAATCCTCTCCAAATGCAATTTTCATTCCAACAACTTTTCACTTTCTTCGCCAATCCATGGATTGCAATTCTTGCCAGCGGTGCGGTTTATATCGCGCTCGGATTTTGGATTACTTTTTTACTGCTTCGCGACGTGTTGGAACTCAAACCACTTTCTTCAATCCTGGGGGCAGGTTTCTTTGTCGCAAACGGCTTTTTTATCGAACGTCTGGTTGTCGGACACGCGGATAAAATCACTTTTCCGTTAATAGTGATCCCTATGTTCGCATTGTTTTATCGGAAAATTCCAGCCTGGCTGGCCGGCGTATTGATTTCCATGACAGGTGCTATCCTGCTGAACTCTGGGGGAGTTTATATTGGTTTTATGTGTTTTTTCACAACCATTGTTACTATTCCTGTCTTCTATTTCCTCAAACCTGCTTTGTTTGAATTTAAGAAAATGGTAGCAGTAATTATCTGGGGAGGTATTCTAACAATTCTCTTGTGTGGTTCCAAATTCTATGCAATAACAGCCTTCATGCAAACTTTCCCGCGTGACGTGCATGACCATTATTTCGTGTCCCTGTATTCTAGTATCATCGGCTCAGTTTTCCAATTAATCGGTGTAATGACCACTCTCCCATTTCTGAAAATAATTGGCAAGAGTAGTCTTGTATTTGTCGTCCGGCTGACAAAATGGACAGGCACTCCCTATGGTTTCTGGGAGGTGGATAGTTCCATCTCTCCTGTATTAATTATTTTACTCATCTATGGAATTTGGACAATTCTCTTCCACAAGCCACATTTTGAAAAAAAAGATTTAATAAAAAAAGTCATCGCCGGGATCTTTCTTATTATTTCGGTTATCTTTGTCTTTCAATTTTCAACAGCCCGAGGTTTTTTATTTGACGCGGTAAAAGGATGGCCTCTGATCAAGTCGTTGCGTACGAACACACGTTTTATTGCGTCTTTTATCCTTCCTCTGGCAATCCTCGGGGTCAAAGGATTTGATTATTGGTCAAAGGGAAAATCAGGGTTAAAAACAATTGCTGCTTTCGCTTTATTGAACAGTCTCTCCCTTGTTGCGCTTTGGGGGTATTACTTGCTCCCAATGAGAGTCCAGGGACGGACATATGATATTACTTCCATTATGGGAACATACAATAAAATTCAGGCCGGCGATACGTTTCCAGTGAATAAAATAATACCCGCCATGAACGATGATGAGGTATTCATGGCCCAGGCAAGCAATGTCACCCACCACTATGACCCGCTCCTAGGGGAAAATTCATTTCTTCCGCTTGTCAGAGAGGGTTCTGTCTTTGACATTCAAAACGGTTATTACAATATGACCGACCCGACCGGGTACGTTTTTCCGAAGGAAAATAATTCCAAATTATTTTCGCTTATTCCGGTCTCAGAATATAAAGAACTCATTGATTTCTTAAACCGCCGTCAACCAGACTGGAAATTGCCTTCCATTCAAATCATTCTCGATTGGGCCGCCGGCCTTACTTTTATCATAATCTTTCTTGCCGTAATCTCTTATTCCTTACGGAAACAATTCTCCGGAATATTCAGGCTTCTTCCCCTGTTTCTGAGCAAGCACAAGAGCTCATGACTGACTTTTCATAAATTACCAGCACCTTTCATAAAAACAGGATTTTCGAGTACTTGTACTTGTCAAATCCTTGCAACTTTGTCCCTTGTATGCTAGAATATTGATTGTTATTGTGTTTCTTATACTGAACGCATCGAAAAGTGGGCGACCCCCACTTTTCTGCGTGTAATAGAGATTTCGGGGAGCAGGTTGATTATGAAGAACGAATTTGCATTGGCATTCAACGAGGTATTGGAAGAAAAACAACTGCCAAAGGAGATCATCCTTTCAGCCATTGAATTGGCCATGGTCTCTGCATATCGGCGTGCAGTGAATGCATCCAATGCCCAGCAAGTCGAAGCTAAAATTAACCCTGAGACGGGTGAAGTAAGCATCTTTGTCGAGAAAGAAGTTGTCGAAGATGTGCAAGATGAACGTACCGAGGTGTTGCTTGAAGAGGCCAGGCGGGTAAGCCCGGAAGTCAATCTGGGAGATATGGCGATCGTCGAATCCACTCCGAAGGATTTTGGCAGGGTTGCCGCTCAGACTGCCCGTCAAGTTATTCAGCAACGCATCCGCGAAGCAGAACGCCAGATGCAATCCGATTATTATGAAAAACAGGTTGGTGAAATTGTCAGCGGTGTAGTACAGGCAGTTAATATGACCCAAGGCGCCACGGTAGGTCTTGATATGAAAGCCGAGGGAATCATGCCTCAAAACCAGAAGATCCCCGGTGAACGCTTTAAAGTACATGACCGGGTCCGCGCCATTATTTTGGAAGTCAAGGAAAGCCCGCGTGGCCCTCAAATCATTCTTTCTCGTTCACATCGTAATTTCCTTCGCCGCCTCTTGGAAAACGAAGTTCCAGAAATCTATCATGGCATAGTTGAGATTCGCGCCATCTCACGGGAGCCTGGCCAGCGTGCCAAAGTGGCTGTTTCTGCCACTCAGCCTAATGTAGACCCGGTCGGAGCGTGCGTTGGTATTAGGGGAGTGCGTATCCAAGCCATCGTCAAAGAACTGCATGATGAAAAAATCGATATTATCGAGTGGAACAACGATCCGGTGATTTATATTTCTAAGGCCATCAGTCCGGCCAAAGTTTCCGGTGTCTACTTGAATGAGATTGAGAAAACAGCTACCGTAGTTGTTCAGGAGGACCAGTTAAGTCTGGCGATTGGCCGTGACGGGCAAAATGCCCGTCTGGCGGCGAAACTGACCGGTTGGCGCATTGATATCAAATCTTTGACCGAGGCTGCGTCAGATGCCATTGTTAAAGTACAAAGCGATCCCTCCTTGGCAAACATCGCCGAGGTGGAACATGATCATGTTCCAGTAATTGAAGAAATTCTATCCAAAAAGAGTGCAGGACGTCCACTGACGCCAGAAGAGTTCCTGTCATTGATCCAATTCGTGGATCGCGTTGAACGTCGCACAGTCGAACAGAAAAAAGCCGAAGCGGCCGCTGAAAAAGAGCTGGTTACCGCTGCCAGGGCCGGTATTCCGGATGCTGCCTTTGAAACAGATATTGCAACCTTGAACTTGCCCGACCATGTTTACACCATCTTGACCGAGGCTGAGCATCGCACTGTCGGCAATTTGATGATGGCGATGAAGTTAAATCCAGATGGTGTTCTTAGCCTCTCCGGGATAGGCCCTAAAGCCATGCAGGCTATCCAGACAGCCCTGGTAAACATTTCATTCCCCGAACCCGAGAAACCTGCCGAGCCTCCCGAGCTCGTCGCTGAAGCATTGCATGAAGAGACCGTTGAAGCAGCCCCAATTGAGATCCTACCAGCCTCAGCTGAGGTCGCCCCCATCTCAGAAGAGATAACCGCGACGGTAGCGCCTGTCGAAGAGACCAAAGAAGAAGATTTTGACAAGATCTTCTCACTGCAAAATGTATTGGCAGTCCCCGTGGTCGCTGAAGAGGAAAGCGAAGAAGAGAGAAACAAGAAAAAAGAAAAGAAAGCTAAAAAAGGTCGCGAATTGGAATTCGACGAAAAGCGTGGCGAGGTCGTCGCCCGTAAAAAGCATAAGCGTGGCGACGATGATAGCGTGCTGGAAGAATGGGAATAATTGCATATTGGCGGAGGTATCTGCCTGCCGCTTGGATTGAATAAGGTGTCTGGCAAACCTGCAAAACGGCCTAAACATATTCCCCAGCGCACTTGTGTTGGTTGTCGAATGGTGCTTCCAAAGCGAGCGTTGCTCCGCCTCGTGTATCAACCGGGAGGCGTGCAAGTTGATCCTACCGGTAAAATGGCAGGGCGAGGCGCTTATTTGCATAATATCCGCACTTGTTGGGAAAAAGGCCTGAAAGGGCCTCTTGCGCATGCCTTGAAAGTGGACCTGACGACTAACGATCTTGATCGTCTCCACCATTTTATGCAAACACTGCCTGATAATAAAGAGGCAGCCAGTGAATAATAATAGAGTCCCTATGGGCTGACGATAAGTCAATCGCTCAGCCGGAAGTCCTGCAGTTTTATTTCTCAAAACGCAATCCACAGGATCCGGACCCGCACAGCCAGCTTGTATGGTGAAGTTACCTAACAATGCAGGCAGTTTGACGAAAGAGGTGCCGTATGAGCGATACAAAAAGTAAGAAGATTGAACTCCCTGCGAACATCACGATTCGTGATTTCGCTCAAATTATTGAAGTGAGCCCAATCCAAATAATAAAAAAGTTAATGAGCAACGGGGTCATGGCCAGCATAAACCAGGCTATTGATTTTGACACTGCGGCCATTTTGGCTGACGAATTGGGTTTCGAAGTCGCACCGGAAAACCTGGAAGCTCCAAAGGAAAAAGAAACAGGCGAAGTACCTCTCTGGCGGCAGACCATTGCGGATGAGGATGAGTTAACCCTGACACCGCGGCCGCCGGTTGTTACCATCCTCGGTCATGTTGACCATGGCAAGACCTCCCTTCTGGATGCGATCCGTCACGCCCATGTTGCCGAGGGCGAAGCAGGTGGCATTACGCAACACATTGGTGCCTATCAAGTGGTTTTGAAAGGCCGGCAAATCACTTTCCTGGATACGCCTGGACACGCGGCTTTTACCGCAATGCGTGCACGAGGCGCCCAGGGTGCTGACATTGTCATCTTGGTGGTTGCCGCAGATGATGGTGTTATGCCCCAAACAAAAGAAGCCATCGCCCATGCCAAAGCAGCCCGTGTGCCAATTATTGTGGCATTAAATAAGATCGATAAAGCCAATTCCAATCCGGAACTCGTCAAAAAACAACTTAGTGAAAACGATCTTGCTCCGGATGAATGGGGTGGCAATACCATGGTCATTCCAGTCTCAGCCAAACAGAACCAAGGAATCGACGATCTGCTGGAGGCGGTTCTGCTTGTTGCAGACAACTCAGATATTCGAGCCAATGCCAATGGAGCAGTTATTGGTACGGTCATCGAAGCAGAGTTGGATAAATCCAAGGGACCCGTTGCCACTCTGCTGGTCCAGAATGGGACCTTGAAGACCGGGAGTATTATCGTGGCAGGCAATGCGTTTGGACACTTGCGCGCCATGTTCGATTTCCGTGGAGAAAAGGTGGATGAAGCCGGCCCTTCTTTCCCTATCTCGGTGATGGGATTAAGCGGCATTCCCTCCGCCGGTGATGTTTTCCAGACTGTTGCAACCGAAAAGGAAGCCCGGCAGATTATTCTGGAAAGAACTGAGGCGTCCAGGAAACAAGCCTCCCCATCTAAAAAAATGACCCTGGAAGAATTATTCTCCAAGGTTAAATCGGGAGAAACGAAAGAACTGAACATCATCTTGAAGGTTGATGTTCAGGGTTCCCTGGAGCCCATTGTTAATGAAATTAACGATCTTGGTAAAGGGGAAATTGCCATCAATGTATTGTATGCCGAAGCCGGAAACATCAGTGAGAATGACGTTCTACTTGCTTCCTCCTCCCAAGCCATTGTCTTCGGCTTCAGCGTCCAGGCCGATATAGCCGCGCGCCGTCTGGCTGAAAAAGAAGGTGTGGATATTCGTCTTTATGACATCATTTACCGCCTGATCGAGGATGTGGAAAAAGCCCTTAAAGGTATGCTTGCTCCAGAGTTCACCGAAAAGCCTGTCGGCAAGGCAGTCGTTTTACAAATATTTAGCCTGTCGAAAGGTAATAATATCGCCGGCTGCCGGGTAACTGAAGGTGAAATCCGCCGGAATGGGAAAATTCGGATTACGCGCGGTCAAGATATTGTTTATGAAGGAGAAGTAGGATCCCTCAAGCACGAGAAAGAAGATGTTCGTGAGATCCGCCAGGGCTTCGAATGTGGTATTGGTATGAAGAACTTCAATAATATTCAGGTTGGAGATGTAATCGAATGCTTCGTCTTGGAGAAAACAGAAACCGAGTAAACTTCTAATTCTATAGATAAATATAAACCCTAAATCAATAATCGAAAACTTTATATGCCTTCCAACATCCGTCTTCAACGTATTGCAGATCGTATTCGCCAGGACCTCTCGGAATTGCTGATCCGGGAAATGAACGATCCGCGCCTGCATCAAGTTTTTATTACCGATGCCAAAGTGGATCGCGAACTGGCATTCGCTGACATTTATGTATCAGCAGTGGAAGGCGTGGCACGAAGCACTGAAATCCTTGAGGGGTTGGAACACGCCAGCGGATTCTTAAGGCATGCCCTGGCATCAAAAATTGAATTGCGTACGTTTCCTCGCCTGCGCTTCCACTGGGACCCTACTCCCGAACATGCTGACCATATTGAGCATTTACTGGCTGAGATAAAGAAGAATGGACGACCTGCAGATAAAAATTAGAAATCGTATCAAATTGGCTCATCGCGTGCTGGTCACTTCACATATCCGGCCAGATGGTGATGCGATCGGTTCCAGCCTTGCAATGGGCCTGGCAATGCTTGATAACGGAAAACAAGTCCAGGTAGTGCTTTCAGATGGTTTACCGGCATCATTCAAACACTTGCCTGGCAGTGAGAAAGTCAAAACCAAGGCGGATGGTCAATTTGATCTGATTGTATGTGTTGACTGCTCGGATTTGAAACGCGTTGGTAAAGCTTTGGAAGGGTACCATCCTCCTGATATCGTAATTGACCACCACAGCACCACCGAAGCCTTCGGGGAATTGAACCTGGTCGACCCGCAAGCTGCTGCGACGGCCTCCGTTTTGACTCGCTTTATGAACAACTGGAACCTTACGATTACCGCGCCCATTGCTGCCAATTTACTGACCGGTCTCGTCACTGATACACTCGGTTTCCGGACATCGAATACCACTCCTGAAGTCCTACGCCAGGCAGCCGATTTGATCGAGTTGGGTGCAGACATGACCAAGCTCTATTATCTTAGTCTGGTCCGGCGCACTTTTTCGGCCACCAAATACTGGGGCGCGGGTCTCTCCAATTTGGAGCGCGTCGATGGGATCATTTGGACCACGTTAACCCTGGCTGACCGCAAGGTTTCCGGCTACACAAGCAATGATGACGCCGATCTCATCTCGGTTATTTCGTCTATTGACGAGGCAGACATTGCCATCATCTTTGTTGAACAAGATAAAAACTCAACCAAGGTTTCATGGCGTGGCCTGAAAGCCAATATTGATGTTGCCCAAATTGCCAGTCAATTTGGTGGTGGTGGTCATAAAGCTGCATCAGGTGCAGAATTGACCGGTAATCTGGAAGAGGTCAGGGAACGTGTCCTGGAAACTACACGCAAGGCATTACAATTGCCTATATATTGCGGTAAAATATAATTAATATGGACTCGCGGGGGACGGGTTACTCATTTAGGAGGAATAAAATGGAAAGTCAGGATATAAAAAATGCCATTTCTGGCATTCTTGTGGTGGACAAACCGGTCGGTTTGACATCTCACGATGTTGTTGATATTATCCGCCGCGGAACGAATATCCGCCGCGCAGGTCATACTGGCACACTTGATCCGCGTGCCTCAGGTGTTCTGGTAGTACTTATTGGACCTGCAGTACGATTGAGTGAGTTTGTATCGGCATCTGACAAACGCTATCAGGCCATCTTGCGCCTGGGTAGTTCCACTGACACATTTGATGCAGAAGGGCGATTTACCCAGCAGTCCACCACCCCCGTAGACGTAACAGAAGAAAAATTTAATGAAGTGCTTCAGCATTTCATAGGGGAAATTGAGCAAACTCCGCCGGCCTATTCAGCCGTCAAGGTACACGGGCGTAAAGCCTACGAAATGGCCAGGGAAGGTGAAGAAGTGGAGCTTGCTCCCCGAAAAATCAACGTTTACCACCTCGAAGTCCTGGAATGGGCACCCCCGGAAGTGGTCATCGATGTCCACTGCTCTTCTGGAACATATGTCCGTTCCCTTGCAAATGACGTGGGCACAGCTTTAGGTTGTGGGGCTTACCTGGTTGGTCTTCGCCGGACAAAATCCGGCCGGTTCACACTGCGGGATGCAACGCCTCTGCGTAGACTGCAGGAAACTTTCTCGGCTGGGGACTGGTACCAGTTTCTGATTCCTGCCGCCGAAGCGCTGGCCGAATGGTCCGCTATAGAGCTCAACCCTGACGAAGTCGAGGAAGTTAAGCATGGCCATCGTGTAAAGGCTGCCCCCGATACCCAACCAGGTTTGGTGCGCGGTGTCAGCATGGCCGGTGAACTCATCGCGATTATGGATCTTGTCACCGGTGAAGACGGCACTCCGGAGTGGCAACCAAAGAAAGTCTTCTTCTCATAATCATATCTAGGACCAGACGCGGTTGATTGCTGCTTGCGGGGTACAAGAAGGGTGTGCCTCAAAAAATAAACTCGTTCATCCGTATCTTTCTGCGTCCGGTTAATTTCATTATTATATTGACGTGCTTCACTATCATTCCATTGACAATCTCAGTCTCCAGAATACTTGGATGACTATTGGTATCTTCGATGGCGTCCATCGTGGCCATCAGGAGATTCTCCACCAGCTTGTCTCCGCGGCTCAGAATTCCGGGAAACCTGCGGTTGTTTTGACGTTTTCTCCTCATCCAGCTGTTGTCTTGGGAGGTAAAAAAGATTTTAAATACCTGACACCGCCTGAAGAACGCGCCGAACTCCTAGGATCATTTGGAGTTGACGCGGTCATTACCCAGATATTCGACCACAACCTGGCTGACCAGACTGCTTCTGAATTCATGCACAGGCTTTCTAAAAAATTGGATCTGCGCCATCTCGTCATCGGGTATGATACCTCCCTAGGTCGCGGAAGGGAGGCGGATGCATCCCGCCTGGCGGAAATAGGAAAAGACTTGGGTTATTCAGTTCAGGTGGTGCCAGCCTTAAAGGATACGAATGGCATTATTTCATCTACACGCATCCGGCAGGCCGTCCTCGCTGGCAAGGTATCGGCTGCCGCATCCGACTTGGGCCGCCCGTTTTCCATTACCGGTCAGGTCATCCATGGTGACGGTCGTGGCCACACCATAAATATCCCCACAGCAAATATCCAGATCCCTGCGGATAAGATCATGCCAGCTTTTGGCATCTACGCGTGCCGTGCCTGGGTGCAGGGGCAACCCCACATGGCTGCCACAAGCCTGGGAGTTCGACCCACTTTCTACGGCAATCCCCCTGCCCCCACAGTTGAAGCCCACCTGCTTGATTTCCACCAGAACTTGTATGGTCAGACTGTCAAGCTGGAATTCATCCAGTATTTACGTCCCGAAGAGAAATATGACTCCGTGGAAGCACTAGTGAAACAGATCAAAAAAGATATTTCTCTGACACGAAGAATTTTGGAAAAGAGATAACCGTAAATCAGTATCTACGATTTATTTACACGTTGATCAAGTTTGTCAACCGAAGAATATCCCATTCATATCCGGGATATTTTTGTTTGAGGTGATTATTGTTCTTTATCTACCACCCATGTATATTCCATGTTGACTCATCCTCAATTTTCGTCTATAGTTCAACTCATATATTTATCTAAAGTTCCGAATAATGATTACTAAAAGGGATCCTCCATCTATTATGCCCCACCGCCAGATCTACCTGCTTTCCCCCAAGGAACTCTCACCCGAAACCATTGCAGTCGCATTTGCAAAAACTTCACGTTCCCCCGAATCGTTTCGCGAAATCGCCTCCGATTTGAGCGACGAGAAATCCGCCCGCTTCCATGAAAAATGGGTGGTTGGTTATGGACACGCCTCAGTGGCTGAACACGCCGTTCTGCATATCGCCATCGAGAACGTTTCCCGCCTGGCAGTGGAATGTCTCGAATCCAATCGGTTGGCTTCATACACTGAAAAATCCACTCGCTATCAGAAGTGGGACGCTCAGGCTTTCTTTATCCCGCCTGAATTGGAAGGACACCCTCTGGAGGATACCTTCAAGCATACATGCGAACTGCTCTTCCAGACTTACCTGGATTCTCTTCAGCCCATGCGCGCGTTTATAGAGCGGCAATCTACCAGGCGGGAACACGAAAGCGATGAAACCTACGATCGCCGGATCCGCTCACAATATGCGGATTCGTGCCGGTTCCTTCTTCCAGTGGCATCGCTTGCCAACCTGGGCATGACCGCCAATGCCCGTGTGCTTGAGCATGCCATAGGTAAAATGCTCTCGCATCCGCTGGCCGAGGTGCGCCAGATCGGTGAGGAGGTAAAACGTGTGGCTCAGGCCGAAGTCCCGACGCTTGTAAAATATGCCGAGGCAGTTCCTTACTTGATTGAAACTGGTCAGGCTTTCTCCCGCAGCCCTGGTGTAACTAGTGTAGAAGAAAAGGCCGAGTTCGCTCTAGAAAACTCGGATTGGTGTACCCTAATTGATTTCGATCCCGACGGTGAGAGCAAGGTTCTAGCCGCTGCACTATTCCGTTTTGGTGGTTTTTCCTACACAGGGGCTTTGGAGGCAGTTCGCTCTGCCGCCCCGGGTGAACGTCAAAGCCTGGCTAATTCCCTCCTCGGACAGATGGATGAACATGATATACCCTTACGGGAGTTGGAATACACTACCTACACCTTCGACCTGGTATTCGACCAGGGTGGCTATGCTGAGTTCAAACGCCACCGTATGATGACGCAAACACCGCAAATGCTGACAGCCAGCCTCGGGTATGCTGTCCCACTAGGCTTTGCAGAGGCCGGCTTTGAGCACCGCTACCGTTCCGCCATGGAAGCAGCCAGGCGGGCTTATGAGGAACTCGCAGAATGGAACCCTCAGGTGGCTGCGTACATTGTTCCCAATGGCTTCAATAGGCGGGTACTTTTCAGTATGAATTTGCGCGAAGCTTTTGCCTTCTGCCAATTGCGTTCAGCTCCGCAAGCTCATTTCTCGATGCGACGGGTTGCTGAACGGGTGGCCCAGGAGATTCGGCGTGTCCACCCATTGCTGGCAAATTACATGTCCCTTCCTGAGGAATCCTGGCAGGCTGTCGAAAGCCAGCATTTTAGCCAGGCGTAAATCAATGCCCCGGAGAATAATCCGGGGCAGTTGATTCATTGTGAACCGAAGATATTTCACTCGTGGAATTCCTCAACCTGGTATACCAGCACTTGCAGGTGCTTCCGTTTCCAGGTATCAGGTGTCGCCCCCATCTTGTAACATAAATTCGCCAGGAATTCAGCCGGTTCCGGGATTTTCTCCCAAACTTGCGGAAGGAAAGTTGCCCGCCTGAAACCATCCCGCAGGATGACTCCGTCCGTACCAGGGCGAAGCTTGGCGAGTAAATCATCCGCATCCTTGTATTGCAATGGTACCGGGCGAGTCAGGCGCGAGACTTCAATTTCGATCTTCGCCAATTCCTTTTCTTGCACTTGTGGAAAGCGATAGTCCTCCAACGCAGCTGCAACGGCGTGCTCACGCACATCCTCCGCAAGTGGTTGGTATGGTTCCAACGCGCCTATGCAGCCACGCAATTCACCATGCACAGTCAATGTGACAAACGCCGCCCCTTCCGACCGTAGCGCCGTTGTTAACGTGGTTTGCTCAATCTTCGGGAGTGTCTCTCTGCGTACTCCGGCTTCCAGCGATTGGCGGGCAATTCTTAAGAGAGTTTGTTTTTCTTCTGTTGTGAGCTTGTCATCCATCATACGCACCATCATACAATTCTATTATGATGGAGTCAAGTCAAATTTCTGGTACAGAATAAACCCTTCAGGCAGAACCATTCAGGATCCGGTTTGTTTATTCACCGCCGCGTTTACCAAGTTGATGGTCAAGCATTAATACGGCAGTACCGTGTGCATCGATTAGCTCCAATTGTTGAACAATGTCGGCCGCGTTCTTTTCCTCTTCCACTTGCTCGTTGATGTACCACTGGAGCAGTACTTGCGAGGGGTAATCCTTCTCTTTAAGTGCAAGTTCGTATAGGTTATTTATCGAGGCAGTAACCCCAGCCTCATGAGACTGTACTTCCTTGAAAACTTCCAGATTTGATTTCCATTCAGTCCCAGGCGCGGCAATCGCCTTAAGCATGACGCGTCCGCCCCGGTCAACCAGGTGTTGGTAGAATTTCATGCCATGCTTGGTCTCTTCGTCAGCCTGTACTTGCATCCACTTGGCAAAACCGGGTAAATTCTTACTCTCGAAATAAGCCGCCATCGAAAGGTAAAGATACGACGAATAAAGTTCCTTGTTGATCTGTTCGTTGGTAGCATCCTGCATGGTCTTGGAAATCATAGTAGCCTCCTGTAATTGGATGAATTTTATAATAGTATACTATTTACTGGGGAGGCATTCTGTATGCGTTTTATTAATCTTTTCCTTACAGGCTTCCTTACTTTGTCTTATTCTCCATTATCCCCACCTTCTTCCTTCGACTCTGGTTGCTCCATCCGAATGACATCGCCGTGAACATTGATGACAACTTTAAAACCCGACATACCCATAAAAGCGCGGCTTTCCTCAGGTATTCCCATTTCCAAAATCGTATCAAATTGATTGCCAATATTCTTTAATTGGTTTTCAAGCATTGCTCTCGAGAAGATGTCGTCTGTGCCTAGCAATTTGGCAGCCTGCTCACTTAGCATATCCTCATTTCCGGTGATCTGCTTGCGCATTATTTCAAGTATCTTACGATCCACCGTTTCAGATGGGATATGGCGGAGGAAACCCCCATCATTCACAACATAGCAGGGTTCGTCCCCTACATAGGCAGTCCCGGCCGGGTGATCGGATTCGTCGACAACAAGACCAGCAAAAAGAGGTTGCCTCGCCATGGTCAATCAACCCTTTTCCATGCTGGATAGACCCTGGTCGCAGATATGCAGAAATTCTTCAAAGAGATTATTCTTCGACTGTTGAAGGAATAAATGTATGGAAATGAGTGGTTCATATTGGTCTCCTTTTTAGGGACTTGCGGTATATTTTACCTGATGTTGCCCAAACTTCCCCCAGGAGATTTGAAATGCTTAGCTTTGACTAATCTGCACCCGTGTCCCGGTTCCTGGTTGGAAAACCAGGTTTTCGCCTGGTGGTACCGTCGGTAGAGTCCAGCGATAGATCCATTTGGCATCCTCCAAAGCCATATTTATGCAGCCATGGCTGTGCTGGGTGCCGAAATCACTGTGCCAGTATGTTCCATGCAGCGCAACACCGGTATCAGTAATATAAGAATCCCAGGGAACGCCCGGCAGGTCAAAGATCGAAAACTCGTCTGCCCCGCCGAACATATGATAAGTGGGCCGCTTATGAAAAGTTTGGAACCAGCCTGTCGGGCTTTCATAGTTCTTTCGCCCGGTTGCTACACGAGCAGCATAGACCAGCACATTCCATTCATACGCGAGTAACAACTGTCGGTCGAGATAGACCTCAATATGCTTTTCGTTTTCGGGAACTTGCGGGGAGAGTGGGGCAATCTCTTCAGGCAAAAAGAGATGTGTCCATTCTGGGCGGATATAGTAATAAGCATTTGTGGCAGCATCATGAGCCCTGTACCAAAGGCTGTCATCTCGCTTATCCGTCACGATGGCGGTGATCCAATGGTTGGTCGCATAATACAAACGCGGGCCAAAGGATGGGCTGATATTGATACCGTAATAAGAATCTGCAAACGGAATGGTAATTTCCCCCAATACTCCAGTGTCCGGGATATCTGTCCCGATTGGGTTAAGCGTTGTTTTTACTGGTTGGATATAACCGGAATACACGTATGTTTGGTCTGTTAGCCGGTACCATTGGCGGTTGTAATCACCCTGTTCACCTCCGAAAACCTGTCCGGCAATATTAACAATATCATCACGTTTTAATGTCGTTATTTTTTTCCCGCTGTAAGCCGGCGCATCTCGCACAAATAAAGTGGTGGCCTGCACTCGTCCCTGCGTGGGAGCCGGAGCAGCCTGGACAGAGTCAAATTGTAGTTCCGCAAACGATAGACTGAGCAATGTCGCATTGCTCAGTTTCAGAAAATCGCGCCTTGAAAGATTACCATTAAACATAACGGGGCGGCTAATCTAAATCGTCAAATTCCAATGATGATTTATTGTAACTTGAAAAACATTAATCATTAATAATGAATATTTACTAATGTCCCCACCGAAGCCCAATAATACAACCATTCTGCATCCGGGGTGTACATGTTCACACACCCATGACTCATAGGATGACCAAAGTTATGGTGCCAATATGTTCCATGAATACCATAGCTTTTATAGAAATACATCGTGTACGGTACGTTCGGCAGGAAATAATCAGCCCCATGCATATCGGTGTACAGGTACTTTACATAAATGTGATATTTACCGGTCACAGTTGGGAATGCTGCTACACCGGTTGAGACCAAAAAACTTTTTACGATGGTATTTCCCTCATAAGCATAAAGCATCTGTTTGGAGAGGCTCACATCGATCCAACGAACACCATCTCCAGTCGAACTCTCACTTGTCGCAGATGAACTGGTCGGTAGAAGTATTTCAGTATTCGTCGGCGAGGGTGTATCTGTTGGCGCCGGCGGATCGGTAGGTGTGCTGGTGTCAGTCGGGATGGGGGTGACAGTGGGAGTTGGCGTGGGTGTTATTGTCGCCATGGCGGTCTGGGTGGCAGTCGGGTCCGCCGTTTCGGAAGGCGTTACCACATCGCCCAGAAAGCCGGGGATTATTGGCGAGGAATGTGGGTCATTCAGGAAAGCCAGAACAGGGGCAGCATTGACTGGCCAAAATTCCCAGGCCGCCGTAACACAAATAACCAACAGGATCAGGAAGAGGATAGGCCAACGAATTCTGCTCCAGGACTTTTGAGTAAGACCCTTCGA
This sequence comes from uncultured Chloroflexia bacterium, assembly GCA_963772245.1. Classification (GTDB taxonomy): domain Bacteria; phylum Chloroflexota; class Anaerolineae; order Anaerolineales; family Villigracilaceae; genus UBA877. Next base: position 411,598 of record CAVYWB010000006.1, on the reverse strand, counting down.
AGATGGAACCTGCTGGTCCATCTTCTGGGAAGACAATTCCTTTTCCATGGAGTGGATTCTTGGCTCGGTTTTCGGTTCAACAACCGCACTTTCACCCGTGGCATCAGGGTGCTCCCCGTCCAGTCGTTCCAAAGCCCATTGCATGCCTTTCAGGGCCGGCTGGCTCTGCGGGTTTATTTTAAGCGCCTGCTCCAGGTAATTAATACTGGCACGAGGGCTGGCGACTGCAGCCAGGGTTAGCCAGGCCTCCTCCGAATCAGGACCTAATTCCACGGCTCTCTCAGCCCAGTGGCGCGCGTTGAGACGGTCGCCTTGTCGCAGTGCTTGTTGGGCATTCTGTAGAAACTTTCGGAAGTCTTCCTGGGCAGTTTTCACGGTGTTGGTATGGGCAGCGCTTGGATGCTCTCATTGGCAACAAAACAGACCAATCCTGACACAATGCCATCCGCAACTACTTCTGGGTGGTTGACCAGGATGTCACGATCCAGATTTAAGAAACCGGTTTCGATAATGGCAGCAGTAGTAGCCGGATTAACCGCCCTGAATGCATGATAATCCGTCATATTCTCGGTGATGCCGCCTGGGTTGAGTTTCAATCCGGTCACCTTGGCATAGCGGCTTTCAAGGCATGCGGTTAATCGGTTGGCGAGATTGGTGTCATGGCTGTAGGTCGATGTGGCCACTTTGAAACCGGTTGCCTGATCATTAATAACATCGCAAGTATCAGTATGGATTGCCAGCAAGACTTCCCCGTTATAACCTTCCAGGCGGGAATCAAATTCCTGAAGCATATCCACCTGGTAGCCGCGTGCCTCGAGCTTCTGCCTGACGAGGGTTGCAATCGCCAGGTTGACAACCTGCTCTTTCGTCCCGTCCGGACAGACTGCCCCCGGATCATTTCCATTCCCCCAATGGCCAGAAACGATGCCGATCGGTTTTTCCGGACCTTGGGTCGCCTGCACAAGCGATCCATTCTCCGGCTGCGAGTTCAGCCAGCTCGAAATCAATCTGCTTGGTTTGCTGGAAAACAATGATGGAGTAAAACCGGCAAATAAAGTTGCCAGCAAAAAACCTACGCTGAACGTAGTCTGCAAAATATTTGCTGTATGCACACCAGTATTTTGGCGTTTTGAAAAAGATCCTGGTAGGATGCCCATACTTGGACAATGGTACCCCACTTCGCCCGATAAATACAAGGTCTGCCAGTCAATACGGATGAAAATGACCATAAAAAAGTGGGCTTGATTACTACTTTTACAGGTTCGGAATAATTCTTATTAGATTGGATGACCTGGGGCCTGTCAATTACCTGTGGATTTGACCTTTATTACGTGTTCTTTATTGTTTTTCATAACGCGTTTTCTTGAATATTTTGGCTCCAGCAGGGGCCATTGGATAATTACGTTTTATCTACTTATTTCCGCTTTGTGGTCTTTCTTTCGAATACTTTTTTTGATTGGTGCTCATCGCGGTGCAAGCCCATGAAACAATCTTTACACGCAGACCCTCAAACCAGGATCACAAATATTAAGACTATAATATCATTGTCAATATTGTTATTGGAGGATTTACATTGCGCATTTGCATCAACAATGTTCACCTAAATGATAATCCTTGCGGAAAATTCAGTTGGGGCACTGAATCGAGATCTGGTCAGGAAGTATCTGGGACATATTATGCCTGAATATATTTACCTCACCCACCCAATTCGTGACAGTTTTTTTGAACAGCCAACCCCTCTCGAGGCTGCCGTGATGGAAGAACACTTCCAATATCTGAAATCCGCCGCCGAAACCGGCCAAATCGTCCTGGCAGGGCCTTGTCTCGATGATACTTTCGGTATTGTTGTCTTTCACGCCGCAGATGATGCTGCTGCGCGTGCTTTTATGTTTAACGATCCATCGGTTAAGAAATATGTAATGATGTCCGAACTCCATCCCTTGCGTATTTCCCTGATCGGTAAATGACAATCTATCCCGTTTCCATTTTGCACACTGTTGCTCTCTACTCCCAGGGCCTGGGCGTACCCGGAGGCTCACGACCCACCCGGGATATGCTATACAAGACCATAAATCAAATTGGCTGCATCCAAATTGATACACTCCACATGGTTCGCCGCAGCCAGTACCTCGTTCGATGGAGTCGTCTGGGTAATTATTCTACGGAAGATTTTGATGCAATGGCGTCGTCCAACAATCGCCGTCTCTTCAAAGGCTGGCAGCATGCTGCTTCATTTATCCCAATTTCCGAATATCGGTACCAGATCCCTCGTCAGAGTAGAATGCGCGACCATTCTTCCAAATGGTTCAACCACTTGTTGGATGAATCCATCCAAGAGGAATTGGTTCCGAAAGTGTTAGAACGCATTCGTCAAAAAGGTGGCCTTAGGGTAAGCGATTTCGAAAATGACGGTCACCGTGCTGGCACCTGGTGGAATTGGCGTCCTGCCAAGGTTGCTCTGGAGATCTTATCCGCTAATGGCGACCTGATGATTTCCGATCGCATTAAATTCCAACGGGTCTATGATCTGACCGAACGTTTCTTACCCCAATGGGTCGACCGGACCGAACCAACTTCTGAAAAGCGCGATCGTTATTGGGTCGAACTTGGAGCCAGGTCATTGGGAATTTGCCAACCACGACAGGCCGGGGATTATACATGGAGGGGAATTTCCCACTCGCAGCCAATTGTCTCGGAATTGATCAAAGACGGTATCCTGATCCCAATTTCCGGTAAAATAGCAAACGGAAAATCGGAAGAACGTATTATCCACCGTGATAATCTAACTTTATTGGAACAAGCCGCAGATGGCGCAATCCAAGCCAGGCGGACATCATTCCTCAGTTCGTTTGACAACATTTGGTGGGCTAGCCGGCGCGACGAGCAGCTTTGGGGTTTTCATCAATCCATGGAGACCTATCTGCCTGCTTCCAAACGCCTGTATGGTTATTTTTGTTTGCCCATCCTCCATAAGGATCGGTTAATAGGCCGCTTCGATCCGAAATTAAAACGCAAGACCGGTCTCTTACGGATAAAAGCTCTTTTTCTGGAACCTGGTATCAAACCAACTGAAGAACGGGTGAGAGACATTGCTGCAACCATGCGCGATTTTATGGGATTTCACGCAGCCAGCGAACTTCTAATCGAACATAGCGAACCGGAGGAATTCGCCGGAAAGCTGATAAAGAAAATATAGGAATTAGACTTATGCCTACACATCCTCTGCTTGATTCGGCTCGCACCTTGGGCAACCCTGTTCTTAAAGACAATATCGCCACATTTATTTGGCAGGGGAAATCCGCTCCATTGCTGATTGACGACTACCACAACTGGGACGATTCGCCGCAAAAGATGCTTCGCGTTGGCCCTGAATTATGGTCTATTTCAGTGCCTCTCCCTTCCGATGCCTACCTGGAATATGCCTTCATTAACCCACAGACCGGGGAACGCCTGCCCGACCCGCTTAATCCTAACCGCGTTAAGAATGGAGTAAATTTCTATAATAATTTCTTCTATATGCCATATGCAGAACCCAGTCCACTGACCCGCCCTCAAGCAGCGGTTTCCCACGGATTAATTACCAGACATATGGTTCCTTCTGGTGAATATGCCGCTGGTTCACTGCGAGGTGTTTATCTATACCATCCTCCTGTGAACTCATCCAGTCCCCTTGCTGATTGTCTTTGACGGGCCTGACTATCTCCGCCGCGCAAAATTGAATGTCATTGCTGATAATTTGATTGCCAAGAAGTTCGTCCGACCGTTTGCCATGGCTTTGATTCAGAACGGTGGTGCGGCTCGCACCGTCGAGTATTCTTGCAGTGAATCAACGATCGGGTTGGTGATGGATTGTGTTCTGCCTTTCGCGAAGGAACATATCAATCTGGAACCAATTAATCAAGGCGGTTATGGAATAATGGGATCTTCACTTGGCGCTACGATGGCGCTTTTTACAGCCCTGCGTCTCCCGCAGGTATTTCACAAGGTACTAAGCCAATCAGGTGCCTTCATCACACAAGATTATCAATATGTTGTTGTCGACCTTGTGAGGTATTTTCCATCGTCTGAAATTGACATCTGGATGGATGCAGGCAGGCTTGATTTGTTGCGGAATGGCAACCGGCAGATGTTCGCATTGCTCAAGGATAAGAACTATAAGGTAAAATATCGTGAATTTTCAGGCGGTCACAACTTTACGGCGTGGCGGAATGACATCGGTCATGGGCTGCAAGCCCTTTATAACAAATAATCATCCAGTACGTAAAAGGGGAATTCCGAAAATACCCAGAGCGGCCGTCATTCCGATGAATTCGCTAACCAGAGTCAGCCAGTCGGTCAAGGTCAGATCAAATAATGAAAACCAACCCCAAAAAGTCCCGAATCCATCAAAAATGGCTTCCGCATGACCGCGCTTGGTTACTGCCCCCAAACGGACTGTCATTTCCTGAACGAAATAAGCGATCAGGCCCAACAATACCAGGAACCAGATAAGTCCATATCCATATTTTTCTCAGGTGGCAGTATAAATCGTAATCCCACCGGCATCGTTATCCGTCACCATGACTAGAATGCCCGGTCCTGCAATTAATATCAGAAGTCTTAAGAACTTCATGACCTGCCGGTTCGCATAATAAAGTTTTGATACTCCATTCATTTCTTATCTCCTTAAACAAACAAATTCTGGGAATAAGAATTGGCGCGCCTTAAATTGCAGGATGGCTTGCATTAAAAGACGCCGCTTGCTTCATCGGCAGAAGGCGGCGTCCTTGATAGTAGGATGCTCCAGACCGGTTGAGGTGAGGCGTTTCCATACCTCTTCTCATCCCATACCCAAAAAAACGCCTTCTGCAAGATAAGGCCTACTAATAGAGGGTCACCATCTGCGTCCACGCGATCACCTTCAATCCCTGTGCATATAGATTTAGCAAAGCCAGGCATAATGATGAAAAAACCTCCCGAGATTTCAAGAGGTCGATCAACGCACTTACACCTGACAGCCTACGCTGCGAGCACCTCCTGGTTGAGCTTTGGCACTGCGCGCCGTAGGGTTCTTTCTCCCAGCCACTTTGAGCGGGGCTTTAAGCCGGCCCGGCCTGGTCTATCCCTTGGCGTCTTTCGACGTTTCGGGACAATGGCCTATATCCACGCAGTTGCCTCGCCTAACGAGGTTTTATTTTCTGCGACACGATAATACCGCACTAAAATAGCGTCAAGGGAAAACCAGAAATTCTTAATCGAATTAATAAATTGCTTCTTTAACCGTTATGGGATGGGATTGGAACTGACCCAATCCATACCCACGACCAGCATGAGATTCGCCGGGGCAGTCGGGTTAAAGTCAAAGACGAGTTGGTTGGCATCCGTGAATTTCATCAAAGCCATCAAGTATTTCATCGTGTAAGGTTTCCCGGCATGTACGATCAACATCGTCCGACCAGGTAAAGGAGGAAAATTATACTTGTCGGGGTAATCGGACATATTCCCTGCACCGATCACGTTCATGCCCTGACCTTTTAGATAATCAGCGGTTTTTTGGGCAATTCCACTAACTCCTGATCCATTAATGACCAGAACGCTCGCGGCTTCTTGCTGCATTAATTGAGTGGGATTTCCAGTAGCAACTGGCGCCAGCGAGCCTCCACCGAAAATCTTGTCCACCAGTTCACGTATCTTATCTGGATAAGGTCGCAAAATATCTACTGTTTGGCCATTAACTACCGTTTTTCCATCCTGCATCATTGTGTAATCAATCACTCCCTGTTGTATGGATCCAGAAGGAATATCTTTCGCCAACATTGCCAACCGTAAAATATCGTCCAGCGATAAGTTGGTATGAACTCCGGAAGAAATTTGATTATAAAGGGGGCCGGCTTGGGTGACTAAAGCAGGCAAATTGGAAAGCACCTTATCCCGGATGGCCATGATCACCCGCTGCTGGTTTTGGGAACGCTCCACATCCCCGCCAGTCACTCCCTGTGAAATATCACGGGTACGCGCATATCCCAGGGCTACTTTTCCGCTCAAACATTGATAACCTGGCTTAAGAACAGTTGTTCCGGGTTCATACAGCACACCGACCCGAACTTTAGACGGGATATTTAGACAAATTCCACCAATGTCATCAATCATGCTTGCAAAAGCATCGAAATCGACCTGCGCATAATACTGGATTGGAATACCCACAAAGTTTTCGACCGTTTGGATGGTCAGCCCAGGTCCCCCTCCCGGAAGTTTATATAATTCACCCAGGGTGTAAGCAGAATTGATCTTGCCATACGAAAAACCTGGGATACTGACCCACATATCCCGCGGAATGGAAAGCATACCGGCTGTTTTGCTGACAGGGTCAATCGTCAACAGGATCATTGTATCTGTGCACAACGGGCAGTTTTCGTTGCTGCCACCACCCCGCAGACCGACGATCAGCACGGTCACACGGCTGGCTCCATCCCAAACAGATGGCATTTGTATTTGCGGTGCGCTTAAAGTGGGAGTGGCGGTTTGGGCAGCAGGCGTATCACCCGGATTGGTGGCTACCGGAACAGGCTTGCTGGTGGAACAAGTAGGCAGAGGAATGCCCGGCAAGGAGGTCACCTGCCAGCACGAGACAAAACCGGTCAGGAAAGTCCATAAGACCACGGTCAGGACCAGCCCGATCCCCATTAAGATAAACTGAAATATGGACGGGCGATTAAATGTGCGCAGTTTTTGTAACAGATCAAATTTCTCTTGAGCCATCTTACTTAATGGGCGGAGGCGGCACTGGCAGGTCGCCCTCAGCCACCTTCATCCATTTCTCTCCTTCTTCGATCAGCATGACTGGAATCTCTTCCACAATCGGATATTTACGTCCACAATCCTGGCAGACCAGCCAGGTTTCTTGATAAACCTTTAACAGGCCATCCTTCTCGCGGACACATGCCGGGCAGCGCAGGATTTCTAGTAATTCACCATTTATCATTTCGCTTTCCATTTCTGCAGACAACAGATGGCAATTTTACCACGCCTAATGACACATGCCTTGAGCAACGAGCGCTTGTGGGTTGTCTACGCCGGGACCATATTGGTAGACCGCTTGCCAGGGTTGGTAATGCGTCGTGATGGTATCGCCATCCAACGCCAGTTGCTGGCCGTTACGGGTGACGGTTCGGACAACAGTGATGTCTGCCCCATCACCCGCATAATCGGTCTGTTTGCAAGCGCCGGGAGGAAGGTCTGGGTTCTCCTGGATCAGCGGAGCTGGTGCAGGGACAACATTACGCAAGCCGAGATTTTTCCAGGTTACTGTACGTCCATCATTACCTGAATAGAATTTCCATTTAAGGGAATCATCCTGGGGGTTAAAATATGTTTCCATCAGCAGCCAGTAAGGTCGATCATTCTTGAACTTCAAGTCCACCAGCGGAAAATATACTGTGGCATCCAACCCGGCCAATAAAGGATCAGTACCGGTGTCAGTTTGTTCGTAATAATATACCCGGTAAGCATGCGCGTTCCGTTCTACAATTGGATAACCGCCAAAATATGCCGTTCGGAAAAGTGTTGTGCTTACCTGGCAAACACCGCCGCCTACACCTGTGATCGTCTTTCCGTTATAAATGATCAAAGCTTCAGCATAACCGTTATTCAGGCTGATATCGCCGATGGCATCTCCCATCGAAAATGTTGTGTTCGGGGGAATTAACAAGCCATAAAATCGTGCAGAGGCCGCCTGTATATTTTGTAAACGAACTGCGGGCGAACCGCGAAAGTAACTGGTATAGTCCGAGACTAGCCCAGTAATCCCAAGTGATGCCGCGGTTGCGTTGTCCCCGGCTGCTGGCTGATCCACCTTTATGGTCAGCGGAAATGTATGTTCCCCTGTAAAAATCTTTTGCAATATCGCATCCCGGGTTGCCGAAACATCCAGGGTACGCCCAATTACTGCATGTTGCGTAAGAACTAATTGGCGTGAACCATCATCAAAATAAAAACGGGCGTTCGCCGAACTCCTGTTCACCAGTTGTGCAATCTGCTCAAGGAACAATTCGATGGAATGCCCGTCTATCGAGACCTGATCATGCCAGCCACCATTGGTCTTAACCTGCGCAATCGTCACCATACCAGCCAGATCAGATTGATTAATCGTCCAGGGGCCCGGATCGCCATTCTGAGGATTGGGTATATTCAATACCAGTGGAGCATTCAGGGCTTGTCGCAGGCTAGCGGCTTGTACCGAAGCATCCAAGATCACCGGTGCATGCTCTTCGATAACCAATGGGATATCGCCATCTCGAAAAGTCTCTAATTGTGATAAGAGGTTCGAGAGGGTTTGGTCTACATTAACCAGCCTGCCAATTTGACCAGGTGTATAAACTACGTTCGCTCCATCCAAGTACAAATTGGCTTCAACAACCGGTTGGTCTATTTGGGTTGCTATTTTCTCGAGATAGTCATAAGCTACCCGGGCATCAAAGATGAGTACTGGCTCCAGGTACAACCCGCCTTGCCAGGCATTCAGCTGGGTGGTCAAGTTTTCTAGCAACCCACCCTGGCGGCCAACACCGAAAGCGCGCTGAACACTGGTACCGGCATCGAAAACCATCCCGAGATCTGCAGGGGTTGCCACCCACTCCGCATTACCATAGCTGAAAACAATCTTTCCGCTCTTGGGATAGGCAAGGTGCTGGCTGAGTGTCTGTGAGGCTTGTTCCGGTGTCAGGCTGGAAAGGTCCACACCCACCATCATAACCCCGGGAAAGATCCGGTTTGAGAAAATTAACTGGTAGCCACTGCTTATTGCACCTAAACCGGCGAAACATAATACTACGCCGCCTAAAAAGGCAGCAAGTACTTGCATTAGAATAGAAGGCCCCTTGGAACGCGAAACGCCTAGGGAAGACATCTTGGAAATTATACTCCAGAGTAAAAATAATATCCTCCGCCCATCAAAAGAATTTCACTATCAGAAATTCTTTTGGATCTTTGTTCTTTCCCTTTTTATGAAGGGTACCAGCATCGGCGTAATTGCTGCGTAATCAATATACTCTCTTCCAAACTCGCGCCGTAATTTCCTTTCTTCGAAAGAAGCACCTATGAATATGTAAATGGTTAGCGTACTGTTGAAAGCCAGTATATTTGATGTCATGAGTGGGAAAAGCCAGATGAATACCAGACCGGCCGTATAAAGAGGGTGCCTGACATAGCGGTAAAGTCCACTGGTTTTCAATTGTGGTAGATTATTATTCTCTCCCGATTGGCGCAAACCAAGGAATTCCCATGCACCAGTCTGTATGAAACCAATAACCAGGCCGGCAGCCGCCAGCGTTTCTCCAAGAACCATTATCCCGGACCACGGAAAAGGCACAATGTATATTGTTTGGTTTTTTATAAACCCTGTCTCGGCTAGAACTGGTAAAAAGGTCAAAACGGCGAAGGCATTGTAAAACAGACGGTAATAATGCATAAACTTCACGCCAAACCATCCCAAAGCTAGTTCCTTTGCTTTCAGGGAGGCCAGTAAAGAATGCAAGCTCCCCCATAAAAGTACCGATAGAACTAACCAGAACATTGCAATCATCCTTAATTATTCTTTAACGTATTTTATCGAAAACGGCTGAAATGCAGGATGGAAAACTTCTTTTCTTAAATCAGAGGTGTGGTTGAAGCGCTTGCTGATAAACTCGATTGAATTCCTCCGTAAAATTTTGTGCTAATTCAGGGCTGAAAATGATCACCACATTCTCATCGTTGGTGGTTTCCGCGCTTTCGATAAAGTTATAGGGAGCCGGTGATTACGATCTTCTGGTCAATGATGATCACCTTGTGATGCATCAGCCCAGTGAGATTTCCGTCCAGCCGCACATTTAATCCAGCTTTCGATAGTGCGTCCAACTCTGTTGTCGGGCTGGTTTTCACTTGTCCATCATCCATTGTGCCCGATACGCTTATGCCTGCTTGTGACCGTTCGACCATTGCGTCTCCGATATCGCTGGATGTGAACGAATATGCTAGGAAATTGATGCTCACTTGTGCTCCTGAGATCAGTTCAATGATCCGGCTTGCTGCTTTATCCTCAGGTGAAAAATAGATTTCCACTGGTATTCCATTCATGTTGACCTTCGGATTGGGTATACCGGCAATTATTTCCGGTCCAAAAAGATGGGTTGTCTAGTTCATCGAGCCGGTTCAGACGTCCAGGCGGTCGATCACCATGAATTTATTGTGCATCAGCCCTTCCTGTTGGTCGCCAATGATCGGAATTCCGGAATCCAATATCTATTGCACTTCCTGGTTGTCCATATCGTCACTTTCCATCACCATCCGTACCACCACCCCGTGTTCATGTGCCTTGATCACGGCATCCCGAATACTCCACAAATTGAGACGATATGCAGCCACGTCTATAGAAAGACGCGCCTTGTCCAGGGCTGCCGCTAAAACTTCATCTGGACCACCTTCATAATCCTTTGCATGCACCGCAGTTGGGTCAGCAAAGTAAACTTGAATCCAGCTGGTTGAAAATCCAGTGCCAGTCCCATCCGGTGTTGATGCAAGCAGGATCAGCGACGGCGTGGATGCTTCCGGGAAAGATCGTCCACTTGCAGCAAGAGCCAGCGCAATGATTAGAAATATTTCAATATATTGTCTACGCGCAACGGCATGCTTGTGCATCTTTCAATCCCTGAGATTGATTGCCGCGATTATACTGCTTTACCGTGGAGTATAATCTCTGTTAATGAGTGAGGACAATAACACCGCCAATCAACAAATCGCCCGGGCCTCTGGTGTGGTAATGGTCGCATTCGCTCTAAGTCAGGTCACCGGGCTGGTTCGGCAGATCCTGGCAACCCGTGCTTTTGGCACGAGCAGTTTGATGGATTTTTTAACACAGCCAATATTTTCCCAAATTTGCTTTTCAACCTCCTGGCAGGCGGTGCACTGGCATCTGCTTTTATTCCTACCTTCACTGCCTTCTTGGTTAAGGATGATCACTTTTCGGCTTGGAAGCTGGCTTCATCCATCGTCAACCTGGTCATTCTTTCCCTCACTACGCTAAGTTTTATTTCTTCACTCTTCGCCTCCCAAATCGTCCGGTTGCTTGCACCTGATTACCCCCCCGCACAACAATTGCTGACAGCGCAATTGCTCCGGATCCTTTTAATCACGGCTACGGTTTTCGGTGCGAGCGGTCTTCTCTCAGGAATTCTAAATGCCCACCAGCGCTTCTGGCTGCCTTCTCTTGCATCTGCGATTTACTGGGTCGGTATCATCATCGGGTTATTGTTCTTCGTCCCTTATTTGGGAATATATGGGTTGGCTTGGGGTGCAGTATTGGGTGCTTGTCTCCATTTGTGCATCCAGTTGCCAGATCTATTTCGCCTGCCGAAACGCCATTACACACTCACACTGGGGTTGCGTAACCCCTCTGTCCGTGAAGTTATATTGTTGATGGGGCCGCGTTTGATTAGCGTGGCAACTTTGCAAGTTAATGCAGTAGTAACCGCCATAATTGCCAACGGATTCGGCACCGGTCCGCTCTCTGCCATCAATTTTGCGTTTCCTATCATGACCGTGCCGCTCGTGGTCATCGGATCCGGGATTGGGATTGCCACTCTGCCGACCTTCTCGGCCCAGGTTGCCCGGGGGGAAATGAGTGCCCTGAGGAATTCATTGACCGCGGCACTCCGTGGTGTTTTGCTCCTCGCCATTCCCGCCACTCTTGGCTTGATCCTCCTGCGCCAAACTTTGATTGCTTTCCTGTTCCAACGTGGAAACTTCACACCCCTTTCAACGCAAATGACTGCTTGGGCGTTGCTTTGGTATACGGTCGGGCTGGTTTTTCATTGCGTGCTCGAAATACTTGTCCGGGCTTTTTTTGCGCTCCACGACACCAGGACGCCGGCTTTTGTCAGCGCAGCCGCCATGGGACTGAATATCGGCTTTTGCTTCGCTTTTTCTGCCTTTTTCAACTGGATAGGCTGGATGCCTCTAGGGGGATTGGCGCTTGCGATGTCTGTATCTACCGGGATCGAAACAACCACCCTCTTTATTATGTTACGCAAGCGCTTGCATGGTATTCAAGGAAAGGATTTGGCCAAAGGTGCTGGAGCCGCGGTTATCGGAACCCTTGGCATGTCTGCCGCTATTCTATTTTGGATGAATAACAGCCAGAACTATTCTGCCACCCTGATAACGCTTGGCGGCGTCTTCTTAGGCGGCATAGTCTACGGTTTGATATTATTCCTTCTGCATGTTCCTGAGCTTAATTCGCTTGGTAGCTATGCAGGGCGAATCATCCATCGATAAATTATTAATGATTTTATTAATGCCATACAAACCACAATCCGAGAGCAACAATCAGGCCTAATAACACACCCCCCATTGCTTCCAATGGAGTATGGCCTAGTACCTCACGCAAATGTTCTTCTGAAATCGGGTGACCTTTCAATAATTCTTCTACCAGTATATTGATCTTTTGGGCTTGCATCCCCGCCTGGCGCCGGATGCCTGTTGCGTCGTAGACAACAATCATCGCAATGGCAGTTGCCACACCAAAGACCGGATTATCGAACCCGTAATACAATCCAACTGCTGCTGCAGTGGAAGTTACCAGTGCAGAATGGGAACTGGGCATTCCTCCTGCCCCAAAAAATAAGGCCCAATTCCAGCGGTGAGACCGCAAAAAATCAATTGGAATTTTGAGTATCTGTGCCAGTAGCCAGCCTGCGAGGCCTGTCAAAAGCACATGGTTTTGGAAAATATTTCCAAAAATCATTTTTTCTCCTCAAATGGTTCCATTGTTTCGCCGGAAAGTATTCGAATCTTGAGATCCGCTTTATCCAATAATTCTGAACAATGTTTGGTCAATCCTTGACCACGCTCGAAGAGGGTTAAAGCTTCATCCAGAGTTTGTTTACCATTTTCAAGCGAGCCGACAATAGTCTCAAGTTCAGCATACGCTTGTTCATATGTCAATTTATCAATGGGATTAGTCTCATTTTTTGCCATATGCACCTATCCATTGCTTGTAACACGAACGTTAAATTCACCATCCTGAATTTGTACGAGAAGTGGGTCATCTCTTTGGATTTGTGAAGTGCTGCTGACAACTTTCTTGTTTTTTGTGATGACAGCATAACCGCGCCGCAATACCGCCGCGGGATTGAGTGCTTGTAGACGGTTTTCCAGTCCCTTGAATTTCTCCTCTGCAAATCGCAGGCTATGAACCTGCGCAGCGTTCCATCGGCGGTTTAATTCGTCTAAACGCTGGCGTTCAGTTTGCAAACGCCGCGCCGGGGAAGTAAATCGCAGGCGGTTATCCAGCCACGCACTCGATTCGCGTCGGCTTTGGATCAGGTCCACCATACTGCTGGAGAGGGTGTTTCCAGTCTCGATCAGGTTGGCCTTAATCCCAATAATATCCAGCTGAGTGGCCATTTCAGCAGCTGCGGTCGGAGTTGGGGCACGCAGGTCGGCAGCAAAATCCACCAGGGTAAAATCCGTTTCATGGCCAACTCCGGTAATAACCGGTGCAGCCGAAGCGATTACCGCCCGGACAACCTTTTCATCGTTGAACGCCCACAAATCTTCGATGGAACCACCACCGCGCGCCAGTACGATTACATCCGGTGCACCAACCCGGTTCAGCGCCTCTAAGGCTGAGACAATGGCTGCTGGAGCCTCCTCACCCTGTACTGGCGTAGGCGCAAGGATCACTTCCAGCATTGGTAGCCGCCTTCTAAGCGTGTTAAGCATATCCTGTAAGGCTGCACCGGTGAGCGAAGTAACGATCCCGATTCTTCGTGAGAATTGAGGAATGCTACGTTTCCGGGCCGAGTCAAAAAGTCCTTCAGCTTCAAGCACAGCTTTCAATCGCAGGAATTCCTGGTATAAAGCGCCCTCACCTAGTGGGCGAATCGTGTCTGTATAAAGTTGGTATTGCCCGCTCGCTTCATAGAGACTGATGCTTCCGTGTACCTCCACGGCCAGGCCGTCTTGCAGTTCCAAACGCAGACGGGTTGCCTCGCTCCGCCACATGACACATCGCAGCGAGGCGCCAGAATCTTTTAGGGTGAAATAAATATGCCCTGAGCCTGGACGCGCCAGGTTGGAGATTTCCCCCTGCACCCAGATATCCTGCAAACTGGCATCCGATTCAAGTAACTGTCGTAGATGGTGCGTTAAGGACGTAACGGTCCAGCGGGAAAAGGTATCAAAGAGTGCCATTTGTTCCACGCCTTAGAGAATACTCGCAATTCTGATGTATGTCAACTGTCCGGAAATTAAGAAACAAGGGGGCTTACAGTTTTCGTACAGGATTAAAATCCAATGACTTCTGAAGGGATTATTTGCTACAATATGATACATATCACACACACATCAAACATTGGGGGTTGCTGTTCCTGTTCAGATTTTATAAAGGGAAATATGAAGCGACTTTGGTCACCTTGGCGAATGAAATTTGTCCAATCGCAAGAAACAAAAGCCTCCTGCGTTTTTTGTAGAGTACAGTTGCAAATCAATGATAACGAAAACTTGATCGTTTTTCGAGGGCAAAAATCGTTTGTGATTCTCAACCGGTATCCATATACCAGTGGACACCTGATGGTGGTGGCAAATGTGCACCAGCCTTCAATTGAAGATTTGGATATCGAAGCTCGTTCCGAGATGATGGAACTCGTAACCACCAGCATGCACGTGATCCGAAAGGTCTACCATCCTGATGCTTTTAACATTGGTGCAAATATAGGTGAAGCAGCCGGAGCTGGTATTGCTGGACATGTCCATCTACATGTTGTTCCACGCTGGGGTGGAGATACCAATTTTATGTCTTCCCTGGCCGAAACACGGGTCCTTCCGGAGGATTTGAGCGAAACCTATCAGAGAATTTGTGATGCATGGACAATTAATTAATCCACATTGTTCTTGACTCTTTTCCGCCTTCCTCTCCACAACTTTGGAGAGGAAGGCGTGTTTTATTATCAGCTTAACGCAATCAATTGTCGGTTTTGAGCATTGAAGCAAAGGAGAGTGGATGAAGAATTTTGGGCAGCTCTTCGACTACATTATCATCGGGTCCGGTTTTGGAGCTTCCGTCTCGGCCATGCGGTTGACAGAAAAAGGGTATTCTGTCCTTATAATTGAAAAAGGTAAACGTTTCAACGACCAGGATTTTCCCAGGACGAACTTACTCTTCTGGAAATACCTGTGGGTTCCAGCAATTCGTTCCTTCGGCATCCTGCAAATAAGTCTTTTAAAGGGAATGATGGTTCTGCATGGCGCGGGAGTGGGCGGTGGCAGCCTGGGATACGCCAACGTACTCGAAATCCCCACCAACGAGACCTTTGCCACTCCTGCCTGGCTTGAGCCCTTGCCCTGGGGTGAAATTCTTCGTCCGCATTATGCCACTGCTAAGAAAATGCTCGGTGCAGTCCAAAACCCCTACCTGTGGTCTGCCGATGACACCCTCGAAGCGATTGCAGAAGAAAGAGGCGAGGCTACCACTTTCCGCCCTATCGAAGTCGGAGTATATTTCGGCAGAGAAAATGAAACTGCTCCTGATCCGTTCTTCGCAGGCGCTGGCCCGCAACGCACCGGCTGTAAACTGTGTGGTGGCTGCATGGTCGGCTGCCGTTACAATGCAAAAAATACGTTGCCAAAAAATTACCTTTACTTCGCAGAAAAACAAGGCACCCAGGTATTAGCTGAAATGGAAGTAAAGGAAATTAAACCGCTTCGGGATTCCAAATCCGATGGCATGCGCTATGAAGTCACCTGCCAGTCATCAACTGCACTGTTTTCCAGGCTCAAACGGAAAGTCCGCGGACGTAATGTGATTGTCGCAGCCGGTGTGCTTGGAACACTTCGATTACTTCTTCATTGCCGGGATCAATCCCACACTTTGCCGCTTCTCTCATCCCGCTTGGGCGAACGCGTCCGCACCAACTCGGAAGCTCTGTTGGGCAGCGTCGCACGTGATGACAAAGTCAATTTCTCCAAAGGAATCGCCATTACATCCATCTTCAACGCTGACGCCGTGACTCGGATAGAACCCGTGCGATACCCGGACGGCTCGGATCTGATGCGTATAATGGCTGCGCCGCTCATCTCCAATGGGCATGCCATTCCTGTCCGTATGCTCAAATCCATCGGCTGGATTCTTCGCCACCCGTTCGATTTCCTTCGCTCGCAGGTTCTGCCAGGTTGGGCCCGCCGGGTGACCATCCTTTTGGTGATGCAAAATGTGGATAATCGCTTGAACGTCCGCTTGGGCCGCAGTCTGCTTACATTTTTCCGCAAAGGACTGGTCGCCGAAACAGAAACCGGCCACGAAATCAATGCCCGCGTGGATGCTGGTCACGATGTGACGCGGGTCTATGCAAAAAAGACGAATGGAGTCCCCATGGGTTCATTGGGTGAGAATCTGCTGGACTATCCCACCACGGCTCACATCCTGGGTGGTTGCCCGATGGGAAAAGATTCTTCCGGTGGAATGATCGACCAGTCATTTCAAGTGCACAATTACCCCGGCCTCTATATTATTGACGGCTCGGTCATCCCTGCCAATCCTGGAGTCAATCCCAGTCTTACCATCACGGCCTTGGCGGAATACGCCATGAGCAAAATCCCACACAAAATTCACAAGGACTAATTTTCTAAGACTAACCCCCGGCGTGGCAGCACAGTGCCACCGGCATATGTGAGCAGTCTGATGCTTGGATGCCCGGCCCAATCAATCCCACCTGCATTTACATTGTACCGCGTGGGTATCTGTGGTACATTTCGACAATGGATTTCAACCTTTCCCGTTCCTTTGCTGAAAACCTGGATTCAAAAGATCCTCTCGCATCCTATCGTACACATTTCGTTATCACCGATCCCGGTCTAGTTTATCTGGATGGGAACTCGCTCGGGCGCCTTTCCTTCACCACGCTGGATCGTATTAAGCATGTTGCAGAACAAGAATGGGGTGCTGAACTAATCCGAGGATGGAATGAAAGCTGGTGGGAAGCGCCTGTTCGTGTCGGCGAGAAAATAGCCCGCCTGGTGGGTGCCGCCCCTGGTCAGGTGGTTGCCTGTGATACGGTCTCGGTAAACCTGTTTAAACTCGCTTCGGCGGCTCTGGTCCTGCACCCCAACCGCACCCACATCGTCACTGATACGCTTAATTTTCCTTCCGATTTATATGTCCTGCAAGGGCTGATTCGCTCACTCGGTGGTCATCACACAATCCTTCGTATCAACTCATCTGATGGCGATGTTTCCCCCGACCTGGATGCCCTGGCCGCCGCCATCGACGAATCCACCGCCCTGTTAACACTTTCCCACGTCGCCTTTAAAAGTGGTTACCTTTACGATATGGTCGCCTTGACCGAGCTGGCCCACCGCAATGGAGCGCTTGTCATTTGGGACTTGAGCCATTCAGTCGGGGCAGTACCGGTAGCGTTGGATGCCTGCAATGCTGATTTCGCGGTTGGCTGCTCTTATAAGTACCTGAACGGCGGTCCGGGTGCACCAGCTTTTTTGTATGTGCGAAAGGAGTTGCAAGACCAGGTAATCTCGCCAATTTGTGGCTGGTGGGGCCAAAACGCACCTTTCGCTTTTGGACTGGATTACATACCCGCCCCGGGTCCGGCACGATTCCTAACCGGATCGCAGCCAATCCTTTCGCTACTGGCTTTGGAAGCAGCTCTTGATCCGCTTTTGGAAACCGGGATTGACCGCTTACGCGTCAAATCTCTGCTCTTGAGCGAATATTTGATATATTTGTCCGACTCCCTGCTCAGCCCGCTCGGCTTCCGCCTAGGTTCTCCCCGTAACCCGGAACGGCGTGGTTCGCACATCAGCTTGCACCACCCGGAAGGTTACCGGATCAATCGGGCCTTGATCGAGGAGATGAACATGTTGCCCGACTTCCGTGAACCCGATAACCTGCGTCTTGGCCTGACCCCGCTTTACACCAGCTTTTCCGAAGTCTGGGAGGGCATTGATCGAATCCGCCATGTGGTCTTTGAGAAGCGCTTCGAGAAATACCCCGCCCAGCGAATGCTAGTGACTTAAAAAGTCATCAATATCCAGCAGCCAGATCGCCTTTTAGCTACCAATAAATTTCAAACGCTTGTATTTTTAGTTCTTAGGGCTTTACAAGATTTTTCTCAATTCATGTCTGGTTAAGATTCTTAATTTCCTCATGTCTTATTCCTGGTTGCTCTTCGATGCAGACGATACGCTCTTCAATTACCCGCTGGCCGAAGCCAGGTCATTGCGTGGCACTTTCGCGTACTTTGGTATGGTGTACCATTCACGTTACCTTCAGGTTTATCAGGTTTTCAATCGGCAGGTTTGGGAGAAATTCGAACGGGGCGAAATAAGCGCGAAAGAAGTACGAATAAAACGCTTTCGATTATTGTTTGATGAAATCGGTGTTTCGATCAACCTTCAGGATTTCAGCCAGTGCTACCTGGAGAATCTCGCTTCCGCAAGCGATTTGTTCCCCGGTACAGAAAATGTATTAAATTTGCTTTCTGGCCGCTTTCATTTAGCTATCGTCACAAACGGCTTGAAGGATGTACAGCGCCCGCGGCTGGAACATTCTGCAATTAGAGAGTTGATTGAAAAGGTATTCATCTCCGAGGAAATAGGCGTTGCCAAACCGGCTGCCGGCTTTTTTAATGCCGTCTTCCAGGAAATCGGCCGTCCATCGAAAGCGGATGTGCTCATTATTGGCGACAGCCTGACGACTGATATGCAGGGCGGAATAAACTATGGAATTGACACCTGCTGGCTAAATCCCACCGGGAAAACTACCACAATGCCAATAACATATACAATAAAAACACTCAGTCAATTACAGTTGATTTTATAATCCTCTTCTTATTAAAATATCACCAGCCAGAGATATCCATCTCCGGCCCGTTGGTCTGCCCTTCCTGAAGAAAGCAGAAATTTATTTAACTTATGTGCCGTTATTTGGTTTTGCGTTTTACATACACCCCCACTGCATCTCGGATAAACTGCGCCAACCTCGGGTCGACTTTGTCAAATTTTTCCTTGAACCGGGAATCAGAAATATATAAATCGGTCAATCCCACCAATTGCTCCAGCGTGGGAGTCCAGAAATAATCTATATGCCTGCGCCAGTTCTCAACAGCGGCTTGTGCTTCCGGTGAACCCGCTCCTTTGTCCACGACTGCCACCATATCGGCATAGACCTGGTTGCCTTCATCAAAGATGCGTTGCTTCTCGACCGCGCTCAATAGGTTGAATTTTCGGTTGGATTCTTTAATAATTGCCGGGTCATACTTTTGTTCAGCCTCACGGGCATATTTCTCCTGCTCTTCATCCGAGAAAGCCTCGAAAAGTTGCTTTTGGCTCATTTGTTTTTGTCCTTTCAAGTGCAAAATGGTATTGTCCACAGTCTGAATGAGACGTTCCAACCGTCTTTCCCGACTTTCTAAATATTTGCGATGCTCTTCAAGCGCCGTGATAGCATCAAAATCCGGGCGGCTGAATATGGCTTTGATATCATTCAGGCTTATTTCCAGTTCCCGGTAAAAAAGGATTTGCTGGAGCTTCAGAACAGCCACATCGCCATAATCTCGATAGCCATTCGGTCGGGTTGCATCCGGCTTAAGAAGCCCGATCTCATCGTAGTAGTGTAGCGTGCGCACGCTGACCCCCGCCAGCTTTGAGAGTTGTTTGGTTGAATAGGACATACCCCGATAATAAACTATAACGTTACGTTAATGTCAAGGGGTAATTTTGTGATACTTTGATAAGACATGCTTTGGCAACGAACCATTTCCCCTCATCAGTTGAACTTTAGCTCGATTAATGTCACCGTCTTTTCCGGCTAATAATCGCTTTATTCTCTTCGTGTGCTTTTCCTTTTCACGGTTTTTTCCTGATCGATCAGAGTACAATTGTCTGATGGAAGTTCTCTACTCCGATCTTAATATCCTTGTTGTAAACAAACCCTCCGGGCTCGCTACCGTCCCTGGCGGTTGGGAAAAGGATTCAGCTTCCCTTATCAAGAAACTTGAAACGGAATACGGTCGTCTCTGGGTTGTTCATCGCTTGGATAAGGTCACCAGCGGTCTGATGGTCTTTGCCCGAAATCCGGTGGCTCACCGCCTTCTCAGCATGCAGTTTGAAAACCACGAAACCCATAAGCTTTACCACGCCATTGTTGTCGGCGTCCCCGCTTGGAACGATCACACCGCCCGCCATCCTCTGCTCATCAACGTCGGTCACACTCATCGCACAGTCGTTGACCACACCAAAGGGAAACCCTCCGAGACAATTTTCCATGTTTTAGAGCGATTCAACGGCTATGCGCTTATTTCAGCCACCCCCACCACCGGACGGACGCACCAGGTACGTGTCCATGCATTCGCCTTGGGCTACCCGCTTGTGGGAGATGCACTGTACAGTTCCCCGCCATCCGATCTGATAGCCCGTCCCGCCCTGCACGCCCGGTCACTGGAATTTACCTTCGATAACCAACCTTTTGCTTTCAGCGCCCCCTACCCCCCAGATTTCTCCCAAGCATTGATGTCCATCCGAAAATTATAGAAGTCCAGTTCCACCCAGATCAAGTCATTTCTTTCCATAAACGATCCCTATCTTTCCCAATGCCCGCGGGTGACGAAGCAACCCGGAGTACACCAATTCATCCGGTAATGGTCTTAATTCCACATTCTGTAATTTCAAACTCGCCAGCAACAGTTCAAAACTTGCCGTGTCGTCATAATAACGCCCCTCGTAGAAATAATCGATAAATGCAAAGCTTCCACCCTGCTTCAGTAGCCGTAGCGCCTCCCGCATCACATCGCTCTTTCTATTCACCAACTTAACCTCATGGAAGGTCAGGTTGCTCACCACCACATCAAAGTTCCCATCGGGAAAATTCAGCGAAGCCGCATCCCCTTTCGTAAAAGTGACTCGTTCAGCTACGTTGGCGATACAGGCATTTTGCTCACAAACCGTCTTCGAGTATTCCCAATCCTTTCCCCAATAATCTACACCGGTCACCTGCACAGCCGGATTGCGCACCGCTGCCTTTATCGCCAGGATTCCATTCCCTGTACCAATGTCAAGCACTTTCCCGGAATTATTATTCCCCAGATGGTCAAGAATCAGATCGTAGAATTTATCCTGCATATTCCCGCCTCGGGGTGAGAACATAAAATAGAAATAGAGCGGGTAAAGAAAACTGACAAGGGCTGACAGCCACAGGATCCCTGACAGGACACGCAGGACAGGTGTGAGCGGCATTACCGCCAAAATGCCCAATGCCAAGCTGATCAGACCGAGTCGCCAGAGTATTTTCCTGCGGATCCAATTTCCGTATTGAAGTTTTCCCATTTGATTTTCATCCTTTTTCCAGATATAGACCATACCCTTCAACGATAAACCAACATTGCTCCAACAACCTATCTTCCAGCTACCAATCCGCAATGAAAAAGAGCCAGTCTGGATTGACTGGCTCTTTTGGCATTTTACTTTTTTTCGTGCTCTTCGTGGTCAACTAATCTTTCGCGCTTCCATATAAAACCGCTTTTCCTTTGCTTCCCCCATCGAGAAAGTCTTGCGTGGTAAAGCTCCGTCCAGAATCACCGTTTTGAACAGATCAGACTTGTTCATTCCCGGCAGGTAAAATCCCACATTGCCCGGTTCTGCACCCAATTTGCAGACTACATCCTCGCCATGTACATAATCGATCCTTTCCGCGCCGCCATCCTTTAGAAAGGCATCCAAGAAAGCCTGCAGGGTCCCTACCGGTAAATGGGACGAGGGTTTGTTGATTTCTATCAACCCGAATGATGACCAGCCTCCATCGCTAATGATACCCATGGCTTGTTTTGACCCTTTGGTTTGGTCGACTTGTTCGATCATTTTCTGTGCAGTGGCCATCGGGGTCAGGCTGAAATTTGCACCAAAGATAATGCTGCATGGCTGCATAAATATTCCTTTTCAAACCGAAAAGAACCCTGTGGATGGGTTCAAACTCAAGTCCAATATCATGAACGTTTTCGATCTCGACTAACGCATAACGCGCCGGATGATTCGGTCCAACCTGCGGTTTCATTTTCTCCCAAACGGCTTTGGCGGTAGCCAGGGAATGGTTTCCATCGCCCATCGCAAATAACAGGACTGGTTCCTCTCTGCCAATCCCATATTTGCCCGCAAAGACTTCTGGTTGTGCCAACTTACGGAGGGAAGCGACGATCTGATCCTCCAATGTCTCGCTGATAGCATATCCCTGCAAATGACCGCTGCCCAGCATCAATTCGAAGTCATACAACTTCTCCAGGCTGGGTTTGGCCTGTGTAAGTGGCTCAATGACTGTACCCGCAGGATCATCGATCAGCACCAGGATATGCGGCAATTCCAGCACCGCACCCTGGCGGATTTTCATGCGCGGTGGCAGCCGTTCGACAATTGTGCCTTCCGTGGCACGGATCAAGCTGGTGGACCCTTTGGAGTAATCGTATTTTTCTAGGTCAAGACAAAGAATGAGGCCCTTGCGCGTCTTCCCGGTCACGGTCCGTTCGACATAAATCAGTCCTTCGCGCGGCTGGAGGATCCCTTTGTCCAGGTAAACCTGCATGCTTGTATGTATATGCTGGATGCGCTCTTTCTCGTCTGGTTTTTCGAGAAGAACCTCTGGCAGGATCAGGTTTAAGGTTGAGGGTGCTTGGCCGACCAGTTCCTCAACTTTTTGCCAGTAGTCCGGTTCGGAGGTGAATTGATCGCAGGCTATAACAGCCCATTTGCAAAGGTCTGTCCCGCGCTCAGGCAAGAATACCTGGGGAATTTGAATACCGATATCATCAATATTTTTCACGGAATAAATCCTGCAAGGGGTATCTTCTTTGTTATCATATCTTAACTTTACGGTTTATTTCTTGGCAAACGCAATCAAAATGTCCGCCACCTCGGCAGCCACACGTCCCTGGGCTTCTCTGGTCTGTGCTCCAATGTGCGGAGAACAGATGACGTTTTCCAGTTTGGTGAGTTTCCAATCCGTTGGTGGCTCCTCAGAGTAGACATCCAATGCAGCCCCGGCAACCTTTCCGCTTGGTCAACGCATCGTAAAGAGCTGTCTCGTTGACTATTCCGCCTCGTCGAACAATTGATGAATCGTAACCCCGGTTTTCATCTTCTCAAACTGGGCCTTGTCAAGCATATTGGCGGATTCTTTGGTCTTTGGAAGGTGCAGGCTGATGTAATCTGACTGTGCCAGTAGTTCATCCAGAGTGACCAGGTTGATTTCTTCAGATTCCTTAACGTATGGATCATAGGCGAGCACACTCATGCCGAGAGCGACCGCCCGTTTGGCAACCTCCTTGCCAATATTTCCGATCCCGATCAAACCAAGAGTCTTGCCGCCAATTTCATCACCTTCAAAAGCCTTCTTCTCCCATTTTTCTGCTTTCATGGATGCAGAAGCGGTATAAAGGGAACGTGCCATGCCAACATGTAACCGATGGCAAGCTCCGCCACTGAAGCCGAACTGGCTTTGGGAGTGTTCATCACCGCGATACCCTTGGAACGGGCATAATCAACGTCAATCGTATCAAGGCCCACACCGCCTCGCACGATGATTTTCAAGTTGGGGCAAACATCGATCAAAGGCTGGCGTACTTTGGTTCGGCTTCGTACTACCATGCCATCATAAGCAGGTAAAATGTTGGGTAATTGCTCGGGAGTGATCTCAAAGTTTGTATCCACCGCCAAACCAGCTGCACGCATCCGTTCGATGGCCTCTGCCTCGGTCTTATCGCAAACCAAGATTTTCATTACTTCCTCCTTGGGGATTATAATATCTTTAGACAAAAAAACAGGTCAGCCCGGAGGCGTATCCGTGCTTCCCTGTTAATGTCCTTGAGAAAATTAACACAATGGATTGTATCAATGCCATTTCAGATTGTCAACTCGTTTCAAGGACAATTGTCTATATTTATTTCATAAATCTCAGCAAACATATTGTGAACTTTGGCACTCATGGATATAATCCATCAAACCCACTTCTAAAGGAGAGATGATCTATGCCCACAAAGCGCGTTTACAACTTTAACCCCGGACCTGCTGCGTTGCCTCTGGAAGTCCTCCAGCAGGCCCAGGCTGAAATGCTCGATTATAAAGGCACCGGTATGTCGGTTATGGAGATCAGCCACCGCTCCAAGGAATTCGAAGCCATTGTTGCGGATGCTCAAAACGATCTGCGCGACCTGTTGAAGATCCCGGCTAACTATAAGATCCTGTTCCTCCAGGGCGGTGCCAGCCTTCAATTTGCCATGGTACCCATGAACTTCCGCCCAGCCGGCGCAAGCGCTGATTACATTGTCACCGGCACCTGGAGCAAGAAAGCTTTCAAAGAATCCCAGAAACTGGGAACTGCCAAAGCATCTGCCAACCTGGAAGCCGAGAATTTCAACCATCTGCCGACCCAGGCCGAACTGAAACTGGATCCGCAAGCCGCTTATCTGCATTTCACTTCCAACGAAACCATCCACGGGGTGGAGTATTTTACCGAACCCACTCCCGCCGGCGGGTGTTCCGCTCATCTGCGATGCCTCCTCCGATTTTATCAGCCACCCGATTGATGTTTCCAAATATACCATGATTTACGCCGGTGCACAGAAAAATGCCGGCCCTGCCGGAGTGGTCATCTGCATTATCCGCGAAGACCTTCTCGGTAAGGTCCCGGCCAACCTGCCCAACTTGCTCGACTATAAGGCGCTGGCTGAAGAGAATTCGCTGCTGAACACCCCACCTTGCTGGTCCGTTTATATCGTCGGCTTGGTTTTGAAATGGGCCAAGGGATTGGGTGGCCTGCCGGCGATCGAGAAGCGCAACAAGACCAAGGCTGATCTGGTTTACAAAGCTATTGACGAATCCGGTGGTTTCTATAAGGGTCACGCTAAATCGGATCGTTCACGCATGAACCTCACCTTCCGCCTGCCCAATGAAGCACTGGAAGATCAGTTCGCCAGTGAAGCCAAGAAGAACGATTTGATCGGCCTCAAGGGTCACCGCTCTGTGGGTGGCATGCGCGCTTCTCTTTACAATGCGCTGCCTGTCGAGGCATCGGAGGCCTTGGTCAAGTTTATGAAGGAATTCCAGCAAAACAACGGCTAGATTTCCCTTGCCCGTTTTCTCGCGCATGGTATAATGTCGCCGCCTTCCTTTGGAGGCGGCGACATTTATGTTAAACGTATCTGAAGCTCGCGCACGCATCCTGGCGGTTTTCGCACCGGTTGAAACAGCTAACCTGTCCATCTCTAAACTTGCCGGTCGTGTCCTGGCGTGTGATATCTCTTCAAAAACCGACTTTCCCCTGTTCGACAATTCTTCAGTTGATGGTTTCGCCCTGCAAATCTCCGACATTGCCGGCGCATCGCCCGCCTCTCCGTGTATCCTGCAGGTGACCGCCGATATCCCTGCTGGCACCTATTCGGAGATTCCAATCCAATCCGGTCAATGTGCCCGCATCATGACCGGCGCCCCGCTACCTCCTGGTGCAGATGCGGTCGTCATGGTTGAAGACACCGATTTCAATGAACGTTTCACGGGTTCAACCGCGCCGCAGGAGGTTGCCGTATATAAACCTCTCCAGCGCGGAGAAAATATCCGCCGGCGCGGGGACGACTTGCATGCTGGCGATAAAGTACTTTCATCTGGGACTCGCATGCGTGCCCAGGAAATTGGATTGTTGGCAATGCTTGGAATACCTGAAGTGCCGGTCCACCGGTTGCCAAAAGTGGCTTTGCTCTCCAGTGGAGATGAACTCCTGCCTGTGGAATCCCCTCTCACAGCCTGGAAAGATCCATGATGCCAACTCTTTCATTCTGGCTGCTCTTTCCGAAAGTGCTGGCGTTGAACTCATCCGGTTGGGTGTCGCATCCGATTCGACAGCAGATGTCCGGTCCCGTCTGTTGAGCGGGCAGTGGATGAAAAAGCTGACGTTATCATCTCCTCGGCGGGTGTCAGCATGGGTGCATTCGATTATGTCAAATCTGTTGTCGAGGCTGATGGCGAATTGGATTTCTGGAAAGTCAACATGCGCCCAGGCAAGCCGCTCGCATTTGGAAAATACCACGGGCATTCCTTTCTTCGGATTGCCGGGAAATCCTGTGTCGGCGTTTGTCGGCTTCGAAGTTTTTGTCCGCCCGGCTCTGGAGAAGCTTTCCGGGCAGACTCCCCGCCCGCATCGCTCACAAAAAGCCATTTTGGCCGAATCGGTCATGTCGGATGGTCGCGAATCCTACTTGCGTGCTATCGTGACGGAAGAGCATGGCCACTTATCGGCCCGTCTTACTGGTCACCAGGATTCAGGGAACCTTTTATCATTGGTCCAGGCAAACGCTTTACTGATTGTCCCCTCTGGGGTAAAATCGCTGCCTGCAAACTCGGAAGCACAGATATGGCTGATCGAATAAGAACCAAACCCGCCTACAATACCGCTCCTTTTCTCTTCTGGAGCACAGTAGGTTTTGCTATTCTGGGAGCTGCAGATGCTGTTTACCTGCTCATCTACAAATTAACCGGAAATCCTCATATGTGCTTGGGGAACGGTGGTTGCCACAATGTTAATTTCAGCCCCTATTCGGAGATAAGAGGCTTACCGGTATCAGTTTTCGGAATAGCAGCTTATCTCGCCATCCTGTGTATTCTTGTGTTGGAAACGCGTGTCAAAATTGCAAAGGAGAATGGTCCTTTAGCCATCTTTGGCATCAGCCTTTGTGGTGTGGCCTTCACAGCTTATTTGACCTACCTTGAAATTTACGTAATTCATGCCATCTGCCCGTTCTGCGTCGTTTCAGCAATTGTCATCACTTTCATATTTATCCTGGCCATCATCCGGCTGGTAAAACAAACTGCAAATTAGGAGGAATTCATGCCACGCATCCGCTGCCATTACACTGACTGTGTATTCGTAGATGACGGTTATTGCGGCGCCGCGGCGGTCGAATTGGACCCCGATACTGGTTGCGCCACCTATGCCCCCAATGAGGAATCTGCTGCCAAAGGAGAAGATTGGGAGGAAGAGGAACTGGAAGAATGGGAGGAGGAAGAACTGGACGAAGAGGAAGATGACAACTGGGAAGAAGACGAAGACGAAATCTGACCAGAAGATTTATTTTTTAGCTTTCTCAAAGGGACGCAGTTTTGCGCCCCTTTTTTTTATTGATTAAAAATGCTATACATTAATATTCCGGCTGCCACTGCCAAATTTAGCGAACTTACCCGCCCCTTCATGGGTAAAGAAAGGGTTATATCACAGGCAGCCATCTGTTCTTGAGACAGCCCTTTCTGCTCACTACCAAGCACCAGGATTAGCGGTTGTATTCCAAGTTTGAACTCTTGATAATCGATTTTGGCATGCGCCGACGAACCGACCAGTTCGTAGCCGTTCTTGCGCGTCCACCCTACGAATTCTTCGAACGAAGTCTGTACCATGTTCTTCCAGAATATCGTCCCCATACTGGCCCGGACACATGAAGGATGGTATGGGTCCACACCCCCGTCCAGCAGGAATAACCCATCAGCGCCGGCTGCGTCCAGACTGCGGAGGATCGTTCCGACGTTTCCAGGGTCTTGTGGGGACACCAAGGCCGTTCCAAAATGCAATTGTCCTGGCAGGATATCGCTCAGTCCCAAGTGACGCTGGCGTAGGATAGCTAGGATACCCTGAGGGTTCTCTTTTTCCGAGATTGTACGAAATAACTCTGCATTTAAAGCCACACAATGAACGCCACGCTGGTGTTGCTCCTCCACCAAATGACGCGCAAAATCGCTGGTAAGTTGGTCTGGGGCATATGCGAGCGTTTCGATTCCCCAACCCGCTTGTACCGCCTCGCCAATATGATGGATCCCTTCAACCAGGAACAAATCGGTCATATCGCGTCCTTTGCGATGTTGCAAAGCCCGGATTTGTTTCACAAGTGGGTTGGTATGGCTGGATATGAGTTCCGGCATGTCTTGATTTTACCCGAATCGGCTATAATTTCTCATATGAAGAAAGTCAATTGGTTGTTTCCCTTGCTCCTGGTCATACTTTCCGCTTGCCAGAAGACAGGAACATCCGTCACCATCCTAGCAGATGGCCATACTTACACTATTTCTACCTTCGAACGAATCCCTGCACAGATCCTTTCAGCTGCCAAAGTCTCCATCGGACCGAACGATCGCATTATTTACCTCGGTTCTATTGCTCCTCTTAATACTCCTCTGCCACAGGCTGGTTTCTACACGCTTTCAATCCGTCGTGCCATAACGCTGACCCTCAAAACACCGGTTGAACAAAAAACAATCCAGACTTCTGCCCAGTCCATCGGTCAGGCGCTTACAGACGCAGGCTACACGCTCAACGCAGCCGACTGGATCAATCCTCCCGCAGAAACCCCTATTGAAGGACCCTTGGCGGTTAATTTCCAACCTTCCCGGAACCTGGTAGTTACAGTGGATGGGAAACAGGTTAAGATACGTTCCGCTGCTTCAAGTGTGGGGAAAGCACTGGCCGAAGCAGGCATTCCTCTTATCGGGCTGGATTTCAGTTCCCCGCCTGAAACTGCTCTTCTCCCGTCTGATGGCAAGATCCGCGTGACCCGTGTGGTGGAATCTGTTGCATTGATCCAAAAACCTCTCCCTTTCGCCACGCGTACCGAACCTTCTGCCGACTTGGAATTGGATCAGACCGCACTCGTGCAAGCCGGCGAACCCGGCCTGACCGTGACGCGTGTACGTACCACCATTCAGGATGGAGCCCAGGTTTCACAGAAGACAGAGAGCGAAAGTATCGTTCGCCCACCGCAGGATCGCATCATGGGGTATGGCACCAAGGTCGTTATCCGTACTGCCGTAGTGGATGGAGTGACCATTCATTATTATAGGGTCTTGACCCTCCTGGCCACTTCGTATTCGCCATGCCGGTCAGGCACTTCCAAATGTTCTTATGGTACATCCAGCGGATTGCCGGTCCAGCGCGGCACGGTAGCAATGGTCTACTCCTGGTATCTGGCTTTCGGATTCGATAAGCTGTATATCCCTGGTTACGGTTACGCCACCGTGGGCGATGTGGGTGCCGGCCCCGTTGGCAGTCACTACTGGGTGGACTTGGGCTTCACCGATGCGGACTACCAGCCCATCTACGGCAATGTAACCGTCTACTTCCTGACACCCGTTCCAGCCAACCTCGTTACCATTCTGCCATGACCGGAATATCGCTTCCCCCTCTGAATATACCTTCTTTGCTAAAGCAATTTGGCCTGCGCCCGAGCAAGAGCCTTGGGCAAAATTTTCTTCAGGACGATTACGCTTTGCAGACTATCGTTGACTCAGCCGGCATCACACAGGATGATGATGTTCTTGAAATCGGTCCCGGTTTGGGTAATCTTACCCGCTATCTGGCGCTGACAGCCCATAAGGTCACTGCCGTTGAATTGGATGAAAAACTCTTCCCGGTTTTAGAATCGGTTGTCGCTCCATACCACAATGTCCACCTGGTTCATGGGGACATTCTCAGGTTGGATCCCGCTGTTTTGATGAAATCATCAGATTATCTTGTGGTTGCCAACATACCATACTATATAACCTCTGCCATTTTCCGCCACCTGCTGGAAAGTGACCGTCATCCCCGCCGTTTGGTGCTGACCGTTCAGAAAGAAGTGGCTGAGCGGATTTGCGCCAAGCCAGGAAAGATGAGTTTGTTATCTTTGAGCGTGCAGGTCTATGGGAATCCTAATATCGTGGCTTATATCTCCGCGGAGGCCTTTTATCCCGCCCCAAAAGTGGATTCGGCGGTTCTATGCGTGGAAATCTTGCCCGATCCGGTGATCCCTTTGCATCTGTTGGATACGTTCTTCGTGATGTTAAAAGCCGGATTTTCGCAGAAGCGAAAAACCCTGCGGAATTCCCTTGCAGGAGGTCTTGGGATTGCCCCAGCCGCTGCCGAAAGAATGCTCGGTGCGGCCGGGATTGACCCCATGCGCCGGGCAGAGACTCTCTCGTTGGAAGAATGGTTGAAACTTTGTAATACAGAAATAGACTTATAAACAGCGGTATAAAATAAGAACTTCTACCTCTTCCCCGGTTCCTATACCCTTATTTCTTCTTCCTTCTCAAATCCCGATAATTCCACAGCACGCTCCAGACTCGCAGCGCGGCTTCAACCTGGATCTTGAATGACATTTTCGACTTTCCCAACCGGCGATCTGCAAAATAAATCGGCGTTTCGCATACTTTTTTCCCAAGGCAATCCGCCAGATAGGCCATCTCTACCGTAAAGACATACCCGCTGGATTTTACCCGCTCGAGAGGCAGGGATTGGAGTGCCTCACGCCGCCACATCCTGAATCCTCCGGTCACATCCCGTATGGGCAGACCAAGGATCGTCCGGGCATAAAAATTCCCCCAGGCCGAGAGCGCTTTGCGAAAGCGCGACCAGTGAATATCGGTACTGCCCCCCGTCACGTAGCGTGAGCCAAATACTACATCACAGTTCTCCAGTCGCTTGGCCATTTCTACTAACGCAGCTGGATCGTGCGAGAAGTCGCAGTCCATGTGGACAATCGCATCGACATCGGTTCTGAATAGTGTCTGGAAAGCCTGGAGATATGCCGTGGCAAGCCCTAATTTACCTGTTCGGTGAATGACGCGCATCCGTCCGGCGTGAATAGTCGCCAGGTCTTCCGCAATCTGGCCTGTGCCGTCTGGGCTGGCGTCATCGACGATCAACACTTCCAGATCCAACGGGAGTCCAAATAATGCCGAGACCATCTTGGGCAGGTTTTCCGCCTCATTATAAGTTGGAACAATGACAGCAATATGCAAGGGAGCTCCTGATTTTTCTATTCTTTGGAATTGTGAAAATAATTCCAGCGAAGGTAATACGGCCTATTTGGTATGCAACGGTCTAATGGTTACCAAAGTTATGGTAGGGGGTCTCTTTGGATCACGAATTCGCAGACGGTATCCCCAGTTGCACAACATTTGGATTCATTTACTTGGAATTCTGAACCGTCTGAAACCCAGGTCAACGTTGCAAGCAGTAAACCGGTTGAGAAATTACATACTGGTTTGTCTGCATTCTTACGGGTCCAGCAAATCGGACAACGTTGAATTGTCCAAATAAATGCGTCATTCGTTTCATCTACGGTGGAGACCTGGTCAGTTATTTGAGAGAAGATCTTCGCCAACGCAAGCAGGCCTATGTGGATCTTGGTCTGGGTTGGTAATGCTTTAAAAGCCAGATCGTTAATGCCGGCCATGGCACCAAAGTTCTTAAGAGCATCATTAAAAGTTGCCCGTCCCGCTCTCAGAGCAAGTCCACGGCCGCCTCGAGGGCCATACATCTCTTCCAGGCCCATATGGATTGCCGTGAAGTCCGCAAAATCGAACTCACGCTCCAGGTTATCGGGAGGGTAGTTGTCGATCAGGTTGCTCAGACCCGCCAGATTGAGTATGGCATTAATGCCATTTTTCCCCATTACCTCTTCATATGCTTGTAAGGTGATGCGGGCAAATCTATTGGCATAATAGAAACCACTTTTTGGGATAAGTTCCATGGTTTTTTCGGCCTCAGATTAATTTTGTCAAGTCTTCCGCGGCCCGTCGCATATCAAGGAGAATCAGGCCAAGTTTGGCATGCTCGCGTGCCAGCGCTGTCAGGACAGCTTCTTCACCGACCGACATTAGAACAACGTACCCTTTTTCACCTTTTATATATACCTGCTCCAGGCTTCCACGTCCCAATTCTGTCGCAATCCTTTCACCTAGGCTAAGCATGGCAGCCGACATTGCTGAAACACGGTCTTCTTCCACTCCATGTGGTAATGCGGAGGCTATACTTAAACCGTCTACACTAACGACAGCTGACGCCTCCGTATCAGGTGAGGATGTGTGAAGTTCGCGTAAGCGGTCAACCATCAATTGAGATCGATTCTTGGTCAAATTGCCTCCTGAATTCTCAACCGAAAAAAGTAAGATTACACTTTTGCAAATGTAGCACAGGCATCATTATGTGTCAAGCTGGCTGCCTGTTAGTTCCATTACAAAATGGCAATTCTAAAACATGCTATAATCACTTTTCAATTTATGGACAAATTCCTCATGCGCCGGACCATCCTAACCCTCTTATTACTAGTAGTTCTGCTTCCGGCCCGGAACTTAACCGCCAAGGCCCAGGGCAATTTCTCATCCGGTCCAGAACCGGATGAAGGTGCGGTCGTCTGTCCGCCTGGAGTTTACACTATCGCGCCGGATGGCTGCCTCCCGTTGGGACCTTCTTCGTACTTAACTCGGACCGCCGAAGAAGGTATACCCTATCCCATTATTCCATTGCCGGCTTATTCGCCTGATAAAAGTTTGAATGATCTGCCTTATCAATATTTTAAGGTGACCGACGCGGGAGCCTCGCTTTACTCATCACTGGATGCTGCCGAAGCAAAACATCCCTCCAAAATATTATACCCAAGCAAAGATTTGTACGTTTCCTATAAAGGTTCAGCCGTTCCGGTTGGAAACGAATCATATTACCAATTACTTTCGGATTACTGGATTCCTGCGGAAGGAGGACGCTTGGGTACGTTCGACCCGCCTTTCCAGGGACTTCTTTTCAGTTCCCCACCGCGCAATTCCTTCGGTTGGGTTCTGGCCACAGTTAATTCCCACCTTGACCCGGGTTTGAGCAGCCCTGAGACGGGCAATACCTGGTACCGGTACAATGTAGTCCAGATTTATGACACTCAGAAAGTGGATGGAATCACTTGGGATCTGGTCGCGCCATCCGAATGGTTGGATGCCGTTAATATAAGACGCGTTGATCCTTCATCAGCCCCTCCACAAGGTGTGACAGGCGGCCGCTGGATCGAAGTTAATTTGGCTGAACAGACTGTCTCAGTTTACCAGGATGACAAGCTTATTTTTGCCACGCTGGCATCCACTGGCGTGGACCATTTCTGGACGCGCCCGGGCTTGTTTCATATCCAAAATAAACTTGTTGAAACGACCATGAGCAATAGTGTCCAAAATGATTTTTACTATCTGGAAGATGTACCATGGACCATGTATTTTGATGAAGGGCGTGCTTTACATGGAGCATATTGGCATAACCGGTTTGGTTACCGTTTCAGCCATGGTTGCGTCAACCTATCCCCTGGTGACGCACACTGGCTTTATACCTGGGCCAATGTTGGGGAATATGTCTATGTTTTCGATCCTTCTGGTCAGACGCCCACTGACCCGGCGCTCTTTGGAAGTGGTGCGCCTTGACGCCTGAAAATGCCTATGGTATATTCAGCCCGCTCCTGGACCCGTGGTGTAGCGGCCAAACATGCGGCCC
Organism: uncultured Chloroflexia bacterium; assembly: GCA_963772245.1. Lineage (GTDB taxonomy): Bacteria > Chloroflexota > Anaerolineae > Anaerolineales > Villigracilaceae > UBA877. The sequence continues at coordinate 378,267 of CAVYWB010000006.1, read as the reverse complement.
TGTCAAGGCCGAGATCGCGGGTTCGAATCCCGTCGGGTCCGCTGGAGACAACCTGGTGAAATTCACTGGGTTGTTTTTTTAACCTCCAACAATCCGCCTGTTGCTGAGAATCCCAGTTGACCAGGATAAAAAGCACAATCATATGAAAATTTTATCCAAACCAAGATCCGAACCCTTTATCCGACCAGCGCAACCCATTGATGCCAGCGCGGTTGCTAAATGTGTCAATGCCGCATTTACTACCTACATAGCTCGTATCGGTAAACCGCCTGCTCCTATGCTGGCTGACTTTCCTATGATCATTGCTGCCGGTCAGGTTTGGGTCGCCGAAGTCGACACGGAATTGGTCGGCGTGCTCATTCAATACGAGACGGAAACCGGCTTCTACATCGACACCGTCGCCGTCTATCCTGCGCTGCAATGCACAGGGGTTGGCCGTACGCTTTTACGATTTGCCGAAAGCGAGGCAATCCGCCGCGGCTTCCATTCGATCTACCTTTGCACCAACGTTAAAGTGACAGAAAACCAGATTTTTTACCCCAAGATTGGCTATGTCGAATATGAACGTAAATTGGATCAGGGCTATGATCGCATTTTCTATCGCAAACAACTTACTTGAGTTGAAAATCTGATTTATATACCGGGGCTCTTTGATTTCACAAAGAGTAAATCTCTTAACTTACCTTTAATCATGGAACGATATAATATGAGCATATTCGTCCGATTTTATCGTTTTATGGTGAAAGGAGTTTTGCATGGAACGAAAATTAAAACACATCGCTGTACCCTCATCCGAGATTACACCTGAAAGTCTATATCTTTCACGCCGCGATTTTATGAAAGCCGCCGGTATTGTCAGCGCTTCGGCCTTTCTGGCAGCCTGTGGGCTCTCACCAAGCGCACAACCTGTCCCAGCTGGTGCGCCAACTCCTGTCCCGGGTTGGAGTGTCCTGACGCCCACTCCAAGTGCCCCCGTTCCCGATAACGCCCAGGGTCAGACCACTGATGAGTTGGGCGATAAGCTCAATACATTTAACGATATAACAAGCTACAACAATTACTACGAGTTCTCCACAGATAAAAACGCTCCAGCTCTTCTTTCCAAGAACTTTAAATCTTCACCTTGGTCGGTGCAGGTTGGGGGACTTGTGCAAAACCCGAAAACGTATGCCATTGAAGACCTGCTCAAATTCCAGCAGAAGGAACAAATCTATCGTCTGCGCTGTGTGGAGGCCTGGAGCATGGTCATCCCTTGGATTGGTTTCCAATTAAGTGATTTGTTGAACGAAGTCCAACCCATGGCCAGCGCCAAGTACGTGGCTTTTACTACCCTTATGGACGTAGCCCAAATGCCAGGAGAAGCTGATCCGTCCTTCCCATGGCCATATAAAGAAGGGCTCCGTCTTGACGAAGCCATGCAGCGGCTGACCATCCTCGCCACCGGCATGTACGGGAAGCCCTTACCCAATGTGGACGGTGCCCCGCTCCGTTTGGTAGTGCCATGGAAATACGGCTTCAAGTCCATTAAGGCTATAGTCAAGATAGAGCTTACCGAAACACAACCGGAAACTTTCTGGAATAACATTGCTTCGAACGAATATGGTTTTTATTCAAACGTTAATCCGAATGTCGACCATCCGCGCTGGTCGCAGGCCACCGAACGGCGCATTGGTCAGATCAGCCTTATCCCCACACTTATGTTCAATGGATACTATGATGAGGTGGCATCCCTTTATACAGGCATGAATCTCAGAACCAATTACTAATGCAAAGAAAACAATCCTTTCCCTGGCTGCGTATCGCCGTCCATCTTCTCGCATGGCTGCCGTTGGTTTACCTCATTTACGGTTTTTTCGCCAACCTGGAGACCGTCAATCCGATTCAATATCTGGAACAGATCCTCGGTCGGATTGCCATATACTGGTTGGTTGCCGCCCTGGCAGTCACACCTTTATATACTCTCACCGGATATCGGGACCTCCCCAATCGCCGCCGGGCAGTCGGGTTGTACGCTTTCATGTATGTCTGCCTGCACCTGCTGGTTTTCTCTGGGTTGGATTATGCCTTTAATCTTCCCCAGATCTGGAGTTTGGTGATCGGCAAAGTATATCTATGGGTCGGAGTTCTGGCTGTGCTCCTTCTAATTCCTCTTGCCGTTACCTCTTTCGATTATTTCATCCGGAAAATGGCAAAGAATTGGAAGCGGTTGCATTGGCTCGTATATCCTGCAGTGGTCGTCTCCATTTTGCATTATGGTTTGGCCCAGAAGGGGGATTTGTTCACCCTGCGTGGCAATGTGCTCAGGCCTTTTCTATGGTTGGTGTTGACATTTGTGCTATTGATCATGCGCCTTCCCTCCGTACGAAGGTTGGTAAGTGGAACGCGCCGTAAAATGGTTGTCCGCTTCCGGCACCTGCCTAAGGTAAATAAAGTTGTGACCGGGTAGAAACCTCTTCACCTCCTTGTAGGCCTATTTATATTGTTCTATCAATCTGTGACCATGAATTAATAATCTTATTTCTTGCCCCCGATTACTATTTCCCTGATCACCTTTGACGCCATGTGGTTTCTGCTATATCATGAGAGCAAATCACATGACGTTTGCTTTTCCCAATTTTTCACTCATGGAGGCGTTTATGCCAACCGAATCTGCAAAAGAGGCACTTGCCATATTGCGTCAGGGCAGCCAGACCTTTCAATGGTACGTCATCCCGCTTTTGGCGTTCGTATTCTACGTTTACACCGTTGAAGCGGAAAAACGCAACTGGAGCCTGATCCTGGCCGGCCTGGCTTTCTGGGGCATGGATTGGCTGAACGAGATCATCAATGGTCTGGTCTTCCATTTCACAAATTATGCTCCCATTTGGGGTGCGCCAGGCCGTACCGCTTTTCTCATACTTATCGGTCTCAACATTGAAATATGTTTCATGTTCGCAGTATCGGGTATCATTTGGACAAAAATGTTGCTCCCTGATAAGAAAACCCGCATTCTGGGAATCCCTAATCGGGCATTTATCGCCGTTTTGGGTGCCGCTTTCTGTGTCTTTGTCGAATACATCCTCAACTGGGCTGGGGCGCTTACCTGGGACTATGCATGGTGGGGCCGCAGCGCTCCCTGGTTGATCTTTCTGTTCGGCTACCTGACCTTTTTCATCATGGCTTTCTGGGTCTTCGATATGAAAGACATCAAGAATAAACTCATCACCGTAGCCAGCATCTGGTCGGTCGCTATCATCTCCCTGATCCTATTCATTCCGGTCCTTCATTGGATATAATACCCGCATGACCACCTTCCAGAAACGTATATTTGGTCTGCTGGTGTTCATGGCAGCCGTGGCATTTGTGCTATTTGCTCTGCCCAATGCGGTGGCTTCACAGAACATGTCCATGGTGCAAATTTTCTCCCCGGATGAATCGGCGCCATTGCCTTATGTCTTCCAGATGATCGCACCTGCCCCAACGCTGAACCTGGCACTGAGGCATTTCATTTTCTACAATTACTACTATTATGGTTTCCCGTTCTTCGCCGCCTCCGCCCTTTTGTTGCTGCCCTTGCAGTGGCTTGGCCGTCTGGGTGACATGCCATTGGTTATGCTGGTGTTACGCCAGTTCATCAGTGTGCTCCCAATGCTGGCGGCTTTGTTGCTGCTTGTTTACATGCAGGATGGCTTCCGCACATACCGATCACCAATATTGTTTGCATTTCTTCTCAGTGTACCTGCAGTGCTACAGAACAATTCCTGGTATCACCCGGATGGCATCACCTTTCTGTTGGTCGTTTTGACCATCTATTTTCTAAAAAGGGATAATTTACGTTTCGGGTGGAGTTTCTTGCTGGCAGCCATCATGAGCGGTGTGGCAACTGCCACAAAACTGATTGGAGTGTATTTTTTCCTGGCGGTGGGCCTGACCCTGCTTTTGGGTCTGTTGCTAAAGAGGGCCTCCTGGAAGAGGCTGCTAGGCATGGCAGCTGCTTTTATAGTGACAATGGGCCTCGCTTACCTGATCGCCAATCCTTTCCTGTTTTCTCATTGGGCCCGCACTGCTTACCAGTATATTGAATATAAACAAGGCGGACTGCTCGAAAATGGCTACGGCGTGTTCTATGCCAAGGGCCTGCTGGCTTCCTGGCCGAATGTGCACGCTTCTTTTGGAGAAATCCCATTCCTTTTGCTCGCCCTGGGTGCCGCCATTTGGGGAGCTTGGCGCGGACCACAACGCTTGCTGCACGGTCTTATCCTGGCTTGGTTTATTCCAGTTAGTATAACCGTTTTCTTCTTGACCCACTTTAAATTCCAATATTGGCTGCCAGCCGCGCTGCCGCTTGTATCCAGCCTGGTAATTCTGCTACCCGAAAAGTGGAAATGGGATGGAAAAACGAATCTGCTAGCGATAATCCGATTGGCACTGTTACTGGTGCTTTTGGTACAGTTCGGCTTGTTCGTTCGCTCGGATGTGCAGATTTTCAATTCGCGCATGTACCGGCAGCAAAATAGCGCCAGCATCCAGTGGTACAGCAAAGTGCTTACTGCACTCAAGCCGTTGCCGGATGCAAAACTGCACGTCTATTACGATTATCGCATGTATGTACCGGGGTTACCAGGCTGGGTCACAGAAACAAATTTCGATCTACTGGAATATAACTATATACAACAAAACCATTTCGATGTGTTGTTGCTGCTCGAACAGCGTATCCTCGACTATTTAAACCCGAATGTGACCGGTATCGATCCAGCACTTTTCGCCCGCAACCAGCAGTTCTACCGTGATGCAGACAACCAGACCATCAAAGGATACCACCTGGTATATCGTGACTCTTTCGGTCTGATCTACATCAGTGATGAACTTTATCAGAAATATTATTCAAAATAGAAGCCTATTAGGTTCCAGTTTATCAAACTTTAACGGATTACCTTTGTTCATCTCCGGCCGAGATTCTTTTCCGCGTTCTTATGGTAGAAATCCTGCCAGTGCTCCATGCGGATCGATATCACCTTGTACCTCCGCATAGGGGACAACCACTTCCTGTTCTGTGGCCGCCACTTGGCCTTCCGAAAAGGTGATCTGCAAACCACCGGGTGTGATATTCCAATTCCCATAATTTGCCAGGTTGGGTTGGGCACCATTAAAATATGTCTCAAAATCAATCGGACGCGTCTTCAATTGCGCAATGCAATAATTGGAAATTCTTGTCAGATAATCCGAGCCTGGGAGAAAAAGTTGGTCCATCGTCACGTCAGCCCCGGCTTGCAGATCATAATTAACCGTCCGGCTGTGGGTTTTAGGATGGGACGTTTGGTAAATGAAGATCTTGATCTGGAATTGTAAACTGATTAGATTGCCGGGAGGAGAAAGTAGCGTATATGTCTGATCATAGGTACTGCCTGATGAACCGGTCGGTACGATGACTTCCGCCGCATTGTCTTTGAATTTTGCAATTTCTTCCTGTGTAAGCAAGACCATCTCGTTATTGAAATTTATCACCCGCCCATCGCTGCTTCCCTGTAGAACCGGAATTTGTGCTTTCAACGTATACACCGGCCCAGGCGCTGCGCCTGTTTCATTACGGGAGGTGGACGTAAGGGTTACCATTTGATAGAGGGGGGTGAGTGCCTGCGCAGGCAGGCTGGTTTGTGTTGGTGGTAGGATTGCCGTGGCTGTGGCAGGTGGCGGGGTGGCCGTACTCCCACAAGCCAGCACGGTAGCCAACAAAGTAATTACCACGAGTCCTGACAGGATTCGTTGTTTTCCTGATTTCATTATGGAATACTCTCCTTCATCTTGCCATTTAATCGTTTCTGGATCTTTTCATCCAACCTTTTCTCTCTGTGCTTCAATTCATCCATCCAGTGGTTATACATATACCGCGGGATGTCGAGCGTGCTAACCACCTCCGTTGCACGCTGTGTCCATTTAAGCGCTTCGGCATAGTCACGCCGCTGATGTTCATGGTACTTGGCCAGCTCCACATGCGCATAAATGTGGCCCTTTTCTGCCGCGCGTTCCCACATACCGGCAGCTGTCTCCAGGTCTCCCCGTCGTTTCTCCAGACTGGCCAGCCTTTGAATTGATAGCCAGAAATCCGACTCGGGCAATTCCATCTCCAGCCCGCGTTCGAAAAGGCGTGCCGCGGTATCCCATTGGCCCAGGTCTTCATATAACTTTGCAAGCGCCACTACATCCAGACCATGTTCGATTGCTTCACTAAAAGGATTTTCCAGCATCTCTGTCAGGTGCGAAAGCAGTGCCGCCATCGCCACCACATCCATTGCATTGTGATAGAACACACCTTTTAATGGTCGGGCATCCCGGCTGCGCAGGTAATCAAAATATAAATAGGGGATTTCATAGCCGGGTACCTCCTCAACGGTTCGCTCTGCAGAAAGCACATTCTCTTCCAGGTACTTCAAGGCCCGGCTGGGCAGCCGTTCACGCCATAGACGCCGGGCCAGCGGCAGTAAATCTAAATGAGCATAATCTTTCAAAGGAGATGGAATATTGTGCAGCGAATAACGGGTGTTGAGAAGGGGCACGTCGAATGCCTTGCCATTAAAAGTCACCAGCGCCTTCGTGGGTGCCAGGAATTCAGCCAAAGTCTCCAGCATCCCGGTTTCCTCTGCCGGGTCACTCATAAAAAATTGCTCCAAGTGGAATGCACCCTCCATAAATCGGCCCACGCCGATCATGAAGGCATAAGTACCTGTTCCGCCCGCCAACCCGCTGGTTTCGGTATCCAGGAAAGCGTAGGAATCCAGGGGCAATTCTAGGAAACGCGGTTCGCGCGCCCAAGCCGCCAGCATATCCATTGGCGCATCCGGTACGATGGCTGCCTGCCCGTGGCGATAATCCGCTCCAAAGGTTTGGACAGCTACAAAAGTCTCTCCAGACTGGGCGGCGCGGAAGAATCCAGGTACTACTTTATCAATCGCATACTGTTGGGCATTCTCGACTTTAGGCGAATCCGCTATGCCCTGTTTCACACCCAGCGACTTGAGCCTCTCGGCTAGGTTAAGTTTGAGCGTTTCAGGCATCCGTTAATTATATCGCCAACCATCCTTCCCATCCAATCTTCCCTTACATCCTTAAATAACCCGTTTAAACATTGACAAATTGCGATCCTGCGTGGTTCTGTTGATAATGTCAGTCAGTCAATTTTCCTCCAGTATCTATACCTAATCCGATATAAACCAATGCAATCCATAAAAAAGACTAATAAAGATTGAAATGAGCACCCACCAGCTGTGACGGTATAATACACGGGTGGCTTCTGCAAAATTAGACCATCTCCAGCTCCTGCGTTTGCTCACCTCACGCCTGGAAAGACTTTCGGTCGATTCCCATTGGGCCCGCCGCGCCAACGGATTACGTGGCAATATTATCAAGGTACTCGAAGAATCCGACTCCGGTCAGGCCGTATCAACAGATCGGGTGGATCTCCTGACTAATGCCGCCTTCGACATCCTGCGCCGGGCAGCCCAGGATATCCCTGACCTGGAAGAACTTCTCAGAAGGAAATAGGCTGCTATGCGACCCGGCATATTATTGCTTCTCGGCATCTTCTTATCCGCTTGCGCCGTCTCGCCGCTCCATGCCACATTGGTTATTCCGAGTTCTACCGCTTTACCAGCATCTCCCACGTTTACTCCTTCAGCGTTGCCTCCATCCCCAACCTCCACTCCAACCGGTACTGCCATTCCTACCTTTACTCCCAGCCAGACGCCTACTTCAACCACCACTGAAACAGCCACACCCACGGAGATCTCATACGTCCATATTTTTCCGCTTCAGCCGCCCTCGGCAGCCGGCTTTGCCGAGGGTACTGCAAGCCACGGGTACCCGGCCACGGATATCTTTGCCGTGGTCGGCACAAAATTTGTCGCAGTGACTGATGGAGTGGTGGATTTTGTCTCGTATAAAGACCTCTGGGATCCCACCCACGATGATCCAGCCCTGCGCGGCGGCCTGTCCGTCGCCATCATCGGCGATGATGGTTTGCGCTATTATGGTTCGCACCTGTCAGCGGTCGCGGCAGGCATTAAACCAGGAGTTCGGGTAAAAGCCGGTCAATTGCTTGGCCTGGTAGGGAACACCGGGGATGCCCGTACAACACTATCCCATCTTCACTTCGGGATTTCCCGTCCCACCTACCCTGACGATTGGAAAGCCCGGCGCGGCCAGGTGGATCCCTTTCCATATCTCCAGGCCTGGCGGGATGGTCATAACGTCACGCCACCCCTGCCTGATTCTTAAGTGGGCTTGATAAAATTACTCACATTATGAAACGTAGTCTACTCGTCCTTATTCCGCTCCTGTTGATTGCCTGTGATCTCGGCTCGGTTGCTGCGCCAGTCCTGGCCCTCCCTACCCCAACTCCCCCAGCGACTCCGACTTCCTCTCCCTTGCCTCCAACCACTACCTTCATCCCATCACCGACCATTACCTTTACCCTGACCAGTACCACCACTTTCACTCCGACAGAAACCTACACGAGCTTGCCTACCGCGACCCCGACCGCCACGGTCAACCTGTATTCGTATGTTTTCCCTATCCAGCCGCCGAGTCTGGCCGCTTTTTCCAAAGGCGGGCATCCCTATCCTGCCACTGATATCTTCGCCCCGGTCGGGACGAACTTCGTCGCGGTGACCAGCGGTACGGTGGACGAGGTTACATACGTGGATTCCTGGAATCCTGCCACCAATATTGCTTCCACCACCGGGGGTTTGTCTGTCCGCATCCTCGGCGATGATGGATTTCACTACTATGGCGCTCATCTCTCTGCCATTGCCCGGGGGATTCGGGTCGGGGTCTGGGTACCCGCCGGACAGTTGTTGGGGCAGGTCGGCAAAACCGGCGACGCCCGCTTTACCACCCCGCATGTGCATTTCGAAGTTTCGATCCCGGTTCCCCCATTTACCAAGCTGGACCCGTTCCCGCTGCTTACTGCCTGGCGGGTCGGGCAGCAGATAACCCCGCCCTTACCCACTCCATAAGGAGGCATAATGCAAACCATGCGAGCCATGCTACTCGATGCTCCTCATACTTCCCTGCGCTTGGCCGAACTCCCCGTTCCAACGCCGGGAGTGGGACAGGTTTTGATCAAGGTCAGTGCCTGCGGAGTCTGCCATACCGATCTGCATATCCTGGACGGGGAACTGACTGAGCCCAAACTGCCTTTGGTTCTTGGCCACCAGATTGTCGGGACCATCATGCAAGCCGGGCCGTCCGCACAGCGTTTCCAGGCAGGGGAGCGGGTTGGCCTTCCCTGGCTGGGTGCCGCGGATGGCACGTGCCGCTACTGCCTGCGCGGTCAGGAAAACCTATGCGACCATCCAACTTTCACTGGCTACCACATCGATGGTGGCTTTGCCGAATGCACCCTTGCCGACGAACGATTCTGTTTTCGCCTGCCGGCTGCCTATGCGGATGTGGATGCTGCGCCCTTGCTGTGCGCCGGTTTGATCGGGTACCGCACCTACCGCATGGCTGGAGAAAACTTGGAAACGCTCGGGATTTATGGCTTCGGCGCGGCTGCCCACATTATTACCCAGGTCGCCAAATATGCCGGGAAAAAGGTGTATGCTTTCACCCGTCCCGGTGACGTGGACGCCCAGGAATTCGCCCTGCGCCAGGGTGCTGATTGGGCCGGGGATTCCACCCAGATGCCGCCCGAGAAACTGGATGCCGCGCTAATTTTCGCTCCGGTCGGTCCCCTGGTGGTATCCGCCCTGCAGGCCACCCATAAAGGCGGCGTGGTCGTCTGCGGGGGCATTCACATGAGCGCCATCCCCTCCTTCCCCTATTCCCTGCTCTGGGAGGAGCGCCTCATTCGCTCGGTAGCCAACCTGACCCGCAAAGACGGCGAGGAATTCCTGGCGCTGGCCCCGCAGGTGCCGGTCAAGACTGATATTAAGGTTTTCCCACTCGAACAAGCCGGTCAGGCACTCGAACAACTACGCCAGGGCCAATTCACCGGTGCGGCGGTGCTGGATCTTCATTAGAATCCCGAGAGCCGGGGACGCCGGCCCCGGCTCTCTTGAAAGGAGGAGAAGAGAAATTGTCTTACTCCCCCATCGTATCACCCAGATCAAAAACCTGCTTGACGGCTACCCCACGCTTGCCCTATTCCTAGCTGACAGTCCTCTCAGCAACTTTTAAGGTTAGACCAGTATGTTCTAATCCATTTTCCAATTCCAGGCGAAAATGGACCAGAAAGCGTATAATATCCAAATTAACAGTATCGAAATAATACGGATTTTCATTTATGACAATTATCGGTATGGTCTTCGACATCCAGCGCGCTTCCGTGCACGACGGTCCGGGCATCCGAACAGCCGTCTTCCTGAAGGGCTGCCCGCTCCGCTGTGCCTGGTGCCATAACCCCGAATCGCAGGCCAAGACAAGCGAGATTTCCTTCCGCCCGGAATCCTGCGCGGCCTGCGGGGAGTGCGTGAAAACCTGCCAGCACGGTGCGCACCGGCTCGTGGATGGTATCCACATCTACAACCGCTCTCTTTGTGTGCAAAGTGGGGATTGCGTCGAAACCTGCATGTATGAAGCCCTCAAGTTGGCTGGTCGTGCCGAGACCATCGCGGAGGTCATGGCAATCGTTCTGCGCGACCGGCCCTTCTACGAACAATCTGGCGGCGGGATGACCATAACCGGCGGCGAACCAATGCTGCAGGCAGAATTCACTCTGGCGCTGCTGCAAGCCGCCCGGCTGGAGGGCCTACACACCTGCCTGGATACCTGCGGTTGGACCAGCCAGCGCGCTTTCGAGCAGGTCCTGCCATTCGTGGACCTTTTCCTGTTCGATTACAAGGCCACCGACCCTGGAATCCACCGTGAATTGACCGGCGTTTCGAATGAGCTGATTATTTCCAACCTCGATTTCCTGGTGAGGCAGGGGGCATCCATACGACTGCGCTGTCCGCTCATCCCGGGTATCAATGATACCCGCGAACACCTGGAAGGGATCGCCAGCTTGAATCAGCGCTACCCGGGTCTCAATGGCATTGACCTGATGGCATACCACAATATCGGTAATGCAAAATATGAACGTTTTGGGTTGAAGAATCCCCTGCCAGATTTGAAAACAACCGAAGAGGCGACCAAGCATGGTTGGCTGGAGACGCTGCATGCTTTGGGATGTGAAAAAGCAGTCTTGGGCTAGGGCAAAACTGGGAAAAAACCCGTTTTAAGTCCAAAATTTAATAATCTGCTTCCACCAAGCTTTCGAAAGGCTACCCTTCATGGTAAACTTCTCGAATGCCATCCGGTAATACATCCCTTACAAGGTGTTCCGCCCAGGCCATTGCACACCCCAACATTGCTTTTATCAAATAGTCAGATGAGCAACAAGATCGAAGTGACAACCAGGCTTATTCTAGATGGCAGGAACTTCTTAATCCCTTTTTAACTCGACCTTAACCAGAAGTAGGAAATAGAAGACAATATATGAACTCGATAAAATCTCCTGGCCTAGAAGGCCAAGAAGGAAGGATAAAAGAGATATATACAGTAGTTGAAGCAAGCAACCGAGATAAACTTATAATAAAAGTAAATGAGATGATCCAACTGGGTTGAGTGCCTCTTGGATGATTGGCAGTAGTCCAAACCACATTCTCACATTATTTTCAGGCCATGACCAAAGGCCTGCCATAATACTGGGATACCAAAAAGCCGACTTCTTCTCGATCCCATTTACCCTATTGATCACCTAGGGTAATACGATGCTTGACGACCTCCCTATTTTTTCCCTATTCCAATATGACAGTCCTCTCAGCGTTTTGCAATAAAAACCAGGCCGATTTCCTGCTGAATACAAGCTTCCGAGTTATTAAATACCTTGGAGGTCTTGGTGATAGAAATTAGTTAGGCTTATTTCTCCAATCGCTGACGCAATCTGGCCGGGATAATGGGTTGCTCTAGGTTGTCGAAGAAATCCCATATCTCGGTGTGAAAGAAGGATTTGCCTGGTTCGAGTAGCCCCAACTGCCCTAGTGTCTCAAGTTCGATAACATTGTTATCACAATAGATCTCTGCATTGCAGCCACTGTCCGGATACATTGCTGTTACACTCACATCGAATGTCTTCCTGAAGAGCACACCCTCCAGCCAATAAGCCAGCCAACCGAACGGATTGTAATAACCTATTTTGGCTTGCTTTGGGCTTACGCTTGCGTGAATTAATGTGAAATCGTCATCAAATATCAGACGCGGATCTTTAATTTGAGTATACGGCCAAAGAACTAGATTGCGGTTAGGAAGAAATCCACATGTATCTACATTCCCAACCGCCTGCGGAAGGATTGCCGTTCCCCCCAGCCGAAGCATGGTCAGTGTCCAGGGGGCCAAGGTTACCGATTGAAACCCGGTATTGCGCAATTCGTGTCGCAGCGTGACTTTCGCCAACTCCTGTGACAGCCGTATTTCGATCACTTTCACAATACCGCTGGCGGAATCAGCCTTTCCGGTCAATCGCACGCCTTCCTGGAATTCTTCCGCTTTCAAACCATCATTATCAGGACTATAAGTGCCCGGCAGGGATTCGGGGGCGCACCAAAGCCTATGACCACCGCGGAAATGATAAGTTCCAAGGGAGGTCTCCATGGCTGCCTGCGGCAGTTCTGCCAATAAATTTGGCCGACCTGGTAATGTTAGCCGCACAATTCGCGGCCCGCCTGTTTTGAGGTATTCGAGCCGTAGGCAGTCATTTTCCAGAATGCCAACCGGAAGGCCATGAAAATCGTTAATCAAAACATTCTATCCAATATGGGATTAAAAATACCAATTTAAGCTGGTCAATTTAAGTGAAGCGGCGCAACCTCTTCCGGAATGTGCGCCGCCCCACGGTAAAAAAGGAGAAGAATGCTAAGGCAAACCACTTAGGCAAAACTACTATTTAACAGAATTATCCAGGATCAGGGAAGCATTATCTGCAAAGAGTTCTGTTTCATCCTGGCACGTCAACAGTACGCCTTGAGGGCTATCCTGTGCAGTACCGCCTACCAAGGAGGCGATCGCCGGGATGCCTGCCAGCAGCAACTTCCAGGCCTTGCGCTTTCCTTTCCGTTCCACATGGATCATCCGGTCTGCGCGTTGCACGCTAAAGGTTGTCTGTATTTCGCCGCGTAAAGTGGGAATTTCAGCAATTGAACTTTTCCCATCTTCCAGCTCATACAATTGCAAGGTGACTCCATCCAGATAATCATAATCAGGGCGGTCATCCTGGTTCCCGATGGCAATCAGCGAATTGGGCCGCACCATCAAGGGCAGGCTCATAAAATCATGGATTTCTCGCACCCAGCGTCCGCCCTCCACAACATTTCCATTCAAGAGGTTTGTCCATCGCCCAGTTGGTAGATAATAATTGACGACTCCGGTAAAGGTGAAGACCGGTGCCACCAGAAGAGTCTCACCCAACATGTATTGCAGATCTAGATGGTCACAACCCGGATCATCTGGAAATTCCAACAACATGGCACGCATCATTGGGGTACCGAACATGTGTGCCTGGCGGGCTGAATTATAGAGATATGGCATCAGGCTGCATTTAAGTTTGGTGAACTTAGCCAGCACTTCCACTGCTTCTTCATCGTAGGCCCACGGGACACGGTATGAAGAACTGCCATGCAGCCGGCTATGCGACGATAGCAGACCAAAAGCTGCCCAGCGTTTATATACATCGGCAGAAGCCGTCTGTTCGAATCCGCCTATATCATGACTCCAGAAACTGAAACCGGATAAACCTAGCGAAAGCCCCCCGCGCAGACTTTCGGCCATAGACTCGAATGTAGCAGTGCTGTCACCACCCCAGTGCACTGGGAATTGCTGCCCTCCCACAGTCGCCGATCTGGCAAAAACCACTGCTTCCCCTTCCCCACGTACTTCCTTCAATAAGCTGAAGACGGTCCGATTATAAAGATAGGTGAAATAATTGTGCATCTTCACCGGATCGGAACCATCAAAGTAAACTACGTCCGTGGGGATGCGTTCACCGAAATCCGTCTTAAAGGCATCCACGCCCATGTCCAATAACACCCGCAGTTTGGACTGGTACCATTCACAAGCCTCTGGGTTGGTGAAATCCACTATTCCCATCCCAGACTGCCATTTATCCCACTGCCAGACATCCCCGTTCGGTTTTTTGAGTAAATATCCACGCGCAATTGCTTCGTCGAACAACTCGGAGCGCTGCCCGATGTAAGGGTTGATCCACAGACAAATGTGCAGACCGTGTTCTTTCAGGCGCTTGAGCATGCCTTCCGGATCAGGGAAACAGCGTTCATCCCATTTGAAATCGCACCAGTTGAACTCTTTCATCCAGAAACAATCGAAATGAAAGACATGCAACGGGATATTGCAGGCAGCCATATCGCGGATGAAACCGGTGACGGTTTCCTCATCGTAATTGGTGGTAAATGATGTGGAAAGCCACAGTCCAAACGACCAGGCTGGCGGTAGGGCTGGGCGGCCAGTCAGCGCAGTGTAGCGTTGGAGAACTTCCTTGGGTGTGGGACCATAAATAACAAAATAATCAAGCGCTTCACCGGGCACGCTGAACTGCACCCGCTCGACTTTTTCGGAGGCGACTTCGAACGAAACCTTTTCAGGATGGTTGACGAACACCCCATAACCACGGTTTGTTAAATAAAATGGGATATTCTTATACGACTGCTCGCTGCTGGTGCCGCCATCCTCGTTCCAGATGTCAACCATTTGGCCGTTTTTAACAAAAGCAGAAAAGCGTTCTCCCATCCCATAAATGCACTCACCCACTCCGATATTTAGCTGCTCGTGGATGAAACGTCCATCTGGTGTATCCACAAAGCCCATGCCATGCCATGAACTTGATGTAACAATGTACTCCCCGGCTTTGTATTCGACCAACCAGGTGTCACCTTTGTGAATACATACACTTAATTGACCGCTTGTTAGTGTTGCACACTGCTCATCCTCCGATACCACCGGTTTCGGATCCGGTTGTTCGTGAAGGATAAACTCCGGTGTGCGCGGCTGCACGCCTTTATGGTGGACAATCTGTACGCGAATGACGTTTTCCATCGGCGCAGAAAACCGGATGCTTAATAAGGGAACATCATGTGTATCAGCACGCGTGACAATTTTGGTCGTTGGAGCGTAAACAGTCATGGCCCCCGGTTCCAACGCAACTTCGTATAACTCAGCAGGATAATAGGGTGTAATCCCTTTCCGTATTTGCCAATTTCCGTCGGTAAATTTCATAGACTTTTCTCTTGTTAACAGAAATGTAGTTCAATTAATCATTGCGCCGGTCTACTTGATGCCTCCGGCAGTAATTCCCTTGGTAAGCGTCCTCTGGAAAATCAGGAAGAAAATAAAGCAAGGTAGAATACCCAAAAGCCCGGATGCGCTTTGCGCAGTGATATTAACTCCATATTGTCCCTGATTTATGGCGAGGGCCAGTGGCACAGTCATGTTTGTATTCGACGGTAGAAGAATCAAGGGCAGGAAGAATTCGTTCCATGTCCAGATGAAGAAGAAAACAAACAAAACAGAAAGAGTCGGCAGACTAAGCGGCGCGACAATATCCCATAATAGATTCATCTTATTCGCTCCATCCATCATGGCTGCCTCGAGGATTTCACGCGGGAAAGAACTAAATACCGATGATAACAAGTAGGTGCCAAAAGCACTTTGGATCACTGTAAGTACCAAAATAACCGCATAGGGCGTATCATAGATATGCAAATACTTGGCAAAATAGTATAAAGGATAAGCCAGCGCTTCCTGAGGCAGGAAATTGGCCATTAAGAAAAATACAAGCAGCCATGCTCTGCCCTTAACCCTGCCTACTCCCAGGGAAAACGCATTGAGCAGGGATAGCATGGCAGCAAGAATCGCCACACTCAGGCTGATGAAAGTGCTGTTGAAGAGTGCCCTTGAAAAATCTGCCCGGGCCCAAAAGCTTTCCAGACTGGAAAGATTGATGCTGTGCGGCAGGCTGAGCGGGCCAAATTGGGCAAATTCGGGCTCCGTTTTTACTGCATTGATGGTTACCAATAAAAATGGCATCAACATAAGCAGTAGGAATACTGCCAGAAGTACCAAAGGTATCCATTTCACTATCCGGTTGGTTGAACGAAAATTTTTCACAGCCATCAGGCACTCTCTGCATTTTCTCGTCGTGACTGGAGATTGATGAAAAGGACGGTAAGAAGGATGATAATAACAGCCATCGCCAGCGAAACAGTCGATCCATACCCCACCTGTTGCGTTTCAAAAAATTGCTTATAAGCATAATACGAGGGAACCGAAGTGGCATTGCCCGGCCCGCCTCTTGTTAGAACGTAGACCTGGCCAAATATCTTGAGTGTGTAAATCGTAGTCGTTAAAACCACTACCAATATTTCCGGTTGGATCAAATGAATGGTAATGTACCAGAACTTCTGAAACCAGGAGGCCCCATCAATGGATGCAGCCTCCAATAATTCGGGATCAACCCGCTGCAGGGCTGCCATAAAGATCACGATCGGGTAACCGATCTGGAACCAGACCAGCACAACCATCACAGCAAACAGGGCCGTCGAAGGATCCCCCAACCAGTCATGCGCCAAGGAAGATAATCCGATGCCTTTGAGGACAAAGTTCACAACCCCCCAATCTGGCTGCAAAATCCATGCCCACACTATGCCAATAACTGCGGAAGGTAAAATCTGGGGTAAATAGAAACCGGCCCGGAAGAAGCTCGAAACTCCCTGGCCGAAGTTATTCGTGATGTAATCGAAGAGAAAGGTTGCCAGCAGCAACCCGAGGATGGTTGGAATGACGGTCATGGCGAGCAACAATATCAGGTTGTTCTTGAACGAAAGCCAAAAGACAGAATCACCGATCAATCTCTGATAGTTACTCAGGCCGATCCAAACTGGCGGGCGTACTCCCCCCCATTTTGTAAAACTGATCCCAATATTAGTCAGAAAAGGAATAATGATAATGACCAGGAAGGCAATAATTCCGGGGATTAAGAATACAACATAACCCTTATCGATAGAGGATGTTTTTTGTTTCATAACTTTTTGCTCGCGCCTTCCCTAAGGCAGTGCCCCAGGTTCGGAGCACTGCCTAGGATTTATTTTACATACAGCGCAATCTTACTTCTTTACCGCTGCATTGTAAGGTCCTGCAATTTCGTCAAGGAACGCCGAAGGGGCCTTTGTCCCATTCATCAGTTCCTGGGTGGCTGAGACCAGGTCCTGGTAATAGCCAGCGACGGGCCAATCTGGATAGAACCCAATTCCGTCGGAGGCAACCAGTTGTGCGAAGAGTGCATTGAATTGTTGCGTTGCCGGATCGGTGATCTGGGTAGTATCCGCATTGATCGGGAGGCCACCGGCATTACCCATCAGGGTCTGGATTGGCTTGCTTAGAGTAATGTCGATGAAATCATACGCGAGATCCTTGTTTTTTGAACCAGCCGGGATGGCCCACAGGTTGCCGCCGGATCCTGGGCTGATCTTATTACCAGGCCAGAGTTCGACACTCCACTTGAAGGGTAGTTTCGCAGATTGTAATCCGCCGAACAACCAGCTGCCGCCCATCATCATTGGGTTCTTGCCTGCCTGGAAGTCATTCTGCATGTCCTGGGCCTTCATATTGACGGCACTCTTGCTTACATAGCCTTTCTGGACCCAGGTAGCCAGCTCCGTGGCTCCGTAGGTGAACTCCGGGCCATGGAAATCGATGCCTTTGAGCAGTTGATAGTTGGTGACAAAGGTCCGATCCGCCTTGCTAAGCGCTAGCATGTAGAAGATTTGCTGTGCTGGATACTCAGCGCCGGCCGTGGCAAATGGTGTGATGCCTTTTGCCACGAATGCATCCGCCGCAGCATATAGATCATCCACCGTAGTCGGAACTTTTATATTATTCTTGTCGAACATGTCCTGGTTGTAATAGAGCATGACAAACTCACCATAATCGGTGACGCCATACAGATTGCCGCTGCCCATGATGCCAGTGGTGGGATCATAGAGGCAGGTCGTCTGGATGCTGGGGGAAAGGATTTTATCCCAACCCCGCTTGGCAGCCTCAGCAGTCATATCTGTCAGCAGTCCATTTACGGCGAACGTTCCGGCATTACCTGCACCTTTATTGATTTCGATGAGGTCAGGTGCACTACTCGAGTTTAGTACCATTTGGGCAGTTTGCTGCATTTGCTCGAAGGTATGCAGTTCATAATGGATCGTAACTCCCGGGTGAGTCGCCTGGAATTGCGTCTGAGCCGCTGCCCAGGCTTTTCCCAAAGCGCCATCGGGCGGTTCGTAGTACCACAAGTTGAACACACGCGGCGCGGACGTGGCTGTAGGAGCCGGGGGTTGTGTTGCAGTAGGTGCAGGTGCTTGGGTTGCCGGAGCAGGAGCTTGGGTTGCCGGAGCAGGAGCGGCGGTTGGCGTCGCTGATTGGCAGGCAGCCATTCCTACTAACATGGCAATTGCCATTACAAAGGCCAACATTTTGAATATTTTCGTTGACATCTCATTCTCCTATTTAGTGGTTGGTAGAGAAAAAACGGATGGATTTTCCAACTTTCGATAACAGTTGGAATTACAGTTTATAAAGTGATTCAATTTCACCTCCTTTCCAATAAAGTTCTTTCTCGAAGAATTTTGGATCGGATTTTCAGGAGGCTAAAACAACCATGAAAGGTGGGACTTTTCCAAACCACTTGCCAATGACACTGCCCGACCAGCCCGGAATAGGCCTGCTAATATCGTGTATAATCAAACGGGCAGAGTTACATTGCCAAATCCAGCATAAACACTGCTGGGTTTGTTCAAGGCGCTTTGCTCACCTGGGAGATACTGACTCACTTCGCGGTAGGCAGTATCTCCTTATTTTATTTTTATCTTCGAGAAGACTCCTTTCGATAAATTAACCGACGCGACCGTCGAGCTTCAAGCCTCCGGGACTTTTTCGACTTCCAAAATCTGTACCTTTCTCTTGGACTTATCTACGTTTCGGAGACATGGGCCTGTGCTGCCACGCACAACCAGGCGGCACGGGATTAATTTCTGGACTGGCTCGCGTTCCTTTGCTTCCAATTGTTGGATAAGTAATTCAACGCTTAAACGGCTAAGTTCAGCCGCTGCAATATCCGAAGTTGTGAGAGGGGGGGTCATCATTTCCGCCATTCTAGGGGAAGAGACGATAACAACCAGGGAAAAATCTTCAGGAATATGCCATCCACGCTCTGAAATAGCTCGCATGATCCCTGGAACTGCCCGTTCATTCATTGTGATAAGGGCTGTCAGGTCTGGACACTCGGCCAACATCTCGTTGCATGTTTCATACCCAGCCTGCGAGGCTGGCCGACAGAACCTGACGATACCATCTACTCCAGCTGAATGGAGTGCCTTAGGGAATGCTGCCTGGCTGCGAAAAACCGGGCCATATCCATTATCATAAGCAGATTGTGATTGATTCAGAAAAGCGATTTTCTTGTGTCCCAACCCGGCCAAGTAGGCGACCGTTTCCAGCATCGTTTGCTCGAAATCAATATCCACAAAGCCAATCCCGGTTGTATCCGCGCATCGACCGATCATACTGAAGGGAAAATCAATTTCACGAAGAAGGTTTATTCGTTCATCATTTGTACGCACTTCCATGACTATCACGCCATCCACCAGCCCTTGTTGAGCGAACAGTCTTAATTCTTCGGGATCATGCATTTCGGAAGGCCACAGAACCAGGTTGTAGCCATTTGCCCGGGCAGCGTCGGCTGCGTTGGTAACAAACTCGAGTTCCGTGATGCCTAATCCACGTTCCGGATTGGGGAAGAGCAGGGCGATGATCCGGCTGCGTTTGCTTGCCAGACCACGCGCCATGGCATGCGGTCGATACCCCAGGTCTTCCATCGCTTTTAAGATACGCTGGCGGGTTTCATCAGAAACGGGCCTCGTATTATTCAATGCATACGAGACCGTACTGAGAGCAACATTTGCACGCTTGGCTACATCCAGCATTGTTGACAGAGGCGACCTCTAAAAAGTAGGAAAATTGTTTGCTTATTTATCGAAGCGGATAGTCGAAGCGCTTCGATGATTCTATTATAGTAATTATTTTTTGAAAGTCAATAGGCAATTTTATTTTGACTATGGTGGTGATGGGTCCAGCCTGCTTTCAACAAGTGGAAACATATACCCAGTTTACTATGAGACAATTAGTACAAATCTGGATTTTATATCCCAGGGAAAATGGACCAAAGCGCGTCTAATAGCCCATGATTATCAGTAGCTCAAGAAATTGGATTTCCGTCCCATGACAATTACCGGTATGGTCTTCGACATTCAACATGCGTCCTTGCATGACGGGCCGGATATTCGTACCGCCGTCTTCCTGAAAGGCTACCCACTGCGCTGCATCTGGTGCCACAACCCCAAATCGCAGGCAAAGACTAGCGAGGTTACTTTCCGCCCTGAATCCGGCTCGGCCTGCGGGGAATGCGTGAAAACCTACCAGCACGGCGCACATCGGATCGTGGATGGCATCCACCTGTACGACCGCTCCGTGTGTGTGCAAAGCGGGGATTGCGTCGAGACCTGCCAATATGAAGCCCTTAAACTTGCCGGTCGTCCAGAGACCGTCGAATGTGAAAAACGAACGCTACGGGTTGAAGAATCCTCTGCCGGATTTGAAAACAACCGAAGAGGCGACCAAACAAGCTTGGTTGAAAGCCCTGCATGCCTTGGGATGTGAAAAAGCAGCCTTGGGCTAGGGCAAAACTGGGAAAAAACCCGTTTTAAGTCCAAAATTTAATAATCTGCTTCCACCAAGCTTTCGAAAGGCTACCCTTCATGGTAAACTTCTCGAATGCCATCCGGTAATGCATCCCTTACAAGGTGTTCCGCCCAGGCCATTGCACACCCCAACATTGCTTTCATTAAGTACTGGGGTAACCGCGACGAAGTCTTGCGCCTGCCTTTCAATGGTTCCATTTCCATGAACCTGGCAGGTCTCGAAACACGCACATCCGTGGAATTTACAGATTTACAAAAGGATGATTCGCTTTCCATCAATGGCATTCCAGGTACTGCCGCCGAGGTCCAGCGCGTTTCTTCTTTTCTCGATCTAGTCCGGAAGATGGCCGGTCTGGATGCCCGCGCCAAGGTAACCAGCCAAAGCAATTTCCCCACCGGCGCCGGGATCGCATCCTCGGCCGCAGGGTTTGCAGCCCTGGCTTTGGCATCTGCAAACGCCGCCGGTCTCGACCTGGATGCATCCGGCCGCTCGCGGCTGGCACGGCGCGGCTCCGGCTCGGCCTGCCGGTCCATCCCCGGGGGGTTCGTCGAGTGGCAAATGGGCACAGGAGAGGCTGATTCTTATGCCGTTTCGATCGCTCCACCCGGCTATTGGCAATTGGTCGATTGTATTGCCATCGTTTCCAGCGAACCCAAGTCCACCAGCTCCATGGAAGGCCAGGCCCTGGCCAGCACCAGTCCACTGCAGGCCGCGCGCGTTGCAGATGCCCCCCGCCGCCTGGGGATTTGCAGAAATGCCATACTACATCGGGACTTTACCGCTTTTGCGGAAATTTTGGAACTCGACTCCAATATGCTGCACGCTGTTATGATGACATCTCATCCGGCCTTGTTTTATTGGCAGCCCGCTTCCTTGACCGTAATGCAGGCCGTGCGGGATGCCCGTCTAAAAGGACGGCCGGTTTGCTACACCGTTGATGCCGGGCCAAACATTCACGTGATAACGGAAGCGGCTGAGGTGGGACGGACGGAGATATTTTTGCGCAGCCTGGCCGGGGTCCAGTCAGTTCTCACAGCTCCTGTTGGCGGGCCGGCGGAGTTGGTTTCTTGAGACAAGCACAGATTATTCTCGCCTCCCAGCTTCTTACCATTTCTTACACTTTTTAATACTCCACCACTTAATATCATCCTCAATAAGGATATAATCAATCTGCCCGCCTCACTGGAGGCGAATTTAATGTCTCTCTGGGAACCGCCGGTGCAAGGAATAAATAAGCCGTGTTGAATTGATGAAACCCACCAACAGCTAATTCTTTTCCCGTTTTCGGCAATTCCCAAAGTAACAATACGATTTTAATGAGGTCTGTATGAATACAAGCATTCTCGGCGGGATCATTTTTGTTGTGGTCTTTGCCGGAATAATTTTAACGCATGAGTTGGGACATTTTATTGTCGCCCGTTTGATGGGCATCGAAGTCGAAGAATTCGGTATCGGATTCCCTCCGCGCGCCATAAAACTCTTCACCTGGAAAGGCACCGATTTTACCTTGAACTGGATCCCATTGGGGGGATTCAATAAGATCAAGGGTGAAGACGATCCCAATGTTCCGGGTGGGATGGCGGCGGCCAACCCGTGGAAGCGCATCCCGGTGTTGCTGGCCGGGGTCGCCATGAACCTGCTGACAGCGGTCCTGGTATATACCATCTTATTCAGCCAAATCGGCATTCCGGATACGCACAGTGCGCTGGTTGCCGCAGTAGACCCGGGTTCGCCGGCCGCGATCGCCGGGTTAAAGGTCAATGACATTGTCTTGAAGGCTGCGGGTACGCCCATTAATGGTTATACGCAACTTGTAACAATAACCCATAATTACCTTGGCAAACCGTTGTCACTGACCATTTCACGCAATGGACAGCCGCTGAATATCACGCTTACCCCGCGCCTTGTTTACCCCTCCAATCAGGGGCCCATGGGAATTGCGGTCGGGCAGATAATGCGCCCCCCCGATAACTGGTTTGCCACCATCCCGATCAGCCTCACTGCCGCTGGCTCTGACATCCAAAATATACTTTCCCTGCCCGGCCGTATCATCGCCGGTACCCTGTCCCCCCAGGATGCACAGATCGGTGGTCCTCGCAGCATTTGGAATTTATTCCAGCAATCCGTATCACGCGATGTTTCCAGCCGCGAACCAACCGCAGGAGGCCAACCCCAAGCCCCCACCAACTATACCCTGCTGGTGATCATCTCATTGACCATCACCGTTGGCGTGGTAAACTTGCTGCCCATCCCGGCCCTGGATGGCTGGCGCATATTTACGACAATTGTGGAAATTATCATGCGCCGCCCCATCCCGGCCAAATACCAGAATGCCATCAATAGTATTGGTTTCCTGGTTTTGTTGATTCTGCTTGGCTTTTTCTACATCAAGGATTTGATCAATCCGATCACATTCACTCTCCCGTAAAAGGTACAGAAATTATCCATGACCCAGAACGCACCATTCCAAGCCGTAGTGGACGCTCTGCTCGACAGCGGCACACCATTTCCCCCGCGTTACCTGCACCGCTTCTCTGACATCGCACCCGCGGATTTGACCCTCTTATTGAAAGTCTGGCAGAAAATCTCAACTCGACGGAAACACACCCTGTTGGAAGACCTGGAAGAACTGGCCGAAGCCGATACCCTCACCAGCTTCGATGATTTGGCACACCCGCTGCTCAAGGATCCCGATCCGCAAGTCCGTATCCGGGCAATCCGCCTGCTGTGGGAAAGTGAGGATGTCAGGCTGGTTCCCATCTTTCTCAAAATTCTTAATGAAGATGAAAACACAGAAGCTCGTGCGGCCGCTGCGAATGCCCTGGGTTTGTTCGTCCTGCAGGGCGAATTGGAAAAAATTCCGGCGGAATTGCATCACCGGATTGAGGATAACCTGCTGCAAGTGCTCGCCTCTTCCAAAGAAACTCTGGTGCGACGCCGCGCTTTGGAATCGCTCGGTTATTCCGGCCGTTCAGAAGTTGTCCCACTGATTGAGAAAGCCTATTACGACAAAAATCCTGACTGGGTGGTGAGTGCCCTGTTTGCCATGGGTCGTTCCAGTGATGAACGCTGGAAAAAGCAGGTGCTCTCGAAACTGCATGCCCCCGACGAAGATATCCGGTCCGAGGCCACACATGCCGCGGGGGAATTGGAACTGGCCTCCGCGCGTCCGATTCTGCTTGAATCGTTGGAAGACGAAGAGGATCTCGAAATCCGCCGCGAGATAATCTGGGCACTTTCGAAGGTTGGCGGGGAAGGTGTTCGTGACCGGTTGGAGCAACTCCTCGAAATCGAGGAGGATGATGAGGAAGCCGATTTCATCGAAGAAGCCATGGACACCCTTTCCTTCACGGAAGACATGGCTCAATTCGATTTGTTTGACATCGATCCTGAGGCACACCTGCACGAAGAAGATATGGAAGAAGATACGGATGAAGAAGATGAGCAGGAAGCAAATTAATTCCTAAGGGAGGCCTCGCCTCTGAACGCAATGATCCAGGTGTATTCCAACGGTCTATTTTGTGACGAGGGAGTTGCCCATGTGCTCTGAATGCCGCTATTCCAACTCGAACTGCAATGGCAACAGGCTGCTCTGGGGAACAAGGCTACAAGTTTGGCATTTCAGAATCTGTTGACTAATCTTTTCTTCCTGGTAATGATATGGTTCATCCCGGCCGCACGGTTGGGGTTTAATTTGAAATGATAGGATCGTCATGACAATCTCAAACCCCGTTGATCAGGCACGTATTCACATATGGGTATCCGGGCGGGTCCAGGGCGTCGGGTTTCGCGCTTTCGTTTTGCAATCCGGTCCATTATTCGGTCTGACCGGCTGGGTCCGCAATATCGGTTACAACCAGGTGGAAACAGTTGCCGAGGGTCCACGCCAGGTGCTCGAGCGGTTTGAACAAGTTGTCAAGACGGGTCCACGTGCCAGCCACGTGGAAGAGGCCCGGGTGGAATGGGAAATGCCGACAGGAGAATTTGATGGATTCGAAGTAAGGTAGAAAGAAAGCATGCCTGATAAACCGAAATCCGAACTTGCTGCCCCATTCATCTTCAACCAGTCTTCCTTACAGGATTACTCCGACTGCCCGCGCCGTTTCCAACTACGCCACATCGAACGCCTGGCCTGGCCGTCCATTGAAACAGAGCCGGTGTTGGAAAATGAACGCCGGCAACAGGAGGGGCAGCTCTTCCATCGCATGGTTCAACAGCATCTGGTCGGTCTGCCCATCGAAAAATTGACCCCGCAGGCGAACTCTCCCGTCCTGTTGCGCTGGTGGAATAATTATCTGGGGTATCATTTTAAATTGGATGGCTTCACAAAATATACCGAACTGACTCTCACAGCTCCAATCGCATCGCACCGCTTGCTGGCAAAATACGATCTGGTTGCCGTGTTGCCCGGTCGGAAAGCCATCATATTCGATTGGAAAACGTATCATAAACGCCCCAAAGACGAATGGATGGCCGCCCGAATGCAGACTCGCGTCTACCGGGCCTTGCTGGTCATGGCTGGAACATATTTGAACGGTGGTGCACCCATCCAGCCCGGGCAGGTCAAGATGGTTTACTGGTATGCGGACTACCCATCCGAGCCAACCCGCTTTCCCTACAACGAGGTCCAAAACAAAAGCGACCGGGAGGAACTGACCGGTCTCATTAACCAGATTGGCAATCTTCGTGAATTTCCGCTGACGCAGGATGAAAAGAAGTGTGCGTACTGTCCATACCGGTCATACTGCAACCGCGGCGTAAAAGCCGGAACGCTGGATGATTCGGAAGCTGAAATGGAGGCTGATGCAGCCGAATTCAATCTGAATTTCGAACAAATCGCCGAAATCGAATTCTGATTTTTCCATGGAATGGACCGAGCCGTCTCCGATTGATCTCCCCGCCCCTCTTCCGGACCTGCACCCGCTCGTAGCCCAGACGCTGTTGCAGCGCGGCTTTAGTACGCCTGCCGCTGCCCGTGCGTTCCTGGATTCCCAGGCGTACTCTCCCACTCCTGCTGCCAGCCTGCCTGGATTAACCTCCATTGTCGATCGCCTGCAAGCAGCCATCCAGGCCGGCGAGTCTATCTGCGTTTGGGGTGATTTCGATGCAGACGGCCAGACATCCACAGCCATCCTCTTTCAGAACTCTCCAGGATTTGCGTGCAAATGTCACGTACCATATCCCGGTGCGGGAGAATGAGAGTCACGGGGTTAATCAACCTCACCTGCAGGAGGTTATTGATCGCGGCGCTGAACTTCTCCTGACCTGCGACACTGGTATCAGCACACCGGTTGATGTGGTGGATTATGCCCGCACGCGTGGAGTGGATCTGCTTATCACCGACCACCATGATCTCCCCGAATTACTTCCAAAAGTCATTGCGATTACCAACCCGAAGTTTCTGCCGCAGGGGCACCCGCTCTCCAGCCTCTCCGGTTCCGGCGTTGCATACAAACTCGCCGAGGAACTTTATGCACGTTTTGGCCGCCCTGACGAAGCCACCCGGCACCTTGACCTGGCAGCGCTTGGCCTGGTGGCCGACCTGGCCCGCCTCACCGGGGATGCACGTTTCCTTGTCCAGCGCGGGCTGGAGGCACTCAGAACCACACAGCGGCTTGGCTTGCGGACCATCATGGAGGTGGCTGAACTGGTACCAGCCAACCTGACCGAGGAACACATCGGCTTCGTGCTGGGTCCGCGCCTCAATGCACTCGGCCGCCTTGCTGACGCCAACCCGGCCGTGGAACTGTTGACCACCTCCGACCCGCTGCGGGCGCGCCTCCTGGCTACCCAACTGGAAGGTTTGAATACACAGCGTCAGTTGCTCTGCAACCAGGTTACCCGCGCAGCCGAAGCCCAGCTGCGGGAAAATCCATCACTGCTGGAACTGCCGATCCTGGTGCTCGGTCATCCCACCTGGCCAGGAGGCGTGGTAGGAATTGTTGCCAGCCGGCTGGTGGATCGCTACCACAAACCGGCCATTTTGTTTTCCACACCCGAAGGACAATCGGCGCGCGGCTCGGCCCGGTCGGTCGAAGGGTTGAATATCACCGCCGCCATCTCTGCCCAGCAAGACCTGCTACACAATTTCGGCGGCCATCCCATGGCGGCCGGTCTTTCACTCGACCGGGAAAAACTGGATGAATTCCGCCGGCGCCTGTCGAAGACAGTGGCCGAAATGTTGGAAGGAATCCAAACAGATCGAAGTATCAAGATTGATGGTTGGATTACTCTCTCCGAAGCAGGTATGGGCCTGGCAGCTGTGCTCGAAAGCCTGGCTCCCTACGGCCCCGGCAACGAAGAACTGATCCTGGCAACATCCGGGCTGAAAATAGAGTCCAAAACCTCCATCGGGCGGAATCAGGAGCATCTGAAATTGAACGTGAGCGATGCGGCCGGCAATTCCCGTACCGTATTATGGTGGAATGGCGCCGAGGAAAAAGATACGCTGCCGGAAGGCCGCATTGACCTGGCTTACAGCCTGCGCGCTTCCGACTGGCGCGGCACGCCTCAGGTCCAGATGGAATATGTCGACTTTCGCATTCCGGCCGGCCAGCCGGTCGAAGTCATAACCAGCAAACTGGAAGTCATTGATTATCGAAACGCCGGCGAGCCTTACCAAATTCTATCAACCCTCCGGGAAGGTTCCTCAATTGAGATCTGGGCCGAAGGGGAGGAAAAAAAGCGGGTTGGCGGGCTGGACCGCTATGAACTCACACCTGCGGATTCTCTCGCAATCTGGACCACGCCGCCTTCGCCGCATGAATTACGCCTCGCCATGGAAATAGTCCGACCATGCAAGGTTTTTCTTTTCGCGGTTGGCGATCCAGTCGAACAACCAGACACCTTCCTGGCAAGGCTGGCCGGTTTGTTGAAATATGCCATCAACCATCGGGAGGGCCGGCTTACCTGGTCGCAGTTGGAAACCGCCACCACGCAACGATCCATCTCCGTCCGGCGTGGCCTGGCATGGCTGGTTTCGCAGGGAGCGATTGACATTCAATCGGAAGAAGGTGACAACCTGGCCGTGACGGCGGGAATAATTTCGAAAGTCCAACCCGACTCCTCCAACCTCAAAGCGGAAATTCAAGCCCTGCTGGCAGAAACTTCCGCTTACCGGACGCATTTCAAGCAAGCCGGCAAGGATATCCTTTTCTTTCAATCAGATCTATCCATCGAGATAGGCTAAGAGATTTTTTTCATCTTCTTCCCATGACAGCAGCTGGTATGGCCCGCAAGGTGACGTGCCTGTGCCTGCTGGTCGTGGTAAAAGGGTGAAGTGGCTGAAGAACAATTCCTTTGAATCAGGCGTCTCCATTATTATAGGCGTCCCTGAATGGGTTTCGAATTGGAGGTCCCAATGCCTGGCCGTTCCTTGATATTAACCTTGGGCTTTTGCCTGGTATTAGGCGCGTGCGGATCGCTCCCGGCACAGCAACCTCCCGTAGATTCAACCAGCCGCAGTGCCGCGGTAACGCAAGGCGCCAGCCCGAACTCCATCCCACCGACCAGTTCGATCACACCAATTCAGCAGGTCACTGTGGGCGCAGGCCCAGCTCCAGCCTAAGCGCCACGTCCCGGTGACGAAGCGCTGGCGCGCGCTGGAGTTTTTCTCAACTCAGCCACCATTCTGGTCCGGGGGAGCAGTCCGGCTCAATATACCCTCAACCTGGCAGGCAGCCTGCCGACACCCTGCCATATGCTGCGTGTCTAGGGTAATCCGCCCGATTCAACGAACCGGATCATGGTCGAAGTTTATTCGCTGGCTGACCCCATTAAGATATGTGCCGGGGAATTAAACCATTCAAACAGGAGGTCGATCTGGGCAGTTTTCCATCCGGGCAGTATACCGTCCTTGTCAACGGCAAACAGGTCGGCGAATTTGACGCTCAATCCATCGAATCTTCCGGGTCTGGGATACTGATCCCCCCAAAACGGGCATTTGTCAGGCTGGCCAGCGCCTTCACCGGCAGCCGGATATTCAGCCCGCGCTGCCCTCCACTCACATGCACCTCACCTCTGACTCTCCGCGGCCGAGTTCGATTATCACCTGGAAGCCTTTGTTTATGAGCGCCAGTGGTGAGATTCCACCTGCCTGCAATCCGGTTAATGCTTCCGCTTCACGCTCGGTCGGCAGGTTGACTTTTTTCTCGCCCAGCAAGCTTGCCAGCAACTTCAGATCCACCCGGTTTGGGCCGGGGATGACTGCCAGGATGGGTTTACCTTTGGGCCGGGTGATGACGATGGTCTTGTAGACCAAATCCGGGTCCACGCCCAGCAGGCGGGCTGTTTCCCGTGCGCCAAGTTTTTCAGCCGGTAGGTTCAAAAGCCTGGAAGGAAATTTTCTTCGAATCAAGCAGGCGGGTGATGTTATTGGGATTTGCCATAAGTGCCACCTGCGCGATTATAATAGATTTTATGAAGATCGCTTCCCCGCTCAACCTGGAAGAACTCCTGGCCCGCCTCCCGAATACTATACCCCCGCCGACCGGGAATTGATCCAGCGCGCCTATCCGTGTGGCGGAAAAGGCCCACGCCGGTCAGAAACGTGTTTCAGGGGAACCGTATATCAACCATTTGCTGGCCGTGGCCGCCATCCTGGCCGAGTATTCCATGCCGGCCGAAGTGGTGGCTGCCGGGCTGCTGCATGACACGATCGAAGATACTTCCATCACGGCCGAGGATTTGCAGACGCGATTTCAGTGATGGCATTGTCAGCCTGGTGCAGGGAGTCACCAAACTGACCCAACTGCCACGCGTATCACGCGGCGAACACCGCGAATGAGCAGGAGCAGCAGGTGGAAACGCGATAGCCGCCCTGCGCGACCGCAAGCGGGAACTTTCGATCGAAACCTTGCGCAAAACATTCCTGGCAATGGACAGCGATGTGCGGGTGGTCCTTATCAAGCTGGCCGACCGGCTGCATAACATGCGCACCCTGGGCGCCTTCCCGGATGCAAAGCGCCGCCGGATCGCCCAGGAGACCCTCGACATCTTCGCCCCGCTGGCCAACCGCCTGGGCATCTGGCAGATCAAGTGGGAACTCGAAGACCTGGGTTTCCGCTATACCAACCCTGAAAAATACAAGGAAATCGCCGAGCAACTGGCCGTCCGGCGCGAATCGCGCGAGGCCGAGATACAGCACATCATCGATGCCATCACCAAATTGCTCAAAGAGGCCGGCGTCAAAGCGGAGATTTCCGGGCGGCCCAAGCATATCTATTCGATCTATAAGAAGATGATGGAAAAAGGCAAGTCCTTCGACCTGGTGCGGGATGTGCGCGGCGTCCGGCTCATTGTCCCGGACATCTGCCGCCTGTTATTCCGCCTTGGGCATCATCCACACCCATTGGCGGCCCATTCCCAACGAGTTTGACGATTACATCGCCGCCCCCAAGGATAATTTTTACCAATCCCTGCATACTGCCGTCATCTATGATGATGGCCGCCCGGTGGAAGTGCAGATACGTACCATTGAAATGGATGAAAATGCCGAGTTCGGTATTGCCTCGCATTGGCGTTACAAGGAAGGCGGCACACGCGATAAATACGATGAACGCATCAACTGGCTCCGCCGTGTGATGGAATGGCGTGGGGATGTGGAGGACGCCCAGGAATTCGTCGACAGCATGAAGACCGACGTATTCAAGGACCGCGTTTACGTCTTCACGCCCCACGGCGATATCATCGACCTGCCGGCCGGTTCCACGCCGATTGACTTTGCCTATCATGTCCATACCAACGTCGGCAATCGCTGCCGGGGTGCCAAGGTCAATAACAAGCTCATTCCCCTGGACTATGAACTGCAGACCGGCGAACAGGTCGAGATATTGACCGCCAAGCAGGGTGGCCCCAGCCGCGACTGGCTTAACCCCAGCCTGGGACTGGTCAAGACGCAGCGCGCCCGTTCGAAGATCCGCGCCTGGTTCAAGAAACAGGATCAGGATCAAAATATCGTCCAGGGCAAGGAAATGCTGGTGCATGAGATCCAGCGGCTTGGCCTGCCGGAACTGGATGAAAACGGACTTGACATGCCCTGGCGCAGACAGTTCGACCGCATCCCCGATGAGTTGTATGTCGCCCTCGGCTGTGGTGATTTCAATATTGCCCGGGTGGTCAATAAACTGGTCGAGACCAAGGAGAGCGACGATGTTCTGGTGGTCGTCCCGGCCTCCAGCGACGCCGTCCCCACCGAAGCGATCACCGTTCTCGGCCTGAAAGGCCTGTTGACCAGCATGGCCAAGTGCTGCAACCCCACCCCCGGCGATGAAATCATCGGCTATATCACGCGTGGGCATGGCGCTACCATCCACCGCCAGGATTGTCCGAATATGCTGCGCATTCAGGATCGTGAACGGCTGGTCAAGGTATCCTGGGGCGAAAATGTGCGCACCTACCCGGTGCCCGTCCGTATCCGTGCCTATGATCGCCAGGGGTTGATGGGTGATATCACCACCCTGCTCAATAGCGAAAACGTCAATATGGTGGATGTGGATGTCCATATGACCAAGAACCTGGCCGACATGCGCATCGTGATCGAAGTGAAGGATATTGCCCAATTGAGCCGCATCCTGGCCCGCATCGAAAACGTGCCCAACGTGCTGGAAGCCCAACGGGTCAGGGGGGGCTGATTTTGATATCATTAATTTGCCACTCATGCTTCCAGATATAATTTCCTCATGTACTGGATCATGCGTATTCTCCGAAGCCTCGAAATCGGCTTCTACTTTATCTTTTTTGCCATCCTCCTGGCAGGCAGCACCTTGCTCTTATTCCACTGCTTCCAGGGGATGCTGCCCGCCGCTACACCCGCCCGGTTGAATTCGATTTTGTCAACTGGACCCTGGATGCCCTGGGCGTCAAGCTCGGCCAGTCCGCCATCGATCTGCGCCTTTTTACTTTGACGGCCCCGCCCGTCACCAGCTCGTGGTGGACTATTTTCACCTGATGGATACCATCCTTCAGGACGAAAACAAGCTGAACTTGATTTATTCAGACCCTTCGGTGAAGGACCCTGCTGCCGCTTCCGCTTCCCTGCGGGCCGAACTCGCCGGGTTGTACACCCGCCAGAGCCAGCTTGACCCATTGGCCGAGTCCATTTTGCAGGAACAGGTTTCCGCCACGCTGGCAGACGAGGGGCTGACCACTCGGCGGCCAACCCATTCCACCCGTCATGTTCCACCTGACGCCTTTGCCCTACGACCTGGTTATTTCTCCCCGTACCAAGATCCAGGAGGATGCCTCCATTTCCCTCATCCCTGATTTGACCGTAGACCAACAGGCGGCACTTGAAAACCAGGTGGACAAAGGTCTGAATGTCTCTTCGCTGGTCGTTCCAGTGGGTGGCATCGGAACATACCCGACCATGATCGAGCGTACGACTGCCCTGGATTGGTTGACCGACACGATCGCACATGAGTGGACTCATAACTGGCTGGATACGCGTCCTCTCGGCCTGAATTATGATACCAGCCCGGCTTTGCGAACGATGAATGAAACCACGGCAGACATCGTTGGAGGCGAGGTGGGCACTGCCCTGCTTAAACGATACTATCCTGAAGTGGCTGCCCAATACGCCATGCAGGTCCAGGTAGCCGGCATTTCAGACAGCTCCCGCTTCATGCCAGTTTTGACTTTCGGGCGGAAATGCACACCACCCGCGTTCACGTGGATGAACTGCTGGCAGCCGGAAAGATCACGGAAGCAGAAACCTACATGGATCAGCGCCGCCAGGTCTTCTGGGACAACGGCTACCCAATCCGCAAGCTCAACCAGGCTTATTTTGCCTTTTATGGAGCATACGCCGATGTACCGGGAGGAGCGGCCGGTGAGGACCCGGTCGGCCCGGCTGTGCGGGCTTTACGCGCGCCAGAGCAGTTCTCTGGCTGTCTTCTTGAAGACAATTGCCCAAATGAGTTCTTTCCAACAACTCCAGGATGCCCTGGCCCATTGAAATAGAGCGAAGATGCATAAGGTTCTGTCTGTATTTTTCCTACTGGCTTCTGCTTTGTTCCTGGTTTCCTGCTCTCCGGCTTCTCAAACCAGTTTATCGACTATTACAGCTGTGCTCCTCAACCGCCACTTTTCTGCCAGTCACTCCCACGCCGGCCGCCATGTCTTGCACCATCCTGCATTTCGCCACCACCCCCGCGGCGTTGCCTGCCGACCTGGGAGATCGCGCCCATACCACCGGCCCGACCGACGCCCCCGTGACCATCGTGGTTTTCAGCGATTATCAATGTCCCTATTGCGCCTTGCTGGCTGCTGTTCTGAAACAAATCCGCCTGACGCATCCGGATGATGTCCGCCTTGTCTATGTGAATACCCCCCTCTCCAGCCGTGACAAGGATGCACTTGCCACTCAGGCGGTCGAAGCAGCCGATTTGCAGGGAAAATTCTGGGAAATGCACGACCTGCTTTTCGATAAACAGGCCGAATGGTCTGCACTTGCCCCGTCCGCGTTTCCAGCCCTGGGCAATCCAGCAGGCGGCTGGTCTTGGAATGGATACTGCCAAATTCCAAACAGATTTTATCGGGAAGACGGTTGCAGCACCGTGCTTCAGCAAGCCATTCAATCCACAGCCGCCCAGCCTATTACGCCGCCCCTTATGTTCGTCAATGGGTCAACTCCTTATTCCGGTCTCGCTGATTTTGCCAGCCTGGATACGGTTGTCCGGATGGAAGCGCTCACGGCCCGCCAGTTCAGCGCCTGCCCTTCCTGGGTGATCGACCCGCTCAAGCAATATATCGCCACCCTCCATACATCCAAAGGTGATGTTGTTATCCAGCTATTGCCGGACAAGGCTCCCCATGGCTGTTAATAATTTTGTTTCCCTGGCTCGCAGCGGCTGGTACAATGGTATTACTTTCTTTAAAGTGCTCCCTGGTTTCCATCGTTATGACCGGTGATCCAAGCGAAACTGGCATGGGCAATACCGGCTACCTTTTTCAAACCGAAATCTCCTCCAGCCTGCATTTTGATCAGGCCGGTGTGGTTGCCATGGATAACAGTGGGCCCAACACGAATAGCGGTCGTTTCTTCATAACCCTTGCTCCCGCCGAACAGTTTGATGGTCAATACACCATTTTTGGAAATGTTCTCAGTGGGATGCCGGTTCTATCCGCGCTCACTCCGCGTAACCCCCAGCCGGGAATGGTCCTTCCACCGGGGGATGAACTGATTAATATTACGATCATGGAAAAGTAGGAGAATTAATGCAACCCAGTTCCGACCGATACCAGTTGGCAATCAGTTCTGCTATTAGCTGTTCTTCTGATTGGTCTGGCATTGTATCTGGGTCTGGCCTGCCTCATGCTGATTTCCGGTGGCATAGGTCTGGTTTCTCCTCAATCAGCGCCGGGCCCAAATTTTAGTACGAATTTCATCATTGCCAGTGGATTGGGGTTTTGCGGGCTTGCGATGCTTCCGGCGGTTTTCTTCAGTATTCAGCGGATCAGGGGCAAATTCATCCAGCCCTTTCCAACCAGACCGGTAAAAGCCTGGCAGGCCGTTGCCATGGCAGCCGGGTGGGTCGGAGCGGTCCTGTTCAGTGATTATCTCTACCAGAACTTCTCACTGGGATGGCTGGCGGCTGCCCCTTTCTATGTTATTTCTATCGGTCTACCACTGGTTTTACTGGTCTGGATCGGGGTGGGAGGAATTCCGTTGGGATCACGCAACCGGTTTTGGGGAAGCCTGGGCATCGGGATGACCATAGGACCATTTTTGGCTACCGTGCTGGAGTTTTTCATCTACCTGGGCGTACTTATAATCTTATTAATCATCATTATGCTCAATCCAATTTGGCTGGCCACCTTTCAACGGGTCATTGCGCAGATTCGCACCGTGGATGATATTGACAGCGTGACCCAAATTATTGTTCCATATCTCAACAACCCACTGGTGTTAATCTGCCTCTTCTTGATCCTGGGTTTGATCACTCCTTTGGTGGAAGAAACCGTTAAACCGGCCATAGTCTGGATGTTGGCGAAACGCCTGCAAGGGCCATCCCAGGGATTTGCCTTGGGCATTGTCAGCGGAGCAGGGTTCGCCCTGGTTGAAAGTCTTCTCGCCAGTAGTTCTCCAGGCCAGGATTGGGGACAACTCCTGGCGGCACGCGCAGGCGGCGGGTTGATGCATATTTTCGCCAGCGGCATGATGGGATGGGGGATTGCATCCGCCTGGCAGGGAAAACCTCAGCGCCTGTTGGGTACCTATATCTTGAGTGTCTTAATCCATGGTTTATGGAACAGCGCTGCCATCATTATCGAAGTGGGTTCATTACAACCATATCTGACAAAGAGCATTCTTTCAAAATCACTCGATTCGTTCTCGCTTGCTGGTACGATGGTTCTCGGTTTACTGGTCTTATTGACTCTCCCAGCCCTGATCATGATGAACCGTAAGATGCGCCAGCCTGCAAATGCAATCACTGGCTTGAACCTGCAAAGTGATATAATCCCCCCGCCCATACATTAGAATATAAGGATAGGCTCATGAATCTTCTGCTTAAAGTTGATCGATTTCATCTTGCATTTCAAAGAATATTTGAACATTTTCATTGCTCACTACGGTGCGTGGACGTATGGATTGTTATTTTTCATCATCTTCATGGAAACCGGCTTTGTTATAACCCCCTTCCTTCCAGGAGATTTACTCATTTTTGCTGCAGCCACTTTATCGGGAAGTGGAACATTCAACCCCTGGTTCCTTTTCATTTTGCTGGCTTCGGCGGCTGTGGTGGGGGATAACATTAATTATTGGGTTGGGCATGCAATTGGTGCCAGGGCGTATACTGGCGAAATCAAATGGATTAAAAAAGAATACATGGAGCGAACGCATGCATTCTATAAAAAACATGGCGGTAAAACAATTTTCATGGCACGCTTTGTACCCATTGTCCGGACGTTTTCTCCCTTTGTTGCCGGAGCAGGCAATATGCCTTACGGATATTTCTTGAAATGGGATATCATTGGCGGCGTTAGCTGGGTTGCCACCTTTACCTTGCTGGGCTATTTCTTCGGGAATTTGACCTTCGTCCAGGACAATTTTGAAATGGTCATCATAGCCATCATTCTTATCTCGCTTGTTCCAATGCTGGTGGAAGGGCTTAAGGCCAGAAGGGGAACGAAGCAACCCACCGGATAAGCCAACAGCTAAACTTACATCAAAATGGCGAGGAAAACCCCGCCATTTTTTTACTTAACTCGAGCCTTCCTAACTGTATTTTTCTTTCAACATTGCCACCGGTAAAGCAATCTGACCTTCCTGCTGATCACCGATTAACATTGTTTCTTGCGGGGAATTGATCACGCAAAATGCCAGATAAGCGGCCATCAAAGTATCCAGTTCTTCAGCGCTATAAACCAACTCCATTGGGAATGTTCCATGAAGCATTTTATGCCGTGTAATTTCCTCGAAAAACTCCATGGGATCTTTCATGTCGATTCCTTGCTCATACAAGGCGATTTGGCGTTGGAGTCTTCCTTCCAGAGTGGGCTTGGAAAGTGGAATTTGGCCAAGTAAAGCGCAGAATGCGGCATGTGGATGTGTCTCCAACCATTGCTGCGAGGCTGTTTCGGCGGGAAATTGTTTGAATTCAGCTTCGTTCAACCTGCGGAACAGGTCAAAGCCCATCTGCATCCAGGTTGGACATGTCTCTACTCGAGCCGGCGTGGGAGATACCGAAATGCCGCGTGCACGCAATTCGCTCTCTGCCAGGCGCATATCAGATCCGCGCAAATGGCCTGGACTCAGGTTCTGCTTCTCGAGATTCTTCCGAACAAGGCCACGGTTGGGATGCGGCGGAGCATTCACGGCGACAACGCAAGATTTCTGCTCGGCGAGATATGCCATTACGTCATTTACATCTCCGGCAGAAAGAACGATCAACTTGCGGTCTTGATCTAATGCTGCAAGGGTAAACGGAAACCGTCCTGCGGTCGGATCGACTCCAATGTAAGTGAGAGGTTTTGTTGCCATTAATTCCAGCTACGCAAATATCTGGTTCCGGATCATTACTGAATACCAATAGTTTAGAACCAAATTAGATTTTACGCAACTGGTTTATATATTAATAGCTTATCTCAATCCGCTGGATGGATGGGTATGTATTGGTGCTAAATCACTAACGGTGAGGTTCCACGTCCAATATTTTCAAGAAACTCCTGGCGGGTTGCCAGGTTGGCCCGGAAAGCACCATGCATGGCCGAAGTTGTCAGGCGGGCATTGTGTTTCTGAACGCCGCGCATCATCATGCAAAGATGGACGCCTTCGACCACCACTCCCACACCTTGTGGATGCAGCAGGTCACGGATCAGATCTGCAATCTGGCGGGTCATGCGCTCTTGAACTTGCAGTCTGCGGGCGAATATGTCCACGATGCGGGGGATTTTGGAAAGGCCGAGGACTTTCCCATCCGGGATGTAAGCGACATGGACCCGTCCCATAAATGGCAAAATATGATGTTCACACAGGCTATAAAACTCCACATCCCGAACGATCACCATTTCGTCATATTTGACTTCAAAAATGGCTTCATTGACTACTGCGACCGGATCAGCCTTATATCCGGAAAGTAATTCAGCGTACATGCGGGCAACCCGCTCCGGAGTACGTAGCAGGCCTTCACGTTCAGGATTCTCACCAACTGCATGCAGGATGCTTGAAATTGCTTTTTGAATTTCCTCAGCATTGACTTTACTGTCAGCCAATCCTTCATCAAACAGGTTATCATCAAATTCAATATGTTCCATAGCTCTCTCATAAAGAACTGGCCCGTCACATTTCCGGACCAGGTACTTATTCGCGGATGCTTAGCGCATCCTTGGCTCGATTAAACCATAAGTATCGTCGCGACGATGGTAAAGAACACTGATTGTATCAGTTTCAATATTATAAAAGATAAAGAAATTATCGTGTCCGAGCAATTTCATTTGTTCAAGTGCATCAACCTCACTCATTGGTACAAGCTCGAATGTCTTGCGGCGGGAGATGATGCTTGCCTGGTCATCCGATACTTCTGCAGATGCGGTTGGAACCATCTCCGCTCCACCACGGATTTCGCCACGTGAATGGTAATGTTTTCCTTTATAACGCTCCAACTTGCGTTGCATTTTATCGATCGTTGCGTCAAATGCGGTGTTCAGTTCATCAGAACGCTCTTCCGTTCGTAACAACGCCTTGCGACCTCTCACAGTTATCTGGGTTACAAAACGATCGGTGGCGCTGCGGGCAGATTTGAAATATTCCAGATCCACTCTAACTTGTTCGATATCGCTTAGGTACCGGTCCAGGTTGGAGGCTTTCTTTGTAACATAATTCTTGATTGATTCATCCACTTCCAAATTCCTTGCAAATATCTCTACTTTTATTGTCATGGTTCACTCCTTGTAAGGGTTGGATTTTATCAGACAATGTGAAGTCCGTGGTGCAGTAATGCCCTGGCCAGAGTCAACGCATAGGGATGTTTGGCGCCGGCTTTGACGAGCTCCTCTGAACAAGCTGCATGTGTGGCACCCGTAGTCACAACATCGTCCACTTACAGGATTTCCTTGCCAGCCGACCATTCCGGTACCGCGCAGAATGCTCCGGAGATGTTCTCCATACGCACCAAGGGGGAAAGCCCTACTTGTGTGCTTGTCTCTCGAATCCGGACTAGAACCTTAGGCGAGTAGCTCCAACCTTGAATATCAGCCAGCGGCATTGCTACAAGACCGACCTGATTGTAACCGCGTTCCTTCATCCGTTGCTTGCCCAACGGGACGGGAACCACCAGATCCACCTGCCAGCCCAATTTGTGCGCGTATTCTACCAGGTGTGGAGCTAACGCATCACCGAGTGCAGCATTCCGGCGGTATCTCAAGCTGTGAATGGCATGGCGAATCGGTCCTTCAAAGACCACCCAGGATCGGATTGCTTTGTATGGGGGCTGGGTATCACGGCAAGTTGGGCACAAACCGGGGCGGGTGAGCGGTAGCCCGCAGCATTGGCAGACAGGCTCTGGAAGAGTTGTGACCTGTTGCTGGCGATCCGGGCACCAGCGGAATCCCTTCCGGTTACATCCTTCGCAAACCGGCGGGAAAAGCCAGTCCAGACTGCCCAACAATAATTGATTTAGACGATTTCTCCGGGACACACCCTGTCAGTAGTCTTACGAGAAATACTTTAAGGATCCCATAAGCCGTAAAGCAGCTGGGGTTAAAAGGACAATCATAAGAGCTGGAAAGATGAGCAAACCCATCGGGAAAATCATTTTAATCGGGGCCTTATGAGCCTGTTCTTCGGCATACTGGCGGCGTCGAACGCGCATCTGATCGGATTGAATGCGTAACACTTTCGCCATACTGACACCCAGCATCTCAGATTGGATAACCGCTGCGACAAAACTGGTCATCTCGGCGATGCCAAGCCTTTCTGCCATGTCCCGTAAAGCATCCCGGCGAAGCTTACCTAATTGAATTTCTCTTATTACACGACCAAATGCCAGGGCCAGGTCGTTCTCCCACTTTTCGTGAACCTTCGACATGGCCGCATCGAAGCCCAGTCCGGCCTCTACGCAGATGGTCAACAAGTCGAGCGCGTCCGGCATGGCTTTACGAACTGATCTTTGACGGCTGTCAATTCTGCTCTTAAGCAATAAGTCCGGAAGGAAATAACCCAAAACAGTAAAAACTGCCACCAGTAAAAACTTGATTGGTACGGAGAAAGTTTTTGAGAAGAGGGAAATCACAAATATCAAGGCCCCTAATACAACGGCTGCCACAAAATGCATTATCATGAAAGTGGAAGCGTCCATGCGCGCCGGATTTCCCGCCAACTCCAATCTCTTGCGAGTCTGATCCAAAACATTCTGAGGGGTAAAGCGGGTTGAAATTTCACCCAGGCGACGCATGATCGGCATCACCACCCGGTCAGAAAAAGGTTGCGCAAGTTCGATATCTTCGAGAGATACTGACTCACCGCGCTGGCTGTATTCGGCGAGACGTTCAGCCAGTGGATCTTCTGTAAGATTTTTTGTTCTCTGTATGCCAGCGACCACAACTAAAGCTGCAACAATTAGAATAACCAGTACCACAACAATAATTATCGCCATTAACATTTTACACCTCTACATTCGCAATC
The DNA here is from genome assembly GCA_963772245.1 of uncultured Chloroflexia bacterium. Classification (GTDB taxonomy): domain Bacteria; phylum Chloroflexota; class Anaerolineae; order Anaerolineales; family Villigracilaceae; genus UBA877. The sequence goes on along the minus strand of CAVYWB010000006.1, from coordinate 338,372 downwards.
CGGGTCATCACAAAATACCCAATTGCAATCAAAACTGCTGCAACACCCAGGGGAATATATCCGCAAAAGCCATTCTTGAAGAATTCCATCACATAAGTACGGTTTAAGAAATATAGAATGCAAAGAAGGCCGATGGGCATTAATGCCAGTGCTCGGCCAGAATAAATGGCTTGCGCAGTCAGGGCACGAATTTCGCCTTTAATTCGAACGCGCTCACGGATTGTGTAGGAAATCACGTCCATGATCTCTGCCAGATTACCGCCTACTTCGCGTTGGACATTGATCGCCGTCACAACAAAATCCAAGTCCGCGCTTGGGATACGGCGTAAAAGATTGTCGAGTGCCTTTTCCATCGGGATACCCAACTGCATTTCCTGCACTACCCGCTTGAATTCATCACAGATTGGGGGTGGTAATTCCTTGCTGACTGCTTCCATTGCTTGCATGGTGGAATAACCTGCCCGAAGGCCATTCACAACCAAATTCAGCATATCGGGCAATTGATCATTAAAACGGACTAAGCGCTTCCCTTTCTGGGAATTGACATAAAGGCCCGGCAAAAAAGCGCCGATGACTGCACCAATAAGAGCGGAGAGGGCCAGCCTGCCTCCTACAAAGTATGCAATCATTGCCACGCCCACCATGGCGATAACGTACAGTGCCATGTATTCGCCAGGTTTGAATTTCAGATCAGCTCTTGCCAGATCGCGTGCAATCCGTTCGCCGAAGGTCGATTTCTCAACGCGTTTATTAACCCAGTCGGTTAATGCACCTTTCGAATCCTTATTATCCTCATTTTTCTGATCTTCTTCAAGATATTTATTGATGCGATCATCAACCAGTGTTCTTTCACTTGAGGACGAAATAACAATCCCAACGATCAATAGAACAAGGGCTAGACCGCCTCCAACCATCAAAGCAATTTCCATTTAGCACCTTTGCTATAAAGGGTACCCTGGCTCTTATTAATATCTTTGCCTGCTGCCAACACCAAAAATGGATGGCGGCAGGTGAATTCCAGCGCCTTCGAGCTTGTCCATGAATTTTGGTCGTAAACCTGATGGCCGCAACCGACCAAGAACTTTTCCATTCTCGAAACCGGTTTGCTCAAAAACGAAAATATCCATGGTGGTGATGACATCACCTTCCATGCCATTCACCTCGGTAATATTCGTCACGCGGCGGGAACCGTCCCGCATACGTTCCTGGTGCACCACCAGATTGATTGCTGATGCTACTTGTTCACGGATGGCTCGCACTGGCAACTCCATTCCAGCCATCAGAGTCATAGTTTCCAGGCGGGATAAGGTATCCCGGGGGGAGTTTGAGTGTAAAGTTGTCATTGAACCGTCATGACCTGTATTCATCGCTTGCAACATATCCAAAGCCGCGTCATCGCGGATTTCGCCAACGATAATTCGGTCAGGTCGCATGCGCAATGCATTAACCACCAGCATACGAATTGTTATTTCACCTCGACCTTCAATATTCGGTGGGCGAGATTCAAGCGTCACGACATGCTCCTGGCGAAGCTGTAATTCTGCAGCATTTTCGATGGTCAGGATCCGCTCATCGCTTGGAATAAAAGTGGAAAGGATATTCAATAAGGTGGTTTTTCCGGAACCGGTGCCGCCTGAAATCACAACATTTAATCGCGCTTCTACGCAAGCTTTTAAAAACTGCAGGGCTTCCGCGGTGAGTGTCCCGAATTGGATCAATTGTTCAAGTGTGATTGGTATCTTGGAAAATTTACGGATCGTAAGGGTCGGGCCGACCAGAGAAATCGGGGGGATGACAGCATTCACGCGGGACCCATCAGCCAGGCGTGCATCAACATAAGGGCTCAACTCGTCAATGCGGCGCCCTAATGGAGCCACGATACGATCAATAATGCGCATCACGTGGTCGTTGCTCTCGAATGTCACGGGTACACGGTGAATTTTACCTTTGCGCTCTACATAAATATTCTTAGCCCCGTTCACCATGATTTCAGTAACCGATTCGTCCTCCAGCAATGGTTGCAAAGGCCCCAAGCCCAGAATTTCTGCGGAAATCTGCTCAAATAAACGGGCGCGCTCGGGTCTGGAAAGGACAATATTTTCTTCGCTCAATATTTGTTCAAACAAGGATTGGATTGTTTTTCGTACGTCATCTGTTTTGGTAATATCCAAGGAAGGATCAAGCTCAGCCAGCAACCGGTTCTGTACACGCGTTTTGAGATCAAAATATGTTCCCGCCTGGGGAGCCGCACTGGGGGCGCTAACCCGCCTGGCTTGCAAAGTAGATAAGCGGGATGCATCCCCTCCCGTGGTGGGTGGTGGAGTCCCAGCTGATGGCTCGGTGGAGATCCCCTGCCCCTGCTCAATTCGTTTCAATAAAGACATTCACAACCTCCTCGTAAGCCTTATTACCTTTTAATTATCTTCTCCGGCTCTTCCGATTCCTGTTTGACTTGTCTGGCCCGTAATGCTTCAACCAGGGTGTAAATCCCTCGCGCAGCTGGCTGAGTCTTATTATCAATCATGAACGGAACACCTCGATTAACGGATGGAATAACCGTTTTTTCGTCCAGTGGAATGACAGCCACTATGGGTTGCTTGAGATTCTCGCCGATCTTTTCCGGTAATATGGCTATACGCTTATCGTATTTATTCATTACGAGCGCCACTTTTTCAACCGGGATACTTAAAGTCAACAAGAGGTCAAGAAATAGTCGATCGTTCTTTATCGATGGAATGTCTTGGGCGGTCACCAGGACGACTGTATCGGCAACATCCAATACCGACAAAGTAACATCATTCAAGTAGGAACTGCTGTCAACGACAATATAGGCATATATCTGGCGCAAATAACGCAGCAATTTCGTAAATTGGTCCGGGTCTACTTTATCTCCGTGTTCCGGGCGGGATGGCGACGCCAGAATGTGTACACCAGACACGGCATGTTGGATCATCACTTCTTCAACAATGTTTGGATCCAATTCATCTGCACGCGGGGTCAGGTCTAGAATTGTATTTTTCCCCTGCTCATTCAAAAAGAGAGCTACATCACCAAACTGGAGGCTCGCGTCCACGATAACAACCCGGGTCTCTTCATTACAAAGTGCCACTGCCAGGTTGACTGCCAGTGTGGTGCATCCCACCCCGCCCTTTGGGCTGTAAAACATGATGATTTTCCCAAGTGCACCTACACCTGATATGACATTAAAATTTGCACCGGTTGTCGAAACGACACGTGCCTGAGCATTTTTTGAACGCTCTTCCCGGGCCATCTTCCCAGCTCGCCGGATTGCGGCTACCAATTCATCCGGCATGGGAGGCTTTGTGAGGAAATCCCGCGCCCCAACTAACATGGCCTTGCGCATATAGTTTTGATCCCCCTGGACTGATAGGATCACTACCTGAACTGAAGGCATCTTCTGCCGGATTATTTCTGTTGCAGCGATGCCATCCATATCAGGCATATTAATGTCCATTAAAACCACATCCGGATTGACCTCCTGGGTCAGTTGAATGGCCTCCTTTCCGGTTCGGGCAACTGAAACAACCTCAATATCCGCTTCGAACTGCAGAAGTTTACGTATGTTTTCACGCGTCTCATTGTCATCGTCAACGATTAAAACGCGATATTTTTCACCATCAGCCATAACGATTCTCCTCCCGCGCTTCTACCACTACAATTTCTTGAAGATTCTGGTGCCTACGGTTGAGGAGTTGGATCATTCGGTAACTTTGGCTGTTGGAGAACATCCAAGCGCGGCTGCGTTGAGTACGGCAATTTTGCCGGAACAGGAATATTGTACTGCGTCAGCAGATATTCCAGCATGGCGGCATCCGGTTGTGTAATCGGAGTTTTATCATTCGGATTGCGCAGAGATAAGGTGATTTCCGCTCCGCTATAAATTAAATATGTCAGTGTAACCGCATCCTGCGGAGAGACCATCACCGTGATGATGTCCGGACGGACAATGGCCGGTGCGGCCTGTGTTTGGTTTCCAGGCAATGGGGTTGGGGTCGGCCCTGCAGCAACTGCATTCGTCAGGCCGGATTCCGTTTCCCCCGGCAGAGGGAAGGTTCCTGTATGCAGTACTTGTACATCCTGCATGATCATCTGAGTGACCAGCCGTGCACGCTGATCCTCTTTAGGTGTTACATAAACCAGCATATTTTGTGGCGGATCTGTCGCTACCTGGTCGACCTCAAAATGGCCCTGGGGTACAGTCCCTGCCGTAATCTTTAGTACCCCATTTGTTGTGGTGCTATTATCCAATCCAGCTACGGTATTTGGCAGGATAGTCTGCAAAGCCGGATCTACATCCACCAGGAGCATCGAAACAATCACATCAACATAATCTCCATCACGGATCGCATAGGCAGCTGAAGAAAGCCGGGTAATTGGAATCGACACTGCCGTCATGCCCTCTGGAATGTATGGTGCCCAGGACGACCCGGGCAGGTTTACATTGCCAGGAGATACAGAAACCATGGAATCGGTAATGGGGACTCCCTGGGTGATGGAGATTTTGGCATACATATTCACGACATCGCCTTTATTCGTGAATAACCCTTGTACAAGCTTATTTTGAGGGATTTGAATGGAACTCAACATTCCATCAGTTATTAACGTGCCAGCGGAAATATTTTGTCCGGCTGTAATGATACCTACATATTGGATTTGTGGTGTCGTTTGGGCTATAGCAGGAGTAGGTGAAGCTTTTGGGCGACCCCAAAGGTAATATGCCCCGGCACCCACCGCTAGGATTATTATTAGAGCCAAATAAATGAATATTCGTCCGCGGCGCATAGGATACTCCTTGTATCTTGAATTTGTATTAACATTATACAGTAAAAATGACTACATTACTAATACCCCGATTATGATTTATTTCTCAAAGGCCATTATATTATTGCTTGATCAGTAACCGGTTGCTCCGGGCTGGCAAAAAAGTGGGACTCTGTTTTGCAGAGTCCCACCCACCCCTTATATTCATAAGACTAATGAGCGGATAAGCTTGAATTGATCTTTGTAAAGACATTGCCGATGATCGGGCCGAGGATTAACAAAACAGCAATGACAACGACAGCAACCAAAACAAGGATTAACGCATACTCGACCAGGCCCTGGCCTTTTTCCTTAGGGGCGAATAACATGGGATTTTACCTCCTTCCTTTTCATAATTTCTCTGGAAGCCGTCCAGAGATGGTTCATATCGTTATTATATATCATTTTCTTAACATGAAGCAAAATTTTTCATTACAAGTACTTTACAATCATAAAGCATGGAAATTAACAAAAAAGTGGGGCTCTGTTTCGCAGAGTCCCACCCACCCCTTATATTCATAAGACTAATGAGCGGATAGGCTTGAATTGATCTTTGTAAAGACATTGCCGATGATCGGGCCGAGGATTAACAAAACAGCAATGACAACGACAGCAACCAAAACAAGGATTAACGCATACTCGACCAGGCCCTGGCCTTTTTCCTTAGGGGCGAATAACATGGGATTTCACCTCCTTCCTTTTCAAGATTTCTCTGGAAGCCGTCCAGAGATGGTTGACCAGAAAACTTTTACTATCATATTTTATAGTATTTCCTAAGGAAAAACAAAATCCTTTCATTGCAAATACTTTACAATAATGTTAATTAGGATGTATAGGGATGGTTAGGGTAACCCGTGCTCCTTTTCCTGGAGCAGTATCGATATCGAACTTACCGCCAAGCATTTCAGTGCGATCCTTTATTAATTTCAGGCTGAGGTTTGAACTCTTTCTCAAGTGAGTCCGCATCAAAACCATTACCATTATCGTCGAGCGACAAACGAATGGCGCTTTCTCCTATATCCAGTTGGATTTTCACCAGGGTGGCCTGGTTCTGGTGCACGGCATTGCTAAGCAATTCCTGCATGGACCGGAAAGCCAGAACCTCTACATACGATTCCAGGCGCCGTTCACTTCCGGAAATGATGACACTTACTTCAATGCCAGCCTGCTCCTTAAATGTATCTGCATACCTGCGGATGGTAGGTGCAAGTCCCAGGTCATCCAGCATCATGGGGCGAAGTTCGAAAATAAAATTGCGGACTTTCTGGAAAGTGCTCATCGCCGCAACCTTTAGATCACTAAGTTCATTGCGGGCTTGAGCAGGATCCACATCGAGTAAACGCATGGCAATTTCTGTCTGGAGAATAAAATTGGAGAGAGCCTGGGCCGGACCATCATGCATCTGACGCGAAAGCCTTTGCCGTTCTGACTCCTGGGCATTTACCAACATTTCAACACTCGCCATTTCGTTCTTTTCACCTTTGCCATTTCCCCCCATTCCACCCGTGTTGGTTGCTCCCTGCAAACGTTCCAACATCACTTTATAATGTTCCAAATGAGTTCTGATCACTTTGCAGCTTTTCCAATTGGCCGCGCATTTGGAAAAGGCGCTGCTGTGCATCCAAAGCAGAATCATAAACGGTTACAAGCTCTTCTTTCGGCATTTTATCAATTTGATCGTGAATCTGCTGCAAATGTGTATTCACCGTCGTGTTGCGCTGGGTCAATTTACCGAGTTCCACACGACTTTGTTCCAACATGAGAGTAATTTCCTTCAATGCGCGCGCCGTTTCATCAATCTCGGTTTGGATCAATTGTTTTGGATCTTCAATGGAAGATTCCTGTACTTTTTCATCAGTTGGTAGCGCCATAGCTCACTCCTGGGATTGTAAATGTTTGTCAAGTAGTTTTACCCAGCCACGTTTAAGTGCATAAACCACTGCTTGCGTGCGATCTTCTACGCCGAACTTTCGAAGGATTGAAGTCACATGATTTTTAACCGTTTGGTGACTGATTCCTAGGGCAGCTGCGATCTCTTTATTGCTCATTCCATTAACCACACATGTTAAGACTTCCATCTCACGTTCAGAAAGAGGATGAAAAGGGCTGCCTGGTTCGCTATAAAGATGGCGCGCTTTTTCCATCTCTTCCTCTAGCCAATTACTGAATTCCTCCCTGCTAAAAACACGACCTTGAATTACGAACTTACCATCAACTACTTGTTTAATAGCTTGAATCAATTGATATGGATCAACATCTTTCGAACAATAGGCTGCTGCACCCGCCCAGGCAGCATGGATTATTTGCTCTTGATCATTATATGCGGTCAAAAGGATAATCCGGGTCGGTAATTTTTCCTGAACTACCTGATGAGTGACTTGCTGGCCATTTACACCAGGCAAATTGATATCTACAATAGCAACACAGGGATGTAATTCACGAATTATCGCCAGAGCGTCATGGCCATTCTCCGCCTGGCCTATAACTGAAAAACCCGGTTCCAGAGAAAGAGTATTTATCACTCCCTGACGAAATAATGGGTGATCGTCCACGACAACAATTGAAACGTCTACCATTTCCTGCCTGCCAGAATTAAGTTTTCGCTTTCAGAGCTATTCGATGAAATGGCAATTCTATTTTTCGCTCATATCCCTGGAGTCGATGTAAGCAGTTTTTAGGGGAAACTCCCTCTAGAGTATAGCACAGGTCAACCAACGCGGCAATTAAACGATTGATTCTTAGGGAGGCGGCCACCGGTATACTGACATGTTCGTTTCCCCTTGTGCCGGTGCATACGGTGCATTTGTCGTGAAAACAGGTGTAAGGTGAGAAGTCATAGTCGGATACCAGTCCGGAAACGCAACCAGGTAGGTTACTCCTCGCTCGGTCATATACGCTGCTAGCCGGTTCTCATCCCGTAGGAATGGGATGACTTCGGGAGAAATAAGGCCAGCCAGATCGACCAATTCATGCTTGCCAAAATATCCAAGTGCCCCAATATCATGTGCGGCTATGAGCTCGTCCGGAGGCACATTCACGGAAACCCACTTGGCTGTCGCCACCATTTCACTTTCGATAACAGCAACATCCTGGGCGTAGGTAAATGCACCAATTCCCCAGAAAACAATCAGCACTGTCCCCAATCCCAATCTCCAAAAATTCGGTAATAACCACGCACGGGTGCGAGTGCTGTATTCTACCAGGCCTGCCAGACCAAGTAAGAAGAATATCGGCATGGCAGGCATGACATACCTTCCATGTTGGTAGGTAACCGGTAAGATCCAGGCATACATTGCGAGATAACCAACCAGCCATATTGCCGCGGCCAGCACTCCCCAAGCTCGCCTGCGAACGGCGGAGACAAACGTCAGAACTGCACCCGGCAATAAAAATACACCTGCTCCAGTTAGAAGCGGCAGGGCTTCGCTTCCCAATCTTTCCCAAATTGGTAGTTTCAGTAATACCGCATATTCTGCTTGTTTGGCATAAAATGTGTTTGGCCAGGGTTGGTGCGAAATGATCAGATTGAAAAATAAGTAGAGCATAAAGGGACTTCCAAAACCCAGGAAAAAATTAACCAGCGCCCGCAATCGTGTGGGCCAGGAAGGTTGGAATAATAAAATTATCAGAACCGCCGGCCCAAGCAATGTTATTCCGTCCGGACGTACCCAGACGGACAGGCCAATCAACAATCCCAGGCTGAAATATTTCTGGGAACCCGAAATTACGAAAATGAGTGCAGCAGTTGCCAATAGAGCATAAAGGAGGGTTTCCATTCCAGAAGCTGCCGCCCAAACAAGATGCCACTCCATCGCTAATGCTGCTCCAACCCATGGGAAATCCGAATGGTAAGCCGGTACCATTTTCCGTACTGCATTTTCGCCAAGCAATGATAGCAACCACAGTGCGACTGCGCCGAGTAAATAAGTCCATATGTATGGTGCCAGCTTAAGCAAGAACCCAATCGCAAGGATCGCCGACCAGAGTGGTGACGTCGAGCCGCCTGAAGGTTTTCCGGGATTAAACGCCCATTCCCCATGCAATGCCAGGTTTCGAGCGTAGGTTTGATGGATCCAGGCATCATCCAGGGGGAAACCAATTCGATACTTGATGGCACTGACCAGCAGATAGACACCCACGCTCATCACCGTGATGATGGCAAGGACCAGCCATGCAGGCCAACAGCTTGCACGATTACGAGGCAGGTTTGATGAAGAGGATATGGTTGTCACCTATGACTCCCATGTTAATAAATTCAGGATAGGCTTCCGGATGTTCATACAAGTCATACAGTGGGTTGGAATTCCCGGTTTCCTCGAGTATTACGTAGGATGCCTTGAATTTTCGGGATGCCGCCAGGAGTGCTGGTACGTTTCCATAAGGGACAACAATGGCTTGGCGGCCTGTCATTATAAAATAAGCCGGCGGGTTACGTACCATTACAATTGCGTCCGGTCGGGCATCCTGCGCTTCAAGGAATTGATCGGCTTTAACATATAGATATTCACCCTCGTTCCAGCCTGAATCGACAACCCGGATTTTGACCAGCATGGCGCTGAACAGGATCATAATTACCAGCAATATTGCAGGGAAGAGGCGGGTCAGTCGGGCTAGCTTCATGTCATTCCTTCGTATCCACATCACGCACACATCCAAGCCGAGCGAGGCAAGCACAAACCAGAGCGCTTGGAATGCCGTTCCAGCATGGAAAAAACCACCCCGTACGCTGGCAAAGGGAAAAAGCAGGCTTTCCGCGAAAAGCATGCAAAGCCAGCCTAGTACGCCGATCTGCACCCGAAAGGAATGTCGTTCTTTCCAGACGCCCACAATGATCAACGGGGATAAAAAGATCATCCCTTCGGCAAAGAAAGCGGTACCCAGGTTTTGCCATACTGCCGATGCGCGTACTTTGAATGCTTCTAGAATTCCATTTGCAAGCCAGGTATGGAATGTATACAATTCAGGAGTGAAGGAGAAAATCTGGTTATAGTTGGTCATCCAGAGTACATAGCCGCTGCCGGGTGGCATCCATGATCCAAGAACAACCATGTTCCGCCCAAACCAGGCTCCCATCACCAGTAGATAACCTAAAAACGCCATAAAACCATTCGTAACACAACGCGTCTTGGGGCTGCGCAAAGAATCAGCGGTTGCTTGCCGGTGTGTGAGTACAATCACAGCCAACAAGGTAAGCGGCAGCCAGAGTAGACCATCTCCGCGCGCCAGGTTAAAAGCCCCCGCCAGCACGCCCAATAAAATTGATTTTGGTATTGTCAACCTGTCCAGCAATAGGAAATACAAAGCACCCACCAGCATGTAAATGCTGTAGTTATCCGTCGTCACGATGAACGGCAGATAGTACCCGGAAAATATGGTTAATAAACCCGCTAATAGCGCCAGGGAACGCTTCCGGGAGATTCGGTAGGCCAGTGCAGCGACAAATAATGGGGCTATCGCTGCCATCAAGACAAACCCTATCCGTGCAGAAAGAAAATTGACCTTTCCGGTTAGCACCATTCCGCCTGCAGCCACCATGGACGCCAATGGATTCCAATAGGAATTCGAAGGCTGCGGCAGCTCTTGCGGATGATCCAGATAATTCCATAGGAATTGATCTGTGAAACCATGTCCACTGGCTAACTGCATGCCACCCGCGTAATAATAATCTGCATCCATATATCCAGGGACTGGCTGCAATGCGACAATCACGAGTGCAACCATAAGTGCCAGGACGAACAGGATTATATAATCTCGGCGATTTAAGGGGGAAAATGTACTGGACGAATTATTCACATACACCCAGCCCTAAAAGGATAAAGACTTGGTCAAACCAGATATTGGAAGGATCCAAACCGTTAGTGTGTGTTCCATTTGCAGCAAGGAAAGAAGGTTCATTGGTCGTGAATGAGGAAAATGCGTGCGTTGTCGATTTCGCCCAGATAGGTGAATGCTGTTTGGGCCTGTGGGTTTTCATATATCGGAAGTATATTTGCCGGCACACTGTCTCCTTCCAATATCAGGTATTGGGCATGATATTTCCGGGCTGCTGCCAGTACGGTATTGGCATTACCATCCGGAACTACAATCGATGGGTTCCCGGATGCCAGAAAAAAACCAGGTGGATTTGCCACCATGATGGTATCTCGGGTTGCTGCACCTTTCGAAATAAGGAATTTATCAATCTGGCTATACGCAGCATTTTCCTGGTCCCAACCCTGCCCTGCGCTTTGATTAAGAGCAAAACTGGTGTTCCCTCCGATTACCCGTGTCCAAACTATTGCTGCAGTGATTAATACTGCCAGGGCAACCAAACCGATCCGAAAAACAGTTCTGGCCTGGGGGGCATTCCAGCTGCGTTTCCGGCTGCCCCACTGCACCAGGCTTTCCAGCCCCACCGGTGCCAGTACCCACCAGATTGTTTGCAGTGCCGCACCGGAATGAAAGAATCCACCACGTGCACCGGCAAAAGGGAAGACGACCGTCATCGCGCCGAGCGTCAGCAACCACGCCAGGGCAGCCAATTTCACTCGCCGGTCCTTCCGCAAATGCCATAATCCCAATCCGATCAAAGGGAGCAGGAAAACTTCTGCTTGAACTGATAAAGTGGTGGCAAGATTCAATCCCAACGACCATACCCGTGCTTCCAGGATGGCAGCCATTCCGGAATGCCACCAGGAGGCCATGCTGAGTTGGCTGGCCGGAAAAGTAAACAACTGGTCATAGGAGCTTAGCCATAGCATCTTGCTTCCACCGGGAGCCAGCGGCGTTCCAAAAACGGAAATATTACGGATAAACCAGGGCCCCATGACGAATAGGTAACCAATAAGAACACATCCCATAGAAACAAGAATGGATAATCGAGATTGGCCAGGCTTGCGAAATAGAAGAACAGCAATTATCGCTAGAAATAACCACAGCAACCCGTCTGCGCGGGATAAGTGCATCAGGCCTGAGATAACCCCAAGAAAAAAGGCGGAAATCAGCCAGGCTTTCATCGATTTGTGAACCAAAGATTGGGAAAGCAGCAGAAAGAAAACCCCACCCAGTAGTATATAAATGCCGAAAGTGTCCGTTACCGGCAAAAAAGGAAGGTAAAAGGCTGGGAAAACTGCCAACAAGCCGGATGTGATAGCCAGGTCACGCCGAGCGTTAATGCTCCAACTAAGTGCAGCCGTTAGAGGTGGGAGGGCAGCTGCCACTGCCAGGAACCCAAGCCGGGCTGCAGCCCAGGAGGTGGGTCCAAAAAGACCGGCACCGGCTGCGGCCAACAGCGAAGCTAAAGGCATCCAATACGCATTGGATGGATGTGGTAATCCGCTTGGATTATCCAGGTAGTTCCATAACACCATTTCGGAAAAGCCATGCCCGGTTGCCAGGGTACGCCCACCGGCATAATAATAATCAGCATCCATATATCCCGGTGCAGATTGAAATGCCGCCACAGACAATGTGGCAACCAAACCCAATCCGGCAAGCAGGAGGGTCATTCTCCAGGTCATGGCGGTGTTTCCAACCCGGTCGGAATTGCTCGAATGAACCACCAGCGCATCCAGTAGAGCCCCAATACGAGTATCACAGGTAGAAACAGGATCAGAGTGTTGATCAGTGACGCGTAAGCATTCACCGAGACAAGAGCAAGGGTCAGGTACCACAGGCCAACCATTAGAAGGATCATTATCCCTGGTACCCCCCAGCGCTTAAGCCAGGGGCCGCGTTCCCCAAGTAGAGCCAGGAACAGCATCAATGGCACGATCAGAATAAGATAAGCCTTTGGAACCATTGGAATGCCCAGCAGAGGCGTCACGGACACTGTCAGGCTGACCATCCAGAGAAATGCCCGGAAATCTTTTGCGAGAGAATTACCCCACTCGAAAAACAAGACGAGCAGCAGGATGGCAGCCAGGACCCAACCAAGCCGTGGGCCAGCCACTGGTGACAAGGAGGCGAAAATACCCGTTGTTGAAAAGCCATTGTTGTACACCGAATGGGAAAGCAAGCCGGTTATGGACGGCATGATCCATCCTGGCAGAAACAAAAAAGCAAGCCCCAAAAGCACTGCAAGGCCCATCATGAAACCATACAGGATCCGCCAGCGGTGCTGGTAAATGATCCACCACAAAAGGAAAAAGATCAGGACCCCCATGAAGATTGCAGAACTGACCAACAATATTAATAACCCCCCCGCCAATTCATCTCGTTTGCTTCGCAATGCCAACAGGAAACCTGCCAGCGACAATGCAATAAACCCAGCCGCGCTTCCACTTTCAAGCGAAAAGGCCCCGAAAACCCACAACAAAGGGAAGAGCAGGATTACCGGAAGGAATATACGTGCTGGCTTCCATCCGGTCAATCGCAGTGACAGGAAGGCTGAAGCTACCAGTGCGATTTCAAGAAATGTCATCCAGATAGCTCGCGCGAGGGCATAATCATTAACTAATGCTATCGGAAAATAGAAAAGTTCCACCGGGAACGGCAACCACAGCGCCAGCGGGTCCTGACCCGGACTAGCCAGCCGTCCGTAGTAAAGGATCTGGGCGCGTTGAGTGGCCGGATCGCTGTAAGGGCTGTCGCCATATTGGAGAAAAGTCCGCATGCCCAGCCAGGGTACCAAGAAATCCTTCTCGGGCGGTTGGGTGTGAACAAACCGTATATTGGCCCACACCAATCCACCCAGAGCAGCCACAGATAGGCAGATCAACAAAATGAATGTAAGGACTGTCAGGCTACGGGACATTAGACAACAGAAATTTTGAAATATGGTAGGCTGAAAAAACAAATAATGAATAGCCGTGTTTATTCTACACCAGATTTGTTCATGCCCTGCTGGCCACAATTTTACATTCAATCAGGTACAACCATTTACGACCAATCCCATAGCTCGAAGAGGGGAGTTCTTTATGACCTGAATTCCCAGTAACCAAATGGAAAATGGGTATAATAAATAATGATAAACAAAGGATAACGATGCCTTCCAATATCGAAGCCAATGAAAATAAATCCGCCGAAATTTCTTCATTGATTTCAAACCTGGAATGTTCCGCCTATGGGGAATTATTAGCCTCCAATAAGATCCACTCTTTTTGTCCCGGTTTTCAGTCCATCAGGCTGGCCCGCCAATGCCTGTCATCGATTCATAATCGGGTGAACGGGGATGCCGACCCGGTTCACCAACAAGGTAAATGGCGTTAGCACGCAGGCCAGTTTCCCTTGGAATTCTCTTCCTGAATGGTGCTGGCAAACTCCCATCGACAGGATCTTCAAATAAATGCCCAAGTCTGAAACGGTCCAACTTTTCGTCACTTGTTTGATCGACTCCTTCTTTCCGGAGGTCGGCGAGGCGATCGTGCATGTACTGAACCGCGCCGGCTTGAAAGTGGAATTTCCTTCAGCGCAGACCTGTTGTGGGCAGCCGGCTTTCAATGCCGGGCTGCGCGCCCAGGCCCGCCCATTGGCGGAACATACCATCAAGGTCTTCGAAAAGACAGTTGGCGATATCATTATCCCCTCCGGATCGTGTGGGGCCATGCTGCGTAGTGGCTATCTGGAACTCTTTAAGGATGATCCGCCTTGGTTAAAGCGTGCCAAAGCGCTGTCTGGTAGGGTGCATGAGTTCACCGAATACTTGGTGGATGTGCGGGGGGTTCTGGACCTGGGCAGCCGTTGGCCGGGAAAATTGACCTATCACCCCTCCTGTCATCTCCTGCGCAGTCTCGGAGTGGACCGCCAGCCCCGCCTGCTGTTGTCATCCGTTAAAGATGCCGAGGTCATCGAACTGCCGGAACGCACTGATTGTTGTGGTTTCGGCGGCGTCTTCTCCGTGGAACATCCCGAACTATCGGCGGAGTTCTTGAAGCGTAAGATCGCAAACCTGGAGATGACAGCCTCCCCTACCCTGGTCGTCTGTGATGCTGGCTGCCTGATGCATATACAGGGTGGATTAAGACGACAGCGCAAGAGCCAGCAGGTGGTTCATATCGCACAGGTATTGGATACCCAATGAGCACAAAAACATTTCGCACCCGCATCCGCAAATCCCTGGCAGACCAGAACCTGCAGCTCGCCCTGGATGGGAATGCCAGGCGCCGGATGGTTGGACGCCTGGAAGCGATTTCTTCGCTTCCGGATTTCCAGGAGCGACGCAGGCGTGCCCATGCCATCAAATCAGACCTGGTCACGCATCTGGACGAATACCTGAACCGATTTATCGCCCAGGTAACGCGCAATGGTATCCGGGTTCACCGCGCCGCGAATGCCGAAGAGGCCATCCACATTTTTCTCGGAATCGCCCGTAAGCACGATGCCAGGCTGGTAGCCAAATCAAAATCCATGGTTTCGGAGGAAATTAATTTCAACCATGCCCTAGAGCCAGCCGGGCTGCAAGTCGTTGAAACAGATCTGGGTGAGTATATAGTCCAATTGCGCGGCGAACGCCCCAGTCATATCATCACACCGGCTGTCCACCTGACCAGGGCCCAGATCGGGCAGCTCTTCCACGAGAAACTTGGCACTCCCTATACCGAAGATATACCGGAAATGGTTGCGACTGCCCGTGGTGTTCTTCGCCAGATATTCCTGACTGCCGACGTTGGTGTTTCCGGAGTCAATTTCGGTGTTGTGGATAGCGGAACGCTTTGCCTGGTTACCAATGAAGGGAACGGGCGCATGGTAACCAGCCTGCCACCTGTCCATGTCGCATTGATGGGCATTGAACGCCTTGTTCCTACGTTGGATGACCTGGCGTTGTTCCTTTCACTCCTGCCGCGGTCGGCCACAGGACAAAAGTTGAGCGCCTACACCAGCTTGATTAATGCACCTAGACGTTTCGAGAACCTTGACGGTCCGCAGGAACGCCATTTGATCCTGGTTGACAACGGGCGTTCCGTTATACGTAATTCCTCATTGGCCGAATCTCTCTTCTGCATCCGCTGCGGAGCCTGTTTGAACGCATGCCCGGTCTTCCGCTCGATCGGTGGGCATGCCTACATCGGCCAGGATGGTTCCATCGCTCCTTATCCTGGCCCGATTGGTGCGGTGGTTTCACCTGCGCTGTTGGGCTGTGAAAATTACGGGCATTTGGCTCAGGCTTCCAGTCTCTGCGGAGCCTGCCAGGAAGTCTGCCCTGTGGATATAGACCTCCCGGAGCTTTTATTGCGGTCGCGGGCCGGCGAAAATAATAACAGCACCGCACAGACTGAGGGGGTCGGAGTTCCAATTGTCCTGAAATTCGGTCTGAAAGCTTTTCGCCTGGCTGCCCGGACACCGCTTTTCTTCTCGACCGCACAACGCTTGGGCGGCCTCCTGTCTCACATTTATTCCCCCTCCAAAGAATATTTCCGCCTGCCTGCCTGGACAGGCTGGGGTTACAGCAAGGATTTCCCACGTCTGGAAATATCCCCTTTCCGGGCACGCTGGAATAAGATCAAGCAGGATGTTATTCCGGGGAAGCCAGCGGTCAACCCACCAGACAACCCGGGCGGATCCGTAATTTCCCAGCCCCCCTCCCTCGAAACCCGGTTTACCAGCGAACTTGCTGCCCTCGGTGTTAACGTTTATCGCCTTCCAGAAAAAAAGGTTAAAGGCACACTGGCTAAACTGTTAAGGGAACGTGGCATCGAACGGGTTGCCGTGGATGACATTGGGGAAAAGTATGTACCAGGGTTCCAATCCGTACACGTGCCGGATTCAACCATTCTCGCCGGCGTTACCGGCGCCCTGGTGGGAATCGGTGAATCAGGCTCGCTCGTGCTGGTTGGCGGTGAAACACAACCTCTTACCGCCTCCCTGCTGCCTGACATTCACATTGCCATTCTGCGGGAAACCGACCTGGTACCAACTCTGGCGGATGCGTTGGCCCGCCCGGAAATCCGGTCAGCCTCGTCTGCTGTTATCATCACCGGTCCCAGCCGAACCGGGGATATCGAAATGACCCTTTCCATCGGGGTGCATGGGCCAAAAGAATTACACGTTATTTTGATCGAAGAATTCGAGTAATTGTTTAAGATTATGCTATAATAGCGCCAATCTGAGGCAGGTATGACCAGCATTTCATTCGCCAATAATAATAACGCTAACGATAATCGGCCTCCGGCCGTTGGGCGAAGCCTGCAAGGTTAACGAACTTACCAAGCTAACCAATCGCCCAACGCATCTGCGGAGGGCGATTTATTTTATAACAAGCATGTCATTGCGAGCCGCTGTTCTTGCGGCGAAGCAATCTCCTTATTTGAAGGGGACTGCTTTGATAATCTAGGGCTCTCCATGACAAATTTATTTTCTGGAGGCGGCAGATGTACAAAACACATACTTGCGGTGAACTGAGGGGCAGTCATGCCGGGCAGACCGTTAAATTGGCGGGCTGGGTGCACCGTCGGCGCGATCATGGCGGCGTGGTTTTCATTGATCTGCGCGACCGCTTCGGCCTGACCCAGGTGGTGATAAACCCTACTCTGCCCAAGGAAACCCTCGACTTGATTTCCAACGTCCGCTCCGAATGGGTACTGCAAGTAGCTGGAAAAGTGCAAAAACGCCCGGCCGGCATGGAAAATATGAAAATGCCTACCGGCGAGGTTGAAGTCGTTGCAACCGAAGTGATCGTACTTAATCCCGCCAAACCTCTTCCATTCATGATAAGCAGTGACGAAGAAGTGGAAGAAAACACTCGCCTCAAATACCGCTATCTTGACTTGCGCCGTGAAAGGATGCTCCACAACCTGGAGCTCCGTCACGAAGTTGTTCTATTTATGCGCAAATACCTTTCCGAACGCGGCTTCCTTGAAATCGAGACACCCTCCCTCTTTAAAACCACTCCCGAGGGAGCACGCGACTATCTGGTGCCGTCGCGTGTCTATCCCGGACAATTCTATGCCCTGCCCCAGTCACCGCAGCAGTTGAAGCAATTGTTGATGGTGGCCGGCATGGAACGCTATTTCCAGATTGCCCGTTGTTTCCGGGACGAAGACCAGCGCGGCGACCGGCAGCCTGAGTTCACCCAGCTCGATCTGGAAATGTCCTTCGTTCACCGGGATGATGTGCTTGAGATGGTTGAAGGACTTTTCACCGCCATGCTCCCGGTTGTCACACCGCGCAAGAAATTATTGGCCTCCCCCTGGCCGCGTTTCACTTACGACGAGGTGATTGCCCGGTTTGGATCCGACAAGCCTGATTTGCGTTTCGGAATGGAACTCTACGATGCAGGCGGCATCTTCGCAAAAAGCGATTTTGTCGTTTTCAAATCTGCTCTGGAATCCAGCGGGATGATCAAATGCATCGTGGCTCCGGGCTGCTCCGGCTATACCCGCAAGCAGCTCGACGACCTGACTGCCTCCGCCAGGGATCTCGGAGCCAAAGGCCTCGTCTCATTGGCATTGACAGCCGATGGCCCGAAAGGCTCCGCGGCTAAATTTGTCGGCGAAGCAGAAATCGGAGAATTGGTTAAGCTGACCGGCGCAAAAACTGGCGATCTGATTCTATTTGTGGCCGATAATGCCAAACTGGTCCATAAAGTGCTGGGCGCGCTGCGGCTCTGGTTCCGTGACGCCCTTAAACTGGCCGATCCCGACTTGATGGCTTTCGCTTGGGTCCTGGATTTCCCCATGTTCGAATGGAATGAAGAATTCAAGAAGTGGGATGCCGCCCATCACATGTTTACCATGCCACGTCTTGAGCACTTGGATCGATTCGAGACAGACCCATCCTCCATCCTTTCGGATGCCTATGATATGGTTTGCAACGGGTACGAAATGGCTTCCGGCTCGATCCGCATCCACCGGCGTGACATTCAGAGCAAGGTTTTCTCCTTGCTTGGCATTGGCGAGGCCGAAGCCCAACAGAAGTTCGGGCACATGCTGGAAGCCTTCGAGTTTGGTGCCCCGCCGCATGGCGGAATGGCTCCTGGTATTGACCGGTTGGTAATGCTGCTGGCTGACGAACCTAACATTCGTGAGGTGATCGCTTTTCCCAAGAATCAGGCTGCCCGGGATGTGATGGCTGACGCGCCTTCGCCTGCTGAGCCCAAGCAACTAAAAGAGTTGCACATCAAATTGCTTGATTAAGGGAATAAGCAATCGGGTTTTCCATTGTATTGATCACAGGGTTTATCCGTTTTTTTGATCACCCGCGTAAAAATTACAAGGAAATTGATATGGCTGCTTTGAACGATGAAAAATCACCTCCGCAAGAGGATTCCTTCACCATCGACGTCGACATGGTCAAACACGTGGCATTTCTCGTTCGTCTTGGTATCCTGGATGAGGAAGCCCAGGCGTTTAGTCAGCAATTCACTTCCATCATTGAATATTTTCACCTGCTCAACGAAGTGGATACCCAGAACGTGAAACCGGCCTGTGAAACCTCCAGTACCCATAATGTCATGCGTCCTGACGAGTTGCGATCTTCGATGTCACGTGAGGATTTTATGGTGAACGTGCCCCACAAGGATGGCGCCTTTGTGCAGGTACCGCAGGTGTTTGGAGAAGAGTAGCATCATGGAACTGTACGATCTCTCCATCCGCGAAGCCCATGACCTCATTTCCAAAAAGCAGGTCAGCAGCCTGGAATTAACCACGGCAACCCTTGACCACATCCACAATACCGATCCCCACATCAACGCCTTTGTCACTGTGGCAGATGAATTGGCACTGGAACAGGCCCGCCAGGCTGATCGTCGCCTGCAGGCAGGTTCGAAGGTTACACCGTTGACCGGAATTCCATTCGCGGTTAAGGATTGCATCTCGACCAAAGCCATCCGCACCACTTGTTCCTCGAAGATACTGGAAAACTACATTCCTCAATATGACGCGACTGTAGTTGACCGGTTGGCGGATGCCGGTGCGGTACTGGTGGGCAAGCACAACATGGATGAATTTGGCATGGGTTCATCTTGCGAGAATTCGGCTTTTTTCGAAACGCATAATCCCTGGAATTTGGATCGCGTTCCAGGCGGCTCCAGCGGAGGTTCCGCTGCAGCAGTGGCCTCTTGTATGGGTGCCTTTGCCTTGGGTGAAGATACCGGTGGTTCGATAAGAATGCCAGCCAGTTTCTGTAACGTTACCGGATTGAAAACCACCTACGGTCGTGTTTCCCGTTACGGGTTGATCGCGCTGGTCTCCTCTTTCGAACTCAATTGGCCCGATGGCACGCGATGTCTATGATTGCGCCACCGTGCTGCAGGCAATCGCCGGACAGGATCCGCTTGACGCCACCTCTTTGCCTGCTCCTGTACCGGATTATCTGCAGAACCTGGAGAAACCGGCCAAGGGGCTGCGCCTGGGGATTCCAAAGGAATACTTCCAGGCCGGCATGGAGCCGGGTGTGGAAAGTTCCATCCAGGCAGCCATTCGCACATTTGAAGAACTTGGCATGGAGATCCATGAAGTCTCCCTGCCCCATACGAAATACGGGTTGCCGGTATACTATCTGGTTCTATTTGCCGAAGCCAGCGCCAACCTGGCCCGCTTTGACGGCACCCGCTTTGGACTGTCGGTGGCAGAAGGGGCGGAGAACGTCATTGACCTGTACCTGCAAACCCGCCGGGCCGGATTTGGTCCGGAGGTCAAGCGCCGCATCATGCTGGGCGCGTATGTACTCTCGGCAGGGTATTACGATGCGTATTATCTTAAAGCCCAAGAAGTACGCACGCTGCTTCAACAGGATTTTCAATCCGCTTTTGAACAATGCGATGCGTTGGTAGCGCCTACCTGCCCGACCACTGCCTTCAAATTGGGAGAAAAGACGGATGATCCTCTCACAATGTACCTATCAGATATTTATGTGGTTGCCACCAATCCTGCCGGAGTGCCAGCCTTGAGCCTGCCTTGTGGCTTTTCGAACGCCATGCCGGTGGGCATGCAGTTGATCGGCAAACAGCTCGGCGAGGATGTGCTGCTCCAGATCGGGCATGCCTACCAATCCGCTACCGACTGGCATTTAAAACGACCGGATATTATTAAGAATTCCTGGTGACAAAATGACCTACGAACCAGTAATCGGATTGGAAATCCACGCCGAACTTCAGACGAAATCCAAAATGTTCTGCGGCTGTTCAGCCGTTTATTCAGCCACAACGGAACCAAACACGTTGATCTGTCCGGTTTGCACCGCCCTGCCTGGAGCGATGCCGGTCGTCAACCAGAAAGCAATCGAGCAAGCCATCCTGGTGGGGTTGGCGTTGAATTGCACCATTAATCCAATGAACCAGTTTGCCCGCAAGAATTATTTTTATCCCGATCTTCCCAAGGGCTACCAGATATCACAATATGACCTGCCTGTGGCCTCGGATGGTTGGCTGGATATTCTGGAAGAATCCGCAAGTGAAAGCCGACGCATACGGGTGCGCCGCGCCCACCTTGAAGAGGATACCGCCAAACTGTCTCATCAAGGCAATCATGCCCTGGTGGACTTTAACCGGGCCGGGGTTCCATTGCTGGAGATCGTCTCTGAGCCGGATATGCACACCGTTGAGGCAGTAATGGCGTATGCCGTCAAGGTGCGGGCCATCCTGCGGTATCTAGGCGTGAATTCCGGGGATATGGAAAAAGGCGTTCTGCGCTTCGAAGCGAATGTTTCCGTCCGCCCTGCTGGCAGCCAGGAACTCCGCACCCGCACGGAGATCAAGAACCTGAATAGTTTCCGTGCCCTCACCCGCGCCTCCGCTTATGAAATCCAACGCCAGACCCAGCTCTATGAGTCAGGCGGCAAGGTTGTTCAGGAAACGCTCGGCTGGGATGATATGAAAGAAGTGACAGTCTCCCAACGCAGCAAGGAAGAAGCCCATGATTACCGCTACTTCCCCGAACCAGACCTGCCCCCTCTGGAGATCAGCCGCCTTTGGGTGGAGCAAATCAAGACCCAGCTTCCAGAACTGCCTGAAGCCCGCAGCCAGCGTTTTGTGGCAGAATATGGATTGACCATCAAGGAAGCCAACCTGCTCACTTCTGAAAAATCCTTGGCGGATTATTTTGAATCAGTCATTTCTCATTCCAAGAGTTCAGCCAAAGCCATTAATAATTGGATCAGCGGCGAATTCATGCGCTTTGTTAATGATATGGGGCTCGATCTTGACAACCTGCCGCTTCCTCCCGGGAACTTGGCTGAACTCGTAGACTTGGTAACAGGCAGGTTCATCAACGATAACAGCGCCAAGCTGGTGCTGAAGGAGATGTTCGAGACCGGGCAGGCACCCAGAGCCATCGTAGAGGCAAAAAATCTTAGCCAAGTCTCCGACGAGGACTACCTCGAAGGCGTGGTGGCGCAGATCCTGAACGAAAATCCCAAGGAAGTCGCCTCATATCTGGCAGGGAAAGAAGCCGTCTTTCAATGGATGATGGGGCAGGTAGCCCGTCTCACCCATGGCAAAGCCGATCCACGGGTGGCGCGTCTGCTTTTATCGAAGGCACTCGAAAGAGCTAAGAACAAATAATTTTTTCACTGTGCTTTTCAAAAGAACACATATTTATTTATTTGTGTTATTTCACATTTGGTCTTTTCCCTGCGCTATAATAGCCGTTATAAAAGGAGTACAGCATGCCCCCAATTATCCGCGTTGAAGAGATTGCCAAATATACCGGGCAGGATGTTACCGTGCAGGGTTGGGTCTACAACCGCACCGATAAGGGCAAGCTGGTTTTTCTGCTCGTTCGGGATGGTTCCGGTTTCGTACAGTGCGTCGCCTTTAAAGGCGATCTATCCGAAGCACTTTTTGACCAGCTCACTCGGTTGCCTCAGGAAACTTCGGTTGTCATCTCCGGTCCGGTGCGCGCTGATACGCGCGCCCCTGGCATTCCGGGCGGATACGAGATCGGCGTCAAGGATATCAAAATCATCCAATTGGCTGGAGATAACTACCCGATGGCGCTCAAAGAGCAGGGCGTGGATTTCGCCCTCGATAACCGCCATTTGTGGATCCGTATGCCAAGCCAATGGGCCATCTTGCGTGTTCGCGCCACGGTTATCGCAGCCATCCGTGAGTGGTTCGAGTTAAATGGTTTTATTAACATGGATACCCCAATTCTAACCCCGGCATCCGTTGAAGGGACAACCACGCTTTTCGAGACGGAATATTTTGACGAGGGCAAGGCTTATCTCTCCCAATCCGGCCAACTTTACAACGAAGCGGACATTGTGGCCTTTGGAAAGGTCTATTGCTTCGGGCCTACTTTCCGGGCCGAGAAATCCAAGACCCGCCGTCATCTGACCGAATTCTGGATGGTCGAACCGGAAATTGCATTCTGTGACCTGGACCAGTTGATGGAAGTCGAAGAACAATTTGTTACCCATATCGTCAGGCGGGTCCTGCGCGAACGTGGACCGGAGTTGAAATCCCTGGGCCGGGACTTTGCGAAGTTGGAAAAGATCTCGCCGCCCTTCCCGCGCATTTCCTACGATGAGGCCGCCAGGGTTATCCAGGATATTTGCGATAAAGAGACCGATCCCGAGAAGAAGGAAATGCTTAAATTCGAGTGGGGCATGGATTTCGGCGCGCCGCATGAGACAGTCTTAACTAATCGGTATGAAAAACCTGTCTTCGTCTTTGGCTACCCGACCAAGGTAAAGGCGTTCTACATGGAACCCTGGCCGGACCGTCCCGAGGTCTGTAAATCCGTGGACTTACTGGCTCCGGAAGGCTATGGCGAAATTATTGGCGGCTCGGAACGCATGTCTAGCTACGACTTGCTTCTATCACGTATCCACGAACACGGATTGCCCGAAGAATCTTACCGCTGGTATCTTGACTTGCGTAAATTCGGGAGCGTTCCTCATAGCGGATTTGGCATGGGGGTGGAACGCACCGTAACCTGGATCTGTGGGATTGAACATATCCGGGAGGCGATTGCCTTCCCGCGCACGATCAAGCGTGTCTATCCTTAGAAATAGGTGTATGTGGCTGGCCGCTACCAACCGTATGCCATTAATTTTTACCTACTCATGCTCTTGACTCTGTGGTATAAGCACTTTGCCCTGCTGTGTACGCGATGCTGCACTTCCGTTCTGAGCCAACACCCATAAAAAGGGTTCCGATCTCGCGACATTGAAGCGATAGGCTCCGGCCAAGGCTGACATGCCGGGTAGGGACCCGACCTGCTTTAGCAGGTTCAGAACTTTGCAGTACACGACATAAGCGGGGTATTTTTTCAAGAATAGTGATCGACCGGTAGGCCGGTCACTCTTTTTTTATTCCAATAAACGGGTTGAAATTCGTCTCCCGGTCGAAGTAATCCTCCTGCTCGGCTTTCTTCAAAGCGTTGACCACGACATAGGTCAATGGAGTGGCAACAGTCTCGTAAACAACTTTGAATGCCCATTGAGAGAAGATCGTTAGAATGATACTGTTCGGGGATAATATCCCCCAAAAAGCAATGGTAATGAAGATGGCGGAATCGGATCCCTCCCCCACAACGGTAGATCCTATCGTCCTTAACCACAAAAAGCGCCCCTTGGTCCTGACTTTGAGGCGGGCCAGTACAAAGGAATTCAGGAATTCGCCTACCAAATAAGCCGAAAAAGAAGCCAATAACAGTCTGGGTGTGAATCCCAGGATCGCCTGGTATGCCTGCTGCGCAGTCTGCGGACTGGAAAAAACACCCGCATTCCAAAATGGAGCGGCAGGCAGCAGTCCACCAAGCCAGATCGCTACAACTGCCACCAGGTTACAAAAAAAACCGGTCCAGATCACCTGGCGGGCGCGCGTAAACCCGTATACCTCCGTCAACACATCGCCAAAGATGTACGTAATCGGGAAAAGGATTACTGCTGCCGGGAGGAATAATCCAAGAATATGGACCACTTTGACAGCTATGATATTCGAGGTGACCAGCGTCACCACAAACAGGGCAGTCAGAAATGAAAACCAACGAAATGAGCGAACTTGCGTTCTCACCGAACAGCCTCTTTGGCCGCGGGGGTTTTGACATGTTCAGCTTCCACAGTTATGCCGATTCCCCCGCGTACATTGAAAACCCCGGTTACTTTACACCAGTGCGGGTCGAGGGCTTTTAACAAATCGTCCAGGATTGTATTAATCAGGTGCTCATGGAAAACACCCTCATTCCGATATGACCATAGATAAAGCTTGAAAGATTTGGATTCGACCACTGTCTTATCAGGTACATAATCCACACGTATGGATGCAAAATCCGGCTGACCAGTCATCGGACAGACGCATGTGAATTCGTCGGTCTCCAAGGTGACACGGTAAAATCTTTCCGGGTTGTGATTGGGAAAAGCCTCCAGCTTTTTACTTGGTTCTGCTTTATGCCCCAGCACTGTCAATCCATCAAGATCAGATTTCCTGGTTGCCATTTCAATTCACTCCTGATATTCCTTCAATTGGAAAAAAACCGCAGCAGCCACAGATATTTGGTTTCCGCGGTTGGCAGTTTGTATTGAATCATAATGGGCTGTAAAAGTGTACCCCGCGTCCAATATTAAGTAAAGTGAAGATATTTTACCGGTGCTGGATTACAGTTGATATATTTTCCTCGGTACTTTTCCGGCATCAATTTCGCAATTTGAAACATGATTTCATCGACCATCTCTTGACGAACCTTGCCGTCCACCTTTTCTCCCTTTGCATCCAACGTGAATGGCTGCCCCACTCTGATATGGAAATTTGTCCGTTTTAAGTGCTTGATGTTAATGGGGAAGTCTTCCACCCCCCAATGCACTACCGGCAGGATCGGTGCCCCGGAGTGCAACCCAATTAACACGATCCCAGGACGGCCCGATAATAAAATTCCATCTCTGGAACGAGTCCCTTCCGGGGCAACTACCAGCAAAGCCCCGGCAGCGAGACAAGACAAACAACCTCGTAAGGCCCCCAGGTCTACTTCGCCACGCTGGATGGGAATGGACTCCCACAGATCGAAAAGCCAACCCATTAACTTATTATCCCAAGTCTCGATCTTTGCCAGGCCGACTACCCGGCGCGGTCTCACCTGAGCACGCATCAAAGGCACTTCAAGCGAACCTATGTGATTCGTGACCAGAATCATTGGACCACGGGCCGGAATCTTATCAAGCTCTGCTTTTTCAATCCTGCACAGAACTGTGGTTATACCCTCCACCAGGCAAAGGACGAACCAGCGTAGAAATTGCCTCATTGGGGTTTTTGAGTGATGAATTCTATCTGTGCCGGCAGCAGTTCGATCGTCAATTCCTTGCCTTCAAAACAGACTGTCTCGCCATCGCAGTGCACCGGCAGGGTGCCGGAAACCGCCGTTGCCACCACCTTTCGGCTCTTGTCCATCTGGACTTCTTTCTGTGTGGCTTGCGTTCCCTTCATGAAATACGGGATCAGGCCAAAGATGCGTAGGCGGCCAGGTGCACGACAAATGCACATATCGAACCAGCCATCCCCTGGGTCGCCGGCAGGCGCAAAGAAGAAACCGCCGCCCATCCGTCGTCCGTTCATAATGGAAACCATCAAGGAAGGCTGGGTCAATTCTTTATCTTCGTACTGCAGCCGCACGGTTGGGGCCTTATAGTAAACAAATATGGTCTCGATGGCGGCAATGAGATACAGCAACAAACCCCGCGTCCAGCGGATCTTCGCGGCCACAAACCCTGTGGCAGCATCGAAGCCGATCCCAACTCCATTCCCAAAATACCTTCCGTCCGGGTAATCACCGCCTTTTACGATCCCCACGTCCATGCGCCGGCGGTAATTCTCAGCCAATATCCTGCAGCCCATTTCAACCCCGCCAGGAATATTCATGCCATACGCAAAATCATTCCCGGTACCCACGGCAATCTGTCCCATGGCAGTCTTATCAAAGCCTGCCTTCTTGGCGCGCATCAGCCCGTTCAGAGTCTCGTTGGCAGTTCCGTCGCCACTGGCAATGACAACCACATCGTAACCATCTCTGGCACCCTGTTCTGCCAGATCAGCCGCCTGCCAGGGACGTTCTGTCAGGACAAGCTTGTAATCCAGGTCATATTTCTTCATTTCGTTCTCAATTATGGGAAGCGATTTTCCGGCAAATCCCCGACCGGATGTCGGATTAACGATCAGCAAATAACGGGCCATTGGAAAATCTCCTTCAATCAGACAGATTACCCATATTTTACTTGAGAACACCATGAAAGGGTTTATGTTTCTGATACAATAACCTCCGATTATGCGTATCCTGCTGCCAGTTATCTTACTGTTTTTTACAGCGCTCGCACTCCTGTTCTTGCGCTTCGCCCGGCCAAAATTCAAGTATCCATGGATACTTGCCGCAGGGGGGGCAACGCTGGCATTCGTCAGTGTATTCCTGTGGCAAATGCATTTTCCGCAAAGTATTTCACTGCCATCCTGGCAATTGGTAACGGCTTTTATATACGTTCCTGCATGGCTTGCAGATGGTATTTCCTGGCCTTATAGCCTGGCCCTGGCCGCCCTTGCCGCGGCAGTAATCTGGACATCGGTCGTACGAGACGAAAATGATTCATTATCTTGGGCCGGGACTCTTGCACTCGCGGCTTTCGGTGTTCTGGCTGTAAGCGCCGAGAATCCCCTTACATTACTCCTGGCCTGGTCAGCCATTGACTTGTTCGAATTGATTACCATGTTGCGATCCACCGAGGGCGAGAGCCAAAGTCAGGCCGCCATTATCGCCTTCGCCGTTCGTCTTGCCGGGACCGGTTTGGTCCTGTGGGCAAATCTGGTCAGTATTTCCGGCGGGACTCCATTGGATTTCCGCTCCATTCCTCCTGCCTCAGGGATTTTTCTGCTGATTGCATCCGGGCTGCGGTTGGGAGTTTTACCCCTGCACCTGCCTTATCGCAAAGATAATGTCATTCGGCGCGGTTTTGGAACGGCGCTCCGGTTGGTCTCGGCTGCATCCAGCCTGGCCTTACTGGCTCGCATTCCCGCATCCGCAATGAATTCTTTTTTGACTCCCTTTCTTCTCATCCTGGCCGCCATTGCCGCATGGTACGCCGGATGGATGTGGTTTCGCTCTTCAGACGAAATATTGGGCCGACCTTTCTGGATTTTGGGCTTTGCTTCCCTGGCTGTTGCAGAAAGCCTGCGCGGAAATCCTGCTGGCAGTACAAGCTGGGGAGTTGCTCTTATCTTATGCGGTGGCGTTCTGTTCCTTTTCTCAGCCCGGCGTAGAAGCATCCTGTGGTTGCCTTTCTTGGTATTATGGGCTCTCTCTACTCTGCCATTTTCTCTCACTGGACCTGCTTGGAATTATAGTGATACTTTCTCCGCGCTTATTATCATCCCATTTCTACCAGCCCAGGCACTTTTAATGGCTGGATTTATTCGCCATGCTCTCCATCCCGGCGAAACGAGCCTCGAGTTCACAGGAAAAATGGGTAAAGGGCATTTACCCAACCGGTCTTCTTTTCCTCGTGTCGGTTGCCCTGCTCCTGGGGTTCTGGGGTTGGCCTGGCGCACGTACAATCGGATTGTGGTGGTTATCAATGGTGGTTATCCTGTTGGTTGCCGGATTCACAATCCTGGAAGGCAGATTCCTTGTTCGAATGCCAATAGGCAATCCATCCGGCCATTGGTCTCAAATTTTCCGTCTGGAAAGATTCTATTCCCTCTTGAATGGACTGTATAACCTTTTTCGCCGGATTGCTGATGTTATTACCGGCTCCCTGGAAGGGGACGGGGGATTGCTCTGGTCCATCCTGTTACTGGTTCTAATCCTTTCAATTCTCTCCTCCCAAGGCCGGTAATCATGGTGGTTGCCTTAAACTGGTTGATGCTCCTGGTCGCAATCTTGGCCGGTTCCGGACTGCTTTTCAGCCGGGATTGGCGCTGGAGTCTCGGCTTGCTGGCAGTCCAGTATTTGAGCGTTTTCTGGTTTGTCCAGACCAACTGGCCAATCACTCTTGCTGCAACGAAAATCGTTACAGGCTGGATGGCCTGCGCTATTCTGGGTATCGCTCAACTCAATGCGAAAGAAAGATCAGCGAGTACCTGGCTGCAGGGAAGTTTGTTTCAATTATTCGCGGCAGGGATGGTTTTGGCAGCTACATTTGCATTGTCCTTACGCGTTAATGCCTGGCTGGGGTTAAGCCTGCCGGTCGCCTGGGGTGGACTGTTATTGATTGGGATGGGCTTGCTTCACCTGGGAATCACTTCCGATTCATTTCATGTAATTATAGGTCTTTTGACGGTAATGGCCGGATTCGAGATCCTGTACGCCGCGGTGGAGAGTTCCGCCCTGGTAACCGCCTTGTTGGCTGTCGTAAATCTCGGCCTTGCCTTGGCGGGCGCATATTTCTTGAACGCGGACCACCTGGAGAAACCCTCATGAGTGCACCCGTTTTGTCGATTCTCCTCCCATTAGTCCTTGCTGGTCTGTTAATATTAATTCGCAATCAGAGGGTTATCTTTCTGGTTGCTTGTCTTTTTACGCTATTTCTTACACTGGCTGCCTGGTTGCTCCCCATCGACACCACCCTCACCGTTGGCAGTTGGACGTTTAAATTAGCCCCTTCTTTTGAAATCCTGGGGCGTAATCTTACACTTACCTCGGCCAACCGCTCATTTCTTTCCTTGATTTATGGCTCTGCCTTGTTCTGGTTTATCCCGGCCGCTTCCCTGCAGATTTCGCGGCGTTTGATTCCATTTGGGTTGGCGATTACATCTCTGCTGGTGGCGGCTCTGGCTGTGCAACCATTCCTTTATGCTGCCTTGATTATTGAAGTGGCAGTTCTTATTTCCATTCCGCTACTGACCCCATCCGGGCAAAATCCCGGAAAAGGGGTGATCCGATTTCTCATTTTCCAATCCCTCGGAGTACCATTTATTCTTTTCTCGGGCTGGCTCCTCGCCGGTATTGGAGCCAATCCAGGCGAACTCGGCCTTGTTCAACAGGCCGCCGTTTTCCTTGGTCTTGGCTTTGCCTTCCTTCTTGCCATTTTTCCTTTCTACACATGGATTCCCCTGCTGGCCGAAGAAGCGCATCCCTACGTGGTCGGTTTCCTTTTGTGGATGCTTTCCACGGTAACCTTGTTTTACGGCCTAAGCTTCCTGGATAACTATACTTGGCTGCGTGATGCGTCGTTCCTCAAATCCTTCCTGACCCTTGTGGGTACATTGATGGTCGTAACCGGAGGGCTTCTGGCGGCATTCCAACGCCATTTGGGAAAGATCATGGGTTATGCCATCATTGTCGAGACCGGCTTCAGTTTGTTGGCCCTCAGCCTTGGAAACACCTCCGGGCTGAACATCTTCTTACTGCTCCTGGTCCCACGGGTGATTAGTTTGGCGATCTGGGCATTGACTTTATCCATACTGAAAGAACAGGCACCTGGATTAGACCTCAAAGATATCAAAGGATTGGGGCACATTTGGCCCTACACGACATCAGCTCTGGTGCTGGCCAATCTGTCTTTGGCCGGTATGCCACTTTTAGCCGGTTTTCCAGCCCATCAGGCTATCTGGGAAGGATTGGCGCGTAGTTCCTTACCGGTGGCTTTCTGGGCGTTGATCGGCAGCCTGGGTCTTTTCGCCAGTGCAGTGCGTGTACTGGCTGCCCTGAGTGCTGCACCGGAAGGTTCTCCCTGGGGAACCCGCGAGACCCGAACACAGCGCCTGATTTTGGCAGTCGGAGTTCTGGGTCTTTTCATTCTAGGATTATTCCCTGAATGGGCTTTGCCGTTATGGACAAAATTGCCTGCCGTGTTTCAGCATTTGGGACAATGATTTTTTCCATTTTTTTGATTTGAATAAGAAGAAGTATAATAAATTGGTACCTCCCCCCAAAAAACAATAATGCTTCAACCAACCGGAGAAAGAACAGATGGAATTCGATCAAATTATCAAACGACTCGATTGGCTCGACGAGGAACACCGAAAAGATAAGGCTGCCTTGGACGCGTTAAGCGACCAAATGGCCGAAACAAAAGGGGAACTTAAGTTTGCCAATAAGAAAATAAAGGACCTCGGCTCGGAAATTTCACAATATTCCACCGCTTTTGCACGCATTGACCAGTTAAACGATACTCTTGCCCAACAGCGGTTGGATATCATTAAATATGTTGACGAAGCGGACAACAAGGATGTTGACAAGCTCCCTGAGGCTGAAAAACGTTTCCAATTAAAGGTAGACGGCATCAATAAGTCCATCGGTGAATTACGGAAAACCAAAGAATCCGTTGTTGAGATCAAACGCACGCTAAGAATCAATTCCGATGAAGAGGCTCATAACAGCCAATTGATCTCCACCTTGGAGAAACGTCTTCAGGAAGTTTTTGAAACGGTTGAAGAAGTGAAACTTGTCCAAAAAGCGGCTGAAGGGCCTCGCCGCCAGGATGCCAAGCGCCTGGCTGATCTGCAAGGCGCCATCAGCGCTGCCCGCAAACGCATGGATGAGGTGCGCGAGAAGAATGAATTGTTTAACGATAATATTCGTCGCCTTGAGACTCGCTTGAACGAAATTCTCTCCAGCGAAGCGGAGCGCCGCCAATCTCAGGCAAGTTTTATCGAAACACAAGCCAGTCTCCAAATAGACCGCGACCACGCCATGAAAGAAATGGAAGAATATCTGAGTAATATTCGCAAACAGTCTGGGACGATGGAAGTTCAATTACAGGAATGGGATGCAACCCAGCGCTCTGCAAAACGAGTCCAGGAAGCATATGAAGAGATCGTCCAGAAATTCGAACGTCGTATTAATGAAATTACTGAAATGCAGCGCCTGGCCGAAGATCGTTTTCGCCAGGAATGGGTCACCTTTAAGGCTGATGACCAAAAACGCTGGACCAGTTTTACTCTTTCGCAGGATGAAACCCACAAAGATGAACGCGCCAGCGTGGGAAAATTGGAAGAACGCCTGACTTCGCTTGAAGATCTTGTCCAATCTCAGCAAGACGTCCTTCAACAAACCAAGGAAGCCAACGAACAGTTATTCCAGGGCATGCTGGCTCAAATCCATGAACTCCTTTCCGCTTATGAACGGATTATGAGTACCTGATAAATACCCCGGGGTTCGAACTTAGAATCGAGTCGTATCCCATCAATTATGTGAGGCTTCATGCGTGTAATCGGCACCGCCGGTCACGTCGACCACGGTAAATCTACCCTCATTTCAACTCTTACTGGCATCAATCCCGACCGCCTCAAAGAAGAGCAGGAACGTCAGATGACCATCGAGCTCGGCTTCGCCTGGCTTACCTTGCCGGATGGGTTGGAAATAGGCATCGTGGACGTGCCAGGTCACCGGGATTTTATCGAGAACATGTTGGCAGGAATTGGTGGCGTCGATGCCGCTCTGCTGGTGATCGCGGCCGATGAAGGTGTGATGCCTCAAACCCGCGAACATCTTGCAATTCTCGACCTCCTGCAAATTAAAATATGGGATCGTAGTCCTTACCAAGATTGACCTGGTGGATGACTTCGCCTGGCTTGATCTGGTTGAAACCGATGTACGTACCACCCTGCAGGGAACGGTTTTACAGGATGCTCCCATCCTGCGCGTATCTTCACTCACACGTGCCGGTTTTCCGGAACTCCTGCAAGCGCTTGGCACCCTCCTCGAAAAGGTGCCTGCCCGTCCTGATTTTGGCCGGCCACGCCTGCCGATTGACCGCGTTTTTTCTATGTCCGGTTTTGGGACCGTCGTAACCGGCACGCTCTCGGATGGTCGCCTGGACATTGGCGATGATATGGAAATCCTGCCGTCTGGTTTGCACGCACGCATCCGAGGCCTCCAGACCCACAAGAAAAAAGAAGAGATTGCTTCCCCGGGCAGCCGGGTCGCTGTGAATCTCTCCGGAGTGGATGTGGTACAGATCCAGCGCGGTGAAGTGCTTGTACACCCCGGTCAATATATTCCCACCCAGCGGCTGGACGTTCGATTCCACCTTCTTCCAGATGTCTCCACCCCGCTGCATCACCATACCGAAGTGAAGCTCTTCATCGGTACAGCCGAAACCATTGCCGATCTGCGTCTCCTGGCAACGGATTCGCTCAAGCCCGGCGAAACCGGCTGGTTGCAGCTTGAACTGCGCACTCCCCTCCTGGCTGTGAGAGGCGACCATTACATTCTTCGCCGCCCCTCACCCGGTGGAACGCTCGGAGGGGGGATCGTTGTAGACCCTCAGCCGAAACGTCGCCATAAACGCTTCGACCATTCCGTCCTGCAGGCATTGGAAAACATGGCCCTGGGTTCTCCAAAGGAAGTGTTCTTGCAGGCCGCTCTCACGCTTGGTCCGGCTCTGGCCAGGGACGTTATTGCCCGCTCCGGTTTGGATGAATCGGCTGCCAACTTGGCTGTAAAAGAACTGATGGAAGGAGGTCAGTTGATCGGCCTCGAAGACGTGCTGATTGCGGCTTCACAGTGGAACGACCTTAAAGAGACTTTGGTAAAGACTTTGGATGGCTACCACCAGACATTCCCTTTGCGACACGGAATGCCGCGCGAGGAACTTAAATCCCGGCTGAAGCTGCCCCCCCGCTTATTCAATTTGGTCTTGCACCGCCTTGCATCCGAAAATACCCTGACCGAAGCAGCCAGGTGGGTCGCCCTGCCCGGGCATGTTGTCAAGTTTTCACCTTTCCAACAGGCTAAGGTGGACAGGTTAATGGCACAGTTCGCCCAGTCGCCGTATGCACCTCCTTCGGTCAAAGAATGTCAGGCCCTTACAGGCGAGGATGTTTATTCTACCCTGTTGGACTTCGGCGACCTGCTGGCTGTTTCCGACGAGGTGGTTTTCCGGAGTACTGATTATCAGACGATGGAGGAAAAAATCCGCAGCACTCTGCGGCAGAATGGACAAATCAGCTTGGCAGAAGTGCGCGACCTTTTCCAAACCAGCCGGCGTTATGCCCAGGCGCTGCTCGAACATATGGACGCAATCGGGGTGACAATCCGGGACGGGGATTTTCGACGGGAGAAGAAATAGAATGGTTGAAAAATCTACCGACGATAGAATTAAAGACAGCCAGAGCTTCGATAGAGTTGCCGGGTTGTATGATGAATTCCGTCCAGATTATCCTCAGGAGCTGGCTGACAGCACCATTGCGTTGAGCCGGCTCCCCCAAGGTGGGCGTATCTTGGAGGTTGGCTGCGGCACCGGCAAGGCCACCCGCCTGTTCGCGAGCAGGGGATATGCTGTCCATTGCATCGAACCAGGCGGGAACCTCCTCAAGGTTGCGGCTCGCAACCTGCAAGGTTACCCACGCGTTACTTTCGAAAATACCCGCTTCGAAGATTGGCAGGAGAACCCGGCAACTTTTGACTTGGTGATGTCCGCTCAGGCATTTCACTGGATTTCCGGGGAGATCGGCTATCCGAAAGCGGCCAGATCTTTAAAACCGGGAGGCTCCCTGGCCTTGTTTTGGAACATGCACCCGGGTTTCCATGGGCAGGTTGCCGAGGAATTGGATGCAATCTACCAGAAAATTTCGCCGGAAATGGCCAGCCCGGAAAATTTGACCGAGGAAACCATCCAGGAACGCATGGAAGAGATTAACCTTAGCGGTTGCTTTGGTCCGGTGACCGTCCGGCGCTTCCCGTGGTCACGCTTTTATAAAACCAGGGAATATATTGGCTTGCTTAATACCCATTCTGACCATATCCGATTAAATGCAAAGCCCCGTCAACATCTCTTCAAAGAAATTGCCGGGGTTATCGATGCGCACGGCGGATCGATCGAATGGGAATATTTAGCAGTTTTATATATTGCCCAAAAGCCTTCCTGACCAGAAAGGAACTCCATGTGCGGACGTTTCACATTGACAGTTGGCCCAGCCGACCTGCAGGAGGCATTCCCTGAATTCATAATCCCCCGGCAAGTCGGGGCACGCTTTAACATTGCTCCCACCCAGCCAGTGCTCGTCCTGCCCAATGATAAGACGAACACAGCAGATTTCTATGTCTGGGGTTTGATTCCCTCCTGGGCCAAGGACCCCAGCATTGGCAGCCGGCTGATGAACGCGCGCGCCGAGACACTGGCCGAAAAGCCGGCTTTCCGTTCTGCTTACAAGTACCACCGCTGTCTCATCTTCGCAGATGGCTTCTTCGAATGGCAGGCCTCATCGGGCACTTCCAGCAAGGTTCCGCATCATATCCGTTTAAAATCCGGCAAGCCTTTTGCCTTTGCCGGTTTATGGGACCACTGGCAATCACCGGATGGATCGGAAATCAAATCTGCCACGATCATAACGACCTCACCAAATGAATTAATGACCCCCATCCACAACCGCATGCCGGTTATTCTGCCGCACGAGGCATACTCACATTGGCTTGACCCCAAGCCGCTTGTCCCGCTGGACCTGGACAGCCTGCTTATCCCTTACCCCTCAAGTGAAATGATCGCTTATCCGGTATCAACACTCGTTAATAGTCCTGCCAACGACCGCCCTGAAGTGCTGATACCAGCCTGATCGACTTTTCATCATGGCATTAAAAGACCGTTTTCCAGCTCTCGCTTCGCGCGACTTCTTTATCTTCCTGGTCGGTCAGTTCATCTCGCTCATCGGTACCTGGATGCAATCGACCGTTCAGCCCTACCTCGCATACCGGATGACCGGCAGTTCTTTCGACCTGGGTCTGATCGCCTTTTCAGCCACCTTGCCAACGTTGATACTGGCGCTTCCTGCTGGCGTAATCATCGAGCGGACGGATAAGCGTAAAGTTGTCATTGTCATGCAAGTCATTGAGATGGTCCAGGCTTTTATCCTGGCCTTCCTGGCGTTGACCGGACGCTTACAGATCTGGCACCTCATCTCGTTATCTTTCGTACTTGGATCAGCAAGTGCCATCGAGATCACTGCCCGCCAGGCTATGTTGATCGAATTGGTCGGAAAACCTACTCTGCCCAATGCCATTGCTTTGCAATCCACCATTTACAACCTGGCGCGTGTGATTGGGCCGTCATTGACGGCCGTAGTACTTGTACTGATCCAAAACCATGGGGAAGGTTGGGCTTTTTTTGCAAATGGGGTCAGCTTCCTGTTCGTCATCGTAGGGCTAATGTTCGTCCGAACGCCTTACCGCGTGGTGAAACCTGAACAGTTCCCGGAAAAACTTAACATTCCTGCGGAATTCAACCAGGGCTGGGAATATATTCGTGGCAACATGGTTGTGTTGCTCATCATCATCCTCGTTACACTGATCGGGTTCTTCGGTTTTCCCTTTACCAATCTGATTCCGGCCCTCGCCAGGGATGTCCTCAAACAGGTTGCCGATACCGAAGGTGCCGTAGCTGGGCGTACTGGCGCCTTATACCTGGCACAGGGCGTCGGGGCATTGATTGCAGCTGTTTTAATCTCAGCGTTCAGTACATTTCGACGTAAGGGAATGCTGATGACGATTGGTCAATTCGTGTTCTCGATTGCCTTGGTTTTGCTGGCATTCACCCGCAATTTAACGGTCACATTGGTGCTCATTGCTATTAATGGCTGGGCCACTGTTACTCAATTCATGATGATGAACACACTGATCCAGATCGATGTTCCAGATCTTTTGCGTGGACGTGTATACAGCGTTTACCTTTGGGCCCAGCAGGGCGTGGCGCCTTTTGGCAGCCTGTTTATTGGATGGCTGGCCCAGGCTGCCGGAGTGCCGCGCGCCGCACTGGTGGGTGGTCTGGTCTGCCTGGTGTTGGTGTTGGCTGCCCATGCCAAATGGCCGGTGCTTCGCCAAAAAATGGCTTGATTTCCCTCTTAATCTTCCCTTAATACTCCGCTTGACGGGCATTAACCGGCATGTTATCATGCCTCGCATGGATAACAATCCTCTTCAGGAATTCCCCCCCGAAATTGAGGGGGCGCCCGGGGAAAAGCTAAAAGAACAACCAAATCTGATCACAAAATGGATGGAATCCCTTGCCCACCTTGGTTTGGGTGAATATGCCATGCGGATTGGGATGAATGCAGCAACCATCTTGGTGGTTGTCATGGTTGTGTGGCTGATGGAAACTCTCTACAAGCAAACTGGCTTCATCCCCGATGTGCTTGCTGCAGGAGAGTCTGCACCCACGCCCACTCCCGGGCTGGAACCCGCCCAGTTGCCCATCGAAGCAGTTATGGTTCTGGATGGTGTTTCACGCCAGGCTGTCTTGCATACAACCATCCCCTCCCGGCCGCGCGAAGATGTGACCAAGTACACGGTACAACAAGGCGATACGGTCTTCACTATCGCCGATAAGTTCGGGCTGAAACCCAGCACCATCTTATTCGGAAATTTCGCGACTCTTGCCAATAACGTGGATTTTATCAAACCCGGCCAGGTCTTGAATATCCTGCCCGTGGATGGCACTTACTACCAGTGGCAGGGCAACGAAACCTTGACCGGTGTAGCCAAGTTCTATAATGCCGACCCGCAGGCGATTATTAACAGCCCCGCCAATCACCTCGACCCGGATACCATTGGTGACCTCAACCATCCAAATATCCCTAGTGGCACCTGGCTGGTGGTACCTGGGGGGTCCTATCTGTTTGCATGGAATGCACCGGTCGTCTCGCGTACCACCGGGCCGGTCACAACGCGCGTTATTGGACCAGGAGAATGTGGGCCAGTCTCAGGCGGTCTGGTAGGCTACGGCACGTTCATTTTCCCCACCGTCGAACACTGGCTTTCAGGAACTGATTACCGTCCGGACATTGGTCATTACGGGGTCGATTTTGCTGGTGCAGAAGGCAACGCGATCTATGCAGCCGATGCAGGTGTGGTCGTTTATGCAGGCTGGAATACCTGGGGATATGGAAACCTGGTTATCATCGACCATGGAAACGGTTGGCAGTCGCTCTACGCACATATGGAAGATGGCAGTATGAAGGTAACCTGTGGAGAAAGTGTCGGTCAGGGGGATGTAATTGGATTGGTCGGTATGACGGGTGGCACCTCAACCGGCCCGCACTTGCACTTTGAACTCAGCTATAAAGGGTATCCTGTCAATCCTCACACCGAGCTTGATATCCAGCCGACACCCTGAGGTCGTGCGGTATGCTAGACGCATTCACCTACATTCCTCCCCTGGTCTTTTCAAATTGGGCCGGGGGTGGTTTTTGGGGGGAATTATTTCCAGGCTGAAAATCTTGCGCCGGACTCCCTGGGAGCGTAAAAAAAGTTGAAGAGAATTATGTTCGAACCATTTCCAAATGAACTGGAAACCACCACGCAACCAGCCATATCCCCGTGCTTTATTATCGATGGTTAATTTTCGGAAACTCTCTTCCTGTCTTAGGGGGTCGCTGTTAATTGTGTAAATAATGGCAGGCTGCTGATATCACCTTCCCCTGACAGATATTTTACAAAAGCCCAACCAGTGTATTTACCGGTAGTTATATATGCCCAGCTGGAATCTCCATTTCGCGCCGTAACCAGGCCGCAAATACCTTGTGCCTCAATGGCTACAACGGAATATTGCGTTCCCGGCCCACTACGCAGGTTAAGTAATGCCGGTACCACACAGTATTTCAACCCGGCCGCCGTAGGTGAGGGACTTGCGGTATATGTGGGGGTTGGAATTTGCATCGGGGTGGAAGTAGGAAGTTCAGTCGGGGTGGCAGTCACAGCCTCGGTGGATGAAATACTGCAAGCGGTTATCCAGACAATAAGGATGCTGGAAAGGAAGAGAGACTTCATCATACAAACACCCTTGATCGAATGGACCAGTCTTTTGGTGTGTCAAACTTCACTTTT
Organism: uncultured Chloroflexia bacterium; assembly: GCA_963772245.1. Taxonomy (GTDB): domain Bacteria; phylum Chloroflexota; class Anaerolineae; order Anaerolineales; family Villigracilaceae; genus UBA877. Next base: position 299,958 of record CAVYWB010000006.1, on the reverse strand, counting down.
TAAAGTATATCCATGATGAGAGCCAAGGTCAAGCAGTTTGGCATATGGCATTTTCTTAATTCGGATCTTATTTAATAATGATATACTCGCCTTTATAAATCCATTCGGATCATTTAGACAAGGAGAATCAGCTATGGGCGACAGAGGTAGTAAAGATAAAGGCAAAAAAGAAGAGCGCAAGAAGGCCAGGCTTACTCCGAAGGAAAAACGAAAATTGAAGAACGAGAAGAAAAATCCCACCACCTATAACGGTATCCCCCGCTAATTTTCTGTATAAATAATATGAAAGAAAAAGAATACGTCCCCGGCATTGCCATGAGCATTCAGGCTCATCCGGATGATCAGGAATTTACCATAGCCGGCACGCTTGCCAAATGGGTTCAACAAGGTTGCCAGGTCATCTCGGTCATAGTTACCAGTGGAAACGCTGGCTCGAACGAACCTTCCAAGGGTTCTGATTACAAGCCTATCCTGGCGCATTTACGGGAAGACGAACAGATTGCCGCCAATCTTGTCCTGGGCATCCAGGAAACGGCCTTCCTTCACTATCCGGATGGCGAACTGCAGCCCACCCTGGGGTTGCGCAAGGACCTGACGAGGCTCATCCGCCAGTACAAGCCTGACCTGGTCATCACCGGTGACCCCACACGTGTTTTTCACGGTCCTGACTATATCAACCACCCGGACCACCGCGCCGCCGCCGAAGCAGCCGTTTACGCCACATTCCCATCCGCCGGGACGCGTCTGATCTTTACCGATCTTCTGGATGAGGGCTATGAACCCCACAATGTAAAAAAACTCTACTTGCACGGTGCTGAAGAACCGGATGTTTGGGTGGATACTTCTGGGACACTTGATTTGAAAATTGCTGCCCTTAAAAAGCACGCCAGCCAATTGGGAGACTGGGACCCGGCCGATATGCTACGGAAATGGGCCACCGAAACTGGCAAAGAGTCGGGGTTTTCAGCCGCCGAAGCGTTCAAAGTAATGACCCTGGTGGAAGACAAACCGGAAAGCTGAATTCTTTATACAAACAGAGGCTCGTAAACCCGACCGGATTCGATTGCCTTTTCCATTTCTTCGGAAGACAAAGATACGGCATTTTCGCATGCCTTAAGCACCAGTGGCAGCACATGGATATCCCCGGCCGTGCAAACGCCGGTCACGTCGTGCGAAAGCACGAAATTGATACCTTTTTGAATTTCATCCACCTTCGAGAATGGTTCGTACCAGGTGGTGAAGGTCTTTTCTTTTTCACCCCACGGCCCCTGCGCGATGGATTTTATGACCATCACCCCCACATCCCTGGCATGACACGTACGAATGAGCTCTGTGGCATTCTGATAATAATTTGCATTTCCAGCCTGTACGAAGTTCAGAGGAAATGTAACCGTGTCGAAGTCAAAACGCCGCAAGGCTTCCAGGTAAATGGCCGGGGCATCCACCCCATGTCCGGTGATTCCGATATGCCGGATCAGACCGGCCTGTTTGGCCTGCACCAGTGCCTCCAAAGCGCCACCTGGAGCGGTGACCGCTTCTAACTCGTCGAAACTGGTAACGGCATGCAATTGGTATAAATCAAACGACTCGCACTGCAGGCGCTTCAGCGACCGGTGCATCTCGCTCCAGGCTTCCGCGCGCGTGCGTTCCATCGTTTTGCAGCCCACGAAAAATCGTTGCCTTTCGCGTCCCAGCCAGGGTCCCAGGCGTTCCTCTGCCTGCCCGTAGGAGGGCGCCACATCAATGTGATTCACCCCGGAAGTGATAACCAGTTCCATCACCCGATCGGCTTGTTCCTGGCTGATCTCCCAGAAAGCGGCCGCGCCGAAGATGGCAACCGTACTCCAATGACCAGTGCGTCCAAAGCGACGAGTTTGCAGCATCTTAAACCATTCTTTCTCCAGGCTCAACCTTTCTATACAACCGATCCCCGGTCGCTTTCCCTGACCCAGGTCAGGGCAACTGCGCTCAATGCAAAGAGCAAAGCATAAGCGGCAAATATGGCGAAATAACCCAACCCTAAATAGTAATGGTTGATGGCATCTGCCACCAGTCCGCCGATGCCCGACCCGACAATACCCGCCCCTGCCCCTGCCAGGTTGGAAATACCCAGGTACCGCCCGGCTTCGCCTGCCGGAACCAGGTCCGTGCCGAGGGCCCAATTGGCGGTCATGAACAATCCGGTGGCTAGCCCGATGATTGACCCGGCCACATACACAATGGTCAGTTGTGGCACCCAGATGGTGATCAGGAGTATCACGTTTCCCACAGCCGCCACAATGCCGCTGATCATCACCAGTCGCTTGCGTCCGAGCCGGTCGGAAAGCCAGCCACTTGCCAGAGCCGTCAACAGGATGAAAACGCCGATCACCGTTGTCAGAGTTCCCGAAAGGCTTGCGGCAGCTTCCGCGCTCAATTTAAAGGCATACATCACAAAATAGAAGACGGAACCCTGCAGAGAGGTGACCGCTGCCAGGAATAACAACCGGTTGGCGATCCACCAGACGAAAGAAGCTTGATTCCGGGCATCCTTGCCCAGCGTACCCAGGCAGCCCGCCCACACACCGGCCAATACCGCCACGATCATCGCCACAGCCCCACCAACGCCGATCCCCACCGACAGGGCCTTGGATTGGTCCGTGAATAGCCGTGTGACCAGACCTGCTAACCCGCCTACCAGCGCGCCGCCCACCAATCCGGCCAGGCCCCCGGCCAGCAGGCCTCCCAGCATTCCCACCACCCGCAGCATGGGTGGCCAGAACGGAGTATTCGGTTTCTCCTGGAGAGGCGTTTCCTTGACAAAAAACACGGTAACCAACATGACCACCAGCAGGGAAGCTGCAGTCACGAAAATGGCCAGATCCAGTTTGCCGGCGCCGACCATCCTGGCGATCGTCAGGCCAACCAGAATGACCGGTGCCAACTCGAAGATGGCCTTGATCGCAGAAGCGCGTCCGCGCTGGTCTTCCGGCACCAGGTCCGGGATCAGGCCCTGCAGCGGACCATGCGAAATGTTGGAGGAAAATTGCAGCAGCAGGACTGCGATCAGCAGGGCCCAATAGTTCCAGGAGAGTGCGATTGCCGCCAGGAATAGGCAATCGAACAACACTCCGATAAATATGTATGGTCGGCGCCGGCCAAATCGAGATGTGGAACGATCGCTTAGGATCCCGGCAGCTGGCTGCACCAGCATGGCGATCACCAGTCCGGCCGAACGCATGGCACCCAGGGCAGTGTTCTTGATGGCATCGGGGGCAAACAATGTCACCAGGTACGGCATGAAGATGGATGTGAGGGCCGTATTGCGGATATTCAAACCGAGCCAGAACAGGTTGATGGTCAGGTAATCGTACCAGCGCAAACGTTTCATCTGGATCTCCTTAGAAACAAAAACATTCGTTAATCTCCTATGATCTTGACCAGCACTCGCTTGCGCCGGCGGCCATCGAATTCTCCATAAAAGATCTGTTCCCAGGGGCCAAAATCCAATCGCCCCTCGGTCACCGCCACCACCACTTCGCGTCCCATTACCTGCCGTTTGATATGGGCATCTGCATTGTCTTCGCCGGTACGGTTATGCCAGTATTTCCCGACCGGCGCGTGGGGAGCCAGCCCTTCCAACCATTCTTCGTAATCGTGCAGCAGGCCGGATTCATCATCGTTGATAAAGACCGAGGCGGTGATATGCATTGCGGAAATTAAAGCCAGGCCTTCCATGATCCCGCTTTCCTGGAGGCAGGTTTCTACCTGTGAAGTGATGTTGACAAAACCACGCCGGGTGGGAATGTTGAACCAAAGTTCTTTGCGGAAGGATTTAATAGCCATGCCTCTCATGGAGAAAGTGGGACTTTGAAGATTTTACTTGACTTCATAGAATTGAGATAGCCATTTCTGGAAAATAGAATCAAGGTTATTTCGACATGCTGGAAAATTCTGCCAGGCATTCTGGTTGCACGTGATCGATGGTTCAGCAGACGCGTTGCAGCCCGGCATTTGTCGTTTATCAACCTAGATCAAAACTCCGGAATTTTGAAAATTCCGGAGTTCATTTTATTGGAGATTTACCCCTTCACCGCCCTGGCGGTCATGCCGCTGACGATGTATCGTTGGAAAATGAACGCCAGGATACCCGGCGGCAGCGCCGCAATGATACCACCCGCCAGCATGCCATTGATATTCACGGCATACCGTCTGACAAACTCGGCAATCGCCACCGGTACCGTTTTAGCGGCCAGCGTGCTGGTAACGATCAGGGCGTAAAAGAATTCATCCCAGGCTACCAGGAAGGTGAACATGGCCGTGGAAACCAGCCCCGGGACGGAGTTAGGCATTACCACCCGGAAAAGGATACCCAGCCGTGTGCAGCCATCGATGCGGGCGGCATCCTCCAGTTCCATGGGAAGCGATCGGAAGAAAGCTGCCATCATCCAGATGGCATACGGCAGCGCAAAACTCATGTGGGTTACAATCAATATGATTGGCTTGTTGATCAATGACCTGCCCCCTTTTTTGTTTATGGATTGGCCTGCTTTTCATAAAGCGGCTTCTTGTCACGAATGAAAAAACCAGGAAAGCATAATTCTAAAACCAAAAAAATCATAACCAGATATGGGATATTTAACTTCAATATTTGGGCAAAATTACTGAAAAGTAAAACTATTGAGATCACCAACGGAACCAGAGCAGCCTTCTGTGTACTTAGGAACCCGCCTCGTACCAGTAAAATAAGCGCAGCCACCAGCGCCACCAGAAGCAACGTCAGGTCGTGATAATGTAGATGGGGAACGCTAAACACCGCCAGCACGATCGCCAACCCGATTTGTTTTTCATCTATTATCCGGGTGCGCCACCACAGGAGGCACAAACCGGTCAGCGTCATCCCATACACAACCCATCCAATAAAATGAATGGTATTGGCGCCCAGGCCAGGCGCAATCCTCCATAACACGCCAACCAGGTTTACCATGAGCGGCTCTTTCAATCCATACCATTCTCCGCTGGCGCTGACCAGCAACAGATTCAAGAAACCACGCATTCCTTCCAGGCCTACCGCCGCCAGGCTCAGCAAGCCCAAAACTCCAGCTACCAGGCAAAACCATCCAAACACTTTCTGCCTTCTGAATAGAAAAGGAACGGCCAGCAATACCGTCACCTGAGGCCTGACACTCGTCAAGGCTAGTCCAAGCCCTGCCAGCCAGTCCTTTCCAATCAAAAAACCAACCAGGAACAAGCATAATCCAAGGAAAGCAATAGCGGTATCCTGTCCATTCAACATGCTGACGAAGAGAGGGAAAAAAGTAATCATGCCGGCTGCCGCAAGCAAGACTTCCAGCTTTTGCCAACCAGCCCGCTGCAGCACTCCCGACAAAAGAACCACTCCCACTATGTACAGCGTCAGTAATAGCACTGCCCAGCGATAGAATGAAGCCACGTAATTCCCACTGATGAGTACTTTCAAGATGGGGATAAGAAAGGGTAAATGGTTGAATAACAATACCTGCCCGGGAGCGAGAGGAAAACCGACTTCCGTCTGTTGTATCGCTTGTTGCCATTGTGGGTCAAAAACATGGGAGACGCCAACAGTCTGCGCTATACGACCAGCCGTGAAAAATACGATAAAATCCGCGCCTGTCCTTTCGGCTGGACTGGAAATCATCCCCAGCCATAATATGACATAAATGACGATCAGCGTCATAAGTCCGGCCAAAATAAGAACGCGCCAAAAATTAATTGTTTTCACGGCGCTTTTCCATTAGCCAGGTAAGCCCTGGTAATAATACAATAATTAGGTACGGGAACACGTACCTGGTCGCATCCTCAAACTCACCCATCAGAAAAACGAGCGATGCCAGCATCGGTAAAATCGCCACTATTCGAACCTTTAGTTTACCTGCCTTTATCCCGGCCAAACCTAAACCGAGCAAAGGGATAAGCAGCAATGCGAGATCATGGTATTGCAGGTGGGGAGATGCGAACAGGCTTAAGCTGACTGCCAGTGTGAGGTGACGGTAATCGATGAATTTTGAAGAGCCCCAAACCAGGCAAAGGCCGATCATTGCAGCGAAAAAAAGTCCCCATCCCAAAGAGTGTACCAGGTTGGTATTTAGACCTGGATTCTCCCGCAATACCAATCCCGTGAAATTGAACATAGCCGGCTCGGCTAGCCCGTAGCCTGATCCACGCGTACTGAGAGTCATTATCTTCAAGTAATCTTCGGCGCCTGTCCATCCGACCAAGGCAAAGCTATAAAGTCCCAACACCAAGCCCCCGCCACAGAACCATGCGAAAACCTTTCTTCGCCGGAATAAAAAAGGGATCGCCAGCAAAAGGGCAATCTGTGGCCTGATTAATGTCAATGAAAGGCCAAGTCCTGCCAACGGGTCATTGTCCTGTATCACTCCGCAGAACCACAATAATCCTCCAAGTAACAATAGGGCACTATCCTGCCCTTTTAATACACTGATGAAAAAAGGCTCGAAAAGGATTACCCCTGCCAGTAGAATCCAGATCTGATTGAGTGTCCAGTCATTTCGACGCAGCAATTGATAAAGGACAGGCAATCCGGCAAACACAAGGCAAACAAGCCACACCGCGTAAACAATGTAGGCTGGCCGATATGCGAGTCCTGCCAATAACTCGAGAACCGGAAATAGGAATGGCGGATGGTTGGGTATCAGGATCTGCCAAGCGCCGGGTTGGACGCCGGCCGTTTGGGCCTGTACACCAGCCTCAAGGGGCAGATTATAAACCTGATAAAAACCATTCTGGCGGGCTACTCGCCCGACCGAATAGAACATCAAGAAGTCAGCTCCCTCCAATTTCCCCGTCATCTGGACATAGGATATCATCAACTGGGCATAGCACGTAACCAGCACTACAAAACCGCAAACCAAGAATGTATGAGAAACTATACGTTTCATGGGAGGCAATGGATTAGATCTCTTTTTTTTCCACAACCACCGTAGCCTCGCCGATCAGGGCAGCCACCGCTCCTACTGCAGCCAATGTGGGTGCCAGCACCGCTCCGACAACACCAAATGTCAGTGGAAATTCGATCATCGTCTTTCCATCCCGGTCTTTTATGATGATACGACGAACGTTTCCCTCGTGAATTAATTCCTTGATTTTGGCGATCAGTTCTTCACCGTTGACATGGAACTCTTCCCTGTGAAATTCAGTCATTCGGGCCTCCTTGAAATGGCATTTTGAATTAGAACTGATATCTAGTCTGGTCGAGACGCTGATGGTATTATCGCATAATTTTGGCCAAATGGTACTGTGTTCAGCAGAAACATTATTTTCCTAAAGTGAATTGATCAAGAATAGGTACGCATATACTATCATATCGCACCCGGAATGTAGATTTGTGTTATATATTGTATGTCAGCATTTATTTCCTATAAAAGGAGATCCTCATGCTTAGCATCGAAAAGATTGACACGGAAAATAGATCGCAAGTCAAGCGCTTCGTCAAGTTTTACTATGATCTCTATAAAGATTGTCCTCAGTGGGTCCCGCCACTTTTTGGGGACGCCTACCTACCGCTAAACCGAAAAAAACATCCTTTCTTTGAACACTCGGATGCCGATTTCTTTCTGGCGGTGCGGGACGGAAAGGTGGTTGGCCGTATTTGTGCCGGGGAAAACAAGCTTTTCAATGAATATCACAAGACCAGGAAAGCCCAGTTCTATTTTTTCGACACAATTGATGATTTGGAAGTCGCAAAGGCACTTTTTGAGGCTGCCTTCGATTGGTCGCGCCAGCGCGGATTGGATATCCTGATCGGTCCAAAAGGCCTTTCTCCATTTGATGGGTACGGCATCTTGACCGAGGGCTTCGAGCATCGTCAAATGATGACCATGATGAATTACAACTTTGATTATTATCCAAAACTGGTCGAGGCTCTCGGCTTTGAGAAAGAAGTGGACTTTGTTTCCTGCTATCTGCCGGCGGAGGCTTTCAAAATCCCTGAGCGTGTGGAACGGATCGCGCAATGGGCCATGAAACGCGGTAACCTGTGGGTGAAGCATTTCAAGAGTAAAAAAGAACTGGTCAGCTGGGCGCAACGCATCGGGAGAACATATAACAAAACTTTCATTAAGAACTGGGAGTATTATCCCTTTACCCAGGGTGATGTCGATTATGCAGTACAAAATGTCTTCATGGTGGCAGATCATCGCCTGATCAAATTGATCATGCATGGAGATGATATTGTCGGCTTTTTGTTTGCCTTCCCGGATGCTTCCGCTGCACTCCAGCGAGCCAAAGGCCACTTATTCCCCTTTGGGATAGTGGACTTGCTTATCGAAATGAAACGTACCCAGACCGTCTCCGGGAATGGCATGGGTGTACTCCCGGAATTTCAAGGCACTGGCGGTAACGCCCTGCTCTATTATGAATTGGGAAAAACGGTCCTGGAGGATTTTAATTTCAAATTCGTTGAGATGACCCAGGTAGCCGAGACCACCCGGCAGATGCGGGCCGACTTGAAGAACCTGAATGGAGTTGAGTACAAGAACCATCGCGTTTTCAGGAAGGCCATCCCCTAATTTTCATCCGATGAACCTGTCTGAAATTTAAGTGGAAGTTTTCAAGTTTAACTGCCCGCTTTATCATTTCGATGCTTCAATGGAAAATGAATTAGTATTAAAAGCAAAATTCCCGTCTGAAATGGCGGGAATTTTGTTTTGGTTTGGTCAGGGATTACAGAATGGTGACGTTGGTAGCCTGAGGGCCTTTATTGCCCTGCTCTACTTCGAATTCGACCTTCTGGCCTTCATCCAGGTTGCGGAAACCTTCGCTCTGGATGGCAGAGTAGTGGACAAAGACATCCGGGCCGTTCTCACGGGCAATAAAGCCGTAGCCCTTGCTGCCGTTGAACCACTTGACCGTGCCGACGATACGTTCAGACATAATATTTGCCTCCTTATGGCAAAAGAAAAAAATGGTGTGTCAGAGTCGTTCCATCGGACGATCTAAAATGGAATGACCCGGGAAAAGAAACCTCGGGTCATCGTTTTTTCTTTCCAACGTGAACTTACTGGCATCTAACTATGCCATCATAAAGCCAAAATTCGGATACGTCAAGGTGGAATTTTCAATAATATCGGTTTTCATGCTTCCGCTATCCTAAATTCAAAGGATTCGGAGCTTTAAAAAAGGCTAGTTAACTCTTCCCGGGCTTCCAACCATAATTCATAATAATTATTTCATCCTTCCCAGCATCCTTCCCAGACGTTTTATCCGTTTACCCTGCTTTTCACGAATATGCTTCAAAAGCTGGTATCCGGATCTTTGCAATATTCCAACTTTTCCTTTTTGTCCGGACTTTAATTCTATTGTTCGAATAAATTATTTCTATAGCAATAAAGAAATAATGCCCAAAATAGGCATTTCGAGTATGATTGATTATCTCTTGGAGTGAAAGGCAACTTTTCGACGAGGTTGGTATGCCCGAATTTGAATTCCACGTTTCACGAAAGGCTCGTCAGAAATATCAGTTCGATGAAAATCTCTTTGCCTTGGACGGCAATGTGGTATTGGCAGATTTCGCGGCGGCCCGTCGTTTCGCGGAACGGATAACCTTTGTACGCGGCCAGGTTGTCCCGGCTTCAGATATCAACGCCATGGGATTGATTGACGAAATCCAGCACATCCTTATCCGCCTGTATGAACAAACCAATCCTGGTGTAATGCAACGGGCAATGGAATATGTCCGGAAAGATGCAGACGGCACTTTGCTTAGGTTCACCGAAGAGTTCCCCCCACTTGCGGTCTACCACGGCGAGATGGAACCCAGTCAATACCTGGAGATGGAAACAGCTGGCAGGTCCCATCGGCAATCTACTCTGGAGGAGCTTCTTATGCTCTACCTGGCCAATGCCAACCCTGCACTCATTCAATATCGAGATCTTTTCGATGATTCAGAACTGCGACAATATACCAGGTATACGCAGGTTATTTCTGGTCTTCAAGAATATTTTGGAACCCAGCCAGGCTTTGGATCCGGTGGGGAAAAGCTGTTTGAAGCCCTGCTCGCTCCGGCTCGACGCGCTCCCCATTCACTCCAGGCGCAATTGGAATACCTGCTCGAACGGTGGGGAGCCCTCCTGGGAGAGGACTTTGTGGCTCGAATTCTTCGCAGTATTGATTTTGTAAAAGAGGAACGCATTCGTCACGCAGGTCCAGGCGGATTTGGTGGTGATGCGCCGGTTTTGACATTCAGCGGATATGACTACGCAGAATACGAGCGCTTCAGTAAGGATAAGGACTGGATGCCGCGCCTTGTTCTGATTGCTAAAAATTCCTACGTCTGGCTCGATCAATTGTCCAGGAAATATCAGCGCGCCATCAACCATCTCGATCAGATCCCTGATGAAGAACTGGAAATTCTAAAACAACGCGGTATTACCGGACTCTGGCTGATTGGCCTGTGGGAGCGCAGTCTGGCTTCACAAAGAATGAAACAAATGATGGGCAGCCCGGATGCAGTCGCCTCTGCTTATTCCCTGTTGGATTATCAAATCGCAGGTGATCTGGGCGGCTGGGAGGCATTGCAGAATCTGCGCTGGCGCGCCTGGCAGCGCGGCATTCGCTTATCCGCCGATATGGTCCCCAACCATATGGGCATCGACTCGCGCTGGGTGATGGACCACCCTGATTGGTTCCTTTCACTTCCTTATTCGCCGTATCCTAATTACACGTTTCATGGCGCGGATTTATCCAATGATAACCGGGTGGGTATATTCATTGAAGATCATTACTACGATAAAACTGACGCTGCAGTGGTTTTCAAGCGACTTGACCGTTGGACCGGCAGCACACGCTATATCTATCATGGCAATGACGGAACCTCCATGCCCTGGAACGATACTGCACAATTGGATTTTTCCAAATCAGAGGTACGCGAGGCGGTTATTCAGACGATCCTGCATGTGGCGCGAAATTTTCCCATCATCCGCTTCGACGCGGCCATGACCCTTGCGAAGAAACATATCCAGCGCTTGTGGTTTCCCGAGCCAGGCTCCGGTGGCGCCATACCTTCCCGCTCTGAATATGGAATGACGCGGTCCCAGTTCAACGCGGCCATTCCAAACGAGTTTTGGCGCGAAGTGGTGGACCGGGTAGCCGTCGAGGTACCGGATACGCTTTTATTGGCCGAAGCTTTCTGGATGATGGAAGGTTATTTCGTACGTACGCTGGGGATGCATCGTGTCTACAACTCGGCTTTCATGCACATGTTGCGGGATGAGGATAATGCCAATTACCGCCTGGTGATAAAGAATACACTGGAATTTGACCCGCAGATCCTCAAACGGTATGTCAACTTCATGAACAACCCTGATGAAAAAACAGCCGCCGAACAGTTTGGCACCCTGGATAAATATTTCGGTGTTTGCACCATGATGGTGACCCTGCCTGGCCTTCCGATGTTCGGTCATGGGCAGATCGAAGGATATCGTGAGAAATATGGGATGGAATATCGTTATCCCAAGTGGAATGAATCCATTGACGAGGGCCTTGTCCGCGGTCACGATTGGCGTATTTTTCCACTTACCCATCGCCGGTATATCTTTGCTGAAGTGGATAATTTCCTGCTCTACGACTTCTATACCCCAGCAGGATCTGTCAACGAGGATGTATTTGCTTACTCCAATCGAACAGGTGCTGCTGGGGATGCAATGGGAAGCGAGCGCGGTTTGGTGGTATATCACAACAAATATGCCGAGACGAGTGGCTGGATCAAGAATTCCGCCTCATATATGGATAAAGCAAATGGGAATCTGGTTCAAAGAACACTCGGTGAAGGGCTGGGACTGCCGGGCACTGGCTATGTAATTTTTAAAGATTACGTCAGCGGGTTGGAATATATCCGGTCCTGTCCGGAACTGGTCAGCAAGGGATTATTTATCCTGCTGGGAGGATACCATTGTCATGTCTTCTTGGATTGGCGCTTCGTAGATGGAGACCAATGGAAAATGGTTTGTGAGTCACTGAACGGTGCCGGGGTCGCATCCATGCAAGGAAGGTTTGATGAGATGTTTGTGGTGAAGGAAGAAGTAAAAGAGGAAATCGTCGGGAAAAAGAAAAAAGAAACGAGAAAAAGAACTTCCAGGAAGCCAACCGAAAATAAAGTCAAGGAGAAACCAGTGAAAAGGAAAAGACCAAATTCTTCCTCCAGGAATAAGGTTACTTAACAGGAATTACAAGCCTTACCAGGCAACGCAGTAATTTGTTCATTCATAAAATGGAAAGAGAAAATTGAAAAATAGATCAAAGGAAGAGGAAGCTGTACCCAGCAAAAATAATAAAGAAAAGACTGGCAGCAAACCGGAAACCAGGCGCGCGCATGTTCGTCGGATTTTGAATTGGTCGGGAATTGCCTGCGGGGTTTGTCTCGGATTGTTGATTCTTTTCTTTATAAGTATCCAAACCTGGCCCGCCTTCGGAGCCCAGGGAGCGGATTTCCTGCGCGGCATCCTCGGGGACCGACCCGTCGCCGTCTTGGAGATGGATGTCAATCAAGTACAGGATACCATTCAAAAACTGAAATACCAATTGGGTCTGGAAAAACCGGTTTCACCTTGGGCGGTACTCCCCGCCTCAACGCAGGCGTTGGCACCTTCTACACCATTAACAGAGACGGTGACTCTTACCCCCGAGATTCAGACCCCAGAAGCTTTTCAAATAACTCACGCCCCGCCTGAATTGAATCAGCCGGAACCCACCGCCACACCCTTCCCATCCGCCTGGCCGCCTGTCGCTCTTCAGGTCCAAGGAACAGCTCCCGGAGAAGGAATCTGGTCGGCATATATTCAGGACTCGCAAGGTTTTAACGTGGCATACCGGACTTTTCTGCAACCAGATCCTACCAGGCCTTATTCGCTGGTTGCTGTTGTGGCCTTTGACCTGACCCGTACCCGGCTGCATTTTGTGCTTGGCACCATTGAGCCAGCCTCACCAATAGCCACTCCAGATCCTGCAACCCGCAACGGTGCCATACCCGCACCCGACCGGGTCGCCAATGTCCTTCTCGCCGCATTTAATGGTGGTTTCAAAGCCCGGCATGGCGAGTTTGGCGCTATGGCTGATGGAATTACCGCTTTGCCGCCCAAGGATGGATTAGGCACATTGGCGATCTATCAAAGCGGAAGGGTCAGTTTGGGCGAATGGGGCGCTGGATTAGGGATGACTCCCGATATGATAGCTTTCCGTCAGAACGGGCCATTGGTCATCCAGCAAGGCAGGATCAATCCGCGTATATATGACAATTCTCCCCAGGATTGGGGTTACACTGTCAATGATGTGTCACCAACATTACGATCGGGGATCGGCCTGAGTGCGGACGGAAGAACCTTATATTATTTTTGCGGTCCCAGCCTGTCCATGCAGGCGCTTGCACAGGCCATGCTAACCTCTGGTGTGTGGAATTCGATCCAGCTGGATATCAACAACTATTGGACGCTCTTCGTTAAATTTCAACCTTCTGGAACGAAAGTTGTCCCGGAACCTCTTCTGCCCCAACTCATGATTGCTAATATCGATCGGTATCTCTGGAATTATTCCCGGGATTATTTCTATATCACAAGTATCTTGCATTAATAGAATATAATTCAGGATTTTCTCAGCCTGGTTCTTGAATCGCTTTTCGATGCGGAACTATTTATAACCGTTTGGTGAAAATAACCAGGTCGTCACCATCGCTGTAGAAATCCTTCAGCGTGGCTTCCAGCGTATACCCGGTGGCGTGATAGAATGCGCGTGTCGCCTCGTATTTTGGTAAACCGGAGGTCTCAACAATCAACAACCGTCCAGCCTGCTTATGAACAGCTTCTTCCGTGGCACGCAGCAATCCACGTCCCACCCCACCCCGGCGGGCATCGGGACTTACTGCAATCCAGTACAGATCATAAGTACGGTCAGTTAGGGCTCTCGGGCCGTAACAGGCGTAACCTAGAACCTGATCATCTTCCTTATCAACGATGAAATAATACCCGCTTTGTTCCGGACCTTCCGCCAGGTATTCATCCCAAAGCTCATCTACGCATTCCACTTCCTCCTGGCTGAAAACACTGGTGGCTGCATTTATGGCATGGATCTGTGGACCATCTCCCTTGATTGCTGTGTTTATCATTAATTAATCCATCCTTCCCTTCTTAAACCATGAACAAGAATACGTTCGACCATTTGAGGATAGGTCAGACCGGTTACACGCACGGAATTCCAGAATCCGGCATCCGGGGAGAGATCCGGCAGCTCATTGATGTCGATCACGTAGGGGATGCCACTGTCGAAGCGTATATCTACCCGGCCCAGGTCTCGCAAGCCGACTGCCCGGAAGGAAGTTTCAGCAATCTTTTTCACCGTCTGCTCTTCCTTGACAGTCAGAGCAGCCGGTACGCGGCTTGGAATATTCTGGAAGAAAGGAGATTCCGGCTTCCATTTGGATTCATATGTCAGCACATGCTGTAACGGGTCCGGGATGGCAGAAAAATCATCCTCAGCGATCGGCAGAATTTCCACAATTTCATTTCCCCACATGGCCACTGCCAGTTCGCGCCCGCCGATGAATTGTTCCACCATGGCGGGTTGCTTGTATTCTTCGATAATGTATGCAATTCTATTGAACAAATCCGCCGGGTTGCCAACCACGGAACTCAAGTCGATCCCCATACTGGCATCTTCGACCGAAGGTTTGACAATGACCGGATACTCCAGCTGAAATTCTCCCGTAGCCTCTTCAAAAACCTGGTATCGAGGCGTTGGTACTCCAACTTGCTTCAGGCTCTCCTTGCAGAGCGGTTTTTTGGTACAGCGCTCGATGGAATCAGCGCTTGCGCCGGTATGCTTGAAACCCATCCGTTCGATCACGCGAACCACCTCAACGGCCCCCAGATTGTTTCCATTAAAACCATCACAGTTATTGAAGATGAAAGTATCTTCTTGAGAGAAAGTCTGGAGCCTCTTTTCGAGTTCCCCGAGATTACGTCTCACCGGAATTTTTAACAACCTCATATCCCAATCCAGATAAAGCTTTAAATAAGTGTTGCGTAGCAGCAACGGTACATTGGATAGCCAGCAAATCCTGGGGATCCCCCTTGGGTACATGGTCATCCTTGTTAAAAAGGATTGCCACCCGGCGCGGGCTTAGACCATTCATCGAAGCCTCATATTTTAAAATAACTCCCTATTGAAGGGAGTCTGGTACGGTACCGTTCTAAACGGGGTCTCGCATTGATGGACCGATAAAAACCGGGATCAGTTGGTTCGTTCATAGATGAACGAATAATACACCGGTTTTAAATCTTAAAAGATTAAATTTCTATAATAAGGCGGTTGCATTAAAAAAGAATATTCTTTCATTTTCACAATCATCGCCTGAACCAGGCTGGAAATTTCTCCGTAATAATAAACCCGTTTCCTAAAAAAGGAGAATATCATGTCAATCCAGGAAGCCAAAACAGAAAAGGGCGCGGCCGCCTTAAGTTCTGTTATTTATGCGGTTCTCCTGACATCTCTTATCTTAAACTCCTTGAAGGCCTTTTGACCCATTCTCTTGACATCCTGGCAGAAGCCGCCCATTCCGGCGAGGACCTGGTTGCAACGCCAGCCACGTACTTTGCCGGACGCGCCTTTGACAAACCCGCCGACCAGGGAATCCCCTTCAGCCATGGCAAGATAGAAAACCTGTCCGCTCTTATTGAGGCATTATGGTTGTTGGGAACCTCTGCCTGGATCATCGATGAATCCGTTCTGAGGCTTTTCTTCTTGAGTGTTGAGGAGGAAATTTCCTTCTGGTCGTTTATTAATATGGGCATCTCCATCGTTGTTGAGCACACTCCTTCCCGTCGTCTCTACCAGGCTGCTCGCATGTACAATAGCCAGGCCCTTGAAGCGCACGCCTTGCATTTGAACACAGATATCTGGTCATCTTCAGTGGTTATCCTCGGCCTGATAGGGCTTCCTATCGCGCGCGATTTCCCCGTTCGGGCTTGGATGGATCAAGCCGATTCCGTTGCTGCCCTGGTCGTGGGTGTCATTGTCATGTACGTCAGCGCTGAACTGGGCTGGCGGACCATCTCCTCTCTGCTGGACACTGCTCCCAGGGGACGTGCGGAAAAAATAGAAATGGTCGCTGCCAAAGTGCCTGGTGTAATGCGCGCACATGCCATCCGCATTCGTCCTTCCGGAGCGCATACTTTTATCGACCTGCACATAACGATGGATGGAAGTGTTACCTTAAAGGATGCCCACTCTGCCACCGAGGTGATCGAGATTGCCATCCTTAAGGAAATTTCTCCAGCAGCCGGTACCGTGCATGGGGAACCTGCCGGGACTCCGAAACAATCCAGGAAGAGACTGAAACCAAAAACGAAGCATGGGGCTTGATAATTTATTAGACCCAGAGAATTCCCCCGCCTGCATGCATTAACGCTAGACCTGTAACTCCTCCCACTCTGCCAGCCAGACATCCATCTCAAGCTGGATCCGCTGGTACTCCTTGCCCAATTGCGCCACTTTGGCCGGGTCGGATGGGGGATTTTCGAGCCGGTATCCGATCTGGCCCAATTCCGCTTCGAGCGCCGCAATCTTGTTTTCCAATTCTTGCAGCCGGGCGATCCGCCGGCGTTCTTCCTTCGCTGCCGGGTCCGTGGACCTGCGGACGGAATGTGGAGTTATGGGTCTTATTTCATCTACTATTCGCAGGGCAGCCAGTCGTTCCCGCTCGACCCTGCGCTGGCTGTAGGTTCCTTCAAAAAGCGACAGGGTGGTTTCATCGGGCTCCACTTCCCAAATTTGCGTACCAAGCGCATCGATCAAATAGCGGTCATGCGTGACCAGTAAAATCGTCCCGGAGTAATCGTCCAGGACAGCCTCCAGCACTTCCTGGGAGGGGATATCGAGGTGATTGGTTGGTTCATCCAACAGCAGCAGGTTGGTATCCTGCAATGCCAGTTTCGCCAGAGCCAGTCGCCCACGTTCTCCACCCGATAGGACGGAAACCTTTTTGAATGCATCATCTCCAGAGAACAGATATTTACCCAGGTATTCTCGGATTTGTCCCGGAAGCCAATTCGGCATGACCGAGTTGATCTCCTGGATGAGCGTGTTATTCGGATTCAGCCCTTCATGAGCCTGTGCAAAGTAACCAATTTTCAGGGAGGCTCCCAGGGTCACTTCCCCCTCCAGCGGCTCCAGGTCACCAAGAACAGTCTTCAGAAACGTTGTCTTCCCGGCTCCGTTGGGGCCGATCAGCGCCGCACAATCCCCGCGCCGCAGAACAATATCCGGCGCTGAAAAAAGCAGCTTCCCGGGGTATCCGACATGCAGGTTTGTTGTTCTCAGCACCAATTCCCCGGAACGCGTTGCCGGGCGTAGGTTCAGTCGCAAGCGTGGCAGAGTACGTCTGGGAGCGCGCAGCGCCTTTACACGTCGTTCTGCCTCCTCTGGCCCGAAGGGCGATGTGGCTATTATCACATTCTCAGCTGTCTCTGCCCATTTCTGGTTAATTGCGGCCTCCATGCCAACTTGTTCGATCGCCTGGACAACCCGGCTGAGACGTCGCAACTTTCCTTTGGCCTGGCTGACATTCTGCCCGGATATGTTCTTCTTGATATATTCAACATCCTTGAGCAGTTTTTCTTTTTCTGCTTCGAAAGTCTCACGGCGGTGTTCCCAGCGCTCTTCCCGTGTGCGCAAATAAGCCGAGTAGTTGCCCGGGTAGTGCTCCGTTGCGCCGAAAGCCATTTCCAGGATTCCGTTGGCCACCCGGTCGAGAAAATAGCGGTCGTGCGATACAATGGCCGCGGCTCCGTCCCATTGGCTCAAGTACCCTTCCAGCCATTCCACGGCAGCCATATCCAGGTGATTGGTGGGTTCGTCGAGCAAAAGCAGATCCGGTTCGGAGAGCAAAAGGCGCGCCAGGTAAGCACGTGTGCGCTGTCCACCGGAAAGGTGGTCCAATGGAAGGTGATAATCCTTGGATGAAAAACCCAGGCCGGTCAGAACTTGTTTGATGCGGGTATGGAAGCTGTATCCGCCTCGCCTTTCAAACTCATGCTGCAAAGGCCCATATCGGATCAATGCCTGGTCGAGTTTTTCCGGGGCGGACATCTGCTCCTCAAGTTTTTCTAATTCCTGCTGCCTGGCAATCAGGTCCGTAAATACAGAAATGCAGGCCTCCCAGACTGTTCCTTTCATTTCAAATTCAGCTTCCTGTGGCAGGTAACCCAGGCGAATAGCCTTGGCCCGTGAAATTGTGCCCCCCGAAGGTTCATCCAGACCTACCAGGATCCGTAGCAGGGTGGTCTTGCCACAACCGTTCGGTCCGACCAGTGCCAGCCGCGCCCCTTTCGGGATTGCAAAGTTGACACCGGAGAAAAGATCTAGCGGGCCAAAGGATTTTGAGAGGTTGGAGACAGAGATAAGAGACATGTAAGGTGGAAACCGGAAGGAGACGGTCTGCGTTGAGAATGGGAAAAGGTGAATCGCCCCCGAATTATACTCTACACATTTTTAGTAAAAAAAGCGGATGTTGCTTGGCTCATCCGCCATTCCTGACTGATAGGTTCATTTCGCCCCCTTACTCAATTATTTCTCGGTCGCGTGATTGGAATCCGGGATATGGACAGGCTTTTCTTTGCCCAGTTCCAGCATTCGTTGATAGGCAGCCCAGTTGGCGCACGATATGGCCGGACGGAATCCGGCTTCTTCCAGATAATACATATTCTGCAGTGGGTCCACCTGGAGAAGTGACTTGATTTATCGGAGCGACAACGTGGACAGTGGATTTCCGGTTGACGGTTTGTTGGAAATCTGCCGAGCCCCTGAGTGTTTTGATGCCTGGTTGCTCTTTTCTCATTTTCCAGTGAATTGTTGCAGAGCCAAACGGAGACGTTCTTCCACTGCATCCGGCGCGTCCTTTGGGATTCCCTGGATGGCGGTTTGCGCTTCAACAACGCTGTATCCCAGCGCGGTCAGTGCAGACAACACCTCAGAATCACTGTCCGACATGGATGCAATCTTATCCAATCCACTGATCGGTCTCAACCGGTCATGCAAGTAAAGCACCATTTTCTGGGCGGTCTTTTTCCCTACGCCCGGGACGCGGCTCAGCAGATCCGGCTCTTCACAGAAAACCGCTCGCTGAACGGTTTCCAGGTTCAGAGTCGAAAGCACTGCCAGTGCCGTGCGTGGGCCTACACCATCCACTCCAAGCAATATGGTAAACAGTTCCCGATCTGCCTGTGTTTCGAAACCGTACAACTTCCAGCCATCCTCGCGAACCACCAGGTGGGTGAAAAGGAAGATGGCTTCACCAATCTTTAGCCCTTCCAGGAGCAGCTTGGGAATAAAAACACGCAGGCCGACACCGCCAGTCTCGATAATGGCGGCGGTGTCTTCGATTTGAGTGATCTCTCCACGTAGAGTCGCGATCATTCTTCACCTTGCCTCAACTTAACCAATCGAAGGGTGGAAGCTTTGAAAACATATACCTTCGAGTTTTTCATTTTTTCTGTTCAGAATCTCCGTGTATGCAAGTGGGTGATGGCAATTGCCAGGGCATCCGCCGCATCATCCGGCCTTGGTATATCTGGCAGCCCGAGAAGAACCCGCACCATCTCCTGGACTTGTTTCTTCCCCGCCGACCCATAGCCCGCCACGGCCTGCTTGACCTCGTTTGGCGTATATTCGCTCATTTCCAACCCGGCCTCACTGATAGCCAGCAGCACCACTCCGCGCGCCTGTCCGACAGCGATTGCAGTTTTTACATTACTCTGGAAAAACAGCTTCTCCACCGCGCAAGAGTCAGGCCGATGGAGAAGCAATAGTTCATTCAATTTGGAAAACAATAGGGACAAGCGCTTATGAGCCTGGATGCCTGGTGGGGTTTGGATGGTGCCGTATTCGATTGATTCCAGGCTGCCATCTTTCCGGTCGCGCACCAGACCATAACCGGTCGTTGCCGTTCCCGGGTCAATCCCCAACACCAATGTCATGCCTCTTCGGCCTCAAGAGCAGCCAGCGCCTCATCGGAGATCTTCAGGTTATGAAAAACGCTCTGAACATCATCGAGCTCTTCAAGAGATTCGATCGTGCGCAGAACAGAGAGTGTCTGATCCACCGGAAGTTCCAAATCCTGCTTGGCGATCATACGTAATTCGGCGTCGTCAGGACTTACACCGGCCTTTTTAAGGGCATCGCTGATCTTCTTGAAGGCATCCACCGGGCCGATGATTTCAATGTTATCGCCATCCTGCTGGACATCCTCTGCACCTGCATCCAAAGCCAGTTCGAACGCTTTGTCGTACCCCAGCATGCTGGCCGGAAAAGAGAAATAGGCATTCCGGCTGAACTGCCAGCCGACTGCGCCTGCTTCAGCCATATTCCCACCGCTTCGGTTGAGCAGGTGACGGATTTCCGCCACAGCCCGGTTGCGGTTGTCCGTGACGCAATCCATGACCAACGCCACGCCATGCGGTCCATAACCTTCGTAGGTGATCTCTTCATAGACGGTGCCATCTTTGTCCTCGCCGGTACCGCGCTTGATGGCCCGGTCGATATTTTCCTTTGGCATATTTCCACCACGTGCTTTTTCAATTGCCAATGCCAGGCGGAAATTGGAGTCGGGATCTCCACCACCCTCACGGGATGCCATGACGATTTCCCGCGCCAGGCGGGTAAAAATGGCACCTTTCTTGGCATCTGCTGCACCCTTCTTTCGGCGGATGGTTGCCCAGTGGCTGTGACCTGACATAGTTATTCTCCTAATACCACTTTCGTGGGAATTTTCGCAATAGCCTGCGAATTATACCATACGGCTTTTATGCCACAAAGAAACCTATGCCAAGCACGCCTGGCCCACCGTGAGTGACAATTGCCGGAGGCAGTTCGTAGATCGGGATATGGGTTAGTTTCATCATTGACATAAGTTCCGTCTTTAGACTTTCAGCCTCCTGGATTGCGTCTGCGTGCATGACACACAAACAAGCCTCCGGCGTTTTCGGGCATTGCTTGTCGACAATTTCAAGCATGCGTACCAGGGCTCGCCGCTTGGTGCGTTGTTGCTCAAAAGGTTCCACCTGCCCATCCTGGAGGCACAAAATGGGTTTGATCCGCAGCATCTCGCCCAACAGCGCCCTGGCCCCGCCTATGCGCCCACCTTTTTGCAGATATTCAAGAGTATCCACCAAAAAAAAGATGTGCCCGCGCGGGATCCATTCGTTCAATCGATCGACAATGGTTTCCACTTCGACCTTCTCCAGCGCCCATTCGTGGGCTTCCAGGACAAGGCTGGCCAGGTTCCCTGCGATCGTCTTTGTGTCCACCACATGCACCTTGAGTTTCGGGAAATCCTGCGCAGCCACTTCAGCAGATCGCACAGTTCCGCTCAACTTAACCGAAGGTGCCACGACAATTACTTCCTCGCCATCTTTGAGGGCCTGCTCAAATACCGGATGGTAGAACGCCGGAGGTGGCGCGGCGGTCTTGGGTAGCTCTGCCGAGGCTTTGAGCTTTTTCAGGAAAGCCGCGGTATCCAATTCGGTGTCATCACGATACGAATCTTCCCCGAAGCAAACGATCTGCGGGATAAGCGGGATGCCGAGTGTTTTCAACATTTCACGCGGCAGTCCAGATGTGGTATCTGCTACAATTTTGACCATCGGGTAACCCTTTTGATGCCTTGAAAGTAATTATTATCGAATTAAGCAATCCAATCAATTTTGGCTCATCACCATCCGAAGACTGTTTCGCGTGAGCTTCCAACAGCAGCCTGGTTCATCTGGCAAGTTTTATCGAACTTTCTTGATTTGTTTGACAAACACAGTACCAAAAACGAAATACACGACTGCCATCATGAAGATGACGGTATAGCCAAGGTTGGGTATATTTTGAACCTTGCCGACTCGTTGAAAGTTATCCAGCAGGAAACCTGCAATCGGGGTCGCGATCACTTGCGGCAGGACCATGGCGACGTGCCAGACTCCCATATCCTTGGCATAATCATCCATGGATGGGAGTACATCAGATGCCAAAGCCCAATCGACGCTTTGGTATGCCCCATAGCCCAGGCCAAATACGACACCCATTAAGACCGCCAATGTGAATGAATGAAACAGGACGAACACCAGGCAGACGACTCCCATGAGCGCCCCGGAAATATATACCATCATCTTACGGCCGTATTTATCCGACAATACCCCCGCGACCAGGGTTGTGATGATTGCGCCCACTAACAAGGCTGGGAGAAAGAACGAAACCGCCGATTCGGCCGTGTCGGCCACCTTCCCAAATCCAGCCAGGACATATGGAGCGCCAATTACATCGCCTAGATAATATTGGATGAATTCCTGCACTGTAAAGATGCCCATCGTTACGAGCAGGCGGGTGAGAAACACCCAGGTAAAATCCGAATGAGCGAAAGGTTCATACAGGCCGCGCAGAAATTCTTTCATTTTGAACGGAGGGATTTCCCTCGGCAGATCATATTCTTTTACACCAAAGATGGTGACGATCGCACCCAGCAAGATCACACCGATCAGAATGAAGTATATTCCCGCAAAGCCCATTGGACCGATCAGGAACCCCATCACGCCTCCGCCGAACGTCCCAAGCATGGTCATAAGCCCCATCCATCCGGAAGCGGAACCGCGCTGTTCAGCCGGGACAAGGTCAGGGATCAATGCGCTGTAGGGACCCGTAGCAACATTGTTAAAAAGCTCGACAAACAGGAAGACCACCGCCCATCCGACCACTGATTCCGGGCGTCCCGGCTGGATCAAATAAGCCAGGCCGATCAACCCGATCGCGTTGCCAACTGAGCCGATCACGATCCAGGGTTTTCGCCTGCCGCCCGGCAACCGGATTCGATCGGAGAGCCCCCCAAAGACCGGCGCGGCAATCATCGAAATGAAAGCCCCGGCACCCAGGGCCAGCCCCAGGGCACTGCCCTTGGACGCGTCCCCCACCGCCGCCTTGATCTGGCTTGGCATGGTGATGATGAGGATTGCAGACCACATCATATTGGTGGAAAACCAGAAGAAGCTGAGCAGGAGTTGGCGGATCGTAGACAGTTGCGGGCGAACGAAATTTACCTGGGTTGTCATTACTATTTCCTTTTCTTGCGATGGAATTGGAAAACTACAAAGAAATCGTCATTCAAAAAAGTTTACAATATAAAAAGTTCCCCGTCAAACGCTTTTCGTCCCCATCTGCTATGACAAAACTTATAGGTTATTGGCTATATTTGATATGACATGAAGAAAAGAATCTCGTTTTTGAATAAAAGAAAAACGAACCCTTGGAGGATGAGCATCGGTGAGACCGCCATTCTAGGGGTTCGTTGTAATGCTGATTACTACTCAATCCGAGCGAACTTTGTTATTCACAATCCTGGGATTATTTGTTCATAGTAGCAAGAGCCAAATTACAAATATTTACAAATCCTCGTTTGATTAATTCCTGCAATTCTTTCGCGATTTCTTGGTGGGATGTATCGGGAACATCCGGTTCAGGAATATCATAGGGATTACCATCCGCCACTTCTGAAAGGAGGTAAACCTTTTCACGTTCTTGGGGAAACTCAATCTGAAGGGCCTCTTTCTGCCCCGCTTCCATAACTAAGACTAGATTGCTCTGCGATAGAAGATCGGCATTGACCTGCCTCGATCGATGCGCCTTGATATCAAGACCCCATTTGCGCGCATCCTGAAGTGCTCTGCCATCCGGCGGCAGGCCAGTTTTGGTCCAGGTACCTGCACTCCCCACTGACCAGTCTGGCTGGCTGCCTTCCTGTTCCAAACATTGGTTAAAGAAAGCGGCAGCCAATGGGGATCGGTAACGATTTGCGAGACAGACAAAGAGGATCGATGGCATTGTTTCTTGATAGATCAGGGAATGGCCCCCTTTACTTCATGGGGTAGCCGTCGCCATGTGTGGGACAAGCACCCATTCACCCGCACTCAATAACTCGTCATTTCCGAGACCATTATAAAGTTCGAATAAAGCCGGATCGACAGATAATTGTTGTGCCAGGATTCTCACCGCAATATCGGCCTTTACCTGGAAAGCCTCAAAGACGGGCAATCCATGGATTTCCGTCTGATCAATTGGAACAATGATCAACCAGCCAATCCTTAACGGACTCGGTAACGAGTAGTTGACTGCCTGGATTGCTTCAACGGTTGTCCAATACTGGCTGGCGATTGACATAACACTTTCCCCCGCCAGAACACGATGAATGACTAATTTATTTTCGACGCCGATTGGAGTTTCCAATGCATGTGGTAAAACTATTGTCGGAGCAACTGTTTGCATTGGAAAGGTGGATGTAGCTAGAAATACGAGTGTAGGAGTTTGAGTATCTTGCAGTTGGACTGCTTGGGTGGTCAGTGTCTGATTTTCCACATTAGCCGATGCTGCGGGTACCGTCTCTCCCGCTGATTGTCCGGGATTTCCAAACCCCACCAACCCTAGAGATAATAACCGCCATGCTAACAGCCCAACGATCACAATAACAATTAAAAAAATCCAAACCCCGCTTTTACCAACCTTTTTGCCCAATCCAGAATCACCCCCATACCGCAATTTCCTTGGCAGGGGATTATTCGGCGCACGATTATATTCTTCACACTGGGTATGGTTGATCGACAGGCAAGTTGACCTCTGAAACTCCAATTTTACAGATATAGCCGGTTTGGCATGAAAGCAACAATTATTTAATGAAGGAAACGAAAGCGCAGTAGCAGGATCGTCTTTAAGACCCATGAAGGGGCAGACCAGTGCTTTAAGATCGAAGCTTTCCTTGCTTTTTCTTGAATTCATATGCCATTATCAACGCGTCATGAGGAGGATGGATTTGATTATTTCTTCTCCTTCTCATCCTTTTTATCATCGATAATGCGTCGCAACACGGCTGGTTCCGAAACAGTCGAGGCAGAATTGCTGACTTTCGGTCCTGCATCTATTTCCGGAGCATCATTTTCGGCGAAGTGGTACCCTTTTTTGTATTTCTGTTTATAGTAGCCGCGATAGTAATAGTAGCGGGACCGATTAACATTAACATCATTAACTACAACCCCGAGTAAATTGGCTTTGACCCGCTGCAGTTGCTCGATCGCCTGTTTGAGGGCAGCCCATTTCGTTACACTTGGCTTGACGACCAGTAAAACCCCATCCACATGCTGCGCCAGGACCATCGCGTCCGTCACAAGTAATGCAGGCGGAGAATCTACAATAACGGTATTGAATTGGTTGCTTAATAACTTCAAAATATCCGACATCCTGGCCGAACTCAACAATTCGGAGGGATTGGGGGGCAAATTACCGGAGGTGATCGCGTGCAGGTTGGCTACCGCTGTACTTTTCAGCGAACCATTGAAACGATCCTGCGTGCGGATGAATTGATCCGTTAGCCCAACCCGATTGGAAAGCTGGAACATCTTATGGATAGTGGGTCGACGCAGATCTGCATCCACGATGACCACATTTCGGCCGCTTTGGGCAATTACGCTGGCCAGATTCGCAACGATCGTGGTCTTTCCATCGGAAGGGGACGGACTGGTCACCAGCAATGTGTGCACCGGCGTTTCAACCCCTGAGAATTGCAGGTTCGTTCGCAATGAACGGAAAGCTTCAGAAATAGGCGAACGCGGATGCCTGACTGTAATGAGAGCTTCCCCATCCGAAGATTTATAACTGACGATCATCCCCAGGATCGGGATTCCCCATCGCCGGGTTATTTCGTGTGGGTCCCGAATGGTATCATCCAGAAATTCGATCAGGAAAATGATCCCGGCTGCAACCATCAGGCCAACCACGGCTGCCAGCATTGCATTGCGCGTTGGCTGGGGAGCGATCGGGATTTCATTGGGGACAGCGGGGTTTTTAATTACGATGGTGGAGGTCGCCTGTGCTTCTGCCAGCA
This sequence comes from uncultured Chloroflexia bacterium, assembly GCA_963772245.1. GTDB lineage: Bacteria > Chloroflexota > Anaerolineae > Anaerolineales > Villigracilaceae > UBA877. Next base: position 274,031 of record CAVYWB010000006.1, on the reverse strand, counting down.
ACACGCTTTGGTAACTTTGGAAAAGACTGTTATACGACTGCTGATACTGCGCCAGGGTGGTTTGCAATTGCGTCAGTTGCGGCTGATATTGTGCCAGCGTGATGTTCAATTGGTCGCGCTTGGCTTGATCCGTCGTAACTATGGTTTGATCAGCCGTAATGATCGCTTGATTGGCGGCAATAGTCTCTGCAGGTATTTTTATTGTATTGGTAGGATTAATAGCCGTAGTGGCATTAGTGATAATGCCAGTCATCGTTTGAATTTCGCTATTCACTGTTAATAATGCATTATTTGTTTCCTGAATCTGCGTGTTAAGAACAGAGATCGCGCTGGTCGTACTCTGGATCTTTTGTGTGAGGGTGGTCATCTGATCTTGCAGGCTTGTTTTCGAATCCGCATAACGGGATACCTGATCAGACTGCATCTGATCTGAAAACACATTGACCAACGTGTTGGCGATCAAGGCTGCCCGGTTGGGATCAATATCGGTAACGGTAACCGTCAGCAATCCCGTATTCGGATCAGGCGTCACCTGAACGGAGGCAAAATAAGGAAAGTACGGATAGCCTAACTTTTTCGCCACGCTGTCCAGCACCGGTTGTGTGGTCATGACTTTCGCATAGGTTGCGCTCAATTGTTGTCCCACTACCGAAGCATTATAGGGGTCGGATTGGTATCCCGGCGCTCCGTTGACCATTACCAGGGCCGAGGATTGATAGATCCGGGTTGACCGGTCGGAAATATAATAGGCCGTTCCTCCAGCCAGCACTGCCAGTAAAATTAACAACCACGACCATTGCAATAATAAGGTCGCATATTGGTTGAATAGATCTGCGGTGCTTCTCTCTTCAAGATGATTGTCCATAGCCATCAGATGGGTTCCTTTCCAATTTCCAATAACTTGAGAATTTTATCACGCTATGTTGTTTGAATCGCGTTATATTGGGCGGGGTGATCAAGCCGCCGGTTAGGTAGGAGCATAAAACTGCTTTCAATTTGTTGTAAGAATTTGCTGGTTGGTCAACAGGGAGCGATAATACTCGCTGGATTTCATCAATTCTTGTTGAGTACCCATGGAAACCAGGTGATCTTCACTGAGAACGAGCAGCCGGGAGGCGTTCTTTACGGTGGTCAGGCGATGTGCGATCAGGAAAATGGTTTTCCCTTGCGTCATGCTCGTGAGCGCCTCGATGAAGGAATTTTCCGTAAAGCTGTCCAAGGCGGAGGTGGGTTCGTCGAAGATAAGGATATCCGGGTCTTTGATCAGTGCCCGTGCGATCGCCAGGCGTTGTTTCTGACCCTCGGATAAATTGACCCCGGCTTCACCAACCCGGGATTGATAGCCATCTGGCAGGGCCGATATGAAATCGTGGATGCCGGCTGTTTTCGTTGCACGCAGGACGTGCGCCTCATCCGCATCCAGGTTTCCATAGCGTAAGTTCTCCATGATCGTTCCAGACAGCAGCAGGCTGTTCTGCGGTACATAGCCGATCCGTTCTCGCAGGGATGTGAGTTCGTATTCGGAAGCCGGCCGATCATCAAAACGGAGCTCTCCCTGCGTGGGCTGGTACAGCCGCAGTATGAGACTGATCAGGGTAGTTTTACCAACCCCGCTCGGGCCAACAATGGCAATGTGCTCCCCGGCCGCGACATGGAATGATAGATGCTCAAAAATAGTCTCGCGCCCATCATAAGAAAAGGTCGCGTCTTTGAATTCTACTTCCCCTTTGAGACGCTCTACCTTTTCCCCCACCTCCAGGTTTTGTTCAGGAACAATGTTGTATAAAGCCGAAACGCGCGCAAGCGCAGCCAGGGCATTCTGCATATCCAGATTGGTGGAAGCCAGCGCCATGGCCGGGCCGTACACATAACCTAAATAGGACTGAAAGGCCGTCAGGGAGCCGAGGGTCCAGATTCCTTTAATGACCCAGTAGGCGCCTGCGATGAGAACGACCGCATTGGCAATGGTTGGTAATGCTCCGATCAACAGGTTGGCCAGCGACCCGACCATGGTCTGTTCCATGCCGAGCTGCTGTGCTGCCTTCCATTCGGAGATCATCCGCCCGAGTGTGCGTTTTTCCGATGCAAACGTTTTTATCAGAGTGGTGGATGCCAGCGACTCCTGTAAATTGCGGGAGACATTGGCCTGTTGCTCCATTTGCTCGTGGCTGAGCGTGCGCATTTTGCTGGAAAAATACCGCAGTGCCACGACCAGGAACGGTAACAGAATCACCACCGCCAGCGCCAGCTGCCATTGCAGGTAGAATAAGAAAGCCACCCCTCCCAGGAAGCGCACGACACTGGTGAGAATATTGATGACCGCTTGCGAGAAGAACCATTGCACACCTCCCACATCCGATTGGATGCGTGCCATCAGGTAGCCGGTCTCGGTCTCATCAAAAAAGGTTTTTGGGAAATGCAGCAGGCGCTCGAAAAGGTCGCTCTGGATGTCCAGGATGACGATCTGCTGATAGCGCGTATAATAATAATTCACGAAGGTCCCCATCCCCATGCTTAGGAGTTTGACCCCCGCCAGCAGGAGCAATACCGGGATTAACCGGTCCAGCCGTTTCGCCAAGATCACGTTATCAATCAGATAGCGCGTGATCAGCGGCTGGGGAAAGGCCAACAGGGAGGTTAAAAGAACTAAGATCACACATAGCAACCCCTTGCGCCAATGACGGTAAAGAAATGGACGCAGGTTTTCCAGGTTGGCGCGCGTACTCGCCTCGACCTTTAGATTAGCGATGCGGTCTTTCGTCTGGGTACGAGCCAGGCCTTGGCGGAGATAATCAAGCCAGGCAGGCATATTATTATTGATTTTCTGGACGGAAGATTACCAGATCAAACGGTTTACAGCACTCGAGACGCCCGAAATTCACGTCCCAAATTGCCACTGTTTTCTTGCGATAAATATACTTTACAAGTGTCCCTTCATCGTTTTTTAGCCGAATCTCGGAAATCGCCGGTTTCCATATTCTGACCATGATTCTGCTCTCTTTAACCAGACGGTAAGGCCAGCCAAACATAAGGCGCAGCCATGGCTCAAATCGCCTGATTGCTCGGCCAAGGCGTGCCAGCCATAATCCGCTACGACCACCGCGAACTGAAGTGATTCCACCCAACTGTTCGCCCATTTCCACCCGGCCAACCACCTGGTCAGGAGAAGCTAAACCGGGATCAGTAAATGAATTGTCGTCACCACGTGTATAGTAACCAGCTTTCCCGACCGACAAGACACGATGGACAATATTTCGACCGTTTCGTTCAAAAACCACCACATCTCCTGGTTTCACATCCAGCACATCGGGTCGGACATACAGCAGTTCCCCAGTCCGGAAAGTAGATTTCATACTTGGTCCACTATAGAGGAATCCGCGTGTCACTCCCTTTCGGAAAACCTTTTTTGGGATAAACGTGGCTTCAGGCAAGGAGTTGCTCATCAATCAGATCCCAGAAATCAGGAGAGTTACGAAAATGAAGTTCATATCCAGGGACATGGCGGGCAATATCTGCAACACAAGTAAATACTGATCGTAACATATTATCGGAGAATATATTACTTTCATTCACTTGGTAAATTTGGTCCATCAGGAACCGCGTTATATGCAACGGCGATAAAAGAATTAATCTATCATTTTTATCCTGAACTATTTTAAAGATGACAAAAATGGGCAAATTACTACTCTCGGTGGAATACCCCCAAGCATTTGCTCCGTATTGGTTGTCAGCCAACAGCCGTAACGAAAGTACATCGTCATCCAAAACTTTGTCACCCCTTTTTTCGCTTAATGTCGAAATAGTGCTTTTTCCTGCACCTGAAACTCCCCCAAAAATAAAAAGTTTTTGGTGATGAATAACTCCTGCCGCATGAATAGGTATACAATCCTGCTCAAGCTGCCAGAGATTACACAGAGCGAATAAATCATATAACGGGAGACCTTCCGGTTCGTTTCCAGTTAACAGTAGAAAAAATAACTTGCCAGTCGGATCATCTTGAAATCTTCTCAAAAGAGGGCTAATAACAACCTCACTATTTAAAGTTATCACACCTCCTATTTTGTCAATAATCGAATAAGCCTTTTTCTGAAGAACCGAATCAGCAAGGCCTACTCCACGAACAATATTCCACGCGCTCTGTAAGTCAATTATTGTCTGTGCACTTATATTACTGACCTGGATCAAAGAACGATCCAGGTCAGTAATATTGGGCAATATCAAGAGAAGTTCATAATCGCATAAAGCCAATTTTCTCATTAAAACTGATGCTAAAGATTGAAAATTATCATGCGCTGCTTGCTCGAACTTCTGCAAAGCTTGATCGCAAAAAGAGGTATACCAGACAAATCTCAAAGCGGACTATCCCCACCTGAACAGGAAGAAGCATTTTGATAACCAACATTGCAACCATTAAACATAGGGACGAGTCCAGGATTGCAACCTAAAGAAGGATTGGGATCCGGTGTGCCACCAAATCCGCAATAGGAACCAATGGCAGTGGCACCAGGCAAGCAATTTGGATCTGCGGAGACATGTGCTTGAGATCCAGCAACACAATAACCCTCTGCATTTTGAATCTGGCCCAAATCTCGAGCCATAGGCTTCTCATATTTTTGTTTCATCCTGTCCACCTTTCAATAAATTATAAATTATGCAAAAGACGACTACCCGGAAATATATTACTTTCCTCTGCCATTATACAAAACCAAAATGAATTTGTCAATCGCTTCGATTGATTATAGTTTTCAGCTACACAACTACCCAGACATTGTTGTTTAAATATACACTCACGACAAATACCTTCCAAATTAGCAGGAAAGTCACGACGGATTGCTTTAAGAGTTGGATGGTTACTCCAAACATCCGCAAGGGAATCTTTCCCTAATTGACCATAACATAGATCTGGAATTTCAACTCCTATTCCGCACATAGCCAACTGTCCCGATGCCAGAATACCCAATATACTATGAATACCACAGGTATCCTGTCCACGTTTCACCAGACGTCGCAAACCATAGAAAGCCATTGGCCAACTGTACAACAAAGGGATGGAGGAATGATTTTGCAAATGCCCTTCCACCCATTTTCCAAGTTCGACCAATTTTTGGATATCTAATAATTGACCCCGTTCAGTCATTATCTCACCGCGGCCGGAGGGTTGAATCAGGTTGAATTTGACCGAGCCTGCACCCAGGCTTTCGGCAAGATGGACGAGGTCTTCTATCTCATCAACATTACCAGCATGGATGCTCATTATCACTTGGGGACGATACCCGACATCAACCAGAAAGCGAACTCCTTGAACGGTTTTTTCAAAACTGCCATTGACCCCACGAAATGGATCGTGTGTCTCCTTCGTAGCTCCATCCAAACTAACAGAAATGAACCCCAAGGTACTTTTTTCTTTCAGGTAATAAGCAAGTGGCTCAGTCATCAGCGTACCATTGGTTTCAATGGACAATCCAATGTTCTTTTCATTCAGGATATCTACAATGCGGAGAAAATCCGGATGTAGTAATGGTTCGCCGCCAGTCAATTTTACATGGCGTAATCCCAAAGGCAAACCTTCTTCAATTGCAAGCGCAAGCAAATCATAATCCAGATGCCCACCCGTCCCACCATTCGCTTGATAGGTTGGAGCAAGCCAGCAATGTCTACATGCCAAATTACAGCCGCTGGTCAGGTATACATAAAAGGTGTTCAGTGGAGGTACGCCTTCAGAAAGTTGAAAACTACGATCAACCATTTTGTTAACCTATACCTATCCGCCTGGTTTCTCAGATTTATTTATAAATGGATCCTCGCCTTTTAATACTCGGAAACAATCCATCGGATTACGGGTGTTAAAGTCGCCATTGGCGTAGAAAGCACCACCCGGGCATCCACCCGTACAAAAACCCCGGTAAGCACAACCTTGGCAAGTTTCTAGCGAACTAAGCGGGATTTCATATCGTTGGCGTAAAGACTGCATTGTAGGATGCTTCAACCAAACATCTTTCAGGCTATCTTCGCCAATAATACCTAATACAAGGGTACTCAAAAGATGACAAGGGATAATCGTGCCATCATGATTCACGGCCAGCTTTGAAAACACACCACCACAGGCAGATAATGAACCGCGTCCTGGCCGAGAGGTTTTCCCTGTGGCCAGCATTTCATCTGTAGTTTTTATCTCTTGTGCCATAATCAATGGGCCAGCCGTGGCCTGAATACGCCGACCATATTTTTCTGCCAAGCGTGTTAAAACCTGCATAGCTTTCTCACGTTGTCCAAGAGTCAGAATAATGTTGCCTTCGGTGCGGTCGGTCGCACCACAGGCATAGGCCTCGTTAGTGCTAAAACTGGATAGACCCACCTCATCCAATAACAGGTGCGCCACATTTTCAAGGTCATCCACATTATAACGATTGACTGTGACTCTTACTGTTACTGGATAGCCAGCTTCTCTCAATAACTTCAGCCCGTGCAGTGCTCGTTTGAAGCTCTTTGGGCGGCTGCGATCATGAACTTCGGCGCTTGAGCCATCCACCGAGATCTGGATCGAATCAAGGCGCTGGCGGCGTTTGCCAATCGCAAACTGTGCCAAGGTCGCATCAGTGATCATGGTGCCATTGCTCAGGAGCTGGTAGCGCATACGATTGGCGATGACCCCATCGATCAATTCGAACAGATCCGGGCGGGTAAAGACCTCGCCACCGGTCAGGCAAACCGTCATAACCCCCAGGCGACCCAATTCCTCGAAGAAAGACAGCCAGCGTTCTGTGGGCAAATTGGTGCGGGCCACCATCTCATCGGCATAAAAACAATATTGACAGGCCAGGTTGCATTTTCCAGTAATCGCAATATCCACATGCCGTGGTATAGACATTACATTTAAATTAATCATAACCGGTTATTTTCTTGTTTTCCAACATTCATACATTCTTATATATTTCAGGTGATCCTATCAACAGGAGATTGCTTCGGTAAAGGACGCATATTAAGACACTTTCTATTTCATGCGTTTTCCATGGTACCGATGAAGCCAGTCGCCAACATGCCATCTACGAATTCTTTCACATCTCCGGAGACCTGTTCCATTGGGACTTGATCGAAACCTTTCTGGACTTCGGTAACAATCTCATCGAGAGTACGGGCCATACTACACAGCTGCCAGATAAAAAGGCCGGTGGTGTTGACGACCTTGACCTGGTTTGTGTCAGGGTTGAAAAGCAGGGCGCCTTCCTCCGGATCCTCTTCGCGCAGGACAACATCCGGGTTTCGTAAATAACAGGGTTCAACGGAAGATGTCATATCGGCACTCTCCTGACGGTCAGGTTGAAGTTCTAGCACTCCAGTTTGATTCAATTCCCTACATAATTCTAGCACATCCTGAATTACCTGTGTAATTGGATAATCATGACTAAGATCATTCTTTTTGGATATTTCTATTGCCACTTGTTCGGGGGTTCGCTTCCCGTCCAGCAAGCTGACAATCGCAGCCGCGCTCGGGTTTAGTTCAACCAAATGGCGATCTGAGAGAATCAAGATAAGGCCACCATCCTCAAAGGTTTCTAGGATTGTATTTTTTGTCAGTGTATAGAATGGCATAGAAAATAAGAAATCAAGATAGGATAAACGAGTTATTTCTTGTTGACAATCGTAACGTTACCGAAGTATATTGGATGTGAGGCTTATTAAGGGCGCAGGACCACATGAAGGAGGGTACGAACCAAGTCCAGGATAATGCCGGCCCAGCGCAAGAAGTAGAACTCCGGCAGCCGCCAGGAGGATTTGATCCGATAACGCCAACGCATATATGCCAGGCTTGGAAAGATAAGAGCAAGCAACACCCGAAAGCGGACGGAATCTTTCAAGGACAGCAACTTTTGGCGTTCCTCCAACACATGGGTGGCGGGTTGCACCTGCTTTTGTATTACCATTTTTTTATTGCGGTCCGAAATTCCGGCCAGGCTGATCAGTACTTGTTCTGGGATAGGTGAGTTAAAGCATTTAACCGTTATAGATAAGGCCGCGTCCAGTGCCGACCCCCATTCGAATAATCTAGCTTGCGAAAGCAGGAGGTCCCAATCCATATTTCCGGGGTATGAGCGAATCAAGCGATCAAGATCATAAAACCAGCGCAAGTGTGCATTCTTGCCACCATGTTCCAACATGGCATGCGCAGCACCATATAAAATCTGCGCCGTAGGGGTCAACATGCGCAAAAATTTAAAGTGTGCCTCCAATTTGCCACTCAGCGGCTCGGTCTGCTCCCAAAACCAATCCATTGGAACGGCATAGAAAAAAGCTTTATCTGCCATCAGGCTATTATGGATTTCAAGGAGAGTAGATGATGGTCCGGCCTTTTGCAGGCAGATCTCATGGTTGAGTAAATCATTTAGACCGGGAAATGCTTCTGGAACTGTCGAGGCTCTATCTCCAAAACCAAGCGAATGAGCGATTTGAACTGCCTCGGAAAACCGGGAGGCGGGCACCAGGATATCCAAATCGCCCATCGGGCGCAGACCGATATCTTGGTAAATGGTTAGCACAAAGCAGGCACCTTTTAAGAGCACAAGTGGAATATCAACCTGTTTGAATATTTTTGCCAGGCTCTCCAAGTCTTTTAATATTTTTTTGTTTTTTATCCATGTCAGAGAATAATTGAGGCGCAAAGAATTCCGCATTGGTTCCGGAATGGAGGAAAATTTACCAGATTTAGATAAGAGCCAATACATCAGCGGCGCGAGACCCTGGATCTGCGCCTTGGATACCAATTGCTCCCAATCAAACTCTGAAAATGTATCCCACTGAATTGGGATCTCGAAATTGAGAATGGGCTGTTGCCCAATCGGGATTTGTCCAAGCCAGGCGCAAAGAGCTCCTAGAGCAGGATCATTTACAACGGTTGTAATGGGTTTATCCGCCATCCAGCTCCTGCAGGGCTTCTTTTACCGCTTGTGCAACCCAATGTGCTTGTTCAGGGCGCATTGTGGCGAAGAGTGGCAGGGTCACTTCGCGATTGCCAGCCTCTTCGGTAAGCGGCAGCAAGCTTTCCCGTTTCTGCCTTTTATCCAGGTAGATCTGAAAATGATGGACGGGCGGGTAATGAATGCTGGTCTGGATGCCGCGCTGTTTGAGACCTTCCATGAAGCGAATACGGTCAGTTCCCTTCGGCAGTAAGGCCGCCAGGATGTGATAACAGGAGCTGCCGCGAGGTTCGCCAAACGGCAGATCCACCTGCGGGGCTAATTCTGCCAGCAATTCGCGATATAGGGCGGTCAATTCATCCCTATGCTGATTGCCTGCAGATACCTTCCTCAGCTGCACTCGGCCCAGCGCGGAGCGCATCTCATCAATCCGGTAGTTGTACCCCAGATCAACGACATCATAGCTATACGCATGTCCTTGGTGACGATCCCAGCTCAGGGAGGTCATGCCATGCGAGCGCAGAATGCGTAATTTTTCCGCCAGGGCATCGTCATCCGTTACCAGCATGCCGCCCTCGCCGGTGGTCATATTCTTGTTCGAGAAGAAGCTGAAGCAGCCGATCGCCCCCCACGTCCCAAGCGAGCGACCATCCAGGCTCGAACCGATCGCATGTGCCGAGTTTTCCAACACGACCAGGTTGTGCCGGCCGGCGATCGCCATGATGACCGGCATGTCGCATGGGAAACCGGCATAATGCATAACCAGGATGGCTCTTGTCCTTTCCGTGATCCGTGTTTCAATGGAATCCGGTGAAATGGTCAGCCAGTCCAGGCTTTCGACGTCGGCAAAAACGGGGGTTGCGCCGGTATAGCGTACCGCGTTTGCAGTGGCCACAAAAGTCAGCGAAGGCACAATCACCTCATCCCCAGGACCGATCCCCGCTGCCAGGCAGGCCAGGTGCAGGGCCGCTGTTCCGTTTGTTACCGCTAGGGCATGTTTCGCGCTAATAAAATTCGCGAATTCCTGCTCGAACTGCCTGGTAACCTCGCCCATGCTCAGCCAGCCGGATCGGATGACCTGCTGGACAGCTTTCTCTTCTTCCTCTCCAAATGTCACATCCGCCAGAGGCACGCGCCAGTTCATTTCTGGTCCTCAGGAAGGAATTGTTTCCGCATGGCTTGAAAGTCCTGGTTTGCCTGGATGTAATCATCCGGTCGGCCCAGGTCCATCCAATAACCGTCAAAGGGATAACCATTGATTATCTCGCCGGCCGCTAACAGTTTCAGGATCAGGTCGGGGAAATCCAGGTACTGGCCGGCCGGGATGTACTCCAGGATGCGCGGCTCGAAGACATAGATTCCCATGCTGACAGTGTAGTCGGTCGTCGGCTTTTCAATATACCCCGAGATCCGGTCATCGCCGTCCCATCGGATGACGCCCAGGTCTATCTTGACCTGCCGGCGGTGGGCCGCGATGGTGGCGATCCCGCCTTTTTGCTTGTGGAATGCCATCAACTTCCTGATATCAAGTGTGGTCAGCACATCCCCGTTGGTGACAAGAAATGATGTATCCAGCCCCTGCACCTGCGCGAGTGGACCAGCCGTGCCAAGCGGCTTTTCCTCATAGCTGTACTTAATATCCAGATCGAACTGCTCCCCATACCCAAAATAGGCCCTCAGCAGCGAGGCCAGGTGCCCCACCGTCAGGACCACGTGGTTTATCCCGGCCCGCTTCATCTGCCGTAATAAGACCTCCAGAATGGGCATGTCGCCGATCGGCATGAGCGGCTTGGGAAGGATGGTTGTATAGGGTTCCAGCCGGGTCCCTTTGCCCCCTGCCAGCACAACTGCTCTCATTTTTTACCTCCTGTTATAGACTCAATATCGCTCTAACACAAAGGGCACGAAGAACTCACTAAGGATTCTCTTTTCTTTCTCTTTTTTTTGCTTATTGTTTTTTTCTCTTCGTGTACCTTCGTGTACCTTCGTTGTCTTCGTGTTTAATACTTATTTTCGGTTTCCCTAAAATTGATACACATCCGGCCGGTAGCGCTCGATGTTCTTCGAGATCCATTCGATCGTCCGGTCCAGGCCCTGCTCCAGGTATACCTGCGGTTCCCAGCCCAGGCGCTCGCGCGCCTGCCTGTTATCCGAGATCAGCCGCATGACCTCCGATTTCTCCGGGCGCAGTCGTTGCGGATCCTCTTCGATGAGTACCGCCCGTCCGGCTTTTTGGATCACTTTTTTAGCCAAGTCACCGATGCGGATCTCCTCCCCCGTCCCCAGGTTGAAGACCCCGCCTTCGATGCCTTCTCCTTCAGCCGCCTTGAGAAAGCCCGCCACCGTATCATCCACAAAGGTGAAATCACGGGTTGTCTCCAGGCTGCCCAAACGGACAGAGCTTTGAGTCAACGCCTGGGTGATGATCGCCGGTATGACCGCCCGGGCGGATTGGCGCGGGCCGTACGTGTTGAACGGACGCACCGTCACCACCGGCAGGTCGTACGTGCAATAAAAGCTCTCCGCCAGCTTATCCGCACCGATCTTGCTGGCCGAATACGGCGACTGCCCCTGGAGCGCATGCTCCTCATCGATCGGCACCTGCCGGGCGGTGCCGTACACCTCGCTAGTGGAGGTGTGCACCAGCCGCTCCACCCCCAGGTCACGGCATGCCAGCAGCACATTCAGAGTGCCCATGAAATTGGTCTCCGCCACCTCGGCCGGATGCTGATACGAGTACGGGATCGATATCAGCGCCCCCAGGTGAAAAACCAGGCTGCAGCCCTGTACCGCCTCCCGGATCGCCTGGCCATCCCGCAGGTCGCCTGCAATCATCTCCACACTTGCAAGGCTCTCTTTGGAGAGCAGCCGCAGCAGGCCGGGATCTCCGCGCGAGTTGTAACGCACGAACGCCCGCACCTGCGCACCTTGCACCGAGAGCGCTTCCACCAGGTGGCTGCCGATGAAGCCGCCTGCGCCGGTGACGAGAAAAGTATTATCTTGCCAGAAATTTGTCATAATGGCCTATTTAGAGATCAACCACAATCCCATGGGAAAGCCGCCGATGGTTATGCGAAAACAAAGGGATTATCACCCGACAATCTCGCTTGACCACACCGGCACTTTGCCGGTCTTATCACCCCAACGCTTCCAGAACTTAAATAAGCCCGCCAGGAACCCCAGCCCATAGCTCAGATGCAGGATGGCAAAGACGAATGGCAGCAGCGGCAGATACTGCCAGCCGCGTCGGAAGGCGGTGTAAATAGAGACGAGGATGTTGGCAACAAGATATAGCAAGGGGACAACGATGGACAGGAGACGGAGGACTGGGAAAAAAGCAAACACGATCGATATAATTAGCGCCAGCACAAAAGCCGGCGGCATGAACTGCCGCAGACTCATCTGCCGCGGGTGCTTTTGCAGCACGCGCACTTTCCAAAATCCATACTGGGAATATTGGTTCCATAAGCTATTCATCGAATCACGGTTGAAATAGGTGGAATGTACATCCTCAGCCAGAAGGATCTTGCCGCCCAATTCACGGATTCTGTAATTATATTCATCATCCTGGTTGCGAACCAGCTCTTCATCAAACAACCCGGCACGCTTCATGATCTGGCGGGTATAAGCCGGGAATGGTACCGTGTCAGCCAGCATACTTTTACCAGAAATGGTACGAAAGGCGGAGTTTCCGACCCCGAACGATGAACTCATTCCGATGGCAATGCCTTTTGCCAGGTAAGTTTCACCAATCGTCTCCATGGAACCACCGACGCCATCCACACCATCCTTCTGGATATGTTCTACGCACTTACGCACATAATCCGGCGTAATGATGCAGTGGCCATCCACACGAATGATGATCTCGCCTTTGGCCTGGCGCAGGGCAATGTTAAGCCCCGTTGGAACTATCTCGCGGGGGTTATTCAATATTCTTAATTGCCTTTGCGGATGGAGGACGAAAATATCCTGGATAAGCGATCGGGAATTATCATTGGACATGCCGTCAGCTATTAGAATCTCCATGCAATCGGAAGGATAATCTTGTGCAAGAATCGCCAATAATCCGCTCCTAAGATAATCGGATTCGTTACGGATTGGAAGTAGGATAGAAACGAAAGGGGAACAATCAATCATCGAGAGCGCGAAAGAGACAACCGTGGTAATAAAACATTCACCAATTCGGGAATTAATAAAGCCAGCAAACCGATGACAGGGACCATGTAACGTAATATGGAAAGCACCATGGTAGTCATCAACCAGAAATAAAATACAAAACCCCATACAAATAAGAGCAGCCCTGGCAATGTAGATCTGTTATGCCAGACAAAAACCGTTGAAAATAGAATAACCACAAGATAGACCAGCTGTATGGCGATTATGGTAGATTCCATATTGCCAGAATCGGTACCATACCAGCTGCGTGCACTTTTTATAAGGAAGAGTTTAATTACTGGCAAAGGCTCTTGAATTAGGTGTTTCTTTATTGTACCAATTACTTCTCTCACGGAGTTCATCGATGCATTTTCGGCTACGAATTCGTTTTGTAAATGAACGACATCAGCGGGTATTGCGATGTTCTGACGATAATTCTTGGTTTCAACAGCAAACGTCAGGCCATCACGAATGCTGGGTACACTCCCTGTACTGAGCAAAACCACTTGATTCGTATGCTGATATGCCCAAACTTCCCAGGGCAAAATCGCAAGGAAGCTACCAAAAAGAATCGCCAAGCCCAAAAAAAAACGCAAAATCATGGGACGCTTTGTATCAATTATCAATAATATTACAAACAAAATCAATCCCATTCCAATGGCAATTGGCCGGATCAACATGGCAAAACCCGCAAGTATGCCCGATATGAGCAATAGCCATCCCGGCTTTTTTTGTTTGTGCATTCCCAGCCAAAACAGATATAAACTGGCATAAAATACCACCATATATGGTATCTCGCTATTGGGTTGCTTGGTAAGCCAGAGCACGAAAGGGTAGGTCATAAAAAACAAGGCAGAAAGCCAACCCCCGCGCATCCCCCAAATACTTACGGAAAACAAGAAGATCAGCATTGAGGAAAGTCCCATGCACAACAGCGTAAATGCTGAATATACAAGGCTTTCAGGCAAACCTAAAGCCCGAGCCAGCCAAAATATACCAGCCAGAATAATGGGGAACCCGGGCGGGTAGCTTAACGCAGGCAACCCATTCTTGAAGATTCCTACGCCAATCAAGATATTACGCGCAACCGGCTCATAGTAATTCGGATAATCGCTACTTTGGCTTGGCTGAAACCTGGCTGGCAAGAATTTTTAAGAAAAGGAATGAGATCGCCATACTCAACAGGAAAACGCCAACAATATTGAGACCAAAAGGCTGGCGAATGTTCAAAATATTGAGAATCCTGGAATTAGGTTTACTATGCATTACAAGATTCCTGAATGAAAATAATCAGCGGTTTTCTGGGAATAACCCCCAGAAATAGCCTGTTCCTCTTGAAAACAAGTAAGTAATCGTGATAGAAGAAAATTGATATGGAGAAGATAGATTTATCGAAGAACCCCAGATATGCGCCTGATATTGCTGATAGGCACCTGGGTAATAATAACTGCCAAGCAACGCGAATAATTTCGTCCAGGAATAAATGGAAATACACGAACTACAACTGCCCTGCCAACTGCCTGTTTGGTTTCCTGCAGAGAAAATAACCTGAGAGAGGTTGTTTCCTCCAGGATTTTTAAAATCTAAGGAAAAGATTGGTGTTCCCTGCGGCGGGTCATTATCAACACGATAATTGGTCAGTACCAATAGATTACCGAAATCTCCATTCGGAAAAAAAAGGATGACAGATGGGGTTTGGCTATCCAGGCGGACAAATCCGTTCAACTGCCAACCCCGCCCGGGGATGTTGATTGGAAATCGCAAATCCTGCTCGGGTAAATCCAATCGTCCGGGTGGAATCTGAAATCTTTCTGGTAGTATTTTTTCGTAAACCGTTTCCTGCTCAGGAAAAAGTGTTTCATTTGAAACGAGAGTGTAATTCATGGAAATGTTTTTGGCCATCTCGTCAAAATTCTTCACGAAGGAAAGACGATAATCATTTGAGACCAATACAATTTCGGGAAAACCCAGACATTCTTGTGCATTATCCCTGACTATTTTAGCTCCAAGAGGGGCATAGCGGTTCACCGGGTCTTGCGCCCGACCATCTGTGACAATACAAGTCTGTTTCGGTTGTATCACCGCATCATTGAGAAAAAGCGGCCAATTTGTAAAATCGCCGCCTCCATAACTCCAAAGGGGTCTGGCCAGAAAATATAACCCGACAAGGTTAATTATGATAAGTGCAGGCTTGAGTGGTTTCCATGCCTGGGCTCCATATGCAACCAACAATAGGAAATAAGGGATTACAAAGATAACATAACGAGGTGCAGCGCCCTGCAAACCTGGCGGAGCTAGTGGGTCAAGTAATAAAAACAATAGAGGAACATTTAGTAACATAAGAACAATCAAAGTCCCCAACCGGGGCATACCGCGCAACTGCCAAATACCAAGTAAGAAAGCAGAACCCATTGCCAGCATAGCTGGTAAAGTGATCCACCACCAAAGGGGATAGACGCGCTCACCCATTGTAAAAAAGAAAAAAGATAATGGTATTTTTGCCAACATCCCCAGATCTATCCCACGCATGGCTGATCCAGTAGGAACTGCTGCATAATTATTAGTAAATCGATAGACAACCCAAACAAAAAACGAACGTGTAACCGGCAGAATTACAAAAAGAATAATGATGACCAGAAATAAAGCCATAATCCAGCGTTTTCTTCCGAGTTTCATCCATAGGTAATTGAGAAACACAGTTGCTAATACTAAAGTTCCAAAAAGGTGTGAAGTCATTAAGAGGAGTAAACTTAATAGCAGATACAATAAATTCCTGCGAGAAGGAAACTTTTCCCAAGCACGGAAGCGCCCGACGAACAAGATGGATGTTGCAAAGAACATGGCATAGAAGCGAATCTGAAATCCATACATCCATAAAAATGGGTTAAGCAAGGCCAGCCAAACAATCAGGGTTCTCACCCAATTCGGAATTGACTCAGATTTTAACCAGTCATTTAACCAGTACAATCCAGCGCCGAACCAGAGAATCGATAGAATTCTCAGGAACCAGTCAGATTGGAAAATTGAATTCCAAAAATGAAGCTGAATAAAATAACCAATCGCTTGAATATTTAGCCCAAGATGCTGTGCTTCCAATAATGAACCATACTCATCTCCAGATAAGGCTGGAAATGCGTTGACTATAAATAAAGTGATGGTAATTACCAGGAACGCCAACCCGGGCAAATAATCGATTATTGTGCGTTTCAAAGAACTCCCGAGAAATGTTCTAGGTTTTTGCATCGGCATTATTCCAAACAGACCGAACCAAGCTTTCCAACAATTGCCGGCGCTTTCCTAGGGAAAAATGGTTCAGAATCCGCTGCCTGGTTTGCTCACGAAGAGACAGGGAAGAAGCTAAAGCCATTTCTGTTTTCCTGGCAATCTCTGCCGGATCTAGTGAATCACAATAAAGCCCAGATTCCCCGACCACTTCCGGCAATGATCCTGCACGCGTAGTGACCGGGATGCAACCCGCCAACATGGCTTCGGCGACACTCAAACCAAAACCTTCGTGTTGAGACGCCTGGACATAGACCGACGCCCGACGATAGAAATTATTCAATTCTTCGCCACGAACTTGTCCGGTAAATATCACGTTGGCGGCGGCAATCGACCGAAGGTATTCGATGGAATTATCTTCCCACGTTCCCACCAAGGCAAATGACACATCCGGCATAAGCGCGGCAGCAAGCACGAAAGGCTCCAGTCCTTTTCGTTTCAGGTTAGGCCAATCCACTTTCCCCACCGTTAGTACCATTCGTTCTCTTGGGATAGTTGGCATTGTGCCAAATGGATCAGGAACGCCGTGATAGATAACGCGTACTCGGCCTAATGGAACCTTTGCATTCTGTTCTGCTTCTTTTTGGCTGAAATAAGAATTGGTAAATAATTGTGTTGCCAGTTTCATGGACAGGCGGCTGACCCATTTCATCACCCCAGGGCGTTGATGGCCATAATTTGATTCTGGCAGATTGGCGAGGTCATACCCGCCGATTACCAGTATGGAACCTTTCCGAAATAACCTGGCGAAAAGCAATGCCCAAAAAGAATTCCAACAGGCGAACCAACAAAAGACCACATCGGCCTTTTTTATTCCACGCCAATATTGAAGGAAATCAGCAGGGAACTTTTGCACTCTATAAAAATCCTGCACAACAAAAGAGGAGCACAAAAGGTCATGATCAATTTTTACAAATGGCTCATTTCCACTATGAACAAGTAATACGCGCATTTATTGCCTGCCAGACAGGAAAACCGCTTCCATGCCAGCTACGTATTGTTCGAGGCCGAAGCGCGCCAAAGCCTTTTCCCGGCTGCACACACCCATTTTCTTCCGAACCGCAGCATTTTCAATCAATCTTTCTAAGGCTTCAGCCAATTTAACCTCATCTCTTACCGGCATTAACAATCCATCGTCTCCAAGCACCTCCCGAACGCCTTCTATATCAAAAGCAACAATCGGCAGGCCACAACCCATGGCAGACAGCAACGCCAGCGGGCTGGTATCCTTTTCCACGGATGGATAAACGAATATATCCATTGCAGAAAGCACCTGGGGGAGATCGGCACGGAAGCCTGCAAAGACTACGCGATCATTCAATCCCAACTCAGTGGTTCGGGTGTGAAGTTTTTTATCATATGTACCGTTATCAAAAGTTGGTGCTCCAACCAACAGTAAGCGTACTTTGGGATAACGAAA
The DNA here is from genome assembly GCA_963772245.1 of uncultured Chloroflexia bacterium. Taxonomy (GTDB): domain Bacteria; phylum Chloroflexota; class Anaerolineae; order Anaerolineales; family Villigracilaceae; genus UBA877. Next base: position 256,262 of record CAVYWB010000006.1, on the reverse strand, counting down.
GGCAATCTGACCGAATGCTTCCAGCAAATAGTGTTGGCCCTTCCAGGGGGTTATTCGTGCAGCATGGCCGACCACCAATTCATCCTGTCTGATACCAAATTGCCGACGTATATCTTCCCCGTCGATCCCAGGGCGGAAAACCTGCATATCCACACCATTCCATACCACATGGACTCGATCTTGAATATCACCGGGCAATTGCCGGGCGATGGACGAGCCATCCACTACGATCTCCTCGGGCAGGATGCGCGCCAGCAAACCAAAGGCAGCTCGATAAAAGCCTCCAAGTCGCTCTGAGATATAATCCTGCAGGTGCCAGATACATTTTATTTTTACCTGCCTGGCTGCCATCCCACCAGATAAATGGGCATAGATGCCCTTGGTGACAACAAGGTCTGGTTTTTCCTTACCTAAGACAAGCCATAAACGATTGGCAGCAACCAGGGTCGCAAAACCATTCAAGATCCAGGCGAATAGATTGGGAAAGCGCGTATCGGCTTTCCCCAGCCTGAAGCTGGTCGATAACAAGCGCGGCATGCGAATGATTTCCACCTGCACGCCGGCATTTCGGCAGGCAGAAGCCAGTTTTCCTTCTCCCGGACATACAACCATCACCGCCCAAATCTCCTTATCCAGGTGAGTTGTCAGATATACCGTACTGAATTCCACACCGCCCATTTCGTTGGAAGATTCTATGAAAATTACCTTCTTGCGCATTATGGACTTTTCTCCAGGCCCATTTCTTCCAGCTCCCACAACTTGGAGTAACTATAGAAACTGTATATCCCGAGATAAGAACAAATGAGTAAACCTCGCCATCCATCGCGCCATCCTTGCAACCAAGCATACCGATAAAAGAAAACCAGCCAGGGATGGACGAGTAATTTTTGCCATTGGAAGTGCTTACCTTGTTTCTTAAGTTCATCAGCCTCATATCTTGTGTATCGGTCAAGGTTGCGTAATTGTCTGGTCAGAAATGGCGCTCCATAATGCAATATGTGATGATGCAGAATTTCCACATTTTGTGGTACCTGAACGTGCGCGTGGACCTCGCGGTCAGACCAGCGCCCGGCGTCCCGGCGAAACAATCTTGTCTGGTAATCAGGGTATATTCCAGCATACTTAATCCATCGTCCAAGAAAATGGTTGCGCCTGGGCAGCCGATATGCCTGGACATCCAAAGGTGCATTTAAGGTGGCGGCAGAAATTTCTTCAGCAGCACCCTCCTCAAGGATTTCATCACTATCGATTTGAAAGATCCATTCATTTTGACATTGTGGGGCGGCCCAGTTTTTTTGTTTGGCAGAATTGATATATTCATGTTGAATGATCCTGGCACCGTATCGCCGGACGATCTCCAGCGTCCGGTCGGTGCTGTATGAATCAACTACCAGGATTTCATCCGCCCATTTAACGGATTCGAGACATGCTTCGATTGTTTTTTCTTCGTTATAGGTGGGCAACAGTACGGATAATTTTTGCATCCTGTTCCCCTTCTGAACCCGAAATTATTGAATTTTTCTGTTGCAAATAAGCTTCCATTAATCCCCAGACAAACCAGACTGGCATGGCGAATTGTGGCAATACTTCCATGCCTTCCGTGGCAAGGAGTATTCCTGCCAGGATAAAACTGGTCAGGATGGCCTGGAAAATCCGATCTTCAGGATATTTCCGGTAGGTTTTGAAGGCGCGATAGAGCGTGGCCAAATACCACAACAAAAAAATTGCGCCTGCAAGCAACCCCAGATCGGCTGCCACCTGGGTGAAATCGCCATGCACCCAGCCTGATCCAGTCCAGCCAACTCCCAGGGGATTTTGCAGGGCAAGTTGTAAAGCGTCCTCCTGCCTGGTATAGCGGACCAACATGCTTGAATCCAGGAATTGCCCGGTGGTCAGCGGCGTAGTGACCGACCGGACCAAATTCCAGACTTGTGCGGTAAAAAAGCGGCTGGCGATTACCCAAAAAACAGCCATCAGGCCTACTCCTGCCAAGTTAAAAGTAGAAATATGCTAAAAGGATGCTCGCAACCAGGACCATTAACCAGGCATCGCGTGTTCCACTTATATAGATGCCGACCCCGAGAATTGCCAGACACAACATTGAAAACAATAGCCCAATTCCTCTATTAAAAAAGCGCGGCACAAGTACAACCATTGGCATTGCCAGCGCGCAAATTAAGACAGCCGGATTGGCTCCAAAGAACGCAAAGCTGGCTCTTACAAATCCGGCCGGTGAGCCGAGCCCTTCCACATTGGTTTGAATGAAACCGGGCAGGATGGAGCGAAACTGCGGGGAATTATATTCGATCGTCCCAATCAAACTAATAAGGACTCCGCTGCCGAAAAAAGTAAGCGTGGCCGACTTCCAAAACCCTGGCGTTCTTGAAAGATATAACATGATCCAAAAAAGGGGCAGGATAAAGAAAAAGTCCTGTGCAACGGAAAGCATAAGCGACCAGGAATAGCCTCGTAAAAATCCAGTGATAAAACCCCATACCCAAAAGATGCTGAAGGCCCACAATAATGAGGGAAGTTTCAGGCGAATTCCGGGAGAGGATCTTAATTGGATCAATAAAATAAATGAAAGAAGCAATAAAAAGAGGATCAGCGGATGCAGTTCGAAGTCAGACGTCAGATGAATGGTGCGATACCCAATGATGAACATCCAGATCCATACCAAGAATCCGATTTGTAGCATCCTCCTACCCGCTGTGATTACAGCCATTCCAGCAAACAGCAGCACAATATACAGGAAAGTTTGAAAATTACCTCCAAAGTAAACTAAGATCCAGCCGCCCAAAACACTAAGGAGGCAGCCCAAAATAATAAGGATAAAACTTCTTGAACTAATAAAAGCTCGCATAGGGATCAGCTAATCCTCGGGGCACAGGCCCAGGTAAGTACGAAAATGTCTCGTTGCACGGAATAATAATCCGCCCATATTCCTTCGCTGATAAATAGTAAAAGGAAGACGAATTGCGCCAAACCGCTCTTTAAAAAAAACAACATTTTCGTGACCACCGCTACTTGTAAAATCAAAAATATCTAAGCCAGCAAGACAAGCATTTTCGATCGCAGATGAATAAAGAATATCCACGGGACGATATGCGAAGTAATCATCCAATGTCGCCCCATGCCAGGTAGCCAAATGCCTTTTATGATAAAAAATTACCATGCCGCTGATCATTTTGTCATCCAGCCATGCTGTCCACAATTTAATATCAGGATTTGATTTAGCAGCAATTGCCAGATTCTCAAATAAACGCATTGGGTAATAATTCGTTGCACTCCGTCCCCACCTTTTTAGTTGTTCACGATATATATTGTAATAGGTTTGATAATTCTCAAGGAAATCAACTTCTTTGACGATAACACCCTGTTTTCTTGCATAATTTATTGTGTGGCGCCGCCCCTTCGAATATTTTTTCCAAATTTGCGTAAAATCAGTCGACAAACGAAGAATTTGGATAAATGTTTCATATTTCGTAAAATTTCCATCTGGATGCCAATCTAAAAAAGGATTACTACATATTAGTAAATTCTTATATTTGGAAAGTTCACGATTTATTGCAATGTAATGGTCCGACGAAGCAGGAGATTGGAAAATTGGACCACCATAAACTCCAGGAACAGTTGATTCATGCCAATAATAATGCACCTTTCCAATTATTGAACGCCTCAGCCTTGGAAAAACAGCACAGTTACCATCCTCATATTCAACTCCAAATGTTGCATTTTCCCACTTAGGGAATGCGTCACAAAGGATTTTTGTCCATGCAGGAGTATGGTAAAACGTGGCAACTGGACTATTGTCCACGATTTTTTGCCATTTCATTTCATCTATATTATTTGAAACAGTATATTTCATTAGCTTTTCTTAAATCCATCAGAGACTATAGCACAAAAGGAAGCCTAGCTTAATGAAGTACTGCCGAAACCGTAATCCAATGAGAAACCGGAATAAATACTCCACTCCATTTTAGTAATTTCTCCATTTTGGCGCCTATTGTTCCATACCGCCTGGTCAGGGGTGTGTTGACACCACATTTTTTTAAGACCTTGAACCCTGATTGTCTTAGCAATTCGGTGATTTCCTGACCAGTGAAATTATGATAATAAAGAGTGCCAAGATGCATGCCTTCTCTTTCATAGACATCCTGACCAGGATCTTTGATTGTCTTTGCTCTTAATCTTTTTAATAAGGAATAATAGAAAACTGATAGAACAAAACGACTTGCAGGATGGGCCATCCTATGAACTTGGTTTAGTACTGCTAATCTGGTATCTAAATCTGGAAAAGACTGAAGCAACTGTACACATACTATTGCATCAAATATTCCACTTTTTAAAGGCGGGCGTGTGGCATCGCCATGAATAAGATGAACATTCTCAGGGTTTCCAATTTTATCCAATTTGGTTTTTAATAAATATAGAGATTTCAGGGAAAAATCCACTCCGATTATGGGTGCAGAATATGGCAACAAAGGTAATAGAGCTCTACCAGTACCACAACCCAAATCCAAAATGGTAATTGTCTTATGGAAATCGAGCTTCAACTCATTTAAGACAAAATCAATTTCCAGTTGAGCTTGCGCAGTAGAAAGCGTATCATAAACTGATGCGTGACTGTCTCGAAAGATCATTTCCGATTGTTGAATCAAATCAACTGAAAACTTTACAGTGAGAATGGATGCATTCTTAATTATTTTTCCATAATTATTCGGAAGCATTGAAGGAATTCCTGAAATAATTTGAAAATGAGAAAAACATCGGATACAGGCAATAATTCCTGAAATAATTTCGTCGCCTTGAACTTCATCAACTTCCAATCGAATTGATTCACTGGCGCAATTGGGACAAGCTAAAAAATTTACCAGGGATTCTTTCATCGATTTTCCTTTCTATGATATAAAAATCAATCTGTATTTAAAGAAGAATATATTTTCTGGAAAGTGACTCCCAAGTTCCATGCCATTCCAGTAAAAAATTCAATTATATAAACGACAGGTATAGAATACCAAGGATAACTTATTGATGCGGTTATGAATGGTTGGTATAAAATGCTTAATACGCAATTAATTATCTTTAATACATCCTTTATTTTTCTTATATGATGTGGATAAACACAATACATCTCAGGCCATTTCCTTCTCACAAGATAGTAAGCCCGCCCATACATATAGAATTGATTTATCAGTTGCCTTAGCTGGGACCGGTTATGATGTAAAACCTTGATCTGTGGGTCGTAATAGATCTCATAGCCAAGTTTCTTGATGCGCCAGTTGAAATCTACATCCTCGCCGCGAAAAAGTGCTTCATCCTGGAGGCCGACCTGCTTGAGTACTGCTTGCTTATAAGAAACATTCACCCCGGCAATGGTGCGTACATATCCTGGTTGAGTTGGAGACGAAAAAACTGACTCATCTGCGATCCGGCTAAGCAAGCTTCTCTCGCTGTTTGCCCCGGCCACCGCTCCACCCACACCACCCGCCTCGGGATGTTCATTATGGATGTTTTTCATTTGGGTGACCCAATCGGGAAAGACCTCTGCATCATCATCGGTCATAGCAACAATATCACCCGTGCAATGAGCCAGACCGATATTTCGACTGGAAGCGAGATTCTTGTTAACCGTTTTTACCAATTCGACCTGAATACCTGGCCAGTTCATATAGTTCCGGACAATTAAATCGGAACGATCATCTCCTCCATTTACAACCACCACCTGATCTGGTTTTTCTTTGGTCAGATCAATAAGTGCTTTTAATGCCATCGACAGCTTATCGGGACGATTATAGGTGCAAACCAATACAGAAAATGTGGTCATAATCTAATGCACTGGCGGCGTTTATGATTTAGTTTATTAACTCTCTATAATTTTTGGCTACTTCGGACCAGGCATTGTTTTCGAGAACCCAGGTTCTCGCCCGCGCGCCTTGACACGCTCGCAACTTATTATCCGAAAGCAGTTTGAGAATTGCATGTTTAACTTGTCCGGCATCCTGCTCCGGAACCATCTGGCCCCAGCTTGGGTGGATAGTTTCTGGAAATGGTGGATGGTTGGAAGTAATTACAGGCAAACCTGCCGCGCAATATTCCAATAAAGATATTGGCAATGCTTCTCCAATTGATAATAGTAATGCAATATCGCTGGCTGCAAGGTAGGGTTCTACCTCTCTTTAATACCTAAAAAGAATACATTTTTTTGCAAATTTAAACTGCTAGCAAGTTGGATCAATTTATCTCGATGAGGACCATCTCCGATGATCAAATAACGGGTATCCGGCATCTCGTCAAGCACCTTCGGCATGGCCTGGATGACAAATTGCACGCCTTTGCGTTCCTCCAACTCAGCTACAGTAATTAAAACCGGCGTCTCCTGAACAAGACCCAAATCTTGACAAATCTGTGCTCGCAAAGCCATATCCGGGTGAAAGCGCTGAGTATCCACACCATGCCCAATTACAGTACAATGGCGACCAGCCCACTGTTCCACCTCCCGCCCAGTTTCCTGGCTGACAGCGATCAAGTGTTGCGCGTCGCGCTGGAAATACCATCTCTCGAATTCCCGATAATGGTGTGGCACTTGGGTGATAGGGAAATGATATACAACCGAGAAATGTATCGGTCGCATCAACCTTACCAAGCATAAGGCCGGGCCCTCGCCATATCCGGCGAAATGGACAAAGACATGCTGGTACTTTCTCTTCAACAGCCAGGCGACATAAAATGGTATTGCAAATAAAGATTGATAATAGCGAACAGATGGAACTTTATGAAAATTTAGACCAGGTACTTTGGCATAATCGGGAATTTCCAATTTTCCATTCCAGGTAAAAATATCCACCTGGATGCCCTGTTGCACGAGTGCAACCGCCAGGTTCCAGAGGTAGACTTCGATCCCACGTTGTAATCTTAGTTGGAATGGATGGACGAAAGCCCAGCGTTTTTCAGCCATGCTGGATAACCCGGTCAAATAATTGTAGGTATTGACTGCTAACCTTCGACCAACCATGATCGGCGGCGGATTCCGTGTTTCCATCAGCCCGGAGATTTCCACTCTCAGCCAGACACAGCCATTCATCCAATGTTGCAGCCCAGGCTGTCGAATCTGGTGGAATCATCTTGTTAGGCGGCACAGGTAAAAATTCAGGCAGGCCGCCAACCGGCGTGGCCAATACCGGCTTTCCCGCAGCCATGCCTTCCAGGGCAACGATTCCAAAAGGCTCGCGCCTTGAAGGCATGGCAACAAACAAGCAACCCGCCATTAGAATTGCAACTTTTGCCTCGTCAACCTTCCCTATAAATTGGATGCGTTCCATAAGGCCTTTTTTGCGAACTATCATTTCCAATGGGAGGCGTTCCTGGCCTTCCCCAGCTATCCACAGATGCACTTGCGGATATTTCCAAGCGATTTTTCCAAACGCCTCGATCAGTAAATCGAAACCTTTATGGGAGGATAATTGACCTACAGCCAGAATATAGGGATGATCGCCTGGCCGGGGTTTGGATTCAGCAAAAAGTTTTGCATCTACACCATTGTGGATCACTTCGATTTTCCCTTGCAGGGTAGGTTCAAGAGATTGAGCCTGATCAGCCAAGAAAAGGGAACAGGCTGTCAATCCATTGGCCTGCAGGGAAAACCGACGAAAACTTTCTTTCTTCGTTTTTCCGAGCCAAGGCTCCCCATCCACATCCCCGCCATGCAAGGAGATAACCCAGGGAATGGCAGGGATGCGGCTTGCCAGGCAAATTCCGGTTAACTCAGCAACTTCATTAAGGTAATGATTGTTAATCACATCTGGTTGAAATGCATTGATCATATAACGCAAAACTCGTATAGTATAAAATCGATACCATAATCCCGCTAACCAGAGATCAAAGCGAGTATTTCGTAAATATTTTGGATCAGGCAGAAGAAAGTGCAAACGCCTTACTTGAACACCATCAACCATTTCTTCGAAAGGCAAGGTCCGCGGAAAACGGTTGGTGATGATCTGCACTATGTGGCCATTTCGTTGAAATTCCCTGGCAAGATGATGAACCACACTCTCTAGGCCGCCGCGATGAGGCAAATAGCGGGCAGAAATAATGAGTATTCTCAAGAATTATCCAACAGAAATTCTTTTATCAAGAGGTATTGGCTTTGAACAAGAAATACTAAGCAAAAATCATGTTCTATTTCTTAGTGGCCTAAAAGGTCCATACCAATGGTTATTAGAAAATTCAGTAATGCGGATAGTAGCTGGAAGTCAAGGTAATTGCAAACTAAATCCCACCCTTAAAATAATCTAACCACAATAAAGAAGTTTTCTTACAGACGCTCAAAAACCGTCTTATCGCCATATAAATTAGATTATTATTAATTTTGATTTCAACCCCGAAGTTTTCAGAGTAAGGGTTATTAAAGGTGTTTGAATCAAAGGAAGCCTGCAATAAGTCGATATTGTCCTTGGCCTTCAATTTATTTTCATGAACTATTTTTTTTACCAGGTTTTTTGCTTCATCAGTTCTAGCCCAAATAATTGATTCATTCAATTTTTCATCCGTTAATAATTCCCCATTCAAACAAGGCCATCCTATGAGAGCACATTGTTTAGACACTTTCCCCCCTCCTTTTATGCCGTCAATTACTATGACAGGTACTCCTGATAAAAGTCCAAAAACCAAACCGTGTATCCTATTTGTAATCAGGAATTCAGATCGCGAAACGACAGCGATTAATTGATCCACGCTTTCAAAACCTGACTGATTATTTTTGGGTGGAAATTTCGTATCAACTTTAAGTCGCAAAATTGAATTATGCTTTAAATTAGTTTCAACAACTTTAATTATATGGTCATGAACTTGACGCTTTCCATATTCTTCTTGATTTTCAACAAAACAAGTTGTAACGTAAGAGACTTCATGATTAAAATCATATAAGAACGAACTTTCAACTCTTCTATTATTGTTTGAATCTCTTTCTATAAGAAACTGAAAAGGAGACCAGCTTTCAATTGGTTCGATCATGCTAGTATTAAAGGAAATACGCTTGCAATGGGCAAATTTTGAAAGTAAGATACCTTTTTTATCAAACATAGCCTTATCATAAGGCCCACAACAAACAATTAAAATCTTGTAATCTTCTGGAATTACATTTTCCCATTCCTTTATATTTCCGATACTTTCTCTAGCGTCTGTATCGAATGCAAAAACATCGAAAATTATTCCAGCGTCATGCAATTTATTTTCAACTAAATCAAGACATATTAAATCTCCAAAAGTTGAAAAGTGGCCTAAAACAATCGCTCTTCTCATCATATGAGTTGATCCTAAATAGTTTTATGTCGAAATGAATAAATTGGCCGAATCTCAGTAAGAAAGATTTCGCATCGCAGTACTTGTTTTATGTGAATTTTAGGAAATCCACGTTTTTGGAGGCAATTCCAACAAAATTATTGTCTTGATGTTACAAATTGCTAATAGAGTCTCTATCTATCCTGCCAAGTAAAGGCTCTCTATCCATATCCCCGCTTTGCATGGCAATTACCCAAGGTATTGCAGGAAGAATTCCTGCCAACCTGCGCTCGGTAAATCCAGCTGTTTCGTTCAGATATTGGTTTTTAAACAAACCCTGTTGAAATTAATATATTGTTCAAAACAACACAAGCCACATATAGAATATGTGATTGAATGTTAAATACGTATGATCTCTATTTCACATGGGATATTTAAAATTAAATCAGCTTCACCTCGCAACCCTCTATAATCTTCGGTTGAAACAACAAGATCAGGATAAAGCGTTGTAATATCAATTTTTTTACCTCCATCCCAAAGAGATAAGTTCCAAGAATACACCCCCGGGCGCACCGGTAAAAGAGGAATGTGACAATTAATTTTATATAGACCAGAATCAAATCTTACTCCGTTTATTTTCCATCCTCCAACATTTTGTCCATCATCGGAATTTAATAATATCGTAAGATAACCATTGAAAACAGGATTCTTAAGCTTCAATTCAATCTCCAAGGTCAATGGCTCTTTCGATAGTATGACGTGATTTTCACCAGAGGGTTTGCTTCCATATATTTTCCATGACGTGAAACCAGTGTAATCAAGAGCTTCGGTTTTTATTGAGGGTTTTTGATTCACTAAACTACTTAGGTATTCCGAAATAACATTCGGCATTGGCCCAAAAGAACTAATTATTCCAGCTTGTAATAATATCCCTTGACCACATAATGACCGGATTTGCCCCATATTATGACTGACAAATAAAACTGTGCGTCCTTGCCCGGCTACGTCGCCTAACTTGCCCAAACATTTCTTTTGAAAGGCAGCATCCCCCACCGCCAGCACCTCATCCACCACCAAGATCTCCGGGTCCAAGTGCGCCGCCACCGCAAAAGCCAGGCGCACGTACATGCCATTGGAATAACGCTTAACTGGGGTATCGATAAATTTCTCGATCTCGGAAAAACCTACAATTTCATCAAATTTGCGGGCTATTTCCTTTCAACTCATTCCTGAAATCGCGCCATTCAGGTAGATGTTTTCCCGCCCGGTCAGGTCAGGGTGAAAACCGGTCCCCACCTCCAGCAGGCTGGCGATGCGTCCCTTCACCTTCACCCGCCCGCTGGTCGGTGCCGTCACACGACTCAGGATCTTGAGCAGGGTGCTTTTTCCCGCCCCATTCCGGCCTATGATGCCCACCACCTCCCCCTGCTTGACGGAAAAACTCACATTTTTTAACGCCCAGATGGATTCGCCAGCGCGATTTCCATGATCAGTTTCGCCAATGCGGAGCACAGGGTTGGGCTTACCCCGCACCCTGGCCCACCAAACGTTGAGATCGCGGCTTAAAGTGCCCGTGCCGATCTGGCCCAGTCGGTATTCTTTGGTGAGATGTTCGACGGAAATAACAGTAGAGCTCATACCGTGTCCATGAATGTGGCCTCCACCCGGTTGAAGATGACCGTCCCGATCACCACCGCCACTACCATGAATCCGAAGCTGTACGCCAGGTCGGGCAGGTTTACCGACCCGGCGCCTCCCAGGTAGGCATACCGGAAGATCTCCACGATCGGCGTCATCGGGTTGGCCAGCACGATCCAGCGGAAGCGTGCCGGGAACGACGAGAGCGGCAGGATCACCGTTGTGGCGTACATCAGCAGCGTCACGCCGAACTGCACCAGGAAGCGCAGGTCGCGGTACTTGGTGGTCAGCGACGAAATGATCACCCCGAACCCCAGCCCCAGCCCGCCCATCATGAACAGCAGCACCGGCGTCAGCAGGATCCACCAGTTTGGGTGCAAATGGCTGCCGCTCAAGGCAAAATATCCCATGAACCCCAGGAAGAAGACGAACTGGATCGCAAATGCGATCAGGCTGGAGATCAGGATGGAAACCGGCACCGCCAGTCGCGGGAAATACACTTTGCCGAATAGTTGCGAGTTCGTGATGAACGTGTCGGACGTCTTGGTGATGCAGGTGGCAAAGTATGCCCACACCACCGTGCCCGACATGTAGAACAGGAACTGCGGCAGGCCGTCCGTGGGCAGTTTCGCCACGCTGCCGAAGATGAACGTGAAGACCACCGTGGTCAGCAGAGGCTGGATGATGTACCATAACGGCCCCAGGATGGTCTGCTTGTACACCGAGACGAAGTCCCGCCAGACGAACAGCAACACCAGGTCCCGGGCGCGCCACAGCTCGCCCAGCCGCAGGTCCAGTAAATTGCGCTTGGGCTCGATGACCATGTCCCAGTGTTCGTTATCGAAAGCCATAATATTATCAGGGGTAGAGTTCATATTATTATAGGGAAACGTCCGTTATTATCAATTGCTGCGATCTTTGGCTCCTAGTCTGCTTTCCAGGGCTTTGGGATCTCAATTCTTTGCTCGTTTTTATGGAAAAATGATCAAAAAGCCCCTTTTTTCTATCGTTTTTTGGCCGGAGCTTCTCCAAGCTACACATTGCAGGACTATCATTGCTTCTATAATTATTGGCTACGCGAAAGATTTCAATTTATGGGAAGGATCTGCTGCTAAACACACTTTTCCGTATCTCTCTACCGCCTTGCCTTTCCCCCACCTCCCCGGCCTGTTTCATCGTTCATCGTTTTCACATTGCGCACGCCTTGACCGCAAAAGAATGATAACTATATTTTCCGTTGTGGGCCTTGGTGGCCTTTGTGTTTAATTTATTCTGTTCGTATTTCCTTCGCCCAGCCCCACTCGGCCTGGTACCACTCCACAAGGCGGTCGATCCCCTTCTCCAGTTCTACTTCCGGCCGCCAGCCCAGCATGTCGCGCGCCTTGCGCACGTCCGCCTGGTTGGTCAGCATATCCGCCTGGTTGGCCGGGTGCCGCTCGATCTTCGCCTTGCGACCGGTGCGCTGCTCCAGCATGGCGATCAGGGCGTTCATCGTGATGACCTCGTGCCCGCCCAGGTTGATGACTTCATATGCGAGAGGTTTGAGGGCCGCGATCGTGCCGCGCGCAATATCATCCACGTAGGTAAAACCGCGGCTCTGCTCCCCATCGCCGTACAGGTGCACCGGTTCTCTCTCACTGATCCACTTCGCGAACCGGAACATGCTCATATCCGGGCGACCCGCCGGGCCGTAGACCGTAAAATAGCGCAGCACACTGACATCCAGCCCGTACAGAGCGTGGTAGCTGTGGCTGAGCGCCTCGGCCGCTTTCTTGCTGGCCGCGTACGGCTGGAGCGGGTGATCGCTGCCGGCAGTCTCCGGCGTGGGAAGGGGTGCATCTGCGCCGTAGATGCTGGACGTGGAAGCCAGGATGAACTTGCCGATCCCTTTTTGGCGGCAGAACTCGAGCAGGTTGAGCGTCCCGGTTACGTTCGTATCCACGAAGGCCCAGGGGTTCTCGACGCTCGCCCGCACCCCGGCCCTGGCCGCCAGGTTGATGACCGCCTCAAATGGTTGATCGAGGATTTTTGATCGCGGATCGAGGATTGCGCGGTCTGAAATGTCAGCCTTCACGAACTCGTACCCCGTCAACCCCTGCAGCTTGCGCAGGCGGTACTCTTTCATGCGCACGTCGTAGGCGTCGTTCAGGTTGTCCACACCGGTCACGGCATGTCCCTGTTCGATCAGCATTTCACTGACCCGGCTTCCGATAAATCCGGCCGCGCCGGTAACGAGATAATTAGACATAGGATTAATTTAATAAAGAGATCACCACCAAGGACACTAAGTACGCAATGGTTTTTCTTTGTACCCCTTAGTGGACCTGTCCCCGTGTTTTGGGGGCGTTGTGGTTAATTCTTTAAAGTTGGTCCCGGTCCATGGTCGTGAACCACGTGTGCCGCCAGCGCATTGCGCACCTGCCGCAACCGGGCAAGCAGGGGAGCGTTTTCCGGGAGTGCCAGCCCTTCCAGTTCCGTCAACCACTTGACCACATCCGGGATCGGCACTTCCCCATCCCAGTCTGCAGAAACTACCTGGCCGGTCAGCAGATCCGGTGCGAACAGACATCCCGCGAGCATCTCGAACAGATCCGGCACCAGAACGATGCGCGCTTGGGTTTGCCGGCAGCGGTTTAGAATGCCGTTGCGCTTTTCAGGCGGGATATTCCCGATCGCGAACAGGATCACGCCGATATTCCAGCGCTCGACCAGGCGGGGGATATCCTGGCTGCTGCCGATGACCTGGTTGCCATCGAAGCGCAGGCCGATCTTCTTTGAGTCGTCATCCACCATGCCGACGATATTAAGCACTTTTCCGGGTTCGCCCTGCCGAAAGAAACCGGCTGCCATTTGCGCCATCTCGCCCGCCCCAACGATCAGCACGCGTTCACCCAGGCGGGTTGCCGCGCCGCGCCATTGCAGCCAGCGCGTCGCTAGGCCGGTCAATAGGCGCGTGCGGTAGCGCACCACCAGGAACCCCAGGAACGCCAGCAAACTGATGGTCATCCACATCCCGGCCGGAAGATCCAGTTTGAGGCGGGACGACTGATCGCCCAACCGGTCGATGGAAAACATGATCAACATGGTAAAGGCATCTGTTACCGCCAGGCCCAGTGCATCCGTGGCGCGTGCGCTCGACCAGGAGATGCGGTTCATCCCCAGCGCGGCGTTGGCCAGGCCGAAAATGAGCGCGATCACCAGGGCCAGCAGCGCAGCCGGTCCCCACCCCAGATTAAGCGGAGCTACGCTGCGCCAGATCAGCCCGGAAATTCCCACTGCCACAAATGCGGTTGGCACATCGATCAGGAATAAATTGACATGCCTGCTGAATATCCGCTCCAGCGGTCCCCAGGTGAGAAGATTCTCTGGGATGGACTGGTTGCGCACGCCCGGTAGGAGGGCGATCAGAGTTAAGAAGATAATATCCAGGTCCCCAAGGAAATTGTGCTCTTTGGCATAGATCTGATCCAGGCGCAGCTTGGACGGGACAATACTGCTGAGGTATTTTTCCATCAGGCTGTCGGTTTGCAATAACTGTTCCTCGTCCCGATAGGAAATGGAAGCCGGGCTGGTTATTCCGGGCCGGATCGATAAGATGGTCTGGCGTTCGTCTTCCGTCCAGGTGGCAACGATCCCGGGGTCTTCCGGGCGCGGGCCCACCAGGCTCATTTCACCCTTCAAGACATTCCATAATTGCGGAATCTCATTCAGCTTGGTGTCGCGCAACCAGCGTCCAACTGGAGTAATGCGCGGATCGTCTTTCGCGGTGATACGGGGGCCGTCCTCGGCATCCGCGCAGTCGATCATGGTACTGAATTTCAAGATGTTAAAATTTCTGCCTTGCCATCCGACGCGCGCCCCGCGATAGAACACCGGGCCACGGCAAGTACGTTTGATATGAAATGCGATTATAGCGAACACCGGCGATAAGATGATCAACCCCAAAGCCGAGACAACCACGTCGAAGAGACGCTTGCTGAATTCGCCGGTCCAAACCTTGAAACTTCGTACGGATTTCACTTCTGGATCGATCGTTGCCATATCAAGGTGCCTTTTTCCTGGCGTGCCGTTAACCAACCTCCATCATCCGTTTTCCATCCTTTGCCGTACCGCATCGGTTCGATCCTGATCCAATTATCCCGGTCTTACCATCTCTGTCTCCCGGCTCCGGTCTTCATTCATCTCTTATGCTCCGCCCTTCCGACATCCTACCCGGAGTCAGAACCTTTGTGCGATATAACCAGCCGGCCGCCATGGACCTTGCCCGATCTATTGGCGGGGCTTTTTTTTCGGGCGGACGTACCCGGCCGGGAGTTCGACCGGCATCTTCCGATTCCGGAGCAATTTCAGTAAAACTCGCACACGTTCCGTTCCGGGCAGGCGTACGTCAAATATCGCCTCATAGCCGGCAAATGGTCCCGAATGCACCAGAACCGTTTCGCCCGATTTCAAAACATCGAATAGTTCCCCCCCCGCGGAATTGACCTCGTCCACCCGCTGCCGGATGGCATGGATTAATCCGTCCGGGACATAAGCCGGTTCGCCTCCGAACGAGATCAATCCGGCTGAACCCGGTACATATTGTAAAAAGGACAATCCCAACTTCTCCAAATCTGCACGGATAAAAATATAGCCCGGGAAGTAAGCCCTGACCTTGCGGGCACGCGGGTTGACAACCTGTACCCGGATACGCGGGGCGAAGATTTCGATCCTGCGCAGTTCGAGTTGCTCCGCAAGCATTTCTTCTTTGTGAGGCTTGCTGTGCAAGACGTACCAATAAGGCGTCATCTGTGTTCAATTTCTTGCAGCCAGGGGAGACCGCCGCATGAATGTCCCGTCACGATCTGATCGATGGCAGGTACTGCTCGCCTCCATGAAATCATTTAGGAACATGCAGGGCCTGTTCCGTTTCCCGGCGGATCCATTCGTCAATGAGTTCCCGCTTGAACCGCCAGGACTTTCCCATGCGGAGAGCCGGAACACGCCCCTCGTTTGCCATCTTATAAACCTTGGCCTCGCTCAGGCGCAAATAACCTGCAACATCATGCACCGTCATGATGCCAATATCCCCATCGGTCCCAAATCCTTTTTTGTTCATGGACTCTCCTACAATCCGCCTGGTCACAGGAGAAAAAATGTGGGTAATCTTACAAAAACATGCGCATAATTTGATGATTGTTTCACTGATTATACACAAATTCCCCACGAAAAGGGATTAGGAACGCGCACTCCCATCCAAGCAATTTTGTTAGTTTCGTTCCAGCCCCTGGATATTTGCCTCGGTAGGGGCCTGGTGGACAGACGCACAGCGGGAAGGGATCCTGGGGGATCCGGCCCGCGCGCCATTTGATATTAAATCAAGCAACGCCTGGTCAGGCGTTGTACAGTTGCGGGGATTGGAATCGCATAGAGTCCCCTTTCATGTTGATCTGGCCTCCCAACAGCCGAAGCCGGATCCTGGACATGGCGCATTTCCAAGCAACCTTAATGCTGGAAGATGATAATCCCTTTTCAGAGTGTGAAAGAACATTGTGGTCTTCGGTTCAAGGCGAACGTTTGAATTCCCAATTTTATCCGAAGACCGAAAACAGCCTGTTAACCGTAAAGACCAACGATTAGCAGAATAGGTGGAGCGATCATCCAAGGTGGTATTCTACACCATGCTTTTGCTTCGGTGGTGGTTCAGCATGTCCCGTTCCGCTTCCACCATTCGCAAATTCATGGAGGTTCGCTAGAATTGGTAGAACTCTGCCAGAATCCAAAATTTGTAAATCGGTGCCTGGCCTCAATCTGAACTTCCTTCGCATCGATACGGGGATCAATACCCTGCCTTTTATCGACAGCTTGACCAGCATCATGGCCTCGGTCACCAGTAATCCGGTTAGTCCTGATTGATCCTAAAGAATCACAATGTTCCCAGGAAATCCACCGGCTGCATGACAGGCAGGAGGGCAGGCTGATAATCCTTGAGATTGCAAGTAACTAGGCAATCCACCTGGCATTGTACGGCGGAGATCATCTGGACGGCATCCTCGAAGTCGCGAAAGTGCAGGTTGAGGGCTTGCTCAAGAGTGCTTTGATCGACCGGTGCAATCTTGATGAATTGCAGCAGGTTGGTGATCGTCGCTCGGGCTCCAGCGCAGGAATCCCCTTTCTGGACAAGATAGAACAAGGTGGTGATGCTGTGAGCAGCCACGTATCCCTGCACCCTGACAGCTTCGACAGCCGCCAGGAGCCTTGCAGAAGCCGCGTAAGATGGTTCGTGTTTCTGCAGTACATCCAATAGAATATTGAAATCGATCAATATCGAAGGCTTAGCGGGCATATTTTTCTTCCAGGTGTTTCTTATGATCCTGGTTCATCACATCCGGTGTCAGTGAGCCGCTCAGCCTGCGAACGATAGGGGCGCTCTCCATCAATTCCCCGGCAGGGATGCGGCGAAGAACCGCCTCAATGAGATCGGTGAGGGTGGTATTGTTCTCCGCGGCATAGCGTTTGACGTTTTCCAGTAATTCGCGTGGGACATGCACGGTCAATTTGGTTTCTTGCACGGCTGCTCTCATGCCGTACACAAGAGCACTTCTTTGTACGGCAGGCAAGCGAGGTACAGATTCCAAAAAGGAATTGTGTGATTTTCCCTTGACATAATTAGAACTATTGTGCTAGAATCCAAATCACGGTAGGCACCCTCGTGGATCGCCTTACACCCCATCCGTAAAACCGGTAACACTCCGGCCCCTGCACGTTGCTAGCATTCCTCGATACCCGGTCAGTCCCTACAGAAAAACTGGCGCGGGTGAATGGCTGGCGCGTGGCTTTTAATCCCCCCACCCCAGCCAACAGAATAGCGCCCAAGGCAGCCAGTCTCCTTTGGACACTCAGCGAACGACCTCCGCTCTGATTCGTCCGCTCCCTATTTGTAATCTCACAGAAACCCGTATCTGCGGGAAATTTGCGCCGGTGTCCGGAGCGAGAGCCTGGGACACTGACACCTGGCGATGCAATACGTCCCAATTGCGCCGGTCTCCGGCGAACGGCTTAACAGTGAGGAACGAAAAAAAGGATTAAAGTAGGATCTTTTTATGGCTTCCATTGCACACCAGGTCCATCGCTGCCTGGAACAGGTCACCCTGGGCGAAGACGAAATCGAGCACCTGAAAACGGAGCTTGGCGGACGCTCGCTCAAGCAGACCCTGCGTCCAGGCGGCGATCCGACCAAAGCGCTACCCAAGATCATCGGCAAGGGCACCCACAAAACTTATTTCCGCACCGGGCGGACCTTCTTCAAGCAGGCCAAGGAACTGACCGGCGAGAAGCAGCTCGGCCGGCTGCTGACCCGCGAGATCATTCTGAACACCTTTGATTACCGCTACAGCAGCTGTGCACCGGGCACCGCCTACCGCATCCAGGCAGCCATCAAGAAGGTCCACGCCGGGGCGCTGAAGTTGGGCTGGGTGCAGGGGAAATGCCCGATCAAGAACGACCTGCGCGAACGGGACGAGAACCACGTCCGCACCCCCCGCTATGGCTACCATCCTGCCGATGCGGAAAAGATCGTCGCGTATCTTTCGGAAAACCGCTCTCCGTTTGCCATGCCGGCCGAGATCGCCCTGCGCTGCGGACTGCGGGAGAACGAGATCGCCGGCCTGAAAGGCGGGCACGTGGACCGGGAACGCCGGCTGCTGTGCTTCAAAGGCAAGGGCGGCCGCTACCGCGAGGTGCCGGTTTCGCCTGGGTTGATCGAGCGGCTCGGGGAAACCAGCGGATATTACTTCACACCCAAGGAATCCTGGTGCGCCAGCTTCCGCACCGCGGTGCAAAAAGCCACCAAGACTCTCGGCATCGAAGTCTCGGGGGTGCACCGGCTGCGGGCGACCTTTGCCCAGCTGGAGTATGTCCGTCTCCGCCTGGATGGGAAGGAGGATGAAACAGCCCGTCATGCCGTCTCGAAACTGCTCGGGCACAACCGCCTGAACGTGACCTACGCCTACATCCCGCGTGATTTCGAATGGCAGGACTATGCGCAGTTTGTCTCCCCAATCGATCCGGCAGCCAGGGAACCATAAGCCGGTGAACGCATCCCATTCCCGTCTCCGTCTGACCCATTCCGTGATCGGAAAAGCTCCTGGCCGGCCTGCCGTTTAAAGGTCCGCAGCGCTTCCGCCCCGGGCAGGCCGTCTCCGGCCGGCTGCACGCCAAAGACATGGCCGACTACAAGGCGGTCTCCTCCAACCGGATGCACGCCGATATCAGCATCACGGACGAGATCTACGCTCCCCGGCTGGCCCAAGAAGTCAAGGAACGCATCGCCGGCCTGGAGAAGAATCCCACAGGAGGACCCAATACCCAACTCGAACTGCTTTAGCACAGTTTTCTGAAGTCTGAATTGAAAGCGGCTCTCCTGCTTTGTGCAGAGCTACTGTCAAAATAATCCGTTCAACCATTAGTTCAACCATTAAAGGAGAAAAAATGGACAAGGTTCAAGAACATCAACTTGAGTTGCTCAGGATGGCCCAGTTTCCCAATATCAGCGGGGAAAGGATCGTCGCCGATCTTCTCACTCACCAAAGTTTATGGTGTGCTGTATACGTCGAATTCAAATGGCGGATTAAGACGCGTGAAGCGCTCACCCAATTTTGGGATTTGTGGCATATCTACATTTTCACGATACCTGGCCAGGAGGATGCATTGCGCAGCCTGGCGGAATCATGGGACCCAGAAAACATCTGTTTTACCAGTGAAAATGATATTTGGAAGGAAGAAAATGAAGAGCCGTTTTTCACATGTGATCAGGAGGCTCTGGATAATGAAAAACTCTACCTTGAACTGTGGTGGGACGAAGCCGCTTGGCCACAGCCTGGATACCTCCCCACTTTGTCATCTTCCGTGATTGAATTGGAGAAAAAATGAGCCTGATCCTTGCCTACGCTCCCGGCTTCGGGAACACCAGGGTCGCCGCGGAAAGGGGGAGTACATGTCCTGCAATCGGCGGTCGCCCGCCCGCCTGAGATCGGGATGGCCACCTGGGGTCTGGACACCCAGGCTCGCCCGCAGACTGGCCGGCCCCCAAAGTTCATGATAAAGTCTCCTGGGTTGGAAACTCCTTGAATCGAAAACCGCATCACCGAAGACCGGATTTGAGCCTGGAAGCGTCTCCAGGTGACGATTTACGAGAAAATGATAATCCCATTTAAGAGCGTGAAAAAACATTGCGGTCTGCGGTTCGGAGGTGGTTAAGGCGTGATTGAGAAATCATCCTTGGAATATCGTGCGTGAACCGAAGACCGAAATCCAGCCCTTAAATTTAAGCGAGTCATGAAGCTGCTTGGGTTAGAGCGCGCTCAAGCAAGTCGCTAACCTTTAACTCCTTGGCCCAATTGTGCAGGTATTCCAGATCAATATCGCCTGTCTTCGTCTTCAACACTCCGAGAATGTCCCGCCATTGACGGTCAGATGCCTCGCCACCCATGCGATACCATTCCAATTTTGAGAGAATAGTATCTTCAGGGCTGGCGAATATTGCGCTGACCTCTTTTCCCAAAGAAAAGGTTTGGCGTCTGGCACGGGCTAGCTGGGACTTGAGAAAGGGACGCGGGCGTGGGATGAAAACATCCACCTTGAACATGCTGTCATGATGGATGATGTTGAAACTCGAGTTGCGCTGGATGGACTCGGCGATCATTTCCTGGTCAACGTAAAAATCGGCCTCTAACGCCGAGACAAATGGCTGGATATGTTCAGGGCGCATTTCTGCAATGATGTCTGAATCCTGGGTTGTGCGAACCATGCCATAGAGAGCGCTGGCCAGTGAGCCGCCAATCAGGTAGGGCACGCCAAGCCTTTCGAAAACCCCGGTTACGACGAGTGTTACCTCGATTGGTTCATTTTGCATCCCGAATCTCCCCATAAACTTTGCGGGCCAATGCTTCTCCCAACAATAAATCTGCCAGCCGGCGACGAAGCTCTGCTTCACTATCTTGTGGATGTTGTGTGCGCAGACCTTCAAGTGCCAGGATCTGAGCAGATGCGTTGAGCTGCGCCAGCATGTGCATCTTGCGGGTGGGGGTGGCCTGTCGCCACAACTGGATTTGGAGGGCTTCCATTTTGGGGTGGGTATCGGAATACAGAGCGCTCATATTTTCAGTATAGCACAATCGATAAGCTGTTTATAGCCGCGACTGAACAGTTTACTCACTCTCCTGACGGTGTTCTTCCAAAATCACCCCGGTGAGAGAACCATTGTCTTTCAACATCCCAGCTTCTGCCCGAACGGGCTCCTGGAACAACGGCAAAGCGTCAGCACGCCAGCGTAGTCCACTCCAGTAAACTCAGATAAAGCTTGCCTAAATGCACTTCCAGTTTCATATTTCATTGGGAGGCTGTCTCAAGGATTTCTTGGATTGTCTTTTTCACCCGACCTCGGCGACGATCTGCTTGCTCAAGCAGTTCTGCTTTGGTCACCAGTCCCCTTTTAATTGCCTCTTCCACCACCTGGCGGACCAGGTCGCTTCCCAGGCCATTCGCAATCACATCGGCAATCGTTCGTGAGGGCGTCGTGATCGCGAGACCTTCCCGCTTTGTGATTTCATCGATTTCGGTATTATTCGTGTGGAGCCGGAGGCCATCCCTGCGGCGCGATCCTGTCCGCGGCATGATCACATGGATCTCTGGCGGCAGCACATTGGAGAGGTCGTATACGGTCAGGGCACTATCATGCGAGATGACTGAATTGGGGCCGGCCCTCATTTGAGCAATGAAGAGATCTTCGAATCGACTCGCCGGAAAATGGGACAGGCGATAGATTCCCCGCTGAATTCTGATGAATTGTTCGCGCGCCGTTAGATCTGAGAGACGCTCTCGCGAATAACCTACTTCGTGTGCCTGCTTGGCGGTGAAATATCCAGCTTGCGCCTCGGCAAGCTGATAAAGACGGTTGAAATCAGGTTTCTTGGTCATTGTGTGCAATAAGTCAGGATATTCCGAACATTATGCACACATTATTGCATAGATATCAGTTTCTGTCCAGCCCTGATGCAACATTTGGCCTTAAGCAATTACGCGCAACGAATTCCTACCATTTCATAATCCAGAACTTCGATCGGTTCATTTCCCATCCCGAATCTTTCCTTATACTTTATTTGCGAGTTCTTCTCCCAACAAGAGAGCTGCCAGCCGGCGACGAAGTTCTGCTTCACTATCCTGTGGATGCTGAAGCTCCTGTTCTCCCGGGCCGCCCTGCCGTTTAAAGGTCCGCAGCGCTTCCGCCCCGGGCAGGCCGTCTCCGGCCGGCTGCACGCCAAAGACATGGCCGACTACAAGGCGGTCTCCTCCAACCGGATGCACGCCGATATCAGCATCACGGACGAGATCTACGCTCCCCGGCTGGCCCAAGAAGTCAAGGAACGCATCGCCGGCCTGGAGAAGAATCCCACAGGAGGACCCAATACCCAACTCGAACTGCTTTAGCACAGTTTTCTGAAGTCTGAATTGAAAGCGGCTCTCCTGCTTTGTGCAGAGCTACTGTCAAAATAATCCGTTCAACCATTAGTTCAACCATTAAAGGAGAAAAAATGGACAAGGTTCAAGAACATCAACTTGAGTTGCTCAGGATGGCCCAGTTTCCCAATATCAGCGGGGAAAGGATCGTCGCCGATCTTCTCACTCACCAAAGTTTATGGTGTGCTGTATACGTCGAATTCAAATGGCGGATTAAGACGTGTGAAGCGCTCACCCAATTTTGGGATTTGTGGCATATCTACATTTTCACGATACCTGGCCAGGAGGATGCATTGCGCAGCCTGGCGGAATCATGGGACCCAGAAAACATCTGTTTTACCAGTGAAAATGATATTTGGAAGGAAGAAAATGAAGAGCCGTTTTTCACATGTGATCAGGAGGCTCTGGATAATGAAAAACTCTACCTTGAACTGTGGTGGGACGAAGCCGCTTGGCCACAGCCTGGATACCTCCCCACTTTGTCATCTTCCGTGATTGAATTGGAGAAAAAATGAGCCTGATCCTTGCCTACGCTCCCGGCTTCGGGAACACCAGGGTCGCCGCGGAAAGGGGGAGTACATGTCCTGCAATCGGCGGTCGCCCGCCCGCCTGAGATCGGGATGGCCACCTGGGGTCTGGACACCCAGGCTCGCCCGCAGACTGGCCGGCCCCCAAAGTTCATGATAAAGTCTCCTGGGTTGGAAACTCCTTGAATTCGAAGACCGCAAGGCTGGCCGATTTTCGGTAGCCTTGCGGTCTACGATTGCCTTTTAGTTGCGGGGGCTGGACTCGAACCAGCGACCTCCAGGTTATGAGCCTGACGAGCTGCCACTGCTCTACCCCGCGTCGGAAGCGCACTGCGGCACTTCAAGCGAGCGGGTATTGTACCCCACCCAATGAGAGGCGTCAAGGATTGAGTAAAATCTCCTGGCTGTAAAGATACATTAACCCGCCAATCCGGTCATCATTTTGTCGGACACTCAATAAGACCCACGTTGGATCGGAAATAGTATAGCGGATATCTGCATGAAACGGAACGCCATCCGCATGGGAAGTCGTGGAGATTGCAACCGCCTGTGTCCCGATTATGGTACCATCCCGGTCAACCAGTTCCAACGTAAGAGGCAGGTTATTGTACGGTCGCATTTTCCCGGAAACCACCAGAACCCCGCCAGAGAGACGTTGTCCCGCTACGGGTTGAAGAATGACACAGCGTTCCCTCAAATCACCTGGCTGATTGATAATCGATGTGCCCTCCGCCAGTAGAAGCAAATGGACCGAATTAACCGCATTTATTCTGCCATAGTCATCCTTCGTGGTCAGAGTCAACCGCCCCAATTCCCCCACGGAATTAATTTCGAATGACATTTTCCAGAAGAAACTGGCCCATTTATAGGGGGTGTACAACTGGATAAGCTGCGAGGCTAATAGATTTCCGTCTTCTCCATAAAGATCCAGGCTTCCCTGATTATTATGGCCAGGAACGGCATACCCATATACTTTGAAAGGGGACACAATTTTTGATAGAGGACCTGGACTGAGAAACTGGATCATGCCGGAGTTGGCGGAAGGCTGCGGGATGGCTGTCGCAGCCTGGGTCGGAGGCAGATTCAAAGTAGGGATGGGTGGCAGTGTCTCAGTGGGCATTGAACCGGCATCTGATCCGGATGTCGGACTCGCCTCTGGAAGTGTTGGTGAGGCCATTTCAACCGTTGGAGAAATTGATGGAGACGTGAGAGTTGGTGGCAATGTAGGGATAGGTGTTTCCGTCTTGCGCACTTGAGCCGGCAAGGGTGTCGATACTGCCGGAGCACAGGCCGTCAAGAGAAATAGTATAAATATGGTAGAGAAAAAACCGCGCAACATAATAATATTATAACCGGGCAGATGGAAACGCCAAAATCGGGGACATGCTGCGAATTACAGGCTGTATATCTCGCCAAATTTCTTATTTTAAGTAGCGAATATAAGCTGCCGGATCAATCCGGGAACCGGTTACTTTCACCATCAATTCTTGCGGTTCGAACTTGGCACCATGCCGATGGATATTTCTGCGCAACCAGCCAAGCAATGGATCAAACCGACCGATCCGAATTTGTTCATCCAGGTCCGGAATATCTTGATTAATTTTCTCCCAGAGTTGGGTCGAGATCAGGTTGCCAAGCGAGTATGTGGAGAAATAACCGATCATTCCACCAGACCAGTGAATATCCTGTAAAACGCCTGTTGCATCATCCCTGGGTGTAATTCCCAAATACTCTTGCATTTTTGCATTCCAAACTGCCGGCAGGTCATTGACAGACACGCTTCCTTCCAGTAATGCTATCTCCAAATCCATGCGCAGCATGATGTGCAGATTATAAGTTGCCTCATCAGCTTCAACCCGAATGAGACTTGGTGATACCTTATTGATGCCTTTATAAAACCTTTCCAACGGAATCGCTGAAAGCTGTGGAAAGACTGCCTTCAGTCGCGGATAGAAATATTCCCAGAAGGGCAATGAGCGCCCAACCAGGTTTTCCCACATCCGGCTCTGTGATTCGTGAACACCCAGAGAGGCGCCCCTCTCCAGGCCGGTACGATCCAATTCGTGAGCCACACCTTGACCATAGAGGGCGTGACCGCATTCGTGCATGGTGCCAAACAGCATTGGGTTGAGAAAATCTGGATCTACCCGTGTGGTAATGCGCACATCATCGAGCCCGAATTCAGTGGTGAATGGATGGGCTGCCTTGTCCTGCCGGCCACGCTTCCAATCGTAGCCAAATTTGGTTATTACCTCTTCCCCAAAACTCCACTGTTTGTCCTGATCAAAATGTTGGTGCAGGAAGGAATCATCCACCTGTGGTCTCGCAGCGATGGCTTTTATAAGGTCCATCAGTTTCGGGCGCAATCCCTTGAAAATTACTTCCACATCTTCGGTTTTCATTCCCGGTTCAAAATCATCCAGTAGAGCATCGTAAGGATGGTCATAATCCGGGAAGAAGGAGGCATATTCCTGTCGTAAATCGACGACCTTTTCAAGATGCGGTTGGAAAATGGAGAAGTCCGACTTCCGGCGGGCCTCCATCCATGCCTGTTGGGCCAATGTGGTTACCTGGGCAAATTCAACAATATGACTGGAAGGAATCCGTGTGGTTTTATCGAAGTCACGTGCTGACACTTTGACCAACCGGGCCTCATCTGAATCGGGATCGAGATTGGCCGCATACGGTTTGAGTTCGTCCAACAATTTTCCCAGTTCGGCAGATGTGGCACGTTCGTGGGCCAGGCGACCAACCAAAGCCAGTTGATCACCCCGTGCTTCCGCCCCTCCGGATGGCATATAGGTCTGCTGGTCCCATCCGAGCAGAGCCGAGATATAGTTAAGGTCCGCGATTTCCGCGAGCAGGGTTCTAACTCGTTGGATTTTTTGTTCCATATTACACTCTCCTGGCCTGAATCTCAAAAATCCTTTACATTCTACCGCCATTATGGTGCATGAGCGAATAATCCATGGAGAAGTTCTTCACCCTTGCCTTTTTCATTTGCAGGTCAATACCCTGATCGGTCTCTAAATTTACCATTTTATGTGCTCCAGATACCAGTTTAACATGACATCGTTTGCTGTTGAATGAACTTGCGCATAAACAATGAAAAGGATTCTCGTCTCTTTTACATTGTGATAAACGTCGCAAGCAATAATGACATTTAAACCTGTGGTTACGCTCCAAGATTGAGTATGATGTATATCAAATTAGTGTGAGTTTGTCGGTATTGGCTGGAGGCAACCATGCAAACGATTCCTAGCGAGCATTTGGAAATTGATCGTAAAGCCCGCGTCTACATGCCCTATCAAGATCTGTCACTTCGTCCGCCCACGGAACGGGTGTGTGATTTCGGCGATGTGATTATTCCACTTGACTCTGACAGAGCCATGGTGGAGGCCTCACGCTGCATCCATTGTCCCGATCCTGCCCCCTGCATGTTAGCCTGTCCCTGTCACAACGACATTCCATCCGCTATGTGGCTGATCGAACAGGGTCATTATATCGAGGCAGCCCAACTTTACCGCCAGACTTCTTCCCTCCCGGAGATTTGCAGCCGTGTATGCCCGCACGAACAGCTCTGCCAGGGATCCTGTGTTCTGAATAAGACACAGGAACCAGTTTTATGCGGTCCGTTGGAAACCTTTGTGACCTGCTATGAACGCAAAACCGCCGGAGTGGCCATGCCAGTCGGAAAACCAACTGGCAAGAAAGTGGCCATTGTAGGTGCCGGACCGGCTGGTTTGGGTTGTGGCGAGCAGCTTTTACAACAGGGACATTCTATTACATTTTTCGATTCCAAGCCTGCTCCCGGCGGACTGCTGGTTTACGGCATTCCGAATTTCAAGCTGGCCAAGGAAGTATTCTTTTGCCGTTGGGGGGATTTCGAAAAGGGTGGTGCCAGGTTTGTTGGCAATACATACATTGGGGAAAACAAGACAATCGACCAACTGCTTCAGGAAGGTTTTGATGCGGTTTTTGTCGGCGTGGGGACCGGTATTGATGCCAAGATGGAGATCCCCGGCGAGGATCTACCGGGTGTTTACGAAGGCACAGATTTTTTGATGCGGGCCAACACGGAGCCAAATCTTCTTCCCGAGAGTAAACGTGAACGCCCTCAGCTTGGTAAACGGGTTGTTGTCATCGGTGGGGGTGACACGGCCTCCGATTGTCTCCGTTCAGCATTACGCCTGGGGCAGAAGAAGTGACCTGCCTCTATCGTCGTACCGAGAAGGAAATGCCCGGGGGAAGGAAAGACCGCCAGATGGCAAAAGAAGAAGGTGCAAAATACCGCCTCTTGACCCAACCGGTAAAATTCATCGCCGGCGAGGATGGTCGTCTGGCTGCCGTTGAATGCATCGAAATGAAGCTGGGTGAGCCGGATGCCAAGGGTCGTCGAAAACCTGTGCCGGTGGAAGGTTCCAACTTTTCCATTGCGGTGGACACGGCCATCAAAGCCCTCGGCTACTGGCCCGATCCAATCATCGGGAAAACCACACCCGGCCTCGAAACCCATGATTATGGTCTGGTAAGTGTGGTGGATAAGGAAACCTATGCCACTACCCGTGAGGGAGTCTTCGCCGCCGGGGACGGCGTCACCGGACCAGATCTGGTTGTTACTGCCATGGTGGGCGGCCGGAAGGCTGCCCGGACCATCGATGAATATTTGCAAACAAAATAAACCTCTTCACAGTAAAAGCAGAATACCGGGCAGCCAGTTGGCTGCCCGGTATTTTTTCCCCGAGACCAAAAAAGACTCCCAAAATTGAGAGTCTTTCCTGTCGGGGCGCCCGGATTTGAACCGGCGACCTCTGCGTCCCGAACGCAGCGCTCTAGCCGGACTGAGCCACGCCCCGAATAAGCAAGGCGGGATTATAACTGTCCGCTTCCAATTTGACAAGCCGTTTGCGGTATAATTCATCTGTTAATTCAATAAACATAAGGGCACAGCTGTGCTGTGCCCTTACCGCGTGAGGAAATAATTATGGTAGAACCAGAACCCACCAGCACCGGCCCTGAACCCGTCAAACAAGTCATCGGCACCGTCCAAATGGCAGATATTGACGAGACCATGCGTACCGCATACCTTGACTATGCCATGTCTGTCATTGTCGCACGCGCCCTGCCGGATGCCCGGGATGGATTAAAACCTGTCCACCGGCGTATCTTGTACGCCATGCAGGATATGGGCATCCATGCCAATTCTGCCTTCAAGAAGTCCGCCCGGATTGTCGGCGAAGTGCTGGGGAAATACCACCCGCATGGCGATCTGGCGGTTTATGAATCAATGGCCCGCATGGCACAGGATTTCTCCATGCGCTACCTGCTCGTGGAT
This sequence comes from uncultured Chloroflexia bacterium, assembly GCA_963772245.1. Taxonomy (GTDB): domain Bacteria; phylum Chloroflexota; class Anaerolineae; order Anaerolineales; family Villigracilaceae; genus UBA877. Next base: position 227,987 of record CAVYWB010000006.1, on the reverse strand, counting down.
GGCCAGGGCAACTTCGGCTCGGTGGATGGCGATGCCCCGGCTGCCATGCGCTATACCGAAGCCCGCCTGCACAAAATGGCCGAAGAAATGCTGGCCGACCTGGAAAAGAACACGGTGGACTTCACTGATAACTTCGACGGTTCACTTAAAGAGCCACTGGTCCTGCCTTCCCGCCTGCCCAACTTGCTGCTGAATGGTTCATCCGGCATCGCCGTTGGCATGGCAACCAATATCCCGCCGCATAATCTAAAAGAGCTGGCGGCGGCCCTTATCTATCTCATCGAGAATTACGATACGATGGAAGAAGTCCCCATCGAGTACCTGATGAAATTCATCCCCGGACCGGATTTTCCCACCGGCGGCATTATTGTCGGTACGGAAGGCATCGAAGCTGCATACGGTTCCGGCAAGGGGCGGATAGTCCTGCGCGGCAAGGCGCACATCGAAGAGATGAATGGCAACCGCTTCCGCATCGTCATCACCGAAATTCCCTACCAGGTCAATAAATCCACCTTGATCGAACGCATCGCCGACCTGGTTCGTGAAGAAAAAATCGATTCCATCTCTGACCTGCGGGATGAATCGGATCGTCGCGGCATGAGCATCATCATCGAACTAAAGCGTGGTTCCCAGCCTAAAAAGGTGCTTAACCAGCTTTACAAGTACACCGCCCTGCAATCCACCTTTGGTGTCCAGATGCTCGCCCTGGTTGATGGCGAACCCCGTCTGTTGCCCCTCAAGCGGGCCTTGCAAATCTTCATCGAACACCGCCAGACGGTTCTCACCCGCCGTACCCAATTCGAACTGGAAAAGGCGCGTGCACGGGCTCATATCCTGGAAGGACTCACCATCGCCCTGGACAACCTGGATGCTGTCATCCAGACCATCCGTGAATCCCCGGATGCTGACGTTGCCAAAGAGCGCCTGATGAAACGCTTCAAATTGTCCGATCTCCAGGCCCAGGCCATCCTCGACATGCAATTGCGCCGCCTGGCGGCGCTCGAACGCCAGAAAATAGAAGATGAATATAAACAAATCAAACAGCAGATCGCCCAATTTGAGGACCTGCTGGCGCACCCCAAGAAAATCCTGGCTCTCATCCAGGATGATTTGCGTGAACTCTCCGAAAAATATGGCGATGAACGGCGCACGCATATCGCGGTTGAGGCAGTGGAAAACTTGAGCGAATCGGACCTCGTGCCGGATGAGGCCGTGCTGATCTCGCTGACCGCCCAGGGCTATGTCAAGCGCGTCGCGGCGGCTGCTTATCGCTCGCAGATCAAGGGAGGCAAGGGAGTGACCGGCCACTTGACCAAGGAAGAGGATGAAATCCTGACCCTCATCCCGGCCCGTTCACTCGATACCATGCTGTTCTTCTCAGACAAGGGCAAGGTTTATTCTGAAAAAGTCTATCAGATCCCGGATGCCGACCGGGCTGCCAAAGGTATTCCATTGGTGAATGTGCTCTCTCTGGATGCAGGCGAATATATCACTGCCGCAGTCTCCGTGCCAAACTTCGATACGGTGGAATATATCACTCTGGCTACCCGTACAGGAAAAATAAAGCGAATGGCCCTTTCTGAATTGGCGGCCGTCCGTCCTTCCGGCATCATCGCGATCGGATTGGAAGACAGGAGATGAACTGGGCTGGGCGCGCCTGACCCATGGCGACAACGAAATCATCCTTGTCACCGAACAGGGACAGGCATTACGTTTTGCCGAGGATGAAGTCCGCTCCATGGGACGCACGGCAGGCGGCGTAACCGGCATCCGGCTGGGGACCAAGGACAAGGTCACCAGCATGGAAGTCATCGAAAAAGGCGGGGATTTACTGCTGGTGACAACCCAAGGATATGGCAAGCGCACGGCCCTTTCAGAATATCCGGTCAAAGGTCGTGCCACGGGCGGCGTACAGACCATCGCCCGGGACGCCATCGACAAGATTGGCACCATCACCTCCGCCCGCGTCGTTCAGGAAGCAGATGATTTGACCATCATCACGGCCAATGGCATGGTCCTGCGTACCAAAGTCAAGGATGTCAAGCAGGCCGGGCGCGCCACGCGCGGTGTTCACTTGATGGAAATCAAGGAAGGTGATCGGGTGGCGTCCATCGCCCGGATTGCTGCCGCCGAACTCAAGAAAGTCGGAGTCCATACCAATGGTGAACCGACCATGGAGCCCGGCAAACAATTTGAATTACCGATTAAATAGCCTTTGCAATTGCTGCCAGAGAATTTTCCCCCGCTGGCAATCTTCCCCTGGAATAAAGCCTCCCGACCTATTTATCAGATCGGGAGGTGATTTTTAGTATGAAATCGGCAGGACAACCGTGCCGGTTATCAGCAAAAAGATTGATCCCAGCAGGCAAACCATCACCAACAACATTACCGCAAGCATTAAACGCTGTTTGTCGGTCGTGCCGGTTATCTGGTCAATTGAACGGCGGGGTTTGGGCGGCTTTGGTTCTTCCGGTTGGCTGGGTTCCAAAGGCTCTTCTTCATCTGGAGTGAAGGCGGCCTGGTTGCGCAGATTATCAAGCATGGTTCACCTCATGAAAAAAGTATATCACACAACCGGACGCAAGTGCACTTCCCCAAACTGCACGTAAAAAGCGTGGCCCTGTGGAGAAAGCAGGCGCAGACTCCCGTCCTGCTCCAGGCCATCCAGCTGCCCTTTCCTGACTGACCTGTCCATCCGCCCAGATTTCCACCTGTTCGCCACGAAATGCCAGGCGCCTTTCCCAGGTATGCAGGAAAACGGCGCTCGTTACCAAGACGCGCCAATAGCGCACGGCCTGAAGGATTTGCTGGAGCAGGAGCACTTGTTCGAACAACTCGACATTCTGCATGGGAAGCTGCGCCTCGGCCTCCAGGCAGGTGGCCGGAAAATCGAGTTGATCGGCCGGAGGTAGGGCTTGAGGCTTGATATTAAGCCCGATTCCCAAGACGACGCTGTCCACTTTGTCGCCCGTCCAGATTGATTCTGCCAATACCCCGCATACTTTTTTTCGGGAGAGCAGGATATCATTGGGCCATTTAATTTCAGGGTGCAAGTCCTTGCATTGCCAATACTTCGCAAACCGCCAGTGCACCCAAAGCAGAAAAAAGAGGGGTGACCTGCTCTTCACCGGGTAACGGCCGGAATATCAGGCTGAAAGCCAGGGCAGCGTCCGGTGCAGTAAACCAGTTGTGGCTGCCGCGCCCGCGCCCGGCGGTTTGCTGCTCCGGCAAAAACCAGCGCCAGGTCCGGAGCGCCGTCGGCAGCCCAGGCCAGCGCGACATCATTGGTCGAACCGGTCTTCTCAAAATAACGCAGACCGCCCAAGGGAATATTCGAAAGCGCTTTATGAAGGGTACGTTCGTCCATAGGCACAAACCCGGGTTCTAAGTGAAACCAGGTTGCAAAAGATTTACGGCGCCGGCAGGAGATACCACGGGTCGACGGCCACGCCGTTCTGGCGAATTTCAAAGTGCAGGTGCGGACCGGTCGAGTTGCCGGTGCTGCCAGCCAGGCCAATCCCGGTCCCGGCGGAAACAGACTGGCACGGGACCACATTGATCTGGCTCAAGTGGCCATAAACGGTCAAATAACCGTTGTTATGGTCGATCATGACCACGTTTCCATAGCCTCCATTCCAACCGCCCTGGGCGATGGTAACCGTGCCTGCTGCAGCAGCCCAAACCGGGGCGCCCAGGCCGGCAGCAATATCGATCCCCGGGATGGCCGGACCAGAAATTATTGCCGGAAAGATAATGGTTACCGGTTGGCCAGATAAAGCCGCTTCCGACAGGTCCGGCACCACAGGGGTTGCCTGCGCTGTTCAATGCGCCGCTGCTCGGCACGCTCGGGACAACCCAAACCACCGTCTTTTCCTGCCCACCGGGCACCATGATGTAATCGCCGGGTGTGACCTGCTGGGTGGTCAGGTCAATATTGTTACCGGGCCAGTTCAGAATATCATCCAGTTTGGCAGAAAATTTATCGGCAATCGAGGCCAGGGTATCCCCCGTCTGAACCTGGTAATAGACACCATCCACCGGCGGCACCTTGAGCACCTGCCCAACCCGCAGGCTGTCTGGAGAACCGTTCAGGATATCATTGTTGGCCCACAGGAGGGTTTCGGGCTTGATCTTAAATTGCGCAGCGATGCTGAAGAGGGCATCACCGGGCTGGACAGTATAATCGCTGACCGTGTAAGTGGTTTTGGAAGTGATGTCCGTCTTAAGCCAGACCTGCCGGACAATGGCACTCAGGTTGGTAGCGGCAGTCGCTGGGAGCAATTTCAGTTGAAAATACAGTCAGCGCCAGCCTTCCCTGTGGGTAGTGCCTTGTTGGGAGGTCTGAGCTGCCGCAGAAACAGATAAGGAGGGATAAGAGGCGCCAGAGCCCAAATCCAAGCAGGCTGGCGACAATAAGGATCGTTACTCCCCATGAGATACCAGTAAACAAGCGGGGGGATCCGGTTTTTTTACCCATAAAATTTATAGGCCTTCCGTCAAAGTTTCCAAGAATTCCTGATTATTTCTGGTCTTGCTAAGCCGGCCGAGGAGCGCCTCGGTGGCCACCGATGAATCCATGCCGGCACCTTGCGGAGGCGGGGAAACCATCTGGATGTACATGCGGCGCATGATCCAGACACGCTGGAGAATATCCGGGCCGAGCAACAGGTCTTCCCGGCGGGTGGACGAGCGTTCGATATCCACAGACGGGAAGATGCGGCGTTCCTGGAGTTTGCGGGTCAGGATCAACTCCATGTTGCCGGTACCCTTGAACTCTTCATAGACCACGTCATCCAGGCGGGAGCCGGTATCGACCAGGCAGGTGGCGATGATGGTCAACGAACCGCCCTCCTCCAGATTGCGGGCCGCGCCGAAGAAATGCTTGGGCGGGTACAACGCCGAGGGATCCATGCCGCCGGAGAGGGTACGGCCGGAGGGGTTGACCACCAGGTTGTACGCACGCGCCAGCCGGGTAATGGAATCCATCAGGATGACCACATGCCGGCCAATCTCGGTCAGTCGTTTGGCACGGTCGAGGGCGATCTCGGCCGTGCGGACATGCGAGGTGACCGGCTCGTCGAAGGTGGAAGCGATCACTTCGGCATCCACTGAGCGGTCCATGTCGGTGACTTCCTCCGGGCGTTCGCCGATCAGGGCAACCATCAGGTGCACATCCGGGATACTGGGTGGAAATGGCATTGGCAATCTGTTTCAAAATGGTGGTTTTACCGGCTTTGGGCGGGGAGACGATCAGCCCACGCTGGCCGCGTCCGATCGGGACGATCAGGTTGATCAGGCGGGTCGAGAGAATATCACCCTTGGTTTCCAGGTCAAAGCGCCGGTCGGGAAAGATCGGGGTAAGGTCTTCGAAACGAGGCCGGCGGCGGGCCTCCTCCGGGTCAATGCCGTTGACGGATTCCACTTTGATCAGGCCCCAATGGCGCTCGGATTCGCGGGGTGGGCGAACATGCCCGATGACCAGGTCGCCGGAACGCATTTCATAGCGCCTGAATTGGGCCTGGGAAACGTACACATCGTCTTCACTGATGCTGTAGCGGGCCGAGCGCAGGAAACCGATGCCTTCGCTCATGATCTCGAGGATGCCGCCGCGCATATCAATACCCTGCTTGGCGGCCTCCTCCTGGCAGATCGACAGGATCAGCGCTTCTTTTTTCAAGCGGTTGGCATTAACCACGTTGAATTCCCTGGCGATGGCGCGCAATTCAGCCAAGGGTTTATTTTCCAGTTCTAGTATGTTCATGTGGCTTTCTCAAAATATTTCATTTGGAATGATGGGAATAAGTAAAAGGACAAGCCCCCAATTCAGGCTTGTTTGAAGATTAAATTGTTACTGTTGTTCGTCTAAATACCTGAACGCAAGCAAACAAAAATCTTGATAAGACCAAGGATTTTGATTTAGATATTTACGCAGCACTCTGCAGGGAGTTGGGTAAGGGCTCAAGAAAATCAACTTGTCATCTAGATGGGGATGATTCAAGCCAAACTTCGACCGCATTATAGCACGCAAGTGGGAGAGGCGCAAGCGGGGAATGGAGGGTTGTGATTTCAGATCTACGCTTTGGGAGGATGGAAGTAAGCTATGGAACAATTCGAGGGGTTGGCTAGCGAGCTGGGGTGGAAGAATAGATCGATAATAATAAAGAAGACTTCCGAGTTTTCCCCTTCGGGGAGGATGTTGAAAACCTCGGAAGTCTGTTTCGTCACTGCTCCACGGCTTCGGCGGCCAGCTGGCGGCGGTTCTCCTTGCCGCGCACGAACGAAAAGCCGGCGGCGACCAGGCAAAGGAAAGTGGAAACCAGGAAGGCATTCTTGATGCCGAGGATGAAGGCCTGCATGCTTTGCGAGCCGAGCGTCACGTTGGTGCCGATGAACAGATTCATCACGGCCTCGTGCGGCAGACTGCCGGCGGCAACGGCCAGGGCAACCGCAAAACTGGTCACCATGCCGGTCTGGCGCAGGGTGGCGAGCGTGGCGGAGGCGATGCCGAGGCGTGAGCGCGGGGCGCTGTTCATGGCGGCACTGGTGTTGGGGCTCCAGAACAAGCCGCCGCCCAGGCCCATCAGCGCCAGCCCCACGGCGATCTGCCAGTAAGACGTGATGGGAGAAAGGCACGTAATAAACCATACCAGGGCGGCCGCCTGAACCAGCACCGCGAGGGTGGCAGGAATGCGCGCGCCGATGTGGTCGGCCAGCAGCCCGCTCAACGGTCCCACCACCGCGCTCACCAGGGGCAGCGGGATGAGCAGCAGTGCGGCGGTCAACGGGCTGTAGCCTCGCACGCCCTGCAGGTAGTACACGATCAGGAAATCGACGGCGAACATGGCCAGCGACTGGAGCATGGCCGCCAGAACCGAGAAGTTGTAGACCCGATTTTGAAACAGCGAGAGATCGAGGACCGGGTTGGCGGCGCGACGCTCCCAGGCGAAGAACACAACGAACATCACCACGAAGAATGCAAACAGGGAAAGGATCGGCAAGGAGGTCCAGCTGTAATCGATGCCGAGGGTCAGGGCGAGCAGCAGCGCAACCAGGCCCAGGCTGAAGGTTACGGCGCCGAGCGTGTCAAAGCGTTCGCCCTGCCCGGGTTTGGACATCTCATGCAGCGCTCTGTAACCCCAGAGCGTGCCGATGATCCCGATGGGCACATTGATATAGAAAATCCAGCGCCAACTGGCGGTCGAAAGGATCAGGCCGCCCAGGAGCGGGCCGGCAATCCCACCGAGCGCCCAGGTGATGCCGTTAATGCCGAGGGCGCGGCCGCGCTCGTCCGGAGGGAAAACCTCGGTGAGGATGGCCGGGCTGTTCACCATCATCAACGCCGCGCCGGCTCCCTGCACCAGGCGGAACAGGATCAACTGCGTGGCATTCTGCGAGAGGCCGCACAGGGCCGAACCGACCGTAAATACCACGAATCCGAGGTTGTACATGCGCACCCGACCGAGCATATCCGCCACGCGGCCGAAGGTCAGCAAAAAGACGGTGCTGATCAGGATATAGGCCATGATGACCCAAACCATTTCGACCAGGTCGGCGTGCAGTTTCACCATCATGTCAGGCAACGCCAGGATCACAATGGTACTGTCAATCGCCGCCATTAATGCTCCGATCGTCGTAACACTCAGTGCGATCCATTTATATGGTAGGCGTCCCCGTATACCGGTTTTTTCCATTTCACTACCTTCCCGACAGGTTTAAGTTGCCCAATTTTACCCGAAAAGGGAATTCCAGTAGACAGAATTCTTAAAATCGAGACTTCCGAGTTCTTTGAGAACTCTAGGGTCTATTCCTCTTTTTTTGTGGGATTTGTCTGCTATTAATCTGCCAACACCCTATTCTGCAGATCCCATAAACGCCGGTACAGACCGCTATGCATTACCAATTCCACCTGGGTACCGCGCTCGCAGATGCGCCCGTTATCCATCACCAGGATCTCGTCCATTTGCTGCAATCCGACCAGCCGGTGGGTGATGAGCAGGAGCGAGTGACCGTCCACCAATGAGAACAGCGTATCAAGGATGCGGCGCTCGGTAAGCGTGTCGAGGTTGGCGGTGGGTTCATCCAGCAGCAGGATGGGGGCATCCTTCAATAACAGGCGCGCAATCGCCAGGCGCTGCCGTTCCCCCCCGCTCAAGCGCAGGCCACGTTCGCCGATGATCGTTTCGTAACCCTGCGGCAGTCCCAGGATAAAGTCGTGGATCTGCGCGCGCCGGGCAGCGGCCTCGATCTCCGCCTGGGTTGCAGCAGGACTAGCCAGCAGCAGGTTATTCCGCACGGTGTCGTTGAAGAACCAGGTCTTCTGGGAGAGGCAGCCGATCTGCCGTCGGACCCGATCTTGGGGCCAGGCATGCAGTTCGCGACCAGCCAGGGTGATTTGCCCATCGGAATAATCCCAGAAGCGCAGCAGCAGGTTCGCCAGGGTGGATTTCCCGGCTCCACTAGGGCCAACGATGGCTATGCGCTTGCCGGGGGCCAGGGAAAGGTTTATACCCTGCAAAGCGAAATCCCGGCTGCCTGGATATGTGAAGGAGAGATTGGATACGGAGAGAGTCGATAATAATGAATGGCTTTCCAGGCCCTGCTGTGCATTCCCGGCATCCACAACGGCCGGCTCTGCATCAACAATTTCGAACAAGCGCCGGGCCGCCTGGCTGCTGGAGGAGAGCGTCTGCGCAGCCAGCGGCAGCGGCATGACTGCTTCGAACCCGGCCGAGGCGGCCAACGCAAGCACGGCCAGCAGCACGCCGGGGATCCGGCCCGAACCAACCAGCGGAATGGTCAAGCCCAGCACCACCAGCATGCCCAGGTTGGCCAGCAAGACGGTCAGCCCGCTGGAGATCCCGGTAAGGCTAGCCAGACGACGCTGGGTGTCTCCATAGAATTTGCCTTCCTCGCCCAAGCGCAGGGCATAATCCGACCCGCGCCCAAAGGCCAATAAATCAGCCAGACCCTGAATGCCGTCCACCAGGCGGGTTTGCATTGCAGCACGCCGGGAAACAGCCTGTGCGCCCAGGCTGCGGCTGAGCGTCGCTGCCAGCAACGGAACGCCCAGACCGAGCAGGAGCATAAATGCCAGATAAGTCCAGGCTAACCCGGTGGAATACTGTCCAAAGAAAACCGTCATCCCGGCCGCGATGAGGACGGCCACCATGGAGGGAGAAACCACCCGCACGTAGAAATTTTCGAGCGTTTCCACATCCGCGACAATCCGGCTGAGCAGGTCGCCCGAGTGGTATTGCATCAGGCGGGCAGGAGCGAGCGGCTCCAATCTCTGGTAGAACCAGATACGCAGGCGCGCCAGCAGGCGGAAGGTCACGTTATGGGAGGCCAGGCGCTCGGCGTAGCGAAAGACACCGCGTGCGATCCCGAAGAAACGAACGCCCACAATGGCGACATCCAGCGTGCCCAATTCCGGATGCAGCGCGGCGGCTGAAATGAGGAAGGCGGAAGTGCCCATCAGACCGACATTACTGCCAACTGTCAGGGCGCCCAGCAAAACCGACAGGGCCACCCAGCCCCAGGAGCCGCGCAGGAAGGATAGTAAACGGGGGAAAGGGGAAAAGGGGGACGGGAATTGTTGATCGAGGATGGGGGTGTAGGGTTAACGAGTTTAGATTGGAGATCGTTGATTTTTAATTGGGGATCAGAGATCGGGGACCGAGGATTTAGGAGATGTTGCGGGGCGGATTTTTCAAGGGTGGAGTTGACCAGAGCGGCATACACGCCGCTTTGCGCCAACAGTTCCCGGTGGTTGCCAGCTTCTACGATGCACCCTTTTTCAATGACGACGATCCGATCCGCCTGGAAAACGGTATTGAGCCGGTGGGCAATGGTGATGACGGTACGGTCGCGCATCAATTCACGCAACGAGGCTTCCACCAGCGCCTCCTGCCCGGGGTCAAGGCTGGAAGTCGGTTCATCCAGGATGAGCAGCGGGGCGTCTTTTAGGAAAGCACGCGCCAGGGCCAGGCGCTGCGCCTGTCCGGCACTCAACCGGACGCCTTCTTCGCCGATGCGCGTCTCCAGTCCCTCCGGCAGAGATTGGACAAATCCATCCAGACTAGCCAGGCGCAACGCAGCAGCCAGCTCAACGTCCGTGGCTTCAGGCCTGGCAATTCGCAGGTTGGCCGCGATCGAATCGTGGAAGAGGAATGGATTCTGGGGTACCCAGCCAATCAGGCTGCGCCAGGCTTTTGGTGAAATTTCCGTGGAGGGTTTCCCGTTTATGGTCAGTTGCCCGGTCGTGGGTTCGATAAAACGCAACAACAACGCGGCCAGGGTGGATTTCCCGGCGCCACTGGAACCGACCAGGGCAAAGTGCTCTCCGGCATGGATTTCCAGCGTGATGTCCTGCAAGGTTGCTTCGCTTTCGCCAGGGTAGGTATAGCAAAGAGCCGATAAAGTGAGAGTGGAGAATTGATGGGAGCGGTTCCCGGCTCCCTGCTCAACAGTCTGATCTCCCGGTTCTTCGATATCCAGAATCTCGTAAATCCGCCGGGCCGCGTGGGTGCCGGACATGCCGGCGTGGAAGCGCAGGCCGAGCATGCGCAGCGGGATATAAAACTCCGGCGCCAGGAGTAGCAGGAACAGCGCCGGCTGGAAAGCCATCCGGCCGTAGAGCAAACGCAGCCCCACTTCCACCGCCACAAGCGCCGTACTGACGGTTGCCACCAGTTCAAGCACCAACGCCGAGAGGAAGGTGACCCGCAGCACATCCAGCGTGATGTCGCGGAAGCGGTTGCTGGCATCGGCAATGGAACGTGCATGCGCTTTGCTCTGACCGAGTTCTTTGAGCGTGGTCAGGCCCTGCAGGCTGTCAAAGAAATGTGCGCTGAGGCGACTGAGTGTATCCCACTGGCGTTTGGTCAGCGCTTCGGCGGTCTTGCCGATCAGGTACATGAAAACCGGGATAAGCGGCGCAGTTAGAAGCAGAATCAGCCCTGAAAGCGGGTCTTGAGGAAAAACAAAGAACAAAATGCTTAATGGAACAAGGGTGGCAATGGCAAGTTGCGGAAGGTACTGGCTGAAATAGGCATCCAGCGCCTCGACACCTTCGACTGCAGCGTTGACCAGTTCCCCCGTGCGTTCGCCACGCGTATAGGTCGGGCCGAGTCGCAGGATCTTATCGAACAGGCGCTGGCGCAGGTCGCTTTTGACATGCACCGCCAGCGTGTTGGCACTGACTTCGCCACCCCAGGCAAGCGCAGCGCGCAGAAAAACGATTATGAGGACAAGTTGGAGCAGCCCACCAACATCCGGCAGAGCCTGACCGCCCAGGAAAACGCCTGCCACCGCCCGGCTGATCAGCGAAGCTTGCCCGATGGTCAGCAAGCCTGCCAGGAATCCGCACAGGATGGTCGCCGCCAGAGCAAGGCGGCTGTCACGGGCGAGCGCCAGCAGACGTCGGGTCATGCCCGGAAGATCACCGGATCAGCCAGAATGTGGGAAGGAAAATCCGCAAGAGGGCATCGGCCAAAATACCCAGCACGAACAGGTTTTCAAAGAGGCGATTGTGGTAGAAAGCGAAACCAGAAAACCAGGTTGGCCAGGCCGGCCAGTCTTTGGGCGCCTCCGCCGGGCGTGGCTTGGCGAGGACTCCGACCGCATACATCAGACGCTTTCCAGACAGGAAAACGATCAGCAAGACCGGCGTGAAAAATCGCGGTACGAAGATCAGATACAGGATGACTACATAGATCAGCACCAGCACTGCCATGTTGAGGTAGCGGGCGGGTTTCTCACCCAACCTGACGGGCAAGGTGCCAACACCTTTTTTCGTATCCTCAGCAAACTTGTCAATGTGCTTGCCTAGGTTGATACTGAGCACGCTCAATCCGTAAGGCACACCTGCCAGGGCTACGATCCAGGTATTGGCTGTCCAACCGCGCGAGAGCACGCTGTAAACGCCCGCCACCAGGATCGGGCCCCAGATCAGGAAAATACATAGTTCACCCAATGCCAGGTACTTAAGCGGCCAGGTGTAGAAGAGTAAAACCAACGCGCCGAAAGCAAACAAGCCGATGATCAGCGGAGAAAAGTTGGCATAAAAGAGTGCATAGACACCGGACAGGAACGCCAGCGCTCCACTAACCAAGAACCAGGTTAAGCTGCTGGCGTTTGGTCCAAAATCCCTGCACCAGCGGGTGCACCCCGTACTGCGTCCGGAAATAATTGTCCTTATCCACGCCGCGGCTGAAATCAGTGTAATCATTCAGGAAATTGTTCGCTCCATGAGCAATGAACAATCCGAGTGTGATGATGATCCAGGGCAACCAGGCAAAATAACCTTCGCGCCAGGCCAGCAGTCCGCCGATTAGACAGGAGTAAAGTGTCACCGTAGTCACGCCGGAACGGGTGGCAATCAGCCATTTGGAGATGACATCCAACTTGTCCCATTCCTCCTTGCTGTCCATTTTGACCAGGCCCGACAGGGCGGTCTTCCACATCGAAAAGTTGATCGTCATTGGCATCTCCTTTTTTGCTATAAAAAGAGCCCAGCCTGTATCCTTTTTCTTCACCGGCCCAGCAGGTTGTCGCACGGATCAGACCGGAAAAGACCAGGTGTAAAACAGGGAAAAACAGATACCAATAAAGAAAACCGGGGGCTTTCAATTCCACTCGGAGGCGCACCAAGCGATCCATTTCAAGCGCCTTTAAGCGATAATAATCGAGTATATCACCCTCGTCAATTTCATCCAAAGAGCTAGTTCCGCACATACCCGAACCAGCTACCCGTCGATCCATACGCGTCACCTTCCAAAATCAAACCAAATCCACCTGGGGAAATTGCGCATCCTCGTCGGGTTGCTGACAAAACAGCACACCCGGTGACCCGCTGTCAGTAAGTGGGATACAAGGAAGGTGTAATGTCATATTCTTCTGTTGGATTATAATGACCTTGTGAAGCTACCTTTTTCCCTCACTCAATGCCAGGATCTTGAAATCTCAATTATTTTTCAAAATGGAAATGTCCCGTGCCAATATTCCTGCGGGACATCAATATCGGTTTACGATTTCCAAAATTAACAAGAATATTGTGTAATCAATAATTCATCAGGGATACCAAGAATGCAGGCAGCTATCATTGGATGCGGGTTTATCGGCAATTCCCACGCCCAAGCAATTAAAGAATTGGGTCATACCCTCGCACTGGTCATCGATTCCTCTGAACAAAGAGCACAGGAATTCGCCAATCAATGGAAAGCGGATAATTTCGGGGTTTCATTTGCAATGGCTCTGGAAGAAAGCATCCAAAGTGTACATATATGCACTCCTCCGACCCTGCATTACTCCATGGTAAAAGAGGCGATCAAAGCGGGAAAACACGTAATCTGTGAAAAACCGCTTTGCGTAAATCCGGCAGAAGCATTAGAGTTGGCGAATATTGCCCGGGAAAGAAATCTTGTTAACGCTGTAAATTTTAATGTGCGTTTTTTTGATGCCTGCCAGCAAGCCAGGAATTTCATCAGTTCTCCTGATTTTGGTGAAATATGCCTGATCCATGGTTCTTATCTTCAAGAATTTCACGCCCTGCCGGAAAATTACACATGGCGGTACAAACCGGAATTGGCTGGTCCAATGCGCGCCACCACGGAAATCGGCTCCCATTGGATCGACCTCGTACGTTATTGGACTGGTCTGGAGATCACGGAAGTATCCGCGAATTTTGGAAAGTTTTCGCCGGACCGCTTTATCGTTAACGAAACCATGTATTCGTATCCCAAGGACCATGCGACGAAACTGGCTGTTTCGACAGAGGATGCCGCAATAATTTCATTCCGGTTTTCGAACCATGCAATTGGAAACCTGGTTCTTTCCGAAGTCTCACACGGAAGGAATAATCATCTTTCCATCGAAGTTGCTGGAAAGAAACAATCGGTTTGGTGGAATTCGGAAGATCCTTGTCGGCTTTGCACCGGTCAAAAAAAATCGGGCGTTCAGGTTCGAATCAATGCATTCGGAGGGGGCTTTCCAGATACATTCAATGCTTTATTCAAAGAGGCATATCTGGATATCGAATCGGACCAGCCGTCACAAAATCCAACTTATCCCACATTCATGGATGGCTATATCAATTCTGTTGTTTGCAAAGCAATTTATGATAGCACCAACAAGAATTCAGCCTGGGTCAAGGTCAGATCTTGAAATTCTTTTGCACCCCCGCCAACCGACTACGCCTACGCACAAACTCTCTGAAACGGCGCAGGCAGGTTAACCCAACCAAAGGGAGATCAACCATGAATTGCCGCAGAGACCCTGGCACCCAGCGCACACGCATGTTGATTCTTAAGTTCAAGCTGGAGGCGGATTTATGAAGAAATGGCATAACCCGCTATCAAAAGCTGATGAAAAAATAATGCACCCGGACGCGCTGGCATTGCTTAGACATTTCGAGTTTGATCGTTTGCCAGTTGAAGGAACTTTTTGTAAAAATACGTACCGATCTGCGCAGAAAATCAACGCCGGAACACCGATTGGGACTGCCATGATCGGGATGTATTGCAATAATCCATTAAGCGTTTCCTGCTTTCACCGCCTGAAATATGATGAAATCTGGCATGTCTATGGGGGTGACCCTTTTGAACTGATTATGCTTCACCCGGATGGAACGGGCGAGAAAATTCGAATGGGAGGCAACTCCATCCATGGGGACAAGGTTCAATGGGTGGTCCCTGCAAATACCTGGCAGGCAGGATCGTTACTGCCCGGGGGTCGGTATGCGTTGTTTGGCTGCACCATGGCACCCGGCTTCAGCAGCTCAGGCTTTGAAGCGGCAATTGCCGGGGAATTAATTGCCAAATACCCGGTTTTCAGCGATGACATCACCCGCTTGAGCGTGAACGGCATCGAAACCCGCATGCCAGACGGATTTTCAGGATAAATAGATAGCAGGAGACCAATATGCTTTTGGAAGAAGAAAGAAAATCCATCATACAGTACGGTAGAAAAATGATCGAGGCCCAGCTCACCACCGGGACGGGGGGAAACCTCAGCATCTACAACCGGGCGGAGGGTCTGGTGGCGATCAAACCCACCGGGGTGGCTTATTTTGAAATGACCCCGGCAGATGTAGTTGTGATTGACTTGGGCGGAACCATATTGGATGGAAAATTAAAACCTTCCAGTGAGACCTTATTTCATCTCAGTCTTTACAAATTCCGACCAGATATCAATGCAGTAATCCATACCCATCAGGTATATGCCACAACCATCGCCTGCCTCAATTGGGAGATTCCCGCAGTTCATTACCTGGTCGGTCTGGCGGGAAACAAGGTACCCCTGGCGGCTTATGCCACTTATGGCACCTCGGAACTCTCGGAGAACATTCTCCAGGCAATTGGAAATTACAATGCCTGTCTATTGGCCAATCACGGGCTGGTGACGGTCGGCAAGGATATCGGTGCCGCCTTTTCCACCGCCGAGGAGATTGAGCTGGTAAGCAGGTTATTTTTTCAGGCAAAATGTATTGGCAACCCTGTAATTCTTTCTGACGAGGAGATGAAAGTAGTTATAAAAAAGTTCCAGGGTTCCGGCAATCTCTAATTCAATCCTGGCAGTTTCACTTATTCATGCCAGATTACCAAAGCTCCTCTATTATTTCTCAACCCATGATTTACCGGATTAGGGAACTCAGGCAAAGCAGGGTGACTTTCGCGACCCAGCCTCATTCCTGGTGTTTACAGATTTAATGGGGATTGAGCAATAAGTCGGAGAAAATAACTCAACCCAGATTGAGTTGAGTTAGTCAACATAAAAGTTCAGTAGTATTGGTAGGGCCGCCTAGGATAAGCGGGAAATGACCTGGTTTATTCTCTCAAAACAGGCGAAGGATGCTCTTCAACTGCAGTTGACTGATGAAAAGGCCAAACAAAAGGCGAAGGCCTTCTCGAATTTTGAGTTTCTGCTTATAGGATTAATCTACCAATGGCTTCCTGCAGATTCTGAGCACTTCGCCCCTGGCAGCTCCCTGGGCAACCACGACAAGGACATCGCCCGCTTTCAAAGCGGTGTTGCCACGCGGGATGAACACCTGGCCGCCTCGCCGAACGGAGGCGATCACACAGTCGTGTGGGAAGGGGATCTCGCTCATCTTTTTCCCCGTACATAACGAACCTTCTTCGATGACAACATCGGTCACATCGACGCGCTCTGGGGTCAGGGCGTCCAGGCGCACCGCATGCTCCTGGTGCCGCTGGGTGATCCGGCGGGTCAGGGCAAGATCGTAAGCATGGATGACATCGGCGCGTCCCAAAATTCCCACGAGTTTTCGTGAGTTTTCGCGCGTGACCACCGGCAACCGCCCCACGTCTTTGCGGCTCATCCGGCGCAGTGCCATATTGAGTGTTTCATCCGGGAAAGCCACCTCGACATTGCGTGTACAGGCTTCCCCTACTGTTTTCGCACCCGTGGCCCGCTCGATGTCCTCGACGGTGAGAACTCCAGCCAGCAGACCCTGTGCGTCCACCACGGGCAATCCATGGTGACGGGAGCGTGCCATGATCTCAGCCGCCTCTTCCAAGCTGGCATTTTCCGGCAGTGCTTCATTGCCGGCGTGCATGGCCTCGCCGACCGTGACCGCGCCCATCACTTCCACATCCCGTCCCCGGTCGAGACGAATGCCATGCCGGGCCAGGCCTAGGGCATACACTGAGTCCTTGTGAATGCGCTGAGAGATCAATAAGCTGACCGCCACCGCAAACATCAGAGGCAGGATGATGCGGTAATCATTGGTCATCTCAAAGAGCAGGATCACAGCCGTGAGCGGCGCGCGGACCGAGCCGGCCAGGACCGCCGCCATGCCCACCAGGGCAAATGCGGCAGGAGTCAGGCCGAGGGCCGGGAAAAGATGGGCCGAGATCATCCCGAAAGCCCCGCCCAGGGTGGCGCCGATGAAAAGTGCCGGAGCGAAAACGCCGCCGACGAATCCCCCACCGATGCTAACCGGCGTCAGGACAACCTTGGCAATCAACAATGCGAGAAGCAGCCCCAGAGCAAGATCGTTCTTGTTCAGGACCTCGCCGATGGTTTGGTACCCAGTGCCAAATACCTGGGGCAGGAAAATGCCGGTGATCCCCAGCAGCAAGCCGGCGCTCCCGGTCATAACCCATGCCGGCACTTTCCACCGGTGATAGAAATCCTGAATCCTGTACAGCAGTTGGATGTACAGCGCCGAGACCGGACCTGCGAGCAAGCCCAAAACCAGATAGAAAGGCAATTCCCAGCCGGAGTGGAAGGTATAGGCTGGTACCTGGAAGGCGGGAGAACTCCCCAAAACCGCCTGCGTGAACAAAGACGACGTGACCGCTGCCACGAGGATCAACCCCAGAGAGCTGCCACCAATTTCGCCCAGGATCAATTCCAGCGCGAAGAATACGCCGGCAATCGGGGCATTGAAGGCCGCCGCGATGGCACTGGCTGCGCCGGCCGCCACCAGCATGCGGATGCGCTCATCGGACATGCGCAGCCACTGCCCCAGCATCGAGCCGAGGTTGGCGCCAATCTGTACGGATGGGTCTTCAGGACCGACCGAAGCGCCCATCCCAATGGAAAGGATGGCGGCGGCGGTCTTGACGGGTGCTTTCTGGTAGCGCAGCCGGCCGCCCGCCAGGGCCATGGATTGCATGACACCGGCCGTGCCATGGAGTTTCTCCTCGCCGACGAGAAAATGGGCGAGCAGACCCACCAGGATGCCTCCCGCCACCGGCACCAGCGCCACGGTCCAGCGACCAGCAGGGGCAAGCAGCCCGGCAACTTTCACGAACATGATATTCCGCAGAAGATCGATCAGGAGCTTGAACAACCAGACGCCGGCCCCAGTAGCCAGGCCAACAAGCACGGCAACGCCGCCAATCAAGATAGTTTGTGAGTTAGCAATACGTTCAAACCAGGCAGACCATTTCATATGATACTTCACACCGAGAGCGGATCAAGATCAAGGGATTTCCGAAAAAGATTATATCCCCGTTTTTAGGATGATTTTCTACAAAAGTTACGCTGCACAGACCACTCTTGCGGGAAAATCGAGAATTCTGATTATTCCTGACCCGAAGGAGGTGTCGCTGTGGCTATTGGAACCGGTTGTTACTCTGAAGGAATGGGGAGATTTGTTTGCGCCCAGGCGAGCTGCCCGGACTGTCTGAAGACCTTGCTGCGAGAAAACAAAGGGCTGATCCATAGTGTGATCCGGCAGCAAGGGATGATCGGGATCGAATTTGTTGGCCTGATCCAGGAAGGGCGGATCGGATTTTGGTATGCGATCCAGCATTACGATCCCGGACGAGGAACTGCATTTTCGAGCTTTGCCTGGGCCACCATCCGGTTCCGGATCTGGAATGCCAGGGCGAATGCGGACCATGCACCGGACGATGCAGCCGAAGCTTGGCTGAAACTGGTAGCAGATAAAATCGAAGAAGACTGGTGTCGGGAGAATGCAGGCCAGGCGCTGCTGGAAGTGGTGGAAAAGCTTCCTGCACGGCTTGGGCGACTGATCCACCTGGCCTATGGGTTGGACGGGCAAGGAACCTATTGCCTGGCAGAGATTGGTCGGGAGTGGGGTCTCAGCCGGGAGCGGATGCGCCAGTTACGCAACGATGCACTGGTCCTGCTTCGGCTGCCCGCCCTGTCCATGTATCTGCGTAGCCTGTGCGAGCAGGACAACCGCCAAGCCTATCAGCAGGCCTTCTCCTTGAACCGGACTTGGCAGCCTAGGCAGAGCAGGCACCGATGAATCGGATCCAGGTGCCTACCGCTTCCCTGATGGCTTGCCTGGAAATAAAGGACAGCCCTTTTCACCGGCGGCAGCAAGGGGCAGGCGGCGGTCTGGCTGGCAGTACTTCCATTCCTCATTCTGATTGTCGTCGCGGGCTTCATGCTTTCGGGCCGCGAGCAATTTGTTGAGGATAAAGAGTAAGTTTTCACGGCCTATCAAAAAAAGGTGAGCACCGCCTGGGCGCTCACCTTTTTTATGGAAAAAATGCAGTATGCAGGCAATATTCTTTGATTCTCTCACGCAATAATGGCGGTCATTCCCAGCACTTGATGCGCCAGGGTCTGATCGCCTTTGAAAATCATTTGCTTTACTGCTGAATCCTGATCGATTCCACGGGTGAACAAACGCCAGGCAACATCCTGGTCCACGACCACTTCTGCAGTGGGTTTATCTGGAACACCTGAATAAAGCTTCCACGCACCATTTTCCCACAAGATCGACCAACGCCCCCCTGCATCCCCCGTAATCGTCATGCTCACCGCTGTATTCTCAACCGAATGGATTGCCTGGTAGGTTCGCGGCAGCGCCCGCATAAAGGTATCCAGCACAGGTGATAGATACCTGGGTTGTTTTAGGCCGGGTCGACCGACCGCATCCCGAATATGCTGTTGGTGGTGCCAGCGCTCGGTGTATTCGCGCGCAAGATCCAGCCAGACTGGAGCAGGTTGTGGGCCAACCCAATCCACCGGTCCCCCGAGAGAGGATGGATCCAGCGTCTGGAAGTAAGCATATAGTTGGGAACCCGTTAACTCCAGAAGATCAACCAAAAGAGGCGGGCTGATGCGGCGTGCAACCGATACCCATCTTTGATTCCAATCGTTAATAAATGTCACCAATTCTTCCCAATTATTGATGGAGGCATTTATTTCGAAGCTGTCCCTGCGCCTGGAAATATTGCCAATCTCACCGCCCAGGATGTGGAGTGCAACATCCTTAACTGTCCACCCTGAACAAACGGTCGGTTTCTGCCATTCCTCCGCAGACAAGCTTTTTAATAACGACAGCAGCTCTGCATGAATTTCCGGGAACAGCGCGGCTACGATCACCGGTTTGGGCGATTCCATGGAGGGTTTCTCTGCCAGAACTCAATAGGTCAATTTTTCCGGCCTGGCTTCCACCCGCTTCCGGAAGACCCAATAGGTCCAGCCCTGGTAAGCCAGGACAATCGGCACCATGATGGCTGCCACAACCGTCATCACCTTGAGAGTATAAGGGCTCGAGGCTGCATTCGTGATCGTCAGGCTCCAATCCGGGTTGAGGGTGGAGATCAGGATGCGCGGGTACAGACCTGAAAATACCATGACCGAGGCGAAAACGATGGCCAAAGCTCCTGTAACAAAAGCCCATCCGCTTTTCTCGCGCCTGATCAACCAGCCGGTGACAAGCAGGGCAACTGCCGCCAAGATAGCCGGCAGGAGGCCGTTAGGAGTGGATTTTGTCAAGATATCCGTCGCGAAGAATGTCCAGAGGACGAAAGCTACGGTCAATCCGGTCGCGCTGATCCAGGCGGTCCATGCAACCTTGCGTGCCCGCAGCGCAATTTCATCAGGAGCCTTCAAGGTCAGGAAATTGGCCCCGTGGAAAAGGAAGAGTGCCACAAAGACAAATCCACCCAGCAACGCGTATGGGTTCAGCAACGGCAACAAGCCACCGTAGTAATTCATATCCTGCTGGATGGCAAAACCGCGCATCAAATTGGCAATGGTTACACCCCACAATAAGGCCGGAAGAAGGCTGCCGGTGAAAATCGCCCAATCCCACACAGACCGCCAACCCTTCTCATCACGCTTGCCGCGGAATTCGAAAGCCACACCACGCAAAATCAATGCCACCAGCATAAGAATTAATGCCAGATAGAATCCACTGAACAGGGTGGCGTACACTTGCGGGAAGGAAGCAAACAGCGCCCCGCCAGCAGTGATCATCCAGACTTCGTTTCCATCCCAGACCGGGCCTATGGCATTGATGATACTGCGGCGTTCCAGATCATCCCTGCCCAGGAAAGGCATCAGCATACCGACGCCATAATCGAACCCTTCCAGGAAGAAAAAACCGGTAAAAAGAATGGCCACCAGGATAAACCAGACAGTATTGAGGTTCATTTTATCGCTCCATTCCTTTATTCAACATCTGCTTCTGCTTTTGGTTCGGCAGTACCGGCCCTGTACATCAACCAGCCAGTTACCGCAATCAATGCGCCCAGCAGCACGATAAACAGCACCAGGGAGAAAAGTACATCCCCGGTGGTAAGGTTGGGGGAAACCGCCTGCTGCGTTTTTTGCAGGCCGTAAACGATCCAAGGCTGGCGGTCTTCCTCGGTTAAGATCCAGCCGCAGGTACTGGCGATGTACGGCAGAGCCATGGCCGGCAACAGGAGCTTCAGGAAAAGCGGGTTTTTGTTTAATACCTTGATCATTGGTTTGAGGATTGCCAGTAACGCCAGCAGCGCCATCAGGAACCCTACCCCGACCATGATCCGGAATGTCCAGAAGGTAATTGCCACTGGTGGAATATAGTTCCCCGGCCCAAATTTGGCTGCCGCGTCGGCCTGCAAGTCTTTCAGGCCTTCCACACCACCCTCGAATTTACTGTAAAGAAGGAAGGACAAGGCTTTGGGAACGCGGATTTCGAATGGATTATCTTCATTTTTTTGGTCAATACTGGCAACGACAACAAAATCCGCCGCCGGTGATTCGCTCTGCCAGATGGCTTCGGCCGCGCTGATTTTCATGGGTTGGACTTTTTCCAGGTACTTGCCTTGGGCATCCCCCACGACAATGACTGCCACCACGCCAATCAGCGCATAGATTGCGGCCCATTTGAAAGAACGTTGAAACAATGCCAACGCCTCTTCTTTGTTTTTCAAGAGATGCCAGGCACAAAAACCCAGCACAAGGAACCCGGCCGTCGTAATCCCATCCGCGAGAACGTGAAGAAACTGGTAGGGCAAGTTCGGGTTCGTCATCAAGGCCCAGAAGCTGGTCATGACCGCCCGGCCATTTTCAATGGCATATCCGACCGGGTTCTGCATAAAAGAGTTGGCGATCAGGATCCACAACGCCGACAGGTTGGAAGCTATCGCCACCAGCCAGATGGTTGCCAGGTGCAATTTCTTTGAAAGCCTGTCCCATCCGAACACCCACAAGCCGATAAAAGTGGACTCCAGGTAGAACGCCAGCAACGCTTCGATCGCCAGGGGAGCACCAAAAATATCCCCCATGAAACGGGCATACCCGGACCAGTTCATGCCGAAGTGGAACTCCTGCACAATGCCGGTCACCACGCCAGCCGCAAAATTGATCAGGAAAACCCTGCCCCAGAAGCGTGCCATGCGTTTATAGGTCTCATCACCCGTTGCGACGTACATGCTTTCAAAGATCGCCACCAAGATCGATAGTCCCAGCGTGAGCGGGACAAGGAAGAAGTGAAAGATCGTTGTGACTGCAAACTGCCAGCGGGAAAGTATAAGTGGGTCCATTCGAGCGTCTCCTCCTGTGTAAAGTGCAAACCTTAATATTTTATCGTCTTTTCAATTTCTGAGTCTTACTCAGGTGTCTTTGGCCGGGGTGGCTGGTCGTGCCGGCATGCTGGTCACCTGCACTTTATCCACCCGTTTGTCATCCATTTCCGTCACTTCGAAACACAGACCGTTCCATTCAAATTGATCGGTGGGTTGGGGAATGCGCCCCAGTTGCATCATGACAAAGCCGCCCAGTGTTTCGAATTCTTCTTCATCCGGCAGATGCCGAAGGTTGAATATTTCCTTGAACTCATCGTTCGGAAGCATCCCGTCCAAGAGCCAGGAGCCATCCTGACGCTGGGTGGCTTGCGGTCCGCCCTCGAATGCTCCGACTATTTCTTCCAGGATATCGGCCAGGGTGATCAAACCCTGCACCACGCCAAACTCATCCACGACCAGCATGAGTTCGCGTTTGGATTCCCGGAACATTTCAAGCGCGCGCGAGCCAAAGGCGGTCTCCGGGATGTGGATCGGCGGACGGACAATTTGCCTGAGTTCATTCCCGTTTTTTAAACCGGCCAACAACAGGTCCTTGGCTTTTACAACGCCCAGGACGTTGTCCAGGCTGTCTTCTGCCACGGGAAAACGTGAGAAAGGACTCTCCTGGACTTTACGGCGAATCTCTGCCACTTCGTCATTCACATCCAACCAGATGATTTCATTACGTGGGGTCATCAAGGCATTCACGCGCTGATCGGAGAGGGAAAAGACTCCCTCCACCATGTCCTGTTCGGTTTCCTTAAAAACGCCGGCCTGGGTGCCTTCATCCAACTGGACCAGCAGTTCCTCTTCCGTCACGGGTGGTTCCTTGCTTGGCTTGACCCCCAGCAAGCGCAGGACCAGGTCGGATGATTTTTCCAAAAGCCATACCACCGGTGAAAAGAGGGTGGAGATAAAACTCATAAAGCCGGCAATCCTGGAGGCAACTTTTTCGGTGTCATGCAAGGCCAGCCGTTTGGGAACCAGTTCACCGACCAGCATGGAAAAAAAGGTGATCAGGATAACCACAACGGCCAGGCTGACGGAATTCGCATAGGGTATCAGCGCCGGGATTCTGGCCATTTCCACGGCCAGGGGCGTCGCAAAAACCGCGCCGCCCACGGCACCCGTGAGGACACCGATCAGTGTTATTCCTATCTGCACAGTCGGCAGGAAACGATTGGGGTTTTCCGCCAAGTTCAGGGCCCTGCGTGATTTTGCATCCCCCTCATTGGCGCGTTGCTGGAGACGGGCTTTGCGACTGGCCAGGATGGCTGTCTCCGACATGGCAAAAAAACCATTCAGGAGGATGAGAATTAGTACGATTAAGATTTCCAGGCCAATATTCATATATGAATAGACAGTTGAAATTACAATCACATATATTGTACTAGAGATATAAGGTTATTGAAAACTGCCTTAACTATTTTATTTCGAGCCCTTCACCGATACAGGCTTCCCCAACCACCCAGACCGTCTGGTCTACTTCCCTCGCACGGTTAATGAACCCAGTCAGTTTTCTGCGCGGAACAGCCAGGAGCAGGCCTCCACTGGTCTGCGGATCAAATAGCAGCATGCGCGTTTCTTCGGGAATATTCGGGGAAAACCGGACCATTGGCCCGAAGTGCTGGAGGTTATCAAACAAGCCACCGGGGAATGTCCCCATTCCAGCATATTTATGGGCACAGGAGACGTATGGCAGCTTATCGGCAAAGAACCGCATGCTAACTCCGCTGGCTGCCGCCATTTCCGAGGCGTGGCCGAGCAGGCTGAACCCGGTCACATCCGTTCCACCGCGCAATCGGAACTCCACCGCCAGGGCACCGGCATCCTTATTCAGCCGTTTCATCCATGCCACCACTTCAGCCACATCTTGCGGGGCGGCTTTTTGCTGCTTCAAAGCCGTGGATGTCACGCCAAAACCGAGCGGCTTGGTCAACACGAGAGCATCCCCGGGGCGCACACCACCTTTGGTGATCATCCTGTTCGGATTGACAAAACCCAGCACCACCAGGCCGTACTTTGGCTCTTTATCCTGGACGGTATGTCCTCCAGCAATAACCACGCCGGCTGCGCGTGCTTTCTCCGCACCGCCGCGCAGGATCTCTCCGTTAATTTCCGCTGGCAGGTCGGGGATTAAAGCGGCCACATTCAACGCCAGGAACGGCTGGCCGCCCATGGCGTAAATATCCGAAATGCTGTTGGCTGCCGCGATGCTGCCAAAGTCGTACGGATCGTCCACCACCGGTGTGAAGAAATCGGTCGTCATCACCAGGGCGCGACGTGCGTCCAGCCTCCAGACCGCTGCATCGTCGGGTTTATCGAGCCCGACCAACAGGTCCGGATACGCTTTCGGATCGAAGATATTCTCAACCGGGCGCAGAACCTGCGCCAGCGTTTCCGCATTCAGCTTGGAGGCTCAACCCGCACAGTTCGAATAGCTGGTGAGGCGGATCTGACGCCCGGTTGGATGAACATCCGACATGGAGACTCCTTAAATGTCTGTTTCGACTGGAAGGAACAGCAATAACCTCCCCATTATGCCATATTTTAACCCAGGTAAATCCTTGCAAAAATCAAATTCCTGGATTCCAGGAATTAATAACCCTTCCAACTGGCTGAACACACCAATATAATTATGGGAGCATCCGGATAAAAATTGCGTGGTCCACTGGAGTTTTTCGCAGGTTTGGCAGTGGAAAAAGCCACCGGCCGTATTTGAGGAGAATAATTGTGAATAGTTTGATGATAAATGGGATGGACGTGACCAATGACTTGTTGTCCTTTACGCAGGATCTGGTGCGGATTAGGAGTTTTTCCGGCCAGGAAGAGCAGGTGACCAGGTTCATTGCAGCCAAAATGGAAACGTTGGGTTATGACGAGGTACGGATCGACCGGTTCGGTAATGTACTCGGACGAATTGGTACCGGAGAAAAGGTTGTCCTGTTCGATTCCCATACCGATACGGTAAATGTATTCGATGACGACCTGTGGGAATTTCCGCCTTTTAGTGGTGAACTTGTGGATGGTTATCTCTGGGGGCGTGGATCGGTCGATATGAAATCCGGCCTGGCTGCATCGCTCTTTGCTGCGGTAATCGCAAAGAACCAGGGCTTGTTATCCGGAAAAACGGTCTATGTTTCCTGTACGGTTTTTGAAGAAGATTGTGATGGAGAAGGGCTCAGCCATCTGCTCGAAGAGTGCCACATCAAGCCGGACTATGCGGTTGTCTGTGAACCTTCATCCAATACCATTGTCACCGGCCATAAAGGCAAAGCCCAGATTATTATCAGAACTCAAGGAATTTCAGCCCATGGCTCGGCGCCTGAAAAAGGCTTGAATGCAATTTACGAGATGGCCGGGATCATTGAACGGATCGAGCAAACCAACCGGGAGTTAATGCAAAAGCCTGGCCGGAAAAGCACCCTGGTCCTGTCGAAGATTTCCAGTACCAGCGTCTCTTTGAATGCGGTACCCTCTGCTTGTGAAGCGTACCTTGACCGCAGAATGGTCACCGGTGAAACAGAACAAACCATCCGGGACGAAATGGACCGGCTCATTGCGGGCAAACATGCCACCTGGGAGGTTGGAACCCTGCATCGAACCACCTGGACAGGCCAAGAATTAACCTACACACCCTTCCACCTGGCCTGGGAAATCAATTTGCAACATGCCCTTTCAAAGGCGTTTATTGAGGCTTATGCTGAAACCTTTGGACATTCTCCCATTCAGTTCGATTTCTGGGATTTCAGCACCAATGCGGTGGCATTGATCAGATTGGGAATCCCCACGATTGGTTTTGGACCCGGTGAAGATAAGTTGGCGCATATGCTTAACGAAAAATGTGAGGTTAATCAAATCATCGATGCTTGCGCAGTTTATATCGGGGTAATGGAAAAACTGTAGGGGGATTTGCTATATTATTGTGCAACCAACAGCGGCATTCATAAACCTGGGCTTGGGCGTCTGAAACAACCCTGACATTTCATGCGTTAAGCATTTGATCAATTAAACATGGAACCGCCTCCAAGCCGGAACGTATATCTAACAGGAAGTTAATACAATCTAAGCAACCTTGTTGTATAATCAATTTGGTGCTTCCGGAAAGGATTCCCCCATGATACCATTTATCAATCCTGATATTGCCTACCTTCTGCTCATTTTCGGCTCCATCTTTTTAATGATGGCCATCGTGACACCGGGTACACATCTCCTGGAAGGCGGCGCGCTGCTTTTACTCGCGGCTGCCGGTTATGAGGTCTATTACCTGGGTTTCAATGGATGGGCGTTAATCATCCTGGTGCTGGCGCTTGTTCCATTCATATACTCCATCCAAAAACCCAAGCGTGAATGGGCCCTGGCAGTAAGCATCCTGGCCCTGATCATTGGTTCCCTATATCTGTTTCCTGGGACGGGATTCTTACCGGCTGTCAACCCGGTTCTGGCAGTGATAATCTCGCTGCTGACAGGCGGTTTCTTATGGTTTATTGTCCGTAAGACCATGGGGGCCGCGCGTGCCCGTCCATTGCAAGACCTTCAGAATTTGATCGGTCAGGCCGGTCAGGCCAAGACCGAGATATTCGATGGCGGCTCGGTACAGGTATCCAGTGAGCTATGGAGTGCCCGCAGTGAGCAAGCCATTCCAGCCGGCAGCCGCGTCCGGGTGGTCAGCCGGGAAGGTTTCACTCTGATCGTCGAGCGCGACGAACAGACAAAAAAAAGATAGATCCACATTCAGTTCTCTAAGGAGGAACAAATGTCTACATCTACATATTTGCTTTGCGGTGTTGCCTTCGTTATTGTTGTGGTGGTAATCTTCCTGTTCAACGCCATACGTGTCGTCAACGAATACCAGCGCCTGGTAGTGTTTCGGCTGGGTCGCTGCATCGGGACAAAGGGACCTGGTCTGGTCCTGCTCATCCCGATCATTGACCGCCCGGTGAAAGCAGATTTGCGCGAGCAGATCCGTGAAGTACCCCACCAGGTTTCCATCACCAAGGATAATGCTCCCATCTCAATTGACTTCTTGTGGTATTTCAAGGTGATGGATCCGACCCTCAGCGTGGTAGGCGTTGGCAATTTCGAACTATCTGCAGCCGGAATGGCTACCACCACCCTGCGTTCGGTTATCGGTGGAATTCCTCTAGACGAAGTACTTTCCCAGCGTGAAAACATCAACCAGACTCTACGCGTCAAACTGGATGAAGTCACAGAACGATGGGGCGTAAAGGTAACGAACGTTGAGATCCGCGAGATCATCCCGCCCAAGGATGTCCAGGACGCAATGAACAAGCAGATGTCCGCCGAGCGAATCCGCCGTGCCGTTGTGACGGAATCGACCGGTACCCGCGAGGCCGCCATCAACGTGGCCGAGGGTGAAAAGCAGGCTGCCATCCTCAAAGCCGAAGGTGGCAAACAAGCTGCCATCCTGGAAGCCGAAGGCCAGAAACAGGCGCAGGTACTTAAGGCTGAAGGCTTCTCGGTTGCCCTGGAGAAGATCTTTGCTGCCGCCAAGACCATTGACCAAAAGACCATGACCCTGCAGTATTTCGAAACTCTCAAGAGCGTCGGCATGGGCGCCTCCACCAAGTTCATCTTCCCGATGGAGTTCACCAGCATGTTGACCAATTTCGTCAAGGGAAAAGAATAGGGAAGCCAAGGGGAAAAAAGGAATAAAGAAAAAAGGTCCAGAACCGAGTAAAATAGAAGTCTCCCGCCCATAGCGGGAGACTTCTTCCTAATTATCTTTACCTTCTTCCATGATTTCTTTTCTCAACTCACTTCAATGAACATCCTGCCTGCCACCCTGCGCGACCTGGGCCAGCTGCGCCATGTGGAAAAAGCCTGTTTTCCCAAAGACGCCTGGCCGCTGCTTGACTTGATGGCAGTGCTCTCTTTCCCGGACATAATTCGGTTGAAAGCAGTCGTGGATGACCGCATGGTCGGCTTTATCGCCGGGGATCCGCGCCGCTCCGAGGACATGGCCTGGATCGCAACATTGGGTGTCCTGCCGGAATACCGCCGGCAGGGCATTGCCCGCAAGCTTTTACAGGAATGTGAAAATCGGCTGAATTCTGCGCGCCTGCGGTTGTGTGTACGGATGGAAAACACCCCCGCCATCCAGCTGTATGAGCAGGAAGGCTACTCGCGGGTCGGTACCTGGACCAAGTACTACAATGATGGCGGTGACGCTCTGGTGATGGAAAAAATACAGCTTATCAAGGAATAGAAAATGAAACCCAACCCTATTGTTTTCATCCACGGTATGTACATGACCCCGCTTTGCTGGGAAAACTGGCAGGATTTCTTCCAGGCCAAAGGCTACCGCTGTATTGCTCCAGCCTGGCCTGGCAGGGACAAACCCGTCCAGACCCTGCGGAAAAACCATCCTGACCCTGAACTGGGCGGACTCACCCTTACCCAGGTTATCGAGCATCATGCCAGGCTGATCCAGGATTTACATGAAAAACCGATTCTCATCGGCCATTCCATGGGCGGGCTGATTGTACAATTGCTGCTGCAGAAAAATGCAGGTGTTGCCGGGGTTGCCATCGACTCCGCCCCACCCCAGGGAGTGTTTTCCATGGAACTGGCGTTCCTCAAATCCAACTGGCCGCACATAAACCCGTTCGTTTCCCAAGCCAACCCCATCCAGATGACACTGGAACGCTTCCAATATACATTTGTCAACAATTTACCCGTTGAACTACAGCAAGCCGCCTATGAAAGGTATGTTGTGCCCGAATCCCGCCGGGTACCAGCTCAATCGCTCACGAAAGTGGCTGCCATTGATTTCAGCCGTTCCCATCCTCCGCTCCTGCTGGTGGCTGGTTCGAACGACCATCTCATCCCGGCTTCGCTTAACCAGACTAATTATAGGAAGTACAAACATTCCCCCTCCATAACCGATTATAAGGAATTTTCCGGCCGGACCCATTTCACCATCGGTCAATCCGGCTGGGAGGAAGTGGCAGGTTACATTGCAGATTGGCTGGATGAAAAGGCTGTTTAACCTGACCGACAGGAGCAAGGTACCAGTTATTCTTTACGTTGACCGATATTTCTGGTAAGTCGCACGATCAGGTCAGAATGCCGGGGAAAATCCCTCAGAAGATCCTCCCGGCTGGCGATGGAAAATTTCTCATATGAAAAAGGCGGCGCGCAGACGTTGCTTCCGAAAGCGAACGGCACCCCTGCAGGAATTTCTGCGGCTTGCCAGCAGCCAGCCGGCACACTAACCACCGGTCGCTCGCCTGCAGCAAAGTCAGTGCCGAGGCGTAGGATTTGGTGGCTGCCGTCCGATGTGAGCACGTGCACCAGCAGCCGCCCTGAGTGGATCAACCACAATTCCTCATTGTCTTTCAATTTGTGAAACGAAGAAAAAGCGCCCGGCAGGAAGAGCCAGTGGCCGGAAGTGCGGAATTCATCGCGGTGAGTCTCTACAAACTTGGGACCATCCGGGTGATCGAACCAGGCATAAGCAGACAGAATATCTTCGAGAATCGCCATGGATTTTCCGGGGAGCCTGACAACAAAGACTGATCAGCTTCCTCTTCGAATGCCTTCCCCCCTGCCTTATTGCGGCAGCCCAAGGAAACTGCCGAACCAGTTCCTCAGCTCATCTTCAGCCGGTTTGCCATGCACCGAGTCGGAGCCATCCTGCATGGCTGCAGGAGGGTAATAACCACGGCTTACAAAACCACCCAACCAGGCGCGCTCGTTGACAGCCATCAGCAATGCCTGGTATACATCCGCCTGGGCCTGCAAATTGACCTGGGCCTGGGTCACACCCGGAAGTTGAAGGAACGCCTGCGCCGGTAAAGAAGCAATCGCCGAGCTGTCGGCTGAAGGAACGGCAGCTGCAACAATCACCGGTTTCCCTTCTGCTGTTTGAAACGGCTGGATATCCTTATCAATTAACTGTCCTGCAGATGTCTTTAAGTCATCCACACTGCTGCCACTGATTGGGGCATTCCAAAGCAGGTATATGCCATCCAGGTTTTTCACAAAAGTGGGAACAGATTGCAAACCTCCCGGATAGGGGACTGCCCATAGTAACTGCCCACTGAAGCGCTGGCGGACATCCGCAATGATGGTCTCCCAGCGCGTCTCGGCATCCGACGGTACGCCGGAACTGGATCCGTTAATCAAGCCCGCTGGCAAAGCCGGGGCGACCCAGTCGCCTCCCAGGATGAGCGCGGATGCACCGGATTTAGCCGCCAGGTCAGCATGATAGGCCGCGAAGGACGCATAAAGACTGAACCAACCATCCCACCAGGCCGAGTCACGGGCGGCGGACTGCCACCATGCAGTGGTATCCGTTGGTAAATTAACGCTGGGGAACAATGCGACCTTCAGACTGGAGGGCGCGTGCATGGTTGACGGTGTCCAGTGTGTCCGCCCAGAGCGGGTCGGCGCCCGGGACAGGCGCAAAGACCAATGGGTCGGTCCGGCTGACGCTCCAGGAAGGCGTTAAAACCAGCCAGTTGGCATGCAGGTTTTTTACATCCTGCACTGCCAGAGGCAACCAGGCCTGCCAGGTTGGATCGTAATCCGGCAGAAATTCCATCCCGGCCCAGAATCCAGCAGGGCGTCTCGTACCTTGCGTCACCGGCACAGCCGGCAGCACCTGCTGCCAAAAGCTCCACCCGGTGACGGTGTCCTGTAAATCCTGCGGTGCAAGACTCGGGGAAACCGGGCGCCCGGGCTTTCCCTGGGAGGTTTGCACGTCATCCGCCACGCCACACTGATTGTTACGACAATATCGGTACTCGAAATTACCCAACAAATTGAGAGGACTGTAGAGCTGGTAAACCCATTGATTGTTCCCGCGCGGCCACATTGGCATGGGCTCAGTCCAGCCATAAGGGTTGAACTGGATCGAAACGATATCACTGGCCGGGGTATTCGCCGGTACGCTAACCTCGAAAAGGATTGGCGCGGAAGACCCTGCCTGCCAGGTCTGGACTGAATCCTGAATCTGGACAGGGTTTTGCGAAGGCGGAACGATCAGCTCCCTGACATTAAAAGCACCGTCTGAGGTGTGTTCGGCATTCCAGAAACCATCCCCGAGCGTGTATTTGTAACGAAAATCCGCTCCGACCGGTAAAGCCAGGGTGATGTTGTAACGACCATCCGGCAGCGGGGCCAGCACCGGCATGCGTGTGGCTATCGTGCTCAAACCGCCTTGCAGGTCGCCGAAGGTATCACCCAATTGGTAAAGGTTGCCGGCCAGCCGGATCGGTACATTTTGCAGAGTGTTACCCGGCACCGATACGGTAAATACAACATTTACCATGCTTGCCCGGGTCAAAGAGAGGGTCACCGGGGTGGACTTTCCTTCTTCAACCCGCGCTCCCTGTTGGAAAGTCTGGTAAGCGCCATCAATGGAATACGCAACCAGGTTGTGCGTACCAACCGGCAGCTCCTCCAGGTTGAACTTGCCGGTAGAGTTGGTCAATATCTGCTGACCACCGGCAAGAATAAGAATATTCGGGATGGGGGTGTTATTGGAGGCATCCACAACCTGGCCGGAAATCCGTCCATAAGGGCTGCTAAAGAGTCCATCCGCCCAGGCGGAAATTACGTCATCCGCCTCACCGGGGCCCGTGACCATGTACATGCGGTAACGCACCGTCTTATCAGCAGAAGTATCCTCAAGGGTGGAGGATTTCCCCTGGCGCATATATCGATAAGTGACAATGCTGTTCATTGGAAACGGGACAGTGGCGGTATAGTGCAGCGTATCCATGCTCTGCATGGTCATATTAACCGGGTTCAGGCCGAGCCCGGTGATCTCGTCCACAACAGATAGATAGAGTGTTTCCTCTGCCGGAAGAGGCGCAGGCAAGGTCACATTGAAAGTGATGGCCGCCGAAGGCTGAGGCGTGGTTGTTTGTTCAGATGATAGGATAGATACAGGAGCCGTAGCCGGTGATGTGATTCCGGGAATATTGAGCAAGGAAAATGTACAAGAGTTGAGCAACAGAACCAACAGGCAGGCCAGGGAAAGTAATCTGCGGGTAGATAAACCTATAGAATGATTGCGCATGCCCCTCCTTTCGGCTAGGAAGCCTCTTTTGTTAATCCTGTTGCCTGCTATGCAAAAACTGTACCACTTCGTTTTCATGGTCGGCCAGGCTGCCCAACACACCATTTACAAAGCGTGGGGCGCTGTCGGATCCATAGGCTTTGGCCAACTCCACCGCCTCATTAATTGCCACCTTGATGGGCGTCCCCTGCATTCCGGCGAATTCCCAGGCGGCGATACGCAATATGTTCCGGTCCACTGCTGCGATCTGATCAAGCGGCCATTCGGGCGCGTAACGGGCCAGAACGGAATCCAGAAGCTCCCGCAAAGGCAGCACACCGAAGAGGATCTGGCGGGTAAACTCCGCCAATTCCTCTGTCTGTGGTTCCTCTGTCAGGCGTTCCTGCAAAACTTCCGCTGGAGCATGGCCGACCATATCAATTTCGTAAAGTGCTTGCAAGGCAATACCGCGCGCCCTGGTGCGTGCTTTCATTAATCGTTATTCCTCAGGCTTGTAATCAATATCCTCGATGTGAATATTGATGCTTCCAACTTCCAACCCGGTCATTTCGACAATGGCGCGTGCCACAGTTTGTTGGACGGACCGGCTGACTTCGCGGATGTTGACGTCGCTTTCCAGGACCAGGTACAGGTCCACGATTACATTGCAATCTTCAACCACCATCCGGACTCCATCAAGCCCGCGTCCAAACAGGCTGTTTACGCCTCCTTTGACAGGTGCCATGCACTTGACCCCCTCAACCTCCAGTGCAGACATGCGGGCTATGGTAAGCAGTACATCGTGTGTCAGGGTAGTTTTACCGGTGGAACGATAATCGGCCATTCTGCCTCCATAAATATGCGGGGAATTATAACACCGGTAATAACACCTTATTTTGATTTCGTTCGCAGGAACAGTCCCAACGCCAAGCCTCCGAGCACATCCAGCACACCGGCAAATAGAAATGCATCCTCCCAAAAAGGTAATGGAAACAACCGGATGAGCGTGTCGGAATACAGGAACAACCAGGAACCGCCAGTGAAGAATAGCTCATGAAAAATCGTGAAGAACTGCCAGAAGCTGGTCGTCGCGAAGACACCGAGCACCACCACCAACCCGAGTGTCAACCAGCCTCCGCGCCGCAGGCCACTTAGATATTCCTTCATCCAGCCTGCAAAGTGTGCCCACAGACCGAGCCCCACTATCAATAACCAGATCATATACCCGATCCACAGCACGGGTCTCACCACCTGTTTGACATCGTGCATGTGGCTCAATTCACGCGCATTGAACAGCGGGGAACCATCCGGAAAGGTAAGGTTTCCGAGAAAGGAAATATCGGCGTTGTTGACCAGATAATCAATGGATAACGTTGACCAGTGCAAGCGGTCCTGCAGGGTGAAACCATATTCATCTGCAGGAAAGCCAGGCGTCCGATATTCCACTTGTGGAAAAGCCGGGGTAAGCAAAAGCCGCAGGCCCACAAAGGTCAGCGCAAACGGTACAAAAACGGTGATGAACCAGGCCAGGATTTGGGAGAGGGTTTTCATATTTATTCCTAAGAGTCAATATTTTTATGGGACGGCGTTCTTTTTGATTGGTAGCTTCCTACTTCAACGTGTTCATTTCTCCATGCATTAAAAAATTGAGGATCAGATTATTCGTCATCCACTCAATTGGAGAAAGATCATCCGTAAAAACAATGGTGTGCAAAGGTGCCGGCTGAAGGTTGCTTAAAGTTAGCGCCATGGAATCGGTCAACAGAGGATTCACACCCGGTTGAGCCATTAATGCCGCCAAATCCACCTGCAAGTTCTTCACAGAAGTCGGCTGGAGGGTGGCATACAGGATGGAATTGAACGTGTTCGGAATATCCATTACGTATATCGAGGGGAACAGAGTGCCAATGGTGGTTGCCAGTCCGTTGATCAAACGCCGGTCACCGGGAGCGCGGCCTACATTGATGGCCAGCACACCGTCCGGTTTTAAATGGTCCACCGCGATCTGGAAGAACTCCCGGGTTGTAAACTGTGGAGGAATATACGGCGGGCGGTAGGCATCCACGCAAATCAGGTCATACTTCTGCATGCTTTTTTCAAGCCCCCAGCGCCCATCTCCAATTATGATGTTCAGGTTGGCTAGATTCAGACCAAAATATTCGCGACCGACCTGGACGATCTTCGGGTCAATTTCAAAACCATCAATGGTTACATTCGGGAAGACTGCCGCAGCCTGCCTTGCAGTGGTTCCGGCAGCCAGGCCAACGATGGCAATGCGGGAGATATCCTCTGGCTGGCGGCCCTGGTAGAAGAAAGGAGCAACCAGGAACTGCTGCCAGGGTCCGCCATATTCGAGCGTTTCCGGATTGTATTCGGAGTGCCAGCCTTGTCCATCATTCAAACGCAGATAACGAGTTCCGTTAAGTTCCACCACCTGAATGTAGTTATAGGCTGATTCTGTTTCATAGATCTGGCCGGGTGATCTTTTGATGCCTCCGCCGCCTCCGAAAATCGCGACAAGGATCAGAGCGACCGGCATAATTAGGAAGGGCAAGACTGCTCTACGTCCACTGCTCAGTCCCAAACCGACCAGCGCCACAAGCAGCATTGCCAAACTGAAGACAAGAAAAGTGCGGGTTGTGCCGATGGTGGGAATCAACACCAGGGTCGGAAGGAACGTACCGATAAAGGAGCCGATGGTAGAAATGCCGTAAATGGTCCCGGCGGTGTTCCCGGCATGGCCGGTATCTTCCATGGATAGACGAATGGCGAAGGGGGAGATCATGCCCATCAATGTTACCGGTATGGTGAACAAAACCATTACGCCGACAAACGAACCGGCGAGAATCCCAATCTGCAAATTATCAAAGGCATTGGCAGCCACCCGCAAAACCGGGTCTGCCACATACGGCACAATGCCCAAGGTGAAAGCAGCCCAGGCCACGATCCAATACAACGTCCAAGGATGCGGCGAACGATCGGCCCATCGCCCGCCCAGGAAATACCCCAGAGTTAAGTAAATCAGAATGAGACCGATGATGGCGGCCCAAACCGGATTCGAGGTGCCAAAGACATTACCCAGCAGGCGCGCCGCCCCAAATTCAGCTGCCAGGCTGGTCATGCCGGAGATGAACACCGTGAAATAGAGGTACTTCCGCATAGTTTGATTATAACCGTGAAGAAGAAAAGGCTAAGCTTGTCAAATTTTGGCAGGGCGTGTATAATTCCGCCCGCTTCCGGCACAGGCCGGCAAGCCCGGTCATTGCCGGAAAGTCCAGCGAAGCTGGAAAACTCATTCGCAGAGCGAAGGTAATCCCAAAGGGTAGTGGCGACTTTAGCCGTGATAAATTCGACTTAAGTTGTCCTGCGAACTCGGGGTGAGAGGCGCTCGAGGAAGGTTAAGATGGATAAAGTAGTATTGAAAGCAACACCACGCTCGGCCACCGGACGGCATGTACGTGCCCTGCGCCGCAGCGGGCAACTGCCTGGCGTCATTTACGGGCATAACGTGGAAGCGGTCAGCATTTCGTTGGACGCCCGGGAGGCTGCGAAAGTACTTGCTCGCCTCAGTTCCTCCAGCCTGGTCACCGTTGACCTGGACGGCAAGGAGTACCCATCGCTGGTGCGTGAAAAGCAAATGAATTATATCAAGCGCAACCTGATCCACGTGGATTTCCAGGTAGTTTCACTGACCGAGAAGATTCATGCCAATGTGGGCATCGTTTTGACGGGCACATCATTGGCCGTCAAGGATTTCAACGCGATGCTGATCAATGGCTTAAACGAACTCGAAGTGGAAGCATTCCCACAGGATCTGCCGGAGCGTGTGGTGGTGGATATCGCCGCCCTGGCCAAGATCGGGGATGCAATTCATGTGAAAGATATCGCTCTTTCTGACAAGGTAACCATCCTGAGCGCTGCTGATGAGATGGTCGTCCTAGCAACGGCTCCGGCCAAGGAAGAGGTCGAAGAGGTCGTCACACCAGAAGTTGTTGCTGTCGAAGAAGGAACCGAGCCCGAGGTGATCGAGAAGGGCAAGAAGGAAGAAGAAGAAGAGGAAGCCCCCAAGTAATCCCCACGTGTCTTCAACAGACAGGGACTGCCCTCAAAAGGACAGGCCCTGTTTTTTTGCCTTATTAATCTGTAATTCAACAAGAGAATTCCCGATGCCACTATTTCGGGACATATACTGCAAACCCCAAATCCGGGTTGGTATAAATTGCAGTGTAACTTGCAAGAACCGGGGTGGATACAACATTTACCCAAACGTTGTTTTCATACCAGTCACGATCAAATTTATTTTTCCTGTACGGTTTCAGCCATTTCGGCAAAACTTCACTGATGATCAAGGAGAATTTCTTATTCCGGATATCCGTCGAAAACTTCTGGGCATATGCTGAATTTCTGGCCATTGCCATTTCCATCAACTCAATTTTGTCGTAAGGAACATAAATTTGCGGTGCGGATACTAAATGGTAAACCAATAATTGACGCTCATCGATGAATAAAACCGGGTGGTCTGTCTGTTCATATTTGGTAATCAGGCCATTAATTTGTCGTATGGCTGCGGCACTCTGATCAATTTTGGAAGAGGAGGTTGGGGCTGTATGATTATATGCAAATAAAATGGAAGTAACTAGCAAACAAAAAATCACTGCATAATTGGTAAAAATTACTTTTTCCCCATGAACCGATTCATCCTGCAAAACTGCCCCCAGGCCAAAAAAACAACCACACATGAATAAGAGCAGTAAAAGAGAATCATAATTATGTAAATCGTAGCCGCCCCCAGCCCGGATACTCACCAGAGTACTTCCAGCAAAAAAAAGCACCAGGAGACTTGCAATCGCCAGCCACCTCACCAGGTGCAACCGGGTTTTATATTTCCAGATTGTATAAACCACGACCGCTATCAATGGCAGGCAAATAAGAATGCTGCCAGGAAATAATCCCACGAAACCATCGTTTGGCCATAACTTGTATAAGAAATACGCGTAGTGCATGCGGGGATCCAAAAATGGGATCACATAGCCGGTACTCTTTATAAAAACCAAATAGCTACCGAAACTTGCCAGGCCGCCTGAGACCAGATACACCAACGGCCAACGCAAATAACGCCATGGGTTTTTCCCAAGGAAAGGCTCTGTAAGTAAATACAACAGGACCGCCACACATGCCGGCATGATGAACCAATTGACGCGGCATAATCCCTCCCAAATTGATCCTGCGATGACAAGCATAACAGTCAGGGAAGGTTTCCTAGGGTTATAAATCCAGGGGATTGCAAGCACTCCCAACAAGACATGGTAATAAACAGGCCCTTGCAGCAGGAAGAACATTCCCCAAATAACCAGCAACCATAGTAACCTGCCATCCGTTTTCGCATTGCCCAATGGAGAAAATGAAAAGGCTTTTTTTACTATTGCAAGAGATGTAATGAAGGAACAAAAAAGAAATAACAGGTCGATCCAAAAGCGCTCCATCCAAATCTGAGTAGAGGGGAGCAGCAAAACCAACCCATCCAGAATAGCCCTGCCAGGATCCAACCAGGGCCAGGAAAGATGTTGCCCTGAAAGGAGCGGTGCATAGATCTGAAATGCATTGAATATTCTCCCGGATTCAGACCACGAAATGGTAAATGGAAAATTAATGATCCCCGGGATTCGAGAGTAACCATAAAACCCCACTCCGACCAAAGCCAACACAAAACAAAGGACCATCCAGACAGAGCGACGATCGGACATTAATGTTCCTTTCCCGCCACGGTTCTTAATAAATTCAAGGTGATTCTGGCGGTGGCACCCCACAGGGTCTCGCCGTCATATGGAAGGTATCTGATCACCGGAAAGGATCGGGAATCGCCTTGTGGAGTGACAGGTTGTTCAATCCAATTGGCGCTGTCAGCCAGCCAGGGAAATGGGATGGTGAAGACACGTCCAACCTCTGCCGGTTCCGGGTGGAATTGGTACGGCCACGGTATCACCCCAACAATGGGGGTTACCCGGTATTTGGTGATTGTAATGATGTCGTTCATGCGGCCCAGCACGCGCACATCTTCCGGAGCCAACCCAATTTCCTCATAGGCTTCCCGCAATGCAGTTGCTTCGGGAATGGTCTCATTCATTTCACAGCCACCGCCGGGAAAAGAAACCTGGCCTTTATGGTGTTCCACAGTCTCGGTTCGCCGGGTAAAGATTAGCTGCCATTCGTTTTTCCACCAGGCCAAAGGGACCAGCACTGCCGCACATTTTAGCATCACATGATCATAAAATTCAGAATAGCCATCCATGGAGGCAATCACACCAGGCTGGTAATTCTTTTTTAATTGCCCGGAAATTTGTTCCTCTGTCAATGGCACGGATCTGGTTTGCATTTCACCTCTGTCAGCCGGTCATTTCAGCGCAAAACGGACATCCGGCAGCGCACACCAGCAAACTCATCGAGATGGCCGGCTGCATTAACAGCCTGCCCGGAAAACATCAACGAACTGACGCGCTGAAAAACCCGGGGGACATTTTCCACCTGGAGACAGCCGAGATTCTGTAGGAAAGGTGGCTTGAACAAATTACCTCATTTCAACTGGTAGTTCAACAGTATGATATTATACGCCAAGCATTTAATCATAAACAATCTGTCCCCGGGAATCTTTGAAGAGGGGATAAAAGAGATAAACTAATTGGAGCATGGGTGTGCCTGTATTTTGGGTAAATTACCAGAAAGAGAAAAACATGGAACCGGACTTCATCAAACCTCTCTATGATGCTGGTGGATTCGCATCTCTGCCACAGCGAATTACCGAGAATTTGTCTGCCGACCATTATGAAGCGGTAGTTCTCTTCCTGATCGATGGGTTTGGTTGGCGTTTCTACGAAAAATACCAGGAAACGCCCTTCTTGCAACAAACCGCCCGAACGGGAACCGTTACCAAGCTGATTTCGCAGTTTCCTTCCACCACTGCAGCTCAACTCACCACCATCCACACGGGTATGCCGGTCGGGGAACACGCGGTCTTCGAATGGTATTACTACGACCCTTTGCCGGATAATGTCATTGCGCCGCTGCTTTATTCGTTCGCCGGCACATCCCATAGGGACACTCTCAAAACGATCGGCATCAAACCATCCAGACTTTTACCATCCATTAATCTTTACCGCCAGCTTAGAACCCAGGGCGTTTTATCGACCATTTTTCAGCATCGCGAATACACCCCCTCCACCTACTCGAACATGGTTTTCAAAGGCGCCAAAGCCATCGGCTACCGGACTTTACCTGAGGCGCTTGTCAATCTGACTGAAAGGTTGTCAGAGATAAAGCCACCTGCCTACCTTTTCTTTTACTTCGACAGGATTGATGCCACCAGCCACGAGTATGGCCCCGAATCGCCTCAGACCACTGCCGAGATCCTGAATTTCCTGATGACCATGCAGAACATTTTTCTGAAGGCGATGACAGGCAATCGTAAAAAGATCCTGTTCCTGCTGACTGCCGACCATGGTCAGGTGGAGATTGATCCACTTACCACCATCTATATCAACCGGGATCCGGCTTTTGCAGGGATCGAAAAATTCCTAAGAACGAATAGTAAAGGCGACCTGATCGTTCCGGCGGGTTCCGCGCGAGACTTTTTCCTTTATATCAGACCCGAGGCGGTGGAGGATGCCCAACTGTTTCTTGTTTCCCGGCTGGATGGCCGGGCGGAGGTCCGAAAAGTCTCTGAACTGGTAAAGACTGGCTATTTCGGCCCGGTGATTTCTCCCCAATTGCTGGCGCGTGCCGGGGATCTAGTCATCCTGCCAAATCGTGGAGAATCGGTCTGGTGGTTCGAAAAAGACAAATTCGAGCAAAGATTTCGCGGCCACCACGGGGGATTGACCAAACAAGAGATGGAAATTCCGCTGATATCCTGGGAAATGTGATGTAAAATGAACATATACACTTGTCCCCGTCGCGTTACGGCGGGATCCATTTAAACAAAAGGAGAATCCCCATGTATCAAACCATCATCCTCGCTGGCAATGTAGGTCGTGACCCGGAAATGCGCTACACTCCTTCCGGCCAGGCTGTCACGTCCTTTTCTGTTGCCACCAACCGGCAGTATACCAACAACAATGGTGAAACCGTCAAGGAGACCATCTGGTTCCGCATATCCGCCTGGGGAAAAACAGGCGAGATATGCAATCAATATCTTAAGAAAGGGTCCAAAGTGCTAGTGGAGGGCCGCTTGACAGCCGATCCAGCCACCGGCGGTCCGCGCGTCTGGACTTCACAGGATGGGACGCCGCGTGCGTCTTTTGAGGTATATGCCCAGACAGTACGGTTCCTGAGCTCACGGAGTGAAGCTGCTGAACCCGGCATGGGCGGTGCGGCTGCACCCGCCGCAGAAGAAGGCACCCCCCCAGCTGGGGACGAAGGCGATATACCGTTCTAAATGAGTATATGTAGGTCACGCTTCAAGCGTGACCTACAATAATTTGAATAATCTCGAAAGAGAGACCGTCATGACCCTCCCACCTCCAAAACCTGCTGCAAATATTCCGATAGAAATCCCGCCGGAAATAAAGCCGGCTTACGCCAATCTTGTCCGCATCTCGCACGCCCCCGCCGAATTTGTAATGGATTTTGCACAGCTTTTGCCAGGTGATGCCAAAGCCGTAGTTTCTACACGCATCATCATGTCACCCATCGCGCTGCAGCTCTTTGTACAGGCCATCAATGAGAACCTGGCGCGTTATGAGGCCACATTTGGAAAGATAAATATTCCCAATCCCGGTTCTTCTCTGGCCGATTCACTCTTTAAACCTGGCCATCCACCGGAAACTCCTCCGGATCCGGCGAAAGAGCCAGACAACTAATTGAACAGGACGCGGATATTTGCACCGAAAACAAATTCCGCGTCCCATTCTTTCCTGGATACCTTTATGCAAAAACTCGAAAATATTGCCGAACAAATCCGCCAGACATTTGACGCCCTGACGGTGGCTCGTGACCAGGCTCTGACCCAGGCACGCGCCCTGACACGCGCATGCGCATTAGCCATCCGCGCCGTTCACCGCGACGAAACGGATGTAATGCAAACTCACTTGGATGAAGCCCGCCAAATTGCCAACGCATTACGCACCGGCCTGGCTGCGTATCCAGCCTTATTCTATGCTGGTTATACGCAAGATTCCCTGAAAGAATTTGCCGAAGCCAGCATCTCCTGCGCACTCATCCGCCAGGAACCTCTCCCCACACCGCAAGAACTCGACCTGCCTCCGCACACCTACCTGAACGGGCTGGCTGAGAGCGTCGGTGAGATGCGCCGCCGCTGCCTGGATATGCTCCGGCAGGATAATTCCGCAGAAGCCGAGCGCCTGCTTGGTCACATGGACGATATTTACTCCATCCTCGTGACCATGGACTATCCGGATGCCATCACAAACGGACTACGCCGCCAGACCGACATCATTCGCGCCATTATCGAACGGACCCGCGGTGATGTCACCTTTAGTTTGCGAGGTGAAAAACTGGAACGGTCCATTGCCCGTTTGAGTGAGCACCTACCCGGTTCCGAAAACTTGCCCGTAAAAACCCCTCCATCAAAACCGCCGGCACAGGATTAATCTCAGCCATGCCCCATAACGGTCACCATTTTCTTAGCGACCCCCAATCCGTTGTGTCAGCCAGAATTTCAGACTTTGGAAAATGAACATCTATTTTGCCTGTTCCATCACCGGAGGGCGGGATTTTGAACCGGTCTATCAGGCCATCATCGCAGCCTTGCTGACCGATGGGCATACAATTCCCACTGCCCACCTGGCCGATTCAGGCGTGATCGCACTGGAGGCGATTGTCAATCCGCTCGCAGTGTATGAAAGGGACATCACCTGGATCAATAACTGCGATGCTCTTGTGGCAGAGGTCAGCACCCCCTCTCACGGAGTCGGGTATGAGGTTGCCTACGCGTTAAGTATTGGAAAACCGGTCCAGTGCGTCCACCTGGCTGGCCGGCCGATCTCCAAGATGCTTACCGGAAATTCACACCCGCACATCCAGGTGAATTCTTACCGAAATACGGAGGAAGCAATAACCATTGTCCGGGCGTTCCTGTCAAAACACACCATATTGTGAATATCATCACGAATACTGTGTGACTTTCCACCCTGTATAACATCAGACTAGCAGACTATTATTCGCTTTGGAGACGAGCACTGAAAATACCTCCGTAGTTCATCAATGTCTCCTCCTTTGGCGAATGCCTCCGCAGAGTAGCTCCACTCTGCGGAGGCTGCGTTTTCTTGGCTTCAACAATTCACTTGATACAGGGAAGATTAACCAGAAATAAACTCTCGGGCAAGGCCTGAGCGTAAGGGAGGAAGAATTACATTCTGGTCACCCGATTGTCTTCTGGGTGAGAGGCAGAACCACCGTGAATGTCGAACCCTGCCCAAGAAGTGACTCAACCCAAATTCGTCCTTGATGGCTGTCCACGATGGATTTTACAATGGCCAAACCCAGACCGGAGCCCCCCACGCCTTTGGGTACATTGCTGGCGCGATAAAATTTTTCAAATATGTGCGGTTGATCAGCCGGCGGGATACCCGGTCCGTTATCGGATATTCGAAAGATTACCTGCTTTTCCTGCACTTCCATCTGGATGGTAACCTCTCCGCCCTCGGGAGTATATTTAATTGCATTTCCAATCAGATTGTCCATCACCTGCCGCAGGCGGATTGGGTTACCACGGATGGGGGGAATATCCATTGGCAGGTCAAGATGGATGTTCAGGCGTTTTTCCGATATCTGTCCACCCACGGTCTCGAGCGAGTAACGCAGAATACCTTCCAAAGGCACAATTTCGTTCTGGCTGTCAAAGCCGGCTTCGATCCGGCCAAGCTCCAGTAAATCGTTCACGAGTGAGGTGATGCTCTCCACGCTGATTTGTACACGGTGGATGAATTCGCGCTGCTGGTCGTTGACCTGCCCTACCCGGTCCAACAAATCCACGTAGCCCAGGATTGCAGTTAAAGGAGAGCGTAAATCGTGCGAGACGGTGTTGACGAATTCATTCTTTAATCGGTCCACCTGCTTGAGGTAAGTTATGTCCTGCAGAGTGACCGCTCTTCCTATGCCGGAGATGGTTGTGTATTGGGCAGATAGAACCCGCCCATCGTCAAAGGCAATTTCCTGGTGGGGAATTCGATTATCCACGCCTTTGTTTAAGAGGGCCTTCAAATCCGGGTGAGGTAGTACGTCTGTGACCGTTTTTCCATTTACGTTATCATCCTGCCAGATGCCAAATGTCCTGCGGGCAGCTGCATTGATTAACAGGATCTTAAGACTATCGTCTAATATGATGACCCCATCTTCGATGTGTTCGAGTATTGTATCAAATTTCTGCAATTCATCCACGCGCTTCTGGAGTGAAGCGGTTGTGAGCTTGACCTCCCGCCGGGTCCAATCGCCAATACGATTAGCACGTCTGATGCTGTTTTCCACCAAGTTCTTGATGCCATCAATCTTCAATGGAGCAAAAAGGCAATCGCTCACCCCGATATGGATGGCTCTCTTAATCACCTCCAGGGAAGCGTCATTAAAAAAAATCACAACCGGTAAGGTGGGAAACCGTTCCAGCAGAGTGGCGGCAATATCCAGTTCGTCTGACTTGCCAAAATTCTGGCTGAGGATAACCAAGCCGGGCGAAGATTCCTGCAAAGCCTTATCAAGAGCGGGACGGTCTCGAGCCACAGCCGTTTGAAAAGAACCAGCAGCTATCGCCCGCTCAAACAATTGCAGGATTTGCTCATCATCAATAGCCAGCAGGATCAATTCAGGCATTGCCATGGGTCAACCATTATCGCGTGCAGGGTCATCATCAGAAAGTAACGACCGAATGGACATGGATAATTCCCGGGTCGGTTTCAATGACAAATTCGAAGTCTCCAAAGCTTTCTTTTGATCAGAAAACATCTTTATAATTTTA
The DNA here is from genome assembly GCA_963772245.1 of uncultured Chloroflexia bacterium. GTDB lineage: Bacteria > Chloroflexota > Anaerolineae > Anaerolineales > Villigracilaceae > UBA877. The sequence continues at coordinate 183,709 of CAVYWB010000006.1, read as the reverse complement.
CCAGCAACCAATAAATTGATGGGGTAAATGGTTGCATTTCCGGTAGTAATTCCTGGAAATGCCCTTTCTCTTTTTTCTCATAAATCTGAGTGATTCCTTTAAAATCCTGGTCGGCTTTCCGAGGAACCTTCAGTAACCCGATGTCCTCCTGGCAGTTCTCAAGCGGCACCGCCAGTGCGGAAAGCCCCCACCGATGTAGCTTGAATTGTGTAGGCTGATATCCGTTCATGCAACCCTATCATAGCACAAATGTCCGGAATACATGAAAGGTTATGTAAATATTGTAACACTTTTAGCCCTGTCCGCATGTCGTTTCGTGTAAAATATGAAGTACTCGATATGGCTTTTTGGGAATTTCCGAGGTGAGATGGGAAAATGGGGAAAAAATTAAATCTTCCTCTTCGCCGCGGGATGTGCCATTGACCCGGAATCCTGTTAAGGAGTACGAATGAATGATTTTTTATGGTGGCGCGATGGCGTCATTTATCAGATCTATCTCCGCAGCTTTGCTGACACCAATGCGGATGGATTGGGTGACCTGCCTGGGATCATTTCCCATCTGGATTATCTGTCAAATCTGGGCATAGACGCCATCTGGCTTTCCCCCATCCATCCCAGCCCCGATAAGGATTTTGGCTATGATGTGAGCGATTATTGCAATATTGATTCGCGTTATGGTACCCTGGCCGACTTCGATCGTCTGGTGTCAGGAGCGCATGCCCATGGCCTCCGCCTGATCCTGGATATGGTGATGAACCATACTTCCGACCAGCATGCCTGGTTTCAGGAATCCCGCTCCAGCCGGAATTCACCAAAACGGGATTGGTACATTTGGAAAGACCAGCCGAATAACTGGCAAGCCAGCTTCGGAGGGAAAGCCTGGGAATTCGACCAACCTACTGGCCAATATTATCTGCACCTGTTCACCAAAGAACAGCCGGATGTTAACTGGCGAAATCCCGCCGTCCACCAAGCACAGCTGGAGGCGTTCCGGTTCTGGATGGAACGCGGAGTGGATGGTTTCCGCCTGGACGTATTCAATGCCTATTTCAAGCATCCAGGCTTCCCCGACAATCCTCCCAAATTCGGTTTGCGCGGCTTTGATCGCCAGAAGCATATCTACGATATTGACCAGCCTGAAATGCTGCCGCTATTGAACGAATTACGGGCCTTGATGGATGCCTATCCGGAGCGGTATTTGGTTGGCGAGACCTACCTGGCCACTCCTCAAAAGACTGTCTCCTATTGTGGTCCGGATAAATTGCATGCTGCATTCAGCTTTGATTTTACATCCAACGAGTTATTCTTCCCCTGGAACCCGCTCTGGATCAAGAATCAGATCTCCCGGCGTGAGCAGACCTTCAATTCGGCTGGTATCTGGCCCACCACCGTTATGAGCAACCACGACCTGCCGCGCGCCGCCAGCCGGTACTCCAAAGAAGAGCAGGATCACCAGGCTGGGATTGCCATGGCATTATTGCTGACGCTGCGCGGTACGCCTTTCATGTACTACGGCGAAGAGATTGGCATGCGTGACATATCCCTGCGGCGCAGCGAAATACTTGACCCGCCCGGACAGAAATATTGGCCCCTCTACAAAGGCCGGGATGGTTGCCGCTCCCCAATGCAATGGGATGATGGTAAGAATGCCGGCTTTTCGGCTGCCAGGCCCTGGCTGCCCTTGCACCCGGATTACCTCCATCGGAATGTTGCCGCTCTTGAAGCCGATCCGGGCTCGATCTTGCACTTCACTAAGAAATTGCTAGGGCTTCGCAAAGCCTATCCAGCCCTGCAGCGCGGTGAATATATTCCTGTGGATTCCCCGCCCGGTACCTTGGCCTACCTGCGCACAACGCCTGAACAATCCGTGCTGGTGGTGATAAACTTTAAAGGTCGCCCGGTTAACAATGTACTTCCTCCAGGGAAATGGAAAATCCTGTTTTCCAGCTGTCCTGATAAAACAGGCCTGCCAGAAAATCTATCTCCATACGAGGTGCGTCTGCTTCTTCATAATTAATAGTCTTTTTTATGAAAAGCGAATAATTATGAAAAAAGTTGTAATTGTTCTTCTTATCATACTTAATCTCCTGGCGATAGGCGTATTCATTGTCTGGTATTGCAACCGTACCTACCCGATAATAGGGCATGACTACCGGTTATTCATGCCCTATATGATCGATTCCTATCTTCATCAAAAAATCAATGGACTTATCATTCAATGGTATACACCCAGTTTTGCCGGAGGCAGGCCGGTCTATTCCAGTCCGGAGGATCTTCAGTTTTCCCTGCCACAGTTCCTGATGTGGATCGTTGATCCGTGGAACGCCGTACTGACCTCACTTCTGATCTATATTGCGGTCGGATTCATTGCCACTTATTATTTCTTGAAAAAACTTTTAGGATTGGGATCCCCGGCCAGTATCCTGGGAGCTATTTTTTTCATAGCAAATGGTTTTTATTTCGAGCATGCGGCTGTCGGCCATCTAACTTATCAGGCGTTTACACTGTTTGCAGTGATCCTGATTATCTTCACCCATCCACGTCTGCCCATCTGGCTGGGAGGGGTGTTCCTCTCTCTTATCATCACAATGCTCGTCTATTCCGGAATTCAGAATATCGCATTTTTTCCCTTGATTGGGATTATCTTTTTCCCTCTCCTGTATTTGATCAAGCCTGCCTTGCTGAAATGGAAGAAAATGCTTTCAGTCGCAATTTTGGGCGGATTTTTGGCTGTTTTATTGTGTGGTTCGAAGGTCTATGCGATTTATTCATTCATGCTTTTATCCCCCAGGTTGACCCAGGATAATTACACCACCAACCTGTGGACCGGCGTGGTCAGCATCATCCATCAGTTGCTTGGAACCATGACCCTGGCCCCTTTTTATCAAGTATTTAATGGGCAACATAACATTGGATTCATCACAGATCTGATTAGAAGCTCGGGAAGCGGATATGATTATTGGGAACAGGACGCAAGTCTATCGCCGGCCCTGCTTATTCTTTTGGTAAGCGGCGCGTTTGCATTTTTGCTGAAAAAACCGAATCTCAAAGCACCACCAAATAAAAAGCGTCTACTAGCGATAATTTGCCTGATACTTGCCATATGGGTGGTAGTGGAGTTCAGGCTGACGAAAGGGCTCATCTATCCACTGATTCGGAACCTGCCGCCATTTTCCTCATTGCGAGGGAATGTTCGCTATGTCTGTGCATTCATCTTTCCCCTTGCAGTTGTCGGGGCTGTTATCTTCGATCAATGGACAAAGAACTGGAAATCGAAAACAGGAGTCATGCTCGTTTTCCTACTATTAGATGGAATTGCCTTGAGTTCTTTGCTGACATTTCGCTCAATTCCAACGAAGAATCTGATGTTTGTTTGCGATTATCGCCCCATTCTGAATACGTATGACAAGATCCGCTATGATGGAGAAACCTTTCCGATCAAGTATGTGAACCCGAATGCCGATCCCTGGTCGGTTTTCGAGGACAATGCGACGAACTTGATCGATCCGTACAATGTGCTATTTAATCCACTCACAGGTGGATATGGCTCTGCCCTGCATGCCGGGTCGGTATACGATATTAATGATGGGTACTACAACATGATCAACCCGACCGGATACCTATTCCCCGAATCCAATGACTCTTTCAAGTTCGAACGGATTCCCGTTGCGGAGAAAGCTCAATTCCTTGATTTTATCAATCGTCGCCAGCCTAACTGGAAATTGCCAAGAAGGCAGCAAATTCTTAACTGGATGGCTTTAATCACGCTTATTGCAGAAATCGGTCTTCTAGTGGCTTATCCGGTTATCAAATGGCTGCGGATATCAAAACATCGGGTCCAAGCGGAGCAAAGGGATTTTTTATCTATTTAACAGATTGCCTTTATATCTGATTAACCGTATACTACCAGTATATGGACAATCTCGTCTATCTCCCCGGAGATGAACCGGAAAAGTCAGCTGCTCTGGCACGCTACCTGCCGGTCATCCCGGAAGGTGTCGCATCGGCTTTCCTGGCCGGGCATTCCGGATCAACCGGACTGGAACGAGGTGCCTGGGTGCTGGACCCTTTGGGTGCATCGCCTCAACTGGCCATCGAAATAGCCTCACATGGCTTCCGTTCCCTAGTGGCGGTCAACAATCCAATCACAAGGTTCCTGCTGGAACTGGCTGCCCATCCACCAAACCGGGCAGATCTACGTGCGGCATTGGCGGAATTGGCAGCCGCCCGTAAAGGGGACGAACGCCTGGAATCTCATCTCCAATCTCTCTATCTTACCCAGTGCAATAAGTGCCGGCAGCAAATCCCGGCAGAAGCCTTTGTCTGGGAGCGCACCAATGGGGCATTGGTGGCCAGGATATATCATTGTCCTTGTGGAGATAGCGGTGAATACCCTGCCACCCCGGCCGATCAAGCGCGCGCCGCCAGCCTGGCTGCTCTGGATGGGCTGCATCGCGCCCGCCTTTTGGAGAAGGTGGCCGCACCAGACGATCCCGATCGCATCCATGCCCAGGAAGCCCTGGATTGCTACCTCGCACGTGCCGTCTACGCGCTCATCAGTATCATCAATAAATTGGATAGCCTTTCGCTGGGGCCGGAACGCCGGCAACTGCTGCTTGCTCTGGTGCTGAGTGCCTGTGATGAATGCAGTGCCCTCTGGCCTCATCCGGACGAACGCCCGCGTCCGAAACAACTATCCCTGCCGCCACGATTCCTGGAGAAGAATGTCTGGCTGGCACTGGAACAGGGTGTGGAGCTGTGGTCAGGGGAATCGAAACCAATCGAAATGGTAACCTGGCCAGCGATTCCGGGAGATGCCGGCGGCCTGTGCCTGTTCGAAGGCCCGATGCGCGACCTGGCACCGCGCCTGAAAGACCTGTCCATCGCGGCGGTGGTAACTGCACTGCCGCGTCCCAACCCGGCCTTCTGGACGCTGTCGGCATTGTGGACCGGCTGGCTGTGGGGCAAAACTGCCGCGGCTCCGTTCAAATCGGTGTTACGGCGCCGCCGCTACGATTGGAATTGGCATGCCGCGGCCTTGTACGCCGCACTGAAAAACATATCCGACCGGCTGCCATTGAACACTCCTGTATTTGCAATCATCCCTGAATTGGAACCAGCCTTCCTCTCAGCTGCCCTGCTGGCAGCCGCCTCGGCCGGCCTGGAGTTGAGCGGATTGGCTCTGCGCACCCGCCATGATCCTGCCCAGGTGCTCTGGCACCGGCGCGCCTTTGCCATCGATGATAAGGAACCGGTTGGGATTGATCCTGAATTAATTTATCACGCGCTTAAGCAGGCCCTGCAGGAACGAGGAGAGCCGGTCCCTTACCTGTTTTTGCAGGCCGCCGGCCTGGTTGCCATGGCCGGCGATCACTCGCTGCGATGGCGGCCGGATGCACTTGCAAAAATTCAGGCACCCATCCAGGCAGATTTGGCCAGACCGGAATTTAATCATCGCGCGGAAAGTCAAAACCCTGAAAGCGGCCTGTGGTCTCTGGCAAAATGGGATGAAGGGATCGAACCCCTGCCTGACCGGGTGGAAATTAACCTAGTACATTTCCTGCAGAAGCATCCGGATTGTAAGCTAAAGGACTTGGAGGCTGCGCTTAACGCTGAACTTCCCGGCTTGCTGACTCCCTCATTGGGACTTGTACATGCAGTGCTTACATCTTATGCCGTCGAGACAGACGGATACTGGAATCTGCGCCTTGAAGATTCTCCGACCACCCGCATGGCTGACCTCGAAAGCGCCGCCCAAAACCTGGCCGACTTGGGAAGCCGCTTGGGTTATACCTTCCTGCGGGATGATAAAAACCCGCGGCTTTTCTTCTGGTTGGATAACCTTCTCACGTGCTACAAATTTCATCTCCTGACTTCGGCAGTTGTGGAACATCTCTTGCGCGAGGATCCAAATCCACCAATACCGACCTTTATTATCATTCCGGGCGGGCGCGCCGGCCTGCTGGCCTACAAACTCGAGCGCGACCCGGATTTGCGGCAAATTGCCGGGAATTGGCGCATCCTTAAATTCCGCCACTTGAGACAACTGACCGGTATAAGCAGACTCGGCCGGGAACAATTCGACCATGAATTCTCCGCCGACCCAATCGAGCCACCTGAACAAATGAAATTGTTTTAGGATCGGTATTTGGTATACGGTATTGATACTGGATTTTTTGGTATTCGAGACCGATTTTTGATCTTTTTTTTTATTTCACAAATTAGGTTTAACAAATTGGTTTTTCGTTGAACTTTTCCCTTCTTTTTCCGCTTATAATTGATTCATCATGCCAAACAACCTCCTCAAGCGGATCGGAGCTGCTTCAAAATACCTGGTGATTGTGGCAGCTGGGCTGGTTCTCGCCGGCTGGTTGGCGAATACCCCCCCCGGTTTACTTGGCAAGCTGGATGCCATCGCTTATGCGGTCTGTCACCGCATCGCTGACCGTTCGTTCCATATTGGGAATGTGCCCCTGCCATTGTGCGCACGTTGCACAGGCATGTACCTGGGTGCGGTTACCGGATTGGTATTTCAATTCCTGCGCGGCGGCAAGCGCAGCAAGGCACCAGGTTGGGGCATTATTGCAGTACTGGTGATATTCGTGCTCGCCTTCGGAATAGACGGCGCCAATTCCTACCTCTACCTGCTCAAACAAATCCGGCCGGGCATATTGCCGAAGATTCCCAACATCTACATCCCCAACAACACCCTGCGTCTGCTGACCGGCAGTGGTATGGGGCTGGGTATCGCCGCCATGCTCTTCCCGGCATTCAACCAGAGCGTCTGGACAAATTATGATGATACCCGCTCCGGCCTGTCAGGATGGAGAGCGTTCGGCCTGTTGTTGGGCATTCAGATTCTAATCGACTTACTCGTGCTGACGCAGAGCCCGGTGGTGCTTTACCCGGTGGCATTGATCAGCGTCCTGGGCGTAGTGATCCTGCTGACCATGGTATACACCATTGTCTGGGTAATGATCACGGGGCAGGAAAACAAGTATATTAAACTGCAACAGCTGTGGCTGCCTCTTCTGGCCGGCTTCACCATTACGATGATCCAGACCTTTGGGATCGATATGCTGCGGTTCTGGTTGACCGGTACGTGGGGCGGTTTCCCGCTCGGCGGATAGCGGGTGGAAAGGAGATCTTTATGGATGTGGCACTTTTCGGCATCATGTCTGCCTTTGGCCTGTCTGCCAGTGCCGGGTTGAACGCCTATATTCCGTTGCTGGTGGTCGGTGTTATTGCCCATTATACGAATTGGATCAAATTGGCCCCACCCTATGACCTGCTGGCAAATCCATGGATCCTGATACTGGTCTGTTTGCTGCTAATCGTTGAAATGCTGGTGGATAAGATCCCGGCGGTCAACCATGTCAACGACATCATCCAAACCATTTTCCGGCCAGCTGCCGGCGCAATCGTATTTGCAGCCAGCGCGCATGTTCTGACAGGCATCAGCCCGCTACTGGCGCTGGCCTGTGGGTTGCTGGTGGCCGGGAGTGTGCATACCGTTAAATCGGCCGCAATCCGCCCGGCAGTGACTGCCACAACCGCCGGGGCAGCCAACATTCCGGTCAGCCTGGCCGAGGATGGCTTTGCCACAGTACTTTCCTTCCTATCCATAGTTATCCCAATTTTGGTGGGGGTAATCCTGATCATATTGATTGCGTTACTCATCTGGTGGTTCTGGCGGCGCGCCACCAGGAAACGCCAGGCCGCTCAGTAAGATGAATCAGGAGGCAAATTATGGCTTACCCCACCCCGTATGCGATCCCATCCGCTCCAGAACCACAGGAAAGGCAGACAGTCCAGCAGTTGAGCATGCCCATCTACCAGGCGCGCGGCTGGTTGAAATTCCTGGGGGTCCTTTCCATCATCAGCGGAATCGCAAGTGCACTCTCCATTGCCGGCATACTGTTTGCCTGGCTGCCCATCTGGATGGGCGTGCTGATGTTCCAGGCTGGCTCTTCGATCGAGGCTGCCGGTCAGCTTGGCGATAAGTACTCTTTTCTACGTTCGTTGGGTAATCTAAAAACTTATTTCGTCCTGCAGGGTGTGCTTACTTTGATTGGGATCTTTTTTGTGCTGACAATGCTATGCATTACATTTGTCCTGCCGCTGGTTGGGCTGACCGTAATCCCTTGGAAACAAATCATAAACAACAGCATCTATTAACAAACAGAGAATTACACCCGTACACCGTGCAGGTTCGTATATTAATAGCGAATAATTGATCTTATTTATTTAAAAAGGAGTTTGCAATGGACCAACCATCCGCTTCCCTTCCCCCTGTTCAAGCCGCCAGCACCCTGGCAATCATCAGCCTGATATCAGGTATAGTTTCCTGGTTTCTTTTACCCTTTATCGCTGCTGTTGCCGCGGTCATTACCGGTCACATGGCTAAAAATGAAATTAAAAAGAGCAATGGCATGATGAGCGGAAACGGCCTGGCAACTGCCGGATTGGTCCTTGGATACGTCCAACTCGGGTTGGGTGTGTGCACTTGCCTGGTGGTAGCCGTAATGCTGGCATTTGGCGTGACCATTCCTTTCATCAGTAATTCAATCCATTAAAGCCTGGGTACGGCAAACCGCGCTTCCATTCAACCGGCGTCCCCGTCATTGAAAAATATACCCCAGGATGGATATCCAGTAACTCACATTATTTAATAAGGACTTCTATAGTTCTCCATTAAGCGATTTTTTTCTCGTCAACGGCCGATCAAGCCCTGATCCACGAGAAAAGTCACAAAATGATCTTTCTCTCCTGTTCTGTTGTGACTTCCGGGTTGGGAATTGATAATCAATCATTGGAAATGTGACAATTTCAAGGTAGTCGCAGTCAAAAAACCCGGTCATGTTACAGGAAGCCGGGTTTCTTATTATTGGCAAATCTTTTTTGTAGTTCTGCCAGCGCAGCGAGTGCTTTGGAACGAGTTTCAGCATCCAGGTCGAGGGCGGTAAATTCATCCTCATCCATAATCGACTGCGTGCCATCCGTCGCCACCCACAGGTCAAGCGCCAGGTCTGTATAAGAAAATATATTTCCGGCCTCCCACACCGCAGGTTTACCAATATTACAATACCAACCTTTCAGACTGTCATCCTCGCGGTCATGGATCTCCAATATGTTGTACCAGCGGTTCTTGTAATACTTCTCAATGAACCGGTCTCCTCGTTTCAGAATGGTTTGACCGACTTTTACATCCGCATGGTCGAAGCGCGCTTCCAGGGTGAGGCAGTCAGCTGACCTTTGCAGAAGTAACCCTTTATATCGCAATACTTCCTGCCCGTCCGGATTCCGTTTGATGATTGTGATCGAAGTCTTCATGTCAGGCATTGTATTCCTGCCGGAGACAGCAGCAGAGTAATACCTTCCCCGGTTATTGGAGCTTCCGGGAGATAAAAATACAAATGATTGTCAAGTTGGACCTTGAACCGGTCCTCATGAAAAACTGCATCTATTACAACTCCGCTCAGAAGACTTGCCTGGCCTGCAGCATTGGGCGGATTGGATTGCCTGTCATCTGCAACTTTCCGGGCTCCATTAGGGCGAACCAGTAAACTGACCCTATCCCCGGAATGATGTGTATGGCCGCAGGTAAGGCGAAAAATGCCGGCGGCTGTCTCGACCCCGCCATCTGCACGAATGAAGCCTTCCAGGATGTTTCCCAGATCCAGAAAGCGCGCCGCCCAGACTGAACCCGGTTCAGCCCAGACATCCGCCGGCCTCCCGGAACGGATAATTTCACCCTCATGCAGCAACAGGATCCGGTCTGCCAGTTTGACAGCCTCCTCCTGATCATGGGTAACGTAGATAGCCGGTACACCGCTGGTCCGTAAAATGGTCCGCAGTTCCTCCATCAACTGTTCGCGCAGGCTGCGGTCCAATGCCCCCAGCGGTTCATCGAACATGAGCAAATGTGGGTTGGGAGCCAGCGCGTGTGCCAGCGCTACGCGTTGTTGTTCACCACCGGAAAGATCCGTGACACGTCGAAGTTTGAATTCAGCCAGATTGACTTTCTCCAAAGAATTGTTTACGCGCTGTTCCATGTCAACGCGGGTGAGGCCCTGCATCTTCAGCCCAAAAGCCACGTTTTCGAACACGTTCATGTGCGGGAAGAGGGCATAATCCTGAAATACCAGTCCAAAGCCGCGTCGGTGGGCCGGTATGGAGGCCAGATCCGTGCCTTCCCAACAGACCTGACCTTGCTCCGCAGATTCCAGCCCAGCGAGGATACGCAGTAATGTGGACTTACCGCTGCCGGATGCACCCAGCAGACAAACGGTCTCCCCTGCCGACACAGAGAAAGAAATGCCGCGCAACAACAGTTTGCCTTCGAATGATTTGTATATATTGGTAACTTCTAGCATGGCAATTCACTTCCATGAAAAACCACTTGCTTAAGGTTTACGGTTTTCTTTCCTGCTCTTGTTTCCTACGAGATTATTTCTTTCATCATGTTCCTCACCTATAAATTAAAACTCGCCTGCTCCAGGCAGTCGAAGCCGTTCGATCAGCAAAATACCTGAGCCACAAACCACCATCAGGATGGTTGCCATGGCCATTGCCTGGCCATAGTTCAGGCCTCCAGGCAGGGAAAGGAACCGGGCAATTGCGATCGGCAGGGTCGGGTATTCCGGCCGCACGACCAGCGAAGAGGCACCAAATTCTCCCAAAGAAATGGTAAAAGCAAACACCGCCGCCGAAAGTGTCGCCTTTGAAACGATCGGCCAGTCCACCGCAAACCAGACCTGCCGAGGTGAGGCTCCCAAAACTACCGCCGCCTGGCGGAGCCGGTCCGGGATGGAAGCCAGGGCCGGTTGCAAAGTACGGATGACAAACGGCAACGCAATAATGGTGTGCGCAATCGGCACCAGCAGTGGGGAAGAAACCAGCATAAATTGCGAAGCAAAAACAGGTTTATTAAAAGTAATGATAAGTCCCAAGCCAAGTGTTACAGCGGATGCTCCCAACGGCAGCATTAGCAGAGGGTCCAGCAGGCGCGTAATCCGTCCGGGATGGGCAAGCGCCGTGGCGACCGGAAAGCCCAGCAGCAGGGATAAGATCACGGTCAAGCCGGCATATCCAAGCGAGTTGCCGATCGCCGCGAAAGGAGGTACATAGAATATCGAGTTGGTCCTGTTGACGAAAAGCTCACCATAGTAATCACCGGTCAGGCCATAATGGACCTGTCCGCGTTGGCCCTCATCCGCTTCGAGCCGTAAGACCGAGCGCAGGGGCAAAGCAGAGAGCGGCAAAAAAAAGAAAATGAACAACAGTATGGAAAAGATGAAAACGAAAGTTTTTTGCAACTGAGAATTCGGGTGGGCGGAGACATCCGCCCGCGGGGTCACATGAACAACGGTGCGGGGCAGGATGCGGCTGTATAGGATGGAAAAAACCAGCGTGAAAAACAGTTGAATGAGCGAGAGCAACGCTGCCAAAGGCAGGTTGAAGAATGACATGGCTTGCGTATAGATCGCTACTTCCAGCGTGGAAAAACGCGGACCGCCCAATAAAAGAATAACTCCGAAACTTGTGAAATCGAAGATAAAAACGAGCAAAGCGGCTGCCAGGATGGAGGGACTTAACAGGGGCAGCGTAACATGCCTCAAAACGGATATCGGCTTGGCACCCAATGTCCGGGCCGCCTGCTCCAGGCGAGGGTCGAGGTGTGCGATGGCATTGCCAACGATCCGGATGACAATGGTCGTGTTATAAAAAATATGCGCCATAAGGATGGCCCATAATGTCCCGGTAAAAATAATGGGCGGGGTCACCAACCCGAAAAGATGGATCAGGGCAATGTTCATCCAGCCACGCGGACCAAGCAAGGCGGTGAACCCGGCTGCCACCACCACGGTCGGCAGCATGAATGGGATGGCTGTCAATATCCGCAGGAAACTTTTTCCAATAAAATCGTACCTGGCAAAGAGAAAGGCTGCCGGCAGGCCAAGCGCGAGGGTCAGTAATGTTGATAAAATAGATTGGTAAACAGTAAAAAGGCTGGCATCACGAATAACCAACAGCGAATCGGTTTGGATGGTGATCAGTGCGGCCGGATTGAGCCCTACCCACAGGATATGGGCCAGCGGATAAAAGAAAAAAACGCCTAGAAAGAGGATGACACCCAACCATGGTAAAAGCGATTTCCAGGCCACCTGGCCATGCTGAAAAGATCCGGAAGCACCGCCCCCGGCAGTTCTGCGCTCCGAAGGTGCATCCTTTAATCCCTTCATCACAAAATGGTTTCTCCGCAGATCAATGCAAGACTGTCTGAGTCCAGGCCTGGATCCACTGGTCGCGGTTGGAGGCGATCACAGCCGGGTCAAGCGCAGCCGGTTGATCCGGGATCTGGTTATATTTAACAAAGACATCCGGCAGGCTGGCGGTGGTGTTGACCGGGTAAACATACATCTGTAGTGGCATATCCTCCTGGAATTGCCGGCTCAGCATGAAGTCCACGAATTTCCTGGCCAGGTCAGGCTGCCTGGTACCCTTCAGGATGCCGACGAATTCGATCTGGCGGAAGCAGGTGCCAGGCCCCAGCATGGAACCCACCGGTGAATCCGTCAGTGGTGAGGCAGCATTGTACACTTCAGCGGCCGGATCAGTGGCATAGGAAACCACCAGCGGTTGTGAGCCATGCCCGGATGAACCGCTGAAATTGGTGTAATAAGCCGTCTCCCAGCCATCCACCACCACCAAACCGTTGGCGCGCAGCGACTTCCAGTAATCCAGGTAGCCATTCGCGCCAAAGTGCTGAATGGTTGCCATCAGGAAAGCCAGGCCCGGCGATGATGTGGCCGGGTTTTCCATGACCAGCATATCCTTATATTCAGGTTTAGCCAGGTCTTCCAATGTCACCGGAACCGAAAGGTTGTGGGTCTTGAAATATGCTTTGTCATAAGTGATACAAACATCGCTGTAATCCACAGGCAAAGCCTGGTTTTGCGGATCGAGCTTGAATTGCGCAGGGATTTGCACCAGGACCGGTGAAGTATACGGCTCATAGATGCCTGAGTCCAGGGCGCGGGAGAGAAAGGTGTTATCCACGCCATAGAAAACGTCTGCCAGCGGGGCATTCTTAGTCAGGATGGCCTTATTCAATGCCGCCCCGGCATCGCCGCTCTTAAGGAAAACGAGCCTGGCATTATTGGCCTTTTCAAAAGCTGAAATGACTGTGGTGCTTGCAGCAAAGGAATTGTGTGTCATCACATTCAGTGTAACCGGTCCTTTGGGAGCACAGCCAGCCAGAAAGATCATTGCAAGGGCTGCAAGAAAACAAAAGCGTCTCATGGTAACTCCTTGAAGAATATGCAAAAAACTTGCCTGTCGACAGAAAAGGCAGGATAAACGCCTGAGCGATATTCATTGAAAGGAATCAGGTTGACGATGGTGAATGACAAGCAATAGACCAGATTTTTGAGAGATGGTGACGGTATCTTGTGTCATTTCATTACTGATGCCGCGTGTTCTATCCGGGAAGAGTGTCTCATTGATGAGAGGCCATTGCAAGCCTTCGGTGCTGACACCACGTACTTCTCCGCTCCAGGGAATCAAAGAAACAATATCTCCTGGATTCCCATGCACTTCGCACCGGGCACGCGTGACAAATGCTTCTTCCACTCCATCATCGATGCGAACATCCAGCGTTGCTAATTCCGGGTTGGTAAGAAGGGATAAATTACCCATGGTCTGGTCGAGACGGCCGCCCAGCGCGCCAACAACCACTATTTCGCGGTACCCGTGAGCGCGAGCGTAAATAAAAGCCAATTCCAGATCTGTCTCATCTTTGTCGCGGGAATATTCCTGGATTTTGACGCCTTTTTCATCCAGCTTCTGACGGTCTTCTTGTGAAAGCGAATCCAGGTCGCCCAATACCAAGGAAGGGAACAACCCAAGTGCCAAGGCATGCCGTGTACCGCCATCTGCAGCAATCAGTACATCACCTGCCTGGATTAATCGCCGGGTCGGTTCAAGCTGTGGCAGGATTCCGTTGGCAAAGATGATCAAACGCGGCATAAAACAAAAAATCCTCTGCCGGGGAGGATGATTGACCTAAAAGAACAATCCCTCCGCCGGTATGATCCGGATCAGGTTCTGCGGGTCGAGGCTCCTGGCCTCCTCTCAGCCCGGTACACGGGCTCCCCGTTCAATTTTCAAGAACAGTATAAGGCGGTAAAAGCCGCCTGTCAAGACAAAAAAAGATATTACTCGGTCTTTTCGCGCCGGAAATCTACAAAACGATATCCAACGCCACGCTCGGTCAGGATGTATTTGGGGTTGGCCGGATCCTTTTCCAGTTTCTGGCGGAGATAATTGATATAGAGCCGGACATAATGCGGTTCATCCCGGTACTCGTACCCCCAGACCTTGGCAAGCAACTGGTCATGCGAGGTCACCCACCCGGCATTTTGCACCAGATGGTAGAGCAGGCGGTATTCAGTCGGCCGGAGTTTAACAATTTTGCCTTCCAGCCAGATCTCGCGACGGTCGAAATCGATCTTGAGACGTTCGTCGATTTCGATCAAACCATGCATCCCGCCGCTGGGACCTTCGGTGCGGCGCAGGACCGCCTTGACGCGGCTCACCAGTTCACGCGGGCTGAAAGGCTTGGTGATGTAATCGTCAGCCCCTTTTTCCAGGCCATGTACACGGTCGTCCTCCTCGCCTTTGGCAGTCAGCATGATCACCGGCACGCTGCTGATTTCGCGGATCATCTCCAGCACCTCAAATCCATCCAGATCCGGCATCATCACATCCAGCAGGATTAAATCAGGCGTGGAATCACGTAAACGTTGAAGAGCCTGTTTACCATTAAAGGCTTCCGCCACGACAAAGCCATCGTGTTCCAAATTAAGACGGATGAAGCGGATCATCCGTTCTTCATCGTCAACAATTAATATTTTCCGTCGTTTCAATGTATCTTCTGCCATGTTCACTCTCTCACGAAGCCAATGATGCGTTCTTCACCTTCGCTGGGCATGACCTCAATAAAAGAAACTTGATTGATCGGCCAGATAACTTTTACAACATCATTGGACAGGTAAGCGACATCCTTCCCATCGCGGCGTCTGGGGCTATTGACTACAATTAGCGTATCGCTTGCACCGGGAAGGTTGTCCAGTTCCCCCACGATCGGGTCTTCATTGGAAATATGAATAACAACAGTAGTTGCCATAAGTAAACCTTGGTTATTCGATTAGAACCTGGATCTTTAGCTTTCCCAGATATATCAGGTCTCCATGGGAGACTGGTGTCTCTACATAAGGCGATAACCGGACACCGTTCAAATAGGTGCCGTTGGAGGAGCCTAAATCCACTACAACAATCCGGTTCTGAACAAGTTTGATTGCAGCATGCAGGCGCGAAACCCCATTGGCATAGGCATTGTAAGAGGAAAGATCAACATCCGGAACAATTGGTTGCCCTTCAGCTGACCGCCCCAATGTAAACTCGGTCCTTTCCGCCAGCGGCAGGATTTGACCACTTTCAATAAGATGCAAGGAAATCCACGATTGTAGTGGCATGACGGGGGTGGGCGTGATTAAATCAGTATTTCGTTCAATCTCTCTGAGAGTCTCTGAAGTTTGGATCTTTTGGGTTCGAAATCCCTCGTTAAGCAATTGCGCTCCACATTTGCTGCAAAAAATAGAGCCATTAATTTCTTGATGCTGGCAATTTGGGCAAATAATCATTCTTTTTCCCTTGATATTCTCCCTGACTTCAACAGGGCTCTCGTCCCATATTTTATCTCTTTCCCGCCTTCTTGCGAGAACGACTTTTCATGTTGAAGGTTCTCGGCTTCCATCAATGCTGTCTTTGCCAACCCGCGCTCACCCTGAGCGAGCAGATGTGTCGCCAGACGGGTAAGGTGCTCCGCGGCCTTCTCGTAATCACCCTCATTGGCTTCCAAACGAGCCTGTTCTTGAAGCCGGTAATACTTCAATTTTGAAAGAGCCTCCACGATCTCAGCCGGTGGGGGATCCAAATTCGTTCCGTCAAGTACCGGGCGAACGAGACGAATGGGGATTGGTTCCCTGGGTGGCATTTGGTTCGATAAGAGTACAAATACCTTTCCATTAAGAACGGTGACTTCCGTTTGCTTTACCGCTTCCGGATTAATTAGGAATTCCATGAGGATTTTGAGGCTGCTTTCCCAAACAATCGGTCCCATCATTGTTGGGCTTTCAAAAGAAAGCAATCCTGCTTCCGGCTCCAAACGAAATGCGTAGCGTAACTCAACACCGTCCTGGGTATCATACTCCAGACGGGCCTCATCTGCATATGCCATTCCAAGTTGGTTGAACTTATCCAACAGAGCATGTTGTATATCTTGCGGGCGAGGCACGTACATGCTGCTGCCACCGGTAAGAGCTGCCAGTTGGTCTAGAAAATTATCGTTCCATTCGGAACCAATTCCCAAACCACTGATACCGACTCCCCGGGTGGCGGCATTTTTAGCCAGATTGAGACAATTACTTTCATCACCGTACGTTCGACCATCCGTAAGCAGGATGATGTGGTTTACCTGGGAACGACTGATATTTTGGATTATTTCACTGTATCCCTGTTCGAGTCCGGAGAAAATCTCAGTTCCCCCGGATGGTTGTAGCATCTGAATGCGGGCTTCCTGTTTACTCAAATCCGTAATATGCGTTGCCGAAATAAGGGTTTCCGCGCGATCACTGAAAGCGACCACGGAAAACATATCCTCAGGTTTTAATTTATGCATGATCTGAATGGCAGTAGCCTTGACCATTTCCATATTACTGCCCTTCATGGATGTCGACTTGTCAAGTACCAGGCACAGGTTGAGTGGAGGTTCTGCGCGTTTTTCCGTATCCGATGGAACGGAAAGCTCGATAATTACATAGATAATCTGTGGCTCATTCAATCGCAACAAGCCCTTACGGCTGAAAAAAATCTTCTGATCCAAAAAAATTTTCGGGGCTTCCTCCGGAGCAAGAGTCTCATCATAACTGGCGCGCTTCTTTATGTTGGAAAGGACTTCATACGCTTCCTGCACGCCTAAAAACAACTCCGTTTCGCCCGGAGCAAGGTTTTTATCTGGATGCAGATGTCGCGCGGCTGTAAAATACGCCTGACGGATTTCTTCAGGTGAAGCATTCCGCCGTAATCCGAGAAGACTGTAATAATCCTGCTTGGCCATTATTGCTGCTTATATTATTTTTGTTGGACCACAATAACACTAATATTATCCGGCCCGCCGGCTTCGTTGGCTGCGTCCACCAGAGTTTGACAAGTGCTCTGAAGATCTTTTTTCGAATTGACGATTTTGAATATGATACTATCTGAAAGAACGCTCCATAAACCATCGCTGCACAGAAGCAAATAACCGGATTGTGGGAATGGGGCAGTGAATATATCTGGCTCGAGAACCTCCCCCTGGCCAAGTGCTCGATATAATACATTTCGCTGTGGATGAACCGCCGCCTCTTCAGGGGAAATCTGACCGAGTTCTTCCAAGCGTTTAACCAATGAATGATCGCGCGTCAGGATCTCGCCTCCGCCATATGGATGGATAGCATAAGCACGACTATCTCCGACATGGCCGATGGTCATCTGTTGGCCCAGGACAAGCGCAGCTGTCAGAGTGGTGCCGCTTCCCGGGGCCGCCTGTGTTACAGCCATTTGTGCATCATTAATGGCAGAGCGCATTAAATCCTGGAGGGATTCATCCATGCCTGAGGAAGGGTCGATCAAATAAGGGAGAAATTGCTTCAACAAGGAACCTGCCAATGTCCGGGCTGCCGCGGAGCTTGCAACTTCTCCATATTGATGCCCACCCATTCCATCAGCAACAATATACAAACCAAGCGGATAACTGCTTTTTTCACCGCCGATTGCAATCGAAAGAGCAAAAACGCAATCCTCATTGTGCTCGCGCTGTTTTCCAATCGACTGCCCGCAACCATATACTAATTGTTGCGGCTCCAAATTTTTTATAATTCCGGGTAATCCTTTAATTTGATCTTCTGGCAGAGGGATGGTATTAATATCAGTACCTGCCGATGCCGGTTTGACTTTCTTGAGGTGCAACCAGGAAATGATGCCTTTTTTCACATTAGTCTCCTCGAAGGATCAGCGTTTTAAGCTAGCAAAGCATAAACAAAATGATCAATTGAACCAGTATAGACGATATCGTCATAAACCAGTGGAGTTCCAGTAATGGATCCTTGTGTAGAGAATTTCCACCTTAATCGCCCGGTCCGATACTCAAGGCAATATAAATTTCCATCCACTGATCCGCAATAAAGTGCATCGTTATATATTGCAGGCGAACCGCTTACCTGATGGTCAGTTTTAAAACGCCAGGCTTCCTTGGCGGTGTGTATATCCACGGCGTAAATATTTCCATCCGCAGAGCCTAAAAAGATCAACCCATCCATCAAACATGGCGATGAAATGGAACCTTTGCCCATACGGAAACGCCAAATGACCCAACCCGCATGCGCATCAAGTGCGTATAAGGTACCATCAAGCGAAGCAAAGTATACAACTCCATCTGCCACGCATGGTGAAGAAGTGACAGCCATTTTGGCTTTATAATGCCATTTAAGTTGTCCACGGAAATCGATGCAATAGAAATCCCCATCCTCACTGCCGGCATAAACCATATCTTGTGTTACAAAAGGAGTTGAGCGGATAGGTGCAGCCGCATCGAATTTCCAGGCTGCCCGTCCGCTGAGCAGATTAACCGCATGAAGGTGCCGGTCGTCCGAACCAAAGAATACGTGACCCTCGGCGACACGCGGCGACGAGTGAACTCTCCCGTCCGAATAATAGGTCCAGACAACTTTTCCGGTCCGGCTGCTGACAACATACAAGCTTTTATCTTCCGAGCCAATAAAGATATTCTCCTCAAACACTGCCGGTCTGGTAACAACTCCTCCATCAGTGGCAAATTTCCATTTCAATGTTCCATCAGCAGCATTCAAGGAATAGAGATTGTGATCATAAGACCCGACATAAATACTTCCGGAGTAGTACATGGGGGTGCCGCGTACTTCATCTTCGCACTGAAACGACCAGAGTGGTTTGATGCCGCTTTGCGATTGGATGGAGGCTGTGGTGGTTACTACCCGGTTCAGGATGCCGGTCTTATGTCCCGCGGCCACCAACGCATTTTTCATCTCTTCAGCATTTGGGAAACGGTCTTCAGGGTTATATTGAAGGGCCGTACCGATCACCGCTTCCAATTCAGTGGAGACAGCAGGGTTGATCTTGCGGATAGGACGTTCTCCGAAAGAGAATGGCGGCTCAAGGCGTGGATCACGGCGGGTAAGGGCATGGTGCAATGTGGCACCCAAAGCGTAAATATCGGCTAACGGTCCGGCTTCGCCCCGATATTGTTCCGGTGGAGAATATCCTTCGGTTCCAATCATCGTTCCTTTTTGCCCAACCTGGAACGGCTTTGCAATCCCGAAATCCACGAGCACGATGTGATCCTGTAGATTGATCATCACATTGGAAGGTTTCATGTCCCGGAAAATGATCGGGTCCGGTTTGTGACTATGCAGGAATTGAAGGACATCACATAGCTCGATTGCCCAGCCCAGGACGCGTTCCTCGGTCAAGAAACCAGGTGTTTCATTAATAATGGCCTCGAGGTCTTTCCCATTGATGAATTCCAACGTCAGGTAGGAACGATTTCCTGAACTGAAATAGTCATAAATGCGCGGGATGGAGGGATGGTTAATGGCAGCCAGAATATTGGCTTCCCGCTCAAAATTCTGGACAATGGTTTTCCGCACCAGCGAATCCGGAGCCCGGTTTATCATTTCCTTTACGGCGACCAATTTAACGACATTGGGGAAATGCTGGTCGCGTGCAAGATAAACCGATCCCATCCCGCCCACTCCAATAACATCCTGGATAACATAACGATTTACCAGTATTGTTCCAGATGTTAATTGAACATTATCTTCTTCGGATCCATTTCCAATCGGGGCTGTAGTCTTATGGGTATCCAGAGTTGCCTCCTGAATTATTTTCGAACTATACGAATTATAGCCACCCATGGCAGTAAATGCAACCTATCAGGGTCGGAAAGGTTCCCGTACCAGCAGAATAGTAGGGGCGGAATTGGGCAGGGTTGGCAACTTTCGAATATCGCTCGCTACCAGCATAGAACAACCGGAGGTGTAGCCTACCCGTGCGGTCCCCCCCGATTATCCTTCCGACCTTGCGTGTATAATCAATTTACGGCACAATACCCTGAGGAGCATTTCCTTGAAAATATTAGCCATCAGCGACATGGTAGTTGACCATCTCTACTCGACACAGGTTGCCGAACGTTTCCATAACATAGAGATGATCCTCGGCTGCGGCGATTTGCCATACGAGTATTTGGAATTTCTTGTTACGGCACTAAACATCCCTCTTTTATATGTGCCTGGAAATCACGACCCGGCCTTTGATCGGAACAAGAAAGCTACTTACGCTGAGGGCTGCGAAAACTTGGACCGGGAGATACGGACGGTCAAAGGACTGAATATTGCCGGATTCGGCGGAAGCATTCGGTACAGGCCAGGCTCCCCCAACCAATACACGCAATCTCAAATGTATTCCCGCATTTCTTCTTTCTTTCCCAAATTGCTGTGGTACCTTCCATTCCATGGGAATGTGCTTGATATTTTAATAGCGCACTCACCACCGCGTGGAATACACGATGACGACGATCAAGCGCATATCGGTTTTTCGGCCTATATCGATTTTATCCGAACCTTCAAACCGCGCTATTTCCTGCATGGGCATACCATGGTGTATAAGGGTAACATCGTGCCGCCTATAACAAATGTTGGAACAACCACTGTCATCAACGTTTACCCTTATCGTGTTATCGAGATGGAGTAGGAATCCATTGTCTGGGAATTAGATACATCATGGACAGATGGCGATTACTTATCACTCCTCCGGCTGCTGGTGCGTGGAACATGGCTGTTGATGAATCCATTCTGGAGACCATGGGCAGCGGCAGGGCACTGCCGACGCTGAGGCTGTATGCCTGGGAACCGGCCTGTCTTTCCCTAGGCTATGCCCAGCCGGTCGCAGATGTGGATATGCCACGCCTGCAAGCGCGAGGTTGGGAATTGGTGCGCCGTCCCACCGGGGGCCGGGCCGTACTCCATACCGACGAATTGACGTATTCGGTGATCGGGCCACATGACGAGCCGCGTTTGGTTGGGACCGTGCTCGAATCTTATCGCCGGCTGGCTCAGGCACTGGTGCAGGCATTGAACCTGCTCAGCCTGGCGGTCCAGGTAAGTGAAAACTCTCAAAAAGCAACCACTGCCACCCCTAACCCGGTCTGTTTTGAAGTCCCTTCAACCTATGAAATAACGGTGGGTGGCAAGAAACTGGTCGGTTCAGCACAGGCCCGCCGGAAGGAAGGCGTTCTCCAGCATGGCACCCTGCCGTTAACCGGAGACCTGACCCGCATCATCCAGGTTTTAGCCTTTCCAGACGAGGTTTCCCGCACCCGGGCGGCTGAACGCCTGCTGGGACGGGCCATCACGGTTGAAACTGCACTGGGGCGTAATGTGACTTGGGATGAAGCAGCCCGGGCCTATATTTCAGCCTTTGCGTCTGTGCTTGAATTGGAACTCCAGCCGGGTTCTTTAAGCGTCACCGAAACAGAACGCGCCGGTGAATTGGTGCGAGTTAAATATGAAAAACCCGAATTATACAAGACTGCTTCGCACAATTTAAGTTGTGTGAAGCAGAAATGATTATGAGCCAAAAACCGGCATCATGCTGGCGTCACCATAATCTTTGATGCGCTCCACGTTTTTCAAAACTTCCATATCCTCATCAGAGATTACAAAATTCACATCTGCGTTGTTTGCCATATGATCCACATTTGCAGTTTTGGGCAAGGGCAAAAGGCCAAGTTGCAGAACATATCGGATGCTCAATTGAGGAACAGTGACTGAATACTTCTCAGCGATTTGAGCCACGCTCTCGTTCTTTAGTAATTCGCCATGAGCCACCGGCGAGTAAGCTTCAACAAGGATTCCTTTGTCCTGGGTGAATTTGATCAATTCAAAAGGTGTATTACTGACGTGCGCCAGGATCTGATTCACCATTGGTTTGACAGAGCTGGACTCCAGGATATTGTTAATGTCTTCTTCTTCGAAGTTTGATAAACCGATAGCGCGAAGTTTCCCCGCGGCATAGGCTTCCTCAAGGGCTCTCCAGGCTTCGCGGTTACCGTCTTCGTATCGATCTGTTTCCCGGAACTTTTTCCATGGCTGGGGACTGTGAATGATCATCATATCAATATAATCAAGGCCCATGGTCTTCAGGGATCCATCGATCGCAGAAACGGCTTTCTTATATGTCTTGACTTCTGCAGCAAGCTTGGTGGTCACGAAAAAATCTTCCCTTTTCACACCACTTGCTCTAACGCCTGCCCCAACGCCTTGTTCATTCCTATATGCCTGTGCAGTGTCGATATGACGATAACCGACATTTGCAGCATCTTTTACCGCTTGCACAACATCATTATTATTGATGAACCAGGTTCCAAGGCCAAGCTTCGGGATCTCTACGCCATTGGATAGTGTGTAATTTTCTTGTAAGATCATATTGTTTCTCCTTATGAGTAGTATTTTTATGAGCTGTTTGCTGCCAATGCAGGTAAACGCTCTTTGGCACCATTACCGGTAGGGGCTTTGTTTGAATCCCTTTTCAATCTGCTTTTGTCGCCTTACAACGTGTTACCGAAATTCCACGTCGAGTGATTTTTGTCTGCACAAATCGCCTGTTGCCACATAATACAGCAAACTCATCCATCGAATTCCGGTCATTCTTTCCATTTTCGTCACTGAATGATGGCTTTCGGGTATTCGGCGCATTCCTTGGGTCCTTCCAACAAGCCTGAGCCATCATAACCATTGACCCCAATAAATGCAAACAGCGCTTCGCTAATTTCCAGAAAACAGCTTGACTCAACTCTGGCTGAAGATCGATTGATACGCATATTGCTCAGGCAATTTCAACACTACTCTCCTTGCAGATCGAACGATCTTCCCCGCCAGGAAAATGTACTTCAACCGGAAGGACTTGACCTGCTGTCGGTATTCCCTGTTCATGCCACGATCCATTTTGAACAGCAGGAACAGGTTATAGGCCATCATCATCAACTGGAAGATCGCCTCCTTGGCCCAGAAGGAGCGGAGCAACAGGTGGCCAACTGCCATATCATATTTGGCTTCTTTGGTGTAGTTCTCAGCGTTCCCGCGCTTCTCGTAGAAGGCAACCACTGCCTCGGCGGGCAAATCCGTGTTGGTGACAAAGCAGAAATACTCGAACTCCTCCCCGGGCAAGAAACTCAACTGGGCTGTCCGGGACGGGTCTTTCCGCACCCGCTCAACGATGAACCTCCTGGCTTTCTTCCACGAATCCAATGCCACGACCAGCTCAGCCGTCTCCCGGCCATCTTCCCCCGGTGTGAATGTCAGACCTGGATCACTGGCCAGAGAGATCAGCGTCGGATATCCTTTTGCCTTGATCACATAGGTGCAGTGCAATCCTTCAATCGTTTCCAAGATATCTTCGTCGAAATACCCGCTGTCCATGCCGAAGGTGATCTTCACGTTTAGTTCCTGGATCTGGGCAATGATCTCCTGGATCAATCCGGCCGCACCAAATGATGCTCGTACCGTGGCGACGAATTTGCTCAACCCCGACATGATCACCATATCCATCAACGGCAATGACAAGATCTGCGCCTGGAGCTGCATGTACACCTACATCGGTAACAAGCTGGCAGGACGCCCGGTAGCCGGTCCAATCCGGCCGAGTGACAATCTGCAGCAGATCATTGGAGGGACAAAACTCGGTCTGGCCCCCAAGTGGGAGGTCAGCCTGGGTCTGGCAGCCGCGGGCAGTAATGCGGAGACATTTGTCGCCGGTTCCATGTTCCAGACCGTTGCCATGGGACTGATGGCTACGCTATTCTCAACCATCCTGGCCATCCCGATCAGTTTTCTGGCCGCCCATAATATCATGGAGCGCCTCCCGGGAGGAATAGTTGTCTATTATGTAACGCGCACCATCTTGAACGTGGTGCGCGCGGTCGATACAATTGTGTGGGGATTGATTGTCATCGTTTGGGTCGGTCTGGGGAGTTTCGCAGGGGTTATCGCCTTGACCATCCACTCGGTTGCGGCGCTGGGAAAACTATTTTCCGAAGAAATCGAGCATATCGATCCTGGTCCGGTCGAGGCCGTCACTGCCACTGGTGCCAATTGGATCCAGATCATCCGGCATGCAGTCGTGCCCCAGATCATCCCGTCGTTTTTGGCATATTCCCTTTTGCGTTGGGACATCAACATGCGTTCCGCGACCGTTATCGGGTTTGTGGCCGGTGGTGGCATCGGCTTTTTTGTGGTTGAGACGGTCCGCATGGGCGGCTATCAACAATATGCCACTGCGCTCTGGGCTGTGGTGGTTGTCATTATCATTGTGGATTACATCAGCGAGAAATGGCGGGAAGGTATCTTGAAAGACCAGCCTCAAAAAGACAGGCACGAACACCGGACCGCGCATGCCTTGAAGATCGCCTTCTACGTGATCCTGGGATTTCTGGTCTTCGTCTACTGCTGGAATCTAAGCGGTATCAACCTCCGGGACTTATTCAGTCCCGGTTCGAACTTTGGTGAATTGATCAAGGATTTTGTGACGATTGATCTCTCTTCAGATACGTTTGCACCTGTGATCCAGCAGATGATCGTCACGATTTTCCAGGCATTTCTCGCAACCACGTTGGGAGCTTTACTTGCCCTGCCCTTCAGCTTCCTGGCTGCCAAGAACCTGACTGGTAGGAGCCGGCTGTCCATCTGGTTGTATTACGCAACCAGGGCCCTCTTCAATCTCCTGCGCTCGATCGAAGCACTGTTATATGTGGTAATTTTTATTTTCTGGGTCGGCATCGGCCCGTTCGCCGGTATGCTTGCGCTGGCAGTGACCTCTTTTGGGCTGATCGGTAAGTTATTTTCGGAAGCAATCGAAAACATTGACCCTGGCCCGATCGAGGCAGTCACTGCCACCGGGGCCGACCGTTTTCAGGCCATCGTTTTCGCTGTTCTCCCACAAATTGCCCCGCCCTTTATCTCTTACTTGATCTACCAATGGGATATTAATATCCGGATGGCAACGATCATCGGGTTTGCAGGTGGCGGCGGCATTGGGTTAACCCTGACCACTTTCTTTGGATCTTTACAATATCATAAAGCGGGAACCGTCGTGGCATGTATCGTGATCGTTGTTGCGATTATGGACTTTGCCAGTGCGAAGATCAGGCAGGCTTTGATTTAAAGTACGAAAGAAAAATCTATTGATCCTTTCGATCTGTCTGCCAAAACCTGTTTTAATAAAGAACGGGGTTCTTTTTTGCATGGTAAAATCCCGTGCATGTTCAAAGGAAGCTTAAAATTGTTTCTTGTCCTCCTGCTGGCTTGCCTCCTCTTGGTTCTGTCGGTATTAATTGTTCCGCGTATCATCACAGCGGTCTACGTACGCGGCAAGATTTATTCCGCCCAGGCTGTCCCTATCCGCCGGGTTGCCATCGTCTTCGGTGCGGGATTGTGGCGGAATGGTTCCCCCACCCCGGTGCTGGCTGACCGTGTCACCACCGCCGCGAACCTGTACTTTGCCGGTAAAGTCGAAAAGCTGCTGATGAGCGGTGACAACCGTTCCGCAGAATATAACGAGCCGGAAGCTATGCGAAAGCTGGCACTTTCGCTCGGTGTCCCCGATGTTGCAATTGTTCTGGATTATGGAGGCTGGAGGACCTATGACACCTGCTACCGGGCCAAAGTCATATTCAAAATCGATCAGGCCATCCTGGTGACCCAGGCTTTCCACATGCCGCGCGCCATTTTTCTGTGCAACCAACTCGGCGTGAACTCGGTTGGGGTCGATTCCGATTTGCACATCTATCGCAAGTCAGTTTTGCTATATTGGAACGTTCGCGAACTGTTTGCCACGGTCGCCGCACAATGGGATGTGAATATTGGCCATCCTGTACCCATATTGGGCAAGCCGGAGCCGATTTTTCCATGATGTATAATGGTCTGAGATGAGGTGAAATGACTCGCGACGAAGCCCTGGCCCTTGTCCGTGAATACGTTAGGAACGAAAACCTGGTTAAACATATGCTTTCAGTCGAAGCAGCCATGCATTTCTACGCCGGGAAGTTCGGCGAAGACGCTGAAAAATGGAGAATTACCGGCCTGCTGCATGATTTCGATTGGGAAATCCACCCAACCCTTGCAGAGCATCCGGCGGCAGGCGCCCCCATCCTGCAAGCTCGTGCGGTACCGGAAGATATCATCCGCGCCGTGCTCTCCCATGCCGACCATACCGGCATCCCGCGTCAGACGCTCATGGAAAAAGCCCTGTATGCTTGCGACGAAGTCACCGGCCTGATAACAGCTGTCGCGCTTGTCCGCCCATCCCGCTCCCTGTTGGACCTGGAGGTCAGTTCCGTGAAGAAGAAGTGGAAAGACAAGACCTTTGCCGCCGGGGCCAATCGCGCCGAGATCGAAAAATCTGCCGCAGAGTTCGGCATCGAACTCTGGGAGCATGTCGGCAATGTCATCCTGGCCATGCGAAAGATCGCTCCGGAACTGGGATTGGTTGGGAATATTAATCCATAAAGTTAAGCGGTCGGAGGAATAATGACTCTCCAGGGTAAAGGCTTCTTTACTTTCAACATCCCGGAATGCGAAGGTGGGGATCCCGATTCCATCCTGGCCGAATCCCGGGCAGCCGGGTTGAGCCATTTAATTATCAAGATTGGAGATGGGGTCCAACCAGCCGGGACCGATGCATCTGGAAATGATTTCAGCGCTCCCGTGGTAGAGGCTTTTCATCAGGCCGGGATCCGTGTATGGGGTTGGCAGTATGTTTATGGGGCAAACCCAGCTGCCGAAGCAACCGTGGCAGTATCGCGCATCCAAGCCCTTGGCCTGGATGGGCTTGTAGTAAGCGCTGGAGAGGAATACGAACAGCCTAGCAGGTCCAGTGCCGCGCATCTGTACATGACAACCGTAAGGGCTGCGCTGAAGGTTCCCATTGCATTAAGTTCCTTTCGATTCCCCAATTACCACCCCAATTTTCCCTGGCCCGACTTCCTTTTGTCCTGTGACCTGCACATGCCACAGGTATTTTGGGAGCTCGCCCACAATGCCGGTGAACAGTTGATCGAAAGCAAGCATCAGTGTGACGCCTTGCCCAATGCCAGGCCTTTCATCCCCACCGGCGCTACCTACCTTGCTTCTGGGTGGAATCCGACTGACCAGGACATCACCGATTTCCTCAATACCGCTAAAGACCTTGGCGTGCCGGCAGTTAATTTCTTCGACTGGGATACTTGCCGCGCCAGCCTGCCGCTTGCATGGCAAGCGATTACCAGCTTCACCTGGCCTGTTCAGCCGCAGGCAAATCCTCCTGTGCTTGCTTCCATCGGCACCGCAGGTACGCTTCCCATTACATATGTGGATTCCTTTTAACGCGGTTCATAGTCGCTCTCAACAGCCGCGACGCAGCCCAGGTAGGCGCACTGTATGACCCATCCGCCACCCAGGTTTGGGCAGACAAGATCTTGCGTGGTGCCGTATCCATTCAAGCAGGTTTTACCTCTTTTTTCAACAGCCTGCCCGCCGGGAGTGTCTTTACCAGCCCATCGGCAAAAGTGAATGACGATTTATACACTTTTGAATGGAAAGCCGGGGCACTTACCGGTGAAACAATCCTCACTTTGCAAAACGGGAAAATCCTCCTCGATTACACATTTATTCTTTAGTGGGTTGGCTGTGGTTTATTTTGCCTTTTCCATGTTTATTGAATTATCTAAACAATTAAATGTTGATATGAAACACACAAAAGAACTCTCATCCGTCGTGATAGGCTGATTCACAGGTGTTCCCGACGAACTTTTTTATCATCAAGGAGATTTTATGTCACCGCGTGCCACCAAGCCTAAACCCATTGTAAAGCCTGTCCTTAAGCACCCCTGGCCAATCGTAACCGGCACCCTGTTAGGACTGCTGCTGGTGCTGACCTTATTCTTCCTGGTCTACGGAATTTCTCCCGAAATTGACAGCCATATGGCTGGCAACATCGGAATTTCTATGGTAACCAACTCAGCCGGACAGGTCGTCCTTTACCCAACCCCTGGCTATGATGCTGCGAAAGCCGGAATGCAGAACTTCGATATCCTGCTCAGTATCAACGGCCAGCCAGTCAATAACGAAACAGTTATCAAACAGCAATTAGCCGGACGGGTGGGCGAACCAATAACGATTACCGTCCGAAAATCAGATGGCAGTGAGAGAACCTACAAGCTCGTCCGTTCCTCGTCCGCCCAAACCGTACTAGACCAGGCGGGGCTATCCTTAGGTTTCTTGACAGGATATTTGACCAGCCTGTCCCTGCTGGTTGGGTTGGGATTCGCCGCGCTGGGAGCTTTTCTGCTGCTGCGTCGGCCTGCCTATGAAATGTTCATTCTGACTGCCTGCGTGCTGGTGCTTCTGCCATTCAGCCTGAACAGTTTAAGTGCTGATATCGTTTTGGCGCAAGGCGCAATCCGAGCCAACCTCGAATGGTTGTACAACCTGCTACGCATTGCCGGCCTCGGCCTGGCCAGCCTGCTGGTGTATGTTTTCCCGGACGGACAATTCACCCCGAAGTGGATACGCTGGGGTATGATTTGCGTGGGCATTTGGGGCGTCTTGTACGCCATCGCCTTGATCAACCCGGCCTTTCTGCCAGGATCATGGATCGATCTGGTCTGGATAATAATCATAGCCATCGGGCTGGGCTTGCAGAGTTACCGGTATCAGCATACCTCCAATGAAAAGCACCGCCAACAAATCCGTCAGATGGGATTGGTCCTTTTAGTAGGAATTGCTGTTTATGTCGTTCTCTGGCTGGTCGAATTGTTCCTGCCTCCTAATTTCCTGTTAGGTGCCGGTGGGGTCTGGTTCACTTTAATTGCTGACCTGCTGGAAGATTCTGCTTTCCTCTACTTCGGAGTCAGCCTTATGATGTCTACACGCAAAGCAGAGTAGCCGCTACCAACTGGTTGTTTTTCATAAGTAGAATTAACTAACACTGCGCGCCCTGAAGGAACCTTTCCGGCGCGGAGTATTTCTTACGGTCTATTTTATTTTTTACTTCTTCTTCGCCGATGCCTTCTTACCAGGCAGCTTTTTCTTTTTACTCGATTCTTCCATCTTTCCCACCACCACAAATCGCTCCAAATCCCACGCCTCGGTAACCCCAAGCACGGCGTCTCCGGGTTTCACTTCCACCACCACATCACCACGCACCGCCGATCGCTTTCGCAGCGAAGCAGCATCCAGGCGGGTCATCTTGGGCGCGGCTTTGGCCAGGTGCATGGTGAGGATATCATTTTTCCTGCCGGCGGCTAGCCCGGCCAGGGTGACACGCGCGGGCAATTCCCACCCGATCACGCCCTTCCCATAACGCCCCTGCGCCGGGAAGTCTTTTTGCTCCACCCGCTTGGCCTTCCCATCAGAAGCAGCCAGGAAAAGTTCGCCTGCCACCGGCAGGATCTGTACACCGGCCACCTCGTCCCCAACCCCCAGTTTAATGCCGTTAACTCCTGCAGCCGCCAGCCCCATCGGTCGGACTTCCTCTTCGCTGAAACGGATCGCCATACCCTGCGTGGTCGCAAGCAGGACCTCCTTCGTTCCATCCGTCAGAACCGCGAAGCCCAGGCGGTCGCCGTCGTTGATATTCGCCAACCGGAACGTCTGGGCCGACGGACCTGGCAGCTCGCCGACCGCCGACTTCTTTACCATGCCTCCGCGCGTGACCGTCAGCAAATAGGTATCTACAGGTAATGCAGATTTGCGGGCCGGCAGGCTGAAGGCTGCCACCGGCATCTCATCCGCCTGGAGCGGCGACTGTTTATTGAACAGGTTGCCATCCGACAATTTCTCAGCTTCTGGCAGGGTATGGACAGCCACGGCTGCAGCCAGGCCGCGCGCACACACCAGGTAGAGCGTATCCGTGGCATTGGCCTTGACCAGCAGGCTGGGCGCATCCGAACCAGACAGGCGCGGCGGTTTATCGTCATGGGTGCGGGCAATCGTGCCATCTTCGGTCATGCCGATCCAGACCACCTGTTCCTTGACCAGTTCCGCAGCCGTCAGTGGCGCTTTCTTGGCTTTGCGACCTTTCAGGCTGACAATTTGCGTGCGCCGGCGGTCTCCATAGGCAGCCTTGACTATGAGCAGTTCTTCGGAGGCCACTCCGCGCATTTTCTTTGGGGATTTGAGCAGGCTCTCTAAATCCTTGATGAGAGCAACTGTTTCTTTATATTCTGTTTCGATCTTCCTGCGCTCCAGCGCGGCCAGGCGGCGCAACTGCATCTCGAGGATGGCATTGGCCTGCAGTTCTGTCAGCTTGTAGCGTTTCATTAACCGTGCCTGGGCAGTTTCGACATCCGGGGAATTGCGGATCAAGTTAATGATCTCATCCAGGTTTTTAAGGGCAACCAAGTAACCTGCCAGAATATGCGCCCGGGCGCGCGCTCGCTCCAGGTCATACTCTGCCCGGCGCTTGATCACCACCAACCGGTGATCGAGGTAAACGCGCAGGGCCTGTTTCAGATTCAGCAGGCGCGGCTCGTTATCCACTAGCGCCAACAGGTTGATGCTGAATGTGGATTGCATGGGCGTGCGCTTGTACAGGGCAGCCAGAACCTTTTCGGGTTCCACATTTTTTGTCAGTTCGATCACGATGCGCAGCCCCTGCCGGTCGGACTCATCCCGCAGATCGGTGATTCCCTCCAGGTTCCCATCCCGCACCAGTTCTGCGATTCTCTCGATCAGGCTGGATTTGTTGACCTGGTAGGGCAGCTCGGTGACAATGATGCGGCTCTTGCCGCGTTCCATCTCCTCGACATGGGCATTGGCCTGGATGGTAACACGCCCGCGACCCTTGCCGTAGGCAGCCTCAATGCCCTCCTCGCCTTTCTGTTCTATGATGATGCCGCCGGTGGGAAAATCCGGCCCTTCGACGAATTCCATCAGGTCATCCACATTGATGTCGTCGAGTTTCTCCCATTTTTCGAGCAAATATACACAGGCATCCACGATCTCGGACAGGTTGTGCGGCGGGATGTTGGTTGCCATGCCTACCGCTATACCGGTGGCCCCGTTGACCAGCAGGTTGGGGATGGCCGAAGGCAGCACCACCGGCTCGGTCAATGTGCCATCAAAATTCTCGGTAAAGTCAACCGTATTCTTGGAAATATCGGCCAGCAGGTCGAGGGCCGGAGCGGCCAGGCGGGCTTCTGTGTATCGCATGGCAGCCGGCGGATCGCCATCGACCGAACCGAAATTGCCCTGTCCATCCACCAGCAGGGTCCGCATGGAGAAATCCTGGGCCATGCGCGCCATGGATTCATAAACCGACTGGTCGCCATGCGGGTGGTATTTGCCCAGCACTTCACCAACGATGCGTGCGGATTTACGATAAGGGCTGTCCACGCGGATGCCCATATCGTACATGGCGAAGAGGATGCGCCGTTGAACAGGCTTAAGTCCATCCCGTGCGTCCGGCAGTGCGCGTGCCACGATCACGCTCATGGCGTAATCGAGGTAGGCCTGCTGCATTTCCTTGTCAATATCTATTTTTCGTACCAGGCCGAGTTCCATAATGACTCCTGCTCTCATCCCTGTCTCTCCTGCATGAGAGGGGACAGGGAAAAGAGGAATTTATGTTCTAAATGCTATCTTACGGGGAAAGAGGGAATGCGTCAAGGAGAGACATACCATAAAGAGTAAATAAAAGCGGGGCGGTTGTTTGACCGCCCCGCTGGGACTTTCTGGTAATCTAGTCTGATGCACCGGTATCCTGGATTTCCGTCCATTGGGAGGAGCCCGCCTGCTTCAATGCCTGTTCAGTCACTTCAAAGCGACCATGCACGAAGCCCGTGCCAGCCGGGATCAGCTTGCCGATAATAACGTTCTCCTTCAACCCAAAGAGCGGGTCGGTGGTGGCGCCGATGGCCGCCCCTGCCAGCACCTTGATCGTGTGTTGGAACGAGGAAGCCGAGAGCCAGGAGTCGGTACTCAGGGAGGCTTTGGTCACACCCAGCAGAAGTTCATGGAATTTAGCCGGGACTTTTCCTTCAGCCAACAGTTGCTCGTTGACCTTCTGGATTTCCAATCTTTCCACGGCGTCACCGGGCAGATAACGGGTATCACCCGGGCGGAAAACTTGCACCTTGCTCATCATCTTGCGGATGATGACTTCAAAATGCTTGTCGTGGATGTTCTGGCCCTGGGAACGGTAAACCTTCTGGATCTCGTTCAGGAGATACATCTGGCATGCCTCACGTCCCTGTACCCGCAGAACGCGGTGAGGATTTAACGACCCTTCTGTCAGCGGCTGGCCTTCATCCACGTGGTCACCTTCTTTTACTAGCAGGCGCAGGGTGGTCGGAATTTCATGTTCAAACTCTTCGCGTTCCTCGTGGGAAACAAACACTTTGCGGTCGTCTACGCGCACTTTACCAGCATGTTCGGCCGCAATGGTTGCATCAGCGAGTGTAGCTATCACCTCGCCGGCCTTGACCTCATCCTCGTCCTTAACCTGGATGGTCCATTCCTTCGGTACATCGAACTCATCATGGATCATCTCACTATGTTCGACGTGTACCAGGCGCATATCAGCATACTTGTCCGACTGGACAATCCGCACCGTACCCTTGATCTCGGCAACCACCGCTTCGCCCTTCGGCATTCTTCGAGATTCAAACAATTCTTCCACGCGCGGTAGGCCGGTGGTAATGTCGCCGCCTGCGGCTACACCGCCAGTATGGAAGGTTCGCAGCGTCAACTGTGTGCCAGGCTCGCCGATCGACTGGGCCGCCACAATGCCAACCGCCGAACCCATTTCCACCATGGTTCCGCGCGCCATATCAATGCCGTAGCATTTAGCACAAATTCCATGGGTCAGTTCGCAGGTTAATGCCGAGCGTACTTTGACTTCCTCAACCCCGGCCACGGTAATCTTGCGGGAAAGCTCATGGTCCAGGGGATCGTCCCTCTCAGCCAGCACTTCACCCGTCTGCGGGTCGAGCACACGCTCGGCGACCAACCGCCCATACAGTCGTGACATCATGGATTGGCCGGCGACATCATCCTTCCGGCGGATCCAGATACCCAGTTGTGTGCCGCAGTCGTGTTCATTGATGATAATGTCCTGGGCGATATCCACCAGGCGGCGGGTTAAATAACCCGCATCCGCTGTACGCAGGGCGGTATCAGCCAGGCCTTTGCGTGCACCGTGGGTCGAGATGAAATATTCCTGGGCGGTCAGGCCCTCACGGAAGTTCGAGCGGATCGGCATCGGAATGATACGCCCGGACGGGTCAGCCATCAAACCGCGCATGCCAGCCAACTGGCTGATGGGGCCGAAACCGCCTTTGGTGGCGCCGGAGTTGGCCATCGTGGCCAGGTTGCCATCCGGGTCCAGGTAGTTCTTGACTGCCTTGGCAACGTCGTTGGTGGTTTGCTGCCAGGTCTGGATGATGCGTTCGTTCTGTTCCTGTTCCGTCAGGAGGCCTCGCCGGAAATCGCGCTGCACCAATTCCACATCCTTAAGGGCCGCATCGATAATTTCAGCCTTCTCGGGCGGGATGGTGATATCGCTGACAGCAATGGTGGTACCGGAGCGCATGGCATATTCGAAACCGATACGCTTGATCGCGTCGGCCGTCTCGGTGGTCACATCCTGTCCGTAAAGTTCATATACTTCGGCAATCAGGTCTTTAATGCCACCTTTTTCCAACTGGCGGTTGATAAACTGAACCTTCTCGGGCAGGATGCGATTGAACATGACCCGCCCGACGGTTGTATCGAGGATTCGGGTCTCCGCTTCCGGCAGTCGGTCGCCGTTCTCGTCATACCATGTTTTCATTCGGATCTTTATCTTGGTATGTACTTCCACCTGGCCCATTTGATATACCATGTCGACTTCATCAATATCAGCGAACGCCCGGCCGTCGCCCTTGTGGGCCCGGGCCTGCAGCATGGTCATGTAGAAAACGCCCAACACCATATCCTTCGAAGGAGCGATGATCGGTTCACCGTCGGCAGGTTTAAGCAGGTTCTTGGAAGCCAGCATCAGGCGCCGGGCTTCCTGGACTGCCTTGTCAGAAAGGGGTACATGCACAGCCATTTGGTCGCCATCGAAGTCGGCGTTAAAGGCGGTACAAACCAACGGGTGCAATTGAATGGCCGAGCCTTCGATCAACACCGGTTCGAAAGCCTGGATGCCCAGGCGGTGCAGGGTGGGAGCACGGTTCAACAGGACCGGACGGTCCTTGATGACTTCTTCGAGGGCCTCGTAGACTTCCGGCCGGTTCCGTTCAATAAAGCGGCGTGCGCCCTTGACGTTGGCAGCATAATTATGGGATACCAGCCGGGCGATCACGAACGGGCGGAATAACTCCAGTGCCATGGCCTTGGGCAGGCCGCATTGGTACAGTTTCAACTGCGGGCCAACCACGATGACCGAGCGACCGGAATAATCCACACGCTTGCCCAGCAGGTTACGGCGGAAGCGGCCTTTCTTCCCCTTTAGCATATCGCTCAGGGAACGCAACTCACGCCGGCCCCGGCGGGAAAGCGCCTTGCCGCGTTGGGAATTATCGATCAGGGAATCAACCGCTTCCTGTAACATACGCTTCTCATTCCGGACAATCACATCCGGCGCGCCCAGTTCGAGCAGGCGCTTGAGGCGGTTATTACGGTTAATGACACGACGATAAAGATCGTTGAGATCAGAGGTGGCGAAACGACCGCCATCCAGCTGCACCATCGGGCGCAGGTCCGGCGGGAT
This sequence comes from uncultured Chloroflexia bacterium, assembly GCA_963772245.1. Taxonomy (GTDB): domain Bacteria; phylum Chloroflexota; class Anaerolineae; order Anaerolineales; family Villigracilaceae; genus UBA877. Next base: position 148,783 of record CAVYWB010000006.1, on the reverse strand, counting down.
GACCGGCAGGACGGTCAGGATCATCCATTCCGGGCGATTCTTGGAACGGCGGAAAGCCTCTGCAACCTTGAGGCGGGAAGTGGCCTTCTTGCGCTTCTGCTTGGACTTGGTGGTCCTGACCTCTTTCCAGAGTTCCTCGGTCAGCTTGTCCAGATCGAGGCGGCGCAGGATATCGTAGAAAGCTTCAGCGCCCATATCCGCCCGGAAAACCTGTCCCCAGCGCTGTTTCAATTCGCGATAACGGATCTCGCCCAGGAAGGTGAACGGCCGCAACTCAAGCAGTTCATCGCGTTGATGGGCATTTGCATCGTGACTGGAGGAGGTCTGGTCTTCGAGCTGGGAACGCAAGGCGTTCATCTCCTCGTCGGCTTCCGCCTTGAACTTGGCGGCTTCCATCTTGATATCTTCCAGGGCGCGTTGTTTCTCGTCTTTAAGCCCGTTCTCGATTCCGTCCAGCTGACCCTGAACGAACTTTTGGACTTTCGTAATATGCGTCGCGGCGACCTTAATACCGGCCTCCGCGATGACCGTTCTGGTGCTGCCGAAGACAACCGGTTCTTTGAGCACTTTGCCTTTGTTGTCCTGGAAGAAAAGTTCCAGACGCTGCCCTTCCTGGATGATGGGTTCCAAGGCCGTGGCAGTTTGTTCATCATACTTGTGCTCCAGTTCGGTTTTTTTCTGCTGGAGTTCGGCCAACCTTTTATCACGCCCGGTCTTTATTTCGGCAATCTTGGAGTTGATGGCGTTGGCCTGTTCACGCTCTGAAACAGAGATTTCGTCCTCAAGGCGTTTGAGGGCCTTTTGCCGGGCATCCTCATCGACATAGCTGACGATGTATTGGGCAAAGTACAGCACCCGGTCCAGGTTGCGGCGTGAGACATCCAGCAGCATGCCCAGATAGGAGGGGATGCGGCGGGTATACCAGATATGGGCAACCGGCGTGGCCAGCACAATATGCCCCATGCGTTCTCGACGCACCGACGAGCGGGTTACTTCCACCCCGCATTTATCGCAGGTGATGCCTTTGTAGCGGGGATTCTTATATTTGCCGCAGTAACACTGCCAGTCACGGGTGGGGCCGAAGATGGCCTCGCAAAATAACCCGTCTTTTTCCGGCCGTAGTCGTCGATAATTGATCGTCTCGGGTTTAAGTACCTCGCCATACGACCATGAAAGAATCGTTTCAGGCGAAGCCAGACTGATGCGTAATGATACAAGTCCTTTGGTTTCCACTAGGCCAGCTCCTCATCTTTGTGAACTAAGGCCTGCAACTTTATCATCCTGGCTTAATCTTCCTCCATTGCCAGAGACAGACAAAAGCAAGCGCTATGAAGCCATTTGCTTCAAGCGCTCGCTGTTTGGTCGCAGAAATTAACAATCATTCAAGTGCAGAATTATACTTGTTTGGTCCTATTACGTCAAGCGGAATTGACAGCGGAATTGAGGAGAAAAAGAAACCAGAGAACAGGAGAGTAGGGAGTCGGGTATGGTAAAGGGGTATTCAGTGCATTTTTTTACAGAAATCAGCGGACTGTTGTTTCCCCTCCAACGGCTTCCAGCAGTTTTTCCTGCAAAATTTCCAGTTCGGACGACTTGAGCCCCAATCCCTGACGCAAATAAGCATCCACAGAGCCGTATCGGTGCTCGATGTTCTCGAAAAAGGATTGCAGGTAGAGGCGGCGTGTCTCTAACAATGGGCGGAAGCGGGACGGCGGCGTCCGAAGGCGTGAAGCGAACCAGATGAGGGTAGTCCAGCGCCAGATGAACAGCTCGCGGCGCAGGTTGGAGGTGAGGTAGTCATCGAAAATGGCCTGGCGCGGCACCCTCAGCGCGGATTGAATCAGCGCCATCGCCATACCGGTGCGGTCTTTCCCGCCGGTACAGTGGATCAGCGCCGGCAGTCCGTCCGGCTGGATCAGCAGCCGGAAAATTTGCGCGAATACGCCGGCATAGGCAGCCGGGGTTTCAGAATATCCGCGCACCAGGTCGGAGGCGAATTCGCCCGGGCGCACATCCCCTGAAAGCAGCTTCTTCTGTACAACGAACGGGTCCTGCCAGACCAGGGTGATGGGTAAAAAATGGCAGGTAACCTGCGGAGGCAGCCGATCGGGGTCATGTTGTTGCTCGGGCTGACTGCGCAAATCGATCACCTGCCGGATGCCCAGGCGGCTCACAGTCACCAGGTCGGAGGCGGACAGCTGGTTGAGCGCATCCGAGCGAAATAGCTGGGCCAACCGCATGCGCCTCCCGTCATCGGCCTGGCACCCGCCAGCATCCCGGAAATTGCTGGCACCTTTGAGGCGATAATAATGGTCGCTGGTGGAAGAAAGGATTTGCTTCATACCAGCTGTGATTATACCCGGGGAAATAATTGATATTCCCAGCCAACCCTTTATAAAACCAGGTGCCTGTCGAGATGATCAGGGGCTTTCTTTTTTATCTTTTAAAAAGGTTTCAGTCTACTAAGAACCGGAGGTCTGTTAGATTTTCATATTGGATATTGCCCAATAGGTAAGCTAGCGAATGGGAAACACGGAAGGGGAAAAGTGTGCAATAATTAGGTCATGCACCGGCTTTACTCTTTATATGGAACACGAAAGGAGAATTAATGAGTAATCCACAAATTGATCGCAACATGGGCATCATTCAGGAGTTTCGGGCCAATGCCGGCAAGGTCGGCGGTCCATTTGCAGGAAAATCGTTGCTGCTACTGCATACCATCGGAGCAAAAAGCGGGCAGGCGCGCATCAACCCGGTTGCCTGTGTCCGCGATGGGGACCGGCTGGTGGTGATCGCCTCCAAAGGCGGCGCCCCCACCAACCCGGATTGGTATTACAACATCCTGGCCAACCCGCTGGTCACCGTGGAGACCGGCAGTGAACAATTCCAGGTTAGAGCAACCGTCGCAACGGAACCGGAACGAACACGCCTGTATGCCAAAATGATCGCAATGATGCCAGGTTTTGCTGATTATGAAAAAAAGACAACCCGCGTTATCCCGGTGATCGTCCTGACACGCGTGAAATGAAGGAAAGGAGAACCTAATGAATACCATTGAATTTATCCGGCAATTGATCATGGCGGTACGCCACCAGACTGACGAATCGATGAAAGATCTGACGGTTGAACAGTTCAACTGGACTCCGCCCGGAACCGCCAACCCGATCAGCGCTATTTTTGTCCACTTCCTGAACTCGGAAGATTCTTTCGTCCAAACGCAATTGCAGGGCAAACCAAAGATTTGGGACCAAGGCGGCTGGGCTGAAAAAACAGGTGTGAAAGTCCCGCCTGGTTACAGCGGCGGCTGGGAGGAGGTCAAACATATGAAACTGGCCCTGGAACCCATGCTGGCATACCAGCAGGCCGTGCGCGCCGCCACGGATGCCTACCTGGATAAATTGACACCGGAAGAACTCGAACGTGTCGTGAAATCCCCACGTGGGGACCGCAGCGTAGCTTTCACGTTCATCCTGGTTGTTAATCATGCATTAATTCATACCGGGGAAATTGGCGCTTTGAAAGGCATCCAGACAGGCAAAGCCTCGTAAGCCAAATGGGTAAACTGATCGTTGTGGTTGGCAACAGTGGGGTGGGTAAAACCACCCTGACCGAGGCCTTATGTGCGGCGGGAGATTTCGCAAGCGGCCGTGAGGAACATGGCACGCGTCCCTTCCAGGGTCTCTTCAAAGAAGATGCCGGCTTTGCGCTTGCCAACCAGATCGACTACCTGTTGCTGCGCGCCGAGCAGGAACGCTTGATCCGCGCCGATGCAAAGACCGGCCTTCAGGATGGCGGACTCGAGATGGATTTTTTCGTTTTCACGCGCTTGTTTTTCCGCAAAGGGTTGCTCTCAACCCAGGAATACCAGCTATGCGAAAGGCTGGTCACCCAGATCCGTTCATCCCAGCCGCCGCCGGAGGGCATTTTATGGTTGAAGGCACCCCTGGAGGTGGTGGTGGAGCGGTTTACCCGGCGCGGCCGGGTGCTTGAAATAGCCACCCGGGATGACCTGCAAGCCAGCGAAGCTTTGCTCGAGGAATGGCTGGAACGCCTCAACCCGGAAGGAATTCTCCACATTGATGCATCGATAGATGATCCCCACTACCAGGGTTGCCTGGAGGAGGCGCTTGATTTTATCGAAAAACGATGACGGAATAAGCCAACTCACTTTGCGGGTTTAGTGCGTCAAAACAAATTATCTAATCGAATTTCAGCATTTGCAGAATATCGGCCAGGCAGGCATCGAACATTTCCTGCATGGTCTCAGGCGAAGCCTGGTAGCGCCCGCCAAAGGTACCATCCCCATAAACCTCCCGGGCGGTTTTTGAATCCATAATATCCGATGGCACATTGGGTGGGACTTTCTCACCATCCGGCAGGTCGGAAACAGTGGTAAACGGGAAAGCTTCCAACCAATTGGCGTGAGAGGGTTTGAGGGCATGCTGCGTGGCAACCTCTTCCACGCTGTGTGACATCCACCAGGCATACCACTGCAGCTTCAGACCTGGCAATTGGTTTGCCAGTTCCCCCAGCCGCATTTTAAGGCCATTGTTTCCCGCCATGTCCATTCAATACGAGAATACGTTTGAAACCCTGCCCAAAGGCGCAGCGAATGATATCTTCCATCACATCCATCAGCGTGGAAAGGCGCAGGCTGAGCGTACCGGGATAGTCCAGGAAGTACGGGCTGGAGCCGAAGTTCACCGACGGGGCCACCAGTACACCGGTCGGCTGCGCCGCTGCATCCGCCAGAGCCAGCGGGATTTTCACATCCGAAAGGAGGGACAGGTAGCCATGCTGCTCGCAGGCACCGACCACCAGGATCAGGCGGTCATCGTTCTTGAGATATTCTTCCACATCCAGCCAGTTCAGGTCTTCAATACGCATATTGATTCTCCGTTATTCTTCCTTCCAGACCGGGTCGGTACGAAATTGGGTCAGCACGGCCTGTTTTCTTTCAGGAGGCAGCCAGGAAGCGGAAATGGCGTTCAGGATCAGGCTACGCAGCTCAGGCCGGGAAAAGCCCTGGCGTTCTTCAAGACACCGGTATTCTTCTGCCAGACTGTTCCCGAACATCTTCGGGTCATCCGTATTGATGGTGATAAAAAGGCCGTGCTTGAAAAGTTTATGGGCGGGGTGTTCGTCGATGGATTTCACCACGCCGGTGCGGACATTTGAAAGCGGGCACAGTTCCAAGGGCAATTGCGATTCTGCCAAATAATCCATTAATTTTCCATCTTCGATGGCGCGGACTCCATGCCCGATTCGCTCAACCTGCAAAGTCCGGATGGCACCCCAGATGCTCTCCGGTCCGGCAGCCTCGCCGGCATGTGCGGTCACATGCAAACCCAGGCGCCGGGCCTGTGCATAAACCTCTTCGAAGGGTTCGGGCGGGAAACGCTGTTCCGACCCGCCCATGCCGATCCCGATGACACCCAGGTCCCGCACCTCGCTGACCTGCGCCAGGGTGGCAGCCGCGGTTTCCGGGCCGTAATCACGCACCACGTCTGCGATCAAGGCGATTTCCACCTCCGGAACTCGTCGCAGACCGGTACGGATGGCTTCCGTGAGGCGCTGGAATTGCAAACCGCGCCGCTTGAAATCCGGAGGGGAATAGAAGGCTTCCGCATACCGGATGTTCTGGCTGCCCAGGTCACGCGCCACGGCTTCGGAAAAAAAGGTGAAATCCTCATATTCGCGCAGGTAATGGATCATCCAGATCCAGGTTTCGATAAAATGCGGAAAATCCTTGTATTCGAATTTTCTCAGCAGGGCTGCCTGATCCGGAACCTGCGGGTCTCCGCCGTACTTCCGGACAAGTTCCCATAATACTTGATAGGGGATGGATCCTTCCAAGTGGAGGTGCAGTTCCACCTTGGGAACCCTGTCATACCAACTTTCCATATTTTTATCTGCAGGAAGGGGTTCTTTCATAAATATCGATTATACCTTTGCTAAAGGCCAAGTGTCTTATAATACCTGCGATGCCGCCCAACTCGATCCAGCCCCTGCCAGAATTATTTCTCGAACGCATGCGTCGTCTGCTCGGTGACGAGTATGACGACTTTGCCACCGCGCTGGAGCAAAGCCCGGTCAGCGGGCTGCGCATCAATACACTCAAACTGAGCACAGAGCAATTCCGAGCTATCTCACCTTTTCTGCTTGGAGAGGTTGTGCCGTGGTGCGATTCCGCTTCCTCCCTCCCCCCTTCCCTTCCACCTTTACGGGCACAAGCCCCTATGGGAGATCGCGCAGCATCCCGTAGCGAGGCGGAGCGAGGACCCGGCGTGAAGGAGCCGGGCAAGCATCCCTATCATTTGGCCGGGTTGTATTACCTTCAGGATCCTTCTGCCATGGCCCCGGCAGAGCTGTTGATGAGGGCGCCTTTCGACCTCCAGGCGGGTTCCGTTTCCCTTCGACCGGCCTCCGCCAAAGGCATGTGGGTGCTGGACCTGGCAGCCTCACCAGGTGGGAAGACCACCGCCCTGGCCGCGCTCATGCAGGGGCAGGGCCTGCTGGTTGCCAACGAGATCAAGGACAAGCGCGTCGGGCACCTGGCAGTCAACGTGGAACGCTGGGGCGCCGGGAATGTGGTCATCACCAACGAAACCCCCGAACGGTTGGCTGACCATTTCGGCGCGTTCTTCGACCGCGTCCTGGTGGACGCGCCCTGCTCGGGCGAAGGTATGTTCCGCAAGGATATGGGCGCGCGCCGGGATTGGTCTCCGGAGATGGTTACGGGCTGCGCGATCCGCCAGCGCAACATCCTGCGCGTGGCCGCCAAACTGGTCAAGCCGGGCGGGTATCTGATGTATTCCACCTGCACGTTTGCACCGGAAGAAGATGAAGCGGTGATCAACGAATTCTTATCCAAACAAATGGATGGGGTTGGTCCAGACCAATTCGAAGTAGTGGAACTTCCGCAGCTGCGGGGATTTATGCCCGGTCACCCGGAATGGGTGGAACAGGCAGAAAAAAACAAGAAACAAGAAATAAAAGGGGAGCTACGCGGTGCAGTAAGACTTTTCCCCCACCGGGTGAACGGGGACGGCCATTTCATGTGCTTATTGAACCGGATTGAGTCAAAGGAAATGAAAGCGGAAGGTGAACCCGATGGACTGGTAAACCCATCAAAGTCTCAATTCGGCTTATGGCAGGAGTTTGCCGGCGAAGTGCTGCGGGTCGATTTCCCAGAAAACAGGCTGCGTGTTCGGGCCGAAAGGTTGTATCTCATCCCCGAAGAATTGCCGGATTTCGGTTCTTTACGCGTGCTGCATCCAGGTATCTGGCTGGGAACCTTTAAAAAGGCTCGATTCGAACCGGCTCACCCGCTGGCGTTGTTTCTGAAACCGGGTCAGGCGAAAAATGCGCTGGAGCTGTCTTCGGCGGAAATGGGCATCCACCGTTCGCCCCTGCAGGCATATTTAAGCGGCGAAACCATCCCCAACGATGGCTCACCCGGGTGGACCCTGGTGACTGTGGAGGGCTGGCCACTGGGTTGGGGCAAGAGAGTGCAAGGCACGCTCAAGAACCATTACCCGCACGGCTGGCAAATCTATTCGTGATATTGCAGAAAAATAACCAGGTTCTTTGAAGGAACCCGGTTATTGATCTTACTGCTTCTTATTCCCGCTTTCGCGAGACGCGGCCCAGCCCAGGCTGATGCGGCCGCGTTCGGGCTCGATTTTCAGAATATCCAAGTCAATGATATCGCCCACCTTGAGCAGGGTACCGTGCGGGATCTGCGATTTGTGCAGCAGGCCATCCCGCTTGACGCCGATATCCACAAAGGCGCCGAAATCCACCACGTTGCGGACAGTACCTTTGAGCTCCATTCCTACCAGCAGGTCTTCTGCTTTGAGCACGTCTGAGCGCAGGATGGGCGCGGGGGTATCAACGCGCGGGTCACGCCCCGGGCGGACCAGCTGCTCGAGAATATCCTGCAAGGTTGGCAGACCGCAGCCCAGTTCGGCAGCCAGTTTTTCAATCGGGGTTTGCACCACCAGCGCGTCCAGGGCCGGTTTGCGGGCATTGAGGGGAGAGGCCGGCGAAAGCCCAGCACGCTCGAGAACAACTTCGGCGACGGCGTACGACTCAGGGTGGATGGCGGAAGCATCCAGCGGGTTGGCACCCGCCCGGATGCGCATGAATCCGGCAGATTGTTCATAGGCCTTCGGTCCCAGTCCGGAGACGCTGCGCAGATCCTGACGCGACTGGAAGGCTCCGTTGGCATCCCGGTAGGACACGATGGAAGCAGCCAGTTTCGGGCCAACGCCAGCGACGTGGGTCAGCAGGGATGGCGAGGCGGTGTTCACATCCACGCCCACGGCGTTGACCACGCTCTCCACCACCCCATCCAGCGAATGCGCCAGGGCAGATTGGTCCACGTCATGCTGGTACATGCCAACGCCGATGGATTTGGGGTCGATCTTGACCAGTTCGGCCAGCGGGTCCTGGGCGCGCCGGGCGATGGAGACCGCTCCGCGGATCGAAACATCCAGGTCCGGGAATTCCTGGCGGGCCAGGGCCGAGGCCGAGTAGACCGAGGCGCCGGCTTCGTTCACGATCAGGTATTTGGTTGTTTCGGCATGGCCGCGTGTCAGCTCGGCCACCAGTTTCTCGGTCTCACGTGAGGCGGTGCCGTTGCCGACCGTGATCAGGGTGACATGGTGGCGGTTGACCATATCCTCGAGCGTGGTCAGCGCTCCGGTCCAATCGTTCTTTGGTTCGTGCGGGTAAATGGTGCCGGTATCCAGTAGCTTGCCGGTGGGGTCCACTACGGCCAGCTTGGTGCCGGTACGGAAACCGGGATCGAGACCCAGCACGGTCTGGCCGGACAGCGGCGGCTGGGAAAGCAAGGCGCGCAGGTTGGTGGCGAAGACGTTGATGGCGTGGCCGTCCGCCTTTTCACCCAGTTCCCGCCGCACGTCCCGTTCAATCGCCGGGAGCAGCAGGCGTTCGGCGGAATCTTCGATGGCCAGGCTGAGCTGGTCGGAGAAGGGCGAGAGGATATCCTCCTGAAATTCGGCCGCGATAGTCTCGTGCCAGTCGCGTTCATCCATTTCCACGCGCACCTTGAGGATGCCTTCCTTCTCGCCGCGGTTGAGCGCCAGGATCTGGTGCGGTTGGAGCCGGTCGACCCGGCCATTGAAGCCATAATACGACTCGTACAGGCGTTTCTCGTCCACGGCATCCGCGACTTTTTCGGACACCAGCGTGGCATATTTGAGAGCCTTTTCCCGGGTTGTGCTGCGCACGCTGGCATTGTCACTGATGGTCTCGGCAACGATATCGCGCGCCCCCTGCAATGCTGCTTCCACGGAGGGCACCTGGTCGTTGAGGTAGGACTCCATGACGATGTCTTCCAGGCTGCGGCGGGTCAACGGCTGCTTGAGGATATGCTCTGCCAGGCCTTCCAGGCCCTTTTCACGCGCGATCATGGCGCGCGTGCGACGCTTGGGCTTGTAGGGGGCATACAGGTCCTCCAGGGCGGTCATCGTCCCGGCCGCCTGGATGGCTGCTTTGAGTTCCTCAGTCAGTTTGCCCTGTTCGTCGATAGATTTCAGGACGGCCAGGCGGCGCTCGTCGATGGCCCGCAGGCGGACGATCTCATCGGCAACGATGCGGACCTGCTCATCGTCCAGCGTGCCGGTCATTTCCTTGCGGTAGCGAGCGATAAAGGGGACGGTATTGCCTTCGTCGAGCAGGCGGACGGCGGCCTCCACCTGGGAGGCTTTGACATGCAGTTGGGCGGCGATGGTTTCGGAGTAGTTCATAGGGCCTCGGGGAAAATGGATTGGCGGGAAATTTTACCATATCATAAAATTCACCGGAGATACCCAAGGTGAAGGGTACGTTGTAAAGAGAGATGAAATGGGATGAAGATGATAAGTGGAAAACGTAATTCGCAATTGGTAATCAGGAATTCGTTATTGGTAAATAGAGAGCAGGGAGATGGAAGAAAGAGCTGGATGGCATCCGCCCGAACAATTCATTCGGCGGGATCGGCGGGGGGTGGTTCTTTCACATCCGCCAGGCCGCCCTCTTCATCGAGCAACACGCGGGCACGTTCATCTTCACTGGGCTCGATGCGCCGGGCGAAGATCAGGTAGCCGGTATGGGCGACCATGCGGTCGGTGGGGCGCAGGCGGGTGGGTTCGGGCTTGTAGTAGCGCATGAGCAGTTCGCACACTTCGATAAAGGCAAAATGCTCGCGCCGCAGGGCGTACAGCAGGGTTTCGACCTGGTTAAAGGTGGGCACCAGGTTGCAGAAGAAACCACCCGGCTTGAGGGCCTGGCGCACCTGCGGGATGTAATCCCAGGGGTTGGGCAGATCCAGGAAGAGGGCGTCCGCATCCATTTCGGCAAAGCCAGCCGCGATATCCCCCAGCTTGAAAGCGACCCGCCCAGCCAGGCCGAGCCGCTCCAGATTCTTACGGGCCAACTCCTGGAACTCCGGGCGGCGTTCGTAGGTGACCACATGCCCCTGCGGGCCGACAGCGTAGGCCAGCGCAACGGTCATGGAGCCGGAGCCGGTGCCGGCCTCCAGGACGGTCTGACCGGACCCGATCGACATGCTGGTGAGGATGAAGCCGATGTCCTTGGGGTACATGATCTGGGTGCTGCGCTTCAGATCCTGCAGCAGGTCCGCCAGGGAGGGCTGCAGGATGAAGAACGGGCTGCCCTGGTGGCTGAAGACCTGGCTGCCCCACGGCTTGCCGATCAGTTCATCGTGGTACAAAATGCCGCGGTGGGTGTGGAACGTCCCGCCGGGAATGAGCGGGAAGATGAAATGCTTGTGACGCAGGCCCACCAGGAGGGCCAGGTCACCGGGCTGGGAGTGGGTGGTATTTAAATTCCAGGGCATAAAGACCTTCTCACCACACGTGTGCCTGCAGCACACCTGTACCTGCGGTACTGGCGCAGGCAGTGCAGGCTAAGGTCACAAAGTACACGAAGGGATTCTTAAGAGTTATAAAACCGTAGTGTCCTTGGTGTCCTTTGTGTTTTTTCTTTTAGGGCTTTAAATACTTCGCAAAGAAATCTGCAATGGCATTGTAGCACGTTACCCGGTTGGCGTATTTCAAGACATCGTGGCCTTCATCTTCGAATAGAAGGATCTCGATATCCTTGCCTTTTTTCTTGAGGTCAGCCACCAGCTCTTCGGATTCCTTCGCCACCACGCGCGGGTCGTTGCGTCCCTGGATGACCAACAGCGGGCAGGCCAGGGCATCCAGATATGTTTTGGGGGAACGATCCTGCAGGAAAGCCTGCCCGGCGGCGCTGGCGGGATCCGCCAGGGCAATGCGATAATAAGGTTTCCACGTCTCGGGGATGCGGGCGGAAAAGGTCTGCAGGTCATAGGGGCCAAACATATCGCAGGCAGCCGACCACAGCTCGGGATGGCGGCCGGCCATCGTCAGGGTCATATACCCGCCATAGGAGCGCCCCACCACAGCAGCACGCTGCACATCCAGGCGTTTGTCCCTCGGCAGCACCTTCGTCATGGCATAGACGTGATCCAAGCGATCCTGGCCACCCCAGTCCCGGTCGACCTGCCGGGTGTAATCCAGACCGTATCCGGTGGAGCCGCGCACATTCGGCACGAAGACGGCGAAGCCGCGCAAGGTCAGGAACTGGATGAGCGGCATGGAGAACCAGGCAAAATCCGGGCGCTCCTGGCCTTGCGGCCCGCCGTGGATGTAATAAACCAGCGGGCGCGGCCCGACATAGCCAAGCGACCCAGCCGGCAGGTACAGTCGGGCCGAGACACGCCTGCCATCGAAGGAGGCGAAGGGGGCATCTTCGCCCTGTGACAGCTGGCTCTCCGGGATGCCCAGCAGGCGTTCCTCGGTATGCATGACAATGGTCAGGCGGTCTTTGGCCTCGACGGTAAAGACCTGGGTCGGACTGGTAGCGGTGGAAAACGACAGCACGAAGCGGTCGCCGGCCTTGTCATAGTAGTAATGCTCCAACACGCCGCCGGCCAGGTCGCCATCGCCAACAATGACATGTCTGAGCGACAGGCTGCGTTTCTCTTCGTTGAGAATCCCCTCGTACAGCCAGGAACAGCCGTCAATATTAAAGTGGACGGCATAGTGGCTGCCTTTCAAGTGGGAGCATGCCACCAGTTCGCCGACCCCTTTATGGACGAGCCCATCCAGTTTGACAGGCTGGACCTCACCCGGCTTGCTGAAGTCGATCAAACCCAGGCTGTACTTATCATCGAAAAGAGCAGTCGTCACCAGGACGGCGTTCCCACCCGGTGTGAATTCGGTCGAACCCAGGCCGTTGAGGGACACTGTTTCGGCGGGCTTGCGCTGATCGAGCGGTTTGCCAAGAAGCAGGCTCTTCTGGCCATTTTCCAGCAGGTACAACACACCATCACCCATGGTGTAGCTGTCACTGATAAGAACTTTCGAGTGATCTTCGCGATAACCAGTCGGGAATGCGCCCCATTCGGAGTGGTCCAGCTTTTCGAGTTTATTCGTGCGCAGGTCGCCGCGGTAGGCTTCCTGGAGAGGGGCATCCCGCCGCTCGGCATTGAAATACACGATATTCCGGTCGATATCGCATACGCTCAAATGAACGCGGTGGTACCTAAAGAAATTATCGAAGGCGGGTTCGGGAAATCCGCCCTGCATGGGAATCAGCATGGGCTGGTAATTCTCGTCGCCATCCTGGTCAAGCATGACCAGGATCTTATCCAGCAGGGGAAAGACAAAAAACGAAAGACCGCCAATAAGTTCCGGGTTCTGCATGGCAACATGCGGCGGCAGGAGCGGTTCCGCGAGCGAGCCTCCATAATACATGCCGTACAGGCTCAAGCGTCCGGACAGGTTGCTGATGAAGGTGATGCGATCCCCGACGATCTGGGGGGAGAGGTGCAGGCGGGCGGAGAGAAAAGATTCGATTCGCGGTTGCATGCGGGCCATCCTTAATATAAATAATATTATCATGAAAACAGGATCGGATTTTAGATATGATTTTAAGGTCTTGACGGAATTTCACCCGCCAGATAAAATGTGGATTGTAGGTGGTACGTGTTCGTGCTGGAATTCGAAGGAAGCCGGCCCAAGAGCAATACCCACGGGCCGGCGTTTTTTAAGCCAACATGGTTGCAGCACCTCGTCCGCACTGAATACCGCACACCGTCATCCTATTCTTTTTTTGTTCACATTAAGGAGAAGCAATAAAATGGCAGAGCGTGTGACCGGTACGGTCAAATGGTTCAATGCGTCGAAGGGCTTCGGCTTCCTCGCACGCGAAGGTGGCCCGGACGTGTTCGTCCACTACAGCGCCATAGAGTCCGAAGGGTTCCGCACCCTCCAGGAAGGCCAGCAGGTCGAGTTCGAAATCGAACAGGGACCCAAGGGCCTGCAGGCTGCGCACGTCAAACCCCTGTAATTCCCTCAATTGAACCCAAAAAATTCCTCCCCACGCCGGGGAGGAATTTTCTTTTTTGTACGTTTGTCACTTGCGGACGACTTCTACGCGGCCCAACCAATCCCCGGCTACCAGAAAGACCAGGCTGCCGAGGGTGGCCATCCCGGTATTGATCGGGCCGACGGAGGCAAAACTCCATCCGACCAATCCGCCGAGTATATGACCGATCCAGAATCCCAGCCAAGCCAGGACAACATATAGAAGTAATTTGTTCAGGCTGCCGCCTTTCCAAAAATGGAAGGCGGTGCCGTACGCGCTGGAAAGGACGACACCAAAGAAAATGGCTGGAAAAGTCATAAACAGCTCACTTATTCTGATTATAACATAGACCGGCTATACGCAGATTATAAGATCAACCCACCCCCCAGAACAACCAGCCCATCATAAAATACCGCTGCCTGTCCAGGGGTCAGGTCACGCTGCGGCTCTTCAAAATGAATGTCCACCCGTCCCGCCTCCAGCGGCGTGACCGTTGCCCAGGCTTCCCTGGCGGTATAGCGCGTCTTGACCTGCAGCCGCGGCGATCCCACCGGGGCTGCACCGGCGATCCAGTTGACATCGTGGACGGTCACCGTACGCGACCCAAGTTCAGACTGTACGCCGACCACCAGCGAATTTGCGACAGCGTCTTTTGACAGCACATACAGCGGCACGCTTGACGGAATTCCCAGGCCCTTGCGCTGGCCGATGGTATAGTAAGCCAGCCCGCCGTGCTCTCCAAGAATCCGTCCGGTGCGGTCCAAGATGGGGCCGGGCCGGGCGATTCCGGGGGCATTGCGGCGGATAAAATCCCGGTAATCCTCCCCAGCCAGGAAGCACAAGTCCTGGCTCTCCGGGCGGCCGGCAGTGGGCAGGTTGAAGCTGCGGGCGAGTTCCCGGATCTCGGGCTTGGAATACTCCCCCACCGGGAAAAGGGCCTGACCCAGCCGTTCCTGTGTCAGGACGTGCAGAACATAACTCTGGTCCTTGGCATGGTCCAAAGCCCGCAGGAGTTCCATCCGCCCATCCCCACCCACGCGCTTGCGGGCGAAGTGACCGGAAGCGAGGTAGTCTGCGCCGAACGCCCGGGCATGCTCGAGCAGATAGCCCCATTTGATCTGCCGGTTGCAAACCAGGCAGGGGTTGGGCGTCAGGCCCTGGGCATAGCCGTCCAGGAAAGCCCGCACCACCTTGGAACGGAACATTTCTTTCACATCGATGACATAAAATGGGATATCCAGGATGGCAGCCACCCGGCGCGCCTGCGCCAGCGAGTTGGGTGTACAGCAGCGGTTGGAATCTTCACGCCCGGCTTCGCTCCACAGGCGCAGCATCATGCCGGTTACATCATAACCCTGCTGCTTGAGCAGGGCCGCGGCAACCGAGGAATCCACCCCGCCTGACATGGCAACCACAACTTTAGGCATTCAACTCCGTTTACACCGTACCCGTTACTTGGGGTATCTCCGGTTTAACGCTCTTGCTTTCTCCACCAATCCAGGCAGCACATCCAGGAACGAATCCACCTGCGCGGCGGTCGAATCCTTTCCGAGGGTGACCCGCAGGGAACCCAGGCCCCACTGCCGCGGCAGGCCGATGGCCTCCATCACCTCACTGGGCTCGGGGTTTCCGGTCTTGCAGGCCGAGCCGGACGAGCAGGCAAAACCAGCCGCATCCAGCAGAGTTAGAAGCAGGTTGCCATCCAGGTCTTTGAAGGCAAAACTGGCATGGTTGGGCAGGCGCTGTTCTGGGTGGCCGGTCAGGCGGGTGTCCGGAATCTCCTCCAGGACCCTACCGATGATCCGGTCCCGCAATGGCCGGACTTGCGCTGTCCGCTGTTCCCTTTCCGCAACGGTCAGCCGGAAGGCCTCGGCAAAGCCGACGATATAGGGTACGTTCTGTGTCCCGGCCCGCAGTCCGCCCTCCTGCCCACCGCCGGTTTGCGCTGGCAGGAGCGTCGTGCCTTTACAGACATACAGCGCCCCGATGCCCTTGGGACCATGGAACTTGTGGGCGCCCAAGGATAGAAGGTCCACCCCCAGTTCATTCACATCCAACGGCAGGTAGGCCGCCGCCTGGACCGCATCGGAATGGAAGGGCACCGAATGCGCCCGGCAGACTGCCGCTATTTCCGCCAGCGGGTTGAGCGTGCCGATCTCGTTGTTGGCAGCCATGACCGAAACCAGCGCCGTATCGCTGGTGATGGCTCGCTCGACCGCTTCCGGTGTGACCATGCCATTTTCATCGGTCTTCAACCAATCTACCTGGAAGCCATAGTTTTTCTCGAGCTGTTCAGCCGTTTTGCTAACAGCATGGTGCTCGGCCGGGGATGTGACGATGCGGTTCGCGCCGGAGCCGACCCTGCGCGCCAGTGCTGCACCGCGCAGAGCCAGGTTATCTGATTCAGTCCCACAGGAGGTAAAGACAAGTTCGTCAGGGCGGCAATGCAATCCGGCCGCGACCGTTTCACGGGCATTCTCGACGGCGGCCTCGGCGCGCTGTCCCTGCCAGTGGACCGAGGAGGGGTTCCCGAACGTTTCGCCGAAATAGGGCAACATGGCCTCCAGCACGCGTGAGTCAACCGGTGTGGTGGCAGCGAAATCAAAATAGATCAAATCGGACATGTTGGTAACTCTTTCATCAAACAAATAAATATTTATCGCTGATCATTCAAGTTTTAATTTCCCATTGCCCTGGCAAACATTTTTACATACTGATTCGCTAGGGACCGGCAATCATCTGAATCATTCATTTTGAGAGAATCAACCGAATGGAAGAAATTTGGCGATAGCATCATAAATAATGTCGAGGCGAGGATCTGGGAAAGCAAAAAACGTACTTCCTGCGCTTCTTTCTGCGGATATTCCTGGATGGCATGCCCGGCCACTACTTCAAACAGCCGGTTCATCGCCCGCAAACCAAGTGTATCGGTTTTTTTCTCAAAAACCGCATCGTACAGATGTGCCGCTGTGATCCCTGGAAAACGAATATTTCCTTCAATCAAATAAAACAGCACGTCTTCAAACGTTTCCAAGAAAGGCTTCTGCCGGTCTTCGGTTGCCGCGATGACATCTTCCAGCATGTGATTTATGGTCATGGAGAGCGCTTCATTAACCAGCGCTTCCTTGGTGCGGAAATAATAATTGATGGAAGCAATGTTTGTGCCGGCTGCTTCAGCGATCTTGCGCGTGGTGAGTTTATCTATTCCATATTTTTCAATGCAGGTCACCACCGCTTCGAGGATCAATTGTCTTGGAGGTATCTTATCCATAATTCGTCCTTGGGGCTTATTGTACACCAAGGGAATTTCCCATCACCCATAATAATCAAAGAAACCTATTATGTCAATTGTATTATACATATGTTTCAAACTTACGTTTGACATAAAGAATATTTTGAAGTATAAAGATGACATTTCAGAAAAAGGAGAAATACAAAATGATCACACACACCGTAGAAGGTTATCACGCCATGGGCGAAGGCGTTCTGATCACCGGCTGTTCGTCAGGGATCGGAAGAGCGACGGCTGTTACATTGGCGCAACACGGCTTTACGGTTTTTGCCTCGGTGCGCACAGCAAGTGATGCGCAAGCCCTGCAAAGCTTGCAATTCCCCAACCTCATCCCCATCTTCCCGCTCGACCTTATCCACCTAGAACAAATTCCTATCGTGGTAGATATGGTTGCGACCAAACTGGAGCGACGCGGGCAAAAAGGGCTATATGCGCTCATCAATAATGCCGGAGCTGGAAATATCTCGCCGATTGAATTGATGGACCTGGGACAGTTCCGGATCGAGCTGGAAGCGCGCCTGCTGGGAGCCACGGCAATGGTACAGGCCTTCCTTCCCATGCTCCGCAAGGTAGGCGGGAGGATCATGTGGATCACGACACCAGCCATCATACCAACTCCTTACGTGACCAGTATCCATGCCTGTGATTTTGCAGTTAACTGTATCGTGCGCACCCTTAACCTGGAACTCAAACAATGGAACATACTCACCACCATGATCCGCTGCGGTGGAATCAAAACTCCATCCGCTTTAAATACGACTTCCGAAGTTGATTGGCTGCTTCAAAAGGAACCGCTCGAACGTGTTGAGCCATATAAACAAAGCTTGCAAAAATGGAGCAAAGAAATGACCGGGTTCGATGAAAAACGGACGGAGGCTGGAAAGGTGGCTGAGCTCATTCTAAAAGCACTCAGTGCGAAATCACCAAAGCGGCGCTACTCGATCGGGCATATGGCCCACGCGGCGGCATTCCTGGAAGCCCTGCCCCAACCGGTGACGGATTGGATCTTGAAAATGCGTTTCTAATGTTCCTTCAGAACATTTCTATTACCCTTTCCCAAGCGTAACAAGAGTTGCGATCAAATGAAATCCTTACAAAAAAAAGAGGAACGGAGAGCTATCGCAACCAGGGATGATATAATCCCGCCTGCCATGGACCTGAATGTTGCCGGACACCAGACCGGCGGATATACCGTCTCCACTCCCATCTACGCCGGGCCGCTGGACCTGCTGCTGCAGTTGATCGAGCATGCCGAGCTGGATATCACCGCGCTTGCCCTGGCACAGGTAACCGACCAGTATCTGACTTATATCCACGAGATGCAGGTGCCAGCGGATGAAATTTCCGCTTTCCTGGTGGTTGCGGCAAAATTATTGCAGATCAAATCCGAGGCATTGCTTCCCAGGCAGCCGGTCAGGGAAGCCGGCGAAGAGGACCTCGGCCAAGCGCTGGCGCGGCAACTGCAGATCTACAAGCGCTTTAAGGAAATGGCCAACTGGCTGGAGACGCGCGAGGCCCTGCATCTGCGGACGTATCTGCGGGTCGCTCCACCCCTGAAAATCGAAGGCCATCTGGATCTGTCCGACATCACCCTGGCCGACCTTTTGGCGGCTGCCCAGGACATCTTTTCCGAGGAAGCCGATAAACAGGCGCTGGGAACGGTCATCTCAGCGCCCCGCATCACCATCCGGGAGAAGATCAACCTGATCGCCGAGCGGCTGGGACAGAATCCCAATACTACCTTTAAAAACTTGCTCGGACGGAAACCTACCCGCCTGGAAGTGGTGGTGACTTTCCTGGCGTTGCTGGAACTGGTAAAACGCTACCGGGTGGCCGCCCGGCAGGCCGGTCTGTTTACCGATATCCAGATCGAAAAGATGGAAGAATGGGGAAAAGACGAGGAATTGGAAATCGAATTCGAGTAAATTCTGAAATTTGCAGAAATCTATGTTAAACTTGGTAAGCCTCAATGAAGTGGCGAGCGGGGTTTGACCAGGTTGGGAAGCTTTCCTGCCAATACCCTACCCCTACCCTGCAATTGAGAATATCCCTGGACAGGGCAATTAAAAAAAGGAGAATGAAATGAATATGGATGCAAATGAAATGGCTGCTGAAGCAGAAGATAAAGAGCCCGTTTTTTATGCTACAAAAAGCGTGAGTCTGATCTCGGATGGCGCCAGCATATTTTCCTGGGTGGTGCTGGTTTTTTTCATCGTTGATTTTATCGTCCAAATAATCAGCCTGCGCGCCACGATGGTTTCGCAACAATTGACTACCGCAGCTTTAATGCGCGAACCATCTTTTTATGCCTATCTTTTTGTCAACTTGATCGTTCCGTTGTTGACCGGGCTGGGCTTTTTTGTCGTCTTGCAGGCGGCTGCGCAAGGGCTGAATGTGTTGCTCGAAATGGATTTCAACGCGCGCGAATTAAAGGGCAAACACTAAACCCAGGCCAAAATCATCCCGATGAATGACGCATAGCAGTTCGCGTCGTTCGCATTCATGTTATCGGGAACTTCCATCACATAAGAACCCAGCACCTTGCAGGCGCCGGGTTCTTGCATGTTAAGATGACCCTTTGACGAAAGTAACCGCTTCCGCCTCAGTTAACACGAGATCTGCCGCGGCCAGGTTGTCAGCCTGGTGCTGCGGATTAAACGACATGGGAATGGTGATCACGCGCATCTGCCGCACCAGCCAGGCCAGCGCGATCGTTTGGGGCGTGACACCGCGCTGCCTGGCCAATTCCTGCAAAGGGTGGTTTCCACTGATATACCTGTGCTTCACCGGAGAATAAGCCGCCAGCAAGATGTCATGCTCCTGGCAGTAGGCCAGCACGCCGTTCTCGACACAGCTGCGGTCTGGCAGGCTGTAGGACACCTGGTCGGTGAATAGCGGCGTTTCCGACAGAACCTCGGCCTTTTTCAGCAGCTTAAGATCGAAATTACTGACTCCCAGATGCCTGACCTTCCCATCCGCGACCAGCTTGTTTAGGGCGTCAAAGGTTTCCGCAAGAGGCGTGCCCCGGCCCGGCCAATGGATCAAATAAAGGTCAATGTAATCCATCCCAAGACGCCTCAAGCTGTTTTCACAGGCATGCAGTACGCCGGCATGGTCCAGATGTTCCGGGCTGACTTTGGAGGTGATAAAGAGGTCTGTTCGCGATCGGCCCGAGGCGCGGATCGCCCGGCCCAGCAATTCTTCTGCGTGCCCGGCCGCATAGGCTTCCGCCGTGTCGAAATGGGTGTAGCCCAGCTCCAATGCAGAACGCAACGCGTTCAGCGAACGCACATCTGCGTTGGGATCAGGGCTGCCTTCGCCGCCAATCCTCCAGGTGCCAAATCCAATTTTTGGAATGGTTACATTATGAAGAGTTTCGAAGCGCATGGACGGAATTATAGCATTTGAAGGAATTTAGAAATACAAAATTAGCCGGAGATGAACGGGGATAAACCGGGAAGTATCCGGATAAACAAGTTGAAAGCCATTCTTTTACCTGGCGTTCCGTGTTCCTCTAGTTATATCTCCGCTGAATTACGTGCAGTAGTACTAATGGAATACTCTCAAAATTATTAAAAAATATCCTGCTGGTGCTATGATTGGGAGATATCTGAAATATCAGGAGAATATTTATGAATCCCAACCATCCGTACACACTTCTCCGTAAGCCAGCCGTGCTCCTGTCACTCGGGTTGGTACTGGTCATGTTGGCCAGTTGCAACCTGCCCATGCAGCCGGCAGCCACAGCCACCCTGCCGCCCACATTTACATCTCCTGCGCCTCAGGACACACCCACGGCGCAGCCCGCAACCGCAACAGCAGCGCCGACCATCAATCCGACCCCCAGCGCCACGTCAACCCCGCAGCCAGTGAATATCGTCTTTGCACCGGGTGCCACCGCGGCGGTGGAACAGGGCAGCATCCAGCCCAACCAGCTACTGGCATTTACCCTCAGCGCCGGGCAAAACCAGCCGATGATCCTGATCCTCAATTCGACCAATAACGATGCGTACCTGGGAGTTACCGAACCGGATGGTAGCAGCCTGCTCGATCCCGCTAAAAAATATGACAACTGGCAGTGGCTGCTGCCTAAAACAGAGCAATATACCATCCAGGTCTATGGCGGGGCGACCAGTGAGAATTACACCCTGACTGCCAAGGTGGCTGAAATCGTGACCTTCCCCAGCGGGGCTACCACTGTCACGCTGAGCGGATCCACGCCAAACGGATACGTGATTTCCTACGCGCTGTTGTGCCAGGCCAACCAGGTGATGACCGTCAGCCTGAATGTACCCGCCACGACCGCCTACCTGGACGTGTTCGGACTGGCCACCGGCCCGCTTTTGAGCCCTTCCTCCAAGGCCACCAGTTGGACCGGTACCTTGCCAACCAGCCAGGATTACGTCATCGAGGTCATCCCGGTCGGCGGCGAAGTCAGCTATTCGTTGACGGTGACCGTAAAATGAGATCACCGGAATTGGAATAGTTGCTGGGCGAACCAAAAATTGTAGGGGCTGACTCAAAAGTAGTCAGCCCTTTCTTCTTCTCCCACTTACAGCATACTGATGCAGGTTTTTTGGGTTTGGGCTCCAAGATGAGCCTCTATCCTGCTCTTTTCTCCCACTTTCGGTTGTCTCAAAAGGAAAATGAGGCCTTTTGGGATAACCCCTACAATTTTAAGAACTCCAGCAGCACCTGGTTGAATTGCTCCGCCTGGTCCACGCCGACGGCATGACCGGCATGCAGGATGACAACCTGGCGCGCCCCTGGGATGCCATCAACCAGCAGTTTCTGGCGGGCCGGGCTGACGGTGGAATCGTCCGCGCCGGTCACCACCAGCGTGGGAACATTGATCTCACGTAACCGTTTCCTTGAATTGAACAAGCCGAGCGCGGCCATGGCCCGGCGGTAGGCACGCGGGTCGGCCCGCCCCACAATCTCGATGAACATCTCGCGCAGCGCCTGGTCCTTCGGATCCGGGAAGAGCCGCCTGGCAACCACCTGCGCCTGCGCTTCCGGCCCCTGCGTCAGGACGGAGACCGCCCGCCGGATGAAATACGCCCAGCTACCCAGCGCCTGCGGGCGCAGGACGGAAAAGGTGCTCACCAGCACCAGGCTTTTGGTTAAATGCGGGAAATCCAGGGCGAACTGCTGGGCGATCACGCCCCCCATCGAAAGCCCCACCACGTATACCGGGCCGCTGCCCAGCTCTTCCAGCAACCCGGCCATCTGGCCGGCCACCCGCCGGATAGTCCAACCTCGTCCATCATAAGGCGACCCGCCGAAACCGGGCGCGTCCGGCGCCAGCGGGCGGTAGCCGGCCTGGCTCAATGCCGGTAATTGCAGCGACCAGGACGTACCGTCCGCACCCAGGCCGTGCAGGAGCAGGACCACGGGTTTCCCGGAGGGATTGGGATCAAGTAAAAGCAAGCTGGTCATGAAGGAAAATATTACTACACAGGATACAAAAGACACAAAGAGGTGCGCTTTAGCCTGCACAAGGGAAGGCAAAGAAAAGGTAAACAGACCTTCCTTAATGGTGCTTGGTGCCCTTTTCCCGCAATGCCTGCGCAGGCCTGTCCGGCCGGCACCTTAAAACAGGCTCAAGTGAACGGACCGTCCAGGACGTTGCAGGTATATTTAAAATAAAATATATTCTGGCAGGGTCTTCCAGACTTGCTGGACGTGCGCCCGGTCGTGACCGGCCATAATGCCGACCAGTTCCTGCAGAGTGGTCGGGCCGAAAATGGCATGCCGGGCCGGCCGGGACCATTCGGCCTGCAAACCCTCCAGCAGCCCGAGCAATTCTTTGCGCGCGGCAGTGAACTCGACCAGCGCCTGCCGTCCATCCTGCTCTGAACATTTGCGTTCCTTCACCCAAACATCCGTGGTTTCGCCAACCACGAATGGATTCTGTTCGGCCAGTACCTTGCGCAGGCGCGGCAGGTTTACTTCGCGTTCCACGTCACGCAGGTGGCAGATAATCTCGGTCAGGCACCATTCGCCGGGAGCAGGGAAGCGTGTCCAATCATCCAAATGCAATTTTGATGTAAGGGTAGCCAGGGCCGCCGGGGTGGAACGCAGATTTGCCAGCAGCGACTGGGGATTATCAAAAGTGACTTTGAGCGTTAGTGGGGCGGCCTGTTCCAGCCAACCTTGGAAGGACTCGAGCGTTCCCTGCGGAACGCCGGTTGGATCTGACGGGTCTTCGCCATTTTTACGAATCCAGAATACCGGCATCCCGGCTGCCTGGGTGGGTTTGACCTCCCGTTCGAAATCGTCACCGACCATCACGGCCGGGTCATCCGGCCAGCCCAACTGCGCCAGCATCTCAGGATAATAAGCCACCGTCTCCTTGGTGAAGTGAAAGGTTTCGTAGGAGGTCACCAGGTCAAAGGGATACTTTTCCGGCGCCAGGCCGGCCCAACGCATCCGGTGCTGGATGGCTTTCAGCGGAAAAAGTGGGTTGGTGGCAATTACGACGCGATGGCCCTGGGCAAAGGCCCATTCCACCAGGCGGACAGCCTCCGGGATTGGCGAAGTAAGCGAACCCAGCTTCGGGAATTCTTCATCGTAGAACTGATCGATCCGTTCCTGCAAAACCGGGCGATCCAGTCCGAGGTCGGGGAAGAAATGGGAGTCAAAAACTTCCCGTAAAGTCAAGGCAGGGTCCAGGTTCTGCATCATGGCCTTGGTGCCGCGCATCAAGGCCGGAAGCATCACTTCCGGTGCGACCTTATCAGCCAGGGCTACCGAGAGCCCATGGTAATAGGCCGGGATAAAAGCATCCATATTGGTGTTAAGCAGGGTATCATCTAGATCAAGCAGCAATGTAATAGGCATGCATGGGTCTCCTGCGCCCAAGGGTCTCCCCCAAAAGGGTGGAATTATTTATTAACTTCAAAGATGGGTGGGATGGGATGGCATACCCCACAACCGATGTGCGGATCAAAGCCGGAGCGCCCGGTCTTTTCACAGGAAGCCTGCACCTTGACGCGCGCTTGAAAACCAGCGGTAAGTGGGCGGGCTACCTCTGCTCGCAGGCGCATGAATTCACAGGAATTGGCCCGGTCGATGGATGGCACCGGGCAGGTCCGGCAAAGGGCGGGCTTCCATACTGCACCGATTAGTTGGCATTCCTCCCGATCGCGACCGCGATAATAGTCACCAAAGAAATATTTACATTCCGAACCGGCCGGAGTTTTCATATATTCTATTTCTCGATTAATATTCCAAAATGACGAAAAACACCACCAAGTGACCAAGCCACAACGAGATGGGGGTTCTTAGGATTCCGCCAGGCAGATGCCTTTCCGGCCCGATTTTCAATCACGAATTTTACGAATTTGCGAATACTTTTTGATATTCGAATAATTCGCCTAATTGGTCCGTTCGTGGTAAATTTTTGATCTTAAACGCGTGTAAGATAGCTGCCGTCGCGTGTATCCACGCGGATGGTGTCGCCTTCCTTGACAAAGTTTGGCACCTGCACTTCCACGCCTGACTCGCACTTGACCTTCTTGGTAACACCCGTGGCGGTGTCGCCTCGCACCGAGACTTCTGCAAAGACTACCTTCAGATCCACATTGAGAGGCAGTTCCACATCCAGCGCTTCTCCTTTGTAGAAGGTAAGCTTGCACTCCATGCTTTCTTTCAGGAAATTGGCTGAATTGCCCAGGATGGCTTTCGGGATGCCCGGCTGATCGAAAGTCTCATTATCCATGAAATAGTAATTATCGCCATCATTGTAAAGATACTGGACATTATGGAAATCCAGGCGGGCTTCCTGAACCTGGCTGCCGGAGATGAAGGTCTTTTCCAGTGTGGAGCCGGTGCGCAGGTTGCGAGCTTTTATTTTTATGGTGGCGTTGCCGCGTCCGGGCTTATGGTGGGCATATTCCAGCACGCGCCACAGGTTTCCGTCCAGCTCGAAAGTGACACCTTTGCGAAGTTCATTTACGTCAATCATAGGTTCTTCCTTTTTGGTTCAATGGATTCCATCACGAGATTGAAGAAATCTTGATTGGGTGGATGAAGCCTGCCAATCCTCCAATTTCTTCCTAACTCCAGAATTGCCCAGAGAACCACTTTTCAAAGAATTGCAAACGGGCGGGATTATACTGCCAACCCGGCAAGCATGGCAAGGGAGCTAATGGTGTTTATCGGCGTTCGGCCGGTCCTGCAGCAGTTCAACAGCGTGGGGCAGCACCGGGATGATCACCTGGAAATTCTGCACTGCCGCGCGCGGGCTGCCAGGCAGGTTAATGATCAGCACATTGCCTCTTATGCCAGCCAGAGCGCGCGAGAGCATGGCATGCGGGGTGAATTTCAAACTCTCGAAACGCATGGCCTCGACCAGACCGGGCGCATCCCGTTCGATCACCTGGCGCGTCGCCTCCGGGGTGACATCGGATGGGCTAAAACCGGTGCCGCCGGTGGTCAGGATGATATCCAGACGGCCATCCTCTGCCCAGGCTGACAGGGTCGAGCGCAATTCGGTTAAATCATCCGCGAGAATGGCGGTCCGTTCGACTTTCCATCCCTGGGCGGTAACCAATTCGACCAGCGCCGGGCCGGAGAGGTCCGGGCGTTCGCCGCGCGCAGCCCGGTCGGAGGCGGTCAATATGCCAATGCGGAGAGACATTCCCATTTACAATTCCTTGGTGTATGTATAAATGGTATCCATGCGTTCCCAATGGCGCGTTTCATAGAAATGCATGGCATTATCATTATCGAGTGCCACCATGAGATAACATTTCAGGCAGCCTTTGGCTTTTAATCGCCGTTCCAATTCCTCCATCAGCAAGCTGCCGACCCCTTGCTGACGAGCGGTTGCATCCACTGCCAGGTGGTAAATCATGCCTCGCCGGCCATCGAAACCACCGATAACCGACCCAATTATCCTGCCGCGTGCTTCTGCAACCAGGAACAGGTCTGGATCGCGCTGGAGCTTCTTCTGAATTTCATCAGGATCGTCAGAGCGCCGGATATGGATCCCGGAGCCGGCGTTTTCCCAGAGGGAACGAACCACCGTATAATCCGCGGGATACTGGAATTCCCGCAAGGTAACTCTGGAACTGGGGCCCGGACGGTCAGGCACGGAGTTTCTCGAAGAGTTCATTTGGCATGTAGGGCTTGAGCAGGAATACATCTGCTCCGGCAGACAGGCATTCCTCCCGCTTGTCGATCCCGGAGGCCATGATGATCCGGATGCCATTCAGGTCCGGCATCTGCCGGATCTGGCGGACAACATCCAAACCGTTGCGGTCGCCCAGGTAAATGTCGATTAAAAGAATATCCGGTTTCGCCGAGCGGATGTTTTCCAGGATGTCACCGGGCTTATCCAGGAAAGTCACCACCTGGTACCCTTCCATAGTTAGAAGGGTCTTCAGGAGTCCCACCATGGAGAAATCATCATCCGCCAGAAGTATCTTCAGCATTCTTCTTTCCTCCCGTTTTCTTCCCACCCGTTTTCTTCCCGGGTCTGGCAGGTTCCTCGAGGGCTGCCTTTAAGACATCATTGACCGTGTGAGCAAAAACAAATGAAAGCGCCTTGTGAACTTCGGCAGGCAAATCCTCAATATCCGGCTCATTGCGCTTGGGCAGGATGATGGTTTTCAGTCCGGCGCGGTGGGCTGCGATCATTTTCTCTTTAATGCCACCCACCGGCATCACCTGCCCGCGCAGGGTGATCTCGCCCGTCATGCTGACGCCCTTTTTAACCGGACGGCCGGAAAGTAAAGATACCAGTGCTGTCGCCATGGTGACGCCAGCAGAAGGTCCATCCTTGGGCTGCGCGCCGGCCGGGATGTGCATATGAATATCATACTTGTCATAAAAATCCTTCGGCAGGCCAATCTCTTCGGCATGCGAGCGAACGTAAGAAAGCGCCGCCCGGGCCGATTCCTGCATTACGTTCCCAATGGAACCGGTGATCTGGAAGCCTTTACCGCCCAGCATTTTCGTGGCTTCAATAAACAGGATGTCCCCGCCGAAAGGTGTCCAGGCCAGTCCAGGCACAACGCCAGGGATGGACGTACGGACATCGATCTCTTCCGTCTCCAGGAAGATGGGATGTCCGAGTAATTCCTTGGCCACCTTGGGGGTGATCCGGGCGGATTGTTTTTTCCCTTCGGCAATTTTCGTCCCAATTTTCCGACAAACCGCGCCGATGCGGCGTTCCAGATTCCGGACCCCGGCTTCGCGCGTATACAGGTTGATGATGGCCCTGACAGCCTCACTGGTCAGGGAGACTTCCCCCGCTCGCAGGCCGTTTTCACGCAGTTGGCGCGGGATCAAATATCCCTTGGCGATGGCAACTTTTTCCCCTTCGGTATAACCGGAGAGCTGGATGATTTCCATCCGGTCGAGCAGCGGTGCCGGAATGGTTTCCAGCGTGTTGGCCGTGGTTATGAAAAACACCTGGGAAAGGTCATAAGCCACTTCCAGATAATTATCGCGAAATTCGATGTTCTGTTCGGGATCGAGTACTTCGAGCAGGGCCGAGGCCGGATCTCCGTGGAAATCCATCGTAAGCTTATCCACCTCATCCAGCATGAAGACAGGGTTATGCGATTCAACCCGGCGCAGCGCCTGCAGGATTCGCCCAGGCATTGCGCCGATGTAGGTGCGCCGATGGCCGCGGATCTCCGCCTCGTCGCGTACGCCGCCCAGGGAGATGCGGATGAACTTGCGTTCCATGGCACGCGCAATCGATTGCCCCAGCGAGGTTTTGCCGACCCCGGGAGGCCCGATGAAGCATAGAATCACGCCCTCGCGGTCGCGCCGGATCAGGTCTTTCGAAGGCTCAATCTTGTCATCCTTGCGCTCCAGGCGCAACTTGCGAACAGCCAGGAATTCCAGGATGCGTTCCTTGATATCCTGCAAACCGTAGTGGTCCTGGTCCAGGATCTTTCGGGCATGCGCGATATCCAGGTTGTCCTGCGTACCCTGGCTCCAGGGCAATGTCACCAGCCAATCCAGGTAGGAACGGATGACTCCATATTCAGCGGCGGCAGTTGGCAGGCGCGACAGGCGGTCCAGTTCGCGACGGGCCTGCTTGTCAGCTTCTTCAGGCATTTTAGCCGCCTCGATCTTCTTGCGGAATTCCTCCACATCGATGGTCTGTTCGTCGTTTTCGCCCAGTTCCTTCTGGATGGCTTTCATCTGCTCGCGCAGGTAATATTCGCGCTGGACCTTCTCGATGCCTGAGCGGGCCTGGTTCTGGATCTTTGCGCCCAGGCTGAGTACTTCGGTCTCACGCACCAGCAGGTCAACCAGTTTTTCCAGCTTGGCCTTGGTCGAATCAAGTTCCAGCAGGGTCTGTGCATCCTGTAACTCGATACGCTGGAAATTGGCAATCGTATAGGCGGTCTGGAGCGGGTCTTCAAGCGAGGTGATGGATGCCACCAGTTCGCGCGGGATGGAAGGCGTCAGCGCGGAGATCTGCTCAAACTGGTCGCGGGCGGAACGGGCCAGTGCCTCGATCTCCAGCCCGGTTTCAGTTGTCTCCGGTATCACCTCGATCTTTGCTTTGAAATACGGGTCGTTCTGGACAAACTCACCCAGCCGGAAGCGCGCCAGCCCCTGCACCAGCAGGCGGATGGTGTTATCGGGGACGCGGAACAGTTGGTGCACGGTCGCAATCGTACCAACCTGATACAGGTCGGCCGGGCCGGGCTCTTCGTTATCCGGGTTGCGCGCCGCCACCAGCCCGACCAGTTTTCCCGGTGTGACCGAAACCTCATCAACCAACTTGATGGAACGGATCTGGCCGATGGTTAGCGGGACGGCTGTTTGAGGGTAGACAACCACGCCGCGCAGAGGCAGGATCGGCAGGACCTCCGGATACTTGACAGGTTCCTGCCCGGCAGGGACTTCCCCCTCAGGATTGGTATTCTGTTCGTCTTTTTTTTGCAAGCGCGTAAAAATGGACGGCAGCAGCAGGTCCTTCAAGGACTTGTCAGGATCCTGGAGCCAATCAGAAACTTCCAGATGACCGGTAAACCAACGCGAAGCGGACATAAAAAGTTACTAACCTTTGATAATGATATTTGTCGGTTTGAGCTTGGGCAGGATGACATTCAAGAAGCCGTCTTTATAATCTGCCTCGGTTTTGCTTACATCCACACCCAGCGGTAATTCGATGGCAGTGCTGAACTCTCCAAAACGGATTTCCATCTGGCGATAGGCGCGCCATTCTGGGTTTTCACTTCTGACGCCGCTGATAACCAGGTAGTTATCTTCCGCGTTTATCGTGAAATCCGACTCGCGCATCCCGGCTGCCTCCACCCGCACGACGAAATTATTCTCGGTCTCGTAAACGTCGGTTGGCGGACTCCAGGCGTAGGAATGCAGGCTCACCTGCCAACCGACCGCGCGTGATCCGGAAAAAGAAATTTCCGCACGTGAATCTGCCTTCCTAAGAGATGAAGACATACCTGCCTCCTTATGCCAGCGCCGCCCTGGCTGCGTTCAGGACCACGGAATAATCCGGTTCTTCGCCCAGGACCGGCATGTATGCCACATAGGTCAGCTTCCCGGCCCGATCCACCACGAAGACTGCCCGCCGCAGGATGCGCGCCTCTTTGATGAGAACGCCATAATTAAGACCGAATTCGCCGGTCATGTGGTCGGAAAGAACGATGACCTGTTCCACCCCGGCTGCGCCGCACCAGCGTTTCTGCGTGAACGGCAGGTCATTGCTGACGACCAGGATTGCAACGTCCTTGCTCAACGCGGCGGCTTCCTGGTTGAAGCGGCGGGTCTCTCGGTCGCACACATCCGTTTCCAGCGATAACACCGAGGAAATAATGCGCACCTTTCCACGCGTATCCGCCAACCCATGGAACGGCGTCCAGTCGAGGGTTTGAGCAGTAAATTCCGGCGCAGCCATTCCAATTTTTAAATCATTTCCAAGGACGGTGACATCCTTTCCCTGGAATTTTACGATACCAAAACGTTCTTCTGGCATGGTTCCTCCAAATCCCCTCACCCTTCAAGTCTCCCACAGGGGGAGGTCCGGAGTGAGGGTAGCGCCCCTGGCGGGATTCGAACCCACAACCTACTGCTTAGAAGGCAGGTGCTCTGTCCATTGCGCTACAGGGGCATCTTTCAAGCTATGTAGGGCCGCAATCCTTTATAAACACGTCCTCCGGCGATCGTTTTTAATATGGTCTCTGCTGGCCGGTTGAGCTGCGCTGCCAATTGCTCGGCTGACATGGGAGTGTTCCCGTTTGCCAGCAGCAGGCGGAAAATCGCTTCCACCATCACGGTATGGTCGTCCAGAAAACCGGTCTGCCTGGCACAATGCTGGATCAGTGTATACTGCAGACCGTCCATCTGGAGCACCTCGGCAGTTTCCGGATCCACCCAATCAATCAGCTGGCCATCCGGCAGGTTGGCAAACGCTTCCTGGTGTTCGGGACATAACATGCTTGCCAGTGCGACATGCCAGTTCTCATCGTTCGCCCGCCACCAATCAAAATCAATGTGGAAAGGCATCTGGATGGTCGGCTTGACCAGGGAGAATTTCTTTATTTCAGTCATCCTCGGACTCCGAATCAGCCAGGCGGAAATGCATGTCACCGACGTGTTTGAATTTTGAATTGCCCATCAGGTAGGTCAATAATGGTCCCGGCGGGCAGCGGCGAACGATGTTCAAAGCCGAGTATAACTCCTGCGCATGGACATGCCCTTGCACGTTCATTTTTACCAACTCGCCCATCATATCGGCCACCAGTTGCTCGAAAGGCAGGTGTTGTTTGGCGATCTGGTTGCTGGCCTCGTCCACACCGGCCGAATCCGGCACGGCTATCACCATGCGCTCATTGAATTCGGTGGTGATGTTTTGTTTCAACAGGGCAAACACAATTCCACCGTCACTGCCGACCAGCACCGTCCGCACCCAATCACGCATCGGCCGGCGGGTTTTTGCTGTGACGACCACCTGCCCGGGTTTCTTCCCTTTTGCTACCGAGATCAGGCTGCCGGGCATCAAGCCATATTTCTGATACAGCTTGCCCAACCCCACCACGTAACCGTGTTGGCGCACCACCCAGGCCGGCAGCTCTTCGTGCGACAGACCATCCACCAGCGTAAAGCGCACCCGCTGGGTGTAGTACGCGGTCGGGAACAGTCCGCGCGCCCGCGCCGACACCGGCAATGTGCCGGCCCGCCAATGCGGATAACTCAGGCTGATGACAACCTCATTCCCTTCGCCGGTGGCAGCCTGCCCTTCGGCCAGCTCGTCATCCAGTTCGGATTCGAGCGCCATCATCTCGAGGGTCATTCGGGAGCGGTCATACGGGATGGCGGTGTAGCGCAGCGGCGCCGGTGTCTGCCTGACATCCTCCGGTTCGAGGCGTTTCAGGAACCACAGTACTTCACCAGCCGGGCCGACTTCATCGAAACGTCCATCTTCCTGCAGGGCGAAGTTCAATGAAAACTCGATCAGTTTGGGGTTGACGTTGCCGGACAAATCCAATTGTTCGATCAGCGCGCTGGTCGGTAGTGGTTTGCCGCCGGCTTCATCCAACACTGCTTCGGCCAGGTTCAGGTGACCCACGTTCACATCCACCAGCAAAGCCCGGGTGAACCAACGCCCGGCCACCTGCACGAGCGCTTTATCGGCCAGGAGCGCGGCGGTCAGCTTTAGTTCCAATTCCGGACCGTGCGATTTGAGTACGTTGACCGGGTTAAGCGTCTGGTCATCCGCGGAAACTTCCACCGGAAGATTCAGCTTGTGGTCAGCCAATCCTGAGGCGAACAGGCGGTTTTGCTCCCCTTCGAAAGAAACCTCAATGACTTCGAACTCGCCCAGGGTGGGATTAACGCTGGGGCGAACGCTGGTTACTTTTCCTTTTTTCCAGTCAAACGCCGGGAACACCAGTTTTTCGCCGACCGAGTATCTTTCTCCCGGCAGGTAGATCCTGCCGCTTGATTTCTGCTGTTTTACAAGCTCCTCGCGCTCAGCGCGGATGCGCTCCTCAACCAGGAGGGGAACCAGTTCCGCTTCATTTAGAGGAATCTCGTTCTCAAAAAGATGGGTGCTTAGAAATTCGATGTCTTTCTTTCCGAGGGATAAGGTCTGCCAGTAATCCGGAGACAAATTTAGAGAAGCGCCAGCCATAGCCTGCCTTGAATTAAGATTTACCCTTGTGGGTGCATTGTCGGAAGAAAATATCCGCAGAGCGCAATTATACCCCACCTTGACAGGCCCTCTCGCTTGACTTACCATGCACCGTGTTATTATCAACCACCGCTGAAATTTTCTTCACCCACCGCCCCATCGACGCGACCCGCGCAGAATGTAACGGGAAGGATCTCATGGCGCAGCACGCTTCTTTAATGGGTTCATTTATTATTAATATCAAAAGGTGCCGGATGCGGATTGGCAGGCTGACATTTTTATATTTCCCGCATGGCAGCGGAATAACCGGCTGCTGCGGGCTGCTGCGCAGCCTCGGCATGGCTGATATCGCCGGGTTCGCCTCCCGCGCTCCTGGCCTGGGCTCCCTCAACCGTCAACTTCCGGGAAGCGTACACGCATGAGCACACCAGAACAAGCCTTTGGCAGGTGGGAGGAAGAGGCTGCCGCCACCTACCTGGAAGGCAACGGTTGTACCATTCTGAAGCGCAATTTCCACTCTGCGCATGGCGTGATCGATATCGTTGCCAACAAAGCTGACGTGTTTATCTTCGTCGAGGTGAAAGCGCGCAGTTCCCATGCTTTTGCCTACCCGGAGGCTTCGGTCACCCGGCGCAAACAGGCCTATTTGCTTTCGGCGGCTGCAGATTATCTGCAAGCTCATCCCAAAAGCGGGGGAAGCTGGCAATTTGATTTGATCGCAATCGAACGCAAACCCGGCGAAAACCACGAAATTGTCCATTTTGAAAATGTCATCTCCTGATTTAACCAGCCCTGAGGGTCCTGGGAAACCCCGGGAGTCCAA
The DNA here is from genome assembly GCA_963772245.1 of uncultured Chloroflexia bacterium. Classification (GTDB taxonomy): domain Bacteria; phylum Chloroflexota; class Anaerolineae; order Anaerolineales; family Villigracilaceae; genus UBA877. The sequence continues at coordinate 116,113 of CAVYWB010000006.1, read as the reverse complement.
ACCTCCCCTGATCGTCGTTGTCGGCCCAACCGCGGTTGGAAAGACCGGGATTTCCATCCAGCTGGCTGTACGCCTGGACGGTGAGATTGTCTCTGCGGATTCACGCCTGTTTTACTGCGGCATGGATATCGGGACCGCCAAACCCACCCCGCAGGAACGCCAGAGCGTCCCGCACCATTTGATCGATGTAGCCGATCCGGCTGACACTTGGAGCCTGGCGCTTTTCCAGCAGGCCGCCGCAGCTGCCATTGCCGCCATCCACGCCCGCCGACACGTGCCCTTCCTGGTGGGTGGGACGGGGCAATATATCCATGCCGTCACGCATGCCTGGACCCCCCCGGCTACCAGCCCGGACGCACACCTGCGGGCGGAATTGGAGACTCAGGCAGCAGAGAACGGCTATTTGTCTCTCCATTCTGAATTAGAAGGCCTCGATCCAGCTGCGGCGGAAAAGATCGACCCGCGCAACGTGCGCCGCACCATCCGGGCGCTGGAAGTGATCCGCCTGACCGGAAAAAAATTCTCCGACCAGGGCGGAAAGATCGAGAGCCCCTACCGCCTGCTGACCATCGGACTGACCCGTGCACGCCAGGTACTGTATGCACGCGTGGATGCCCGCATCGAGACCATGTTCGCCACCGGGCTGCTCGATGAAGTTCAGCGCCTGCTCGATTCGGGTTGCTCTCCCGACCTGCCGACCATGTCTGCCATCGGCTACCGGGAATGCATCCAAGTGCTGAATGGTTCCATGACCGTGGAACAGGCCAAATCCGAGATGCGCCGCCTGACGCGCGTCTTTGTGCGCCGGCAGTCCAATTGGTTCAAGCTGGAGGACCCCTCCATCCACTGGTTCGAAGCCGGCGCCACCAGCGTGGAAGAGCTGGAGACAGTCATTCGTGCGTTCTTGGAAGCGGCGGTATAAGTCTATGCTATACTCCCAAATAATCATTCCGTCTTCCGCACCAGACGCATTTATCACGAATGGCACGGATGATCGAATTGCACGAATGTAGGATTAATTGATTCGTGGGATTCGAGTTGGGAAAACGTGGAAGTCTGGGCAAACTCGCCAGAATAAGCGCCAGAGAGTCTTCTCAAGGAAATTGGATAGAACTGGAAAGAGGTAACAATGTATGGCTACACTCGCACCACACAAACCTGCCCGGTAAGTCAAATTAACCCCGGCCTGGCCCAGGCCATCCGGGAATTCTTTCAAACCCACCAGGTGGGAGATACGGAATCGGAAGCGATCCAATGTTGCGAAACCATTTCCACGCGACCAACCCCGGGCTGGCTGATCCGTTTGCTGGACGGAAGCCCCGACAACACCATCCATCTCGCCATCGTCCTAAGCGCGGATTGGCTTGTCTGGGCCCGCAACGGGGATAAAACCGGCACGGTAGTGACCGGGGCCAAACTCCAGGTGCTGAAAGCCAAAGTTTACATAAGAAGAAGTTCCAAGAACATGGAATTGGAAATAGCCGGATTCATGGCCGGTACCAAGGAGTATGTGCGCGGGACCCTGGAGCTGGGGCCGGAGGTGGCTGCGCAGAAATTCTGTGAAGCAGTCGCTGCGGCGATCCTCAAAGCCAAACCACCTGCCAAAACAAAATTCTTTGGGTTGATCAACGAGTAAATATTCCTCAATAAAGTCCATGGGTGAATGACACAAATAAACCTGCAAATCACTGCGGAGTTCGTTGTTTGCAAAATTTGCATTGAAGATCACCGGTCGGGCAGGAAGATTATGGCGAAGAATTGGGCTTTACGCTTCCTGGGCGGCATGCTCGGGAAGAGGAAATGATAAGCAGCGCAACCCAACCGGTGGCAATCATCGGCGGCGGACCGGCCGGGCTGATGGCCGCCGAAGTTTTGGCCCAGGCAGGTGTACAGGCTGGCATCTACGAATCCATGCCGTCCATGGGGCGCAAGTTCCTTGTGGCAGGCAAGGGCGGCCTGAACCTGACCCATTCCGAACCGCTCGATCAATTCCTTGCCCATTTTGGGGCGCGCCGGCCGCAGTTGGAACCCCTGCTGAAAGAATTCGGGCCCGAGCATGTCCGCCAGTGGGCGGAAGGGCTCGGCATCCAGACCTTCACCGGCAGTTCTGCACGGATCTTTCCGGTCGGCATGCAAACCGCCCCGCTCCTGCGTGCCTGGCTGGTACGGTTGCGCGCCGCCGGGGTGACCTTTCACACGCGCCATCGCTGGCTTGGCTGGGATGCGGATGGCTCTTTACGCTTTGCAGCCCCCGCCGGGGAACTCTCCGTGCAGACGGATGCCGTTATCCTGGCGCTGGGGGGCGGCAGCCGGCCGCAGACCGGTTCCACCGGTGCGTGGGTGCCTCTGCTTAAGGAGCAAGGGATCGCTGTAAACCCGCTGAAACCGGCCAACTGCGGATTCGACGTGGCCTGGACGGAGCATTTCCGCGACCACTTTGCCGGCCATCCCTTGAAATCCGTGCTGCTATCCTTTACCGACTCACACGGGCATGCTTTTCACGGACAGGGCGAATTCGTCATCACCCAAACCGGCGTGGAGGGCAGTCTCATCTACGCCTGTGCGGCGCTGCTGCGGGACGAAATCACTGCCACAGGGCAGGCAATCATCCACCTGGACCTGGCCCCCGCCTGGACCCTCGAACGGTTAATGGAGCGGCTTTCCCGGCCGCGCGGCACGCGGTCCATAGCCAGCCATCTGGAAAGGTCGGTTTCCATGAGGGGCGTCAAGACCGGTTTGCTGTGGGAATTCTTGCCGAAGTCTGCTTTCGCCGATCCTGCCAGGCTGGCCTCAGCCATCAAGGACTTGCCCATCCCGCTGGTTGCCCCCCGCCCGCTGGAGGAAGCCATCAGCAGTGCCGGCGGAGTGGATTTCTCCGCCCTGGACGAGCACCTGATGCTGCGCTCGCTGCCGGGCGTCTTCTGCGCCGGCGAGATGCTGGACTGGGAAGCTCCCACCGGCGGCTATTTGTTAACCGCCTGCTTTGCCACGGGCAGAGCGGCGGGGCTGGGGGCGTTGGATTGGATAAAATCACGGCAATAGATTTGACCCCTTCGACATCCTCAACTATACTTTCCAAATGACCAACAGACCCTGGCTCGCGCATTACGATCCCGGCGTGCCGGCACATCTCACGTATCCCGCCGTGCCGGTTTTCCATTTCCTGGACGAAGCCGCCCGGCTGTGCCCGGAGCGCGTCTGCTTGATCTTCCAGGGCAAAACGATCTCCTATCGTGAAGTTTCTAATCAGACCGACCGGCTGGCCATGCTTCTACGCAGCCTCGGCATACACAAAGGTGAACGGGTTGGCATTTGCATGCCAAACTGCCCGGAATTCGTGCTGACCTATTTTGCCATCCTGAAGGCCGGGGCAGTCGTGGTGGCCACCAACCCGCTTTACACGCCCCCCGAGATCGTTCACCAGGTCAATGATGCCGGGCTGCAGACCATTTTCTGTGCAGAGAGTCTGTACGAGCGTATCCAATCCGCCCGGCCATCAACCGGTCTCCGGCGTGTCTTCGTAACCGGGGAGGCGGCACTGCAATCCGGCGACATGCATTTCAACGATCTGCTTGGTGTGAGTGTGTACCCTCCCGATCTGGGTATGCAAGGAAATAATAGACTTCCGGATACCTCAGAACTCTTCTGGTACCTCTGGTGCCTTTAGATTTTCTGACTCTTTTGCTTTCAAATCCGAAACCGGTCCCGACGATATTGCCCTCTTCCAATATACCGGCGGGACGACCGGCATCGCCAAGGCCGCCGTGGCGCGCCACCGCAACCTGGTGGCCAACTCGCTGCAGTTCAAAGCCTGGATGTCCACTCTCCAGGAGGAGCAGGAAACGTTCCTGCTGGCCCTGCCGGTCTACCACATCTACGGCATGGTCTGCGGTATGCTGCTGGGCATGGCTTTGCGCGCCAGCCTGGTCATCATCCCTGACCCGCGTAATATCGCGGACTTGCTCTCGGCCATCCAGGCCAACCACGTCAGCTACTTCCCGGCTGCTCCCACGCTCTATACCGCCATCAATAATGCCCCGGAAGTGGTGGCCGGGAAGGTTGACCTGACCTGCATTAAAGCCTGCATCTCCGGCTCGGCCCCTTTAATGGAGCAAACCAAGCAGAAATTCGAACAGCTCACCGGCGGACGCATCCTGGAAGGCTATGGCCTGTCCGAAGCCCCCACCGCCACACACTGCAATCCCCTGCAAGGGGAAAACCGGCACGGTTCCATCGGCCTGCCACTTCCCGACGTGGACGCCAAAATCGTCGATCTGGAAAATGGGATCACTGAAATGCCGGTTGACCAGCCGGGCGAACTGGTCATCCAGAGTCCGCAAGTGATGCTGGGGTACCACAACATGCCCGAAGAAACGGCGCAATCGATACGGGATGGCTGGCTTTTCACCGGCGACATCGCCCGCATGGACGCAGACGGGTATTTCACCATCCTGGACCGCAAGAAGGAACTGATCAAACCGGGCGGAATGGAAGTGTGGCCGCACGAGGTGGAAGAAGTACTTGCTGCGCACCCGAAAGTCGCAGAGGCCGCCGTCACCGGCGTGCCGGATGCGTACCGCGGAGAGACGGTCAAGGCCTGGGTGGTGGGCAAGCCCGGGCAATTGCTGGACGAAGCCGAGCTACAGGCTTGGTGCCGCGAACGCCTGGCTCCCTTCAAAGTCCCGACCCAGTTCGAGTTTTGCGCCGGACTCCCCAAATCCAGCGTGGGGAAAGTGTTGAAGAGGAAGTTGGTGAAAAAAGGATAAAACCAACAACAAAAGAGACCTTCGATCAGGAAAGTCTCTTTTTTGTTTTTTTACCTGGTGTTTTTTCTATGTGGGCTGCGGTGTGCCGCTTTTCTTGGGGAACGGAGGCGGGAAGATTTTCTCAAATTCCTCTCAATTCAGCGACTCCACTTCAAGCAGCTTGTTGGCAATCGCATCCAATTGCTCACGATACTTCTTTATGATTCCGAAAGCCTGGTCATAGGCTTCATCCACCAGTTTGCGTACTTCCCGGTCGATCTGGGTGGCAATTGCCTCGGAATAATCGCGCTGTTCGGAAATCTCCCGGCCCAGGAAGATCAGTTCTTCCTTCTGTCCGTATACCATCGAACCCAGTTCCGGGCTCATGCCCAGGCGGGTTACCATGGCGCGCGCCATGCGTGTGACCTGCTCCAGGTCGTTGGATGCGCCCGAGGTGATATCGTCGAAGACGATCTTCTCGGCCACCCGTCCACCCAGGGCTCCAGCCAGTTGCGCAATCAGTTTCTTGCGGGAAGTCAGGACACGGTCATCTTCCGGTCGGAACCAGGTCACCCCACCGGCCTGTCCACGCCCGACGATGGTGATCTTCTGCACCGGGTCGGCTTCCGGGATGGCGGTAACCACCACGGCATGGCCGGCCTCGTGATACGCAATGATGCGTTTTTCTTCGTCGCTGATCAGGCGGGATTTGCGCTCCGGGCCCATCACGACCCGCTCGATGGCTTCTTCCAGTTCCGGCTGGCCGATGGCTTTTTTATTTCGCCGGGCAGCCAGAATCGCGCCTTCGTTGATCAGGTTTTCCAGGTCCGCGCCGACGAAACCGGGCGTTCCGCGCGCGATGGAACCGAGATCCACACTGGGATCGAAAGGCTTGCCGCGCGCATGCACTTTCAGGATGGCTTCGCGGCCGCGCATATCGGGCCGGTCAAGGGTGATACGGCGGTCAAAGCGTCCGGGGCGCAGCAGGGCTGGGTCGAGGATGTCCGGCCGGTTGGTGGCGGCTACGACGATCACGTTGGTATCCGTATCAAACCCGTCCATCTCGACCAGCATCTGGTTGAGGGTCTGTTCGCGCTCATCGTGCGAACCGCCCAAGCCGGCACCGCGCTGGCGTCCGACAGCGTCAATTTCATCTACAAAGACGATGCAGGGTGAATGGCGCTTGGCCTGGTCGAACAAGTCGCGCACACGGCTGGCGCCTACACCCACGAACATCTCGACGAATTCCGAGCCAGAGATAGAGAAGAAAGGCACGCCCGCTTCACCAGAAACCGCTTTGGCCAGTAGCGTCTTGCCTGTGCCTGGAGGGCCGACCAGCAGAACGCCTTTCGGGATGCGTGCGCCCAACTGAATGAATTTCTGGGGTTCTTTCAGAAATTCAACCACTTCCTTGAGTTCATCCTTGGATTCATCGATCCCGGCCACATCTTCAAATGTTACGGTGGGATGCTCTCCGCTGAACATTCGCGCTTTTGACTTGCCGAATGCCATGGCGGCGTTATTACTGCCCTGGGCTTGTCGAAATATGAACCAGAATAGAATGGCAAACAGGATTACCGGCAGGAGATAAGATGCCAGGGTAAGAACACCCGCCCACGGGCTGGGTGGGTTGGCTTCTATGGAGATTTTCGAGAGCTGCGCAGGGGTTACACCCAGGGCCACCAATTGGTCCACCAGGGTGGTTTCAGGTTCTTTATGCGAGGTTAGCTCGATGGTACTGTTGCTGGTCGAGATTACGGTTAAACTACTATCACTATTAACGATAATACGGGCTATCTTGCCGGTTTGAATCTGCTGGGCAACATCGCTGATGGTTAATGGCCCCTGGCTGGCTGGCTGCTTCTGAATATTGAAATAGACCATGGCCACGATGGCGATGAATAACAGCAGGTAGATAATATACGATTGATTGCGCGATTTCACTTGGACCTCCTGTCCATGACAACAGATTATACCAACCTATAGAACTCTCTACCAGATTGGAGGAATATTTTATACAAAGTTCTAATAAATTCTTAAATATTCATTATTTTCAATCTTTTTGTGGATCGCCCGGGCAGGAAAGCATCCTGGTCTGCATTGCGGATGCTGTCCACTCGACAGTTTCGAATTTCAGCCTGGCCTGATTCAAATCCATCAAGGGCATTTATTTATCCTCCTCATATGTGGTAAACTTAATCTGCTCAGGTGGTGTGCCATGGAAGAAAATAGCCAGAAACTTATTCTGTGTATTGAAGACGAACAAGAAATGATCGATCTCATCCGTCTGATCCTCAGCCGGCGCGGTTTTGATGTCCGTGGAGCCAACAGCGGTGAAGAAGGATTGACGATCATCCGTAAAGAACACCCTGATTTGGTCTTGCTAGATTTAATGATGCCTGATATGGATGGCTGGGAAGTCTATCAACAAATGAAAGCCGATGAGGTCTCTAAAAATATCCCGGTTATTGTGGTCACCGCCCGGGCGCAAAGTATCGACAAAGTACTGGGCTTGCATATTGCCAAGGTGGACGACTACATCGCAAAACCTTTCAGTCCACAGGAACTCTTAAACAGCGTCGATCACGTACTCACCGTTAAGAAAAACGCCTGATATGATCCCACATATACGGGGAGAAACTTTACCCCGTTTCTTTATTGTTTATGAAAACCATTCGCATCGAAAACAAAAGTACACCATTGCCTGCACCATTGCAGGCAATTTATTGTGACAGTTTCCCGTGCCGCTTGCGCGGTTTGATGGGTCGTTCCAACCTGGCACACGATGAAGGACTCTTACTGGTTGAAGCCCGCGACAGCCGCATAGACACATCCATCCACATGTTTTTTGTTTATATGGACCTGGCGGTGATCTGGATCAACTCCGGGTACACCGTTGTGGATACTGTTCTGGCACGTTCCTGGCGGCCCGCTTACGCGCCGCGCCAGGCAGCCAGGTATATCCTTGAGATCCATCCCAGCCGGTTGAACGAGTTTACCCTAGGGGATACAGTCGAGTTCCAAAATGTGTAAACGCGTTGCCGCCATCGCATTGGCATTCCTTCTGATCGGTTCAGCATCACCAGTCTCAGCCCAAACCGCCACCTCAGATCCGACAGTCACTCCAACTCCAACCGCTACTCACCCTCCAACGGCTACTCCAAGTTCGGCAGCTACTCCAGTTCCAGCCACCCCTGCAGTTCCAACCGCAACCCAGGTTCCGACCACCACTGAAGCTCCAACCGCCTCCCAGGTTCCGACCACCCCTGCACCAGCCGGTCCTGTCTATATTGTGCAGGCAGGCGATACGCTTTGGGATATCGCCAGCCGTTTTGACGTCAGCGTAACCGATCTCCAATCTATTAATAATCTGACTACCACGGATATATTCGTCGGCGACAAACTGGTCATCCCCGGACTGGCAGGTTTGAGCGGCACGTTGATCACCCAACCGGTGCCTTTCGGGGAGACCCTCTCCAGTTTAAGCCGTCAATACCGGATGGATCAGGCTACTTTGGAAAAACTAAACCACATAGTCAGCCCATCCGAGCTGTATGTAGGCTACGGGTTGATCATCCTTGAACAGGCTAATCAGCCGCCCTGGACTGCGCGGGCCAATTTGGAACAGGGGCAAACCATGCTGGAACTGGCAGTCAAGGGGAATACCGATCCATGGAGCGTTGCGCAGATCAATGGTCTCAACGAACCCACCGACGGTCTGCCCGGTGATACACTCTACCTGCCCAACGGGAACTCGCAAGTTGCTCCCTCCGGGTTGCCATCCGCTCTGGTCTCTGCACAGTTGGATCCGCTGCCGCTGATACAGGGTTCAACCGCCCAGATCAAGGTGGTCACGTCACAACCGGTCACCCTGGGTGGCGTGCTGGTGGATCACCCGTTGCATTTCTTCCCCACGGGTGCCAACACCCAGGTTGCGCTGCAGGGCGTTTACGCCGCGCTTGACCCGGGTCTTTATCCGCTGCGGATTGACGTCACCGGGAAAGACGGTTCAGTCCAGTCATTCGAGCAGATGGTCTTGGTGGGTTCCGGGAATTTTCCCACCGACCCGGGCCTGGAGGTGGACCCTGCCACGATCGATCCAGCGGTGACCGGCCCGGAGGACCAATGGCTGCTTTCGCTCACCTCAGTTTTAACTCCGGAAAAGTTGTGGAACGGGATCTTCCAGCTTCCGGTGGCTACCCCGTTCTGCATCCGGGCCGGTTTCGGCGACCGCCGCTCCTACAACGGGGGAGTTTTCAAGGACTTTCACACCGGGGTCGATTATGGAGTATGTTCCACGGCCCATCCGTTGGACATTTATGCAGCCGCAGACGGGGTGGTGGTCTTTACCGGGCTCAAGACCGTGCGCGGGAATGCCACCATCATCGACGATGGCCAGGGAGTTTATACCTGTTACTATCACCAGTCAAAATTTCTTGTTTCAGTCGGGGATCATGTCAAGGCCGGGCAATTGATCGGCCAGATCGGCGCCACCGGGCGTGTCACCGGTCCGCATCTCCATTTTGAAGTCTGGGTCAACGGCATCCAGGTTAATCCGCTCGATTGGCTGGCGCAAGCCTACCCGCATTAGGACCTGTCTGAAAGTTCGTATTCACTCGCACCCTCGCACGGGGAATTGCTTGCAGGGCGGTGCCGGAAAGTTACTAGAAAAAAAAGAAATGGGTTTAAGAATTCCTGCCAGGAAAACCTTGACCATTGGCTCATTTTGTATAATAATCACAGCTTTAATACGCCGTGCTTTCTTAAATCCCCTTTTTTCGAACCAATTGAGCACAAGTATTTGCTTCATGCAGCCTGGTGAGCAGCAATTGAGCTCATCATAGAAATAAACCTTATCTCAATGAAGGAGGTGGTTTCAGACAAAACAGCCAGCCTGGTCGGCCCAAATTTCCGCTTATTCTGCAATCAACATTAACCGATTTAAACCAACCATTTGGAGGAGAATTCCATGAAACGCCTTTTCTTTATCCTTTCCGTAGTTCTGGCAGCCAGCCTGTTCCTGGCCGCCTGCGGTGGAGCTGCTGCTGCCCCCGCAGTTTGCCAATCTGATGCCTCGGGTTGTGCAGTCTTTTCCTCTGGACAAAGCATCACCATTGGCATGGGAGCTCCCATGACTGGTGATAACGCTGCTTTCGGCCAGGATATTTCCGACGCGCAAAAGCTGGCCGTCACAGACGCCGGCCAATTCCAGGGCTTCTCGTTCTCACTGGACGCTGAAGACGACGGTGGCACCGCCGAAGGCGGCGCGGCCGTGGCTAACAAGTTCGTTTCCAACCCGGCAGTCGTCGCCATCGCCGGTCACATCTTCTCCGGCGCCACCGCGGCTGCCATTCCCATTTACGAAAAAGCCGCCATCCCGATGATGTCTCCCTCGGCCACCAATCCCAGCCTGACCACAACCGGTTCCAAGGTCTTCAACCGCTGCGTGTTCACGGATGCCGCCCAGGGTAAATTTGCGGCTGCCTATCTTTACAACAAGTTGAGCGTCAAGAACCTGGCGATCATGCACGATGGTCAGGCCTATGGCCAGGGCCTCGCCCAGGTTGTCAAGGACCAGTTTACCGCCCTCGGTGGAACCGTGGTTGCCTTCACGGCCATCACCCCCGGCCAATCTGACTACAGCGCCCCACTGGCTGATATTGCCTCCAAGAAACCCCAGGCGCTCTTCTATGGTGGTTATACCGCGGAAGCAGTCGTCATCGTCAACCAGATGAAACAGGCCGGCCTGACGGGCGTCACCTTCTTTGGTGATGATGGCACTTTCGGACAGGACTTCCTCGACCGCACCGGTGCAAATGGTGAAGGCGCTTATTCCACCTCGCTCATCCCGCCTGCTTCGCCTGCCAAGACCAAGTTCGACGCCGCTTATCTGGCCGCGTATGGCCAGCCCGCCGGCAAGCTCTCTCCCTATACCTGGACCGCCTATGATTCCGTGGCTGTCTTGATTAAGGCTATCGAGAGTGTTGCTGTCGTCAGCGGTGGCAAGCTCTACATTCCGCGCGCTGCGCTGGTTGCAGCCGTACGCGGTACCAAGGATTATCAGGGTCTTTCCGGCACCATCACCTGCGATGCCACCGGCGAATGCTCGGCCTCCGGCCCGGTCTTCAACATCGACCAGGGTGGCAAGTGGGTTCCGGCCCCATAAACTTGAACGCAGTTCAATCGCGTACCGGTTAAGTGTCTGACTAGATGGCGGGGCAGGCCTCGCTTGCCCCGCCATTTTATTATTGCCACTCCATTAATGAGGAGAAGGGTTATGCCCAGCGCAAAATCGCCCGCCCGGCGGGTCAGTACGTATAAAATTGTTCAAGCTGCTCTTGGAATTCTTTTCGCCGGATATTTGCTCTGGCGACTTTATATTGTATTTATCAGCAGTCCCGCCTACGGGCCTGACACTTGGGTCCGATTCCTTATTGCCGGCGTTGTAATTGGAAGCGTATATGCCCTGATTGCGATTGGCTACACACTGGTCTATGGGATTTTACGCATGATCAATTTTGCCCACGGTGATATCATGATGGTGGGCGCTTTTGGCGGGTATTTTGTCTTTGAAGCCTTCAAAGCCATCCCCGCCCCCACTCTGGCTGACCCTAAATTGACTTTTCTGGATGCAAATCCAATTCTTTCGGTTGTTGCTGCATTTATTGTCGGTGCTTCCGTAGCCGCCCTGGGCGGCTTTTTTCTCGAAAAAATCGCATACCGGCCGCTCCGGGGGGCTCCAAGGCTGGTACCCTTGATTTCCGCCATCGGCGCTTCCATATTCCTGGAAAATGCCGCGCAGTTGCTCTTTGGTACCCAGCGGCGGGATTATTCCAACCCCGCCGTTCTCACTCGCGGTAACGGATGGAACCTCCCCATCGGGGGAACGACCGTCATCCTGCCTTACACGGGTGTATTGACAGTGGCAGTTTCGGTCTTGCTGATGGTTGGCCTGTATTTACTGGTCATGCGCACCCGCCTGGGTCGCTCCATGCGGGCGGTTGCAGAGAACAAGCAGGTGGCATCTTTGATGGGGATCGATGTCGATGGCGTAATCAGCCGGACCTTCATAATCAGCGGAGCACTGGCTGGTGCGGGGGGTGTCATGTGGGGTATTCATCTTGGCCTGGTGTATTACTATGTCGGCTTTCTCCCGGGCATTAAAGCGTTCACCGCAGCCGTCTTGGGAGGCATTGGCAGTGTCCCCGGAGCCATGCTGGGTGGTTTATTCCTGGGATTGGTTGAATTGCTTGGCCCCGGCATCCTGGGTATGAGCTATCAGCTCGCCGATGTGATTGCCTTTGGCATCCTGGTACTTGTCCTGATCTTCCGCCCGACCGGTATTGTGGGTGAAGTACTTACAGAGGAGAAGGTGTGATGAAGAAACAATTGCGATTGGGTCTTAACGCCGGAGTTACCTTCGGCATCGTCACCATTTTCCTGTTCCTGATCGGCTTTACCGGAACTTCCGGTGATCTTCTCGCCGATCTCTTCGGCAATAAAAACGCCGGATCATTCCTCGGGTTGACACCCCAGATGATTAACATGGTCATTTTCCTGGCCCTGGTGGGTCTATGGGCCGGATCATATGGTTCGCGCAAAAGCAAGGGGCAGACGGATGATCCCTGGGCGCCTGCGCTGATAGGCGGATTGACCGCCGGCCTGGTGCACGGGATCCTGGTTGGCCTGCTGGCTTTACTGGTCGGGATGCTTAACTTGAACCATGTGCCGATCAACATTTACCTGGCGGCCGTGCTGCCAGCTGCGATTAAAATGTTTCTTCTGGGGGGTAGTCCTATCCAGGGTGCAATCTTCCATTTTATTCTTTTCACACTTACCGGTTTCCTGGGTGGGTTGTTAAGCCGCGGCGTTGGGCGAGGTGGTTGGAGAGCCAAAAGCATGGCAAGCTGGAAGAAACGCTGGGATGCCTTCAATCAGAAGCCTACCATCAAGCAAGTACGCGGTAATCCCGCCACCCGCTATGTGGTCTACGGTGGGCTGCTTCTGCTGGTCTTCCTGGTGCCGTTGGTGGCCGGCCAGTACTGGAACTATACCATCGGTACTGTTTGTATATACGTGCTGCTCGGCCTGGGATTGAATATTGTGGTGGGCCTGGCAGGGCTGCTTGATCTGGGATATGTGGCTTTCTTCGCCATTGGGGCATATACCATGGCTCTGCTGACCGCCCCTGCACCGCAACATCTCATGTGGAGCTTTTGGATCGCGCTGCCGATCGGGGTTGTCCTGGCCGCCCTGACCGGCCTTTTGCTCGGTGCTCCGGTGCTGCGCTTGCGCGGCGATTATCTGGCAATCGTTACCCTCGGTTTCGGTGAAATCATCCGCTTGTTGATCACGAGTGATGCAATGACATCCTTTTCCGGTGGACCGAAAGGTGTACCCAGTATTGGCGGGCCGACGCTCTTCGGGAAACCATTTAACAGCGGGGCGGATTTCGTTTACTTGATCTTCCTGGCGGCGATATTGATCATCTTCGTCACCAATCGTTTGCAGAATTCGCGCGTTGGGCGCGCCTGGGAAGCCATGCGTGAAGATGAGACCGTTTCCCGTGCCATGGGAATCAATACGTTGACACAGAAACTCATGGCTTTTGCCATCGGCGCGGCTTTCGCCGGATTAGGCGGCGCCCTGTTCGCCTCCCGCAACCAGTTCACCGGCCCGGAAGACTTCACCTTTATGGTTTCCGTCAATGTCGTCGCAGTCGTGATTGTAGGTGGCATGGGTAATATTCCCGGTGTCATTGCCGGGGCGCTGGTGCTCAAGGGCCTGCCGGAAGTTTTGCGCGAACTCCAGGATTACCGAGTCATGGTCTTTGGCGCCTTGCTGGTGGTCATGATGCTCTGGCGACCCGCCGGCATCATTCCATCATCCCGGCGAAAAATGGACGTCGAAAGGGACACAGGAGTGCCCCATCCCCCCAAGGAAGGGGGGGAAAAATGACAATCGCATTGGAAACCCGTTCCCTCACCAAGCTGTTCGGCGGCCTGACCGCGGTTGACTCCGTGGATCTTGCGATTGATGAAAATTCCATCTTCAGTGTCATTGGTCCAAACGGCGCCGGGAAGACAACTTTTTATAACTGCATAACCGGTTTCTACGAACCGGAAGCGGGCGATATCCTTTTTTACGGAGAATCGCTGGTCGGCCTGTCCCCTGATCAAGTCACGTATCGGGGCATCTCACGCACCTACCAGAATATTCGCCTTTTCGCCAATATGTCCGCCATTGAAAACATCCTGGTTGGGGAGCATTCCCGCATCCGGGGTTCTTGGATGGAAGCAATCCTTCACACGCCTCGCGTGGTAAAAGAGGAAAAACAGGCACTCGAGAAAGCCCGCGAACTGCTGAATTTTGTCGGTCTGGTCGGTCTAGGCGACCAATTGGCCCGCAACCTGCCTTATGGCGCTCAGCGCAGGCTGGAAATTGCGCGCGCCCTGGGCAGCCAGCCGCGCCTGCTGTTGCTGGATGAACCGACTGCCGGGATGAATCCGCACGAAAGCACCGATATGATGCATTTCATCCGCCGGCTGCGGGATGAACTGCATATTACCATCCTGCTGATCGAACATGATATGCGCGTGGTCATGGGGATCAGCGAGCGGATCGCCGTGCTGGACTACGGTGCCAAGATCGCCGAGGGGAACCCTTCTGAAATCCAGGGTAATCCGCGTGTCATCGAAGCCTACCTGGGAAGCGGCGCGGCCTCCGGGCTGAATAACCCTGCTCCACAGCCCGCCTGATCGCGAGGTATTGATTATGCCAATGCTCGAAATTCACGACATTCATACGTATTACGGAAATATCCATGCACTCAAAGGCATCTCGCTGACGGTGGAAAAAGGTGAAATCGTCACCCTGATCGGGTCGAATGGGGCTGGAAAAACCACCACGTTGCGTTCGATTTGTGGCATCCAAAAACCTCGCCAGGGCAGCATCCTGCTCGAAGGCGAGGATATCAACCCTTTCAAGCCGCATGAAATTGTCTCGAAAGGTGTGGCAATGGTCCCGGAAGGACGCGGCATTTTCGCCCGCTTGACCGTGGCCGAGAACCTGGATCTGGGTTCGTACACTCGCCGCGACCGGGCTGCCGTTCAGAAAGACTTGGAACGGGTTTACACCATCTTTCCCCGCCTGAAGGAGCGCGAGCACCAGGTAGCGGGGACACTCTCCGGCGGAGAACAGCAAATGCTTGCCACCGGTCGGGCTCTGATGGCGCACCCGCGCCTGCTCCTGATGGACGAACCTTCGATGGGTCTGGCGCCCGTCCTGGTGGAGGCTATTTTCAACGTGATCAAGGTGATCAACCAGGAGGGCACCACCATTCTCCTGGTTGAACAAAACGCATTGATGGCCCTCTCCATTGCCCACCGCGGCTACGTCATCCAAACCGGGCAGATCGTACTACAGGATACCGCCGCTAATTTAAAAAACAACGAAATGGTCCAAAAAGCCTATCTGGGAGTGGAATAAGCCGGCGCAGGTCCGTGTTTCCGGCCTTATTCACATCCTTGGTTAGTCCCTGTGAAATCGTTCGGGGCGGCAGAAAACCTGCCGCCCCGACTGTTTTAAGAATATAATCCAACCATGCCCACCGCTGAGATCATTACCATCGGGACCGAGCTCCTGCTCGGTGAGACTCCCGACACAAACACCCGCTTCATCGCACAGACATTGCGCGGCCTAGGCGTGGATTTATACCGCACCCAGACGGTCGGTGACAATGCCGGGCGAATCGCGGAAGCCGTGCGGGCAGCCCTGCAGCGAGCCGATATCGTTATCACCACCGGCGGTCTGGGTCCCACTGTGGACGATCCCACCCGCCAGGCCATTGCCGATGCTGCCGGCGTGCCGCTCGAATTTCATCCCGAACTATGGGAACAGATAGTTGCCCGTATCTCCCGCTACGGTCGCTCTCCTACTGAGAATCAAAAACGCCAGGCCTACATTCCAAACGGCGCCAAGGTGATCGAAAATCCGGTCGGCACCGCCCCGGCGTTCATCGTTGAAACCTCTTCTTTCCAGGTGGGACGTATGCCCGAAAGGGTGGAGCCGGCAGGGATGAAGGTTATCATCACGTTGCCGGGCGTACCGCGTGAAATGGAAACCCTCCTGGCCGACGCAGTCGTGCCCTATCTCCAAATACACTTCGACCTGCACGATGTCATTTCGGTTCGCACGTTGCACGTCAGCGGGATTGGCGAAGGCGTGCTCGACGACCAGGTCGGTGATCTGGAGGCGCTGGTCAACCCCACCGTCGGCCTTACCGCCCACTCCGGCATTGTGGATATCCGCATCGCCGCCAAAGCCGGCAGTGCAGCCGAGGCAGGCCGGATGATCGCCGGTGTGGAGGATGACCTGCGTCTACGATTGGGAAAGGCTATTTTCGGCGCTGACAGCGATACATTGGAAGGGGTCACCCTGGCAGCCTTGGTACAGCTTGGTTGGAGCCTGGCGTGTGTCGAAAGTGGTTTGGATGGCATGTTGTTGAGGCGGTTCGGGCAGACCGGACATCCACTTTTTCGAGGCGGCAACCGTCAGTCCCTTCAAGCCGAATCGCTTGCAGAAGCCGCCGGAAAACTGGGGCAGGAATTTAATGCATCGGTTGGCCTGGCAGTTGCATTATCCATCTCGGGTGAAAACCAGGATATTTCCTTGGCCGTCATAACTCCGCTCGAACATGCCGAACGACACGTGACCTATGGTGGTCATCCAAAAAATGCAATCCGTTGGGCTGTCAACACGTCCATCGACTGGTTGCGCCGAATTTTATTGGAGGCTGGGAAGTAGATGCCACCCTCCTCCAATACGAATCTCCGCCGCTTTGTGGTCGGGTTCTGGATTGTCAATCTTCTGGTCGCCTTGTTGCTGGTGGTCGCTTGGTTCTGGATGGCCTCACCTGCAAAGTCATTTTTCCTTAACCCAACGCCAACCCAACCCAGTACTTCTACCCCGACCGCAACGCAAACTTTACCCCCCTCCCCAACCTCCCCACCAACCGTCACGCTGACGCCCACCATAACCCCCACAGCAACGCTGACTCCCACCATCACACTGACGCCCATTCCCTTTAGTGAAGGGCCCATTGTCATTGGCAAATCGGTCCAGGGACGGCCACTGGAAGTATACCGTTTTGGTACGGGGTCTTCCGAGCGACTCATCGTAGCCGGCATGCACGGTGGTAACGAGTACAATACCGTCGAATTGGCCGAACAATTGATGGCATATATAGGAGAGCATCCCGAAGTAATTCCGTCGGATGTGACTCTGTATATCCTGCATGATCTGAACCCGGATGGTGTGGCGCGTGGACTCAATGCCCTGGGCCGCGCCAATGCGGACGGCGTGGACCTGAATCGCAATTGGCCGGCCAACTGGCAGAAGGATTGGCCGCGCACCGGCTGTTGGACCACCACCTACGTCACAGGAGGAACCGGTCCAGCTTCCGAACCGGAGACCAAGGCCCTCATGGCGTTCATCCAAAGCCACCACTTCGTTGCGCTGATCAATTACCACAGCGCCGCGCTGGGGATTTTTCCGGGCGGCATTCCCATCAGCGCCGCCTCCAAGAGTCTGGCGCAGGCAGTCGCGGATGTAACCACCTACCATTATCCAGCCCTTAACACCGGCTGTGATTACACCGGCGGGATGGTAGATTGGACTGCCAATTTGGGCATCGCCTCGTTGGATCTCGAATTGACCAACCATACCGACACCGATTTCGATATGAACCTGCGCGTCCTGCACGTCTTGCTAACCTGGAATCCGTAAGATTCATTCGTTTATCTAAGCCCTGAACCGTGAACGGAGGAAAGGAAAATCCTCCCGCATCATTCCTGCCATCCATATCCCATTTTAAAAAAGGCCAGGCAGGTGGTTGCTATTCCCTACCACCTGCCTTTGCCGTCCATTCGGACGGGAGTAAGATTGGCAGGAGCTCCAGGATAAAAGATTTTGTTAGGAACCCGTCCATTCCATTCAGATAACCATCCTGGTTGGGGAAATGCAGTGTAAAATTATTGAAACAAGGAGAGCAAATGACCAAACCTGCCGATCTTCTGCTCGTGAATGCGCTCGTCCTGACCATGGATGAGGAAATGCACCAGTACGAACCCGGCGCGGTAGCCATCCGCGGGGATGGTATTCTGGCAGTCGGACCAGAGGGAGACATCCGAAAAACGTATACTACCGCACAAATCATCGATTGCGGCGGCAAAGTGCTGATGCCCGGCCTGGTCAACGCCCATACCCACGTCCCGATGACTCTGTTGCGCGGCCTGGCTGATGATCTGCGTCTGGACGTCTGGTTGATGGGGTATATGATGCCGGTCGAACGCGAGTTCGTCTCGCCCGATTTCGTACGGTTGGGCACACAACTGGCCTGCGCAGAGCTGATCCGCAGCGGGGTCACCTGTTTCGCAGACATGTATTATTTCGAGGAAGATGTGGCTAAAGCCACCTCGGCAGCCGGTCTGCGGGCCGTCTGCTCGCAGACCGTGCTCAAGTTCCCCACGCCGGATGCCGCCTCGTATGAGGATTCGCTGGCTGCCGCGCGTGGATTCATCCAACGCTGGAAGGGACATACCCTGATCACCCCATCGGTAGCACCGCACGCTCCTTATACCTGTACTCCCGAAATATTGCGCGCTACAGCCCAACTGGCGGTCGAGTTCGATGTACCGCTGCATACCCATATCGCCGAAACCGCGCTTGAAGTGGAAAACATGCGTCGCGAAAATGGCATGCCGGTGGTTCCATATGTCAAGAAACAGGGGTTGTTAGATGCCAAAGTGCTGGCAGCGCACTGCGTCCATATCGACGAAGGTGAGATGCGGACTCTTCTACACGCCGGGGCGGGAGTGGCCCACAACCCATCCTCCAACCTGAAGCTGGCTTCCGGCTTTGCTCCCGTCCAAAAGATGCTGGAGGTGGGCCTGAACGTCGGGATCGGTACGGATGGCGCGGCCTCCAACAACGACCTGGACATGTTCGAAGAAATCCGGCTGGCTGCATTTGTGGCTAAAGCCTTCAGCAATGACCCGACCGTCGTACCGGCGGCAACGGCACTCAGCATGGCGACCCGTCTGGGAGCAAAGGCATTGCATCTCGGGTCCGTCACCGGGACGATTGAACCGGGCAAACGGGCTGACCTGATCTTGGTGGATATCTCCCCATTGCATAATTCGCCGCGTTTCCGGCGTGACCCTGAAAATCCCTACGCGCAATTGGTCTATTCAGGAAAAGCCACGGATGTAACCGATGTGATGGTTAATGGGAAATGGCTGATGCAGGCGCGCAAGTTGCTGTCGCTTAATGAAGCCGACCTGACCCTTGCCGCCAATGACTACGCCCGGAAGATTGACATCTTCCTGATGGCGCGCGAACAATCTGTCTTCTCGAAACTGGTTGCATTGGGCGGCTCGGCGGAGGAGGAGTCCTTCGAAGTGCAGGTCAAAGTCAAACTGGCTGGCCCGGCCCCGGTTCTTAAAGGCATTAAGTCACCAGAAATTGAAATACTACGGCTGAAGCACTACCACCAGCACGATGCGTACTTCACTTTTAATGATCCGGCACAAGGTTGGCTGCGTTATCGCGAAGATGAGACGATTGACGAAAAGGAACAAATCGCCGGCGTGCGCGGCCGCCTGACACTCATCGGTCCTTCCCGCGAAGACGATTTCGCCCACGATGTGCTGCTTTCGCGCATCCGCTACTTTGCCCCGGCAACCAACAGTCTGCGCTTCTATCGTGAATATTTCAAGCCAGGCAATGAAACCCCCATCGAAAAAGACCGGCTGCGCTGGCTGGTGCGATATAAGGACGAGGAATTCTTCATCAACCTGGACCGTGTTGACACACCTGATCTGGGTTACTATCTGGAGATCAAGAGCCGCACCTGGAGCCGCCTGGACGCTGAAGATAAAGCCCAATGGACCACCGAGCTCATCACTTTGCTGGGTGGATCATTAAAGAAAACAGTTACGAAGGATTATATCGAATTGGCTGAAGACAAATAAATGACCGCCCGCTGACATTTTTCCAGCAGCCCGAAAACCACCACTTGGGCATAATAGACTTTTATAGAGGCTGTCCCAAAGGTCATCATTTTCCTTTTGAGACAGCCCAAAATGGGAGAAAGTGGTAAGAATAGAGGCGATTACGAGAGCTCTGTCCCAAAAATCCTGCGTATTTTGCCCTTTTGTGGTATAGAAAAAAGGGGCTGTCACCTTTTAGGACAGCCCCTTCAACCTTATGGGCAGTTGTTGTGCTGGTGCTGTGCGAGAGTCTCTGCGAAATTATGCAATCCGGATTTGTCACAACGCGCCTGGAAGTAGAAGTAATTACTCTGGGCAGGGGCAGCGACCGCCTGCAGGGCTGCCTGGCCTGGATTGGAAATTGGTCCGGGCGGCAGTCCCGCGTACAGATAGGTATTATAGGGGGAATCAACTTTTAGATCATTCAGGCTGAGAGGGTTTGTCCACCAGCTGTTGTGGGCACTATCGTAACCGAGCGCGTATTGGACGGTCGGGTCAGTCTGCAGCCGCATATTGACTGCCAGCCGGTTATAAAAAACCGAGGCGATCAGGGGCATCTCCTCCGCCAGCACCGCTTCGCGTTGGATGATAGATGCCATTGTAACCGCCTGGTAGATCGTAAGTCCGTGGTTGGAAAAACCGCTTTGGAGTTCAGGAGTCAGCCCGGAGGAAAAACTTTGCAGCAGCAGGAAGACCAGTTGTCCGGCTGAGGTGGTTCGCGGCAGGGTATATTTTCCGGGAGCGAGAAAGCCTTCGGCGCTTGCGCCGGCTGGAAGGAAGGCGGGCGGGTTGGCAGGCGCGGAGGCAGCCGTCAAAAAAGCTGCCGGCGTTATATCCAGTCCCGAGCTGGGCAGACTGGCAGCGATTTCCTCCAACCGCCAGCCGGGCAGGACGCTGAACATTACCTCGGTCAGCGTCTTGGATTTCAACATTTGACCGATATCGCGGGCTGTCTGCGCCGGACTAAGCCGATACGTGCCGGTCTGGATTATGGTATCCAGGCCGCTCCAGAGCAGGTACATGCGAAACGTTTGTGCGTTGCGGATGAGGCCGGCCTGTTCCAGGCGATCGGAGATCGAACTGACGCTTTCGCCGGGTTGAATGACAAAAATCTGGTCCGCCCCCGCCGGGTCACGCGGTTGGGTCATATCTCCGGCTTTCCAGACCAGATCGAAGGCATAGCTGAAGCGCTGCAAGGAATTAAGCTTAGGTGACGGCGGACCGAAGGACTGCCATGCCATGCCGGGAATTAAATAAGCCACAGCCGCCAGCCCGATGCCAACCAGCAAGAAAACCACAAGAACCCCTGGAACGCAGGAATGCCGACGTTTCATGACTGGTGATGAGCGTCCAGATAGGATTGCAGAAGGGCCGCGGCAGCCAGGTCATCGAGGTGTCCGGAGCGCCTTTTACGGGCAGCACCCATCTGTAGGCGGGCCAGGCGGGCATCCTGGGTTGTGAATGATTCATCCCACAGGATCACCGGAATAGCTGTCTGCGTTTTAAGGGCATCGGCAAAGCGTTTCGAGCGTCGTCCTTCGAAAGATGGGTTACCGTTTTCATCAAACGATTGTCCAATAACAATCAGACCGGCTGCATGGCTGGCAGCCAATTCGGCCACGGCAGCTGCGTCCACCAGACGGGCAACATGCAGTAGCACTGTCAGCGGGTTGGCGATTGTGCCGGTCATATCGCTGATGGCCAGGCCGATGCGCTTGGAACCGGGATCTACTGAAAGAATTCTCATAAAAGCAAGCTGTATTCAGCCTTTGATGTTCACGGCTATTCGAAATGGAAAGACCGGCAGCCAGGGCCACCAGCCTGGTGTCACTTTTATGATTGGCGACTCAGCCAGCGACATGGAGGCATCCAACCGCTGGTTGGCCGTAGTGAGGTTGCGCCCTTGAATCAACTGCACGGTTTCCAAGGGATTAATCCGCGCTCGCAAGTGCTGCTGCGCTGTCATTGTCCAGGTGGTGGTTCCCTGCTTGTTCGTCGCAGGCGTGCTGGATGGCGTGCTTGTGACTGTGCCCGAAACAGCCTCGAAGCCGGACGGTAGTTTCGCATCCAGGGCCAGGCTGGCCAGGGAACGGACATCCGCAGCACGGACGAACTCGGCAGTGCATTGCATGTTCATTGTCACCGATAACGTTGCACCGGTTTGCCCATCCGCCGGAAAATAGGTCTCGGAGGTTATCTTTCCCAAAGCCAGAGTATCGGGAAAATACGTATCTCCCTGACTGAGAGATAAGGGCAAAGATGTCTTACATTGATCCAAGATCTCAGAAACAAGCGCATCGTGCAGGCGCGTGCGATCATCTGCGGTTTGGATGGGCGCGCTGTGGTCGGAGCCACCTGTGGTCGGGTCGGGATTGGTCACCGCCAGGCTGGTTCCCAGGTCCCCTTCAAAGACGACCAATGTGTCAGCGGGTAGATTTCCGGTAGAACCCGGCTCAACGGCCTGGATGGGAACATCCTCGGTCTTGCCAACTCCGGCTGGCATGACGGCATCAGTCGTTGTAACAAACCGTATGGGGGAACTGCCTGTCGTCCGGATAACCGTCCCGGAGGGAATATCCACCTCTCCGATGCTCAGGTTCCGAAAGCGTGCCATACCCCCCGCCGGGGTGTTTGGAATGATAACCGACCCGGTAACCTCGGCAGTCTTGCTCCGCTCGAAAACTGCAGTAACCTGGTGGGCCGGGAGGCCGCCGGTAAGGGAAACCGCGGCCGCATGAGGACTGGCGCTCACGGAAATTGTCAGCCTTTGCTCTCGGGTCTCAGGTGTCAATGCTACCGTCGCAGAAGGGAAAAAGAGTACCAGCAGGGCCAGTACAGCCAGGACAGCCAGTGTAAAAAAAACCAACCGGACGCTATAAAGATTTCGCCAATGCCCTTCGGCAGGAATAGTTTCTTTCTGCATTTGTCGCATATCGAAATGAGGTCTTCGACGCACCGGGGCCCCTGCCGAGGAATTCTCCGGCCACGTTCTTCGTTGGGCAATGATTGCTGTTTGAAAAATAGGGATGCCCAATTCGCGGGCGGATTGACGGATATCCGGTGAGGGAGCCACGATGGCCAGCTGTGCCCCCAGGATAAGCGCATGCCGCTGCACCAGGCGCAGATCGAGGGTTCGCTCCAGGATACCGGAACGGCGCGGGAATACCAGCAGGATGCGTGACGTCTTAGCCCAGGACATCTTGTCGCGGACGGAAGTCACGTCGTCATGCCTGTCCAGTTGGATCACCTGCGTTTTCATTGTCCCCCATTATAACGTTTGAACATCGCACAATACTACGCCAAAATGTTCCCTATTTTAAGGTTCATTTTCAGGATATTGAAAAAAAGGTTGGATGTGGGTTAATTACTGTTATGAACACCCTGTGGATTGTCTAATGTGTAACTTCAAATCCGGATTAAGGCTTCGGGGTTGGGATGGTCATGGGTCTGGTCGCATTGAGTACAACGATCAGGTCGTTCTTATTTCCAGGGCCAGACACCACGAATAGAAGCTCCATTCCTGCCTGACTGAATTCCGCAAATATCATTGATCCATTCGCATCATTTTGCAGCAACCAATTTGGGGGTGACAGTTTGGTCTTATAGAAGGTTTCCACTTCACCAAACGTTACCGGGGCTCGAAAATAATAGTAGGAACCAATCAACGTTTGTACCACCAGTCGTGCGGTTGCTTGCGGCATCAGCGGAATTTCCAACCAGGTTTGCTTGGGGGGTCAGTTGGGTTTGGGCATTGAGGCAACCATGAATCGGCAAGCGCCTGCATCTGTCCCCCCTCGGTGGCAGCCGCCACGGTTTGCTGGGCTACCAGAGTTTCCTGGGCTCCGGGTGTGGAATACAGCGCAGTCAAGGTTTCGCCAATTCCAGGGGTCGCTGTCAAAATCGGAGGGATCGTGGCTGCTCGGGTTGTGGTTTCGCTCGGCAAAGCCGTCATGGTTTCCATGGCAGTCGGGGGAATGGTCGCAGGTTCCAGTAATGGAGTATTCACAATTGCCGTGGGCGGTTGTGTTGATACGGGAGTTTGGGTCGCCTGGGCGAGTTTTGTTGCGGCATTTCAAGCCATCAAAAGAAGCACACACAAAACCAGTAAGGATCTCTTTACCTGTAACAAGCCATTTTCCTTTCTAATTTGGACAAAGATAACCATATAAAGCGTCTAATTCAATGAGAAATCAGTCCTACTGTGTTTAGTCTAGGTTGTGGGCCTTTCTCAACCTTTTACAACAAAAGAGCCGACCAATTGGTCCGCTCTTTTCGGATTATTTTATTCTCTCTTCCAACCAGCCTGGCAGACTGGCCAGCGCGGCCGGGATATTTGTGGCATCCCGTCCGCCGCCAAAGGCCAAATGGGGCGCCCCGCCCCCACCCGCTCCCAATTGGCGTGAAACATGCCCGACCAGGTCACCTGCCTTTATTCCCTGCTTGATCAGGTCCTGGGTAACAGCTGCCATGACGATCACCTGCCCATCACGAACGGTGGCGATCAAACAAACGCCGTGGTCGGGATATTTTTCCCGGAAGGTATCAGCCAGCTGGCCAAGGGTTTCCTTGTCCGCGCCAGGGAGTTGCAATGCCAGGAAATGCACTCCTTTTACCATTGCCGGGTTGGATAATTGGTTGCTGAAAGCTGCCAGCGCCAGATCTGTTTTCAGCCCAGCCACCTGCTTTCGGGAAGCAGTCAGCTCGTCCTGGATCTGTTCAACCTTCTGCGGCACTTCCTCCAATGCAGACTTGAGAACACCGGCAGCCTGTTTGAGAAGCTTGAACCGCCTGGCAACCAATGCATAGGCGCCTCGACCGGTCACGGCCTCGATGCGCCGTACCCCTGCCGCGGCCGAACTCTCGGAAACGATCAGGAACGCCCCTACATCCGAAGTGCGATCGAGGTGCGTACCGCCGCACAATTCATAGGAATGCCGGTGCTGCGGGTCGCCGATGGTAATGGTCCGCACCACATCGCCATATTTCTCTCCAAAGAGTGCCATGGCGCCTTCATCCACAGCCTGCTGGCGTGATTTGCTCACCGAAGTGACGGCATAATCGGCAGCAACGGCCTCGTTCACCAGCTTCTCGATCCGCTCAACCTGCTCCATCGACAGGGCTTCTGGGTGGTTGAAATCAAAACGGAAATGGTCCGGAGCGACCAAAGAACCGGCCTGGCGGGCTTTTTCTCCCAGAACCTGGTGAAGCGCGGCATGTAAAAGATGAGTGGCGGTATGGTTTCGGCGGATGTCATGTCGGCGGGCCGTGTCAACGGCTGCAATCGCCAGGTCGCCGGGTTTCGGATGCCCAAAAACCAGTTCCCCCGCATGAACGATGATGCCCGCAGAAGGCTTGCGCATCCCGCTTATTTCGATCTCCCAGGAGCCGTCGCGGGCACGAATTGTCCCGGTATCAGAAACCTGGCCGCCGGATTCGACATAGAACCCGGTTTTGGGCAACAACACCTCCACCCTGTCCCCGGCCCCGGCTTCAGCCAGCATCTGCCCATCCGCCACTAAAGCCAGGACCGGCCCCTCGACCTGCAGCCATTCATAGGGGTTGTATTCCACCCCTTCCCTGGCCAGTTGGCCGGCTTTCTGCAGCTCTTTGCGAATGCCTGCATAGAACTCGGCATCCTCGCCACCCATCCGGCCCATGGCCTTGCCGCCCCCTGAAGCAAGACGGTGGGCATCCATGGCAGTGCGGAAACCAGCTTCATCCACATCCAGATCCTGTTCACGGGCAATATCGCGGGCGATTTCGAACGGCAGGCCGTAAGTGGCGTATAGATCAAATGCTTTATGCCCGTCCAGAATCTTTTCACCAGATTTCTTGATTTCATCCAGCATACCCTGCAAATAGGCTGTACCGGATTCCACTGTGCGCGCAAATCGCACTTCCTCGCGACGAAGGTTGTCCAGGATGACTTCCCGGCTTTTAACCAGCTCCGGATAAAAATCTCCGTAGGCCAGGATGATGGCTTCGGCAACATTCGAAAGGAAAGGTTCTTGCAGGCCGAGTTTCGTCCCGAAACGCGCCGCCCGCCGGATGATCATCCGACAAACGTAATTTCGACCTACATTGCCCGGAACCACGCCATCGGCGATCAGGAACGCAGCCGCCCGGGCATGGTCTGCAATGACGCGGTACGGGGTGAAGTTGGCGAGCATTTCATCCTGGCAATCGCCGGTCAATGCACGCACACTCTCCAACGCACCCTGGAAAAGGTCTATTTTGTAGTTCGAATCAACCCCCTGAAGAACGGAGACGATGCGTTCAAAACCCATGCCGGTATCCACATGTTTGGCAGGCAGCGGTTCGAGGGTATCCTTGTCGATGCGGTTGTATTGGATAAAAACGTTATTCCACAGTTCGAGATAGCGGGTGCATTCCCCATTGACCCCGCACTTATGGGGTTTGCCAAACAGATTATCGAACTCCTCGCCGCGGTCCATGTGAATCTCGGAACAGGGTCCGCAAGGACCTGTTTCAGCCATCTCCCAAAAATTCTCTTTACGCCCAAAAAAAAGGACATGGGTTGGGTCCATGCCAGGTTGCTGCTTCCATATATCAGCCGCTTCATTGTCAGTCGGAATATTGCCTTTGTCGTCCTTGAAGCAGGTGGCATACATGCTTTCCCTCGGTAGTCCCCAGACATCCGTGAGGAGCTGCCAGGCCCAGGTGATGGCTTCCTGCTTGTAATAATCGCCAAATGACCAATTACCGAGCATCTCAAAAAAAGTATGGTGGCTGTCATCCCGGCCGACCTCGTCCAGGTCATTGTGTTTTCCGGCCACGCGCAGCACCTTCTGAGAATCAACCGCGCGGGTGTAGGGACGCTTGTCGGTTCCCAGAAAGACATCCTTGAACTGAACCATTCCGGCATTGGTGAAAAGCAGGGTGGCATCTCCGCCCGGAACGAGCGAAGCAGAAGGGACGAAGGTATGCTTGTGTTCAACGAAAAAATCAATGAAGGTTTGGCGAATTTCCGCACCGGTTGGTTTCTGGGTCATTCATACTCCGATTGAAAGCTAGGATGGGCGAATTATACACAACTATGAAAGGAGTGGAAAACGATTATTCATCCGAAATCAAATCCTCCCTTGTGGATCCTTCTATTAATGAAGGGAAAGTCTGGGCGGATTGGCCATACTCGACATCTGGGGCGCAATATGATCGTCACCATCCTGGGAGAATTGGTCGGACGCCAAGAAAGCGCTTGATGGTATACTCGGGACAAGGAAGGATCTTCTGGATGCCTGAAACCACCCATCAGTTAAATAAACCACTAGTCGCAACCATCCTCCCGGTTTTTAACGAAGAACTAAATGTATCCGGCGTTCTGGATGTTTTACACGCCAGCAGTTTTCTTGACGAGATCATTCTCGTCGACGATGGCTCTTCGGACAATACCTACGAAATCCTGAACCGCGCTGCCGCGCTCGACCAGCGAATGCAGATAATTCGTCATGACCAGAACAGAGGTAAAGGGCAGGCAATTTTCAGCGGCTGGTCTGCCACATCCGCACCCATCCTCTTGTTGCTGGATGCAGATCTCAAAGACCTGACCCCGGAACATATTCAGGCCCTGGTGGCGCCTGTAATAGAACATCGTGCCGATATGACCCTCGGCCTGTTCCAGGGAGGTCATTTTAGTACCGATCTATCCCACCGGCTCTCCCCTTTCCTGACCGGCCAGCGTGGATTACGGTCGGAATTGCTTAAGAACATCCCGCCAGAAGCGGCTGCCGGATACGGTTTCGAAATTGCCTTGACCATTACCGCCAACCAGCATAATTATCGTACCCGGGTCGTTCCGCTCAAGGGTGTCTGGCATCCGTCAAGTGAATTCCGCGCAGAACGCGGGTTCTGGGGTGGGCTGTTCTGGAAGTTGCGTATGTACGGCCAGATTCTACGGGCGTGGTTCATATCCACCCGTGCGCACTATCCAAAAGAAAAGGCCTTTTTCTCGGATATCGGCAAATTCTAAACCGCAGTGCGTAAAATCATCGCGATTATCCTACCTTTATTACTCCTGGCAGCCTGCCATCTCTCCCATTCCATCCCGGTTACAAACACACCGACATTTAATTCTCATAATTGTTTTTTCAACTGGGCTACTCAACCATTACCTGACCTCACAGCAAAGGTGCAATCTGCCATCAACGCAGCCGGCCTGACCTACGTTAATTCAAAGGCTGAGGCTTATGGGGAAATCTGCTACGATTCCCAGACCAACAAGCCGGATAGTTTTAGTACCCTGGAAACAGATTTTTATATTACTGTGAAAGTTGCAAATCTTTCCGATCCTTCTGAATTGGGTGATATGCTCGAAAAGATCCTGGTTGTTCTGGATACCTTCCCGGCCGGTAAGATACCTGGCCCAGAACCAGGGAAAATCGCTGTTTCTTTCCAGGCTGGAAGCAAGGAATTGAATCTTATGTTTTCGGTACAGGCAGGGAAATCTGCGCGCACACAAGGGCTGCATGGTGCAGAGCTGATCGAAAAATTGCAGAATAAGTGAATAAGCTTCCATAATACTCCCCATGTCATCCAGTATCCTTCGCATCTTTGGCTTCAGCGGGACAGGGCTGGTCGTCCTGGCCGTTCTTTGTCCCTCACTGGCGTACCGCGGCAAACTCGGCGAGCGCTATTCCATGCTCAATCATTTCATATCCGAGCTCGGTGAGCTGGGCGTTTCACGCGCAGCCTGGCTTTTTAATATCTGTCTGGTACTGGCTGGGCTGGTAATGCTTCCTTATGTGGTTGGTCTTGGGATTGCATTCGACAGTCTTTTAGGTTGGCTCGGAACTGCGGCAGGAGTCATTGCCGTGCTGGGCGTGGCAGCAGTGGGAATTTTCCCCATGAACAATATCCAGGCTCACACGGTAGCCGCCACGACCTATTTTCGCGCGGGAATGGTGATGGTCTTTTTCTTTGGACTGGCGATTTTCTTCCAACCGGCCGGTAAGGAAACCCTTCCACAGGAGGCCAATGTTCTCAGCCTGCTGGCTTTCCTTACCTATGGAGCCTTCCTGACCTGGCCACTGTTCAGGAAAAAAGAGTTACCAGCCGCGGAAAACCTTGACCAGCAACCGGAACCAGAGCGGCCGCGCATCTGGGCGCTGCCAGCCCTGGAATGGCTGGTATTCTTCTCCACCATTGCCTGGTTGTTCGGGATAACCTTTTTTATTTGGTGACCAATAGGGGAAAATGAAAACCGGCAGTTGAAATGAAGGTGGTTTTACACCGTTTTCAATAATCTGTCCAACAGTTTCATCTCTTCCCCTTCTGTTTCCACTTCCCCATCCAGCCAGGCCTGCCGCAAACGTAATAAGACCTTCTGGTAAAGCGGTCCCGCAGGAACGCCGAGTTTCTGCAGCTTGTGACCATTTGTTTTCGGTTTGACGTGCCGCCAGTCTTCCAGGTATTTGAAAATGTTCTGGCGCGCCTCCCCATCTGGAGCCGACAGGAACACCGCGGTGACCGCCGAAAGCGGGATCTCTTCGAGCCGCGCCACACATTGGCTGGGCTTGAAATTAGCAAGGGAATCTAAATCAGCGAACAGGGACGCGGCAGCCAAAAGGGATTGATGCAATTTTGATTGGAAATGCAGGCGTCGTTCAAGCCCTTCGATGTCTCTTAAAGGGAGATCCAACAACCAGAAATGCCAATTAAGAAAACTCCTGTCGATAGGTCTTGGGATGGGCTTGATGTTTCCGCTCATGGATGAACGCCATCCATTGATAAAACGCCTCCGTTTATGGTCATCCCATGTCAGCGCCGGGTGAACCGGTTGCAGTAATCCCAATTCGTCCAGGCGTTTTAGCATGGCAGCGGCCTTCTCTTCGTCCAGGATTAAATCCAACTCATGCCGGATGCGCTCGGCCGAAAGCGAACTAATCAATGGACGGGCCGGCGGGATAAGAGTCAGAGTCTCACAGGCGATCTGGAAGTCATAGCGCTGTTCATAGCGGACTGCGCGGAACAACCGGGTGGGATCGTCCAGGAAGGAATACGGATGAAGAACGCGCACCAGGCCGTCTTTCAGATCGTTCAACCCGTCCTTTTCATCGTGCAGTTCCCCCCAATGTTCCCCATCCAGGCGTAAAGCCAGGGTATTGATGCTGAAATCCCGCCGTGCCAGGTCGTCTTGCAGTAGTCCGGGTTTGACGGTCGGCAAGGCACCGGGATGTTTGTAAGTCTCCGACCTGGTGGAAATAAAATCAAGAGCGTGGTCATTGGAATCAGGGTGAAACCATTGGGCGGTCCCAAAGCGCACGTGGGCAGTCACACGCCCTCCATATTTTGCAGCGAGGTCTTTGGCGAGGGCAATGGCATTCCCTTCCACTACCAGATCAAAATCAATTGGCTGGATATGGAGAATCAAGTCCCTCACAAATCCCCCAATCAGGTAGAGCGGAAGCTGGCGCGTTCCGGCCATATCTGCCACAATCCGCAGAAGCACCAGCATCTGCGCAGAGAGGCTATGTTCAAGATCAAATTCCGAATGGAATGATGCGTTTGGCATGGTTTGTACTCTGATTATATAGCAAAGTGAAGCGTAACCATCCATATATCAAATAACTGGAAGTCTTCCATAACATCAGTGAAATCAAAAACCATTTTATTGAAAATTATCCGCATCATCTGCAGGACCAGCGGAATCGATAAAAAGAGCAAGAAATCTATCTTGAAAAGTAACATCGACCAAGAAAAGGCCAAATCGGGAAACGGCGAGGCGTTCTCCCGAGATGCCACTTTTATTATCGGGTATAATCTGCGCCATGAAATTGGAACCGCTCCCGGTCCCTGCTTTGCAGCAACCCACCAGGTCAGGTTAGGTTCAGTTCGTCACACACACCGGCGGCTCCCAGACCTGGAGAGCCGCTTTTTGTTCCATATACATATTACGGTTGACTATGGATATCAAAGACCTGACGGAACGCATGCACCTTTTTGTCCGCTCGAAGGGCTGGTACGAATTTGACAGCCATCGCCCACAGACCCCGCGCAACCTGGCTATTTCACTTTCGCTGGAAGCCAACGAAGTACTCGAGCACTTCCAATGGCAGGCTGATCTGAAAGACAGGGAAGAATTTGCCAGCGAACTGGCCGATGTGGGCTTATATCTCTTGCAATTGGCCTCCGTTTCCGGGATCGACCTGGAACAGGCGATATTACAGAAACTCGAAACTAACGCTTCCCGTAACTGGGATGAAATCCCAGGAAAACATTAAATAATTTCAACCCCTGTCCCCTATTTTCAATTATCTTTTTTTCGTTTCTTTGATTACCATGAACATCACCATTTTCGGCGGATCCCAACCCCAACCTGGTTCCCCAGCCTACAGGCAGGCCTATGAATTAGGTAAATTGCTCGCATTGGCCGGCCACACCGTCCTGACCGGAGGATATATGGGCACTATGGAAGCCGCCAGCCGGGGCGCCAATGAAGCTGGCGGGCACGTCGTCGGTGTTACCTGCGCGGATATCGAAGCCTGGCGAGGTTCCCACGCCAATGCCTGGGTGAAGGAGGAACGTCGTTTTACAACCTTGCTGGAACGAATGAACGAACTCATTCTGGCCTGCGACGCTGCCATCGCACTGCCCGGTGGCCCCGGCACGCTGGCTGAGATCGCCTTGACCTGGAACTTGATGATTGTGAACTCGATCCCGCATAAACCGTTGGTTTTGGTTGGGAATAGCTGGAAAAATGTCCTGGAAACGTTCCAACGTGAATTTGCCCTTTATAATTATCATGATCAGGCAAAGTTAATAATACTTTCAGGGACAATCCACGAGGCAATTGACTTGGTATCCAGGGTTGAATAATGGGATTTGAACATGAATAAGAATTTCCTGGGTGGCAGAATTCCGCAAATAATAACAGTCCTGTCGTTTTTTATTGGGCCGTTATCAATTTTATGAAGCCACCAATTGGGTGAACGAATGTGCTGCCATTATTATGGCGTTAAATCTATCGCTACCATCGATAATTATGCCGGTATTTCTGCTCACCCCATCGGCAAATAGAAAATAACCATAAAATCCAAGAATGTCAATACCGCCGCAAAGGCAAGGAATTGACACCAGGTAACAAAATCAATATAACCATACGGTTTTATCCTAGAAAGGAAATCCATGAAACTATCCCAACTTTTTGGCCAGACCCTGCACGACGCCCCGGCCGAGGCGGATGTTGTCAGCCACCAATTGCTCATGCGGGCCGGGTTCATCCGCCCGCTCGGAGCAGGCATCTTCACGTACCTTCACCTTGCCAAACGCTCAATGATGAAGATCGAAACCATCCTGCGTGAGGAGATGGATCGTATCGGTGGGCAGGAAATCTCGATGCCAGTTGTACAGCCGGCCGACTTGTGGAAAGAGACTGGACGCTGGTACCAGATCGGGCCCGAGATGGGACGATTCCGCGACCGGAACGGGCGCGATATGGTGTTGGCGATGACCCATGAGGAGGTGGTGGCCGATCTGGTGCGGCGGGAGGTTCAGTCCTACAAGCACCTGCCGCGACTGGTCTACCACATCCAGACCAAGTTCCGGGACGAACCCCGCCCACGCGCCGGGCTGATCCGGGTGAGGGAATTCACCATGAAAGACAGTTACAGCCTGGATGTGGACATGGATGGATTGGATAAACAATATCGTCACCATTACCAGGCCTATTTCGACATCTACCACCGCTGCGGATTGCCGGTCATTGCAGTCAAGTCCGACACCGGCATGATGGGCGGAAAATTGGCACATGAGTATATGTATCTCAATCCCATCGGTGAAGATACGCTCATTTTGTGTGATGCGTGTCACTACAGCGCCAACCGCCAGGTGGCGCGTTTCCATAAGACACCCGCCGCACCGGAAGAGCTGAAACCAATTCAGAAGGTGCATACCCCGGACTGCAAGACCATTGAAGACCTGGCAAACTTCCTGGGCCTGCCAAAATCCAGGACCGCCAAGGCAGTTTTCTATATGGCACAAATCCCCGAAGCGGAGCAATTGATCGAGAAATTCATTTTTGCCATCATCCGCGGCGATATGGAGTTGAACGAGACCAAGCTCGCCAATGTTTTGCACGCCCGCGACCTGCGCCCAGCCACGGAGGAGGAAATCAAAGCGATCGGAGCCGAACCCGGTTTTGCATCACCGGTGGGTCTGAAGGCCGATTCGTCTCATTTTCTCATTGTTGTGGATGATAGTATTCAGGCCTCCCCCAACCTGGTAGCCGGAGCCAATCAGCATGACTACCATTTACTGAATACCAATATTCCACGCGATTACTCCGCCGGTATCGTCGCGGATATCGCCGCTGCGGAGGAGGGGCATGCCTGCCCCGAATGCGGCAAGCCAATACGGGCTGCCCGCGGTGTGGAAGTTGGTAATATCTTTAAACTTGGTACGCGCTACTCGGATTCGCTCGGTTGTACATACCTCGATAAAGATGGACAGCCCAGGCCGGTCATCATGGGCTCCTATGGCATCGGCGTGGGTAGGCTGCTGGCCTGCGTGGCCGAAGAACACCATGACGAACATGGCTTGATCTGGCCGGTGTCGGTTGCACCCTACCAGGTTCATCTGGTTCTGCTGCGCGGCAAGGGTACCACCCTGTCCGAGGAAACTGCCGACAAACTCTATGTTGACCTGCAGACCGTCGGTGTCGAAGTACTGTATGACGACCGCGACGAAAGCCCCGGTGTCAAGTTCAACGACGCCGACTTGATCGGGCTTCCGATCCGGCTGACGATCAGCGAACGTGCCCTCGCCAAGGGCGGCGCGGAGATGAAGCTGCGCAACAAACCAGAAATAAACATCATACCGCTGAAAGAAGTAGCAACCAGGATCCGTTCCGAGTTGGCAGGACTGCAAGCCGAAATTAACGCCACCCTTCTCCCGGTGGAGTACAATGATTGAGACTATTCTTTAAATTCAAAATTCTCACTCTTGCATTCCGCAGATGCCTGCCATCAATCTCGCCCGCCTTAAAATTCAAGCCGCACGGCTAGCCGAAAAATTTTCCGAACCGCAAGATTTCCTGCATTCCTTGAATGAGTTATTGGGTTACTACACCAATCGTACCATTCGCGCGGCTCAAATTGCGCAGCGTCTTTCCGTGCCCACATACCAGACGCCGCGTCCGGTGCTCCGTCAGATCGAAAGTGAATTGGCCGTCCATGCAGAAAACCTACCTGCCGAAGCCATCAAGCTGTCTGATACACTTTGGAAGGCCGGATCGCTCGAATCACGCCAGCTGGCAGCCTTTCTTCTGGGTAATATCCCGCCTGAACAAGCTATCCTGGCTTTGACACGCCTCCCGGATTGGCTTGACCAATCGAAAGACAAGGAAATCCGCACTGCGTTGTTAACCGTCGCTTTCGCCCGGTTGCGCCGGGAATACCCGGAGGCGTTCTTTTCCATCCTGGAGGGGTGGCTTGGATCTCCCCAATCGAAGTCCCAAATCTGGGGATTGCAGGCACTTATCCCGTTGCTGCAGGACCCACAATTCGAAAATCTGCCGGCGATTTTTCGTATCCTGCATCCTGCCATCCTGGCAGCCAGTCCGGCTACCCAGTTGGACCTCCAGGCATGCCTGGCGGCACTGGAACGCGTCTCCCAGACCGAAACGACCGCATTCCTGCACGAGATCATGCAAAGCCATCCTGAAGCGGGGATGCTGCGGATATTCAGGCGCATCCTGCCTGGCTTAAGCCCGAGCCTGCAGGAGTCCATGCGAGAGGTATTGCGGGAAAAGGACAACCCGGCATTAAAATCCTGAATCAAGCTGCCAGGAAATCTGCGCGCGGGATCGAAAATGAAACTTTATCAAACAATATTCGCAGCAATTATCATCCCATTGCTGGCAAGCTGTGCAGTTTCACCATCCGTGATGCCCACGGATACTTCTATGATCATTCCTTTTCCCTATCCATCAAGGACTTTCAGTCCCTCTTCCACTCCCACTCCTACGCTCACTCCCACTCCAACTCCTCCTGCAACCGTCACTCCAACTCTTACAGAAAGACCGCTTACGCTCGTATTCTACGGGGATAGCGTACTGAAAGTGGGCGATGTCAATAAAGAAAGCAGCCTCGGGTTCTCGATTGTGGACGTCTTACGTTCCGATCTCCCCTCTGCGGATCAAATCATAACGTCCAACCACGGCGGGCGCAATGCCATGTGGGGATATGAAAATCTGGCTGCAAATGTCCTGGTTTATAAACCTGACCTTGTCACGCTCTGGTGGGGGTTGAATGACCTGAACGGCTGCCCCGGGATATTCAGCCAGGCCACCAACGAACTACTGCCATATGAATTGACCGCGATGGTCAACAATCATATTCATTACATGAAATTGCAGATCGACTCTCTGCTCGATACGAACGTTCCGGTGATCGTAATTACACCCATCCCGGTTCTCGGGACGCTTCCCTGGAGTCATTTTGATCATAATAATCAACTGGTATGGGAAAATAACCACCGCTGCGATTTCAACCTGGGGCTGGAACAGTTGGTGGAAGCACAGCGCCAGATGGTGGCCGATTATGCAGCCGTACAGAAACCGGTTTATTTGGTGGATGCATGGCAGATCTATAAAGATCATCCGAATTCTGATAATATGTACATGGATATCGTCCACCCCGGTCAAGATGGCGCAGAAATCATCGCCGAGGGCTGGCTGCAAGTCTTTATATCCATAAAAAGGTAGGTTGCCAATATGTCTATAACAGCGTGTGAACGGTTGCAAGCCTGCATTAATAATGATCCCGCCCTGGATCGCCCGCCCGTGGCGCTTTGGCGGCATTTCCCGGTGGACGACCAGAACCCCGAAACTCTGGCAGCCGCCACGCTGGACTTCCAACATCATTACGGTTTCGACCTGGTGAAAGTCACCCCGGCTTCCTCATTTGCCGTTAAGGATTGGGGCGCCGAAGACGCCTGGGAAGGTTCCACCGAAGGGACACGCCGGTACACCCGCCATCCCATCCAGAAGCCGGGAGATTGGGAACACCTGGCGGTGCTCGACCCGCGCAAGGCCCCGCATCTTTCCGGACAGATACACTGCCTCCGGCAAATACGTGCCGGTCTGGGAACGGAGACACCCCTGCTTCAAACGGTTTTCAGCCCGTTGGCCCAGGCCAAGAACCTGTCCGGCGGCGAGGCGCTGATCATCCATATGCGCCAATATCCTGAAGCCGTTTTGAAAGGCCTGCATAGGATTGCCGAAACCACGCGCCGCTTTGTGGAAGCCGCCATGGAAACAGGCATTGATGGTATCTTCTACGCAGTCCAGCATGCCCAGGCTGGATTGATGACGCTGGATGAATACAAGACCTTTGGCCTGCCTTTCGATTTGAAGACCACCGAGCCTGCCTCCACCTTGTGGTGCAACCTGCTTCATCTCCACGGCCTGAATATTTACTTCGACCTGGTCCCGCATTTCTCGTCCAAATTCCCGATCGTCAACTGGCACGACCGGGAAACATATCCTTCTCTGGCCGAAGCCCAGGCATCCGAAGCTGTAAAGGCTTCGAAAGTCTCCCCGGTATTATGCGGCGGATTGAGCCAGCATACCATTGTGTACGCGGTTGCTTCCAAAGTGCGCGCGGAAGCCGTGGATGCCATCCGCCAGACCGGCGGGCGCCGCCTACTGCTCGGCACAGGCTGCGTGGTTCCGGTCATTGCCCCGCATGGAAACATCCTGGCTGCCCGGCAGAGCGTGGAGGCATCCCTATGAGCTTGCGCGTCATTTCCGGCACGGCCAAAGGCCGAAAGCTGAAGGATGTCCCCGGCGACACCACCCGCCCGGTGACCGATATGGTAAAGGAAGCTCTATTTAATATCCTGGCCGGGGATGTGTTGGATTCGGTCTGGTGGGACCTGTTCGCTGGGACGGGCGCGATCGGGATTGAGGCGCTCAGCCGGGGGGCCTCCTTCGTGCGTTTCTCCGACCTGAACCGCCTGCCTGTTGAAACCATCCAGGCCAACTTGCAGACCACCGGTTTCACTCCCCATGCGGAAATCCGCCGCGGAGATGCCTTTGGTATGCTCGAGGCTGCCCCCACACGCCCATTCGATTACGTTTACATCGCCCCGCCGCAGTACAAGGAAATGGCGTATAAAGCCCTAAAGATCCTGGATGCAAACCCTGGTTGGTTGAATGACGAAGGTGCCTGGGTGATTGTACAAATCCACCCGCGCGAATATCGCAAGCTTGAATTAAAATCCCTGGAGGAGTTTGAGGAGCGCAAATACGGAAGCACCCTGCTGGTCTTCTATGAGATGAAATAATGCGCATATGGTCTCTGCACCCGAAATTGCTTGACCGACAGGGACTAGTGGCCTGCTGGCGGGAAACGTTGCTGGCGCAGAAAGTTTTGATGGGTGATACAAAAGGATATCAAAATCACCCTCAACTGCAACGCTTCCGTTCCTGCCAGGATCCACTGGCTGCAATCGCGACCTACCTGGATGCGGTTGCCGGTGAGGCCGACCAGCGCGGTTACACCTTCAACCATAAGAAGATCATTGGCGCCCGGATGACAGGTAAAATTCCGGTTACTCTTGGACAGATTTTATATGAATGGTCGCATCTAAAAGACAAGCTTGCCTTGCGCGACCCAATTTGGCTGGCACAGATTTCTCCCATTGAGTTGCCAGACCCCCACCCACTGTTTGAAATTGTGGAGGGAAGAGTGGAGTCGTGGGAGAAAGTACCTTAAAACTGACACTATATGGGTTGTAATCTTGCTATCATGGTCGGAATTTAAAACCGTTGGGATATTATCCTGGAGGCACCTATGAATCTGAATACCATTAGAATTGAAAAGCCCGAAACAGTCAATTTCATCCTTGGGCAATCACATTTTATTAAAACAGTGGAAGATATTCACGAAGCATTGGTCAGCACCGTGCCAGGCATCAAGTTTGGCGTGGCCTTCTGTGAGGCCTCCGGAAAATGTCTTATCCGCTGGTCCGGGACTGAGCAGGCAATGATTGATCTGGCCAGGCAGAATGCCCTTGCCATCGGCGCCGGCCATTCTTTCATCGTCTTTCTGGCCGACGGATATTATCCAGTCAATGTCCTAAATACCATCAAGCAAGTTGCAGAAGTCTGCCACGTTTTCTGCGCCACGGCCAACCCGACCGAAGTGCTGGTTGCCGAAACAGAAATGGGGCGCGGCATCCTGGGCGTGGTGGATGGCGCATCTCCAAAGGGGATTGAAGGGGAAACAGACATCGCTTGGCGCAAGACCTTCCTACGGGAGATCGGTTACAAGGCTTGATTACCGGTCTTTGGTTGAATTCCAACCACTGACCACGGTCACCCTTACAGGCAGGTCTTACCGCTTGCCTTACCCGGCGCCTCGCAGGTAAAGTTGGCGGGCGAGTCCTTTATGGCAAGTTACAGAATTATGCTATTGGGAAGAACCTTTATCACAATAAGACGATTGAACTTACATCGATCATTCGTTCGCAAATTCGATGATAAGTTTTTGCGCTTGATCATAATATGACCGTGCCGAGAACGGCGCATCGCCGCGCTGCATTTTTTGGATGCGATCCAGAAATATCGGTAAATCCTCCACCGCCAGCAGGCTGGGCACGTCCTCGAAAGGAATCCATTGCAGCTCCCCTTCGGCCGATGGTCTGGGCAACCCCTCCAGCCATTCACCGGTAAAGACATATATTCCGATCCCGGGGTTTTCGCCTGTTTCGACAGCCACCGTCCCGCACAGCCGCAGGTCCACCTTCAGACCGGTCTCTTCCAGTAATTCACGGCGCGCCGCCGACAGAATATCCTCACCCGGCTCCACGTGTCCGCCAATCCCATTGAATTGGTTAGCCCAAATCCTCTTAGTAGGTGCCCCTTTAAGCAATAGGACGGAATTCCCGCGCGTGACAAAGATGAGCACGCGCGGGATGAGCATGTAACGGGAAAGATCGACGCCTTGTTCAGATACAGGCATATCCAAAAAAACCTGGAGGGCACAATATTGCTGTGCCCTCCACATTATTCATATTATTTGACGAGCTTGCGAACCGTTTCCAGCTGTCCGGCGCTGCCCAATTTTTCATTCTTTTGGGCAATGAATTTGGCATATTCGGACATGAAGATTTTTCCGGGGTCGCGCAGGTCGAATTTCTCCGGAAAGTCCCGGAAGAATTCGCGATGCACGCGTGTCCAAACCAACCGCCCATCCGTATCGATGTTAATTTTTGTCACGCCTAATTCAGCAGCATGCCTGAACTCGTCCGCATTGACACCTTTGGCGCCTTTCAAGTTGCCGCCTGCAGCATTCATACGGGCAACTTCATCCTGTGGGACGGAACTGGAACCGTGCATTACCAGCGGGAAACCCGGCAGGCGCTTCTGGATCTCCACCAGGACTTCGAAATGCAGACCCTGTGAACCGGCAAACTTGAATGCACCATGGCTGGTGCCGATGGCGCAAGCCAGCGAGTTGCATCCGGACCTTTCAACGAATTCCTTGGCCTGGTTCGCATCGGTCAGCTTCGCGTTGGCTTCATCCACCTTGACGTGCTCTTCCACGCCGCCCAATTGACCGAGTTCGGCTTCAACAACAATGCCTTTGGCATGCGCTGCATCAACAACACGCTTGGTGGTTGCGATATTTTCCTCGAACGGCATGCTGCTGGCGTCGATCATGACCGAGGAGTAGAAACCGCTCTGGATACAGTCATAGCAAGTGGCCTCATCACCATGGTCAAGATGCACAGCAAAAATGGCATCCGGGAAGACCTGGTCTGCAGCACGGATCAGGCCTTCGAGCATGGTTTTGTGGGTAAATGAACGAGCGCCTTTGCTGATCTGGATGATGAAGGGAGCCTGGCTGTCCATATTGCCACGGAACAGTCCCATGGTTTGTTCCAGATTATTAATGTTGTAAGCTCCGATGGCATACTTGCCGTACGCCGCTTGAAACAGTTGCTTGGTTGTTACAATCATATTATTCTCCTTATAAAATCGATAATGATTTCCCGGATAACTTCCGCCCCATTATACCAAGTCTGCCTGCTTCCTTCCGAAGTTCGAAGGATTATTCTTAGGGCATATCCCTTCCTTCCACCAAGCTTAACCGGCATTTTACAACTTTCTGCCCGGAAAGTCGTATTTCTTATAGAGCGGCACTTCAAATCCGTGAATCAGGTGAACAGTCTGTTTGCGGGTTGCCCCTACACGGCTTATCAATCCCGATGGAGGATTTCCTGCTGCAGGCGTTCTGCTGCAATTGGCAGTATAATCAAAAAACCAGATCAATTGCCGTTATTTCTCTCAGGAGGTAGCATGAGTGATCTTTATGAAACCGTCAAAGGCGGACAGGACATCTTTAAGAAACTCCTGTCCTATATCCCTGGCTTTAGCGGTTATGTTGAACGGACAAACCGCCGCGCAGCCGACAAACTCCTGCGCGACCAGGTAGCATTGAAGTATAACGAGTTGGTCCATCGCACATCCGGGTTGCAGAAGGATCTCGCGGATGCCGGACAGCTTGACTTCCTCGATGATGTGGATAACATCGGCACGAAACTGCGCACTTTCTCTGATCGTATCAAGAACGCCTCTTATGGCTATTCCGGTTTCTTCGATGCAGTCAAGATTAATGAAAAGGAGCTCACCCAGATCTATACCTTCGATACCGCCTTCTTCGAACTGGCCAACCAGATTTCCAGCGGGTTGGACAACGTGGAAGCCGGGATCGGAGGCGATGGGCTCAAGGCGGCCATCCATTCCGTCGACGATCTGGCCCGCCAGGTTGGTGAGACCTACGATCGCCGGTACCAGATTCTTACCGGCAGCGGCGACCAGAAGTAATAATGCACAACAGATACTAAGGTAGCGCAAGGTGGCATCTTGCGCTACTTTGTGGTTTAATAAAGAAATGTGGAACAATTATTTCATCTCTGCAACCCTTGACGAAACCCTGCGCATCCTGGCCGAGAAGCGCGAAAAAGCCCGTCTGGTGGCCGGCGCGACTGACTTGATGCTCGAGCTGGAACGCGGTGTGCGCAAAGGCATTGAAACGGTCATCGACATTACACGTCTGCCGGACCTGGATCGGATCACGCTTGATGAAAACGAGGTCATCCACCTTGGCCCCCTGGTAACCCATAACGCCGCGGCTTCCTCAAAACTGCTGCGCGAACGCGCCTTTCCACTGGTCAGCGCCGCCTGGCAGGTGGGTGCTCCCCAGATCCGCAACCGGGCCACCGTGGCCGGGAACCTGGTTACCGCCAGCCCGGCCAACGACACCATCACTCCCCTGATGGCCATGGGAGCCTGGGTGATGCTTGCCTCTGAAAAAGGGACACGCCGGGTGCCCTTGCAGGATTTTTATACTGGCGTACGCAAGACGGTGATGCAGCCTGACGAAATGCTGGTCGATATTGCCTTCCCGGCACTTCGGTGTGCCACTTCCAAAACAAACGGCCAACGCGGCACATTCCTGAAATTGGGGCTGCGACGCGCCCAGGCAATTTCGTTGGTCAATGCCTCCATCCTTCTGGACCTTGGAAAAATCCAAACCCAGCCAAGGGTTAAATCGGCGGTAATCACCCTGGGGGCGGTCGCTCCGACTATTATTCATGCAACCGAAGCAGAGGCCTTTCTGACCGGTCAAGTACTATCCGACGAAAATATAGCCTGCGCCGCCGAAATGGCTGCCGGGGCTTCCCGACCGATTGACGATATCCGTGGATCGGCTGCCTATCGCAAAGCCATGGTGAAAGTGCTGGTCGCGCGCGCATTACGCCTTTTGCGGGATGGACAGGAGCAATCCCAGTTTCCTGAATCTCCGGTGCTGTTGTGGGGAAAGCCCGCCAGGGTTCACGGAAAGAAGTCAGCGAAGAAAGAATCCGGAAAAGCATATCCAGCTTCCATTCGTTCCCGGATCAACGGGCAGGACTACATTTTCAGCACCGGCTATGAAAAATCTCTGCTTCGGCTTCTACGTGAAGATGCCGGACTGACCGGTACGAAGGAAGGTTGCGCCGAGGGAGAGTGTGGAGCCTGCACCGTCTTTCTGGACGGTAAGGCTGTCATGGCATGCCTTGTGCCTGCAGCGCGTGCGGATGGAGCGGAAATCGCCACCATCGAAGGGCTCGCTTTGCTTCAACCATCCGGGAAAGTCAAAAATACCGTCCACGGCCAGGAGCCGCCGCCTCTGCACCCTGTGCAGGCAGCATTCGTGGCAGATGGTGCGGTGCAATGCGGATATTGCACTCCGGGTTTTATCATGTCGGCGGCGAAACTGCTTGAAGAGCGCCCGCAGCCGCAACGGGATGACATTCTGCAGGCAATCTCCGGCAACCTTTGCCGCTGCACGGGTTATTACAAGATCGTTCAGGCCATCGAAGATGCAGCCAAAATTTAGCACAAGTAGCCCCTTGCCCGAAAGGCGTTGAAAATGGGAAGATACAGTCATTTCCATAATCCAGCAAAGAAGAAACCAGAGGTGAATCCACTTTGGCGCGGCTTCGGGTGTATCATCATGGTTGCCGTGCCGCTGATTTCCTTGGGGCTGACCATCCTGACCATACCAAAATTGGTTGCGACTGGATTGGTTCCCTTTCAGTTACTGGGGCAAGTCAATTTTCCCATCTGGGTTTTTCGGGTGCGTGTTCTGAGCCCCGTTGCCATATTCATCCGGAGCTTTGACAACCTGTGGTTGGGCCTGATGGTTTTTTTTATCTTCCTTTTGCTGATCACAGGCATTGGATCCCTTGTTTATGTGTCGGTGCTGCAGGCCTTCGGCCCGCCGCGCTATACTGAAATGGACGCCCCACCAACCGGTTATAAACCCAAGTTGTACAAACGCTAGAGAAAAAATGAAATTTACCATAGGTCACTCTGTACCTCGTATAGACGCCCGCGACAAGGTCACGGGTGCAGCTCTTTACTCCGGCGATCTTGTCCGCCCGGATATGCTCCACATGAAGAACTCTTTTCGCCGGCCGTCCGCATGCCCGTGTGGTAAGAATTGACATCTCCAAAGCGTTGGCGCTTCCCGGAGTAGTAACCGTCCTTACTGCTGCAGATGTGCCGGTCAACGAGTACGGCTTGCAGTGGAAAGATCAGCCGGTCCTGTGCGGTCCTTCCCATCTCCCGTTGGGAGAGGGGTCAGGCGCGACTGAGGCCTGGACAGAGATCGTCCGCTTTGAAGGTGATCAGGTGGCCGCCATCGTTGCTGAGACAGAAGCCATCGCCGCGAAAGCGCGCGGCCTGATTCATGTTGAATACGAGGATCTGCCGGCTGTTTTCGATCCAGCCGCTGCGCTGAAACCCGGAGCGCCGCGAATCCACACGGAGAGAGGCGATTCCAATATCTGCGTCTGGGACAAGATCCGCAAAGGCGATGTGGAAGGCGCCTTCGCCCGGGCGGATGTCATTGTCGAAGGCGAATATCACACCCCTTATCAAGAACATGCCTACCTGCAGCCTGAAGCCGGGCTAGCCTATATTGATGAGGAAGGCCGCATTACGATCGAGTGCGCAGGTCAATGGACCAATGCTGACCAGGAACAGATCGCGCATGCGCTTGGCCTTCCCAACGATCGGGTTCGCGTAATCTATCCGGCCATCGGCGGTGCTTTCGGCGGGCGGGAAGATATTTCCGTGCAAATCGTCCTGGCTCTGGCGGTCATGAAACTTAAGCGCCCGGTAAGGATTATCTGGAGCAGGCAGGAATCCATTGTAGGTCATGGCAAACGCCACCCGATGACACTCAAGACCAAATGGGCCGCTACCAAAGCCGGTAAGCTGCTGGCAGCCGAGACCACTGTTATTGCGGATGCCGGAGCGTATATGTACACCAGCAACAAAGTACTCGGCAACTGCACCATCACCGCCACCGGTCCCTATTTCATCCCCAACGTGAAGGAAGATGTAATGGGCGTTTACACCAATAACGTCCCAACGGCGGCTTTCCGAGGTTTCGGCGCGCCTCAGGCGCTCTGGATGGCCGAACTCCAGATGGACAAGCTGGCCGAGAAATTGAGCCTGGACCCGGTGGAATTCCGCCATCGCAATGCTCTGCGGGATGGCGATACGCTCAATGTAGGGACCCCGGCTCCGGGTCCCGTCAGTATCGTGCAATGCATCGAAGCCGCCAGGGACAAGTTTGGTTGGGGCGATCATAAATCCTCAATTTTAAATCATCAATCCACATTGGCGCGCGGACGTGGTTTTGCATGCGGCTTCAAGAACGTCGGCTTTTCTTTCGGTTATCAGGAAAATTCCTGGGCGCGCGTCGAGATTCATGGCAAGACAGAGATGGACCACGTCGTTGTGTGGCACGCCGGGGCCGAAGTGGGCCAGGGTACGCATACGGTCATGGCACAATTTGCGGCTGAAACGCTCGGGGTTCCGTTTGAAAGAATCAGCATTGTAGCTTCCGACTCAGCCAGCGAAGGCAACCCCGGCAGCGCATCGGCTTCGCGCATGACCTTCATGGCGGGAAATGCCATCAAGGGCGCCGCCCAAGCCGCCCTGACCAAATGGGAGCAAGGCGAGGAACGTCCGGCGGTAGCAGAATATACCTATCTGGCACCGAAGACTACTCCATTTGACAAAGAGACCGGCTATGCCATGCCCAACTTGTCGTACGCCTATGCAGCCCAGGCCGTCGAGGTCGAAGTTGATTTGGAAACCGGTTTTATCAAACTCCTGCGGGTGGTCTCCGCCGATGATGTCGGCCATGCCATCAACCCTGGTCTGGTCCAAGGACAAATTGAAGGGGCGATTGTGCAGGGAGAAGGTTATGCCCTGACAGAAAATTTCATCTCCCGCAAAGGCCATATCCTGACCG
This sequence comes from uncultured Chloroflexia bacterium, assembly GCA_963772245.1. Lineage (GTDB taxonomy): Bacteria > Chloroflexota > Anaerolineae > Anaerolineales > Villigracilaceae > UBA877. The sequence continues at coordinate 71,476 of CAVYWB010000006.1, read as the reverse complement.
ATCAGCTCAGCACGTATCTTATCCCGACCATCCTCGATATCCCGGACTCGGTTGAGTCTGTCATTCTGGAAATTGCCGAGCCGAACGGGCCCTTTGGGGCGCGCGGCCTGGGTGAATTGCCGCTGCTTCCCTTGGTGCCTGCGATTGCCGCGGCGGTGCATGATGCCACCGGTGTATGGTTCAGCGAATTCCCGCTGACACCCGAACGCGTCCTGCTCGGACTCGGAAAAATCTAGCGTGCTTCAAAAACTATCTATCCACAAATATAAGCTGGCCATTTTCTTATTGTTGCTGGCGGCGACCATTGTTTCCATCCTGCTGGCAGACGCTCGCATGGCCTACAGCAATTCGGATGATTATTCGGCGCTTACCTGGAACCTGGGGCTTGCCTGGATCCCGTTTATTTTTGCTTCCATTGCATACGCAGTTTCCTGGTCGCGCAAACTGCTTTACCTGGTCGTGCCAGTCTGTGCATTCATCTGGTTGATCTTTTTCCCCAATGCGCCCTATATCTTGACGGATTTCCAGCATCTCAGCACCTATGCCAATAATGCGCCGCTCTGGTATGACGTGCTTATGCTGGTCTGGTTTGCATGGACAGGTCTTTTGCTGGGTGTGGTTTCCCTCTACCTCATGCAGGAGATCGTTACCCACGCATTCGGAAGGATCACCGGTTGGTTATTTACCATCTCCGTAACTATCTTGAGCAGCTTCGGCATTTACCTGGGCCGCTTTTATCGCTGGAACAGCTGGGATCTTTTGGGCGACCCGATGCCGATTGCCCACGACATTTGGGGATTCCTGCGTCATCCATTCGCCAACCTGCGCGTCTATGGGTTTACCCTGCTTTTCACATTGCTTTTCCTGTTTGTTTATCTAGCCATCCATGCCTTCGGCAGAGTGATGCAGGAAAGACAACTCCAGGAAAAAACGGATCGATGATTCCACTCGACTATCATATCCACTCGCGCTTCTCGGAGGATGCCGAAGAGATCCCCGAAGCCATTTGTCGCCAGGCAATCGCGAAAGGCATCCCCGAAATCGGCTTTTCCGAACATTGGGATGTCGGTCCGTACGAGACCCATCCGCGCTTCTTCAAATCTGAAACCTGGTATGCTGAATTGGAACGTCTGAGGACCTTGTTTACCGGCCGATTGGTCATCCGCGCCGGCATTGAAATTGCCGAGCCGCATTTGTATCCTCAGGAAACCGCCGAGGTGCTGGAGCGTGCTTCATTCGATTATGTCATCGGCTCGGTACATTTTGTCGGTAGGAATTTCATGTTCAATGCAGAATATTTCCGGGCCCATTCAGCCGATGAGGTGTACAGGGCCTATTTCACCGAATTGGACCGGATGGTTCTTTCCGCCGATATCGATATTGTGGCCCACTTCGATATTCCGGCGCGTACCGGCAAACCAATTTTCGGTTATGAGCCGGATCGCTATGAAGATAAAATCCGTTCCGTATTGAAGAATTGCATCGAACGCGGTTTGGCATTGGATATCAATGTTTCTGGCCTACGCAAACCTGCCCGGATCATCATGCCCGACCCGCTCATCCTGAAATGGTATGCAGAAATGGGCGGGCAGCGCGTAACGCTTGGATCGGACGCCCATCGCCTCCCGGAAGTGAGTTTGCATTTGGAGCACGCCCTCGCAGCCATTTGGGAGGCTGGGATCACCTATATCACGCATTTCGAACAGCGCCAACCTCGTCTGGTCGCTCTATAAAGGCAAATCACCTCTGCCCTAGCGGTCAATATCTCAATTCTGTGGTTTAATAATCCCATGCCATCAGTCATCCTCATTCGCGGCGGCGGCGACCTGGCCACCGGTGTCGCCCTCCGCCTGATCCATTCTGACCTGCGCGTGGTCGTGACCGAGATTGCCCAGCCGCTTGCTGTTCGCCGGACCGTTTCATTCGCCGAGGCGGTCTACTCCGAAGAGATCACTATAGAAGGCGTTACTGCGCATCGCATCCCTGATCCAACCGACAGCTTCCGAATCCTGATGGTGCTGGGTAAGCAGCAAATCCCGGTGCTGGTCGATCCGGAATGCACATCCGCAAAGGCATTGCACGCTTCGGTGATCGTGGATGCGCGCATGACCAAGCTCCCCCCTCAACCGATCGGTTATGTGCCACAACTTTATCTCGGCCTGGGCCCTGGATTTGAAGCCAGTGTGAACTGTCAGGCCGTGGTCGAAACCCGTCGGGGCGCCATGCTGGGGCGGGTTTTTTGGCACGGTGGCCCGGAACCGGATACCGGTCAGCCGGAAGGCGACCGTCAGCGCGTACTTCGCGCCCCGGTGGACGGTACCTTTATTGCCCACAAACAGATCGGTGAACATTGCGAAAAAGGTGACTTGATCGCCGAAATTCAAACCTCAGGTTCACCGTCTATAATTACCAGTCCTTTTCCTGGTGTTTTACGCGGCCTTCTGCATCCGGGTCTTTCAGTGAGGCAGGGCCTGAAAATTGGGGACATCGACGGGCGAGACGATCCTCGTCTTTGCCAAATTGTCTCGGATAAGGCCCTATCCGTCGCCGGTGGAGTGCTGGAGGCAATTCTTTCCCGTCCCGAACTACGCTCCACTCTATGGCTATAACCCAAAAATCCTGTCAAATCCGCTATAAATCTTTGCGCCTTGCATGTATACCGTACTATGCAATTGCAAAATGCCTTTCGAATTAATGACACTGCTTGCCTGGCCCTGACCGGCTCTGGGGGAAAAACAACCGCCTTGTTCCAATTGGCACGTTCTTTAAGTGGGCCCGGAGCCAGACCAGTCATTGTCAGCGCCACCACACATTTACACATCAATCAAATCAAGCTGGCTGATTCGCACTGGACCGGCAACAAGCCCGGGGACTTTTCTTCATCCGTGCTAAATCAGGGCGGCGTGATTCTAATCACCGGTCCGGTTGACGGGGAAAGAACAAGCGGACTGGATGATCCGACTATCCATTGGCTACACGAATTTTGTCTGCAGCATGCCCTGCCCTTGTTAATTGAAGCCGACGGGTCACGCCAGCGTCCGCTCAAAGCACCATCCGAGGATATTTCCCAGTCGGCGAGTGGTGAACCACCCATCCCGGACTTCGTCGAGGCGGTGGCAGTTGTGGCCGGGCTTTCCGGATTAGGCCAACCACTCAGCGATGATTTTGTCCACCGTCCTGAGGTCTTTGCCCGCTTGAGCGGCACGGACATGGGTGCAACCATTTCACTGGAAGGGCTGCTGCGCGTTCTCACCCACCCACAGGGGGGATTGAAAAATATCCCCGGGCAGGCCCGCCGTCTGGTCCTGCTGAACCAGGCCGACACGCCGGAATTGCAGGCGCAGGCCAGGGCACTGGCTTCGGGTCTTCTGGCAGCCTACCATTCTGTCATCATCGCTTCGTTGGGGCAATCCCGGATCCATGCTGTTTTCGAACCGGTTGCCGGGATCATCCTGGCTGCCGGGGAAGCCCGGCGTTTCGGCCTTCCCAAGCAATTACTTGATTACCATGGTCAGCCTTTTGTCCGAATTGCTGCAAAGACCGCTCTCGCAAGCGGGCTTGCGCCTGTGATAATCGTCACCGGCGCAAATGCTGAAGCCGTGGAAGCCGTGGTTAACGATTTACCGGTTACCATCACCCGCAACACGAACTGGCAAAACGGTCAGAGTTCATCCATTAAAATCGGATTACAGGCCGTATCTTCCCCTTCCTTCCAAGGCCTCACCCATCAATTCTTGGAAATGGGAGTAAGCCGGAAAGAGGTTGGCGCGGCGATTTTTTTATTGGCCGACCAACCGCAAGTCACGTCGACCATAATCAATGCTTTGACCGAGAAACACGCCCAAACGCTCGCATCCGTTGTTGCACCGCTGGTGGCGGATCACCGTGCCAACCCGGTCTTGTTCGACCGTGTGACATTCCCCGATTTGTTGGCCCTGACTGGCGATGTCGGTGGGCGGGCAATTTTCAGCAAACATCCGGTTTCATTCCTGCCCTGGCAGGATGAGAGCCTGTTGCTGGATATAGATACGCCTGAAGATTTGAAGAGATTAAGGAACGAGGAAGCATGACCGGAGAAATCGGTGTGATCCTGCTTGCAGCAGGCGAATCACGGCGGATGGGTCAGCCCAAGATGTTGCTGCCATGGGGAGCAACAAGCGTGATCGGGCAGGTCGTTAGCATTTTTTCTGCAGGATTGTCGTCAGCTTTTAACCAGCCGAGTAATCCGGATTATGAAATTCTTGTTGTGACCGGCGGGGCGCACACATTGGTGGAAACAGAAGTGACCCACCTGGCAGAAAAATATCCTGTCCGGAGCATCTACAACCCGAATTATGCGCTTGGCGGGATGGTCAGTTCCATACAGACCGGTTTAAAGGCTCTCTCTCCGGGGACAATCGCTGTCCTAATAGGCCTCGGCGATCAGCCGCAAGTCCGGGAAAAAACCATCAGGAAAATTTGTACAACCTTTAAGCAAACCGCCTCACCCATACTCATCCCCAGTTTCCAAAATCGCCGTGGCCATCCCTGGCTGGCTGAGAAGCAATTATGGCCAGAAATCCTTGCCCTGCCCTCATCCGCCAACCCGCGCCAGTTTCTGGACGCGCACGCTGCCCAAATCCAGTATGTCACGGCAGATGCCAGTATCCTGCAGGACCTGGATACACCGGAGGATTATGACCGCCAACAGCTTGGATCCGGCAGGGGAAGGTGAAATTTACATTCACGGCCTCCCCGACCTGGAATAATGCCCTTGCCATTTCAACCATCTTGTGCTATTTTTGATTTACAGGAACGGATAATCTCGATATGCTGGATCGGTTAGGGTTGGCAGTTCCTCTCGGAGTTCCATTCCCCTCTGGCTTATTAAGATGATACCAAGGAAATCGGATATGACTGACGGACAAAAAACCATTATCGTGGTTGAAGACGAACTAGACGCTGCGGAGATGTTCGCAGAAATGATGCGTGTTAATGGGTTCCGTGTCTTGAAAGCTACCGGAAGCAAACTTGCCATTAGCATGATTGATGAAGAAAAACCTGCAGCAGTCATCCTGGATATCATGATGCCGGATATTTCCGGTTTGGAAGTGCTGCGACATATTCACCATGAACCGAGCCTGGACGGAATCCCGGTCATCGTCGTATCAGCCAAAAGCCTCCCGGCCGATATAAAAACCGGGTTGGAAGCGGGGGCATCCATTTATCTGACCAAACCTGTTGATTATCTTGACCTGAAACAAGCAGTGGAAAAGGTGCTGGGCGCATGATGTTGCGCGCCTTTATTGCAGTTGAGATTCCTGCCGCGATCCAGAATGCCATCGCGCAAAGTACCGAACCAATAAAAAGAACTTTGCCAAAACCGCTAATTCGGTGGGTCGCTCCGCATAATGTTCATTTGAACCTCAAGTTCCTGGGAGATGTTTCACCCGCCAACCTCGAACGATTGGCCGAAACAATCAAATTGGAAGCCGGCTCCCACGAAATATTCTCCATGTCAATAGGCGGGCTTGGAGCTTTTCCAACACAGCGCAAGCCGCACGTGATCTGGATAGGCCTGGACGCCCCACCTGCCCTGCAAGCACTCCAGCGCGGCGTGGATGCGGCGGCAGTACAATTAGGCTACCCCAGGGAAGAACGCCCGTTTTCTCCACATCTGACCATAGGCCGGGTTGCTCAGACCGCTTCGGCGTTGGATATGCAGCATATCCGCAGCGCACTTGAATCAACAAAAGTTGGTATTCTCGGCACGGTTCGCGTCCAGGCAATTCATATATTCAAGAGTGTTTTACAATCCGGCGGGTCGGTCTATACGCTTTTATACTCTCTGCCGATGAAATCGAATTAACGTAGGTAAAAGCTGGTACTTATTTTTCTAATGAGGTGAAATCTGGATACATTGGAACTTGCACACACCATAATCGATGCTTTAGAGGATAAGAAAGCCGAAGATATCCTTCTGCTGGATTTAAGAGAAAACGCTTCCTTCACAGATTATTTCATTATTTGTACGGCTACCAGCAATCGTATGTTGAACGCCCTGGCTGACGGAATAATTGAAAAGACCCGCATTGACCACAAGCGGAAAGGTCGCATCGAGGGGAGACCGGAAGCTGGCTGGATGGTGGTGGATTACGGAGAAATCGTCGTACATCTTTTCGATGAGGATTTACGGCGTTATTACAAGCTGGAAGAATTGTGGAAGGACGGGAAAGTATTGTTGAGGTTGCAATGAAAAAACTGGCAGGCGCGAACATGGATATTGATCTGGCATCGCCTGCAAACCAGATATCATGGCAACAGGCAAAATGTCCCTGGAATGCCCAGGAAGGTAATGACCAGCACCACTGTGCGGTCAAAAATATCTCCATCTGTCCGTATTTCTGCGGTGTCGAGTATCTGGACACATTGTTGTGTTGCTTCCCGGACGAAAACCGATTTCGGTCGTCTTAGTAAAGTAAATTCACCCTTGGATTACAATTCTCCGGGTGAATTTTTTTATCTTATCATGGCGGAAAAGGGAATACCCGGTCGGCTTCGCCATCCGAATACCCCACATCCTCCCTTGCGGATTTGGAAACTACGAGGTGTATTTCTCTTTTGACTACCTGCCGGGTATGATATTCTGTATCACTTACCGCCTTTCAAGCTGTTGGCAGTATCAATTGCCTTGAGATCAAAATAAGCCGTCATGATATCTCGTACCGTTCCTGCGACCACCCGTCCACCTTCACCGGCGTTGTACATGAAAACCAGGACCACAATTTCCGGGTTGTCGTAAGGCGCATATGCCACCGTCCAACCATGTGATGGCCAGTTGCCGCGTGTGCACTGGTTCTTCGCCATGGCCACATCATCACAGTATTCTGCCGTTCCGGTCTTCCCGGCGACTGCTATGGGATAATCCTTGAAGGAATAGGTGTAATCGAGGGTGCCGTTGGGATCAGCTACCGCCAGGCGCATGCCTGCCTGAACATTTTGGATGGCATATTGCGAAACCGTCTTCATTTTGCCTGTAGCCGTGCAATCACCATTTTCGCAGGTATAGTCCCTTATGATTGGATCCGTCTTCATATCCCAGCGAACGCGTGGTTGAAAAGGTTGGATGATATTTCCCGCACTATCCACAATGTCATGAATAATGGTTGGTTGCATTTGCACGCCATCATTGGCGATCGTTGCGGCAGACAGCGCCACTTGCAATGGGGTTGCTACCACATAGCCCTGTCCGACCGTGGCGAGGTAAGTATCTCCCGTGGACCAGTTTTCACCCTGATAAATCCGTTTCCAGGTCGGATCCGGAACAAGCCCGGCTGCCTCGCCAGGAAGCTCAATCCCGGTTGGCTGGTTATAACCCAATGCCTGCGCGTATTGTTGAATGCGCAGCATGTCCAATCCCTCTGGAACTTCAATGGGATAACCGCCGCCCACTTTATAGAAGCACACATCGCTGGAGCGTGCGATGCATTCCAGGAATGGGATCTTTCCCAGCCCGGTCGTCTCGCCGTAAAAAGTATAGGTCCAATCGTAATAATATTCGATCGTTCCAGGATCGGTTGGAGAGAATGTATCCTTCAGACCGATCATGGCTGGCGCATCGATCAGCATAGTCGGGGTAACAACCCCTTCATTCAAAGCGCCCAGGGCGGTGGAAAGTTTGAAAGTGGAACCGGGCGCATATTCGGTTGAAATGGCATAATTGAGCAGGGGATGGGTGGGATCTTCAGCCAACTGGTTATAATAGTAAGACGGTATGATGCGAGCCAACCGGTTATTCTCATAGGTTGGATACTGCGCCATTGCCAGGATTTCACCGGTCCTGGGATTCATGGCAATGGCTGCACCACTCGAAATGCGATAATAACCATAGTAAACATCGTTCCAGTAGTCAATATCCCGTTTCAGGATCGTCGAAGCTGCCTGCTGGAGGCGGGTATCGATCGTCAGGACGACATTATCCCCGGGGATGGGATCGACCGGCGGCTTCAAGTTGCCCAATACCTGCCCGGCTACATCCACTTCGACAGTCCTTTGGCCGGGTGTCCCCATCAGGGTGCTGTTCAACGTTAATTCCACACCCGCGTAACCAACCTTGTCGCGGTTGGGTAAAAAATTCTGTGAGAGATAGAATTGTTCCTCTGAAGCCGGGATTGGCCCTAAAAAGCCAACTACATCCGCTGTTAAAGAACCGGTCGGATAATCGCGCACCGGTTGAATATCCACGCCTACACCTGGCCAATCCGTCGCATGTTCCTGAACAACCATGGCGGTCTGTTCATCCACGTTGCATTGGATTTCAACCGGCTCATAAGGAGCGTTCGAAAGACCAAGTTCGACAAATTGGGCAATGCCGGGGCCGGGCACGCAGGGAGCGAGCAATTTCGCATCATCCACTGTCCCATGATTGACGGGGACGCCCGTCAAATTGGACAGGTCTCGATAAATTCGCTGGACATCCCCATCATCATCCGGCAGGTTGGCTGGGGTGATAGTGATGTTGTAAGACGCAATATTGCGCGCCAGGACAATCCCATTCCGGTCATAAATGATCCCGCGCGCGGGTGCGTCGCTGATTTCTTGCGTTCGGTTGCTCGTAGATTGAATGATATATTTTGTCCCCTGAAGGATCTGCAGGTTGAACAAGCGTCCGGTAAAGACAACTGCCACCCCCAAGAGGATTGCGTAAACGATCAGGTAGCGCCAGTTCTGTAGGTGACGGGGGCGCGTGGTTGTCGTCATGCCACACCTTCCTCGGGATAAAGCCGCCCGGCCAGGTCGCGCATAAGTGCGTGAACAGGAATGGCCATGAGCAGGTTTAGAAGTACGGTCGGCAGGACTATTTGTGAGAACACATTCCCAAATGCAAGTGGCACTTCAAAAATCGTCCGTTGAATGTAAGTAAGCATAAGCAACTCCAGAGTACCGATAAGAGTGACGGCAAACATCGCCAAAAGCGGTGCCTGCCAGATACGATGGACCAGCAACCGGGCCAATCCCACCACCGAAAGGTAAACGATCAGGTAGATATACCAGGGAACGCCTGAAACCAGTCCGGCCAGCAGGCTGGCGACCACGCCCCAGATCCAGGCCGCCCGGACGCGCTCCTGTAATCCCCAGGCCGCCACCACCAGCAGCATTAAATCCACATTTCCGCTGAGCAGCATGATGCGACTGGCAATGGAGATCTGCAACATCACCACCAATCCCAAAACAATTATTGCGGTCAGAATTGCCCTGCGCATGTTACGGACCTGGTGTAGCGATCAGTGGCGAAGTGTCCACAGGATTAAAATTGGTAATTATTAATATGAACTGCAGCCGGGTAAAGTCCACATTCGGCTGGATGGCAGCCTGCTGGAATAATTCGGATTGCAGTTTTCGAATACTGACCACCTGCCCAACCAAAAGATTGGGTGGGTAGGTGCCTCCCAGGCCCGAGGTCAAAACCACATCGCCTACTTGAATGACTGCATCCTGGGATATATTGTTCAGTGACAGTTCACCAGTGACGGAACCTTCCAGCATCGCTTCCGTGTTGGAGGCCTGCAAGCTTACATCGACCGCGGAGGCGGCATCGGTGATCAATTGGACTCGGGCTGCTTCGGCAATAACAGCCTCCACCCGCCCTACCAGGCCTTTATCGGTGACAACCGGCATCCCTGGCAGGACGCCTTCATTGGAGCCTGCATTAATAATAACATAGCGAAGGAAAGGACTGGGGTCCCGCCCGATCACCGAGGCAGCCTTATAGGAATATTCGGGATTGGCACGAGCAAAGTCCACCAGGGCGGAAAGGATGTTTGTCTCTGTTACCTGCTGCTGGAGATCAATCACCTGCGTTTGGAGGCGGGCCACTTCCGCCTCCAGTTCGGTATTGCTCTGGATCAGAGAGGTGACATTGCGCGGCACCGTTAGAAAATCCACCACTGCCATATAGCGGTCGGAAATCCAGGTTTGGGCATCCACGGTAAGGCGCGCGAACCAATTGGTGACCGGGCTGAAATAACCCCCCAGAGCCAGTGTTACCAGGCCAACCACGACCAGGACAATTACAACTGTCTGCAAGGAACGAGGGAAACTTGATTTCATAGGCTAATTACAGAACCGCGCCGGAAAGACGCGGCCACGCGATTAGGAATGACGCGTGCTGCCGCGCTCTAGTCCAACCAGGAGGCGGCTGTAGTTATGAAAATCGTCCAGAATCAAACCGGTACCGCGCACCACACAGGTGAGCGGATCTTCAGCGAGCCAGACTCGCAAATTAAGTTCATCAGATAGACGATCGGCTAAGCCGAACAACAATGCGCCACCGCCTGCCAGGCAAATTCCGATATCCATCAAGTCAGCGACAATTTCCGGAGGCACTTCATCCAATGCATCTTTGATCGTATCGATAATCACCGCTACGGATTGTGAGACCGCCTCACGAACTTCTATGGAAGAAATTTCGATGGATTCGGGCAGGCCAGTAACCAGATTTCTTCCGCGCACCTCTGCCACTTTCTCAACTGGAAGAGGAAAAGCTGAACCGATATTCCATTTAATCTGCTCGGCAACACGTTCACCGACGAGGATATTATATTTATTCCGTAAATATTGGACGATATCTTGATCCATTTCATCGCCTGCCACGCGCAGAGACCTGGAAACAACCACTCCCCCCATGGACAGGACCGCCACTTCCGTCGTACCGCCACCGATATCCACGATCATGGATCCCCGTATTTCGTATATCGGCAGGCCAGCCCCCAATGCCGCGGCAGTAGGTTCCTCAATAAGATATGTCTCACGCGCCCCGGCAGACATGCACGCATCGTAAACAGCGCGTTTTTCAACTTCGGTCACACCGGAGGGAATACCTATCACGACACGTGGGCGCGGCAAAGGCACTACACTTTGCTCATGAACTTTACCAATAAAATATTCCAGCATGGCCTCTGTAATCTCAAATTCGGAGATGACTCCATCTCGCACGGGCCGTACAGCAATGACATTGCCTGAAGTGCGACCAACCATCTCTTTGGCATCCAACCCAATTGCCATGGGTTGGCGCGTTCGCTTGTCAATGGCTACCCAGGAAGGCTCGTTTATTACGATACCTTTTCCTCTGACATGAACCAATGTGTTTGCTGTACCAAGATCGATGCCAATATCCAGAGAAAAAAGGCCCAAGAGCCAGTTAAGTGGGTTAAAAGCCAAAGTACATTGCTCCTAAAGGGAATTTCCAGCTTTTTTATTATACCATGAGGCTTAATGATGTCGATTCTACTGAATTCGGCTGGCTGGCAACCAACTGGATGAGCAGGTGCCATGTTATTGACCGGGACTGCTAAAGGCTTTCAGTTCTGGTCTATTCGCTTCAATGCCAGCATGGTCAGATCGTCTGAAGCAGGCAGTGGTGCCATGAACTGGTTAACTGACGCCTCAAGTGCGTCCAACACCCCTCTCGCAGAGGCTGCCTCTGCCATCTTTAATGCTTGCTGGAGGCGTTCTTCGCCATACGTATCATCATTTGGCGAGAAAGCTTCCGTCAAACCATCCGTATACAATAAAAGTAGATCCTCAAAACCAAGCGAGATGGTACGTTCATCCATCGGTAAATTCTCGATGATTCCTAAAGCAGCTCCCGTTCGATGAAGAAACTCAACCGTTTTACCGGTCCTGCTCATCCTGATAGGCGGGTTGTGTCCGGCATTGGCATAGGTAAATTCTCCACTTTCTATTGAAAGAACACCATATACCGCTGTTACAAACATGCTCTGGAGATTATCCGGGATGATCAAGGCATTTACCCGCTGCAAAGCCTCTGCCGGCGAGGGGGTATCAAAAACGACCGCTCGAATCAAGGTCCGGGTCAGAGCCATGAAAAGAGCTGCCGGCATGCCTTTATCGGAAACATCCGCAATGAGCAGACCCAGCTTTCCGCCCGGCAGTTCGATCACATCGTAAAAATCTCCACCCACCTGCCGGGCCGTTAACCAGCTGGCAGCCAGATCCCAGCCCGGGATTTCAGGCAAATGCTCCGGCAGGAAGGTTTTTTGGATCTGGCGGGCAAGCTCAATCTCATGTTCAAGGCGTTCGCGCACCACCATTTCAAGTTGAAGATGCTCATTCTGGATCCTCAGCACTATCTGTTGTGCAATGCTGGAAACTATTTCCACCCGCTTGGATCGGAATCTTCGGTCATCCGCATCCTCCTCGACCAGCATTACGCCGTAAAAATCGTCTCTGATGCTCAACGGGAACCCAATCAGCAAGTGGTCGCCGGTTTGTAAGGTGTATAAAATCTCCTGCTCAGTTCTGGCCAGAACCGGGGTCAGCCAACCCACCGGGGCGGATTCGGCCAGCAGGCCGACAACGGTTTTGCCTTCCTCCCGTACAGCCTCCAATAAAGGAAAATCGCTCTGGAGCAATTCCCTGCCCACCAGGACCGCCTGGGCTTCTTCGGCAAACCCGTAAGCCTGGGCGGGATGGTAATGTCCTTCCTCCCACAGGAAAATTGCACAAGCTTTTACCCCCACCAGTATGGGTGTGATACGGACAACGCTGCCAATTGTCTCATCCAGGCTGTTCGAATCTGAAACAGTTTGGGCGATCTGCAAGAGCGCCGCTGAGGCATAGGCTTGTTCCTGGGCCGCATCATACAATCGGGCATTTTCAATGGCAACCGAGGCGTAATTGGCGAAGGTCGACGTGATGGCCTGTGCCTCATGGCCATACCGTCGGGGGGCATGGTGGCTGAGGGTCATTACCCCCAGGGACCGGTCTCCTGCCCTGAGCGCGGTCGCGATGGAAGAATAATCGGCTGAGAAGCCGCGTGCTGCACCCGATGGCCCCAGTGGATCTTCTGGCTTGCGAATGACCGGTTGTTCAGAAGTGAGCGAATCGGAAAGAAAACCATATGATTCCGGCCATCGTCGAAGAGCATCATCCACATCCGGTCTTTCCGCCCCATGGATATGAGCAAGGTAGAGTTCCTCTCCCTCCAATAACCATATGGCCGCCACATCACAGGGGAGATTATGTTCCAATTCATGCAGGATGCTGTCCAAAACATTGTCCACGCCTGTTTGTGCCGAGATGGAACCGGCCACTTCGCGCAGACTATCAGCTACTTGCCGTCTCCAACGTTCGGTTTGATAAAGATCGGCATTATGCATGGCCGAGGCAACACTATAAGCCAGAGCTTCACACAAGAAGCGGTCATCCTCCGAAAAGGCATCGGTTAGGTTACTTTGCAGATCAAGAATCCCCACAACCTGATTATTAAAAACCAGTGGGATGGTCAGCTCGGAACGGATATCACCCGGAGGCAGCGGAGAAGGCTGGTATCGCGCTTCCTTTGTCACATCGTTCGCCAGGATGGTCTGACCTTCCCGCCCCACCCAGGAGATGATCCCTTTATCGTTATCCAGGTCAATTACGTGTCCTTTGAGTAAAGCACTGCGGGTTCCACTACCGGCTTCATAGATGATTTGCCGCCGGTTGGGATGCACGGTAAAAAGATGGACATATGGAAAACATAATCGTTCCTGAATGAGAACAGCCACTTTATTTAACAGTTCATCCAGATTAAGAATGGAGGTGATATCATTACTTACCTCGGCCACCATCTCAAGATGTTCCGCCCGGGTCTGCAGTTCGCCATACAGTTTTACACCATTGATTGCAATTGCAATGGTATCGGCCAAAGCTCGCAAAACCAGCAGGTCATTCGGGTGAAACGCCCCCAAACGGTCGGATTGCACATCCAGCACACCCAGGGTCGAGCCCTCAATTTTCAAAGGTAGTACGGCTTCGGATTGCGTCTGCGGCAGCAGGTCCAGGAACCGGTAGCGGGGCTCTATGTGCACATCATTTGTAACCGCCTCTTCACCGCTTTGTGCCGCCGAACCGATCAAACCCTCCCCCTTACGAATTTTGAGCGGTTTTCTCCGGCCGCGTCCCTGCCCGGCGCTGGACTGGAAGCTCAAATATTCATGGTCTGGCTCCTGGGTAAAGATTGCCACGTAATAATAATTGAAAGTACGCTGGATCAATTTGGTCACCCGCCGGGTTAATTCACCCAGATCGAGTACATTGGCAATCTGGGCGCTTACCCGGCGGACAAGGGTCAATTGCTCGATCCGCCATTGCTCCACGGAAAAACGGTGCGCAGCCACCAGTGCCAGTGACACATGTCCCACCAGACCTTCCAGGGTTTCGATTTCTTTCTTATGGAATGGCCCGGCAGGCCTTGCCACCTGGAGTGCGCCCAGGTTGACACCCCCATTCGAAATTGGAAAGGCCAGTGTTACTCTCGGCCCCTTCGAAGCATACGGAACCCCGGTCGTAAATGCGTCAAGCATTGGCCCGTCCGCCGGTTTTGGAGGGAAAAGGGCGGGTTGGTTCAGGCCGGGCAGTCGGAACAAGGCTTCATCCAACCACAGGTCCACCTGGCAATCCAGAAGATGGCTGACAGTTTCCAGGATGAGGTCACGCCGGGTTGCCAGGGATTCCTTCTGCACCAACTTCTCCCCCAGTTGGATGATCTGGCTCCATGTGGCATCCGGTGATAACAGCTGGGAGTTTTTTCCCTTTTTTTTTCGACGTTTTACCATTGTCAGGATATTGCCCGATTCCCCCAGCGGTTCGAAGTGAACCTCATCCATCATATGTTTCATCAGGAAAACACCCAGACCGCCTACCGCCCGGTCATCGATGTCGTCTTTCAGGTTCGGCGCCCCTACAGAGGATGGATCAAACGGTTTTCCATGGTCCCGAATTACAAGCTTCAGGCAGGCGGCGTCGGATTCACACGTGCATTCAATATCCCCCCGATTTTCTCCCTGGTAGGCATGTTCGATGATATTGGTACATGCTTCATCAACAGCCAATTCGATGTCATACGTGTCGGAATCGTCCATGCCGGCATCCCGAGCTGCCTGTGTGGCAAATCCACGGATGGAGTCCAACTGGTCAAACCTGGCAGGAAAAATCGCCGTTCGCATGGGAATAACGCGGCCGCCTCATGGCCCGAAAGTCGAGGCGGCTCATATAATTTGGCAGGCAGTGAATACAGTTAAAAACTGCCCACGGCCGCCGTCGCATCGTCAAATATTCTAAAGAGCGGTGTGAAACCGGTTAATTCCAGGGCATCACAAATCTTCTTGGGAACCCTGGCCAGAACGATCTCTCCACGGTTGTAGCGCTTGCAATTGCGCTGCCCGATCAGTAATGCCCGGAACCCTGCGCTGGACATATAATCCAATTCACCCATGTCGAGAACAATTTTGTACTGCCCATTGTCATTAAGCAACTCGATGGCTTTGGTCAGGTCGGGGGCAGTATAACTATCTACCTTGCCTTTAATGCTGAGCAAGTCACAATGTTTATAATTTTTTGTTGTGATTTCCATAAGGCCTCCGTTCCAGGTTAGTGGTTTGAAATTATATCATGACCGGTAAAAGCCCCGCATCCAGGATTTCTCCGCCTTTTTCGCTCTCAACAATTTCTTCCGGGCAGCAGGGATCAGGTGCACAGGGTCCCGCAATCTTCCACCCAATTATATAAATATGCCGGCTTTCTCGTTCTCGAAAGATGTGCTGTTTTTTCTGAACCGGGCTCAATACCTTGACTCTTTCAGCGATTTCCTCCTATTCACCGATTTCTTCCCTCCTGGAATTCCAGCCAGGCATGTGCAAGTATTTCTGTGGAAGATGGATTCATCCCCATGCGTAATTGTCCCGGAATGCCACGCCGGCTTGCCATCCAGCGCAATGCCAGCACCCTTGGCAGGGACATGCCAGTCCTGGATAGAGGGCGTATTGGCTGTTGGGGAAACAGAGAAAAGCAAGGTCAGCCAGTCCAAAATAACGCAGCGTATTGCTGGTCCGCACGAGCGGGATGAAGCCAAATGGGTTCGGTACCGGTCAACATAAAACCCGTCTGGATACCAGACTGGTTTTATGACTGAGAACTGCAAACCTGAAAAAATTATCCGGGTTATTCAGGTTATTACTTCACTTTCACCAGCACCGCCCGCACTGCCACACGGTATCGATAAGAGTTGCTGGTTTCATCGTAGCCGCGACAGGTTATTAGAGTCACCCACGGCGAATCCTCATGTTTGATTACCGAAGAGACCGCATTCGGAGATACTTGCATTACCTCCCGGACCTCATACACATACTGTAAGCTGCCGTCATGGATAATGATCTGGTCACCATACCACAGCCCATTAAGATGGACGAACGGTCCCGGCTGGCCGAAAGCATCATATACGTGCCCGGTAAGAATTGAGTCCCCCGTCGAGGTGGGATAGGCAGTCCCGTTCAGCCAGCCTGCATCGCTACCCAGCCATGAGACATCCCAGGTTCCATTCACTTCCGGCACGCCTACGATCGGCATCTTCACACCCAACCGCGGGATCTCCAGCCAGAGATCGCCCAGGCTTGCATAATTAATCGCCTTTTCAGGCAAGGCGGTTATTCTGCCAGGAGCGAAGCCGGTCAGGGGGAGAGTGTTTGGAGGGCTGGTGAGGGTGATATGCACTGAGGCTTGGTCGTTAAAGAGGGGGTCACCGCTGGAGCTGGTCGTGATGGAAACATTGTTGTTTCCACCGGGAGGTGTACCGAGATGGTTTACCACCGTGACAACTGTGACTGTGTAGAAATCGAAATGGGTGACGGTACCGAAATTGATGCTGAAGGAGTTTCCAGCGCGGGTGACAGGGAAGTTATTATCCGGGGAAATATTTATGCTCTGGATGTCCAGGAAGGAGGGTTTAGTATCTTTTAGGACAACGTCAAGCGCATCGACGGTGTCGTTGTTACCGACCGTGATGGTGAAAATAACGGTATCGCCGACTTGCGCTCTACTCGGGTTGCCGAATTTGGCCACCGCCGGGTCGACCACGCTCGCCTGGGTTTGTACATCGCCAAAATTGACCACGACGTTTGTCCCGGGGCTCAACACCACGCTGACATGATCCAGGGTGGTGCTTACATATCCACTGAGGTTGGTTTCAACGATCGTATAGATGCCGGGCGGCAGGTTCATGAAGCTGTAACTGCCATCCGTAGCGGTTGTCGCGGTGGCAACAACGTTCTTGGTTTGATCATAGAGGGTGACAGTCACACTCGGAATACCCGGCTCACCGGCATCCTGAACCCCATTGGCATTGGTGTCATTGAATACAGTGCCGCTGATGCTGCTGGTAATGGTGCCGAAGATCACCGTGGCGGTGTTGGTTCTGGGGCCGGTCTGGGCGCTCGAGGCGGTGGCGGTGTTACTGTAGCTGCCTTTGTTGAGGTCCGCTTGTGTGACAATGTGTGTGGCGCTGCAGGTCATTTTATCTCGAACAAGCAAGCTGGCAGGCTGCGTGGGTGCGCAAGTTCCTAGAGAGGCGCTGTTGTCAGAGACGGTAACGTTGGTGAGGGTGATGTTGCCGGTGTTGGTGACGAGAATGCTGAAATTGATCGGGTCACCGAGGGCGTAGGGGCCATTTGAGGTCACGCTCTTGACGACGCTCAGGTCTGGGTTCTGGATGGGTGTGGCAGATGGCGTGGGGGTAAATGTCGGCGTATTGGATGTGGTGGGCGTGAACGTCGGCGTATCGGATGCGGTGGGCGTGAAAGTTGGCGTATCAGATGCGGTGGGCGTAAATGTCGGCGTGTCGGTGGGTGTGAACGTCGGTGTATCAGATGCGGTGGGTGTGAACGTCGGCGTATCAGATGCAGTGGGCGTAAATGTTGGCGTATCAGATGCGGTGGGCGTGTCGGAGGCGGTGGGTGTGAAAGTCGGCGTATCGGATGCGGTGGGCGTGAAAGTCGGCGTATCAGATGCGGTGGGCGTGTCGGAGGCCGTGGGTGTGAAAGTCGGCGTATCGGATGCGGTGGGTGTGAACGTCGGCGTATCAGATGCAGTGAGCGTAAATGTCGGCGTGTCGGTGGGTGTGAACGTCGGCGTATCAGACGCAGTGGGCGTGTCTGAGGCGGTGGGTGTGAACGTCGGCGTATCGGATGCGGTGGGCGTGAAAGTCGGCGTATCAGACGCAGTGGGCGTAAATGTCGGCGTGTCGGTGGGTGTGAACGTCGGCGTATCAGATGCAGTGGGCGTAAATGTCGGCGTGTCGGTGGGTGTGAACGTCGGTGTATCAGATGCGGTGGGTGTGAACGTCGGCGTATCAGATGCAGTGGGCGTAAATGTTGGCGTATCAGATGCGGTGGGCGTGTCGGAGGCGGTGGGTGTGAAAGTCGGCGTATCGGATGCGGTGGGTGTGAACGTCGGCGTATCAGATGCAGTGGGCGTGTCGGAGGCCGTGGGTGTGAAAGTCGGCGTATCAGACGCAGTGGGCGTGTCGGAGGCGGTGGGTGTGAACGTCGGCGTATCGGATGCGGTGGGCGTGAAAGTCGGCGTATCAGATGCGGTGGGCGTAAATGTCGGCGTGTCGGTGGGTGTGAACGTCGGCGTATCGGATGCGGTGGGCGTGAAAGTCGGCGTATCAGATGCGGTGGGCGTAAATGTCGGCGTGTCGGTGGGTGTGAACGTCGGCGTATCAGATGCAGTGGGCGTAAATGTTGGCGTATCAGATGCGGTGGGGGTGAACGTCGGCGTATCAGATGCAGTGGGCGTAAATGTTGGCGTCGCCTGGTTCACTGTCAATTGCTCGTTGGATAAGGCCGTGCAAGCGCTCGCCACTCCCAGGTTGTTGCTGTCACCCCCGTAGACCGCTTGCCAGTAGTAGGTGCCGGCACTGGCAAATGTCATCGTGGTGGAATTCGGTACCACTCCATCCGTCACGGTTACCGAACCGGCTGGCTGTGCATTCAGCGTACAGTCATTGTCGGTGTAGTACGTATACGTTACCGAACCACCGGCATTACTGGTCGCCCCTCCCAAGGTTGCACCATCATAGGCGGTGCCGCCTGTCAGGATGCTCGAAGCAGACAACTTGGTCATTATCGTCGGGCTGGCCTGGTTAATCACGATCTGTTCATTGGCATCCGTGCATGCACTGGTGGCTGAGGTGTTGTTGGTATCGCCGGGATAGCTGGCCAGCCAGTAATACATGCCAGGCGCCGTCGGTGTCCAACTTTGCGACCAGCTGGCCGAGCCGCCGCTCAGCGCGCCGGTGCCACTCATGCCCGAAACAGCGCTGCCTGCTGAGCAACTCGAATTGCTGTAGAGCGTGAACGTGATATTGCCGGACGGATTGAAGGCGCTGCCCAAGCTGGTAACACTGTCCTCGGCGGTGAGGATGTTCGTGCCAACCGTGCCAGTCGTTGGGCTGGCGCTGGTGCTAATGGTCGGGGTGGCCTGGTTAACAGTGACCGGCTCGGCCGAACAGCCGCTGTCCGCCGGGCTGTTCTGCGAATCGCCAGCGTAATGGGCCGTCCAATGCCAGGTGCCGGCGGTACTGGTGACAAAGCCGGTGGTAGTCTGGTATGGGGTACTGGAAGAAACCTCAGTGTAGACTGGCAGATTTGTGCAGGTAGGATCGGAAGGCGGAAACAGCTTGAAGGTCACATTGCCGGTTGGCGAGAGGCCGCCGGTCAGGCTGGCTGTATCATTGAGGGTGATGCCGACCGTTCCTCCGGTGCCTGCCTCAGTCACCAGGACTGGGGCGGCCAGGAAACAAACGGTATCCTGGGCGGCTTCCGTGTTGGTATAGTTTTGGGTATCCGTCAGGTTGCCGATCGGGATGGTATTGGTGTAGCAGCCGGGAACGCCGCTGTTTATGACCGGCACGCTGATCGTACAGATGGAATAGGCGGTAATGTTGCCGGTGGCCAGCGAGATACTGGTTCCGTCGGAGCTGGCATTCAAGCTGCCGCCGCAGCTGTTGACTGGGGCCGGCGACGAGGCGATCCTCAGGCCAGCCGGCAGGCTATCCGAAAGGGCCAGGTTGGTCAGAGCAAAGTTGCTGACGTTTTGAACGGTCAGTGTGAGCGTGGAGGTGCCGTTCAGAACCACCGTGTTGGGAGAGAAAGCTTTGCTGATGCTGACGCCGCCCAGATTGGTCAGGGAAGCCTGGGCCGGCTGGGTGGTGACTGCCCCGTTTGAGGATTTGGCCGCTGCGGCCGGGATGGTGTTGGTCAGGTTGCCGTTCACGTTCATCGTCACACTCATGGTCAGGTCGCAGCTCGTGTTGCCCGCCAGGCTGACAATTGCGCCGGTGTTGGGGTCCACGCCATTATAGGAGAACGTACTGGAACCCGAGCTGGCGGTGAGCGTACCGCCGCAGGTGCCCGTACTCGGATAAACTGGCGAGGCCAGGTACATGCCAGACGGCATGGTATCAGAGAAGGAAATGCCGGTCAGGACGGCGTTGTTGGGGTTGGTCAGGGTGATATCCAGGGTGGAAGCTGAGCCACCAAAGACGGACACCGGGCTGAAAGCCTTGTTGACCGTGAGGTTCAGGGGGCCAACGGTCAACGTGGCCGGGGCCGGCGACAGGGGATTTAAGGTGATGCCTGACAGGCTGGCGCTTACATTAGCGATTGGAATGTTGTTATTTTTGGCACCCGCCGCGCCGCTGCCCTGTACGGTTACCGTGATATAGCAAATGCCATTCACGCCTCCTACTTGCATGGGAATAAAACCACCGCTGAACGAAATGGAGGTCGCCAAGGCAGTGGGATGGAAGTTGCTCCCGCAGGTGTCGGTGTAAGCCAGGGAAGCGGACGGGGCAACCGTCACGCCAGCCGGGAAGGAGTTGAGCAGGCTGACGCTGGTCAGGTTGGTGGTGTATTGGTTGGTCAGGGTCACCGTCAGGGTGGAGATGCCGTTGGCGGCAACCGTAGGTGGATAGAAGGCCTTGCTAACAAGGAAGTTGGACGAGTTCAGACTGGCCGAGATGGCCGAGGTCAGGGTGCGGCCTTCGGTGTTCAGGATATCCGTGGTGTTAATGGTATTCACCAGCGAACCGCTGACGGAAGTGGTTACATGCACCGTGAGCAGGCACTGCGTGCTGGCCGCAATCGAGCCGCCGCTCCAGGAGAAGCTGCCGGCCCCGGGCGTGACGTTGAGCGTGCCGCCCACACAACCCGCGCCCTGGAGGGCGGTGGAATTAAAGATGGTCATGCCGGTCGGCAGGGTATCCGTCACGCTGAAATTGCTTAGCGAAGTATCCGCCGGGGCGGTTAGGCTGACGGTCAGGGCGCTGTTGCCGCCGACTGAAACGCTGTTGGTATTGGCCTGGGCGCAAGGGCCGGCGCCGGCGCAGAACGCCTTCCAGCCGGTAACGGGCTGCAGGCTGGTGGAAATATTCAGGTTACCGCTATTGGCCGGGGCGGTGTTGCAAACCGCGCCAACAACGCCTTCCGTGCCGCAGATCCCGCCAGTCGGGATGGTATTCACATAGTTGACGACAGCGCTGGTGGCAGTCACCTGGAAGGTGATTGCACACGTACCAGCCGGGGCCGGCGGGGTGGCGCTGTGGGGAATGGTCCCATTCGTCAGCGTGATGGTGGTGCCGCCAACTGCTCCGTTGACCGTGCCGCCGCAGGTGTTGGAGGTCGGGGCGGCAGCATATAGCACAACGCCACCTGTGAGAGTGTCGGTCATCGAAACGCCGGTGATATCCGTGCCGGTCGCATTCTGGAGAGTGACAGTGGCCGTGGAGGGGTTATTGATGCTGATGCTGGCCGGGAAGAACGACTTGGTGGCCGACAGGGCGGTGGTAACGGCCAGGTTGGTTGAGACGGTATTGTAGTTGGAGACTCCCTGGTCATCAGTTAGGGAACCGGCTTGGATGGCATTAGTCAGGTTACCGGTGGCAAGGCTGGCCGAAGTGCCAACAATGAAGACCACCGTACAGGGTTTCACAGTGGGCGGATTGGAACTGTGAAGTAACGTGGCGCCCGAGATGGTCACCTGGCGGGTGCCAGAGTTATAGGAGACCGAACCACCGCAGGAATTGGAAGTCAGGCTGTTGTAGAACATACCCACCGGCAGGGTATCCACCAGGCCTACGTTGGTGTAATCCACACCGGATGGGTTGTTGAAGGTGATGGTCACCGTGCTGGTGCCGCCCACTGCGATAGCCGCTGGAGCAAAGGCCTTGGCCAAAGTGATCTGTTGGATGTTTTGGACAGACGTGGCGATGGCGGCATTAGTCACACCTTGGTCGGTGATGATGGCGCCGATCGGGATCGTATTGTTATAGGAGCCTTGGATGGTGCCGGTAATGTAAACCTTGATGGCGCAGGTCTGGCCCGAACCGGCCGGGATGCCCCCGCCGCTGATCGAGATTGCGGAAGTGCCCGGCACAGCAGTTAGCGTAGCCGAGCCGCAGTTGGTCAAAGCGGGTGAGAAGATGGCACTAGAGATGGTCAGGCCGGCTGGCAGGTTGTCGGTAATTCCCACACCGGTCAGGGCATTGACGGCATCCTGGTTGACCAGGTTGATGGTCAGCAGGCTCTTATCGCCGGCGTACATGGTGGGATTGCCGAAAGTCTTGTTTACCGAAGGGGCGGTAATGGTGGAGACCTGCAAGGTGGCGCTGGCGGGGGTGGTGTTGGTGGAATGTTTCCCGCTGCCATCGTTGGCATCCACCGCCCCGGCCGGGATGGTATTGATCAGGTTGCCCTGGGTGGCAGAGGTGATGCTGATCTGCACGACGCATGAACCGTTGTTGCTGCCCACCTTGGCCGGGATGGTGCCGCCGGACATGCTGATAGTGGTGCTGCCTGAAACGGCGGTAACGTTGCCGCCGCAGGTATTACCGGTTACACCTGCGCTGCCCACGCTCAGGCCGGGCTGCGTACCAATCAGGTTATCGGTGTAGCTTGCATTGACGAGCTGGAAGGGGTTTGGGTTAAAGAGAGTGATGCTGAGGGTCGAAACCCCGTGCGGCAGGATGCTGGTCGGCAAGAAACTCTTGTTGATCTCTGACTGGTAGGTATCCGTCGTGATGGTCAGCGCGGCCGAATTGGCTGCCAGGTAGGTCGCATCCGCGGCCTTGTGAGCGGTCACCTGGCACACTTGGCTGGCATCGTTCACGGTCAGGATGTTGCCAATCACCGAACAGGCTAGGGCGTTGTTGGTGGAATACGTGACCGTACCCGTGCCGCTGCCGCCGGTGGTGCTCAGGGTGGAACCGAAGCCCTGCACTACCACGGCCGGCGAGGCAACCACCGTAAGGGGCGCCTGGTTGGCATTGCTTATGCTGATGCTCTGGGTAGCCCAGGCAGCTTCAAAGTTGGTTGTGGCGGCTCCATAGGCCTGCACCACGCAGGTACCCGGGCCGGTGGAATTGAAGGTGGCCCCGCTCACCAGATAGCACGGACCGCTCACCACTCTGTAGGTTAGATTGCTACTGTCAGAATTGGTGGTGGATGCACTGACCGTGAAGGGTCCTCCCAGATAGGATGGGGTCGGTGCGCTGCCAAAGGTGATGGTGGGAACGGCACGCCCGTCTGCACCCAGCACGTTCAATTTACCGGTGGTTGCGGCGAAGTAGGTGGTATTAATGTGGGTGGCGCCGGAAGTGGTGCCGCCATAAGTAGTGGGGAAGGGCGGGGTGGTCTGGCCGACTCCATCCAGCGACAGATTCTGTGCGGTCAGGGTCCGGCCGGCCGCAATGCTGGCCGTGGCGCCCCCGGCGTGCACGATGTTCAGGATGCCGTTGACTATAGTGTTGTTCTGCAGCGATTTCACGCCGTTGCCGCTCAGGATCAGGTTGTTATACGTGGCCACATTGACTGTCTGTGCCGCCGAGCCGTAGAAATTCACCGTATTACCAGCCGCGCTGGCGGTAAGGTTATTGATCCCAGAGGTTCCGCCAATGTTGAGGGTGCTATTGGCTCCATTAATCAGGAACGTAGTGCCATTGCCCCCCGAGAGGGCCGTCGAAACAGTTAGGGTGCCGTTGTTGGTGATCGAGGTCGCATTGGCCACAGTCAGGTTGGGGATGGAAACGGTGCCGTTAATGGATTTGCCGTTTCCGTTAAATGTGTGTACGCCCGTGCTGGCTACATATGTGCCGTTGTTGGTCAGGCTGCCGCTATCGGTGATGGCAGCCACACCGGTCTCGTTCCATGTGCCACCGCTACTTACAGTCACATCTCCGGTTAAGGTCTTTGCGCCGGTGCCTGCCAAAGTCAGCGTTCCGCCCACGCTGGTGGCTCCGGTCACACCCAGGGTAAAGTTTCCACCGGTGGTCAGGGATGTTCCGCTGCCCACATTCAGGGTGCCGGTTACTACTAGATTGGCCGCGCTGGTGGCGGAGGCCGTGCCAGTCAGGTTCAGGCTGCCGCCGATGGCTGTTGTGCCGGCCTGCAGGATCTTGACGCCCGATCCGCCCAGCCCCAGGTTGTAGTAGTTGGTGTTGTTAACGGTCTGGGCCGTGCCGGTGAAGTTGACAGTGTTGCCAACCGCCGCAGCGGTCAGGGTGGTGATGGCCGATGTGCCGCCCAGGTTAAGCGTGCCGGTGTTGCCATTGGTCAGGGTGCCGATGCCCGCCAGGGCGTTATTGACGGTCAGCGTGCCAGCGTTGGTGGTCGTGCCGTTGATCGTCAAGTTGGGAATGGCCACCAGGTTGGCCCCTCCGATGGTCGTGCCGGTGTTGCTGAAGGTGTGCACCGCGTTGCTGGCGGTGTACGTGCCATTATTGGTCAGGCTGCCGCCATTATTGATGACGGCCGTGCCGGTTTCGTTCCAGTTGCCGCCGCTGCCAACAGTCACATTGCCAAAAGTATCGGTTATGCCCGTGCCGGCCAGGTTCAGCGTTCCGTTGACCGTAGTGGTCCCGGCATTCAGACTATAATTCGCGCCGGTGGTTAAAGACGTGCCGTTGCCCACGTTCAATGCGCCGCCCACGCTCAAATTGGAAGCCGTGGAGGTCGAGACTGTGCCTGAGAGGGTCAGGTTGCCGGCGATGTTGGTGGTACCGGCCTGCAGGGTGGCGACTCCTGAGCCGCTCAAGGTCAGGTTGTTATAGTTGGTTGGGTTGACTGTGGGGGCCGCACCGGTATAGTTGACTGTGTTGCCCGGGGCGGTGGCCACCAGGCTGGTGCCTAGCGAGCTGCCGCCAATGTTCAGCATGCTGCCGTCCGCGTTGGTGATGGTGCCTGAACTGGCGCCCACCGGGCTGGGCAGGGTCAGCGTGCCGCTGTTGGTGGTGACGCCAGCGACGGTCAGTGTGGTAGCCGCACCTTCGGTCAGCGAACTGCCGGTGCCCACGCTCAGGTTGCCGCCGATGGTCATGTTCTCCACGGTAGTAACGGAGGCCGTGCCGCCCACCGCCAGATTACCAGCCACAAGGGTACCGGCCTGCAGGGTTGGAGTGCCCGAGCCGGTTAGGTCCAGGTTGCTGTAACCCAGGTTTGGAATGGTCTGGTTCGCGCCGGTGTAGTTGACTGTGTTGCCGGCCGCGCTGACCACCGGGGTGATGCCCAACGCACTGCCGGCGATGTTCAACACGCCGGTAGCATTGTTGGTAAGCGTGCCGCTGCCGGCCATGCTGGTCGTGACAGTCAGCGTACCGCTGTTGCTGGTAGTGCCGGTTACCATCAGGGTATTGGCCGAGCCGGTGGTGAGCGATGTACCGCTGGTCAGGCTCAGGTTGCCACCAATGATCATGTTGTCGACGGTGGTGGCGGAAGCTGTGCCGGTCAGGGTCAGGTTGCCACCGACTGTGGTTCCGGTCTGGAGGGTCTTGGTGCCCGAACCGCCCAGACCCAGGTTGAAGTAAGCCGCCACTGTCACGGTCTGGGCCGCGCCATTGTAGTTGACCGTGTTGTTGGCCGCGCTGGCGATCAGGGTCGGGCCGATGGCGCCCACTCCACCGTAGTTCAGCATGCCGGTGGTACTGTTGCCGTTGGTCAGGATGCCACTGCCGGTCAGGGCGGTGGCGACGGTCATTGTACCGGTGTTCGTGGTGGAACCGTTAATGGTCAGGTCGGGGATTGTCACCGTGGCAGCCGAGCCGCCGATGGTTGTGCCCGTGCCGGTAAAGGTCTGCGCGCCGCTGCCGGCGGTAAATGTGCCGTTATCGGTCAGGCTACCGCCAAAGTTGACGGCGCTGTTGCCGGAATTGTTCCAGGTCGCGCCGCTATTGACGGTCACATTTCCGCTGAAGGTCTTGGTGCCCGTCCCAGCCAAGTTCAGCGTGCCGGATGTGCCGCCGCCTACCGTCGTCGTCCCACCCACACTCAGGGTATAGGTGGAAGCCGATGCAAAGGTGTTTCCATTACCGAGACTCAAGTTGCCGTTGACCGCTACATTATTTCCCATAGTCAAGGTATTGGCTGTGCCGCTCAAGGCCAGGTTGCCGCCCACAGATAGCGCCGCCACGGTGGTGGCTGTTGCCGTACCGCTCATGGTTAAATTGCCATTGACAGTCGACACACCGGTCAGCGTCTTGGCGCCTGATCCGCTCAGGGTCAGGCTGCTGTAGGCAATGGGGTCCAGGATCTGGGCTGCGCCATTGTAGTTGACCAGATTGGTATTGGTGGATGCGTCCAGGCTGGAGATCGTGGTCGCCCCGCCCAGGTTGAGCGTGCTCGATACGCCCTGCGTCAGCGCGCCTGAACCAGCCAGCGCCGTCGAGACGGTTAGTGTGCCATTATTGGTGGTGGTACCGTTGATGGTCAAGCTTGGGATGGCAATTGTACCCGTTCCGCCGATGGTTGTCCCCGTGCCGCTGAAGGTATGCACACCCGTGCTGGCGGTAATCGGCGTGCCATTATCCGTCAGGCTGCCTCCGTAATTGATCGCCGCAGCACCGGTCTCATTGTAAATTCCTCCATTGTCAATGGTCACATTGCCTGTGCATGTATTCGCAGCAGTATTGGCCAGGGTTAATGTTCCATCAACGGTGGTGGTTCCGGTTACAACCAGTGTCCAGATGTTTGTAACGCCGGTGGCAAAAGTGCTACCAGAGCCGACGCTCAGATTGCCACCGACCGTTAGCGCGGCTGCAGTAGTCTTGGTGCTGCCGCCGCTCGTGCCCAGGTTGTAATAATTACCTGTATGGATGGTTTGATTCCCTGCGCCTGTATAATTGACCGTATTGCCGCTATTGGTGGAGGCGTCCAGGGTTGTGATTCCGGATGTTCCACCAATGTTCAGGATGCCGGAGGCACCCTGGACAACTCCGCCTGTTCCGGATAAAGCTGTGCTGGCAGTAATCGTGCCATTATTGGTGAGGCTCACAGCAGCGCCTGTTACCGTCAGGGCCGTACTCACCGTTAATGATCCGTTGTTGGTATAGGCTCCAGTAAAAGTGGCACTTGGAATTGAAGTGAGATTCGCGCCGCCGATGGTTTTTGATACGCCGCTGAAGGTATGCAGGCCGGTATTTGCGGTATAGGAACCATTATTGGTGAAATTGCCGGCAAAACTGAACGCGGCTGTGTTGGCTTCAGTCATGCTGCCGCCATTGTCGATGGTCACATCGCCGGTAAAAGTTTTCGCGCCGGTACCATTTAGAGTCAGCGTGCCATCCACAGCGGTGTTACCGGTGATACCCATGGTAAAGTTTGCCGAACTGGTCAGGCTGGTGCCGCTGCCCACGCTCAGGTTTCCCGTTACCGACAGGTTTGCGCTGTCAGTATACGTGACCGTGCCGCTCGTGCTGAAATTACCGCCAACAGTGGTAATGTTACCGGTCGGCGTGCCGGAGCCGCTAAGGGAGAGATTGTTGTAAGCCGTTACTTTCAGGGCCTGGCCCGCGCCGGTATAGGCGACCGTGTTGCCGCTGGCCGTGGCGGTCAGGGTTGTGATCGTAGCCGTCCCGCCCAGGTTCAGCGTACTGCTGGCCGCGTTGGTCAGAGTACCGGTGCCAGAGAGCGCCCCGGTTACGGTCAGCGTACCGTTGTTGGTCAGGGTTCCGGTGCCGGTGACCGTCAGAGAATTTATGGTGGCAACATCTGAGGAAAGCAGTGTAACGTTAATACCTGTCGGGATCGTCACATCATCGCTGGAATTTGGTGTATGCCCGCACGACCAGGAGATTGCATTCCAGTTACCGCTACTAGATGGAGAACACGCCGCAGCATAAGCCGTCCCGACCGGCAGCACCGCCAGCGCCAGGATCACGATCACGCAGGCCGCCATGATTTTGGTATGCAAGTTGTGGTTCTGTTGAAAATTCATCAAATAATTTCTATTTAATTTCCTTATTATTAACGCCGGATTCCTGTACGATCCCGCGCAATCCGCTCTCGACAAAAAAAGAGCAGGGAATTTCCCGCCCTTTTAATCATTTGAAAAAGAAGAAAATTAAACGCCAATCCAATAAAATAATCATACCAATTTCCCATTATTTTACTCTAATAATCCTTTAATGAATCATATGAAAATAATCACAATCTCTCCTGCCAATTAATACATTAAACCCGAACTCCCGCGCGGTTGACATCCCCCCTCACATCGGGTATCCTCACCGCCGTCCGGGTGGGTCCGGCGCGGCGGAGCCCTGCGAAACCCGTCAGGTCCGAAAGGAAGCAGCGGTAAGAAGGTGTCTCCGGGTGCCGCCGGTTCTCCTGCCCGGACATTTTGTTTTCTCATTCCACTTGAAAAATCAGAACAATAGTTCTATAATAGAAGCATGCAGAATTCGAATGCGATTCTCCCTTTTACGGTCCTCCGTCTCCCATCTTTTATTCGTTCCGCGGAAATATTTGTTAAAGTGACTTTAATTCCCCTTCACCGCACCCCTTTCCCTTTTTCCCTGCCCTCTCCCCCGGCTTTTCCCCCCATTCGTTCCTCTTCGTTCCGCGGAACGAAACTTGTCCATTCAGGGGCAAGCTCCTCACCAATTCCTCCAGTCCTTCCCCCCTCAATCATCGATCTTCAACTATAAATCCTCATTCCTATTTCCCCTTGTCCCCCATCCCTATTCCCCTTTTTCCTCTTCTCTCTCCCCGCCCCCTAATCTTTCGCCCC
Source organism: uncultured Chloroflexia bacterium (assembly GCA_963772245.1). GTDB lineage: Bacteria > Chloroflexota > Anaerolineae > Anaerolineales > Villigracilaceae > UBA877. Next base: position 42,601 of record CAVYWB010000006.1, on the reverse strand, counting down.
TGTTATAATACCCCAATCATTATCCTAATTCAGGAGTATTCCCATGTCATTCAAAATCACCTTCGGTACGGATGGCTGGCGCGGCGTTATCGCTGAAGATTACACCTTCGATAACGTGCGCCGCTGCGCCCAGGGTTTTGCCTCCTTCTTGCTCGAAAAAGGACACCAGGGTCAATGGGTGGTGGTCGGGCACGACAAACGTTTCGACAGCGAGTTCTTTGCCGCTGCCGTGTCCGAAGTGCTGGCCGGCAACGGCTTGAAAGTCTATCTGACCGATGGCGCCACGCCCACCCCGGTCATTGCCTTCTCGGTGGTGGATAAAAAAGCCTGCGGCGCCGTCAACATCACCGCCTCGCACAACCCCGGCACGGACAACGGTTTCAAGGTCCGCAACGAATTCGGCGGAGCCATCGACCCGCAAGGCCTGCTGAAAATTGAGTCCCTCATACCCGATGCGGTTGAATCGGTAAAACGCAAAGTCTACAAAGAGGCTGCGGCCGCTGGCGAGATCGTCATGTTCGACCCGGTCACGCCCTATGAAGCCCACATCAACAAGCTGATCGACCTGCAGCCCATCCGGGAGGCCGGTCTCACCGTCATGGTGGATAGCATGTGGGGCAACGGGGCCGGGTACTTCCCGCGCCTGCTGGCGGGTGGCAAGACCCGGGTGCTCGAGATTCACAACCAGCGCAACCCGGTCTTCCCCGAGATGAAACGCCCCGAACCCATCCCGCCCAACATCAACGTCGGCCTGCAAGCCGCCCTTGCCAACCATGCCGATGTGCTGCTCATTACGGACGGCGACGCCGACCGGCTCGGTGTGGGGGACGAGAATGGGCAATTTGTCAACCAGCTACGTGTCTACGGCCTGCTGGCTTACTACCTGCTGGAAGTGCGCGGGCTGCGCGGCGCCATCGTCAAGACCCTCTCCACCACCGGCATGCTCAACAAGCTCGGGCAGCTCTACAACGTCCCGGTCTATGAGACCGGTGTCGGTTTCAAATTTGTAGCCCCCAAGATGCTTGAGACCGACGCCTTGATCGGCGGGGAGGAAAGCGGCGGATACGCCTTCCGAGGAAATGTGCCAGAACGGGATGGCATCTTGGCCGGGCTGTATTTGCTCGATATGATGGTGCGCCTTGGTAAAAAACCCACCGGGTTGCTCAAGCTGCTTTTCGCCAAAGTCGGCGGGGAGTACTTCTACGATCGAATCGATACTCCCTTTACTGGCAGTCATGCCGAGCGCAAAAAGATGATCATGGATGCCAATCCGCAGTCCATTGCCGGCCTGAAAGTCCTGGAACTTGTCACGATCGACGGCTTCCAGTTCAAACTGGAAGATGGCGGCTGGTTGCTCATCCGATTCTCCGGCACCGAACCCATCATGCGCGTGTACTGCGAAACGATGCACGCTGATAAGGTCCAGGCCATTCTCCAGGATGGATTAAAAATCGCCGGGTTGAAATAAGGCAGCCTGAAGTGTTCCGGAGTCATGGAACTTCAATCTCTGGCGCCCTGGCAAGCGGGGTTACAGACTCGTGAACCTGGCCGACACGCACTGCCATTTGAATCTGGAAAATTTCGATCTGGACCGCCCCGCAGTGGTGGAACGCGCCGCCCAGGCCGGGTTGGCACATATCCTGATCCCCGGTCTCAGCCTGCCCTCCAGCCGTTCCGCCGTCAAATTGGCCGAAAGCCACTCCATGCTCTTTGCTGCCATCGGCGTCCACCCCACCGAAGCCGCCACCTGGACAGAATCATCCGCGGATGAGTTAACCGCGCTTGCATCTGTTTCATTTAATTCTTCTGGAAATGCAGATACCCCAGACCCCTCCAAAGTCATTGCCATCGGCGAGATCGGTCTCGATTATTACTGGACCTCTTCTACTCGGGAATTACAAAAAAAGGTCCTGGGCCTCCAACTCGACCTGTCCGCCCATTTCTGTTTACCGGTCATCCTGCATATGCGCGAGGCCCGGGAGGGGCTGCACGGCCAATGCGCCGGGGATTTGTTGCAGATCCTGCAGGCATGGATTGCACAGCTGCACACGGCGAAGAATCCCCTGGCAGGGCGACCGGGTGTCCTGCACTCCTTCTCCGGCACTCTTGAAACCGCCCGCCGGCTCCTAGGCCTCGGTTTCTACATTGGCGTGACCGGTCCCGTCACCTACGGCAACGCCCGGGAACGACAGGAGATCGTCAGAGCCCTGCCGCTGGACCGAGTCCTGCTGGAAACGGATGCGCCTTTCCAGACCCCGAATCCATTTCGGGGCAAACGTAACGAACCATCCTATGTGCGCCTGATTGCTGATAAAATTGCCTTGCTCCACTCGCGTGCTTTCGAAGAGGTGGCCGCAGCTACCAGCGAGAATGCCGCAAAGCTTTTTAATTGGAAAGAGACAGCTTGAATACAGCCCCCTTTTTTACACCCATCCAAGTGGGTCTCCAGGAAGTCGAAACGCTCCTGCATGCGCAGGCCGATGACGCGCATCCAGATTTGAGCACCGCCCTGGTCCATTTGCTATCCTCGGGCGGGAAGCGCATCCGCCCGGCCGTCTGCTTGCTGACCGGTCAGATGTTCGCCGCCCCTCACGATAAGCTTCTCACCCTGGCAGCTGCCGTGGAGATGCTCCATACCGCCACCCTGGTCCACGACGACCTGATCGATGGGGCTTTGCTCCGCCGCGGCATGCCCACTTTGAATGCACACTGGTCGCCCGCCGCCACCATCCTGACCGGGGATTACATGTTTGCACGCGCTGCCAAATTGGCGGCCGATTCAGATAACCTGGTCTGTATGAAACTTTTTGCCGAAACGCTGGCAACCATCGTCAACGGCGAGCTGACGCAGTTGTTTGCCGCCCGCGGGGTCATCAGCCGGGAAAATTATAACAAACGCATTTACGCCAAGACCGCTTCACTTTTTGAAATGACCACCCAGGCTGCTGCACTGATTGGGGATGTTGATGAGGAAATTGTGGATGCCATGCGGCAATTCGGTTATCAACTGGGCATGGCTTTCCAGATCGCGGACGATATCCTTGATTTCACCGGTGAACAGGAAACGGTCGGCAAGCCGGTCGGTTCTGATCTTTTGCAGGGATTGGTGACTCTCCCGGCCATCTACTACGCCGAATCCCATCCGTATGACCCGGATGTGCTGTGCCTCACGGGTGGCTGTTACACAGAAACCGAGCGCATGGAACGGCTGGTACAATCCATCCGGGAAAGCGACGCGACCGCCAAATCCATGAAAGAGGCGCAAGTCTTTATTCAAAAAGCACTTGGGATACTTCAGGCCGCGCCTGCCGGTCCGGAAAGGCAGGCATTGGAAGACCTGACCGGATATATCGTTGACAGGGACATCTGAAGCAGATGCCACCCTACTCACTTCGCCGGCTATTCTGGGCTGGTCCCGTTGCGACTCTGGCAGCAATTCTGGCAAACCTGGCATATTACACCCTGACCAAAGCCCTTGGGGAGCAATACCGCATGCCAGTGGATGGATTCAGTTCCCACCTCGCCCCGATGCAGGTCATCACGCCAGTCCTGGCGATCCTTTTCGCTGGTTTGGTGGCCAGCGGCTTCTTTGGGTTGCTCCTGCGCTTTTCCAGGAAACCCGCCACGGTGTTCCTGTCCGTATCCATAACCGCTCTCATTCTTTCCTTCGGAGGGCCCTTCGCCTTGCCGGTTGCGAACTCGCAAACAAAAATTCTCTTAAGCGGAATGCAATTCCTGGCCGCTGTGATCATTTCGGCTGGCATATTGTTAATGTGCCATAAAGATGTCAGAGTCCCCTGAAATATGAGGGGGCTTTTTGTTATAGTCGCCGCTGGGATTTTCGAAGTCCCGCAAAGCCGGAACCCCATGCTGAGGGTTTTACAGACCCTTGCCTAGCCACTTGACTAAAAATAAGTTCGATAATAAAAGTATGGATTGCCGATCGATAATCTAAAATCATCAATCTGCAATCCATAATCGTCAGAGGCGTCGATGGGACTTGCGAAGTCCGGCTACGCCGGAAACCCATCAGGATGATTGAGAGGCGTCGATGGGACTTGCGAAGTCCGGCTACGCCGGAAACCCATCAGGATGACTTAGAGGCGTCGATGGGACTTGCGAAGTCCGGCTACGCCGGAAACCCATCAGGATGACTTAGAGGCGTCGATGGGACTTGCGAAGTCCGGCTACGCCGGAAACCCATCAGGATGACTGAGAGGCGTCGATGGGATTTGAACCCATGATGAGGGTTTTGCAGACCCTTGCCTTGCCACTTGGCGACGACGCCATAACCACTTCCAGATTCCAGATTGCGGATCGGTGATTGACAATCTGCAATCATCAATCCGCAATCATTTAAGCGGGCGATGGGATTCGAACCCACGACCTTCTCCTTGGCAAGGAGACGTTCTACCACTGAACCACGCCCGCAGGTGGCCTGATTTTCAGGCCGAGTGCCGAGAGCCAGGATCGGACTGGCGACACCGCAATTTTCAGTCGCGTGCTCTACCAACTGAGCTATCTCGGCCTGGAAACTCACCTTCCTAGAAGCGGAAGGATTTTACACGCAGAGAGAAAGATTGTCAAGCAAGCGTCAAAATTGTTTTTACAACTATTTTACAATCTGGTCATCCTCCGGTTACCTGGACAATCTACACTGAAGGCAAGAAATCGCAATCAAAGGAGATGACACAATGTTGAGAATGACCGCACTGTTCAAGAAATTTGCTCTGGCTGCCCTGATCATGGCTATCGCCTTGGCTCTATTCCCCTTCTCCAGTGCATCTGCCGCAGGCTTGTACAGTCAAACCATAGCCCAACCGGATTATTCGCGGCTGGAAAATCTCTGGGCGCGCCAGCAGGTAACCTACCAACGCCAAAGCGCCCTTCTTTCAAACGCCAGCGCATTTATTTCCAAGGTGCAAGCCCTCATCGATAAAGCAACCGCAAAGGGTTGGGATACCTCCGGCATTCAAGCTGCACTGGATGCCCTCTCTGCCGTGATCCCGGCCGTACAGGCTGCCCATGATCCGGGTGCCGCAATTATTGCCACCCATGCCGGCTTCGACGCGACCGGGAAGGTGATCGACCGGACTACCGCCGTTGCCACTGTGAAATCCCTCGCCCAGGTTCTAAAGGCCACCCGTTCTGCCATGGATGGCACATTAAAAGCCCTGCATGAGGCTGTCAAAGCTTTCCGGCAGTCCCACCCTCACTCAGCCACAACACCTGCCACCACACGCTCAACCCTCACTACCTACTAGAAGACAGGCTTACATCACAGCGAGAGACACGGCCTCGTGTCGTGCCTTTCTTTTGCAGTAAAATCAAGAAAAGCATCGACTCAATGAGTTGGAAAAGATGCGGGTTGCGGGTAATCTCAAGGCAATCGGAAGCATCCCTCAGGGTGCATTTTGGTTGGAACACCCACATCTCCAATTTATTGAGTTGATCATTCCAAGAACTTTCAGTGAGGTGAGCATGGATAAAAAAGTCATAGTAAGTGAGAACGCGCCCAAAGCCTTGGGCCCATATTCCGTCGCCATCCGGGCCGGAATGTTCGTTTTCGCATCCGGACAACTCGGTCTGGATCCGCATAGTGGGAATATTGTTCCAGGCGGGATCGAACCAGAGACCCGCCAGGCGTTGACCAACATCCGCCATGTCCTGGCAGATTCCGGTTCCGGTTTGGACGCAGTCGTAAAAACCACTGTCTTTTTGCGGGACATGGCCGATTTCTCCAAGATGAATGCCGTCTATGCCGAATTTTTCCCTGAAAACCCACCCGCCCGCAGCACCGTCCAGGTGGCTGCCTTGCCCAAGGACGGTGCAGTTGAAATAGAAGCGGTCGCTCTGATAAAATGAGCTCTGAACTCATCCTGCTCGTGGATGACGAACCATCCATCGTCCAACTCGCCCGTTTGTACCTGGAACGTGAAAACTTTCGGGTGGAGGCAGTCGGGGATGGTGAAGCAGCGTTGGAAGCTGTCAGGCGATCAAAACCGGACCTGGTTGTTTTGGATGTCATGCTACCCAGGCTGGACGGTCTGGAAGTCTGCCGCCGGCTTCGGATGGAAAACAACCAGGTGGCAATCATTATGCTGACCGCCCGCGACGAGGATATAGATAAAATTCTCGGTCTGGAACTAGGTGCAGACGATTATCTAACCAAACCCTTTAATCCGCGCGAGCTGTTGGCTCGCATCAAGGCGATTCTCCGGCGGACCGAACGTACCACCATACAACCGGATGCCGCCCCCATTCACCTGGCAGACCTGACGATAGACCCCGTCCGACGGGAAGCGCACATTGCCGGCCAAAGTCTGGATCTGCGCACCCAGGAATTTGAATTGTTGCTTATCCTGGTCGCAAAACCTGGTCGCGTGTTTACCCGTGAACAATTGCTCCAGCAAGCCTGGGGTTTTGATTTCTATGGACAGACCCGCACAGTGGATGTTCACATCGCCCACTTGCGTAAGAAAATGGCCAGGAGTTCGCTCACCATTGAGACCGTTTCCGGGATTGGGTACAAACTGGAGGCATGATGCCTCACTCTATTCGGTCGCGTTTATGGTGGAGTTATGTACTCGTCACGCTGGCTGCATTGAGTGTCGTGGCCTTCGTGTTATTCATATATATAATTCAAAATCCATCCACGTACCGGCAGGCCAGTGCGCGGTTGACGGTTGTCGCGGCACAGCTGCGCAAGAACGAAGACGTTCTGAATAGCCTGCCCCTGCCGGATCTCCAGACACGCATCGAAAGGGCTGGTCAAAATTCTGCTGTTCGGATCGTCATTTTCAACCAAAAACGCCAGATGGTGGCTGATTTACAACCCGCGCAAATGGGATCTTTACCCATGCCGCTTCTTCCCCGTTTGCGGATTTCTTCCGTTCTGAAAGACCAGAATGGCCAATATTGGTTGTATATAATCCAGCACCTCAACAATGGTGGCTGGTTATTGGTGGCCGTCCCCCGTCCGGCAGTTCCTTTATTAACTATCCTGAGTGATGAGTTAATGCTTCCAATCCTGGGGTCAGCGGTCGTCGCAATGGTAATATCCCTTTTGGTCGCTTTCTGGCTGGCGCGGTGGATTGGGGGACCTCTTCAGCGTTTGGTGGTTGCTTCCCGCCAGATGCCTTCCACGGACGCGCAGCCGATCAGCTTGCGCGGACCCCACGAAGTCCAGGAATTAACTCGCGCCTTTAATGAGATGAATAATCGTGTGCAGACTTCCCGAAAGTCCCAGCGTGATTTTGTTGCCAATGTATCGCACGAACTGAAAACGCCGCTGACTTCCATCCAGGGGTTTGCTCAGGCTATTCTGGATGGAACTGCCGACACGCCAGAATCCCACCAGCAGGCAGCCAGAGTTATATATAATGAAGCCGGTTCCATGCACCGCATGGTGCTGGATTTACTCGACCTGGCCCGCCTGGACGCAGGTACACTCGAACTTCATTTTGCACCGGTAGATCTGCCGGCTTTGCTCAACAACATCGCGGAGAAATTTTCTCCACAAGCTCATGCATTGGGCGTTTCAATACGAGTTGAATCCTCCGAGCTGCCGGCCGCCATGGGTGACGGCGACCGGCTTTCACAGGTGTTCTCCAACCTGGTGGACAACGCCCTGAAGAATACCGCATCCGGGGGGGTTATCACTCTTCGTGCCGGGTTATCAAGGACTTCTGCCACTTTCGGAATTGGATCCGAGATTCAGGTGGACGTTGCTGATACCGGAGCAGGTATTTCGCCGGATGCATTGCCGCACATCTTCGAGCGCTTCTACCAGGCTGACCTGTCCCGCCCGGGTGGTGAGAAGCACGGAACCGGCCTGGGTCTGGCGATCGTCAAGGAAATTGTGGAGGCGCACAGTGGTAAAATAAGCGTTCGTAGCGTACCGGGCTCAGGCAGCTTGTTTGCTGTCATCCTGCCTCTGGTGCCACCGGGCGCTTCTGCAGACACCCGGCAGAAAATATAAATTATCATGCCATTAGTCTCAATTATCATCCCATGTTATAACGAGCAAGACACCATCCGGAAATTGCTCGAGGCGGTTTACGCGCAGACTTTTCCGCTCGCTGACCTGGAAATGGTTATAGCCGATGGATTATCCACAGATGGAACACGTGCAGAGGTCGCCAGGTTTGCAGAAGCCCACCAGGACATGCGCATTGCCATTGTTGAGAACCCCGTGCAGAGCATTCCCTCCGCGTTGAATTGTGCCTTAAAAGTAACCCAAGGGGATATCATCGTCCGTCTGGATGCACACTCTGTTCCTTATCCCGATTACATCGAACGCTGTGTGACAGACCTGTTGACAGGTTTGGGTGAAAACGTGGGCGGTGTTTGGGAGATTCACCCCGGTTCGCACACTTGGATGGCCCAGTCGATTGCTGCGGCTGCCTCCCATCCATTGGGCGTGGGCGATGCACTATACCGCCGCGCCGGCAAAGCCGCTCAGGTGGATACCGTCCCTTTTGGAGCATTCAAGCGCGAATTATTGGCCCTGGTCGGCTTCTTCGACGAGTTTTTGCACACCAACGAGGATTACGAGTTTAACGCACGCATCCGCAAGGCAGGCGGTACAATTTGGCTTGACCCTGCCATCCGTTCGATCTATTTTGCACGGTCTTCACTTTCAGCGCTGGCGAGGCAATACAGCCGGTACGGCTTTTGGAAATGGCGGATGTTGCGCAAGTATCCTGACACGTTACGCTGGCGCCAGGGCTTACCGCCGTTGTTCGTATTGAGTTTATTCTGCGGAGTTGTCCTGGCTGCCTTTCTTCCTGTTTTCAGGATCTTATTGGCCGCAGAGGTCTTGGTTTATCTTCTTATTCTGGTTGCAGCCGGAGTTGAAGCTTCCATAAGACAGAAAAAAGCCTTTCTGGGTTTCGGTTTACCAATCGCTATAACAACGATGCACGTAGCCTGGGGTGCAGGCTTTTTATGGAGTATGATTAAGGGGATTTTTACTGACCGGAGCCCGGAGAAGAAGTAATGCAATCATCTAATCGACCCAGACCGATCGGCTGGCGCGTTCGCTCGCGCGACCAACGTATCATCCTTCTGATTGGTGATGCTTTGGTATCCACAATAGCACTCTTCGGCGGGCTGTATTTTTGGGGGCAAAAGGACGCCTGGCTGAAGTTCTCTTTGCATTTCATGCAGCAGCGCGTTGAATTCTGGTTCTACCTCTTGCCGGTAATATGGATGGTATTCCTGGTCGATTTATACAACCCTCATCGTGCCAGTAATTTCCGCCAAACCATTGCAGGCATCTCTCTGGCCGCCCTGACCGGACTAGTGTTGTATGCTTTGGTTTATCTTATATCGCAAAAAGGTTCTTTGCCACGTCTGGGTATCGGAATTTTCCTGGCATTCGCTTCCATTTTGACTCTGGTCTGGCGGCTGATATATATCCGAATTTTCACCAACCAGGCATTTTTACACAGGGTGTTAATAATCGGCGCAGGCAGTGCCGGAGAGACACTGGTGAAGGTTTACAACAAAATGCAGCCAAAACCGTTTTTTTTGGTTGGCTTCATGGATGACGATCCTTCCAAGGTTGGTAAGGAACTGGGAGGTTTTCCCATTCTGGCCGGGAATGATCGTCTACTCGAAATTATTGAGGAAAGAGCCGTTTCGGAGATCGTCATTGCCATCACAGGTGAGATGAATGGAAGTACCTTCCAGGAACTTCTGGATGCCCAGCAAAGCGGTATGGAAATAATCCCCATGCCCAGCCTGTATGAGGAATTGCTCAACCGTGTCCCCATCCATCATCTTGAATTGGAATGGTTAATCCGTTCTTTCGTAAACGAAGCGCGCGTCGACGGATTTTATGAATTATCTAAACGACTGCTCGACATCCTGGTTGCCTTGATTGGTTTAGGCATTTGTATAATCCTGGCTCCTTTCACTGCTATCCTCATTCTGTTGGATAGTGGGTCCCCCATCCTATACGATCAAGTCCGTTCTGGTAAAAGCGGTAAGTTGTACAATATTTATAAATTCCGCACCATGTACCAGGATGCGGAAAAGGATGGTAAGGTACAGGTCACCCACGAACATGATGATCGCATCACACGTGTCGGAGGTATTCTTCGGCGGACCCACATTGATGAACTACCGCAATTCTGGAATGTCCTGCGCGGCGATATGAGCATTGTCGGACCGCGCGCCGAACGTCCCGAATTGATTCTTGAGTACCAGAAACATATCCCCTTATACCGGGCACGCTTGTTGGTCAAACCGGGGATCACCGGCTGGGCGCAGATCAATTTTGGTTATTCCGCCACCATCCCCCAAACCGTTATAAAACTTGAGTATGATCTGTATTACATTAAGCATCGCAGCATATTTATGGATATTATTATCATCCTTCGTACCATCACCCAGGTGATTGGATTTCAGGGAAGATAACAGAATGCGCGCCCTTGTTACTGGTGGTGCCGGGTTCATTGGTTCCCACATCGTGGAGGAATTACTTCAGATGGGTGCATCTGTCCGCGTCCTGGACAACTTTTCTACCGGGAAGCGTGAAAACCTTGATGCATTAAAGGGGGCCCTCGAAATTCAGGAAGGTGATCTGCGTGATACAGATACTGTCAAAGCCGCCGTCATCAATATGGACCTGGTTTTCCATCTGGCAGCCTTCGTCTCCGTACCGCAATCCATGCTGGAGCCTGAAAATTGCTTTTCCATAAATGTTGCCGGCACAGCTACACTGCTCGAAGCAGCCCGCCAGGCCGGCGTTCGGAAAGTTGTGCTGTCTTCAAGTACGGCAGTATACGGGAACACAACCATATTCCCTACCGATGAAGAAACACCTCTCAATCCGCTTTCGCCTTATGCCTTATCCAAACAGGTGAATGAGCTTTACGCACGTCTTTACACGCACACTTTCAATTTACCGGTTGTTGCTCTACGCTACTTCAATGTGTACGGGCCGCGCCAAAACCCCGATTCGGCTTATGCAGCTGCCATCTCCATTTTTACCCGGCGGTTGGTAAACGCGGAACCTATCACGATCTATGGCGATGGCAGGCAAAGCCGCGATTTCATCTTTGTCAAGGATGTAGTGCGCGCGAATCTGCAGGCGTCCGAATCAGAAGCAGCCGGTGAAGCTTATAACATTTGTACCGGCCACGAGACCTCCCTGCTCGATTTGTTGGAAGAATTGAGTGAAATTTCCGATCACCAGCCCGAGGTCCGATTTGAAGCGCCTCGCCCAGGTGACATTTATCGCTCGCAAGGCAATCCTGAAAAAGCTGCCAAAGACATGGGCTTTCGCGCCGGGGTTAGCCTGGCCGAAGGACTGGCACAAACTGTGGATTGGATGGAAAACAAATGAAAGAAAATATTCGTTCACGATTCCCCAATTTTATGGTTTTGTTGGCCGATATTATCATAACCATAATCGCCATAATAGCAGCTTTTGCACTCCGCTTGGCAGGGGATACGGTTACAGATTATATTGGGTCTCTTTACTGGATGATTCTTATCAGCCTGCTGATAAAGCCCGCCATCTATTATTTCTTTGGCCTGTACCGTCGTCTTTGGGCTTACGCAAGTATAAATGAATTAACCCTCATAAGTGCTGCAGTGACCGTTGCCTCGGCTGTTTTCTCTGCCGTAATGCTCATCCTTTTTATCAGCCGCATTAATGGTGCCCGGTTACTGAACTTTCCACGTACAATCCTGGCAATCGACTGGCTGCTTTCTCTTGTGGGGATTGGCGGCCTGCGCTTTTCATTCCGACTGTTGGCAGAAGGGCGTGCAGCCAGTAAGAAGCCCATCGCAAGGAAAGCCAGAAATGTATTGATCATCGGTGCGGGGGATGCTGGTGCACTCGTGGTTCGCGAATTACAGCGAAACCCGCAACTGGGCCTGCATCCCATTGGCTATCTGGATGATGACCTGGCCAAACAACGCCATCAAATCCATGGAGTGCCAGTGGTTGGCAGACTCGCCGATTTACGCCGTACTCTGGAACATCGTCCGGTCAACGAAGTCATCATTGCTATTCCAAGTGCTGGTGGGAAGGTCGTCCGCCTTGTGACGGATGTCTGTCGCTTGAAAGGCATTCCCTTCCGTACCATGCCGGGACTGTTTGAACTTATTGGAGGCAAGGTCAGTGTCAACCGTCTGCGCGAAGTGGATATCGCCGACCTTTTACGACGCGAGCCTGCCCAAATCCAGGATCAACTGGTGGGCGCTGCATTGACCGGAAAACGAGTGCTGGTGACCGGTGCTGGCGGTTCCATTGGCTTCGAGATCTGCCGCCAAATTGCTCGTTGGGGTCCGCAAATGCTTATCCTGCTTGGTCATGGAGAGAACAGTATTTTTGAAGCCATGCTCGAATTACGGGAGGATTTTCCTTCCTTGCCGTTCCAGTTGGTCATCGCGGATATTCGTGATAAACCCAGAATTAATAGCGTTTTCGCTGATTTCCGTCCGCAGGTGGTTTTCCATACGGCTGCGCACAAACATGTTCCTTTGATGGAAAGCAATGTCGAGGATGCCATCACCAATAATATCATTGGCACACGAAACATTGTCCAGGCAGCCAGCGCGTCCAACACGGAATTACTGGTTCTCATCTCTACAGATAAGGCAATTCGCCCGGCAAATATAATGGGTGCCACCAAGCGCATCGCCGAAATGATCGTCCTGGAAGCCGCACACCACACCGGGCATGCGTATTCGGTGGTCCGGTTCGGAAATGTCCTGGGAAGTCGTGGCAGCGTTGTCCCGCTCTTTAAAAGGCAGATTGCCCATGGGGGGCCGGTTACCATCACCCACCCGGATATGAAGCGCTACTTCATGACCATCCCGGAAGCGGTCCATCTGGTTCTCCAGGCTGCCGCGATGGGCCAGGGTGGAGAGGTCTTTATGTTAAATATGGGCCAGCAGGTACGCATCCTGGACCTTGCTGAAGACCTTATCCGTCTTTCAGGACTTGAACCCGGAAAAGACATTGATATCACCTTCACCGGCATCCGGCCTGGTGAAAAACTCAGCGAAGATTTGGGGGGTGATGGCATGGAATATGGCAAAACCACCCACCCTGAAATCTTCCGCGCCGTAGCGGAAGAGACAGTCATTCCGCATGACCTGGATAAGGTTGTTGAAGAATTGCACCATCTGTCCCAGGAAGGGGAGACTTCTGCAGTCATCCATCTGCTGGACGAAACCATTCCTGATGGAAATATCCGAGCTGCTCCACCAGCAGATTTAACTTCGCTGGTCTAAGCTACTGGCATGCCTGAAATCAGCTTTTCTGAATGGAATGATTTCATCGCCGGACAACCCAACGCCCACATTCTGCAGTCAGGCGAGTGGGGTGAACTCAAATCGGCTTTTGGTTGGGAAGCTGTACGAATAAAAAAGGATAGCCTCGGTGCGCAAATCCTTTTTCGACGGCTGCCACTCGGCCTGACATTCGCATATATCCCAAAGGGGCCAGTGGGCAATTCTTCAAAAGACACCCTTTCACAATTCTGGTCTGATGTTGATAAACTCTGTCAGAAAAAACATGCCTTTTTCCTGAAATTGGAACAGGATGGTTGGGAGGGTGATTTAACTCCCCACCTGCAGCCAGCAGCGTTCGTGTCCAGCCCGCAACATATCCAACCCCACAGCACATTGGTGGTAGATTTGCAGGGCAGTGAAGAAGATGTTTTCAATCGCATGAAGCCCAAGAACTCGCTACAACATCCGCCTGGCGGGTCGAAAAGATGTTGTGGTCCATCCTTCAGAAGATTTGGCTAACTTCCATCGCATTATGGGTGTTACCAGCCACCGTGAAGAATTCAATGTCCATTCGCTGGAATATTACCGGCGTGCTTATGAACTTTTTCACTCCAAAGGGATGTGTGAACTCTTCGTAGCCGATTTCCAGGGACAGACCCTCGCTGCTGTAATGGCTTTTGCATATGGTAAAAATGCCTACTATTTTTATGGCGCATCCGGCGATATGGAACGAAACCGTAAACCCACCTATCCGCTCCAATGGGAAACCATCCTCTGGGCGCATGCCAAAGGCTGCACCGAATATGATATGTGGGGCATTCCCGACGAAGCCAAAGATGTTGAGGATGATGAGGCCGAGGCGCGTGAAGACGGGCTGTGGGGTGTTTATCGTTTCAAACGAGGCTTTGGAGGTTCGATCAAACGGGCTCAACCTACGTTGGACCGGGTCTACAATCCTCTGCTCTATAAACTCTATCTTTGGCGTTTATCCGGATCCGGCTCGGACTGAAGTCATGTTACCATTTACAGGCACCCCGCAATCCTGGAACGAATTGATTGCATCCCTGCCCATGCCCCATCTCTTGCAAACCTGGGAATGGTCACGAGTCAAAGCCAAATACGGCTGGCAGCCCATGCCATTCGTATGGAATGACCCGCAATCCGACAGCAGCGGCCCACCTTTGGCAGCAGCGATGATACTTAAACGCAGCCTCCCATTAGGTGGATTAGCAAAAAAGGCTTGCGTGCTTTATATTCCCAAAGGTCCCAACCTGGCTTGGAAGGACTCGATACTCCGCCAGCGCGTTTTGGGCGACCTGCAACTATTTGCAAAACGGCAGGCTGCGATCTTCATCAAGTTGGATCCGGATGTGCCGCTCGGTCAGGGTGTTCCAGGTACAGTGCAGGCGGCGGAATTTTCAACCGGAATGGAAATCATGTCCGAATTGAAGCAACAGGGGTGGAAATTTTCACAAGATCAAATCCAATTCCGCAACACTGTCCTGATAGATCTCTCACCTACCTCGAATGAATTACTGGCAGGCATGAAGCAAAAAACGCGTTACAACATCCGCCTTGCCCAAAAGAAAGGCGTCACGGTTCGGATTGGCACGCTGGATGATTTGTCCTTGTTGTACCGCATGTATGCGGAGACCTCGGTTCGGGATGGGTTTTTAATCAGGGAGGAAGGCTACTATCAGACCGTCTGGCAAACCTTTGGTACTTCATCACCCGGTGCTCCTTCCCATGTAACCCCCTTCCATGAGCCGCTAATTGCCGAAGTGGCTGGAGAACCGGTTGGAGCCGTCTCGGTATTCTACTTTGCAGGGCAGGCCATTTATCTCTTTGGCATGTCTCGCGACGACCACCGGGAAAAAATGCCAAATTATTTGCTTCAATGGGAAGCCATTCAGCGTGCGAAGACTTTAGATAACAAAATATATAATCTGTGGGGCGCTCCAGACAAGTTTGACCAGAGCGACGATTTATGGGGCGTCTTCCGTTTCAAAGAGGGATTGGGAGGGTATGTTTTACGCACCCTGGGGGCATGGGATTTCACTCCCAATCCGATGTTCTATAAAATTTATACAGAAGTTCTGCCACGCTTGATGGATATTATGCGCAGGCGTGGAAAAGCTCGCACTCGCCAGAGTTTAGGAGCTTGAAAGATATGATTCCGCGTGTCCGTTTTGCCCACCTTCCCACTCCCATCGAACCCATGCCGCGGCTGGAAAAAGTCCTGAATGGACCACACCTGTTGGTCAAGCGTGACGACCAGACCGGCCTGGCCTTTGGCGGCAACAAAACCCGCAAGTTGGAATTCCTGGTGGCTGAAGCGCAGACAGTGGGAGCGGATACTCTTCTCACTGCCGGAGCCATCCAATCCAACCACTGCCGCCAGACTGCCGCAGCGGCAGCTAAATTTGGCTTTGAATGCATACTGGTTCTCGTCGGTGAACCGCCTGCCCGGGCTAGCGCCAACCTCCTGCTGGACCAGCTTTTTGGAGCTAGAATAATCTGGGCGGAAAAAAACCAGCGCGACTCCGTTCTTCAGAATACCTTCAATACGGTGCTCGCGCAGAGGCACAAACCTTACCTCGTGCCTTATGGCGGATCCAATTCGACAGGGGCGCTTGGATATGTTTTCGCAATGGAAGAGTACGTGGGACAGGGTGTGAAATGCAACTGGGTGGTATTTGCTTCATCCTCCGGCGGTACGCAGGCCGGCTTGGTTCTGGGAGCGCGCCTTTTCAATTATCCAGGGAAAGTGCTTGGTATCAGCGTGGATGAGCCACAAGCCATCCTGCAAGAACGCGTGGCAGGGCTGGCCTCCGAGACATCCGAACGTCTCGGGCCATGCATCCCATTCAACGCCAGCCAGGTGCTGGTAAACGCCGATTACGCCGCCCCCGGTTATGGAATCCTGACCAATGCGGAACGAGAGTCGATCCAGCTTTTCGCAAAATATGAAGGGCTGCTGCTCGATCCGGTTTATACCGGTCGGGCTGCCGCGGGTCTGATTGACCTGATCCGCAAAGGATTCTTCAAGAAAGAAGAGACAGTCCTTTTCTGGAACACCGGCGGACAACCGGCAATCTTTGCAGAAAAATACCAGAGCGAACTGGCCTGAAGTATAATTCACTCAAATGGAACCTCGTCCCAACTCTTCATTCTCGCCTTTCCTTGCCTCGTCAATCAGCCTGTTTGTGCTGGGCTGGGGGGCTGCTGCCTTTGCCATTTTTGCCCTTACCCCAACCGTATGGGCGCGCTGGCTGCTCTTTTTCGGCGGCACTCTCGGTCTAACCGGGCTTGCCATGCCGGTTACCTGGTTTCTCAACCTGCGCTTTCCCTCTGAGCCTCCCGTCGGGTCAACCGTGATTGTCCGGCAAGCGATCTGGGTTGGCGTATATGGGGTCCTGCTGGTTTGGTTGCAACAAGCCCGCCTGGTTACTCTATGGATCGGCCTGGGTCTGGCCATCGGGTTGGTCGCCATCGAGTACCTTATCCGTATGCGGGAGAAGGCCCGCTGGCAGCCTAAGTCCTTTTCTGACGAACAACAACCACCAGCAGACATGAACCCATCCTCCAAGGCATGAACCTGCACGAACTTCCCTCGGTTGAGCGCCTTCTCCATACCCAGCTGGCGGCAGAACTTGTCGCGAGTTTTGGTCGTCAGACCACTCTTAAAGCCATTCGCTATGTGTTGGATGGAATACGCGAACGCGCTGCGACAAGTGAAATTCCAGGGATCCCTGACCTGCAACAAATTCTTACCGACGCAGCTTCCTTATTGGAAACTTGGACCTCACCAACCCTGTTGCCGGTAATCAATGCAAGCGGCGTGATACTTCACACCAACCTGGGCCGTGCACCGCTCTCCAATGCAGCAATAAAAGCTATGCAAGCGGTATCCCAGGGTTATTCGAACCTGGAATTTGATTTGGAGAACGGTAAGCGGGGTTCACGTCTGTTTCATACCGAGGCATTGCTCAAACTTCTTACCGATGCCGAGGCTGCCATCATCGTGAACAATAATGCCGCGGCTTTGTTGTTGGGGCTTGCCGCCCTTGCAAAGCGTAGACGGGTTATCATATCCCGCTCACAAATGGTCGAAATTGGAGGCGAGTTCCGCATCCCGGAGGTTATGAAACAATCCGGGGTAAAACTTATCGAAGTTGGTGCAACGAATAAGGTCCGGCTGGCTGATTATGAGGAGGCACTGAAAGAACCAGTTGCCTTGCTCTTGCATGTTCACCGGTCGAATTTCAAGATGATTGGCTTCACCGAAGAACCGGAATGGAAAGATATCATCACGCTGGCACACAGCCGAGGTGTTCTGTGTGTTGATGATCTTGGTTCAGGTACGCTGGTCGATACCGCCCATTATGGGTTGGCCCATGAGCCAACCATCCAGGAATCTCTGGCAGCTGGGGCGGACCTGGTGTGCTTCTCCGGTGATAAATTGCTCGGCGGGCCGCAGGCGGGGATAATCATCGGCAAGGCTGAGCTGATCGCCAAAATAAAAAAACATCCACTGGCACGCGCCTTGCGTGCTGACAAGCTCTGCCTGGCCGCGCTGACAGCCACATTATTGCATTACCTGAAAGACGAGGCAGAGCGTGAAATACCTGTCTGGAAAATGATGGCTTTAACACCGGACCAGGTTCGTAAAACTGCTGAAAGATGGAGGAAAGAACTGGGTCAGGGCGAGGTCATTGCAGGAAAGTCAACCATCGGAGGTGGCAGCTTGCCGGAAGAGTGTCTGCCTACTTTCCTGCTTGCGTTGGACCTAAATGGTCCAGACAGAATTCTTGATCTATTCCGCCGGCAGAAACCCCCCATCATTGCCCGCACAGAAAAAGACCGGATCCTTCTGGATCCCCGTACGGTTATGCCGGAGGAAGATGGCGCTCTGCTGGCTGGCCTGTCGAATGTCTTGCGAGAAAAAAAGGGAACTGCTGACATAATACGGGGTTAACTCTGTGACCTTATTTCCACCATTTAATCCTATGACTCATCAATCAGACGTTTTACGTGTTCTTAAAGAAACCAGCCGGACATTTTTCATCCCGATTATCCGTCTGCCTGTTAAATTGCAAGAGGCGATCGGCGCGGCGTACCTGTGTATGCGTGCTATCGATGAAATCGAAGACCATCCCACCCTGGACAACCAGACGAAAGCCGCCATTTTGCATGGTCTCAGCTGGGCTTTACAAGCGCAGCTTGCTTCAGATGAACCGGAAAATACCTCTCTGGTTGAAGCAATCTTCTTGCCATATCAGGATATCCTGCCCGAGGTGACCCTTCGCATCAGTGATTGGTTGACCTATACCCCGCAAGGCATTGCTCCGCGCGTCTGGGACGCCACCATTGCCATGGCCGACCGCATGGCATACTGGGTGGAAAACAACTGGAGGATCCGGACCGAGGCCGATCTCAACAGTTACACTTTCAGTGTAGCTGGTTCTGTCGGCCTGCTAATTTGTGACATCTGGACCTGGTTCGATGGCTCTCAAATCGACCGTCTGGCTGCAATTCATTTTGGCCGCGGGCTTCAGTCTGTGAACATCCTTCGTAACCGGGCAGAGGACACCCTGCGCGGTGTGGATTTTTTTCCAACTGGTTGGACAGACAAACAGATGTTTGTCTTCGCACGGAAAAACATTGAACAGGCCAAGTCGAGCATCAACCTGATCACCCAGAAATCATTCCGCTGCCTGGTGGATATCCCCCTGGCGCTTGCAGAAGCCACCTTGCAGGCCCTGGAGGAAGGGCAAACCAAGCTTACCCGCAGCCAGGTGCTGCAAATTGTAGGTCAGATTTAATGGTTTATCGCGAACAGCGATGTACGCTAACACGTTAAAACCGATTCGTAGAATTCAAGGAAGCAGATAATTGGATTCTGGCCTGCCAATAAATTTGATCGAAGAAGCCGAAAAAAATCGAACTGAAAGAACAGGGTTACGGGGTATATCAATTTTTGCACTCTATGCCACATTCGTTCAGATAGAATTTTTTTTAGGAGAAACCAGCAATGAAGTCCGATATTGACGCTCTCATGCAATCCAGGAATATCGATGCTATCGTTGTCGTTGGCGACGCCAATCACAACCCTCCCATGCACTACCTGACCGGTGGAGGGCATATCAGCGCAGCCACGCTTATTAAAAAGCGTGATGAAGAGCCTGTGCTCTTCTGCAATAATATGGAACGCGAAGAAGCCGCTCGAACCGGACTCAAAGTGATTCCTTATAGTACTTACAATAATGAAGAACTTTTAAAAGAAGCTCATGGGGATTCTTCCAAGACTACTTCCATTCTTTACAAACACATATTCGCTGATCTCGGGGTACAGGGGCGCGTCGGAATCTATGGCAATACAGAGCTCGGATCAGCATTCGCGAATTTTACACAGTTGCAGAAACTCCTGCCGGAATTGAATCTGATCGGCGAATCGAGCAATGACTCGCTTTTCATGAAAGCCATGGAAACAAAGGATTTGTCCGAAGTGGACCGGATCCGTAAGATGGGTTCTACCACGACCGAGGTTGTCCGACGAACAGCCGATTACCTGACCAGCCGGGAAGTCCGTCCAGATGAGGTTCTTTTGAAAGAAGATACAACCCCTTTGACCATCCGCGACGTAAAGGAAAAGATCAACCTGTGGATTGCCGAATTGAACGCCGAGAACCCGGAGGGGACTATCTTTGCCATTGGACGGGATGCTGGTGTGCCCCATTCCGTGGGGAATCCCGAAGATTTTCTGCGATTGGGACAAACCATCGTCTTCGACATCTACCCTTGTGAAGCTGGTGGCGGATATTTCTATGATTTTACGCGCACCTGGACTCTTGGCTATGCCACATCGGAAGCCCAGAAACTGTTTGATGAAGTCAAGTCGGTCTATGATCACCTGGCGGAAGAATTCGATCTCAATGCCCCTTTTAGTGATTACCAGCGCATGACATGCGAACTATTCGAAAAAAACGGCCACCAGACGCCTCTTCACACCCATGCACCCATTGAAGGCTATATCCACTCCATTGGGCACGGCGTTGGGCTGAATATTCATGAACGCCCCTGGTCCCTTCTTACTGGCGGCGAAGATAATATTCTGAAGCCTGGGGTGGTGTTTACGTCCGAACCTGGATTGTACTACCCGGAAAAAGGCCTGGGTGTGCGAATCGAAGATACTTATTGGGTCCGACCGGATGGGAAGATCGAGATACTCGCCGAGTACCCGTATGATTTTGTCTTAAAAATGAATAAGAGGAAAAGGTAGTATCGGATTTTAGCTCTTGGTTCGTGGTTTTTAGTTCGTGATTTTAGTGGATTGACACCCTCCGCCCGGATGTTGACGTCCGGGTGGATAACGCTATAATCACTCGCATGGGACCCGCCCTTCCTTCAGCCCGCATCCTTGCTATCGAAACCTCCTGCGATGAGACCGCGGCCGCAGTGCTTGAAAATGGACGCGTTTTGCTTGCCTCAACGGTTGCCTCACAGATGGATATTCACGCGCGCTACGGGGGCGTTTATCCTGAAGTTGCCAGCCGCCAGCATGTCCTATCCATCCTGCCTGTCATCGAAGAGACTCTTGCCAAAGCCCATCTGACATTGGATGGCCTGGACGCAGTTGCCGCCACGCGCGGCCCCGGCTTGGCCGGATCGCTTCTGGTTGGCCTGAATGCCGCCAAAGGCATCGCCATTGGTGCAGGCCTGCCGCTGGTTGGAGTAAACCACCTGGAGGGACACATCTACTCGGCCTGGGTGGTCAATTCTGGCGATATTCCCGACCCTGAACCGGAGTTCCCACTGATGGCCTTACTTGTCTCAGGCGGGCATACAGAATTAAATTTAATGGAAGATCATTTAAGCTACCAGCGCCTGGGTGCGACATTGGACGACGCAGCAGGTGAAGCCTTCGACAAGGTGGCTCGGCTGCTCGGATTGCCATATCCCGGAGGACCATCGATCCAGAAAGCCGCCGAGCAAGGCGATCCGAACGCTTTCAAATTTCCGCGCGCATGGCTGGAGGGCACCCACAATTTTTCATTCAGCGGACTGAAAACTGCCGTTCTAAAAGAAGTAAACAAAATGAATGGTGAACCTTTGCCGGTTGCCGATATGGCAGCCAGTTTCCAGGCCGCGGTGATAGATGTTTTATTCCAAAAGACCATGCTGGCGGCTCGTGAATATGATGCTAAAGATATCATCGTGGGGGGTGGAGTGTCGGCCAACCAACCTTTGCGAGAAGCATTCCTTGCCCAGGCGGAATTCCCGGTCAAAATCCCGCCTCTTTCACTCTGTACCGACAACGCCGCAATGATCGCTGCCGCAGGCTATTACCATTTTGTGCTCGGGCACCTGGATGGACTGGAAATAGACATCTTGCCCACCTGGCCGCTTTCATAAGCTGCTGATTACCTTAATTACCTGATTAATCACGAAACCCCGTTGGAGACTGGCCCTAGTCTCTGCGGGGTTCGTGTTTAAAGAGGAGAATGCAACTTCCATTATATGCAGTGAGTTAAAAGGAAGATGAGAGAAATCCTGAAAAATAGATTAGAGCCTATATTCACCAGGCAGCGTAATTCTCGTCTTTTTCGTTTGCAAACCTAAAAAAAGTACCGTGTTGGGCTTTAAGGTTATCTGCACCACAGAATTTTTCAATGTCTCATTTGATAAAAATGCACAAACCCCAAAGAGACCTGCCCTGGTCCCGTGGGGTTTGTGATTTTAAGGAGGAGAATGTAATCTTTATTATATTCATCAAGTTAAGCGTTAGATGACAGGTTGCTGAGCAAAGGATTAGAATATTTTGTGGTAGGCCTACCAGTTCTCCCCATAAGATTAGAAATCACAAACCCCGTGGAGGACTGGCCCAAGTCCGGCGGGGTTTGTATTGAGGAGGAGAATACTATAGTCATTATATGCACCAAGATGAACAGGACATGACGGGGAATTAAAGGCAGGATTAGAAACCCAACCCCAAGGCTGCCCAGATTTGATCCTTCAAAATCGGCCCTTCGCGCAGAATCCGAATCTCCGGTCCGGAACAATCCACAACTGTGGATGGAATTCCGCCAGGTGTTTTGCCGCCATCGATTATCAACGCAATCCTTCCACCGAGTTGCGCAAGTACCTGCCGGGCTGTGGATGGGCTTGGTAGACCGGAGAGATTGGCCGAAGTTACCGCCATCGGACCGGCAGCCATTAACAGCCTGCGCGCCACTGGATGGTCTGGTACACGGACCCCTACCGTAGCTGTCACAGACACACTATTGGGCAGATCCGGGTGCTTGGGCACGACCAGGGTCATTGGTCCAGGCCAAAAACGGGCCGCCAACCTGGAGGCTGCCACAGGCACCTCCAGGGTCACTTTTTCCATATCAGCCGGATCGCCAAGCAGAACCGGAATGGCTTTTTCCACAGGTCTATCCTTGGCAGCATAAATCCGCCTCACCGCCTTGGGGTTGAAAGCCAATGCACCTACTCCATAAACCGTATCAGTTGGAAAAGCCACCAACCCGCCCTTCTGCAGCACTGCCAGAACAAGAGCTAGCATCTCTGGGTCTTGAGCCAGCAGGACCTGAGTTTTCATATCTGTACTTCCAGGATCCTATCGTGACCGGCCAGATCCTTATACAAGTGAATTTCAGCCTCAGCAAAGCTATCATATGCCAAAGAAATTGCAGCCGCTCCCTCGGATGCTTCGATCTCCATCAACAACAACCCACCTGGAGCCATCCGATCAGGTGCAGCATGCAGTAAACCACGGATCAGTTGCAGCCCGTCCGCGCCGCCATCCAACGCTATAGTTGGTTCACGACCATAAAGTGGCAATTCGTGCAAAGTCTTGGTCGGTATATATGGCAGGTTGGCAACGATCATGTTGTATTCTGTCTCCGGCGGAAGAAGGTCACAACAAATGAATTCCATGCGCTGCCCCACTCCATTCTTCATCGCATTTCGTTTGGCTATTTTTATAGCTGCCGGAGATATGTCACTCCCCATCACCTGTAAACCGGGGATATTTACCGCCATGGAAATACCAATACATCCTGAACCGGTTCCTACATCTGCAGCATGACGATAATGCGGGTGCGCGTGAAGCCAACCCATTGCGCGTTCGACCAATAATTCTGTCTCCGGACGCGGGATTAATACCTCCGGATCGACCTCGAACTCCAGTCCAAAGAATTCATGCCGGCCCAGTACATAAGGCAGCGGTTCGCCGCCTTCCAGGCGATTAACCAGTTTCTCCAAAGCAGTAGCTGTCTTGGGAGTAAGAAGTTCTTCAGGGTGTGCCATGACCCAGGAAGGCGAATGTTTCATCACCCGCGCCAATACTTCCCGCGCATCCAGTCCCTGGGAATCACTGTATTTATTCAATCGGATGATTATATCGTCGAGTGCCGTTCCGACGGTTATACCCCCCTCTTTATTCGTCTTCATCCTCCACTCCGCTGGCAGATAACCGGTCCGATTCATCCCGGGTGGAAAGTTCTTCGATAAAACCATCTATGCCGCCTTGCATGACAGCAGGCAGGTTGAAAATGGAAACGTTAATGCGGTGATCAGTTACCCGGTTTTGCGGATAATTGTAAGTGCGTATCTTTTCCGACCGTTCACCGGTTCCCACCTGCGAACGGCGATCGGCTTGTTCCGCAGAGCGACGCTTCTCCTGCTCAATCTCGTACAACCGTGCTCTCAGGATGGACAAGGCGCGCAGCTTGTTCTGTAATTGGGAGCGCTCGTCCTGGACAGCCACCACCATGCCGGTTGGGAGATGCGTGATGCGTATGGCCGTGGCATTCTTTTGGACGTTCTGTCCGCCCGCGCCGGATGAGCGGAAAACGTCGATTTTCATATCCGACTCCGGAATTTCCACATCCACCTCCTCCACTTCCGCCATCACCGCCACCGTGGCCGTGGAGGTATGAATCCTTCCGGAGGACTCTGTGGCCGGAACACGCTGGACGCGGTGCACACCGGATTCATATTTAAGCTTCGAATATGCACCTTTTCCTTTTACCTGGAAAACGACTTCCTTGAATCCACCCACGCCGATTGCGTTCGAATCCATCATTTCAACTTTCCAGTTCTGGCGCTCTGCATAGCGTGTGTACATGCGATACAGATCTGCAGCGAAGATGGCTGCTTCCTCTCCGCCTGCCCCGGCGCGGATTTCAACAAAGACATTTTTATCATCGCGCGGGTCCTTGGGAACCAACAGCAGTTTTAACTCTTTTTCGAGTTCGGCGACGCGCGGTTGCAGATCGGCAATTTCGGATTCGGCCAATTGGCGCATTTCCGGGTCTTCATCAGACCCTATCACCGCATGAGCTTCGTCTAGGCGCATTCTATCCCGTCGATATTCTTTCGACTTTCCGACAATATTTTCAAGATCAATGCGCTCTTTATTCAGCTCTGCTGCGCGCTGGTAGTCGTTCCCTATTTCCAATAGCAGCCGGTTGATTTCTTCGTATCGATTTTCTATTCCTGCCAGTTTATCGAGCATAATTACCTTCCTGCCAATAACAATTTATCAGGCATGGATTTATCAAATAATCCCGCCATGAACGGCTGTGGAAAATAAGGCCGCCGGAAACTTCCAACATGAATTAAGCGGTGTGTGAGGCGGTTAGAATTTACCTACTGCAGCCAAAACCATCGAGAGAATCAGGATTGCCGTGATTACCAGAAAGATGATATTCATCGTTCGCACACGCCGCGCCTCACGGCCCACCTTTGCTGGCTTCGATTCTGTCTTACCCTTGGTCGATTTCTTTTCTGGCATAGTTCCTCAGGTTAATTTCTTGCTGATTAATTTTCCACTTTTTGTTCGCCGTGGGCCGCGAAAGCTTTCTTCATCGCCTTCTCTAATTCTTCCATCGCGACCGGTTTTGTTATATATGCATCCGCGCCGATGGCCATGGCTTTATCCACCATAACATCGGCAGCTTCGGTGGAAAGCATTACGACCGGCAAATCCTTCCATTCCTTGCGCCGGCGCAGGAATTCCAGAAAATCCAGGCCGCTCACCTCGGGCATATTGATATCCAGGATGAATAAATCAGGGCACTCGCCGCCCAACAAAGTCTGGGCTGCCTGGCGTGCAGAAAAGAAATGCTGTTCTTCGAAATCCAGCATTTTGACCATCAGTCGTATGGCCCCGACCATATCCTGGTCATCATCTACTATCCAGATTCTTCTCATTCCAAATGCGCCTTGACACTTTCAGCCACGGCCGGGTTGATTCCCGGCACAGCCGTCAATTCTACCACTGTCGCCTTTCTAATCATATCCACCGAACCAAAATATTTCAAGAGGGCTTTGCGCCTGGCCGGGCCGATCCCAGGGATCGAATCCAGTTCAGATGCCATGCCCAGCTTCGTTCGGCGCGCCCGGTGAGCGGTAATGGCAAAGCGATGCGCCTCGTCACGGATGCGCTGCACAAGATAAAGACCTTGCGAGTGCCGCGGCAGGAGTAATGAGTCCGGTTTATTCGGGAAAAATATTTCTTCTTCCTGCTTGGCCAAACCCACTACAGGTACTCTGTCGATTAACTCAAATTCTTGCAACACTTCCAAGGCGCGCGACAGCTGTCCCTTACCGCCGTCAACGATAAGCAGGTCGGGCAGGAATGCGAAGGATTCATCCGGTTTTGAACCGGGTGTAATGTTTTCCTCCTGGCTTACCAGCCATCGTTTGAAGCGTCGCGTCAATACCTCCTGCATGCTTGCAAAATCGTCTGGGACTCCGGCCGAACCCTCGATATTAAAACGCCGGTAGAGTTTCTTATCCGGCACGCCCTGGGTGAAAACAACCATGCTGCCCACGGTAGCCACTCCCTGGGTGTGGGAAATATCGTAACACTCGACCCGGTTCGGAGGAGCCGGAAGCTGCAAGGCCGACTGGAGTTCCGCCAGGGCTTGTTCCTGCTTGTGCGTGTCTGCCTGCCACTGCGTCCGTAAAGCCTGCAAAGTCTCGGTTGCATTCTCGGCAGCCATCTTTACCAGCTCGTGACGCTGACCGCTGTGTGGCACGGAAATTTCCACTTTTCCACCGTTGCGCCGTGAGCGCAGCCATTGGCCGATGATCTGTGCCTCCTCGATTTCTTGCGGCAGCATCACCTGCTCAGGTATGTTCGCAGCTTCCGTATAGAACTGCTTGATGAACTCGGTCATCACTTCATTGTCGGCAGTATCCTCGGTGCCTTCAAGCACAAAGTATTCCCTTCCGATCAGTTTTCCGCCGCGAATGAAGAAAATCTGGACACAGGCCTCATTATCGGCGCGCGCCATGGCAATGACATCCGAATCCTTGTAGTCCGCCGCAAAGACCACCTTTTGCCGCTCGACAATGGACTGCATGGCTTTTAACCGGTCACGTAAAGCCGCTGCCCGCTCAAACTTTAGGTCCTCGGCTGCTTTATCCATCTCTACCTGGATACGTCCCATGATTGGTTCAGAATGGCCGTTGAGGAATTCCTGCAAGTCAGAGATCATCTGGCGGTACTGGGCTTGGTTTACCACGCCGATACAGGGCGCCAGGCATAGTTTGATATCATAGTAGAGGCAGGCACGCTTATCCTGGCCGGTAATCACCCGGTCGCATGTGAGGTATGGGAACACCCGCCGTAACACATCCAGGGTCTGGTAAACGGCCCAGGCAGATGTATACGGGCCAAAATAGCGCGCTCCATCATCCTGCATCAGGCGCGTCACGGTGACTTTGGGAAACGGTTCATTCCAATGGATCTTGATATAGGGATATCGCTTGTCATCCTTCAATCGGATGTTGTATTTGGGCCTGTGCTTCTTGATCAGGTTCATTTCGAGGATGAGCGCCTCAAGTTCAGACCCTACCAATATCCATTCGATATGGGCAATTTCCCGCACTAAACGGCGCGTCTTTTGATCGTGACTGGCATCCGCATGGAAATACGAGCGTACGCGATTCTTCAGGCTGATGGCTTTGCCGACATAAATAATCGTCCCCTCGGCATTTCTCATCAGGTAGCAGCCAGGTTTGTCCGGCAAGGTATCCAGTATGCCCTGAACATGCTCTGATATTTCCATAGAATATAATTTTACTTCGTCTTGCCCAAATTGGCAGACTGACGAGATTCTGCTTTAGGAATATTGGTGGATATGATTGCCTGTAATTATTATTACAAACATGGTATATTCAGATGTATTGTATCAACAATAATTGATTTCCGATTCAGTTAAGGAGAGATTATGTCAGAACAACTTCCCCCTGTAAATGCACCTGTTTCTGCTCCCGCTCCAGCGGGTGATAAGCGCGGTCTTGCAATCGCTTCGCTTGTGCTTGGAATTCTTTCCTTATGCGGTTCGGGATTCATTTGGTGCGGAGGGATCATCAGCGTGCTTGGTATTGTGCTGGGCGCGCTCGGGATGAACTCCAAAGGCAAGGGTATGGCGGTCGCAGGAATTATCCTCTCGGTTCTTGGTTTGATCATCGCCATCATCCTGCGGATTGTCTTTCGAGGTATCCTGCTTGACCACCTGCTACCTCAATTCCTTCAAAATCGCGGACTGTAAAATATACCAGACCGCCATTAACTTGCACATCATCCCACTCCACGGGGAAGCCTGTGAGGTGGGATGAACACAATTAATTATTCTATAATCTTCATTTTTCTACGTAGGTATTTTGCCTACCTAGAAAATAAGTCAGCTTAATCTCGTCGAAAATCCGCCTCTCCTCACAAATCCATCGGTAGCTCCACCGGCTGGCGTTCATGCCTATCGTAGCGGGGCCTGGTTTAGCGTCAGCTGGAATGCCAACAAGCCAGCTGTTAAGCTGGGCTACTTGATCGGGGCAATTGTCTGCTCGAAAGGTAATTTCCTAAACGTAGTGGTGACCACTACTAACCTATCCTAGGGAACTCAATACGTTGGTTTTTTACAGGTTAGGTTTTCGCAGACTGAAAACAGTTCCAATTCAATATTCTTTTCTCCAAGATGGAACAGGTTATATTCCTGGTTCTGTTCCGGACTCCATCAAATAAAAATCTGAAGGAGTCATTTTTTATTGCCATGCTATAATTCCATTAGACAGAAACCTATGCCGCAAACCATGTATACCGTATAAGACATCCTTTACCATTTTTTCGATCATTGTGTGGAAACAGGGGCTTCATTCTTATTGAGGATGATCCATGGAACAACAAACAAAATCCCCTCTCTCGCAGGAGGCACCGGCAGATGACAGGCAAGGTTTGGTTATTGCAGGGTTTATTCTTGGCTTTCTCAGCTCGCGCCCATGGATCCATGCATTCTGTGTTGCACCCTTCGCTTTTACAGGGCTTGTTTTACGTATATTGGGAATTAAATCTTCTGCTCAGACCCTGGCAGTAATCGGTGTCGTAATTTCGGGCATCCGTTTTGTAATATTCATTATCAATTTCATCCTGGGTTTTCTGCCCGATTCAGGCGGTATCATCTATTGGATCCAATTGAATCCGGGAAACCTTGTATATTGACCTATTATTTCATGCAATCCACCAAAATGAAAGAAACCCTTGAATTTAAAATTGGGAAATTGTTAAGCTCGCGCGGTCTGAAACTGGCTGTAGCAGAATCCTGCACGGGCGGATTGATCGGCCATCGCATCACGAATGTGCCAGGCTCGTCCGATTATTTCATCGGCGGTGTTATTGCCTACGCCTACGAAGCCAAAGTAAGCCTGCTGGGCGTCTCTTGGGACACTCTGCAGACTTTTGGCGCAGTCAGTCGGGAAACGGTTCTGGAGATGGCGGCCGGTGCACGGAGTAGCCTGGAGGCGGATGTCGCCATTTCAGTCAGTGGGATCGCAGGGCCCGGAGGTGGATTGCCCAACAAACCGGTAGGAACCGTCTGGATCGGGCTGGTCGCCCCGGATGGAAAATGGGCACGCATATTTCACTTCTCTGGGGACCGTGAGCAAAATAAGGCAGCAGCTTCAGAAGCTGCCCTGAACATGCTTTTTGAGTATTTGGAAGGAAAACAGAATCTGGATTGTAATGAAGCCATAAAAGCATAGCAAGGCATGGATAAAATACCGGCCATTGTGATCATTTCCGCCAATGCTGAGTGGCAGGCAGTCAAGGAATTTCTGACCCCTGCGGTTATCCATTCGACACGCCTTGGGGAATATTTCGATCACCCTCATGATGCGGGAGCACCTGCCTTGGTTACACGTTTCTTCCATGGCGGTTGGGGCAAGATTTCGGCGGCTGCAACCGCCCAGGCAACCATTGACCGCTGGCAGCCGGACGTGCTGGTAAACCTGGGCACTTGCGGAGGGTTTGAAGGCTGCATTACCCGCGGCACGATCATCCTGGTCTCACAAACGATCGTCTACGATATCATTGAGCAGATGTCCGACCCAACAGAGGCAATTTCCCATTATTCCACGAAACTTGACCTCGCCTGGCTGCCCGCCCTTCTGCCCCACCCCGTGGTACGCGGCTTGTTGGTCTCTGCCGACCGGGACATCCTGCCAACCGATATACCCGGTCTGGTGGAAAAGTACGCTGCGGTCGCGGCCGATTGGGAGTCAGGAGCAATTGCCTGGGTGGCACAAAAGAACGGGCTAGGCTGCCTGATCCTGCGCGGCGTCACCGACTTGGTAGGTGCAGCCGGCGTTGAAGCCTACGACAACATGCCAATCTTCCACGAGAATACCAAAAAGGTGATGAAAAGGTTGATCAAGCAGTTACCGGATTGGTTATCATTCCATCACGAAGGAAATGTCCTGAGCAACTATTTTCTTCGAAACCTAAAATCAAATAAGGATATTATCAGATCAATCTCCATAAAATTCTGTATCCTCAATCTTTCATTTCTTTCCATTCAGTTCAGGATTTATACAAATCGCGGATGACTTTACAGTCATCCGCGATTTCCAATTTTCTCTCTTACTGATTTCCTATTTCCCCAGCCTTGCCCTTTCTTCTTCGATCACGCTTTCTTCTAATTTCTTGAACAGCGGCGCAGGCGGATTGAGCTTTGCCCCTGGCTTTAATTCGCTGGGTTTCCACTGCATTCCATCAACACCGCTATAGCGTAGCACGGAATGTTCTCCCAGCGAGTCTTTCACCGTTTCGGTGTACTGCTCACCGAAGAGCGGGGTTTCATAGCCGAAGAAACCATTCAATTTCTCGCACGTGAAAGGCAGGAACGGGGCAAACAGCACCTTGAGCGAGTCGATCGCTTTCAGGGCGGTGTAGACGCTCTTCGCTGCAGTCTCTTTGTCGGTCTTGATCTCAAACCAGGGTGCAGAAGTATCCAGATATTTATTCACCTCACTCGCCAGCCGGATGGCTTCCTGCAAAGCCAGGCGCAGGTGAACAGCTTCCAGTTCCTTGCCAACCGACTGGAATCCCGCTTGGATTACAGCCAGCAGTTCCAGGTCAGTTGGGCGCAGCGCGCCGGGATCGATCTCCGGGACATGCCCATCCCAATGTTTATAACAGAAGGCCAGCACGCGGTTGGCCAGGTTACCCCAGGTGGCCACCAATTCGCCGTTGTTGCGGGCAACGAATTCTTTCCAATCCCAGTCGGAATCGTGATACTCCGGCATGTTCATGGTCAGATAGTAGCGCAGGGCATCCGGGTCGTAGCGGCTGAGTACATCTCTGCCCCACACCGCCCAGTTGCGCGAACCCGAGATCTTCTGGCCTTCCAGGTTCATGAACTGGTTGGCCGGTACATCATAAGGCAGGGTAAGATTTTTGTTTTCGCCCAAAAAGATTTCTGCAAACTGCCCACCTGCCCCCATCAGCTCGGCTGGCCATTGGGAGGTGTGAAAGAAAATGTTATCCTTGCCAATGAAATAGAAATGTCTCGAAGCCGGGTTCATCCACCAATCCTTCCAGGCGTTTTTCTGACCGGAGAGTTGGCTCCATTCGATAGCAGCAGAGAGGTAGCCAATGACGGCTTCAAACCATACGTAGATGCGTTTGCTGTCCCAGCCTTCGACCGGAATGGGGATGCCCCAGTCCAGATCGCGCGTGATCGAGCGCGGCTTGAGGCCTTCGCTTTCGATTTTCCGGAGTGATTCGCCTAACACGGTATCGCGCATGTAACCGGCGCGTTCTCGCAGGAAATCCTTCACATTCGGTTCAAGCTTGGAGAGATCCAAATAGAAGTGTTCCGTATCACGCAATTCGAGAGCTCCATCGCCGGTCTTGGCGCGCGGGTTGAGTAATTTTTCTGGCTCGAGCACGTTGCCACAGTTATCGCACTGGTCGGAGCGTGCCCCGACAAAACCGCAGATGTAGCAGGTACCTTCCACGTAACGGTCTGGCAGGAACTTGTCCGCGCCGGGCGAATACCACTGCTTGCTGAATTGCTTGAAGAGGAAGCCATTCTTTTGCAAGGCTAGGAACATGGATTGGGACACCTTAAAATGGTTCTCTGTGTGAGTGGAAGTGAACAAGTCATAGGAAATGCCAGCCTTGTTGAACAGGTCCAGGAAACCGTCATGATATTTCTGGTAGACTTCTTCGACTGGTTTGCCTGCCTTATCTGCCGCAATGACGACCGGTGTTCCATGCGAATCGGTTCCGGAAACCATCAGGACGTTGTCACCCTTCAATCGATGGTAGCGGGCAACAATATCGCCGGGCAGGTGCGAACCGGTAATATTTCCTACATGGATCTCGGCATTGGCATATGGCCAGGCAATTGCGATAAGGATGTTTTCAGGCATTCAGACCTCCGAGAGTTGAAACTGGAAAATAAAACTGCTGGCTTTCGCCAGCAGTGTCGTCAGGCGGCATAGACCGTCCCGCAGTTCATCTGGCGTTGAACTGCAAGAGCAGGCAGGACATCATCATACCGTAACTCTTCATAGTTCGTAGTTTACTATGTACTGCATTCCGTGACAAGTGGGATAAGAAAATTAACAGGGGGTTCACGGGATATGCCTGGAGGAAAAAGGTGGTTGCTGGTGGCATTTACCACACTCAGAGCTACCATTTTCCTTCTGTTGCAATTCGTGCAATCGGCTGACTTAATCCAATTCTGTAAAATCGTATAATAACAGGTTTTACACTTATTCCTTATCCAAGATCACTGCAGGTTTACTTACCACGATGAGCCAGTACTGTCTGAATACGCTCCGTCAATTTTTCAGCGGCAAATGGCTTCAACAAATAATCTGCGGCTCCCACCTGTAGGCCGGCTTGGATCTCTGCTTCCTGACCTTTTCCAGAGAGGAAAATCACGGGGATATCTCGTAATGTCACATCAGCTTTTAGGAGTGTGCAAGCTTCATAGCCCGTCATGATCGGCATACGCACATCCATTAAAATCAGGTCAGGAAGTTCTTTTCGAGTCAGATTGACCGCTTCTTCCCCATTGGATGCTGTGACTACTTCGTAACCGGCAAATTCCAATGTAATGGTGATCAGGTCGCAGATATCGCGTTCATCCTCTGCAATTAATATCTTCGCCATTTCTAATACTCCTCAATCAGGCACAAGGCAGAGTGAAAGTGATCGTACACTCTTTTCACGGCCTCGCAGTACTCTACATTTACACGGTTATTCGTTGTGCCCACATTCTGACCAGTACCTTGCCAATTATAGACCCAAGCCCCAAGTCGGGTGCGTATTACCGATTGTGTCTTCCCCAAAGGAAAGCATCAATCTACTTCGAAAAAACCAACTCTGATATCACTTTCTTGTCTGCCTCTACCGCGCCCCACGCTATAAATGAAAACACGCAGGTCGCAATCAGCCCAATTTTCCGGAGAAATCGAACTTTTGGTCTGGAGTATTAGCTTATGCATCCATTCAACCTATTGGTGTTCGATCAATTACGATGGTACATGCACTATCGCCACATGAAATGCACTTCTGTTCTTCAACTTCAAAACACTTCCCCCCGCTGACCCAGAAAAGGGTTTCTTGAAGCCACCCTACCGCCAAATGACAGCAGGGAACAACAGAATGCCTCTCCCAGCATAAAGGACAGCGATCAATGTGCCACAAAATGGATTTCTCATCCTTTTCCAGGCGAACTCGCTGGTCGGTATTATTGTTAAACAAGGTCGCAAAGGCTTCAATTCCATTCTTAAGTTTCGTTTGGAGCGGTAACAATCGGAAAGCCAGGTTTGTCAGCCCAAGTTCAGAACCAAACTCTCGCAGACAATATTTATGACAGGCACGACCGATCTGTACGGCTAAACCGCTGCCCGCTTGAGGTCCGTAAGCTCCGTCAAGACCAACCTGTAATTGACTGATATGCTCGAAGGGAACACTGAAATCCAGGTTATTGGCAGGAAAATTATTAATATATTCCGGCAGATTGACCTGTGCGAGAACAACATTCACGCCATCAAGTCCGAGGATTTCTTCCATCGCCAGCAATATCACCCGCCCCATGCGATTTGGGTAAAAATATTGTTGCTTGCCTGAATCGATAAGCAGGTCGTTGTCGTTTTTCATAATAAATTCGAATCTCGGTTTGGATGTTTCTAAAGGAAAATATCTTTGCAGGCGTTACGGATTTGGCACGGGTTGGTCCTGACCTGGTTCAGGTTTTCCATAAACTGGTTTATGAGGCTCATAAAATAATGAAGTGAAAAATTATTCAACTTCCTGCCTAATTTTCCCAAGTTCTCTTAAGTTCAAGACGTGAAAATCGTAAAAGGCCCCCATTATAAGCCATAGTTTCCTACCAAAGCGCTCTGAAGTCCCAACAGCCAGGAGAAGGAATACTGGTCGTTCGCGCCCATCCACCTCAATGTTCACAACAGCATGGTCAGGGATGATAGATGACATAGTAGCTGCAAAAAAAAGAGACTAATTCCCTCCATTCTCCATTTCACTTAAAATGCTATATAGCAATTCCAGTAGAATTGCTTTTACAGAGTCTCGGTCAGTGGCTGTACAGGCAACCAGTTTTACCTTTGAATCAAGCCGGAGTGCATGTCGCATATCTTCAACTTCCCAGGCATCCTTCAAATCCTGTTTGTTGGCAGCAACCACATAAGGAGTGGGAGCATAAGCACGGAAAGTCTCCAGGATGGAACGGGCTTCGCGGAATGTCTCCGGGCGGGTGCTGTCTACCATGACAACAAAACCCAGCATTCCTTCCGACAGGATCTCCCACATGAAATCAAAACGTCGTTGACCCGGGGTCCCAAACAGGTACAGAACCAGGTCGTCGTCAACCGTAATGCGTCCAAAGTCCATGGCCACCGTGGTCGCTTCTTTGATAGCCTTCTCCTGGATTGAGGAGATCTTCCGTTCTGTCGAAACCACATCAATTTCGCTGACAGAGCGGATAAACTCGGTCTTACCGGCGCTGAATGGACCTGTTACAACCATTTTAACTGTTTGCATAACGGCAAATCCTTAATAAAACCATAATAAGATCACAACGAACGAATTCGATTAA
Source organism: uncultured Chloroflexia bacterium (assembly GCA_963772245.1). Taxonomy (GTDB): domain Bacteria; phylum Chloroflexota; class Anaerolineae; order Anaerolineales; family Villigracilaceae; genus UBA877. Next base: position 7,919 of record CAVYWB010000006.1, on the reverse strand, counting down.
TCAAGCGGTTAACCAAGGATTTCTGCTCTTCTTTATTATCTGATGGGAAAACCCGAACGGATGGAGGCTGAGGAACAGCGCCGGTTTGCCGTGTCACCTCCACCAGCCCGGCCTGCAGAAGACTGTAGATGATGCGCCGGATTTCCAAATCATTCATTTTGATAGTGTTGGCAATCTGCCGCATTGAGTTGCGCGGGTTAATATACGATACAACCCGCCATTCCTCCACACTCAAGTTGACGTTCCGGAGATTCGTTCCTGGGCGGTCAGTAAATTTTAGCGCCATATCCAGACTGGGAATTTCATCCTGCAATTGCTCCCATTCCCGCATCTGACGTGAACCCTCGATGATAAGGTTTTCCAGATCCATCCGGACGCTGATACGGTCATCCGGCGGAAGTAAGTCATTGTCAAAATGAAATATGCCTTCCACCCAGGTGAACATTCGCTCGATGATATCAGCGAAATGTTGCTGTAAATTGATTAATATATCTTCCTGGGAAAGGTAACCGGCGTTGATCAGCAACAGGCCCAATTCCTTATCGGAAATATGTGCTGCACCTTGACGGATGGATTTGTACTGCCCCGTGGATAGTTTCTTTTTATGATGCAGGATGGAAGCTAGGCCGCCATCTTCATTCCCAATTTCGGCGTAAGCCAACTTCCCTTCTCTAAATGCAATCTTGGCTGTCTCATTTGGACCATCAACAACAAGAGTCCCGGTTTTGTTAGCCAGGTTGATTAGATTTAGTAATTGGGTGATATTAAAGTCGCGCAGGTTGCCGCGCAAAGCCATACCTTGCCTCAAAGATGTCCCGGATGGAATTGATGTGTAAAATGATTATACATGTAAGGTCTCCATGCGTCAAAGGTCAGGCAACTATCAAAACCGTTTGTTATCGGTAATAAGAAAAATCGCAGGTTGGGATTTATTCATTGCCCCTAAACTTCCATTTTTCTCATTTTTCTCGACAAATTTCTAACAAGCCCAAAACCAACACCACGATTTTGATTAAGAAGCAGTATAATTTTTAGAGAATTTAGGAAAAGGAGATGACTTTATGATGAAAATTCAGATCGTTTATTGTACGGTTTGACATTATACTGACCGGGCAGTTGGCCTGGTGGGTGATCTGCTGGAAAATTTTGAACCGGAAGTCGAAAGCGTGAATCTTGTTCCCTCCAATGGAGGCCGCTTCGAAATCAGCGTAAACGGGCAGTTGATCTACTCTAAACTCCAAACCGGACGCCATCCTGATCCTGGGGAAGTCATCGGTTTGGTAAAAAAGCTTTCTAGAATAAAATAGCATTTCGAGGGAATTATGGATAAAAAAGGTCGTGTCTTTTCCGGCATCCGCCCCACCGGCCGGGCTCATTTGGGGAACTATTTGGGTGCTTTTAAAAATTATGTCGCATTGCAGGACGGTTACGAATGCGTTTATTGCATCGTCGATTTGCATGCATTAACCACCGTTGAGGATACGGAAAACCTGAAACAGAACACGTATGACCTGGCTCTTGACCTGCTGGCCGTCGGTATCCGCCCGAAAGAAACCATCCTGTTCATACAGAGTCACGTTCCACAGGTCACTGAATTGCATACCATCTTGTCAATGGTTACACCGTTGGGAAAACTGACCGACCTGCCCACTTTTAAGGAAAAAGTACGCCTGAACCCAAATAACATCAACTATGGCTTGGTGGGCTACCCTGTGCTGATGGCAGCTGATATCGTACTTTATAAATCCGACGTTGTCCCAGTTGGGATTGACCAGGCCCCTCACATCGAATTTACTCGCGAAGTGGTTCGTTCCTTTTAACTTTCGCTACCATACCAGTGTACTTATCGAACCAGGAATGAAGAATACCGAGATTCCCAAGGTGCTGGGTATTGATGGCAAAGAAAAAATGGGGAAAAGCTTGAATAACCAACTTGAACTGGCAGCCACACCTGAAGAGACCAGCCTGCGTGTCATGCAGATGGTTACCGACCCGCAGAGGATAAAACGTACCGACCCTGGTAACCCGGAAGTGTGTAACGTTTTCTCCATGCACAAGATCTTCACACCTAAGGCTGATGTGGAAATGATCGATGTGGAGTGCCGCCGTGCCGGCATTGGCTGCGTGGATTGTAAACAGAGGTTCGCCGCGAATCTGAACAAATCCTTGGAACCCTTCCGCACAAAGCGTGCAGAACTCGCTGCCCAGCCAGACCTGGTGCCTGACGTGCTGGCTGATGGCGCCAGGCGTGCCCGGGCGATTGCCGAAAAGACCATGGCAGAGGTCAGGGCTGCCGTAAAACTCCCATAGGCACCTGTTCCTCTTCTTTTCAAATTTCAGGTTATTCTGCTTGGTTTTTTCGCTATGCGCGCCCTCATTCAACGAGTCAAGACCGCAAAAGTGACCGTAGACGGTCGGACCGTTGCAGAAATCTCACACGGATTGCTCATCCTGCTTGGAATCGGTCAGAATGACACCGAAGAACAAGCCCGCTTCCTGGCAGGGAAAATTGCCTCGCTGCGTATTTTCGAAGATCATGAAGGCAAATTTAATAGATCCATCCTTGATTTGGGTGGTGCAGCCATAGTTGTCTCCCAATTCACCCTTTATGCTGACACTCACAAGGGGCGCCGGCCATCCTTCACCGAGGCCGCTCCACCCGAAGTTGCCGCGCCGCTCGTGGATAAATTCGCGAATTTCTTGCGCGAACAGGGTATCTCAACCCGGCAAGGCGTCTTCGGCGCCCATATGATGGTTGAGATTGAGAATGATGGTCCGGTGACAATTTGGCTTGAAAATTAGGGTTTTCCACTCCTATATCTTTGCTTGACGCTTTAGAAAGGTTGTGCTAGTATCACATCGAATACTTGGACAACGCGGTTCCTGAGGAGGAGAACATGACTAAGAAAATAATAATCGTTGTTTCACTAGCAATAGCAGCATTGGTACTTTTGGCAGCCTGTGAGCGCTCTGCCTCACAGCCGTTGCTGGCTACGCCGACCGCCGAGGGTACCAACGCTACCCCGCAGCCGCTCGGCTTGTTGTATTTACAGGATCTGGGAACACAGACTGCCGTGTATGTGCAAACGCAGGTGGCGATGGGTGTTTTCACGGCTGTTCCTACCACGGAATTATCCCTGACCAGTCCGACCCCCACCCCAATGGGCGTGCTTTCCACTCCAGTCACGGCAACACAGCCTCCCTTGGTTCTTGCCACAGTCACTCCTATGACCGGGACCGGATCAACGCCAATACCCTCTATTATTGTGGCAACCGCCACTCCCGGCCATCCATCCACCTATACCGTTCAAGCCGGAGAATTCCCTTACTGTCTCGCTCGCCGTTTTAATGTCAATCCGAATGATCTCCTGAACCTGAATGGTTTGACCTCCGGAGAGATTATCCAACCTGGCACAACCCTAAGCATCCCGGCGACTGGTTCATTCCCGGGCACTCGGGCTTTACAGGCTCATCCTACCCAATATACAGTGGCTGTAAATGACACGTTCTATACTATTGCTTGTTTGTTTGGCGATGTTGATCCGTCCGCAATCGCTGCTGCAAATGGATTGTCATTAACTACCCCTCTCACTACCGGACAAGTCTTGAATATCCCTTAAACGAAAAGAAGGTTTCTTATTGCACCCAGGCAGAGTCTCTTCGCCTGGGTGTTATTTTGGAGAACAGGTATGCCGTTTAACCTCGTTAAATCCGAAATCGTTTATCCGGGCCGCGCTTTTACCATACGTCGTGATACCTTGCGTCTTCCGGATGGTCATGAGACCAGATTTGACATCGTTGAGCATGTGGGATCCGTTATTATCATCCCCTTGGACGACCAGGGTAACCTGCTCTTTGTCCGGCAATACCGTCACGCAGCCGGATTGGAGCTCCTCGAGTTGCCAGCTGGGACATTAGATAAAGGCGAAGCACCTGAAGCCTGTGCCCTTCGGGAGATCCGGGAGGAGACAGGCATGGCAGCCGGGCATATGGAATATTTGGGCGGATTCTACCTGGCGCCTGGTTATTCCACCGAATACATGCACGTTTTTCTGGCAACTGATTTACGCCCCGATCCGCTCGAAGCGGATGCCGATGAGTTCCTCACCGTCGAATTTGTACCTATCATCAATGCTTTGGCTATCGCCAGGAAAGGGGAATTGCCGGATGCAAAATCGCTGGCAGCCATGTTATTGGCCCAACCGGTACTTGAAAAAAGAAAATAAGCTCCTTACGCGCCTTTATTTCGGACAAAATATATCATAATTTATTCATGACATGTCGCAGAGGAATTTATGCATTAAATAACTATCACTGGTAAAATCGAGGGAATACACTTAAGTGTCGAAAAGTGTGATACACGCAGAGGTTGCTCTGTTATTCTAGCTATAAGGAGTTAAGCTTCATGGAACGAAAAAAGGTTACGATTGATGGAAACGAAGCCACGGCTTCCGTTGCCCATCGCACAAACGAGATTTGTGCCATTTACCCCATCACTCCTTCATCGAACATGGGAGAATTTGCTGACGATTGGTCGGCCATCAAGCGGAAGAATATATGGGGGACTGTCCCACTGGTGATCGAGATGCAATCTGAAGGCGGCGCTTCGGGTGCAGTTCATGGAGCGCTGCAAACTGGCTCGCTGACCACCACCTTCACTGCCAGCCAGGGGCTGCTGTTGATGATCCCCAACATGTTTAAGATTGCTGGCGAATTGACCAGCACCGTTTTCCATGTCTCAGCCAGAACGGTCGCGGCGCATGCTCTTTCTATTTTTGGCGACCATTCTGACGTGATGGCTTGCCGACAAACTGGCTGGGCCATGCTGGCTTCCGGATCAGTTCAGGAAGCGCACGATTTTGCCCTTCTCGCCCAAGCCTCCACATTGGAAGCGCGCGTACCTTTCGTGCATTTCTTTGACGGCTTTCGAACCTCCCATGAAGTTGCGAAAATCGAACAATTGAATGATGATGACTTGCGGGCCATGCTTGACGATGATCTCATCCGTGCCCATCGCGCTCGCGGCATGTCTCCGGAACACCCGGTCTTGCGCGGCTCCGCCCAGAACCCGGATGTATTCTTCCAGGCCCGCGAAACGATTAATCCATACTATTCTGCGGTGCCAGGCATCGTGCAGAAAGCCATGGACAAGTTCGCCAAACTGGTTGGTCGCTCTTATCACCTGTTTGATTACATCGGCGCACCGGATGCCAAACGTGTGGTGGTCATCATGGCCTCCGGAGGCGAAACCGCCGAAGCCACTGTGCGGTACCTGATGGCAAAAGGTGAAAAGGTTGGTGTTATTCGAGTGCGCCTGTACCGGCCGTTCTCGAAGGAACATTTCCTTAACGCCTTGCCCAAAACAGTCAAATCAATTGCCGTTTTGGATCGTACGAAAGAACCCGGTGCATCCGGCGAACCACTTTACCTCGATATAATCAATGCCTTATTCGAGGGCAATCGCAAAGAAATCACGGTTATCGGCGGACGGTATGGCCTGTCCTCGAAAGAATTTACCCCTGCCATGGTCAAAGCAGTCCTCGACGAACTTCAGAAGCCTGAACCAAAGAATCACTTCGTGGTCGGAATTAATGAAGATGTAACTCATACCAGCCTGGACTATGATTTAAACTTCTCGGTTGAACATCCCGAGACAGTCCGGTGCCTTTTCTTCGGTCTGGGTTCGGACGGTACGGTTGGTGCAAATAAGAACTCTATAAAGATCATCGGTGAAGAAACTGAGAACAATGCCCAAGGCTATTTCTATTATGACTTCAAGAAGGCCGGTACTTTGACCGTGAGCCATTTGCGCTTTGGCCCGAAGCCAATCCAGGCGCCTTATCTGATCACGCCCAACACGGCCAACTTTGTGGCTTGCCACCAATTTACATTCCTTGAGCGTTTTGATTTTACCAAGTACGCCCAACCGGGAGCCGTCTTCTTGGTGAACAGCTTATATGGCCCCGAGGAGATTTGGGACAAGCTGCCTCAGGAAGTCCAGAAAGACATTATCGAGAAGAAACTCAAGTTCTACACGATCAATGGCTACGAAGTGGCCGAAAAGACCGGCATGGGCAGCCGCGTGAACACCATCATGCAGACCTGCTTCTTTGCCATTTCCGGCATCCTGCCGCGTGATGAAGCCATTCACCAGATCAAGAAAGCCATCCAGAAAACATATGGCAAGCGCGGCGAAGCAGTCGTTCAGAAGAACTTTGCTGCCGTGGACCAGTCGCTTGCCAACTTGTATGAAGTCAAGGTGCCTGGGAAAGTTACCAGTACTTTCACCCGCCGTGCCCCGGTGGCAGCCAAAGCACCAGCCTTCGTCCGGGAAGTCCTTGGTCCGATGATCGCATTCGAGGGAGATACCGTCCCGGTATCCGCCATGCCCGTGGATGGCACCTTCCCCACCGGCACCACCAAATGGGAAAAGCGTAATATCGCCCTGGAGATCCCTGTTTGGGAATCCGATTTGTGCATTCAGTGTGGTAAGTGCGTCTTTGTCTGCCCACATGCCGTTATCCGCCACAAAGTCTTTGATAAAAAATACCTCGCAAACGCTCCTGCGACTTTCAAATATATGGACTCCAAGTTCAAGGAATTCCCAGGGATGGCCTATTCCGTCCAGGTGGCTCCCGAGGATTGCACAGGTTGCGCCTTATGCATCGAAGCCTGCCCGGCCAAAGATAAGACCAACCCTGCCCGCAAGTCCATTAACATGGCTCCCCAACCACCCCTGCGCGAAGCGGAAGCCGTTAACTGGGATTTCTTCCTTGGCCTGCCCGAGGCTGACCGCACCACCTTTAGCGTGGGCACCATCAAGAACTCACAATTGCTTGAGCCACTGTTTGAGTTCTCGGGTGCCTGCTCAGGGTGCGGCGAGACGCCCTATATCAAACTCATGTCGCAACTCTTCGGTGATCGGGCTATTATTGCCAACGCCACAGGCTGCTCCTCAATTTACGGTGGCAACCTGCCGACTACTCCTTATACCATCAACAAGGAAGGTCGCGGTCCAAGCTGGTCCAACAGTCTTTTCGAGGATAACGCCGAATTCGGCCTGGGTTTCCGTCTGACTCTGGATAAACAAATTGAATACGCCCGTGATATCTTGCCTGCTTTCGTAAATGATCTGGGCCAGGACTTGATCGATGATCTCCTCAAAGCCGACCAGTCTACTGATCTGGGTATCAGGCAGCAGCGCGAACGTGTTGACGTTCTCAAGAAGAAACTTGCCAAATCCAAAACCCTACAAGCCAAGAACCTGGCCGCAGTGGCCGATGCCCTCGTCAAGAAATCTGTCTGGATTGTCGGCGGTGATGGCTGGGCCTATGATATTGGCTACGGCGGTCTTGACCATGTCATATCCACCGGGCGTAACGTGAACCTGCTGGTCCTGGATACCGAGGTATATTCGAATACCGGTGGCCAGGCCTCCAAGTCCACCCCGCGTGGTGCAGTGGCACGTTTTGCTGCCCAGGGTAAGGGATTATCGAAAAAAGACCTGGGGCTGATGGCAATTGCCTATGGTTACGTTTATGTGGCACGCGTTGCCATGGGTTTCAACGATCAGCATACTTTAAGGGCCTTTATCGATGCCGAATCCTTTGATGGCCCATCCATTATCATCGCTTATAGTCATTGCATCTCGCATGGCATTGACATGGCTAAGGGATTGGAACAGCAAAAACTGGCTGTCCAGTGCGGTCTGTGGCCGCTTTATCGCTACGACCCACGTCTGTCTGCGGAAGGCAAAAACCCGCTTTTGATCGACTACAAGGAACCGACCATTTCCGTGGACAAATATATGTACAATGAAACCCGCTTCCGCATGTTGGTCCAGAGCGATGAGGCCCGTGCCGAAGCCCTGCTCAAACTATCCCGCGAAGATGCCAAGGCCCGCTGGAGTTTCTACTCTC
>CAVYWB010000005.1:0-1592127 GCA_963772245.1 uncultured Chloroflexia bacterium | reverse complement strand
ACAGGGCCGGACACTGATCGATTTGTTCTGACTAAATTTCTTTCGCCAGATACCAGGCTGAGAACCAGTACAGCCTCCTCAAGCGATAAATGCTTCGATCTATTGAGGGTGCTGCTCTGTCCTACCTGTTCGACAGGCCGTTCCCGTTTCCTGGCGCACGCCGCGTGCATGTAAGCAGCATTTTCCAATGCAAGAGAAAACCATTTACAGAAACCCTGTTAAGGCGGAACCATGCAAATATGATTCGGCATGATCAATATTATGCTTACCCGCCAACAAATTAAGATCATCAACCGCCGGACACTACGCTATCCCCTGCAGATCGCCGAAAAGGATTATTTTTTGGCGCAGGTCATGCAAATCATTTCAGAATCGCTCTAGGGGAAAATCTTGGTCTTTAAAGGTGGAACTGCCATAAATCATTGTTACTTGGACCAATACCGCTTTTCCGAAGATTTGGATTTTACATCCGTAGAGACGAAATTATCTCTCGAGGATATGCGAAAGATATTTGCCGGAGTCCCTTTCCTGAACATAAAGAAAGACCACCTATCTGCGGCCACTATCAAAATCGAAGAATTGCAGTATATACCGTCCCTTTAGTCCTTCCTAATTTCCTGAAGGTGGAAACCGATATTCTTCAAAACGTACTCTTCCCCCCGAGATTGATTCCCTACAACAACGTTTGGGGTGTTGATTTTATTGTGTTGGTGATGGATGCAAAAGAGATTTGCGCCGAAATAATAATGGCAATGAGCGACCGGGATCGCTACCGCGACTATTATGATTTATTCTGGGTGATGGAAAAATACAAGTTCGACATCAACGAGATACTCTCTTATGTGGCCCGAAAGGAAATCCGAAAGGCAATCACCAAAGCCAATATTCTGCACAACTGGGAAATTGTTGGCAAGCAAAAGCAAGAAGAAATGAGCCGGGTTTTTTATGCCCGACAGGTCGGGGATGATCAAATAAAAAGGCTGATCGATAGTCTGCTATTAACAGAAATTAGCTCTCCACACAATGAATTGCAAGAAAGTGTGGTGACGAAACTTTCTGGAAAATATCCTTATCAAGAGATCCATGAAAAAGTGGTGATGAAACTTTCCAAGGAATACCCCTTTCAAGAGATTTATGCAAAAAGCCTTTCCCGAAAAAACGTTTTTTCGTGTCCTAATCTGTTATTTCCATTTAAATTGGACTGGAAATATGACTTCAGGTATCCAATTTTATGAAAATGGAATGCCAGATATTATGCAGAATTGAGGGAATTATGCTAAAGTTAAATGAGTTCTGCCAAAACCATCCTCCCTCTGGGTTGAAAATGTTGGTAAAATTTTTTCGGCGTGGAATCCGGATTTATTTCTTTTTCTACCAGTACCTTGGATAGTGTATACCTCGATCTCTAAAAAAAGTGGGTTATCGAGAATTTCCTTGACGACCAGGCCAGACAATATCCGTCTGGCCTGGTCTTTTAGCCAGATTTACCCTATTCGTGATATGATTAAATTTAGCTGTCTGCCATACCAGCAGACAGATGCAAAATATGGGCAAAGTTTTCTTCTCGCACATTCTTTCACAGATCGATTTACCTGAGGCTTGCATCCCATTACCTCATTAAAAAACGGTACTCCAGGATACCGTCTTTTTTAATTGTGCCTGGATAACTCCTTTACCAATTGGGTCAGATTTCCAAAATAGATATTCGCTCTCACATCGACCATCGCTGAAAAAGGAGAAAGAAGAAAACCATGAAACGCCTATTTTTTGTTCTGAGTCTCATACTTTTAATGGCCTTGTCGGCATGTAATTTGCCAGTCGCCACCCCTGCGGCAGCCCCCACCTCTGCGCCCGTGGCTACCCAGCCACCCTCCGGCAACGGGGGCGCGCTGGCCACATTTCCCCCCCTGGCCGACCTTCCGCCTCTCAGCCAGACCCAGGTTGCCATGGTCGAGAGCCTGCCGACCCTGTCCCAACCCCAGGTTGACCTGGTCAAAAGCCTGCCAACCCTCAGCCAGCCCCAGATAGCCCAGTTGGTCCAATCTGGTTCCTTCCTGAATGTCGGCACCGGTACGCCCACTCCCAAGTGGGCCCCTTATATTCATACTTTCAGCTTCACGGGTATCCATGGTTTCCCCACTTTTACTCCCCCTGCCACCATATACGATGTGAGTACCCAGGTGCTCTATCAAGGTCAACCTTGGGAACAGATGCCCGAGTTCTTCCTGGTTCCAAACTGTGCCATTCCTTACACCTTCCCGACTGGCACCTTTTCCGATATAGTCACCGTTGACAAGCCCCTGACCCTGAAATCCTTCTGGATGGCCTGGATCAACTATCAACAGTCGAACGGGAACTGGTACGTGAAGGCCATCGATGTAGGGCCCGAAACGGATACCGTCTTCACTGCGGCCGGTCAACAAAAGACCTTTACCCAGGATATCCCCCTCAGTTTGACCTGTGGTAACCATTATCAGGTTGTTTTTGGGATGAATGTTGGAAACGGGGGGGGCTATGACCTGATGAACGTTGTCATCACATCCCTCATCAAAGGACAGGGCAATGGCCTCGGCCTGGTGAACCAGATTCCTAATCTTATACCCACTCTTACATACACCCCCACCCTTGGCAAACTTTCCTTCACCCCCAATCTCAACGCCAATTGCCATACCGGCCCTGCCCTGATCTTTGACGTTCTTGACGTTGCTCCGAAAGGCCAAAGCTATCCGATCGACGGTCGCAACCTGGCCGGAGACTGGGTCCGCATCATGCTCAACCAGGATCGGGGCTGTTGGGTCCTGGCGAGTTCCGGCATTGCTTCGGGTGATCTCTCCGGTGTGCGCGTCCTGATCTCCCCGCCCACCCCCACTCCCACATTCACCATCGTCCCCACCACCGCCATCGACTGCAGTTCCTATACCACCAAGCAATCCTGCGGCGCGGTTCCCGTATGCAAATGGCAACCGATCAATGACGTCAGCGGGCTTTGTACGCACAAATAACGGCTTAAGGATCAAATTCAACAAGGACCGGGCCGTCAGTCATCTGGCCCGGTCCTTGAATTTCTGAAGGTCTTGGTTCATAAAGAAATAGAGAAACTGGAGCAGACACAAAAGAACTTGACCGTTGCGTATACCGATCCAGAAATAAAAATGACCCGGGCCGAATAGCTTGACCAGCGTAATAAAATTCAGATGGATCTAAAAAAACGCTGCCGCCAAACTTCAAGAGATAGAGGCACAGTTGTCCAACCTGCCGACCCTGGAAGAATACGAAAGCCTGGAAAGATTCCCAGAGCAAATAAAAAGAACGCTTGACGGGGGATGACTGGCAATCAACCCCCATAAATAAACATAGGATATCTGAATTACTGAACCTGAAAATATCGCTTTCGAAAGCATTGATATTCATTCGTGATCGAGTTTCTTTGATGAAAGGTAGAAGGCGTTAATTTCCCATGCTTATATATATTGGAACTATCCTCTTGGAACACTTGTACTATGCCAGAATCGAGATTTTGTATATAAATATCCCACCTCTTTTACTTTTGGAAAATACTTTTCTTTGAGGGAGCCGCCGCATAACTGGCAGAGAACACGGGGAAGATCGCGCTGGTCGCGGTTCATGGTGAGGCGGGTCACGATCTCGGCGCAGATGTAGTAGAAGAAGTGGAAAATACGACCAAGAAGCCTTTACATAGAAATAGGATATTCCACCTATTAATGCTCTCGGCTCGTGTTCATGGAGCCGTCCTTTGGGAAAAACTGGAGGGGACGATCACTTCATGATAAAAAATAGGTGTCATAACACCAACTCAAATTGAAATATTTGCCCGGATTTCCTACTCATGTTCGTGTAAGAACGAGACAAGATGCGAGATCAGGCGGGGAGATCCTTGCAAGCGTGGTGGGTCTGCGAACCTGGAAGCTCCCCGCTTCAGCGCGGGTGTGGTTCACTAGCCTGAATGGTCGTAGTAGGTTATGGCCACCTTAATGCCATTATTCTTAGAGGGGAGGAACATTACCACGACCCGATGTGGGGCTTTTGAGGCGTCGATCTCGCCAGAGCCATCTGCTGATTGTGAGGCGTTGGTTATCACCCAACCTGCGCTTTTCAAGTCGCTCTGGTACTTATCGAAGGCATCTGATGTGACGTTCTCGAAAGTAGCTTGTATACTACCCATGACGTTATTGTTGGCTCCGGTGATCGTTCCATAAGGGAATCTGGGGACGTCCAGCGGCATCTTGGATGGCCATTGAATGCTGCCGCTGCCGGCCGCCCCTCCATTTGAAACGCCTGCCAAAAGAGTTGCAATTGAAGGAGCGGTTGCAGCAGAAGAGGTTGTGGGGGCTCCTTGACCGCTTGCCTGAATCGCAGTTGGCGTAGTAGCTACAACACCACCTGAGCTACATGCAATAATTGAAATAAGTAATACCAAAAAAACGCCCAGCAATAATGCTTGTTTTTTCATATAGCCTCCAATAGAAACTATCCGAGCAAGATATCCGCGGCGAAATCTATTATTAAGACCCTATTATCGCATAATTTCCGGTAAAGGATTCAGCGGTATTGCCACCCACTCTCACACTGGTTACGTCAAAAGTCTTTCTCTTATTTGAAATAAGAACCGGTCGGGTAAGGGTGGGAAAAATTCAGGCAGTAGCCTGGATATCGGCTCCCTTGAGATTCACGCTGAAGGCCTCTCGTCCTTCCAGACGTTCAATTCTATGGTTAATGTGCTGCCATTCCCCTGTGCGTTCACCACCTCTAATTTGCCTTTGTACTGCCGGATAACCTGCCGTGTTATGACCAACTCAATCCTCAGCATTCCGAACAAAGGATTGTTGTTATTGAAATATCTTATGGATTATCCCGGACATGTCCTTACTATGTCCGCGATAATTTTATTTCCCTTTTACAAGTGCTACACCCAGATTGATCATTTGCTGCAACGTCTCGGGAATCATATTTCCCATAGAGGCGACGTACAAACCGCGTGGCGACATCATCACCACCAGTTGTCCGGCGAATCCTTTGGTCCCGGCCACCTGCTTGAGCGGGTAGCGGGTGGCCCAATCCACTAGCGCTGCAATGGACCCAGGATTCAAAAACTGTGTTACTGCACCGGCGTCGCTGGTGAAGACGGTGAAATGCGGCTCGAGTTGGGGGTCAACGGAGGGTTGTACTACTACAGAGTCAAGCCCGGGCGTATCTTCACTCCCAAATCCATACGATCCGAGGAGCTGGTGAAAGATCATTTTATTCAGCCCTTCCAGCAAACCACTACTGGTGGAACCCTGTCCGGTGACTTTCTGGGCCAGGAAGACAAATCCGGTGTGGCACTGCTGGTCGGGCGAGAACCAGCGCGTGATCTGTGCCCCGACGATGCCGACAACGTGGATACTCCAATGGACGCCATCGGTTGTGTGCTCTTCGGCCTCGGGTGCGGTCAGGATTGCCTGTCTTTCATTCATAATTAGCTGGACAGAACTGGTCTGTCCACCCAGGGGCATCTCCACACCGCCCACACCCAGGAACTCGCGCAGGCTCTTTGCCTTGGCTTCTTTGGAATTTCTCCCACCGCTAGAAAAATGCAAGGGGACGGACTCGGAGTCTTTGGTGATCACCACGATCCGGGATACAGGCTGCCCCCGCCTTCCAGAGGATATCTCCCCTTGAATGGCGCTAATGTTGGCTACGGGGATTTCCCGCACATACCGGCGCAAGAGCCAGGTCCGGCGGATGGTGAGCGTACCGGCGATGCGGTCCGCCTGGACTGCCAGGCTGGTGGCGAAGAGGACGGGCAGCAGCACGCCCAGGAGGCCAATGATGATGATTAACGGAAGGGTCCCATGTTTTCCTCCGGTGATGAGGGCGATAAAAACGCTAAACAAAATCAGGATAAAACCGAAGAGACATTGGGTAATGGGAAATTGCCGGATCGTCAACGTATTATTTTGAGAGTTCATGGGTACATCCTTTGGACGATTCAAAAGGCGATCATTCGTTTAGTATAGCGAGTTACTGGGATGGAGTCAACTGGGATTGCTAACGTGTTGGCGTTTAATAGTAATGTCCCCTTTGCGTACAAGTTAGAATGTCCCCTCTGTGAAAGGGACATAGAAATGGACTTACTAACCATGAGCCAAGAGGAACTGAGTTGTTTGGAAGTGATGGAGCGTTTGCAAGAGAAGCGGATGAAACAAAGAACCGCGGCAGAGATCCTGGGAGTGAGCGTTCGGCAAGTGAAGCGTTTGTTGCGAGCCTATCGGCGAGAAGGTGCAGCCGGGTTGGTATCAAAGCAGCGTGGGCAGGCAAGCCACCATCAATTGGAGCGGGAGACCGTGCGGGCTGCGCTGGATCTGCTCAAAGGACGTTATGCTGACTTTGGGCCAACGCTGGCGCACGAGAAGTTAGTGGAGCTGGAAGGGCTGAAGTTGTGTTTGGGGAGCGTCCGCAATATCATGATCGCGGAGGGGATCTGGAAGGCGAAGAAAGTCCGGAAGCAGGCAGAGCATCCGCTGCGGGAGCGCCGGGCTTGCTTGGGGGAACTGGTGCAAATGGACGGGACGGATCATGACTGGTTTGAAGGGCGCTCGGAGCGCTGTACGCTGCTGGTCATGATCGATGATGCCACGGGCCAGCTGGGAGCCTTGTCGTTCGTGCCGGAGGAGAGTTTTTATGGCTATTGCGGTCTACTGAGGCAGTATTTGGACGCCCATGGCCGGCCTGCCGGGCTCTACACCGATAAACACGGCATCTTTCGGGTCAATATGCCCAATGCGGGGAACGGAGACAACCTGACCCAGTTTGGACGAGCCATGCAAAGCCTGGAGATCCCGATCCTGTGTGCCAATTCGCCCCAGGCCAAAGGCCGGGTCGAGCGCGTCAACCAGACCTTACAGGATCGCCTGGTCAAGGAAATGCGCCTGCGGGGGCTTAACAATATGCAGCAAGGTAATCTTTACTTGCCTGAGTTCATCACTGACTTCAATGCCCGCTTTGCGGTCCAGGCGCGCTCTTCCCTGGATGCCCACCGCTCTGTGCTAGCCCACCAAAATCTTGACCAGATCCTTACCTGGCAGGAGACCCGGCTCGTCTCCAAAAACCTCACCGTGCAGTTCAAAAATGTGGTCTATCAGATCCAGACCGATCGCCCCGCCTACGCCTGGCACAATGCGCAGGTCAACATCTGCCAGAACGCCCTCGGCCAGGTTGCTATCCTCTACAAAAACAATCCGCTGGACTACACCATATTCCACAAACAGACCCGCCAGGCGGAAGTAGTCACTGCCAAGCAAGTGGATCACGCCCTTCTCAACCTGAGTAAGGCTCACAAACCTGCTCCGAATCATCCCTGGGCCTATCGGCCTTCCCATACCCTCCCAACTGAATAGCAATGTCCCCCGCGGGGGACATTGCTATTCAGTCGCATAAAGGGGACATTCTAATTAAACCTTGACACTGGGATTGCTAACGAGGACATTTCTATTTGGGGTTGACACTGGGAATGCTAACCCTTGGAATACTTACAACCATATATTTATGATGAATGATCGAATTCGATACTAGGCAAGACCGGCTAGCCTTTCTGATCGCAAAAGTTGGGACCGGCTTTCAGCCGGACAATAAAGTTCACCCCTTCAACGACCAGGTTTTCGAGTAGCTCCAGGTAGCTTTACTCCCGATCCAGTACCAAAGGCCGGCTTCCCAAGAGCTCCTTGACCTTCGTACAGACGGCAAAGTGAGGCTGATTCCGGGATTTAGCATCCTGAGTAATGGTCATCGAAGAATAGCCCGCAAAATAGCAGGGGAGAGCGTGCCCATGAAATAGTGTAGCCAGCAGCAACAACCAGGAACCGCTCGTCTCACGATCGCTCAAGGTCACCATGTACTCTGTCCTCCTGGCCTGCAGGCGTGGCATCTCCGTCGAATCCCTGATCACTATCGAGGCTGCTTTTCGAAACAATCGCAGCTTACCATCCCGCAGATCATTGGTGGTCAAAAACCGTTGAAAATACGTATCATTCACAGCTTCATACCCGCCCATCGATCGGGCGATCGCACGTAGGCGGGGGGAACGTGTTTTCAGAATCATAGCCACGATCAGAGTCGACAGCTTGCATTTCCTGCTTCATCTACTAAATCCTGCACAAATGGCAAAAGCTGGAACATTTGTTCGTGTAAACCCCCTTTAACTGAATTCGGTTGGAAGCCTTATTCAGTACAGAATGTTTCCGTTATCTTGCCCGAACTTTAGTCCGTACATCAGAAAACGGCTATTGCAAACCAAACCATTTTGTTATAAGATGGAATCAATTCCTGTCCAAGTCCGGGAAAGTCAGGCAAGGATGCCACGCCAATTTTCCCCTACTCTTGGCGCCTTGGTACACTCTTCATCATCCATAGAACGGCCTCTTGCCAGGTCGCCTACTCGGAGGCTCACAAAATTTCAACGGAAAGAAAAATCCAATCTGTTCTACTTTTAGCGTAGCAGGCGAGCAGACCATCGAACAGGATACCCCCGAATGGTAAACTACCGAGTCAGCTGTACGGTCATCATCGGTGTAGGTGTTGACAACGGTTAGGGGTATTGCGGATGGGATGATTTTGAGGTCGGAACAAAAGCCAATGGTTTACAGGCAATCTCGACTCCGACTTTCATCCAATCACCGGTTGCCACGCTCTTGCACAGCCTGCATACTAGGTCTGGCATTCGCATCATCATCCCCTTCGCGACCCTCACCCCGACAGCCTCGCTCCTGCTTCTGCATAAACCCTTCAAGCCATATTTCTTCCTCACACCACGCCTCTACGTATTAGATATTCTTAATGGGTGCATGTAGCTCTATGAACAGACGTAATTTTCTTAAACTGATTGCCACCGGCATGACACCTTTCGTTGCATCCCTGCTGTGCAACCTGCCTAATGACATACTACCCCCCTCCGCAACGGTTGGGCCAACCCTTGCGCCGCAAGGTGGCATCCCCACGTGGACCGTTTCGCTGCCAAGTGGCACCCCCTCACCAGGAACTGTGCCCGCGCCGCATGCCGGCCTCGGCAGCAATTCCAATTATTTCTTGTACAGCGATTGCAATCCGGTGATGGGATTATCTGTCACTATTGACATCACGAAAGATATCGTCTCTGATATTGGCTTCAGCTTCCAGCTGAACGCCTATTCTCCGCAAGGCGCGAACTGCGTCTGGCAGCAATACGGTTTTTCGTTCCTTACAACCAATCATGCGCCGCTTCAGGCACGTGCGTTCGTCGACAACTGGCCTTCCGCAAATTTCAAGCAGTCACAAAATCTTGGCCCAGGCAACATGATCAACCATAAGGAGATAATGCTTAACTTGCCCGGTGATAGATTACCCTCTGGCTACCAGCTTATGATCAACCTGAAATACGATCAGAATGAGAACGTCGTCGGAGCCGCATACACCATTCTGGACAATGCCGGGAAGAGCACCTCTACGGAAATGTTGTTGGAATCGCTTACCTATGCAGACAGTGCTGGTCGAGTAAGACCTGTCACATCCGCTGCCCTGGCACCGATTAATTCTTTCGTCCTGAATCTGGTGGGGCCGAACGATGGAAAACATTCGAACCTTTCGGCTGGCGCGGGGACGTTCACGTACGCAGCCTCCAGTCCGTTGAAAGTCTCAAGGGAGGACCCGCGCTGTACTTCGGCACAAAAAACGCGTACTGCGGAAACAACTAACAGCGTGTACGGCACACTGCCAGCAGGTCCGAACCAGACGATAACCCAGTCCTTCGACACCAGAATACCTCAATAAGGCCACGCCTCAAGATATTCCTGAAACCCCACGTAGAAATATTTTTCCATCATTTTCGCCAAAAGCAGGTGAGAATTTTGACGGAACTTTATTATTTCAGCGTAGTTCTTGCCATTCTGCGTATATTTTCGAGAATAATCTCTTAAAACCGAATATTCTGGAACGTTTTTCACCGTCCCAATCAAATTGAAAAGCTGTCCGAAATATTTATGTAAGAAAGTTTTGGCAGATGGCTATACACATCTCACTGAGGATGTTTTACCGGGAATGCTTTATAACCGCATAACTTGCTGATCGGATAATTTTCACAGCAAGCAACCCTTTAAGAGGAATTTCTTGATTTCCTGTCTGCATGTATTCTGAAATGCTGAAAAAAACAAATTTAGACAGCAAAAAAGATTTTCGGGAAGCATCACTATTCAATCTTATTGATCACCATTAAGTCCTTTTTCGAGATCATTTTTTCTCCTTCAAATATTTACATGCGAGTTTTATTTTCACCCAATTTGTGGATGAAAAACTTGACGCAACTCTTATGGTTATAGGCTGAAAAGGCAAGGTTGTTTTTTATATTGAAATAATGGGAATAAGAGCCTGTTTTTTGTTGGTATTTAACACAACACACCATTTTTCTATGTTTCTGCAATATCCGGGTGGGAGAAAATAATTTGGTGCATTTATCATGCCGTAAAAGTTTTTTCTCTGTTTACGTCGTAAAATACAGTTGAACGACTTTTTGAGATACTGCAGCCAATTTTAGGGATGTTCTGGCAGTTAAAAAGGGGATGTTTCCATCCCGGATGGATTCCAATCAAACAGCAAATTCCCCAATCCATTTTGACAAGAAATGCCATATCTGGTAACCCTTTTGGGAGTATATTTAGACTGCAAAGAGTACGCGGCGTAAAATCACTGCACTGTCCCGAGTGCATCCTTCCAAACCAGGCTGGACAGATCAGTGCGGAAAACACAACGTACACGCCGGCATTTCTATGGTACTTAATCTAGGAGGAGATGGTATGAAAACGAATTGGAAAAAGGCCATCGTTATTTTTGCAGCTATTGCGTTCATCTGCCTGTCCGCTTGTAACCTGCAAACCTTTGTACCTAATTCGGGGAATGCCATCGTGACGGCTGTCGCCCTGACAATGAGCGCACAGCCGGGTCCTTCCGCCGTCATGACCCCGACTGGGAACATACTGGCGACAAATACAACTTGTAATAATATGAGTTTGTACCTCCCGCCTACTTTGGCTTCTGGCTCTACATGCAATTCGGGGGTGGATGAGGGAATGGGGCCGGGCAATTCGACTGTCCATGCCGATCAGCTCACCTTGCAGGGGTATGCCCTTTCTGGCCGGCCCGGTATCCCCCAAGTGCTTGTCTACTCGGTTCAGGGAATCCAGCAGGCTGTTCCCTCTTTCACGATCACCTACCTGCAAACCCTTATCAATGGTCAGACGCCGGGTGAACAGGATCTACCGTACCTGCCGATCGGCGAATCCGCGCAAATGATCCGCGTCAAATACAAAGTGATTCCTTTCAATAATGGCAGCGGCATCCGGTATCTCATGCAGCAAGGTCAGAGTTATTGGCCGATCAACAACCAGGATATATTCTATACTTTCCAAGGTTTGACCAGCGACGGCAAGTATTGGATCAGCGCTCGTCTGCCGATTTCCAATCCGATCCTGCCTGAAAACGGGAATACTCTGCCGAACGGGGAAAGCATGAGTACGTTCACCCAAAACTTTTCTGCATATATTGCCGCTCTCACCAGCCAGCTGAACGCCCAGGCTGATGACAGTTTTTCTCCGACCATTACCGCCCTGGATGCCCTGATCTCCAGTATCACTATCCAGGAATGAGTTCCCAGGCGCGCTACCCTATAGCCGCCAGCGGATTTGCGAGATGAGAGCTGTTATGTTGGCGTTTGACCAACCCTGCTCCATTCCTTAACTCGCATGGTAGCCAGGGCCCAGCTTCACCGTTAGTTCCGGATCAGCTTTCGCTTTCGTGAGCAGCTAACTGAATTTGCCCGATCTCCGCCATTTGGGGGAGGCTTTCTCGCTAACAACTGGGTACAAATTAATTGTTCGATATTCCCACAATAAAAAAATTTGTGGGGCTGCCCCGGCATAGCCGGCAGCCGATTACTAGTTTTAATAATAGTCAAAATAATATTCGCAGATCGACTTTGGCTCTTCTTATGTACTTATTTCAACACCCTCTACAGGCATCAAAAATGCCGTCCCTGGGTGAGGGGGACACCCAGTCGGCGGAAAATATATTATACCGGCAATAAGTGCCAGTTTTCCCCGGATTGTCAGGTGGTTTTTTCAGCGAGTTTTGCCCCACAGGAAGCGCAGAAGCGGGCTTCGGGCGGGTTGGCGGCACCGCATTGGATGCAAAAATTTCCCGCCGGTGCTGCGGATTGGCCGGCGGCCGTTGAAGCAGCAGAGGCAGGTTTTGCCGATCCATCATTTGGTTTACTGACTTCTTCTTTGAATCCCTCTGCGGCTTCCTTGGTACCTTTCCTGAACTCGCTGATCGTTTTTCCGAGACTGCGCCCGAGCTCGGGTAACCGGGTGGCCCCAAAGAGCAGGAAGGCCACAACAATGATGATCACAATATGGATGGGTTGGATTCCAAATGGCATTTCAATCTCCTATAAGAATCATCGCTCAACCCCGGCTTGTTTTAGCCAACGGATGTTTGAGATCTGGATTCTTTAACCGGCCGGCTTCGATCCGGACCGCCACGACAATACTGGCTTCATATAAAAGAACCAGAGGAACCATCACAACCATCGGCGCAACGATCGGATCGGTGACCGGCGTGGCAACCTCGGCAAAAACAAACAGAGCAAAATAGGCGATCCGGCGTTGTTTTTTCAGGATGGCAGCTGAAAGGATGCGCAGCTGGACCAGGATGGTGAGTACAACCGGCAATTGAAATGCCACCCCGCAGGCCACCAGGAAGAAAGTTACAAATGAAATGTAATCGTCGGCTGCGGGCAGGAAGGCCACTTCAGGAGGAAAAAGCGCAATCATTACCGTAATCATCTCGCGCAGCAGATAATAGCCAAACAGAACTCCCAGGACAAACAGCACCGTGGATGCGAGCAATCCGGGAAGCAGGGCTTTGCGTTCCTTGTCCAGCAGGGCCGGGCCGATAAAACGGTACAGCTCAAAACCCCAGATCGGGAACGCCATGGCGATGCCGATGTACAGAGCAATGCGAAACTTGATCATGAAACCATCCATCAGGCTGAATGCATTCAGCTTCATCCCCCCGGCTGGGAACAATAACACCTTAAGGATGGTATCGGAAAAAACCA
This sequence comes from uncultured Chloroflexia bacterium, assembly GCA_963772245.1. GTDB lineage: Bacteria > Chloroflexota > Anaerolineae > Anaerolineales > Villigracilaceae > UBA877. The sequence continues at coordinate 1,578,986 of CAVYWB010000005.1, read as the reverse complement.
GCGCAATAGCAGTCACGATCAGGATCGCCAATAACGAAATCAGGATGCGTTTGCGCAGCTCTTCCAGATGATCAAGAAAAGGCATCGATTTATTAGCCACAATAAGAAACAGCCTCCCATTTCATTCCGGTAAACCCGTGGACACTGCCCTAAGAACTGACTGTTCAGGAATTAATTTCGGGGAGTTTCGTCCCGCAACTGTTGCAGAAGCGTGCCCCAGGAGGGTTCGGGGCACCGCATTGTATGCAAAACCGTCCACCTGAGGCGGCAGGGGCTGCCTGGGACGGGGTTGTTTGGGACGGGGCGGATGGGTAGCGTAGGAGACTGGAACGATGCAGCGGCCGCTGCGGGTGTTCCTGCCTGACCCACTTCCTCGCGAAAACCATCCGTCATCTCCTTGGTTCCTTTTTTAAACTCGCTGATGGCTTTACCAGCGCTCCGCCCCAGCTCAGGCAGCTTGTTGCCCCCAAAAATCAAAAAAGCTACTCCGATAATGATCACAATATGGATAGGTTGAATTCCGAATGGCATTTGAAATTCCTTTCTTTATAATATTATTTGGATCAATTTCTCTGGAAATCTTAACATCGATTTCAGAACCGGGATTTCCACGTCAAATAAATTTGACCAACATTTTCACCCCGGAGGGATGATGATCGTGGCGGAACTCCTTTAATTTTAGCACGAACTCCTCCATATTGCGTATTATTTTATGATCTTTTTCACAAATTTGGACATCTGAAATGATTATTTCCAGCCCAACTAAAATGGAAATAACAGAATGGCATGAAATAGGGCGTTTTTTCAGGGAAAGCTTTTTGCATAAATCTATTAAAGGGATATTTCTCCGAGAGTTTCATTACCACGCTTCTGCCCGTTCTGATGATCTTTCCAGCCAGAAATATGAACTTCAATCGGAATGTCTTGATCTGCTGCCGGTATTCCGTTTTCCTTGCGAAGTCCATCTTGAACAGCAAGAATAAATTGTAAGCCAGCATCATCCACTGAAAGATCGCTTCATTGGCCCAAAATGATTGGAGTAACAGGTGTCCAACCGCCATATCGTATTTGGCTTCCTTGATATAGTCCTCGCAGTTCCCTCGTTTTTCATAAAACTCCACCACTTCTACTGATGATAGTTCTGTATTGGTGACAAATAAGGAAATAGTCGTATTCTTCGCCTTCCAGAAAGGATAATTGTTTTCTGTCTTTTTCATCCTTCAATACACGGGACACAACAAACCGTCTGGCTTTGTCCCATGTATTCAGGGCTGCGGTAAGCTTGGCGGTTTCCCGCCCTGCTTCACCGGTAACAAAAACAATGGATGGATCGGTCACCTGTGCAACCAGCCTCGGATACTCTTTTCCCTTGATCACATAAGTACACCCAAATGATCCAATGGTTTCCAGGATGTCCTCGTCAAAGTACCCGCTATCCATACGAAAAGTGATTTCCAAACCTTCGTCTTTGAGATAGGCCATGATTTCCTTGATCATTTCTGACGTGCCATTTGACGTATAGGTATCTCCTCTTCTGACATAGCCGGTCAGGTAAGCCTTGATTTCATCGCAGAAGGCAAACTGGAAGTTGTAACAGTTGTTTCCAAGTTTCTTGGGATTTTATCCTTTAACTGCACCTTCCTGGTGGCCTTCCACGTTGACCACACTGCTGTCGATATCGATGGTAATGGATTTGAGCTTGCTCTTTCTCAACAGCTTTCTGAAGACCTTGAAATTGATTTCTCTCAGCATCTGGGTTGTTTTGTAGCTGAAGTTCCCCAAAAAACTTGACACCGTTTCCGGTTCTTTGATCGTTATGGCAAATTCAATGATCAGGGGATCGCTTTGCAACAGTTTCAACCGTTCCAGTTTGTCAATTCCAACAAAATTGCCGCAGAGCAAGGTTTTAATGGGGTTCATTTTGACTTTGTTGGTGGATGTGTTATCAAAAACCAGATCGTTATCAATCAGGTCAATGACTCCATTTTTATTGGCATGCTCCAACAATAGAAACAACTCGGCATTGGAGGTGAGATTTTTAGCTGAGAATTCGATTTTATTAATCACGGCAGCATCCTCACGGTATATTTTCTTGTCCTCAAAATTTTAACATGGCATCTCAATCAGGAATTTACGACTTACTCATTGGGTGAAATCATAAGTCTGACGAGAAATTCCAAAATTCATCCTAAATGGGTGAAAAGTAGCGTTTTAGCTGGAAATTGATGAAATATTGGCTCAAAACACCCACTTTTACACCAAAAGTGGGGCTTTTATAAAAACGCTTTTCTTTGACTGATTTAGCGACGTAAAATCCGGGTAATACTCCGCAGGATTGAGAAACTGTTTTGCCCTTTACGACAGAGGAACTGCAATGCATGTGATGCAGGTGGATTCCTACCTCCCGCCTATCATAGTATAATGATAATTACTTTTAGCTGTCAGGCATGCCTGAACAGCAAGGCAGATCTCCTGTTTTTTTTGTTCTGAAAATAAGGAGGAAATTATGCACCGAAGGATGTTGAAATCATTCTTGGTTGGGTTGATGCTGGCCGGTATGGTTGGTTGCAACCTGCCCACAGGTACAACCCCCAGTGGATCCACAGCCAACCCGCCCACAGGCATCAGCGCCCTCGCCACTCTGCCTGCCTCGACCAACAACGCCTCACCAACCGACACCGCCACCGCAACCGTCACTGCCACTGCAACCGTTCAACCGACCGTTACTCATCTGGTCCAACCGGGCGAACCGCCCGCGGCTTTCGAGAGTCAGATCTATGATATGGACTCGTCCCCGTTTGCTGCCCAGCACCGCGTCGAGGGTGGCGACAATTTTACTGCTGATCTGTTCGAGCGGCCGTTTGATCAGAGCATGAACACCTATTTCCCCGACCTGGATATCAAGCACGCTGGTCTGAGCCGCGACGCCACCTGGACCTATGTCACGATCAACCTGGTCGGTCCGGCTCCCCAGGGCGGCCTGCCAGGGGTTTACGGCCTGGAGATCGATGTCAACCGCGACGGCCGGGGCGACTTTTTGATCATGGCCGCTGCGCCGGGGGCCAGCTGGTCAACGGACGGCGTGCATGTCTGGCAGGACAAGAACGGAAATGTGGGCGGGGCCACTCCGATCCAATCGGACCCGCCGCCGCAGACCGGCGATGGCTATGAGACCGTTCTGTTCAATGCCGGCCAGGGCGCCGACCCCGACCTGGCCTGGGCGCGTATCTCCCCCACCGATCCATCAAGCGTCCAGGTGGCTTTCAAGCGCTCCCTGTTCAACGATGCCAATCCTTATATGTGGGGCGCCTGGGCCATGGATATGACCATGCTCCATCCGGATTGGTTTGATTATAATGACCACTTCACACTGGCGGACGCGGGTTCGCCGATTCAGGGTTCAGCCGATTACCCGCTCAAGGCGCTTTACGAATTGGACAATACCTGCCGCTGGGCAGTCGGGTTCACCCCGACCGGTAACGAGCCGGGCATCTGCCCGGTGATCCAACCAACGGCCACACCGCGGCCGTCACCAACCTGGACTGCCACAACCACCAAGGCCAAGGTGGCATGTTTGTTTGGTGTCAATCCGATAACGCACCAATGCAATCCCCCCCGTATAATAGTGACCACTATATTCCATTTTCCGATCGCCACAGACACACCTTGTTTGAAATATAATTGGCTCCTGCACAAATATGTCCCGTGTTAAAATGAAACCTTTCGAATCCCTACGAGCGGCCGTTTGACCAGAGGATGAAAAAGTAATTTCCGGTCCCGGACAAACTGCATGCCAGACTCAGCCGGGATGCGATCTGGACCAAAGCTGGATCACCTCCCCGCACCGACCTTCTCTCCACCTCCGGCACAGCAGCCGGTGGATTGCGGCCAATATGAGAGCGCGACTGCCTGTCAGGCGATCCCGGCCTGTACATGGGCATTTCGTTTCAGCGTCTTATTGCACCAAGAAACAATAGGTGCCCCGGGGATCTAAGGCATGTTCCTCTTACAAGGAAAGCGTCTCGTGTATCTGTGATCGCACGAGGCGCTTTTTTCTTTTCTCCGGTTGTTCAATTTAATGGAAACCCTGGAATGAATTCATGGAATACTGTTGTAGTTTGTTCAACCAGAATTCAAATTATACAAGTGCAGAAGAGTGTTTACTTGATTGGGTTGTTGGTACGGAGATCGGCCAGCTCAAATCGCACCAATCTTTCATGAAAACGCTGTGTAACTGTTGGCACAAATTCTCAACTATTTTGTTGGACGCGATAAGAATGATTTTGATTCCTACTGATAAGACCAAACAATTATTGTATGCCGTAGTATCAGCATCTTTTGGAAACATTTTGAATGAGTTTTTCAGGCCATTTTATCGAATCTCAGATATAGTGAGATTGGCTTCATGCTGTTGAAAAATTCGGTCAGAATGGTCTCTGCTAGGACCAACCGTCTTTGTGCGTTGCAAATAGCCAGAAGCTTATTAAAATCAGGACGCTCTAATAGTTCGAGATGTTTTATGATGTGGTTAAAGCCTTTTTGTACATCAGAAGGTTCTGGAAATACTTCCTCAGCTGGCTGATTATCAACCGGAATGGCAGCCTCCAGCCAATATAAAAAAATTGCACAGAAAAGCTTTTTTTGGTTGGCCAGTTTGGTAAGCCATGGTAGGGTTGTGAAACTTTTTTTCCTGGTCATGGTCGGCCTGGTCCCTGTAGAATCTTGCAATGAACCGTTCAGCCTGGTACATCTTTTGGGGTGTCGCAATGAAGGCGGTCTCTAGCATGTCCAGTTTCCATTGGGAAGCAATTTGCTCCCGAAAGATGAGCGTGCCCCAGAAATGGTAGCCGGTCTCCAGGAAGCAGATCGGCAAATCGCGGCGGATGCGGGCGGCCATGTGCAGGAGCAGCATGCTCTGTGTCTGGAAGGAGCAGCTCATCGCGATCTGAGGCCAGAACTAATTGATCGCCCAGCTCAGGTCTCCAGTGGAGTATGGTTATCGAACTCATCCGATAGGCCGGCAATCTTTTCCCGAGTCAGCAAAAATTCATTATACAAAGGTGAAAGCTCCAACTCAGGTAGAAGCCGGGCCATAGTAGTATGATTGTACAATCTGGATGCCCAGGAATTTATATTTTTACAACAACGTAATGTCTGATGGCAGCCAGGGAGCGAACTGGTATGCAGGTCTGGTGGAATGGTTTGTATGTCCTGAAAGAATATGGCGGCAGCCTCCTGCTTTTCCTGATGGCCATGTTCGGCGCGGGGGTGTGGCTGACGCGCCTCCTGCCAGATCTGGATAGTAATAATCCTGTCTTGCAAATGCCTGCCTTTTTGTGCATTGGAGCAATCCCGCTGGCCATGCTCTCTTTCACGGTCATGTGCCTGGCCAGGCTCTGGCCGGAGGCGCTAACGATCGGCATTCCCCTGATCACTGGCCTGGGAATTCTTGGTGTATTTCTCTGGCTTAAGCCGGGTAAAGCCAAAGAACTGTGGGCCCATGCAAACATTCTGATTCCAGGAGGAATTCTTTTTCTGCTGGTCCTGATCGTAAGGTTATCCTTCCTGCGAGGCCTGCTTTTACCGCCCAGTTTTGATTCGGCCGTACATGTTGAGATCGTCCAGGACTTCCTTTCCCCACAGAGTCCTCCGCAGGCGCTTTACTCTTTACCGAACATCCTTCACCGTTATTACCATTTCGGTTTCCACAGCCTGGCAGCCTGGTTCGTGCTGTCTACCGGCGTTAAACCCGAATTTGCCGTTTCCTTATTGGGGCAGTTGTTCCTGGTGCTGGCGCCTGTCTCCATTTTTTATCTGGCAATTGTTACTACCAATAATTTTCCGGCTGCCATTGCAGCGGCCTGCCTGGCTTGCGTGGGCTGGAAGCTGCCGGCCTTCGCAGCCAATTGGGGAAAATACCCTGCCCTGGCCGGGATCACCATTCTACCATCCGTCCTGGGTGTGCTGGTCCAGGGGTGGAAAGCTCGAAGAATAAAATGGCCGACTGGCTTGTTACTGCTCTGCCTCGTTGTTGGGGAAACACTCTTTCACAGCCGGACGTTAATTTGTCTGTTAATTGCTGGGCTCGCGTATACTTTGGCAGGCGAGATTGTAAAAAGAATAAAAATTTCCCCCTGGAGGTCACTGCTGCTGGCCGTTTTCTTTGCAGCCTTTTTTTGGACCCAATTGAATGACCTCTTGAAAACCTATGCAGATACGAATTACCTGGTACTGGCAATCGTGCTTATTCTGTCCCCTTTTGCTTTTCGATTTTTCCCGCGCCCAGCTCTTGCCATCCTTTTATATATTTGTGGAATCGTTCTGCTCCTTAAGCTGCCTCTTCCAATTTATTTGCAGACTTATAACCTCGCCTGGTTGGACCTTCCGTTCCTTGCGACCATGACTTATATTCCCTTAGCTTTGTTGGGAGGATTAGGGTTAGCAGGTTTCCTACTCTGCCTGAAACAGCCATGGTTACGAATATTGATTATCGCGTGTTTTTTTATCCTCGTCCTGGGGAATTCCATAGCCACGCAAAGTTTCTCACCTGACCCTTTTTATAATTTTGTCAGACCAGCCGATGTTGTCGCGATCACCTGGATCGATAATAATACCACGCAGGATGCATCGGTAATCATTTCCGGGGCTATTGTCTCTTCAGATTCTGAGTACCTTGATTATTTGGCTGGCTCGGATGCGGGCATCTGGGTGGAGGCATTAACTCGAAGGAAAACGCTTCTAAAGCCATTCAACCTGGATTGGAGCTCTCCGCAGGCACAGTCGGAATTCTGCCAGCTTGGAAATGCATATGTCTATTCCGGGGGCTGGCCGTTCGGCTTTAACCCCCATGATTTGAAGAAACTGGATTGGATGACGCCAGTCGAGGATATTCAACCCGTTGTGATCTTTCGAATCAAGAATTGCCAGAGAAACGGCAATACACCATTGGTAAAGTAAGGTCAGGGGGTTAATGGGATCAGGGTTTTTATCAAATAACTGACCGGCCTCCAATCTACTTGGAGATTGGTCCTATTTTCATGCCAAGAGATTGATAATTGCCCGGCAGGTACATTTTTTCTAATCTCTCTTTGGCTATTTATGCCCAAGCGGACTGGTCAGCACCTATGCGGGATGCAAATCAGGATCGCCCGACATTTGCCGGGCGATCCTGATCGGTCGGCACAACGGCTATTTGTTTGTGCAGACATAGGTCACTGCTACCACCACAGCTGAAGAAGCTTTCCACTTACAAGCAGGGTTTAAATTACAGCTCCTCTCGTTGGTATACGTCTTACAATTGACAACCGCAGTAGGGGTCCGTGTGGGAGGAGGAAGCGGTGTCGAAGTAGGCGTCGGTGGGGAGAGCAGCACCCGCACCCCGGAAAGATCTCCGGAGGCATTGCCAGAGTCAGCCACCACCCAACAACCCTCGTTAGGAGTAAGCATGATCCGTAGCCAGCTGCCATCGAGATTGCGTCCATCGATCGGATAGCTCGTACCTTTCACGGCCACATCCAGCGTGCCGTAGAAAACTCCAGGACCCCCGTGGCAATTGGCATTAAGGTTCGGGATGAATTTTAAACCTGCCGGCGGAACCGGGGTGCTGCTGGGCACCACGGTTGGCGTGGACAACAGCACCAGCGTGATCACAGGGTGATGGATGCCCAGGCCCAGGGTTGGCGTTGTCGCGCCTCCGCTGAGCCATTTGAAAGTATCGACGATCTGGATAAAGACCGACGACTCTACCGTTTGATTATACGTGGGAGGCACCGTGTAAAAATCCATCGGGTTGTGAGAGTGCAGGACGAAGGTCAGGTTGACGCAAATACTGCCGTTGACCGTTGAATACGCCGTCCAATCATACATCGAGCCGGCTGCGCCTTCCCCGGAGCTTTCCTCAACCCATGCCAATCCGTTAATCGTCAAATTAACTGGCGTAATGAATCCATATGCATACCCCGCGGCTTCCGGGCTCTGGCAGGTGGCGTTCCCATCCTGCACATTAATATCCAGATATTTTTCTACCAGATTGGTGCCTTGTATGATCGGAAGCTGGATCCGAATGGATGTGTCGGTCGCACCGGAAACGATGCTGCCCGCGTATGGGTATTGCAACTGAAAGTTGTAGGCATTATTGGTATACGTGAGCCAAGGCAGGGGCGGGCTTTTGAGAACTGGTGGTTTGGTCGGAAGGTTACAGGCTGTCAGTACCGATGAGGTAATAAAGATTGAAAAAACAAAGAGTAATTTTTTCATATGACCTCCAAGATACACTGGATCAATCATTCAGCGTCAGAGGAACGCCAACTCGATTTTTCACAGGCAGTTCCCAATCAACAAGTTGTTATCTGCTCATTGAATCGCATATTGGGTCAACCCTATGATGGCTGGGCTGCCTGTCCTACTAAACCTGACTGAATTGACCAATCAACCTCTATTGTGCTGATCGGTTTAACCGGAATCGGAACTTCAACTTAATTTTAACCTTTCTTTCCGATTTGAGTATCTTCCATTTCGGTAACCCGGACCACGTGGGTGGATAAATGACAAAGCCTTCCTCCTATGCGCTTCAGGATCCGGGCTGGGAAGAATCAACTTCCAGGGTAGTGCGCATAACGGTCACTTCGTATGGATTCCACGGTGATACGAGCCAGTAAATCGTACTTCTTCGATTGCCATCCGTACTGCTGTCCGCCGTCGTATAGCGATTCAGCACAAAGGGAGCATAGAAGGAGCCAGCTTGGAATTTCCCGTTCTTGTGTAATGCAGGCCAAAAATCTTGCCGATTGTTACACCCTGCAAGCGTCATGACCAGGCTGCAATCCACATCGGGTCCGACGCTCAGAATTGCAGTCGGCGCCGACCAGGGACCCCAGGGAGCAGGAGCAACCCGGGCCAGGATATTACCCCGACAGCCGTAAAGCATCAGCCACTTTTCAAGAGCAGAATTCCAGGTAACCGAGAATTCGCCAACACAGCGGCCAGCATCTGAGGCAACGCTGAAGACCTCTGGTTTGCCCGGCGGACTCCAGGAATTAGGAGAAGCAGAATTCTGGGTCCATGCGCTGCTTGCCACCCATTTCGGCTGACCATTGGTGTCCAGCCCGGTGAAGAAGTGCCATGATGCGGGATCGTTGATGGACCCTGGTGCAGCATAAGCCAGATAAGGAATGCTGGCGCGATAGCGGGGTACGCCAAAAATAAAAATTCCGAGACGCTGAGAGGCGGGAATGTCGGTCTGCAGGACGGTATTTACCGCGGTCGTGTAAACGAAACCGGGTGGCATGGAAACGACCTGGCTGAAGGTGCGGCCATCGTCGCTGGAGCGTGCCAGCACACTTATTCCCAGGCTGTTCCGGGCGTCGGTCTCCGGGCAACTATTGGATGAAATGACCTTCGGGCGGGCAAGCGGGTAAAGAGGTGACGGGGCCAGCGGATTGGAATCCACGCAATGATCGGTCCAAAAGAAGGCATACAGGTATCCGCCTGCACTCACGCCCCCCGAGGGAACGTTGAAGAAACCCTGATTCACCTCGATCGGGCCGGTGATGGTGGCAGGGTCAAATTTCCCGGAAGCAGTGTGATTGATCTGGAGGTCCAGGCAGCTGCTGCTGTCGGGCGGAACGGTACGAATGGTTATTCCCACCGAATTGTCCGGAGGAACCTCGCTTTGCGCGGATGTCTCGTTCTTGGGATGGGGAGGCGGCCAGCTATCCCCAAATAGCAGGATCAATTTGCCCTGGTGTTCGACTGGATAGCCCAGGTCGGCAGCCAAAAGTCCACCATTGGAGAATGTTCTTGCGGCGGTTGGCTGGCCGGTTTCCCAATCGACATCGCCGAGAAGCTGGCAAACTTTTTGCGTGGATCCCGGTACATAGACAAGGGAGCCTGTAGGAGACGGATTTCCCGTAGGAAGGGCTGGATTTAATGAAGCTGTCGGGTAGACCGGAAGTGGAGTTGCGGACGGAGTGGTTTCGGTGGGAGGTGGCGATGCCGGGGGACGACCGGTAGGCAAGTTGCATGCCGAGAGGAATACGATCAATATCACCGAAATCAATTTTCGCATATCCCAACCAATTCTTTCAAAGAGTATACATTATCGGACACGGACCTACAACTAGGTTTCTCATTATATTGTAGCACTTTCGGCAGCACCTCTCCGTAAATTTTACAAAATATCCTTACGAAGGCGAATATGGGGTATGTAAAAAGACCTCGAAAAACGCAATGAATCCAACCTCTCGGAATATTTGGCACCATCATCTTGTGTCAAACATTTTTCACACCCATCTTGACATGGATATATTTCCAGAGTTTCATCAATGCCCGGCATGATCACCTTTTACAGTATTCCAGGCAGTTCTTGGTATTTAATTGGGACGGTGAAAGCATTTCAGAATATTCGGTATCAAGAAATTGTTTTCGAACCTATATGCATAATAGTAAAACAATGCTAAACTCATCAGAAATTCCGCCATAGTTTCCACTTTGTTTAGGCAAATAGGATGGAAAAATCAATTCGACGTGGAATCTTGGAAGATAATTAGATGTTGACATGGAATTCAGGAATTAATGAATATCGGGGGAAATCAAGGTCCATTTCCGAACATTCAATTTTGATCGGTATTTCACCTGCTTGCCAGTTTTATCAGGAGAAGACGAAATGAACAAACATGCGCAATTCATCCGGATCGGGCTGTTGGTCTGCCTGACGATCGGTATGGTAGTGACGGTTCAGCCTGCCAGGGCGAGCACTCTGGAGGTTTGTCCTCCATCTTATATGCCCCCCTGCCCGTTTCCCAGTATAACGGTAGCAGTAGCCGCGGCACAGGCCGGCGATACGATCACAGTCGCAGCGGGCACCTATTATGAGCACGATATAATGATCAATAATAATCTAACCATTGTGGGTGCTGGAGCAGACAAAGTTACGGTGGATGCCGGAAACGCCGGCCGCATATTCAACATCCCTTACGGGGTCACCGCTTCGATTTCGGGCATGACGATCACGCATGGGCGCATTGCTGGCGATACTGGTGGAGTGATTGGCACACCCAATTATGGGGGAGGGATTAATAACGATGGAAATCTCACCCTGGTGGATGTGATCGTCACGAACAATACCGCCGTCGCAGGTACCTTTTATTTTGGAATGGGGGGTGGCATTGCTTCGTCCGGCAATCTGACCGTTATCAACAGCCTGGTGACTCATAATAGTGCGACGTCCTCAGGTGCCGGTATCTATGTTTACAGGGGCAGCTCCCCTGCTCAGGGCATCACCACCCAATTAACCCGTGTCCTGATCCAGGATAATATCATCACCGGGAACAATACCAGCACCTTCGTGGGGGATCAGGCTGGGCTGGGCGGAGGTATTTTGCTGTGGAACTATCCGACCCCGCCTGGCCAAGACATTGCGACCCTCAATATCAATCAGGTCGAGGTCACTGCAAATGCGGGCGATCTTGTTGGAGGCGGCATATATGCGTCCAACAGCACTACCACCATCACCAACTCCACCATCAGCACCAACACGGCCCAGGATGGCGGTGGCATCTGGCAATATGGGCCATTCAGTATGACTAATGATACAGTCGCTGGAAATGTTGCCTCAAACCAAGGGGGTGGCCTTTACCTGAATGCGGATGCGAACGACCCGGCCACCCTTACCAATGTGACGGTCGCACGCAATAGCGGCGGGATTGACGGGGGTATCGAAAACGCCGGTAATACGAGGGTCAATCTGGCGGACACGATCAGCGCCCTTAATACGGCCAATTCCGGCGGTCCGGACTGTAGTGGACTGATGAATTCGCTGGATTACAACCTGCTCGAAGATACGAGCGGCTGCAGTATCAAAGGGGCGACCACCCATAACATTACGGGAAAGTCGCCGTTGCTTGGCCCGCTGGCGGACTACGGCGGCCCTACTCAGACGTTAGCATTACTCCCGGGCAGCCCGGCGATCGACGCCGGCAATAACAGCACCTGCGCCAACACCGACCAGCGCGGTGTCGTCCGGCCGGTTGGTCCCGCCTGCGACATTGGTGCCTTTGAACGGAAGGCCACCAGCAAAACGATCATTGTATCTGATAATCCCAATCCTTCCTTCATTGGAGAGAGTGTCAGTGTTTTGGTTTCTGTAAGCGGTGGGCCGCAGACTCCCACCGGTTTGGTGGCGATCTCCGGAGCGGACTCGAATTGTATGATCACCCTCTCGGCAGGATCGGGGATGTGCAGCGTTATTTTTTTGACCGATGGTACCAAGACGCTGACCGCCACCTACCTGGGAGATGCCACCCATGAGATGAGCAAGGCAACAGCCTCTCATCTGGTATGGATGCCGGTCTTCTCGATACCGGCAAATGTGCTGCGCGGCTGGGCTGTCGGCATCAGCAATAGCTTCACCGGGATCGTCAGGGGGCTTATGCCCGTGGTCGTGACCTCCGCCGAGGTCAGCAGCACGTCGACGCCCTTCCCGACACCCCTGCCCACGCTGGTGCCCTCTCCGGTGATCACCGCGTCCCTGCCCTCTCCGGTGGTCACCATGCCCACTGCGCCCTTAACCTATATCCCGCATCTCAATGCCTTCTGCCGATCCGGTCCGGACACGATCTTCCATTCGATCAGCCTGGCGATGAAAGGGCAGGCTTACCCTATTGACGGACGCAATGAGGACGATACCTGGTTCTTCCTACGTCTTTCGGCAAATGTCGAGTGCTGGGTCCCGGCGAGCGTGGGACAGGCCTCAGGTGGTACCTCCGGAGTACCTGTGATGCTTCCGATCCCCACACCGACCTTCACAGCACCTCCGGCACAGCAGCCGGTGGATTGCGGCCAATATAAGAGCGCGGCCGCCTGTCAGGCGGTCCCGGCCTGTACATGGGTACATTCAATCGTTTCAGCGTCATATTGCACCAAGAAATAATAGGTGCCCCGGTGATCTAAGGCATGTTCCTCTTACAAGGAAAGCGTCTCGTGTAACTGTGATCGCACGAGGCGCTTTTTTCTTTTCTCCGGTTGTTCAATCTGCCGCTCATTATTTTCCCTGATATATTGGCACCCCTCTATTATTTTGGAAACAACCCCGATCAAAGAAAGTCACCGGATATATCTGGGGATGCCTGCCATCAAGCTGGTTGGAAGAATCTACCAAATTTACATGCTTTGCAGTTCATCCGTCGTAAATCAGATTCCTACCTCCCGGCTGGCGGAGTATAATGACAATTACTTCTAGCTGTCTGGCATGCCTGAATAGCAAGGCAGATCTCCTGTTTTTTTGTTATGAAAATAAGGAGGAAAATATGCACCGAAGGATTTTGAAATCAATCATGGTTGGGTTGATGCTGGCCGGTATGGTTGGCTGCAACCTGCCCACAGGTCCAACCCTGAGTGGATCCGCAGCCAAAGCGCCCACTGGCACCAGCGCCCTCGCCACACTGCCTGCCTCGACCGACACCGCCTCACCAACCGGCACCGCCTCTGCCACCGTTCAACCGACCGTTACTCATCTGGTCAAACCTGGCGAACCGCCCGCGGCTTTCGAGAGTCAGATCTATGATATGGACTCGTCCCCGTTTGCTGCCCTGCACCGCGTGGAGGGCGGCGACAATTTTGCTGCTGATCTGTTCGAGCGGCCGTTTGATCAGAGCATGAACACCTATTTCCCCGACCTGGATATCAAGCACGCTGGTCTGAGCCGCGACGCCACCTGGACCTATGTCACGATCAACCTGGTCGGTCCGGCTCCCCAGGGCGGCCTGCCAGGGGTGTACGGCCTGGAGATCGATGTCAACCGCGACGGCCGGGGCGACTTTTTGATCATGGCCGCTGCGCCGGGGGCCAGCTGGTCAACGGACAACGTGCATGTCTGGCAGGACAAGAACGGAAATGTGGGCGGGGCCACTCCGATCCAATCGGACCCGCCGCCGCAGACCGGCGATGGCTATGAGACCGTTCTGTTCAATGCCGGCCAGGGCGCCGACCCCGACCTGGCCTGGGCGCGTATCTCCCCCACCGATCCATCAAGCGTCCAGGTGGCTTTCAAGCGCTCCCTGTTCAACGATGCCAATCCGTATATGTGGGGCGCCTGGGCCATGGATCTGACCATGCTCCATCCGGATTGGTTTGATTATAATGACCACTTCACACTGGCGGACGCGGGTTCGCCGATTCAGGGTTCAGCCGATTACCCGCTCAAGGCGCTTTACGAATTGGACAATACCTGCCGCTGGGCAGTCGGGTTCACCCCCACCGGTAACGAGCCGGGCATCTGCCCGGTGATCAAACCGACCGCCACGCCGACGCCTGTGCCCACCCACACGCTCACTCTCACGCCCACGCAGGTGCCGTGTATTCTCATCCCGGGCACAAAAATCTGTAGGATTCTCGCCCCCATCCGAGGTCCGCTATTTCCCATAATGGCAGCCACAGCGACACCTACGATTGGTCTGAGCATCCTCTTGAGCCAGTCAATCAGCACCGGTAATTGTGGGATCAATAAAAAACAAACGACAGTATCCTCCAAGATTACATCCAGTGCAATGACAACCGTCACCGGCATTAATGCAGAGTACTTCGATGGAAATTTGATCAGCAGCAATAACTTCCAATTGTATTTTCCTTTCGCTCAATCGCAGACTTCGATTGCGACGATCCAAAGCTCAAAGGGCTGTGGCACCTACCAAATCCGGGTTACGCTCAACAGCCCCATCAACACGATCGGTGAGGCAAATTGGGTCGTTGCACCCTGAGGCTGGCCTGCCTGCCAAGGTACACCTGCAGGATAACGCCGATTCCAAAAATCCATCCCCGCCCAACTGGGGATGGATTTTTTGTTGTTGCTCAGCCATCTTGATCGCATAGGCCGGCATCCCCTGGCCTGGTAGAGCTTGAGGACATGTCCGTACCCCCAGGCGTAGACATCCGCGCTTACGTAAATCCCCATTCGCAAAAAGGGCAGCTCATCTCCCACTTACAGTGCCGAAATGGCTAATTTTCAGGCGGTCACTCCCCAAAAAGCGCTTCATTCATCCGAGCCGTTCTCGGCGGGCAAACAACCGCCCAGGCCAATAGCCCGCCCTGATTGCGGTTGCGGCCGAGATCAGGGCGTGCTTGCCGCTTCGATCGGGATATACGTCTCGCCCTGTGTCATGCGCACGGACACACGGCCTGCCACCAACCATCACCGGTATCCCATCCACTCATACTCCAACATCATGGCCTGTCGCCTTAACTTATGACGATGCCATAGGCCTCTTTCATTACGACTCTTCGGCTCCGTTCAATGTCAATGTCACTTCCGAGAAAGTGCAGGCAGGGACGATCGTGCAAGACCTGACCTATCAAGCTGCAGATCCCATCTTCACGCAGACGACGGGGAGCCGGATCGTCGCATATCTGGTAAAGCTGGCCGGGAAGGGTCCCTTCGCGGGAGTGCTTCTTTACACGGCCTAGGATCAGGCTGGGGAATCGAGGGGAATTCCTAAACGACGCCGTGAGCCTGGCCCATCCGGGCGTGGTATCCCTCCAACCGGGCGGCGACCATGGTGTTATGTTTGCCGCGGAAGGCGCCAAGCAGGCGGCCGTCCTGCCCGCTCAGGTAACAGGAAAGGTTGTCCATGCGAAAGAACAGCGAAGCACTACGTCAGAAATGGGCCTGCGGATCATCGAACCGGGCCATTGGGCGCAGCTGCCAGATCTCCCACAGCACAGTCGGGAATATTTGAAGCGCGCCGATGCAGCCGGGTCGAAATGGCCGTTACCAGAATGGCTGGACGAGGACAGCCTGTACAGGCTGTTGTTCCCGGAGAATGGTGCGGACCGACCGGCCATGCGGGTTCTGCCGGAGTGGGAGCAAGTCCACCAAGAACTGAAGAAGCGCAATGTAACCTTGCGGCTTTTGTGGACGGAGCTACTACGGCTACCTGATTGAATAAGATCATCCAGAAGAATAGCGCACCTAAAGAGTCTTAGGTTAAGCCTGCCGGCGAATATCCGGCAAGAAAACCCAGGCTACCAGGGCATACACCAATAAGATCCCTGCGCAGATCATTGCCGTGAGAGGTGCACCGATGCGCTCTGCGACAGCACCTGCTAGCAATGCTCCGATCGGGATCGCACCGTTGAAAATCAAGGAGTAGACTCCCATCACCCGCCCGCGCAACACATCCGGTACATCCGACTGGATCAAGGTGTTGCAGTTGTTGGTGACCATCATCAGGCTCCAGCCGACAACTACCATCATAGCCAGCGAAAGAGGCACCCAGCGGACCAGTGCGAAGAAAAACAAAGATACCGGCATAATAAACAGGCCGATTATCCAAAATTTCCCGCGGATGTTGACCTTGACGAGCGAAGCCAGCATGAGGGCACTGACCAGCGCACCGAAGCCACGCGCCGATACCAGCAGGCCATTGGTTACCTCGTTTCCATGCAGAACATCCGTTGCCCAGGCCGGCAGAAGGTTCAACAAGCCAAAACCGAAAACGCCCATCAGGCCAACTGCCCCGATCAGGTTGAGGATCAGCCGGCTTGCAAACACATAGCGCAGGCCTTCGGCGATATCTGCGATTGCCTTCGAATTGCGAACTACTTTTACATCCTCTCGAATATGCATCAATAGCAGGGCGACAATCACAGCAATAAAGGAAAGCCCATTAATCGTAAAGCACCAGGCTGGACCAAAAGCAGCGTAGGTCAGGCCTGCCACCGACGGTCCGACCACCGTGGCAATATTGAACATGGTCGAGTTCAGAGCAATAGCATTGGTCATGTCTTCACGCGGGACCAACTCCAATACAAAGGAAACACGCGCAGGCGCATCAAAGGCATTTGCCACGCCCAGCAGGAAAGCCAGGACAAGGATATGCCAGGGCTGGACAGCATTGGCAAACACCAGCGCCCCCAGGATGAATGCCAGGATCATCATTGAGGTCTGAGTAATGACCATTAACGTCCGACGGGGAATCCGGTCGGCGACCACCCCACCAAAAAGGGTGAATAACCAGGTTGGCACCCCACCTATAAAAACCACCAGGCCCAGATAAGTTGTCGAATTGGTGAGCTGGTAAATCAAATATCCTTGAGCCGTGCTCTGCATCCAGGTGCCCATCATGGAAACCATCTGGCCGATGAACCAGAGCCGGTAATTGTAATGCTTCAGCGCGGCAAAGGTTTCCGTCAAGTGCAGGTTCAATTCAATCTTTGCAGCGGAATCGTGTTTTTCCAAACTGATCCTCAAAATAAAAGATGATGCCGCTCTGAGCGGCAATCATGAATTATACACTTTTTGCAAAACCATTCTACCTTTCGTTTCCGCTAACTGGTGTTGATGAAAAAGGTGGTAATGGGCCCAAGGCATGGTAATCTTGGTCTGACAAACACAGAGACAAGCCAAGCCATGACAAATCATTCCATGGCCGTTTTGAGCACATTGTGGAAGATCTTCCGATAGGTACATAGGGATGGTTTTCCTTAGCATTTCCATACCATCTTGAGGCTCAAATAAGAGTAGTGTAAACTATTTTCTGTAATTTCTTCAAAAGATCAGGTCAGGCGTTATCCTTACGGTAACCAAACCAAAGGAGTTGCACCATGACCTGCCGAGAGGATTTTACACCTCACAGAGGTTCAATCAAAATTCTCACCGGATTGGGCGAAAACGATGGCAAATCTATTTCGACGTGGAATTCCCGTAATCAGGGACAAACTCCAATCACTACTCCACCGAGTTTCTTTAAGCCGAACCCGCTGCAGGCAAGATGGAGTGGGGCCTGCGAGAAAGACAAAAGCAACAATCACCATGCCTGCAACGATTTATCCGATCCCGTACGTTTCATGAGTTATTGCTACATCCACATTGAAATCTGGTCTGTCTGCAAATCTCCCGATATTGTTCCAATGCCTGCAATCGTGCACATACAAAATGCGAAGATGGACTGGGACCCGGGAACCAATCGGAACCGGATTCCGTCATAGAATCGAAACCCCAAATTCCCTTTCTGGAGATAAGGATATGAAGATTCCCTCTTGCTTCACCAAATTCCTTGTTCTGCTGCTTGCCCTGGCTCTCGTAACCAGTAGTTGTGTCCAAAAGCCTGCACCGATTCCCCCGGACAACGGTACACAGCCGACCCTTCCCCCCCAATCGACCAGCGTACCGACCTCGCTTCCGGCTCTCACAGGGAAAAATATCCTGCAATCGAAACTGGCACGCATCCAGTCGCCCAGCGTGCCGGGGGAGTGATTTAACCCGATTGGCGCAAGGCAACAACGCGTTCGCCATGGCCTTGTATCAGAAGCTGCGCAGCGGCGGCGGGAACCTGTTTTTTTCGCCCTACAGCATCTCGCTGGCCCTGGCGATGACCTATGCCGGTGCCAGGGGCAATACGGAGCAGCAGATGGCGCAGGCGCTGCACTTCAGCCTGCCCCAGGAGCGCCTGCATCCAGCCATGAATGCCCTGGATCAACAGATTACTTCCTATGCCCAGGCAAATAATAGTAACGACACGGGCTTCCGCCTGAATATTGCCAACGCCATCTGGGGCCAGGATGGCTTTCCGTTCCTGCCCGCTTACCTGGATTTGCTGGCTCAGAATTACGGAGCCGGGATGCACCTGGCAGACTTCGTGCATGCCGCGGAACCTTCCCGCCAGGTGATCAACGCCTGGGTCGAGCAACAGACCCAGGGGAAGATCACGGATCTGTTCCCGCAAGGTTCCATCGACGATAGCACCCGGCTGGTCCTGGCCGACGCCATTTACTTCAAGGCCGCCTGGGAAAGTCCCTTTGATCCAGCCAGTACGAAAAACGACGCCTTTACCCTGCTGGATGGCAGCCAGACCAGTGTTCCCATGATGCATTCCAAAAGTGATGCCTCCTACCTGTACGCCCAGGGCAGTAACTACCAGGCGGTCGGGTTGCCCTATGCCGGCAGCAATGTCATGCTGGTAGTCCTGATGCCTGCCTCCGGGAGTTTCGCCGATTTCGAGGCCGGGCTGACCGACGCCCAGCTCGCAGGCATTCTGGCCGGGATGACGGACAAGCCTTTGAATCTGGCTATGCCCAAATTCAAAATTGAATCCGAGTTCGGCCTGAAAAGCACTCTGGCCTCCCTGGGTATGCCGGATGCCTTTGATAAGAATGCAGATTTTTCCGGTATGGATGGAGCGAAAGACCTGTTCATCGGGGATGTCTTGCACAAAGCCTATGTGAATGTCGACGAAAATGGCACGGAGGCCGCCGCTGCCACCGGTGTCGTCATGGTTGGCATGGCAGCCCCGGTCCAGGCACTGAATGTAACCATCGACCATCCATTCCTGTTCTCCCTCTTCGATCCCCAGACGAAAACCGTCCTGTTCATGGGCAGGATGCTGAACCCTGAAAAGTAACTCGACTACCGGACGGTTCTCCTGGAATAGCAGATTCTGACTTTCCGGGGCAATCTGCGCAGGCTGCCCCGGCCAGTTACAGGCTGCCTTCACGGATCAGCCAGGGCCTGTTTCGAAATCGGTCAACCGATGCTGGAGATAGGTGCGCACCTGCGACTTCGCCCCCCGGCGCAAGAGGGTGAATGGTGTGAAACAAACCGGCCATGAAATAGAAGCCATCAATGGCAGACTGAATACTCTTATCGGGCAGGATTTACTTCTGATTAACCTTGCATACGGTTGTGTCAGGCGCGCTTTCCCCGAGGAAACTCTTAGGCGCATAGTCCGCTGTCCCAAGAGTGGCCAGGCTCAAGAAGCAGAAGTCGAACTCACTCAGCAGTATCAACTTGCATAGGTCAAGGAGGGCAGAGCAATCCGCTCCCCTGCTCTCCAACTCCTTCAGAACGGCACACGTAAGCGGTCGAGTTTCTGGACCCCTTGCGTATGCTGCTCTGTTTTTTGAGCATTCCACGTTCGCTGGCGTTCGCCAGTCTGCACGGAAGAAGCATTTTCCCAAAAGGTTGTCCACATAATTCCAAAAGGAGGAACCATGCCAAGAAAGATTCATGTCAGAGAGGTGCCGACGATTAGCCGGGCACCCATGCACGGTTTAGGAGACAGCCATGGCCTACTACCTGGGTAAATGTTCGCAAAGAGAGGCTGTTAAAATTTGATTCTTAACGCATTTCAGAATACAGGCAGCAAATCAAGACATTTCGCTTGAAGCATATGTTTCTTGCTGCGATAATTATCAGAACTCCAAGATATCTGGTCATGAAGCTCTCGGCAAATATTCGTATAAAAATGTTTCCGAAAATCGTTTTTCCTAAGAAGGTGTAATCGAATATTTTGGGTGTTGATTTCAGGGTGTTTTACGAGGTCTGTTTACCGTATCCAATTTTCTATTTCATTAGAATTATTCGAAAAAATCGAGACAAGAAGGTAACGGAAATGCTACAATATGACAAGATTCCCAAAAATTCTTCGCAAGTTGAAAATAAATGAAGGTAAATTTATTTTGATTTGGAATTCAGGATATACTTAATCGTAGTAAAAAATACTGAGGAAATAATTTTGAAACAATTTACAGGCATAATGATTTAGGGAACGAGCAGTGATGCAGGCAAAAGTTTTATCGTCACTGGGTTGTGTCGGGTGTTCTCAGACATGGGCTACAAGGTGGCCCCGTTTAAAAGCCAGAATATGTCTAACAATTCCTATGTGACCTATGATGGCAAGGAAATCGGACGTGCACAAGGGGCACAGGCCGAGGCAGCCCGCGCTTTACCGACCGTATACATGAATCCGATTTTCTTAAACCGATGATGGATACCCGCAGTGAAGTCATCCTTATGGGCGAGGTCTTTCGGTCTATGGACGGTTGGGATTATCATAATAGTTTTACAATGAAAAAAGGTCTGGAGGTCATTCGCACCTCACTGGATGAATTATCAAAAGACTACGATACCCTTGTAATTGAAGGCGCCGGTTCCCCTGCCGAGGTCAATCTCAACGACCGCGAAATCGTAAATATGAGGATAGCGAACCTGACGCATCTGCCCGTAATCCTTGTGACCGACATTGATCGCGGCGGCTCCTTCGCCAGCCTGATAGGGACTCTCGAACTTGTGGGGGGGTACAGCCGGTTTATCAAGGGCGTGATCTTTAATAAGTTCCGCGGTGATCTCGCCTTACTGCAAGACGGCCTCGACTGGTTCGAGAAGTACACGGGCATCCCCGTAATCGGTGTGCTCCCCTATCTTGATGACATCGCCATCGAAACGGAAGATGCGCAGAGTCTGCACAGGCTGGATAGGCATACTCCTCAGGAGCCTCTGGATATTGCTATCATCGGATTGCAGAGAGTTTCTAACAATACGGATGTCGAGCCGTTCATGAATGAAGAGGATGTGGGCGTCCGCATTGTGTATCACGCCAGAGAATTCGGAAATCCTCACGCGGTCATTATCCCTGGTACAAAATCGACGCTGGATGATCTCGACCAACTTAGGAAGACTGGGCTTGACGACGCCATTCGTGAATTTGCACAGAACGGTGGCATCGTGTTTGGAGTTTGCGGCGGCTATCAAATGTTAGGCGAGAGTCTTTCCGATGAGCTTGGAGTGGACAGGTCTTCTAAAGGGGAGGTGCGGGGGCTCGGGTTGTTGCCGCTAAGTACCCATTTTGAAGGCGAAAAGAGGGTGCAGCGTGTTTCGGGGCACATCGTCTGTAATCGCTTCCGGGATATCGACGTGAATGGCTATGAGATCCATCTGGGCCGTACGAGGCCGACAGAACCTGTCGAGAATTTTATAAAAATACAGGACCATCTCGATGGAGCGGTAAAAAACAATGGGCAGATCATCGGCTGTTATCTGCATAACATTTTTCACAACGATACCTTTCGGAACTGCTGGCTGAATATGATTCGTGAACATGCCGGGTTTCCTTTGAGGCAAAGGGTCGATACCAGCGATATTAAAGAACAGTCATTCAACAGGTTGGCCGAAGCCTGTATTGAACATTTGGACATGGATGCAATCGTGAAACTAATGAATCAGCCCGTTTTATAGGGTTTCATATAATAAACGAAGCTTGAAAAGGTTTAGGCAGCCTTTTCAAGGGTGGGGTTGGGGCACTGGCAGGACGTAGCGGTTCAGGCTGAGCTTGGAGGTTGGGTACGCGCGGCTGACAGACGAACAGGTCCGGTTGATCTTCAAAAACTATTGTGAAGGCCATTTATCGTGAGCAGAGGATGAGGAATCCTTAGGAATAGGGAAGGGTCGTTTTTTTATTCTGCTGAAAACCTATCGAAAACCCTTGGAATATTTGAGGTGTTTATGTTAAATAGATTGATAAATGAGTTTCCCTTAAGAATAATAATTAAGTTGCCATTACTTCTTCTGCATCCTGGCTAAATTGCAGGATAATTGGTTGGCAAGAGATGACGATAAGGAAAACATGAGAAGGTTGCAATGAACAATAAGCGATTAGCTTTGTTGTTCGTTTGTAGCCTGATTCCTTGGACAATTGGAAATGGACTGGTACCGATCCTGCCAGTTTACGCCGTACGAATGGGAGCGAACTCGGCAGTGACAGGGTATTACCTTGCATTCTCGGACATTGCTCTTGCCTTGGGGGCTCTATCAGCTGGATGGTTATCAGACAAACTTCATCGCCGAAAACTGCCCTTGATTATCGCAAATTCACTGATGGTTCCATTGGTTTGGCTGATGGGTCATGTGCATAGCATTTGGGTATTGACTGTATTCACTGCCATGATCTGGTTTTGTGGTGGTCTGACATTGGCGTTGATCAGCATCTTGGCGGGTTTGTATGTTGGGGAAAACGAGCGTGGAAAAATCTTCGGGATCCTCGCTTTGACAAACGGACTGGGGGCTCTACTCGGCGGATTGGGGATTGGGTGGCTTGTGGATCACTGGGGGTACATGACCATGTTCTCCAATGTGGCAATTTTTTGCGCACTTTTGCCCTTGTTCGCATTGTTCATGAAAGAAATAACCACAAAACAATCTCAGGTTATAAACACTCCAGAGAAGTTATCCCCAGGACTGGGAAAGAGCTATTATTGGTTGTTCGCAGCCACTCTCCTGTTTGCAATTCCAAGCTTTTTTGCCGCCTTGATCCGTTCTCTTGTGATGAATAAATTGGGATTTGGCTCGCTGGAGATTACCAGTACAGTTGCAATTGGAGGTCTTGTTGCCATACCTTTTCCACTTCTGATGGGCTGGATCTCTGACAGGATAGGCCGGAAAACTTTTCTCTATATAGCCTTTTTATTAGGATTTGCTTCTTTTGTTGTATTGGCATTTTCCACAAAGATCTGGCAATTCTTTTTAGCTTATGCTTTAGGTGGGATCGCGATGGGAGGGTATGGCATTGGCAATGCATTGGTCACCGATCTGGTACCGCGTGAATCAATTGGGAAAGGTTTATCTATTATTGCCTCAGCTGAATGGATTGGAGCGGTGGTTGGTTTTGCAACCGTCGGATACTTACTACAAAACCAGGGTCTTACAATTACTTATATCATAGGTGGATGTGTTGCATTAGCTGCTGTAAGCTTGATAATACCAATCCAGAATAAAACACGACAAATTGGGTAACATACCCATGGCTCCAATGGAAGGGATTCCACCAACACGAGTTAGGAATTCCTATCCTCATTTCTCCGAATTGGAGAAATGGCTTTTTCGGATTGTTAGTAAAGGCTAGGGTTGGTATAGATGAAAGTAAATGAAACCTTTTTTCGATCCACAGGCTAGCTTTTCATTGCTCATCCTAGATGGAACGGATAATAGTTTGCATACTTGGATATCAAATAATTCTCTCCTCTCCCCGTTACAATCTCAACAAAAGTGTTGAAAACCTTGAGAAGACTAAAGTACAACGCTTTCATACAAATCTGGAAAGAAGCAGAGAGATGATCGAGAAAAATCGACAACCCCCTAACTCATGACACTTTCTTCTTCAGCAGCTAGCTGACGGCGTATATGCAGCCATTCATATTGACGGAGGAGCCGCCTTTAGCAATGCAGGTATCATTGATCTTGGCGACAGCCCATTGATTTTTGATACCTTCCAGTCACCACAAGCAGCAGCGGACCTGCGGCCGCCGCTGAAATCTTGACTGACCATTCCATCGGCTTCTTCATTAACAGCCACTGGTACAATAACCACACCGGGGGCGACCAGGTCTTTGATGCAAGTACCGAGCTCGTCTCAACAAAGTAAACCCGCCGCTTGATCATTGCTACATCGGACCCTAGCTCTGACGAAGATTCGGTGAACCCAGAAACCAACCTTGAAACGGAACGCACAAAACTCGCGGCGGAGCGCGATGAATTCCAGTTTTGCCAAATTGCGTCTTCTATTGGCCATTCTCACGCGCTCGTCAACCTCAAGCCTATTCTCCAGATCCGCACTCCCAACCTGACATTTATCCAGCGTCTTACATTCCATGGGACAGTGCGGACAGCCGAATTAATAGACTTTGCTGGGGGTCACACGGAAAGCGATTCAGTGCTGTACCTGCCGCAGGAGGGCATCGTTTTTATAGGCGACCTGCTCTCCATCGACTTTCATCCCTATTTAGGTGGAGGCGATCTGGGTTAATTGCTTAATCACCAAGTGACAGTCTCAAAACTTGACCCGAAGCTGCTTGTGCAACGTCATGGAACGATAGGGACGCTAAGGAGTTTGAACCATATGATGGAATATGCTCGTATGATGGACGCAAACGAAATGATCAAGGTCGAGAAAGCTGAGGACACTATCAAGGCAGTGGCGATCCCATGGCATGATAACAATTGGCTTTTTGCCTCATTCTTTTAACCCCACATACATTTCCTTTATCATCGTAATTGACAAAAGAAGGAGATTAGGGAACTTAATTCCGGTTGTGTATAGGCTGAAATTTGTGTTACGCCAGTTCCGGCGGACAATGAAGGAATTACTTATTGGTGAGAAAGTTTACTTGATATGGCACAATAATTGAGTAGGAGTCTCCTCAGTCTAGTCACTTCAGCCGATCCTAACCAGTCGGCGACTTACCAGCACTTCATGGGAAATGTTTACAAGGAGAATGAAATGAATGAAAAAACAACAATAAGCCCAATTATCTAAAGGAATATCGATACAATCCATGCCTGGTTGGAATCACCTAATCATCAAGACCTGATGGCATTTGATCTTTAATCCGAAGATATTGATAAGTCGAAATGTATACTGATGTCGAATACCAAGGTGTGGAGAAAATGCTTGAATTAGCCAGAATGGCTTACCGTCGAAAAGGCTGGGAGAAGATAACCTACATTATCTCACCAGACGGATGCACGTCTGGAGTTTAACGCAAGAGCGGATAGATCTCAGCCGCTCACTGCGGAAGATAAAGGAAGTGGTAACCATCGTATCGATATATCTGATGCCAAATCAAGCCATTGCATCCTACGCGATGCCAGTGTGCTTGATCTGTCACATCACAGTTGAAGGCAAAATCAATCGTGCCCGAGAATATTGGGATGTTTCGACTATCACTCGACAATTTAATATTGAGGACATAATGTAAAAGATTTATAGGATCTTTATGCGGTATACGTCGTGAAGTCGCCTAACTCTTTTTCCTGCTGACCGCGGCTCCGCAAACCATGTAAAATTGGTCCATAATCAATTATCCAAATTCGAGAAATTAGTTAAGGATGAGGTTGGGTTCAAACTACGCCATATCTTATGGTTGCCCTCTATGTTCGCTTTTTACCCACTCATACCCCATCTAATTCCTATAGACACCACCGCATGGATTCTTGAAGAATATTCAAAAAGGATATATATTTTTACTCATATTGGAAAATAGTTGAACCTGTTAAGCTTCCCAATTCGTTGGGACGCAGCTGATCGTCCTTTTTCAACACCTCTTGAACCAGATTGCCTAGAAAAAGCCTCTGGCAACGCTTGTGATGCGCTTGCGGTCTGCAACTCTTTAATGCTGATGCGATCGTCTCTTCCCCGTCCGATAGCGTCGCCAATAACGGATCGAACAGACCCCGGTGGGAGGAGTTAAAACCAAATTCACACGAAATTGCCATCAGCTGATCTGAAGTCCTTCCTGTGTACCTATCATAAGGCCACCCAAAATACATCTTTCTTACGCCGGTAATAGATTGCTCTTTAGACCTTTATTATCATATAGGGGGATTATCAGCAATTAGGGCCTTTTCCCCACTCGCCGTTCTCATCGTACCCAAGTGAACTAGAAAAGCCTATTGCATTCCAAACCGCGTCGAATGCAGGCCTTAACGCCCGGGCGATATCGGATGGGAACCTCTCTAAAATAACTTCGGGTAGGAGGAGTGTATCCCGATCGATTGAATATTGATTTTCATTCTTAATGACAATCCGATGATTAACTGCCAGAGTGTAACCGGACACTCCTGTCAGAGAAATAAAGATTATTATTGGCGGAGAAACGGTTATTTGTTTTTGCCCGTCAAGATAGATATTTACGGAGTCAATAAGTGCTTTCTCGAAAGCATAGCCCGGAATAAAGCCTTTATTATCTCGCATTTGAGTTAATGAACTGTCAACCGCCTCAATTATGCCATTCCGAAATAGCTGGACATAACCCCGGGATATCCCATCTTTAATGCTACTAGTAGACAATAATCCATCGAAATTGTATCGAATGTTTGTAATCGGCCCAGTGATTGGCTTGAGGACCGAAGGATTATTAGCGACTACCTCAAGGGGAAATGATGTCCCTGTTTCAAAAGCCGTATATGGAATCAAGTGAAGTATGGTACGGCCGCCTGGAACAAGACGGGCGGGTGTCTGTGCCGTTATGATTGAGCCTAATCGCTCATCTCGAAATAGTCTGATCTTTTCAACCAATGTGCCCGATTGAAGAAATGCTGAACGTACTTCCGAATTATCTAAGGGGTACTTACCAACTGAGTTTCTCGAATAGAATCTCCAATGGCCACTATAGTTGACAACATGAGGTTTTGACCAGCTTCGCGGAACACGCAGGATAAAAGCATAAGATCCTGATGACAATAAGATCCCCTTTACCGATACGCCTTGAAGTCGTGGTTCTATCCCATCTCTTAGGAGGTTTTCTAGCCGAAGAACTTCGCGATCGGGATCATCACATGAAATTCCACTAATTGCGATTGGAAGCCCATTCTTCTCCTGAACACCTAAGATAATATGACCTCCCTTTGCATTGGCGAAGGAAGAGACATCTGCAAGAAAATCCTTCTTGCTTTCGTATGTTTCAGATGGGAGATCTCTTTTGTATTCGATCGTCCTCCTTTCCGATACTTTGCCTTCCACGAGTAAAAGAAGATCCGCCTTACTTATCTCTTCAAAAGATTTCTCAAGAGTTCATCAGAACCTGCCTCAATTCGGAAATTTTCCTCTTTAGGTGACCTCATGCCCTTGCTTACAGCACTTCCTAGGGGAGAACGATAGCATTGTAGGCTGTGTAACCAGCCTCAAATAGATGTACCGGTTATTATGTTATATATACCTACAGAACAGCTGTGCAGCCAGCAACCAAACCTATGGCGCCTGGGGACAATAACCTCTGGAATTAACCAGTTTGATGCGATTCTAATCTTCTCTCCAACTTTAAGGCAAGACCACGTATTTCTTATCATTTTTTGATTACCGGAACAGATTCGTTAAGAAACGCTTCAAAACTGCAATAAGACATATTTATTTTGCAGGATTGTAACATTTTCTTTCGATATCCTTTTGAAAATACGCCTCAGGTCCGTAAGTCATACCAAAATAATACAATAAATGAGTACCGTTTTCATTTCAATCGTTTCAATAAGAGACAGAATTTTATTGCAACACCATAATTCATTAACATAAGTCAAATTTCTTAGGAATTCTTGTCCCATATCGAGACGATCAGGGGTATCCGTGAATTCGTGGAAATATCAATTCATTCTATAGTTATTATTGGTCGAAAAGAATGACATGGTGGCATAATCCTTTCCAATGATCAAAACTCGATAATTCTATTAATCTCGGCAAGGCAACCGACGAGATAATCTTTGTTCCCGTCGAGGCCCAGCCCCTGGCCGAACTTGCCACCCAGCCATAGACCATTACTTTGACCTTGTCTGGGGTGACAACAATCTGGCGCATCGCAAGCACATCGCAATGGTTGATCACTTTACATCTTTCAGCAGTAAAGGATGACTCAACTACCCCAGCATAAATGTCTTATAGTTTATTTGCAACAATGCCGACACCGATACCTGTCCAACAAAATATAATTCCATAATTCGCTTCCTTAGTGTAAACGCCTTTCCCGACCATTTTTCCAACGGTCTAGTAACCCAATGGTTGGTCATTTTGGATAGACCCAAATTCGGTTATGTCATACCTTTGGCCTGCACAAAATCCCGGATAGAGTCCTTCAGTTGATAACCCATTCCCTCCGCGCCAATCATTTTTTCCATGATCGGTATTCTCCTTTTGATTTTGCCTTATTATTCAGGCAAATTTCTTACAAAATCGCTCATAGAACTTAATATCAGATATGTTGTGATTGCCCCCGGATCCGGATAACCAATGGTGGCATCCCCATAATTCTTCGCCCTGCCAATATTGGCCTTCATTGACTTTGTGTTTTCCATCCCGGCAAGAGCCGCTTCAGCTATGTTTTTCAATGTCAAAGATAAATCATTCGCATTTATTTCACGGGTTTTAATCACCGCAGGGTATAGTGCATCGATCATAGATTTATCCCCCGGTTTTGCACCACTTCGTTTGATAATTGCTTCCAGTCCATACTGCAAAAAATCCGCAATGCCGGAAGAATCCAAAACCTGTTTATTGACCAAAGCCTTGCTTCCACTTCGAAAGAAGGTGCCAAAAATAATACCTGCAGAGCCACCAACTGAAAAAATCAATTTATTTCCGACGGACAAGAAAACATCCGCAATCGTTTCGGGATGTTCCGTGCCAAGCATTTCAATAACTGCTTCAAAACCTCTTTCCATGGAATATCCGTGGTCCCCATCACCAATTGGCTGGTCAGCCTTATTCAAATCTTCTTTATGTGCAATAATCTGCTGACTTAGAAAAATAAACATGGCGCATGTTTGGTTCAAGGATATCGATTCAATCATAGGTCACCTTTTATAGCCAAAAGAATTAGCAGGAAGATCATAATATCTTTTGAGTTCATCATTTAATCGCATTATTGAAATTGTGAAACCAACCATATCCTGATACGGGAAAAAATACCCAATATCCGTATGATGAATATTGATGGACTTGCTCAATAGAACATCTTGAATTCTATTATTTATTATGAACAATTCTTCCCACGAGGTCGCGCCCATACTATTGATTAATATTCCCACTTCATCTCCTCTTCCAAGATGTAAGTCCCCCAATATTTTATCCAATGCAAAATCCACGGTATCATTGGCAGACATCATCTTACATTGAATAATTCCGGGCTCACCATGCCCACCGCTCCCAATAATCATTTCATCCTCGGGTACCATGAACATCAATTCACCATTTTCGATTTTGCTAAAGGAATTGGCTACAACTAATATCGAACGTAAATTATCACGCGCCGATGAGGAGATACGAAATACCTGCTCAAGGTCATCGATTTCGCTGGCTGCACCCCCTGCGATCTTGAGGAGCAAAATAATCCCGACAATTCCACTCCGCTCAATATATTTCTCGGGGGGTTCAGGGCCGATACTATCTCTTACTCTTATTGTCCTTGTTTTTATCCCTTCTTCTTCGGCCAATTCTGCTGCCATGTCAAAGCTCAATACATCGCCAGAGTAGTTGTTATACACCAATAAAACACCTTTACCCTGGTTACACGCCCGAATTCCTTCTAGTATATAAATTGGTGATGGAGCCGCCTCGATATTTCCAATAGGCACACAATCTGCCATATTCTGACCAATAAATCGAGCAAATAAAGAACCCCCGCCCCCCGTCAACACTCCAACTTTCCCTTCGGCAAGGTCATTAGTTATTAATACATTTTCACTCCCTGCCATATGTAAAAACCCTGCACTTGCGGATATTAGACCAGCGGTTATTTCATGCGCAATTAGCCTTGGGTCATTTATAAATCTTTTGGCTTTGGACATGAGTCTCCTTTTATCAACTATATTTATATTCTATTAGTGCTGCGCTTAAGGGAAGGTACGCCAGGTTAGATCAAGGGTCTGCTTAAACCAGGTGGAGGAAGCATTTGGAGACCACCACGTGTGATAGTCTCCAAATTCATTTTTCCAATCGGCGGCTTTTGAATGCCATTCTGCCCTACATTTGGGACAGCCCCTTGGTCATTGCGACTACTTAAAAAAGTCTGATCAATCTGCCTTGACAACCCAATTAGTTATTCAACCACTTCGACACATTGTTTGCCGCCATAAAAATCCCACCAAGGTTTCGCACATTTGGACAGGATTTTGTTTAGCTCCTGGATGTTTTGAACACCGCGACCTTTTAGCCAATTGCGCAGCGCCTCGGCGCCGCCTTTCCCATAATCGAGTATGCCATCTTGCCATGTTGCTCTTCCACACAACACACCTGAGAATGGCGTGCCTGCCTCACCAGCAAGCTCAAGTGTTTCGCGGAAGACCTCATCGGTTACACCGGCGGAGAGATATATAAATGGCAACCGGGAGGCAGCAGCTGCTAAACGGAAATATTCTTTTGCCTGTTCACGGCTATATACTACCTGATTATCAATGTTGGCTTTCGATCCCTTTACAAAACGCATATTTACAGGCGCTTCAACTTTAAGTACGTCAACTCCGTACTGCGGCTTGGAAAATTCACGCATGTATTTGGCTACTTTATCAGGCTTAATTCGCGCAAATTCGATGCCCTTCTCATCCTTGATCACATCACTATAGCATATCGGCTCAAGAAATAGAGCCACATCGTTTGCGGAGCATTCGGCTCCGACCCGCTCGAGATAGGCTTGTTTGATATTATTGATCTTTGGATCATCATCGGGATCGTAGTGCAGTAGGAATTTGATCGCATCTGCGCCAGCAGCAACCAGCCGCCTTACCGACCATTCGGGTAACAAATCGGGCATTCGGCCCTTTACACTGGCGTCATAACCGGTTTTTTCATATGCAAGTAAAATGCCGGCCTTTTTGGCGCGATGTTCGATCGCTTCCAATCCGAAATCGGGATCCAGCAAGATTGCACTGGTATACAGCGAAAGCTCCTCCGCAACAACCTTTTTGAATTCGGATAAGTCTGCCGCGCTTGCATCACTGCCTTTGGCTTTAGAGATCGATTTTTGAAGTGATCCACGTTGATCCATGGCTAATGCAGAAATGATTCCATGATTATCTGCGATAGCATTAATACAGTTGAATTTACGCTTGCTCATTCTGACTTTGAACATTAAATCAATCTCCTCTTTTAAAATTGTAATCATTTATCCTGCTTCAAGCATCCTCACCACATCTTCACGGGTCGGCATGGAAACCTGCGCCCCTAACCGTGTGACGGCAATTGCACCGGCAGAATTTCCAAGGCGAGCAGCGTCCGCCAAATTCAACCCTTCAGCCAATCCCACGGCCAATCCGGCGACAAAGGCGTCGCCTGCCGCTGTGGTATCAACCACCTGAACCACGTGGGGAGGAATATGGATCGAACTCTCAACGGGTGTAACCACCAGAGCGCCACGTCCTCCCAGGGTGAGAACCACTCCTCCCACCCCAATTTCCAGAAGGCGATTTGCAGCCTGTCCGGCCTGTTCCAGTGTATCGACGGGTAGTCCAGTCAGCAAGCCGGTTTCAGTCTCATTGGGAATCAATACGTCAACATTCCTATAAATTTCATTAGATAACTGCCTGGCGGGCGCCGGGTTTAGCACGACCTTTGCCCCGCGCGCCCGGCCGGCACGGGCAGCTTCCAGCACACAATCGAGTGACACCTCCAGTTGTAATACCAATACATCCATGGAAGCAATGCGATTAAAAGCCTGGGATACATCCTGTGGAGTTAAAGCCATGTTCGCCCCGGGCGCTACAACGATGGTGTTGGCACCAGCCTCATCCACGGTGATCAATGCAACACCGCTGGCACTTTCAGAGTCCGCCTGGACAAAATCGACATTGATTCCTTCAACGCTTAGATTGGCGCGCAAAGTCTGGCCATACTTGTCCTGCCCAACCCTGCCAACCATGTGGACGACTCCTCCCAGCCGTGCGGCTGCCACAGCCTGGTTTGCCCCCTTACCACCAGGTATGGTATGGAAATCCCGTCCGAGAATAGTCTCACCAAGCGCAGGCAAATGCGGCACCCGCACCACCAAGTCCATATTTAAGCTGCCGACAATGGTTATCGATGGCATTATTAAACCCCTTGAGGCTGATTGGGTTTATGAACGCGATAGTTCTTTTGGTATTCTTGTTGGTACGCATCATTATAAAAAGCGCTGTGATCGGGTTGAATTTCATATCGCATGCCTGAGCGATATGCAACTCTTGAGGCTTCCACCTCATCCCGGAAAACCTGGGCGCCCACCGCGGCCAGTAACGCAGCACCTTGCGCGGTAACGTCTGTGACAGTGGGGGTATCCACAGATAAGCCTAAAACGTCCGTCTTGACCTGCTGCCAAAAGGCGTTCCGTGAACCTCCACCGACACACCGTAGCTCTCCAACCGAGACGTTTGTCCGAGTTTGAGAAATTTCGAGTAGATATCGAATCCCGTAGCTGAGCCCCTCCACGGCCGCACGGACCATATCTGCGCGCGTGTGTTTTAGGCTTAGCCCTAACCAGGCCCCCCAGGCGGTCGGATCTCGATCCGGAGGTCCACTCCCATCCAAATAAGGCAGAAATTGCACACCATTGGCACCTGACGGAGAGAAGGCTGCTTCATCCATGAGCCGGTTTATTGTCCTGGGGGAATCATCGCCTGTCAGAAGGCGGCTCACCCATGCCAGCACACCACCGCCCATCAGGCCACCGAGCAGATAATAGCGATCCCTGACAGTATGGCAGCCGCAGCATAATCCCGAGGCCGGCATTCCATCTCCCGAAATAGGGGTTTCCAGGGTCACCATCAGGGCTTCAACAGTGCCAGCCGAATCAAGCACGATGCCTGGCTCGATGGCTCCCGCAGCAATCGCCGCGCAGATATGATCGTGACCACCAGTGAAAACCGGTAAACCTTCCTGCAAACCCGTGGCCTGTTCAGCCAGCCGGTTCACTTTTCCTGCCAAGACGCCACTGGGGAGTGCAGGAGGCATCAAATCAGCCGGCAGATCTGAAAGGCGCAGCATGGTTTCTGACCAATTTTGTTGATGGATATCAAACAACATGGTCCTGGAAGCCATGCTGTAACTCGTGGAAAATTGTCCCGTCAAACAGTAAGTGATCCAATCGGCAACGCACAGGTATGAAAATGCGCGCGAGAATACTTCCGGACCATTCTCTCGCAGCCATAGGATCTTGTTGACTGAATACAGATAGTCCAACGGCAGGCCGGTTATATCGTAAATCTCTATCTCAGTCAGGCGCTTTCGCCACCAGTCTGTCCAGGGCTGGGTTCGGTGATC
This sequence comes from uncultured Chloroflexia bacterium, assembly GCA_963772245.1. GTDB lineage: Bacteria > Chloroflexota > Anaerolineae > Anaerolineales > Villigracilaceae > UBA877. Next base: position 1,545,453 of record CAVYWB010000005.1, on the reverse strand, counting down.
GTACCAGGTCGGGATTGAAGCAAGTGGGCTGCCGGTTTTATCCACCAATACCCCGCTTTCGCCCATGCTGGCAACTGCCAATCCAGCCACGTTTTGTACGGATCCCAGTTTTTCGACTACCTGCCGCACCAGCCGGGCGCTAACCTTCCAAAGCATTTTGGCATCGTATTCCGCGATACCAATATCTGAAGATTTGCATACAGGTGTACGTGCGCTTGCGCTGGCGGATATCTGGCCTTGACGATCAACTGCAACCACCTTGCAGTTCGTGGTCCCGATATCCAGACCTAAGTAGAAATCCATAAATCAGGCTATCAGGTGAAGCGCCAGGGTAGCCGCGGCGCTAGCATCCGGAGCAAACCCATGGGCTCCAATCTGGTCAGCATATGTCTGCGTAACCGGCGCACCGCCAATGATCACCTTCACCTGATCGTACAGGCCGGCAGCTTTGATCTGATCGACTGTGACCAACATTTGAGGCATCGTGGTCGTCAAGAGTGCTGAAAGCCCGACCAGGTCAGCCTTATTTTCTCGAATGGCTTCAATAAATTTCTCAGAGGTGACATCAGCCCCAAGATCGATGACTTGGAAGCCAGCCCCCTCCATCATAATGGCGACCAGGTTTTTACCGATATCATGAAGGTCGCCTTTAACGGTACCGATAACGATTTTTCCGGCCGGTTTAACATCCTGCGCCACCAGGAGAGGGTGCAAGATTGCAAGGCCAGCTTTCATGGCCCGTGCGCTAATCAGCATTTCGGGCACATAGAATTCTCCGGCTTCAAAACGCGCACCAACTTCGTTCATAGCAGGGATCAGGGTTCCTTTTAGAAGTGATTCGGCGTTGATGCCTTCCTTTAACGCCTGCGAAACCAGCTTTTCCACCGAACTGGCATCGCCGTTCAAAATACTTTCGAAAATCTCTTCTTTAATACTCATCTTTAAACTCCTTGTGTTTTAGATATTTTTTAGATTTTTCTCTGGAACAAATCCTCGATCGTGAGCAATATTTCCGGCAGTACATGATAACGATCCTTCCCCCCATACGCGACCATGATTAAATTACCTTGAGCAAACCTGAACGAATGGTGGCACCGAGTGGGTTGGACCCAACCAAAACTATCTCAATATACGGTTTTGACGAAAGAGATAATCACAGGAGTCTTCCTGTACACTGGCGTCCAGATACTTTATGATAGGCAGCTTCTTCAGGTTATTTACGATCGGACCGGAAAAGGGAGCATTCTCCCAGGCGGTTTCATGAAATTTCACTTCGCCCCGGCACGTCCACACCCTTCTGACTTTACGTTTCGTTGGCAGATACGTTGGGTGGCTGATATCCGCGCCATCACTGGTCACGTTGGGAATATACTTCCACCCCAGCCATTGTCGATCGCCTCCGGCTGCAATGCGTTCCTTGATCTCCTTCTTCGACAATTCTTTTAGGTCCCACAATTCGCCTTCGATCAGAAGAGAGCCTTCTTCTGAAAAAGAAAAACATTTTCTGCCATTATAGGTGCGAAGCGGTGGTACATCAGCATATACTTTTGCCGCGCCCATTACTTCGCGTCCACCTACCATCGGCATGAATTTGTCCATCCACAAAACGAGCCCAAACCAACCTTCCAGATGGTCCACTTCGCCATCAAACCTGACCAGAGCATCAACGCCCACCAGGTTGTAACCCCGTCCTGCCATGTATGGAATGCCCAACGAGGTGGTATAGTTCACCTGAATGGTGGGTTCTTCGGTTGGGGTGAAACCCGGGGGCAAAACGCGCATTAGTGCATCATGATCAGTGAGATATTGAATACAATGACGTGTGTTGTCTGAATACGTGATAATGGGTTTTTGTCTATAACTTGGATCGGTCAGAGTAACGGGTGTTACATAACATTTGCCGTCTTCAAACTGGAAATTCTTTGCTTTACTCATGGTAATGTATCACTGTAATGAATAATCTGCATAACACCACATGGATCGAACGGTTGATCCCGGTCGCGATCCTTAAGACAACAGGATCCGATCAAACGTAAATAAGTTACTTATCATGGATCGGGAAATTCCGGATTTTTTCCTGGAACAGTTGCTCCACCAGCAGCAGGTTTTGCGGTGGTACGATATTATGGTCCTTTCCCGCATCCGCAAATATGATCGCACCTCCTTCAGGAAGAACAAAAGTGCGGAAGATATGCTGGATTTCCTTTTTAATCTCTTCGGGGGTTCCATTGATCAAGGTCCGTTGTGTATCTACGTTAACTGTGAAGCATACCTTACCGCCGAATTCCTGTCTCAACCGTTCGTAGCCGGTTTGCGTGCCAGAACTGAAAACCAGCATCTGCTCCAAGTTCAACACATCTACGCCGATCTCAATCATATCGGGGATCATTTCCCAAACGCAGCCGCAACTGTGAAAAAAAGCACGCATTCCCAATGCATGAATGCGCTGGAATTGAGCCGCATAAAGTGGTTTAAAAAACTGGCGCCATAGCGCCGGCTTGATGAACAGGTTGCGCTCAGTGCCCCAATCATCGAAAAAGAACACCCCATCGGTTCCGCGCCTGGCTGTTTCCTCGATCACAGCAGTCTCATAGTCAAAGACCTGCTTGGCAAGTTTTGAAACGAGCTCGGGATTCAAGTATAAATCGGAGAGAATATTTTCAAAACCTCTCAGAACGGTCATCAGGCTAAAACCCGATAGACCGATCGCAGCCACAACAAATTTATCCGGATATTTCCGGACGGCATTTTCGATTTCGGTATATCGGCTGGACAGGCGCGGGTCGGGTAGGGAATAGGTTTCCAAGGCCGCCCAATCCTCCAAAGGATGCCTGGTGACATACCCTACACCGGTCCCGATCACATTGTTCCAGACACAGCCTAATTCATCGCGGGTATTTTCAGCGTTTACGAAATTCGTCGGGGAATAGTAAGGCACCTGGACAATATCAGAACGTTCCGGATCACTCCGGAAATATATCGGCGGCCGATCAGGCGATTTAAATGTAATCGCCTGGATTACCAGTTCTTTCTTGTTCATTGGTCTTACCTTTCTATTTATAATAGCCGTATTCTTCGGCGGCTTCAAAAAAGGCCAAGATATTCGCCCATGGTACATCGGGTTCTATCATGTGGCTGGGGGCCAGGATCAACCCGCCGCCCTGGCCTACAGTCTCTATTCGCTGACGGACTTCACGGCGGACATCTTCAGGCGAGCCAAAAGGCAGGGTTGTCTGATTGCCAATTGTGCCAAAGAATGCCAACCGGTCACCGAATTTGCGTTTAATATCGGATGGATCCATACATTCGGGTTGAATTGGATTCAATACATCCAAACCGATCTCGATCAATTCGGGGATGAAGGGTTCAATAAAGCCGTCCGAATGGTAAGAGATCAGTATATCCGGCTTAACCCGCCTAGCTGCTGCCCACACTTGCGCCAGACGTGGTTTGAACCATTTGCGCCACATGGGCACACTCATTAGAAGGGAATGCTGCATGCCCAGGTCATCGCCCGTGTGCAGTATATCTACTCCAGCCTCGGCAAACCGGGTTGCCATGAAAATACGCAGGTCAAGCATTTTGTCCAGCAGCGCATTTGCAAACTCTGGATTATCCGTAAAATCAAAAAACAATCGATCCATTCCCCGGATATGCCAGCTGCGTTCGAAGAATGTACCCCACAGGTCGCCGGTAACAGCCAAACCGCGATCATGCAAGCTCTTGACCTCGGCATCCAAATGTGCATGGCAAAGATCCTGCCGGAAATCCGGGAATGGATATTCGTTCAATTCAGCCACGGTGTGCAGGTTCCGCATCGGGAATACATAATCCGTGGTCCGATATTTAAACCCTTTGACCGTTAAATTTCCCCATTCATCCTGAAACGCACCTTCGGGGATGGTTACTCCTTCCAGGTATGGGGAAAAATCTGTTGGCGGTTGTGGGCGGCGAAAGACAACCGTGCGCCGGTCCATGCCAAAATAGGTTTCATAGTCTGAAGCATAAGTGCGCAGACGAAATTCTTCTTCTACCGGGATCGTAAAAACAGCTTCACGAGGTACCCGGTCGGTGATTTGCCGGCGTATTGCTCGCAAAATACGTTCGCGAGGTTCCATTTCATTCATCTTGACTACCCATTAGACTTTCCAACCAGAGGACTGTATCGTTCGCAATATTCGGCCACTTTTTTACGATAATATACAAAATCAGGCCAGGATACTTCCGGCGTGACATGATGATCCAGAGTGGGCACATAACCGCCACGCTGCAGAAGGAATGGCAGGCGACGTTCCAACTCGCGATCAATTGCCGCAGGACCTTTGTCAATCTCGCGTTTATCAATGCCACCTATCAATGCCAGATCGGGATATTGTTTACCGATCTCCTCCACATTCATATTGGCCTGTACCTCAAAAGGATAAATCCCGGTAATGCCTGCCTCCATCCAGAGTGGGATCAATTTACGCATATCGCCATCTGTGTCGACGAGGTAATGTTTGATTCCCATTGCCCGTCCGGCCTCGGTCAGCCGCTTGTAACACGGACTCAGGAAATTCTTGAACATGGCGACAGAAATTAGCGGCCCGGAGCGGTAGCACATGTCTTCCCAAAAGGTCACACTATCGGCTTGAAATTGGGCGACTTCTTCCTCCCATAAGCTAATCCATAAATCCGTTAGAGTGTTAAGGATATCGTGGATCATGGCTGGTTCATCATAAAAGGCGAGCAGAAGGAAATCAGCCCCAAGCAAGTCTCTTAAGTGGCCGAACAGGCCTTCCGGATATCCCAATAATGAAACCGGGAAACTCCGCTCACCTCGCAAATTAACGACCAACTCATCCCAATTCTCAGGCACACGGGCTCTGAAGGACCAGTTCAGGTTTCCTTTCATTTCCTCCCAATCATGCCTGTTCTTAATTGGATAGGACATGAACAATGGCATCGACATGGATTCCTTGAGAATTTTCTTTTTGATGCCATCTGTATCAACTAATATCTGCATGTGTTCGTCTTCTTCCAATATCTGGATTGGGACGGGCATGGGAATGCGTCCATGAACCGGGGGATGGTAGTAGCCATCATCCAGGTCCAGTGCCTTGCGAGCATCCTGTTCGCGCGGCATGGGAGGTCGCCAATCACCGGCTCCCCCGTTAACGGGGTCCGATTTGGTCAAATTGGCTGGGTAACCCACTCCGCGTTTCAATCCCTCGTTATACCAGCGGTCCAGAGTTTCGGGCCAATACGCCCATTCCCAGTAAGGCGGGTGGTCACAGGGCTCGTGGTTCAATGTGGCTAGCAGCCTTTCCCGTGTATTCATTTATGCGCCCTTCAATGCACCAGCCATGATCGCTTCGATGAACTGCTTGCGGAAAATGAAGAAAATAATCACTGGGGGCCAGGCAGCCAGGGTGGCGGCTGCCAGCTTTTCGCCGTAATTTAGCAGGTAGTTGCGGAGACCGGCTACGCCTACGAAGAGGGAAAGGGTGTACATGTTCTGATCATTGAGCATGATTGTTGGCCACAGGTAGTCATTCCAGGCATTCATGAACAGGATTAATCCCAGGGTCACCATGGCGGGCTTGATCATGGGCACTACCACATTCCAGTACATGCGGAATTCGCTGCAGCCGTCGATACGCGCGGCATCCAGCAGATCCTCCGGCACCGACGAACAGATGTACTGGCGCATGAAAAAAATGCCAAAAGCACCAATTGCGCCCGGGACGATCAAGGACTGGTAGGTATTGATCCATTTAAAATTGGCCATCATCACAAAGAGCGGCACCAAAATGGCCTGCATGGGAACCATCATGGTCAGCAACGCAAGATTAAAAATCCTGTCTCGACCGGGGAAGCGGAAGAGGGCAAAGGCCAGGCCAGCCAGGGAACAGAAGAAAAGGTTGAGAGCAGTGATTGCAATGCTAATCAAGAAACTGTTAAACGTAATCCGCAGAACCGGATATTGTGACAATATGGTCTGATAATTTACCAGGGTTGGCACGCGTGGCAACAAGGATACGCTCGAACTGGCAATCTCGTTTTGCATCTTGAATCCGCCGACGGTCATGTAATAGAAAGGAATAATGAACGCCAACGTGAGCAGAATAAAGATACCGTTAATCACAACCCAGCTTAAGATTTGTTTCAGTGAGGGTAGCTTGCGCATATTTAATAACCTCTTTGTCTAATTTGAGCTGAAGCCTCTGTTTAACGTGATCTGCAAGAAGCTGAACAGGGCGGTCAGGATAAAGATCGTCACACCAATCGCCGCAGCATAACCAAACTGCATAACCTCGAAAGCTTGTCGATAAAGGTAAATGATCAAGGTGTTCGAAGAATAGCCCGGGCCACCGTGTGTAAGCAGCCAGGGCTGGGCGAACATATTAAAGACGCCGATGGTGGTCATCACTGCCATAAAGAGCAGAATTGGACGCATTAGTGGCAGGGTGATCAGCCCAAATTCCTGGAAAGCATTGCAGCCGTCCACCTTGGCGGCGTCGTATATTTCGGGTGGGATGCCGGTCAGTGCAGCCAGTGCGATCAAGGTGTTATATCCCACATACTGCCAAATGAGGACCAGCGAGACAGCGATCAAACTCCATTGTGTAGTTCCAATCCAGTCGATATGCTGCAGGCCAATTGCACCCAACAGCAGATTAACCCAACCAAAAGTAGGGTCATAGATCTGGACAAAGACCACGCTAATCACAGTCGGTGCCAGGACATATGGCAGGATCATCATTGTCCGGTAGAAACCGCTCAGCAGCCTGGCTTGTTTAGTATTCATTAAGACAGCCAAGAGCAAACCCAAAAAAGTCATCGGGACGACAATGTAAAGCAGGTATATCCCCATATTGAGCAGGGTGACGGGAAATACGGGATCATGAAACCACAGATTTATATAGTTACTCACCCCGACAAATCTGCCCAATCCCCGGCCACGCCCGACGTGGAGGCTTAGGATGACTGAGTAAATCGCGGGGTAGATGCCAAAGATGGCGTATAGGATAAAGAAGGGACTGATAAAAATATAGGCGGTCCTATACTTATTCAGCCACTTCACTGCTCTACGTAAGAATGGTTCACTCGAACGATCGACTTTCTTATCCTTCGTCTCAATTACATTTGGAACAGCATTAGAAAACAAAGGGACCTCCTCAATCTAATAATACTTGCCGATAGGGTTAGAATTTTCCCCGGGTCTTTTGATTAGGCCCGGGGAAAGATTACAGGAATTAAATATTAGGCTCGCAAGAGCGCCGCGCGGATATTGTTGGCGATGTTCTTGAGGCCGTCTTCGGGTTTCCAGATCTTGGTAGCAATGTTGGCCAACCCGGCATTGACGATCGTATCTGCCTCTGGGAATGCTTTATCGCGCCAGTAGGCTGTCGGCGTTAACGGCAACAGTTTGATGAAAGGATCGTTGAACTTCTGGTCGCCGTACACAGGCAGTGTAGCGTCTATCATGCGAGGATCCTGCAGGGCAGGTATGAAGGACGGGAAAGTGCCCTTGACCCCCATTGCCACCTGTCCATCGACCGAAGCGCAGGTGAACGCGCAGTACGCCGTCGCCGCCTCAGGGAATTTGGTCTGAGCGGTGGCTGCCACATTGGAGCCGCCTTGATCACCGGTGGGGGAGCCGCCGGCTGTAAACGCGGGCAATTGATCGGCGATGCGCCACTGGCCAAAGCCGCCATCTCCCGGTTGAACGTTATCCGAGAAAACATGGCCCATCCAGGCTGCACCCATATCGGTAACGACTTTGCCATCTTTCCAGGCTCCGTAACCGGCCGGGGTAAAGGGCTCCACCTCAAAGGTGATGCCAGCAAAGATGAGATTCGCATACATGTCGATGGCCTCTAGGCCGACTGCATTGTCGAGGGTGACCGCCCCGGTTTTCTTATCGAAGTAGGAGCCGCCATTCTGCCAGAGCAACTTCTGGAAGAGGGCAAAGTCCTGTGGGTTGGGGGTAGTCAGGGAGAAGGGCAGCATATAGATGCCTTCCTTCGCCCACTTCTGGCCGAGAGCGATGTAATCAGCCCAGGTGGTTGGTGGTGTGGCATTATGCTTGTCAAAGATGTCCTTGCGATAGAACAGGCTGAGTGGGCCGGCATCCCACGGGAAGGCAAACATATTGCCCTTCGGGTCTGAGACTTCGGCAATCTTGTAGGCCGGAAAGTCGTTGACAAAGGGAGTCAGGGCCTTTGTTACGTCGAGCAGGCCGCCGATATCAACGAAGTTCTGCATCTCGGCGCCGTCGATCGAGACGATGTCGGGCGCGCCGCTGCCGGCTGCCAGCGCCACTGCCAGTTTCTGGTGGGTGTCCTGCCAGGACATAGTGTTGAAAGTGAAGGTCACCTTAGGATTCTTAGCCATGAACAAGGCAGCGGTGTCACGCAGGTTAGGATTGTCCGCCCAACTCCAAACGGTCAAATTTCCGGAGAGTTCTGCAGCCGCAGGAGCTGCAGTAGCCATGGGAGCTGCGGTTGCGGTTGCCACAGGAGCCGCAGTCGCGGGGGCCGGAGCCTGGGTCGCGGGGGCCGGAGCTTGGGTTGCAGTTGCCGCAGGAGCGCAAGCCGCAAGAATACTGGAAGCGGCTAATGCCGATGCACCCAGGCCTGACACCTTCAGGAAATCCCGCCGGTTCATCTTCTTTCCTTGATTGTCCTCTTTAGCAGACATTGATTTTCTCCTTTTTAAATAGGTAGGTTCTCTCTCACTCATTTCAGTGGATGGTCAGTGTATATAGATCATATATTATCTTATTTGTGCCTCCTTTGGATTGAACCGACTTGGGCTGGTATGTGGAAAGGTTTCCGACTCTGGATTGTGTTATGCGAGCGTCTCTGCCTGGATGCCGGACCAGAAGCAATATTCAACCAAGTCTTGGGCCAGATCGCCGTAGGAAACCGAATAATGATGCTCAATACCGCGCTCGATGATGCGATCGATCACCTGGCGGACCGGTAGATCGGTGCGGAAGAGCAGGTTATCCCCACGCAGCAGCATACCTGTTGGTAGAGCCTCCCCAGAGACGACCAGAAGGCGATACGCTTCTCCAATGGGTCCCAGACGTGCGACGGTTGCACGTCCTGCCCGCAGGGCGAATTCCAGCGTAGCTGTGCCAGTACCAATGGAATGCTTCTCCAACTTCGCGGCTTCTTTGCGGGCAGCCATGGAGCGAGATGCCGCGCCGCAGTGCCACAGCAAAGCCGTATTTTCCGCCTCGTTGAAGGTCACCAGGTCGGCAAAGAAGGCTGGACCATCACTGAGAAAATGTTGGATCAGCATGCTGATCGTGCCATGCACATCGGTCTCGCAGCCCATCATGATCCCTTCGTCGGTCATCATGCCGTTCACCACGCAGGGGTTCAACAGGCGGTCTTTCATCTCCGGCCAGCATTTTACGGCAATGCCGCTCAAGCTCTCTTTGTCTGAAACCTGATGCATAGCCGTGTACAGGCGCGCCACTTTCTGTATATCTTCATTGTCAGCGCTCACCTGCTGGCCCAATGCCTTTACTCGCTCGACAGTTTCATTCGTTTTCGAATCGGGAAGCTTGTCGTAAGACCCCAGCACTTCGGAGACTTCAATAGGGATGATTTCAACACCAAGCGTCTTGCGCAGGCGTAATTCATCGTAGGTTGAACCATAAAAACCGGTCGGCCTCCCTCCCACAACTCCCACGCGAGCATGGTGCAGGCGTTTGATGGCCCCGATCACCCGTAGTGTCCGCTCGATGGCTGCGACTGCAACCGGGTCATCCATGAAACCGTAAACATGCTTATACAGGTATCCCATCCTCTTGAGGGCGGCGGCGTTCATCGTTACGCCTACCAGGGAATTTGCCTCCAAACGGCCGCCGTTCATGGGTGGCTCTGGGATTCCCCACAGAACGATGGGTACGTTTAGTTCCTGGGCCACACGAACAGGCATATTATCCCAGGTGAACGAACCGACCACGCTGATGATCAAATCCACACCAGCCGCTTTGAACTGGGCGGCAGCAGCCATGGCTGCTTCTGGATCGTATACCAAGCGGTCGCATGCAACCAGCTCCAAGTTCAATTTCCCCAACACCTGGCGCGCCTGTACATCCAGCGCTTTCGGCTGGTCATAGGGGAAATGCTCAGCCGCAGTTACCATTAAGCCAACAACAGGTTTCATCATTTTTCCTCTTTCTTTCTTATTATGATCAAGAACTGGACCTACAATAATTTTAAGGCATCAGCGACACTGGCATCATCGTGCACAATTGCGCACAAAGCAGCAATCATGCCTTCGAACTTCGGCCGCCCCCATATGTTGCGCCCCATGGTGACACCTGCTGCTCCTGCGTCCATGCAGCATCTGACCATGCTTAGGAATTCAGCGTCCGAGCCGCTTTTCGGCCCGCCTGCAACCAGGATAGGCACCGTGGTATTGGCTACCACGCAAGTAAATTCTTGCTGGTTGCCTGAATAGATCGTTTTTATTAAGTCACCACCATATTCGGCGCCCATGCGTGCCACTGTCGCGACAGAATCGAAGAGGTCGGTACCCTGGGCTTCTTGCCGGCCGAAATGATGTTCCAACGAGCTGGCTGGGATCATCTCTGCTAGCAAGGGCACACCCCACTCTTCACATGCAGCTGCTGTACTGCCCAATTTTAAAAGCATATTTGCTTCATTTTCACCACCCACGAAGACATTGATTGCTATCATTTGAGCACCGTAACGCAGCACCTGGTCGACAGAGGCAATATTTAGTGCTTCATCCACTCGTTTGCCGAGTTTGGAGTTGCCTCCATCCAGCCTAGCCACAACCGCCAGGTTTTTTATTACGTCTGCGGCACGGTTAATAACCCAGGGTGAGACCAGGATTCCATCTGCTTCTGTATTAGCAATGGCTTCGATAGTTTTAAATGGATCTTCCAAACTCGGGACCGGGCCTCCGTACATAGGATGGTCCATTGGAATGATGACTGAACGCTTATGGCGAAAAAAACTTCTTAATCGTAAGGTTTTTCCAGTATTCACAAGTTCCTCCAAGAATTTGATTTTTGCGAGACTTCCTGATTAAAATCCCGGACTGCTGCATACATGGCCAGAATATTCTCGATCGGTGTAGGCTGTTGAATATTATGTATACCACTGAATACATAGCCGCCGCCCGGCGCAAATATACGCAGGCGTTCCAGCACTTCCACTTTTACTTCATCTGCTGATCCAAATGGCAGGGTATTTTGCGTATTCACGCCACCGCCCCAGAAAACCAGCTTATCCCCATAATTAGATTTCAAGAATTCTGGATTCATTCCAGCCGCGGAACACTGGACCGGGTTCAGTATATCCACACCACAACCTACAAAATCGTCTAACAACCTCACGATGGAACCACAGCAGTGGAAAAAAGTTTTCCAAGTGGTGTGCTGATGAATCCAATCATTAATCTTTTTATAGAATGGCTTATAGATCTCACGAAACAATTCCGGGGAGATCAATTCGCAACGCTGTGAACCGAAATCCGTACCAGAAACTACAACTGCTTCGACGCGGGAGCCGATCGCCTCCCATAAAAGGGCACAATTGCGCAAGGCGATATCTGTTTGATAGGCAAATATGTCTTTTATATAATCTGGGTGGGTCTTATGAGCAATATACCATTCCATCGGCTCACGAATACCCCTCGGGTTGGATAGGTTCGGCCCGGGAACATGAGCAATATCACCCAGGCTGCTTCCAGCCAGTTGTCCGATCAAACCAAAATCTGTGTTTTCGTAGAGGAAGCTAGATTGCTCTTCGAAGCTGCGGCAGTCTTCATCGGTGTAAACCGAATATTGTTCGGCAAAGTCAGATCGACCATCCAGGTGCGTTTCATCGTAGGGGGCTTTTCGGATGACATTATCGAAATAATATCCCCCGTATGGGAGAATTCCCGTGGGTGGCGCGTTCAAGTCACGGTTTGGGTGCAGATAGATATTGCCCTTGTTGTCTTCAGAATATGTAAACCCCTCACCGATCATTACCGGGGTACCGTCGAACAACTGCCACGGCTTCCAGCGATCATTCTTGTATCCAAACATCGTGTCAATCGGCCAAACCCCCATCACGTCACAACCGAGAGCCTGCAGAATGTCTTCGTCCACAAAACCTAAAATTTGGAACGGTTCATGAACTTGGACGGTCTTTTCGGGCAGACCGAGGGACTTGCGGAGCCGGGCAAGTGCACTGGCAGAAATTCCAGTAATGGAGGTACTACCCAGGTCCACAACAACCTTACCAGGGTCTGTATGGTTCAAGGAACTGCGTAATCTCTCGCGTGAGGTCATGCGGGTTTCCCGTTGAAGATACTATTTCTGTGGCCGAAATTCATTTGAAGATTGAGAATTCCACTGGCGTTATGTGACAATTTTAACAAATAATATCACGGACAGGTATCATTGTCAACTTTCTTTGCGTATTTTCACAATAATGTGACAATTTCTACTTCAGTAACAACTTATATCATCAATTCCGAACAGGTTGGGAGTGATTATTTTATATTTATTGATAAAATTTGATCCTCTTTGGTACTTGAGGCACCATATTCGACGATAAACGATGCCGAATTGTGATAAAATGTTCGTATATCTAACCAGCATTGACATTTAATGTTCGATTTATTACAATGTAACAATCCACTTATTTAATTAGGCGGACCTTTCTATTAGGTTTATAAACGTCAAAGGGACCTTTACCCGAAGGAGTAAATTTTTATAATACTCCAATCCGGTAGAGGCAGAGAGAGGAATTTTGAAGGTTTTGTCGATCCAAAGGGTTTTTGAAATGCCAGGAAAGGAATGAGATGTTAACCCATGAGCGGCAGGGACTTATCCTTCAACATATCCAGCAGAACTTTAGTGCGTCGATAATAGAACTCAGCGAAAAATTCAATGTTTCATCGATGACCATCCGCCGGGATCTCGACGAATTGGAAAAGAATAAACTGGTTGTTCGGGTTCACGGGGGAGCAATTGTACCGAAAGAAACAGCCGGCTTGCGAGAAGATGTACGCGCTGCCAGGAATATGGTGCAGAAAGCCCGCATTGGTGAAGCGGCAGTTCGCTTGGTGAAAGACGGGCAGACCATTTTCATCGATGCTGGAACGACCACCATGGAGTTGGCCAATCGCTTGAAGGATCACAAAGGACTGACCGTTGTGACCAACTCTGTAAAGGTGCTTTATACCTTGGCAGAATCTCCAGGGATTAACTTGATCGGTCTTGGGGGCGCGGTATTCGGGGGCGCCTGGTCGTTCATCGGGCCTCTGGCAGATAAAGCAATAAGCCATTTCCACAGCGACTTGGCCTTCCTGGGGATCAGTTCCCTGTCATTGGATCGGGGACTATCAGAATATAACTACTTTGAAGGCGATATCAAAAACCTGATCATCAAACAATCGATGCGGACGATCTTGTTGGCAGATTCTTCCAAGTTCGAAAAAGTTTCACCCCACAGCGTAGCACCGCTCTCTGATATAGACGTAATCATCACAGACGACCTTCTCCCCGAAGAACTGGCTCTGGCATACCAGAAAACAGGGGTTGAGTTGATCCGGGTAGGTGAGAATGGAGCGATAACATCGAATCCAGCGAGAGTGGTAGAGCCCGTTTTCTCACAATAATGATACTCTGCGTTTGTTTTACGCCGACCATAGAAAGAAACTGGATCACGCCGAATTTCCAAATAGGTGGGTTTTATCGTGTCGAACAAGAATTCGTTTTCGCAGCCGGCAAAGGAATTAATGTAGCCAGGGTTATCAAAGAACTAAAAGGTGAAGCTTTCTCGATTGGATTTATTGGTGGTCATAATGGCCAGATCTTTCAAGACCTGATTGATGCAGAGGGTATCCAGGGCTGTTGGACGCATATTTCCGGTGAGACACGCCTATCCATAACCATTTACAACCCCGCCAGTGAAAAAGACGCAACTTCATTATGCGATTATGGGCCATCGATCTCGACCGGAGATTGGTTTCATATTACCCAGGATCTCTTTGACCATACCAGGGAAGTAAAAAATATTTGTATATCTGGTGGTATCCCACCAGGAATAAAAGAAGAAGAATTATCGACGGTAATCAAAAGTTTAGGAAGCCAACACATTAATGTTTGGCTGGATTTGAATGGAAGGATGTTAGAGGCAGGGGTGAAAGCCAATCCATTCGCAATAAAAGTGAACGCGAGGGAAATTTCCGAACTTACGGGAAAAACTATTTCGGATAAAAAGGAAGCTCTCAAAATCTCCAATGAGGTTCGAAATTTGAATGGCATCTCCATAGTGGCCATCACCCTCGGGCCAAACGGTGCTGTTTGCAGCAGTAAATGGGGTGATTGGATTATCCATCCTATCCAATTTCCCAGAGTGATAAGCTCGATAGGTTGCGGAGACTCTTTTATGGGGGGATTACTAACCGGTTATGATACCGGTCTTCCTCTAGAAGAATGTCTGAGTTGGGCCTCGGCTGCGGCTGGCGCCAATACACAAAAATTAGGGCCGGGGAATTTTGAAGTGGAAGAATTTAAAAATGCTCTCGAGAGAGTCCATATTGAGCGGGTTTCATAAAGATTTTCGATCGATTAAGGCTGTATATCTGAATACTGTGTAAGAGCTCCAGGTTGGCTGTTTCGCTGGCGAGGCACAACCTGCGGGTCGTTTCATTGCCACCTTCAGGCTGTTGCCGGTTTAACTTCCTTCGTCTCTTCAAGAACAATGCCGATCATGTCTTCAATACTAGTCATCTGGTTCCTTTCCAGAATCCAGCGCGAACCGATTTTAATAGCCAATCGCTCACAAACAGCCCTTTTTTGCAAGTCTTGAATACTGGTGATATCCCAAACGTTTACAATACCCATCATACGGCGGAGCATTTTGCAACCGCCATGGCCGGATGAGTCGTGTAAGATGTTTCGAATGTAGTGTTTGCGAAAATCACCAAAGGCCTCTCCTCCGCCCGGGTAATCCCAATACCTGTCGGGCATCAATTCACCATTGTTATTCTCAACCCAGAGTTCTTCAAACTTCCGGGCGAATTCATTCCATACCTTCCGGAGCATGTCGAGTAGATACTCCTGATATTCGACTCGCTCATGCAAATCCTGAGTATGGGCATAATGTGACAGGTAATTGAGCACCAGGTTTTCCAACAATGCACCCACGTCAAAGCCCATTGGTCCATAAAAGGCAAATTCCGGATCGATTACGCGTGTATCATTCTGGTTGAGCATGATACTTCCGGTATGCAGGTCGCTATGGATAAGGCATTGAGCATGCGTCATATAGCTTTCTTTCATCTCGGCGATGGCTAATTTGAGTTGGCTGTTCTTCCGCACCGCCTGTACGGCGGCGTCAATTTCCGGGTTCCAATGATTCTCTGGTGATTCCATAAAGGGGTTGGTAAAAACGAAATCTTCCTGAATTTTACTTAAATATGGATTAATATAATTTGCTTGGAGTTTTTTCTTTTCCACACCGGTCAGATAAAGGTCCGAAGTGAAAAATAAAGTTCGAGACATGAAACTTGAAATATGGTCGACAAACTTGGGGAAACGGATCCTGTGTACCAACGGTTTCCGCATCACCTCATGCTGGCCAAGGTATTCCATGATAACCAAAGACATCTCTTCATCGTAATCATAAATTTCGGGCACCAGCCCGGGAACCAGTTTATTTTGCAGTAAAAGAGCCTGGGTTTCAAAGTGCATACGTTCACGCGTGAGTGGCCATGATTCACCTGCCACGCGTAAATAAGGGAGTGCCTGTTTCAGAACGGCTGAGTGCTTAGAATCCTTATCATCCTGAAGAATAAAGACCAGGTTTAAATTCCCATCGCCCACTTCTTTCGCCGATATGAACGCATCAGGGGGAAGAATTTGTCCGAGCGCCGGGCGGCTCTTGATATAATCTATAACACTTTTTGTGTCCAGAGCTTTATAGGCCATGAGCTACTCCTGATCGAATCGAGTTTTCTGACAGATTGGGATGATTGAAGTCATCTTTTCTGCTCCGGGAAGAGTCCAAAGACTCCTTCCGTGGAGGCACTGCAAATACCCCGCTCGGTTATGAGACCGGTCACAAGGCGGGCGGGTGTAACATCGAAAGAATAATTCTCCGTAACGCTATTTTCAGGCGTAAGTAATATCGAGATTATTTCCCCTTTATATAGGCCAGACATATACTTTACTTCATCCCCATCTCTCTGCTCAATTGGGATATCCTTTACTCCATTTTGAATCTTCCAATCAAAGGATGACGAAGGGAAAGCTACATAAAAAGGAATGTTATTATCCTGTGCGGCCAATGCTTTAAGGTAGGTACCAATTTTATTTGCCACATCACCTGTGTAAGTTGTCCGATCCGAACCGGTTATTACCAGATCGACCAGCCCGTGCTGCATCAAGTGTCCACCAACGTTGTCGGCGATGATAGTGTTGGGCACACCATGCTGTCCCAACTCCCACGCAGTCAGTCGAGCCCCTTGATTGCGCGGGCGAGTCTCATCCACCCAGA
Source organism: uncultured Chloroflexia bacterium (assembly GCA_963772245.1). Lineage (GTDB taxonomy): Bacteria > Chloroflexota > Anaerolineae > Anaerolineales > Villigracilaceae > UBA877. Next base: position 1,528,921 of record CAVYWB010000005.1, on the reverse strand, counting down.
CATGCACCGGAATGCCTCGGTCGAATGCCGCGTAGATGGGAGCAGTTGCCGTCCCGTAATCCACAAATGCCAGCCAGCCTGCGTTGCAATGGGTGAGTATATTGACAATTGCGCCGTTCTTGACTTTGCTTAACCCTTCGATTATGGCTACACCATGCTCACCAATGCTCTGACAAAAAGCAGCGTCTTCGTCAGCAATAGCCTGGGCAGTTTCATATGCTGCGTGAATCTTCTCGTCCATTTTATCGAAGTATTGAATTGCCTGTAGTTGGCGGTCGACAGCCCAAGCAAGATTCACGGCAGTAGGCCGGGATGCCTTCAACTTTTCTGCATCCGTCATAATGGCGGCTGTAAATCTATCATACGAATTGCAGGATGCTCGTAGAGCTGATAAGTACATTCCGTATCCTGCTGCAGCCCCAATTAAGCCTGCGCCTCGAACATGCATCTCCTTGATCGCACATACAATCTGTTCTACGGTCTGGAAGTCTTCTATCACAAATTGATATGGGAGGAACCGTTGGTCAATGGCTTGAACCACCTCGGCAGCGCCCGGCTTTACCCAGATCGTACGGTAATGTTTACCGTTTACGTTCATTTCATCTTCCCATATTAATTTTCCAGGATGGCAGGCCGCAGGAGAGTCTGTCCTTCTGCCTGTACAGTGACGATTGGCCAACCTGGTATAACCGTCAGGATTTCATTCCCTGAATCGGTAACCAGGATGGTATCTTCCGATTTGGTCCCGCGGATAGAAGGATTCCAGGCATAAACCTGTCCTTCAGCTACGCGTTCCTGCATCCCCGGTACAGCCAGGAATTCCCTGGCTTCATACCCGGCGATGCCACCTTGATGATGAAATCGCCATTCATCCGGAAATCCAGCCTTGGAATATGCAGCTTGCCCGGAAGCAAATATCTCTCCCAGAGTCCGCCCGGGAAGGGTGTTTGCGATCATGATGGCATCGACTTGGGCGACAAATTCAGCTTTATGGCGAACTTCCTCCGATAATGGGCCAAAATGGACTAGGCGGGTCAATGAGCAAACCAATCCCCATTTCCGGCCGCATAAAACCACCATCGCATACTTCTCCATGGTCTTATCCTTAGGCAAGGGGTGACGGTAGGAGAAGATCCGTTCATCTGTCGCAACCAATAGACAAACAGGCTGGACCCCGCGCGTCTCTGTTTCCATGGCAAGCCGGGCTGCAATTTGTCGTTCTGTTTGCCCTGGCCGGATCGAACGCATAACCTGGTCCATGGCCTGCGCACATTCCCTACCCAGCTTGCGGAAACGTTCTCCTTCAGGCTGTGTCAAATTCACCCTTAAGCGCGCAATGTCATTTGAGAGATCCTCACCTGATGGCAAAGGTTCATCTACCCCAACCTTCAACCCGTCTGTCAGGCGGGCCTGGGTGTGGCTGACTTCATACCAGGGCGATACCAGAAACTCCCATCCTTGATCCGCCAACTGCTCTTCCTTCTCAAGTCGGGGGGCTTCAATATTATTTGTGATTAGATAATGGTGTGAAGGAGTGATCACCAGAGTAGCAACCCCATCCGAAGCTGATACACCAACATAAGCAGAAGCGCCGCAGGTTGCCCAGGCTAAACTACTCACACGGTTCAATACAAGGGCATCCAATTTCTTTTCAGCAAGCAGTTTATGCACTAGTTCCTGTTTATAATCAAATTCTTTATTCATCCCTTTTCCTCCAGCAAAATGAGATTATTCTACGGTCGATATAAATCTTGGTTCAATCGAGGATTGAATATACCAAGAAATTCAAGAACCAACAATAGAATAATTCAAACATTATCGGTGCAAGCAGTTCAACCGATTGAATAAAATACGTGCTGATCCTGGCCTGTACCGGTCCCTCGGTTAGGCATATTTTGGATGTGATAGAATATGCCGGTAATAATTCCAAATGCAAATATCGTAGCTTATAGACCAGGGAACGCAGTGAAGACTTTTGGGTTGATGAATTCCGCGCAATTTGTGCGGACATCAGCGTCGAGCTAATTTTCTAGCCTTCAATGCATAAGCGTTGACCTAGAAGAATGGGAAGAAATGATGTTACGATGGAGCAACCATGGCCTCAATCCAATCAGCTTATGCCCTTGCGAAAGAACGTTACTCAGCCTTTGGTGTAGATACTGACGAGGTGCTCGCCCGCCTGGAAAAAGTTTCCATTTCTCTGCACTGCTGGCAGGGGGATGATCTCGGTGGTTTCGAGAAACCAGGCAGGCAGCTGACTGGCGGCCTCGCCGTCACTGGCAACTCTCCCGGAAAGGCTCGCAATGCCGACGAACTTCGCCGCGACCTGGATCTGGTTTACAAACTACTGCCCGGTTCACACCGTCTGAGTTTGCACGCCATTTATCTGGAATCTGACCAAGTTGTGGCGCGCAACTCCATCGAACCGCGCCATTTCTCTGCTTGGAAAGATTGGGCAAAGGCCTGTGGTCATGGCCTCGATTTCAATCCTACCTGCTTCTCGCACCCCCTTGCCGATGACGGTTTTACCTTGTCCCATAGAGATCCAGCTATCCGCAAATTCTGGATTGAGCATTGCCTTGCCAGTCGTCAAATTGGTGAATATTTTGGGAAAGAATTGGGAACCCCGGCTGTGACAAATATCTGGATTCCCGATGGCTATAAGGATTCACCCATCGACCGCCAGACACCCCGCCGTCTCCTTATGGAATCACTCGATACCATCCTGGCCGAAAAACTAACCCATAACTTAGATGCTGTTGAGCCAAAACTATTTGGCATTGGCTCCGAAAGTTGTGTCATCGGTTCGATGGAGTTTTACACGGCTTACGCACTAAGCCGTAAAGTACTGCTGACTCTCGACGCCGGGCATTTTCACCCCACGGAAAGCATTTCAGATAAGATCTCATCATTGTTGCTTTATCTTGACCAGTTGCTATTGCACGTCAGTCGTGGTGTGCGCTGGGATAGCGACCATGTGGTCATCTTTAATGATGATCTGCAAGCCATCGCTCAAGAGGTTGTCCGCAATGATGCGCTCGGGCGCATTCACATCGCTCTGGATTATTTTGACGCCAGCATCAACCGTATCGCAGCGTGGACAATTGGGGCGCGCAACACCCTAAAGGCTTTGTTATTTGCGCTTCTAGAGCCGTTGGATCAAATGCGACAATTGGAATTTACGGGGGATTACACCCGCCGTCTGGCACTGTTGGAGGAACTCAAAGGCTTGCCCTTTAGCTCGGTATGGGATTATTACTGTACAAAAAAAGATGTCCCGGTCGGTATAGGGTTTATGGACGAGATCAGTAAATACGAGCACGAGGTACTCTCCGAGCGGATATAACTTGTCATGCTGCATTTCTTTTACCTGTCTCACGCCGGGAGGCTGATCAGAGAAACGAATCACCTTTAATGAGAGGCTTGCCATGAAACTCCAAAATTTCGAGCAAAAGAATTTGAATATCCGTTCCGCTTTCCAAGCATTTAAGCTTGCACATCCGGAACGTTTACAACAAAGACTAATTCTTTCTTGGAGCAATTGGGGTTTTGGGATTGAGCCACTAGCGGAATCCGCAAAACGCTTGCAAAAAGCAGGAATTCCTTTTATCGAACTCCACGGCAATCACTATGGCCCTTCGCTAGGATACCAACCAACCGAAACGCTTAAAATACTTACGGATTATGGTATTCGAGTTGCTGGAATTTGCGGTATGTTCTCCCCCGATAATGATCTTTCAAGCAACCGGGCGATCAACCGCCAGGCGGTCATTGACTATATCCGCCGCGAACTGGATTTTGCGCAATTGGTTGACGCGGGTTACATGCTGGTGGTTCCAGGAGCCGTTGGGCGGCCAACTCCCTACGACAATACCGAGTTCGAACGCAGCGTGGAAACCTTGCGACTTGTGGCAGACGATTTCATCGTTCATAAAGTAAAAGCAGCCATTGAGCCAATTCGCTCCGCTGAAGTCAGCTTCATCCATACCATTGCAGACGCCAAACGCTATATTACCGCTGTGAACCATCCCGGTGTACAGCATATCAACGGGGATGTTTACCATATGCAATCCGAAGAAACTCACATTGGCGAAGCATTGCTTAATGCAGGGGAAATGTTAATCAACCTTCATATGGCCGATAGTAATCGCGGTGCGCTGGGAGATGGCGCTCTCGACCTGGATACCATCATCATGGCATTATACTTGATCGGCTACAACCAGCCCGGGCATTATGTTACACCTGAACCGCTTGGACCTGGTGGTGATCCATACCCGGCCATGTATGGTAAACCGGATCCGGCTGTGCTCGATCGATTGGTACTTTCTACAGCCAGCTACTTCCACGAGCGCGAAAAGGAGATTCTGAAATGAAGATGCTGCTTTGAATTATTAATAATCAATATCCTATGCTGACACTTTTCAATTCTTCAGATTTTTATCCGCCGCAGAGATCGAAAACGAAAGGTTGAAGAATCCATGTTACCCTTCCAATATTACAACCCGGTAATGGTGTATTTTGAAAATGGTGGGCGTAAAAAAATTGGCCAACACCTGATGGGAAAATACAATAATATCTTGTTGGTTTGTGCAAAAGGACCTTTCAGGGAAAACGGTCTTTATGCTGAAATAAAAGAACAACTTCAAATCTCAGGCGCAAGTGTATATGAAATGGGTGATATTGACTCAAACCCAAAAATGTATAGTGTGTATGAAGGAATAAAAATTGCCAGAGACAACCAGGTTGATTGCATGGTGGCTCTAGGCGGCGGTAGTGCCATGGATTGTACAAAATTGATGGCCATGTCGGTAAAAACGGAGATAGATCCGTATGAATACGTCTGGGGGAGCCGTCCAGGAGTCACTGAGTCCGTCGATACGGTCATGATACCGACAATTGCCGCTACGGGTACCGAATTAAACAATACCGCAGTAGTGGTCGATGAAAAAACAAAAGATAAATCATGGTGCTTTACCGAGTTCCCCCGGTATTGCTTCATGGATCCTGAGATAACGGCATCACTGCCAATAACCATGACAATATGGGGTGCTATGGATATTCTCAGCCATACATTTGAGTATTATTTTTAACGGATATACCGGTAGTGAATTCCAATTATGCTTTTCAGAAGCGCTTATTTCCGCAACGATGACAGCCCTACAAAAACTGATCCATAACCCGAAAGATGTGGATGCCAGAGGCGAAATTCTGTGGTGTTCGACCATGACTTGGGGCACTGGTTTGACTAAAATTGGTCGTAAAGATGCGGACATGACCTGCCATAACATTGAAGAACGCCTCAGCGGCTACTTTGATACCCACCATGGTGGAGGTTTGGGTGTCATAACTCCCCGCTGGATGTGCCTCGCGATGTCTCGTGAGCCTGCCATCTTCGCTCGTTTTGCCAGAAAAGTGATGGGTGTTGATTGTGACGATGACAAAAAAGCGGCAGCTCTAGGTGTAAGCGCCTACATTGAATGGTTAAAGAAGGTAGGTGCTCCATTAAAAGTACTCTGATTTATCAGATAGTGTTGTTTTTTCTGATGAAGAGCTATTAGTGGTTGCTGGAAAAATATGGCAAGTGTGCAAAGGAAAAATCGGAAAACTTACCCCGATGAGCTATGCAGATATCAAAAACATTCTTCTGGCAGGCAGGATGGAACTGAATTCATTAGATTGCGTTCAAAATAAATAATAGAAATAAATAATAGAAAAGGAATACTACCATGAGTAAAGCAAAGAATTTCCAGTTTGAAGACGGCAAATGTTATGTAACACCTGTGACACTGACCGATCCTAGAATTTTTATGCAGCAACCTGTCATGCATTATGAATACAACCTCCGTCATTGCATTTCCTATCTCACTGATCATGATGCACTAATGCGCGTTTTGCCCCCGGGTTTCACCCCAACCGAAGAACCCACCATTCAGGTGAACTATACCACCTCGTTGGGCATTCCATACATGGCAGGACGGGGTTACAACCTGGTGGGCGTTGATGCTCTGGTCAGGTTTGATGGCGAAGTGGACCATCTGGAAGGTTGGTTTGGGCTCGTTTTGTGGATGGACAAATTCATGCCGATGGTAGGTGGACGCGAAATAATGGGCGCGGCAAAAGTATATGCTGATGTACCACCGCTTCGCACCTATAATGGCAGAAAATGTTTTTCTTTTTCAGAAGAAGGCTCTCTTCTGATCGAAGGCGAATTGTGGGACCTAAAAGAATTGTCGAAGAAGGAGATCAAGGAACGCATTGCAGCCGGAGGCGATCGACAATGGCTGGGGTGGAAGTATATTCCCAACGTGACCAGTGATGGCGCGGATATCAGCCACCCAACGTATCTGCCAACGAAACGTAAAGTCAGAAGGGTATGGACGTGCCGGGGCGAAGTGAAATTTCATGAAACCGCCTGGGAGAATGCTCCCTTTTCCGGTCCGATCGTAAATAACCTGAAGAAGCTGCCTATCATAAAGTATCTGGACGCCAGCGTACAGGAAGACTCCTGTGATTATCTCTTCCGCAAAGAACGTGTTCTGAAATAGACTTGCATTCTCCTGACCAACCAGATACTATCAAGACCGCCTCTATCTCGCCCTGGCAGATATAAATCATTGAGCGGCCAGAACGTGAAGTTTACATCTGGTCTGGCGCCTAATGGTTTAATCGTTTTATCCGGATTGAGTCCCTTGTAGGTAGAAATTTACTTCATCCTTTGAAAGGAAACACGTATGCCAATAGGAATCCAACCCATCCATATAATCATAATCATCCTGGTAGCATTCCTGATCTTCGGAGCCAACAAGCTTCCTGAAATAGGGCACAGCATGGGAAAGACGATCAGTGAGTTTCGTAAAGGGACGAGGGAAGCCGCTGAAGGGTTTAAAGCGGAAGTAAACAATCCCAGTAATACCCCCACCGTACCTGCACAGACTCCTTCACTGGCAACCGGCCAGCCTGGTGAATTGACCGGTAATTTCTGTGTCCAATGCGGTTCCTCCAATCCACCTGAAGCCCTCTATTGTGCTTCTTGTGGGGCAAAACTACCCAAATAAGCGTTCAGACACCCCGGCAATTTGCTAAGGAAGTTCATAGGCTGGTAGCCATTCCTGCATGGCCTTCCTTGGTCTTTTAAGATACGAGTTTTGGCAAACCGACTTGAAAGGTCAAACTTCTTAATTCTTCAAGACTTCAATGTTCGCGATCTTGAATATAAGTCATGCGCGGCACCGTACCTATGGGGGGAGGAGTTCTCTAAGATCTTTCCGAAGATTGATGTAATGGACAAACAAACCTCCACAGCTGGCGTTCAAAACGCTCGCGCCGATTACTTTCTTGCACCCAGAGCTTGATATTCCCGGTTGTCACTACGAGAAATGGGATGGCAGCGGATATCCGCGTGAGCTGAAATACGAGCATATTCGATTGGCAGTCTGGCTCTTTCCGCTGGTGGAAGTTTGGGAAGCCCTGTACTACGACCGGCCTAATCGCAAAGCCTGGGTTGAAGAAAAAGCTTTGGATTATCTCCACTCTTTGGCTGGGACGCACTTTGATCCAAAGGCTATTGAATATTTGTTGAAGATAATCAAGGACGATATGAAAGTTGTGGACTATAACTGTCTTAGCATATCTCAAGGCAGGAAGTCCCCGCACCCCTGCAGGATACGAGCTGGATAATTCCACTTCATGTAGGATGTGTTAAAGGGGTCAGATGGGAAAATAATAAATGCCCCTAACTGTCTGAGAGGGCAGCTAATCAGGGACAATTTAATTATGACATAAGACAGATATCTGGTCAATAAGCATCCTGATATAAGCATTTCGAATCTATATAGTCTATGACGGATGTGAAAATTAGGGGATTGGCTTCAGAACACAGGTTCTATATAATCTCCCCGCAAGGTCATCGGCTGTTTCCGATCGGGCTGGGGAGCAGAAGCATATGCGGCCATTGCTTCGGTCATCCATACGGCCGGGCTGGCAGGCCGTTCTCCTTTTGAAGCCATCCAGGGCTTGTTCGGCAGACCTTCTCTGCCACTGCCTGAGATGGCGTGAGTAGATACATGTTCGCCATGAACACTTCAATCGAACTTACCAATGGAAAATGGCTCTTACTCAATGGACCCCGGAGGATCGTCCCGACTTTATTGCGAGTGATCGGCCGGCTGGCAGAAACAGGTCCCGTGCGAGTGGTGGATGGCGGATGCATGTTCGACAACATCATAACTTTCCATAATACAGGCAGGAAAATTGAAATTGCCGAACGGATCCAGGTATTTTCTGCATACGACTGCCTCCAGATGCTTTCCATACTGGAGAGTATGGATAACGGGCCGGCACCCTTTGTGGTGCTGGATCTGCTGAGGACCTTTACCTACACCAATGTGGATTTCAAAGAACGGCGCCACCTGCTCAACAAGTGCCTGGAACAACTAGACTGCCTTGCAGAAAGTTCCGGAGGACTGGTGAGCGTACACATCCCAAATGTACTCTGCCAGGCGGAAAGAGAACTCCTGGATAGGGTAATCCTGGCAACCGATCATGTGAACAATGTTGAGATGGCTGGCAGCTTACACGATCAAACTGGCCGACCGCGGCATATATACAATGACTTTCACGGTTGCGCTGCAAGAAGCAGAAGCCAAAAGCAGTGAATCAGAGAATATCGATCTCCGCTTGCATGCCGTGTGCGGTCCGTGCGACGATGGCGAGCCGGTCGTGACGGTCGGCTTCCCGGAAGATTTCTAGGCAAGGTGACAGCATAGCCAGCGGTGATTTCGATTACGCCATCGAGTCCCTTCGCTAGGCGGTTGACTTCGCCGAGATCGAACATGACTTCATTCCCCTGCGCAGGTGGGTGTATAAGGTGGAACTGTCCGGTCACAAAATTGTTGCTATGGATGGTAGGTTGAATTTCCTTGCCCGTGAAGATATCCTGATGGAATCCTTGCAATCGGTCGCACCTGGATCGGTTTCCATCGAGTAAGCCCTTTGACGCATCAGCAACCGCGGTCAACCGAAAGAAGCGGGCACCGAACTCACACAACCATACCTACTCGCATAAGCATTGGAGGGGCTGAGAAATTTGCCCCTTCAATCCTCTATATTTTTACAAGTAGCATCCTCAAGTGGCTGGGCTAATTTAGCGCTCGGTTTTTTAAGGATACTGTCAATTCTCTTGAATCCGACGAGCGGCCTCCTTTTTTCTTGACCAATAGTCTTCCTTATGAAGGAACAACCTACTTGGCCGGGGTGATTCTCATCACCTACATCTCTCGTATCGCGCAGTAATTCAGCGAAGAGCCAGTCTGATTGCCAACATTATCTTCTCAATACCAGCCAGCCCTACTGGCGGGGTCATCCCGCTCGAGAACATGCAGCATATCGCCGCCAAGAATCAGGGATTCAACACCTGGGTGATGAGCGACGAGATCTACGGCCGCCTGGCTTACGATGGAAACCAGGTCCCAAGCATCGCTTCCCTGCCGGGTATGACGGGGCGCGCCATCATAAATGTACACATTCTCTATGCTTTCAATACCTTCTATTTGGTAGTTGTAAAGAAGTTATAGCAACGATTGACATGAGTACCATGCAAGCAGGCCTTCCTTTTTCCATCCGGGTATAATGTCATGGATGTTGGGTTTGGGCCAAATTTGTTGACAGAACCATCGTTAAGGGGAAGGTCTGAAAGACATGATTGATAGCTCGAAAGCATGCTTTGGTTTAGGATGGTTGATTCAATTTTCAACAATTAACCTGGAAAGGATAATTAAGACAATGTTATCGAAGGAACGTATTCTTGCCGCCTGGCGAGGCGAACCCCATGACCATGTGCCTTTCACAACCTGGAGCTTCGGTTTCAAGCCGCCCAAATCTTTACGTTGGAAGCGGAATGGAAAAGAAGTGAAACATTGGTTCAGCAAACGCCTGGAGCATATCCATACCTTACCGCAGCCCTGGGAATTGGAGGACGATTTCCAACGTGTGCTGGCATGGCAGTCCATCGGTATCGATGACCTTCTGGATGTGTCTGTACCATGGAGCATTAACCCTGAAGTGACTTGGAAGGATTCGAGAGTTGCTTCAGGTGTAATGGACGAACAATACCCAGTTAATATTCGGGAATATGAAACACCATCGGGTAAATTGAGGCATGCTGTCAGGCAAACTGGTGAAGATTTGGGGCCGGGATGGGTTTTACAGCCCAAAGAAGTGCCGCTGTTCGAGGACTTCAATATCCCGAGAGCCGTGAAACATATCGTTACTGCAGCCGCAGATATCCCGGCTGTCCAGCATTTATATCGCCCCCCGAATGCGGATATTGTGGCTTGGTTTGAAAACAGGATGGTAAAAATTAAAGCCTTTGCAAGTCAATACAGTGTGCCTGTACAGGCATGGTCTGCATTTGGAATGGATGCGCTCGTATGGATGACTGGCGTCCAAGGCGCGATCTTTTTGGCCATGGATGATCCGGATACTTTCGCATCGTTATTTGAGATAATTACCGAGACTGATTTGGCCCGGACAACCCTGGCTGCCATGCACCCAGGAGTTGATATGGTGGTAGAACGTGGTTGGTATTCCTCCACTGAGCTCTGGTCGCCTCGCCTGCTGGACAAGTATCTTTTTCCGCACATATCGGCCATGGCAAAAGTTGTGCATAAAAACAATAAGCTGTTTGGTTATGTAATGACCACCGGAATTGATAAACTGGGGCAAAGATTGGTAGATTCCGGAGTAGATGTCTTATATTTTTTTGACCCACATAAAGATAATATAACAGTCGAAAAAGCTCTTGAGTGGTTAGGGGGGCAAATCACTCTGGTGGGCGGAGTCAGCTCATTAACTCTTAATGCACCAGATCCGGAAATCAAGAAACACACTACTGAAGCAATGGAAACCCTTAGCAAAACTAACCGTTTCATTCTTCATCCCGTCAATTCGCTTTATCCAGATACCTCCTGTAAAGGTCTGAACACAATGATCGAAACGTGGCGTAAATTTCAATAGAAAGGTTCAGGTTCACAAGAATAGATTACTGTGATCAATAACACTATGCGCTCGCGCGAAAGAATACTCAACGCTATCCGCCACCAACCCGTTGACCATGACCCGTTGTATCTGCGATTGTGGTCAATGGGCAAGGAAGTCAGTAATATCCCCTTCGCATGGCAAGACCAGGTAGTTCGCGCCGAGAACCTGCTTAGACTGGGAGTTGATGATACTCTGTTACTGGAACCACCATTGGGCTATACCGAGCAATATCATGCGGATCAAGCACCAGGTGTACAAAGTTCAGTATTGGACTTACCGTGCGTAGAAGGGAATAATTACCCATTTTTGCAAAAAGTCTATCAAACCCCGGAAGGCCCACTTACTCAGGTGGTAAAGGTTACTCCAGATTGGCCGCATGGCAAGGATATTATGCTTTTTAGCGATTTTAACATCCCGCGCTACCATGAGCCTCTAATCAAGTGCGTGGATGATGTCCGTCGCCTGCGGTACCTCTTGGCTGACCCTGATCCTGATCAGATCGCCAAGTTCCATCAGCGCTCCACAGGGCTGCATCAGGAGGCTCAGCGATTAGGTGTGGCACTCGATGGAGGTTGGAGTGCCCTGGGAGATTCAGCAGTCTGGTTGTGCGGCATGGAAAATGTGCTCTATTGGCAAATGGATCAACCGCAACTGTTGGAAGCCTTGCTCGAAGTACTTTTGGAATGGGAATTGAAACGAATTGATCTGCTCTTAAGGGAGGGAATTGACGACCAGGTGCATATGGCATGGTATGAGGGCACGGATTTTTGGACGCCAAAGAATTACCGCCGGATGCTCAAGCCGCGCCTCCAACAGATTATCGACCAGGTCCATTCTTACGGGGTTCCATTCCGGTATATCATCACCAAAGGTTGGAGACCGCTGGGCAGGGATTTTTTGGAAATGGGCATTGATTGCATCATGGGTGTAGACCCTGTGCAGGATAATATTAAACTTGAGGAGGTTAAACGCGAATTGGGTAGCCAGGTTTGCCTGATGGGAGGTATTAACGCTGCAGTAATGTTAACTCAATGGAAGGATGAAGAAATTCGCCAAGCAGTTAGGCATGCTATACAGGTACTTGCTCCCGGCGGCGGTTTCATTCTGTACCCGGTGGATAATGTCGCTCGTGAACTCCCATGGAAGAAGGTGGAACTAGTGATTGAAGAATGGAAGTATTGCCAGAGATGAGCAAGCGTATATAGTTAATGAGCTATCGCTGATATCGTGATCGACCAGCTAAAAATTATTTTTCAAATCGAGTATACTCTTCCCCGGAGTTCAATCAGCTTTTTTGTCAATGACATCGCCAACCTGATTGTATTTTATCTTTATACGAAGAAACCACCGTTTAAGATAAATCACTTTCAGTCAATCTCGCGGCTTATCCATAGCTGACGTTTCTCATCAATGACCCTTATTAGCGTGCCTTACATAGATCGAGTTTTATATATTGAGATTCCAGAGGGGAATCTACTATTTGATATTAAGCCACAAGAAGCTCCGCCAGCTGCGAATATCCTCGAAACGCTGCGGAATGCTATGGAACATCCCATCGGCGCTTCACTCCTGGGCGAGTCTATAACGGCGGGGCAGAAAATCTTGATTATAGTAGACGATTTTACGCGACTCACACCCTCCAGAGACATCATTCCGTTTCTGCTCGACACATTGAACCAGGCTGGGATTCGGGATCGGGATATTCGCCTCATCATTGCTTCTGGAGCCCACAGAATAATGAGGCAGTCAGAAGTTGAATTGAAATATGGCCGACCAGTCAAATCCAGGGTGGAGATATTGACACACCATTATCAAGACCCAGGTGAACTAATGGATTATGGAAAAACCAGCCACGGCACTCACATTCTCATCAATCGATGTATCGCCGAGGCGGATTTTGTAATAGCGTTAGGTCAAATAATTCCGCATCACCCTGCGGGTTGGAGCGGAGGGGCCAAAGCGGTCATGCCTGGTATTGCCGGTGAAGAAACCATTGCTCAATTGCATCTCTTGGGCGCCACGAACTCGAAGTTGGGCGAAGTCAACACGATCATGCGCCAGGAAATGGAAGAAGTCGCGGAGCGTGTAGGCCTGGACTTTATCTTTAACATCGTTTTGAATTTCAGAGGGCAGATTGCGAATGCTGTGGCCGGTCACTATATCCATGCGCATCGAGCCGGCGTGGACCTGTCTGCAAAAATATATGCAAAAGCCATCCCTTCCAAATCTGATCTTACGATCAGCAGTACATCGCCAATTGATCACGATTTTTTCCAAGGCGATAAAGGGATTTTCGCGGCCGGGTTGGCTACTCGCGCTAACGGGGAAATTGTCCTAGTGACGGGATGTCTGGAAGGGATCAACCCTAATCGCCCTGAATTAGCCAGCCTAGTTGGCAGGCTGACCAACACACAGATCTTGAGTTCTATTCAAGGGGGAACAAATTCAGACTTGCTGGCGGCCTCTGAAGCGATCATGCTCAATTGCGAGAAGGAAAACCATCGGATCACAATTGCATCGGACGGTCTAACGCCTGAGTTGTGTCAGGCAATGGGATTTCACCACCTCAACCCCAAAGACCTTGACGGTTATATCCGCCAGCGGCTGGATCAAAACCCCCGCCTGAAAATTGGCCTATTGCGTCAAAGCACCTCTGTCTATCCCCTACTTCCAATCGAATAGCAGAATTCAATCAAGCACTGGGCCACCTAAAGCTGGATTCCTGCTTTCACCGATACTCATTGACTGCCTCGAACATCGCAATCACGTTTTCCGGTGGCACGTCGGAGAGAATATTGTGCACGGTTGCGAAAATAAAACCGCCGCCAGGGGCGAATATTTCTATATTTTTCTGAACGTGTTCTTTTACATCATTGGGAGATCCCTTGTATAAAACATGCTGTGTATCGCATCCTCCACCCCAGAAAGTGATGTTTTTTCCAAATTCCCGTTTGAGGCGCTCTGGTTCCATATCCTTGGCGCTGATCTGGATCGGGTTCAGAATATCGTACCCTGCTTCGATGAGATCGGGAATTAGTTTGTAAACCGAACCACACGAATGCAGAAAAATACGCATCTGGCTGTGTTTTTTGACATAATCGCACAAAATTTTATGGCGAGGTTTAAATAGCGACCGGTAGATCTTGGGCGAAATAAGTGGACCCATGTTCGTACCCAGATCATCACCAAAGCGCAATATATCGACCACATCACCAACAGCATTACAAATCTTCCCAAGGGTTTCCAAGTGTAACTCCATCAATGCATCCAAGAGGGTTTCAACTTGAACCGGGGAAGCCAGTATGTCGACCAAGAAATTCTCCATGCTACGTAAGAAACAACCCATCTCGAATATGCTACAGCCGGCTGTGATTACGATTGTTTTCATTGAGTTTTGGCGGTAGGCAATCACTCGCTGGCGGAGTTGATCCCAGAAATCGGGTTCGCCGGAATGGTCCCAGGGGCTGCGGGCCAGTTTTGACCAATGCACTTTCGCCATGGCTTTCGGAAGATCTTTGAAATTGGGGGGATAACCCTGCTGATATGGATAACAGGTCTGATCGAAAAAGGTGGCCCCCAAAGCCATGGTTGCTATGCGGTCCCCCTCCTTTTCATATACATCCCAGGCCCCATCCGGTTGTGGAATAGGTTGGAACCATGCCGGAAACTGCACCGGAGTACCGTTTGGTAAAGTGATATCTTTCCAAGCCTGATCATCTTCATTATATAATCGTCCGACATCGATCGCATCGCTTTGGAACTTTTCAAGAATTTCCTCTTCGGGCTGGGCAAGTTGCGAGACTACATCGTAGACGCGCGTCTTGCTATCGCTCATTCCAAGGGTTTTTGTCAACTTGGAATAAGTCGTCGCAGAAATTCCCGTAACGGACGTAGAACCAAAATCAATTGGGAGTACATCCGGCTCACGATGATCGATTGAAGCGAGGATTCTCTGGCGAGAGTTCATCTGGTTCCACATTCGTCCAGCATCTTCAAATTCCCGCGCATCCTGTGATGATATATTTCTTCTCTCTCCGCTGGATGCTTAATAATCAAACCAGGTCCTATTTATGTTGTTTGACCTTATCAAAATCCCATCCGTTCTCTGCGCATTCCCCACGGACATGAGAATCCCAGGTTGGCTCAGCCTTCGGTCGGCCACCCAGAAAACAATCAATGCTCAGGTAGAAAATCGGCTCTTTTCCATCGCAAAGTACAGAATGGAAGGTATGCGGGGGAATACGAATCACGTCTCCCGGTTTTACCGGAAACTGCTGAGCACTATCTTCGCCGATGCGCAGCACGCCTGTTCCCCGGATCATGTAGAATATCTGTTCCAGGTCGTGATGAATGTGCAGATTTACAGCTTCACCTGGCTCCAATACGACGATGAACACTTCAGAAGTTTCCGCTTCTGAACGATTCATCACCAGATCGTTCACATGTGTAGGAAATCGATACCGAATCGTTTCCGATGTGCTGAATACATATTTTCGTTGGTCCATAGATTATCTCCTTTATTGATTGTCCAAGCTTTTCATATATCTCAGGGTCTGGAGCGCGGCGGAATCTGGATTTGGCGTGTCATCCCATCCCAGCTCAACGCCCAAGTAGCCCTGGTATCCGCTTTTTTCAAGTGCTTTCAAAAAAGCGGAGAAATCAAATGATCCTTGGCCGGGAACCAAATGTTGGTCCCGCAGGCCAAGATTGTCATCGATATGAATATGGAACAGACGATCTTTAGCTGTAGCTAGCGCATCTACCGCTGATTCTCCGACAACGTGGGCATGCCCGGTATCCAGAACTACACCCAGATTGTCGCAATCTAGTTCATTGATCATACGCAAAGCATCGGCAACAGTTTGGATGAGATCTGTCTCGTACCGATCAGCAGGTTCAATTGCAATCTTGATGTTGTAAGGCATCGCGAATAGGCAAATATCATCCAGGCTGGTTCTCAGACTCCTCCAAGCCTCCACCGCTTCCTGGCCAAAGAGACTGTGACCAGGGCAGACACTTACGATGGGGGCGCCCAAGGCAAATGCGGTCTTGATGCTATCCTGAATATAAGCTATGCTGTCCTGACGGATAATCTCATTATTGCTGCAGAGAGAGGTGGGATAGCGAAATTGAGCAGGGATAAAAGATGCGACGCCAAGGGTGTAACTCTTCAGCAAGCCTTTCAATTCCTCGATCTCGAATTGCCGTAGATCACGTCGATAAGCATGCGGTCGGCCTCCCCAGATATCGATTCCGTTATAGCCGGCTTGCGAAATACGCCGAATAGCTTCAGTCAAGGGGTAATTCAAGTAGAGGAAAGAGGAAAGACTGATTGGGTTCATTGTTCCTTCGCTAAGAGATCTTCGAAATAACGGCGTGCAAGGATCGCTTCCTCAACAATATTATCAACACCTGAGACATCAATTACAAGAGTGCCATCAAACCCGATCAGGGCAAGATTGTGGATAACGCCCTGAAAATCAATGTTCCCCTTGCCTGGTGGCAGGTGGTATGCTTGTGTACCGTCATTATCAGACAAATGAACAAGCTTGATAAAAGATCCCAGCTTACGGATTGCCAGGTTCAGATACTCTTTGCAGGCATGAATGTGAGCCACGTCCAGAATGACACCCATATTGTCGGCTTGGGAGTCTGTAATCAGCTTCATTACACTATCGGACGTGCCAACCCAATCATTTGCGCGTGTCTCGATAAGCAACGTCAAGCCCTTTGCTTTTGAGATAGCAGCAAATTTTGACACAATCCGAACAGCATTTTCCCAAAAAAGTGCCCAGGAAAAATCATCCGCAATGCTTACCGCATTGGGAGGTCCGCCAGTGTATAGTTCCGTCCCGTGAGGACGGATTTCAAATGGCATATAGCCGCAGATCGATACTAGAGGGACCTCCAATTCTCTGATCAGATCAGTCATAACATCGAAATCTCCGACAGCTTTCTCACCTTTCGATCGCTCCATGCTGAACATATCCTCCTCTACTGCCATGATAGATGGTATTTTCATGCCATATTTCGTAACGATTGATTGCATCTTCTCAAGGTCGCGGCGGTGGGCAGGGAGCAGGTTGTCGTAGAGTTCCAGCTCAATAGCCTGAAAACCAGCCTTCCCAACGATATCTAACGCCTTAAGATGGTTTTCGGGCGAAGGGGGAATACCAAAGAGTGTAATTGGGATGGTGTAACCACATGCAATTTCCATCAATTTTTTTTAGCTCCTGTTCATTCGAGTGCTTCATTTATTAGAGGTCACGGAGATCCTTAGAGCTTGAAGGCAGCTTAATGAATAATAGCGGCGAAGATTGGTATAGTGAGAATCGAAAGCAAGGTGGTGATCGTGGTGGCCGAGGCTGCCAGTTTTTCATCCGCGTTATAGCGCGAAGCAAAAGTCACAGCCGTAACACCGCAGGGCATAGCAGCTTCAATGACCGCCACCCCGCGCGAGGTTCCAGCAATTGGCAAGAATTGAACTACCAGGAAGAACAAGACAGGCATGATGAGCAACTTCAGAACGCCTAAAAGGATAACGCTACGTTTATCTGCGCTGGTGTGAAGAATCGAGTTGTAGGTTATTCCTCCCAAGATGAGCATCATTATTGGTATGGCTGTGTTGGCCATGCCTTCAAAAGGCATGCGTAATACATGGGGAATTTGCCATCCGGCCAGCGAAAATACCATGCCCAGGACAAGCGCGATAAAAATCGGATTAACCAATTGTCTAATAAGCAAGTGGAACCGATCCTGGGTTGATTCATTGCTTTGGCCGTTTTTCTGGTAAACGCTCAAGCCCAAAGTCAGCAGATATATTGAAGCCCCCAAATCAAATAGCATTGAGAGAATGGTTCCTTGGCTACCATAGATGGCTGTACAGACTGGGATCCCAAGAAAGCCTGTATTTCCGGAGACTCCCGATACCTGTAGCACTGAGCGTCTCGGCCATTCCCAGCCAGCGAACCATGCAAAGACAGTTGCCAGTCCATATCCGATTAATCCGCCGCATAACCCAAGCCCCACCATCCATGGGGCTTGACTGAGGATGGTAGCTACCGAGTTGGTCGCGGCGTTCCAAAACATAAAGATCGGAAGTATGAGAACCGTGACAATCTCGCTCAGCATGGTAATCCGTTCCTGGTTGAGAAGACCTTGCCATGCAGCCAGGACCCCCACTCCAACCATCAGAATTAAGCCCAGAAATGGAGAGATGATATTCGTGAGATCTGGCAAGAAGGATATCAAGATGTCAACCTTTTAGGCCAGATAAAGCAATGTTTTCAATGATCTGTCGGCGCAGAAAGATGAAGGCGATGATTATCGGTATGATGTTCAGGACAGATCCGGCCATCAAGGGACCATAATCCACGCTGAATTTGAATTGAAAGGCGGCCAGGCCAAGCTCCATATTGAATATCTTATCATTGCTAGCTATAAGTAGAGGCCAGATAAAAGCTCCCCAAGCTTGAATGAAAGCAAAGGTCCCTAATGCACCCATTGCAGAAGTAGACATCGGCACGATAATCAGGCGAAAGATACTCCATTCCGAAGCTCCATCGATACGAGCCGCATCGATAAATTCATCAGGGATGGCCGAACTAATGTGTTGTCGCATCAGAAATATACCAAAACTCATGATCACATACGGAGCAATGATCCCCTGGTAAGTATTGATCCATTTCAGTGCGATCATCTGCAAATAAAAGGGGACCATATAGGCCTCAAAAGGGACAATCGCAGTAGCCACGATCAACAAGAAAAGAAGGTTACGGCCTGGGAAGCGGAATTTGGCAAACACATAGCCTGCCACCAGAGAAGTTGCAAGTACGAACAGAGTTGAAACGACGGCAATGATGAGGCTGTTAAAAAAATAACGCACGATCAGAGTGGTGGTAAAGACTTTGAAATAGTTCGCCCAGGTAGGGTTTATTGGAATAAGCTTAGGCGGCCAGGTTAATATTTCCGAAGCCGGTTTAAAAGAAGTAGAGATCATCCATATAAAGGGAATCAACATGATCACACTTGCAAGGATAAGAATCAAGTGAGTTACGATACTTTTTACATACCTCTGCAATCGTTCCCGTTGTCGCGAATCAGTCGTTATGTTTGTTTTGACGAGGTTCATGGCTTACTCCTCACCAGTTCGGAAATATCTAAATTGGAGGATCGTGAGAACTAACACAATCATGGTCAGAACCACCGCTTCTGCCGAGGCATATCCCATTTTAAAGAATGAGAACGCATTATTATAGATCTCGAAAACCAATACTCGCACAGCACTGCCAGGCGCAGATTGGGACCCAAGCGTCATTACATAAATCTGGGTGAAGACGTTATAAGCGTTGATCATCGAGGTGACGAGGACAAATAGCGTCATGGGACGCAGCAACGGAAAAGTGATATAGCGAAATAAATTCGGGCCGTTGGCGCCATCCAGGGTGGCGGCTTCGTAATAGGTGGCCGGTATATTCTTGATGCCTACCAGGAAGAGAACCATGTTATAACCGATTACTTTCCAGACACTCATGGCAATAATGGCCCAGAGTGCCGTAGTCGGGTAAACCAGCCACCCCACCGCAGATATGTGAAAAATGCTTAAGAAGTAATTCAGAATGCCGTACGTGGGATCATAAATCCATTTCCAGGCGACGGCCATTGCCACCATCGGGGTGATGAAGGGGAGAAAAAAGATTGTCTGGTATAAGGGGGAAAAACGAATTTTCCCTGCCAGAACAATTGCCAGAGGCAAGGATAAAATGATACTTAAAATCACCGTGGCAAATGCATATATGGTGGTATTCTGAATTGCCTGGAGGAAATCGCTGTCATGAAGGAGCGCTTGATAATTCAAGAGACCTATAAACGGGTGAATCTTGCTCATCATGTCATATTTATAAAAACTTAGTATGAAAGTTCGCACGATGGGGTATACCCGGATATACCCGAAAAGGAGCATCACTGGTGCCAACATTGCATAGCAAAATAGGTATTTTGCGCGCCGTTGAGGGTTTTTCCCAAGAAACTTTACCAACCTTTTTAGAAAACGTCTCGATCCAACGACATTTCCGCTCATGTCCATTGTTTTTGATACACTCATCATGTTTCTCCTTGAAGACACATTTTGTGTTTCTTATTGAGTTTAGATAGAGTCAAACGTCGAAAAAAGTCGGTTTTACTTACTTTCCCAGGTCAATCAGAAATGTCTATCCCCTTTGCTAAGAGACCAGCATGAGATGACCGAAAATAATAAAGGCCGGGCAGTATGCTTTGCAGTAGTGCATGAAAGTCTGGCAGTCTGCCCGGGAAATGAAAACCGAGAAACCCTGACAATCGGGCTTGGCGGCTCACAGCAGTACTAACAATGTCGAGGAAGGCATCTAAACTCTCAGGGATGCCAAAACCCATAGTATCTTGAACTCCATTTTGGGAACCTGTCGTAAACATTCTCGTCCAGTCCTCGATAACATGATCAAGATTCAATGTTCTTGCCTAGCACCCACAATTTTTGGCCGCTCCG
Organism: uncultured Chloroflexia bacterium; assembly: GCA_963772245.1. Taxonomy (GTDB): domain Bacteria; phylum Chloroflexota; class Anaerolineae; order Anaerolineales; family Villigracilaceae; genus UBA877. The sequence goes on along the minus strand of CAVYWB010000005.1, from coordinate 1,508,361 downwards.
CCATAACTTTTAGATTACTATCCAAGTATATCCCTAAGAAACGACCCACCTGGTTTCCTTAGCGATAATCCTATTGCTCCTGCATAAATACAGATTGGGCTATGAGGTTTTCAGCGTGTTTGCAGCCGGTACAGATACCGGCTGCAAACACGCGTTCTTTTTAGAAGGCCTCATAGTGCGCGATCAAGTTTGATTGAGGGCGCCAATGGAAGTGAGACTTTCCATTCTTTCTATAGGTAATTTCGCAAGCTATTTCCCATAGTCTCCGGCTTGCTGCAGGATCGAGTCTGTATCAGCCGCCATGGCCGAAATCGTTTTGGCAATGCCAGCTGGATTGTTTAGAAGGCTCTTATCCAAATAAGCCGTTGTCAATTCATCCGCCATCTTGGTCTCGAGCTCATTAAAGCTTGTAATCAGCGGATATGCATAGAAACCTTGTTCGGGTGGGTTCACGAACGTAGCGTACTGGGGGGTTTGTGCAACCAGCGCACTATAATCGCCCTTGCGAGGAGAAATCCAACCCAAGTCCTTAATTTGAAGGAGAGTGTTATCTTGAGTGGTTAAGAGCTGAGCATACGCCCAAGCCACATCTGGGTTCTTGGAGCAGTGTGCAACATAAACACCGGCAGGTTGGGTAAGCGTGTCGAATTTAACATCGCGAGGCATGGCTGCTGTACCATAGTTGAGTTTAGGAGCCTTGGTAGCGATTTCACCGACCACCCAGGATTCGCGCAACAACATGGCAGTTTGTCCGGCTTCAAATGCGGCTGCATCGCTTGGGACCTTTTGGTCAACAACGTGGTATTTGTACACGGAGTCGATGTAGTATGTGAGCGCCTTTTGGCCGGCAGCATTATCGTAGCCATTGTGCCATTTTGTGCCATCTGCGCTTGGAACAATGATATCCCCGCCCATATTATGCAGGAAGAACCAGAACTTCTCCGCAATGCCGCTTCCCTGGCCTGATAATCGCATGCTCATTCCACTGACAGTGATGTTGCCGGAAGAATCATATTTTGTTAACTTCTGGGCATCTGCCATCATCTCATCGAAGGTCGTAGGCGGTTTGTTGGGATCCAATCCGGCGGCCGTGAACATATCTTTATTGTAGAAAAGCTGAGCATCACTCCCTTCCAGCATCGGGATGCCGTAAGTCTTGCCGCCGTAGGTGAAATAATTTACAACGAATGGCGAGTATATACCAGACTTAACCAGAGCATCCACCGCTGGTGGATTGGGGTCAATCAATTGGTCTGAGACCAGGATCGGGGCAATGTTCGGTTCGATATCGAAGACATCCGGTCCAGTGCAGGTTGGCAGGGCCGCCTGTACCTTCGTTTCAAATTCACGCAGCGTGGTGCTCAGGAACTGAAACGATACATTTGGATGAATTTTGGTGAATTGAGCAGCTACGTCCCGGTAGAATGGTTCCAGTTCTGGATAACCGGTCCACACAGTTAGGGTTACCGGGCTGGTTGTGAGTGCCTGCGTAGCAGGTGCCGCCGTGGCAGGTGCCGCCGTGGCAGGTGCCGCCGTGGCAGGTGCCGGGAGGGTTGGTGCTTGGATTTGGATGACCGGTGCCTGGGTGGGTGGTGCGACGGGCGCCTGGGTGGCAGTGGCAGCCGGAGCGCATCCAGTTACTGCAGCAACTACCACAGCAACAAGGATGATCCAGCTAAAGAAATTTCGATTTTTCGACATTCTTTTATCCTCCGATTGAATTTTAGAATACGTGATCATTTAGCATTCGGTACGTTTTTATCGCGGCCTAATTAAATTGCTCGTCACCTCCTTCTCGAGTTTCCGACCCACCAAGCAAGTAAGGCGCAACTCGTTTTTTGAGATTTTAAGGCAAGAAAGATAAGAGATAAATTCAATCATATACGTTTCAGTTTTTTGCAAACCACAACAACCATCTGCAACATCAAGGTGCAAATTGTTCTGCATCTTCGACCCACTTAGTAAATACTTTGATGGATTGGTCAAGGATATCAAGACAAAGAGTATAAAAATCGTTTAGTTGATGACTGGGTTAAGAAGAGGTACCTGCAACTACACCAGCCGACTACTCCTAAAGAAAATCTTGCGACTAAGGTAGCCTTCATAAAGTGATATATATTTGATTATCAGGGGTGCCGAATTGGCTCATCGGAATGTGAACAGGCAATTTATTCTTGGTTTTTTTATTGTGGGATTGTTGAACAATCCCACAATAAAACAGATTATATATAATTACTATTCTATTGTCAAGAGGACGCATTTCTACGCTGCATTTCGTGTCAGTTTTTGGATGAGAATTGGGTTCTCCTTTGAAAAATGAACCGTAGAACTGCCTCAAAAAAGTTCCTGACGGAGTTTGGGCATGAATAACCGCCTTTTAAAGAATTGAGGAGGGCGGCATATCCTTTTCAGCCGTTATCAACTTTTGATGCAGGACAGGGCATCTATTTGATGGGATTACCTTTGAATACGTGCAGAACCACCTTTTGCAAATGCCTGCACCTGCTCCAGCGTTGCCATGGTCGTATCCCCTGGGAAAGTCGTTAAAAGTGCGCCGTGAGCCCACCCCAGGTTGACTGCCTCTTGTGGTTCCTCGCCGGTGAGCAGGCCATAAAAGAACCCCGCCGCGAATCCGTCCCCGCCTCCAACGCGATCGTGGACATCCAACTCGCATGTCGGGGAGATATAGGTCTTCCCGTCCAGCCAGGCAACCGCGCCCCAGCTATGGCGGTTGGTGGAATACACTTCCCGAAGCGTCGTGGCTACAACCTTGATCTGCGGGTATTTTTTCACCACTTTTTCGATCATTCCAACGAATGCGCTCGGGTCGAGCTTGGACTTGGCAGCCACTTCCGGGCCAGAAATGCCCAATCCCAATTGCATATCTTCCTCATTACCGACCAGCACATCCACGTTCTCGACAATGCGACCGATGACAGACTGGGCACGTTCCGCCCCGCCCCAGATATTCCACAGCTTGGCGCGGTAGTTCAAGTCAAAGGAGATCATCGCCCCTGCCTCTCGGGCCGCCTGCATGCCCTCAATGATCAGCTCGCCAGTCGTTTCCGATAAGGAGGCAAAGATTCCACCACTGTGCAGCCAGCGCACGCCTCCGGAGAGGATCGTTTTCCAGTCAAAGTCCCCAGGTTTGAGCAGGGCGGCGGCCTCGTTGGCGCGGTTGTAAAAAACAACCGGGGCCCGCACGCCATAGCCACGATCGCTGTAAATCGTGGCCATGTTGGGGCCGTTCACGCCATTGTTTTGGAAGTGCTTATAGAAGGGGGTAACACCCATGGCACGCACCCGTTCGGCAATCAGCTCACCGATGGGATAGTCAACCATCGCTGAAACCATGCCAGTGCGCAAGCGAAAGCAGTCGGACAGGTTCGCAGCAACGTTATACTCGCCTCCACTGGGATGTACCTGCCATTCCGTGGCTTTGCGAAAGGGAATGATCCCCGAATCCACACGGTGGTTAAGTGCCCCGAGAGCAATCAGGTCCAGGTAACCTTCCTGCTTGATATTTAATCCATATTTCATCAGTAATCTCCTTATTAGCTTTTGTTCCATTCAGTGTGGAAAGTGCCGGCGCGGTCAACCCGTCGGTAGGTATGAGCTCCGAAATAATCCCTCTGCGCCTGGGTAAGGTTTGCAGGCAAACGCGCGGATCGGTAGGCGTCGAAATAAGCCAGGGAGGCGCCCAAGGCCAGGACCGGGATACCCATGCCGATTGCGGTCTGGACGACCAAGCGCAAAGCCTTCTGGTGGCTTTCGACGGTTGCACGAAACGAATCGTCCAGGAGCAGGTTTACAAGGGCAGGACTGCTTTGGTATGCGGTCATGATATCCCCCAACAAGCTGGCGCGAATGATGCAACCAGCGCGCCAGATCTTGGCGATCGAGTTCATCTGCAAATCATACTTGTATTCGTCGGAAGCAAACTGGAGCAGCCCCAGCCCTTGAGCATAAGAAATGATCTTGCTGGCATACAAGGCATCCCGGGCGGCATCGATCAAGATCTGGCGTTTGCCCTCATACACTGGAACCGGTCCCTGGATCAAATGGCTGGCGTTGACTCGCTGCGCCTTCAAGCTGGAGAGGATGCGGCTCTCCACCGCGGCGTTGATGGTAGGGATCGGAGCACCGACATCAAGGGAGTTCTGGCTGGCCCACTTGCCGGTCCCTTTTTGCTGTGCCTCATCGAGAATCAGGTCAAGCAAAGGCTTGCCCGATTCTGAATCCATTTGGGCAAAGATATCGGCGGTAATTTCGATCAAGTAGGACTTGAGCTCGCCGGTATTCCATTCATTGAAAACGGTGTGCAGATCCCCGGCCGAAAGGCCCAGGCCACGCTGCAACAGGTCGTATATTTCTGCAATCAACTGCATGTCGCCGTATTCAATGCCATTGTGCACCATCTTGACGTAATGGCCCGCGCCGCGCGGTCCCATGTACTCCACACAGGGCTGGCCATCCTCGGCTTTTGCTGCAATGGCGCAGAAGATGGGGGCGATTGCTTCCCAGGCGGAGCGTTGCCCGCCTGGCATCAGGCTGGGCCCCCACAGGGCACCCTCTTCCCCTCCGGAGACGCCTGTACCAATGAAGTTGAATCCCTCCGCCTCCAGGGCTTTGTTGCGCCGCTCGGTATCCAGGAAGAAGGAGTTGCCGCCGTCAATTAGAATATCGCCTGGTAGCATGTGAGGCTTGAGATGCTCGATGGCGCTATCGACCGGGGCACCGGCGGGGACCATCAGTAGGACACGCCGAGGTTTCTCCAGCGCGGCCATAAGTGCGCTGGGAGAGTTGACACCGATGATTTCCCTTCCAGCGGCTGGACCGTCCAGAAAGGCTTTTGTTTTGTCGCTGTCCAGATCGTAACCGGCCACGGGGAAGCCGTTGCGCTCCATGTTCAGGGCCAGATTATGGCCCATTACGCCCAATCCAACAATACCGATCTTCGCACTCATAATTATCTCCTAATACCCTCACACGGGATCTGAACCCGCAAGAGGTGTGATTTTATTTACCCGGATCCTTCAGACGATAGAGCAATTCACCGGCGCGCGGCACGACGAGGACTCCTTCAGCCTCCCGGTCTTTCCATTCTTTCACATTGATCTTAGCTGGATCGAGGTAGCCCAGGTTGATGCGCTGGCAGCGTTCCTTAGGGATGCCAGTAGCCAGCGTTACGCGAATACGCGGGGATTCGATACCGGTAAGCGGATCATACTCGCCCAGTCCCTTCAGGTGGGTGGAGTGAGCTAGCACGCCGCCAGGGAAATCCTTGAAGCGGGCCCACTGCTTCATGAAGTAGTCGCGACAGTGGTAGCCAATTTTGTCAATCAGCTCGCCGTGCGTATAACTGACCTCGGTCAGGTGCGGGGCATAGATGACCAGCTCGCCTCCGTCGGCCACAACCGGTTCCAGCTTATACATGCCCTTGGCCGCTGTCCATAGATCATCATAAATCGTCGGCATGATCGACAGGACGCGCTGGAAAGGTTTTTTCATATAGATAATATGTTTCTGTGCTGAGAGCGCCGCAGCCGCCTGCCAGGCTTCCGCAGGCGAGCCAAAATATAATCCGGCGATGCCGTCATGGGTGACAACCAGGGCGAAACAGGCTGCCGGGCGGTCGATTAATGCTGCTGCGTGGTCGATAACGGCGCGCACTGGCGTATACCCAGCGCCGATTATTTTGTAACTGGTCATTACCGCACCCAGCCAATGGGTGAAGTTGATGATCTCTGGACCAGCAATACCTGGAAAGAAGTATTTGTTGCCGCCGGAAAACCCCACCACTTCGTGCGGAAAAACCGGCCCGCAAATGAGTAATTGGTCGTAGCCGAGAATGAGCTTATTGAGCCTGACTGGGACATCCTGCGACATCAATCCGCCGGTGATCTCGTTGATCTCGCTGGCCTGGAGGGTGCCGATGTTGACAAAGTTTGCCGGGTCATTCCATTTGTGATTGAATATTTGACTTACACCGGTATGTCCATTGACCACAGTCCTACCCACCAGCCTGCTCAACTGGGCATCGCTCATTGGCTGATGTGTGCCCAGGGCAACCAGGTAATCCATACTTTTCACGCGTGGGCCGAGAAACCTATCGAACAGGTTGAACATCAGCGGCATTGGCATGGTTCGTGTGCCGTCGGGAATAATGATAAGGACACGCTTGCCGTCCAGGTTAAGCGAGTCAAGGGACTGGGCAACGATTTCCCCGGTCTCGGCTTCGGTCAAGTAATGATCGGTAAATCCTTTTCCAATGATCATTATTACTCACACTCCACTGTAAGCGGCAAACCCACCGTCGATCGGCACGGTAATTCCGGTGACCAGGGCCGAAGCAGGGGAAAGCAGCCAGTGCACGGTCCCAAATAGATCCTCGGGGACCTGAAAGCGACCCATCGGGGTATGGTCGATAATCGCCTGGCCGCGCGGAGTGAGTGAGCCATCCTCGTTAAGCAACAAGCGGCGGTTCTGGTCGCCAACCAAGAACCCGGGTGCAATGGCATTGACGCGAATATTCGGGGAATAATTCTGGGCCATGTATACCGCCAGCCATTGAGTGAAGTTGCTCACCCCCGCTTTGGCTGCCGAATAAGCCGGGATGCGGGTGAGCGGACGGTAGGCGTTCATCGATGAGAAGTTGAGGATCACGCCGCTCTTTCGGTCCGCCATGATCTTACCGAATATCTGGCTCGGCAGGATGATGCCCATCAGATTCAGATCAAGAACCCAGCGCAGAGCATCCGCTGGCAGATCGAAGAACGATGTTTCCTTGCTGGTAGTAGCCTGCGGTTTATTGCCACCTGCGCCGTTGAGCAGGATATCCACGCGCCCGAAAGCGGTCATGGTTTTCCCAGCCGCCGCTTTGATACTGGCCTTATCCAATACGTTACAGGCCAGGCCGATGGCCTCGCCGCCGGACGAGCGGAGTTCCGCGGCTAGGCTTTCAGCCGCCCCCACATTAAGATCCAGAACGGCAACTTTGACGCCCTCTGCGGACAGCATCCGGCACAGGGCGGAGCAGAGCACCCCTGCGCCGCCGGTAACCACGGCGACTTGGCCGGTGAGTTTGAAAAGGTTATTGATTTTCTGATTGTCCATATTTATCCTTCCTTTGGTTGGAACGGAGCAAGGTGCCGTACAAAGTGTTTTTCCAGGTTAGCAGCATAACTCTCTGGATTGGTGCGCAGTAAATCCATCAGCCGGTTATAAAAACGCAGGGAACCGTCCGGCATCTTCTCGGTCAACACCGAGCCGAAGGTGACGTGCAGGATCTGGCGTGCGTCGAACTGCTCGAGCAGGCCTGACCAGTCGCGGACGGCCTCCGGCAAGGGGGCGCGTGCCAGCTGCGCCGAAACGTGGTAGCTGGTCTTGTCGGTCTCATAATGTTCCCGGGCAAAGACGTAGATCTCAGAGAAAAAAACTGGATCGATGGCTCCGATGGTACGCAGAGCCTCCAGGTAGCTGGTGCCAGCGGTTTTCAGGTGAACCAGGCCACGCGTCTGGCGCATGGCAATCGGGTAGATACTGAACTTGTCTGAACCGGAATGCAGGGAGAGTTTATAAGGTCCATACTGGCGGGCGATGGCAGCGTGTCCTGCCAGGTCGGCCTCGAAGGTAGCTAAGTCGCCGATGTAATCTACGCCTTTTTCGAAGCGCCCAACAAAGCGCGGCGCCAGACTGACCCACTTGACCCCTAACTGCTTCAGCTCAATGGCGATGTAAAGGTGCTCAGCATGCGAGGTGGGTTGCTCGGTTTCATCGACTGAGATTTCCAGTTCGAAAGGCCGCGATCCGGCCACTTGGGCAAGGTGGTGATACATTGCGGCAACGTGCCCGATGGCTTGCCCGTATTTGATGGCTGCCTTGAGCAGGATCGATTCGTCGAAGTGCAGCGAGAAGCCCTCGATGGCGAACGTTCGGTTCAGCAGACCAATCGCATGCGGCTGCAGGTCGGCAGGCAATTCAGCGGACAGCTCGCGCAATTCGCTCAAGCTGGCCGTCTCAGCCCGGTTATCCACATATGAGCCGGGATCGATGGTGAAGAAGGTGAAACCAGCCTCAAAACAGGTATCGATATCTTCGGGAGTTTTGAGGTGGTCAGCGTCCGCGCCGAAGCCTTCCCGCCAGCCTTCCTGAAAGATGCCCCAGGTCGCATCGTCCAGCACTTGCTGGGGGCTACGGCCGGTGCGGGTCATCTCACGAATGGACTGCTGAGCGAAGATCGGGGCGATCTGCCCGCCGGTGGCGCGTACCGCGCGCACATGCCCTGGAGTGGCCAGGCCAATCCGATCGCCCAGGCCGACCGAGGTACGCAATCCCAGCAGGCCGGGTTGCAGCCAGGCCAGGTGGTCTCGCAGCGCGGCGGTATTGTGCGGGCTGGGCGCTCCAAGCAGCAAAGTCTGTTCCCCAAGTTCAGAGCGTTCGCCTTCGAAGTGATTCAGGGCGGGCGACCCCGAAGTTCCCAACACTGCCAGCCGCTGACCATTGGAGGTCTGTGCCAGCCCAAATTCTAGGCGGCTTTGTTTAACGAGGGAGTTGGGGAAGAAGGTGAGGTTAGCTGAGGTCAATTGGAAGTGTATTTGCCTCATATAGCTTTCCTATAGCTAACTATACTTCCCATATTCGTCTAGAGCATCCAACATTGCCAGATAATTCTGAGGAGGGGTACCAAACTGGATTGAGTTAGAACTAGTGAGCACATAGCGACCACCCTGGCTGGCCTCCAGGATTTGTCCCCTGACCAAATCCCTGATTTCGGAAGGCTGGTCGTTAATCAATTGCTCCCCTTCCATTGCTCCGAAAAGAACCAGACGCGCGCCGTATCGTTCCTTCAGTGCTCTAAGAGACACACCGGCGCTTGGTTGAATGCCGTGTAACCCATCAATACCAGCATCTACCATCATATCCAGGATCGGCCATATATTACCGTCAGTATGTTTGATAACATAAGCTCCGGCTTTATGGATTGCATCAATTTGCTTTTTTAGTAATGGGAAGATGACCTCACGAAAACTGCTGGGTGAAATCCAGGGTCCTTTCTGGTGGCAGTAATCGGTATCCATAACAATCGCGTCTACACCAGCATTTACCAGCGCCAGAGAAACCTGGGTGCTCCGTTCAGTGCTTGCCGCAAGCAGCCGTTGGATAAAATCCTTATCATCCATCATTCGCAGCGAAAAATCCACCATATTCATCATCAATCCGCCGTAAGCCTCGGGAAAGGTGCCATCCACCGGGGCTCCGCCTATGAATGGAGCTGCATCCCGCAGCTCGATCGACGTGCGTCCAACAATAAAATGCGTCTCGCCTAGTGTTTCCACAACATACCGTACAAGTTCCAATTCGGACTCATCCGGGGTAAGAGGTTCCCGCAAGGATTCGATAGCCGCATCGTCAAACTTTGGCATGTCCACGCAAAGGATATCTTCCGTGATTTCTGAATATTTCCATGTGCGGCCGAAAGAATCTTTCCAGGTTGACGGATCAATCATCTCAACAGGCGCATAGCGATTACCAGCAGAGTAAGTAAAAAATACCGGTACGAAATCCCACTTCAATTTCCTGACCAACGCGACCAGGTCCTGCTTCTGACTCGCCACCACCTCATCACGCTTGCCAGCCCACAGTGCTTCCTTTTCATGATGCTTAGCCCGGTAATACGTTCGGTGACCAAGAACAGCTTCTGTGATTGGATAATCTATTCCGATCTCTCCAGTGGGTATCTGGTCAGGGAGATTGCCATTAAACACTGCCACCATGCGCTCTTTTGAATTCATATCCATATCCTTTTTTCTTATTGTCAATCCATATTTTGATCACGTAATTTTGAGCAAAGGGGCAATAAGCGTTCCAAAATCCGCTTCGTATCATAAACCCAGCACCCGAACACCTGAATCTGCGTCAAGGTAAAGATGAGCGTGGGTGGTCTGGCGAAGGATGGATGCCGGACAACTTGGATCAACCGGTCCGGTCAAGGTTTGATAGACGATCTCGGCCTTGCGAGCCTCGGGCACAATCGCCAGCACCCGCTTCGCGGCCAGCAGTGCCGGAATTGTCAAAGTTATGGCCATTTTGGGTACTTCGTCAATAGATTTGAAGTGCCCTTCCCCAACTTGTTGGTGCTTGCACGATTCAGTCAGCTGCACCACCTTGACCCAACGCGGGTCATCAAAGCGGGCCAACGGCGGGTCATTGAATGCCAGGTGACCATTCTCACCTATTCCCAAGACGCATAAATCAGCTTGGTTCTTTTGCAGCAACTTTTCATATACGTTGCAAGCCTCTTCAATGTCTTTCGCCCCTCCCGGGACTGGATAAAACTTCCGCGGCTTAACAGTATCAATAATGTGTTTATGTAGGAATTTAGAGAAGCTGGCCTCATGAGTGGGATCAATTTCCACATATTCATCCATATGGAAAATATTCACCTTCGCCCAATCAATCCCACCCGAATGGCTGAGAGCATCCAGGAAAGTAAGTTGTGAGTTCCCCGTGGCAATAATAATATTCGCATACCCCTGGACCTCGATGGCTTTCTGAATCACATCTTTAGCTTCTTCGGTGGCAGCCAAGCCCATGTCTTTATTGGTCCGATAAATACTGATCGGTAGATCGTTCTTCTTCATTGTAAATATTGGTTTCATCATATCCATTTTTTAAATGTCTACGACTGCATCTAATCGTTTGGAAATACTCTGTTCATTCTCCATTGGACCAATGTGGAATCAGTTGGAACAAGTACCAGACAAAGGGAAACCTTTCCTCAAGGAGATCGACATTAATGAGCCAACCTAATGGTGCGGAGTTGATAATCCTTAATCGCTGAATATACAAAACATCCAGCCCACGCTCCGAATTCGCAAAATCGCCTTTATTCTCAAGGGTATTATTACTAAGTCAGGAAGGTTATTTGTTGGCGAGCAGGGAAATTGTCAGCGCAACAGCGCGGCTGGCATCCGAGGCATAGCCATCAGCCCCGATGGATTCAGCATAAACCTGGGTAACTGGCGCACCGCCGATGATGACTTTGATCTTTTCGCGTTTCCCGGCCGATTGGAGATAATCAATGACAGTTTTCATGCCGGGCATGGTGGTGGTCAGCAGCGCCGAGAGGGCAATTACATCCACATCATCTGCAACTGTGACGAACTTCTCAAACTGGACATCGGTGCCCAGGTCGAGGATCTCGAAACCAGCTCCTTCCAGCATCATCGCCACCAGGTTCTTCCCGATATCATGTAAATCACCCTTGATCGTGCCAATGGCGACTTTGCCGGCTGATTGAACGTTTGCCTCTTTCAAGTGCGGTTTGAGCACATTCAGGCCGGTTTGCATGGCACGTGCCGAGATTAGCATTTCCGGCACGTAGAATTCACCGGCCTCGAATCGACGGCCTACTTCGGCCATTGCAGAAATCATCCCTTCGTCCAGGATCGTTTTCGGGGGAATGCCACCTTTGAGGGCAGCTTGTATTTTAATACCCATTTCTGATTGTTGACCATCGAGAATATTCTGGTAAATTTCCTTGACAATGGGGTCCATAACGTAATCCCTTTCATATAAGTGGTATCTGGGACTTCTAATGGTAAGCTGACTAATCTTTTACAATACTGCTCGGGTTTCAGTGTTTTCAAAAGGGATACTATCATTTGCAAAGCCCGTAAAAAGCATTAACAGCCTTAAGACGCTAATTGTTCTGCACCTTCTACTACCTTGTGAAACGCCTCGATGTATTGGTCTAGTACGTCGTGACAGGGTAGTGTAAAAGTCGGTAAGCTGATCAAGTTAGGATGTATGCTTACGGCGACCGGGAAGTCACTGTCTTGGTACTTGATCTCTCGTATTGGCGCGTAAGGCCATTTATAACCCGTAACCTGCTCATAATGCCTTGCACCCTGATATAACATTTGGCGGTGTAACAACCTATAACGTTCGGGATTCGCATCCACACCCTCGGCCTGAAGTGCCTGAACGATCCGGCTTGTGGGCAGGTTGTAAAGAAATTCCGGATGGTAAGTGACTCGATATCCATAGTAGGCGCCACGAGTACAATCAGGCGCAATGGAAAATGGTTCAATTGCACGCAAGCCGCGCAAGCCATCTGAAAGATAATCCAGGTTTGTTCTGCGCATTTCAATCCATTCGTCCAGGTGTTTGAACTGGAGGTTCGCAATTGTTGCCGCTAAAGGATGCACCCGGTATTTTGGTCCCAGACCGGTATAGGAGTAGTCGCTATATTTTCCAGTGATTTGATCCTTTTCAATCCGTCCGCCATAATGGGAAAGCACCAACATGCGTTCGAAATATTCAGGGTTATTGGTAATTGCTATCCCAGCCTCGCCGCCAACAATCATCTTACTGGCTTGAAGGCTGTAACATCCAATATCCCCGATGGTGCCGACTTTGCGTCCTTTATAAGTGGCCCCATGGGCATGGGCTGCATCCTCGATGACCTTGAGGTTATGCTTCCTGGCAATCTCCATTATTGCATCCATATCCGCAGGATATCCCCAAATATGGACCACACCGATTGCTTTGGTTGCAGGTGTTATTCTACGTTCCAAGTCGGTTGGATCGATACAAAGCGATCCGGCTTCGATATCGCAAAAGACAGGGGTCGCGTTACAGGAAAGGACTGCATTCGCTGTGGATGGCCAGGTATACGTGGGAACAAGCACTTCGTCTCGCGGGCCGACACCAACGGCAAAAAAGGCGGCGTGCAGGGCAGACGTGCCATTGTTCTGAACCAGGGCATAATCCACGCCGTGATAATGGGCAAAATTATTCTCAAACTCATCCAGGATGCCACTGCCATCTGCAATGGAAAGCTCACCCTTCAGCATAAGCTGAACGGCTGCATTGACCTCATCCTCGCCAATGATCGGCCAACGTTCTTTATACTCTTTCTGGACTGCTTGTTTCCCGCCCAACAGGGCCAATTTATCGTGTACTGACATATGCAGCTCCTTCGTTTTTTTATCTTTCATTTATTCTTTTACTCCAACCTGGTGACCTTTGGAAGTGTGAGAAATTGCCAGCGGCTGACAGGCGATGTTGTTTATTCCGTGGACAGCAGAGGCAAGGTAATGGGTGTGTTCTTCTGAGATGACCGATAGATGGCCTTTATCAACTCAATGCTAAGCCGTCCGTCCTGTCCGGTTACAGCAGGAGGTCGGCGCTCCGTGACAGCCTTCACAAAGTCTTTGAATTGGGCGATATGTGCAGTGGGTAAGATGTCCATCGGACGTGCTGCGCCATTGCTTGCTTCTGATGAATCTGTGTGGTCCTTCTCCGCATCCAGGAAATGCCACTCCAAATGGCCTTGTCCTTTATAATAAATCGCGCTGCCCTGCGTTCCATAGAATTCCAGGCGCTCTGGGTAGCCGGGAATCGAGATTGTTGTCGCCTGGATGATACCAAGTTTGCCGCTTTCATATTCCATGCTCGCAAACGCGCAATCTTCGATTTCGATTTTATGGTTTAGAGTGCGTATTTGAGCGGTCACACGGGCAGGCATGCCAGCCAGCCAAAGCAGTAGATCTACGGCATGGATAGCCTGGTTCATCAGGACTCCGCCGCCTTCTTTAGCCAGGATGCCGCGCCATTCCCCGGAACGATAATATGCATCTGTCCGGTGCCAGAATGTGTTGGCGCTGACCCATAAAAGCTGGCCTAATTCCCCTGAATCAATGGCGGTTTTTAGCTGGAGCGCCAATGGTTCAAAGCGACCCTGGAAGATGACTCCTAGCGTTACACCAGCTTTTTCACATGCTGCAATCATTGCATCACATTCAGCCAAAGAAATAGCCATCGGCTTTTCGCACAATACATGCTTACCTTTTGCAGCAGCTTCTAGTGTTATTGGCGCATGCAGGTAGGGAGGCAGACAAATGCTGACTGCATCCACATCGCTGCGAGCCAGTAAATCGTGGTAATCGGTATAAGGTGTTCCGCCGAATTTGTCAGCTAGTGCCTGGCTTCGCTCTGGATTGCTATCAGCAACGGCCAACAATTCCGCGCCTTCAATACTTTTAATCGCAACAGCATGAACTGGAGCGATATTGCCTGCGCCTATGATCCCAAATCTCAAAGTCATTTTCTCTCCTTCATTCTTTTATGTTGAATCCTCAAGTCCCGACTACACTCTTGGAGTTTTGATTTCGTCATATACTGCAAGAAGGTTATCCAAAGGTACATCGGATTGAACGCTGTTGGAGGGAGCCAAAACCAAGCCCCCATCCGATCCGCAATCACGTATGCGGGCACGAACTTCTTCCCGAACGTCAAGTTGGGAGCCAAATGGCAGAGTATGCTGCGAGGATAAAGTCGAGTGCATTGTGAACTGAGCACCATATTGGCGTTTGATAGCATTAACATCCATGCATTCCGGTTGCATGGGATTCACGATGTCAAAGCCAATCTCGATCAGGTCTGGAAGAACTGCTTGCATGGCGCCGTCACTATGAAAGTAATAATAAATGTCCGGGCGGCGGGTAGCCTCAATGACCTTGGCAAGCCGCGGCTTAATTTCAGCTCGCCACCATCGAGGCGAGATGAGCATGTTTTGTTCGCTGGCAACATCTCCGACCAGTTGGACAATGTCTACACCAGCCTCGACTAATTTGGCAACCTCAGCTATTTTATACTCGGTGATCAGGTCAAGAAGCCGGGAGACAAATACCGGGTTGAGATGAATATCCATTAAAAACTGATCAAATCCGCGTAGCTCCCAAGCGTCCCTGAAGATATTCCCGGTCTCGATCTCAATCATGTATTTTCCCTTGAACCTTTCTGCATGACTGTGAAGGTGGGAGAAGCGTTCAGGGAGATCCAAGTCGGGAAAGGTATATGCTTCAGGATTATCGGAGTCGCTTAAAGGATGGTGAGTAAAACGGAAATATTCTCCTGAGCTGCCAACGGCACGGCGAATACCCCGATCGTCTTCAAACTCACCGTTCGGAAGGATTTGCACCAAATTTTTGGAGCCAACACCTACACCTTCGGCTGCCACTGGTGAAGGAACAGCCTTTGCAGCAAATTCATTGGATGGCTCGATGACAGCTTGCCTGAAATCGATACCCAGAGCGATGAGGATTTGTTCATCATTGGAAGTCTTGAAATGTGCACGCAAAGCTTGCCATACTGTCGGGGAAAAAGATCCATCGGCCGGCGCTCGATCGGCAGGGATATGCGCTATGGTTTTACGTATTCGATCACATGAATTCATCATTTCCTCAGCGCTAAATTGGTTTAGGAGAAATTGGGTAATTAAACAACTTTGCGGCATTCAGACCCAGGATGTTGCGTTTGTCTTCGGTGCTGATTTTGGCATAAGCCACCCGCCCCAGCTCGGCGGTTTGAGCAAGAAAACAGGCATCCGATCCAAACAGCACGCGCCTGCTGGTCACACCGGCAACCAGGAATTCCACCATTCCCATTGCCTGAAAAGAACCGCAGGTTTCCAGGTAGATATTTGGGTGGCTTTGGGCAACGGCCACCGCAGCACGATAGCCCGGTAGCAGCCCACCGGCATGTCCCAATAAAATATTCACTTCGGGATACGCCTCGGCCAGGCTCGCAAACATCGCCGGACCGCACAATGAGTTTTCTTCACCTTCGCCCCAAGTGTGTACTAACACGGGTACCCGGTGCCGGGCAGCCACATCAAAAGCGACGCGATAACCCGTGCCGGTGATCGGGTATTCGTGATAACTTGGGTGCAGTTTAATTGCGCGCATCCAGGGGTGGTTCGTTAGCCAGTATTCCAATTCTTGCTCAACTTCATCGATTGGATAATTTGGATTGGCAGTGACATATCCCAGGAAACGTCCAGGAAAAGCATCCGCGGCGTCCGCGACCTCCTGGTTGCCCGCCTTGTAATCCGGGCCAATGCTTAACATCCCACTGATGGCAATTGCCTGAATACCACATCGATTCATCCCATCTACGATGCTGGTTGCATCCGTGCGGGGAATATAGAATTGCAACCAGTCGCCCAGGTGGCCATGTGCATCAATGATTAATTCTTCCTGCGGCAATCCCTGCCGGGCGTGTGCCAGGATGGGTTCACCTTTGAAGCGATCATTGGGGCCAGATGCCAAGTTGTTCAAGCGTTTCATCTTCCTTCGGTTGGGAAAACTAAATTATTAGAAATTAGGTCCGGGCCAGCCCAGCAATCGGCGAAGATTGTCACCTGCAATCAGTTGCTTGTCTTCGTCTTTTATTTCGGCATACTGCAGGTAGGACAGCGCCGGTCCGGCTGAAAAGATCGGCATCCGGCTTCCGAAAAGAAAGCGCTCCGCCCCGAATCGCTCGACCAATGCTTCCAGCCCGAACTGGACGATTGTCCAGGACAAATCGATATGCAAATTGGGCAGCTCTTCCAGTAAGGGATAAAGATGGCGGAGCTCCTCATAACGGACTTCGGTGACGACAATTGGCAGAGAGGGGAAAGCTTTTCCCAAAGTATAGATATTGTCCCAGCTGACTTGGTTGAAGCTGGCGAACAAAGGAACACGCCAGGCTGCCAGTTCGCCGATTAATGGCTTCGATGACCATTCGCTCAGGCTCCAGTTATGAAAGGCACTGGATGGAAAGATGCGTACAGCTTTTACGCCTTTCGCCACCAGCATAGATATCAGTTGGGTTGGCGGGGGAAATTCACCTGTGTGATGAGGCATGACAACCCAACAGGGCGTCAACTGTGACTGACCGGCAATTTCTTGAATTAACCGGGAATTGCCTTTAGCAGGGCTGTATTCCCGTGCCCAAGTATGATATACCAGTGCTTGATTAATACCTACATAATCCATTTCCGCTATCAACTCGCCGGGTGTGAATATTGATCCTGGCTGCGGGACTGCAAATCGGCCGATCGAACAGTTGCAATCAAAGAAATTTAGCGTCATTGATTATTCTTGGGGAGCTATCTCTGGCTAGATGCGGGTTCACTTATTCTGGACATTTCCCGGAAAACTTTTCGCGGCTGAATCTTGATCCAGTAAGAGCCGTGCCTGAGGTGCTTTCCGTAATATGGACGCTGGACAAGATGGAACGATAGGGCCATACAGACTGCGATACACAGCATCTGCCTTGCGGGATTCGGGTACAATCACAAGAATCTTCTGAGCAGCCAATAACGCCGGGATGGTCAAGGTAATCGCATGTCTCGGAACCAGTTCTATATTGGGAAAGTGACCTTCGTTGACCTGCTGCATACGCGAGACATCATCAATCTGTACGGCTTTTACCCATACAGGGTCATCAAAATCTGCATATGGCGGATCATTAAAGGCAACATGGCCGTTCTCCCCAATCCCCATTGCACAAACATCGGCCGAGTTGGCATGTAATAATTGCTCGTAGTCTTTGCATATCGCATCCAGGTCTTTCCCCATATTCGGGATCGTAAAAAATGTTCTGGGATGGATAAAATCCATGAAGTTCCGGCGCAGGAACTGGGAAAAACTGGCCGAATTGCCTGGTTCGAGACCAATGTATTCATCCATGTGGAAAAAATTTACTTTCGACCAGTCAATATTGGTTTCTGCTCTGAGTCCTTCCAGGAAAGTGAGTTGAGAATTCGCTGCAGCCAGGATTACATTGGCAACACCCTTTTCATAGAGCGCCTTGGCAATGGCTTCGCTTGCCAGATGTGCGGCAACCAACCCCATTTCCTGGTTCGATTTATAGATGCTTACCTGAAGATCATCAAACTTGACATCAAGAACTGGTTGAGTAATCATTGACTATCTTTCTGGTTAGGCTGGGATTTCATCTCTGGTTTACAGGTTCAAGGAGCTGCCGTAGCGCTCCAAAATGCGCTTACATTCCAAAAATTTTTGCTCTAATTGCGGCATTTTTTCGATATCAGTGGCATAAAATCCGTCAAATCCCTGCCGCTTGAGGGCCAGAAAAACCTCTTCCCAATCAATATTCCCTTCACCCGGCAACAGATGATTGTTGGTACGTCCATCGTTGTCTGCAACGTGGACATAGCGAATTCGTTTGCCTAATTTCTCCACACTGAGAGGTAAATGTTCTTTCTGGGCATGCAAATGAGCAGTATCGAATATCACACCAAGGTTATCGTCATCAACTGCATCCATCAATCGCAAAAGAGCATCAGTGTTCGAGGTTACTTCCCCAACACGTGGTTCGATCAGGAATTCGAGGTGGTTGATTTTCGCGATATGATTGGCCTGTTTGATGGTCGCCACATAACGCTCCCAAAACTCTGGCCAACGGAATCCCTCTGGGATATGAATCCTGTACACTTGCCCAAAGCTGATCTCTTCGGTCATTGTCGCCCCAGTTTTTAGATCCACAGGCGGAAAATAGCTGTCAATCCAGATTCGTGGAGTTCCCAGGTAGACGGCTGTTTTCGCGCCTTGTTCAAATAGTTCCATTGCGCGTTTGGCAACTCTAGGATCGGAGGAGATCATTTCCGGTAACACGATGGCAAAATTAGCCAATTCAACTTTAGCGGTTTGAAGGGATTGTTTGATCTGGGTGCGATGATCGATTACCGTTTGTAAATTGTTGAAACCTACCCCCTCCAGTTCGATGTAATCAAACCCCAACTCGCCCACTTCTTGGATAGCTTGTAGCATATGCTTTATGCTTGGGGGAAAACCATATTTGTCGATTGCGTACATCCAACAGCAGACTATTTTCATTTTATTAACCTCGCTTCGATACGAAAAAATGTGTCGGAATGAAATTCAAGTTTGCTTCAACCCGGCTGATTAGAAGACTTCTCTCTCGTAAATTTAAGCGAACGCAATAATTCGGGTTGGTCTAATAAGTCCTTCTTGATGGTCTCCTCTGCCTTGCATTGATCACCAGATAAAATCGCATTAATGATGCTCTTATGATTTATCGCATTTGTGATCATTTCCTCTTCAGTGTGAATTTCGGAAACAAACATCAGTTGAATCCAAGCGCCTATCTTTAAGCCAAGTCTCCCACAATAATCCATGTTCTGACATTTCTACAATCGTTTGATGAAGTATGAAATCCCAATGCGAAAAAGAAGGTTGATTGTTTGCTTGGGCTGCCTCGAATAGATTCTCCCATATCTTTTGGAGCCTGTCGATTTTTTCCGGAGTGAGTTTTTGAGATAACAAGCGAGCAGCAAAACCTTCCAGTTCCGCTCGTAGGGTAAGAATTTCACTCGCCTTTTCGGGCGATAATATGCGGACTCTTGAAGAGTAATTGGGTAATTTTTCCAATAAGCCTTCTCCGATCAAGATGCGAATCGCCTCGCGCAAGGTGTTTCGCGAGACACCCATCTTTTCCGCCAGTTGCACCTCATTGACGTTTTCGCCGGGTTTGAATGTTCCATTTGAAATGGATTGCCTAAAACGCTCCACGATGATGTTAACCAGCGAAACAGGTTCAACTTTATTATCCAGTGGAACTTGTGCCTGTTGAGTCACGTTAGACTTATCCCTTGGCAACATTTTCTTATCCTCTACAAAGCACTCAAATCTGAGAAATACCTTATCCGGGCCTGGTTTACGCCAATGAGAGAAACCGCCTCTGGAAAAGATAGCCTAACAGCAACCTTTAATATGTTATCTGGGGTCTTAAATCGACTCATCGGGTATGACAGCGGAAAATTATTGGTAAACCACCACATTGTGGAATTGTTCAACATTCCCACAATGTGGTAGTATTATATATATATAGAATTCCATTGTCAAGCCGCAGTTCTCAAGCCTTTATAGTTTTAGAAAAAGGGGGTCTATCAGGGGGCGATATGTGTATGCTTATGCTAGATGGGTTGCTGAGAATAAAAGAACTATGCCGTTACAGGTCTTGAAGTTATTATCCTTTCTCTCAACCTAGACTTTGTCACCCAGCTCGATTCGATTGTTACTTGTTCAAGGGTTCAAAGTAGAGGTTTCTAATAAAGACCCGGCCAAGGATAAAACCAATATTATGCCACTTTCAGTGTAAACCCGCCGTCAACAACTAGTACCTCACCGGTAATAATATTGGACCGAGCTAAAAACAAATATGATTCTGCAATTTCCTCTGGTTGTATAAATCGTTTAATGAGAAGTCGCATTTATAAATGAATCTACTAATTCCTTGGGCATTTTTGCAAAATTCTGAGTATATACAAAGCCTGGAGCAATCGCGTTCACAAATATATTAGGGGCTAATTCCTTTGCTAAAGTTTTTGTAAAATTAATTAATCCGGCCTTGGCTGCAGAATATGCCATGATGCCTTCTCGGCCAGTGTGCTCTATTCCTCTCACCGAGACAGTATTTATAATGCTGCCTTGCTCTTTCTTGAGCATAATTTTTGCTGCCTCCCTAGAACATAATACAGCAGAAATCAAATTGTTGGCGAATGCTTGCTGCCAAACATCAACAGTTGTTTCTAAGAATGGTTGTCCAAGCGTAACGCCTGCATTATTTATTAGAATATCAACAGTTCCAAATTGATCAATTGTTCTGTCGAATAAGCGTAATACATCTTGTTCTTTAGAAACATCAGCCTGCACAAAAATAGCCTCCCCTCCCAATTTTGTTATCGTATTTACTACTTCTTGACCCCCAGTAATATTCATATTTGAGTTTATTACTATCTTTGCTCCTGCTTGTGCGAAAAGCAATGCCGTTGCTTTGCCAATATTACTGGATGATCCAGAAATAATAGCTACTTTACTCTTTATGTCCATTTGTTCTCCTATAAAATCGATTTAGATTATTGTGTTTAGTCTTATATTCTAAATGCAACTTAGTGGTTCTCTCGCTAAGAGACTGATTCTATTTAGTAGTATGCTGCACAATCCAGGTACTATTTCTGACACCATATGCTTCGTTATATTGAGAAACGCCGATATGCGGCATTTTTAGTAAGCGTAAGGACTTCGCGAAAAGACCACTTAGAAACCATTGCTGAGCATTTAAAATGGCGTGAAGTTTTTTTATGCTGGGAGAAGACCCGCAGTAGTTGGGTTGTTTATCACTCTTAATGTATTGTTATCCATTCTACTCTTTTCTTGACTTTTTCGCTGGTTTATCTGGATCCTTATCATTGGGATCCCTGTCACGGGCAATGCCAACCACGGCCGGTTATATCCTTGACTTCCTTGCCACCGTTCGACTTATCGGCATCGACGACGATGGTCGGCCCACCTAGTAAGCCAAAGTCCCATAAATTCAGGAGGTTGACATAAGAACTCATAGTTTATATGATCTGTGCAATTTTGAAAATAAAGGATCACCTACTTGCACTTTTCTGGATATGCGCACATCTTGGGAGCGCTTTTTCAAGCTGGATGAAAGTCATAACACGGCGCTAGTGGAACCCACCGATACCGAAAAGCGGCCAGCTCAACCGTTAGCATTACAAAGTTTCTGCGAATAGGATTGTGATCGGCAGATACAGGGTAAAAACGCGGCCTGCCCCAATATCTGCCTCCCCCCGATGGGGTACCCTACTTATCCCCCATGGGGGGATTGTATTTTATAGAACGTATATTCTATAATGTTCGCCATGAACACTTCAATCGAACTTACCAATGGAAAATGGCTCTTACTCAATGGACCCCGGATGATCGTCCCGACATTATTGCGAGTGATCGGCCGGCTGGCAGAAACAGGTCCCGTGCGGGTGCTGGATGGTGGAATGATGTTCGACATCCTCATGGCTTTCGAGAATACGGGCAGGAATATTGAAATTGCCGAACGGATCCAGGTATCGTCTGCAACCGACTGCCACCAGATGCTTTCCGTACTGGAGAGTATGGATAACGGGCCGGCACCCTTTGTGGTTCTGGATCTGCTGAGGACCTTTACCTACACCAATGTGGATTTCAAAGAACGGCGCCACCTGCTCAACAAGTGCCTGGAACAACTAGACCGCCTTGCAGAAAGTTCCGGAGGACTGGTGAGCGTACACATCCCAAATGTACTCTGCCGGGCGGAAAGAGAGCTACTGGATATGGTAATTGTAGCAGCCGGCTATATGAATCATGTTGAGATGGTTGGCAAGATCCCTGCAGAAATGAGGGTATCCTGATGGGGCGCACCTTACCTTCCGCCACACAGGTGATCATCCAGGAGGAAGCGGCCTTCTCCCGCTTCCGGCGGGCTTTACGACGGTCAGACCAGCTGGCACTGGATGATCTATTTGCAAGCGCGCGGCAGCACACGGCCGCGGCACAGTACGCCACTCACGCCCTGCCCTTCGAGGTGTTCCTGCTGGCGATGCTGCTGGAAGAGCACAAAGAAGTTATGAAGCTGAGGGATCTGATGGAAGCTTTATGCGCTAAGAACAACCCTTTGACCCTGTCCGGAATGTCTCATGAAGATGCTTCTCCCGTGGAGGAATCGGTAGATAAAAATGATTGAGACTTTTTCCGGATGGTTATTCGACGTTTATCCGAATGAGGCCAACCTGTCCGTCTGGCTGATCGGAGAAGATGGTAAACGGCATCACTTCTTCCAGGACTTCGCCGCGACGGTCTACGCGGCAGGACCGGCCAAGCGCCTGCGGGGACTATGGAGATGGCTGAAATCGCAATGCATTCCGGTACATCTGTCACGGACGGAGCGCAAGGATGTCTTTGCTGTGGCTGATCCCATGGGAACGCTGCGGGATAACGGCTTATTTCTGCCTGGGCTAGTCAATGGGGTGGTTACCGTCCTGGCGGTGGAAGTCCTGCAGCCTGAAAAGCTGGATGAGTTATTCCGAAAAATGGTGTATGCATTTCCCGACCTGACATATTACGACGCGGATATTTCCGTCGCCTTGCGACATGCGGCGCAATTTGATACCTTTCCGCTGGCGCGCTGCCGGCTGGAGGTGCGCGGTGAGAAGATCGTCAGCATTGTCCCACTGGATACGCCCTGGGAGCTCGAACCTGAACCAGCGCCGCTCCGTGTCATGAGTCTCGAACCGGACTGCGACCCGGCGCGCAAGGATCCCAAGGCAATCCAGGTATCTTACCCACTACGTGGGCAAGTTGGGAAGGTGAGTTATTCCCTGCCCTTTGATAAGCCGGTGCCGTTCCTGATCGGCCTGCGCGCCGATCTCCGGCGCTATGACCCGGATGTGATCCTGACCTCCTGGGGTGACACCTGGCTGCTGCCTTTCCTGATGAAATTATCACATGAAACCGGGATTCAATTGCCGTTGAACCGGGACGAAAGCCAGGCGCTGGTGGAGCGGAAAGAGCACACTTATTTCTCATACGGGCAGATCGTCTACCGCGGCCGGCAGGTGCAGCTGCGCGGGCGCTGGCACCTCGACCGGCATAATGCCATGCTGTGGGGCGATTATGGCCTGACCGGCGTGCTGGAGATGGCAAGGGTCACCCGGCAGCCGGTCCAGGAAGCTGCCAGGCTATCTCCCGGCACGGGCATATCCTCCATGCAGTTTGTGACGGCCATGCAGAAGGGCATACTCATCCCGTGGCACAAGGGTCAATCAGAGCGTCCCAAGACCGCCATGGAACTGATGCGCTCGGACATGGGCGGGATGGTCTACCAACCAACCGTGGGCCTCCATCGGGATGTGGGCGGGATCGACTTTGTCTCGATGTACCCGGGCATCATGGTGCGATTCAACATATCACCGGAAGTGCCGCGGGCGGGGAATGACCTCGAACCGGGTCCCGGCGAACCGGGCATTATCCCCATGACGCTGGCGCCGATCCTGAACAAGCGCCTGGCGCTCAAATCGGCGCTGCTGACGTTGAACAAGTATGACTGCCGGAGACCGGTCTACCAGGCGCTGGCCTCGGCCGAGAAGTGGCTGCTGGTGACCTGCTTTGGGTATTTGGGTTATAAAAATGCCCGCTTCGGACGGATCGAAGCGCATGAGGCGGTGACGGCCTACGGGCGCGAGGCACTGCTGCGCGCCAAGGAAGCCGCCGAGGATATGGACTTCGAGATCCTGCACATGTACGTGGATGGGTTATGGGTGCACAAGCAAGGCTGCAAGACCCCGGCAGATTTCCAGGCATTGCTGGCAGAGGTGACCGATCGTACCGGCCTGCCGATCTCCATGGATGGAGTTCTACCGCTGGGTGGTGTTCCTGCCCTCACGCGTGGATGAGCGTGTGCCGGTAGCCAACCGCTATTTCGGGGTGTTCCAGGACGGCTCGATCAAGGTACGTGGCATTGAAGCCCGGCGCAGAGATACAGCACCGTTCATAGCTGAAACGCAAATGGCCCTCCTGGAGATCCTGGCCAGGGCCGAGGACGCGGACGGTCTGAAGGATGTATTACCGAAAGCACAGGCTTTCGTTCAAAAGCAAATGAGCGCGCTCAGGACGATGTGTGTACCAGTGGAGAAGCTGCTGGTATCGCAAAAACTCAGCCGGGAATTGGGTGAATATTCCAGCCCTTCGCCGGCCGCCCAGGCTGTCTGGCAGATGCAGGCGGCCGGCAAGGTGGTCCGGCCCGGACAGCGCGTGCGTTTTCTATATACGCTGGGAAAGCCGGGGGTGCACGCCTGGGATGTGCCTGATCAACCGGATATCCGCAGCATCGATGTGGCACGCTACCGGATCCTGTTGCAGCGGGCAGTTGAGACGGTGCTGGCTCCGATCGAGCAAAGCGTCAACGTAGGCAAGGATGGCGAATGCATGTATCTATTCCCCTTAAAAAAGGCCGATGGCCTGCCTGAGGGGGGCAGCCAAAATCTCGGTGAACAAAATTTATCATCAAATCCTAGTTCCTGCATTGGCATACCAGGAGGTCAACGATGAAAAACAATCATTTTCGACCCAAATAAATAACTGATAGACTCAATAGATAATAGCATGCTTGACGCAAGAACATTAGTTCTGTATAATGAATTCAAACCTACGGAGCAAATCATGGAAGAAAGATTAATGAAACCCGCCGAAGTGGCGGACATCCTGCAAGTGAGCCGGGCAATGGCCTATAAATTATTACAGCAAGGAGAGATCCCAGCTGTGCGAATCGGTAAATCGGTGCGTGTCAGGCGCGCTGACCTGGAGCGATACATCCATGAAAGTGGAGACCAGAACACCTCCCTCCTGCTGCCCAAAGCCTGATGCCGACCAAATACCTGTTCTCAACCATTGCCCAATCGATTACAATCTACATGGAAGCAAGCTGAACCTTAACAGTCGAATAGTGCAACGCCAGATCTACTTCCAAAAAATCCTATTCACAGGAAGAAAGGATAAGTAGAGATGGCTAAAAGAGCAAATAACGAAGGCACACTTTATTTTCGAGAGGATCGAAAGAGATGGTGCGCGCAGGTATGTTTGGACGGGCGACGCCTTACCAAATACGCCAGGAAACAAGCGGAATGCCGGGACTGGTTAAAGGAGACGATCAAAAAGATTGATCGCGGACTATCCTATGATGGAATGCAGGTAACTTTGGAAAATTTCGTGGCAACCTGGCTGGACGGAAAAGACTTGTCACGCGCTCCAAGGACGGTCTTTCAATATCGAAAGATGGCCAGTGAACATATCCTGCCAGCATTGGGAAAAATGCGTTTGCAGGAAATCCAACCAATCCACATCAGGCAACTGTATACCCTAAAGAAAGCAGAAGGCCGTGGTGCCCGGACATTACAATTAATCCATGCCGTTCTCCACTGTGCGTTAGAACAGGCAGTACGTGAGGGGATTCTGGGACGCAACCCGGCCGATGCGGTTGAGCGTCCAAAGGTGGCACAGGCAGAGTTCAGGATCCTGACAGAGGAACAATGCCACCAATTTTTGCACGCTGCAGTGGAGTCCCCATATGAAGCACTTTTCAACCTGGCGCTAACGAGTGGTATGAGACAGGGAGAACTGCTCGGATTGAAGTGGGCAGATCTGGATTGGGACAAGGGTACCCTGATGATCCAACGCCAACTGCAACGGGTGGAACATCGAGGATTGGCATTTGTTCCTCCCAAGACCAGGGCAGGACGCAGAACCATAAAACTGGGGCCAGGGATGTTGGATAAGCTGGCTTCCCACAAACGACAGCAGGAACAGATCAAGGCTGGCGCTGGTGAGCGCTGGAAGGAGAATGACTTGATCTTTCCGAGCACGCTCGGAACACCATTGGACAGTTTCAGGGTGAGTCACCAGTTCAAGAAGCTCCTCAAAAAGAATGGACTGCCTGACATTCGCTTCCACGACCTGCGGCACACTTCTATTTCATTTCTTCTGGATATGGGGATTCCGGTCAACACGGTGCAGCAGCGGTCTGGCCATTCAAAAGCAAGTGTGACCACGGATACTTACGGTCATTCGATGTCACACTCCCAGGATGAGGCAGCCCAGAGGATTGAGACCATGCTTTTTACTGCTGAACCGACGTTGCAGTCAAATTCGCATTAAAACCATCGTTGCAGTCACCTTTGCAGTCAAAAGGAAAGGAAGAGCCTTCGGGTCAAGGAAAATACCGCCATATATGGTATTTCTTTTTAGAAAATATACAATATATGGCGGTCAATTAGATATATGGGTGCTGTGTACCAATATTTGGGTGCTACCTCTTAATCAGTGGGTTCCGAGTTCGAGCCTCGGGTCGGTCATCTGAAGCCTCCTAATACGGGGGCTTTTATATTCCGCCTTCGTACCTTATAGGACCGCGACTGTCGAATTTTATCGGAACTCGTAAATATTGACAAATATCAACAAAGCAGGTAGGATGACAGTGTTTCCAACCTCCCCACTTCAACCTTTCTTTGAGCCAATTTGATCACATTCGAGCGTCGCCAACAATTAATGACCATCTTGCGAGAGCAGCCCGGGATCCGCGTCCCGGAAGTGGCTGAGCTATTGGATGTTTCTGAGGGGACCATTCGCAATGACCTCAACGCCCTGGCCGGGTCAGGCCAGGTCACCCGGGTAAGGGGCGGCGGTGTGCTGCTCGATGAACGGCAAAGCCGTAGTCCCATTTTTTCCACCCGTCTCATGACCCACCGCCTTGCCAAACAAGCCATCGCCCGGCAGGCGGCTGCCCTGGTTCAGGACAACGACTCCATGCTGCTCGATTCCAGCACCAGTTCGTACTATTTGGCCTGCTGCCTGAAAGAACGCCGCGACCTGACCATCATCACGAATGGCATCGAATCTGCCCGGGAGCTGGCGAAGAATTCCTCCAATACTGTCATCTTGTTGGGCGGCGTGCTGCGTGTGGATGGTACAGCCATAAATGTGCCTCTGGCAGAGCAATTCCTTACCGAATATCATCTCAAGGCCGCCTTCCTTTCCTGCAGCGGCTTCACCCTGGAGGGCGGCCCTACGGAAGTGGACATCTACGAAGCACAGATCAAACGCAAGTTCATCGCCAGCTCGGGCAGCCTGGTCGCTTTGATCGATTCCAGCAAATTCGGCCGGGCGGATCTGATCTCCTTCGCCGGCCTGGACAAGATTGCTCACCTGTACACCGATTCCGACCTTTCCCCGGCCTGGGTCAAAAAGCTCAAACAAGGCGGGGTTCCTTTCACGCTGTGCACCGGAAAAATGGATTCAGCATGATGGACATACCTGTAACCATTGGCGAAAATGCACTGGAATCCCTATTGCAATTTTGCCAGGAACGGGGCCTTACCGATTTCATGTTGGTGGCAGACGGGAATACCTTCTCTGTGCTGGGCAGGCAAGTGCAGGCTACCCTGCAAGGGCGCGGCTTGGATGTCAAGTCGGTGGTCTTCAGCGAGCCGGAGGTTGTACCTGACGAGGATTTCATCTTCCAAGTGCTGCTGCACGCTGACCAGGTCAAGCGCACCTACCTGGCAGTTGGTTCAGGCACGCTGACCGACATCACCCGCATCGTCAGCCATCGCACACGCTGCCAGTTCATCTCGCTGCCAACTGCCCCTTCGGTGGACGGGTTTACTTCCCCAAGCGCATCGCTGGCCGTAAGGCGGATCAAAACCACCGTGATGGCCCAGCCGCCCATAGCGGTCTTTGCCGACCTGAGGACCCTGGCAGCTGCCCCACAGGCCATGATTGCCGCCGGCTATGGCGATATTCTAGGTAAAGCCATCGCCCTGGCAGACTGGCAACTTGGGCACGTGCTCTGGGACGAGCCTTACAGCCCGGAGATTGCCGCCCGTGTGCGCAAGACCCTGGAGGCCTGCATCGCAGCGACCGCCGAAATCGGCCAAGCTACTCCGGAAGGAATCCGTAAGCTGATGTTCAGCCTAATCGATTCCGGCTTGTGCATGCTGGACTACGGTAACTCACGCCCGGCTGCCGGTTGCGAACATTACATGTCCCACTTCCTGGAAATGAAACTGCTGCGCGAGTGCCGGCTGGCCGTGTTGCATGGAGCCAAAGTGGGCTTATGTTCCCTGCTGGCGGCAGACCTTTACGCTCATCTCAGGCAGATCGACCGCCCACTGGCATTGGTACGACTTGCCTCGGCTGTTCAACCAGACCGCAGCGTTGATATGCAGCGCATCCGGCAGGCATTTGGCCCGATCGCGGAAAATTTATTCGTTGAGCAGGCGCAATTCCTGGATATGACCGCCGCAGGTTTTGAACGTCTCAAGCAGCGCGTGCTCGAGCACTGGGACGAAATCCAAGCTCTGGCGGCGCAGGTACCCACACGGGAAAAGCTGGTTGATTTGCTCAGCCAGGCCGGCGGCGCGACCCGTCCAGCTGAGCTGGGTCTAAGCGATGCGGAAGTACAGCAGGCTTTGACCGAATCCCACTTTCTACGCAACCGCTTCACTATTTGCAAGCTGGGGTACATGCTAGGCTTGCCCGATGGTTCATAGGAGATTTGCCATGTCTATTGAAGCTCCTTATCCTGAATTGGACGAATATCTGGCCTGGATGGGCGAGGCCGGCTGGCGTATATCTGAGATCGAGGCCAGTGAAGGCGCGGCCGGTAACATCTCGGTCTGCATGAGCTGGCCGGTTGAGTTGCGCCGCAAGTTTCCAAATGCCGAGACCCTGGAACTACCTTTGGCCGTTCCCGAACTGGCCGGGATGACCCTGGTCATCACCGGCTCAGGCAGGCGCTTACGCGATATCATCCAGGAGCCGACCGCTAACCTGGGCTGCCTGGTGGTTGACCCGGGTGGTAAGACCGGGCAGCTCTACACTTCGCCGAAACGCCTTTTCGCCAACCTGACCAGCGAGCTGAATTCGCACCTGGCCGTCCACCGCGACCAGATAGTCCACACTGGAACCAACTTCGATGCCGTCGTCCACGCCCAGCCACGTCACCTGACTTTTCTGAGTCACATTCCGCGCTACCGGGACGAAAAATATCTGAACCAGCACCTGCTGCGTTGGGAGCCGGAAACGATCATTAACCTGCCCGAAGGGGTCGGTTTCGTGCCTTTCAATGTGCCTGGCTCGCAGGCGCTCATGTCTGCCACCCTTGAGAAGCTGCACCAACACCGCGTTGTCATCTGGGCCAAGCATGGCATCGTGGCCCGCTCCGATACTTCCGTCAAGCGCGCCTCCGACCGAGTCGAGTACGCCGAGACGGCCGCCAGCTACGAGTACCTTAATCTGACGGTTGGAGAGCAAGGGGAAGGTCTGAGTTTGGATGAAATCCTCGCCATCTGCAAGTCCTTCGACATTCAGCAGTCCATCTTCTAGTTCCAACAAGAAGCCTGTCGTGGAAGCCACCCGAACGCTGGAAGCCCAACTCAACGATTTCTCGCCTGCCAAAAGGATGCAAGCCCTGGAAGCCTTGACCGCCTCTGGAGAACCAGCCGGCGCGCCCCAAGAGGCCGTAAACCTGCACTGCCACACATTTTTCTCTTTCAATGCCTATGGCTACTCTCCGACCGGCCTGGCCTGGCTGGCCCGGCAGTGTGGTTTCAAGGCGTTGGGTATCGTGGATTTCGATGTGCTGGATGGGGTGGAAGAATTCCTGAATGCCTGCGAACTTCTCGGGGTGCGCGGCTCGGCGGGCATGGAGACACGCGTCTTCATCCCCGAATTTTCCAGCCGTGAGATCAATTCCCCCGGCGATCCGGGTGTCTACTATACCATGGGCATTGGCTATTCCTCAGGCCGGCCTCCGGTCACAGCCGCTCCCATCCTGGCCGATATGCGCCGGCGTGCCGAAGAGCGTAACCGCACGATGCTGGAGCGAATTAATGCCTTCCTTGCGCCGGTGACGGTGAACTATGACCGTGATGTGCTCCCGCTCACTCCGGTTGGCAACGCCACCGAGCGTCATATGTTGGTGGCTTATATGCAGGCGGCTGCCGCCTGTTTCCCGGACCCGGCGCCGTTCTGGGCGGAAAAGCTCCAGTTGTTGCCTGAGCAGGTGGCTGCCCAGATCGGCGACGCTGTCAAATTTCCGAACACGCTACGGGCAAGGCTAATGAAACGCGGCGGGGTCGGGTACGCCCAGCCGGGTGCGGATGCCTTCCCATCTTTGGATAAAGTGAACCGGTTGATCCTCGCTTGCGGCGCGCTGCCGTGTGCCACCTGGCTGGATGGCGCTTCCGCCGGCGAACAGGCCGAAGAGGAATTGCTGGGCTTGTTGATCAGCAAAGGCGCGGTGGCCCTTAATATCATCCCGGACCGCAATTGGAACCTCACGGATCCTGAAAAACGCCGGGCGATGGTCCAGAATCTGTACGATGTGGTGGTCCTGGCCGGCAAACTCGACCTCCCGCTCAATATTGGCACCGAGATGAATGCGCCCGGCCAGAAGCTGGTCGATGATTTCGAGGCTCCCGAGCTGGCACCTGTGCGACAGGCATTTCTGGACGGCGCGGATTTCATTTATGGTCATACCGTCCTGCAACGGGCCGCGAGCCTGGGCTACCAGAGCGAGTGGGCCAGGGCATATTTGCCTTCACGCCGGGAGCGCAATGCCTTTTTCACCCAGGCAGGGCGACGTGTGGCTCCGGGGCGTGCCGGGATGACCCGGCTGAAGTCGCTGACTTCCGACCTTTCACCTGTCGAAGTAATGGACAAGCTGGCACACCCGGCTTGATATTGAAAAGGTTCAGACTTTTTATACGTTGGATTTGATACATTCATGACTCACCACTACCTGCTGGCCCATGACCTCGGAACGACCGGAAACAAGTCCACTCTCTTTGACGCAGAAGAGGGTTTGGCACTGGCATCTACTTTTGAAGCTTACCCCACTTTCTACCCGCAACCCGCCTGGGCCGAACAAGACCCAGCCGATTGGGAAAGAGCCATCTGGCTAGCCACTCGCGCTCTTCTCTCCAAGACTGGCATCGAACCTGCCGGGATTGCAGCCGTAAGTTTTAGCGGTACCATGCAAGGTGCGTTGCTGGTGGACCGGCAGGGTGCGCCCCTGGGCCGGGCCATTATCTGGGCCGACCAGCGCTCCACGGCCCAGGCGGAATGGATCGGCTCGGTCTGCGATCCCCAGGCGCTTTACTACCTGACCGGGCAGCGTCTCAGCCCGGCCTACACGGCTCCCAAGCTGCTGTGGATCAAGGAGCATGAGCCGCAAAATTACGAAAAAGCCTATAAATGTTTGCAGGCCAAGGATTACGCGGCCTTCCTTCTGACGGGTGTTTTTGCCACCGATCCTTCGGACGCCTCGGGCACCCTGCTGTACGACCTACTGGGCGGGCACTGGGCCACTGACCTGATCAGGGCACTTGGCCTGAACAACGGACTTTTCCCGGAGGTGCATGCTTCTACTGACGTTATCGGACACGTTACCCCGGCAGCCGCCTCTGCCAGCGGCCTGCTGGCCGGTACGCCGGTTGTGATCGGCGGCGGAGATGGTGCGTGTGCCACCGTCGGGTCCGGCTCGGTGCGGGAGGGGGAGGCCTACGCTTATCTGGGTTCGTCTTCCTGGATCGCACTGACCAGCCGGCAGCCGATCTATGACCCGCAGCAGCGCACCTATACGATGGCTCATCTTATCCCAGGCTATTTTTTCCCACTCGGGACCATGCAGGCAGCCGGCGGATCCTTTGGCTGGTTGGAACGCCTGTTCTACCCGCTGGGGGATGCGCAGGCGATGCAAAGCATGGATGCCGCGGCTGCCAGCGTACCGGCCGGAGCGAACGGTCTTTTATTCCTGCCTTACCTGTTGGGGGAACGCAGTCCCTACTGGAATCCGCAGGCGCGCGGCGCCCTGGTTGGTTTGGCTATGCCACACGGCCAAGCAGAGTTTGCCCGGGCGGTGCTGGAGGGGGTGGCGTTGAACCTCGGGTTGATCCTGGAGGCCCTGCGGGCGCAGGATGTACAGGTTGGCCGGCTGCTTTTGATCGGAGGAGGCAGCCGCAGCGCAGTCTGGCGCCAGATCCTGGCGGATGTGCTGGATCTGCCCATCTGGCTGCCCGCATTAACTACCGAGGCCACTGCCCTGGGTGCGCTGGTGGCAGGCGGCGTAGGGGTGGGCCTGTTTCCGGATTTTAATGTTGTCGACCGTCTGGTGTCTCCGCGCCAAGCCGAACGCTCACAGCTGGCAGCAGCCCGGCATTATGCCGCCCTGCTGGATCTTTTCAGGCAGACGTATCAGGCGCTCGACCCGATCTTTGCCAAATTGACCAGACTGGCGGGTGAGCCCGTGGTAGAGGCACAAGAATCTTAGAAAATTCAGGAAGAGTTCGCTTTGTTAGATTGTGCGGCTTCGCCGCAGAACCTAACAAAGAAGCTCTTTTCTTATTCTCTGATGGATCCTAAATAGAGGTAAATATGACCGATAAACTTTTCGATTATCGCCGCGGCACCACTCCAGTGCCCACCACATACAAACTCTGGCCGCTCTACGGAGCCGGCCTGGAAAACCTGGGCAAGGATGGCCAGCCTATTGAAGTCCCCACTCCCTCCTATGGTCCCGATGAGTTGCTAATCCGCCACGATGCCTGCGGGTTGTGCTTTTCAGATACCAAGGTCATTGCCCAGGGTCAGAACCATCCGCGTGTCTTCCGCGATATGCAGAAGGAACCGGTGGTTCTGGGTCATGAAGTCTCGATGACCATCCTGGGGGTAGGCGGGAATCTGGCCGGCCGGTATCAGGTCGGAGAACGCCTGACGCTGGAGACCGATATTGTGATCAAGGGCAAGACATACGCCTACGGCTATTGGTACCAGGGTGGCCTCTCGCAATATTCCGTGATCGGCCCCGAAATCTATGCCAGCGACCTGGGCAACAATCTGATCAAGGTTCGCCCTGATAAAAGTTACGCCGAGATTGCCCTGACGGAACCCTGGGCCTGCGTGGTGGCGGCCTATGCGCTGAAATACCGGACCGGCCTTAAGAACGGCGGCGTGACCTGGATCATCGGCGCGGGTGGCGAAGAGTCCTACACGATCAGCGCCGGGTTCGACGCTGCCTCCCATCCCGCCCGGCTGCTGCTCACCGGTGTGCCTTCCGGCTTCTCAGCCTGGTTGAAGGAACGCGCCGCACAGCTGGGCGTGGAAGTGACCGAAGTGAGCCGGATTGAAGCAACCCCGGTTGAGTTCGTCGATGATATCGTGCTGCTGGGAGCGAATGCAGGCTTGATCGAACAGGCCAGTCGCCATCTGGGACAGTTCGGTGTAATGGCTATCCTGGCCAGTATGCCCCTAGAGCGCCGCGTCAACGTGGACGTTGGGCGCATCCATTACCACCGCTGGGTCTACGTGGGTACCACAAAGTCCGATGTCGCTGCGGCCTACCATGACCTTCCGGTACGCTCGAATCTCAAACCGGCTGGACGAACCTGGATCGTCGGAGCAGGCGGCCCGATGGGACGCATGCACGTCCAGCGCGCTATCGATTTTAAGAATTCCCCGGCAGTCATCCTATGCACCGATGTCAGCGATATGCGCCTGGGTGAACTGTGCGAGGCTTTTGCCGACCAAGCCAAAGCCAAAGGCATCCAGTTTATCTGCCTTAACCCGGCGAAAACGGCCGAATACGAATCTGCAACGGCCGCACTGCGTCAAAGCGGCTTCGATGATATTGTGGTACTGGCCCCTGTTCCAGCCGTCATCGCGGATGCCAGCAACTACCTGGCGCCCAATGGGGTGATGAACGTCTTCGCCGGGGTGGCGCGCGGCACGCTGGCGGCGCTAGACCTGAGCGGCGCATACCTGCAGGGCAAACGCGTCATCGGGCATTCTGCCTCCCTGATGAGCGACTTCGAGCTGGTTTTGGACAAGACGGCCTCCGGCGAGCTATCCCCCAACCGTTCGGTGGCTGCGGTCGGGTCGTTGGGCGCCGCTTATGCCGGTCTCAAGGCCGTGAAGGAGGCCACCCTGGCCGGCAAGGTGGTTATCTATCCCAACATCAAGGAGCTGCCCTTGACTACGCTGGCGGAGCTTAAGGATAAGCTGCCCAGTGTATATGCCTTGCTCAACGAGCGTGGCGAGTGGACCAATGCAGCCGAAGAAGAGTTTTTGCGGCAGATGCTGCCGTAGAAATAAGGAACTATCCAAAAATTATAGAAGAACCGCATTTTGAATGTTTGCGGCTTCGCCGCACATAATCAAAATGCGAACTCCTCCTGAATTTTCGGATAGGTTCAAATTCAATTTATTCAAGGAGAAAAGGTAAAAATGGATGAACAAAAGAGCAAAAAAGTACGTGTGGCAATCGTGGGCGTGGGCAACTGCGCCTCCTCGTTGGTGCAGGGCGTCGAATTCTATAAGAACGCCAGTGAAACCGACACCGTTCCCGGCCTGATGCATGTCAACCTGGGCGGGTACCATATCCATGACATCGAGTTTTCGGCTGCCTTCGATGTGGTCGATACCAAGGTCGGCCTGGATCTGAGCGAAGCCATCGCGGCCTTCCCGAACAACACGATCAAGTTCTCGGATGTACCCCATCTGGGAGTCAAAGTCGAGCGCGGCATGACCCATGACGGGATTGGTAAATACCTCAGCAAGGTGGTCAAGAAGGCCGAGGGCCCAACCGCAGACATCGTCAAGATCCTGAAGGACACCCGGACCGATGTGGTGGTCAGCTACCTGCCGGTCGGTTCGGAGGAAGCCACCAAGTGGTACGTGGAACAGGTGTTGGAAGCCGGCTGTGGTTTCATCAATTGCATCCCGGTTTTCATCGCCTCCCGACCCTACTGGCAGAAACGCTTTGAGGAGCGCGGCCTGCCGATCATCGGTGACGATATCAAGAGCCAGGTCGGCGCCACCATCACCCATCGTGTGCTGACCACCCTGTTCCGCGAGCGCGGCGTCCATCTGGATCATACCTACCAATTGAACTTCGGCGGCAACATGGATTTCTACAACATGCTGGAGCGCGAGCGCCTGGAATCCAAGAAGATCTCCAAAACCCAGGCGGTCACATCCATGTTGGGCTTCGATATGAATCCAGATGACATCCACGTGGGCCCGTCGGATTATGTGCCGTGGCTGACCGACCGCAAGTTTTGCTATATAAAAATGGAAGGCACCACCTTCGGTAATGTACCCCTGAACCTGGAGTGCAAGCTGGAAGTGTGGGACAGCCCCAACTCGGCCGGTGTGGTTATCGACGCGTTACGCTGCGCCAAGCTGGCCATGGATCGCGGCCTGTCTGGTGCCCTGCTGGCCCCATCTTCCTACTTCATGAAGTCCCCGGCCGAGCAGTACACGGACGATATCGCCCGCCTGAAGACCGAAGATTTTATCGCCGGAAAATAGTCTTTATCTCACACTCCTGCCCTTCTCCCAACGGGAGAGGGTTCGGGGTGAGGGGAAATAATATAAACAGGACTCTTCAGATGGATAAACTCTTGCAAGATCGTATCGCCCTGGTGACCGGTGGGGCGCAGGGGCTGGGACAGGCCATCTGCGCCCGGCTGGCGGAAGAGGGCTGCCATGTAGTTGTGGCCGACGTGAACGAGCCGAAGGCGGTTGAGACTGCTCAGAGCATCATCACTGCCACCGTCCGGCGTGCCATCGCTGTCAAGGTAGACGTGACCGATGAAGCCCAGGTTGAGGCAATGGTGAACCGCTGTGTGCAAGAATTCGGACGTCTGGATATCCTGGTCTCGAACGCCGGCATCCTGATTGCCGAGGAGATCACCAAATTCCCGGCCGAGAAATGGCGCTCAGTCATGAATGTCAACCTGTTTGGCTATTTCCTGTGCGCCAAGTACGCTGCCCGGGTCATGAAGGCCCAGAAGAGCGGTGTGATCCTGGAGATCAACTCGAAATCCGGAAAGAAGGGTAGTTACAAGAATTCGGCATACGCTGCTTCCAAGTTTGGCGGAATCGGCCTCACCCAGAGCATTGCCCTTGATTTGGCCGAATACGGCGTGCGTGTCAACGCCATTTGCCCGGGTAACCTGCTAAACTCGCCGCTCTGGACGGAAGGCCCAAATGCCCTGTTCAAACAGTACGCCCGCAACCGGGGCATCACCGAAGAGCAAGTCCGCCAGACCTATATCGATCAGGTGCCGATGAAACGCGGTTGCACCTATACGGATGTGTGTAATGTCGTGACTTTCCTGGCCTCCGATCAGGCCAGCTACATGACCGGTCAGGCGATCAACGTGACTGGCGGCCAGGAGATGCGTTGAGCAACCTGCACATCTCAAAATGCTGCTTTATTGGCCACGTCTTTAACCTGGACGGGATGGTCACCTTGGGGCAGCCTGGCATCCTACGAGATGGTCGCCCTTCCACCCCACCTGCGCTCTGAGCAATTTGGGCGACCTACTGCCGTGACATAACCTTTTGAACCAGGGCAATCAGCCAGACCTAATCTACAAGTATGCCGGCCTCGATCCGCTCTTTACGCCGGATAGATACCGGGATTTTGCCGCCGATCTGCCCGAACGCATGACCAACCCATTCCTGGTGGACATGATTGAGCATGTCACGCGTGACAACGAACGTAAACTGGACTGGAACGATCGGCTGGTTGGTACAATGCACATGGCGTTTGAGCACAGGGGGTTGTACTCAAGCGCTACGCCCTGGGCACCGCGGCTGCGCTTGCCTGGCTCGATCCGGCCACCTTGGAAGGCCAGAGGCTGGCCGGAAGTGTCCTGGAGGCTTTATGGCGAGAAGTTTTCCCTCGCCAGGCCGAGCAGGACCGGATGATGATTCTAATTGATACCGCACTGGTTGAATTGCGCGCCAGGCGCGCGCATGTCTTCCCAAATTGGAGACCTTTTACAAACACAACCATGCCTGACCAAACAAACTCCGCACCTATTGCAAATCTCCTTCAATGTGGGAGACTAGAAGAATCGGAAAGTCAATAATAAACTCACTAGAGTCACTCGCAGGCCGTAGTCTGGGACGATCTTTTAATGTACCAATCATGATCAGGGGCTGTTGAAGAGCTTGGCGACCGAAGATCAAACCCTGCCCGCCAGTTCGCTCTTCTCATATGCTTTGATCTCAACCATGTAGTCCATCCCCAAGGGTACGTCCTTGCGGGTGCAATAGGCGTCCCAGACCGCGCTGAACGGCATGGACTTCATTTCTTCCTGCAAGCCCAGACGGCTGGAGAAATCTCCTTCCTTCTCATAGGCAGCGAGCTTCTCGACCGGCTCAAGCAACGCCAGTAGCAGCGCACGCAAGGTGCTGCGCGCTCCTATCGTCCAGGCTGCGATACGGTTAATACTGGCATCAAAGTAATCCAAACCAAAATGAATGCGTTCCAGGGCCTGGCTGCGGACCGCCTCGCGTGCGATAGCTTGCAAGTCATCCGTCAAGGTTACGACGTGGTCGCTATCCCAGCGCACACCACGGCTGACATGTAGCATCAGTCCTTCCAAGAAGAGCATGAGAGCAGAAATCTTATCTCCAATGGTCTCGGTGGGATGGAAATGCCCGGCGTCCAGGGTCAATAGAATTTTCCGGGTGACCGCATAGGCTACATAGAACTCCATTGAACCGGTCGTGTAACTCTCCAGCCCCATGCCAAAAAGTTTGGGTTCGACCGAATCCAGGTTGAGGCGTGGGTCGATCTTCTCGGCCAGGATGGCATCCAGGGATTCGAGCAGCCGGAGACGCGGCGCCATGCGGTCAGCCGGGGTGTCCTTAAAGCCATCCGGGATCCAAATATTCGTCACAGCCGGAGTGCCAAGCTGTTGCCCAAAATAGGCCCCGATCTTGCGGCAGGCTATGCAATGTTCCACCCAGAAACGCCGGATGGCCGGATCCTGGTGAGAAAGTGTAAAACCGTCCGCTGCCAGGGGATGGGAAAAGCAAGTCGGGTTGAAATCCAGGCCATGCTTATTCGCTTTGGCCCAGTCGACCCAGGCTGAGAAGTGCTCCGGCTCGATCCGGTTCCGTTCGATCTTCCTATTCGCCTCCAGATAAATGGCATGCAGGTTCAGGCGGTGTTTACCGGGCAGCAGCCGGTAAACCAGATCCAGGTCACGGCGCAGTTCGTCGGCATTGCGGGCTTTGCCGGGATAATTCCCGGTGACGGCGATGCCACCAGTCAGTTCACCCGCACTGTTTTCGAAACCGCCCACGTCATCCCCCTGCCAGCAGTGCAGACTGATGGGGATTGACTCCAGCCTGGAGAGGGCTCCCTCTGTATCAATACCCAGGGCGGCATAGCGTCCTTTGGCTATTGTATAAGCAGATTGAACTTGAGGTTCGGTTTTTTGGCTCATAAAAGGGTTCCTTATTAATTATATGAGAGGTTGACACTCTTTATTTTTACAAGGTCCGAATCCTTATCTCGCCTACTGCAATGAGTATTCCAACCTTGCCCACGGATATGAACAGTTTTGATTAATTGTACCAGATTGTTATTTTGATCGGCAGTATTGAAGAAATTTTTTGGTACTTGACAAAACATTAGATAAATTATATTATATTGTTATCAAAACAACAATAATCCCCAAGTATCCACAATAGGCAAATTCGTTGACTGTCTATAATCGCCGGAAAGCCCTTTTAGAACTGCTTCGCAAACAATCCGATTTGCACATGCCGGAGTTGGCTGCTACGCTATCGGTTTCGGAGGGGACGGTTCGCAACGATTTGAATGCTTTGGAAGCTGAAGGGCAATTGATCCGAGTGCATGGGGGAGCCGTACTGAATGGGCACATCCACTTTCTCGATACGAAATACCCGGCACGGTTCCAGGACAATGTTGAAGCCAAGAAAATCATCGGCAGGCGGGCGGTGGAATTAGTCAGTGATGGGGATTCGATCTTGTTGGATGCCAGTTCGACCATTTATTATTTTGCCCAGACCCTTCAAGAGCGCAGACAACTCCGCATTGTGACGAATGGAATCGATGTGGCCCGTTTGTTAGCCCGCGAGCCGACCAATACCGTCATCCTGTTGGGTGGTGTAATAAACCTGGAAGGCTCTTCCATTACCGGGCTATTTAACGAACAGATCATCCAGGAGCTCCATATCCAAAAAGCATTTGTCTCCTGCAGCGGTTTTACGATTGAACACGGTATGACGGAAGTTCACTTGGCTGAAGCACAGATCAAACGTAAAGCCATCGAATCCGCCAACCAGGTTATCGCACTGATCAACTCAAGCAAATTTGGGAAAGAAGAACCTTACGTCTTTTGCACGCCCCGAGCAGATCAGTTGCTTGTATACTGACACTGGTTTATCCCCTGAATGGAATGCCCGGCTTCATAAGGCCGGGATTCCAATCATCCTTTGTGGGGAGGGTGAGTTTTCTACACCAACTTCGTGAGAGGTCAATCTGTGAGTGAATATATTCTTGAACTATCCAACATTACAAAACGGTTTGGTGGAGTGGAGGTTCTGCACGGGGTGTCGTTTACCCTTCGTCCGGGAGAAGTGCATGCTCTCCTGGGTGAGAACGGCGCGGGAAAGTCTACTTTGATCAAAGTGATTACCGGTATCCACCAACCGGATGGGGGGGAAATCCTTCTGGATGGAAAGCAAGTTCATTTCAATAACCCGCTCGAATCACGTCATGCCGGGATAGCAGCCATTTACCAGGAGCTCAGCCTCTGCCCGGATTTAAATGTTGCGGAAAACATATTTCTCGGAAGACAACCGACTACATTTGGAGGGCGAATTGATTGGCGCAAGTTGTACAGCGAGGCGGGCCGATTGCTCACCTCCCTGGGTGTGCATTTAGATCTGAAAACCAAAGCGCGCAACCTGAGCATCGCACAGATGCAAAGCGTTGAAATTGCGCGCGCCTTTTCCCTGAATGCACGCATTCTTATCATGGATGAACCAACTTCATCCCTGACGCTCAACGAGGTCGCAGAATTATTTGGATTGGTGCGCCGCCTACGGGACGAAGGGGCCGCGATCATTTTCATTTCACACCGCCTGGAAGAGCTTTTCGAAGTGGCCGACCGCGTTACTGTTTTGAGAGATGGTTCCTATGTGGATACGCGGGCGGTAAAGGATGTCACTCGCGACGAGTTGATCCGCTTGATGGTAGGGCGCACCATCTCCAACCTTTTCCCCAAGCAAGAAGTCGAACCGGGTGAAGTTGCCCTCAAGGTGGAACATCTGACCTGCGCCGGTATCTTTGAGGATATCAGTTTCGAATTACATAAAGGAGAAATTTTTGGCATGGCCGGCCTGGTCGGCGCAGGGCGGACGGATGTGGCACGCGCGCTTTTCGGTGTAGAACCTCCTACCGGCGGCACGATCCAGATCGATGGCCGGACGGTAAATATTACCTCACCTCAGCAGGCTATCAGTCTGGGATTGGCCTACGTCCCGGAAGATCGCCAGCTACATGGCCTGATCCCGGCCATGAATATCACCTCAAATATCAGCCTGCCAATTTTAAAAGAATATGCCAGCCGGGGTTGGCTGCAGGAAAATACCGAACGCGCGGCTGCCTTCAGTGCCGCCCGGCAGATGGAAGTTCGCGCCAATTCAATCTGGCAACTCGCCCGCACCCTTTCGGGTGGCAACCAGCAGAAAGTGGTGTTGGCAAAATGGCTTTCCACCAAGCCGCGCATACTTATTCTGGATGAGCCGACCCGCGGTATTGACGTGGGCACCAAGGCTGCAGTGCATGCCTTGATGAGCAAACTGGCTGCGGAAGGGATCGCCATTTTGATGATTTCATCCGAACTTCCCGAAGTGCTGGGGATGAGTGATCGCATTCTTGTGATGCATGAAGGTCATATGACTGCTCTATTTAGCCGCGCCGAAGCCACCCAAGAGAAAATCATTAACGCTGCAACACAGACCATAGCAACAGGAAGTGCAATGTGACCGTAAAGAATCTCGCCGCTACCCGTTCAAACTTGTTTAGGAACCTGACACGCTTCCGCGAGTTTGGGATTATCATTTTTATACTGATCCTTGCCGTCATTGTCAGCCTGCGTGCGCCTGTCTTTTTTACACTCGGAAATTTTAGAGACATCCTACTGGATATCTCCATCCTTGTGATCGTGGCACTGGCACAAACGATGGTTATCCTTACCCACGGCATTGACCTGTCGGTTGGC
Source organism: uncultured Chloroflexia bacterium (assembly GCA_963772245.1). Lineage (GTDB taxonomy): Bacteria > Chloroflexota > Anaerolineae > Anaerolineales > Villigracilaceae > UBA877. The sequence goes on along the minus strand of CAVYWB010000005.1, from coordinate 1,467,047 downwards.
TCGAGCATCAGCCTGGTAGCCATGATGGTGACCTATACAATCAAGACCTATCCGAATATTTCCCTGGTAGTGATCATATTGCTCGGCATGGCACTCGGCGCTGTCCTAGGGATGTTCAACGGTTTGATTATTGCAGTTGGAAAGGTACCTCCCATTATCGCAACCCTCGGCACGTTGAGTATTTACCGTGGGATGGTTTTCTTATATAGCGAGGGGAAATGGATTTCCCCCTACCAATTGCCGGATGCCTTCAAAATGCTGGCCAAAGGGACACCGCTGGGGATTCCCAATATCATTATTTTTGCGATCGTTGTCGCCATTGTTGTTTATTATTTCCTTAACTATACTCATACCGGGCGGGACATTTATGCTGTTGGCAGCAATCCGGATGCTGCCCAATACGTGGGGATTCGCAAGCAACGCATTATCTTTCTGGTGTATGTTTTGACAGGCGTGGCTGCCGGACTAGCCGGTGTGCTGTGGGCCTCCCGATTTGAATCCGCCCAAACTAATACTGCCCTTGGCTTCGAGCTTCAAACCGTCGCCGCTTCCATAGTAGGGGGCGTCAGCATCAGCGGAGGCGTCGGAACCGTCCCCGGGGTGCTACTGGGAGCTCTTGCGTTAGGCATCATCAACAACTCGGTTACCCTGGTGCGCATTTCGCCCTTCTGGGAACAAGCCGCCCAGGGTTTGCTCATCCTGGTCGCGGTCGTTTCCGATATCCTGATAACGCGCCGTGTGCAGAGGAATAAAGCCAAATGAAAGAGTCGACCGTCCCACCCACTGCCGGACCTCAGCCGGTCAATCAAATCAGTGCAAGCGCGCCTCAAAAATCATTCCTGGCTCGATTCCAGCGTTGGGAATGGATGTTGGTGGCGCTGGTTTTGATCGCAATTGTGATCAACAGCCGGTTGACCCCTTATTTCTTGAATGCCCAAAACCTGTCGCGCACTTCCGCTGACTTTATGGAACTGGGCTTGATGATGCTGCCGATGGTGTTCATTATCATCACCGGGAATATCGATCTTTCGGTGGCGTCCAACCTGGGCATGTGCGCCTCGTTGATGGCCGTTTTGTGGAACCTGCATGTAAATATCTGGGTTGCCGCGGCTGCAGGCCTGGTCCTGGGGACACTGGGTGGATTGCTCAACGGTTTCCTGATTGCCCGGATTAAATTGCCTGCCCTGGTGGCGACCCTAGGTACCTATGCATTCTTTAGAGGCATTGCGTATGTTTTATTAGGGGACCAGGCGGGCGTTGGCTATCCGGCCTCGTTTACCTATCTCGGACAGGGAATGGTTCCTGGCACACTGATCCCATTTTCTGTGGCTTTATTTGCTGTCCTGGCAGTTGTCTTTGGCCTGGTATTGCACCGCACAACTTTCGGACGGTATTTATTTGCGATTGGAAACAACGAGAACGCAGCTATTTTTGCAGGCGTGCCAGTGGTAAGTATCAAAATGATCATCTATACCATATCAGGATTAATGTCAGCCCTGGCCGGTCTGGTTTTGGCGGCTCGTTTTGGAAGTACTCGCCCGGACATTGGCACTGGCCTGGAGCTTTCCGTGATCACGGCGGCGGTTCTCGGCGGTGTGGACATCAATGGCGGTATTGGAACGATGCCGGGTGCAGTTCTGTCGCTGGTGTTGATTGGCTTGATGCAGTTTGGCATGGGGCTCAAGAACATTCAGGACCAGGTGCAAACCATTGCCATCGGTGGGTTGCTCATTTTATCGATCCTGCTTGCCTCCATAGCCCGTACCATTTCCGCTGGCGGCATGAAACTGAACTGGCGGAATGTCGGCCTGGCCGCAGGAATAATAATTATTTTTGCTGCCTTTTTCATTTTCTTTTACTGGTCGCGCGCGCCGGTGCTTAAGTCGGTATCGTTCTGACCCGGTGCGATTATCCCTCGCAAGTTACAACAGGTATGTGCCTGTTGGCTTGAAATATCCTTTGAAGGAGGAAGTTATGAAGCGAAATACAGTTTATGTAATCCTGTCGGCAGTCGTAATGCTGAGCATGTTCTTGAGTGCCTGCGGCGCGGCTGCCACCACTGCGGCACCTGCCACTGCGGCACCTGCAACTGCGGCACCTGCCACTGCAGCACCCGCCACTGCGGCACCTGCCACTGCGGCACCCGCCACTATGGCACCCGCCACTGCGGCACCGGCTACTTCGGCGGCAACCGCGATCCCCACGGCAGCAACACAAACGGGCAGAGTCTATGCATTTGTGCCTAAGAACTTGGGTAACCCTTACTTTGATGCTGCCAATTCAGGAGCGCAATTGGCCGCGGCTGAACTAGGCGTGAAGGTTCTCTATCAAGGTCCAACAACGGCGGATGCCACGGCGCAGATCACCCTGCTTGACTCTCTCATTGCCCAGAAGGTCAACGGCATGGCGATTTCAGCCGATGATGCTGATGCCCTGGTGCCGACCGGCAAGTCTGCGATGGCTGCAGGCATTCCTGTTGTTTGCTTCGACTCACCTATTTCTGCTGGCGGTCGTTTGACCTTCGTCAACCAAGCCTCCACGCAGGGCATTGGCGATGTCGAAGTGAAGATGGCTTTGGATCTGACCGGCCCCACTGGCGGTGAGATCGCCATCCTCAGCGCCACCGCTCAGGCCCCTAACCAGAATCTCTGGATTGGTGTTATGAAGGCTGACCTGGCCACACCGGCTTATTCCATGCTCAAACTCGACACGGTCGTTTATGGAAATGACGATGACACTACCAGTTACAACCAGGCCCTGGCCCTGTTCAAAACCTACCCGAACCTGAAGGTCATCATCGCGCCCACCACCGTTGGCATCGCAGCCTCAGCTCGTGCAGTTAAAGATCAAAACCTGATCGGCAAGATATTCGTCACCGGTTTGGGTCTGCCGAACCAGATGCGTGATTATGTCAAAGGTGGCGAATCACCTGAATTCGCACTCTGGAATGTGCCAAACATTGGCTATCTGACCATCTACATGCTCGATGCCATCGTTACGGGCAAGATTAAAGGCAATCCTGGTGATACCTTTACCGCTGGCAAGCTCGGCTCGTATACGGTTCAGTCGGATGGTTCCGTGCTGCTTGGCCCTCCGCAAATCTTTGACAAGACCAACATCGATAATTTCAACTACTAAAGCATCAATCCTTAAGTACTGAGCAAGACTAGACTGTCACTTCGGCGGTCGGCTGAACCATGGTTGGCTGCCGAAGTGACAGATTAATTATTTTGGATTTGTTGCCATGAAACGTGTAGGTTTTCAATTTAAAGTCAGGCCAGACCGCCTTACAGAATATAAGGCACATCATAAGAAAGTCTGGCCGGAAATGCTGGATGCATTGCGCGAGACTGGCTGGCACAACTACACACTATTCTTGCGTGCAGATGGTTTAATATTCGGTTATTTTGAAACCGATCAAAGCCTGCAAGTTGCACAGGCAAAGATGTCGGCGAAGGAAATCAACACACGCTGGCAGGAATTTATGTCCGCGTTTGTAGATTCCGATGCGCGCCCGGATGAAACATTCGACGAACTCGAAGAATATTTCCACCTGGATTAATACATGACGATTAATCGCAATTACCTGGCTGTTGACCTAGGGGCTGAAAGCGGTCGGGTGATGATAGGAACACTCGGTGATGATCACTTATCCCTGACAGAAGTACACCGTTTTGCGAATATTCCGGTGCGCCTCCCGGACGGGCTCCATTGGGACGTTCTGCGGATATGGTCGGAGATCAAATCCGGCATTTCCGCAGCGGTTTTAAAAAATGATGGGCAATTAGACTCGATCGGGTTGGACACCTGGGGTGTTGACTTTGCCTTGCTGGATCAAAAGGGGGCCATGCTCGGTAATCCTTTTCACTACCGTGACAGCCGGACCGATGGCATGCTTGCTCAAGCCTTCCAGCGCATGCCGCCTGAACGCATCTTTGAATATACTGGTGTTCAGTTAATGGGGATCAACACGCTCTACCAGTTGCTGGCAATGGTTGTACAAAAATCGCCGCAGCTGGAAATAGCCCGAACCCTGCTGATGATACCTGACCTTTTTAATTATTGGCTGACCGGAAAAATTGTTAACGAGTTCACCCACGCCACCACCACGCAATGCTTCGACCCGCATACACGCACTTGGGCTCATCCACTGCTCGCAGTAATGGGCATCCCGGAACGCCTTTTCCAGCCGACCATCGAGCCGGGCACAGTGATTGACAACCTAGCCCCTGCGGTTGCAAACGAGGTCGGCGCAGGCCGGATTCCGGTGGTTGCCCCGGCCTGCCACGACACCGGTTCTGCCGTGGTGGCCATCCCGGCCGAGGGGAAGAACTTTGCCTGGATAAGTTCCGGCACTTGGTCGATCCTGGGTGTCGAGGCCGACCACCCCGTTGTGAATGAACAGACCTTCAAATACAACTTCACCAACGAGGGCGGTGTGTTCGGTACGTGGCGATTATCCAAGAATGTCATGGGGTTGTGGATTCTGCAGGAGTGCCGCCGCGCCTGGGCGCGCCACGGGGAAAACTTTTCTCACGGTGAGCTCACCCATATGGCTGTAGATGCCAGACCCTTCCAATTTATAATCGATCCCGATTTCGACGGATTCCTGCATCCAGAGGATATGCCTGAACAGATCCGGCAGTATTGTAGGAATACCAGGCAGCCTGTACCCCAGGACAAGGGCGTACTCATCCGCTCGGTATTGGAAAGCATCGCCCTCAAGTACCGTTGGTTGCTGGAACGATTGGAAGAGATTACCGCTTCCCGCTTCGAGCGGGTGCATATTATCGGCGGAGGCACCCAGAATCACCTCTTGAATCAATTTACCGCCGATTCCACCCAGCGCCCCTGTCTCACTGGACCGGTGGAAGCGACCGCCCTCGGTAACACCTTGATGCAAGGGATCGCGCTGGGGCACATCCAGTCGTTGGAATATGCCCGGCACCTGGTGAGTACATCTTTCCCGCCTTCCGTCTACCAGCCCGGTGCACCCGAGGCATGGGATCAGACTTATATTCGTTTTTTGGAAATAGTAAATAGTTAACCAGGGATTCTTTTTCTTAGATAGAATACCCACGCTTTCCAGCGAATTGAGCTAGTACAAATGACTTTACATTGGGAGTAATTCACAATGAAACAAACTGAAAAGTATTCTGCTGAGGTGGTGGAATTTTTAGCGGTTTGTCGCAAATTGGCCTCCAGCCTTTTTGTGGCCAGTTGCGGCGGAAATTTAGCCTGGAAACTGGAAGAAGACCTGCTGCTGACTACACCTACCAAAATGAACAAGGCCGACATCCTTCCGAAGGATCTGGTTTTTATTGATATGGATGGACAGGTGATAGAAGGGAGTTGCCGGCCTACCGGTGAAACCCCCATGTATCTCAAATTCTTCCACATGCGTAAAGATATCGTATCTGTTATTCATTCCCATCCGCCCGCGGTTTGCGCATTTGCAATTACCAAAGGCAAGAACTGGTTGATGCGGCCCATCTATCCGGAAACATCCATCGAGGTGGGTCCAGTGCCCCTGGTGCCATATGGGGAGCCATTGACCAAGGAACTGGCTAACAACTTTGAGCCGTTCCTGCCCCGCTATGACAGTTTTATCATGCAAAATCATGGCCTGGTGAATATGACCCGGAATGGAATAAAAGAGACCTTGCTGAAACTCGAATTATTGGAGATGAGTGCCCAATCCATATTGCTGGCGCTGCAGGCCGGAGAGATCAATGAGCTTGACCGCGCAGCAGTCAGAGATCTAAGTAACACCATGCGAACGTGTGACCTGCCTTTATTCGGCGCGCCCGGTGTGAACAAGTCGTTGGAAGATTTATACTTCTAGCCTTGGATTTGCTTGCAAAATATATATTTGTGCCGCGCTGCCGATGCATCCGCATCCCGGAGAATGACTCCTCAAAAGTTATATCATGTTTGACCAGTCGCTGCCCCCCTGCCTAATGACCTCCGATCCCGGCTCTTTTGCGCGCAATACCATCCTCGAACGCAAACCGCAAATTATCCGCCAGGTGTTGGCCGATAACGACTACCCACCTAGCGTTTTCACTGCCTTGGAGGCCTTTCGCGCTGAGATTGCATCCCGGCCAATTCAGCCCTTGCTCGAGTTTGCCCCGGATGTCCCGGATTGGAACCGCGGACAGGCGCACTATGCTGGCAAAACCTGGCTCGAAATCCCCTGGTACTTTGCCGAGAGTTATTTCTATCGCCGGCTGCTGGAGGCAATCGGTTACTTCCAGCCCGGGGAAGGTCAGGGGCGTGATCCGTTCGGGCAGCCAAAAGCCCTGCAGCTGGCTGGCGATGTTCAGCGCCTTTCATCTAATTGGGAACAGTTTGTCACTCTGGAAACCGGGGCGCGCTTCGAAGCTTTGCTGCACTCCAGCCTGTGGGGCAACCGCGCCGATCTTAGCAATTTCACCGTGCAGGTGAAAGCCCGCAGCGGGCTGGCGGCGGCTGCAGAACGCCACATGATCCTGATCGATCACACCCGGCAGATCCAGGACCTGCTGGCAGGCGGCCTGACACGAGTTGATTTTATCTGCGATAACGTGGGCAGCGACTTGCTCTTCGATCTAGCCCTGGCAGACTTCCTGTTGTGCCAGGGCTGGGTACAGGCAATCCACCTCAACTTAAAAAAGCAGCCTTTCTTCGTCTCGGACGCTATGCCGGCGGACGCCCATAGCACCATCGATCTCTTGAAAGCGGCACCCGCTTCTGGATCACAAGCCCTGGGTACGCGTCTGGATGAAGATCTGTCGTCCGGTCGCCTGTTCTTCGACAACGACTCTTTTTGGACAACCTGGCGTATGTTTCGCGATATGCCAACACACCTGCGGCAGGAGCTGGCTTCCGCCGGGCTAGTGCTGGTCAAAGGCGACGTCAACTATCGCCGGCTGCTGGATGACCGCCACTGGCCTTCCACCACCCGCATGGAAGCCGTCTGTGCCTATTTCCCGGCCCCTTTTGTGGCGCTGCGAACGCTCAAGGGCGAGATCATGGCGGGTTTGCAGCCTGGGCAGGCTCAGACGCTCCAAATGGAAGACCCGACCTGGCTGATCAATGGCAAAAGAGGCGTCATTCAACTGGTTCTCCCGACCGGCACCCCTGGTGATTCCTACCCAGCCTCAAGAAATTCGTGAAGTTCGTGTTTAAAATGTTCGGTAACGAAATTCTATATATATCTTGTCGGCGCTTTCGAATAATGTTAAAACCTGAGTTTATCATCCTAGTGTCCCCAACCCAGACTTTTTAGCACAGGTTTTACTGCGTCGGGGATCTCTGGTTCGGCCAATACCTCATTGCTATTGATGGTCACAATACCAGATCTGATCGGGCGGAGCAGTTTCACGAACTGCTTGATGCTGATCCCGGTTTGGTATTCAATATTTCTGCCGATCGCCAAAGCTGCAAACACAATCGTGAGGTGAGCCTCGATCACATCCCGCTTGCGATGAAAGATGGGTCTGGCCTTCAAATCGGATTTTGCCATTCGAAAAGAGGCCTCTATCTGGAATAGTTGGTGATAGTAGGCAATTACATCTTTGTCCGGGATATCTAGATTGGTCACATAGCCTTTGATACCGGCCAGGGTCCTGGCTTTATCGATCAGTTTCTGATTGAGCTGTTTGCTTTTGGCCTTGATGCTCAAGAACTTCGTTCGATTGGCCGGGATCTGCCCGCTGAGAGCTTTCTTTGCCTTGGCGACCTGCTTTTCAATGTTGCGGAGATCCAAGGCTGCACGTTTCGCGCGGTACTGGTAGATCACCCGGTAACCTTCCTGGGGACTGACTACGATCTGTTGGTCGCTCATCTCTCCAGTTTTCTGGTACTCGGCGATGTCGTAGGGTACTTTGTGCAGCCGGGAGCCAACAATATAGGTGTAACCGGCTGCCGTGAGAGCTTCCAGGTTGGTCGCACTGAGCATGGCTGCATCGGCCACAATGGTGCCTTTAGTTAGCCCATGCTGTGCCTGAAAAGCCTCGATGACGGGCAGGATGGTCTTGGTTTCAGCTTTATTGCCCTCGAAGCTGTGTAGGCCCAAAGGAAAACCATTTCGATCAACCAGCAGCCCTATGATGATCTGTGGCTCCAACCGGCGTTCCTTACTCAGACCCGCTTTCCGGTAGTCATCTTCTTCCTGAACCTCGAAATATAGGGTAGTGACATCATAGAGGATGAGAGTAAGGTCATGGCCACTAGCATGCTCAAAACAGGCCTGGCTGATAGTCTTCCTGTAATCCTGATCCGCAGCTTTAGCCAAACTCCGGTAAAGCTTGTTTTGGTCGATAGGCCCCACTCCCAGGTCTGCCAAAACTCTCAAGCTGTCCAGCTTGGAGGTGGGTTCCACGATCCTGGCGATGCATAGAGCTTCAAACGCCTCGTCATTCAGCCTGCTAAATCCCAGCTTGTGGTATTGTTCTCGCAGAATATTCCATAACAAACCGGAAAAGGACCGCTTGATACCCACCCGCAGGGACGGTCGTGCTTCTGGAAATAATGCCAGTTGGTTTGCCTGTAACCGCTTGTGTGCTAAAGCAAGCAAAATATTCAATTCCTCTTTGGTATGAGCACTACCAATGTGGGTGATCTTGACGATCTTCCCTTTTTGTTTATAGGCAATCTGAACAGCGGTTGCCCCGCTTGTCGTTTTTACCCTGCGGATGAACGCCATGTTTTCAATTGTAGCCCATCCCAAAACTCTGCCTAGTGTCCCGAAATTTCAAGTTTTACTCGATAAAATACTAAAAAAAGGGGAGGATGATAAACTCAGGTGTTTAAAATGTTCGGTAACGAAATTCTATATATATCTTGTCGGCGCTTTCGAATAATGTTAAAATGAAAGCAATCGTAACCACCCACAAACATTAGAAAAATAATTGGTATGGCAACTTCCACCGACCTCTACCCCACCGAACGGCAGCAGCACATCCTGACGTATCTCATTCGCAACGGGCGCGCCAGTGTATCAGAGTTGAGCCAAATGTTCGGCGTTTCGGAGGTTACCATCCGCGCTGACCTACAGACCCTGGTTGCCAGTGATTTAATCGTACGGACACACGGCGGGGCTGTGCTTGCCCCCCGCGCCCCCGAACTTTCGCTAACCCTGCGCCGCCAGCAACAGGTGGACGCCAAAGAGCGCATCGGGACCGCTGCAGCCGAATTTGTTGCCAATGGTGACGCAGTTTTCCTAGATGCCTCCAGCACCTCCCTGGCCCTGGCGCACGCCTTGCGCCAGCGGCGCGACCTGACTATTCTGACCCACAGCCTAGTGGTGGCCCAGTCCTTGCTGGATGCCTCCGGTGTGACCGTGGTGATGACCGGCGGGACCCTGCAACGCGAGACCGTCTCACTGATGGGCACCGACGGGCTGGCCATCCTGCACAACTATAACCTCAAGACCGGCTTCTTCGGCGCTCATGGCTTAAGTTTCCCCGAGGGTCTCACCGACGTGAGCGCCGGGGAAGCCGAGGTCAAACGCCAGGTCGTGGCGCTGTGCCGGCAGGTGGTTGCCCTGATCGACGCGACCAAGTGGGGCCGCGTGGGGCCGGCTTCCTTTGCCCACCCCCGGGATTTGCACGTTATCGTCACTGATACACATGCTCCGGCCGGCCTGGTGGAGCAGGCGCGTGCCCTGGGGACGCGTGTGATGCAAGTGTAAATTCATATTCATGGTTAAGAAAACCGTTGAACGCCTTCTCGATGCGCTCTGCGGTTGAAAAATTAATAATTGATCCATCCATCCAAACTAAGGAGTATCGTTCATGCCTACCAAAACCACCGTCAAACCATCCCGCCTGGAGATCGTCTCAGCCATGATCGAGGAACAGGGTCTCACCAAAGAGCAATTAATCGGTTACCTGCGCCAAGTGATGGAGATCCGCGCCCTCGAAAATAATATTGCTAATCTGCTTAGCAAAGCTGTACTCAAAGGCGCTTCGCACCTCTACGCCGGCGAGGAAGCTGTAGCCGTGGGAGCAGTCGCGGCTCTACGTGACAATGACCTGATCACCAGCACCCATCGCGGTCACGGCCACGCGCATGCCCACGGTGACGCGCATGCCAAGACCCCCGAAGCCAAGCAGGAGCATTACGACAAGATGATGGCCGAAGTCTTGGGCAAATCCGGCGGCTACTGCAAGGGCAAGGGTGGCTCGATGCACATCGCAGATGTCGAACACGGCAACCTGGGTGCCACAGGCATCGTCGGTGGCAACATCCCGGTGGCGGTCGGCGCAGGGCTGGCACAAAAGCTGATGAAGACCGACCGTGTGGTCGTATGCTTCTTTGGTGATGGTGCCGCCAACACCGGCAACTTCCACGAGTCGCTCAATATGGCCTCCCTGTGGAACCTGCCGGTTATCTTCGTCTGTGAAAATAACCTGTATGCCATGTCGGTGCCGTGGAACAAGGCCACCAAATTGCCGGATGTGGCCAGCCGGGCCTGCGCCTACGGCATCCCGGGTGAGGTGGTGGACGGTATGGACGTGCTGGCCGTGCGAGGTGCGGTGGCCAAAGCCGCCGAGCGCGCCCGCGCCGGGGAAGGCCCCACCCTGATCGAAGCCAAGACCTACCGCTGGTTCGGGCACTCCCATTCTGACCCGCGTTCCTACCGCACCCGCCAGGAAGAGGCCATGTGGAAGGAGCGCGACCCGATCACCGTCATGAAAGATAACCTGCAGGTGGTCAAGATGCTGACCGATGGCGAATTTGAATCGCTCGAAACCGCCACAGATGCCAAGCTGGAAAAGGCCATGCAGTTCAGCAATGCCTCTCCCGAGCCCAAAGCCGAGGAGGTGGAGACCGACGTTTTTGCACCATCTAAATTTACCCCGTCTGACTATGAGACCGACCGCCGCCTGCGCCTCGCCATTGCAAAAGGCGAGGTCAAGCGCGAGATCTCTTATGCCCAGGCGCTGGTGGAGGCCGCCCGTGAAGAGATGCTGCGCGACCCCAAAGTTTTCATCATGGGCGAGGACGTGGGCCTGTACGGCGGCGCCTATGGCGCCACGCGTGACCTGTACAAGGAATTCGGCGAGTGGCGCGTGATCGATACGCCCATTTCGGAAGCCACCATCGGCGGCGCAGCCGTCGGGGCGGCCATGGCCGGCATGCGCCCGATTGCAGAGATCATGTACGTCGACTTCACCCCCCTGGCCATGGACCAGATCGCCAACCAGGGCGCCAAGAATCGCTATATGTTTGGCGGCAAGACCAGTGTCCCGATGGTGATCCGCACCGAGGGCGGGGCCGGCCGTGCCATTGCTGCTCACCACTCGCAGAGCCTGGAATCATTGTGGACACACTTCCCCGGCATCTACGTGGTCATGCCCTCCACCCCCTACGACGCCAAAGGCCTGCTCAAAGCTGCAATCCAGGATGATAATCCGGTCATGTTCATCGAGCATAAGATGCTCTATAAGGAAAAAGGCTACGTTCCGGAAGAAGAATATATCATTCCCTTCGGCGTAGCCAATATCAAACGCCCTGGCAAAGATGTAACCCTGGTGACCTATTCGCGCATGGTTTACCGCGCCCTGGAAGCTGCCGAAAGCCTCGCCAAAGATGGCCTGGATGTGGAAGTGATCGACTTGCGCACGCTTAAGCCGTTGGATATCGAAACCATCGTGGCCTCGGTCAAGAAGACCGGGCGTCTGGTATGTGTCAGCGAAGCCTACGAAAACACCGGCTTTATCAACGAAGTGATGATGCAGGTCAACGAGCAGGCTTTTGACTATCTGGATGCGCCGATGGTGCGCGTCGCCTCTGCCAATGTGCCGATCCCGCGCGCCGAGATCCTAGAAGACGGCGCCATTCCAAACGTTGCACGCATCCTGGCAGCCTGTCGAAAGGTGGTGAGTTAATGGCGGAAGAGTTTTTCATTCCCAAACTCGGCCAGACGGTCGAGGAAGTCACCCTGGTCAATTGGCTAGTCCAGGACGGCGCCAAGGTCACCCAGGGCCAGCCTGTCATGGAAGTGGAGACCGATAAGGCGGTTTTCCCCGTGGAGGCTAATGCCCGCGGAACCATCCACCTCGGCCCATATAAGGAAGGCGATATTTTACCGGTGCTCACGGTGGTGGCGATCATTGGCAAACCGGAGGACAAATTCGAAATCAATGGAGTAGAGTCTGTGTCACCTGCGCCAGAGATGAGCCTGCCCGCCTCTGCCCTTCCCGCTGCCGGCCCATCCGCACCCTCCACCGCCTCCGGGGAAGGCGAAAAACTCTTTGCATCGCCGCGCGCCCGAAAGGTTGCCGTCGAGAAGAATGTCAATCTTGCCGCGCTGACACCCACCGGCTACGGCGGATTGCGGGTTGCCGAGCGGGATGTGCAGACCTTCCTGGCCCAGGTGCTTAAGGTCACCCCGGTAGCGCAGCGCATGGCCGCAGAGAGCGGGGTTGACCTGCGTGCGCTTTCCGGCACCGGCCCGGGCGGACGCATCGTCAAGGATGATATTGCTCGTACTGTGCAGGCCCAATCCTCGATCATTCCTCCTCAATCCTCAATCCGAAATCCTCAATCCGAAATCCTCGAGCGTATCCCCCTTAAGGGCGTACGCGCCATCATCGCTGAGCGCATGGCCACCAGCGTGCATACCACCGCCCGCGTGACCCTGGTCACCGAAGCGGATGCGACCGATTTCGTGGCCGCCCGGGCGCGCATCAAAAACAAGGTGGAAGAGGATTGGGGCTTCGCCCCCGGCTACAACGATCTGCTGGCCCGCATCGTGGCCAACGCGCTGCGCCGGTTTCCATACATGAATGCCCGCTTGGCGCCGGACGCCATCGAAATCCTCGGGCATGTGCACATGGGCATGGCCGTAGATACCGAACGCGGCCTGCTCGTCCCGGTCATCCGCGACGCTGATCAAAAGAGCCTACGCCAGTTCGGTAGTGAGTTCCGGCTACTGGTGGAGCGAGCACGCAACAACCGCTCGCTGCCAGACGACCTGACCGGGGGCACCTTTACCATCACCAATCTGGGAATGTACGAGGTGGACGCATTTACTCCCGTAATTAACCTGCCCGAAGCAGCCATCCTGGGTGTGGGACGGATTGCGCCCAAGGTGGTGGCCTATCACGATGAGCCTGCCATCCGCCAGATGTGGACGCTCAGCCTGGTCTTCGACCATCGCCTGACCGACGGCGCACCAGCCGCGCGCTTCCTGCAATACATCAAACAACTGATCGAGGAACCCTATCTCTTGCTGGCCCAATGAAAAGAGATTTTCAACAACTTCCGTCCCAAGCAACGCCCATGCCTTATGCGGTACCATCCCTGGCCGACCTACCCAGCAGTCTCCAAAAGGCTGCTATGCAATCAGTAGGTTCAACTGAAAAGCCAATATTAATCTGCGTTTTTCCTGGCCGGACCTGCCTGAAGAATCAACAAAGCTGGGAATATGTTGATGAACAAGCATTGTTATTCACTGGCGATGGTATTTTTCAGATTCAAGCACCCACCTCACCCGGACAGGATGCCAGGATAATTTATTTACACGTGCTTGATTTGCTGTACACCCGCCTAAGCCTGCTACTAATGTATGGGCGTCTGGAGCTCGTTGATGAAAGCCTCTCCCGAGTAGTCGTGGAATTCAATGCAGCCGGCTTTGATATTATCCAGGCGGGTTTACAGGAGCTTTTAGGGATTTCCTGTGGAAGAAATACTTTTTCCATCCCAAATGCGCCTCAAACACAAACAATCCAGAGTGAACTCGGGAAGCTTTCATTTAAATTTAAGAATGGCTTATATCTTTATGGCTTACTGCCCGAGGAGCATGTATTAGGATTTGTTTTTCAACCCGCCATCTGGGGCCAGCGTTGGCATCTCTTTCCTTTAAAAATGTCAGAAACAACTTTGCTGGCGTTGACTGATAAACAATTAATTGTCGTGGAAGAGCAATCCCGGAGCAGGTTTCCTGCCTATGGTTGGATATTTACTTTCTATCCACGAAAAGCGATTAAAAATATTGGGGTAACTTCCAGTAAGGTCTGGCAGGGATTGATCATAGAAAGCAAGAGTAGAGTCGGTTTGAATGATCAGAGGATATTATTGGAACAAGTCAATAGCTTGGCCTGGCAGGAGTTATGGCCAAAGTACTGCTAGCGCCCCCGCCGCCATGCAGGAAGGGAAAAGGAAGGGCGACCGGATCCTCATCCAAGGCCTGCTGGCAAGGATTAAAATCACCCTGTCGTAATCTTCCGGCATTCCTGGTGCTTACTGGATGGCAGAAGCGAATACCAAAAAAGCTTGTGCATTCAACCGGAGATCCTCCCATGCCCGTTAATCTGCCTTTCCCTATTTCCTGGGTTTCGGCGTTAACCCAATTTTTGATTTTCAAGAGCGTTCAGATAATTCAAAGACATTGCCACAACTGCCGACCATGCCAATATCTTGAATTCTCCTTTTTTCAAAGCACTCTCAATTTCATTTTGATTGAGAAACAATAAATCTTGATCTTCCAGGTCATCGCTGTTTGGCTTGGCTACTTGTTTTGCATGCAGAGCTAAAAATAAATACATCGTTGCTATGCCGCGGTTGGGGTCTAAAATGTAACTCCCTAGATCAATCCAATCTGATGCTTTATATCCCATCTCTTCAAGCAATTCTCGTTTTGCTGCACTAAGAGGTGTTTCGTTTGGTTCAAGCATGCCGCCTACGGGAGCCAATGATGTTCCTTCCACTGCATATTTTGTCTGCCGAAAACAGAGGAATTTCTTATCGTCTGTTACTGCAAGAACAATAGCGGCATTTGGAATGATGAGCCAAGGCCAATCGGGAATTATTCTTCCATCAGGGAGTTTTATAGCACGACTTTCAACTGTTAGGAATTTACTATGCCTGAGGATGGTCTTTCTTGAAATAGTTTCCCAAGGGCGTAATTCTTTTTTGCTCACTTTTTCTCCCTTTTGATATGACGCCATTTGTTACACAGAGAGGGTTAACTTTTGATTCGATAAATAATACCTGCATAACATACAACTTGCCCCTGGTATGTTAGCATCTCAATAACTCTCGATTGAGATGCGATGGATACGTTTTGGAGTAGTCTCCTTAGTTGTCGGGAAAGGGGACGTACTGCTCCCGGCGTGCGGCGTGTCAGCCAGCCGAGAAATTATTTGAGAAGCCTCAGGTAAGCTCGTTAGGATGTACGGCTGCCCGTTCTGCTCATATAACCCGGGAAAATCATTGAGTTTGCCCAAGTTTATTAGTGATGTCTGTGCAGAAATATCAATGTGCCCGGCCCATTATATCTCATCAGAGGTATGGTTATGACGCACACCCCGAATATAAATCTGGTAGGTGTCATATTCTTTTCACGGGAGAATCATTTGTTTTACAGCCCCCAAGAATATACTCACACCTTACCAACTCGGAACAGGACCTGGACTTGCTCTCCTTGATTCATACCTGCACGACGCGCCCGATTTCATAAAGGAGTTGCAACAACATATGCTGGATATCCTCGCCAAAGCCCCCGACGCTGAGCATGCTCGAGACCTCCTGTCTGAAGTGCATGCGCTCGTCCGCCGCCGGCTGGCAACCTTGAAGCGCGGGCGCATACCGCCTGAGAAACTGATCGTTCGCCAGACCCTCAGTCGCGAGCTGGATGCCCACCACTCCCCCTTTCCGACTGCCCTAGCAGCGCGCCAACTGGCAGAATACGATAAGAACTTGCGCCCTGGCCATCCAGTGCGTTTTGTGTACACGCTCGGAAAACCGGGCGTATCGGCCTGGGTCAAAAAGCTCAAACAAGCCGGGGTTCCTTTCACGCTGTGTAACGGAAAATGGATTCAGGATGATGAACATACCTGTAACCATCGGCGAAAAAGCACTGGAATCCCTGTCGCGGTTTTGTCAAGTTCGGGGTCAGACCGCTTTCAGGTTGATGGCAGACGGAAATACCTACCCCTTACCAGGGAGGCAAGTGCGGGCTGCCCTGCACGGGCACGACTGGGATGTCAAGTCGGCGTTCTTCAGCGAACCAGAGCTTATACCGGAGGTACGTGTTCGCCGGGATTGCACGCTGGGCGGGCGTAATGAAAAAACTACCGGGGGTCCATGCCCTGCTCAATGAGGCGGCGAATGGACCAAGCCAGCCGGAGAGCAGTTTTTACGGTTGATGCTGTCGTAGAACAGGTCGATTTACTTACCGTATGGCAAGAGTAGCAAATAATTTGAATTGAGGAGAAAAGCAGAAACGGCTAAAAAAACTGTCAAAAAAGTACGTGTGGCAATCGTCGACGTGGGCAACTGCACCTCCTCGTTGGTGCAGGGCGTCGAGTTCTATAAGAACGCCAGTGAAACCGACACCGTTCCCGGCCTGATGCATGTCAACCTGGGCGGGTACCATATCCATGACATCGAGTTTTCGGCTGCCTTCGATGTGGTCGATACCAAGGTCGGCCTGGATCTGAGCGAAGCCATCGCGGCCTTCCCGAACAACACGATCAAGTTCTCGGATGTACCCCATCTGGGAGTCAAAGTCGAGCGCGGCATGACCCATGACGGGATTGGTAAATACCTCAGCAAGGTGGTCAAGAAGGCCGAGGGCCCAACCGCAGACATCGTCAAGATCCTGAAGGACACCCGGACCGATGTGGTGGTCAGCTACCTGCCGGTCGGTTCGGAGGAAGCCACCAAGTGGTACGTGGAACAGGTGTTGGAAGCCGGCTGTGGTTTCATCAATTGCATCCCGGTTTTCATCGCCTCCCGACCCTACTGGCAGAAACGCTTTGAGGAGCGCGGCCTGCCGATCATCGGTGACGATATCAAGAGCCAGGTCGGCGCCACCATCACCCATCGTGTGCTGACCACCCTGTTCCGCGAGCGCGGCGTCCATCTGGATCATACCTACCAATTGAACTTCGGCGGCAACATGGATTTCTACAACATGCTGGAGCGCGAGCGCCTGGAATCCAAGAAGATCTCCAAAACCCAGGCGGTCACATCCATGTTGGGCTTCGATATGAATCCAGATGACATCCACGTGGGCCCGTCGGATTATGTGCCGTGGCTGACCGACCGCAAGTTTTGCTATATAAAAATGGAAGGCACCACCTTCGGTAATGTACCCCTGAACCTGGAGTGCAAGCTGGAAGTGTGGGACAGCCCCAACTCGGCCGGTGTGGTTATCGACGCGTTACGCTGCGCCAAGCTGGCCATGGATCGCGGCTTGTCTGGTGCCCTGCTGGCCCCATCTTCCTACTTCATGAAGTCCCCGGCCGAGCAGTACACGGACGATATCGCCCGCCTGAAAACCGAAGATTTTATCGCTGGAAAATAAATAAATCGGATCCTTTGCCCCGAAAAATTTCCCCCTCCTTGCCCCAATGAGGTAGAGCACCTGGCCGACGATTTGTATATGCCATCCGGATTGCAGAACGGCGGGATAAACGCGCGCAACAATTTGAATATTCCTGATCAAATTACCTTACAACCTGCGGAGAAAATCTCACCCTTATAACAATCGCAAAAGGTCTGAATATCTGACCATTCCAGGTAAATATAAGATCCCATTTCAGGATGGGTCTCTTACTCGTCGTTCAGTAATTTATCCACATCCACATCATAATCCCCCCATTTGCTTCCGCTGGCGGTGGAAAAGATCATCTGGTTGGTGATCTCCGACTGGTCGGCGGCTTTCTGGACGGCCGCCCGTCGCTTTACAGCGGCCTCCGAAGAAATGCTGCCGGCCCCGGCCTGCACCGCCTGGATGCGCACCTCTTTCAAGTCGCCGCGCGCATACGGAATGCTCTCTCCGGCGTGTCGACCCAGCAGAAGCTGCCCCAGCGGCGTATTTTCATCCAACAGGCCGCTCTTGAAATCGGCCTGCTTGGCGGTAACGATCGTGAATTCGCGCGGCTCAACCTCGCCTGATAAGTCCACCAATTCCACCAGCACGCGGCAGTTCAGGCTGATCGGCTGTGGGGAAACTTTTTAACCATATTCACATGATACCAAAAAAAACGCTAAACGACCGGATTCTTCAACGAACAAGGTAAGCCCATCCAGCCGAGTTGCATGCCTCTATTCCTGCGATTGATCTGCCGGTTGGATCAAACCCTCTTCCACGGGATTATTGAAATATTGAATGGTTTGCCGAGAAAAAATATATGTATAAGAACCTATCCTTTTCCCTGTGGGCGTGTTAACATAGGTTGAGGAGCTTCTCTTCAGCCAGCCGCGGCTTCCAGCGCGGCAAACCATCTTGTGATACGAGGTGAACCCATGAAAAAAACACTTCAGCGTATTTTCGGACAGGGGATTTTTTATACCGGTTGGAAGAATGCCGTTTTCAGCCTGCTGCTGGCAGTCGGGGTGTATTTTACGAGTCTGATCTATGACCTGCTGAACCACGGCCCGGCGGTGCTCAACCTGCACACTGCCCTCGATTCGGCCATCCCGGTGGTGCCGGTTTTTGTCGTTCCGTATAACTCCCTGCAGCCTTACATCTATGCCACGCTGATCTTATTCCTGCTCCTGCGTACCAAGTATTTCCAGTCGGCCTGTCTGGCCATGATCACGGTCTGGTTCATCAGTTATGGCTTCTACTACTTCCTGCAGAGCGAGGTCGTCCGACCGGTCTTGACCGCCACGGATGTCTTCTCCAAAGCAGTCATGAATGTCTACGCTGGGGACAATCGGTTCAATGATTTCCCCAGCCTGCACACCTCCCTCTCCACCATCCTGGCCATCCACTGGGTCAGGGTGAACAAGACACTCGGGATCATATTAAGCGTCTGGACGGCACTGATCGTGGCTTCGACCTTGTTCATAAAACAACATTACATTGCCGACATGCTCTTTGGCCTGGCGCTGGCCTTTACATTCTCGTGGCTGTACAACAAATTGATCGTCAAAAAGCCGGCCGCGGCGTAATTTCCATTCCGCAAGATCCTGCTAAAATCGTCCCGAAGGTCGGTGCTGTGGCATCCAGTCGCTCGAAAAAACCTTCGGGACGGCGTAGTTATGCCGGAATCAGCTCCCGGGCAAAGTTCGCCGGAGAGGCGGCACACGGCGGCAGCAGATTCTGTCTTTGGATAGGGTAAACCACAGGAGAGGTAGGTCAATCCAATCATGAAACAGTCCATCGTCCACATAGCCCTGGTGGTCAAAGATTACGATGAGGCCATCGCTTTTTATACGGAAAAACTTCATTTCAGCCTGGTCGAGGACACCTACCAGCCCAAGCAGGATAAACGCTGGGTGGTGGTTGCTCCGCCCGGTCCGGTAGGGACAACTCTCCTGTTGGCCCGGGCATCCAAACCGGAACAGGGACCTTTTGTGGGAAACCAGACCGGCGGACGCGTATTTCTATTCCTCAACACGGATGATTTCTGGAGCGACTATAACGAGATGGTTTCCCGAGGGATTAAGTTTGTCAGGCCCCCCAAACAGGAAGCCCATGGACTGGTAGCCGTCTTTGAAGATCTTTATGGAAATTTATGGGATTTATTGCAATTAAATGCCGACCATCCCATTTCCAGGCGAATTGCCTGATTGGAATTTTATTTAAATAGGTGCCTTTAGCCAGGGGTGAGGCCTAAAACCTTATGAAACCCAGAACTGCGTTATTACTAGTAGGTTGCGGGATTATCTTGGCAGCGGAAGAACGACCGGCAGCAAAGCAATGAAAACCAGATAGGCCAGCATCACCAGAACCCCAAAAGCGATCCCGGTGCCCGCACAGATCCTGCAGGTCCGCCAATGCGGGCGGCTATTCTTTTGGGGAAGCGCATCGTTGCCTACCACACTGCCTGCCACCCCCAAAACGAAACCGGCGATCAAGCCTGCCAGTGCACCGAAGAATAAGTCATGTACTTCTTGTACCGTTCCGCCTGTTTGAGCGATGAGATTCATGATAAAACTGGATAGGGCCAGAAGGCCCGAAATGCTGGCGAGAATTCCAAGTACAAGGCTGATCAACGATTTCGGCAGTTCCCCTCGCAAAAGCACCCTCCGTTAAACAACCATAATCACCTCCTTTGTACCATCGAATATGCCATTCTTATTATGGCGCTTGTCTAAACAAATTTCAAACGTCCTTCACTGCACTTCCTGTCCGGGTATCCTGAAAAACCATTGGCCCAAGGAAGATCATTCCCGGGGTTTCTGCGGTTGTTAATGGCAGGCAATCCATGCACCAGAATTTGTGCGATAATATCAATGGCTGGACTTCCCATTAAAAGGCATAAGGTAGGCTTATGGAAGAAATGAGCGTGCTGGAACTGCAAGAAATGATGACCTCGGGCGAGTTGACAGCCCTGGGCCTCGTGGAAAGCTATCTCGAGCGGATCGAGCAACTCGACCGGCACGGGCCTGCCATCCATGCCGTGCTCGAGCTCAATCCGGAGGCCCCCGCCATTGCCATGGCGCTCGACCAGGAGCGCCAGGCCGGTCACACCCGCGGGCCGTTGCACGGAATTCCCATCCTCATCAAGGACAATATCGATACACACGACCACATGCAGACCACCGCCGGCTCGCTGGCGTTGGAAGGAAATATCGCCCCGCGCGACGCGTTCCTCGTGGAACGCCTGCGCGCAGCCGGGGCAGTCATCCTGGGCAAGACCAACCTGAGCGAATGGGCCAATTTCCGCAGCAAGCACTCCGTCAGCGGGTGGTCCAGCCAGGGCGGTCTCACACGCAATCCCTATGCGCTGGACCGCAGCGCGTGCGGCTCGTCTTCCGGCTCGGGCGCGGCGGTGGCAGCTAATTTGTGCGCCCTGGCGGTCGGCACGGAGACGGATGGTTCGATCATTTGTCCCTCCCAGACCAACAGCATCGTCGGGATCAAACCCACGCTGGGCCTGGTCAGCCGCAGCGGCATTATCCCGATCGCGCACAGCCAGGATACGGCCGGGCCGATGGCGCGCAGCGTGGAGGATGCGGCCATCCTGCTTGGGGTCCTGGTAGGCGTGGACGGGCGCGATCCGGCCACCCGCCCGGGCAAGAGGCACTTCCTGCAAGACTACCGCCCATTCCTCGATAAAAATGGACTCAAGGGCGCACGCATCGGAGTAGCCCGCAAGATGGCCGGGACCGAACCGCGCACGCTTAATATTTTCGAGGCCTGCCTGGATGTGATGAAGCAGTTGGGGGCAGTTTTAATCGATCCTGTAGAGGTGCCCAATTTCAATAAATTCAGCAAAACTGAAAGGGATGTGCTGCAATTTGAGTTCAAGGCGGATTTGAATCGCTACCTGACCTTGCATGCACCGGAAACGCAGATAAGGACTCTGGCAGACGTGATCAAGTTCAACGAGGCGCACGCGCGGCGCGTCATGCCGTTCTTCGGACAGGACCTGATGCTGGAAGCCGAGGCGAAGGACCCGCTGACCAGCCCGGCCTACCTGCGTGCTTTGGAGAAGAACCATCGGTTGACACGCCAGGACGGCATTCGGGCCGCCATGACGAAGCACCGCTTGGATGCCATCTGCGTTCCCACCGGCGGACCGGCCTGGTTGATCGATCTGGTAAATGGCGACGCCATCAACTGGGACACGGAAAGCACATCCATGCCCGCCGTGGCCGGCTATCCCCACATCACTGTTCCGGCCGGGTATATCTTCGGCTTGCCGGTCGGTCTCTCCTTCTTTTCCAAAGCCTGGCAGGAACCGCTGTTGATCAAACTGGCATATGCTTTCGAACAGGCCACCACGGTTCGCAAGCCACCGCAGTTCCGGGCCAGTGCAGATCTGGACAGGTAGGTATATGTCTGCTTCCATATCATTTACCCTCTTCACCCTCCCTTCGGGCCAATCCGCCTGGATCCCCGCTGACATCGAACTGCGCATTCCGGAGAAAACCGCGCTGGATGCCGCTGATCTGCATTACCTGATCTACCTCCCCTGGCATGACCAATACCTGGAATCGGTGGAACCAGCCTACCGGGATTTCTTCAAGGTGGTGCTGCCGTACCTGCATTCCCGCAGCACGGATGTCCACGTGGCCACCTGCCTGCCCTTTATCAAAGAACTAAGCCAGGCCGAGACAGGTCCGGTTGACGGGAAGGTCGTTCAGATCGCCTTCATGCTGCACGATTCCGGCTGGAGTCAGATGAGCGAGTTGGAGATCGCCGAAAGCCTCGGCGTGAGCGGGCTCAGCTTGTCCGGGCCTGCCGTCCAGCCCAAAGTCAGGCATGCCATCCTCGGACAGCAGGTGGCGCAAAAGGTCCTGGAAACGTATCCTTTCCAGCCTCCGCTGACCGCCAACCAGAAGAATGATATCTACCAGGCCATCCTGTATCACGACCGTCCGCAGGAGCTGGCCGCCGCCGGCGGGATCCCCGCCAGCTTGAAAGTGGTCTGCAATACCGACCACTTATGGTCCTTCACCCATCCCAATTTCTGGCAGGATACGCTGCGCAAAGGGGTGCAGCCGCCGGCTTACCTGGAGAACCTGGGGCAGGACCTGGATGCCTATTTCGTCTCCGAGCCGGGCCGGCGCAAGGCCCGCCAATGCCTGGCCGAGCGGGCGCTGGAAGTGGAAGCCTGGAAGAATTGGACACAACAAAAATCCGATCATCCATAAAAGTCCGCTCTTCATGGGTTCGACCGAAAGATGAAAATATTGTCACCGGACCGAAGTCTCCAGACTTCGGAGATTGATTGCTATGATCAGATTCAGAACCTATCCGGGAATTCATGAGTGGGGAGTATTTTCAGGGGTTTAATCTGCATGGTCATCCAGTCCATTCAACCGGCACGGTCTTACAAACACCAGTATAAAATAGAACCTCCAATGGGGTTCGACCTCATACGAGCCACATATTCAATGGATGTAGTTCGTGAATAGGATTTGAGCCTCTAACCTAGCGGTCCGAAGTTCTATTCCAAGCAGAGGACATTTTCCCCTTTATGATTCACGATCAAGGTCGCGGTTCCAATTTGATCACATTCCATATTGATCGGAAAATAGTTTTATTACACCGCAGGATCCCCAGCGTCAGGTGCACCCGAGAAGATGGGGGCCATCATTTTTTCCAAGAGAAATCGCCGCGCAGGTTCATGATAAAAGTATACTCAGAATCGGCAAGTGCGCAAACCGTACAAAGCAGTGGAGACGCGCAAAGTCGCAGTCCCGCGGTGCATCGTGGTTTCCGGTCAAATTGATTTGAGAACTGGCGGCGCAGGGGGCGACCCCGATGAGAAAGCTAAACACCTGAAGTGACCGGGCTTGCCAAACAAATCCTGGAAGGTGGAAGGTAAGAAGGGCAGAAAAGGCAAGCGGACGGAAGGACTGGTTAAAGCGCATCCATTCACAGGAATGAGCCAGGTGAATCCGAATGCAGCCGGGGTGGATATTGGGGCGGTGGAAATCGTGGAATGTGTGTCAGGGGAAGAGAATACGCAGATCGTGAAAGCGTTTGGGAACTACACAGTGGACTTGCAAGCGATTGGGAAGTGGCTGAAAGAACACCATGTAAAAACGGTGGCGATGGAGAGCACAGGAATGTACTGGATCCCACTATTCGAAGAGTTGGAACGCCAAGGCTTTGAGTGTTTGCGGATCAGTTCGCGGTCATTGCGCAGGGTAGCGGGTTGAAAGAGTGACATCACGGATGCGCAATGGATCCAAACCCTGCACAGTTATGGATTACTGGAAAGTTCATTTCGCCCACAGGCGGAGTTGGTTGCCCTGCGGACGTTGCTGCGGTATCGGGGACAGTTGGTGGAGCATCACAGTCCGCACATTCTGCACATGCAGAAGGCATTATTGCAGATGAATGTGCAGATACCGCAAGCGGTGACAGACATCACTGGAGTGACGGGCCTAACGATCTTGCGGGCGATCCTGGCCGGGGTACGCGACCCGCAGGAACTGGCTGCTATGCGTGAGCCTGGGTGCAAGAAAAGTGCGGAAGAGATCGGGGAAGCCTTGACCGGGACCAAACGGGAGGAGCACCTGTTCATTCTCAAGCAGTCTCTGGAGATGGTTGATTTTTATGCTCAACAAATTCAGGCGTGCGATGAAGAGATCGAGCGGGTTTATGGACTGACCCGTCCGGACTGGGAAGTGGGAGAAGTCAAGCCCCTGGGTGAGCGGAAGCGGAGTTCGCACAGTAAGAACAGGCCGCACAACCCCGAGGCAATTCGGAAACACTTGAAACGGATCAGCGGGGTTGACATGAGTGTGGTGGATGGCTTTGGGGTTTCGTTGGCACAGACGGTGATCATGGAAGTGGGGACAGACATGAGCAAGTTCCCGAGCGAAAAGCACTTCTGCTCATGGTTGGAATTGGCTCCGAAACACGAGATCTCAGGCGGGAAGGTGTTGAAGAACAAGACACTTAAGACAAAGAACCGTGCTGGGCAGGCATTTCGAATGGCAGCCCAGTCCGTGAAACAGGCGGACTGCGTCTTTGGAGTGACTTACCGGCGCTTGAAAGCCAGGTTGGGACCGGCTCAAGCAACCGTGGCCACGGCACATGCGATCGCCAGGGTGGTATACCGGATGCTGAAGTACAAGGTGGAATACGAGACGATTAATGTGGAAGAATATAAGCAGAAGTACCGGGATCAGCAATTCAAGCACATGAGGAAGAAAACAGCCAAACTGGGCTATCAACTTGTTCCGGCATAAGCGCCGGGATCGGGGATAGAAAAAGGCGTCCTCATGGAGAGAACGCCTGCTTTGCATTGGATCGGCAGTAGGATTATCTGCTTTTTCAAACTCATCAGCCCGGAATTCGCTGGATTGATCTGCCCGGATCGGGCCTTTGTCACCTTTAGGCATTGGCGGTTTCTGAGAACGCTTTGTTGGGTAGCCTTGAATATATTTTCAATTATATTTTATAACCATGGAATTCTTACTTTCTTGGTATATTCAGCCCAAGAATTACCAAATATATTTGATAATTTCTTTTCTTCTTCAGGTGCATAAATTCTTAATATGATAAATAAAGTTATTCCGATTACTATACCTAACCAAGTATTTATTATGAATCCGACACATGGAATGACCAATAAAGATACGCCTGTATATAAAGGATGCTTTACAATAGAAAACGGTCCAGATGTGATTAATTTATGTTTTGGAACATTTATAATTATTAATATTTGTGACCAAATACAATTTATAAGACCAATTATCAGCACTATGGTTGAAATTATTAATAACAGAGACGACGGTCCTCCAATAAAAAAGTATGATGGAAATAAGATATTTATAATGATGCCAATAATTATTATGGGAAATATGATTCTACCGGTTTTATCGCCAATCCCAATTAATTCCTTGATATTCAAAAGTACCTCCAATGAAAATATATATGTGGATTTACGATGCCCGACTAGTGTTTAAGAGAATTGCATAACTGCCTACGGATGATCCGTATAAAATCTGAAAAAATTGAGGTTTTATACAGTATTGGTTTAAATATTAATTTGTTTGTTTTTGCTAAGTGCAATTAAGTTAATCTGGTGATTCATTGCCAACGGCTTAATTGCAGGGAAAGAAAGTTGTTGCAATCAGTATACAAGAAATATAATTGGATAACAATAGGTGAGCTAAACATATATTCAATCAAGAACATTAAAATTGCTGTCTTTAGTGCTAATGATGAATGGATTCTATCGCCTTCAAACAGTCTTTTCGTGTCGGCTCATGAGCCGTCGATCGGGTGGACTATTCAGAGAGTAAGGTTCAGGTATTTAGTAGGTTGAATGAAATCACGAACACCCATCATAATGACGCGGGTTTGTTAAAGAGATTCCTGCGGCTCAGGTCGGATTCCCTGGATTGAGAACGTATTGGCTGATTTCAGTCTCGTCATTAGAAACTGTACCCGAAGAAAACCCCGGCCTCTTATCCATGACTAATGTTCTTAAGGTATTAATTGGCAGACCATCGCCGGCAGATTAAATTACCATATTTGTTCAAATAGAATGTCGTGATGGTTGGACAGGATTCCAGGGTAGATATTCTATGTTTCAAAGGTTATCGCGTACTTTCCACGACACAACCTCTGGCCCACGGCGCTGGTACTGGCTGCTCGCATTGGGCGGATTGAGCTTGCTGGTCTACTGGATCGGGCTGATCCTGCCCTACAACCTATTCGTCATCCACCCGAAGCTGCTCCCCAACATCGCCACGTTGACCTATCACAAGCCACTTGCCCAGGCCGGATTCGTGTTGGTCATGGCCCTGCAAAGCGGCTTCTATTTGCTGGCCTGGCGCCTGTGCCGGCCGCCAGAACCAGGGCAGACACGGCGAATGCGGTTTACCCTAACTGTTATCCTGGGATTGCTGGCAATTTCGATGATCTGGCTTTACCCGATCGGGGATGGGGATGTCTTTGATTACATCATGCGCGGGCGCATCACGGCTGTCTATGGCGCGAATCCTTTCGCCATCACTCCCGCCATCTTTCCCTTTGATCCCTTCTTTCATTACGTGGGCTGGAAGGGATTCACTTCCAGCTATGGGCCTTTGTGGGAACTCCTGGCTGCCCTCATCAGCCGCTTGGCCGGTAATGGCTTCCTGGCGAATTTGCTGGGGTTTAAACTGCTCAACCTGGTTTTCTACACAGGTTCCACCGTCCTGTTGGCCCTGATCCTGGAACACCTTTCCCCGCAGCGCGTCCTGCAGGGCGTGGTCCTGTTCGCCTGGAACCCGCTGACCCTCTACGAAGGACTGGGGGATTCCCATAATGACATCGTCATGATCTTTTTCCTGCTCCTGGGCGTTTATGCCGTACTTCGCAGCCATTTCAGCTGGGGCATGCTGGCGTTGATGGCCGGAGCGCTGGTCAAGGTCATCCCGCTCCTGTTGCTTCCGCTGGCATGGCTGGCTGGATTGCGACTTATGCAATCCAGGCGGAGGCGGCTGCGTTTCACGCTCCTGACCGCCCTGGCCGGCGCGGGTCTGGCATTGGCGGTTTCTGCGCCATTCCTGAACAGTTGGGATAGATTAAAGCTGTTGCCCACACTGGACAGCTTATCCACCACTTCCCTCCCGGCTTTTATCCAGGCGCAGCTGCAGCTGCACCTCCACATGAGGGGTAAATCCAGCCAGGTGGTTGTGGCATGTACCGCATATGCCGCCCTGGTCGCGTTCATTGCATGTCAGATGCGGCGGATCTGGAAGGATACCCCGGCGCACGGCAACATTGCCAAAGGTCAAATTCCCGCTAGCGCTGCAACTTTCCTCATTGCGGCAGCCTGGACTCTCTTGTTCTATTTGCTCTTTATTTGTGACTGGTTCCAGCCCTGGTATGCGCTGTGGCCGCTGGCCCTGGCAACGCTCCTGCCGGAAGGCACGCAGTCATGGACGGCCATGCTGCTGGCTTATGTCAGTTTGTGGAAGACACCCATTTTTAATTTCTTCCTGTATCCCGGGCCTCATCTTCCTCCCGCGAATGTGCGCGAGACCTTGCTCGGTCCGCTCACCCTCGGCTTAGTCTGGCTGTATCTGGCCGCCCGCCTCGTCTATGCCTGGCGATCCAGTCCGCCGGTGAATTCCTCCTCAAGGGAAATAAGTCTGGGGGCGTTCATAAAATAACCATCACACCGGTCGCGCCCGGCGGTTGCACCCGTGTTGACCGCCGTCTGGAATGCCGCCCTGCCTCAGGCTGGCGCTTTACCAAAGATGCTGCACCAGGCGGTCATGCACTTTCTGCGTATATTCCTCGTAGCCCGGCAGCTCTTTCTTCAGTAGCTTCTCCTCATCAAGGATTCTCCAGACCAGCCCAGGGATGGTCAGTGCGAGAACAAACAGTCCCCACCATGAGCCGAGCGCCAGGGGGATGCCAATGACAAAGACCAAGTCACCCACATACTTGGGATGTCTGATGACCGCGTACGGTCCGGTCGAGATGACTTTTTGGTCTTCAAAGATCCGGACCGTTGCGCCGACAAAGGTATTTTCTTTTTGGACAACAAACCAAATGACGTTGGCAATCACAACCAACCCGATTCCAATGATGCATACGATTGCTGGTTCATGCGACCACCCGAAGCGATGATCCAGGGCGGAAAAAACGCCCACAGCCAGAAGGCTGAGGTAGGCAATTGTGATCATGATTTTTTGCCCGGTGGATTGTTCCGCGCCGGGCCCGGCTTGTTTGCGTCGCTCCATCAGGTCAGGGTCTTTAATAGAAAAGTAAACACCTGTGGCGGTCACTAGCACCATGAATACCAGGATGAAGACCCAGGCTTGCCAGTAGGCTATCGTCCAGGCTGGCAGAAAGAGCACGACTCCCAGGGCGATCACTCCGGGAATGAAACTGCCTAATGTTGGAAGGATCAGGCTCTTCAGGGTTTTGCCTTCGGGCGCAGGTGCGGTTTGCTGTGTCATACGACAACTCCTGTTAAAATTCTGGGGAATTATTTCCCGTTATCTTGTAAACTCTATTCATTTAAATCTTCGCTCCCTTAGGCGTTCTGATTGGCATCGGCTCTGCCGGTCGGCCCTGTTTACGGCAGGTCAGACTTTATTCTGGGCTGGAGCCAGCCAGGCTTTCACATCCTCAGCCGTCGGGCGGTATATGCATCGGGAAGCTGCGCCCAGTACGCGCTCGATCGCTTCTGCCGAGGCGGCGTTGGTTGCCACGATATCATCGATATGGTGCAGTTGCTCTGGCTCCTGCGCGAACGCAAGCAAGATTTTTAGCGCCGCATTCCCCATTTCCCTCGTATAATCCACTCTGAGGTAAATCAAATGGATTCATCACCTGCTTTATACAACAATATGGTAGGCTGGCATCGTCTGGTCGAGGGATATCCCTGGTACAACCGGCCCGGCGCCTTTCCCCTGCCAGCCTATTCGGAATTCATGCCGGCCCCACAGCTGGGCCACCTGCCCGCCGGTGCCATCGACGATTCGCTTTTCTCCGAGACGGATCCCTTCGGCTGGGTCATCTCCGAATTGGAGGAAGAATACCAGCTTAAACCAGGGCTGGAATGGATCGCCCGCCATATCATGAGCCACGTGCTGAAACTGGGCCAGGGTTTGCCGGACAGTTCCATCGGGGAGTATAAGAATCGGAATCTCCAGGATAATCCGTATTGGCCCGCTGAATTGGCTGAACACGCCGGCAGCCTGGGGCACGAGCGCTACGTATCCATCCTGCCGCTGGCGCTCTCACCGACCCAGGATGATAAAGGCCGGCTGCTGTGGACCTTTTTCGGGGGAAGCGAACAGGGCCCGGAGGTCGTTTTCTGGAAAAGTTTCTACTCTTCACCAGACCAGGAACTGCCTGCGCAGGCGTTTACCGGTTTTATCGGCAGGTTATTGTCTGAGGTGTACCTGGAGCACGCCAGCTCCATTTCCGACTTGTTATCTCTGGGATTCCGGGTTTTACCAAACGAAACCAGCCTCACAAATATAACATTACCCAGCTGGGCAGAAGCATTCCTGGTTGACGACAATGCCAGATGGAACAAAGTCCGTTACCTGTTGACCTTCCGCCCGTTCTCCATGCTTCCGCCGCAGGTCAGAGCCAATTACCTGGCTGGAGGGCTGCACTTGCTGCCGTTCCCCGGCAGCCTGGTTTTCTGGGGCATGCCGACCTATGCGCGTTTGCAAAAGGAACTTCCTCTGGCCAGGCAGATTCCCCTGCTGCGTCTGGTGCCCCGGCGCGCAGGAGCGGAGGGTGTGCGAGTGCCCCAGAGCGGCTGGTTGCACGAGCCTCACCCGGATGTGGATCCCTCCGAAATCCAAAACGAACTATTGCTGCACGGTTACACCCGCAGCCACCGCTGGGACCGCAACCGGCGCACCGATGACGAACTGGCAAATAATCCGCGCCTCGAAAAAATCCCCCGGGTGCTTTTTAGCACCGACCTGGAGGTGATGGGCCTGTACGATAAACCCATGGCCAGAAACTGCCAGCTGTGGACCAGGAATTTCGAACTGCTCCTGGATGGGCCGGAAGCAACCGTCGAAGAATTGAAGAAAGCCGAAGCGGCCATTCTGGCAGGCGGCTTGTTCGGATATCGCTTCCAATTCCCGGCTGCCCGGGTGGGACGGTACGACCTCTACTGGCACCGGCCCGTCTGCGCATACGTCTCCGCATCCGGCGAAGTCCACCTGCTCCCGGATGCCCCGCTGGGAATGCTGACCGCCTATGAAAGAGACCATCCGGATTTCCACGCACCGGTGGAATTATGGCCGCGCCTGCAGAAACGCCCACTTTATTCTGCTGCAGTCTCCAGTTTTCATAATCCACATGACCATTATATCCACCAGACCCCACTCAACCTGATCTCCCTGCTGGATGCCTGGCATGCCTTGGGAGAGCGGCCCCTGCCAGCCACTTTCGCCCGCCAACTCCTGCGAATTTCGAAAGAAATGACCCTGCAGGAGTGGCAGGCGATCCTGACAGCCTCTGCCATTGACAAGAACCAGGCGAGTCGGATTCAGAGCGCTCTTCAATCGCTTCTGGAAGACCCCGGGCAGGCCGCGCCATTACCTGAGCCGCTGACTTATCCCTTCACCGCCAACCGGCAGTTCGAGACAGCTTATTGGAACGACATAAAAACGCTGGCAGAGGGGGAATATCGCCACAAGGATAACGCCGATTGTGTCCTGGACCCCGCCACACTTAATCAAGCCCCCTGCACGTTGCGCGATCTGGACCGGCTGGGTGATTATTTGATCGCCCGCCACCGGGAATCGATCCGGCAGGCCGGTATGGAGGGGCAGGCGTTTTGCGGAGAACTTCCTTTCCGCTGGAAAACGGATTTTGATTTTCCGCTCTTTGGCGGGTGGAAAAGCAACCAGGAAGATCAACTGCATGAACGCGATATCCTTGTCATGATCCCCGGGAAGGACCGCTCGCAAGCGGTGGTCCTAGCAGACCATTACGATACCGCTTATATGGAAGACCTGTACGACAAAGCCCGCGGCGGAAACGGGGCGCGTTCTTCGGCCGCCGGAGCGGATGACAATTATTCGGCCAGCGCGGTTCTATTGCAAGCCGCCCCCATTTACCTGAAACTTGCCCTGGAAGGCCGTCTCGAAAAAGATATCTGGCTGCTGCACCTGACCGGGGAAGAGTTCCCGGCTGACTGCCTGGGCGCCAGGCATTTCTGCCAGGCAGTCATCGAACGCCATTTGAAGTTGATCCAGGATGGAAAAAATGCGATCGACCTGTCAACAATACAGGTGACAGGGGTCTTCGTGATGGATATGATCGCCCACAACCGGGATCACGACCGGAACATTTTTCAAATCTCCCCCGGGCGGACACCTAAATCCCTGCAACTGGCCATGCTGGCTCACCTGGCAAATATGGCCTGGAATGCCGCGGTGCCGCGTTGGAACGAAAGCACCGAACGGAAGGGCTGCGGCCCCGGGCGGCGCAGCCCAGATGGCATCCAGATCCCGGAGACAGCCGCCCACCCATCCTTATCCGGAGAGGTCCGCACGAAAGACGATCCGCAGAGTTCTCTCTTTAATACCGACGGCCAGATCTTCTCGGACGTCGGCATACCGGTTGTGCTATTCATGGAAAATTACGACATCAACCGAACAGGCTACCACGACACGCATGACACGCTGGAAAACATCGACCTAGATTATGGCGCGGCGTTGGCTGCTATTGCGATTGAGTCCTGTGCGCTGGCGGCGAGTTCGTTTGCAGCTGGACATGTCGCAAGCGGAGTGCCTACATGACCGAACCCGCCGTCTACCTGCACGAATTGTGTAAAACCTACCGGGTTGCGGAACGCGAGTCCGGTATGGGGGCAGCCATGCGTTCCCTGTTCCACCGCCGCATGCAGGAGGTTCAGGCCGTGGACGGGCTGACCTTCGACCTGGTTCCCGGCGAAGTGGTGGGCTTCCTGGGGCCCAACGGCGCCGGCAAAACCACCACCCTCAAGATGCTTTCCGGCCTGCTGCATCCCACCGGCGGCGAGGGTCGTGTACTTGGGCATGTCCCGTGGAAACGCGAGCGCGCCTTCCTGCGCCAGATCACCCTGGTGATGGGCCAGCGCAACCAGCTGGTCTGGGACATCCCGGCGGCCGATTCGTTCGAGTTGAACCGGGTCATCTACCGCCTGCCTAAGGCAGATTACCGGAAAACGCTGGACGAACTGACCGAACTGCTCGAGTTGGGCCCGCTGCTCAAGAAACCGGTCCGCAACTTGTCGCTGGGGGAACGCATGAAGTGCGAGATCGCTGCGGCCCTGCTGCACCGCCCCCAGGTGGTCTTCCTCGACGAACCCACCATCGGCCTGGACGTAACCATGCAGCGCCGCATCCGCAACTTCATTGCCGAATACAACCACCGCTCCGGGGCAACCGTCCTGCTGACCAGCCATTACATGGCCGATGTGGAAGCCCTCTGCAAGCGCGTCATCGTCATCCACCACGGCCGGCTGCTCTTTGATGGCGACCTGTCGGACCTGGTCCAGCAGTTCACCGCCCACAAGACCATCATCGTACAGGTGGAGGACTGCCGCGCGGACCTGCACAGCTACGGGGAGGTGCTCGACTGCGAGGACGGGCGCTTCACCCTGCGGGTGCCAAAGGCCAAAACTGCGCGAATAACCGAGCGCCTGCTGGCCGACCTGCCGGTGATTGACCTGCTTGTGGAAGACCCGCCCATCGAGGAGGTGATCGACCAGGTCTTTACCCAGGAGGTGGCATGAACATCATGGAAGAGCTGCGCAGCCTGTTACGCCTGTACGGACAGCAGTTCAAGACCACCTTTGCCAGCATGGTCCAGTACCGGGCCTCGCTGTTCATCTGGATGATCAGCCAGGTGCTCGAACCGCTGGTCTATTTGATCGTCTGGTCGACCGTCGCCAATGGATCCGGCGGCAGTGTGGGCGGGTATACCGCCCAGGCTTTTGCAGGTTACTATCTGGCCCTGATGCTGGTCAACCAGGTCACCTACACCTGGGTCATGTACGAATATGAATACCGCGTCCGCCAGGGCGGTCTGTCGTTTGCTTTGCTCAAACCGGTCCACCCGATCCATTCCGATATTTCTGATAACCTGTCATCCAAGCTGGTCACCCTGCCGATCCTGGTGGTGGTGGCGGTTATATTGGCCCTGATTTTCCACCCAACCGCTGCCCCGACTTGGTGGACCATCCTGGCCTTCATCCCGGCACTGATCCTGGCCTTCCTGGTGCGCTTCCTGCTGGAATGGACGCTGGCGCTGGCGGCTTTCTGGACGACGCGCGTGAATGCCATCAACCAGGTCTACTTCATTCTCATGCTCTTCCTGGCCGGGCAGATCGCCCCGCTGACACTTTTCCCCCAATGGATCCAGATCCTGGCCGATGTCCTGCCATTTCAATGGATGCTGGGTTTCCCGGTGGAACTGGTGCTCGGCCGGTTGACGCAACTCCAGGCGCTGGAAGGATTGGCGGCCCAGGCTACCTGGGTCCTTATCAGCCTGCTGTTGGTGCGGCTGGTCTGGCAGGCCGGTGTGCGGGTCTACTCGGCGGTGGGAGCCTGAAGAAAGCGTGAATACCCTGCGCCTGCTGGTGGTCTTTTTCCGGGTCAGCGTGCTCAACGAAACTGCCTATCGGGTAAACTTCTTCCTGCAGCTCTTCCAGTCCCTGCTCGAATTGGGTACCTCCCTGGCCGGGTTGGCCGTCATCTTCTCGTTTACCAACAACCTGGGCGGGTGGAGTCCGAACGAGATGCTGGCGCTGGTGGGAGTCTACTTCCTGGTCGGCGGGATCATCAGCCTGGTGATCCAACCGGGCATGTCGACCCTGATCGATTCGGTCCGGGATGGGACGCTGGATTTCACCCTGACCAAGCCGGAAGATGCCCAGTTGCTGGTGAGCATCCAGCGCGTGGCCATCTGGAGCCTGTTGGATCTGTTGATGGGTACAGGTGTGCTGGTGACAGCACTGATCCGGTTGGAGAAAAACATCGGAGCCGCGCAGGCCGCCGGGTTCATCGGCATGCTTCTGGCTGGAGCCGTGATCGTCTACAGTTTCTGGCTGATCCTGGCCAGCCTGTCGTTCTGGTTGGTGCGGGTGGAGAATCTACTCGAGATCTTCCAGAGCATGTACCAGGCCGGCCGCTGGCCGGTCAGTCTGTACCCGGGTTGGCTGCGATTCGGCCTGACCTTCATCGTGCCGGTGGCATTCGCCGTCAGTATCCCGGCCGAAGCCCTGACAGGGCGTTTGAATGGAACGACCCTGCTGGGTGCAGTCGGGCTGGCGATCCTGCTTACTGCCATCGCCCGCCTGATCTGGCGGTTGGGGCTCCGGCACTACTCAGGTGCCTCGGCATAGGCTACAATACACATGAAGTTTGCTGTATAGAAAAACGGAGGTTTCCAGGTATGAAAGTCGTCGTTTTGGGATCCACGGGAGTCTTGGGGAGAAATGTCCTGCCGCGCCTGCGCGAGCGCGGCCACCATGTCAGGGCCGTCACCAGGCGACAAGATCAGGTTCAACCGCTCGAAAGGATGGGAATGGAAGCTGTCCTTGGCGACATCCTGCGACCCGAAACGCTGACCGCGTCAACGGCAGATTGCGATGTTGTTTTACACCTGGCGACCGCCATCCCGCGCGCCGGCCATCCCCAGGATTGGAATCTGAATGACCGTATTCGCCGGGAAGGCACACAGAACCTGCTGGCGGCCTGCCAGAGGAACGGAGTCGGCCGGTACGTGCAACAAAGCACTACGCTGCTCTACGGCGATTGCGGAAGCAAAATTGTGGATGAAACCCAGGCACTGCAGCCCTTCCCCCTGGTTGAATCTGCGTTCGACATGGAAGCCATGGTTCAGAAGTCTTCAACAAACTGGTGTATCTTGCGCGATGGTCTTCTCTATGGTCCAGGAACCTGGCGGGAGGAAGCCTGGCGGCAGGAGGCCCGGGAAGGCCGGCTGTGCTGGTACGGACCAGGTGAGGCCTATATGTCGCTCATCCACGTGGCGGACATGGCCAGGGCGGTGGTACAGGCTGTCGAAGCGGCTCCTGCACACAGCATCTATAATGTGGTCGACGACCGCCCGGTTACATGCCGGGACTTGTATCGGTATATTGCAGCCTCCGTAGGTGCGCTTGAGCCATCCACCGGAGGCGAACCTAATTTGCTCTCGCTGGGATGCAGCAACCACAAGATCCATGCAGAATTGGGCTGGGAGGCCACATATCCCACTTTCCAGTCAGGATTGGCCATGTAGGTTTTTCCACAACTTGTTGGGTGTGGTAACGAGTTAAGCCGTTACTACGATGGTTACAAAGGTATTTTATTGAGTGACAATGCAGTGAATCATCCGCACGGCTTGGCAAGAGGATCTTTTTATCAGGTATTGATGAAGATAATGAATCAAAAATTGCGTAAAAGACATCCCGCTGTATTATGGATCCTGATCGGTGTGGCTGTTGCATTCGCACTGCTGGTGCATTTCCTGCCGGATCTGTCCGGTAACGATCATTTGAACGGATATGCCACTGTTGCCCTGGGGTTGTTTACTGCCTCTTTCCCGGCCGCCAATTTCCTTGACATGCTTTTAGCCGAACTGGGATCGCTGCGCTGGCGGGCTATCAAGCGGGCAGATCTGCCGTGGGTGGCCTTGAACCTGGTGGTTTTATTCACCGGAATGACCATCGTTGTGGTCGGAACGAAATTGTTTTACCAACATTGGGTACCCGGGTAAGCCAGACGCATGCTCCTGCTTTTCCAACCTACACAACCGCTTCGGGCGGGCAGGGCAAGCGCAGCCTGACCGTGGTGTCCGTGGCAGGGTCCGAGGAAATATCCAGCTCTCCATGAAAAAGACGGGCGCGCTCGTACATGCCTGCCATGCCTAGGTGACCATCACGCACCAGAGAACGGACATTCTGCGCGACAAAGGCCGGACCGTCATTGCGCACCATGGTCCGGATCTCGTCTTCACAAAAATCCATTTGCACCTCCACATGCGTCGCCGAAAGGGCATGCTTTCGGATGTTGCCTAAAGCTTCCTGGACGACTCGAAAGACTGCCAATTCGAGATCAGGAGCCAGCCTTCGTTCCTCACCCGTCACCATGAATTGGCATTGGATGGATGGCATTTGCAGTTGCAAATCATTGCATAGCGTCTGGAGGGCAGCCGGCAGTCCCAGGTCTTCCAATATGGAAGGCCGTAATGCATTGCTGATCCGGCGCACTTCCCCCATGGTCTGCTCGAGCAAGCCTTGCAGTTCGTCCAATCGCCGGCGTGCCAGGAGCGGGTCCTGGTCCATCTCAGACCGGCAAAGCTCCACTCTCTGCACCAAACCGACCAGGTCCTGCATGGTCCCATCGTGAAGCTCGTGCGAAAGACGCTGGCGTTCCTCTTCCTGGCTGAGCAACGCCTTATGGGCATACTGGCGCAAGCTGCTTTGCTGTTCGGCTAATTGAACAACCATTTTGTTGAAAGCGTTGATCAATAGTCGAAGCTCCAGAGGACCCTGCTCTGCCATTGGATGAAACAGGCTGCCGGGGACTGCCTGGGCGGCATTCTCTGCCAGTTTTGCAATCGCGCCGGTTACCCGGCCAACGCTCAAAGAAAGCATATAGAGGGAAAAGATCGTTCCGAGCACCAACAACCCGATCAGGATTAACTGGAAATAAGAAGCCTGTGCCATGACGGAGCTCAAGGGCTCTTCCATGACCAGGCCTTCCAGCCGGTCTGGAAGCGGAGCATATGAAGCAATTATTTCCTGCTCAGCCGGCATAGTTTGGGTCAAATGACTGGCCGGCTTCTGACCCTGGATAAAAGCCCCAAGCTCCTGGCTGTTCAAAGCAAGCTGGTCACCGCCAGGCCCCGAATGGGAAATGACATTACCGTATTGATCGATCAGGAATAATTGGAGATTTGGGCTGGACAGTTCTGCTCTCGATGATAAGCCTGCGTTGACCAGGCTTTGGGTGGGGTCAAGTGACAGTGCGAGGTCATCGGCAGCTGCCTGCACTTTGGCAGTATCGCGTTGCAGCACCAGGGTAAGCGTCAATTGCCGGAATGCAACCGTAGCCACCAAAGAGGATAACAGGACAAAGGTTGCCAAAGGGAAAAGCGAAGCCCAAACCAACTGGGCGCGCAAAGTGGTCGTTCCACCTGGCTTAACCCGGAGGGCTTTTTCTCCAGTCGATTCACTCATCGTTTTCCTCGAAGCTGATCAAACCGTGGCGGATGGCATAAGCCACGGCTTCGGAACGATTGCTTACTCCCAACTTTGAAAATATATTACGCAAATGAACCTGGACGGTTTGTGGGCTGATGCCCAGGGCACCGGCAATAGCCTTGTTTGGTTGCCCATTGGCGGTGCCCCGCAGGACTTGCATTTCACGCCCGGTTAATCCTTCCGGCATCTCTGCTGTCCGGTAGCTGCCGCGCTTGCCCAGGTGATCCACCAACTTGGTGGTGATGCGCGGTGACAGGGCGTTTTCCCCGGTCGTCACCCTGCGGATCGCCTCAGCCAGATCCGTTCCGCTGGCAGTTTTAAGCAAGTATCCGCTCGCCCCGGCCTCCAGAAGCGGGAATACGTAGCTATCGTCGTCATATGCGGAAAGAATCAATATGCGGATCTCGGGGAACTGGGCGGCAATCGTATGGGTGGCTTCGATCCCATTTAACTTTGGCATGCGCACATCCATCACGACCACGTCCGGGTGCAGTTCAACTGCCAGCCGGACCGCCTCCAATCCGTCGGCGGCTTCCCCGACAATGTGCATGTCCGGAGCCTGTTCCAACAGCTGTCGGGTGCCCTCCCGGACAATTTTATGATCCTCTACCAGCAATATTTTTATATCCATGGGAAACTATCTTAACACACAGGCGCGAAACAGGGTAGCCGGATATACCATAAATCAGGTAGACAGGATACACCAATTGAAGGATGCGTTCCATAATTCACAAACGTAAAATGAATCCACACCTACATTAGATCAAGGAGAAGAATATGCAAAACATCGATCCAGCTTCAACCGCTTTGGTTCTTATTAGCGCGGCCCTGGTATTTATCATGACTCCGGGGTTGGCGTTCTTCTATGGCGGCCTAGTGCGGCGTAAGAATGTGCTGACCATTATGATGCAAAGTTTCGTTTCGATGGGTATTGTCACAGCCATCTGGGTTTTTGGCGGGTTCAGCCTGGCCTTCGGAAAAACATGGGCAGGGGTAATCGGTAACCTGCAATACTTCGGATTGAACGGGGTCGGGTTTGCTCCCGGAGTGGTGGCCGGGGTCCAACAAAAGATTCCGTTCCTGGCATATTTTGTTTTCCAGGAGATGTTCGCGGTCATTACGCCTGCTTTGATAACCGGCGCGTTTGCCGACCGGGTAACATTTAAAAGCTATCTGATCTTCCTGGTCTTTTGGAGCATCATAGTCTACCTCCCACTCGCTCACTGGACATGGGGAGGCGGTTTCCTGGCGCAGATGGGCGTCGTGGATTTCGCTGGTGGGATTGTTGTGCACATGAGCGCCGGGTTTGCTGCATTGGCTTCGGTCTTTATCGTTGGAAAACGCAAAATCCAACCCGGTGAGAAAACCGCACCACATAATATCACCTATGTGGCCCTGGGCGCTGGTTTGCTGTGGTTCGGTTGGTTCGGTTTCAACGGCGGTAGCGCGTTGTCAGCCAGTGGCCTGGCAGCCAATGCCTTTGTGACCACCGATATCTCGGCCTCGGTGGCCATGATCGTCTGGTTGTTCATCTCCTGGATCCATGAGGGCAAACCAAGTATCACCGGTGCTATGACCGGCGCAGTGGCAGGCTTGGTGGCCATCACTCCGGCAGCCGGATATGTGCAGCCCTGGGCCGCCGCAGTCATTGGCATCATAACGGCTTTCGTATGCTATGGAGCCATCCAATTGCGAGCCAGATGGGGTTGGGACGATGCTCTGGATGTGTGGGCGTGCCATGGCGTGGGTGGGACTCTGGAACGATTCTGGTGGGCGTGTTTGCAGCCAGCGCCGTCAACGGCGTGAGCGGCTTGATCGAAGGCAACGTGCACCAGTTTCTTGTACAGCTCCTGGCAGTAGTGATAGTCATCGTTTATTCATTCGGGATTACCTGGTTGATCCTTAAAATCCTGAATCACTTCACGCCGGTGCGTGTCCCTGACGAAATTGAAGCCAAAGGCTTGGACGAAGGTGAGTTCGGGGAAGAAGCGTATACGCTGTAATTCAATTCAATAATGAATCCTTAAATAAATGAATATTATTACAACTTCCAACCATTCGGCACAACTTACTGGTAACCCATCAATATGGGCGAGCGCCATTCATTCCACACCACTCCCAACTCAGCTCCCACAAGCGGCGCGCTTTTTTCTCATCGTAGGATTTGTCACTGGAACGTCTTTCTTTGCCATTCACAATGAATTTGCCGCCAACGCTTTCATATATGGGATTGGTGGCAGCCACCAGATATGAAGCAGAGGCTTGCTCCAGCGAGCTCGCAAAGGGCATACGTGCCAGGACTTGTCCGAATAAAAAGCGTTGCACCGGTGACTTGCGGCGATCGGCGATCGCCTTAGGCACAAAACCCGGGCAGACCGCATTGGATGTCACGCTTGCGCCCGCCAGCCGGCGTTGCAACTCATAGGTAAACCACATATTAGCCAGTTTGGAGTTCCGGTAGAAAACACTGGCGTCGTAATACTTTTCGCCCTTCAGATTATCGAAATCGAAATCCGGCCCCCGTCCGCCCCGGTAGCCTGGGATATGCAACTGCGAGGAGACCGTGATCACCCGGGCCGGTGCTGATCTGCGCAGGTCATCCATTAATAGATTGGTAAGCAGGAAGTGTCCCAGGTGATTCGTGCCAAGCGTCATCTCGAAGCCATCCATGGTAAAGCTGGCCTGCTTGCCCGGGACTGATCCTCCGGCGTTATTGATCAATAAATGCAACGGGTAGCCCTTCGCCTGAAATGCTTCCGCACATTCACACACCGCCGCGAAGGAAGCCAGGTCAAGCGGGATCGATTCGACTCTGGCATCCGGATTGCTAGCACGAATCCGAACAATGGCTCGTGCACTGGCCTGCTGGTTACGTGAAGCCAGGATGACATGAAAGCCGCGTGCAGCCAGTTTGCTGGCAGTTGCAAAACCGATGCCGCTGTTCCCTCCGGTGATCATTGCGACGCGTGGTTGATTGGTTGACATACCTTCTCCTTGGCTCAAGATTTGTCGGCGTGGCACCGGCAACCTTACATTCAATACTCGACCTGGCATTGATATCAATACCTGAAAACAAGCCAATGCCAGGCAAAAAACCGTCCTACCTGAAGAACCCGGTAGGACAGCATCCCATTTCACGAAAATATCCGGTTAAATATCCAAATTCCTGACCGCCTTGGCGTGCGTCTGGATGAAGCGTTTGCGGGGATCGACCGCGTCGCCCATCAGCATGTCAAAGGTGCGGTCGGCCTCGGCAGCATCGTCCACACCCACCAGCAGCAGGGTGCGTTTTTCCGGGTTCATGGTGGTCTCCCACAGCTGTTCCGGATTCATCTCACCCAGGCCTTTATAGCGGTTCATACTGACTTTTTCTGGGCTGACACCCAGACTTTTGAGCAGCTTGTCCTTGTCGGCGTCATTATAAGCATAATGGACCTGGTTCTTGTACGCCAGGCGATAGAGCGGTGGCTGGGCAATGTACAGGTGGCCATCGTCGATCAGGGTGGGCATGTAACGGAAGAAAAAGGTCAGCAGCAGCGTGCGGATATGGCTGCCGTCCACATCGGCGTCCGTCATGATGATGATACGCCCGTAGCGCAGGCCGGCCAGGTCGAAGTTGTCGCCGATGCCGGTGCCCAGTGCCGAGATGAGTGCCCGCACCTCATTATTCCCCAGGATCTTATCCAGCCGGGCGCGCTCGGTGTTCAAGATCTTGCCGCGCAGCGGCAGGATGGCCTGGAAGTGCCGGTCGCGGCCTTGCTTGGCCGAGCCACCGGCCGAATCACCTTCGACGATATACAGTTCGGTCTTGGTGGCGTCCCGCCCGGAGCAATCCGCCAGTTTCCCTGGCAGTGTCAGGCTCTCCAGCGCGGATTTGCGGATGACCAGGTCACGCGCCTTGCGGGCGGCATCGCGCGCA
Organism: uncultured Chloroflexia bacterium; assembly: GCA_963772245.1. GTDB lineage: Bacteria > Chloroflexota > Anaerolineae > Anaerolineales > Villigracilaceae > UBA877. The sequence continues at coordinate 1,426,034 of CAVYWB010000005.1, read as the reverse complement.
CGGGCCGAAGTGAGACATTTGGCAATGATGGCCTTGGCGGCCTGCGGGTTCTCCTCCAGGAAGGTCCCAAAGGCCTCGCCCAGCACTTGCGTGACATAGGTCTGCACTTCCGGGTTCATCAATTTCACTTTGGTCTGGCTCTCAAACTGCGGGTCCGGGTGCTTGATGCTGATAATGGCCGTCAGGCCCTCGCGCGTATCGTCGCCAGAGAAATTCGGATCGCCTTCCTTGAGCAACCCACTCTTGTGAGCATAGTCATTGACAACGCGTGTCAAGGCCGAACGCATGCCGGTCAGGTGCGTACCGCCATCCACCGTGTTGATGGTATTGGCAAATGAATAGACCGATTCGGTATAGGCGTCCGTATACTGCACGGCGCACTCAATTCCAATGCCCTCGATCTCCTTTTCAACGTAAACCACCGGATGCAGGATCTCGCGGTTGCGATCCAGATAACGTACGAAGGATGTGATACCACCCTCGAAGTAGAAGGTCAGCTCACGGTTGCTACGCTCATCCAGGAAATAAATGGTGGTGCCGCGCGTGACAAAAGCCATCTCGCGGAAGCGCTGCACGAGCGTATCGAAGCGGAATTCGAGGGCTTCGGTAAAGATCAGCGGATCATACTTGAAGGTGGTTTTGGTGCCGGTATCACCAGGCTTTTTCAACTTCCCGATCACCTTGACCGGTTCCTGCGGATGGCCGCGCACGAAGCGCTGGAAGTGGATCTGGCCGTCGCGTTTTACTTCCACCTCGCACCATTCCGAGAGAGCATTCACCGCTGAAACACCCACACCGTGCAGGCCGCCCGAAACCTTGTAGCCGCCGCCGCCGAACTTGCCACCGGCATGCAGCTTGGTCATGACCACTTCCAAGGCGGACTTCTTCTCGGTAGGATGCATATCCACCGGGATGCCGCGGCCGTTGTCGATGACGGTGACGGACGAATCGGCATGGATGATGATCTCAATGCGCGTGCAGACTCCCGCCAGGGCCTCGTCGATCGAGTTGTCAACCACTTCATATACCAGGTGGTGCAGGGCCTTGATATCCGTACCACCCACATACATGCCCGGGCGGCGCCGGACAGCTTCCAGTCCTTCCAGGACCTGGATGTCCTTTGCGTTATAACTTCCGTTGGTAGCCATAATTTCCTCTAATTAGCCTTTGCCGAAGCAGTCCGTTTCTGGAGTGCTTCCAGAACGGCCGTCAGCCAGGCGTTGATGTCACGATAATATATGAAGCTGGCCGCCAGTAGCGCCGTCGAGACGAAGGCGTGCCCGGCAATACCCACCAGCATCCACCACGAATTATCCGCCGGGGTATTCCACAAAAAGTTCATTCCGGTATTAATGATCACGAATACCAGCAGGAACAAACCGGTATTGGGCAGGGTAAAGCGCACCATACGCAAGCTGCCCAGGATGGAGCGAAAGGCATCCAGCTGCAGGGTGAAAATGCCGTGAACCGAGAAGAAGACCGGCATGATCAACCATACCAGTAACAAGATTCCGATAAAGAACATGATCTGTCCAAGGGTGGGACTCAATAAATAAATGACAGATACCAGCACATAGGCCGGTAATCCCAAAACAAACAGGATGACCAGCCAGATGATCGATAGCAATATGGTTTGTTGGACGGATTTCCAGAGTGAGCGTCCCTCCGGTTTAAGTGTTACGCCGGAGATCCAAAAGTAGTAAATCGCGCCGATCAACCAACCCATTAAAACCAGTAACATTACCCAGACAACTACCCCCAGGAACGAACCAGCGTCCAGGGAGGCGGGGACTCCAAGCGGGGTCTGCACGGGCATCTGGAGGCTCAACAGGCTGGTGGCTCCCACCGGGAAAGTCCGCAGGAGCATGAAAAGGTTGAATTGGTTAATGACGATGGTCAAGGTTTGTTGGACCGGGACCATGTCCGGAAAATTGGACGGAAGGGCCTTTGCCAGCACGGGCAACTGGTCAATCATTGGCTGGAGCAGGCTCTTCAAACGCAAGTGCGGGCCAAGCCACAGGAACAGGTCCAACAATATTGGAGGCAGGATGACCAGGATGTGGTTGGCAACAGAATCAAAACCCCTCATAAGCGAGGCAATCAACCCGGGGGGTAAAGGCAATTTTAGTTGTTCAGTTTCCATAGAGATTGATTCTACCACACGGGCATGCTCGCACAGATGTTCGTATTTCGCGTCATGGGGAACTGGCATTATCAACTTTTATCGAAGAGCAGGCAGGTACGTGGGGGAAATCTTGCCGTACATCTGACCGAAGATCCCGGTTGGCGGGCAAATGCAGACGGTACTTCTGGTGGATAAACGGATCTTTTAATTAGACTAATTATATCCGATTTGATGGTAAAATCTTATCCTCGACGTTGGAATCCTCCAACGTTTTCTTTATCGGTAATCAAAGGAGCGTAAATAATGAATGCAATCGATATGATCAAATCCGGATTAGCCGGGATGGAAATGGGACAACCAGGAAAACTGGCTGAAATACTGACGGATGACATGGTCTTTGCCGGGCCTGTACCAGAGCCGGTCGGCAAACGCGAATTCCTCAGCCTGCAGACCGCCATGGTAAAAGCGATGCCAGATTGGAAATTTAATACAACCGATTTCAAGCAGAACGGCGAGCAGGTGACCACCGTTTTCCAAATTACCGGAACGCACACAGACGAATTGAGTCTGCCCATGCCGGGTTTCCCGAAGGTCCCGGCTTCAGGTAAGCACGTCTCCCTACCCAAAGAACCCATGACTATCACGCTTAAGAATGGCAAAATCTCCCGGATCGAGTCCGCTAGGGTGCCTGGTGGCGGCGTAGCAGGTGTTCTGGCCCAGCTTGGCATCCCCATGCCGCAAATGGCATAAATTCAAGGCTATCAAGTACATAAAAAGATTCTGCCCGGCACTTTGGAAGTGCCAGGCAGTTTTTTCTTCCCATTACGCTGCCATTTCCACCTGCGGCAGGTGCTGCATGGCTTCCTGGACGGCCTCGGCCGGATATTCGAAATCTTCCAGTTCACCGTTCAGGTAAGCCTGGTACGCCATCATATCGAAATGGCCGTGGCCCGACAGGTTGAACAGGATCACGCGCTTCTCGCCTTTGGCCTTGGCATCCAGCGCCTCGTCGATCGCCACGCGAATGGCATGGGCGGATTCGGGCGCCGGAATGATGCCCTCAGCCTTGGTGAACATCACCGCTGCCTCGAAGGTCCCGATCTGTGGGACGGCCACCGCGTTAATGTAGCCAGCGTTGCATAACGCCGATAGGCTAGGAGCCATGCCGTGGTAGCGCAGGCCGCCCGCATGGATACCGGCCGGCATGAAGGTATGCCCGAGCGTGTACATCTTGACGATGGGCGCCATTTGGGCCGTATCACCGTAGTCGAAAGTGTACGCGCCTTTGGTTATGGATGGGGTGGCGGTTGGCTCGACCGCCACCAGGCGTGTGCGCTGCCCGTCTTTCAGGTTCTGTCTCAGGAACGGGTAGGCAATGCCGCCAAAGTTCGAACCGCCGCCTACACAACCAATCACTACATCCGGGTATTCACCGGCCAGGTCCATTTGCTTAAGAGCCTCCTCGCCGATGACAGTCTGGTGCAGCAAGACGTGGTTCAATACCGAGCCGAGACTATACTTCTTCATCCCGCCGGATTTGGCGGCCACTTCCACCGCCTCCGAGATGGCGATCCCCAACGAGCCGTTGTTTTCCGGGTCTTTGGCCAGCAGGCTGCGCCCATACTCTGTGCGGTCAGTGGGGCTGGCAAAGACCTGTGCCCCGAACGTCTGCATATAGATGCGGCGGTAGGGCTTCTGGTTGTACGAGATCTTGACCATGTACACTTCCAGGTCCATGCCGAAGAAATTACAAGCCATCGCCAGCGCAGTACCCCACTGGCCGGCCCCGGTCTCGGTGGTGATGGCTTTAGTCCCGGCTACTTTGTTGTAAAAAGCCTGTGGGATGGCGGTATTCGGCTTGTGGCTTCCCACGGGGGAAACAAACTCATTTTTAAAATAAATATGGGCGGGGGTGTCGAGAAACTTTTCGAGGCGGCGCGCCCGCACCAAGGGGGTCGGCCGGTAGAGCTTGTAGATCTCCCACACTTCCTCCGGGATTGGTATATAGCGCTCGAGGCTGACTTCCTGCATGATCAGTTCCATTGGGAAAAGCACCGACAGGAAATCCGGCGTGACCGGCTCCCTGGTCATTGGGTTCAGCACCGGTGTGGGCGGCACAGGGCTGTCGGCATTGATGTTGTACCAAAATTTTGGCAGGTCGGTTTCATTCAATAAAAAACGGGTTTGGTCTGACATGGCATAGCTCCTTCAGGTTTGTGAATTTGAGAGTAGAGAATAGTAAGAAATGAATAGTCGATGGATACGGCAGGGCCCTTCACGGCGGATGAAAGCTAAGCAGGCACATGGCATTCGCTCCAGTTCAGGGCACAAATAGCGGGCCCGGCCTGTCCGGGTCTGCCTCGACCAGGCGTTCCGCCAGGATTTCGAACATCCTCCGTTCGTTCCGCAGGGGGAGCGGGCCGGAGAACTGCTCCTGCAGACAGGCTGCCTGGACGTTCTCCGGCTTCGCCGCCGCATGGATTTCACGGTTCAAAAGGCTTGTCTCATGGGTTCCGGTTGTCCTCATCTTTTCGCTCCACAATTCTTCCTCTTCTCCCCAATCCTTTCGGTGAGGGTCGGGGGCGGGAAATAAAAATACGCGTTCATCCGCTGACGGGACGAACGCGTAGTCCGTGGTGCCACCCGAATTAGGCCGCATTAATAAGAAAATCCCTGTAATGATGCACAGGGACGAAAGCCAGCCTCACTCGTTTCAGATACGCTCCACCAATGTAAACTACTGGAGTTATACCCTAACCCTGTAACGGGAGTATCCCGGCTTGCGCTATTCCTTTCGCCGGAACATGGTCCGGCGATCGTTTCGCTCTGCAACTCTGAGGTCCATTCGGCTCCATCGTGCGGACAGGACTTTCACCAATTGCATCCTGTTCTCTGACCGCCGTACGAGGCGTACTCGTCCTCTTCAAAGTCTTTCGATATGTTGGGCGGTATTATACGCTGTATGGACAATTTGTCAATGGTTGCGGAACGATTTTTTATTCCCCCTCCTTGCTCTCACCTTGTACTATAATCACCGTATCGTTCCCTGGCTTTTTTTGGTAATCCTGGAGGCCTTCGATGTCCTTCAAACCCAACACCATCTCCCAGCGTGATCCGGCCTGGATAAACGAGAAACTCGGTTTTGACACCTCCCTGACCATCGGAACCGACGGCTCCACGCTCACCTGCCTGACCATGCTGGTTAATGGCTATGGCTTCAGCGAAACGCCTGCCAGCTTGAACCAGAAACTCAAGGACTTGGGCAGCGGGGTAGGTTTTCTCGGCAGTCTGATCGTCTGGCCCGGCTTGACCCAGGTCTTCCCGAGGATCGTCTATCGCGAAATCATCATCTGCCGCGACCAGAGCGCCCCAATCAGTGATATCAACGCTTCCCTAGATGCAGGTCAGCCACTCGTGATCGAAATAGACAAGTCTCCCTCTGCCGGGCTGCAAAACCATTGGGTGGTAATCTATGCCCGCCAGGAGGACGATTACCTGATGCTCGACCCCTGGCCTCAGCCTCCGAATCAAGGTCCTGCTTTGCTTTCCGTGCGTTACGGCTTTGGCCGCACAGCCAGTGAATTCATTACTGCGTCAGCCTGGTACGATGTAGTCGATAATCCGGCACCGGTCCCTGTCCCGGACTCGGAGCCTTACTCCGTCCCCAACCCGGTTCCCGATCCTGATTCCGAACCTGTCCCTGACAAATCTACTATCCCATCTCCCGGGAAAGGGCTGTACGTGCGCGTCCAGACCACTGGAACTGGTGGCTTGACTTTGCGCTCCGACCCGTCACCCTCCGCGCCTGCGGTTGCCTTGGAAGCACCCGGCACCTTGCTCCATTGCAACGAACCGGACGCTGTGGCTCTGGCAAAGATTGGCGTCATGGACCTGTGGCTGCAGGTCAGTGACCCGGGCGGGCTGAATGGCTATGCGGCCGCATGGTATGTGGATAAAGTAGCCGGAACTTCTTCCGTCCCTATGGCTACACCCACGCCGCCAGCTCATCCTCCCGCTCCCGCTCTTACTCCAGTTCCCGCGCCTGCACCGGTTCCGACGCCAGCACCAGCAAACCTGACCCTGCGGGTCCAGCAAGGAATTGGGGCAGCGGGCTTGCGATTACGCGGCGAGCCGGACACCAACGCGAATACGATAGCAATCCTGGCTGCCGGCCAGGCTTTGACCGTGCTCGAACCAGCCAGCCATGCCGTTCCGAAAATTGGACAGATCAACCAATGGCTCGAGGTGAACGACGGAAACGGGCATAGCGGTTATGTGGCTGCCTGGTATGTGGAATCCACGACCACCCTTCCGACCTCACTGCTGCCTCAGTCGCCAGACACCGCAGGCACGCTGACGGTGCTCGTTTCCAGCCAGGCCAGTGCCGGCCTGCGCCTGCGCGACCAGCCGAATGCGAATGCTGTCATTCTCAAGGTGCTGATGCCCGGCACACCCTTGACCGTGCTGGAACCTGCCAGCACCTCCCGCGCCAGGATCGGTGTCACAAATCAATGGCTGAAGGTTCAGGAACCGGGCGGAACAACCGGGTATGTGGCCGCCGGATATGTGACAGGATAAGGAGCTGCCGTGGATAATATTACCCGCCAAAGTGTACTCGACCTGTTAGCCCGGGATTGGGCGAATTACGTCACCCACTTCCAGGCTCTTCCACCCGCCGCACAGGCCGCTTTCCTGCAGCAGCAGGGCTATAAACGGCTGGCTGACCTGCTCGCGCATATCGTCGCTTGGTGGGAAGTAGGCTTGCAGGCCATCCCGCGCTTCCAAAACGACCCGACCGCCCGGCTAGAGGAGATCGATGTGGACAGCTTCAATGCCCGGGCCGTGGAACAGGTGAGGGCGGTTTCAAACGCCGACGAAATCAGCCTTTTCGAAGCCACCCGCCGTAAATTTGCCGAAGTAGTGCAGCATTTGTCGGATACCGACTTCAAGGACGAGCGCATCCTGACCCAGATCAAATGGGAACTGGTCAACCACCTGGAAGATCACCGAATTCCTTAAAACCCGATCTTGGAAAATAGAAAAGCCTTTGAAAGGTGAAATAGAATATGATTGCCACCAGGCTCAGCCTCAATCACAGGCCGGCCTTCCTGCAAATGCTGGCAGATTATGATTCGCATGACCCGGAAAACGGAAAACTGTATGAGTACGGGCGGGAAGATTTTCCAGCGTACGTACAAAGGCTTGCCGATGATGAAGAAGGGGTCAACCTGCCTCCCGAAGTTGTGCCTTGCTCCCATCGCTGGCTGCTGGATGAAAACGGCGCCATCGCCGGCGTCGTACGCGTGCGCCACAATATCGGCACCAGATTCCTGGCCGAAGAAATCGGGCACATCGGCTACGATGTCCCGCCAGCCTTTCGTAGAAAGGGATATGGTATCGCCTGTTTGAAAACCGGGCTGGAAATAGCGCGCACGCTCAACCTGGAACGTGTGCTCGTATGTGTAGATACGGATAATCCGGCTTCGTGGAGGACCATCGAACATTGTGGGGGGATATTGGAAGTCGAACGATTATCCCCACATTACAAGAAATTGTTCCGCCGATATTGGATACAAACAAGAACTGCTGAATCATAAGGATTCCAATGATGTTCGAAATAACAGAAGGCTGGAAATCCACCTTTCCGGAGGCGCATGCCGGAGTACTGGTCATGCGGGCTGTACACAATCCTGCCAGCCACCCGGAGCTGGAACACTGCAAGGAAGACCTGCTAAGGGAATTGCATTCGCGCTTTGGCAACTTGGACCGCAGCCAGCTGCAAGCCCTACCCGCCTTGCGAGTTTATGGCGCCTACTATAAGCGTTTCAATAAAACCTATCATGTCCACCTCCAGCTCGAATCGATCCTGTTCAAGGGTAAATCAATCCCCAGTGGGATAGCCTTGGTGGAAGCTATGTTCATGGCCGAGATCAAGAATATGCTATTAACCGCCGGGCACGACCTGGACACCCTCCAGCTGCCCATCCGGCTGGACGTGACCAGGGGTGATGAAGTGTATACGCTCATGCGCGGCCAACCCCAGCAGGTCAAACCAGGGGATATGAGCATCTCGGATGGTCTGGGCATCATCTCCAATATCATCTATGGCCCGGACCAGCGCACCCAAATCCAGCCAGTCACGCGTAACGTCATTTACACCACCTATGCCCCGGCCGGTATCCCACAAGCCAGCATTACCCGGCACTTGCAGGATATCGAGGGGTACGTGCGGACGTTCTCTCCGGTGGCGAAAACGGAACTGCTGCAGGTTTTCGGATAGGCCGGCACTACTCGACCCCAGTTGGCTACGCGAGTCGACCACCCGCCTATGGATTGTGATTGAAGAGTACCCTAAATATCTGGCCGGGCTTACCTTTTACATGATTTCCACAACCAGGAATTCCTGCCTGATTTCCCTGCATGAGTTCCTGGTTTTTTGGCCTTATGTGATTGCCTTGTTCGGCAGGAATTTAAACCTCATGAAGAGGCAGTTTTTTGCTGGTCCCGCTTCAAAGCCTCCCATCCGACCATGATATGGTTTTCTTCATCATATAAACGCATCCGCAATGCACTCAGGCTGGCGGGAATCGTCATCGGGGGTACGTGGAAAACGGGATTTTCTTGATAGCACTTCGGCAGCTTGTAATTTGGAATCTTCGGACTAAGGTGGTGGATGTGGTGAAATCCGATATTGCCGGTAAACCATTGAAGGACAACAGGCAATTTATAATATGAACTGCCCTCGAATCCGGCTTTGACAAACTCCCATTTGTTGTGGCGCGCCCAGTAGGTTGGGTCGAAATTATGCTGGATGTAGAACAACCACACGCCCGTGGAAGTGCCCAGTATCAGGACCGGTATCTGCTCCAACAGGTAGGATCTCCAGCCGACCAGCAGGACCAGCACCAGATCCGTCCACCAGACGCTGACCCGCTCGCGTTTGCCACCATACGGCCCGGGAAACCGCTGGAAAAACGTGAATTCCAGGAATGACCCGACAGTAAACATTGCCAGCGGGTTGCAGAAAATCCGGTAGGAGATTTTCTTCCACAAGGGTGCCACAATGCATTCATTTACCGTCATTGTCACGACGTCACCAACCCCGCGGCGGTCGAGATCGCTGGCGGTCGTATGATGAATGGCATGGGTATGCCGCCATTCGAAATGTGGCGTGAAATTCAGGATCCCGGTAAAAATGCCCAGCGCATCATTCGCCTTTAGGGACTTGAAGAATGATCCATGGCCGCAATCGTGAAAAATGATGAATGTGCACACCATGAATCCAGCGGTCGGGATGGAAAGAAGCAGGGTCAGCCAGTACGAGATAGGTACGCTAAAAATCATCAGGTACCACAGTGCAAAGTACGGTACCAGCGTAATCACCATTTCCCACAAACTGCGCCGCAAATCGGTCAGGGCGTAGCGGGCCACGATCTCGTGCCAGCGCGACTTATCAGATTTAATAGACTTATTGTATACTAGATTCATCTTATTTGTCCTTTTCGGCAGCATACCTCTCGAAATAGGACCTTTTTTATTGTGGATAGCCAATGGATAGGGATTTAATAATTTCTCTTAATGTTTGCCCCCAGAATGCGAAGATGTTACACAAACTGCTGCAACAACTTTTCCAATGGCATGTCTGCCAGGGAACCGAGCAGCAGGCTGGCCCCCTCCAGCATATCGTGCGCCGTGATGGGATTGGGAACTGCCACAACACGCATACCGGCGCGGTTGGCAGCCAGGATGCCGTTCTGGGAATCCTCGAAGATCAGCACTTCGTCTGTCCGGAGATCGAGCATGTCGCGGGCTTTCAGGAACAGGTCGGGGTACGGCTTGATGCACTGGACATCTTCCCTGCAAACGATCACATCAAAATCGGACAACAAACCCAATTGGCGGAGGTACCCTTCCAGGCGGGCACGCCCCGAACTGGAAGCTATCGCCAGGCGTAGGCCGAGGCGGTGACCGGTCTTTATGTAATCATTCACACCGGGCAGGGCCGGAAGTGTACTCTGGACCTGCTCGCGATAGGCAAGCGCCCGGCTGCGCAGGGCATCCAGGTCAAGGGTTAGCCCGGTCAAGGCAACCAGATAGGCCGCCGCGTCGAAATGGGCATCGGAAACACCCACCACTGCACGGATCCAGGTCTGGAGAGGAAATTCCTGACCGTATTCGGCATAGATTGCCTTCCAGCCGTCCACTGCGGGTAACTCGGTATCCATAATCAGTCCGTCAAAGTCAAATATCAGTGCTTTTATCACAAGCCCTCCGGGGATGGAACTTGCCCATTATAACCGAGGCAACTGCACCTCTTTGGTGCTCTCTTTGGGAACAACCAGAGAGGAGGAAGAATTTACCTGGTGAAAATCGATTAAAATGTGTTTTCCTCCGGCGGGAAATTCCCGCACGGTTATAACATGGAGAAAAAGAATGGTTTGTAGATGGTCTTCCCTTTCCCATTTCTGGCAGGCATCCGGCCTGTTACTGGGCGCATTCGTCCTGGGCGCCTGTGGGAGTCCGGCTGCTTCAGCCCCGGCCGCGTTGCCAGCCAGCCCCACTGCCTCTACTGCCCCTGCAACAGCTACTTCCCAGCCCAATCCGCAAACTCCACCACCCTCCATCGACACTGTCATCCCCAGACCGGTGTCAGTACATGCAATGCGCGGAACCTTCCGCCTGTCAGCCGGAACCAACATCTATGTGGAACCAGCCACGGACGAGATCAAGGCCATCGGCCAGTATTTGGCGGACCATGTCAACCCGGCCACCGGTTTTACGCTCAAGGTGCAGGCTGCCAACGGGGTGCCTGCAATGGGGAGCATTTCCCTGAACCTGACCGGGGCGGACCCGGCACTCGGCTCGGAAGGCTACCAATTGACTATCACTCCGGAGCAGGTCAGCCTGACGGCCAACCAGCCGGCCGGGCTGTTCTACGGGGTCCAGACCATCCGGCAGTTGCTGCCGCCTGCCATTGACAGTTCCTCGGTCCAGCCCGGCCCGTGGAGCATGGGGACCGGAACGATCAGCGACGCCCCGCGCTTTGCCTGGCGCGGCGCCATGCTGGATGTGGCGCGACACTTTTTCAGCGTTGCGGACGTCACCCGGTATATCGACCTGCTGGCGTATTACAAGATCAACCGGCTGCATCTCCATCTATCCGACGACCAGGGCTGGCGCATCCAGATCAAATCCTGGCCTAACTTGACCGTATCTGGAAGCAGCCTGGAAGTGGGCGGAACTCCCGGCGGGTTTTACAGCCAGGATGACTATACCTACATCGTGAATTATGCCAGGAGCCGCTTTATCACCATCATCCCGGAGATCGATATGCCGGGACACATCAACGCCGCCCTTGCATCCTACCCCGAACTGACCTGCGACGGGGTCGCGCCGGCCCCATATACCGGCACGTCGAGCCCGGGTGTTTCGCTGTGCGTCAGCAAGGATCTCACCTATACCTTCCTGGAGAACGTCATCGATGAACTGGCTGCGCTCACTCCCGGCCCGTACATCCACATAGGGGGAGACGAGGCACAGGATACCAGCACGCCCGATTACATTAATTTCATGGAGCGGGTCCAATCCATCGTCCAGGCCAGCGGCAAACAGGCCATCGGGTGGGAAGAGATCACCCAGTCCCAACTCCTGCCCGGGACGATCGTCCAGCACTGGAACCTCCCCAGCGGCCTGTACACCTCGGCGGAGCAACAGGCGGTGCAGCAGGACCTGCTACAGGCTGTCCAAAAGAGCACCCAGGTCATCATGTCCCCGGCCGATAAAGCCTACCTGGACATGAAGTACCAGGATTCCACCACACTTGGGCTGAACTGGGCTGGCGATATCGATGTCGAAACGGCCTACAATTGGGATCCTGCCAGCCTGATCCCAGGGATCACCGAAAACGATATCCTTGGGGTGGAGGCACCGCTCTGGTCCGAAACACTGAACAGTATGAGCGATCTTGAATACATGGCCTTCCCGCGCATCCTTGGCATAGCCGAGATCGGCTGGACGCCGCAGGCCGGCAGGGACTGGAACGAGTACCAGACCCGCCTGGCCGCGCAAGGAGCACGCCTGCAAGCCCTGGGTGTGAACTTCTACCCTTCTCCGGATATTAACTGGCTGCAAAAGTGAGTAAAACCGATACCGGCATGCCCATCGCAGGCACCTTCGACCTGATCATTGTGGGTGCAGGCCCGGCGGGGATCTCCACCGCGTTGCACCTGGCGAAGATCGCACCGGATCTGACCCCCCGCACACTCATCCTAGAAAAGTCCCGCCACCCGCGTCCCAAGCTGTGCGGCGGCGGCTTGCTGCCAGACGCGGAGATGATCCTGAGCCGCCTGGGACTTGACATCCAGGAAGTGCCACACTGCGACGTGGATTGGGCCCATTTCGATTACGCCGGGCAGGGCTTCCGCATGCGCGGCGAGAAAAAGGGCACATATGCATTTCGCACCATCCGGCGGTACGAGTTCGACGCCTGGCTGGCGGGCAAGGCGCGGGCACAGGGGTTCCTCATCCAGGAGGATACGGCGGTCAAACGGGTTTCGGTCAACGGGGAGGAGGTGAGGCTCGAAACCGACCGGGGCGACTACCGCGCGGCGGTGGTGGTCGGCGCGGACGGGTCGAACAGCGTGGTGCGGCGCCTGGTCGTCCCGCAGGAAGCCACCCACACCGCCCGCCTGCTGGAGATCGTCACCGAACCGCGCCCGCAAGGATCCTTCCACATTCAGGCGGACTCTTATTTCGACTTCATGTACGTTCCGCAGGGCATCCTGGGCTACAGCTGGGATTTCCCCGCCCTCGAAGCCGGCCGACCGGTGCGGGTGCGCGGCATCTTCGACAGCAACGTGTACCCGTTAAAAAAGGGGATTTCCCTGCCAGCTGCGCTCGAAGACGAGTGCGGCCGGCACGGCTATCGCCCGGCGGAATACAGACTGGAGGGACACCCGCTGCGCTGGTTTGAGCCGAATAGCGCCTTTTCGGCCCCGCACGTACTGCTGGCCGGGGATGCCGCCGGGGCTGATGCGTTGTTCGGAGAGGGTATCAGTATCGCGCTCGGCTACGGCGAGCTGGCGGCGCGGGCCATCCGGGAGGCCTTTCTCAGCCAGGATTTCCGCTTTCGGAAGTACCGGAAGGCCATCCTGCGTTCGGAAATGGGCCGGGCCCTGCGGCGGCGCACCGGTATGGCCCGACTCTACTACCGGCTGCGCAGCGGCCTGATCCAGAGGCTGGTCTGGAGAAAACTGGGTTGGCTGGTGACATGGGTCATGCAGACCTTCATGATCGGCTGGGCGAGGCGGCAGGAAAAATGATTGTCCGCTAATCTTCACCAATCTGTTCCTATTTTATGCCGCAAAGAACCCGTTTCCTGGCCCCCTTTCGGGGGTGCTACGCAAAAGGAAAAGGGTTCTTGAATTGTCCGCGGTCATATCCCCCCTCAGACAGTTGGTTTTTTTAATTGTTTGATAAATCCGGGGGAATTCAAGCCGCGTTCCAACAGGTAGGTCAGATATTTCTGGATCAATGTCTCGAGTTCGTTCTGGATCGCCAGACTGGGGCGGCGCGCCTTTTCGGCCTCGGCATAGCTGCTGCGCTGGAAATGACGGAAGTACTTGAGCGCCTCCACCGACACGCCCCAGGCGCCCGGCAGCCCCCTGCCGCATTTGGGGCAGAGCACCCCGCCGGCCGCCGGGGAAAAGTACTGGTCGACCGCCTGGATCTTTTCGCCGCAGTTGGCACACTCGAACAGGTGCGGGCGGAAGCCCAGCAAATCGAGCAGGCGTACTTCGTAATAACGCATGGCCAGCCAGGGCTCCGCTTCGGCGGCGATGCGGCCGAGCGCCTCGGTCAGCAAGCAGAAGATGACATCGTTTTCCGATTCGTCTTCGTAGGTGAAGCGGTCCAGCAGCTCGACCGCGTAGGAGGCGTAGCCGGTCTTGACCAGGTCCTCCCGGAGGGGCAGGTAGGCCTCCAGCGTGTCGGCCTGGGTGACGATCAGCAGGTCACGGCCCTTGGCCAGTTGCAGTGTCACGCGCGTGAAGGGCTCGAGATGGCCGGCCTTGCGCGAACGGATCTTGCGGGCTCCTTTGGCAATGGCGCGCACTTTACCGCGCTCGCGTGTGTAGAGCGTCAGGAGGCGGTCGGCCTCGCCCCAGTCGGCGTGGCGCAGGACGACGGCTTCGACCCGGAAGGAACGCAGTTCTTTCATGGAAAAATTATAGCATGGGAGGGGACTTCAAGGGTTAGGGGTCTGGGGGAGGCGATCCCCAAAGAGAGAGGGACGCACAGGCGCGGAACCCTGTTTTTAGCGGGTTTGCGCAATCGTTGGTTGAATTCAACGAGGAACAAAAACCAAAAAACCCCACCAGTGGGAAGCGGATACATATTTTTACTATATTTAGGGGGTAATGAGCCACATCCGGGCATTTTTATGAAATTGATAGCCTGAAAAAAGCGTTGATTTAGGTAATTCTGAGGCGTTTTTGCGCGAATTTTGCAAAAACAATTTAGGGGTGGGAGAGGAAAAACAAACACCATAATCCCGCGGTAGAGCGCTGCGGAACTGGTTCCTGCGAGGGAGCAGCGTGGGACAGGCGGATGCGAAGTTTTCGAAGGAACAAGAAGCTGTTAAGACTAAATGTTCCCAACAAACCAGATACAGATCATCTGCGGCTAGTTGAGCATTTGGCTGGGTTGGTGTGCTTATCTCTTTAGCAAGTGGGCTGCTTTCCAAAACTGCAGTAAGTAATAAAAAACCATTTGCACCAATTTGATATTTATCATATGCCAATTTCAATTTCTTCAGAGTGGAGCCGATCAGGGGTTGACCAAGGATGTGAAGTGCATTACGAACTTGCTTGCGGTCGAAAGCAGGATTGTTCAGGTGCGTTCGTAAGTTTGTGCTGATTGTTTGTTGGATAGGCTCTATAATTTTGGGGGCGGTTTCCATGGCAGCCTGTATCTTGATCGATTCGAGGATATGCCGCTGTGGATGATCTGCCATCTAAAAGGATCAATTACATGCGGGGACCCTGACCACTGCCTGCGGCGAAACGCTGGTGTAAATAAATCCCTCCAATGCATACATCAGGCTTTCACCCAGCGGAGCTTTTGGGGAATAGGATCTCACTTTCGGCCCGAACGTAAGCAACTGGTTGCCGTTTAGCCTGCATGGCCACACTGACAATGATGCGAATCAATTCCGGCAACGCTTCCAATCCTTGGCCAGCAATCTGTTCCAGAAATTCAACCGGTAAGGTAAAATCCTCTCGTTAGGTCATGGTGCTTCTCCTTTTTGGTGTCGTAACCTTGAGCATTCCTCCGATTGATAAAATCACTTTCGCGCATTTTCCTTGAGTCGGAGATACACAAAATAAACCCCGCCAACTTGGTTGGGGGTGCCCTTTTGAATTGAATACCCCTGCATAATGAATGTTAAACTCACATCTTGATTATCCTGTTATCACAGTATATACTCTTATTTAAAACCTCTGTACTTGACAGTCCCCAACGAAGTGACTTGGCCCGCCAGTTTTCTTTGACAATTTCATACCAATAATAAGAATGGCTCTCATGAAAAAAAACTTCTGGACTATCCTTCTGATAGTGCTAAATATCATGGCGGTTGTATATTTTCTCGTCTGGTACTTAAACAGAAGTTACCCGATGATTGGGTCTGATTACCGCTTATTCATGCCCTACATGCTCGATTCCTATCTCCATCAAAAAATAAACGGCCTGGCCATCCAGTGGTACACGCCCAGCTTTGCTGGCGGCCGGCCAGTTTTTCCCAATCCGCAAGATCTTGAATATTCCCTTCCGCAGTTTCTCCTTTGGGTTGTCAATCCTTGGAGCGCCATCCAGATTTCCATTGTGGTCTTCATCACCATCGGTTTCGTTGCCACTTATTATTTCCTGAAGAAACTGCTGGGGCTTGGCTCATTTGCCAGCATTCTCGGAGCCATGTTTTTTATTGCCAACGGTTTTTATTTCGAGCATATGGCATCTGGCCACGTTACCTTTCAAGCCTTTCCTTTGTTCGCCGTTATAGCAATCATCTTCGCTCATCCCAGACTCCCGACCTGGCTGGCAGGACTGCTGCTATCGCTGGTTGCCACCATCCTGCTATATTCCGGGATCCACAATGTCCCCTTCTTCATCTTGGCAGCCATACTCTTTCTCCCGATCCTGTATCTGATCAAGCCATCCTTGCTAAATGGCAAACGAATGGTTTTTATTGCCGTGTGGGGAGGCGTTGCGACCGCTCTGATTTGCAGTTCGAAGATATCTGCCATTATTTATTTAATGCGTTTCCTGCCTCGCTTCACCCAGGATAACTACACCACCAATATGTTCACTGGAATTGCCGGCATGGTCCGCCAATTGCTGGGTACGATGACTCTAATGCCCGTTTATCGCATGCTACATTTGGTGGTGCCGCAGGCCACCACGTACCAGGCGGCGATAGATATGATCAACTCCACTGGCACCGGTTCAATTTATAATTATTGGGGTGTGGATGCAAGTCTGTCGCCGGCCCTGCTCCTGCTGCTGGTGGGTGGGGCGCTTGCCTTCCTGTTCCGTCGCCCCAATCTCAAGGTCTCCCTCGACAAAAAACGACTGGTTGCCGAATTATGCCTGGTCATGGCAATCTGGGTGACAATCGAATTCACACTGGCAAAAGGAATTATTTATCCGCTGGTTCGCAATCTTCCAATCCTAGCTTCCCTGCGCGGGAATGTCCGGAACATCAGCGCCTTTATTTTTCCTCTTGCAGTGGTCGGGGCGGTTATTTTCGATCATTGGACAAAGGACTGGAAGTCGCGCAGGAATCTCCTTGTGGCCTTCCTCCTGTTAGATGGGCTCGGGCTCGGATCTTTGTTGTTCTTTCACTGGGTCCCTACGGCATACGCAATGGACCAGGCAAGCTTTGGCCATAAGCAGTACCAGTGTGATTACCGGCCCATTCTGACCACTTACGATATGATCCACTACGATGGAGATACTTTCCCGATAACAAAGATCATTCCCGATGCAGCTCCCTGGATGGTTTTCCAAGACAGAGCGACGAGCTTGATCGACCCTTATAACACTTTCTTCAAAGTATTGAGTGGCATTCCCGCCACGCTCCATGCCGGGTCGGTGTACGACATCCGTGACGGATATTACAACATGATTGATCCAACTGGCTACTTGTTCCCGGAAGTAAATCATTCGAGTATGTTCTCAAGGATCCCTGTTGAGGACAAGGCGAAATTGGATGATTTTGTCAACCGCCGCCAGCCGGACTGGAAGCTGCCTATCCTGCAACAGGTACTGGATTGGGTATCTTTGATTTCCTTGATCGGCATATTTGTTCTTTTGGCGTTTTATTTAATTCGCAGCCTAATTCTCAACCTAAATCGCAACCATTTGCAACATCCTGGATGAATTGATGGAATACCGGGCATGGGTGATGGCAGGGAGAACAGCATCGAGCCTCTCCAGCACCTTTTTTCGCTCACAAGGGTTTTAAGGAAGTGCGAAAAGAATAGGTCGTTGTGTCAGTCTCCAGGGTCATACGGATACAAGGGTGGAAATTGATTCTGAGCGTGGGCGCGTACCTTAATTTGAATCTTTGATATGGCTTTAATGACCGATGACCTCTCCGCCAAAGCGGATGCACCTTTTATTTATGAGGGGGGAAAACGAGCACAGGAAGGAAGACTGGTGAACTGTCTGTACGAGTAATCCTGCGCATCCTTGGAATGAAGAAGTCGTATGACCTATACGCTTGAAAAATCGAATCTCACCCCATGCTGCACTGAAACTCATCTTTGCGGTGTCCGAAAGCATATTCTCCCGCAACTGAACCAGCCGCCGATTTATTTCCGCTTCAATCTTCTCAACGTGGCTTTAATTCCCCGCGACAGCATCACCAGCGAGGAAGAACGCCACTAACCAAACCTCCGAGTTCTTTACGACCCCGGAGGAATGCTATGGTTGAGGCGATTTGCCGGGTGAAAAGGATCAGTTACACGCGGGGACTCTGACCACTGCCTGTGGCGAAACGCTGGTGTAAATAAACCCCTCCAATGTATACACCAGGGCTTCACCCAGTGGAGCTTTTGTGGAATAGGATCTCACTTTCGGCCCGAACGTGGCCAACAGCGGACCGTTCAGGTACAGGCGGTAACCTGTGGCATTGACCACCCCAGCCCAGTATAACGAAACGCTCAGGGTATGGGGCGTTGTGCTTGTATTACAGGTGTATCCGCCCACAAACGAGGCGGGCGCCTGGAGCACAGGCGCAACCACGACATTGGGGGCCTGCTCCACGGGGCCCTGCGTGCTGGCGCCCTGGGCACCCGTCCAGCAGGTGACATTTCCCGGAGTCTGAACCAGCCACCAGGTGTTCTGGCTGTTGCGGCCGACCACGTTGTAAGCCGCCCCGCCGGTGAGGGAGGTGACGACAGCATAATCCGTCCCCGGGCCATTCCGGCAGAAGGCATTAATGGAAGGGATCACCTGTGCAACCGATGGGACAGCCGGGGTGGCGATCACAGGAGGCGTGTTGGTGACGGCAACCGCCAGTAGAGGAGTTGTGGTTGAAGCCGGAAGACTGGAAGCTGTTGCAGCCGGCAGGGAGGTGGCAGTTGCAATCGGGTTAGGCGGGAGCGGCGTTTCCGTCGGGGCAGGCAGGCTGGTCGCCGGCACAGGAGAGACGGTTGCAGCCGTATTACAGGCCGCTAGAATGAGGAAGGCAGCCAGGGAGATTCCAATCAATTTGCTGATTATCTTTTGGGCAGCCATAATCGACACGCTTTCTTTTCTGACACAGGACAATTCTTTTGATTAGCGTATCATATGGCTTGTTCGAAGTCAACGGATTATGTGCGTGCTCTAAGAATATTTTAATCAGTGCGACATATTTTGTGGGCTGCTCGCAGGCTGTACTGGTTTTATTTTCCTCGCATTCAATATGGCGAGGGGATTGCTCACCCTCTGGGTGTGTTTCGCGATCGGGTCGGAGGATCACCGGCCCTCGCACCTGTACCTGCGGTACCGGCGAAAAAAGGATATAATGGCCCCCTTATGAGCATGGACATGTCCACATTAAATTTCATTTTCCCGACCACCACCACTACCACCGATCCCCCCGCTTGAGCGGACGGATGGTCGTACCTGGTCGCAACCCGGCTTCCGAAGTCTGCTCTCTTCGGAAGTTTTCATAATTAAAGAATTTAACACGAAGGACACGAAGGAACACGACGGTACACAAAGGATATTTTTTCTCTTTTCCTTAGAGCCTCTTGGTGTCCTTTGTGTTTAGAAGGTTTGTATACAAAAGCATTTATCCGAGGAAGGCATGGCTTCTTATCAAGGCGTTCTGGAACGGTATCAAGGCTTGTTCGACCTGCCTGCGCACACTCGGCCGGTGACCCTGCTGGAAGGGAATACGCCGCTCATCCCGGCGCGCCGGCTGGCGGGAAGCCTGGGCGGCGGGTTCGAGCTGTTCGTCAAGTTCGAGGGGCTGAACCCGACCGGCTCCTTCAAGGACCGCGGCATGACCGCGGCGGTCTCTGAAGCCTACGGGCGGGAGGCCAGGACCGTCATCTGCGCTTCCACCGGCAATACGGCCGCCTCGGCGGCGGCCTACACGGTACACGCCGGCATGCGCTCGGTGGTGCTGATCCCGCAGAGCAAGGTGGCCACCGGGAAACTGGCCGGGGCGCTGGCGTACGGGGCCCAGGTTATCCAGGTGGACGGTTCGTTCGACGACGCCCTCAGCCTGGTGGTGCAGATCACCCAAAAGAACCCGATCTGCCTGGTCAACTCGCTCAATCCATACCGCATCGAGGGTCAGAAGAGCGCGGCCTTCGAGATTTGCGACGTCTTGGGCGCCGCCCCGGACTGGCTGTGCCTGCCG
This sequence comes from uncultured Chloroflexia bacterium, assembly GCA_963772245.1. Taxonomy (GTDB): domain Bacteria; phylum Chloroflexota; class Anaerolineae; order Anaerolineales; family Villigracilaceae; genus UBA877. Next base: position 1,405,992 of record CAVYWB010000005.1, on the reverse strand, counting down.
GTCGGCAACGCCGGAAACATCACTGCCTATTGGGCCGGCTTCAAGCAGTATAACAATATTGAAATCGACCGGGCTGCCGCAGGTGCTGGGCGTGCAGGCCGAGGGCGCCGCGCCGCTGGTGCTGGGGCACCCGGTGGATAAGCCCGAGACGGTTGCGACCGCCATCCGGATCGGGCGGCCGGCACGCGGCGAACAGGCCCTGCAGGCAGCCGAAGAATCGCACGGGCGCATCATCGCCGCCAGCGACAACGAGATCCTGGGGATGCAGCGGGAGCTGGCTCGAATGGAGGGCGTCTGGGTGGAACCGGCCTCGGCTGCCGGGCTGCCGGGGCTGGCGCACGAGATCGACGCCGGGCGCTTCGCCCCCAAAGGCCGGCGCATCGTGGCCATCTGCACCGGGCACGGCTTGAAAGACCCGGATATCATCACCAAAGAAATGGCCAGGCCGCGGGTGGTGCCGCCGCGCCTGGAGGCACTCGAAGAGGTGATTTTGCAATGAAAAGCGTAACCGTACACGTCCCGGCCACCACCGCCAACCTGGGTCCTGGCTTCGATACGCTCGGGCTGGCGCTGGACCTGTGGAACGAAACCGAATTCACCCAAAACGGCAGCGGAAAACTGACCTTGAGCATATCAGGCGAAGGGGAGAAGACACTTCCCACCGATGAAAACAACGCCATTGCCGCGGCGGCTTTGCAAGTGTTTGCTCTGGTCGGGAAGGATCCGGCCGGGCTGACCATCTGCTGCACCAACCACATCCCGCTCATCTCGGGGATGGGCTCCAGTTCGGCAGCCCTGCTGACCGGCATGCTGGGCGCCAACGCACTGCTGGGTGAGCCGCTGGCGCGCCAGGATATCCTGAGCATGGCCACCGAGAACGAAGGGCATCCCGATAAAGTGGTCCCGGCCATGCTGGGCGGGTTGGTGGCCTCGGTGCTGCGCGGCAGAGTGGGGCCAGTGCCGTGGCGCTTTCGGGAGCCGGACCCAGCCTGATCGCTTATTCCAGGCAGCCCGCCAACCCCGGCATCGGCCTGGCCATGCAGCGGGCGTTCGAGCAGGCCGGCCTGTCGGCGCGCATCTTCCCGCTCAACATCAGCGTGAGCGGGGCGAGCGTGTTGGAAAATGAGGGGTGATGCAGGAAGCCAAGAATTTCACCGGAGATATCCTGCGGGTACAAGCTAAACAGCGATAAACGAGGATTTAGTTGATGAATGGGCAGAAAAGAGGCGCCGTGGGGCTAAAGCCCTAGGCTCAATTTCAACGCCCAATAAAGTGGGCTAAGTAACATCCTCCAAAAGGGCAGACAGCGTCCGCCCGCATAATTGGTGGGTGACACAGACTGCACGCTTACCTAATTTTCCATGTTTGTGCGATAATCGGCTCATGCACCCACGGCGCGCCCTGCTCTATATGCCCGGACATGACCGGCACAAGATCGAAAAAGCCCTGACCCTGGGGGTGGATTGCATCTGCATGGACATGGAAGACGGCGTGGCACCGAACCGAAAAAATGAAGCGCGCCTGGGCATTGCCGCGGCGCTGCGCGAACTGGATTTCGGCCGTTCCGAGAAACTGGCCCGCCTCAATATGGTTGGTTCCGGGCTGGAGGAGGAAGATATCCAGGCAGTGCTGCCCTTCCGCCCGGATGGAGTAGTGCTCCCGAAAGTCGAAAAGCCCGAACAGATCCAGTGGGCCAATGAGGTGATCGAAACGGCGGAACTGGAGCACGGCTGGCCTCTGCATTCGATCAGGTTGCTGGCTGGGATTGAGACACCCAAAGGTATTTTATATCTGAAGGAAATCGCCTGCCAGCCACGCCTGGAGGCGCTCATCTTCGGGGGCGAGGATTACGCGGCCTGCGTGGGCGCCACCCGGACGCCCGGGGCGGAGGAACTGTTGTACGCACGCTCGGCGGTGGTGACAGCCTGCGCCGCATACGGCTTGCAGGCCATCGACATGGTTTCGGTAAACTTCCAGGACCTGGATTCGCTGCGCAGGGAAGCCCTTTTCGGGGCGCAGCTGGGCTACAGCGGCAAGCAGGTCATTCATCCCAACCAGGTCGCGCTGGTGCAGGAGGCCTTCACGCCGGACGAGGCAGCCATCGCGGCCTCCCGGCAGCTGGTGGAGGCTTTCAACCTGCACCAGGCGAGCGGCTCCGGCGCATTTGCCATGGATGGACGGATGATCGACATGCCATTGGTCAATGCCGCACAAGGCGTCCTGGAACGCGCTCGCGCGGGAAGAAAATTTTAGTCGCCATATTCAAATAGAACGCTTATGGTGCAGATTGATTGGATTTACACGGATGAAACCAAGAAATATCCACGAACAACCCCATCATCTGTACTCACCCGCGTGGTAATTTTCCGAACATGCTTTAGATAAGATTTGATAAATTACGGTAACTATAATCCCTGCGCAATGGTTATAAACTTTGAAAGTATTTCGACATATCAACCATACCCAGAGTTACCAATCCAGGAAAGGGTGACCTAATGAATGCCATCGAAGTCCGCAAAGTCGTGACACGTCGCGAAAGAAACATTTTCCTGACCTTTCCCTGGCGCATCTACCGGGGGGACCCGCTATGGGTTCCGCCGCTCATTTCTGAGAGGAAAAAGACGATCGATCCGAAAAAAGGCAAATTCTTTGAGGATGGCTACGCCGACCTGTTCATAGCCTGGCAGGACGGGCGTCCGGCAGGCACGCTCTCGTGCGGCGAGGACCAGTCTGCCACACGCAGCCGGGACTTCGGGGAATGCAGCATCGGTTTTTTCGAATGCGTCAACGATTACGCCGTGGCCGAAGCACTGCTGGACCAGGCATCCGCCTGGACGCGTGAGCACAAGCTGGCGCGCATGATCGGTACTTTCAACCTCGACCGGGAGGAATCGCGCGGCATCCTGATCGAGGGTCGTGACCGCCCGGCGGCGGTGTACTGCGGCTACAACCCGCCCTATTACCAGACCTTTCTCGAGCGATACGGCTTCACCAAATTCGATGAAGACGGGCTGGCCTACGCCGTCGAATTTGACCTGGACAAACCCGAGTTCAAGCATCTGATGCGCCTGGCCGAGAGAGTCCGCCAGCGCAAGCCGAACATCACGGTGCGCGGCGCCAACCTGAATGATCTGGATGCGGAGGTCGACCGCATCGTCGATTTGCAGAACCGCGGCCTGGCCCACTTTCCCAACTTCACGCCCTACACACGCGCCTCCATCGAAGCCATGGTCCTGCCCATGAAGGATGTCGTTGACCCGGAGTTGGTGCTTTTCGCCGAGGTGGATGGAAAGCCGGCCGGCTGGTTCCCGGCTGTGCCCAACCTGAACGAGATTTTTATACATCTAAACGGTTTGCGCTATCCCTGGGATTATCTGCGCGCGATCAGGTACTCGCATTACCAGACCAAGGGAATTGCCATCAAAAGTGTGGCCGTCCCGCCTGAGTACTGGGATACCGGCGTGGGAGTGCTGCTCTTCGACGAGATGGTCCGGCGAGCGGTCGCGAAAGGCTACACCTGGGCCGACCTGTCGCTGACCGGCGAGTACAACACGGATACCTGGCCGCTGGCACACCGCATGGGCGCAAAGATCTACAAGCGCTACCGCTTTTACGAAAAACCTGTATCATCCCAACAAAACAGGGAACAGGAGGCACCCCATGACCAGATATAAGATCATAGCCAATCCCAACGCCGGGCACGGCAAGGGGTTAAACGCCATCCCGGAGATCGAGGGCGAACTCACGCGGCTCGGTTTGGATTTCGATCTGGTCCGCACGGAAAGAGTGGGACACGCCATCCAGCTGGCGCGCCAGGCCGCCCTGGACGGCTGGGAGGTGGTCGTGGCGGCCGGCGGAGATGGAACGGTCAATGAAGTGTTGAATGGATTGATGGATGCCCGTCAGAAAAGCCAGAACCGCCCGGCCCTGGGGGTTCTGTGCACCGGTCGCGGAAACGATTTCGCGCCCTGCATCAATATCCCGGAAGATCTGGCGGGCGCCTTTCAGGTGCTGAAGGATAACCACCGGCGCTTGATCGATATCGGTCGCGTCTTCGGCGGCAAATTCCCGCAGGGACGGTATTTCGCCAACAATGTCGGCGTCGGGTTTGATGCCATCGGCACCATTGAGGTGGCCAAACTGCCGGAATGGGGTATGCTAAGCTTCCTGATTGCCATCCTGAAAACCATTTTCCTGTTTTACAAAGGGCCGACCGTCCGGCTGGATTACGACGACCAGTCTCTTACCACCTCCACGCTGATGCTTCTGACCATGAATGGGAAAAGGATGGGGACCGGGTTCAAGATGGCTCCGGATGCAATGCCGGATGATGGGCTGTTCGACCTGGTGATCGTTCGCCAGGTAAGCCGTCTGAGAATCTTCAGCCTGATCCCGCACTTCATGAAAGGCACGCAGGGTAGCCAGCCCGAAGTGAGGACCCTGCGGGCTGCCAAGGTATCGATCAGCGCGGTGGAAGGTACTCTCCCGGCACAGAGCGACGGCGAGATCATCAGTGTGGATGGCGCGCACCTGGATATTGAAATGTTCCCAAGGCAGATTGAAGTGGTCTGCCCACAGGAATAGCGACGTGAACCTGCCCCAGAAAATAGCGGCAGCATTTTTTAAAGCCCTGACTGGCCTGATGTTCCGGGTAGATGCTGCAGCTCTGGCAAAAATACCCCAGGACGGACCATTGATCCTTGTCGCCAACCATGTGCATATCCCGGAAATCCCAACTTTATATGTACGTTTACTGCCGCGCAAGGTATACGGCATGGCCCAGGCTGAACGCGTGCTTGACAGGAATCTCTGGGGGGCCATCTTGCGCTGGATCGATACCATTCCGGTCTGGCGCGGTGAGGCAGACCTGAATGCCCTACGCACCGGCATCCGGCGGTTGACCGAAGGGGCCATTCTCCTGCTCGACCCGGAAGGGACACGCAGCCATGATGGCCTCCTGCAGAAAGGTCAACCGGGTGCCATCCTGATGGCATTGCACAGCGGTGCACCCATGCTGCCGGTTGTTCACTATGGCAGTGAAAATTACCGGGAAAACCTGAAACGCCTGCGCCGCACCGTCATGCATTATGTGGTCGGTAAACCGTTCCGGTTGAAAGCAAGCGGTGAACGGGTTACCAGTTCCATGCGCCAACAAATGATCGACGAGGTAATGTTCCAAATGGCAGCCTTATTGCCGCCTCAATACCGGGGTGCCTACGCAGACATGAAAGCCGCCTCGCATAAATACCTGGTTTTCGAAGAATGAAACATTGATTCGAGAAATTAAATCGTGCTATCCATTCTTTTTGGCCTGTTCTCCGCGCTGACCTGGGGCGCGGGCGATTTTGCCGGCGGTATCGTCAGCCGGCGAGCCGGTGTATACCGCGCAGCATTCTATGGGGAATTCACCGGATTGTTCTTCCTGGCAATCCTTTTGGCGGTTGTCCGCGAACCGCTTCCGGGTGGAATGGACTGGGCCTGGTGCGCCTGCGCCGGCATGATCGGCTGTATGGGGCTGCTGCTGCTCTTCAAATCCATGGTGGATGGACAGATGAGTGTGGCCGCACCCGTCTCCGCCCTGATGGCGGCCGTCCTGCCGGTGATCGCCAGCACGCTGACCGAGGGGCTGCCCGGGCTGACCAAGTACTGCGGTTTTGCGCTGGCATTGGCGGCGATCTGGCTGATCTCACAGGGAGAGGGTCACCAGAAGAAACTGCACAACCACCTGGCTGACTTGCGGCTGCCGCTGCTTGCCGGAGTTTGTTTTGGGGCCTATTTCATCCTGATTCACCAGGGCAGCCGGACCGCCACCATCTGGCCGATGATCTTCGCACGGACGGCTGGAACCATTCTGCTGTTCTTCTGCGCAGCTGCTAACCATCAGTTGAAGCGGCCGGATGGAAAGGTCGCGCCGCTGGTATTCCTGAATGCAGCCGGGGACATTGCCGGCAATGCATTCTATATTTTGGCCGGCCAGGTCGGACGCCTGGATGTGGCAGCCGTGCTCGGATCGCTCTATCCCGGCATGACCGTTCTTCTGGCCGGGCTGGTTCTGCACGAAAAGCTGAACCGTTCCCAATGGATCGGTATTTTCAGCGCACTGGCAGCGATCATCCTGATGACAATTTGAGCCACGAAAATCAAAACGGGACCGCTGCCCTTCCAGCGATCCCGTACGTTTTCTTCAAGATGACCTTTGCCCGTCAGGGGGTTGATTTGATCTTTTCAAGTAAGAGCTGATACTTGGCCTGATTGGGCGGGTTCATTGCAATAATGGATTCGATCTCATGGATGGCCCCATCCCGGTCGCCAGCGTTGAGCAGGTTTTCGCCCAACGCGTCAAGCTGAATCACCGCATCCTTGATCCGTTTCTCCCGGCGATATTCCTCCGCCAGGGCACGCCGCAGAAAGGCCTGGTTGGGATTGTCATTGACCAGTTCCTCCAGGGAAGGAATCGATTCGGCGCGCCGGCCGGTACCATCCAGGTACGTTATTAGATTATCCAGTTCTGCAGTCGCCTGCGGCAGTTGATTCAAGCGGAGATTCAATTCGATCAGGTTCTTTCGAACGGAAATATCATCCGGTTCCAGTGTGCGGAGTTGTTCGAAGACACGGATGGCCTGGCGCCAATCCAGATGCTGCATGTCGATGTCAGCCATCCGTTGCAGGAGCTTGATACTCCAGGTGCGGTCAGCGCCGCCTTGTTGCGCCATGCGCAAGGCGTTTGTATACGTCTTGCGAGCCATATCCAGTTCAGCCAACCGGTAATAGATCTCCGCCAGCTCCACGTATTCGCCGACGGCGTCATCCACCTGGCCATTGGCAGCTAACTGGTCGATCAGGTGGGAGCGGGCCGGCAAGTCCATCGGCGCGACCTGCACAATCCGCCGATACAGATTGACAGCCTGGGCAGCCTCCCCCCGGGAACTGTAAGCCTGAGCCACCACCGAATATTTGGTGATGGCATCCTGCGTACGACCTTCCTCTATCAGCAAGTCGCCGATCAGCGAATGGAGAGGCAGATAGGTGGGAGCAAATTTGAACGACTCAAAAGCCTCGTCCATTGCAGACCTCAGGTAACCAGCGCCAGCCAACTGGCGGACTTTGTTGACCGCGTCGATCACCTGGCCGCTTTGGGCCTGGGTCAGGATTTCGGCCACTGGCAGAATTCCCTCGACAAATTTGGGAAGCTGCTCACGCGTCTTCATCAATTCGGCCCGCCAATTGGGGCGCAGAAGTAATTGGTTAATATTGTTGCAAAGCTGCTCCATTTTTACCGAATCGGATTGATTCCTTTCTGCCTCAATGAGCGGTTCATAAAGCTGGCGGAGGCCATCAGCCTCCTCGGGGGGGACAACCTGTGAATCAGCCAACTTGAGAGCTTCCAAATACTCCTGGGTTGCTTCAGGGTAATGTTCCAGGTGATGTTGTATTTGCGCCAACAGCAGGCGGCTTGCGATGCCGTAATCCTGGTGCTTAACAGAAACCTGGAGGGGCTGCAAGGCGCTTTCCGGTTTATCGGATTTTGAACGCAGGAAGCCGAGGTCAAAGTAAACCGCCGGCTCAATTAAACCTTCCGCCAGGGCCTTCTCCAATTCCTCGGCAGCCCGGTCATCCCGTTCTTTGGTCTGGGCATCGATGGCCTGGCCGACGTGCAGCATGATCCTGGAGCGTTCGCTCTGCTTTTCATCCACCTGGCCGGAATCGCGGACAATCGCCTGCATGCCGCGCTTTAATGCGATCGATTTGCTGCCAGCTTCTTCGGTGAGGTCGAACAATACTTCCGCCAGGCGGGTGAGGGCCAGTTTGCATGCCTCAGCAACCGGGTCCAGGCCGGTATCAGCGGATTTGGATGGCTCGAGCAGTTTTACCGGAGCAACCTGTTTCGAAATGGTGCTACCCTGGGGACGAGACGGCTTGGGGAGCAGTTGTCCATTCCTCAGCATGCTTTCCGCCTGATGGACCTCCGGGCTACCGGGTGACAGGCGCAAAGCCCGGCCAACCATTTCAAGGGCTTTCTTACTATTACCGGAACGTTGCAAGAGACTGGTGACCACCAAGTATTCGCTGGTAGCCTGCTGGGCATGACCCAGACGTTCATGAACCATTGCGATGTATAAGCGGGGAGTGACATTATCGGGATCCAGCCGGGTGACGTGATTCCAATTCTCGAGGGCCTTTCCGGAATCCTGATTCTTGATGTAAAGTTCCGCAGCCTGCAGGAATGCTTGAACAGCCTCCTTGTCATTACCGCCCTGTTCCTGAAGCTGCCCCACCTTCTCCAGCGGGAGCGGGTCGTCAGGTGATGCCTGGGCGGCTTTCTGATAAGCCAGAAGCGACTCATCGTAGCGGTGCAGCTCAAAAAATGCCAACCCCAAGCTGGATAGTGCGCTGGGGTTGTCCGGAAATTCTTCAAGAGCCTGTTGGTAGGCTGCAGCAGCTTTATCCCACTGCTGATCCCAGGCAGCCGAATGGCCTTTCTTGATTGCCTTTTGGAATGCTTCGTTGTTTCCTGCCATCTTTTCTCTCAATAGATTATCGTGTCTATTTCTTAATGAAGCGGGAGGCGGTGGAGGTGCAACGACAACCGCCTCCCGCCTTCCCTTACAGGCACTAAAAGGATGATACGCTCATGCGAAGATCTGCAATTCATCCCAGTTTGTGCCCCAGCGTGCCTCCGTGGTTAATGGGATGGAAAGGGGATAGGCGTTCTCCATCACGTGACGTGCCACTCTCACGGTCTCATTCAGTTCGGCGCGCGGGCACTCGATCACCAATTCGTCATGCACCTGCAGGAGCATCCGGCCGTGCAAGCCAGCCTTTGCAATGGCAGGCGGCATTTTAATCATGGCCATTTTCATTATATCAGCAGCCGTGCCCTGGATGGGGGCATTAATGGCTTCGCGTTCCTCACGGTTCCGCAGGTTCTGGTTGAGCGTGCCTTGGAGCGCCGGGAAGTAGCGCCGGCGACCCAGCAGGGTTTCCACGTAGCCGGTTTCGCGTGCGGAGCGACGAATGCCATCCAGATATTTCTTGACGCCGGGGAACTGCTTGAAATAGGCCTCCACAAAATCCTGCGATTCGGACAAAGTCAATTCCGTGGAGCGTGTCAGACCAAAAGCAGACATGCCATAGATCAAACCGAAGTTGATGGCTTTGGCATGGCGGCGCTGCTCCTTGGTGACAGCTTCCAGCGGGATTCCATAAATGGCAGCCGCGGTGGTGGCATGGATATCCTGCCCGGTTCGAAAGGCGTCCAACATGGCCACATCATTCGCCATGTGTGCTACGATGCGCAGCTCAATCTGGGAATAGTCCAGCGAGACGAGGATATTGCCGGGGTCCGCCACAAAACCACGCCGCACCCGCCGGCCCAGGTCGGTACGGGTGGGAATGTTCTGCAAGTTCGGGTCCGACGAAGAAAGCCGGCCGGTTACGGTGCCGGTCTGGCTGAAGGAGGTGTGCACTCGCCCGGTTTCCGGATGGATCTGAACCGGAAGTGCATCCACATAGGTGGATTTGAGCTTCGAATACTCTCGGTACTCCAGGATCATATCCACGACCGGATGTTGACCGCTTAATTCGTCCAATACACCTGCGGCGGTGGAATAATGTCCCGAAGCAGTTTTTTTGCCACGGTCGGGCGGGGTCAGGCGCAGTGTCTCAAATAATACGGAGGAAAGCTGCTGGGTGGAGTTGATATTAAATGTTTTTCCGACCGCCTGATAAATTTGTTTTTCAAGGGCAACCATGCGATCGTTCAACTGGACGGAGAAATCGGCGAAGAAGGCTTTATCGAGCGCCACTCCGGCCATTTCCATATCGGCCAGCACGGTGATGAGCGGCATCTCGATATTAAGAAAAAGGTCCCATAGTTTCGGAAGGCTTTTAAGCTCCTTCTCCAGCACGGACTGCAAGCGCAGGGTTGTTTCGGCATCCGCAGCGGCATAGGGAGCCGCTGCGGCAATTTCCACTTCGGCCATAGTGCGCTGGTTTTTGCCTGTGCCGATCAGCTCCTCGATATGGGTCATTCCATCTCCCAGGCGAACCTCGGACATCTTTTTTAGCCCAAGATTGCGCGAGGCGGGGTCTAGCACGTACTCAGCCAGCATGGTGTCGAAGGCCAGCGGAGCCGCACGCACTCCATAGCGGGCCACAATGATGAAATCGTATTTCAGGTTATGACCGATCTTTGGTAGGCTGAGATTCGTGAGCGGTTCCTTAAGAGCCGAGAGCACCATCTCAAGGGGCAACTGCGTGCCAGCCTGGTGCCCGACCGGGATATAGTAGCCTTCCCCCGGCGCGACTGCCAGAGAAATACCGACCAAACCAGCCGTCATCTCATCGGTGGAGGTCGTTTCGGTATCGAAGGAAATGATCGGGGCAGCGTTCAGGGCCTTGACCAACGAATCCAATCCAGTGACGGAATCGACCAGGATGGTTTTTAATTCTGCACGGGAGGTGCTTGCCGGTCGTGGTTCACCAACCGGCCTGGACTCCTGCCCGAACAGACTCAATTGCTGCGACCCAGCGGGTGCAGTCGCACCGGTCAGTTTCTTTAGTTGCTCCACCAGCGTGCGGAATTCCAGTTCGCGTAAAACAGCCTCGACTTTGGCCGGGTCAAACGCATCGGTACGCGCCTGCTCCAGGTCGAATGAGACCGGCAGGTCAGTCCGGATGGAAGCCAGGCTATAACTCAGGTAGGCAGATTCTTTCCCGGCTGCAAGCTTGGAGCGCCAGCGCGGCTCGATCTCATCCAAGTGGGCATAGATGGCATCCAACGTCCCATACTTAGCCAGGAGAGTTTCCGTAGTCTTCTCTCCCACGCCTGCGACACCGGGGATGTTATCGGACTTGTCGCCCACCAGCGCCTTGTAGTCCACCACCTGGTCCGGGCGGACATGCAGTTTTCCCATCACGTCTTCCGTAGTGATGTAGTTCTGATCGTCACCGGCCAGGTATACAATGATGCGCTGGTTGACCAATTGGAGCAAGTCGCGGTCGCCGGTTATGATTTTGACGCCCAATCCCTGCCCGGCAGCCCAGTGCGCAGCCGAACCAAGCACGTCATCTGCTTCAAACCCTTCCATTTCCAAGCGCGGGATATTGAAGGCATCCACAACCTGGCGGATGCGCTCGATTTGCAGACGCAGGTCATCCGGCATTTTGGCGCGCGTGGCTTTATATTCCGGGAAAATTTCATCGCGGAAGGTCTTCCCGGTATCGAAGGCAACCGCCAGATAATCCGGCTTTTCTTTTTCAAAAATACGCAGGAGCTCACGCACGAAGCCGTAGGTTCCGGCAGTTGGTTCACCTTTGGAGGTCTGCCAGCGTTGGCTGGTACCGCCGCCGGTCAAGGCAAAATACATACGGTAAGCCAGAGCATGGCCGTCGATTAAATACAATGTAGGGGGCATGGAAAAAAAACCGTACGAAAGAGTTAACGGATTGCTTGAGAGATCCCCTGTCGCTGGCGTGTCTGGGCAACGAAATCCCTGATTAATTGGGCGGGGGGTGGCTGTGATCCGCCCATAATAAGGTAACCGGGCGCCCAGAAATCGCCCGAAGGATTCTCTTTCTTGAACCGTGGGAATTCGCCAAAGATTCTCTCAGAAGTATGCTGGCGTAAAATACGCATGAGGTGACCCGGCGAAGTGGCCGGGGGCACGTTGACGATCCAAAGCAAATGATCGGGGCGGACCGAAATGTACTCCAGCCGCCAGCCGAAAGCGATGCATATCTCATGGACCCAATCTGACAAACTGACGGAAAGGTCACCCACCAGAAGGTGCTGTGTAAAACGGGGTACCAGCAGGCAGGCATAGTCAAGATTATAAACAGAGGCTGAGACCGGCTCGAGAACGATCTTTCTGGCCGGTGTGTTGGAACGGGTCGGCACCGTCTCACCCAAGTCAGCCTGGGATGGCTCATTTTTCCCAACCCGGCCATTCCGTTTGACTTCCGTGTACTGATCTGTGTTATTCAAATCAATGGAAGTGTCGGCCTGTTCGATCGTGGTCAACTGATCGAAAGGGATTGCCGGAGAAGCGGCGCGATTGAACTGCAGGGGGGCTGCAGATGGCAATGAAATCGCTGGGTTGGAATCTTTTCGGGACCTGGATCCTTCCGACTGCGAACCATCTGCCGGTTTTCGGGAAGGATTACCGGAGGTGCGGTCCGAATTGGAAGGTGATGAGGCCCCATCATCGTTTTGATCGATGACATTCGGTTTTTCTGACGGGGAGGTTGAGAGCGAATGCACCAGGTTGCTGGCCTGTACACGGATGGTGCTGAAAGGAGTTTCTGCATCGAAAATCAGCGCGAGCACCATATCACCGGTCAGACGGGTGGCGTAAAGCATGTGCTCGGCGTTCGTGGAAGCCAAACGCACGAAGCGCACCAGGTCATTCTCTTCCTGGCGGTCCCAATAGCGCGCGACGGTTTCGGTCAGTTCGCCCGTGGCAGATTGCGGCAACTGCCCAGCATAGGCCCACAATTCGTCGTTGCGTGTGATGAGAGCCGCCTGGGCGGAAGACCCAAGAGAGAGACGGGTGAGATGCTGGGCTGCCCGGTTGACATCGGACAGCCAGGGAGGATTGCTACCGGCATCCCCGGAAGAGGAACTGGTTTCAGGCACAGCGGGAGCCGGAAAGAAATTGTTCATCATCTCCAATAGGTCGGGCAGGTAGAACGGTTTGGAAAGATAGTCCTCGGGAGCAAGCTCTTCGAGAGCCGAATGCCAGCCGGCTTCGGAGATGATTACAAAACGCGTTTTTGAATTGGCCCTGCGCACCTGCGCGCCAATTTGGAGAAGGTCTTTCTCAGCCAGGCACGAATCAAGAAAAACAAGCGGGTCATCAATTTCTTTAACAAAGGCTACGGCTGATTCTTTTTCCCCGGCAATACGAACAATAAACCGCCCCGTCTCCTCCAGGCTCTGGCGGATGAGGTCTCCGAACGGAAAATCAGAGGTGACCACCAGTAATGTAATCATTCCGGTAAAGTTTATCACGGGCTGCGTATAGATGCAAGACCTTCTTTCCACGTCAACCACTATATATGGCGTGTTAGAACAAAATACCCCCATATAAGGTATGTGATAATCGATATTATCCCAAATTGTGGCAGTTTCTCATGTGAATGACTCAGTGATAATATCATCCAAACCTGAGACATTTGTCATTTGACACAAAGTCGTTGATAAAGTAATTTTAATTGATAATTTCCACAAACTTAAATTAAGGAGTAAAAACCTATGGCAATGAAGATTACTGACGAGTGCATTGCGTGCGGCGCGTGCGTTCCGGAGTGCCCGACCAATTCAATCACCGAAGGATCCCCGTACGTGATCGATCCCGCCACCTGCGTGGAATGCGAAGGTCACTTCGATTCTCCTCAATGCGTGACCGTCTGCCCGGTTGCCGATACCGCCATTCTCAAAGCGTGAGCTCCTTCCAGGAACAGCCTGTATGATCAGGCTGCCTGACATTGCAGGGCGGACTTTTCCCTCCATGCAATACCATATCCTTTCCCCCTCTCAAAGGGTTTTTCTTAATCAATTCCGGCGGAGCCCCTCTTTATGGGGCTTCGTGGTTTAAGCCGAGTTTAGTACGATTTGACCGTCCCGACCTAAAACGGTATAATGACGGTCGTTGAATAAATAACCTTCGGGGCAGGGTGCAAATCCCTACCGGTGGTAAAGCCCACGAGCGTGAAAGCGCATGACCCGGTGAAATTCCGAGGCCGACGGTTACAGTCCGGATGGAAGAAGGTGATGACACGACCCAGGCGGGTACGGTCTGCAGCAGGTGGCGGTATCGCTTAACTGCAGCCAAGCCAATCGCCTGGTTGTCCAACAGACAGCATATGTGCCGCTCTTTGCCCCGCAGGATTTCCCATGCGAGGCATTTTTTATTTATAGAACAGTATCATTTATTGGAACAAAATGGACCTAAAGCCTTTACGGAAATCTTCCCGTACTTCGCGCTATTCCCTGTACTGGACAGCGCCAATCTCCTTCGGAATGGCTCTCCTGTTGTGGTGGCTGGTGACGCGTACCGCCGGCCTGCCGGCATTTATCCTGCCTTCCCCGCTGCAAGTGGCCGTTCGCTTCGGGAAGGCGCTGGCAGATGGCAGCCTGGTCAGCAACACCCTGGTCACACTGACGGAGGTTTTACTCGGCCTGCTGGCCGGAACGGTCGCGGCGGTGGTGCTGGGCTACTCCATTGCAAAAAGCCGCCTGTTCGAGCGGCTGGTGGCACCTTACCTGGTTGCGACGCAAGCCATTCCCATCGTTGCCGTTGCACCATTGCTGGTGATCTGGTTTGGACCGGGTATTTTTTCCAAGGTGCTGATCTGCGCATTGATCGTTTTCTTCCCGGTATTGGTAAATACGGTGGTGGGTGTGCGGGCGGTTCCCCGCCCTTTGCATGACCTGATGGGATCGCTGTACGCCACGCCGTCCCAGCGGCTGCGTTATCTTGAAATTCCCGCGGCCCTGCCGGTCTTGTTGGGAGGCCTGCGGATCGGGGCAACACTTTCCGTCATCGGGGCTGTTGTCGGCGAATTGGTCGGCTCCGACCAGGGTCTGGGTTTCCTGGTCAACGTAGCACGCGGGCAATACGATACGGCCCTGGTTTTCGTGGCAGTGTTCACCCTCATCCTGTTGGCGCTAATACTGTACGGCATCGTTGCCTTTGCCGAAAGCAAACTGCTTGTCTGGCAGGAATCCTATGAGCGTTGAAACGCAAAAACCTGTAGCTGTTCAAAATACTTGGAGTTGACGATGAAACGCATATGAAAAAGATAGTGTGTTCTTTGATCTTCGTTTGCCTAATACTTACATCTTGCAGCAGCAATCCGCCGGCCAAATCATTAACCCAGATACGCCTGCCGTTAGGATATATCCCGGACATCCAATTTGCTCCGCTTTACGTGGCGGTCCAGAAAGGTTATTTTCGGGAGGCCGGCATCCAGGTGACCTTCGATTACTCGATGGAAACCGACATTACCGCCCTGGTGGGAGCGAACCAGATCCAATTCGGGGTGGTATCTGGCGATCAAGTCCTGCTGGCGCGCGCCCAGGGTCTGCCGGTTGTCTACGTGGCGGCCTGGTACCAGCAGTACCCGGTCTCGGTGGTGGCTAAAACCTCCCAGAATATCCACAGCCCGTCCGATCTGCGCGGCAAGACCATCGGATTGCCGGGACTGTACGGGGCCAATTACATCGGCCTGCGGGCCCTGCTGCATGCCGGTGGGCTGGGAGAAGCTGACGTGAAACTGGACTCGATCGGTTACACCCAGGTGGAGGCGCTGGCACATGATCGTGACCAGGCCGTGTCAGTCTATACAAATAATGAACCGGTCCAACTGCGTTCGGAGGGGTACAGCCTGACCGAACTGCGCGTGGCCGATTATGTGCAACTGGCTTCCAATGGATTGATCACGAACGAGAAGATAATTTCGGAAAACCCCGGCCTGGTCCGGCGCATGGTCAAGGCTTTCCTGCAGGGTTTGGCCGATACGATTGCGGACCCCGCGGCTGCTTACGAGACCTCCAAAGCGTATGTCGAAAACCTGGCCCAACTCGACCCGGTCCTGCAAAAGCAAAAATTGGCCACCGTCATCGAACTATGGAAAGCGGACCGGCTGGGCTACTCGCAGCCCAAAGCCTGGGAAAGCATGCAGTCGGTCTTGCTGGATATGGGTTTGTTAGCCAAGCCATTGGAACTAACCAAAGCCTTTTCGAACGACTTCCTGCCATAAGATAATGACCGACCCCATCCTGGTTGTGCAAAATTTGAGCGTTACCTTCCCTGACGATTATGGCGGGCTGCACGCGCTCGAACTCGGCCACTTTTTCCATCCAGCCACAGGAATTCGTCTGTGTGCTGGGGCCTTCGGGCAGCGGCAAGTCCACCTTGCTGCGCATCCTGGCCGGACTGCTGCAACCCACATCCGGGTCGTTCACTTTTTCAAGCGGGAGACCACGCATTGGGATGGTATTTCAACAGTCAAACCTGATGCCCTGGCGAACCACCCTCGAAAATATCATCCTGCCACTCGAAATGGAAGGCGTGCCGGCGATTGAAGCCGTCAAGCGCGCCCAGGACCTGATCGACCTGGTGGGGCTGCAGGGTTTTGAATCCGCCTGGCCTCGCGACCTTTCCGGAGGAATGGCCCAGCGTGTCGCGATCGCGCGGGCGCTGGTGCACGACCCGGATATCCTGCTGCTGGACGAACCTTTTGGATCCCTGGACGCACTCACGCGCGAGCGGATGTGGATCGAGCTTTCCCGCATCTGGCAGGTGCGCTTGAAGACAGGTTTAATGGTAACGCACTCCATTAATGAAGCGCTTTTCCTGGCCGACCGCGTCCTGTTGCTGACGCAGCGTCCCGGCAGGATCAAGCTCGACCTGGCTGTGGATCTGCCCCGCCCGCGCCCGGACGAGATCCGTTATACGGAAGCTTTTGGAAAACTGGCAAGGCGTTTGAAAGAGGCGATCGGGTAAAAGCCGGGCATCCAGGGCAGGTAGAGCGCGCAAGCCGAAAAAACATTTCCAGAAGATATTAATCGCAATCCCGCCACCACAGACCGGTACATTCCGGCAGCACCCAGCCTGCCCGGGTCTCAACCAACCGCTGGAGCATTTCCTGTCCGAAGAGCGGCAGCACCATCTGCCGGACCTGCTTCATTGTATCGAAACGATAATCGGTCCGGAGATCGGACGGGGTGAAACCGGCCTGCGCTTCCAGAAAATCATACACTTTTTTAAAGAAGGGTGAAACTTTGGGTGTAATCTCGCCCGTCCCGAGCGTTTCGATCAGGATCATCTTTCCTCCCGGGCGGACCATCCGGCGCATCTCACCCAATGCAAGCCCGAGCTGGTCCTGCCAGTCATCCGGATGCCAGACCGCGATCTGCAGGAATGCCCAGCCCTCAACGGCGAAATCCGCCCAGCCCGAACGGACAGGCATTCGGCGGCTGTCGGCCAAAGCTAGGAAGACATTCTTCCATCCATGCTGACCTTGCTTCTTGTGCGCCAGTCTCAACATGGGTTCGGTGAAGTCGAAGGCGTAGAGCCTCCGCACGGAATCAGCCAACAGCCCGCTGAGCCTTCCCGTTCCACAGCCAAACTCAGCTGAAACTTTCCCTGCCAGGGTCTGGATGGACTGCATGGCAGGCAGCAGGTTGCTCTGATAATCTTCATGGGAAACCAGGATTTCATAATCATCAGCATGCTCTGAGTAAAGAGTGTCCCAGGTTAGTTCACTCATGTATGTATAGAATTGTTGCGAGAGTAAGTCAACAAATTATCGCTCCATATTTGTCTGACAATTGACATCCGGAGCATTCTTGGTTACACTATAGGCAGTCTTGTCAGACAACTAGACCACCTCGATATGTCCACCCTTTTGATAAAGAATGCCTCCTTACTGGTACAAATGGATGACCACCGCCGGGAAATTTCGGATGGTGGTCTTTTTGTGCGGGATGGATTTATCGAAAGTGTTGGCGGGACAAGCGAAATCCCTTCCACCGCCGATGAAGTGCTCGACTTGACCGGACACATTGTCCTGCCGGGGCTGATCAACACACACCACCATTTCTACCAGACCCTAACACGCGCTGTGCCGGCTGCCCAGGATGCCAATTTATTTAACTGGCTAAAAACGCTCTACCCCATCTGGGCACACATGACCCCCGATGACATTTTCATTTCCACCCAGACCGCCCTGGCCGAACTGGCCCTGTCGGGCTGTACCACTGCATCCGACCACCTTTATCTCTTCCCGAACGGCTCCCGGCTGGACGATGAGATTGCCGCCGCCCGTGAAACAGGCGTGCGCATACAGGCCTCGCGCGGTTCCATGTCGCTGGGTGAATCGAAAGGAGGGCTGCCGCCCGATTCGGTGGTGGATACGGAAGCGAACATCCTGCGTGACAGCCAGCGGCTGATCGAATCGTACCACGATCCAAAGCCGGGCGCCTTCGTCCAGATCGTCCTGGCACCCTGCTCCCCTTTCAGTGTGACCGGCGAATTAATGAAACAGTCCGCCAAACTGGCGCGAGAATATGGGGTGCACCTGCACACGCACCTGGCCGAGACCGAGGACGAGCAGGCGTTTTGCCTGCAAAAATTTGGGTACCGCCCGGTGCCATATATGCAGTCTTTGGACTGGGTGGGGCAGGATGTCTGGTTTGCCCACGCCGTGTATGTGGATAACGATGAAGTGAAAACATTCGCCAAATACGGCTGCGGCGTGGTGCACTGTCCCAGCTCGAACATGCGCCTGGCCTCCGGGATTGCCCCGGTCAAAGAGTACCTGGCAGCTGGCGTGAAAGTGGGCTTGGGGGTGGACGGATCCGCCAGCAACGATGGATCGCACATGCTGGCTGAAGTCAGACAGGCAATGCTGTTAGCCCGCTTGAAAGAAGGCATCACTGGATTTTCCCTTTCGAATGACCCCAACCGAAAATTAATGACCGCCCGAACCGCCCTGGAACTGGCCACGCGCGGCGGGGCAGCCGTGCTCGGCCGGTCCGACATCGGCAGCCTGGAAGCCGGCAAATGCGCCGATTTCTTTGCGGTCGATCTGAACCGCCTGGATTACGCCGGAGCGCTGCATGACCCCGTTTCCGCTGTGGTATTCTGCCAGCCGGTGCGAGCCGACTACACCGTGGTCGGCGGCAAGTTCGTGGTGAAGGAAGGCCAACTGGTTACCCTGAATGAGCACAAACTGGTTGAGAAGCATAACCAGGCAGCCAAACTCCTACTGGAACCCAAATGAGCGATCCACACTTTCTACCCTTGAAAATATACCCTGATATTTGGAGAATTTTACACAGTTACCAGGAGTTCTATGGAGTCTGACATCAAATTGATCCGCGCCCTGGTTGACGTCACCATGGGCCGCCAGTCCGCTGATCTGGTGGTGCGTAAAGGCACCTGGGTGTGTGTGCAATCCGGTGAGCTGGTGCCGGAGACCGATATCGCCATAAAGAATGGCCGCATCGCCTATGTTGGGCCAGATGCATCCCACACCATTGGAAAGCAGACCCGCATCATCGAAGCAGGCGGCAAGTACCTGGTACCGGGTCTGCTGGATGGACATATGCATGTCGAATCAGGCATGCTGACCGTCACCGAGTTTGTCCGGGCGGTCCTGCCGCGTGGCACCACCGGCATGTTCATTGACCCGCACGAAATTGCCAATGTATTCGGCCTGAAGGGGGTCAAATTGATGGCGGACGAAGCCACCCTGCAGCCGATGCACATCTGGGTGCAAGTGCCTTCCTGCGTGCCGTCTGCTACCGGTTTTGAGACCCCGGGTGCGGAACTCAGCGCGGAGGATGTGGCAGAGGCACTGACCTGGCCTGGAATAATCGGCCTGGGCGAAATGATGAACTTCAAGGGCGTGGTGAACGGCGACGAGAAGATGCTGGTCGAGATGGATGCCACGCGCAAGGCCGGGAAAGTCATCGGCGGGCATTATCCCTCGCTGGACCTGGGCGCGGCCTTCCATGCGTACGCAGCCGGCGGCCCTGAAGATGACCACGAAGGCACCCGGCCGGAAGATGCGTTGGAGCGTATCCGCCAGGGCATGAAAGCCATGCTGCGCTATGGTTCCGCCTGGCAGGATGTGGCCGAAGGGGTAAAGGCCATCACTGAGCACCACCTGGACCCGCGTCATTTCATCCTTTGCACCGATGACTCCCACGCCGCCACGCTGGTAAACGAAGGCCATATGGACCGTGTCCTGCGGCACGCCATCCAACAAGGTCTGGCCCCTATGACCGCCATCCAGATGACCACCATCAACACCGCCGAACATTTCGGCGTCAGCCGCGAGGTTGGGATGATCGCGCCGGGCCGCTGGGCGGATATCCTGCTGGTGGATGACCTGAACGATTTTCATGCTGGACAGGTCATCCTGCGCGGAGAAGTAGCGGTCGAGCAGGGTACGCTGATGGTTGACTTGCCCAAAGTGAAATACCCGGATTGGGCCACCCATTCGGTCCATTTGAAACGGCCCCTGACGGCGGAAGATTTCTGCATCCAGGTTGATAGGCAGATGTCCAAGGCCATGGTCAATGTCATTGGCATTATCGAGAACCAGGCTCCCAACCGGCACCTGCACGTGGTAACTCCCACCAAGGATGGTAATCTCTGTGCAGATGTAGTGCATGACCTGGCGAAAGTCGCTGTTGTTGAGCGGCACCACAACCTGGGAACGGTACAGATGGGGCTGGTTTCCGGCTTTGGGTTTAACCTACCGTGCGCCATCGCCTCCACCGTGGCGCATGACTGCCACCAGATGATCGTTGTTGGCACGGACGAAAAGGATATGGCCCTGGCAGCCAACAAATTGGCCGAAACCGGCGGTGGACAGGTGGTGGTAAAGAATGGTCAGGTGGTTGGATTGGTCGAATTGCCGATTGGTGGGCTGATGTCCAACGAAAATGCCAAAATTGTTGCAGGTAAGACAATTTCAATATTAAATGGCTTTCGTGCCTGCGGATGCAACCTTAATAATCCCAATATGCAGTTATCCCTGCTGGCCCTGGTCGTCATTCCGGAATTGCGTCTCACAGATAAGGGCCTGGTGGATGCAACAAGCTTTACATTTCTTCCGGTTGTCGAAGGGCCGGCAGAATAGGTGACGAGGAGATTATGGGACAATATCCGTTCAAACGTTTACAGGAAGACCTGGCGAAAATGATCAGTTCATTACCGGCAGAGAGCCGCCTGCCTTCCGAGCCTGAACTGGCGCGACGGTTGGGAGTTTCACGGGCCACTCTACGCGAGGCCATGCGTTCTTTTGAAGTGCAAGGGATGATCCGGCGCCGCCAGGGCGTGGGCACGTTCGTGTTAGCCCAGGTACCCGTTCTCGATTCCGGGTTGGAAGTCCTGGAGAGTATTGAGACCCTGGCCAATCGCATCAACCTGTCCGTTTATAAAGGCGAGTTGGAAGTCCGGCAGGTGAAAGCAAGCGAAGAGGACGCGGCAAATTTGCAGGTAACGGAAGGAACAACCCTGACGCGTGTGGTACGAGTCATCTGCACGGAAAACTGCCCAATCGCTTACCTGGTGGATATGTTGCCGGCGGATGTCCTGCCTTCCTCGGAGCTCGAAACCGGGTTCAACGGTTCCGTGCTGGACCTATTACTGAATCGCGGCAACCCGAAGCTGGTCCAATCGCGGACGGAAATCCGGGCGGTTGGAGCCAGCCAGGAGGTTGCACGCGCTTTGCAGATCCAACGAGATGACGTCCTGCTCCACTTTGTTGCACATCTATATTCGATCGAAGGCCGCGTGGTCGACTATTCGTTCAGCTATTTCCTGCCTGGCTATTTCCGCTTCCATGTTGTCCGGAAGGTCGGTATGTAGAAAAAAAGAAAATAGAGATTAGAGAGCAGAGAGCAGTGAAGGCTGTTCTCGAACCCCTGCTCTCTGTTTCCTCAAATCTGATCATTATTTCGAATCTCGGAGGTTAAAATGCGTAGTTTTGCTGGTCGGGACATCCTGTCCCTCAAGGAATTTGAACGACAAGAATTTTTCCACGTTTTCGACGTGGCCGCGGAGCTGGAACCCATTGCGGTCAGCCGCCGTAATAGCGACCTGCTTGCGGAAAAGACCCTGGTGACCGCCTTCTACCAACCATCCACCCGCACACGGCTGGCACACGAAGCTGCCATGCACCGTTTGGGTGGGCATGTGACGGGTTTTTCAGATGCCAAAATGACACGTGCAGGGGATTTTTACCAGGAGTTCATCAAGGATACCGTCAAAATGCTGGAATTCTACGGCGATGTGATCGTGATGCGGCATTTCCAGCAGGGCGCGCCCGTGGAAGCGGCCAAATGGGCCTCCGTGCCCATTATCAACGGTGGAGATGGCTGGGGTGAGCATCCCACCCAGATCCTGACCGACCTGTATACGGTACTCAAGGAAAAGGGCACGATCGACGGGTTAACCTGGCTGGCGGTGGGCGATATGCGCATGCGCACCATGCATTCGCTCGGCTATGCCATGAGCCAGTTCGATTGTCCCATCACTTTTGTCTCTCCGCCGGATATGTCCCCGACCGAGGAGTTCAAGGCGGAACTCAAGCAATACAGCGTCAACTTCCGCCAGGCCGAACACGTTGAGCAGGCAATTGCCGAGGCGGATGTGATCCTGGTCGAGCCGGTTGTCCAGCCGGATTACACCAAGAGCCGCGATGAGCGCGCCGGTAAAGACGTGGGGATGACCCCCGCCAATTATAAGATCACGCGCGAGCTGCTCGAGACGAAAGCCAAATCAGATGCCATTCTCCTGCACTCCCTGCCGCGCATGGACGAAGTCCCGCCGGATGTGGATATCACCCGCTGGTCACGCTACTGGCAGGAGGCCTTTAATGGTGTGGTAATGAGGATGGCTCTGCTGGCGCTCGTACTCGGCGCGATGGAATAAAAGTCGGATAGACAGGAGACTAACCTATGCAAACTTTTTTACACGGACGTGACATGATTGGCGACCTGGACTTCACGAAGGAAGAGGTCGAAACGGTTTTGGACGTGGCATTCGATCTAAAGCGCAAGCGTGCTTTGAACGAACCGCATCCCTATCTGCGAGACAAAGTGCTGGCAATGTTGTTCTTCTTCTCATCCACGCGCACGCGCGGCTCGTTCGAAGCCGGCATGGCCCAACTTGGCGGTCACGGCGCTTTTATCGAGAGCAAGTCAACGCAAATCGCCCACGGTGATACGCCCAAGGAAATCGGTGAAATCTTCGGCCGGTATTACGATGGCATCGCGATCCGCCACGTGGATTGGGGTATAGGCAATGGCTACCTGAACGCGGTGGCCAAAGCATCGCGCGTCCCGGTACTGAATATGCAATGCGACATTTATCATCCATTCCAGTGCCTGGCCGACCTGATGACGATTGTCGAGAAAAAAGGCCGTGACCTGCGCCGCAAGAAGATGGTGGTTTCGTGGGCATATGCAGCCTCCTATCAAAAGCCCATGTCGGTGCCGCAATCGCTCGTCCTGCAAATGCCGCGCTTTGGCATGGATGTGGTGCTGGCGCACCCGCCGGAGTTCCGGCTGATGCCGGAGATCATGGAGCAGGCCCAGGAACAGGCTAGGAAGTTTGGGGTCGGTTTCGAGGTAGTGGATGATATGGAAGCCGCTTTCAAAGACGCGGATATTGTCTACGCCAAGTCCTGGGGAGCCATGGTGCACACCCCCGACCCGGATGAGGGCGCCAAGATCATCAAGAAGTACGAGCACTGGATCACCGATGAGCGCAAGATGAAGCTAGCCAAGCCGGATGCCATTTATATGCATCCGCTGCCGGCCGACCGCAATATTGAAGTCACGGACGGCGTGATGGACGGCCCACAATCGGTCGTTTATGATCAGGCCGAAAACCGGATGCACGTCCAGAAAGCTGTCATGGCCCTGACAATGGGCTAGGAGATATGAACCATGACTAAAAAAGTGGCTGTTATTGCCGTTGGCGGCAACTCGTTGATCAAAGATCCAAAACGCGTGACGGTGGAAGACCAGGAACAGGCACTGCGCGAGACGGCTTTCCACATCGTGGATATGGTCGAAGCAGGCTGGGATGTTGCCATAGGACACGGCAACGGCCCCCAGGTCGGCTATATTCTGCGGCGTTCGGAAATTGCCGCAAAAGTGGAGGGCATGCACGAAATCCCGCTGGATGTGTGCGGCGCTGACAGCCAGGGTGCAATTGGCTACGAGTTCCAACAAGCCCTGCAGAACGAGTTGTTCCGCCGTGGAATTAAAAAGAATGCCTGCACCATCATCACACAGATGCTGGTGGACCAGAATGATTCAGCATTCAAGAATCCCTCCAAACCGATTGGCAGTTTCATGGAAAAAGCCGAAGCCAAACGCCGTGAAAAGGAAATGGGCTGGTCGGTGGTGGAAGATGCCGGGCGAGGCTGGCGGCGCGTGGTGCCTTCACCGCTGCCGAAGGAGATCGTTGAACTTGTATCGGTCAAGACTCTGATCGATGCCGGTGTGATCGTGATCACCGTGGGAGGGGGCGGCATACCGGTTATTGATACGGGCAAGGGTGTCTACAGCGGTGTGGCGGCTGTCATTGACAAGGATTTTGCGAGCAGCCTGCTGGCCAGCGAGATCAAGGCGGACCTGTTCCTGATCGCGACAGCGGTTGAAAAAGTTGCCATTAACTTCGGCAAGCCGGGAGAGAAATGGCTCGACAAAATGACCCTGGTAGAAGCCAAACAATACCTGGCTGAAGGGATCCATTTCGCCAAAGGTTCCATGGCCCCCAAGATCCAGGCGGTCGTCCGCTACCTGGAAGCTGGCGGCAAGCAAGCCCTGATCACCAACCCGGAAAATATCGGCCGTGCTTTGAAGGGTGAGACGGGCACGCGGATTGTCCCATAGTTTCTCAAGATGGGTGCCTGTGGTAAAATTTGAGATGTTTAGACAACTGGATTCACTCACGCAATCGAAAGGAGGTGGTAGCAGGAAAATGTCTTCCGTTTTAGATCGTGTCAACCTATCGTTTTTTCCATTCACTCTATTTACTCTTGGAGGAGTACCCTATGCGTAAAAATGTAATGATTTTCGCCTTACTGGCTGTGGCTTTTGTAATGGTACTTACAGCCTGTGGTCCTGCAGCTACAACTGCAGCACCGGCGACTTCCGCGCCGGCAACCGCTGCACCGGCAACTGCAGCACCTGCGACCGCTGCACCGGCAACTACCGCACCGGCAACTACCGCGCCGGCAACCGCAGCACCGGCAACTTCTGCGACGGCAACCACTGCTGCTACGACCGCCCCGGTTGCGACTTTTGCCCCCATAGGAACCGCATTCCCGTCCGGGCAGACATTCACCATCGGCATGATCCTGGTTGGCCCCTACAATGATTCGGGCTGGAGCCAGGCCACCTACGAAGGTGGCGAGTATGCAGTAGCTAATATACCCAATACCAAGCTGATCTATATCGACAACGGCTTCAGCCATCAGGGTTCTACACCGGCCCAACTGGCCGAGCAGCTGCTTTCGAAGGGCGCCAACTTAATCATCTTCAACTCGGATGATTTCAAGGATGACTCCAATACCTTCGCCAAGAACCATCCGACCGTCCCCACCATCATGCTCTCAGGCGATCAGTCCTGGGCGCAGGGTGAGGCGTACCTGAACATCCCCAACATGGCCAATGTCATGGGCAAGATGGAATACATGAAGATGCTCGCCGGCTGTGCAGCTGCCATGACCACCCAGACCGGGAAGATCGGCTACCTGGGCCCATTAATCAACGATGAAACCCGCCGCCTGTCCTCCTCCGCTTACCTGGGCGCCAAGTACTGCTGGACCAATATTCTGAAGAAGGATCCCTCAACGCTGCTATTCCAGGTCACCTGGATCGGATACTGGTTCAATGAGCCTGGTACGACATTGGATCCATCCAAGGTCGCGGATGCCTTCTTTAACACCGGCTATGATGTGGTTCTGTCGGGCATCGACACTTCCGAGGCTGTAATCGAGGCGAAGAAGATGACCGACGCCGGCAATAAGGTCTACGCAGTTGGCTACGACTATAAGAACAACTGCAGTGCAGCTCCGGCTGTTTGCCTGGGCGTGCCCTATTTCAACTGGGGCCCGGGGATCGAAGCCCAGGTTAAGAAGGCGATTGCCGGTACCTTCACACAAGACTGGGAGTGGTTGGGCCCGGATTGGACGAACATCAATAATCCGGATACCAGCAATGTCGGCTTCGTGAAGGGCCAGGCTCTCAGCACGGCTGCCTCCGCGGCGGTCGATCAGTTGACCACTGCCCTGGCGGGCGGCCTGGATCTGTGGACCGGACCGTTGAGCCTGCAGGATGGAACCCAGTACCTGGCCGCTGGTGCGGCCGCCACCCCGCAGCAACTCTGGTACCTGCCGCAACTACTTCTGGGCATGGCTGGCAGCAGCAAGTAACCATTTTTGATAATTGGGGGAAGGCATGTGCCTTCCCCCAATTTTGTTGCACCTGATATAAAGTGAAGTGGTTATCAATCAATCTTTCGCTATTCAGGGATAAATCCATGAACGTTGAACTCAAGGAAATCAATAAGACATTCGGCACCGTGCAAGCCAATGTGGGCATCAGTTTGATCATTCCAGCCGGGACGATACAGGGCATCCTCGGGGAAAACGGTGCAGGCAAAAGCACCCTGATGAAGATATTATCCGGATTTATTCGGGCGGATAAAGGACAAATAATCCTTGATGGCCAGCCCGTTATTATTCAATCTCCGGCGGATGCCATCCGGCAGGGGGTAGGGATGCTGCACCAGGACCCTTTGGATTTTCCCCCGCTGCGGGTCATCGACAACTTCATCCTGGGCCGGACCGGCAGCCTGCTGCCCGGCGAAGGCCGCGCGCTGCGGGATTTCAAGCAGTTGGCCGGACAGTTCGGCTTTGCGCTGGATCCCCAGACTTACGTTGATTCTCTGACAGTGGGCGAACGCCAGCAGTTGGAGATCCTGCGTTTGATCTGGCTGGGAGCCCAGGTATTGATCTTTGACGAACCCACCACCGGCATCAGCGCACAGCAAAAAGTGAAACTCTTCGCGGCCCTGCGCCTGCTGGCCAAGCAGGGCATGACGGTGCTGTTCGTTTCACACAAACTGGAGGATGTCGAAGGGCTGTGCGACAACGTGGTGGTACTGCGCCAGGGGCACCTGGTCGGCAGCACCACCCCACCCTATGACACCCACCAGCTGGTCGAGATGATGTTCGGGAAGGAGGTCGCGCTGGGGTTACGCAGCCCCGGTTGCAAAGGCGAGGTGGCTTTTTCCCTGCGGGAACTGACCGTCGAGGATTACCGCCTGCACATCAGCCAGGTAAACCTGGACATCTGCCATGGCGAAGTGATCGGCCTGGCTGGCATGGAAGGAAGCGGCCAGGCGCTTTTCCTGCGGGTGGTTGCCGGCCTGGTGCGTTCGGTTGGCGGACATATTCTGATGGGTGACCGGGATTTGACCGGCCACAATTATCACGATTTCCAGCAGAACGGCATGGCTTTCTTACCGGCCGCGCGCCTTGAAGAAGGTCTGGTGGCCGGACTGAACTTGACCGAGCATGTCATCCTGGCAGAAAAAGCCAAAGGCTTTTTCATTAACTGGGAAAAGGGTCGAGAGTTGGCACAGAGCCGCATCACCGAATTCAACGTCAAAGGAACACCCTCCAACACGGTTGAGAGCCTCTCGGGCGGCAACCAGCAGCGGGCCCTGCTGGCCCTCATGCGGGTGCCGCTTAATCTGCTGCTTCTGGAGCACCCGACACGCGGACTGGATATCGAGTCGACCATAGACATCTGGAACAAGCTCAAGGAGCGCTGTCAGGAGGGAACCTCCATCCTGTTCGTTTCTTCCGACCTGGATGAGATCCTGCAGTACAGCGATCGGGTACTGGTCTTCTTCAGCGGCCGGGTGACTCCTCCATTAGATGTCACGACATTAACCACGGAGAAACTCGGCGAGTTGATCGGCGGTATGGGCTGGCCGGAATCAAAGAATGAGGCAGATATCCATGAAAAAAAACCAGTGGCTTAAAATCGGTTTTCAACTGGCAGCGATCGTCCTGGCACTGCTCTTTACCACCCTTGTCCTGTTGATAGCCGGCGCGTCGCCGATGCAGGCCTATCTGAACGTGATCCTGGGCATTTTCAGCTCCACCGCAGACATCACCAATGTCCTGGCTGCCTGGGTGCCCCTGCTTCTGACTACCTCCGGTGTGTTGATCACCTTCGCGGCCGGCCTGTGGAATATCGGCATCGAAGGTCAGGTTGTACTTGGTGCGATCTTCACGACTGGAGCGCTGCGCATGCTGCAGAACAGTTCGCTGCCAGGTGGGTGGATCATCCTGATCGGTTTCCTGGCAGGCCTGGTGGGCGGAGCTTTATGGGGGGCGCTGGCAGGCGTGTTGAAGACCTTCGGCGGGGTCAATGAGATCTTCGGCGGGCTGGGGTTGAATTTTGTTGCCACAGCCTTTGCGCTCTTTCTAATCATCGGCCCCTGGGGGCGGCCGGGAATCGCTTCGACGAGTGGGACTTTAATGTTTCCCAACAAACTATGGCTGCCGACCCCACCCAACCTGGCACTCAGCCCATGGGCATTGGCGCTGGGCCTGCTGGTGGCCGTGCTGGTCTATTTCCTGCTGCGCGGAACCTACTTCGGCTTGCGCCTGAAAGCGGTGGGCAAGAACATGCGTGCCGCCTTTCTGCTGGGGGTTCCGACCTGGCAATACAGCATGTATGCATTCCTTCTATGCGGCGCCTTTGCCGGCCTGGCGGGTGCGGTACAGGTCACAGCGGTCTACCACCGGCTGATTCCAGCCATTTCAAGCGGGTACGGCTTTCTGGGACTGCTGGTAGCCATGTTGATCAACTACCAGGCGCTCTGGGCTGCACCCATCGCCCTGTTCTATGCAGCCTTGAACATTGGCGGCATTCAGCTGCCGATCGTTATGAAAATGGACTCCTCTCTTTCGGGCGTGCTGCAAGGGATTCTTGTCCTGTTCGTTCTGATGGTCGAGGGGGCCCGTCAGCGCCTCTTTGAGAAACGATAGGTAGCGACTATGACATCGATTGGTCTTCTGATTAGTCTGGCAGGTATTCTTTCCGGTGCAGCGCCGATCATGTTCGCTGTAATCGGCGAGACGATCACCGAACGGGCGGGCATCATCAACCTTTCCATGAACGGGACGATCCTGCTCTCAGCCATGGTTGGCTTTGCCGCAGCTTTCGTGAGCGGCAATCTGGTGCTTGGCTTCCTGGCTGGTGCATTGATCGGCGGCCTTATTGCGCTCGTGGTTGCATTCAGCAGCATTGCCCTCAAGCAGTCCCAGGTGGCGGTAGGCTTCGTGCTGGCAGTGCTTTGCCTTAATCTTTCTTATTTCCTGGGCCATGCATTCATCAGCCAGAACGGCCCCAGTCTGAATGTCCTGCCCATCCCTGGGCTGGACAAAATTCCCATCCTGGGGACGTTATTCTTCAGGCAGGATCTCATGACCTACTTTAGTTTTCTGATCATCTTCCTGGCCTGGTTCTGGCTTTACCGGACCCGGCCGGGGTTGATGCTGCGCGGAATTGGGGAACGCCCGGCAGCGGCCTATGTGCGCGGGGCTAATGTCAACCGCCTGCGCTACCTTTATACCTTCCTGGGAGGAGCGATCGCAGGATTGGCAGGCCCGACATTTTCCCTGGATGTTAAAGCTGGTTGGGCAGGACAGCTTTCAGGCCTGGATGGCTACGGCTGGATCGTTCTTTCGATCGTCATCTTCGGCGGCTGGAATCCTTTCCGGGCGGCCTTCGGGGTGTACTTGTTTTCTTTCCTGCAGTGGCTCGGTCTGGTGCTGCAACCAGTACTGCCAAGCATCCCGACCCAGGTGCTGCAAGTAGCTCCTTTTCCGCTGATGATCCTGACCCTGTTACTGGTCAATATTGGCAACGCCGAATGGATGGAGCGATCCCTGGCTGCCATGCCGCCAAGACCACGCCGGGTGGTCATACGCCTTCTGCGGGCATTGCGGGCCTCGCCGCCCGCCTCGCTGGGAGTGCCATTTGACTCTGAATAACTCACGCATGGGCGGATGAACATCATCCGCCCATTACGTTATAATGGGGATATGCCCAAGACAAAATTCATTGGATACCGTTGTTCGCTGTGTAATGCAGAATATCTACCCGGCCAGGTAACGTATACCTGTCCCAAAGATGGGGGCAACCTGGATGTTGTAATGGATTATGCGACCATTCAGCAGAAGTTCCAGCCGGAAGACCTGACATACCGCGCCGAGGATTCGCTCTGGCGCTATTTACCGCTTTTGCCGGTGGCAGACCCCGGGGGTGAAGGAACCCCGCTGCGTTCCGCCGGCTGGACGCCCGTTTACCGGATGGAACGGCTGGCAAAGGAACTGGGCCTGGAGCATCTCTGGCTCAAGGATGAGAGTCGAAATCCGACCGGGTCATTCAAAGATCGCGCAAGCGCCGTGGTCGTGGGGCGCGCCCGTGAGCTGAAAGCCGAGACCATTGTTACCGCCTCCACGGGCAATGCCGGTGCGGCGCTGGCTGGAATGTCGGCTGCGGTGGGACAGAAAGCGGTAATTTTTGCTCCCAAATCTGCCCCACCTGCCAAAGTGGCTCAACTGCTTGTTTACGGAGCGAAAGTCATCCTGGTGAATGGCAGCTACGACGACGCCTTCGATCTGACCATCCTGGCCGCCGAGGAATTCGGCTGGTACTGCCGAAATACGGGCTACAACCCCTTCACCGCGGAAGGGAAGAAGACCGCCGCCCTGGAGATCTGGGAATGGTGGGGTGAGGAACATCGCTCATGGCACGAGCCAGGAAATCCACTCGACCATCATGCGCCACTGACCGTTTTCGTTTCGGTAGGGGATGGGAATATCATCTCCGGCATACACAAGGGCTTTAAAGATTTGCAAGCTTTGGGTTGGATGGAACGAATTCCGCGCATCATCGGTGTGCAGGCCGAAGGATCGGCGGCCATTGCGAATGCTTTCCATGCCGGCGCAGAGAATATCATTCCCATCTCCGCCAATACCATCGCCGACAGCATCTCGGTGGACCTGCCCCGGGACGGCGTGCGCGCTGTCCGTGCAGCGCGCGCCACCGGTGGAACGTACGTCCTGGTCAGCGATGACGAAATCCTGCAAGCCATTGCCACCTTGGGACCACAAGGCATCTTCGCCGAGCCAGCTGGCGCCACCGCTTATGCCGGATTGGTAAAAGCCAAAGCGCAGGGAATTGTCCAACCGGACGACCCGGTGCTTGTGCTGAATACCGGTTCCGGTCTGAAGGACGTACGCGCAGCCATGCAGGCCGTGACACCTGCCCCGGTGATCGAGCCAACATTGGAGGCAGTCAAGCGATTGCTATGAACAAGGACGGTCAGTGGAGCTTGCCAGTTCGTTACCTGGTCTTTGGGCTGGTAGCTTTGCTGTTTGCACTAGTGGTTTGGTATGCCCGGCGCATTTTTGAACCATTGATCATTGCGGCCTTCACTGCCTATATCATCTACCCGGCGGTAAATTTCCTTACCAGGCGCACGCGCCTCTCGCGCACAAGCGCAGTCAACCTGGTCTTTATCGTTACCTTGTTGGTGGTGATTGGTACTCCTGCCTCGCTCACATCACTTTTCTTCGATGAATCAACCGAAGTAATAAGCGATGTGGTGCATATTTATAATCAGGTGATCATATGGCTGGAGCAGCCAAGAGTCATCCCCGGTTTTCCGTTTGACCTTGGCCAATTTGCCAACCAATTAAACCAATTTCGCAGTACATTTATAACTTCTTTGACCAACCAGGCAATTTTTATCCTGGGGAGAACCTCCCTTGGCGCGGTCTGGATCATAGTCATCCTGGTAGCTGTATATTATTTCCTGGCAGAGTGGCCGCGCATCCGCAATGGTTTTATCGGTTCTTTCCCTGAAAGTTATGAAGCGGAACTTAATGAACTTTACCTGCGGGTGCGCAGAATATGGATGAGCTACCTGCGCGGCCAGATCGTACTGATGCTGATAGCAGGTATTGCATTCACCATCGCATGGACCATAATCGGTGTTCCGGGAGGCCTGGTGCTGGGCGTCATTGCCGGCTTCCTGACCTTGATCCCGGACGTCGGCCCATTCCTGGCGGCCTTGCTGGCAGTGGGTGTGGCTTTGCTCGAAGGTTCAACCTGGAGTTGGATGCCAGCCTCCCACCTGATTGTCGGATTGATCGTCCTGGCGGCCTATATTATCCTGATAACCATTAAAAATTTCTGGGTGCGCCCGGTCATCATGGGACGAAGCGTCCAGATGCACGAATCATTGGTGCTCATTTCCATCCTGCTGGCAACCGTATTGTGGGGTATCCTGGGCGCTTTGATCATTGTGCCGGTACTGGCCTCGCTGGTTGTAATACTTGATTACTTACGCCGGCGCGTTCTGGGTATGCCACCTTTCCCGCCTGTGGAACCTTTCGTTATGGAGGAACAGCCGGCAATACAGCCTGAAGATAGTGTCCAAATGAAACCAGGGACATCCAAGAAAAAGGGGTAAGATGCCAATCACATTTTCGATAGTTGCACCGATTTTCAATGAGCGGGAAAACATCCCGGAACTTTACCGGCGCGTGCAAGAAGTAATGTCTGCCACGCATGAACCCTGGGAACTGATCCTGGTTGATGATGGCTCATCAGATGGTTCCACAGATGCGATCCAGGCGCTGGCGCAGCAGGATAAGCATGTCCGCCCGGTGATTTTTGCGCGAAACTTCGGGCACCAGATAGCCATTACCGCCGGTTGGGACTTTGCACGCGGCCAGGCGGTAGTCATCATGGACGCCGACCTGCAAGATCCGCCGGAGGTCATCCCGGACCTGATCGCCAAATGGCGGGAAGGGTACGAGGTGGTGTATGCCGTGCGGGCCGAACGAGAAGGCGAGACTTGGTTCAAAAAGGTCACCGCGACCATGTTTTACCGGCTTGTCCGCCGCATCACCGATGTAACAATCCCGGTCGATACCGGCGATTTTCGATTGATGGACCGCAAGGTGGTGGATGTGCTGAAAACCATGCACGAAAAATACCGCTTCCCGCGCGGCATGTCGGCCTGGGTGGGCTTCCGGCAAGTCGGAGTGCCTTACCGGCGGGCAACCCGCTTCTCAGGCGTGACCAAGTACCCATTCAGCAAAATGCTCAAACTGGCCTTGAATGCCATCACCGGGTTCTCATATTTTCCTCTCCAGTTGGCCACCTATTTCGGCTTTGCTTCCGCCGGCCTGTCCATTGTTGCGATACCGGTGGTGATCATCATGCGTCTGATCGGGCACGGCGCCTTCCTCGGCCAGGCCACCACGCTGATTTCCGTGTTGTTCCTGGGCGGTGTGCAACTGATATCCCTGGGCGTGCTAGGCGAATACCTCGGACGGATTTACGACGAGGTCAAGGGCAGGCCCCTGTACATCGTACGCGAAGCGCCCAAGGATTGAGATCAGAACTCCATCCAGAGACAGCTCTCACACAGCCCCCTGACAATGCGGACCATTCATGGAATACAACTTTGATTTGATAATCGATCGACGCGGCACCAATTCCGCCAAATGGCGCCGGTATCCGGAAGATGTGCTGCCGCTGTGGGTGGCAGACATGGACTTTCCCGCGCCGGAGCCAATCCGGGCGACTTTGCAGCGCTTCGTGGAGCACGGCGTACTCGGCTATGAATTCCCAACCAGGGAATTACAGGAGACAGTGGCTGCCCGGATGCAAAAGCTGTACGGGTGGCAGGTCTCCCCGGACGCAGTAGTTGCCACTCCAGGTGTGGTTGCCGGGTTTACCCTGGCTGCGAACGCAGTGTGTACAACCGGACAGGGCTTGCTGGTCCAGCCTCCGGTCTATCCACCATTCCTGAAAGTAAACGGAAGCGCCGGCCTGGTACTGCAGGAGGCGCCTCTGGCGCTGGAAAGCGTTGGTACCAACCTGCGGTACTGCGTGGATTTTGATATCTTCCAAAAGGCAGTTCACTCCGGCGGGGCCAGGACCGGCATGTTCCTGTTTTGCAATCCGCACAACCCAACCGGCCAGGCATATACCAAAGACGACCTGGTGCACCTGGCAGATATTTGCCTGAAAAACAATATCATCATTTGTTCAGATGAAATTCACAGCGAAATCCTGCTGGGTGGGACGCAGCACTTCCCCATCGCTGCTTTGAATCCGGAAATTTCCGACCGCACAATAACACTCATCGCGCCCAGCAAGACCTTTAATGTTCCAGGACTGTTCTGCGGATTTGCAATCATACCCAACAAAGATCTGCTCGAACGCTACAAGAAAACGATCGAGAGCATGGCTATGCACGTCAGCAGTCCCGGGCTGGTTGCGGCGCAAGCCGCATTTTCCGGTGCATGCGATGAATGGCTGGCAGCTCTGCGAACCTATTTAACCGGGAATCGGGACTTTTTGGTTGAGTTCGTAGGTAAGGAATTAATCGGGATAAAGACAACCGTCCCGGATGCCACCTACCTGGCATGGCTGGATTGCAATGGACCGGTCAAATCCGGCACGATCAGTGGTACGCCATATGAGCACTTTCTTAAATTGGCCAAAGTTGCCCTAAATGAAGGCCGGGAGTTCGGAACCGGCGGGGAAGGTTTCGTGCGTCTGAATTTTGGCTGCCCGCGCGAGATTCTGGTCGAAGCGCTTACGAGAATGAAATCTGCACTCATAACCGGACTGTCCAAAGAAGCAGGATAAATCGACAATCCAGGGGCAGTGTGATGGTTGACACAGCAGTTTTAGGAAGCCTGGTTCTTGGCATATAATCAGTGTGTTGAATGGTCAGTGTTTGTATTATGGAGGAATTATGGCTAGCCTGTCTCCCGATGATAAAAGCACGCTGGTGATGGTATATACCCAGGATATGGTCGTGCGCGGCGAAGTGGTGACAAAACAAGGCGTTCGCGTCAGCACCTGGCTGCGTACCCAGGGGGTTCCGGAATACATCCACCTGTTCAAACCCAACCTGCTCCAATTTGGGAGTGGTGCCGTAAAATCGCTGGCCTATGCAGAAATTTATGTGCCGGTTGCGACGGTCATCGCTTTTCACCTGGTTCCTCCGGTCACCGAAGAACTGGACTACTCCGCCGATGAGACAAATCGCGTCATGGTACCCGCCACAGCCCTGCCCGGCACCTTCCTGTTCAAAGGGTTTTTCCGCATTTCAGAGGTGGCAAGCCTCAGTACCAGTCTTGAGCTGGCTCATTCCAGCTGGTTGACTATTTATAATGTGGATGTAACGAATCCATCCATGCCCCAAATGCCGCCAATCCATGTACCAATGGTCTTGGTGGACCCAAAGCAGATCAGTATTGCAGTGGAATCCTAAGAACCCGGCAATTGCCGGTGCGTAGAAGGAATTAAAGGAGCGGGCGGTGAAAATTAATCGATCGGGCAGGTGAGGCGAAATTTGACCTCACCTGCTTTTCAAGAGTGCGTGTTTATCAAGTTTGCAGGAGGCAATCTATGAAAGTTCTGTTTATCGGGGGAACCGGCCTGATCAGTTCGGCCTGTTCTGAACTGGCGCTAGAACGCGGCATTGATCTATTCATTTTGAATCGAAGCCAATCCAGCAAATATCCTGTGCCGGAAGGCGCACACCTGTTGGTGGGAGATGTACACGGAGAGGCAGCCAGCCTGGCCAGGCTGCTGGCCAGGCTGGAATTCGACGCAGTCGTGGATTGGATTGCCTTTACGCCGGAGGACATTGAACGGGACCTGCATCTGTTCAGCGGCCGGACCGGCCAGTTTGTATTCATCAGTTCCGCCAGCGCCTACCAGAAACCGCCCAGCCATTATCGGATCACTGAAGAAACCCCCCTGGAAAACCCGTTTTGGGATTATTCCCGCAACAAGATCGCATGCGAGCAAATCCTGCTGCAGGCCTACCGGCAAAAGGGTTTCCCGGCTACCATCATCCGGCCCTCCCTGACGTATGGCCCATCGCAGATACCCCTGTGCGTGGGCAGTTCGGAGCATCCCTACACCGTGATCGACCGGATGAAGCGCGGCCGGCAGATCATCATCCCGGGCGATGGCACTTCCCTGTGGGTGCTGACATGGAATGGTGATTTCGCCAAAGGGTTCCTGGGGCTCCTGGGCAACCCGAAAGCCATCGGCGAAGCCTATCACATCACCTCGGATGAAGTTCTGACCTGGAACCAGATCTACCGGGAAGTCGGGCGGGCGCTGGGCGTGGAACTGGAAATTGTCCACGTGCCGTCTGATTTGATAGCGGCATACGACCCGGAGGCATTGGGCAGCCTGACGGGAGACAAGGCCAACAGTTCGGTCTTCGACAACAGCAAGATCAAGCAACTGGTGCCGGATTTTGTCTGCACGGTTCCATGGGCCGAAGGGGTACGCCGTGCGATAGCCTGGCACATGGCCGACCCAGCGCGCCAGACCATTGATCACAACCTGAACAACACCTGGGACAGGATCCTGGCGAATTACTTGAAAGCCTTCCCAAAAGTTTAAGAAGCCATCCGTCAATTCAGGAAATATCAGCCCCTTTTTAGCCTGCACGCAATACTTGTTTCTTCATTGTTCTTCGGATAGGTACTGCAGAGGAAGAAAAAGGATTCACCAATGAAATACGGATACTTTGATGACGACGCCAAGGAATATGTCATTACCCGTCCGGATACGCCGCAGTCCTGGAGCAATTACCTGGGTTCCACCGAGTATGGGGCGATCATAACCAACAATGCCGGCGGTTACGGGTTCTATCAATCCGGGCGCGCGGGCGCTTCCTGCGTTTACTTTTCAACCGCGTCCCGATGGACCAGCCCGGCCGCTATTTCTATTTGCGAGACCGACAGAACGGCGACTACTGGTCGGCTTCCTGGCAGCCGGTCGGGAAACCGCTCGATCAATACCAGAGCACCTGCCGGCATGGGACGGCCTATACGACCATCCAGTCCCGGTATGCCGGCATAGCCACTGAAACCACCTACTTCGTCCCGTTGGGCCAGAAGTTCGAATACTGGCACATGAAAATCACCAATCAGTCCGACCGGCCGCGCGCGCTTTCCACCTTTACATTCTGCGAATTCACCAACCAATGGGTGACAACCCAGGATCAGGTCAATTTGCAGTACTCGCTTTTCATCGTGCGCGGCGAAATGACAGAAGGCCTGTTACGCATCGCCATCCATGACAACCTGCCTTCCGTTGACAACGCAGTTGATCTGGCTGATACCCCCTTTAAGTGCTGGATGGCTTTGACCGGCGCGGCCCTGGCCGGCTTTGATACCAGCCGGGAAGCATTCATTGGTCCCTACCGCGCCTATCACAATCCAATGGCGGTTGAAAAAGGGCAGTGCAGCAACAGCAATGCCTTTGGCGACAATGCCTGTGGAAGCCTGCAGACCGACCTGATTTTGCAGCCTGGTGAAAGCCGTGAGCTGCTGGTCATGCTGGGCATCGGGGATGCCCGCACGGTCGGCAAGCAAAGCCTGGCCGAATTTGGTTCGCTCGAACGGGCCGGGGTCGAACTCCAGAAACTGAAAGACAGCTGGCATGCGAAGCTCGGCAGCCTGGTGGTGGAGACGCCCGACGAAGATCTTAACCACACCGTCAATGTCTGGGGGCTTTACAACTGCCTGATCACCTTTAACTGGTCGCGTGCTGCCAGCCTGGTCTACAACGGCGAGCGGGACGGCCTGGGCTTCCGCGACTCGGTCCAGGACCTGCTGGGAGTGACAGCCGCCATCCCCGGGCAAACCCGCCAGCGCCTGGAACTGCTGCTGACCGGCCAGGTCTCCAATGGCGGCGCCATGCCGATCATCCAACCGTTCAGCCACCGTCCCGGCCAGGAAAAAGCTCCCGCGCCCGAGGAATATCGTTCGGACGACTGCCTGTGGTTCTTCAACGCCGTGCCGGCCTACGTGAACGAGACGGGCGACCTGGATTTCTACAAAAAAGTCCTGCCATACGCCGACCACGGGGAAGCGACCGTCTTCGGCCACCTGCGGCGGGCGCTGGATTTCAACCTGGAACGCACGGGCAAGCACGGCCTGCCGTGCGGCCTGGCAGCCGACTGGAACGATTGTCTGAAGCTGGGCTATTATGGGGAAAGCCTGTTTGTGGCGTTCCAGATGTGCATGGGACTGGCTGTGTACGCCACGATCACCGAACGGCTGGACCGGCCAGAAGAAGCCGCTTGGGCCCGGGAACAATCTGAAAAACTGGAAAAATGCATACAGGCTTGTGCCTGGGACGGAGAATGGTTCATCTGGGCCATTACCGAGGATGGCAAGGTCTACGGTACGCACGAATATGAAGAGGGCCAGGTCTATCTAAACACCCAACTCTGGGCGGTCATCAGCGAGGCGGCCACTCCCGCACAGGCAGCCGTCTGCATGCAGACCGTCCATGACCGGCTGGCCACACCCTTTGGGCTGATGCTTTCGGCACCGCCTTTTGCCAAAACAAAAGTGGATGTGATGCGAGCCGTGGTCTTCAATCCGGGCATTAAAGAAAACGCCGGCATCTTCAATCATACCCAGGGCTGGGGCGTCATGGCCGAGTGCATGCTAGGCAACGGTGACCGGGCATATGAATATTACCGGGCTTCCATGCCGGCGGCTTACAACGAGCGCGCCGAATTGCGCCAGTGCGAGCCGTACGTGCAGGGCCAGACCACCTACTCGACCTATTCCCCGCGGGCTGGCAACACCCGCACTGCATGGCTGACCGGTGCAGCCGCCTGGGCCTATTTCAGCGCCACGCAATACATCCTGGGAATCCGGCCCGAGATGGACGGCCTGCGTCTCGACCCGTGCATCCCGCACGACTGGAACGGCTTCAAAGCCACCCGGCGATTCCGCGGCAAGACCGTCTCAATCGAAGTAAAAAATCCGCAGGGGGTCTGCCGCGGGGTCAAGTCGCTGACCCTGAACGGTCAAACTCTTTCAGGAAACCTTGTCCCGGCCGGGCAGTTGGAAGAGGAAAACTCGGTGGTAGTGGTGATGGGTCAGGAGGCAAATGAATAAGACCGAGACCTACCGCCAAACTCTCGCCAGACTGCCGGATTGGGAACCCTACCTGCTGCGGGAATCCGGGCTGCCCGGGCCGCGCGGCAACCTGGAGCTGGCCCAGGTTGTGGCAGACAAAGGCAACCGCAGCCTGTTCGAGCATTTCCTGACCTTTACCCCGCAAATCGCTCCGACCAATGACCCGCACGAATTCCTGGCCTTCTGCGGCGTGGTGGGAATGGGCCGCCTGCTGGCGGAAGGAGATGAAAGGATCCTGGACCAGTTGCGGCCTTTTGCTTCCGATCCGCGCTGGCGCCTACGCGAAGGGGTGGCCATGGCGCTCCAGCGTTTGGGCAAGGCGGATATGCGCCGCCTGCTGGATGCCATGCAGGGCTGGAGCAGCGGCAACTGGCTGGAGAAACGCGCCGCCGCGGCGGCCCTGGCCGAACCGGTCTTGCTGCACGCTGAAAAAGATGTCCTGGAGGCCCTTCAAATCCTGGACCGGATCACCGTTTCCATGGAAAATTCCGGTGATGAAAAAAGTGAAGGGTTTAAGGTCTTGCAGCAGGGTATGAGTTATTGTTGGAGTGTGGTGACAGCCGCGGCGCCGGAGCAAGGCAAACGATTGATGGAAAAATGGCTGGCCGGCCAGGACCGCGCGATCCAACGGATCATGCAGGAAAACCTCAAGAAGAACCGCCTGGTGCGTATGGATGCGGCCTGGGTGGAAAAATGGCAAAAATAATTACGATAATATTGGTAAACAATTGACAATTACAGGCATAGGTTCTACAATTGCCGAATAATGCTCTCTTATCCGCACATTCTTTCCCGGGTTGTAAGGCAAGCAGGAGGTAGTAATGAATAAGATCACCCCATTTTTGTGGTTCGATGACAAGGCCGAAGAGGCCATGAATTTTTATGTCTCCATTTTTAAGAATTCCAGGGTGCTGAATGTTTCCCGTTATGGCCAGGATGCAGCCTACCCGGAAGGGACGGCATTCCTGGTTTCATTCCAACTAGATGGACAGGAAGTAATGGCGTTGAACGCGGGGCCGCAGTTCAAATTTACGGAAGCCATTTCGATGTTTGTGAGCTGCGAGACGCAAGAGGAAGTGGACGATTTGTGGGAAAAGCTCTCGGAAGGCGGAGAAAAGGGCCAGTGCGGCTGGCTGAAAGACAGGTACGGCCTTTCCTGGCAAATTGTCCCAACTGCATTGGGTGAGTTGATGAACGACAAAGACCCGGAAAAAAGCAAAAGGGTCATGCAAGCCATGCTAAAAATGCATAAAATCGATATCAATAAACTTAAAGAAGCCCACGAGCAAGCATAGAATAGCCCCGGCAGGCTTGATAAAGTCACCGGAAAGGGAAAAATGAACCCATCTGAACTAATTGACAAACAGATCGCAGAATTGGGCGACTGGCGCGGCGAAATGCTGGCCCGATTGCGCCAATTGATTCACATGGCTGCTCCTGAAATCACCGAGGAGTG
Source organism: uncultured Chloroflexia bacterium (assembly GCA_963772245.1). Lineage (GTDB taxonomy): Bacteria > Chloroflexota > Anaerolineae > Anaerolineales > Villigracilaceae > UBA877. Next base: position 1,365,914 of record CAVYWB010000005.1, on the reverse strand, counting down.
GAAATGGGGTACGGCGGTTTATACCCAAAAGGGGCTTGTTTGTGCAGCCAGTGCATTCAAAGATCATGCCAAGATAAATTTCTTCAAAGGCGCATCCCTAGAGGATCCCGTGGAACTTTTCAACGCCGGCCTGGATGGAAAGGCTACCCGCGCGATCGATCTACACCAGGGTGACCGGCTCCAGGAGGCGGCTTTGCAGGATTTGATTCGTGCCGCAGTTGCTTTAAATGTATCCAGAGAAAGGAAAACGGCATGAACAGTGTACGTTTATTGGTAGGAACCCAGAAGGGCGCGTTTATTTTAACCTCCGACGCAAAGCGCTCAAACTGGGACATCAGAGGCCCGTTGTTCGCAGGTTGGGAGATTTACCACATGAATGGCTCTCTGGCCAACCCCGAGCGGCTTTATGCGTCGCAATCCACCGGCTGGTTCGGACAGGTCATCCAACGCTCCAACGACGGCGGTCTGACCTGGGAGGCGGTGGGCAACCAGTTCGCCTATGAAGGCGTTCCCGGCACACACCAATGGTACGACGGCACGCAGCGCCCCTGGGAATTCAAACGCGTCTGGCTGCTGCAACCGTCTCTGACCGACCCGGATACCGTCTATGCCGGCGTGGAAGATGCCGCCATGTTCCGCTCGAAGGACGGGGGGCAAAATTGGCAGGAACTGCCCGGGCTGCGCGCCGCCAAAGGGCATCTCTGGCAGCCCGGCGCCGGCGGGCTTTGCCTGCACACCATCCTTTTCGATCCAGGCAATCCCCGGCGGATGTACGCCGCCATCTCGGCGGCGGGGGCATTCCGCACCGAGGACGGGGGCCTGACCTGGCAGCCGATCAATCGCGGCCTCAATTCACCTGGCGAACTGCCGGACAAGACCGCCGAGGTGGGTCATTGTGTGCATAACCTGGCCATGCACCCCGCCCGACCGGGCGTTCTGTTCATGCAAAAACACTGGGACGTGATGCGCACCGACGACGCGGGCAATTCCTGGCACGAGGTCAGCGGTAACCTGCCAAGCGACTTCGGGTTCCCGATTGCCGTGCATGCCCACGAACCAGACACCGTCTACGTTATTCCAATCAAAAGCAACTCGGAGCATTTCCCACCGGATGGCAAACTGCGGGTGTACCGCAGCCGCAGCGGCGGCAACGAGTGGGAAGCGCTGACGAAAGGACTGCCACAAAAAGATTGCTACGTAAATGTTTTACGCAGCGCGCTGGCGGTCGATACGCTGGACTCGTGCGGCATTTACTTCGGTACCACAGGCGGGCAGGTGTATGCTTCGATCGATTCGGGTGACAGTTGGACTCCCATCGTACGGGACCTGCCGAAAGTCCTGTCAGTTGAAGTACAGAGCTTGCCATGATACGCGTGGTGCTTCCCCAACACCTGCGAACGCTGGCGCAGGTCAGCCATGAGATAGAACTCAGCGCGCAAGGGAACGAAACGATACGTTCCGTTCTGGCGGCACTGATTAGCCAGTATCCGATGCTGCGCGGGACGATCCTCGATCAAAATTCCGGACAGCGCCGGCCCTTCATCCGGTTCTTCGCAGGCGGGCAGGATCTGAGCCTCGAGCCGCCTGACACATTATTACCAGAGGCAGTCGTGACTGGAAAAGATCCTTTTCGAATCGTGGGGGCGATTGCAGGCGGATAAAATCAGGGGATTTTGATTTCTTCAAGCCAACATTGCGCGAACGAATGCGCCGATTTGTCTCACCGCACCATGTACTCCCTGATCTCCTCCTCCAGGCGGGCAATCTGCAGGAGGAGTGAGGAAAAGGCCTTATTTTGGGAAAACCCCGTTTGCTGGCAGGAAACGGAGTCTTGTAATAAAAGGAGGCTAGCCGTTCTCCCCGGCTAATCGCGCGATCTGCAGGAGACAGGTGCGGATAATGTCCTGCTTGTCGGGCGGCAGGGCGCTCTCTTCGATCTGGGCAATACGCTCCACGTCGTTCATGGCCCGGATGATGCTGACCGGCACCTCGATGTTGCCGTCCGTGAACGAACTCAGGTATTCCACGGCATCGATCAGGAAATTACGCATTTCATCGTCGGCGCGGGCGCTGCGGAAGAATCCCGATATGGCCGGGGACAGACGGGCAGCCCGCGCCGCCACGGGAGATGTTCCTGCAGATGAGCGGGAAGCCGAGAAGGAATACAGGGCGGTGGCAAGCTCGGAAAAGCTCTGGACACGCTGGTAGATCGATTCGCCCATGACATCCCAGATGATGAGGCGCCAGTCGTGGATCTGCCGTGGCTGCTGTAGTAATTGTATCACCTGAGCCCGCCAGCCGTCATCGATCCGGCCTGAAACATGCTCCAACAGCCGTTCGACATCGGTGTTGAACAGGTCCTTCTGCAGCAATACCGCCAGGTCGGGGCGCAGGGTGGGCAGCAATTCCGGGAGGAAGACCCCGTTGGCGAAGAAATCGGAGCCGTTGACGCCATGCCGACGCAGCAGTTCCTGCTGGAACAATGGCAAATAGCGCTGCATGGCATGACCATCTTCCCGCAGTGCCATAAAGGCGGAATTGCCGGGCGGGAAGGCATTTTCGATGCGCTTAAGGAATTCGCCCTGAACATCCTGGTAAATGCGCAAGGTGTTGAGGATCTCATAAACAGGCAGGTGCGGCAACAGGTGCTCGGCGACCACGCGCTCCTGGTCGGCCTGCATGTTGTTCTTTTGGACGAAACGCTCCAGGGCGCGGAACATGCCTGTGGTCAACTGGTTGATGCCGAGCACGGCCGTCTGGGCCTGGTTGTGGGCAATCGCGCGCAGGAGGCTACCCTGTTTTGCCAGGGGGATGATCCTGGCAATATTCGCCAGGATCTGCTGGCCGCGGTCTCCGCCGGAATCGGGCGTCCGGCGCGAGGTGGGACGGTCGCGCAATTGCGGGGTGGACCTCCCAATGAAATAAGAGATGATGTGAATACCAATCACATCTTCTTCACAGCCATACAGAATTTGACGGAAATTTTCGGTAAGTTCTGCCAGGAAGCCTTCGTAGAGCGCTTCGTTCGTACCAATCGTAAGACGTTCCAACTCCTGGACATTCCGGCTTTGCGCGCTCAGGCGGCTTTCAGCAATACTCTCGGCCGCCCGGATCAGGTCGACGTGGTGTTCCCGCTGGGATGCGTGCACGTGATATAACAAGCTGACAAAATCACGCGCAGGCAGAAAGCGCAGTTGTTCAGAAAGGTTGCTCTGGAACGTTCGCAGATCCGCGCCCAGGAAAACACCCTGCAACGGCGTGACCGCATAGGCGGTGCTCTTGCGGGCGGCGGCGGGCAAATAAACAGTAAAACGGCGCCGGCTGTCCTCGGAATCCGGAAAAGCCGGGCGGCCGGCCACGCTGGAATAATAGCCGCCCTGGCGCTGCATGGGTTCGCCGCTGCCTAATTTGATGCGGAGGGTTTCCGATGCGCCATGTTCCGCCAGCCAGGCCTGCAAATCATACTTGGCTTTAAGGTACAGATGGGCGCCGGCTGCCTGACTGGCCTGCTGGCTTAAATCGGAACCGGCAATGAAGACTTCCGGGATGATCTCGGCGAAGCGCTCCTGCGGCGATTGGGCGGTCTGGCGGCTTTGTTCGGCGTATTCCCAGACCCGGTCAAGGTAAGACCGGACGGCACTGACCGAGTCGATGTCTTCCAGCAGGGGGATCAACCAGACCGAAGGGAGTTCGACCGACGGATACTCCCGGCGGGTCTGCTCGGCCTGGATACGCATCTTGCGATCCAGCGCGATCAACGCCTCCGGTTTTGATGAGTAACTGACCTGCAACGCCATTGCCACGCCCGGGTTGCCGAAGGCGCCGGTGATGGCGTTGATCTCATACATATTGTAGACGGTGGTTTCGATGGCGAACTGATCGCGGTCGGTCACCATGCCCTGGTGGATGCGCGGGGTGATGACGGTGCGCTTTAGGATGTCGCGGTAACAAACCACCTCCCGGAGCAGGTCCTGCGCAGCCCGGTTGGTCTGGATGGCCGGTATGAGGGCGTGCAACTGTTTACGGAGCTGTTTGTTCAGACTGCAGTAATACTCCAACATCATGCGGCGCTGGCGGCGCAGTTCGAACATCTTGTGCTCGTAGCGGTCATTATGCTGCCAAAGGATGCGGGCCGGATCGCGCCGGAGGTGCAGGCGGGTCGCCAGGCGCTGCAGCGAAGTGGTATCGATGGAGAACGGCAGGATGCCGTGATACCGCTGTTCCAACTGGTGAGTCAGCAGGGTGATGTCGTTCAACAGGCCGGTAAATTTCTGGTTACGCTGCGGCAGCCGGTCGAGTTCAGCCACCAGTTCGGGGCTGACCGGTATGCCCGGGGCAGCCTGGTGCAAGAGATAAAGGATGCGCGCCATCCTCTGCACGTTTTCGATCACGACCGCCGCCACCAGGCGGTGTCCCTGGCCGGAAGGCCGGTTGCTGCCATCCCAATCGCTCCAAAACGACAAGAAAGCGGGAAAATCGGCGTCGGTCAACTGCCCGGCATATTCCTCACCTGTGACCAAGGCGGCTAGGTCCTGCAGGATTTCATCGGCTTCCTGCTGCGAGTTGATGCTCACATTGCGGCCGAGATATTCCTGCCACAATTCCCGGGCGGCATGCTTTATTTGGGAAGCCGTAACCGGCCTGGAGGAAACCAATGCATTTACGATGGCATCCAGCGCCAGCTCGGCCTGCAGCGAGTACATCTGGGTGGGGTGAACGGTGCGGTCGTAGGAGCGCAGCCGGAAAGCCTCCTGGCGGCGCGGCAGGGAATCCTTCATGAATTCCCGGTCCAGGCGCCGGCCCAGCCAGTCGCCGGCATCGGTGGAGGCCCGCCGCATCAAATCGTCACTGATAAAGGCCCGGTCAAGCAGGCGGGAGCGGAAGAGTTCCAGCCGCTCCGGCCCGGCCTGCTGCAGGAATTCACGCTGCATCTGCCGGGCGTCCAACGGGGGCAGGGGCATCAACGAACGGACGGTCAGGCTGTCCCCGCCAAGTTGCAGGATCTGCTTCGCAACGGCATCCCAGGCCCGCCCGAGTTCCATGCCCCGGCTGCTGCGGCTGTCCATCACCCGGAAGGTCAACGGCTTGCGGTTATAGTGGGCTTCTTCTTCCGCGATCAGGCGGTTCAGGTCGATCAGCAGGCGGCGGGTCTTCGCTCGGAGCACCTCGGCGCCATCCTCACCGCCCAACGTCAGGCGAAAGGTGGTCCGGCCGGTTTCAAAACCCTCTTCCGTGCGCGCAAATGTGGCCAGCGGGAGCAGCCCGACCCCCCGGCGCGCCAGGGAGGAGGCTAGCCAATCCAGGGACAGGCCGGCAGGCAGGCGTCCCACCTGCAATAAAGGATACATTGACCCGGTGGGCGGCAGAATGACCAATCCGAATGGATTGCGATCCGGGGGAAGGTTCTCCACGGCGGTCAGCAGGGCCTGGGTGCGTTCGCAGAAAATGGCATTGCGCAAATGCCAGTAGGTACGGGTTTCCCGGGGGGCAGAACGGTAGAATAGATAACAGATAAAAATGGCCGCCAGGTTGGGGACAATGATGGAGTTGACCTGCTCGTACCGCTGCCTTAATGACCGATCGCGTATTTCGATCACGGCCAGGCGGGCGCCGGCCAGACAATCGGTCTTGGACATCGAATGGACCGTTATTACGCGTTCTGCCTGGGCTTCATCCAATTCACCCAGTTGGACCAATTCCGAAGCCACCTGGCGGGCGGTTTTAATTTCCGGATAATCGTCCACCGGCGCCACGTTCTGGTAGGCCAGGTCGTCAATGACATAAAGATTATGCTGCAAGCAATACTTGATCAGTTTGCGGACGGCGGCTTCATCAAGGATCCGGCCGGTGGCGTTATGGGGATTGTTGAGGGCAAACGCGCCGCGATCCCGCCAGGATGGGTCCTGCCGGCAAAGCTGTTCCATTTTCCCGATGATGGCATCGACATCCAGACCCAAGGAGACCGTCAACGGCACCGCGTGAACTTTGGGGAAGCACTGCTCATAAGACCAGCTCAGGTCGGGAATCACCACCTCGGTTATGTCGCAATGGAAGCCCAGGATTCCCAACGCAGTCCGGTTGGAGCCGCTCACCACCAGGCAGGCCTCGGGAAGGTACTGCGGCTGGTGCTTTGCGAACGCGCTGAGAAAACTGCGCTGGAGAGCCTGCGACCAGGCCGGGTCATGGATATTCAATGCCATGAGATCGAGCATCTGCCTGGTTTCAACGGCTGAAAATACATCGATCATGCCGTCTTTCCAGGCTCCCTGCATGCGCCGGGTAAGCCGGGCGGTTTTCTCTTCAATGTTCGCCAGCGATTCCTCAAGAATTCCCGCACGCTCATTTCCCGGGCTAGATCCGGGACCACCTCGTACTAGACGATCGAGAACCCTTTCCGCCCGCCCGGCCAAGTCCGGCAGGGCGGACTCGGCAGCGGTACCCGACCCCAGGCCGTCAAAAGTGGGCCGGGTTGTTGGAACCTGGGCAGGAGCATCCGCCGGAAGATCGGCCAGCTTTTGTTCCAGGAGATAGATCAGGAACTCGACCTCCGAAGCGGAGGGGGTGCCCTTCATATTGAAATGGACATTTTCCAGCACGTTCAGAAAATCGGCATTGCCGGCAATGAAAACGGTGGAGAGCGTATCCAGGCGCGGCGCAAATACAGCCGAGGTCAACAAGCGCATGACACGCTGTACCAGCCGGGCCTCGCGCGCCAGAGATAAATGGTTGGGTGCGTTATTCGCCTCGATGAAATACAACGGGTATTCCACACTCAGGATGCGCAGCTTGCGGCGGGTCTGCTCCCCCAGCAGGCTACCGATCAGCAAAAAGGTCGGGACTTGCGGAGTTCTGACCAGGAATTGTTCGACCTGCCCCCGGGCAGTCATTTCGTCGTCAGCCAGATCCTCAAAAAGCAAGTCCGGGATGGCCCGCAGAGGCGGAGGGAGTTTGCAACGATAACACAGGATGCGGGCCGGTACGACCTCCAGGTAGGACGACAGGGCAAACAGCAGGATCCGCAATGTTTCACCGACCCCGCCCGAGGCGAGGATGATCTCGCGCCGCCCGGATTGTTCCCCGGTATCGTAGTGCAGGGGTTCCGGCTGGTGCTCCAGCCAGTCACAAAATGCCTTGATGAGGGCGTGCGGGTTTTTCCGGGAATAGCCGCCGCGCGGCATGTAGGGCGAACTCTTTTGGATGGTCCGGATGAGCAGCTCGAGCTTCGGCTTATCGGAGAGATCCCACCCCAGAAATTCCAGGATGGCAGCGGGGTCCGAATCATGCAGGTCCTCCTGATGAACATCAATTCCCAGCGCAATGCGCAAGAAGGCCGAGGAGAGCCGCTCGTCCTGCAGCGGGTTTCCGATATGGAAATTGACGCGCAGTTCGGGTGGGACCGAGGAGGCCGAGGTGGTTTCACTGATCTCGGAAACCCGGGCAGCCCGAATGGGCTTCAGGCGGAAAAAGGTCAGGGGATCAGGCTGGGGAGGCATCGGTTAAACAATTCCACTGGATAAGAGGTACCTGTGCCTTACAAAACTTTCTCTCTGCGCAATCCCGGCGGCGAGGATCTCCTCCGGGAAAAACAACTTCCGGGGGCCCTGCAAAGTGAGCAGGACAGGCAGGCTGCCGATCAGAGCAGGGTTTTGCCAGGGTTTTGAAGTAGTTGCTGCTAACTCCCGGCTTTCTTGGCTTCCAGGGCCTTTTGCAGGAGCTCCTGGAACAGGTTGAGAAGCTCCGAACCGTGCAAGGCTTCCTGCGGGGTTAAGGAAATGACCGTGCGGGCATTCTTTAAATTCTGGCTGGCTTCCGCCAGGCGGGCGGCCTGCGGCGTCAGCATGAGCAATTCCGGGCTGGCTTTCAGCACTTCCAATTCTTCGGATTCAAACGTCAGGCGCATGCGGTTGCGGGCCAGCTCGTCTGCCAGGCTTTGCTGGGTCAGGGCCGATTCTTTTTCGAGCAGAAGCTTCTTCAATTCGGCTTTTTTCAAGTCCAGGGTGTGTTCCATTTCAGCAATCTCTTCGTCGGCCTGGGTCTTGGACCTGGCAGCGGCGACACGCGCCTGCTGGTTGAGGTGCTCGGTCTGTTCGAGCAGGCGGGCCTGTTCCTGCTGGCGCAGGGCATCGGCGATCTCGGGGTCGGTGGGATCCAGGGATTGGATGGCCAGGGAGATCAGTTCCACGCCAAAGCGCTCCTTGACCACCGTCGAGTGTTCGTTCAGGTAGTTCAGGATGGTGGTGGAGGAAAGAGCATTTATGCCGGAGCGCTCGGTGTATTCTTTTACCAGGCCCTGCAACAGGACCTGCACTTCGTCGGTGGCGCGCACCACGGCATCCCGATTCCATCCACCCACACGGATGAGCGACTGGACATGGTCGAGCGACGGCGCAACCGATCCAACCAGCTTGACACGCACGCCCAGATTCCCGGCGGCAGTGGCCTCGACGGTTAACTGGATCGGGCAGGTGGTGCGCTGCAGCGGCAGGCTGAAATGGCGGGGATAGAGCAGGCCTTTCCGAAGGCTGATGCGGCCATTGGACTCATACAGCACCAGGAAATCCGGCTGGCGGATGCGATACTCGAAAAATACCAGCAGCAGGATGACCAAAACGACCACAGCAATAATACTGTCCAGGATGATGTTCATATTCCATACCTCCTCGGAAATGCTTTGTCCATCTCAAAATGTTCGGGCAATTATACCCACTTTGGAAAGCAGCTGGGGCAGGCAAATTGCGAAGGGATCAGGGGATTGGGGGATTGGGGAACAAGGAGACAAGGGATAAAGAATCCGCTAATCTTCGCTAATCCCTCTGCGTGGTACGCGCGCCAGGCCTCTCTACCGGAGGCTTTATGATAGAACGCGGATGAACTTCAAAAACGACCGCTCCCGGTGAAACTCAGTTTTTAAGGTGCGCCGCGTATTCGTAAAACGAAAGGAGGAACGAATATTCCCTCCCATATCTGGTGGGATATTGCCGAATTTCCTGAATAAAAGCATATTTGGGGGTGAAACGAATATTCGTTTTCGAGGAACGAAAGGCTTTTAAACACAAAGGCCACAAAGGAACTCGAAGGAAAAACAAGGGAAAGGCAAATGGGGCCATAGGTGGATTTTAGCACAAATGTTCTTATTGGGAAAGAGGCAACCCTCAACCACCCCATGTCTGGGGGCTTGCCAGCCATATCGCCCGGACAGGAATGTCCGGGCTACACGCGTATGCCCCTGCGGGGCTTCCCCGACCCTCCCGCACGCGGCTTCGCCCGATGTGAGGTGATATTTATCTGGAGGACTCCTGCATGATTTTTACGATGGGAACGGGAATGAACAAAGATTAAGCGGGATGAAAAGGCAATTGCAGCGGGGCATCCGCAACAGGAATGAGAATCTACCAACGATTAGCACTACACCGCCGCCTACCTATTCTGGGCACTTTAGCGCAGACTATCAACGGGGCGGGCGTGGAATCGGTTTTGGGGATCAGAAAGAACTCAAAGCCAGCCTGACCCTGCCAACAGGCCAAGGATAAATGCTTGAAAACACAGCACGCCGCGAAGCGGCAGTCCCCAGCGTGAGTTGCAGGCTGTGTCAGGCGATGTTCACCATCGAATACCCAACCAGGAACTCTCAATTTTCTGAATCAACTGCCATCGAGAAATTCCTGCACCAAATCAGCCAATAGCATCCCGCCACGGCTATTAAGGTGGAGCCCATCCACGTGGAATTGCCGACCATTTGCCGCACTAATCTGATCAAGAGTCTGGCGAAGTACAAATTGACGAAAGGCATCGAAATACATCGAACTAAATTTAAAAGCAGTGAAATCGCGCCCCGGAGAAGCTACAAGCTGATCATTCAATCGCTCAAAAAGTGGTATATACCCCACATTTTCTTCCTTCGCAATCGACTGAATGATCCCGCTATATTGTTTGAAGAGCCTGTTGAGGTCGTTTTGCACCGGATTTTTGGAGGCAGGGTTCTCCCCCATCTGCGACAGAGATGTGAGTGCAATTGCAGCGGAAGTCTCAGTCTTCAAGCGAAGTACAATGGCTTGCAGATTTTCGCGGAACCATTGGGAGGTTGGTTCGACCGGCAAGCGTTTCCAACCGCCCAGGAATTGTCTGGCATGCGCGAAGTAAACCATCAAAATATCGTTCCACCCGAGAGCGACGATTACCCGATCAGGGTGACAATCTATTACACTTGACAATCTCTGCAGCGCGTTATACGCCGGGTCGCCTCCTCTACCAAAGTTGTAAAACCGGAAACGTTGGTTTTCGGGTCGTTGTGATAACTCGCGAATCCAGTTAAAACTTCCCTTGGCCTCAGTGATGCTTGCACCCAGACAAGCGACCGCGAGAAGCCTGGTATTGGCTTCAGACATACGGGTATTGTCCTTGTTCATATGGCCTCTTGAATTGATAAAGATATACCCATTTGATTTAGACCAATCACTTAGCGGATGAGCTCAGGTGCCGCCGATTGGAACGAGACATGATTGCGTAAAATCACTTTTCTTACCAAATGGCCCCGGCGGAACGTGCAGGAGGCGAAGCGCCCCCACAGCACAGCGAAGGGGAAGGCGTTGATTCTGTTGGGGAGCAGAAAAAACTCGAAGAAGAAAAAACTTGAAAATGCTGAACGCGTTGAAGCGGCAGTTCCCAGCGGCAGGTGCACGCTTTGTTGGGCAGACTTGCTTTATCGTAACGAAACTAAATCATTAATATCCTGCATGAAACTATTCATAATTGGCATATCAACACCTAATTCCTTACCAGTCGTCACTATATCAGAATAGAATGTTTTGATCTCTTTAGGATCCGATAAAGCATGCACGGAATTTCGCTTCACATATTCATTATGGATAAACATATATTTCAGGATAATTCCTGCCAATTGTCTTGAAAGAAATGAAGTATTAGAATACATTTGAGCATCGGGATATTTTTTTAGATCAACACCTCGACGGGTAACAACATCCAGGCACTCCTTTACTGAGAATAATCCAAGATTACCAAGTTTACGATCCGATACTGCGCGCTTGAAACTGCCTGCCCGAACAAGGATGGGCCATAACCCACCATTAATCGCATATTGTATCCAGAGATAATGCAAAATATTTTCTTGAACCGTTACTGTGAAATCTGCAGATTGAAATAAATCCATGGCCGTATCCAAACATTCATCGTGACGTTTATTTACCTGGCCAAGATCAATTGCCTTGATCGTTGAAACCAATTTTCCCTCTCGAAAGCCACCGCCAGCTTTTATATCGCCAAGTAAATATCGCGATTGGGGTAATAGTGTATCGATTTCCCTGGACCCTTTCCAATTCTGGGTAAGGAGCAGGTAATTCGCATTTCCAAGCGCGGGAACTATTTGCTGGAGCGTATCTTCCAGTTGATAATGTTTTACCGGAACAATGACTAAATCTATCCTGTCGAATGTAGATAGAGATTCTGTTAATTTTGGTATATATCTTCCAATATATTTTGGATTATGACTTTTTCGCTTATCCAAAACATCCATCAATGTGCCGTCTTTATGCTTCGAAATCCCACCAGGGCGAACAAAATGAACAACGTCATATCCAGCATCTGATAGTGCCCAACCGACAATAGTGCCAATTACCCCGGCTCCAACGATCATCAATTTCATAATTCGTCCTTGCATGAATGGAAACCTTTAACGGCCTAACGGAGTGGCTCAACGGCGCGAGCAGAGCGAGCGTCAGGTGAACCCGGTGTTGGGCGGTGTCTATGATGAAGGCAAACCGAATTTAAATGTCATCATAATCTTTTCGATATACGAGGACCTTTTGTATTACCTGAAAATCAAACGATTCGTATAATTGAAATGCTGTGTTTCGGAAGCTATCTGTTTCAACATAGATATTTTGTGTCCCAAGAGATTGGAGGCGATGCAGCCCTTCAGAAAGAGCAACTCGGCCTAGAGCATATCGTCGGAAATCTTTGAGGCAACCTAATGGTTCAACTCGCCCGTCTCGGGAGTCCTCATCGAGCCAACAAATACAAAAAGCGCTTAAACGTCCATCAGGGGATTCAAGAACGATATCCAAAACAGGCTTGTAGTCAGGGTGTTGAATTGTGCGCATGCGCCATTCCAATGTCATGTTTTTAGATTCAAAAACGGATTGGTGAAGTTTGACATATTCTTTTACTTCGTCAGGTCCAGCAAGCGGACGAACGATGAACCCCGCAGGGGGTTTGTATAATTTTACTGGTGTTTGAGCGGAACGCCGCATGAGTACTTTTGATAATGAACCCGCGCCGACATCTGATTGACATTTGAACCCCGCCTTTTCCAAATCATGGATACGATTAGTTTGCCCGGAAAAAGCGTCAATAAACCATGCAGGACGTCCATAAGCAGTGTTTATTATGCTTTGAGCATACTGATCTGCCCATGCCAGGATTTCTTGAAGCAAATCTGGTTCAACAGTCGGGTGACAAACATAATCAATTTCCCAAAATGGTGTTTGAAGCACCGCCCACGCAACAAGTTGCACATCATCAAACCATAACTGGACATTATTGGGATCGTCTAGCGCCCAAGAACAAAGCCTGTAAGGCAAGTCAATTGTATGAAGATTATCTGCTGGGAATTGTCGAGCTAAAGCAGACATAAGGCATTTGTCGTGCTCATTTGCAAGTGGGCGCTGAGTTATTGGCATGGGATGATCAACTTTTGGTTATCCGATTTTTCCATATGGAGTAAATCGCCCTATGGTTGGGCTGATCGCGTAGCAGTACTATGCGTCCCCACAGCGCAGCGATGGGGAGGGCAGTCAGACCATTTTTAAAGATACGGGCACAGGGGCCCATTTTGATAGAAATGCCATTACCAGACGGTTGAAAACCTCCGGGTTATCCATTGGGGCCATGTGGAGCGCGTCAGGAATGACTTCGTACTGGCAATTTGGGGATGCGGCTGCCCATAAAGGCGCGATCTTCCGGATGTCACCCGTTTGATCCTTGTCGCCATGCACGAGCAGCATCGGTTGCGTAATCTGATAATCCGGTTCAGCGTGCAGGCAGGTTGTGACCGCATTCCAGATGGCAATGAATTGAGGCTTGGGAATCAGCGAAAAAGCTTCAAAGGCGTAATCCCGTATTTCCTGCTTGTTTGAAAAATATGGCAAGCCAGATTTCTTCAAGGTCTTGTCGGGCAGGAGCGCCATGATAGGAGAAGATGCCCGTAATATGAATCTATCCAGGGCAGACCTGGGCCAGGTGATGCAGGTGCCATCGGCGATCACCAAAGCCTGCACACGCCCGGGATACCGGAAGGCAAGCTCCTGGCTGATATAGGCGCCGTTGGAATGGCCGATAAAGACGGCTTTTTGATAACCCAGTTTTTCCAGGATCGCCAACAAGTCTTCGACGGCCAATGGTATGGAAAAAGGTTCCGCGGCAGGCTGTGAAAGGCCATGCCCGCGGACATCCCAGTTCAATACCCGGTATTGTTTGGCCAAGACCGGCACAAGCGGGTTGAAAGACCTATGATCCACCCCGGCGCCATGCGTCAGAACAACCAGCGGCGTACCTTCCGGCCCGCCGACCCAATAATGGATCAGGCAACCTTTTCTTTCCAGGACGAATTCTTTCATTTCAGATTCCCTATTCTTCCTTTCAGTACGGTAGCTTAGCAAAGAAAACACCGAACGGCCTGGCGGATTGCGAACGGCGACTGCGAAGCGTTCCCGGCCTGACGGTTTTGGCGGGTGGATCTTTACAGGGTTCCCCGAAGGGGCAAAACGCAGGGAAGGGGAAGGTGGTCATATGCCCGTCCCGCGTTCTTTACGGGGGAGCCGGTAGCCCGCTCTTTGCTTCATGCTCGTTTCATCGCGCTCGCCAATACGAAATAACCAAGTGGCACTGCTTGATACAATAAGCCAAGCACGCCGGTGATCAGGACAGCATTCATGTTTAGCAAACCCGAACCAATAGCGAGGAAGTAGGCATAGATGGCCAGCGGGATATATAACAAGATCCCAGTAATACAACCCGGTGCATACCCTCTTGCTTTGATACAACCCATAATATGAGCCAAACCATTGATAAAGAGCAGCGCTGCTACTGACAAGCCAAAAACGAGAGCTCTTCTACCGACAATCATAACCACCATGCAAAGGAGTAACTGTAAGCCATTGACAACAACAGCCATTGGCTTCGTTACCAACGGAGCGAATTTGGGATTCAGGCGTTTCATAAAACCCTTGAAACCGCCCGGGTAGAAATACTCTTCTCCCATATGAAATAATGATGCGCCAAGGAATGCGGCGAATATCCAATTCATCTATTTCTCTTTCCACATCTTTTACTCACGTTATTTCAAAAAGTGGTCTAACAATGTGACTCACCTGCCGCCGATTAAGGCAAAACAAGATTGCGTAAAATCCCTTTTTCTACCAAATGGCCGCCGCGGAGGGGAAGGCGGCCAGGTCGTTTCACCCCGGCGAGCCGGAGATATCCTCCCGAACGGGGTGGAGGCGATGCCGGGCTCGGGATGGCTAACAGATCCTATTCTGGCTAACGTTGTGCCCGCGGTCCAGACACTTTTTTATGACTTATATTTGCTTCCATGTAGGCACGCAGCAATGCGTTAATGCGCGTTTGATACCCGCGCCCTTGCGATTTGAACCATGTCAAAACATCATGGTCAACACGGATGGTAAGTTGGGCTTTATTCTCTTTACCTTTCAACCCGCGTCTTACAACAGCCCTTGCAAACATCTCCGGCGTGAGTTCGGGAATATCGGATAAGTCGATATTCTCATCAGTAATTCCGTTGAGCCGTTCCCAATCAGTTTGAGATTTGCTGGAAATAGTAGGTTTGTTCATTTTTGGTTGCTCTTCTTGCCGATATGATACGAATATTTTCAATGCGTTCCGTGTAAGCCACTACAATTACGTGATTTCTTAAAATGCCGATAGCGATAAAACGGGTTTCGCCATAATTGAACCGTTCATCGGGGAGGATGATACTATCGCCTTCAAATAATTCTGGAATATCGATGAAATCTATGCCATGCTTTTTAATATTGACCTGGCATTTTTGCTCATCCCATTCGAAACCCATGTTCCAATTGTAATCACTAATTGTAGTTACGTCAACGGATTTTCGGCCTCCATTTCCTTAATATCTTCAAATTAAGCGCCCAACGTTTTGTGTTACCCGCAAGCGGGTGGAAGGAGATAACGCATGAGAACAGTGTAAACCTGAAGCCAGGAAAAACTTCATCCAGCGCTGCGAATCCCACATAGCAGATGCAGGCTGTGTCTTACGCCATCCGAACCTGTGCGCTGCAAAACGCATGTCCGTATTTTTATACTATACCCTTTCAGGTCGCAGTCTGGCCTGGTTGCCAGGCGCGCAGCGGCGTCAGTTGTATCTGCTTCGAAAGAGCATAGGCGGCCGGCAGGTCGTTGTCGCTTTCCACGAGCACGCGGCCGAAGACGAGCACCGAGTTGTTCGGCGAGGATATCTGCATCAGGCCGCCCGGCGCCTGTCCTTTCCAACCTCGCTTCGTGATGAGATAGTTGCCCGCCTTCGTGCCGGTGGCGCGTTTGCCGACGTAGGCAAAATTCGTGTTTTTCGACGGGTCCGTGAACTGCACGCTGTAATAGCGACCAGCCATGTCCGGCAAGTGTAAGACTTGCGGTCCTTTGCTGAGGTCCAACCAGCCAGCCGTCATGAGCGTGTCGCGGTTCACACCAGTAGTCGCCAATTTTGAGGCCGAGGCAGGCGGGTGGATAGGATCCGCAAAAAACGCCAGGGGCTGCGTATAGAGCGTATTGACCGGGATGGGGCCGTCACCGAACCCATTAACGAGGATGCCCCTCTTGAACACGGACAGCAACAAGCGCGGCCAAAAGTAGGTGAAAAGGAACCATGCCGCGAGCATGACCAAGCCGAATATAACCAAGTGTTCGTATTTCATATTACATCATCTCACTTCGCCAACCGGCGGCACCATATACTCGCCGTGCAGGATGGCCTCACCGGGTATGTACACGCGCAGCCACAGGATGAACTTGCCCGAAGAGGCGGGCAGCCAGTTGGATTCATGGCCTGCGGGGGCGGCATTCTGAATGAAAATATCGACCGAACCGTCTGGGTTTTGCGCGAGTCCGGAACGATCGCTGACGCTGTACCGGTTGAGCGGATTCGCCACAAAGTGATTTCTCGCATCCCCCATCGTCAGCGACCAGAAGGCCTGGTTGGGCGGAAGCCCGCCTGCCGGAAAGTGCATGACGTAGCCATGCGCCCCGGAGAGCGCGTGGCCGGCGCCGTCTGCGTTCGTCCACCAATACATCGCCTCTTCCGGTGTGTTCACCGGGCCGGGAAATAACTGGGCGTGCGCGGCTCGCAGGAACATGCCGTTGCCGGGCTCGCCTAATCCGAACATGGTGATCCAGCCGTTGACCTTCGTAGCCTTGATCCTGGCGTAAATTTGGGCCGTGACATACGCCAGTCCGAAGCCAATCAGGAAGCCTTGCAAAACGTCAGTAGGTACCTTTCTGGAACTGGTAAAGAAATGCCCAAAGACGAACGAAATGATGAGAAAATAGCCGCAGACCCCACCGACGAGTATAGCCCAGTAAGTGGATATCTTATTCATATTTTTATTCTATCATTTCTGGTTCAGCTAAAGTGGCGTATAACGGTTTGGCTCAACGGCCGCCGGGACGGGCGAGATACTTATCATCTTAGCGCCTTTTTTGGCAAGCCGATACCATTTCGAGCGGCAGAGCCACTGTCCTATTATAGACAATGTCAGGTGCCGTAGTCCAGTTCCAATTGATTGAATTTCTCTAGGCACTTATTTAGCAAATTTAGAAAAGCTCTATGTTGTGAATTGTCATTCCAATGAGCATGTAATGTGTGCTTATCGAGTTCACCTATAACGTTGAGGCAATCTTTGCACATGGCTGGAAGGCCGCTTATCTCCAAGGAAAAGATGTTCACCATAAAGTGTATGAAATCATTTCGATATGAGTTAATTCTGTTGATGCTTGCTCCTTGGCTACCCTATGGCGTGAATCTGAAACCCTCGATTTCGATATGTTTTAGTTTGTAGTAGAGATTTGGGAACGAGTCCATCATCATTTCAGGGGATGCAGTGCCTTTGTCATGCGCTTTCAGCCATGCTTCGGCATCTTCTTGTCTGGCGACAAGAAGGTTATTGCCAACGATCCGAAGGTGGCAGACAATGGCACTCTGAAGGGCACTATGGACAGTGATGACAATCCACTTCCAAGCGGCAATATTGCGATTTACTTGATATACGCGACCTCAAGCATTGCCAATGAAGCAATGATGTCGGACTTGTCGTCTGTGTGTAGCCAATGATCACTCATAGGCATCTAACTGTATGGCTCAACGGCGGCGGGATGTGCGAGAATCTTTTTCAATTATGGTACATTTCTGGCAAAATACGCTAGTTTCTGAGCAATGCAGTTGATGTCGACTTGAGCCGGTCTTGGGCGCGTTTTTGCTTTTTAATGAGCTAACCGGATTTGGAGATTAGCGCCAACCGCATCAGCATAGCGTCGCAACGTTGAAAGGCGCACATCATCGGCATGGTTTTCAATACGAGAAATGGAAGACTTCTTCGTTTTCAACCTTCGAGCCATTTCTTCTTGTGTTAGACCTGCGGATTCCCTGGCCTGCCGCAAGATAACACCAATTTTGAAATCGGCATAACCTGCTTCGTAGTTTTGTGCAAATTCCGAATCCCTTTCAACCCGTTTTTGAATATACCGTTTTACGTCGCTCATGACTTCTTACTCCTTAATAGATAATCTTCCTTACGACGAACAGCCAGCGCAATTTCCTGTCTTGGGGTTTTTGGTGTTTTCTTGGCAAAACCATTTGTCAGAATCAAAAAAGTGCCGCTGTCGAAAAAGCCCAACAATCTGAAAATGTCATTTCCAAACTGTATCCGGACCTCCCAAATACCCTCGCCATCAACCAACTTTTTGAAATACTGCCGAGGTATTACCTCCAACTCTTCAATCAATTGCAATACCCATAAAACTTTTTGCGCTTGTTTGCCAATCAAGGAATCAAGAAATTCTTCAACAGGGCTGTTGCCGTTTGGAAGGCGATAAAAGTTTACAGTCCGCATATCCCCATGTTATCACAAATGTGAACAAAGCACGAACTAATTTCCTGATTTGAAAGGAAGCACCCCCCCTTCAGAGCGACCCAGTGGGTCGCCCGACCTTGCACGGGTTGCCCCCATACCTAAGCGGTGCAGAAGGCCGGAGGAAGTTTCACGAGCCTAGATGAGGCGGGCTTGCCATCCTTTTCGCCCGGACGTGAATGTCCGGGCTCAGCGCGTAAGCCCCTGCGGGGCTTTTCCACCACCGTTTTTTCATTCTTTAGCCCATGGAATTTACCATTCCCGGTTTATCCGGTGCCACGGCGGCCGGCTGCCTGGCTCCGGCCATTGGCCGCGCCTATTAATATCTGCCTGGATCGAACGCTCTCCAATTCAGCGGAGGAGGATGAGGTTGGGCTGGCATTGGGCTGCATGTGAAGTTGAAGCAGTCATTCCCTTAATTGCTTTTTAAAAAAGTCAATCATCCTCGTCAAGGAATCCGGTGCTTCCGGGTCCGAGTACCATGGGCTCCACGGTGCGTTGAATGCATGTTCGGCTCCAGGGTAAATATGCATCTCCACATCGCCTCCTTGTGCGATCACAGCGTCCCGCAGCCGGTACGCGTTACGCACCGGTACAATGCTATCTGCCTCGCCATGCAGGATGAGCAGCGGAGGAAAGTTCCGAACCTCGGCTTCCAACACCTTTGCTGCGCTGCTTCCCCCTCCGAAAAAATCCACGACTGCTCCCACTCCTTGCAACGCGGAGGCCGCTGAGACGGCCAGGAAAGCTCCAAGGGAATAGCCGACCAAGCCACCCCCACATCTAGATATGGATGGATTTGCCTGCAGGCAGGCAACTGCGTTACGAACGATGGCCTGCCAGAGTGGCCAATACTTCCAATGATCCTCATCAGACGGATCACGACCTGTCTCTGCAAGGTAATCCACCGCCAGGGCGATAAAGCCCGATGCCGAAAGGGACTTGGCGATTTCAGGATACGCGGCTTGCCAACCAGACGACCCTGGTAGGAGGATCACACCGGGATGAGGGCCGGGTGTGTTTGTAACCTCGAGTATGCCCCACACAGCGGGAACGATTTCAGAATTGGAGAGTTGTTTGGTTTCCAACGGTTTATTCAACACTTCTTACTCCTTGATGGAGATTACCCCCCTCATCAGGGCGGCCCATTAGGTCGCCCCTACACATGTGGGTTGCCCGAGCATGCGCGGGTTGCCCCTATACCGGCGCGGCGCATCCTGAATGAAGCCAGCTCCGCTCCCGGCGGCCGAACCTCCCGCCCAGCAGCAAGGAATTGTATAAAGGACTCCGAATTCAGGAGTTTTCGGAATCCGGTAAAGAGTAAGGGCGGCTCAGGAAACCGGCGGTTCGGCGTGCCCCAGGGCAGCTTCCATGATCTGCTGGACGCGCGCCACCATGCTGGAGGGGTCCGGATGCAGTCCCTCCACCAGCAGGGCGCTGTCGAAGATCTGCTCGATCACCAGGTTTTGCAGGGCGGGGTCCGCGGTATCCTTGAGCAGGTTCTTCAGGATGGGGTGGGCCGGGTTCAACTCCAGGATCTTTTTCGGGATCTCGACCTCTTGGCCGAGATACTTGTAGACGCGCTGCAACTGGGGATCGGGCGCCCCCTGCGGGTCGACCAGGCGCGCCACCGACTGCGACAGCCGCTCGCTGGCGCGCACGTCCACGACGCGTTCGCCCAGCACCTGCTTGAAGCGTTCTACCAGTATTTTGAAATCGGCCTCGGGGATCTGCTCCGCCTTCTTATCTTCGGCGGGTTTTTCGGGCAGGTCCGTCTGGGCCACATTCTTCAACTCGAAGTCCTTGTATTTGTGCAAACCCATCAGCATGAAGGAATCCATCGGCTCGGTCAGCAGCAGCACATCCGTGCCCTGCGCCTGGAAATAGTCCAGGTGCGGGCTGCGCAAGACCGACTTCGGGTCTTCGCCCACGATAAAGTAGATCACTTTTTGGTCCGGCTTCATCCGCCCGGCGTACTCTTCCAGGGAGCTCCAGGTTTCCGGCTGCAGGCTGGTCTTGAAGCGCAGCAGGGGGTGGAGCGATTCTGCCTCCATTGGCGCCATTGCCACGCCCTGCTTGAGATACCCGCCAAATTCCTGCCAGAATTCCCGGTATTTTTCGGGTTCCTTGCCGGCCAGGGCTTCCAGGTCCTTGATGACCTGGTTTGTGATGACCTTTTTCAAACCGGCCATCAAGCCGCTGGATTGGATGGTTTCGCGCGAGACGTTGAGCGGCAGATCCTCCGAATCCACCACGCCCTGCATGAAGCGCAGATATTCGGGCAGCAGGTCCCTGTTGTACTCATCGATCAGGATGTTGCGGGAATACAACTTCAACCCATCCTCCTTGCGCAGGGAGAACATGGCCCGTTCGGATTTGCGCGGGACGAACAGGAGCGCATACAACTGCACCGGCACATCCGTGACCATGTGAATATGCATGAGCGGCTCTTCGAAATCCAGGGTCACCTGGCGGTAGAAATCCTTGTACTGGTCTTCTGTAACTTCCTGTTTGGGCTTTCTCCAGAGCGAGGTCTGCTTGTTGGCGGGTTCCTTGCTATCCCCGACGTAGATCGGGAAGCCGATGTAATCGGAGTGCTTGTGGAGAATGTCCTTCAGACGCTGGTCCTCGGCGAATTCGACGGCGTCCTCCTTGAGCTTTATCTCGACCTTGGTGCCGCGCTCGCTCATTTCCGCCGCCACGACCTCGAAGGTGTCCTGACCGGTGGCATACCAGCTGACCGCCTTGGCGCGCGGCTTGTAGGAGCGGCTGGTCACCCGCACCCAATCGGCCACCATGAAAACCGAGTAAAAGCCCACGCCGAACTGGCCGATCACCTGCGAAAAATCCGCTTTCTTGTCGCGGGTGGCTTCTATGAATTTGCGCGCGCCGGATTGGGCGATCGTCCCCAGGTTTTCGATGATCTCGTCGCGGGTCATGCCGATGCCGGTATCCTGCACGGTGAGCAGTCGCTGCTCTTTGTCGGCAGTGATGCGGACACGCAGTTCCACTCCCGGGTCGAGCACCTGGTGGTCGGTCAGCATTTCGAAGCGAATGCGGTTGAGCGCGTCGGAGGCGTTCGAGAGCAGCTCCCGCAAAAAGACTTCCCGGTCTTTATAGAGGGAATGGATCAAAATATTCAGGAGCTGCCTGGTTTCGGCCTTGAAGGAAAAGCTTTCCGCTTCATTTTTAGGGGTGATTGGGGTTGGTCCGGTCATTCTTGCCTCCTGCATAATAATCTGGGAGCGGGGGTTATAAGAAACCCACATGCATCTACTGCAATTATACGCAAACCGTGTTATTGCATGACAAAAAATCCGTAAGAAAATCGTAAGCGGATTTTAATCCTTTTCCAGCTTATTAACATCCATGATTGTCTGCAGGTCATTTTCCTCTGGTTGGCATGATTATTAAGCTCTTTTTTCGTTTGACTATACCATATACCACTTTGATGATTGTGAGAGAATACATCCTTAAAGAATGCCAAAAAGTGCAATTTCCTGCTTGACTTTTTTAAAATTCGCCCTATAATGATTAATTGCAACCAAAAACAGCCAAATATTAATGGTTTTCTTGATTATTACCCGATCTGAACCATCTTCTTACCCTCTTTACCGGTTCCCTATACCATATACCACTTTATAGAAATAAAGCAAAATCTGCCTAAAAAAAGGAAAGTGGTTGATGTCTGACGAGATCAACAAGCCCCTTTTTAGCCGAATCCAGGAGTATATAGCTGATCTGATCCTGACCGGCAAGCTGAAGCCCGAGACCAAGATCCAATCGGAACGGGAGTTCAGCGAGGATTTGGGCGTCAGCCGGATGACGGTCCGCAAGGCGCTGACCGAACTGGTGAACGAGGGGCTGCTGGAACGGAAACACGGTTCGGGCACATACGTTGCCAAGCCCAAGATCACGTATGACGCCAGAGAAATGGTCAACTACGTGCAAGCCATGCAGCGGCGCAATATAGCCACTGCCAGCCAGCTGCTGGAATTCAGCGAGATGGTGGCCAGCCGCCGGCTGGCGGAAACTCTAAAGATCGAAATTGGGAATCCACTCTATCGCGTTTCCCTGCTGCGATTTGCCAACCGCGTTCCAGTCATTCTGGAGCGCGGTTTTTTTCCATGTGCGCGTTTCCCCAAACTGGAGGACTGGGACCTGGAGAAGAGTTCAACCCTCGATCTGCTGACCAGCGTGTACCACATCAAACCCGGCCTGATCTCCCAGACACTCGAGGCGGTGGCGGCGGTGGAAACGGTGGCGCAACAACTGCGGGTGGAAGAAGGCTTCCCGCTCATCATGCTCTCCCGCATCATTTACAGTAACGATACCAAAACGCCGGTTGTGTTCTCACAGGATTTCTTACGAAGCGATTACACCCGACTCCACACGGATGTCGGGTTGGAAAGCAGCCAGGATCAAAACCGTGAGAACGGATTGGGAAAGGAGGCTCCCGAACAAAGCCTTTAGAGTTGACATCACCCCATCGTATCTCACCTTAATTTCAATCTTGTTATCTTAAGGAGGAACTTGCAATGACTGAAATGGCTGCCCCCGCAGGGGCAACAGATAAAAAACTCTATGCACGCAAGAGTTCGGGGCTCGTCCGGACGATCGGCATTTTTGGCGCCATGGTTTTCGGCGTCCACTGCATCAGCCTGTCGTCCTCGGGCCTGATCCCGTTCTCCTGGGTGGCAGGCGTCTGGCCCGGAAGCAGCATCATCGGCGTCCTGACCGTGGCGATGTTCTTCTGCCTCTTCCATGCGTACACGTATTCCGTCATCGGCGCGACCATGCCGCGCTCGGCGGCGGACTACACCCTGGCCAGCCGGACCCTGAGCGCTCCGCTCGCTTTCGCGGCGAGCTGGACGCTGGTCATCTTCAGCGCCATGGTGGCGGGCTCCCTGATTGCGTGGATCCCCAAGACCGCTTTCCCGGTGCTCTTCCATACCATGGGCATCGTGCTGAACAATCCGGGATTCACCAACTTCGCCAACTGGTCTTCGACCCCGCTCGGGATTGCGCTGATCAGCACGATCTGTACCATCATCACCTTCTTGTTGATGATCCTGCCCACTCGCACGATTCTGCGCATTTTGGAAGTGGGTTTCTTCCTGGGCCTGCTGGCCTGGGTTGTGCTGTACTTCCAGCTGGGATCGGCTGCCAAGGGTTCCTTCCCGGCCGCCTGGGACAAGTTCATGGGCGCGGGCAGTTACGAAGCCCGCATCCAGCTTGCCAAGGATAACGGGATGGTGACCAACCCGAATGTAGCCATGATGACCCTGGCCGGCCTGATCATGGGCTTCTGGATCTTCTACGGTTACTATATCCCGACTTTCTTTGCCGGTGAGGTCAAGCAGGCCGATACCACCCTGCTGGCCGGCAGCTGGGCTTCTTTGCTGGTGACCTGGGCAATCTTCGTCGTCGCAGCGATCCTGTTGCAGCGCCTGGTGCCTCTGGAATGGATCGCGGCCGAGTCGTACTTGAGCAATGCCGGGGTAACCAGCGCCAACCCGATGCCATGGATCACCTTCTATGCCGCCATCCTGAAGCCGAATCTCATCCTGCTGTGGATCGTGGCAATTGCCTGGTTTTACACCCTCATTAATCTGGCCCAGACATACTTCTTCTACTGCAGCCGGATCATCTTCGCCTGGTCGTTTGACCGCCTGATCCCGGAGAAGGTCAGCTACATCCACCCGACCCTGCACAGCCCGATCGTCGCCATCGCCATCATCGCCGTGATCGCCGAGGTCGGTGCGCTGGATGCATCCGGACTGTTCTGGCCCGGCAGCGTGATGGGTGCCCAGCTCAACTTCGTGTTCTTTGCAACGTGGACCCAGCTGATCCCGGTGCTGGCCATCACGCTCTTACCATTCACCAAGCCGGATGTGTTCGAGAATGCCAGCGCCTTCGTCAAGCGCAAGCTTGGCAAGGTGCCGGTCATTACCATCATCGGCGTGATCACCATGCTCTACCTGTTGTGGATGATCATCGCTTCGTTCCTGTACCCGGCAGTCGGTGGACTAATCGGGTTAGGCGTCATGGGAACCTTGATCGGCTTTGTGCTCAGCGGACTGATCGTATTCTACGTCGCGCGGGCATATCGTCTCAGGAAGGAAGGCATCGACATCAACTGGACCTTCCAGTCTGTGCCACCTGTTTAAAATACGCGTGCCTCTTTCCATCCCGAGAACAATTTGGTTCCGGGATTGAAGAGGAAAAAAGTGGTTCGGCGGGAAATACCCGCCGAACCACTGACATCAAGAAGATCGTTTTGGAGAAGGAAATGAAACTTGCCAACATATTCCAATCGGGGAAATTAACCCGCATCCTGTACGGCTCGGATTTTCACGGATCAGATGCAGTATTTCGCAAATTTATTGCTTCCAGCATGCAATACCAGGCTTCGATTTTGATCGTTGGCGGGGATGTCACCGGGAAGGCTATGGTGCCGGTCATCCACCATGGAAACGGAAAATACGTGGGCAGCTGGTTTGGGAAGGAAGAGACTGCCGGCACCCCCGATGAATTGGAAAAGATCAAGAAGGAAATCAGCAGGGTTGGTTTTTATCCGATCGTGCTGGAAAAGGATGAAGCAGAAGAACTCGAGAGTCAACCCGAAAAAATGGCCGCCAGGTTCGAGCAGGAAATGTGCCAGCGTGTGCGCGAGTGGATGGCACTGGCCGAGGAAAAACTTGCCCCGCGCAAGGCAACCCTGTATTTCATGGCCGGGAATGATGATCTGTATTCCATTGACAAAGTCATCGCCGAATTTAAATCGATCCGCAACCCGGACAATGCCAGGTTTGAGATCGAAGGCGGTTACGAGATCGTCGGTCTCTCGAATGCAAACATGACTCCCTGGGCGTGCGCCCGGGATGTGGAGGAGGACGAGCTGACCAGGAAGCTGGATGCCCTGGCCGGATTGATCCAGGATCCGGAGCGTGCCATCGCCGTTCTGCATGTGCCGCCGATTGGATCCGGGCTGGATACCTGCCCTGACCTGGATAAGAATTTGAAGATGATCACCTCGGGCGGGCAGGTGGTAATGAAGTCGGCCGGCTCGCAGGCGGTCAAGGCATTTATTGAGAAAGTTCAGCCGATGCTGTCGCTGCACGGTCATATTCACGAATCGCCCGGGCACGTCCACATCGGCCGCACGCTGGCGATCAACGCCGGGAGCGAGTACGCCGAAGCAATCATGAAAGCGGCCATCATTAACCTGGAAAACGGTAAGGTGAAAGGCCATCTGCTTATTTCAGGCTGATCAGGAGAGGTGCAAGCATGGGAAAATATGGCGAAATCAAGGAAGATTTTTATACCGAGCGAACGCGCATCCTGGAGGCCATTAACGGCGAGCCCTACCAGCACATCATCATGCGCCTGATCGGCGCCCTGGCTTTCCGTACGCATTGTGAAAAATTCGGGTATATCCAGGACAAGCTCGGGCGGGTATTTACAGATTTCGACTTTGCCTCCTACCCGCGCTTTACCCGGGAGATCACGCGCGTGCTGGGAGAGCTCGGATACGTGGAAGACAAGCAGGTGACCCAGTTGTTCGGCGACCGGCGCATGCTCTTCCATGATCCGGCTTTTGACCGCCATATTGACGTTTTTTACAACGTGCTTGATTTCTGCCACCCGATCAATTTCGTCGGCCGGCTCGAACTGGAAAAATACACATTGCCCCTGGCCGAGCTGCTGCTTGAGAAGATGCAGATCGTGCAGATCAACGAAAAGGATTTGATCGACACCGTCATGCTGCTGCGTGAGCACCCCGTTGGCGACCAGGATGTGGAGACGATCAATGGATCGTTGATCGCTAAAATCCTGGGCAATGATTGGGGGTTCTGGCGGACGGTCACCGGGAATCTGAAAATGCTGGACGATCGCCTAGACCAATACGAGGCCCTGTCGGCGGAAGACGGCCAGGTGGTACGCACACGCATCCACGAGCTGCAGGAAATGATCGAGGCGGCGCCAAAGACGCTCAAGTGGAAAGCACGGGCCAGAATAGGCGAAAAAACGAAGTGGTACAAGAGCGTCGAAGAACTCCAACGCTGACAATCGGGGTCACACCCCAATAATTTAATTCTTTATGGAGATTTTAGTATGAGAACTGCCGAAGATTTTATCGTGCCATGGGTAAAGAGTGCAGAGCCTTACAGTGACAAGCATATGGATATCGCCTGGGAGAATCTCGGAACGATTCGCATGATGTCCAACGAGAATTTATTGGGACCCTCCGAGTCCGTCCTGGATGCCATCATGGAAGCCGCCCGGCTTGGGAACCTCTACCCGGGATCGGGGCCCGAGTTGCGCAAGAAGCTGGGAGAAGCCAGCGGCCTTTCGGGCAATGCCGTGGTGCTGGGTAACGGCTCCACGGATGTGATTAACTTCGTCGTGCACACGTTCGTTGCCCCCGGTGACGAGGTGGTCATCCCGGTGCCGACTTTCCCGATGTATGAGGCGCGCGTCAAGGTTGCCGGAGGTGTGGTGGTGCAGGTGCCGATGAAAGCGGATTTCTATTGGGACATGCCTGCCATCCTGAAAGCAGTCACTCCCAAAACAAAGCTGATCTTCGTGTGCTCCCCCAACAACCCGACCGGGCTCCAGATCGCTGAAAAGGACCTGCTGCAGATTCTTGCCCTGGGCATTCCGACCTTTTTCGATGAAGCCTATTACGAACTGGAAAACGAAGTGTTCACGCGTGCCGGCCTGATCAATAAATATCCTCACATGATGGTCAACCGCACCTTCTCGAAGGCGTTCGGCCTGGCGGGCTGCCGCATCGGCTACCTGCTGTGCGATCCCAAGCTTGCCAGCTATTTCAACCGGGTGCGGATCCCCTGGAACGTCAGCCTGCTGGCATTGGCGGGCGCCATGGCCGGCTTGGAAGACCAGGAGGACCAGCAGCGCAAGCGAAAGAACACCATCGCAGGGCGCAACTTTATTTACGAGGAAATCAATAAAATGCCCGGACTGAAAGCTTTCCCTTCGGAAGGGAATTTCGTCCTGATCGATGCCAGCAGCCTGGGGAAGGACTCGTTGGAAATTCGCGACGGCATGGCCAGCCGGGGCATATTCATCCGGCCGATGAGCGGGCACAACATGGCGCGCGGCTTCGTCCGGATCACCGTGGGCACACCCGAACAAAATCGCTTATTTATTACGACTTTTAAGAAATACGTCGAGGAGGTCACCAAGAAGTGAATTTTTCTGTTTGACCCATTCCCACTTCATCGGAGAAAGAACTTGGCAACCAAAAAATATATCCTAGCTCACGATACCGGTACAGGCGGCGATAAGGCGGTTTTATGCGACCTGACCGGCCAGGTGATCCATTCAACATATCAATCCTACGGAATTTCCTACCCGCGCCCCGAGTGGGTCGAACAGGACCCGGATGAGCTCTGGCAGGCGGTCGCAGCGACCACGCGGCAGGTGATCCAGGAATTGGGGATCGACCCAAAGGACATCATCGGAGTGGGAGTCTCCGCCCAGATGTGGAACACGCTGCCGGTCGACGAAAAGGGCCGGCCGTTGACTCCCATGCTAAGCTGGCTCGACCTGCGCAGTGTCAGGCAGGCCGACCGGCTTGTTGCCGGAGATATGCCCAAATTCCTTTTCGACAACACCGGAAATATCCCGACCGCCAAGGACAGCATCCCGAAGATCCTTTGGCTCAAAGAGGAACGCCCGGAGATCTGGGAGAAGACCGCGTACCTGCTGGACTGCAAGGAATACATCCTGTTCAAGCTGACCGATAGGATTGCCATCGACCTGGTGGGGGCTTCGGTCTACTTCCTGTTCAACCCTTACACCAAGCAGTGGTCGAAGGAAGTCTGTGACAGGCTGGAGATACCGGTTGAGAAACTGCCTCCCTTCTTCCCCTGCACCGATGTGATCGGCGAGGTCACACCGGCAGCCGCCCGGGAGACCGGCTTGAACCCCGGCACCCCGGTGGTGATCTGCGCCGGGGACGTGGCAGTCGCCCAGACCGGGGCGGGCGCCAACCGGGAGGGCAAGGTGCACCTGTGCATCGGGACGGCCACCTGGGTGGGTGTGTCCACCTCCACCTTCCTGAACGACCCGGTTAAACCATTCTGGGTCTTAACCACATCGACCCGAACAAGTACATCATTGCCGGGGAGATGGAGACCGGCGGAGGCGCCCTGATGTGGTTCCGGGATGCCATCTGCCAGGAGGAGAAACGCCTGGCGGCTGAATCCGGCCAATCGAGTTATGAGGTGCTCAGCGCCATGGCAGAAGCGGTCCCAGCCGGATCGGACAAGTTGATCTTCCTGCCCTGGCTTTCGGGTGAACGGGCTCCCGTGCTGGACCATTACGCGCGCGGCGCTTTCATCGGATTGAATTTATCGCACAACAAGAGCCATATGGTGCGTGCGGTCATGGAAGGCGTAGCCTATCACCTGCGCTGGATCTGCGAATTGATGGAGAAGGTCGGGTTTCAAATCGACGGGTTCAATGGCATTGGGGGCGGATGCAACAGCGCAGTTTGGATGCAAATCATCAGCGATATTACCGGGAAACCCCTCAGCAAAGTAACGAACCACCTGGAAGCCGGGGCAGCCGGAGCGGCCCTGACTGTGGCGGTAGGCCTGGGCATTTATTCCAGCGTGGAGGAGATCGACGACCTGATCAAGATCGACCAGGTCATCCGCCCAGACGAAGCCGGACAGAAACGCTATGAAGCCCTGTACAGGGAATACCGCGAACTGTATACTGCGCTGGTCCCCATCCACCGCAGGCTCTACGAGGTCCAATGAAAACATATATTGACCGGAAGAAGGTTGGCACGCGGGCCGAGCTGTCCAATACGGCCAGCATCGGCGGACTGGTGCTCCTTCTGGCAAGCGTGCTGCTGCCCCTGTTCCTGCCGAAAGCCTCCAATTTCTCCTTCGCGTTGATGGTGGTTGGATTGGGGACTGCCATGCTGGGAATCTACTATGCCAACCGCTGGGTCCGGAAACCACGCCCGGAGGAACGGCTGGACAAGGCGCTCAAAGGGTTGGCGGACTCCTACCATCTATTCCACTATCCGTCTTTCCCTCCCGACCATTTGATTCTGACTCCCAATGGGGTGGTCATCCTGGAAACCATCAGCCTAGCTGGCAGTTTTTCCTACAAGGATGGAAAATGGCGGGAAGCCATGACCATCGGGCGGGCACTCCGTTCCATTGTGGAGGAACATATCGGCGATCCGATCAAGAGCGCCTTGCGAACCGAGCAGACCCTGCGGAAGCGGCTCGGTAAAGTAGTCAATGGCGCGATTCCAATCAAACCGGTGGTGGTCTTCATCCACCCGGCCTCCGAGTTGGAAATCGAGCAAACCCCCATCCTGGTCCTGCCGGCAGAAAAACTCAAGAAGCAGGTAACCATTGATGCGCCCAAGCTGGATCAGGCGGTTTACGACCAGCTGGATGCCTATTTCCAAAAAATGACCCTTAATAAATAGCCGGCCTCTTTCAAGTTCTGATGGCGATGGAGGCATGTCAAGGTAGCCAGAATCGAGCACAACTCATAATCAAAAGTGAGGGCGTCTTTCATGCAAAACGCCCTCACTTCTATTGAGTTGGTTCCAGCAATGCCTTTATTGAATCTTGTACTGTGTCAGCACAATGGTCTCGGTACCGCTCAGACTGCTGGCCCTGACCGATTTGACCAATCCCACCCCTTTGGCATACCAATCGGTAATGCTTACCGTATCCGGAGCGCCAACCGGTTGCGGTGTTCCCTGCATCAGGAACGAGACTTGCAAGGTTTGACTGCAAGTGGCCTTGGCCGCGTCGAATGTCCCGGCCGGGACTGTTACTGACTCGCTGCCAGCCGCGCTGCAGTTGACATCGGAGACAATCTGCGAATTAACACTTTTCGTGCCGGAGTTAACCGCCCCATCAACCGTTACTTTTTCAGACCAGGTCGTTCCATTATCAAAAGAATTCGGGATATTATAGCCATCGGCAGTGATAGAAGTGCTGGTCATCTTGAATGTCGAAGAGGTGTTTGTCACGCTCAGGCTGGTTGATCCGGCATCCAATGCCGCCAGGTTGCCATTCTGGCAGTTCCATTTTATCGCTGCATTGACTCCCGTGCTGTATTGATCGTTGGTGGTGAACCCGGCATTCCCAATGTCAGCGACAGTCCAGGTATAAGTATACGCTCCCAAAGTGCTGCCGGTGCTGGAGTAGGCCCAATTGGTCCCATCTGATACCGGGAAATAGGCGTTGCTGCAGCCTCCTGAGGAAGATCCACTAACCGGCTGGCTGGTCGCTCCAGCCGGCGCGGCTGAGCTTCCGGCTGTCGTGCTCGTCGGCGAAAGGGAACAGGCTGCCACAACTGCGAATAGTATGAGACAGCTGACGATAAGTTGAAAACGGCGTGCGTACATAAGTATAATCTCCATGATCTTCTATATATAAAGGCGGACAAAATCTATTCAAGATAATTATAGTCTTCAAAGGCTTCATTCCCTGTTTTAAGTAAAAACTCTTATATTATCCTAATGGAAAAGGCCAATTCGAAAACAAGGTCTTATTGAACCCCATCTGGGTGGGATCACAACGGGACGAATCCAAACTGCCCAGGGTAAAGCTCCCGGCCAGTGATATCTGCATGAGATTAACCTGTATGATATATGATTTTTATGGTGTCTTAGCGGCTTCCTGCTCGCGCAGCTTCTCGGCTGCGCGGAAATACTTGATGTAGTGAAGCGAGTTATCATCCCGGCCCAACAGCAGGTCAGTGGCTTTTATGGTGGCACCAAGCTTGGTCGGGTCGGTAATGGAGCAGGTGGCGCCCAGCTGGATTGCCAGCGCGAGGAATGCCTGGTTAACTGACAACCGGTCCGGCAGGCCGAATGAGACATTGCTGGCACCCAGGTTGATATTCACACCGAACTCTTTGCGCACCAGGTCAATGGTCTGGAGAGTCACCATGGCAGCCTGGCTATCTGAACCCACCGTTAGCACCAGCGGGTCGATGATGATATCCTCAACCGGGATGCCCGTCTTGACGGCTCGTTCTATGATCTTTTCAGCCACGGCGACGCGTTCCTCGGCCGTCTTGGGAATTCCGTTATCATCCATCGTCAAGCCAATGACGGCTGCGCCATGCTCTTTGACAAGCGGGAGAACATTCATTAACCGCTTCTCTTCACCGCTGACCGAGTTGACCAGGGCTTTGCCAGGCGCAACTGACAGGCCAGCCGCCAGCACCTCCGGGTTGCCAGAGTCGAGACACAGCGGGACAGAAACGACCGAAGCCACCAACTCGATGACTTTCTTGATGGCAGCCACCTCATCCAGGCCAGGTGTGCCGACGTTCACATCCAAAACATCCGCTCCCCAGGCCACCTGGCTTTCGGCCAGCTGGTGGACATAATCGAGGTTCCCTTCTGTCAGCGCAGCCGCCAGTTTCTTGCGGCCGGTAGGGTTTATTTTCTCGCCAATGATGACAAACGGCCGGTCGATTCCCACCATTACTTCTTTCGTTGCACTTTTTAATATTGTATGCATTGTTTCTCCTTTTTAATTTTATACCAACGCTACAAGTTGTTATAGATAATTTCCATATTGCGCTGCCAGCCACAGCCGACAGGGACAAGGCGTTCTTGAAGACCCTAAAAAATACCGGCGCATTCTGGCGTGCGTCAACGATCATCCGGCACTATTAGGCAGCTTTCCAGAATATCAGGCTGTTTTTTCAGCGAGTTTTGCCCCACAGGAAGCGCAGAAGCGGGCTTCGGGCGGGTTGGCGGCACCGCATTGGATGCAAAAATTTCCCGCCGGTGCTGCGGATTGGCCGGCGGCCGTTGAAGCAGCAGAGGCAGGTTTTGCCGATCCATCATTTGGTTTACTGACTTCTTCTTTGAATCCCTCTGCGGCTTCCTTGGTACCTTTCCTGAACTCGCTGATCGTTTTTCCGAGACTGCGCCCGAGCTCGGGTAACCGGGTGGCCCCAAAGAGCAGGAAGGCCACAACAATGATGATCACAATATGGATGGGTTGGATTCCAAATGGCATTTCAATCTCCTATAAGAATCATCGCTCAACCCCGGCTTGTTTTAGCCAACGGATGTTTGAGATCTGGATTCTTTTAACCGGCCGGCTTCGATCCGGACCGCCACGACAATACTGGCTTCATATAAAAGAACCAGAGGAACCATCACAACCATCGGCGCAACGATCGGATCGGTGACCGGCGTGGCAACCTCGGCAAAAACAAACAGAGCAAAATAGGCGATCCGGCGTTGTTTTTTCAGGATGGCAGCTGAAAGGATGCGCAGCTGGACCAGGATGGTGAGTACAACCGGCAATTGAAATGCCACCCCGCAGGCCACCAGGAAGAAAGTTACAAATGAAATGTAATCGTCGGCTGCGGGCAGGAAGGCCACTTCAGGAGGAAAAAGCGCAATCATTACCGTAATCATCTCGCGCAGCAGATAATAGCCAAACAGAACTCCCAGGACAAACAGCACCGTGGATGCGAGCAATCCGGGAAGCAGGGCTTTGCGTTCCTTGTCCAGCAGGGCCGGGCCGATAAAACGGTACAGCTCAAAACCCCAGATCGGGAACGCCATGGCGATGCCGATGTACAGAGCAATGCGAAACTTGATCATGAAACCATCCATCAGGCTGAATGCATTCAGCTTCATCCCCCCGGCTGGGAACAATAACACCTTAAGGATGGTATCGGAAAAAACCAGCGCAATAGCAGTCACGATCAGGATCGCCAATAACGAAATCAGGATGCGTTTGCGCAGCTCTTCCAGATGATCAAGAAAAGGCATCGATTTATTAGCCACAATAAGAAACAGCCTCCCATTTCATTCCGGTAAACCCGTGGACACTGCCCTAAGAACTGACTGTTCAGGAATTAATCTCGGGGAGTTTCGTCCCGCAACTGTTGCAGAAGCGTGCCTCAGGAGGGTTCGGGGCACCGCATTGTATGCAAAACCGCCCTCCAGAGGTGGCTGGGGCTGCCTGGGACGGGGTTGTTTGGGACGGGGCGGATGGGTTTGGGATTGAAAGCGAAGGCGACTGGAATGTTGCAGCGGCCGCTGCGGGGTTTCCAGATTGACCCGCTTCCTCACGAAAGCCATCTGTCATCTCTTTGGTCCCTTTTTTAAACTCGCTGATGGCTTTACCGGCACTTCGGCCCAGTTCCGGCAGCTTGCTGCCCCCAAAAAGCAGGAAAGCCACCACGATAATGATCACAATGTGAATAGGTTGAATTCCGAATGGCATATGAAATTCCTTTCTACTGTAAAAGAGATGTTTTGTATTCTTTTTTATACATGTCCGTAATAGTCTCGGTGGACAACTACAGAATATACATAATCAAGCAGAGTCCCCCAGCTGAAAACCGGTATTCTGATCTCCCGTTGCAGCGCATGTGCGAACGGCGGCATGCCTGTACATTCCAGCAGCATTGCGCCCATGTTCGGGTGGCTTCGGAAGAAATCGATCCCGACTTGCACGAACTCGCTTTCGGCTTTTTCGTATATTGCCGCTGGTGGATCAGTGCGTCGCCCACCGGTCCACAGATGGTCGAACTCTGCGCAGCGTCCCGTATCCATTGTGCCGCCGATGACATAGTTGGAACCAAGCTGGATGCCCACCGAGGTTAAGTGATGTTCTCGCAGGTAATTGGTATTCGCCACCAGGATCCCAACCACTTTTTCGGGTCCGACAGCCGCCTGCGCCAGCGGGACCTGGATCAAGCTCGACATAAAAACCGGAATGTTCACTGCGGATGCTACTTCCCGCTGGAAGTAAGCGAAATATCCACATTCGGCAGCTACAGCCCGACAGCCCATCCATTCGAGTTTTCGGGCTGCCTGCAAGATAGGAGCAAGGCACGGCGACTTGTCCTCTTCTACAACCAGCCGGTGGATATCGATGCCGGTACAGACCTCGTACTGGATGGGGAACGGATATGCACTGGGATTGCGTACATCCCCGGGGAAACCAGGATAAACGTCATCCAGCAGGATCACACCCAGACCCATGCCGTAGCCTCGCCGGTCAGGCCGTGCTACGATCTTGCTAATGGCGGGATCGTGGCCTTGACTGAATATCATGGCACGAATCCCCCCAGGATTGCAGCCAGTTTATCCATATCTAGGTTGCCTCCAGAGACCAGGCAGACTATTTTACCACCACCGGCCTTTCCGCTTAAGGCCACCGCCAGAGCCACCGCCCCGGCGCCTTCGGCAACAACATGATTCCACTCGATCTGCATCCGGACCGCTTCAGCCACCTGGGCCAGCTCCACTGCGAAGGCGCCATCCAACACCCGGCTAGCCAAAGGCCACATCTCCGGAAAAATGAAGGGTGCACCAATCCCGGAAACGAAACTGGCCGCGTAGGGAACCTCGACCGGGTGATCCGCGGCCAGGGAAGCCGTCAGCGGTGCTCCGCTGGCCACCTCTGCGGCAATGATTTTAACCCGCGGACTGGCTGCATGCACAGCCGAGGCAATTCCGCAGCCAAGGCCACCCCCGCCGTACGGCACTAGGATGACATCCACATCCGGGAGATCCTCAAGTATCTCCAACCCGAGCGTACCATCCCCGGCCATGACCGCCAGGTCGGCAAAGGGATGGATCAACAACCCCGACATGCCCGCATATGCATGGGTTTTCTGAATGGACTGGTAATCCGCAAAAGGCACGGCAATGATTTTAGCTTTCAAGCGCCGCAGGGCAGCCAGCTTGGCGGCGGGGGCATCCTCCGGAACCACCGCAGTACAGGCCAGGCCCAGGCGGCGCGCATACCAAGCCACCGCTTGTGCCATGTTCCCGGCACTAGCCGTCCACACTCCATCTGCCAACCTGGCAGGGTCCGCGCTGAGCATGGCGTTGCCTGCCCCGCGGATTTTGAAAGAACCCACCTGTTGCAAGTTCTCCAATTTCAGATATATTTCTGCCGGCATGTCCGGGGCATTGAAGCGCACCAAGGGAGTGTGCAGGACCGTCCCGGCAAGACGCGCCCGGGCAACCTGGATTTCAGCCAAAGGGATCGGTTGGAAAGTGTTCATGGGCGGTGCAGGTTCCCGGCGGCCACGAAGGCCAGGCCGCGTTTTGTCAGAGCTCTGGCTGTTCGATTGAGCGAATCAAATTTATCCTGGAAGTTCAAAGTCAGATTTTCCCAATCACCAGAGGCAAGGATTTCATCCTTTGTCCGGTAGTAGTCCTGGATATCCGAGGGGCGCTGGCGGGTTTGTTCAATCTCAGGCTCGCCGCCTTCGTGTTTGGCAGACAGGTTGGGAACATTCCCAGCCAGGGCAAGAACATCCGAGCGGCGGTTGTACGGCTGGATGACCAGCCCCTTCCAGGTTTCAGTGACGTGGTGCTCAAAACGCACTAAATCCTCCAGACCCAATGACCGCCGGAATTGTGCGGTGATCTCGATGGTCTCGTTCTCGGTCGAATTGCTCCAGTTGAAACCCACCAGAGGCGAGGAGCCATCGTCGCGTGCGAATAAGCTGGCGGTGGTGAGCGTCCAAAGGGCCGAATAAGGGTTGTCGTTTCCCAGGGTGACCGAAATCTTGAATTCGATATTTACCCCCAGACGGTGCAACAGGTAGCCCAGCAGCACCGTGCCAGTATTAACGTTTAAGATCTGGCGAATCCCATAACGGGTATAGTAATAAAGGTACTCGTCCAACCATTGCAAGGCATGTTGGTTGGGCTCCCCCACCCCGCCGTAATAACCTATGAGTGTGTCCGGCCCGCCTAGGTGCAGGTTCGAGCCATCCGAGCCACGCGTGTCGAGCTGCTCGACCCAGCTGGCCCCGATAACCTGCATGGCTGCCGCGAAGGCCGGCAGGTCGCCGTCGGCCTCCTGCTCTTTCATGGCACGCACCCGAACAAACCGTCCTGGCATGATCTCGCCCTGGATAATGGCCCGCCGGGCGATTTCTATCAACCATGGAAAGTACTGGCAGGCGCTGATCTCGAGAGTTACGGCGTTAGCCGGGTCGAACGACAATTCGTCAGCTCTCGAACCGAGCACCCTGCGCCGGTAATCCGAGAGGCGGATGAAGGCACCCGCATCCCGCTGTTGCTCCAGCCATTCGAGATCAGCCAGGTAAGTCGGGCGGGTTGCACGGACGCGTTCCAGCAGGGCCGGCAGCTGCCGGGCGGTTTCGGCCTGGCGGTTGATCTCTTCGGGCGAGCCGTATTTTTCAATCACGTCCATAAAATCGTTCATGACGCGCATGTCTGGAGTGAAGAGCGCCGAATTGATCTGCTCCAATCGCCCTGCCGGGAGGCGCAGCCTGCCAAGGTACTTCTCTCTGTCCAAGGTCATTTTCCTACATAAGCTACAGCGTCGATCTCCACCAGGATACCCATTAATTGGCTGCCGACCGTTGTCCGAACCGGCTTGGGGTCCGGAAAGTAACGGGTATAGACCTGGTTGAAGGTTGCAAATTGTCCCAGATCGCTCAGATGAACGGTGGTCTTGACCACATCCCCCAGGTCGGCCCCGCCCGCCTCCAGGACCGCCTTAAGATTCTCAAGGGTGCGAATGGTCTGCTCCTCGATGGTTGCGCCGACCACCTGGCGGGTCTGTGGATCCCATGGTCCCATACCAGCAGTGTACAGGAAATCGCCAACATGCAGCGCCTGGGAATACGCCCCTCCAGGAGGGGGTGCTTTCTTGGTTTGAATGGATTGTTTCGACATGAGGGCAATTCCAGATTAATGAATTTTCGAAACGTATATGTTAATTATTTTCTCCAAATCCCGGAGATGTTCCTGATCGTGGTCGAGCATCAACTCCAAAACACCTTGCACAGTCAGGGTGCCGAAGGCAGAGTGCGTGCCGGTGAGAGACAACTTTTCCTCGGACAAATGGGATACAAAGTCGATGATTTCTGCACGTGTGTCTGCCCACGCATGCAAAGAATCCAACAATGCAACCTTGCTGAAATCCCGGCCGGTATTGAAATACAATTCAAAGTACGGTTTTTCGCTGGCAGCGATCCGAACCACCCGGTCGAGGTAGCATTCCTTCTCAACAGTTGCCAGGTGGGCGGCAATAAATCGGAAAGACCATTCTCCCGGGGCAGGCTGCCAGTCCTGGGCGCCTTCCACAGAAATTAGCCGCCGGGTAATTTTTTCCTGGGTTGCCTGAATCCCGGCAATTAATTGATTCAAGGCTTTATCCATCGCGGCACCTCCTTGCCCGACCAATCAGGGTTAGATTCTGCCGAGAAATCTTCAATGGATTCCTTTCAGGAATAATGGTTACAATTTTACCAGTGTCTGTTCCAGATCCGCGATTAAATCATCGGGTTCTTCCAACCCGACGGACAGACGGATCAGGCCATCGTCGATGCCGGTCTTATCGCGCTCGGCTTGGGTCATATGCTCATGGGTGATGGTACGCGGGTGCATGCAAATCGTCCGGCTGGTACCGAAAGTGACAGCGTGAATTATAAGTTTAAATCCATCGATCACCGTGCGGACCGCCGGAATGCCCCCTGGCACAACAAAGGACAGCATGCCACCCCCGGCGCGCATCTGGCGGCATGCCAGATCATACTGGGGGTGGATGTTCAGTCCGGGGTAGTTGACCAATTTAATTTTAGGATGATCCGCCAGATATTCGGCAACCTTTTGGGCGTTGGCACTGTGGCGATCCATGCGCATGGAAAGAGTTTCAAGGTATTGCAGGGTCAGCCAGGAATCAAAGGGCTGCATTATGGATCCAACAAACTCGGTTGTGTTCCAGCGAATATCCTCGGTCAGATCTTCCGGTCCGACAATGGCGCCACCCAGAACGCTCGCGTTGCCTGCCAGGAATTTTGTGACGCTCAACAGAATTATATCCGCCCCCAGAGCCAAGGGTCGCTGCAGGGCAGCTGTGGCAGTGGTATTGTCGACCATCAGAGGTACATTGTGGGAGTGGGCCACATCGGCAACAGCCCTGATGTCTGTAACAAACAATGTCGGGTTGCTGGGTGTTTCGATCCATACCAGCCGTGTGCGATTGTCGATTTCCTGGTCCCAGGATTTCGGATCGGAGGGGTCCTTGACAAAGCGGAACTGTACACCGCAGCGTTCGGGGAAGATCGATGCAGCCTGCTTGTAGCCTTCTCCAAAGATATTCAGACTGGTGACAATGTTGTCTCCCGGCCTGGCAATGGTAAACATCAGGTTAAATAATGCTTGTGACCCCGACCCGGCACTGACCGCTGCCTGCCCGCCTTCCAAGGCAGCCAGACGCTGTTCTAGGATGTCCGCCGTAGGGGTTTTAGTGCGTCCGTAGACCGGGTAGGGAATTTTATCAAAGTGCTCGTACGGGAAAGTCATCGACGGAACGATTGGGGGCACGAAGGAGCGGAAGCGCTCCAGATCCTCGGTCGGGCGGAAACCGGCGTGCAGGGCCTTGGTATCGAAACCTAACCCATCCCCGGGTTGCTCCGGTCGTCTGAAATCCGGGTCAAACTTCCAGCTATCCCGCATAAAAAACTGTTTATTATCTTCCATGGCTTAAGAGCCTCCCAAAATAAGTTCGGCAAGACTCAAACATTCAATTTGCTCAAGTCTTCGGGGGTGTAATGACAATAGATCACGTGACTGTTACCCATCTCACGGCGGGGTGGTTCGGCCTGTTCGCAGACCGCGCCAATCTTGAAAGGACAGCGGGTATTGAACCGGCATCCCGAAGGCGGGTTGACCGCGCTTGGCACCCGTCCGCTCAAGCGGATGTGCGATGGCTGCAGATCCGGGTCCGGCCGCGGGACGGCCGCCAGCAGGGCGGTTGTGTAGGGATGGTTGGGAGGCTGGTAGATGGTCTCACACGGACCAATCTCCACCACTCTCCCCAGATACATCACAGCCACATCGTCGGCGAAGAAACGCACCGAGCTCAGGTCATGCGAGATCAAGATCATGGTCGTATTCTTCGAGTTCTGGATCTCCAACAGCAGGTTCAGCACCGCGGCTTGCACGGAGACATCCAATGCGGAGACCGGCTCATCGCAAACCACCATGGCCGGGTTGGTTGAGATAGCCCGGGCGATGCCGATGCGCTGCTTCTCGCCACCGCTCAATTGGCGGGGCAGCCGGTTGTAGTAGCTGGCATCCAGTTTGACCGCCTGCAACAACCGCTCCACCTCGGCATGCACCTGGTTCGCCGGTACAGTCTTGAAGCGCCGCAGCGAAAAGGCTATCTGGTCCCCGACACTATAAGACGGGTTGAGCACACCGTTTGGATCCTGGAAGACCATCTGCAGTTCCTTGATCGTATTCTCGGTACGCTTGTTGACTGGTTTGGAAATATCCACGCCCAGGAAATCAACCCTGCCTGCGTAAAGTGGCTCCAGGCCGACGATTGCCTTGGCCAGGGTACTTTTGCCGCACCCGGATTCGCCGACAATCCCCAGCGTGCGCCCTCGCCGGATAAAGAAGCTGACATCATCCGAAGCACGAACATAGCGGCGCTTCTCCAACCCAAACATGCCGCCGATGGTCTTGTTTGGCACCGGGTAATAGACCTTGGCCTGGTCAACATTCAAAACAGTCTCCGGGTTGGAATCAGCGCGGTCCGGGCAGGGTTCCTTGGCCAGTTCCTCCATTTCCCAGATGCGTTTAGCATCCTTCCAGTCCAGCGAGCGCAGGCAACGCACCTGGTGCCCCGGAACCAATTCGACCAGTTCCGGATGCTTGAGCATGCAATCCGGTTGAGCCAGTTCGCAACGCGGCGAAAAGATGCAGCCGACCGGCAGGTTGTTCGGCGATGGCACGCGACCTTCGATCGGATGCAGGGTGCGCGTCCCCTTGGGGGCATCCACATCCGGGAGACAGCGCATCAGCCCCATGGTATAGGGGTGCATCGGGCTGCGGTAAATGGCGTGGGTGTCGGCCAGCTCAACGATCTCGCCGGCGTACATGACTGCCACCTTGTGCGAAACGCGCGCCACCACACCCAGGTTGTGGCTGATATACAGAGTGGCAGTCTGGTAACGCTCCTGCAGTTCTGCGATCAAGTCCAATACGGCTGCCTCGACCGTTACATCCAGCGCCGTGGTGGGCTCGTCCATGATCAAAAGCGACGGGTTGTTGAGCATCGCCATGGCGATCAAGACACGCTGCTGCTGGCCACCCGAAAGCTGATGCGGGTAGCGGGTCATGACTGCGTCCGGATCAGGCATATAGACTTTCTTGAGCGCCTCAACGGATTCTTCAAAAGCAGCCTTTTTAGGTAAGCCACGGTGGGTGATCAAACTCTCCGCTAGCTGGTCCTGGATCCGCATGGATGGGTTAAGCGCTGACATGGGCTCCTGGTACACCATGGAGATGTCGGCCCCGCGCAGCTTGCGCAGGTCATTTTCCGAGCGGCCACGTAATTGCTCGCCCTTGAAGAGGATATCCCCGCGCGTCACCTGCCCATTGCGGCCCAGAAAATTTACAATCGAGAAGGCAACTGTGCTCTTCCCGCAGCCAGATTCGCCAACCAGGCCCAGGTTTTCCCCCCGGGATATTTCAAAAGATACATCCCGCACAGCGTCGACATCCCGCTTGCGCGTTTTATAGGTAACGGCCATGTTTCTAATGGTAAGAACAGGGGATTGGTCCATAGCTCGTCTTCTCAACACCTACTGATAACGCATGGTTTCCTCACGCAGACCATCGGCGAACATATTGAGCCCGATCACCAGCGTGACAATTGCCAGCGTGGCACACAAGACCGGCCAGATATTGGAGGTCATGTGACTGTGGCCTTCCTGAACCATGCCTCCCCAGTCTGGTGTCGGTGGCGGCAGTCCCAGGCCAAGAAAGCCAAGTGTTCCGATATAAAAAGCCGCATAACCGATACGCAGCAGAAAATCCACGATCAACGGCCCGCGGCAATTGGGCAGAATTTCTCGCAGCATGATGATGATATCCGGTTCGCCGCGCAGCTTGGCAGCCGCGACGTATTCACGCGTGCGGATATCCATGGTCAACGCCCGCACCAGCCGGGCAATGCCTGGAGTACCGCCGATGGCAATGGCAATCACAACATTGAAAGACGAAGCGCCGACCGCCGAAATGATGATCATATATAGGAGTATGGCGGGGAAAGCCATGAAGGCATCCAAAATGCGCATGACCACCTCGTCCACCCAGCCCTGATAATAACCAGCCGGCAGGCCGAAAGCTACCCCCAGGACAAACGCAACCATGACGGAAAGCGGCCCCAACAACAGGATGGTGCGGGCTCCAAACGCCACGCGCGCCCAGACATCCCGGCCCAGGTCATCGGTCCCCAGCGGGTGCACCGCGGTGGGGCCTTTATCCAGGTGCATGTAATCCTGCGCCAGAGGGCTGTAGGGGGTAAGCAGGGGGGCAAAAAAAGCGATCAAAACCCAAATGATAACGACGGTGAGTCCAACCACCGCGGTCGGGGAGGCGAAAATTACTTCCGCCAGGTCTTTAATGGTTTTCCAAAAAGCTTTTAATGCAGTCCCTGGACCGGA
This sequence comes from uncultured Chloroflexia bacterium, assembly GCA_963772245.1. Lineage (GTDB taxonomy): Bacteria > Chloroflexota > Anaerolineae > Anaerolineales > Villigracilaceae > UBA877. Next base: position 1,324,236 of record CAVYWB010000005.1, on the reverse strand, counting down.
TGGCGTGGTTTGAATCTGTTTCGTTGTAATCAGATTTTCTGTTGCCATGGTAAGTCCCTATGTATAGCGAATGCGCGGATTAAGCAAGGAATAAATGAGATCTGCAATCAACTGGGTTCCGACCGCCAGCAGGATCAAGACCATTGAGGCGGCTTCGATCGAATACACGTCTTTGTAAAGGGAGGCTTCAAGGATGAAATTTCCCAAGCCTGGGTAGCCGAACACGGATTCGACCACCACCAGACCGCCGATGAACCAGTTAACATGCAGCATGATCACAGTAATGGGCGCCATCATGGCATTCTGGAGGACATGCCGCACCACCACCTGCCGGTAGGAAAGGCCTTTCAGGATGGCGGTTCGTACATAGGAGCTGTTCATCACTTCCACCACGCTCGAACGGGTGATTCGTAACACATAACCGATCTCGACCAAGCTGGCGGTCAACACCGGCAATATGATCAGGCGCGGATTATCAAGTATTGCGTTATCGGAAGTGAACACGGCCGCTCCCGGGAGTATTTTGAGCCAGAGTGCAAAAACCATGATCAGCAGGATGCCGGTTGCGAAGTCCGGTGAGCCGGCAGTGATCAGACCGCCGATCGAAATGATCCGGTCGATCAGCTTGCCTTCGTTTAACCCGGCAATTAAACCCAGAAGCACAGCGGTAGGGATGGAAATCAGAAAAGCCAATGACGCCAGGATCAGAGAATTTTTGATTCTCCTCCCAATCACTTGTGTAACCGGCGCGTTATACCGCAAGGACATCCCGGCGTCACCCCGCAACAGTCCTCTTGTCAATGGTATATATTGCACCGGCGCATCGACTTTCGCCTGCCATCCGGAATAATCATAGGTATACTGGACGGTTTTCGAACCCTTGATCCATTCGGCCACCCGGTTGCCCGTGTCAACCCCCCAGAAATATGCCTGTCCGCTGGCATTCACTTTCCAATCCTGATCGGCAGGCTGTTTCTTTGTGTCCCCATCCGGTTGTCGCACCAGCCGCACGAGTTGGCCGTTCTCTACGTCCCACTGCACCAACTCGCCATTTGGTTCAACCGCCCACCATTGCTGGGAATTGGCCACCAGGCCCTGCTGACTGAAAGTCTCCCGTAACGGCAGCCCAACTTTCGGTTGGGCCTGCCAGTCCGAGCCAAACAGCCAGGAGATATAGCGGATGACTGCCGGGCGGTCCAGCCCAAGCTGCATAGTCATGGATTCTTGCTGTTGAGGAGTGGCAAATGCCCCAATCATGTTTCGAGCCACGTTGCCAGGTGCAATTTCCACAATGGCAAACACAATAATTGAGACAAGAAACATGGTGAGCAGCATGGTCATCAAACGCCGGACGATATACCGCGCCATCGTTTATTCTCCTGTCAGAACCCAATACCTGCCCGACAGCCAAAGTTCCGGATGTCGCGTCGCAAGGCATGCCTGCCGTAAAATAAAATACATTTAAGTCTATTTCTGCTGATTGGTGCAAGCCTGTTCGCGGACGACCACTTCGTGAATGGCCTTTTGGGTTTCTTCCGGCAACGCCTGCGGTTGGTGTTTCGCCAGGAGATCATCGACCATCTTGGCAGCCCGCTGCTCCATGCTAGTGGCACCGCGTTTCTGCCAGACCGAGTAGGGATTCTTGTCGATCAGCTTGGAATAATAGGCATCTTTAAAATGCCGGACTGTGTGATCATGCCCCATATAGCTGCCGGTCGGACCAAGTTCATCGATCACATCCAGGGCCAGGGTTTCATCATTAACCACCACACCGGCTGTGGCTGCCCGCAGGAAGCCTAATATATCATTGCACATGGCAATGAGCTGCAAACTGCCCTGCAAACCGGCATCCATGAAACCCACATCATGGACAATGTTGGCGCCGTGCAGGAGCGCGGTCATGAGGCTGAGCGTGGCTTCAAATGCACACTGCTGGTCCATCACCTTCGAGTCGGTCGATCCTCCCAGTCCGAAAACCGGCAAGTCGTAGTACCTGCCCATGGAAGTGGGCACGCCCTGCTCATCGGCCAGAACATAATTGCCTACCATGGTCTGCAGGTTGTAGGGTCCTCCGTTCCAGCCTGGTACCGCAATGGGCGCACCCGGGCGCACCAGCTGGGACAGGACAATGCCAAGCAGGATGCCGGCGTTCATGGAAGCCATGCAGCCTGCCGTGGTGGTGGGAGAATTAACTCCGCCGGCATTCAAGGGGATGTAAAGTTGGGGCAGTCCTTTTTCTGCCAGGAACATGCACTTTTGCAAGGCCTCCGCATTGGCAATCAAACCGGAGGTGACATTGATATAACAGGTGGCAAATGGGCGTGCTTGAAAAGCTGCTGCGCTCCCCGCAACCACTTCACACATTTCAACGGCCGTCACGCAACCCTCGAAATCAGGGGTCACAAACACGATCGGTTTGGTCGTATTATTGAGCATGACCTCCATCTGGTAACGATCATAGATGCGCTGGTCCACGTCCTCTGGCAGGAAAGCCGACATGACGAAGTCGATCTCCGGCAGGGCATCCATCAGGATCGAGGCTGCTTTTACATCAGTCAAAACCGGGCGTCGGCGCTGCCCGGTGTGGTGATCAAGGATGTTGAGGCAATCCGACCCGCCTCCATAATAGGTGTTGTATTTCCCAGCTCGCATGGCTAATTTCCCGGTCCGGTCGTAAAGCGTGATCGACTTGGGAGCGGTCGCCATGGCACGCGCCACCATATATTCCGGCAGGCGCACGCGCAACCCGTCGGCTTGGGCTCCGCCTTCAACCAAGATCTGCCGGGCTTTTTCGTCGTGGACATCCACGCCAGTCTGTCGCAGAATCTCCAAGCTGGCCATATGGATTTTTTCACATTCCTGTGGGCCCAGGCGGGAATAATGGGCGCTCGTCATGCTGGTACCATGAGTTTGAATCATCTTCTTGCCTCGTCAATCCTAATATTATAGTGATCTCCCACGCTGCCAGTGCATGGCAGCGTGGGAGGGTAATTAATGGAACAAATGGAAAGGTTAGGCCGATTTCCAGGCTGCCGTCAGGATGGCATACTCATCTGGCGAAGGTTCGATATCGTGAACTTTGGTCGTGTAGATCTTCCAGACATCCATGAAGAATGGCGTGCAGATCGAGCCGCGTTCCTGTTGGATTTGTTCAAGCTGCAGTGTGAGAGCCTTACGTGCGGTCAGGTCAAGCGTACCTTCGGCTTGGGTCAGGATCTTGCTGAATTCAGGATCCACCCAATGGCTTTCATTCCAGGCGCCCGGCTTACCGGTTGCCGGATCAGCCGTATAAGCCAGTCCAAGGGTAATCAGGGCCTGGGTGCGGTGCGACCACCAGGTGATGCCCATGTTGAAATCAGTCCAGCCATTCCAGTACTGGCTGGCGGGCATGGTCTTCAGGTTAATGGTAAATCCACCGGCTGCCGCATCTTCCGCGAGCGCCTGGGCATAGGCCATGGATTCGGGCCAATCGCTGGCAACAGTTAGTTCGACCGTCACGCCGTTAGGATAGCCGGCTCCCGCCAATAAAGCTTTGGACTTGGCGGTATCGAAAGGCAGGGGGTCAAGCGGGCTGTATTCTGGGTTAGCCTGGGTTACATGGCTGTCGTTGCCGATGACGCCCTGTCCTTGCAATGCCAGTTGCAGGATCTTGGTGCGGTTGTGGCAATACTTGAGGGCCGTCCGTACATCGTTGTTCTTCCAGGGATCCTGGTCAACGCGCATGCGCAGGACCCGTGTCGCGGCTGTCGGGGTCGAGACTACAGTGAACCGTGGGTCATCCTTGACTGCTTCCCAACTTGCGACGGTAGGCTCGAGCACGGTATCCACCTGGCCGCTTTGCAGTGCGGAAATATAAGCTGATTGATCCTCGCCCAGCATGACCATGACGATCTCATCCAAGTACGGCAGGGGCTTGCCATCCGGGGCGATCTGCCAGTAATCCGTGCGGGCCTTCAGGTGAGCTCTCTCGGTGGCAACATATTCGACCATGGTGAATGGGCCGGTCCCGATCGGTTCCTTGGTGATGTCACCGCCAAAGGTGGCCGGGACAATGGCAGCCTGGTATTGTGCCAGGTTGTCAGGCAGGAAGATGGTCGGGGTATTGAGGTGCAGGGTGACAGTGTAATTGTCGGTTTTCTCAACGCCGGTTCCATCCATGTAGCTCATGGCGCTCAGCATCGAAGACTTGGTGTTGGGATCCAGCCAACGCTTGATGTTGAAGACTACATCGTCGGCAGTAAAATCCTGTCCGTTATTGAACTTGATGCCTTGCTTGAGCACCAAGGTCCAGGTCTTCAGGTCATCGCTGGCATTCCAGCTGTCCAGCAGGTAGGGGTGTGTGATGCCCTGCGGGTCGGTATGGGTGAGATATTCAAAAACCTGCCGCCATGGATGGGAGGCGCTGACCAGCGAGAATTGAGCCGGGTCCGTGACGCGTTCGATCCGGCAGGCAACATTCAGGGTGCCGCCACGCGTAATCGGATTAACGGTCGGTGCGACGGTGGCAGTGGGGGCGACGGTGGCAGGGGCCATGGTAGCAGGAGCGGCAGTCGCAGGAGCGGGGGCGGCAGTTGCAGCCGGGGTTTTGACGCCGCAAGCTGCCAGGAAATTGGCGGTCGTTAAAGAGACGCCCAGCAGGGTCGAAATTCTCAGGAAATCACGCCGGGAAATCAGGCCTTTGGATAATGCATCCTGGGCTTCATTAATCAGGGGGTGAAGCTTTTTCTCTTCCATTTGGATTTTCTCCTATATTTTCTTTTGGAAAAATTGGGAATAGGGACAAGAAATGGGACGAATCAGAAATCACATCGCTGGGTGGCACCTCCATTTAGCAAAATGCTTTCTTTGGATGATATTCTTGACCTTTTTGAAGCATGCGCGGTATGCTTGCTGGAATGAATTTCCTGCTAAAATCTTAGCATCTAATATATCAGATGTCAATTATGATATTTATCACTTGCATATTGATATATCAGATGTTAGTATTTTGATGAGGAGAGTCTATGTTTCCAGCCTGCCAGGATCAAACTTCCAAGAATGCCATCTATATTGCGCTGCGCCGTTTGATCATCATGGGACATCTCAAGCCCGGCGAACGGTTTGATGTGGAAACGATCACCAAACAATACAACACCAGTGTAACCCCCGTGCGCGAGGCCCTGCAAATGTTAAGCCAGGAAGGTTTGGTCAATATCAAACCGCGCTCGGGTTATTTTGTTTCCCACACCACCCTGAAACAGCTGCATGATCTGCTGGACCTGCGCCGCGTGCTGGAGATCGCTGCGGTCGAGGGCGCGGCCAAGCGCATCCAGGAAGACCAAATCGCCGAACTGACCAGAGTGCATTCCGGCTATACGGGCGATGATGATGAAGCCTACGACCGGTATACGGACGAAAACCGTCGTTTTCATTACCTGGTCGCCAAAGCCTCCGGAAACAACGAGCTAGCAGAGACCGTTGGCCGGCTGCATGACCGACTGGCACGTTTCATGGTGTTGCGGCATGCCGGCAAAACCATGCAACTAACCCACCAGAAGGTCATTGATGCCTTGAAAGCACACAACCTGGAGGCTTCCAGGCAGGCCTTGCTCGATGATATAACTGATACCTACGATCTGATCATGGATAAGGTCATCCAGGAAGAATCGGAAGCCTGGCCCGTGCATTAAGAAACAAGCAACTCTATCCCAGTTGGGGCACGGTTTTCTGTTCAGCCGGTGAAATCAATACTTTTCAAAGAAGGATAAATTATGGATCTCAAAGATATCTATCAAAACGTGATCGATGGACAGGCCCCTGAGGTGGAAGCAGGTGTCAAGGCTGCCCTTGCAGCCGGCGCCGGGGCGGAAGAAATCCTGAACAATGGTCTGATTGCTCCAATGAAAGAGGTCGGAGAACGTTTCGAAGCCGGTGACCTCTTCGTTCCCGAAATGCTCATAGCCGCACGCGCCATGCAGACCGGTTTGAAATACCTGAAACCGTACCTGGCCAAAGCGGATGTAAAAGCTGCCGGCAAGGTGGCCATTGGGACGGTAAAAGGCGATCTACACGATATCGGCAAGAACCTAGTTGCCATGATGTTGGAAGGCTCAGGCTTCGAAATCATGGACTTGGGTGTGGATGTGTCACCGGAGGCGTTCGTCAACGCGGTCAAAAATGGTGCCCAGATCATCGGCATGTCGGCCCTGCTCACTACCACCATGTCCAGCATGGAAGTGACCATCCAGGCACTCAAAACAGCCGGGCTGCGCGACAATGTCAAGGTGATGATTGGTGGTGCACCCGTCACCCAGGATTACGCCACCAGGATTGGTGCGGATGCATTTGCCCCGGATGCTTCCAGCGCGACGCGTACTGCCCGCGAGTTGCTCGCCTGACCACCAATTTGTCATATTAGAATAAGGAGAAAGTTTTATGGCTGACGCGCGCAAGAAGATCACTTTGCCGTATTTATTTAAAAAGGTTGCTGATAACAGTCCAATCACCTGGCTGACCTGTTACGACTATCCAACGGCCTTTCTCCAGGAGCAAGCCGGCATCGAGATGATCCTGGTGGGTGACAGTCTGGGCATGACCATGCTCGGCTACGACTCGACCCTGCCGGTCACCATGGATGATATGATTCGCCATGCCCAGGCTGTTCGCCGCGGTGCCCCAACCGCCTTCCTGGTAGGTGATATGCCCTACATGTCTTACCAGCCATCAGTCGAAACTGCCATCCGCAACGCTGGCCGTTTCATGGCCGAAGCCGGGTGCGATGCCATCAAGCTCGAAGGGGGCACCGAGCAGGCTGATAAGATCCGCGGCATCGTCAGCGCGGGCATCCCTGCCATCGGCCATCTGGGCCTGACACCCCAATCCGTCAGCGCCCTGGGCGGCTTCCGCGTTCAGGGCAAGAATGCCACCCTGGCCAGGAAGATTGTCGACAACGCCAAAGCGCTTGAAGAAGCCGGCGCCTTTGCCATCCTGTTTGAGATGGTTCCCGACCGGGTCTGCCAGCTCATCACGGAGCGGGCTGAGAACTGTATTATCATGTCGCTCGGTTCTGGCCCGCACGCCCATGGTCAGTTACTCATCTACCATGATATGTTCGGTCTCTACCCGAAGTTCAAACCTAAGATGGCCAAGGTCTTTGGAAATGCTGGAGAAGTCATTCTAAACGGTCTCAAACAGTACGTATCAGAAGTCACCGAGAGAACCTTCCCTGCCGAAGAAAACTGGTTTGGCATACCCGACAATGAGTTCAATGAATTGAAAAAATCATTGAGCAAATGACCTGCAGGTAAAATCCGTTGAAGAAACATCACAACAAAGCCTGACCACTGCAGAGAGGAAGGGTTGTCTGACAATTATCCAAAATCATTGACAACGTTGTCAGATTATTGTATTATCCATTCGTAAAGAATTGTTGATGGACTTGCAATATTTCAGATATTTCCTTTGAGAGTAAAATGAAGTAATGGAGACCCTATGACCAAGAAATTCGTACCAACAAAATTGAAATTACGCCGTCCGGTACCCTCCGATATCGAAATCGCCCAGGAATCGGATATCAAGCCAATCAGCCAGGTTGCCGAGGAAATCGGCATTCTGTCAGAAGAACTGGAGCTGTTCGGCCAGTATAAAGCGAAAGTAAAGCTGGATATCCTGGCACGGTTGAAAGACCTCCCGGATGGAAAGTATATAGATGTAACCGCCATCACCCCCACGCCGCTGGGCGAAGGCAAAACCACCACGACGGTGGGGTTGAGCCAGGCAATGGGCGCGCACCTCGGCAAAAAGGTGATCACGGTCATCCGCCAGCCCTCCCAGGGCCCGACCTTTGGCATCAAGGGTGGCGCGGCCGGCGGAGGCTACAGCCAGATAATTCCAATGGAAGACTTCAATCTGCACCTGACCGGAGATATCCACGCCATCACGGCGGCGCACAACCTGTGCGCGGCCGCGCTGGATGCACGCATGATGCACGAGTCCATGCAGGATGACGTCAAGCTTTTCAATGCGCTCTGCCCGCCAGACAAGCAGGGCGGACGGACCTTCTCACCGAGCATGCTACGCCGCCTGAAGAAACTTGGGATAACCAAGACCGACCCGAACGCATTGACCACTGAAGAGCGCAGCCGGTTTGTCCGCCTGGATATCGACCCCAACGGAGTCACCTGGCGGCGGGTGATCGATGTGAATGATCGTTTCCTGCGCGAGATCATGGTCGGTTTGGGCAAGGAAGAAAAAGGCTTCGAGCACAACTCGGGCTACGACATCACGGTGGCGAGCGAAATAATGGCCATCCTGGCCCTTACCACTAGCCTACGTGACATGCGCGAGCGCCTGGGCGCCATGGTGGTGGCCACGGACAAGAAAGGCAATGCCGTCACCGCCGAGGACCTGGGCGTCGCAGGCGCCATGACGGTCCTGATGAAGGACGCCATCAAGCCGAACTTGATGCAGACGCTGGAAGGCACGCCCGCCTTTGTGCATGCCGGCCCGTTTGCCAACATTGCCCATGGACAATCCTCCATCATTGCCGATAAGATCGCCCTCAAGTTGGTTGGAAAGGATGGCTATGTCATCACCGAGTCCGGCTTCGGGGCCGATGTGGGCATGGAGAAATTCTTTGACATCAAGTGCCGCTACTCGGGCCTGATCCCGCAGGTGGTGGTGATGGTTGCCACGGTGCGGGCGCTCAAGATGCACGGCGGTGGGCCGAAGGTCGTGGCCGGCAAGCCTCTGGCTCCCGAATACACCGAGGAGAACCTGGACCTGTTGAAGAAGGGCATTCCCAACATGGAGAAGCACATCCAGAACGCCCTCAAATATGGCGTGAATGTGGTTGTGGCGGTGAATTCCTTCAAAGACGACAAGCCGGCCGAGGTGGAAATGGTGCGCAAAGCCGCCCTGGCAGCCGGAGCCATGGATGCGATTGTCTGCACCCATTGGATGGATGGCGGTAAAGGCGCGCTGCCGCTGGCGGAAGCCGTGGTAAAGGCCGCCGAACATCCCAGCCACTTCAAATTCCTCTACCCGTTGGAACTGTCAATCAAGGAAAAGATCGAGACGGTCTGCCGCGAGATCTACGGCGCGGACGGCGTGGACTATTCCGAGGCGGCGGAAGAAAAGATCAAGCTGTATACCAAGCTGGGTTTCGACAAGCTGCCGCTATGCATGGCCAAGACACACCTCAGCCTGAGCGCTGATCCGAGCTTGAAGGGTGTTCCGAAAGGCTTCCGCATCCCGATCAACGACATCCGCGCCTCGGTCGGGGCGGGCTTTCTGTACCCCCTGCTGGGAGAGATGCGCACCATGCCGGGGCTGCCGACCCGTCCGGTCTTCTACGATGTGGACCTGGATCTCGAGACCGGCAAGGTAATGGGGTTGTTCTAAATCCATCTTGCGAGGGGCGAGCCCAAGCTCGCCCCCTGTTTTTTTGCAATATCAGGAGTTCTTAATGTCGATCTTCACACCCGGGCGACGCTGGCAGCCCGCCTATTCGCCTTTCAAGAAAGAAACTTTCGGCAAGAGGGTTCTGGAGAACGTTGAATACGCCATAAAAAGTCCGTTGTTTGGCTGCCGCATGTGCGGGAACTGCCTCCTGCAGGAAACGGCTTTCATCTGCCCGATGGAATGTCCCAAGGGTCTGCGCAACGGCCCGTGCGGCGGCTCCACTCCGGAATATTGTTATGTGGATAAAACGCGTCTTTGCGTCTGGTATAAGATTTACGAGCGGTCCTTCAAAATGGGCCGCCAGGAAATGCTTATAGAAGTTATGCCCCCATTGGACTGGGAAAAAGTAGGTGGGGAGACTTGGGGGGATGTGGTCGATCAGGTCAGGAAGGTTGGAACCGGAACCGTGCTCAAAGGACTGGCTTCTTCCGATAAGCGTAACGATACCTGGCAAAACATCTTCCGCCCGGTGCGCCAGCCGGATTGGTGGCAGGGGGATGACGAGTATCACGCTCCAAAATCAAGTGAACCCGTCTCGGATTTGGAACGCGCCCTGAGAGCGGGGAAGTTCGTGGTGGCCTGTGAAATCGCCCCGCCGCTTTCTGTCTCGACCAACAAGCTGATCAGCAATATCGAGCTGGTCAAGCCGTATGTTACTGCCATTAATTTCACAGACAATGCCTCCGCCACCCCGCGCATGACCTCCTGGGCCTGCAGCAAAATCGCCATCGAACACGGCGCGGAACCCGTCATGCAGATCGCTGCCCGTGACCGGACGCGTGCCAGCCTGCAAGCAGAGATATTGGGCGCCACCGCGCTAGGGATGCGCAATATACTGTGTGTCACCGGCGACAGCCCGGTGCTGGCTCCCAGCCCGCGCGGCCGCATGGATGGCAACGACCTGGATTCGATCCAGATGCTCTGGATCCTGCGCCGGATGCGCGACGAAGGCCATTACCTGGACGGTCGCGAGATCAAATTTCCGCCCAAGTGCTTTATGGGGGCTGCGGCTTCCCCCTATGCGTCCGAACCCAGGTTCCAGGCTTTGCGCGAGCAGAAGAAAGTGAATGCCGGCGCTCAATTCTTCCAGACCAACCTGGTCTATGATGTTGACCGCATGGAAGTCTGGCTCAATGAACTAGCCAAACGGGATATCCTTAACAAGGTCTTCATTCTGATTGGCATCACCCCGCTCAAGAGTTACAAAATGGCGCTCCACATGAATGAGGTCCCGGGTGTAACCGTGCCGGAAGCGATTCTGAAGCGCCTGGAAGCTGCCGATGCGGCCGGTAATGCCCAGGAAGAGGGCGTGCAGGTTGCCCTGGAATTGGCCCGCAAGATCAAAAGCTTCGACGGCCAAGGCGTCCATGGGCTGCATATCATGCCGGTCATGTGGGAAGAGATCATCCCACGCATTGTCAGAGAAGCCGGCTTGTTGCCGGAAGGCTTCGTGCCCCGCAGTTGATCAAAAAATCATCTCTTTAGATTGGAGGACCTATGTCTCTAGAAATTCGTATGGATGCATTATTACCACAGGAAATGGCTGAGAAAGCCGAAGCAGCAGGAGTTCGCAAGGCGGCCTTATCCTTTCTACCCTTGTTTGCGTTGGCGGTGCTGGCCGGTGCTTTTATCGGCTTGGGCGCCATGTTCGCCACTAATACCTATGCCGCCGCCTCGACGCTGCCCTACGGTGTGGCGCGCCTGTTGTTCGGCCTGACCTTTTGCCTTGGATTGGTCCTGGTTGTGGTGGCTGGCGCGGAATTGTTCACCGGGAATAATTTGATCGTCATGGCTTGGGCCAACCGCAAGATCAGCACCTGGGCGCTTCTGCGTAACTGGCTGATCGTCTATGTGGGCAACTTTGTCGGTTCACTGGGGACGGCCGGGTTGGTCTTTCTTGCCAAGCAATACACCGCCGGCAGCGGTTCAGTCGGAGAAGCTGCCCTCAAGATCGCCATCGGAAAGGTCAATCTCGGTTTCGTCCAGGCGCTGGCGCTGGGCGTGCTTTGCAACGCCCTGGTCTGCCTGGCGATCTGGCTGACCTACTCCGCCCGCAGCGTGACGGATAAGATCCTCGCGATTATCTTTCCAATCACTGCCTTCGTGGCAGCCAGTTTTGAGCACTCCATCGCCAATATGTACTTTGTGCCTTATGCTCTGTTTATCAAGGCGTTCGACCCGGCCTTTGCCAATGCCCACCAGATTGACCTCTCGAACCTGACCTGGGGTTCCTTTTTTCTGAAGAATCTACTTCCTGTCACCCTTGGGAACATCCTCGGTGGGAGCGTCCTGGTTGCCGCCATGTATTGGTTCATTTATCTGCGCAAGAATAAAAGTTGATAGCCTCTTTGACCGCTATTTTCAAAAAGGAGTTAATCCATGACCGCTCAAATAATTGATGGAAAAGTTGTTGCCCAGAAAGTGCGTGACGAAGTGGCGGCAGCGGTCGCCAAGCGGACTGCCGCTGGCAAGATGCAGCCCACCCTTGCGACAGTGCTGGTGGGCGACCGACCGGATTCGGCTGCCTACGTGGCCTCCAAGGGCAAGGCCTGCCAGGAACTGGGAATGGGCTCGGTCAGCCACCACCTTCCGGCAGACGCCACCCAGGCACAGGTTGAGACACTGGTCAAGCAGCTCAACAAGGACAAAAAGATTAGCGGGATCCTGGTGCAATTGCCCATGCCCTCCCACCTTAATGAAGAGGCGGTCCTTTCCCTGATCGGCATCGAGAAGGATGTGGACGGTTTTTCCCCCCTCAACATCGGCCGCCTGGCCCAGAAAGGACGCGAGCCACTTTTCGTCCCCTGCACACCCTACGGCTGCATCTATCTGCTCGAACAGGCCGGGGTGAAAATCGAAGGGGCCAATGCCGTTGTGCTGGGTCGCTCGAATATTGTCGGCATGCCGGCTGCCTTGTTGCTGATCAGCAAGAATGCCACTGTGACCGTCTGTCACTCCCGCACGCGTGACTTGCCCGGCGCGGTACGCCAGGCGGATATCCTGATCGCAGCCATCGGCAAGACCGAGATGGTACGCGGCGACTGGATTAAACCGGGCGCGGCAATCATCGATGTGGGGATCAACTCCGTCCCGGATGCCACCAAGAAGAGCGGCCATCGGTTGGTGGGTGACGTTAAGTTTGATGAAGCCAGGGAGGTGGCCGGGTTCATCACTCCCGTCCCGGGCGGGGTCGGTCCAATGACCATCGCCATGCTTATGCGCGCCACCCTGCACGCTGCCGAAATCCAGAATCCTTGAGTTTTGCCGTACTTGCATCCAGACTTTTCTTCAGGAGGCGCAGAATCTTCTGCAAGACGGTTTTGCGCCTCTTTTATTGATATTTTTTATGACTGTTGAATCAACCCAACGCCCAATCGTGGTGATTGCCTGCCAGGTCTTCCTGGAAATGTTTGAGCGTTTTACCAAGCCAGGGATGATCCAAAAATTCATTTACCTGGACTACGGGCTGCACAGGGTACCCCGCAAGCTCAACCAGGCCGTCCAGGAGGCGCTCGACGGTCTCACGGAACCCAGCCTGGTCGTTCTGGGGTATGGCCTGTGCGGCAATGGTCTAAACGGCATCCGGGCCGGCCAACACACCCTCCTGATTTCGCGTGCCGACGATTGCATTGCCATATTCCTGGGCTCCTACGAGCGCTACCAGCGTGAATTCAAATCTGAATCCGCCACGTATTATCTTACCAAAGGCTGGCTGGAATCGGGCAGCAACCCTTTGTCGGAATACCAGGAGTACGTGCAGAACTACGGTCCAGCCAAGGCCGGCTGGTTGCTCGACAGCCTCTATCACAATTACAAGCGCCTGGCGTTGGTGGCGCACAGCCAGGAAGATCTGGTCGCATACCGCGGCAGGGCGCAGGAGGTTGCCAAATTTTGCGAGCGCTGGGCCATGCGGTACGAGGAGATCCTTGGTTCGAGCGAATACTTTGAACACCTGATCCAGGCAGCCCTGACCTCTGGACCATTGGATGAGAATTTTATCCTGGTCTCTCCCGGTGGCGAGTTGCGTCAGGACCAGTTCATGCGGCTCACACCGTAGATCGCTGCCGAGAAGATAATCTCAAGCTGGCAAAACCCGGAAGAACTCCGCCATCTTCTCCAGGGCGCGATCGATGGTTCTTACCGAGGTGGCATAGCACAGGCGCAGGTAGCCTTCACCATACGGGCCGAAGTCGGTACCCGAGAGCGCCGCGACTCCAGCTTCGTCCAGCAGGCGCCGGGCGATTTCGCTGGAGGGCTGTCCGAAGGATTTGATATTCGGAAAGACGTAGAATGCGCCCTGTGGAACCAGACAATGGATTCCCGGGATGGCATTCAACCCAGCAACGATGTGATCACGGCGGCGCTGGTATTCTGCCACCATGGCATCCACCTGATCCTGCGGGCCGGTCAAGGCTTCCATGCCGGCAAACTGGGTAAACGTTGCGGTACAGCCGATCGAATGGGTCAGCAGCAGTTCCACCCGCCCGGCCAATTCTTCTGGCATGATCGTGTACCCCAGCCGCCAGCCAGTCATGGCGTAAGTCTTGGAGAAACCATCCACGATGATGGTGCGCTCCGGCATACCCGGCAGGGAAGCAATGCTCGGGACCATGTTCCCGTCATAGGCCAGGTGCCCGTAGATTTCGTCGCTCATCACCCAGGCGCCGAAATCCTGCGCCTTGTCAGCGATATGCTGCAGGTCTTCGAGCGGGATGACGCCGCCGGTCGGGTTGGCCGGGGAGTTCAGCACGATCAGCTTGGTTCTCCGGTTGATGGCTGCATCGAAGGCTTTCAAGTCAAAGGAGAATTTATTCTCCTCGCGCAACGGCACCGCCACCGGCACTCCGCCGGCAATGGCGATCATGGCCTTGTAGGTTGGGAAACCCGGGTCGGGGTAAATGACCTCGTCGCCTGCCTGCACAAGCGCCAGGGTCGGGAAGAAGAGCCCCGGCTTGGCGCCCGGTCCGATGACCACCTGGGCTGGCGTGAATTCCAACCCGTGCTGCCGCCCGGCCTCCCGTGCGATGAGCTGGCGCAGGGCCGGCACCCCTGCGGGAGGGTTATAACGGGTTTGTCCTGCCTGGATGGCTTTGATCCCGGATGCGCTGACATGCGCCGGTGTATCAAAGTCTGGCTGGCCGATCTCGAGGTGCATGATCTCGCGCCCCTGCGCTTCGAGCTCCTGGGAGCGGGCGAGGACGGCATACGCCCCCTCGGATTCAAGTGTTGATACACGTTCTGCGAATGGTGTCATCGGATACTCGGTTCTGTATTTAACATATATTCAGACAGAAAATTTGGCATATTATACATTACGCTGGAAGTATAATCCCGGTCTGGCGGGACACTCGCCTGCGGACCGCCTGATTGACAAGACTTTTCCTTCCTTGGAGTCCTATCAATGATTCTAAAAAACGCCCAATCCCCACAATTTCGTGTTCTCTCAGAAGAACAGTGCGAGCAGCTATTTCAGGCGGCATTGGAATGCCTGCAAAAGGTGGGAATGAAAATTTTCAATCCGGAAGCGCGTGAATTGTTGGCAAGTTACGGCGCGATCGTTGCCGGAGAATTGGTCCGTCTGCCACCGGCCCTAGTCCGAAAAACCCTAGTGACGGTTCCTTCCGGATTTAGCGTTGGCAGGCGGGATGGGCAGCCCGATATGCAGGTGGCTCTCGATCGGGTCCACTTCGGCCCCGGTCCGACCTGCACCTATTTCGTAGACCCCGCCACCGGCGAACGCCGGAAAGCCAGCCGCGGCGACGCCGGTTTGACTGCCCGGGTCTGCGACGCACTTAACAATATCGACTACATCATGGGCTTGAGCCTGTTTGATGATGTTACCCCCGTGCTTTCGCCGGTTTACGAGTTTGCCGAAAGCCTGGAAAACACCACCAAACCGGTTATCGCCTGGGCGAACACACCTGCCACCCTGCAGGATATCCATGCCATGGCCGTCGCGGTCGCCGGTGGCGAAGCAGCCTTCCGGGCAAAGCCCAACTATATCTTCTTCACCACCTATGAGTCGCCGCTTAAGCTGGCTCATGACCCGGTCGCCAATCTGATGTGGGGTGCCTTGCATGGCGTCCCGGTTGTTTGCCTGGGTGGACCGACCGTTGGTCTGGAAAGTCCCTTCACTGGAGCCAGCGCCCTGGTGGTACATTTGGCCAATGTGCTGTGCGCCCTGGCCATCGTACAGTGCACAAGGCCGGGAGCACCAACCGTACTGGGCGGAGTCCCTTCCATGATGGACTTGCGTTCGGGCCGGCCGGCCTATGGTTCTCCCGAGATGAGCCTGCACAGCGCCGCGGCAGTCGACCTGGCCCGCCACCTGCATGTTCCCTTCATGGGTACCGCAGGAGCGTCTGAGAGCAAGCTGCTCGATACGCAAGCCGGTATCGAAGGCAGCCTGCAGGTGCTGCTTTCGGCCCTGAGCGGCGCCTCCCTGGTTCACGATGTCGGCTTCCTGGACTGCGCCGACATCGGCTCACTGCCCTACCTTGTGCTATCCGACGAAATAATTGCCATGGCGGCGCGGGTGATGCGCGGCATCCCGGTCAGCCCGGAGACGATCATGCTGGACCTGATCGAGAAGGTTGGCCCGGGCGGTCTGTACCTGACCGAGGCGCGTTCGTCCTCCCTTTGCCGGAATGAGGCCTGGGTGCCGACCATCCTGGACCGTTCCGCCTATGCCCTGTGGGACAAGGCCGGGCGCAAGCAGACCGAGCAACTGGTGCTGGAAAAACTGGACAAGATTCTCAAGAATCATACGCCAGCCCCTCTTCCGGCCGGAGTTTCAGATGAAATCAAGACGATTCTGGCTGAGGCGGAGGCAAGAGAAAAGGTGGCTTAATGAAAACCTACCATGCGATAATGGATTTTCAATACATTCTATTATTGTATTGTAAAAAATTATTCCCTGTAAACTCCGAGAATCCTCTTGCCTGACTATTATCCATGTTTAAAATTCTTCACGAGGATTCCTTATTTACGGAAATTACAGCATGAGAGGGTCAGTAAGGTAAGAATTAACTCCTTGGCGAACGGATCCAGTACCGTTGCTGAATTTAATCCAGAATTTCTCACTTTCTGACCATATTCTCAAGTTCGCAAAACTAGTAAGACTGGATTGGTTTTATAAAAGATGGAATGGGCTCTTAATCCCCATGATGTAAACCTGGAGGAACATCCTCAAGTACCAACAAGAAAAATTATCGGCACATTTTTGTTCGTTTTTTGTTCTCATAAGCTTTATATTGCGGCTAGAATTAAGAAAAGGTGTCATCCAAGAGGGTTTGTATGAGTATATTTTATAGACACCGAAAATCAATGCCTGCAATACGCAAATAATGTTGGTTGTGGACCTGAGCCCCACCTCCCCCAACTGGCGGAGGGCAATTCCCCCCGAATGGTGGATGCGGAAGCGGAGTATTAGTTGTATGATAGATTGATTATTGATATTCCGGCCTGGTTAAAAAAGATATCGGAATGTTGAAATCCAGGTCATTACCATCCAATCATGTTTTACCCTATAGATCTTTCTCATGTCACTTACCAGCCTTATTCCCACGTTGCAGCTCTCGATTGGCCCCGTCATCCTCATTTCTGGGATTGGTCTGATTCTTCTCAGTATGACCAATCGCTATGGGAGAGTTATTGATCGGGCTCGTCATCTGACACATGACCTGCATGGCGCAGCGGATGATGATTCTGCACGTCTCCTTGCGCAACTCCGTATACTCTCTACCCGGGCCAGACTCGTCCGTGCCAGCATTGCCCTCGCAGCCCTCAGTATTCTACTGACAGCCCTCCTAATCATTGGTCTATTCCTGGGTGCACTGCTTCAACTCTCCATAGCAGCCGTCATTGTGGGATTATTCATCTGTTGCATGCTCAGTCTCGTATTTTCACTTGTTCTCTTCATCTTAGATATCAATCTCTCCCTTAAAGCGCTCTGGCTCGAAATGCCTCCAGAGGGACGCAGCAAAGCCTGACCGATTGCTTCAACAAACTCGCTTCGAGAGATAAGAAATTCAATATCAAACGACCGTGTGATTTAACATTGCCAGCCGCATGGAACCAATAACTCTGGCATTGTGCAGTCAATTGGTTATTTGACCACTAACCCAGCCTCCCTGATGTGGTGGAGACAAGCACTCCCCGGTTGATGGACGGAGCCAGTGATTAAATGAAAGGTACTATGTTCGATCCTATTCTCGTCCCATTGGACGGCTCTCAATTGGCGGAGTGCGTGCTGCCGCATAGCGTTGCTATTGCCAGTCCTTTTAATGCAGAAATCACTTTGCTGCGCATGCTGGGAAAAAACCAAGCCAGCACATCCTCGCAATTGTTTGATCTGCTTAACTGGCAAATCAATAAGACCAAAGCAACACTCTACCTGGAAAAGACCAGGAGCCGGCTGGAAGAAGCCAGAATTCGCGCCCGGGCAGCCGTGCTGGAAGGGTTGGTGGCGGAGGGAATCACAGAATACGCCCAGAATCAGGGCATGAAGTTGATCATTTTGAGCAGCCATGGACATACCGGCTTGTCAAAATGGGGGATATCCAGCACGGCGCAAAAAATCATCCTGAGTGCTTCCACCTCGGTGTTGATTATTCGGGCATACCAACACGATATCCAGGCGGGAGCGTTATCATCCATCCCGGTTTACCAGCGCATCCTGGTACCGTTGGATGGTTCGCAGCGGGCGGAAAATGTTCTGCCAATTGTCACCCAATTGGCACATTTTCATAAGTCGCAGATACATCTCGTACATGTAGTGCAGATGCCAGAAATGGCGCGCCAAATGCCACCGGTGCGGGAAGATATCGATCTTTCCAACCGTGTGGTCGCACGCAACCAGGAAGAAGCCAGCCATTATCTAGACCAAATGAAAGCGCGGTCCGCCCTGGAGGGGATTGCAGTTCAAACGCATCTTCTTACCAGCGACAATGCGGCGGTTGCACTGCATCAGGTGGCGGACCAGGAACACATCGATATGGTCGCTCTGAGCGCGCATGGGTATTCGGGAAACCAACAATGGCCATATGGCGGCATGGTTAACAATTTCATCCTGTATGGTAAGGTACCTCTTTTGATTGTGCAGGACCTGCCAGGCAAACAAGAGTCAATTCCGCCCGTTCTGACTTCCAGGGAACGCCCAGAGCATTAGCGAATGCAGGCGATCCCGCAAGCCATTCCATCCGAAGCATCCAATCCAGGCGTAGATAACCGACTAGGAGAATTTGCGCGCGAACTCGCGAAGAGGCACGCAGTAGATCCATTGCTCCATCAAAAATCTGACCTGCTGGAACGCCTGCAAAGCTGGGAACAGGCGTTGCGGAATGCCAATGCGATCTTTAAGGGCGTGCCATCCAAGGACCTGCCGGTCTCGCGTGCCGCCGAATGGATGCTGGATAATTTTTACGTGGTAAAACAGACCTTCAACCAAATTACCGAGGGTCTGCCATACAGTTTCCTCGATCAGCTACCAAAATTGAGCGGAGCACCACAAGAATCAGGGCTGCCGCGCCCCGCCCCGACAAAAACAGTCGGGACTTTGCTAGAACCGGGACTACCGCGAATTTTTGCCTTAGCCGAGGAATGGGTGGAGTACTGCCAGAGCCAGATCGAGCTGAATCAAACCGGCGCTTTTGTGCAGGAATATCAGCAGGTCGCGCCTCTGACAATTGGGGAACTTTGGGCGCTACCGATCATGCTGCGAATCGGGATACTGGAGCAGCTGGTTTATGCGACGACCGAATTGACCGGGATGGATACGGTGTCCCGTATTAGGACCGGTATTGCCCCGACCCCGGCCGGCTCCAGGACCGGCTCGAGAAGTGCGAACCAGGTCGATTCCACGGCGGCAGCAAACGACTCCATTGTCGCCAACTGTTTTACCAGTCTGCGGCTGCTCTCCGCCAATGATTGGAAAGACTTCTTCGAACAGACCAGCCGGGTGGAACAGATTTTGCGTGAAGACCCGGCTGGGATCTATACGAGCATGGATTTCGACACCCGCAACAACTATCGCAGCGTAATCGAAGAACTGAGCCGCCACTCAGCCTTCAGCGAAGAGCAAGTTGCGCGAACCGCAATTACCTTCGCTGGAAGCACGGATGCCGAGAGCGCCGGACGGAAAAGTCACGTAGGTTATTATCTGCTGGATGCGGGACGTTCGACACTCGAAGCCAGCCTGCACTACCAGCCAGAAGCAGGTGTGCGCGTGCGGCGCGCCCTGCTGGCCCACCCCACCTTCACCTACTTGGGGAGTATCGCCTTCTTTTCTGCAGTATTTGTGCTGGGACTGCTCGCTTACACAAAATTTTCGGGCGGCTCACTGGCCCAGGATATCCTGGCGGGTTTGCTTGGGTTTGGGCTGGCCCTGGAGGCTGCCATCAGCCTCGTGAACTGGAATGTAACCCATCGCATCAAACCCCAAAGCTTGCCGCGCATGGATTTTTCGGAGGGCATCCCATCCGGAAACCGCTGTATGGTAGTCGTTCCAGCCCTGCTGGAAAACGCCACAGAAATCAGCCATCTCCTGCAAGAGATGGAACTCCGTTATCTTTCCAACCAAGACCCACAACTGACCTATGCCCTGTTGACCGATTTCGGGGATGCCACGGCGCAGAATATGCCGGAGGATGAAAGCCTGCTGGCCATGGCAAGGGCAGGCATTGAAGCCCTCAATAAAAAGTACTCGCAAAGACTACCCTTTTATTTATTCCACCGACAGCGCGAGTGGAATGCGTCTGAAGGGGTCTGGATGGGCTGGGAACGCAAGCGCGGCAAATTGGCGGAATTCAACTGCCTGCTGCTGGGTCTGGGTGAAACCTCTTATACAAATCAGGTAGGGGATGCCGGCATCTTAAGCAATATCAAATATGTGATCACGCTGGATGCAGATACCTCCCTGCCACAAGGCAGCGCCAACCGCCTAGTCGCCACCCTGGCACACCCGCTTAACCAGGCAGAATTCGCCATAGACGGTTGCTCGGTGGTAGCTGGTTACACCGTTCTGCAACCGCGCGTCGCCACCAAGCCGACCAGTGCAAACCGTTCGCGCTTCTCGCAAATCTTTTCCGGGAATGCCGGGTTTGACCTGTACTCCTTTGCGGTCTCGGATGTATACCAGGATCTATTTGGCGAAGGCAGTTATGTTGGTAAAGGGATCTATGACGTGGCAGCCTTCGAGCGCAGTCTGGCCGGGCAGGTACGTGAGAATACCCTGCTAAGCCATGACCTGTTCGAAGGGATTTATGGACGTGCTGCACTGGTCACGGACATTGTTCTTTATGAGGAATATCCGGGGCGCTACCTGGGATATGCCCAGCGCCTGCAGCGCTGGATCCGCGGCGATTGGCAGTTATTGCCCTGGTTGTTACCCTTTGTCCGCACCGAAAGTGGGATTGCCCGCAACAGGCTAGCCACCATTGATATCTGGAAAGTTTTTGACAACCTGCGGCGCAGCCTGCTGCCGCCAACTCTGTTGGCACTGTTGGCTGCCGGCTGGCTGGTGCTGCCCGGCTCGCCATTGGCGTGGACCCTGTTGGTGCTGCTGCCTGCGGCCCTGCCCATTGCATCGCAAGTTATCTGGGATGGGTTGCATAATTTCGGACGGCTGACGCTCAAACAAATTTTCGAGCCCACCTGGATTCCGCTAACCCGCTGGGCGCTTGGCATTGTTTTTCTGCCTTACGAAGCGCTGCTTATGCTGAATGCCATCGGCACCACGCTGATACGGTTGCTGGTTGCGCGCAAAAACCTGCTGCAATGGACTACCGCGGCGAATGCGGCCCGTTTGTCTGGATTGAACAAGCGATACGAAACCTGGGTCTCCATGTCGGCATCCCTGTTCTTGACCGTTCTACTGGGGACAGCCACCGCCTTTTTTCACCCTGCCGCGCTATGGGTTGCAACA
Organism: uncultured Chloroflexia bacterium; assembly: GCA_963772245.1. Classification (GTDB taxonomy): domain Bacteria; phylum Chloroflexota; class Anaerolineae; order Anaerolineales; family Villigracilaceae; genus UBA877. The sequence continues at coordinate 1,302,872 of CAVYWB010000005.1, read as the reverse complement.
CCCGTGCTGGCTGTCTGGTTATTCGCTCCGCAATTCGCCGTTGTGCTCAGTCGTCCGGTAATTCACACCTCCGCGCCGCTCTCGGAGACTCAGCGCCGGCAAGTCCGCCGCCTGGCACGTCGTACCTGGGCATTTTTTGAGCAGTTTTCCGGTCCGGACGACCACTGGCTGCCCCCAGACCACTATCAAGAGTCACCGCGTGGCAGCGTGGAGCACTATACCACGCCTACCAACATCGGACTATTCCTGGTATCCACGTTATCGGCATTCGATTTGGGCTATATGGGTTTACCTGAACTGGCAGTCCGTTTGCGCTCCACCTTTGAGAGCTTGGAAAAGCTGGAACATTACCGGGGACACCTGCTGAACTGGTATGACTCTGGAAAAGTTGGCCGCGCTGCCACCGCGCTACATCTCCACGGTGGATAGTGGAAACCTGGCGGCCTGCCTGATAACACTCAAACAAGGTTGCCTGGCCTTGGCGGATGCACCGGTGCTGGACAATAAGCAATGGCAGGGATTGCTCGTCATCATTGATATTCTGGCTGAAGCGCTGGAAGCACTGGAAAAAGCCAACCCGAATCCCGTCTTGGAATCGTTCGAAGTTGAATTGACCGGCATTTATGAGCGCGTCAGTGCCATTCAGAACCAGCCGGAGGCATGGACAAAGACACTGGCATGGCTCTCTGGGGAAGGTTGGGAAGGGATTTCGCGCCGGCTATTGGAATTGCTCGAGAATCATCCCAATCTCAATCCCGAATCACTGGCCGAACTGCAACTCTATCTCGACCTGCTGCATCACCAACTGCAAGATATGCAGCGCAGCTTGGATCTGCTGGCGCCGTGGCTGGGCATGCTGGAGACAGCGCCAACTGAATTCATGCAGACAATTGTCTGGCAGGAATTTCTCGAAAGCCTTCCGACAGTTCTGCCCAAACTGGGACAGGCAGAAGCTGTGTATGGCCGCATCCAAACGGCTTTGAACCGGTTTACGGCCCAGTTGCAGGATGAAGGCATCCCGGTTCCAGCAAAGTCCCGACTGTTATTGTTGGGGCGGGGCGAGATAGCCCCGGGTTCAGCACGGGGCGAAACCGCTGTGGCGTGGTGTGAGAAACTGGAAGATAGTTTATCTTCGGCGCGGATGGTGGTAATGCCGCTATTGATCGGTTTTAGAGACCTGGCAGCGCGGGCTAACTCGGCTGTGAGCGCAATGGATTTTCATTTTTTGTTCGATGAACGCCACCAGGTATTCCACATCGGCTACAACGTCAGCGCCGAACTACTTGACCCGAGTTACTACGATTTGCTGGCTTCCGAAGCCCGGATAGCCAGCCTGATCGCAATTGCCAAAGGGGATGCGCCGCAAAGTCACTGGCAGCACCTGGGGCGACCGGTGACAAGGGTGAACGGCAAGCAGGTATTGCTCTCCTGGAACGGCACTATGTTCGAGTATCTCATGCCGGTCCTGTTCACCAAAAACTATGCTGGAACGTTTCTCTCGGACAGCTGCTATGCCGCGCTGGAGGCACAAGTCCATTACGGGCAGAAACAGCTAGTGCCATGGGGCATATCCGAATCGGGCTACTATGCCTTCGATGTCAATCTGAACTACCAGTACCAGGCTTTTGGCGTGCCCGACCTGGGCTACAAACGCGAACTGCAGGATGACCTGGTCATCGCACCCTATGCGTCAATGCTTGGGCTCTCGTTGCAACCACAGGCGGTGCTTAAGAACATGGCACACTTGGAAAGCCTGAACATGCTTGGGCGTTTTGGTTATTACGAGGCGCTTGATTACACCAAAACGCGCCTGCCAGCCGGCCAGGTGCATGCCACCGTTCAATCCTATATGGCACATCATCAGGGTATGATCCTGCTGGCTGCCTGTAACTACCTGTCGGATAATGTGATGGTGCGCCGGTTCCATTTGGATGAACGCATCCAAAGTGTGGAATTACTGCTCCAGGAAAAGATCCCGTTAAACCCACCCATCGAATACCCCCATTCGGATGAACCGGCGGATCTGCCCGAGAGGCCGCGCTATGTGAACAGTTCACCGTGGAGCGTGCCGGTTGGCAGTCCCATTCCGCAGGCACATATACTCTCGCAGGGCGACACCAGCGTGCTGATCACCAACGCCGGAGGAGGTTACAGCCAGTGGCGCGAGGTGGCTCTAACGCGCTGGCAAGCTGACACCAGCCTGGACCAGTGGGGCACATGGATCTATATCCAGGACTGCGAAAGCCGCGCACTCTGGTCAGCTACCTGCCAGCCGGTCGAATGTACGCCGGAGAATCAGGAAGTTCTTTTTTATCCACACAAGGTGGAGTTCCAACGTTCGGACTATGGCATCACCCTGCGTACGGGGATCACCGTCAGTACGGATGGCGTCGAAATCCGGCAGGTAAACATCCTAAACGAAAGCAACCGCTCCCGGCGGCTGAAATTGACCAGTTACGGCGAGGTGGTGCTGGCGGCGCAGACGGGCGACCGGAGCCATCCGGCCTTCAACAAGCTTTTTATCGAGAGTGAATACCTGCCCCAGGAGAATGCATTGCTGTTCCAGCGCCGCCGGCGTTCTGCGGATGAAAAACCGGTTGTCATGATCCATGCACTGCTAATCGAATTTGGGCGTATAGTGACCGGACAGCATGAAAGCGATCGGCCGTCTTTCCTGGGCAGGAGCCAAACCGTCAGTAGCCCACTGATGTTTCAAGCTGCCAACCCGGCTCTTTCCGGCAGCGGCGGTGGGACGCCCGACCCGATCATGTCGCTTACACAGGAAATTGACTTGAAGCCGCATGGGAAGACCAGGGTTACCTTCCTGACTTTGGCAGCCCCCACCCGCCCGGAAGCCCTGGAAAAGTTGTCGCATTACCGCACCGGGCAAGCCATCTACCATGCTTTTGACGATGCCCAAGCCCGTAGCGAGCAGGAACTGCTTGAGCTGGGGTTGACTGCCAACGCCGTGGAAGCCATCGAACGTATATTATCGGCACTGCTCTACCCGGTAGGGACATTGCGGGCGGCACCGCACATCCTCGCCCAAAATGTGCAGGGACAGTCCAATTTATGGCCGTTCGGCATCTCCGGTGATTATCCCATTTTATTAGTGCGCATCTGCGACGGTGAAAGCCCGCTTCTGCCCGAAGCCCTGCAAGCCTTCCTTTACTGGCAAATCCGGCATGTGCCGATCAACCTGGTCATCTTGAACGATCAGGATACCGGTTACGCCCTGGACCTGTATAATGCCATCCTGCGGCAAGTACGGCGCATGGGAGCAGAAACCTGGCTGAATCAGCGTGAGGGTATTTTCGTGCTGCGCACCGACCAACTTCAGCACGCTGACCAGATCATGTTCGAAACAGTGGCTGGCGTCATTCTGGATGAAAAAGGCGGAACGCTGGCAGAACAAGCCATGCGGCTTACCACCCAGCCCACCCATCTGCCGGAGTTCCACCCGTCGCTCTCACCGCAGCGCGAGCCCGAGCCGACTTCGGCACTTTCCCTTCCAGAAGACCTGGTAATGGAAAACAGCCTAGGTGGTTTTAGCCGGGATGGCAGGGAATACATCATCCATCTCAGGCCATGCGAGTATACGCCGCACCCGTGGGTCAACGTGATTGCCAACCCGCATTTTGGCTTTATGGTCTCCGAAGCCGGTTCCGGGCCCTGTTGGGCGGAGAACAGCAGCGAGAACCGTCTGACCCCCTGGCGCAACGACCCGGTCACCGACATGCCTGGAGAGGCGCTCTACCTGCGGGATGAGGAGACCGGGCTGGTGTGGAGCCCCACTCCCATGCCAGCCGGGGCAGAAACGCTGCACGTAATTCGCCACGGCGCCGGCTATTCGATCTTCGAGAGCCAGAGCCATGGCTTGAACCAGAACCTGCGCCTCTTCGCGGCGCCGAATGCACCGGTCAAAATTGCACAATTACGCCTGCGAAACCTTTGGGAGCGTCCACGGCGTGTCACCGTCACTTATTACGCCGAATGGGTGTTGGGTACCACGCGCGACACGCACCAAGCTTACATCATGCCGGAGTTTGTCGCTGACAAGAATGCCTTGCTTGCCACCAATCCCTTCAATAGTGAATTCGCCCAGCGTGTGGCCTTTCTGGCGGCCAGTAAAAAACCGCACGGTGTAACGGCTGACCGGGCGGAGTTTTTAGGGCGCATGGGCAGCCTTCGCAGCCCGGCGGCGCTTGGACGGATTGGATTGGCGAGCAAGGTGAATGCCGGGTTGGACCCGTGTGCGGCCATCCAATTGCACGTTGACCTGGCCCCCGGTGCAACAGAGCAAGTCTTTTTCATGATCGGCGAAGGCTCCGACCGGGCAGAAAGCCTGGCGTTGATCGGGCAAGTTCAGGCACTAGGCCAGGTTGATTCCATCTGGCAGGCGGTCCAGCAGCATTGGGACAAGCTCTTGAACGTTATTACGGTTAAAACGCCCGACCCCGCCATGGACCTTATGCTCAACCGCTGGCTGCTCTACCAGACCATCAGTTGCCGCCTGTGGGGGCGCTCGGCGCTTTACCAATCCAGCGGAGCTTTCGGGTTCCGGGACCAGCTCCAGGATGTTCTGGCCGTGCTGCACACCCGGCCGGCGCTGTCGAGAGAACATATCCTGAATGCAGCCAGCCGCCAGTTCGAGGCGGGGGATGTGCTGCATTGGTGGCATCCGCCCTCCGGGCGGGGGGTACGCACACGCTTTTCGGACGACATGCTCTGGCTGCCCTACGTTACAGCCGAATATGTGAACTTCACCGGCGACGATTCCATTCTCGAAGAAAAAATACCATTCCTGCAAGCAGAACCACTCAAGGCGGGCGAAGCGGAACGGTATGCCCAGTATGAATCGACTAAAGAGCTTTTTACACTTTATGAACATTGCCGCCGGGCCATCGAAAAAGGAAGCACATCCGGTACACATGGGCTGCCGTTGATGGGAGCGGGGGACTGGAATGATGGGATGAACCGGGTGGGGGTGGAGGGGCGCGGTGAGAGCATCTGGCTGGGCTGGTTCCTGCACGCCTGCCTGACACGCTTCGGTAGGCTGAGCCTGCGCATGAAAGCCGACCCTGAACCATACCAACAGCGAGCTAAAAGCCTGGCGCAGGCGCTGGAGGACTACGCCTGGGATGGGAGCTGGTACCTGCGGGCCTACTTTGATGACGGCAGCCGCCTGGGTTCGGTGAAAAACAGTGAATGCCGGATCGATTCGATTGCGCAATCCTGGTCAGTGCTTTCCGAGGCGGCTGACCCGCAGCGGGCAGCCCAGGCCATGGCATCCGTCGACCACCTGCTGGTACGGGAGGCCGATCAATTGATCCTTTTATTGGCACCACCTTTCGATAAAACCAACCGAGACCCCGGTTACATCCAAGGTTATCCGCCGGGTGTGCGCGAAAACGGCGGGCAGTATACGCATGCCGCCATCTGGGCAGCCTGGGCATTTGCCAAACTTGGGCAGGCCGAGCGGGCCTGGGCATTGTTCCACCTGCTAAACCCCATACAGCATGCGGATACGCCTGAAAAAATGCGACATTACATGGTTGAGCCTTTTGGGATTGCCGCCGATATCTATAGCCAACCTCCATTTACCGGCACCGGCGGCTGGACCGGTTATACCGGCTCGGCCGGCTGGATGTACCGTCTGGGTGTCGAAGCCATCCTCGGCCTTAGCCGGGTCGGTAATGCGCTCAGGATTAACCCATGCGTTCCTCACGGTTGGCCGGGATTTCAAGTAGATTACCGCTTTGAAAGCACACATTACAAGATCATTGTGGAAAACCCGTCGGGAGTCAATCAAGGTGTCCAGCAGATTCTAATGGATGGAAATCCGTTGGCTACCGGATTGATTCCACTGATGGACGATTGCCAACCGCACGAAGTTTGTGTCATGATGGGCGGCAGGCCCGACTCCGCAAAGGAATGACCTTATCATTTTTTGTAATTCAATTAATTCAGGGGGTAATATAGAATACAGAGACATCCGAAAAAAATTAACAATGCATTCCGGTTGGATGTTCATCTACCCCCAGCTGGCATTGCATCGGACCTTGTGAACCGCAACCGGTTCTGCATGGGCAAAGAGTCTGGCATTTCACACAGGCTTTTCGATTCTGTGCATCTTTGAGCCGGATTGGAGTACTGGGTGTTGACAGGGCCTTAGGGTACCTGTATGATTACAGTGTTTGTTACCATCTATGTAGCGGATGGACAGTTATCTTCCATAAGTATTACCGCCATAAGGATCATCGAAGATCAGATTAACGAGGAGAAAAAACATGGCAGATGTCGTTCAAAAGAACACTGGGGCAGGAGCTTTCCTGTCGGAAACCGAGGTCGCCGCACGTGTTGAGACCATCCTGGCAGGATTGAGTCTTGAGGAAAAGATCGGGCAGCTCACCCAGATTGGGGCAGCACCGTTCTTGCCGGGGCCGGAACCCGCCGAAGTCATCCGCAAGGGTGGGGCTGGTTCGGTGCTGTGGCTTAACGACACACAGCAGTTCAACGCTCTGCAAAAGGTCGCGGTCGAAGAAAGCCCGTCCAAGATCCCACTGCTCTTTGCGCTGGATGTGATCCACGGGTACCGAACGATCTTCCCCGTGCCGCTGGCAATGGCTGCATCCTGGGATCCATCCGTGGCCGAACGGGCCCAGGCCGTGGCAGCCAGGGAGGCGCGTGCCGCAGGCCTGCACTGGACCTTCGGCCCGATGCTCGACATCGCCCGGGATGCCCGCTGGGGCCGCATCGTCGAGGGGGCTGGTGAAGACCCCTGCCTTGGCGCGGCCATGGCGGCTGCCCAAGTGCGCGGTTTTCAGGGGCCGGCTGTCGGTACGCCCGATCATGTCGTAGCCTGTGCCAAACACTTTGCGGGCTACGGGGCGGCGGATGGCGGGCGCGATTACGACCCGGTCTACCTGCCCGAGAGCCGCTTGCGCAACGTGACCTTCCCACCCTTCCAGGCTGCAGTGGAGGCCGGGGTCGGGACATTCATGAGCGCCTACATGGACCTGAACGACGTCCCCGCCAGCGGAAACCGCTTCTTGCTAAGTGACGTACTGCGCGGGGAATGGAGCTTCAAGGGCTTCGTTGTCAGCGATGCATTTGCTGTCGGGAACCTGGTCATCGAGGGCTTCGCACGCGACGGGCGGGAGGCCGCCTGCCGTGCGCTGCGTGCGGGGCTGAACATGGACATGGCCAGCGACACATACGCCCAGAACCTGGCCGGGCTGGTTGAAGATGGCACACTGAAACTGGCCGAAATCGAGGCAGCCGTTCGACCCATACTGGCGATCAAAGTCCGCATGGGGTTGTTCGAGCACCCATACGTTGATGTGACGAAGCTGGCGCAGGTCCTCGCAACGCCTGAGCATCGAAAAGAAGCTCGCCTCGCCGCGCAGCGGTCGATGGTGCTTCTGCGGAATGAAGGCCGGCTCCTGCCTCTTGACAGGAACCTGAAGAACGTGGCAGTGATCGGTCCCCTGGCAAACTCCAAAGAGGCTACGGAGGGTTCCTGGATGGTTTTTGGCCACACGCCGGCGGCCGTCACGGTGCTCGAAGGCCTGCGGGCCAGACTGCCGGGAGCGAACGTTGCGTATGCGCCCGGCCCCGAAATCCGGCGCGACATCCTATCCTTTTTCGAGGAGATGATGCCCGGGGCAAACCAGAATCCCGAGCAGACACCCGAGCAAGCTGAGGCGGTCTTCCAGACGGCCGTAGCCACTGCCCGCAAGGCGGACCTGGTCGTGATGGTTCTCGGCGAACAGGCCAACATGGCCGGCGAAGCCGCCTCGCGCGCCTCGCTCGAACTGCCCGGACGGCAGGAGGAACTGCTCGAGGCAGTTGTGGCCCTCGGTAAACCGGTGGTGCTGGTGCTCCTGAATGGCCGCCCGCTCAGCATTAATTGGGCGGCAGAGCATGTGCCGGCGATCCTGGAGGCATGGGAACCCGGCAGCGAGGGGGGGAACGCAGTGGCCGACATCCTGTTCGGCGATGCCAACCCGGGCGGCAAGCTGCCCGTCACCTTCCCGCGCAAGGCCAGCCATGCGCCGCTTTACTACGCCCGCGACCTGACACACTCACCCGAGGACGGTCCGATGTACCGTTCACGCTATTGGGATGGCCCCACAACGCCGCTCTATCCTTTCGGCTTTGGTCTCAGCTACACCACTTTCTCGATCGACAATTTGAAATTGGCGGCGTCGCAGGTGAAGCTGGGAGGCTCAGTTACGGTGACAGCCGACGTGACAAATACGGGCGCGCTTGCAGGTGACGAGGTTGTTCAGCTTTACATCCACCAGCGGTCCGGCAGCGATTCGCGCCCAATGCGCGAGCTGAAGGGCTTCGAGCGGCTCACGCTTAAACCTGGCGAGACGAAGAAGGTCAGCTTTACGCTCGGCCCGGCCGAATTGGGTTACTGGAGCACGAACAAAGGAAAATGGATCCAGGAGGCAGAGGCCTTCGATGTGTGGGTCGGCTCCGACTCGCAGGCAACCCTCTGTACGGAGTTCATGGTGGTGCCCTAAGAGCGAGGCGGGCGGCCCTGTATGCCCGTTTGGCTGCCGGTCTGTGCCGCCTATAGCCTATCCTGAAAATTGAAAAGGTAATGATCAATTTTCAGCCTGTTTTCAATCTTCCTTTACTACTGAAGAGGATCCCGAATTTAGTGGGGATCCTCTTTTTTTTCCAAAGACTCAACCCTTGACTTGGAGTTTACTCCAGGTGGTACACTTGCATGGAGAGGCAAAATTATGAAAATCGCTGAAGTTAGCGAACGCTATGGCATTACATCGGATACACTACGCTATTATGAGCGTATTGGACTTATCCAGCCAGTCAACCGGAATAATGGTGGCATCAGGGATTACAATGAAATCGACTTAAGGCGGGTTGCATTCATCAAATGCATGCGCAGCGCCGGGCTGCCCATTGAAACACTGATCGAGTATGTCGGACTGGTCCAGCAGGGCGACGGGACCATCGAAGCCAGGAAAGAAATTTTAATGGAACAACGGGAGCTGCTTGCGATCAGGATGAAAGAAATGCAAAGAACACTGAACATCCTGGATCACAAAATTAGTATGTACGAAAACGCGGTTTTGACAAAAGAGAAGGAAATGCTTCAAATTGAAGATCAAGTTCCGGAAATTCTCTGATCAACAAAAGGACAGGAGCACAAACAAATGAAAAAACGGTTGCTTGGAAAAAGCGGCTTGAAAGTCTCGGCTCTCGGGCTTGGCTGCATGCGCATGAGCCATGATGAAGACCCGCTGCCCGACAGGCAGGAGATGATCGCTTTTCTTCACAAGGCAGTTGAACGCGGCATCACCTTTTTCGATACCGCTGAAGTCTATGGTCCTTTTACTAACGAAGAACTGGTGGGTGAAGCCCTGGCTCCTTTCCATGAACAGGTGCTGATCGCCACCAAGTTCGGGCACAATCTTGACCCCAAGACGGGCGCGCATCTGGTCGGTTTGAACAGCCGGCCGGAGCATATCAAGCAGGTCGCCGAGGCCTCGCTCAAGCGGCTCAAAGTGGATGCCATCGACCTGTTCTACCAACACCGGGTGGATCCGGATGTGCCCATCGAGGACGTGGCCGGGGCCGTCAAGGACCTCATCCAGGCTGGCAAGGTCAAGCACTTTGGCCTTTCTGAAGCCGGCGCACAGACGATCCGGCGCGCCCACTCCATCCAGCCGGTCACGGCCGTCCAGAGCGAATACTCGCTGTGGTGGAGGGAGGTGGAAGTGGAAGTGCTGCCGGCCTGCGAGCAACTCGGGATCGGCTTCGTGTCGTTCAGCCCGCTGGGCCGGGGCTATCTCACGGGTAGGATCAAACCCAACACGACCTTCGCCAGTGCTGATATCCGCAGCCGCCTGCCGCGCTTTACACCGGAGGCACGCAAAGCCAACCAGGCGGTCATCGATCTGCTGGCCAGGATCGGGGAACAGAAAGGCGCGACGCCTGCCCAGATCGCGCTGGCCTGGCTGCTGGCGCAAAAGCCATGGATCGTACCCATCCCGGGCAGTCGCAAGCTCGAGCGCCTGGATGAGAACCTGGGTGCGCTGGATGTCGAGCTCACCCCTGGCGATCTGCGCCAGATAAAAGACGCTCTTTCAAAGATCACGGTGCTGGGGGACCGATACCCTGAAGAAATGACGAAACAATGGGGTCACTAAGCCAGGTCGAAAAGGAAAGGAATTCAAAGAATGACAACATGGACAAGCAATGAGCTCAACAAGATTGGTAAAGCAGAAGAACTGGATCTGGCCTCGCTCAGGCAGGATGGCACGCTGCGAAACCCGGTGACGATCTGGGTCGTGCGCATTGGCGACGATCTCTACGTCCGGGCTTTTAAAGGCCGCAGCGGACCGTGGTTTCGCGGCGTTCAGACACGCCACGCAGGCCACATCCTGGCGGGCGGCATCGATAAGGATGTCACCTTTATGGAGGTGTCCGACCCCGATATCAACGATGCAGTCGACGCCGCCTATCGCAGCAAGTACGGCCATTATGATGCGGAATACGTCGACCCCATGGTCACCCCGGAAGCACACGCTGCGACCATCCGACTTGTGCCGTGCTAAAATCGCTTATAGTCAATTTTATAAAGGAGAAAACCATGGAATATGCCCGATTAGGATCCACGGGGATGAAGGTATCGCGTATCTGCCTGGGCTGCATGGGGTTCGGGGATGCGGAAAGCTGGACTCACAAATGGGTGCTCAACGAGGAGAACAGCCGGCCGATCATCAAGAAAGCGCTCGAGCTGGGAATCAATTTCTTCGATACCGCCAACGTCTATTCCATTGGAAAGAGTGAGGAAATCCTCGGACGCGCCTTGAAGGACTTCGCCAGGCGGGAGGAGGTTGTCATTGCCACCAAGGTGCGCGGCAAAATGCGCGAGGGACCGAACGGCGAGGGGCTTTCGCGCAAGGCCATCCTGGGCGAGATCGACAACAGCCTGAAACGGCTTGGGACGGATTACGTGGATCTGTACCAGATCCATCGCTGGGATTACGAAACCTCCATAGAGGAGACGATGGAAGCGCTGCACGACGTGGTCCGGGCCGGCAAGGCGCGCTATATCGGCGCCTCCGCCATGTTCGCGTGGCAGTTCCAGAAGGCGCTGCATGTTGCCGAGCAGCGTGGCTGGACCCGCTTTGTCTCGATGCAGGATCACCTGAACCTGATCTACCGCGAAGAGGAGCGCGAGATGCTGCCGCTCTGCCGAGCGGAGAAAATTGGGGTAATCCCGTACAGCCCGCTCGCTTCCGGCAGGTTGACGCGCGACTGGTCATCGGAAAAGACACTCCGTTCCGAAACCGATCAGATCGCGAAAAACAAATACGATGCCACCGCCGAAACTGACCGGCAGGTGGTGGTACGGGTCGCGGAGATCGCAGAAAAGCATGCAGCTCCGCGTATTCATATCGCGCTGGCTTGGCTGTTACAGAAGGAGCCGGTGACGGCACCCATCATCGGGGCGACCAAGATCTCGCATCTGGAAGACGCCATTGGCGCCCTGTCGGTTAATTTGACCCAGGAAGAGGTCGCATACCTGGAAGAGCCGTATGTACCGCACCGCATCGTCGGGCACCAGTAATGAAGGTTACAACCGTCAATGGTACCCAGCCTCGCTGCTTGACTTTACCCACAGGCGGAATTACAATCTCGGTTGAGCGATGAAGCCCGCTCGCACGCATGGAAACTGCCAGACATCCGGCTGATAGCTTCTGCTCCTTTTCGGCAGAGGCTTTTTTGTGCCAAAAGGTATGAACGAGAAGATGGAAGGAAATGGATGGTGAATGACCTGCTCAATCCCGAACAATTTCGTTCGGTGGAAATTACCCTGCGAATGTTCGAAGAAAACTTGCGCCTGATCGCCGCCTGGTTGGATGACGAAGAAGAAAATGGGATCCTGTACAGACGCAAGCTGGCTTTCCCGGCTGGGCGGCGTAAGGCCACCAGACAACGAATAAATGCCGGCCTAGATCAAATCACCAGCCTGGCGCACGCGCTTGAGCTGCCGGTTGAGGAGAAAGACATTGCCGGGATGATCCGAGGCAGGTTGACGGAAAGTTGGGCCAACCTGATCGACAGCCAATCGGGTAAGTTAAAGCGGTATGGGAAAGTGGACCCCCGGGTGAAGAGCAGCCTCGACCCGGCCATGCAAAGATTGGCGGAACTTGGCAAAGAACTTGAATTCCTCTTTGAAGACTGAGGCGCACTGCAGGAAATCATACCCGCGTATCAATCCAATATCTGATAAGGAGAAAAATATGTCCAGCATTGAATTTGTACACGCCCGCGAAATCCTCGATTCACGCGGCAACCCCACTGTGGAAGTCGAAATCATCCTAGATGACGGCGCCTTCGGGCGCGCGGCGGTTCCATCCGGCGCCTCCACCGGCGTCCATGAAGCGCTGGAACTGCGAGACGGTGACAAGTCCCGCTACGGTGGCAAAGGTACATTGAAAGCCGTCGAGCACGTCAACAAGGAGATCGAAAAGACCTTGATCGGAATGGACGCGCTCGACCAATCCGCGGTTGACCAGGCCATGCTGGCCCTGGACGGCACGCCCAATAAAAGCAAATTGGGCGCCAACGCCATCCTGGGCGTCAGCCTGGCGGTAGCCCGGGCTGCGGCCGAGTTGGCCGGCCTGCCGCTGTACCGCTATCTGGGCGGCGTACCCGCCACGATCCTGCCCGTGCCCATGTTCAACATCCTGAACGGCGGCGTGCACGCCAACTGGCAGGGCACCGACCTGCAAGAGTTCATGATCGCCCCGGTCGGCGCGCCGAACTTCCGCGAGGCTCTGCGCTGGGGCAGCGAGGTCTACCAGGCGCTCAAAGGCGTGCTCAAGGCCGAAGGCTACACCACCGGCGTGGGCGACGAAGGCGGATTCGCTCCGGCGCTCAAGAAGAACTCGGACGCGGTGGAATTGATCCTGAAGGCCATCGAGAAGGCCGGCTACAAACCCGGCGACCAGGTGGCCATTGCCCTCGACCCGGCCTCCAGTGGTTTCTACGAGGATGGCTTTTACAACCTGCGGACCGAGAAACGCAAGGCCAGCTCTGCGGAAATGGTGCAGATGTACGCCGATTGGGTGAAGAAGTATCCCATTGTCGTGCTCGAAGACGGCCTGGCCGAAGACGATTGGGACGGCTGGAAACTGCTAAACAAGACCCTAGGCGGCAAGATCGAGTTGGTGGGTGATGACCTGTTCGTGACCAACGTCGAGCGAATTGCCCGCGGTATCAAGGAAAATGCAGCCAACGCCGTGCTGATCAAACTCAACCAGATCGGCACCCTCAGCGAAACGATCGCCGCCATCGAAATGGCCTACAAGGCCAATTGGGGCGCGATGGTTTCCCACCGCTCCGGTGAGACCGTTGACAGCTTCATCGCCGACCTGACGGTGGCCATGCGCACCGGGCACCTCAAGACCGGGGCGCCCTGCCGGGGCGAGCGCGTCGAAAAATACAACCAGCTCATGCGCATCGAAGAAGAACTGGGCGATGCGGCGGTGTACGCCGGGCGTAACGCGTTCGTCCGATAGGATCGGTGTGGAAAAACACCCCGGGAGCATACCCACCACCGTCCTGCTTGTCCGGCATGGTCAGACCGAATGGAACCGGGTGGAACGCTTCCGGGGCCGGGCGGATGTTCCCCTGAACGAAACCGGCCTGCAGCAGGCCGAGGCGACCGGTCGCCGTATCGCTGTCGGTTGGCAACCGGTCGCCATTTACTCCAGCCCGCTTTCACGGGCTGTCAAGACGGCTGAAGCGATCGGGAGGCAGGCCAACCTGAGCGTCGAGCTCCAGCCAGGGCTGGTCGATATCGACTACGGCCTCTGGCAGGGCCGGACCCCCGCAGAGGCCCGCAGCCGCTGGCCTGAGATCCTGGAGGACTGGTACGCCAGGCCGGAATTGGCGCATATCCCTGGCGGTGAAACCCTCGCCGGATTACGCACGCGCCCTCATGCGAAGTGTGGAGGAACTGGCCGCCCGGCATGCCGGGCAGACCATCGTGATGGTTGGCCACACCGTTGTCAATCGGGTCATCCTGCTGGGCGTATTGGGGCTCGGGAACGAGCGCTTCTGGCGACTCCGGCAGGAACCCTGCGCCATCAATGTCTTCGAAGCGGCTGGCCAGGAGTACACCCTGGTGTTGCTGAACGACATATGCCATTTGAATACCATGAGCCTGGCCTAAGATAGGACGCCGCGTTCAACCTGGCGGAGACCTGCTCCGAACCAGGCAGCCCGGCCCGCCGCGAGGATGAGCACTCCGTGGAACGCTGCTTGGATCACCCTTTCTACGAAAATGTAAACACCGGGATTTTAGAGGCAGCCTGCATACAGCCGTTGATTCTTCAGGGAACATGCCTGGCTGGTGGTTAATGAATATTTGGGGGATTTCATCAGCGTTAAGCTCATCGATCATGCTTTGATTGGAACTGCGCCGGAACGGCGGAAGGAATATGCGCCCCCGGCGAACTTTACACCCTGCGGGCAAGGGGACGCTCTTAGTTTCTTCCTTTTCAGGATCGCGGGGGAATTATCCCTTATGACTTCGTCGAAGCTTTTTTTTATATAATCTTAATATCTTATTTAGCCTTGAGCAGTCACGCAACAATCGGAAGGAGGAACAAGTCATGGCGATTGAAGCACAGGTGTGCCCGAAATGCGGGGCTTCTATCAAGTTCAGTAAGGGCCAAACCTAACTGGTCTGCGCCTTATGCGGCGCCGCGGTGGTCAAGTCCAAAGCCTCCAGTGCGGGTGACATTTCAATCAAGAAAGAGATCGAAGCTGAGAAACTGTCTCAGGAGGTGAGAGAGCGCAATTTACGGCTGCTTACCGGCGGCCGGGGCCAGCCGGCGACGGCCAAAATCCTCTCCGTACAACAGACAGATACTTTTTAATTTAAATGGTAAAGGAATGCTGATGTTGTTCTCAGTTGAAGTGCAACCGGACAATGAGGCTCCCTTTAACGCTGAGACGAAGGCTTTTGTGGGGTTGATCAGCATTGATAAATACCAACCGGGGACGGTCCTGTACGTGCGCTACGACCCGATGGATCACACGCAGATATCCGTTGAAGGCTGGCATGGTGTGCCAGGCAGCAATCCCTGGTTACCTGATGAACAGCAGAGGAAAGCCGATGAGATGATGCTAAAGGGCGATGAGATGATACGGCAAGCCGATGAGGAGATGGAACAGGGCGAGGAGGAATTTAGGCAGGGAGATGAGGAGATGCAACAGGCCGTGGCGAAAGAAGCGACCATCACCACCCACGCTGGACGCTGGTACCACCACCATTAAGCAACCGTTGATCCACCACATGAACAGGCTTGCATGCATAAATAATCCGCCTTTCCCGGCGGATTATTTTTATACCCCCAAGGGGATGCTGTATATAGGGATAATCCAAAGGTGAGAGGGGATTGATACCCTGAGCTGGCTGGTGGTGAACGATGCGGGTGATCGGAGGCGTGCTCTCGGTAATCGACAACGAAGTAGCGACTGCTTATGGCCTTGCAAAGCAGATATAACTCATGCCGCCGGACCTGAAGTGATAGAATAACAATATGAATAAGATATCCACTTACTGGGCTATACTCGTCGGCGGGGTCTGCGGCTATTTTCTCATCAAATCCTTCGTCCTTGGGAATTTCTTTACCAGTTCCAGAACGGTACCTACTGACGTTTTGCAAGGCTTCCTGATTGGCTTCGGACTGGCGTATGTCACGGCCCAAATTTACGCCAGGATCAAGGCCAGGAAGGTCAACGGCTGGATCACCATGTTCGGATTAGGCGAGCCCGGCAACGGCATGTTCCTGCGAGCCGCGCACGCCCAGTTATTTCCCGGCCCGGTGAACGTACCGCAGGAGGTGATGTATTGGTGGACGAATTCAGACGGCGCCGGCCACGCGCTCTCCGGGGCGCATGGCTACGTCATGCACTTTCCGGCAGGCGGGCTTCCGCCCAACCAGGCCTTCTGGTCGCTGACGATGGGGATGCGAGAAATCACTTTGTGGCGAATCCGCTCAACCGGTACAGCGTCAGCGACCGGACCGGACTCGCGCAAAACCCAGACGGTTCGGTCGATATTTTCATTCAGAATGCCGCCCCCGCAGGCCATGAATCCAACTGGCTGCCCGCCTCTTCGGGCAAGTTCATCCTGTGGCTGCGCGTGTACATACGGTGAGGCCATCCTGCACGGCGAGTATATGGTGCCGCCGGTTGGCGAAGTGAGATGATGTAATATGAAATACGAACACTTGGTTGTATTCGGCTTGGTCATGCTCGCGGCATGGTTCCTTTTCACCTACTTTTGGCCGCGCTTGTTGCTGTCCGTGTTCAAGAGGGGCATCCTCGTTAATGGGTTCGGTGACGGCCCCATCCCGGTCAATACGCTCTATACGCAGCCCCTGGCGTTTTTTGCGGATCCTATCCACCCGCCTGCCTCGGCCTCAAAATTGGCGACTACTGGTGTGAACCGCGACACGCTCATGACGGCTGGCTGGTTGGACCTCAGCAAAGGACCGCAAGTCTTACACGTGCCGGACATGGCTGGTCGCTATTACAGCGTGCAGTTCACGGACCCGTCGAAAAACACGAATTTTGCCTACGTCGGCAAACGCGCCACCGGCACGAAGGCGGGCAACTATCTCATCACGAAGCGAGGTTGGAAAGGACAGGCGCCGGGCGGCCTGACGCAGATCGCCTCGCCGAACAACTCGGTGCTCGTCTTCGGCCGCGTGCTCGTGGAAAGCGACAACGACCTGCCGGCCGCCTATGCTCTTTCGAAGCAGATACAAATAACACCACTAAGCGGCTGGCAACCCGGCCAGTAGACGGGCCCGAACCGCAGTTTGGGCCTATGTTCCTCGATGGGATGAGAGGGCCTAGAGAAGCCAAAGCCCGACGAAATTGGCGGGTGGTGTGCCCCCAAGGGAGTACTGTATATACGGATAATATAAAGTCGAGAGGGTGGTCTGAGTCAGTTTGTGTAGAGACTAATCCCCTACCAAATGAACTTGGTGTGGTGAAATCCTTTTCAATACTTGCTTTTCTGCCTGATCAGCAAAATATAAGTCCCAACGCATTTGCAGATTCATCCAAAAAGCAGCCGTATTGCCGAAATATTTAGCAAGACGCAGTGCAGTGTTGGGGGTGATCCCACGCCGTCCATTGACCAGGTCGTTGACACGTTGATAGGGAACGTGGATTGAATCTGCTAGCTCGCGCTGGGTGAGCCCCATGGGCACGAGAAATTCTTCGAGTAACATCTCTCCAGGGTGCGTTGGGGTACGGTTTGTCGGAATACGAATCATAATCACCTTCCTGCTGAACTAATGATAATCAACGATTTCCACTTGATCTGGGCCTGCGCCTGTCCACGAGAAACAAATCCGGTACTGATCATTGATTCGAATACTATTTTGGCCTTTACGCTCTCCCGAGAGTTGCTTCAGCCTATTACCTGGCGGTATACGCAATTCATTGAGCATTTCGACCGAGTCGAGTTGATCCAATTTTCGGGCTGCGACTCGCCAAAGGACATTTGGGCAAGTTTGCCTGGCTTCACGGGAGCCGATGCCGTTGAAAACATCTTCCGCGCCCCTGGTTTTGAAATTCTGGATCATTGATATATGATAGCACGGATACTATATTATAACAAGGTGCAGACCACCAATAATTCACCTAAAAATGAATACGCCCAGATCCAGGGCGTATCATGTGGAACAGATGGAACATGTAGACCATATGTGTGCCCCCAAGGGGCTACTGTATATAGGTATAATCCAAAGCCGAGAGGGGTAGCGCTCAATGACTCGGTAGTTGCTGTAAAAGTGGAATACCAACTGTATTATCTACTACGATAATATGCCAGTGGCATATTATCGTAGTATAATATATTTCATGAGCAAGACCACAAATTATGCCCAAATCAATGGCTTGCACCTGCTCGAAACTGCCGTCCAGCAGTTCGGGCCATTATTCGGGATTGATCAGCTTTCAAGCTTGTTTGATAGGACGATCCCACGCTCCCGGTTGCGCTGGACGATAAGTGCCTTGATTCAGTCCGGTCGGTTGGAACCTCTCAAGCGCGGTATATATGTCCTGAAGAACCCGCCTCCCGGAATGGAAATACACCCCTTTGCGGTTGCAGCTGCCCTTGTCCAACCTTCCGTGATCAGCCATTGGTCTGCCCTAGCCTACCACGGTTTCACGACCCAGGTACCTCACATGGTGCAGATCTCAGCACCGGGAAAGTTCGTAACCCCGGAAATGCGCCAGGGCAAGGCATACCGGCCACGCGGTCGGGCGGTTTGGAAGGCGGCCGGAGTTGAAGTGGAGATCATCCACATCCAACAACGGGCGTTTTTCGGTCATCAGAAGATCTGGGTCACCAGTTGGAACCAGGTCGCAATCACCGACCCTGAGCGGTCCGCCCTCGACCTAGTCGCCCGGCCGGAAGTGTTCGGCGGCCTATCGGCAGCACTGGACATCCTAGAAGATATTCTGCCACGACTTGACCTACCCAAATTGGTCGGCTATGGCGTCGATTATCAGGTCGGAGCGGTCATCAAGCGGCTGGGTTGGTGCCTGGAGAAGTTGGGCGTTGATCAAAACCTGCTTCCTGCTTTGCAACAGGCGCCGGTCCGTAATATGACCCTCCTCGATCCACGTGCGCCGGCATCGGCGATTTTGAACGAGCACTGGCGGATCAATGAAAACCTGAGGAGAGAGTGATATGCCCAATGTCAGCCAGATGTTGAAATCACTGGCCAAGGGGCAGGGCGTGGGCCTGGAGATCGTCCAGAAGGATTACGCCATTAGCTACCTGTTGGCCGCTATCGCCCAAACAACCGGCCTGGGAGAGAAGATCATTCTGAAAGGTGGAACGGCGCTTAAGAAGTTGTATTATCCCAACTATCGCTTCTCTGAAGACCTGGATTATTCCACCCTCGAGTTGGGAGTTCTCCCCAAAGGAGACGAGTTCATCCAGGCTGCTGTGACTCGGATGGCCGGCTTGCTGCAGGAGAGAGGACCCTTCGATCTCCAGGCTGAGCCGCTGATTTTGCGCCTGCCTCATCCGGGGAACCAGATGGCGTATATGGTCAGGGTCCGCTTCCCAGACCAGCGCCAAGCCTTATGCCGGCTGAAGGTCGAAATCACCGTGGATGAGCCTGTGATTCTGAAAGCCCAGGAACGTCCCATCTTGCACAGGTTTGGTGAGAGGTTTGAAACGAGCATTTCAGGGTACGCACTCGAAGAGATCGCGGCCGAAAAGCTACGCGCTCTCCTGCAGAGTCAGCAGAAGCTGGCGAACCGTGGCTGGGGTGCCAGCCGCGTGTGCCGTGATTATTACGATCTTTGGTATATCCTTGGCCGGGAAAAGTTAACCGGCATTCCAGGCCTCTTCGTGAAAAAGTGTGAAGTAAGAAATGTAACTTTCCACTCGCCCGACGAGCTTGTTGGTTCTGACCTGATCGAAACAGCGCGACGTGAATGGAATCAGCAGTTGAGTCCCTTCTTATCGGAAGCTCTGAAAGCAGACAAGGTACTCTCGGAAGTTCAAGTGCTTATCCCTGCCATTTTCAAAGCTGAATGACGAGAAACGTAAAATCCGCCTAACCGGCGAGTTCAGTGTGCCCCCAAGGGGGTGCTTTATATACGGATAATCCAAAGTCGAGAGGGAAACGAAGTACCTGGATAATAATCGCCCTGTCAAATAAGGAATATAAGATCAGGAGCCATTTAGGGTACTGGGATGGGATGTACCGCTTGATGGATGGCATCCGCAATCGCTTGCATCGCCTTCGTCGTTGGATGGTAAGGTGTGGGGCCGAAGGTACCGAGCACGCCAGATATTTTGAAGCCAAATACCCAGGGGTCAGCGGAACAAATATCATGCCCATGTGTTATCTTCGAAGCCTGAACTAGGATGGCGCCGGTATCTTGGGCCACCGAAGCCGTAATGTCTTCCAAGGCCTTCGCCACATATCGCGCCCGTTGCATTTGCGCATCAGTAATCGGCAATCGGTCAGGACAGGCACCTGTATCCGGGAGGATCGTGGCGTAATCAACAAAAACCAGAACAGCATGGGGCGAACGTTCTTTTACCTGAATCGCAATCTGTTTTAAACTGAGGGGAAGCAGGGATAGCTCGTGATCGACCTGCGCATCAGAAGTTGGGTGACAGTACAGCGGCCTGTCCAAGAACGGCACCTTGGTTGGATCGTGTTGGCAGGACCAGGCAAACAGGTTCCCGAGGTAAGAAACATCATTGCCGCCCACAGTGATCGTCACGAGCTCCGTGGATGATCGGAGCGCGTTGAGCTGCGGGGGCTGAAAATATTGGCCGCCATACAACACATTTTGTGCAGTCGCGCCCGAACATGTCACATCAGTCAGGTTCAGGTTGCGAGCCTGTGCCAAAAGATTGGCGTAGTTTTGGCTGGAACGGATGCACAGTATAGGGCTATCCGGTGCGCGTGTTCCTACCCCTGGCCCGGCTGCAAAAGAGCTTCCCAATGCCACGTATTGACTGTTGCCAAGGGGCGATCGGTTGCCCTGGTAATACAGAAAGCCTACACCAGCCAATATAACCACAATCAAGCTGGCCAGAACTGTAGCTGCCGCTCTAGCTACTCGCCGAACAGTTGAGTTTACCCTTTTTGCCATGATGCATCCTCTTTAGTTTCCGCTAACTGGTGATGATGAAAAAGGTGGTAATGGGCCCAAGGCGTGGTAATCTTGGTTTGACGAACAAAGAGCCAAGCCGAGATACCCTTTACCATGAAAAATCATACCATAGCTATTTTAAGCGCATTGCTGGAAGATCTACCAATAGGTACCAATCTTGCACTTTTACATTTTATGTGGATGCTCATGAGCGGAGCACTTTTGCCAAACCGAGGAGCGATGTTTCCGGCATTGAAGGCGACCAGGATATCGGATGCGGCCATTCCTCTTCGGAAGCCCTGGTAGCTTCTACCAGATCGATCCAGACGGCGAACCACTGGCTAGCGGTAGCACAGTCCCCTCCGCTCTTTCCTTGCAAAGCCCTGCTCGCGGATCTCAGTCGTAGCCGGGATGCAGAGAGTCGCCTGATCCAAATATCCCCCAACGGAGATGAGATGGTTATCTCCTATGCCCCGCTCCCGGATGGGAAGGGCAGTCTGATACTGGTTGAACCCTGGGGAAAAGTGATTGTCCCGGTCTATTATTTACAGGCGATCCTGATCGCTCTCCTGATTCTTGGTGCGGCTTCTACCGTGTATACACTATCGCTGAGCATCGGGCGCATCACGAATCCCCTGATAGAACTGGTCGATTACGCCCGCCGGGCCGTTCCGGGCAGCATCTTTCGCCCCATACCCCAGCAGGGACCGGTTGAACTGCGGACTCTGATCAAGTTCTTCAACCTAATGGTCGTCCAGTTGACCAGGCAGCAGACCAGCCTGCGACAATACACCCATAAGGCACTACTCAGCCAGGAAGAGGAGCGCCAACGCCTCTCCCAAGAGCTCCATGACGAGACAATGCAGAACCTGGTGGGATTGGTGCAGCGCGTCGAACTGTGTCGTAGCGAGATGGAACGGGACTCGCTCTTGGCTCGCCGCCGGCTGGATGAACTCCAGGAATTGCTGGAAATAACTCTGGGCGATGTGCGCCGGATCAGTAATGCCCTTGCGGCCTTCGATCTTGGAGGACCTTGGCCTGCCAACAGCCCTGCAGGCACTCTGCAACGATCTCGAACAGCAGATGCCATCTATCCACTGCCGCTTCACGGCAACCGGTCAGGAGCAACGACTCGCGTCTGACCTCGAGCTGGCCGTCTTCCGTGTGGCTCAGGAGGCCCTCAGTAATATCCGCAAGCATGCCCGTCAAGCCACACACGTAGAAGTGGAGTTGATTTTCTTGGAAGCCAGGATTGAGATGTCGGCACGCAACGATGGGCCTGTATTCCCTAGCCCCGATATCCACAACCTGGTGCGCGGCGGGCATCTTGGCCTGGCTGGAATGTATGAACGCGCCCGTCTATTTCGTGGCGAACTGATCCTCTCGTCCGAACTATCGTCAGGCACGACAGTTCGTCTTCGCTTGCCATGCCCACACGAGCCGATAATTGTTTAGCGGTTAAACAGCCGCGGGATGGATTTTCCAACTTAAAGACAAAACGGGGCGTTAACATGATCATCCGGTTCATTCGACCGTGATAGCCTTTCGAACACCCACAAATCCTAGTGCCCCCAAGCGGGGGCGGGATGTAGCACTCGATGAAAACACGATGCCCGGCAATTAAAGCCGGGCTCGTTTTCTGCGGACAATGAGAATCTCGAATTCGAGTGTTATGAGCAGGTGCCCCCAAGGGGATACTGTATATACGGATAATACCAAGTCGAGAGGGTATCTGGCAACCCGAACCGTCATGTGCAATTATTATTACGACGGTGCTTCATGGCATTTTTGGGGTAATATTTGCTGTCCGATCTCTTAAAGAAAAGACAAGTTTAATCCAAATAATCTGGGGTAAAATCCCTGCTAATGGCGAGTTTCACCAAGACGATCCCGGCGGGAAAGACGAATGCTGAGGTGGAGGCGCTGCTGGCCGGGCGTGACCATTTCCTGCCGCTGGCACAGACACCCACCCGGGCACAAGCGGGAGATTTCATCTATTTGATATACCGGGGGAGGATTTACGCACGGGCGCGTATCCGCGCGCTGGAGGCGGTGAAACCGGTCGTGATGGGGGAAGAAAGGGCGGGCGCGGCATGGGCACGCTGCTTGGTGCACTACGCCGGCGAGTGGGAGACGCCGGGGCGGGAGATCCGAGCGCAGGGTCACCAGAGTGTGCGCTACCTGGATATGCAGGGGCTGGCGCGTTTGGATGGGGAGAAGTGGTGAGGGCCTGTGCTTATCACTGTGGTTTATATGGCCTGGGGAACAGTCTTGAGCATTGCAGTAAGTTATGTCGGCTTATTTGTAGGTAAGTAGCTGAGTTAGATTATGAATAACCGCCCAACAGCTTGGCTCACCGGCGCGAACCTGTCGTAAAGCATCCCCGAAGGGGGCGGATTAAGCATCCGGTAGAACCAGTGTTAGCAACCCATCCGGAGGTGGAAATGAAGCTCGTGCTTGTCGTGGTTAATGACCTGATGCAACAAGGTTACTTCTATTATTTGACCGAGCCGATCGGCCAGAATTTCCATCCGGATTTTCATCCAGACCTAACACCGAAAGAGATGCTTGAGCTTGGCGTTTTCGGCGGCAAATATATGACTGACTGCGCCGCGGAATATCCTGCTGATTGGTTTGAGAACGCCAAACTCTGCCCTGAACGCCACGACCCCAGACTGAATTATTATGGCGTGAATGCCTCTCTGCCACTTTCGGTATGGAGGGCGAAGGGCTGGATATTCCAAGAAACCCCCGGGGCTGGTTTCAGTGGTATTGTCGTTACTTCATGGGAAAACGTTGCCTGGACGATGAGCGCCAGATCCGGCGGTGGAAGGCGCTCCGGAGACATATCCTGCAGGTGGAAAAGAACTGCAGACCCGGTGATCTTAATTGTCGGCGTAAACAGAGACAGGCACTGTTACACTGGGCCTATGATTCCCCGCAAAATCTGAAGTGAAAATGCAGACGCACCCCGAGTGCGTCTGCATTTGGTGAGAAAGAACTGATTATTTGGCTTTGATCGTAATGGTTTTGGGTTTAACAGTTTCCGCCTTGGGCAGGGTGATGGTCAGGATACCATCTTTGAAATCGGCCTTAGCCTTCTCGGTTTGCACATCGGTGGGGAGCGTCACCGAGCGTTCAAATGTGCCGGCCCGCCGTTCGAGGACATGGTATTTGGCTTCCTGCCCTTCCTTTTCTTGTTTGAACTCGCCACGCAGGGTGAGTAAGCCGGATGCCACCGAGATTTGCACGTCGTCAGCTTTGAGCCCAGGAAGATTGGCTTTAACCACTACTTCGTCTGGGGTCTGGTAAAGATCGATGGCGGGGAGAAGTGGGACTCCACTGGCGCCGCGAGGACGGGTGAAGGCGTCATCGAAGAGCTGGTCCATCGCCTGGCGCAGGGTCATCATATCGCGCACGGGCTCCCAAAGAGTAAGATTAGACATAATGAACCTCCTTTAAAATTGGAATTTTGAAATTTCACGCTTAATATAAAAAAGGAATGTATGAAAAACGTAAAAAAAGTTTAAAAAAATTACATGAAAAAGTATAAATTTCTTGCCTGGACCTGCTCCCAGATGATGGCAACTCAAGGGCAACTATCAATAGCCACCCAACTTTGCGTGTACCAGGTATTGTCTGGAGTATCAACAGAAAGTCATTAACAAAGTAAAATTGACCAGAATAATACGAATAGTATCTCTACCCGGACGAGCTGGAACCGAATTCGTTAAAAAAACCTTGCACAAAAAAACAAGGAATCTCGCGTACAAGATCCTTAATCTTGAAGGTATAGATGTGTTACATTTACTAAGAATATGATTGGTAGACAGGAAATCAACAAATGGAAGCTCTCACCCCCGAAATGTTTCGCGAACTTTGGTCCCGGACTTACAACACGGATGGCAAACCCGACTGGTCGCATATTTTCCCTTATTACCATGAGAACATCGTCTTTGAGGACAGCATCCAAAGGATCGAGGGCATAGAAGAATTCAAAGCGTTGTGCAGACGGCTCACCAAGCGCTGTGAACAGTTGAATATGGAGATTGGGTCCATAGCCATGAATCCCGGGGAGATCTTTTTCGACTGGAAAATGGTGATGATGTTCAATAAATATCCTCCTACGCCCGTATATGGATGCTCCAAGCTTTCCCTGGATGAGGATAACAAGATCATCCATCAACGAGATTATTTTGATTTGTGGGGAGATATTTTCAATGGCATCCCTTATTTCCATAAACCATATCGTAGATTTTTACACAGACATTTTGGTTAATGGAGCCGCGATCTTGAAACTCCCAGAAGAACTGCAGTTCATCGCCAACGACCGGATGGTCCAGAAGACCACGGTTGCCAATATGGATGGTTGCATTTGTATACTCACTGGCGCGACTTCCGGCGTCGGGTACCAGGCCGCCAGGCGGCTTGCGCAAGGGGGAGCGTCTCTCGTCTTGGTGTGCCGGAATCTTGAAAAAGCAGAGTGGGTTCAAAATGAGCTGGAACACGAATACGGGACTCCGGTCAAGGTGCTGCGGGCTGATTTTTCCAGCTTCCAGGATGTTAGGAAAGCCGCCACAGCCATCCTCAATGATTATCCCCGCATTGACGTTTTGATCAACAATGCTGGCATTCACAATACGAAGCGGGTTTTAGCGGAGAACGGGGTAGAACTCGTATTCTATGTAAATCACCTGGCATCTTTTCTCTTTACTCGTCTGTTGCTGCCAAGGTTAAATTGAAAGCGCCCCAGCGCGTATCATCCAGGTAAATTCCCAGGGACACCGCTTCGGAGGGTTAGACTTGGATGACCTGGGTTGGGGGAAACGCCGCTATCGTGGTCTGCAGGGCTACGGTGCATCCAAGGTGGCGCAGCTTCTCACTGTCTGGGAGCTGGCGGACAGACTGAAGGGAACCGGCGTTACAATCAATGCCATGCATCCCGGAAATGTCAGGACCATGATCGGTATGAACAATGGCAGGCTTTACCAGTGGTACCAGCGCTATCTGCTCTGGCCGATCTTAAAGGAGCCGGTGATCTCTGGTAACGCGATCTACTACCTGGCGGCGGCTCCCGAAATGGCAGGAGTGAGTGGCAAATTCTTCAATCTGACGATCGACGAAAAACCCGCTTCCCATGCCCTCGACCGGGCAATCGGGAAACAGGTTTGGAAAATCAGCGAAACTCTTACTGATCTTGTGGAAACGAATGGATAACTACAAATTCACTCTCATCATGTTTTTCGACCATTTATAAGGTTCAGAGGAGTTCCCATGAAATATGATGCCATTGTTATTGGTGGGGGGATCGCCGGTCTGACCTCGGCGGCTTTTCTCGCCAAGGCCGGGCATTCTGTATTGCTTTGCGAGAAAGAGAATGCATGTGGTGGGTTGCTGAATACATTCGAACGTGATGGCTTTTTCTTTGATGGAGGCATCCGGGCCACTGAGAACTCGGGTGTTTTGTTCCCAATGATTAAAAAACTCGGACTGGATATCGAATTTGTGGACAACAAAATCTCGGTAGGTATCGAGGACCGGGTCATTCGGATCAATGGCAAAGAAGCAGTACAAGCGTATCAGTCCCTCCTGAACGATCTGTATCCGGAAAACGGGCAGGAAATAAGCAAGATTATTTCACAGATCGAAAAGATCATGGAGTATATGGAAGTCCAATACGGGATAGACAATCCCGCCTTTCTGGATATCAAGGAGGATCGGGATTATTTTATAAAAGTCATCCTTCCCTGGATGGTGAAGTACGCCATGACAGTGCCGAAAATTTCCAAACTGCAGGAGCCGGTTGTGGAATTTTTGAGGCGGTATACCCAGAATCAAAGCTTGCTGGATATTATCTGCCAGCATTTTTTCCAAAAAACCCCTGCCTTCTTCGCCCTGAGCTATATCAAGCTGTATCTCGAATACAAATACCCGCTGGGTGGCATTGGCAGGATTGTTGAGAAAATGGTTGCCTTTATCGAGAACCACCACGGGGTCATCAGCACGAATACTGAGATCGTCTCTGTTGACCCGGCTATGAAGATCGTCACCGATTCCCGCGGTGGAAGCCATGAATATCAGCGCTTGATCTGGGCCGCCGATCAGAAAGCACTTTACCGTAATATTGATGCGGAAAAGCTTGTTGATCCCCGGGTAAGGGCTGCCATCTCGAACCGGCGTGCTTTGATCGCAGACAAGATCGGGAATGACTCTGTTTTTACCTTGTTTCTTGCATTGGACTTGGATCCGGGCTATTTTGCCAAAATCGCCAGCGAACATTTCTTCTACACGCCCTCCCGGACAGGTCAGACCGCGGCCGGATCAAGTCCAGTGAATGAATACCGTGCTGCAATAGAGAAATGGCTGGAACGATTTTTCGCCTTGACCACCTATGATATCTCCTGCCCGGTACTGCGAGACCCCTCCCTGGCACCGGCTGGGAAAACCGGGCTCATCGTTAGTGTTCTGTTCGACTATAAACTCACGAAACGCATTGAAGGGCAGGGATGGTACGAGGAGTTCAAGACTTTCTGTGAGACACTTATCGTAAAGAACTTGGATGCATCCATCTATCCCGGCATCCAGGATGCTGTGCTGCAAAAATTCTCGTCCACTCCGATAACATTGGCAAAGCTTGCCGGGAACACCGATGGCGCCATCGTTGGTTGGGCTTTCAGCAATCATCCCATGCCGGCAGAAAGTAGATTGCCCAAGATCCTTAATGCGATCCGAACCCCAATCCCTGGTATTTTGCAGGCCGGTCAATGGACATATAGCCCCGCCGGGCTGCCTATTTCCATCTTGACTGGCAAATTAGCAGCAGACCAGGTTATCAAAGAATTAAAGAAAGCCCGATCGGGTAGATAGGAATTCATGGTTTCAATTGCCGTTATACCCTTCGCATTCTTATGCGGATCTCTCCCGTTTTCCGTTTGGTTGGGAAAAATCCTGCTTGGTTTGGATGTGCGAAAGTTTGGTGATGGCAATCCTGGTGCATTCAATGCTTTCCGAACCGGGAATAAATGGGTCGGTCTTTTGGTTTTATTGCTGGATATCAGCAAAGCTGCCGCACCGGTTGGTTGGGCATATTTCAACCTGGATATCCGTGGGATCCCCATGCTGCTGATAGCGGTCGCACCAATCCTTGGACATGTTTTCTCCCCCTTTCTCGGTTTCCGGGGCGGAAAAGCACTCGCCACTTCCTTGGGCGTATGGATCGGATTAACGATCTGGAAGCTCTCTTTTCCCGCAGTAGTTGGGGCATTGGTTGGGATTGCACTTTTTTACACCCCCCGGTTGGTCGGTCATGCTTGCCCTGGGTGGGATCCTGACAGTTCTCTTGATCTGGCTGCCCGATCCGCTCCTCCTTGCCGTTTGGTTCTCTGAGGTTTTTATCCTGACATGCACGCACCGATTTGACCTGCGCCAGGGGATCCACCTGCGCCCTGGGATTATGGAGTTTTTCTCGAGGAAGAAGGACTGAATTCCACGATGGTTGATTATTTTACTCATGACTTGATCTTTCACCTTATCGTCTTTCAGGCGGTCATCCTGTTGATTATTCTCAGTAACATTTGGATCACTCGCCGTATCCGGCATCATTCCCCTCCAGCTGTGTTTCCGATGGTTTCAGTTCTCATCCCGGCTCGTAATGAAGAAAGAAGCATCGCCAGTTGTGTTCGATCGATCATCGAGCAGGATTATCCTTCTTTTGAAGTTCTTGTCCTTGACGATCAGTCAAGTGATGGTACCAGAGCCATACTGGAAAGCATGGCGATCTCTTTCCCTATGCTGAGAATATTGCATGGCGAACCGACAACCGGTAACCAGGTGGGAAAAAACTGGGCTTGCAGCCAGCTTGCCCGCCAGGCACAGGGTGAGTTGTTGCTTTTTACCGATGCGGATACGCTCCACCGGCCAGATACACTGAAAATCATCGTCACCACCTTGATGGGTGAACAGGCTGATTTAGTGACCGGTTTTCCTCGTCAGGAAGTACATACTTGGGGGGAGCGGTTGTTGGTTCCTTTTTTTTCCTGGGCTTTCCTTTGTTTTATTCCACTGGCATTGGCGTACAAGCTTCGACTTCCGTTCCTTTCAATGGCGGTAGGCCAGATGATGTTGTTCCGTCGTGAAGCCTACCTGGCAATCGGTGGACACGAAAGCGTAAGTTCTTCTGTAGTGGATGATATGAACCTGGCCCGACGGATCAAAGCAGAGAGACTTCGCTGGCGGGTATCCTATATCGCCGACCTGGTCTCCTGCCGAATGTACCATTCAAGCCAGGAAGCCATTGCTGGTTTTACAAAGAACCTGTTCGCAGTTTTCGATTATCGCCTGCTTCCTTTCCTTTTTACTTTTATCTGGCTGATGGTGATGTTCTGGGAACCTCTGATCGTGTTGACGCTAATGATCTCCGGTCTAGCGACTCAAACCCAACCAACTGCTGTTGTGGCCTGTCTGGCGCTCTCCCTCCTATTGTGGTCGATCCCATATGGCGAAATGAACATCCCGTTCTTTCTTGCATTCCTCTATCCATTAACGATCCTTGCGAATATTGGGGTTGCTTTCCGATCGTTAGTACATAGCCTTGGGGGACGCATAGCATGGAAAGGCCGGACCATTGCCCGGACTCGCTGTAGGTGGATATAAAT
Source organism: uncultured Chloroflexia bacterium (assembly GCA_963772245.1). Lineage (GTDB taxonomy): Bacteria > Chloroflexota > Anaerolineae > Anaerolineales > Villigracilaceae > UBA877. The sequence goes on along the minus strand of CAVYWB010000005.1, from coordinate 1,273,509 downwards.
TCAATTCTTACTTTTACTCCACCCTCCCAACTTTGTATTATCCATATATACAGTGCCCCCTTGGGGGCACTACTCTATACGGGTGTTCACAAGACCATCACGGTTGAATGGACCTGATGTCCATGCAGAACATCCGCTTTGTTTTTAACCTGGTAAATCCTTCCTGTGATGCAGGAAGCATCCGTACGAACCCCGTCAAGATTGACGGGGGTTCGTGATTTCATTCAGCCCAATCCTTCCCCAAACCTTCTCTAAATCCTGGCATCAATATAGGATCAGTTTTCGGGGGCAGGTCAAAGGTCTCCAAACCGAAACATCCTGGAGAACTGGATAGATGTCCCCATATGCTGTCCTACATCGCGAGGAGTATTCCAATCAGCAAAAACATACTAAACATCAACGCAAGCTGGCCTGTACCTGCCAGCGCTGCATTTAATTTCATCCCCTTTTGCGTGAAAACGATCCTGAATAACCTCCAAGCGAGTGGAAGCGTGACCCAGCCAAGCATTGACCACCATGGAAGGACTTTGAAACACAAAATAACGGCAGGCATAGGAACGCTGCCAGTAAACAAAAGAGATACTCGCCTTTGGTAAAATGTTCACCCAACAGCACTGCCAGCGTATGTTTGCCCGCCAGACGATCCGTCTCAAGATCGCGCAGGTTGTTCACCACCAGAATGCCAACGATGATCAAGCCGATTGGCAACGACATCCACCAGGCTGCCGGGCTGACCTTTTGGGCCTGCACAAAATAGGTTCCTGCCACCGAAGCCAGACCAAAGAACAGAAATACAAACAAGTCACCCAGGCCGTAATACCCCAGTGGGAATGGCCCGCCCGTGTACGCGATGGCCGATAGAATTGCGGCCAGACCAACGATAACCACTACCCAACCCGCTTCGTATGCAAGGTATACCCCGATCAGGCCGGCAAGCGCAAAAACGGTCCACATGCCAGCCTTGACCTGGCGGGGGGTAAGCAGTCCAGACTGCGTGACGCGCAGCGGACCATGTTGCCGTGCGGTATCCGCCCCCCGTTCGTAGTCAAAAACATCATTCGCCAGGTTGCTGCCGATCTGGAGCAACAACGCTACCAGGAGCGCCGCCAGCGCCAGGATCGGGCGAAACGTGTGATCATGTAAGGCAAGTGCGCTTCCGGCCACTACACCTGCCGCGGCGGCAGGCAGCGTTCTCGGCCGGATGGCCAGCCACCAGATTTTGATACGATTTGGATTTGTTATTTCAGAAGTCATTGACACACCTGCAAACCAGAATTTCGCCATTATAATCCGGGTTATAAGGAACAGAATGAGTCAATTAACCGGCGATGAACGCGCCAGTTACGTTCACAACGTATTCACAAGTATTGCAAAACGTTATAACCTGATGAACCAGCTGATGACCGCCGGCCAGGATATCCGCTGGCGAAGAGAGGCTGTGCAGCGCCTAAAGCTAAGCCCCGGCGATCTCCTGCTGGATCTTGGAGCCGGCACCGGGGACCTGGGGCGTGAAGCATTGCACCAGCAGCCAGCCATCCACCTGGTGGCTGCGGATTTCAATCTTGAGATGATGCGCGCTGGACAAACATCCGGCTCCCTGCCATGGATAAATGCGGATGCCCTCCAAATACCTTTCCCAGACCGGTCTTTTGATGCGGTTGTCTCCGGGTTCCTGATGCGTAATGTAGGTGACCTGAATGGGGCATTGATAGAACAATATCGCATCCTTAAGCCGGGTGGGCGAATTATTATTCTGGAGACTACTCGTCCACGCCTCAGTTTTTTCACTCCTTTTGTCTGGATCCACATGCACTTCGTCATTCCGTTAATCGGTAGATTGGTATCTGGCAACGGGGAAGCCTATCACTACTTACCTGCATCGAGCGAATCCTTCTTGGATGCAGAAGAGCTCGCCGGTCGGATGGTCTCGGCTGGTTTTATAAAAGTTGGCTACCGCCGACGGATGGCCGGAACGATCGCGATCCACTGGGGAGGAAAAGACTGACAGGTCAACCAAATCCCACCTGCAGCGGTGGAATGTCAGGACTCAAGTCGACCAATTTTACTTAACACCCTCTCAACTTTGAATTATACGTTTATACAGTATCCCCTTGGGAGCACAGGAACATATAGACTATATGCTATATACAATAAATCCTCGTTGAGGGTGTATTTGTTTAATCGCCTCTGCCTGTCAACCCACAAGATTTGGTGACTTGAACCAAAAAACGCAATCTCAACCACCTACGGATAATATATCAGTTTGCCTCTATAAAAGTAATGCATTCCGAAAGCGATTCTTTCTCTTCTCCTGATTTGTTGATGCCACATTTCCACATGCTTGTGAATATTCCTCAGACACGCTTCATCGATATAGCATAGGTAATTTCTGTGTGGGTTCAATTTCCCTCCCAGGATATTATAAGGCGATTTGGAGACCAGTCCTGGTTTCCAAAGCAACAAGAAGGTTAAAAAGATAGTATTTGAAGGTAGAAAAAATAACAATCAATGTCTGAGTAAAACAAATAAATATTGGATAATATTTATCATAATTATTAGAGTTATATTAGGGTTTCTAAAAAGGCATTGATCAGGGTGAGAACCTGTATATAATATGTACAGTTTTGACAAGATAATGATGTCAAATATTTGTACAAAATATATACAAGGAGTTCAAAATGGACCAATCAATGACCGTATCAACCGCCTCAACTTTAGTAGATGTAGCTGTTGCCGATGGACGCTTCAAGACGCTGGCTGCCGCATTACAGGCTGCCGAACTTGTCGCCACCCTCAAGGGTGCAGGACCATTCACAGTATTCGCCCCCACCGATGATGCATTCGCAAAGCTCCCATCTGGCACCATTGAAAGCCTGATCAAGCCTGAGAACAAGCAGAAGCTCACGGACATCCTGCTCTATCATGCAGTATCGGGCAAGGTCATGGCTGCAGACGTAGTCAAACTGATGAGTGCCAAGACCGTCCTTGGCAAGGATATCAGCATCAAAGTGAAGAACGGAAAAGTATTTCTGAATGACAGTATCCAGGTTATCCTTACGGATGTCCCCGCCTCCAATGGCGTCATACATGTGATCGATGGCGTGCTCATGCCGCCCATGTAAATAACTTCTCCTTACAAACATGACCTGTCCTGAAAAAAAGGACAGGTCATGTTGATTTTAACGGAATTCTACGTCTAAATAAATTTACCATCATTATTGCCTAAACTGGGTGAAAATTTTAATGGAGCTTTGTTAAGATTAGCATTGTTTTTGCCATTCTGCTTATATTTCCATAATTATTCTCACAAAACCAATTATTCTGAAATGTTTTCACCATCCCGATTGATATAGAAAAACTGTCCGGAATATGATTTTGCGGTTAAAGTAAGGGATTATTAAGAATGTCTTTCTATGGCTGGTGAGGCTACGTAGAATACGTGCATAAACCCGCATTATCCACTGGACCAGCTCGTCGATGCGCTTAATCTATCCATTTTAGATTGCATCAAATAGCGTTGTAGAACACTGGTCCCTTCATGCCCCATTAGCTTTAACAATGTGAAGATGTCCGTGCCATATCGGAGCATGGCAAGAGCGAAAGCGCGCCTGAAATCATGTAAGGATGGCACTTCAACATTTGCATCTAAAGATCGGCGATGCATAATCCCACGCAAATCATCGTAGCTTCTTCGATCCAGATCATTTCTGGGGTGGGTCACCCATAAAGCAGGATTGTGATCCCGGTGCATGAGGTATTTCCGTAAAGCCCACTTGGATTGCTTCCCCATGTAAACATTACGAGGCTTATGTTCTTTTCCTTGCTGGATCAGAATGTCCCCGCGGGCTTGGTTGATATCTTCCATATTTATACTCAGGAATTCGGTCGGCCTGGCGCCAGTGTAGGCAAAGCAGGATGGCAATATCTCTGTCCCCAGTAAAGGTGCCTTTCTGACAATTTATGATCATTTGAGAAACTGTATCGAGTGCCACAGGCTCAATAAGTTCAATAGGTACTTTTAGAGCCTTGATCTTGCGGATGGGGTTTGACCATCCTTGCGGCTCCACATCATCTTCATACCAAAGAAAGAAGGCTCAAAGCTTTCAAAATGCGGCATGCCTTCCACCGGGATTATTCCCGCTTTCCTCCATGGAAAGCGGGAATTGACGCAAGAAAGATGGGGTGATTTGGCCAATCTGACATGACCGCTTGGACTTCGCAATATTTGGAGAACAGTTTGATCTTCTGCCGATAGAAACGTAAAGTCCCCTCGGCTAATCCGGCAGATTTACGGTCGATTAAGAACGCCTCCAGCCAGGAAAGCAGGTAATCATCAACTTGGGAAACTTGAAGAGTCCTCTGGTTCTTGGTTTTGGGTAATATGTGACACACTCCTTGTCAAAAAGTGTGTCGTAAGCACCCTATATGTGGATATGATTGTCAATAAAAACCTATAATTGGCATATCTTGGTGAGGCACCGGAGGCATGAGCCATGGTACAACCAGGAAGCGGAAATAACTTAAAGTCGCCTTCACAACTTAATTCCTTCCGGCATGTGCTAGGCGGATAACATACGATTGGACGCCGGATAACTACATCTAGCAATGCGGTTGTCCCCAAGAACTGCTTGTGGCTTTTTCTATTGATATTATTATAAAAGGAGGAATATGATTATTGGGGAATTTTGCCCCCTCATCAGGTGTTCAAAATATTATATAATTCCCAAAGTTCAAAATCTTCAGTTATCTACCAAAGATAATTTTCGATCATATCCCGGAATTTATTAATGCTTTGAAAAAAGAAGGGAATGATGAGGATCTATCCAGACACTATACTGAAGGACCGCTATGATGTGATCGTGGTCGGGGCCGGCCTGGGCGGGATGACGGCTGCCAGCCTACTGGCCAAACGCGGCCTGTCGGTCTTAATGATTGACCAGCAGAACAAGCCGGGCGGTGCGTGCACCTCCTTTAAACGCGAAGATCATGTCTTTGATGTCGGTACCGCCATGTTGTATGGCTTTGGCGAAAAAGGCTTCCGGCCGTTTCGCTTCCTGATGAATGAGTTTGAAGAACCCATTGATATAGTAGCACATGCCACCTTGGCACGCATGACCTTTGAAGGGCATGAGATCATCTTCTGGCCGGATATCGAGCGCTTCCTGGAGGAATTGTTTACATTATTTCCGGAAGAAAAGGATGGACTTCGAGCGTTTTACACAGACCTGTACAAGATGTATGAAAATATCGTCATCAAGAATGAGGTTATTTCACCGCCTTCGGAATTCTCTCCCCGCCAGGGCCTGCGCCGGCTGATGAGCGATCCGTTGGTCATCTTGAAAATGCAAAAGCTGCTTTCGACCAGCACCCTGGATCTGCTGAAGAAGTATTTTCATACCCCGGAAATCTTCAATTTCTTTGATAAACTCTGCTCTGCTTATTCCTACACAACCGCTGAAGAGACCCCTGCAGTTCTGGCCGCCACCATGTTTATTGACAATCACATCGGTGGGGTGTATTTCCCGGCTGGCGGAGCACAGATGCTCCCCAATACGCTCGAAAAAGCCTTCGAGCGCCGCGGCGGGCATGTGCTTTACCGCCAGCTGGTGGATGAGATCCTTATCCGAGATGGCGAAGCCTATGGCGTCCGCCTGCAGGACGGGACCGAGATCCGTGCAGAGCGCGTCATTGCCAATGCCACCGTATGGAATATTTATGGCAAGTTGGTGCGCCCGGAACATATCTCCACCGAGCGGCTGGAATGGGCGCAGTCATTGGTGCCCACCTTCCCCAGCATGACCCTCTATATGGTGGTTGACCGCGAAGGCATCCCTGAAGATACTTACCCGTGGGAAATTTATATTGAAAATCGGAAAGTGATTGATTCTTCCGACCTGACCCTCTACATCAATTCCCTGGTCGATGCAACTCTCTGTCCGCGGGCGAACTGGTGGTGATGGCCATCGCCCCCAACATGTGCGTTTGGCCCCATCCGGACGATCCCGGCTACCGCTCGGCAGAATATGAAGCCCAGAAACAGCGTGAAGCCGAGCATATGCTCGACCAAATTGAGCAGCATATCCCGGGTTTCCGTCAGCATATCCGCAATCTTATCATCGGCACGCCAACCACCATCGAGCGTTACCTGCTGAAGAACGGCGGTGCCGTAGGAGGGCCAAAGAACCAGATCGGGCAGGAGATGTTGAAACGCCTGCATGCCCGCAGCGAGTGGAAAAATCTCTATTTTTGTGGCGATTCCACCGTCATGGCCACCGGCGCACCAGCCACTGCTGTTTCAGGGGTGGGCGCGGCGAATGTGATCCTGCGCGAGTTGCATATGCCCGAGTATGATTCACGAAAATTCCCCAGGCAATATGTCAATCTGGTTGACCTGCCTTATCGACGGCCGGATTACAGCCCGGCGGATGCCATTACTGGGAAGAATGCATATCTTGCCGCAGCCCACTGCCAGGGATGCCAGACACCGGAATGTGTAGCGGGTTGCCCGGCCGGCATCGATATCCCCGGTTTTTTACGTCGTATGGAAGCCGGCAATTATGCCGGTGCCGCCCGCCTGATCCGCGAGAAAAATCCCTTTGGCGAAGTGTGCGGCCTGCTCCGCGGCGGACCGTTTTGCCAGCGGGATTGCTACCGTCGTGAATTCTCCGGTCGGCCGGTGCGGATTGCTGAACTGCAGCGCTGGGTCTGCGCCGAAGCCGGTGAGGCTGGCTGGGTTAAATCTGACCCGCCTGTATCCGGGCCGCATGTTGCCGTGATTGGTGGGGGTCCGTCCGCTCTGAGCTGCGCCTACTACCTTAGCCTGGCCGGATGCAGGGTCAGGCTCTTTGCCCGGGAGGAACAACCCGGTGGAGTGCTTTGGGGGCAATCCGATTCCGACACGGTGCTCCGGGCAGCCGTTCAGCATGACGTGCAGGGAATTATGTCCACTGGGATTGACTATCAAGGCGGCCTGCAATTAATGGAAGAATTGGATTTAAAAGATACTTCTTGAAAATCATGCTGCCATTTATCTTGCAGAAACAAGATCTCAAAGATGATGATGGAACCAAATCCTCATGGTTGGGTACAAACTCGGCGACTCGTTCGATCGGCAAACGGGTCAGGTGACCAGCCTTCCAGGGGTTTTTATCGGGGAGGAATTCCTCAGGAGTGGGTTGAGCGTAGTGGAAGCCGCCGCGCACGGGCGGAAGGCGGCAATCCCGCCACCAGTTTCTCAAGGCTCAGGCAGAATAAGAAATGAAAGTTATCGAAGGATGGAATGGGCCCGGCAGGCGGGACGAAGTGGTTGAGCGATTAAAGCTTACAAGATGATGGGCTGCACATGGAGTTGGCTAGTAGAGGCATGTTTGAGTGGTGGTATTTTGATGCCCACTTGAAAAGCGGCCATACACTCGTCATTTTCTTCCATGCATAAAATCCCAACCCGGGCCTGGAGGGCAGGATTGGCATTGAAATTATTGCTCAGACCAGATGGCAAAAGGGCACAGAAATTCTTCCCCTACAGCAGGAAGAATTTTTTGGCCTCACGGGATAAAGCTGAGGTAACGATCGGCAGGAACACAATACGGGTTGAGCAACGAGACGGTGGGATGCCGGTCTATGAAATATTTGTTGATGAGCATGGCCTTGGCTGCCATCTCGCTTATACAGCCGAAGTGAATGGTTGGAAACCTGGAACGGGTCTTTCGCAATTCGGGGAGATGGGCTATTTTGGCTGGACCATTCCCTTCGCCCGGGCTTCCGTTTCAGGGACGATTACAGATGGAGACAGCAAAATAGCAGTGACAGAAATGGGTTACCACGACCACAATTGGTTGAACTTCCCGTTTCCGAGAATGATCAATTACTGGTTATGGGGACGGATTATTCCAGGAACTTTACTGTGGTTTACGCAATCATCCAGTGCAACCACAAGGCTGACAACCACTTGGTGAAGGTACTGATGCTGGCCGAAGGTCAGGAGGTCATACTCAGCAGCGGAGAATTTGATTTTGTTAAAGATGACCTTGAGTCCAACCCAAAGGCTGAATATCAATTCCCCAGGAAGCTCGTCATCAGCGCCACGGGCGATCTCAAAGCCACCCTCAGGGTGAATAAAGTGTTGGAAGCCCAAAACATGCTTGAAAATTACCAACTGATTTCGCGGTTCATTGCCCCGGATATAGCATTTAAAGCCGGGATATTTTGGCTGGTCTCCAATTCCCAGTTGGAAGTGACCCGTGAGGGAAAAACGGCTAAAGAAAGGGGTACGGCTCTGCATGAAATCGTATTTTTTAAACCCCTGGAGTAGGTCTTCCTTACCCAGATATTACAATCCTGCCAGCCAGACATCATAGATAGTCGCTAATTACATGAGTCTGGACAGATTGAAAAGCCTCTGGAATAATTTTGTTTACCTCTAATTCCTCTGAAGAAACCCTAAACACGACGGACACAAAGCACACCAAGGTAAAAATCTTCACAATAAATTCGTCCTGTCCGTTGTGCCCTTGGTGGTAAAAATCCTTTTTTCAGTAACTCACTGTTGTCCCCGAAAAAGTGCCATTGATTACGGGGGGTATTTCTTTATAATCCCCGTCTATCGCGAGCATACTCTGAATTATCATTACAGATACATCCTGATGGGAAAACTATTCCGTCTAACTCGCCCCCAATTCATGCTTGCCAGTCTAGCCCTTTTCATCATCGGCGCTTCCTGGGCGATCATTTTGGGTGCCCCTTTTTCTTGCCACGCATGCTTTTAGGTTACCTGATCATTTTACCGGCCCATCTTTCCAACTCCTTTAGCAATGACTGCTTCGATATGGAGACAGACAGGCTTGGCAGTCCAACATTCTTCAGCGGTGGAACCGGTACATTGGTAAAGCATCCAGAGTTGCGCAGGCCTGCCTTGTGGTATTCAATAGCGCTGATCTTCTGTTCTTTACTACTCGGGATCGTTTTCCTAATCCAGTATTCGTATCCGATCTGGTTCCTGGGATTGGTTATGGCGGGTAATCTACTGGGCTGGATTTACTCTGCGCCCCCTTTGAGGTTGGCTTATCACGGCCTGGGGGAAGTTTGTACTGCGTTTATCGCCGGTTGTCTTATTCCGGGAATGGGATACATGGTCGCGAAGGGGTATGTGAATAGTGATGGACTACTTCTTATGATCCCCCTGGTGCTTTTCAGCCTTGCGTTTATTCTGGCGGTGGAGATACCGGATATGGAGGCGGATCGCCTGGGTCATAAGAAAACATGGGTGGCTCAAAGAGGTCGGGGCTTTGGTTTCACTGCCATAGGTGCATCGCTGCTTACTGCAACGGTTTTTTTCCTCTGCTTTCCATATCTACATACACATCCCCTCCCTTCTGGATTTCCGTGTTTTAGGCTACTTCTCCCTGCTGCCCTCTTGGGCCTGGTATCCTTGGCGTTCTTAAATCACCCCTGGATAGGAAAACGGCCACCAGGCTTACATATTGGATAATTATCACACTGGCAGTGTTCTTTCTTTTAGCGGATTTATATATGGTTTTTGCGGCGAGCAGCCAGATGAATATTGGAATTGTCTAGGAAATCACATCGTATATCTCGGCATCACAAATGGTTCTATGGCGTCCTAGATTTGATCTTGATTAGAACTTCATTTCACGCGATAAAACCGGGTACCCAAGGTGGATTGTAACCGGCAATAACAAAATCACCTTCCGTTTCCAATCCTTGTTCCTCCAGCCATAGTCTAAGGCGCTCTTTATTTTTACGGATATTTTCCTGCTGGAAATAACCGGAAAACCGGATCGCTGCCATTTGATGGGTTGGGATGGGCGAAAAATGGATGCTGTTATCTTTGGGGAGGGGCAGGGTTTCCAGTGTGTATTCTGAGGGCATGACGAAAGCAACTTTACAGCTGTCATTACCGGTTACGGTAACCGGTGTTGTCATGGCAATTTTTTGGGATTGATAGGCGTGGACAGGAGTGTTCATCTCGATTTTCTGTCTGGAGATATTATTACCAAAAATGTACCCAGCCAGAACTTTAAATCCTTTATCAATCGCTGATTTGAAGTCATTAGCGACAACAACCACCTCAGCCTGGATATAACCTGAATATTGGCGGATTTCAATTTCCTTTTGTTTCTTTATTACAGCATACTTAGGGGATTCTGTCATGGGCATCTCCGTCAAATCGATACCATACTGAAGAGAGTATACATTGTTAAGGCAAAGAATGTATACTGTTGATACTTAAAATGTGCAATAGGTGTTGTAAATCTTTTTCACACTTAAATCAGACTCGGAAAATGATCGGATTTGTGATATTGTTTTCCACTGCTTTTAAACCAGGTGTTGCACTGCCTGGTGCCGAAACCATAAAGGAGAATAAAACAATGGCTTATTACATTAAACTTTACGTTGCTACACTCATCGCGTTCTTTACAATTGATATCATCTGGCTCAGCCTTGTGGCACGCACATTTTATAGAAAGTATCTTGGGCTTTTCTCGGATGGCTCCCAGCCCAAACCTGGCTTGCTGTGGCAACACTTTTTTATTTGCTATTCATAGCAGGCAACTGCTTTCGTCGTTGGAGACTGGATCCAAGGATAATCCGCTAGACAAAGACCTCGCTCTCGAGCGGCACTGTTTGGACTTATCACATACGCCACATACTAACTTAACTAATCTTGGAACTGGTACAAGCTGCCTTTTGCTTGTCACTGTCGTGGATATGACCGGGGGGACGGTTCGAAGTACTCTCAGATCAGTCTTGTCAGTTTCATGGTAAGGAAAGGCTGGCTGAGAGAACACACGCATGGAAAAGTCCTTGAATAAAGAAACTTCAACGGTCCAGGCGAATCCGTAAAAGTATCTTCACTTTCGAGAGGACTAGCTATAGTCTGAAATGAATATCATGGTGACAGGCGGAACTGGGACATCGGGGGACAGCTCATTTTACGGCTGATCGCTGCAGGGCATCACGTGGTTTGCCTTGCTCGTAGCCCCAATCGACTGACAGAACTAAGTTGGGAGAATGTTGCTATCCGACAGGGAGATGTGCTGGATTATGCCAGCTGCTCCCGTTATTGCAGGGCATCGAGGCGGCTTATTACCTGGTTCACTCCATGGCGGAGGTGCTCGTGGGTTTGAAGATCTGATGGCATTGCTTCAGGGAACTTTCGGCAGGGCGGCTTTTAAAGGAGGTGTGGAACGTAATATTTACCTCGGCGGGGGTTGGGTGTGAGTGATACGAGCTGTTCTTCCACCTGGCTTCTCGGCAGCATGTGGGCGATATATTCGCGCCTTGGGTGTCCCTGTGACCGAGTTTCGTGCCGGTGTCATCATCGGATCGGGAAGTATGTCATTTGAGATGATCCGCTATCTCACAGAGTGATTACCAGTCATGATCACCCCGCGTTGGGTGACAACCTGCTGTCAGCCGATCGCGATCGAAAACGTTCTTGATTATCTCACCCGCTGTCTTACAGAACCACTTTCCATCGGGCGCACGTTTGAAATTGGGGGACCGGATGTGATGATCTATGGTGATATGATGCGGCAATATGCAGCTGCGCGCCACCTCAAGCGCTTCCTTATACCGGTGCCGGTGCTCACCCCACGGCTGAGCTCCTATTGGGTGGACCTGGTAACCCCTATCCCGGCTTCATACTCACATCCTCTTATCGAAGGCCTGCGCAGTGAAGTGATTGTAAATGACCGAAGCGCACAGGAGATTTGAATATGATCTCATTCCCTTTTATATGGCAGTGCAAACAGCACTTGATCCACACGAGTCGGAAGTGAATGCGCTTTACTGGGCTGGAACACCAGCGGGGCTTGAGCCAGGAGTGACCTTGAAAGTCACCGAAGGGATGATTGTCGAACAGCGCCGCCTTACTTCAATCGCCACGCCCAAGGAAGTGTTCGCTGTTTTTGCGGCCATTGGCGGCAAGCGCGGCTGGTACTATGCCAACTGGCTCTGGCGTTTGCGCGCTCTGTTGGATCAATTGGTCGGGGGGGTGGGGATGCGGCAGGGCAGCGCGGTCCGGGTGACTTGCACCCGGGTGATATTCTGGACTTTTGGATTGTGGAAGCCGTGGAATTGGGTCGCCTTGTTCGCCTGCGCTCTGAGATGAAATCCCCGGCCCAGCCTGGTTGCAGTTTGAAGTCCAGCCGCGCACCGCCGGAGGCACACTAGTTATCCAGACAGCCTTCTTCCAGCCGCATGGTTTGGCAGGCCTGGCTTACTGGTATGGACTCTATCCCATCCATCAACTCGTTTTCTCAGGCACTTTGCATGCTATCGCACGGCGTGCCGAGTTCCATAAATAATAAGATTAAATTGTGACCAATTCAAGTTCTAGAAGCCCGGCTCACATTTTCAAGAGAGGTATTGTCAGATTTTAGGAACTTATCCATTGGGCCTCCTTCCTTTGGATACGGAATCACTATGCATCATAATCTCTTCCTTGGAAAGTTGAGTATTTACAAAAAGCACGTTCCCCTTAAAACGCAAAAATCCCTGGAATACCCAGAGATTATTGCATGGTAGTAGTATCCCTATATACAGTGCCCCTAAGGGAATGGAAACTGCTGGTTATCATTTCAACGTTCGAGAGGCAAATGCTCTCGTTTTCTTACAGTAGTGCAAATATTCCAAACCCTTATTTCTGAAAGTTTATATCGTTCCGATAATTCCCGGATGGTTTTTTTCTCAACTGTATGTAGATGGAAAATCTCCAAGTCTCGCGGATTGACAGGCCGCGGCAGCCTGGGCGGAAGCTGCTTCTCTGCTAAATGGGGGGCGAGCTTGTAAATGGATTGTATACTTTTACGATCCATGTCATGTAACGATCGCTCAATCGGTTCGGCCTCCAGAGCCTCTTTTGTTTGTCCTTTTTTCCCGCCCAAACTGGCTTCAAGTGGGTAGCGATACCGTACACGCACCTGATCGTAGCCAAGTTCGATTTGGAAGATAAAGCGCTCGATCAATACCCGGGCGGCCTGGATGTCTTGCCGGCCGAGCATATCGGCCATCTGCTTGCGCAAGGCATTGAATATTTCCTCGAGCGCTTCCGGGGAGAGTTGGAGATGCCGGGCGCGCAGTTGACTCTTCCAGACCTTGGAGTTGGGTGGTTATGATTGCCTTTTCGGCTTCCCGCTGCCGCAGGCGGTCTACAGCTGACTGTGCCCCATAATTCTCAACCATATCCAGCAGGTTCTGGATGGCGCGGTCGGTGTCAGCCAGTGTCTTGCGGAGAAGCGCGATCCGGTTGTCAAATTCGGCATCGTTTTCCAGCCGAGTTGTACCTGCGCCAGCAATTGATTGAAATAAGTCGGGGTCAGGATGCGGTTCAACAGAGTATCCAATACCACCACTTCGGCATGGCGGGCATTTACCTGCCGGCCTTCGCAGGCATTGTAGCCTTGCAAGTATTTCTTGTTGCAGATGTAGCAGCGCCAGGTGCCGCTGTGGGTATATTTCTTGGACACCATGGCTGAACCGCATTGGATGCAGACCACCAAGCCTGTTAGCATGGCCACGGAAACTTGCCGACGGGGATGGTATTTCCCACCCGATCTTCCCCGCCGGGGATGCGCCTGCTGGATTTCCTGAACCTTGTCCCAGGTTTCCCGATCCACCATGGCCGGATGGTGATCGGGAAACTCTTCTTTCCCACACTTGCCTATCCCAAGATAGGTTTTATTCTGGAAGAACGAAACCCAACTTCCCTTTGATCTGTATAAACGGTTGCCAGTGGCCTCCTGAATCTCGTGGTACGACTTCCCCTCGGTGCGCATCTTCCATGCCATTTTGCCTGCTTCCCATAGGTCCGGATCCGACACCCAGCGGCTGACCTTACGGGGAGAGTTGTCGCGTTTGACACCTATCACTACTGGCTCAGCTTTGTATCCCGCGGGGGAAAGCCGCCACAAGAAAATCCCTGCCGGACCATGGCTCGCAGGGCGCGCTTGACATCCCGCGAGGTTTGGTCACTCTTGTTCTGATTTGTATAATCGATCAACGCCTCGTGGACACGCCCGAATTCTCCCGGAGCAACATGATCTGTCATGGAGTGAATAACGATCTGATTCCGGCGGATGAAATCCTTTATAGTAAGAAGCGTCATCCAGTTCGCGGGCAAAACGGGCAAAATTCCATAACAATAATCCATCTGGCCGGAGTTCGACATCCTCCACCATGTCAATCATGTCATTGAAGGCATCCCGCCCCACGGTGGTCGTACCCGTCCGGGCAATGTCAGCAAAAATGTGTCGGATGATTAGCCCGTATTGAGCGGCGAAACGCTCCGCCTCATCTTGCTGCCGCTTAACGCTCAGCTCTTGAGCCGATCCGCCTGAATCGCGCAAATACACCCAGACCGTGGCGCCAGGGGGAAGCTCAGGGGGCGGAGGCATGTAATCGGACATGGTATTCAGTATTTTCACCTGGTATGGCGAGCCGGCACGATCCGGCCATTCTGAACAACAAGGCGGCCATCCTGAAGCATCTGACGGATGGTGGCCGTAAGCACATCGGCGAGTGGATCGGTGGCCGCCTGGCGTGCCCCATCCAGTGACGAGAATGCATCTCCACCGATCTCCTCGAGGCGGTAAGCTTTGGGGCCGGTCATGCGGCACCTACCTGATTCGAGAGCCAGAAGGTCAGCCAGTGATGCAGATCCCCGCCGCTCTTGTGGAAGTCAGTCAGGTCCTTGTCCTGGGGATGGATTTGGGGCACCTTCGCCCGCAGAGCATGACGCAAGGTCAGCAGACCATTGGCACCGGCCTCGGATTTGCCATCCATATCGTACGCAACCAGGAAACGGCGGGCACCCAGCAGATACCAGTCCCAGGTCGTCACGTCGAGATGCTGGGAGGCGCTGCCCAGGGTGGCGATCCCGGCCAGATCGCCAGCCTCCTGTCCCAGCAGCAAAGCGTCGAACTCGCCCTCACAGAAGACGATCGAGGTGCGGGTAGATAGCTCGTTGGCAGTGAACAGCGCCGGGCGTGAGCCGCGCACGTGCAGATACTTTGGCTTGCCTCGCGGCCGGCGCACCTTGAGATACCAACAGGTCTCTCCGACCATGCCGGGCAGGGTGATCCCCTGGGAAAGGTAGAGCAGTTTGCCGGTCAATCCCCAATTGATTGATGCATCCCGGGCATCGCGGGATAAAGCCAAGTTGGAATTTCTGAATCGTCTGGTCCTTCAGGCCGCGTGCCCTGAGCCAGTCCAGGGGAGATAAGCGGATCGATTGCACTGCGCCGGTCTGTGAGCCCGAACTATCCCAGACGATCGACTGCGCGCCGGCCGGGCTCCAGAGCAGTTCCTGTGCCCGCAGAATGACCTCCTTTGCCCGTTTCTCCCAGGCAGCCGCCGGCGGGAGGCTGGACATTTCGATGGATGGATAGGTTTGAACGCGAGCAGTCGCAGGGAGACCACCGGCCAGACGCTGGATCGCTTCCCCAAATGGAATGCTCTCGAGGCGCATGACCAGAGCGATGGTATCCTGCCATTTGCCGTCCGTGCAGTTACGGCACAGCCAGCGTTTTTGCTGCGGCTGGACACGGAAGCCGTCCCGGTCGCAGCGGCAGCCGGGGATCGGACACGGGCCAGCCCATTCGCCTCCGCCCGAACTGGCGATCTGCTTCAGGCGGGTATAGCTCCCAGCGATCTGGAGCAGGTCAACGTTTTTTGCTTGCAGGATCAAATCTTGGTTCAACATAAAGGCCTCGTTTACACGTTTACAATGGTTACACCAGAATTTGGGCTTGCGAACTGGATGTAACTGTTGTAACCGTGTAACTATCATCTACCGCGGGCAGGGCATAGAGCACGGTTTTTCCTTGTTTTGTGCGCACCACCTTCTTTTCGTTGAAAAGCTCAGCCAGGCGAGCTGATGTATGCGAAGCAGGCTGCCCAATTGCGCTGGCGATCTGGGAGACGCTGGCTGGCCCGATATCAACCAACACTTCAAGCAGTTGAGTTTTGCGAAAGGGGAGTTGGTTGCTGACTTCCCACTGGAAGGTTGTGTTGTTGAAGACCACCGGCAGGGACTGTTGTTCCAGTTCACGTCCAATGATTTCCAACGTAGCGACCTGCTTGCCCTGCTCACGATAGATGCCCCAGATCACATCCGGGACACCGGCTTTGGCAGTCGAGCCAAGGATGTCGTCCACCGGAGATGGGGACAGGCCGGAGGGCTTGCGGTGGTGGTCAACGAGCAAGATACAGATCTCCCGCTGGATTGCAAACTCCTGCAGCGGACCAAGTGCCCAGGTGACCTCGCCTTCATCGCGCTGGTCAGCACCCAGGGCTCGGCTCAAAGTATCCACAATGACCAGACGGTAGCTGTGTGTCAGCAGCAGGCGCTTGAAGATTTCAAGTCCACCGCGATCGAGCAATCCAACCTGTTCCCGGAACTCGCTTCCGAACAGGAAGTCCACCATTTTTCCGCTCGCAGGCCAGGCCTGCGCCAGCATGCGATTTTTCAGCCGGCGGGCTGAATCTTCGAGGGCAATATACAGGGATGGCGAAGGGGTGACATTCTGTGCCAGAAAAAGTCTCCAGTAGCCATGGAGTGCGCAAGTTGTAGAGCCAGCCAGGATTTACCGATCTTGGGGCGTCCGCTCAGAATACCAAGCCCGATCGGCAACAAGTTTTCAACAATAGTGAGCGGGGGTGGGAAATTTGTCTGAAGAATGACATGCGCTGGTTGGACTGCTACCGGCAAGACCAGGGCAGCCAGGTCCGGGCTGGATTGGAGCCGCTCGCGCAAAGCTTTCTGGATGGATTTCTGGATCATTGGGCGATCCTCTGCTGGTAAAGACTCCACAAAGGCCTGGTAATTCGCCTGCATGGTCTGCGGGTTTGTGCTATAATTTTCTTCAGCAGTTTGGCTCTCTGAGCCTTCGGATGTGGGCGTCCTAGCCGGGACGCCTGCTTCTTTTTCTGACATGTTTGACCTCCGGGGATTAGGGTGTGGGGGGAGTGATGTCGCGGGCCGAACCGGTTCCAAGCGATGGATCGATGAAACCAGACTGGACCAGCTCACGCCGGATCAGGAAGCGGATCTGGTCGCGCGGCGAGCGCACGTCGCGGGTGGACAGCTGCGCCAGGCCAGTAGCCTCTACTTCGGACAGGGTGATCAGGATGCGAAAGACCATCGACATACCCTCCAGAAAGAATTCTGGCCCCATCGTAGCCGGAAGATTTGGCGGGAAAAAGGCATTTTTCTTTTCTATCCCAAGAAGTCGTTAGCAGCGGGGTGTCTGTCTTGTGATATTGTCTGACACAATAAGTATATCAATAAAAAAAAGAACTGGCGAGGGTCAGGATGATAATCTGGTCAGCCAGGCCTGAAACTGATCCTGCGCCGCGGTCAGAAGAGATTCGTCATTCTTCCACTCTGCATCCTTCAGCCGCCGTATCCCATCCTTGATGTTGTTGATTGTGGTCAGAATATCAGTCTTTCCCTGGCAAGCACCACCACTTCACCACGTGTCATGCCGGGGTCCTGCGATTTGAGATGCTTTTCAAGCATCGCCAGGCTGATCCGCAAGGTGGCCTCTTCAAGCGCCAGAGCCGGCTTGCCGGCCTGGTCGGTGGAAACATGCTTGACTTCAGGTTGGATCGTCCCGCATGCATCCAGATCCCCTGATCAACCGGCCGCATAGGTCGTTCAGGAATGCCTTGCGCATCGGCCGAATATCGCTATCGCCCATAGAGCGAGCCAAACGCGCCGAGGTCCTACTGGATGGATCATAGAAACGAAATATATCGTCCTCGGTGCAGGGGTAGACTTCCATTGAGAGGCGGACCTGCAAGGATGATAAAAACTGAACTCGGATTTCTCCGCATTCTCCCAAGCAGCGTTTCTGGCGCTCATCGATCACCTGGTAGATGATCAATTTTCCTGGAAGTTCTTCGGAGCGTTTATGTCTGGTATCAAAGCTGTACGCGGAAAATGAGAGTCAGGGCAGCATCCACCATGTCCAGGGGATATGAAAGGATATTTCAAATGTTCTACCAAGACTTTATTGAGCATGCCATAATTATAACAAATGTTCTAATATTGTGCGACACATGGAGTATGTGAATGACCCCCACCGGAAAACACAAAAGCGGCTCACCCTGGGTCCTGATTTCAATCTGTCCTGCCGCATTTCAGCGGCGGCTAGGTACACTCTCCGAGTGTCCGGGATCACCAAGCTTCACGATACCGCTTCACCCGTATCCTAGCACAAGTGGTGGAAATTCATCCCATTACAAATGCAATATATCGATCACACCGCCTTTTTCGGTACTTTTCTGGTATACTACGGATGATTTCGTAAATCGTCAGTAAACTGAATATACTGACGATTTACGAAAAGTCAGGAATGCCGACATGAGAAAGAGCGAAGCCAAGGTAGACGAGCTGGAACTACGAAACACCTTTCCCGGTCCAGGTCTGTCCAAAAATCTGACCTGAGAAATTTTTACATGCATCATTCTCAGTCAGTAACGGAACAGGCCTTTCGAAGATTCTTATATGGGTTGGAGAAGCAACAAATCATCATCCCCATTGGAGCTGGGATCTTTGCTTTCCATGATAATGGTTCACAACCAAACACGAAGAAAAAGCGCTTCTCCCCCAGCTGGTCGCTAACTTAGGAACCTGAATGAAAGGGTCCAGAAAGCGTTCCCTTATATTCAATACCTGGTTTGGGAAACAAGGGTACTGCATGAGTTTATGATCCATCAACCTGGCCAGAACTTTTTCATTCTGGAAACAGAGAAGGATGTCGCCGAATCCGCATTCAACCTCCTCAGCCAGGAATACCCTGGCAAAACGTTCCTAGAGCCTGCCAGGGTGACCATGGAAAGATATGTATTACCTCAGCCGGATAGTATCCTTTTTTCGCGTTTGGTTACCCAATCGCCCAGGAAGACCATCCACGGAATACCATTCCCCAAGCTGGAAAAAATTCTGGTAGACATCTTTGTAGATGGAGATAAATATTATTATTTCCAGGGCGAGGAATTGGCGCGCATCTTTGAGAATGCCTTTTCTACTTATTGGATCAATGAGAGAACGCTTTCACGCTATGCAGGCCGGCGAATGGTGAGTGAGAAATTGTTCCAATTTATAAGGGAGCATACCCAAATTGCATTATCATATTTTTCGGAGGACGTTGAATGATATCCGCCCAATCCCGCACGCCTGGATGGGTCATGGGGATCCGGGAAGATTCCCGCGGAAAAGACCCAATCCTGATCGAAAAGATGATCATGGCATTGACGCTGGTCGAGGAGCTCAAGTTAAGCGGCTTGGATTTCATTTTCAAGGGCGGGACATCCTTGCTTCTGTTGCTAGGAACACCTCAACGCTTCTCGATCGACATCGATATCCTTGTTGCCGATAGATTCAACCCAAGTGATTATTTTCAGGCAGTAGTGGAAAAAGGCGCATTTCATCGTTATGAGGAAAACCGGCGTGCCGGCGAATTGCCCAAACAACATTACAAGTTCTTCTTTAACTCGGTAATCGAGGAAAAAGAGAGCCATATCCTGCTGGACATCTGGTTTGAAGAGAACCCCTATCCTCGACTTCGAGAAGTTAAGCTGGAATCACCGCTTCTGTCCACGGAAGGGAAAGCTACAAAAGTAACCAGTCCGACTGTGGAGGGATTGTTGGGTGACAAGCTGACTGCCTTCGCACCGCATCCAACCGGATCCTGTATGATGCAGACAAAGAACTAGAAATAGCCAAGCAATTGTTCGATATTGCGATCCTGTACGATGCGTCCACTGACTTGCACCAGGTTGGCCAGGCTTTCGAGAATGTGGCAACCACCCAATTGGCCTACCGGGGTCTACGCAAGCTCAAGCCGGTCGATGTTCTGCGGGACGCGTTCGATACCGCTTGCATGATCGGGATGCGCGGCTCAACCGCCAGCGATGAATATGCCGAGTTGTCGGAAGGGTTCAAGAAGCTGGCAGCCTTTATCTATTCTGGACGTTTCTCAATCGATACTGCGATTCTGTGCGCGGCAAAAACGGCATCCCTGGCTGCCCTGCTCTTGACGCAAGAAAGGCGCATCAAGCGATTTGATGCAGGGGGCGCATTCCGGTGAATTCGTCCACCAAATCCTGTCATGCCGTCCAGTGACGGAAGGGAGCAGCGCTGGTGAGAGAATTATAAATCAACTGGACGGCATGGGGTCATGGAATGCACCTTTCATGGGTTTTTCTTTTGAAAAAAAGAGTGGATCGACGACGGTTAGAAAATTCCAGTTTAGGTAGCCGGTACGGGAATGGGGAACGGATGCGTTGAGAACCCCCGGTTAAATTAAGCCGGTAGGCATTATGGATAATACGATCCAGAAGTGCGTCTGCATGAGTGGGGTCCGGGAATCTTTGAAACCACTCATTAACAGGCACCTGGGAAGCGACGAGAGTAGAGCGACGTCCAAAGCGATCGTCGAGGACTCGAGCAGGTCGCGGGTGTTGGAAGTGGAGATAGGATCGCGCATCCAATCATCGAGGATAAGCAGGTCGATCTTGGCGAGGCTGGTGAGCAGGGTGGGAAAGAGCCATCTTGGTGAGAATGGGCCAGTTGGACCAGCAGGCGGGAAGTACGGAAGTAGCGGACGGAATGATCTGTGCGACAAGCAGAGAGACCAAGTGTACAAGCGAGGAACGATTTTCCTGAACCAGTGGGACCCAGCACCAGGGTGTTGAGATGCTGGTCGATCCAGTTGCTCTGTGCCAGTTCAGCACAAAGCGGCGTTCCAGGCCGCGCGAGGCAGACAGATCCAGGCCTTCCAGGGTGGCGGATTGAGGAAGGGCTGCCAGCTGATGGATCTCTGGATGCGCTGGTCATGACGGCGTGTACATTCCAGGTCCACCAGGAGCGCCAGACGTTCTTCGAAAGAGAGCTCAGCGTATTTAGGGTTGGCGAGTTGCTCTTGCAGGCCATTGTGGAAAGCTGGCAAGCGGAGCTGGATGAGTTTGTCGAGCAGGGGTTGGGTAAGCATGGATATCCTCACTGATAATATGAATTGCCACGGATATTCTCGTGGGTGGGAAACGCAGGGGTTTCGGATGGGGGAACCGCGGGCAGGTGATCCAGAGTGGCTTTCAGGCGCGGTAATTCAGTTCTTTATCTGTGCGTGCCATCTGGCAGGCGGTCTCCATCTGGGAACTGGAATACTGTTGGAGGGCGCAGGATGCCCAGACAGGATCGAAAAGCCTGTTCAGGGTGACGTCGGGAAGACAGGATCGCCTGGATCAGCTGGCCGGTGTGCGGCCCGATCTCTTCTGCCCAGTGTTGCAGGCGCTCGGGGGTCCACTCCCCAGCTTTCTGGTGGCTGATCGGCATATGGGCGGCCTGGGTGGAGTAATGGCCAATGACTTGGCTGCGGGGATGGATGGCCACCGCCTCGCGCTGGCTTTTGTGGAAGATCCGATCATGTGTTCCGTGGCACGGATACGCACTTCCTGGTGGATCAACCCATACGGGACCGAGTAAAAATGCTTCTCGAAATCAACGTGGTAGTCGATGTTCACCCGGGCAGTCTTCCAGGTGGCATATGCATAAGGAGCGGGCGGAAGCGGACGCAGGGCAGGCCGATCCAGTTCTTCGAAAAGCTCTTTGCGGGATTTTCCCAGATGCTTCATCGGACGGTCGTTCAGTTCTTTCAGCAGTTCGACCATGGCGCAGTTCAGTTCGGCCAGGCTAAAAAAGTCCGGTTACGCAGACGAGCCAATATCCAGCGCTCCACCACTTGCACGCCCACCTCGACCACTGCCTTGTCGCGTGGGCGGCGCACTCTGGCCGGGATGACTGCCACCCCGTAGTGCTGGGCCATCTCAAGATAGGTTGGGTTCAGGTCCGGTTCGTACCGGCAGGCATGTTTCACCCCCTGAGCCAGGTTGTCTGGGACGATAATTTGGGTTACACCCCCAAAAAACACAAAAGCGCGCACATGTCCGCCAATCCAATGCGGCATCTCCTGGCTGGGCTGTGCCTCGGCATAGGTATAGCTGCTGGCGCCCATGCTTGCCACGAAAATCTGCGCTTGATGTACTTCCCTGGTCTCTGGGTCGGTGATCGGAACGGTATCTCCGGCATAGTCCACAAATAACTTTTCACCGGCTTTGTGGTTCTGCCGCATAGGCGGATCGAGCTTCTGGGCATAGCGCCGGTACAGATCACAATACTGGCTATACCCGTATCCTCCCGGATGAACTTCCCGGTACTCCGTCCACAACAGCCGCAAAGTCACACTCCGCTTCTTCAGTTCCCGGTGAACTATCTCCCAATCGGGCAGAACCTGAGCTGCCGGTTTGTCGGCAACCTTCTCCGGAAACAACAGCCTGTACAGCATGTCCTCGTCCAGCCCATCCGGCAATGGCCATTTCAACCCCACAACCTCGGCACGCTTCAAATATTCGCTGACTGTGCTGTGGAGATTTGGCAACTGCGCGCAATCGACCGGTTCGATAAACCACACTCCCATTTCAAACGTAGTGCTTCGCTGATCTTTCGCATGGACAACCTTTCCTGTGACATCACTACCTCCTGGAATTATTCCAGGGATAGCTTGCCACACTTCAAGAAGATTATCCAGCGCCACTCCCCATCGAAAATCCCGCTCCATGCTGTCCACCGATTCCGCTCATCCCTAAAAAGTGGACGGCATGCTCCGGAATCAGTGGTCGGCATGCTCCGGAATCGGTGGACGGCTTGCTCCGGATTCACTGGTCGACATGGACCGGATTACGCACAGGGCAGGATATATCCACTTGGATGGTTTCAAATCCTGATTACAACAAGCTCAACAAGGTCAAGAAAACCAGCCCAGAGGCATTTTTTTATTTTTTCCAAGCCCTTGAATTGTTGCACCTGGTTGGAGAGTAATTAATACCGGTCGATCATGGCCCTGAGTTGTGCTTGGTTCCTGCGTCGTACAAATACCCTTGTGCGTATAATTTATGCTCAATTTATAACAAAAATATGGGATTTATGGATTTTGGGGTAAAAAATGGTGGCGCACAATAAATAATAAAGTCTAGTAAAGCAAGGCGTCCCATTTGTCTTCGTCAGTCACAGCAGAGAAAGGCACCTCGACATCAGACCATCGCCCCAAACCTTGATTAGATGGTATATGCTTGGCTACCTTTGACTTTTTTACAATAAACAATTTTGGACGCGGTAACAATAACCACAAATGGAAACAATAATTTATAGATGTTTGTGCTACGTTCCACTCATTTTTTGAAATATGAAAAGTAGCATTACTCCATCCAAGATTAGAACTTTTCACCTCGATCATTAAAGTGTTAATGTCAGTTTTACTTTGAATTGAAAGAATATCAAACCCTGAAAGGTTTGATTCAAAACCTTGCCATGTTGGCTCCCTCTCGGTTCTCTTACGCTCATGTTCAATGGATAGCTTTTCGCCTTTTCGCCCAAGCTCGAGTTTTTCGTCCTTTCCTAGTTTCCTGGATATTTTTGATATCTTGTCCCACCAAATGATCACGTCATCGGAGTAGGACGATATTAGGTCGGCTTCACGGAAACATTGAACAACATCAGCGGGCAAGTATTTTAGAGCTTCACTTCGCCCTCGGCTCAGCAGAGGAATCCAATTAGGTCGGTAAGCTTCTACTAAATCGAATATCTGTATACGGAGCATTTTTTCACTTGGGGATGGTTCAATTATTGCCATCCCTTTTTCGGTTACTTCTAAATTCCCGCTTAAATTCATTCTTATCCATTCACATCTTTGACAAACCTCAAGAATAGCAGATGGTGATGCGATATTGTTAAATGTCTGGAATACCTCAGGAAAATTATTCTTTATACCTGTGGTCTTTTGTAGAAACCGTAAAAATTCATGTGCTGAGTAAAGAATTCCAACAGAAAAGTACATAATGCTATCGCTTCAGGTGATTTATAAAATCCTCAGCATCGTCAGCCGTAATTCCATCACTATCCAAATCTGGTTCGAAAGGTTCTATGTTCAGCAGTTATCATCTAGAACCTTTGCCATTTGAGTTACTTTCGAAACAAGTCGGCGTCTAACAAACTCATCAACAGTGTCTGGAGAAAAAAGTATCTCGACAGTAGTTATTATGTCAGGCGATAATCCTAATCTGTGTATGCGATCTTCTGACTGTAAATATTGCGCTGCATTGTAGTTTCGGTCAATATAAAGTGCATAATGACATACTGTATGCAGACTTATGCCTTCTCCACACGCCGCAGGATTTGCTACCAAGACGAAAGATTTTTCATCCTGATGAAACTTCTTTATTTTCCATTCCCTGGTATCTTCTTCCTCTTTCACTTCCTGCCTCTACTCCTCCGTGGATATAATCGGCGCCTAGATCTCTTAGCCGGGACGAAATAGTCTCTACGTTTTCGATGAAGTTGGACCATATTATTATTTTTTGTCCCTTGGCTGCTAGTTCTCAGCTCTGCGACATGCATACTCAATTTTGGGACCATCGCCCTCGCTAAAAACATCAAATAATTCATCGGAGAACGCCACTTGTTCTTTCGCTAACAATGCAGGATTGGAGACGAGTTGTAATAATCGAATTACGCTCTTGCCAATAGTCCTCAGAGCACTCCGGTCTTTGTAACTAATTCTCGCTAACTGTCTTGCCTCCTCAGAGCGCAATAACTCATAAAACTCTTTTTGCTTCAATCCTAGAGGAATAGGCGTAAATTTCCGGCGGACTTCTGGGAGCTTCAATTCCTTTTTAGTAGTCCTTACAAAAATAGGCTTTATTATTTCTGCTACATTGGCCGTATTTACGCTAACTTCGGGGAAAATGAATGAAACTTGTGGAATAAGATCGCTCAGAGAATTCGGTAAGGGGGTTCCAGACATTATTAGTTTTAGAGTAGGCAAGTGGGATATGCCCAATACAGCATTTGCCCATTGGCCCTCTGAACCCCGCTTAATTCGATGGCTTTCATCAAGAAACATGAATGTTGGATGGGACAATATGAAATCTGCAAGTACGCTTTTTACAATTGGCAATTGTTGGTATGTTACCAGCATAATATCAGGATCATCAGAGAGCAACTTCGTAATGGGCTTTTCTCCCCCAATTAATCGTACAACATTGAATATGGAACCCAAACATAATGAGGCCTGTTCTTCCCAAGCAGCAAAGGCATTTTTCGGACAAACAACCAATAATTTTTCCGCTTTCTCTCGCTTGAAAGTAAAGAGTGCTAACGCTTCGGTCGTTTTTCCTGCGCCAGGGACAGAAAATGTTGCCCCCG
The DNA here is from genome assembly GCA_963772245.1 of uncultured Chloroflexia bacterium. Taxonomy (GTDB): domain Bacteria; phylum Chloroflexota; class Anaerolineae; order Anaerolineales; family Villigracilaceae; genus UBA877. The sequence continues at coordinate 1,248,221 of CAVYWB010000005.1, read as the reverse complement.
ACGGTAACGATACTAGTTTCCGTACATTTCGCGTTTGCTCATCTGTTAATTTTTCGGACGAATCCCCTTGCCTTCAACTTATCTTCCAATTCTTTTTTACTGATTGGCTGTGCTAATAAAGCGTCATGATAGCGAATTTCATTTTCATTCGCCTTAGCCAATATTTGTTTTACTTCATCATCTACACTAAGTTCCAAATTGTATTTTTCAAGATTGTATCGAAACGAATTTCTACAGGCTAAGAATTCCCAGACAGGTAATTGAAGGCTATAAGCCGATAATTGTTGGACGTCTTGCGCATTTTCACTAAACACACGGCTGATGGACGGCCATAACTCATTATGGCTCGTTGATGTAACCCGAATAGCATGGAAATCTCGACTGTAATGTACTTCAATCATTTTCTAGATAGCCATTCTAGTAAAGCCTTGAGCGAAATTTCAATTTCTGATATCTGTTCTGCAACTCCTACCTTTAACAATGCTGGATTCGACAATGTAATTCAACGCATTTTTTAAGTGCGTATTAGCTTCACTAACTTCTTTCAAAACCGAATTCGCTTTATTTTGTTGCCGCGTTTTTTCTTTCTGACCATCTATAACATCAACAACAAGATCGACAACCTTTGTTTTATTCTGAAGCTCAGTTACTGCCCTAGTAATGGGGGAAAGTTTTACGGTTGCTGGCCCTAATACATCATATTGTTTTGAGCTTGAAGATTTGGCATCTTTTATCTTGATCTCATCCGGCAACCTTTTTGCAATTTCGGTAAGGCTATCTTTCAACGACGGAATTCTTTCATAAAGTCTGCCTGTAACATCTGAAGAGTGATCTATTAGGGCAAACGAGAGCTGGGTAAATAATTCTTTGGTATCATCATCTTTAATTTGTTGCCGCCCCTTTTGGAGTTGTTTAAAAGCATAATCTTTATCTTCAACTAGATCGTATTGTTTTTCTTTGCCAATAGCTTTGAGATACTCATCCACCAAGCTTAATCTCTGAAAGATGGCTCTAATTTCTTTCTCTGGTTTATCGTATATTCTAGATAAGGCCGCATCATCATATCCATGTTGCTCGCGGCGTGCCCTCAACATGCAGGCCTCAGCGATCCAACTGTAGTCTGCCTTTATATCTTCCTGTATCTGAAGATATGCTTCCAGTTCATCGATATCTTTTGGCGTACAAACGGGCAATATCAAAATATCTATATTCGCAAAGTGACTATATTTTTCTTGATCCTCATAATACAAAGTCCGCATTGCACACAGGCGTCTATTTCCATTAACAACATATCCCTCATTACTCAATATTAGAGGTTCTGTTTGTTTATTGCCAGTATCTTTGAAATACGAGAGGAGATTATTTTTCGTGAGCATTTCATAGAGCAGTTGGTGTTGAACTAACTGCGCCTGATCAGAATTCTCTATCCGCACGGAAAAAATCTTCTCGCAGATTGGTATTACGGGCGAGATATTCCTCTTGTGCTGCTTGAGTTCTTCCGTTCTCAAGGCGATATTTAGGTAAATCAAGTGGTACGACATAAACTGGGTAGGGTTCTTGGCGTCCTTGGAATTTAAGTTTGTAACTGTATTTACTTGCACTACCTTTGGTAGCTACAAGATCATCCAGATGCTTTTTCCGTTTGGGTAAACTCCAGCCCAAGGGAATATTTGCAAATTGAGGCATAGTTCCTCCTAGCTTAGACCGATGATAAAAACAGGGACGGTTATTATTTTTTCAAATAGGCTTATTTCTTCTACTAACCGCTCATAATTAGCAAGATTGCTTCCCATTTTCTTTGCTACATGTTTCATTGGGATTATGTAGAATGCTTGAACAATTTTCTTGTTTGTATAGAGATACTGCAGCTTCAGTAAGTCAGCATAAAAACGTCCCATGTTACCTGTCTGAAAGCTAAGCGCTGTATCTGATTTCATGGCTGTTACACTAATTTTTGAGGTTGTGCTGAGGTTTACTTTCGATGACCATCCCTTTGCACGTAGATCCTCTAATACTTTTTGGCGAAATTTTTTCGAAGACTCCGTGCATATTTTTTCATCTGCCAATTCGATGACGCGTAGCACTTCAGTAAATTTATCATCTTTCTTGTTTGGTACTAAATGATAATATATCTGGTACCTCATACTTCACCCCCCCCATTAGATTGATTGAATTCTTCCGGGACGATAGACAACTTTGACTTTGTATGATCGTAAATAGGCTGATCATGTGGGCGATATTTTGCCTTTCCTTGTCTTGCGTCATCAATCCTTTCCTTTCCGATATCTAAATACTCTTGGGATATATCACAACCTAAAAATCGACGATTGTGAATTGCTGCTGCTACCCCTGCTGAAGCAACCCCTGCGAATGGATCAAAGACTAAATCTCCAGGGTTGGTTAAGCTAAGTATTAGCCGTTCGATAAGGCCAACCGGAAATTGACAAGGATGTATTGTTTTCTCAACGTGATTACTTTTAACATTCGGAATTTCCCATACATCCTCAGGATTTTTTCCTTTTGGATTCCCAGAATATTGACCTGCTTTAGGACCCTTGAAATGCTTTTTACCAGGATACTTTGATGGTATTCTTACAGGGTCAAGATTGAAGATATAGTTATCACTTTTTGTAAACCAAAGAACCACTTCATATCGGCCGCTGAAATCTCCGTTGAGTGTGTAATCCATGGCCAAAATGCCAAATAATTCTATTTCTCAGTTGAAGGTTCTGTTCGCGGAAAACGTGAGCCAACTCCAAGTCTAGGGGCCAAATGGAACCATTTTCAATGTAGTTCCCCACTTGCCAACAGATACTACCTGTCTCCTTGAGGTGTGGCACTATCTTCTTGATGATTTCTTTTTGCCATTCAACGTACGTCTCGAGATCTTTTTTAGTCTCATACACTTTTCCGAGATTATATGGGGGAGATGTAACAACCAAATCAAATTGGAAATTAGACGGTAACACGGTGAGTAAACCTGCTACATCACCATGCCATAGATAATAATCGGATGTAAACCCTTTTGAAGGGTATTTGGTGATAATTTTGGTGGTTTGCGACCTTGGCATTTTCATAAGGGTCCGTTTGTTGATATCCTTGTTAATATACTCGATTAAGCCTCTTGAAGTCTATATCTAGAGGCCTAAGTATTTTTATAGGTTAAGTTGGATATGTCAATTACTCACTTTTCGGAATATAACTGTAAGTGACTTCCACCCTTTGGTGTCCACCCTTCCTGGCGACCTTTTTGCGAGCTTCTTGGTCGGTTTTCCCTTCGGCGATCAACTCGTCATACGTATTCTGGAAACAATTAGCTCGCAGCCGGTGCACCCCGCTGACCTGGATCCCCAGCGCCCGGGCGGCATCCCGCACGGCCTGGTAGAAGGCTTGCTTCCAGGACCGGCTGGGATCAAAGAGATACTGCCTGGAACAATTGAGCTGGTCCGCCAGGCCGGCCGGCAGGTCCACATCCCGCTTCTTGCCCCCTTTGCCAACGACATGTAGCTTTCCATTCGTCAGGTCCACCTGTTTTCCTTGCAAACCGGCGATCTCGGAGATACGCAGTCCGCAGCGCAGGGCGATCTCGGCTGGCAGGGCGAACTTCGAGCCGTGTTCCTTCAGGTAGGTCAGGATGCGTTCCGCATCCTCCGGCAGGTAGCCAAAGCGCGGCTGGCGCACGTCGCCATCGTCACGGTAGGCCTTCACGTGCTCACGCAGCTCCTCGGTGACCGGCGACGGCGCATAAGTCCAGCCCACCTGCACGCAGCCCTGGTGCACCTTGCCGATAGCCGCTAACACGGTCCGCAGGGTGGAGGGCTGAAGATCGCGGTAATAGGTATCCAGTGTCCGGCGCACGGTTTCCCGGTCCAGTAGATCGGCCAGCTGGCATTTGCCAGTAAATTTCTTTGCGCGGGTGAAGAAGGTTTCAGCCGTCTGGAAATAGCCGGCCCGCGTCCGGTGGGATAGGATGGCCGGCAGCGGACGGGTCGGGTCGCCGTCGGGGCGCAGGTCGCGCTTGACCGATACGACACCATGTTCCGCCTTGTAGGTTTCTATGTCTTCCGTGTCCCAGAACAGGGCGTTCAGGACATGGGCAAGCTGGTTTGCCAGGGATGCAGTGGACATGATATCTCCTTCGGCGTTTTGGCCGCAGTTGTCCCTGTTAGTATTAAGCTCTGCTGTTAAGCCGGTCGTCAGCCAAGGCTGACGCACATGCGGGAAGTTGCATCGCCAGCCGTGGTTCCCGCGTTCCCATCCTGTGGGGCTGGCGTACAGTCTGTCCCTTGCGCCTCGGACCTGGAGGATGAAGGGTCCGGGAAGGGTTGGTCGGGTGGGGCAATCAGTACACCCTCACGCGCCGCGCATGGATTGAACATGCTTCAGGGGAAATGCTGCTCACGTGCATGGAGGCCGGAATGGCCTGTAACGGTGGTTTTGCTTCTGTCAATGCAGAAAGCAAAAGATGCGCCTATGTTAGCGCATATGTTCTAGTTATAGAAGGGGAACCCGTCGTACAAGGGCTGTCAATCCGGTGAAACGAGTTCGACCGCCTGTTCCAGGTCACGCTGGTTGGGGGTCACGTAAATGCGGGTGGTATTCAGATTGGAGTGACCGAGTAGCGCAGCTACTTTTTCCAGCCCGACCTTGGCATCGACCAGGTTCTTGGCGAAGCTGTGACGCAGCACATGCGGGGTCAGGCGCTCCAGGCCTGCTGACTGCCCGAGCCGCAGAAGGGTGCGCTGGACCGAGCGGCCGCTCAGCGCCTCTGATGTTTCGTTCTCCAGCCCGATCCATAAAAACGTCCCGCTACCTTCTGGGCGGACCTCCAGCCACGCCTGCAGGGCTTTGCGCGCTTCGGTATTCAACGGCACTGACCTGGACTTGCCTCCCTTGCCCTGGCGGACGGTCACCAGGCCTTTGCGTTCGGTAATCTGGAAATCGTCCAGGCGTAGGGAGAGAACTTCACTCAGGCGCAGGCCGGTGTGCAGCAGGAAGATGGCTAGGGAAGCATCGCGCCGGTGGGTACGCCAGCGGCGGGGATAACGGATGCGGGACAACTGGAGATCCTTCTCGATGGCACGCTGCAGGGCGTACTGCTCTTTCTTATCCAGTGAGCGCGGACCCTGCTGTACCTGCGGCACGCCGCGCACATCTTCGGTCGAAGTCCTGCTCGATCTGACCGGTCCGCTTTGCCCAGCTCATCAGGGCCGAGAGCGCCGCCAGGTGACGGTTCACCGTGGCCGGTTTGCGGCGCTGGATGGTCGTCAGGTGCTGGCGGTACTCGCGCACGTCGGTGGGGGTGACAGCCGGCAGGGAGAAGTTCTCCCCGTTGGTCTGCTCGAACCACAGAACGAACTGTCCCAGGTCGGCCAGGTAGCCGCGCACGGTCAGATTGGCGCGTTCCTGCTGGCGCAGGTATTTTTCAAAGTCTTGAAGTTCAAGGATCATATAGGGTTCCTGTCCCGGCTGGGGCGTGTTACAACCCCGGCCGTTGTTACACGCTTCAAACGTCCATCCCCAGGCCGGACATATCCAGCGGCTGCGTCTCGGTTTCGGCCTCGAAGGTGGTTGCTTTCGACGAGACCCCGCTGCGCATGGCCTCCCGCACCATGGCGGCCAGCCGGCCACGCGGAGCCATCTCCACTAGGGTGATCAGATCATCGTCCCGGCCCGGATGCAGGGTCAGCCGGACGGTTACCACCAGGCTGCCGCCCGGGCGGACCTCAGGCGGCATACGCCCCCCACTTCCACAGGCCCTTGACGTTGGCCGCCACCGGATCTTCCGGCCAGTAGATCGCTGCTCCCTTGGCGATCAACGCCAGGCGCAGCAAGTCACCCAGCACCAGCGCCCCGCCGCCGTCCGGGATTACCGCGTCGAAGCGGGTCAAGTTGGGCCAGAAGCGATCGACGGTGTTCAGGACTTTGCCGAGCCAGGATTTCATCTGCGCCGGCGGGACGCGCAGGCGTCCGGAGCGCAGATCGGCGTCCAGTTCCTCCGGGTCGTGGCCGTTGGTTGTCAGCAGTTCGAGCAGGCTGCGCACACCGACTTTATCGCCACCTACGAAGCGCGGTTCCACTTTCCCGTCCTGGATGACATACAGATCGAGGGTGTTCATGCCCAGATCGAGCACACCTACTTCTGCCTGGCGTCCACCCTTTCGCAGGTGCAACTCATTATCCAGCAGCCAGTCCGCATACGCCCCAACCGGCTGGGCCAGCACCTTCAAGCGCTGAATAAGCAATTCGTAGTCCTCGCCGTTGAAGGTGAACTGGTGAACATCCTTGTACTCTTTCAACCCTTCTACGACGGCCTTGGCCTGCAGTTCATCTTTGAGCAGCGGGACCGGGAGGCCCACAACCATGTGATCCATCACGTAGCTGCCCGGTTTGAGCAGCGTGGCCAGCGTGCCGAAAGCCAGGGCGCGCCGTTCGAGTGAGGCCAGCGCTGAGTAATCCCGACCGGAGAGCAGGCTGCCCCAATGCCAGGTGCCGGGGCCAATGGCGAATTCCTGTCCGCCGAGGCGGATGATGTCCACCTGGGAGGCGGTCTTCATGCCGATGGCGGCCATGCCGACCGCCTGGGGGCGGGCGATGGCAGATTGCAGGCAGGCAACATGCCCGTCCAGGCAGACTTTGGTGTTCCCGTATCCGGGATCGAGCGCAAGAACAGATGTCATGGTTTACTCCATTGGGTGGGTAGGAAATTCGGGAGTAGGTGCATCTCCCGTTGGATCAGGCAGATCACCCCGGCCGGGATGCCACAAGTTATCTGTCATGGTGAGTGTGCGGATCAGGAAAAAGAAATCGTTCTGCGGAGGGGCAGGGAAAAGCTGGCGCAAATCGAAGCGCGGCACAGGCCGGATCCCGGCGATCAACGACAGGATGAAGCCGGTCAGGATGACCAGGCCGAAAAGGATGAGCAGGATCAGGGAAAATAAGGGCATGGGCGTTCCTTTCTCGAGTACATATTGTGTCACACAATATGCTAGCACAAAAAAGAGAGAACGTCAAGTTATAACGAAATAGAATCAGTTATATAGGCAGCAGATAATTCCCGTGCAAAATACCATATACAACCCTATATACAGTGACACACCTTGTATCTATCTGTAAAACGGCTTTTCGTTGTATATTATCGCCAATGAATGACGGTTTTTCAAAGAAGGAGGTAATTATGCCCACCCTGTCAGAAAGAATTATCAAGTTGCTCGAGCATACCCCAGGATTGACTGACCGTGAAATTACAAATTCACTAAATGGTCATTCTGCTCCCCAACAGCCTATAAATCAGCAATGTCACACTCTGAAAGGCAAAGGAATTTTAGTAAGACGAAATCGGTCAGATGGTTTGATTGGAAATTACTTGACATCCCAAGCAGGTAGCCAAGCATTTGTACCAAAAGTAGAAACTGATCACAAGACAACGAATGATAATCTATCGGAAGATGATGTAAAAAGATTGCTTGAGAAATGGCTGGTTAGTGAAGGTTGGCACGTGCAGATTGCCTGGGGTCACCAACAGGGATCTGATATCGAGGCTCACCAAGGAAATCGGCATTGGATCATTGAAGTCAAAGGCTGCGGTTCTCGCCAGCCCATGCGCGTTAACTATTTTCTAGGGGTACTTGGGGAATTACTTCAGCGCATGAATAAACCAGATGCATCTTATAGCGTCGCATTTCCTGATATGCAGCAATTTAGAGGCTTGTGGAAACGTTTGCCCTCACTTGCTAAGAGTTGAACTGGAATTAGCGCTTTATTTGTAGACGCAAACGGAAGTGTTACTCAATCCTAAGAACTGAAATATGAGTTTGTTTTGAGGCGTAAAACAAAAACGCCCCCGAAGGGGCGTTCGCTACTTGTTGCGGCGTGGATCGTGTTTGGCCATCTTAGCAGTGCGCTTCATGTAACCATCGAGCGCAGTGCGCCTGACCAGCCAGGTCCGGCCGATCTTGACACCTTCGATGCTGCCTTCTCGCATCATGCGGCGTACATGTTCAACATGGTACTTGAGCTTTTCGGCAGCCTCTTCTGTAGAGATGAACTCATTCAGATCAGGCATGACAGGGATCACTCCTATAGGGAGTGAGAGGGCATGCGTACACCCTCTCATGATAGTATTATCCCTATATACAGTGCCCCCAAGCGGGCTCGAACCGCTGTTTGGGCCTTGAGAGGGCCCCGTCCTGGGCCACTAGACGATGGGGGCGAATGGCGGGCGTGATTTTATCAGACGCCTGCCGAAACGTCAATCAAAAAGGGTCCATCGCAACTCCAGGAGAATCGCCCCAGAAAGACCCAATTCTTTGGTATGATTGTCTCGTTGGAGAAGAGAACATGCCGATATTCCGGACAAAGATTCCAAACCATTTCGACCTGCCGCGCCGTATCCACCGGCTGGGTGAACTGGCCTACAACCTGTGGTGGACATGGAACCCGTCCGCCCAGCGCTTGTTCTACCGTATTGATTATGCCCTGTGGGAACGACTCAATCACAACCCGCTGCTTTTCCTGCGTTCGGTCGGGCGATCCGAAGTGAACGCGGCAGTCCAGAATCCGGTCTATCTCGAAATGTATGATCGTGTCTTTGCCAATCTGGATGCCTACCTGAATCCCAAAGAAACCTGGTGTTCCCAGACATATGATGAACAATGCAACCAGCAATGGGCATATTTTTCGATGGAATTCGGTGTTCACGAAATCCTGCCCATCTATTCAGGCGGCCTGGGTGTGCTGGCAGGCGACTACTTGAAAGAATCCTCCGATCTGGGGGTGCCGCTGGTGGGTGTGGGATTGATGTATGCGGAAGGCTACTTTTCCCAGCGGATCTCCGAGGATGGCTGGCAGGAGTCGGATAACAAGTTGCTCAATTTTGAGGATCTGCCGGTCCTGCAGGTCTTGGACGGCAATGAGAAGCCAATGACAATTTCAGTCAGCTTCCCTGACCGCACAGTCACTGCACATATCTGGGAACTGCGCGTGGGACGCGTGCCGCTTTACCTTCTGGATACCGACCTGGATGAGAACACTCCCGCCGACCGCAACCTGACGCTGCGCCTGTATTACAGCGACCTGGAATTGCGCATTGCCCAGGAAATCCTGCTGGGCGTGGGCGGGGTGCGGGCATTGCGTGCCCTTGGGTTTGACCCGAACGTCTGGCATATGAATGAGGGCCACGCAGCCTTTTTGACCCTGGAACGGGCGCGCGAACACGTGGCCAAGGGCATGCCTTTCAAGAAGGCCATAACCAGGACCCGCCGCGGCAATATTTTCACCACGCATACCCCCGTCCCCGCCGGTAACGATGAGTTCCCGCTCTGGTTGGTGGATAAGAACCTTTCGAATTTCTGGCCCGAACTGGACTTGAGCCGCGACCAGTTCATTGACCTGGCCAGGCACACGCAATCCTGGGGGGAGACCTTCAGCATGCCCATCCTGGCCTTGCGCAATTCAAACGGTCGCAACGGCGTCTCGGAGCTTCACGGAAGAGTCTCACGGCGCATGTGGAAATTCCTCTGGCCGGAATTGGAAAATGTGGAGGATGTCCCGATCACTTCCGTGACCAACGGCGTCCACACCGCCACCTGGCTGGCCCGCCGCGTAAGAGTCCTGCTGGAAAAACATCTCGGCGAAAACTGGCTGGAAACCCTGGATGATCCGGAGACCTGGGCCCGCATGGATGCCATTTCGGATCGCGAACTATGGGAAACCCGTATACATCTGAAACGGAAGCTGGTCTTTTATATCATGGACCGGACCCGCCAGCGATGGATGGAAGGCGGTTACCACCCGGTGCAGGCCATTGCCTCCGGAATCATGCTCGATCCTTATGTGCTGACCATCGGCTTTGCCCGGCGGTTCGCCACATACAAGCGCGCCAACCTTGTCTTCCATGATCTGGACCGCCTGCTCGAAATTATCAATCGCCCCAACCGGGCGGTGCAAATCATCTTTGCCGGTAAAGCCCATCCTGCCGACGAGCCTGGAAAAATGCTGATCCAGGAGGTTTACCGCACTGTCAAAAAAGCCGAGAACGGCGGCCGGCTGGTGTTCCTGGAAGACTATGACATGAACCTGGCCCGTTACCTGGTCCAGGGCGTGGACGTGTGGATGAACAATCCGCGCCGCCCGAATGAAGCCTCCGGCACTTCCGGCATGAAAGCCGCCCTGAATGGGGCACTCAACTTTTCGGTTTTGGATGGCTGGTGGAGGGAAGCCTACAACGGCTCAAACGGCTGGCCAATCGGCCCGGATGCCGACCTGGACACCGAGGTGGATGACGAGACGGATGCCAACAGCCTGTACGACACCCTGGAGAACCAGATCATCCCGCTCTATTACAACGAGCGCAACATTGATAACGTTCCGGTCGATTGGATGGCGATGGTGAAGGAATCCATGCGAACGATCACGTCGCAGTTCAGCACGCGCCGGATGCTTAAAGAGTATATTGAACGGTTGTACCTTCCTGAAGGAAAATAGAATCGACGCTTGCTTGTCCCACCAGCACGAAAATTTCTTTAATGAGTGAAATCAAAAGCTCCCCATCCGGAGAGCTTTTGATTTCAGGTATCTCTTTGATTAGACCTTCTTTAGAACTGGCAAGCCATTTGCCGTTTCGGCCACCTTGTAGCCCATGGGGACGGCTTCCAGAACCCCCGCTTTCTTTTCTTTCGCAAAATAAAAAAGCGTCTGGGTCTTGCCTGTTTTCGTTGTTGTCACTTTGGCATGCAAGAAGTAGGTCACCCCACGTTTGTTGGTAAAACCGAATGCCATAAAAGCCTCCTTTTTTTTGTTAGAAAACGTGCCTGTGGATAAGGGAATGTCGTCAGGCAATTCCATTATACAGCATTTGAACCTGCCCGATTGTCCATTTCCGCCTCAGAAAAACAGCACTCCAGGTGCGGTATAATCACGCCCGTGACCAACCCGAAGAGCCCCGAAGATCTTTCGGAACAGGAACTGCGTCGTCTCTTGTTGGATAAGCGCCACGATGCACGCCAGAAGCGCCTGGAGCGTTTCCGCCGGAGTGGCCGGGCCGTCTTGCTTTCCCCGGATTTACCGCCGGCGGCCCTGGAAGAATGGCGTACCCAACTGCCGGTTGACGACGAGGATTCTGTTTCGGAAGGCAGCGGCTCCCGCCCGGCGCGCCGGCGCTGGTACGATGGGATCTTGTTGGGCGTTGAAATCCTGGCAGTGCTTGGCCTGGTGGGTCTGATGCTCAACTGGTTTGGACTTTTACAATCTTTGAACCAGGAAGTGGTCATCGCCCTGCGGCAGGATACGCTGACGCCGACCCCGCTTATTACGGCGATCGTTTTGCCAAGCGGTCATACTCCCCCGACAGCGCCGGGCGGCGCACAGCCCAACGAGGCCGAAATTCCGGCTCACCTGCGACCGCTGGTACAGTCCATCGCCGACCTGCCCCTGCCCACACCGGGACCTGCCCAGGCAGACCGAATCCAGATCCAGGCGATTAATGTGGATGCGCCGGTTGTCCAGGGCGATTCATGGGACCAGTTGAAAAAAGGCGTAGGCCAGCATGTTGGTTCTGCCGACCCCGGGCAGACCGGGAACCTGGTCCTTTCGGCGCACGACGATGTGTTTGGCGAAATATTCCGAAATCTCGACCGCCTGCAGCCCGGTGACCAGGTGGTGGTTTTTACGCAACAGCAGCAATTTGTCTACATTGTTACCAGCAGCCAGATTGTCGCGCCGACTGAGGTGGATGTGATGAATTCAACCTCCGAACCAACCCTCACACTCATCAGTTGTTATCCATATATGGTTGATACAAGCCGCATTGTGGTGTTTGCAAAACTTCAAAACCCTTAGGAGAATTATGAGCAAGAAAAGCAAGCGTCAGGTTTCCCGTCAGGTTCCTCGCCCAATTTCCTCGACCGTGGCGAGAACAGTCGAATTTAATCCAGATTACAGTAATACCAAGCGCGAGCTACGCCGGATCGGCATCCTGGCTGGATCATTTATTGTCGTTCTGATCGTGCTGGCGATATTCCAGAATCAATTACTGGCCCTGTTCGTGAAATAGACTGCGAGGGCGTAAGCTCACCAAGAAGGATGCCGCGCCCTCACTTCGTCCATGACTACGGACCTGCTGACCGTCAAACTCGAAAAACTGATTTATGGCGGTGACGCCCTGGGCAGGGAACCCGAACTTTCGGGCGGGACAGGCGGCCGTGCCGTATTTGTTCCGTTTGCGCTGCCCGGGGAGACGGTACGCATCCGTTTAATTGAACAAAAACGCGCTCACACCCGCGCCGAGCTGGTGGAAGTGCTCGTCCCTTCGCCGGAGCGCATCTTGCCGAAGTGCAGCCATTTTGGGGTTTGTGGAGGCTGTCACTACCAGCACCTTTCCTATCCTGCGCAACTCCAGGTGAAAACCGACATTTTACGCGACCAGTTGATGCGCATCGGGAAAATACAGGACCCGCTAGTGCAGCCCATCGTCGCATCCCCTCAGGAATGGTATTATCGTAACCACGTTCAATTCCATCTTTCGCGCGCAGGTGAATTGGGGTACATCCGGGCAAACGGCCGGGATATGTTCCCCATTTCTGAATGTCATCTCCCAGAAGCCGCGCTGAACAAACTCTGGCCCGGCCTGGAATTTGACCCCGACTTGGGACTGGAACGCATCTCCTTGCGCCTGGGTTTGGACGACGAGATCATGCTGGTGCTGGAGTCCGATCGTCCTGAACTGCCCGAATTGGAGCTCGAAGCAGCCCTCTCCGTGGTGCATCTGGCTGGCGAAGATATGCTGGTCATGGCTGGCGACGAAGCCATCACCACAACCGTAAAAGACCGGGCATTTCGTGTCTCGGCGGCTTCGTTCTTCCAGGTTAACACCCACATGGCCGGTGAGATGGTGCAGCACCTGCTCGATCATTTGCCGGTTTCCCGCAGTACAACCTTGTTGGATGTTTATTGTGGCGTTGGATTATTCAGTGCTTTTTTTGCCGGGCGCGTCGGTCGCCTGGTGGGAATTGAGGCTTCTGCGTCGGCCTGCGAGGACTTCGCAGCCAACCTGGATGAATTCGAAAATGTCGAGCTCTACGAGGCTCCTGCAGAGACGGTGCTGCCCGGCCTGGATGGCAACCCGGATGTTGTCATTGTAGATCCACCGCGCGCTGGTCTGGATGGACGCGTCCTAGACGCCCTACTTGCCCGGAGCCCGGCCAGCCTTGCCTATGTCTCATGTGACCCCGCCACCCTGGCACGTGACGCCGCCCGGTTGATTTCTGGAGGGTACCGGCTGGCCCGGGTTACTCCATTCGATCTGTTCCCGCAAACTTATTCCATCGAAAGCATTTCCATTTTCGAGAAACAACCCGTTTCCTGATATTCCGTCTGCCGGTCTTATCTGTGGTACAATCTTTTGTGGAGTAAAACTGGATTTGCGTGGTAACTCTGCCGCCGACCCTTTTATGGGCGGCGGCTTTTTTTGTTCACCGGCAGCTTGCCGGAGAGAGAAGAGAAAAAATGGACGTCAAACTTTATGTAGGAAACATGGCCAAATCAACCACCGCAGACGAACTGCGCACGTTGTTTGCACAGGCCGGTAACGTCTCCGCAGTGGATATCATCAAAGATCGCGATAGCGGTCAGTCCAAAGGTTTTGGCTTTGTCACGATGACCGACCAAACCGAAGCGGAAAAGGCCATTAGCATGTACAATGCTTTTTCCATGGCGGAACACGAATTGAAAGTTAATGTTGCCAAACCGCGCGTCGAGCGCTAGAATGTCAACCAGCTAATTCCGGAAAACTCCCGGTGTTCAAATACAGACCGGCATCAATGTGCCGGTCTCTTCATTATAAGTTTTACCGTCTGCCAGCTTTAGTTGCAGGCACTCAAATTCCGGTCCTTCATTTTTTACATAAGAACCTACACTCAAAACCCCACATAAATAAACGGCGCGCCCGTATCTGCAAAAGAAATCAGAACCAGCAAAAGGATCAGGACTGCCAGGAATAATGCTTTTCCCCAGACAGGCCACTTCGCAAGGAATGTTTCATCCTTATGTTGGGATTGCTTCCAATCGATCAGCAGGGCCGGGATGAGCAGGAGAAATACTCTGCCATCCAGAAAAGAAAAACCGTACCAGTTGTTCCATGCCACCGTCCCAGCCAGTTTTTGACGGAAGAACCAGAATAGCTGTTTTATCCAAATGAACGCCGTTGGCATCCTGGATACATAATGCCAGGCGGTCACCAGATCCATGCGAAATGGAATCCATGCAAGTACCACCAGGACAAATATCCCCATTGCGGAAAGCACCTGCCGCCATTTCGGAAGTTCGTTCAATAACCTGCGCGGTGACCACAGCGTCGATACGCGTTCCACGACAAGGTAAAAACCGTGCAGCCCGCCCCAAAAAAGGAAATTCCAACCGATGCCATGCCACATTCCGCTGACCAGCATAGTGGCAACCGGTGGTACCACCAGGTTGACTATTTGATCCCGTTTGGGGATCTTCTTCAGCAGCGCCCGGGAAGTGGGGAAAAAGATGTAATCACGCAGCCAGTTGGAAAGGCTGACATGCCAGCGTTCCCAGAATTCGGAAATGCTCCTGGAAAAATAGGGTAATTTGAAGTTGTTGGTAAGCTCGATCCCAAAGAAACCGCTGACCCCGCGCACGATGCTCGTATAACCGGCGAAATCGTTGTAGATGACGAAAGCGTAGGCAAGTAAATAGACCACCAGTTCCTGGCCGGCAAAAGTTTCCGGGTGCTGGAAGATCGCCGCTGGAATAATCGACAGGAGAGAATCGGCCAGCACGATCTTGCGTACCACTCCAATGACAATCAGCCAGAAATTGCGTTCCGCGGCCTGGGCATCCGGCGCCTTGGGCTGCTTGAACATGGTCAGGAGTGTGCGCGCCCGTTCAACCGGACCGGAGAGTATTTTCGGAAAATAAACCACATACAGGGCAAAATCCAGCCAGTGCGCTTCAGGGGTGAGAATACGCTTGTGAATATCTACCAGGTAGGAAATCATCTGGACGGCGATGAAAGACAGACCGATCGGCACCAGCAACATCAAGCCGCCGGCTCCGGTATGGACTCCCATTTTCTCCAGCAATCTGGTCAGCGCAGTGACATAGAAATTGCTGTATTTAAGCGCCACCAGCGCCAGGACATTGAACCCGATCCCGACCCACAGCAAGACCCGGCGCCTGTCTTTTGCGACACCCAGCATTCTTCCCAGAACAAAATTAACCGTTGCCACCACCAGCAGGATGCCGGCCAGGTTCCACGACCAGGTCAGGACAAATACCATTGAAACCGTGAAAAGCCAGGGGATTTGATACCGCTGCGGTAAGCGCCAGTAGACCAGGAGGGAGGCGGCACAAAAGATGATAAATACAAGGGAAGTGATGTTCATCTTGGCACGCTGGTTGCGATTGGGTTAATATGGCTTTGATTTACAAAAATAGTCAATTGATCCCCTAGGCAGCGGCTGAAATAGGGGGCGCCGATGTAATTCAAGTGCCAGCGGTTGGAACGCCCGTTAAGAGGAATAGTGTCCAGGCAGGTTTCTGAAGGCAGAAAGTACCCGCCGTTGGCTGCAACAACCGAAGAAATTGACTGCTGAAACTGCCTGTGGACCTGCTCTCCTCCCACATAAACATAGAAGGTCGGGTGAACGGGCATTTCCACTACCCAAACCTTGGTTCCTTGATTATTGCTGAAGTCAAGGATGCTTTTTAAGTCGCCCAAGCGTGAGGCGGCAACCTGGTAGTTGCCGTAATCTTTAAAGTTCTGCGCTTCCGCCGGGTCGTTAGGATTGGGCGGGACATTAAGATTAACCGCTACTCCGATATCCGGCTCGTAACCGCTGGCGGAAGTATCATGATAGCGCTTGACATAAAAAGCAATGGTTTGAGGAAAATCGGAACGGGCCCAATTCCGGTACGGTAAATAATGCTGCAGCGCAGCCGATTGGTCCACCACCCAGCCGAATAAATTAAAGTTCCCGGTTTGATATTGCAGCCAGGCGTCGTTGAGGAATGGCGTTTCATATTCCATACCAATGCCGGCTATGTAATCGCGCATTTCGGTAACATAAATGAGCAAAGCCGGATGGTAACGCTCCACCAGCAAACGTGCAATTACAGAATTAGGCGAAATCGTCATACCTTCCACGCCGAAGTTGAAAATACGCGCTTGCACGCCGGTTTGCTGGTAATATGCTTGTGCAAGGATATCCGGGTCGACGCCCGTATTCACCAATGAACTGCCCAGGACGATAATATCCACGCCCCCATGGCTTTTCACATAATCCTGCAAGCGGAACCATTTAATTTCAAATTGGTAATCGAAGTTATCCACGGAGCGGTACGGGGATATTTTTTCGAACCATGGCGTATGGGCAAGCAGTTCCAGAGCCGCCGCAAGGACAACGCAAAATGTTGCGGTAAGGATCAGGAACGACCAAAAAGACTTCTTATGCGCGAAGATTTGTGTCATGATACGCAGACCCGGAACGGAATACTGTGACCATTGCCGAATCCAGGCAGGTAGATTAACGCCAGCCCTTCGCCAAAGGATTGGACCTAATGACCATTGTTAATATTCCAGCATTCTGATAGCGAGGCAACCTGGCAGTCGCCCCGATTCCTATTTCATCAAATTTCTTAGAACGGTTTGCAAAATACCCCGGTTCCGGTAATAGTTTACTTCCACCGGCGTATTTAGTTGCACAACGGTTTTAAAGGTGATCACCGAACCGTCAGATTTCTTCGCTTTGACGGTAACCTCACTTTTAGGAAGCATATTGTCGTGCAGGCCCTCGATGGCGTAGACCTCGCTGCCATCCAAGCCAAGGCTGTCTGCATTCTGGCCTTCCTTGAAATCGCAGCGGCAGGATGCCCATGCCAACCAGGTTCGAGCGATGGATGCGTTCGAACGACTCGGCAATGGCCGCCTGCACTCCCAGCAAGAGTGGCCCCTTGGCGGCCCAGTCCCGGCTGGAACCCGTTCCATATTCTTTTCCGGCAATCACGATGGTGGGAATCCCATGCGCCCGATATTTCGTGGCGGCATCGAAGATGGTGGTTTCCTTCTCGGGCAGGCTCTCTCCGTCTGGCCCGAAATAATATGTGAACCAGCCTTCTTTTCCGCCGGCCAAAAGGTTCTTCAGCCGGATATTGGCGAATGTACCGCGTGCCATAACCAGGTCATTCCCTCTTCGCGAACCATACGAGTTAAAATCGCGCGGTTGCACCCCGCGTTCCTGCAGGTATTGGCCGGCTGGACTATCAATGGCGATATTGCCGGCCGGAGATATATGATCCGTTGTGATCGAATCGCCCAGCATTACCAGCACACGGGCATCTTTGACATCCTGGATGGACGGAACCTCCAGGGTCAGATCCTGGAAGAACGGTGGGTGATGAATATAAGTTGAGACCTCATCCCATTTGAAAAGGTCGCCTCCCGACACTCGGATATCTTTCCATATCCGGGAGCCTTCGAAAACACTGGCATAGCGCTCTGTGAACATGCCTTTGTCCAGGCTGACCTCGACCAATTCAGTCACTTCCTGTGCGGTCGGCCAGATATCTTTCAGGTACACCGGCCCATCCCGGCCCATGCCGAGCGGTTCACTGTCCAGGTCAATATTGACGGTGCCCGCCAGGGCAAAAGCAACCACCAGTGGCGGGCTGGCCAGATAATTGGCTTTCACCAGCGGATGGACCCGCCCCTCGAAATTGCGGTTGCCTGAGATGACCGCCGCGGCAACCAGATCGGATCCAGTGACGGCTTTGGCAACTTCGCCCGGCAGCGGCCCGCTGTTGCCTATACAGGTGGTGCAGCCATAACCGACGATATTGAAACCCAATTTGGCGAGCGGTTCGATCAGTTTGGACTTGGTGAGATATTCCGTCACCACGCGTGAACCGGGCGCCAGGCTGGTCTTGACATAGGGTTTCACCTTCAGCCCCTTTTCGACGGCCTTCCTGGCCAGCAACCCGGCTGCCACCATTACCGAGGGGTTGGAGGTGTTGGTGCAGGAAGTGATTGCCGCAATTACCACCGCGCCATGTCCAATTTCGTAATATCGGCCGTTGGTGCCAACCTTCGCCTTGCGCGCCATGGCTTCCGGCGCCAGTTCATATCCGCGTTCTTTCACCGGCGCATGCAGGGCTTTTTGGAACACTACTTTCATGTCCTTAAGCGCCACGCGGTCCTGCGGCCGTTTCGGCCCGGCCAAGGAAGGCACCACGGACCCCAGGTCGAGTTCGAGCGTCTCGGTATATTCCGGCTCCGGTGAATTTTCATCGAGGAAAAGTCCCTGGGCGCGGCAATATGTCTCTGCCAACGCAATGACATACTCCGGACGGCCGGAAAGCCGCATATAACGGATCGTCTCGGCATCCACCGGGAAGTAACCCATGGTCGCGCCATATTCCGGGGCCATGTTGGAAACCAGCGCCCGGTCGGGCAGGGACATGGCATTCAGGCCAGGCCCGAAGAACTCGACAAACTTGTCCACCACGCCGCGTTTACGCAGAATTTGCGTGACAGTCAATACCAGGTCGGTGGCAGTCAAGCCTTCCTTGAGCTTGCCGAAGAGTTTGAAACCGATCACATCCGGCAGGAGCAATTCGATCGGCAGGCCGAGCATGACCGCTTCGGCCTCGATGCCACCTACCCCCCAGCCAACCACACCCAGGCCGTTTATCATCGTTGTGTGTGAATCAGTTCCAACCAGTGTGTCGGGAAAGGCCAACAATTCACTTTCCATTTCGTTCGTCGAAACAACCTGGGCCAGGTATTCGAGGTTGACCTGATGGACGATGCCGGTCATCGGCGGAACGACGCGGAAGTTTGAGAAAACTTTCTGCCCCCATTTGAGGAATTCGTAGCGCTCATGATTTCGCTGGAACTCCATTTCGGCATTCCGTTGCAGGGCATCTGCGTTGGCAAAGAAATCCACCTGCACCGAGTGGTCGATCACCAGGTCCACCGGGACGAGCGGATTGATCGATTTGGGGTTGCCACCCAGGCGGGCGATGGCGGTCCGCATAGCAGCCAGGTCAACCACTGCTGGGATCCCGGTAAAATCCTGCATGATCACACGTGCCGGCAGGAATGGGATTCCGGGGCGATCGCCAACCGGCGTCCATTTGGCAATATTTCGTACGTCTTCCTGCGTGATTTCCTTCCCGTTGCACTGTCGTAGCGCCGCCTCCAGCAGGATGCGGATGGAAAACGGCAGTTTGCCCAGCTTGGTCAGGCCGGCCTTTTCAAGCGCCTGGAGCCGGTAAATGATATGTTGTTTATTCCCAACCGTGAGAATGTCACGGGACTGAAAATAATCATGGTACATGGTTGCTCCTTTGCAGATCTTTCCTAACCATTAATAACAATTCTGGAGGAGTTCGCATTTACGCTGCAGCAATTCAAATGCGGTTCTTCGATGGTTTTCGGAAAGATGCTAATTCAATTCCAGCTTCAATTCATCGATAAGTTCATGCCGTTCCTGATGAGGCAGGAATGCAGTCGAGGCGGCCGCCAGGATGCATTCTTTAAGCTTTGCTTGGCTTAAATCCATATCTTCGCAAACACGATGGTACTCATCCGTCAGGGTAATCTGGGATATGGATGGATCGTCGGTATAGATGGCGACATCCAATCCTTCCTGGAGCATTTTCATCAACGGGTGAACCGTGGAGACGGGCGTAACCCCGGTCTGGTAATTGCTGGTGACGCAAACTTCGAAAGCCACGCCGCGTTCGCGTGCCAGCGCCATGACTGAAGGATCCTCCAGCACGCGCACCCCATGGCCGATCCGGTCAGCATTGAATATCTCGAATGCATCGCGGACGTTGGCTGCTCCGCCCCATTCTCCCGCATGAACAGTTAATTTGAGACCGGATTGCCGGGCCTCGCGGAAGATGCCCGCAAAAGGTTCCGCGGAGAATTCAGCTTCGTTCCCTGCCAGGTCCAGCCCCACCAGGCCGCGCTCGCGCCTGGCTGCCGCCAGTCCGGCCACTTGCCCGGCCAGTTCCACGCTCTCGTGGCGGTTGACACCTACGATAAGGCCCACTTGCAGGCCAAATTCGCGGGCAGCATTTTGGGTGCTATCGCATACCCAATCCATAACATCGCTCAAATGGAAATGCTCTCCCAATCTCAAGGCTGCCAGTGTGAATCGCAGCTCCAGATAACGGATGTTATCTTTTGCGGTATCCTCAACCGCCTCCCGGGTGACGCAGCTAACGACTTCCGGTGAACGGTAGAACTGCCACAACGCGGTGAATTCCGCCAGGAAATTCTGGTACGTGGATGGCTCATTCTTCTGCACCTGTACCAGGTTGCTCAGCGATCCGGTACTGATCGGCACGATGATCCCCTGGCTTCGGGCAATTTCCAACATCGTGCGGAGGCGCAGGGAACCCTCAAGATGACGGTGAAGCTCCACCTTGGGAAGTGCGTAATAAAAATCCTTCAGGTTGGCCACTTCCTAATGCCTGTGTCTTTTCCGTTTCTTATCGGAGCTTTGCGCTGGGGTGGTTTTTTCCGGACTGGAGGAAGGCTCTGCGATTCCGGGAACTTCACCTGACCCGGAGCGGCGTACCGGTACAGTACCTGCAGTGGTTTCGGTGGGTGCCGCGGCCGAACGCGGCTGGTACAGGAAGATCCGGCTTATGACAGCCGCACGGATATCTCCCAACAGGTCCTGGAACATCTCGGATGCCTGGCTTTTGTATTTTACCAGCGGATCTGCCTGGGCATACGCCTCCAGCCCGACGGAAACGCGCAGGGCTTCCACGCGCGTCAGGTAATCCACCCACAGTTCCGTAATCGCGCCGAGTAATACCTGCCGGTAGATCTGCGTTTGGATGCTGTGACCCAATTCCTCTACCGGGATTGCAGGGGCATTTTCCCCCAGCCGGACGCGTTCGCTTTCACCCCAGGCGCGCCTTTGCGCCTGCTGGGCTTTTTGCAGATGGTCCAGCACGTCTTCTTCCAGGGACTGGTTGTCGGAATTGCGCAGCATCTCGCCGGCCAGGTATACATAATGCAGGCGGGTGAACACCTGCCGCACCTGGCGATGGGTTTTGGTATCGAAGAATGTGCTGGTCCCCTGGGCCAGCAAACCAAGCAGGCGCAACTTGGCCTGGTCGTCGTATTCCGCCAGGCGCTCCAGAGCTGATCCAAGATCACGCGGAATTTGCCCGCCCTCTCCCAGCAGTTTTTCCCTGCGTGCCACCAGCGCCTGGCGGACATGTTCCTCCACCCGGTCTGCCACATCATCCCATGTGAGCTCCTGCAAATCCGCCGGATTCAACCCAAGCGGCTCACCCAGGCGGAACTCGATGGTATTGGCCAGGCGGGTGATGGTGGTGGCAGTAACGTATGCTTCCACCTGGGCGCGCAGGTGCTCGTCCAGGTCCTTGGGGTCTTCCAACAGTTGCGCCAGTTGGTCCGGGTCCAATTTAAATGGAACCCGCACCAGTCCGGCCAGCTCATCCAAAATGACGTTCGGGCGACGGGTCTCAGACTCGCGATTATCGGACAGGCCATCCAGGGCGGTGTCGAGCGAATCGGTCCGGTCGTCCATCTGGTTCTGCAGGTCCAGGCCGGCGCGGTCAATCTGATCCAGGGTGGCGGCCAGGAAGTGGTCCTGGTCCGCCTGGACAGCCCGCCCAGCCAAGTCGAGCAGCGCAGCCGAGAGGGTTTGCGGTGATTCCTTCGATTTCACACCTGCAGGCTGAGAGCCGGAACCGGACGCGTTGAGTTCATCCAAAAGGAGTTTATAGGTGAAGGGCGTGAAGATTCCATCTGGGAAGTTGAACCCCGGCTGAATCTGTTCCAGCCAGGCCAGCAACCGCCAGTATTCCCCGCTCTTATGCGCTTCCTGAACCCGCCGCGTAACTTCCTGGGCCAGCAGTTCATTCACATCTTCAACCAGATCTTCCTTCTCGAAGACGCGATCGCGCTGGGAATAAATGCGCTGGCGTTGCGCGTTCAGCACATCGTCATATTCCAGGGTGTGTTTGCGGATATCAAAATTGGAGCCCTCCACGCGCGTCTGGGATTGTTCGATCATGTTACTGACCAGGCGGGCCTGGAGTGGATAATCTTCGTCTATGCTGAATCGTTCCATTACGCCCTTGACCTGGTCGCCGCCGAACATGCGCATCAGGTCGTCTTCCAGGGAGAGGTAGAAGCGGGAAGAACCCGGGTCGCCCTGGCGGGCTGCCCGGCCGCGCAACTGGTTGTCAATCCGGCGGGCTTCATGACGCTCGGAGCCAATAATGTGCAGGCCGCCGAGTTCCCGTACGCGCTCCATTTCATCGAAGAAGTTCAGGAAATACCTGGCTTCCGTCTCGTAGATTCCGTATAGTGACGGGTCCACTTTTTGCAGTGCCGCGCGACGCTCTTGCAGGGGCATATCATAAGGGTCTTTGATTCCAGCTTTGCGCAGGATCCGGTTGACCCCGTTGAGGATCTCCTCAGCCAGGTCGCCGCCCAGTTTGATATCCACCCCGCGGCCGGCCATGTTGGTGGCAATGGTCACAGCGCCAAAAGCACCGGCCCCGGCGATGATCATGGACTCTTCCGTATGCTTGCGGGCATTCAATACCTGGTGCGGTACGCCGCCCTGCAGGACGGTCTTCAGCCTGGTCCCGTCCGCTTCGCCCAGCCGCAGAAGATCCAGCAAGCGACCCAGGTTGTCCGGGTCTTCGGGGTTGAGCGAGAGACCCAGTTCCTTGGCCATCGGGCGCAGGTCTTCTGGGCGAAGCTGATCGATTGGTTTATTAAGCGGCTGGAGTTCCGGAATGATCCGCCCATCTTCAAAACGGTTGTTTTTTTCCATCCAGGCGGCCCGGATCAGCAGGATCTGCAATAAACGGCGGATGGGTTCGGCCCGCAGCCGATTCGACAGGCGCTCCGAACCCTCCACGGAGGTCGTACCCACCAGCATGGGCCTGCCTTGTACGTGGTTGAATACTATTTCGCGGACAATCGCACGCAATTTGGCTTCAGCCGTACGATAAATGACGTCCGGGTAATCTTTGCGCCGCCATAAATAGACTTGTTTTTCAGGATCGTCCGAACGCGTGAAATATGCGTAATCGAAGCCGTCTTCGTCCCTGGCTTTTACTTCCAACAGGGATGCGTTCTCCCCAAACGCCTGGTATTCCAGGTTGGTCGGGATGGACAGGACGGGTAGCTTGTAGATCTTGTCGAACTCTTCCGCCTCGGTCAGGGCTGTACCGGTCATGCCCGCCAGTTTTTTGTACATGCGAAAATAATTCTGCAGCGTGATGGTGGCATAAGTAACATTCTCCGGTTCCACCTTGACGCCTTCCTTGGCTTCAATGGCCTGGTGCAGGCCATCCGACCAGCGCCGCCCGGGCATCAGCCGCCCGGTAAACTCATCCACGATGATGACCTTGCCGCCCTGTACCAGGTAATCTTTGTTTCGTTTGAAAAGGTGCTGGGCGCGCAGGGCCTGCTCCAGGAAACCAAACAGGTGCGCCTGTTCGGGGGTCACGTCTTCGGGGCGGTCGGGGTCTTGCAAAGGCTGGCCGAGTAACTGCTCCACGTGGACCATGCCAATCTCGGTCAGAGACACGCTGCGGTCTTTCTCGCTGAGCTCGTAATCTTCCGCCTTCAACTGGCGCACCAGGATGGCCATTTTGCCATACCACTCCACGTCACCGGAAGCCGGGCCGGAGATGATGAGCGGGGTGCGGGCCTCGTCGATCAGGACATTGTCCACCTCGTCCACGATGGCATAATGATGACCGCGCTGTACCTTGTCCTCCAAACGATTGACCATGTTATCACGCAGGTAATCGAAACCGAACTCGCTGTTCGTGCCATAGGTGATGTCGGTTTTGTAGGCCTCCACGCGGTCTACCAGGCGCATCTGGTGCAGATCCTCGCGCGGGGATTCGCGCGCCGGATCGTACAGGAAAGCTTTTTTGCCATTCTCGGTGGCGGCAGCCATTTGCAGGATGCCGACCGTCAGGCCGAGGAAGTTGTAGATGGCGCCCATCCAGCGAGCATCCCGGCGGGCCAGGTAATCATTGACCGTCACCAGGTGGACGCCCCGGCCGGTCAGCGCATTTAAATAGAGCGGCAGCGTGGCGACCAGCGTTTTCCCTTCACCGGTGCGCATCTCGGCTATCTTGCCCTGGTGCAGGACCAACCCACCGATCAATTGCACATCATAGGGACGTTGGCCGATGGTCCTTTTGGAGGCCTCCCGCACCGTGGCAAAGGCTTCCGGAAGAAGTTCATCCAGCATTTCCTGCTCAACCTTGCGACGCTCCTCATCATCTTGGATACCATCCAGCTCTTGTGCCAGTCGTTTTCGGAACTCGTCTGTCTTTTGGCGTAAATCTTCATCGCTGAGAGCCTCGATTTCCGGCTCCAGGTCGTTGATCTGGTTCACAACGTCGGTGGTTTTTTCGATTTCACGTTTATTGGGGTCGCCCCCAAAGGCTTTTACGAATTTCTGAAGCATGGAACATGTACCTTTCGGGGGGATTATAGCATGGGCATGGATGGCTGCCTATTAGAGCGTTATAAGAAAAAAATGCCCCGGCTTCCAAAGGATCTGGTGTTAATGGACAATTGATTACCGTAGTAGATCGTGCGGGCGACCCCCCCAAGACCACTCCCCCGGCATATTCAGCACAGGAAGCATGAAAGTGTTCAATTTAAAATTATTTGTCTTCAGTAACTGCCTGATACAGAGCCATATCCCCAAAATCAAGCAGCTTGACAACCGGTCTACCTGTCAAATCCTGAACGGAATAGAGGCTCTTCTTGACCACATAGAAAGTATTCCTGGGCTCAATGTTTATCTCTCCATTGTGATCATTACCATCATAGGCCCATAAATAGTAAAACGTGGGAAAATCGGCCGGTGTTTTTCCGACCACCAGATCATTGCTCTTTATCCTGGGTTCAAGGAAATTGACGACCAACCGGGCTTCCGGGAAAGTGCCTGTATCGGGATATTGGGTGATCGCGTCTGTAGAAATCAGAGTTAATGCAGCCAATGCGCCTGCGGAAAATATTAATGCGATGACCAGGATTCTGATCTCCTTTGAAATACTTTCATTGAAGTAGGTTAATCCTGCGTCCACATATACGAGTATCAAAGGTATAAAATAAATCCATGTCCTGGGATAAGGAATTACATGCTGAATAAAAAAGACGATGGCCGAACCAAGCAACATCAACGGCAATATGAGCAATGCAGCCCAATCTCGTTTTTTCACAGAAGCATAAATGCCTGCCACGATAAGGAGCGAGCCAAGAATCAGCACCAAGACGGGTACGTTTCTAAAAAAATCGCCTATTGTCGCTTGAACATGGGGAATCACCTGGCGTATAAACTCTGGCCACGTCTGTGACTGTACATAAGTATTTGCCACCAGGGATCCCAGACCATCGGAAACAATGATTACCGGGGTATACAAAATCATGGTGAAGATTATGGTGGTTAAACCGACTGGAATCACAAATTTGGATAGAATTATCCTTAGCGTTTGCTTCTGGATCAAAAGCAAGCAAAACAACCAGCAATATATTCCAGCAATTGCAAAAAGCATGGACGGCATGGTCAGCATGCCCAGGGCTGCAATTGCGGAGATAGTCATGGCACCGGCGATGGATGGTTTTCTTTTCACAACTTGCAGTCCAACCAGCGCGAGCGCCAAAGTCAGGAAGATCAGGAGTGTGTAACCCCTGGCATTGGTGGAATAAAGAATCAAGTATGGAAAAACAGCAACTGCGATGGATGCAAAGAGGCCTGATTTATGCAGGGCGCGGCACAGAAGGAAGGTAAGAGGGATGGTACCGATCCCTGCTAAAAATGCCGGGAACCTGATCGCTGCAGGAGAATTCCCCCAGACAAGGGTTGAAATTCTTGCAAGCAGGGTAAATAGTACATGGTTGTTTGGCAGTTGGTAATTAAAAAGGCTTAAAAAACCTCTATTCATGAAAAATAGGAAGGTATAGGATTCGTCATATCGCATGGGCTGGGAAAGGAAGTAAGCTCGGATGGCTGCCCCTATCATCAGCGCGAGCAGAAGCCAAAGAATCCCGGATTCTGCAGCCAAGGCTTCTTGAACAGATGGGATTATTTCCTTTTGTAGAGTTAAAATGCCTTCCCTAGAGAGTCTATGGACTTGCGAAAGCAGGGAAATCCCCCTCAATGAAGAACAGGTAACTCATGATCGCGAGGATCAACAGAACTATCCCGTAGAATACGAGTACCTGGAAAAAACCATCCGAATGTTTTTCCCAGGCGGGAGAGTGGTATGCAAGGTTCAACAACTTCAATTGAATACCCGGGGGGCTGATCGCGAAGAACCCACTGCTCATCACGAGCAGGATGATTGTTTCCAGATTCGGCACTTTCAGTTTCATTGGTATTAATAAACCAATTTCAGGAATTCATTCTTTCAGGCTGATTTTTTCGCACCGGGTTGCTCAACCTGCCAAGCCCTTCGATCTCAGCCACCACTTCATCG
This sequence comes from uncultured Chloroflexia bacterium, assembly GCA_963772245.1. Taxonomy (GTDB): domain Bacteria; phylum Chloroflexota; class Anaerolineae; order Anaerolineales; family Villigracilaceae; genus UBA877. The sequence goes on along the minus strand of CAVYWB010000005.1, from coordinate 1,221,686 downwards.
CCATCCTTGAGCGGACCAATCCCGGCCGGGGTGCCGGTAAAGATCAGGTCGCCAGGTTCGAGCGTCATCACCGCTGAGATAAAGGCGATCAGCATGCTGACATTGAAAACCATATCGCGTGTGGAGGCCATCTGGCGCGGCTGGCCGCTGACCCGACAGGTAAGGATCGCATCGGATGGATCGAACTCGGTGTCCACCCACGGGCCAAAAGGACAGAAAGTATCAAAGCCCTTGGCGCGTGTCCACTGTCCGTCGCTGCGCTGCAGGTCACGCGCCGTGACATCGATCCCGACCGTGTACCCGAAAATATGATCCTGCGCATGTTCTACGGTGACGTTATGTGCGCGCTTCCCGATGACAACCACCAGTTCTACCTCGTGTTCCACTTGCTGCGATTGCGACGGAAGGACGATCGCCTCACCTGGATCAATAATGGAAGAGGGCGGCTTCAGGAAAAGCAGCGGCACCTTGGGAACCTCGGCATCGCGCTCTTTGGCATGTTCCGCATAGTTACGCCCGATGCAGACGATCTTGGAAGGCTGGACCGGCGCCAGCAGCCGGACGGATTCCAAAGGCAGCGTCGCTTCCTGCCGAATGTACTCGCTGAAAATATTCCCGGTGATCGGGCCAACTTTATTCTCAAACAACCATCCGTATGTGGGGGCTTCTGTCTTATATTGGTAACGGACAATGCGCATAAGAGTCTCCAGGAACTGAACAATTTTAAAAGTGTAACACAGTTGCCAAAATCTCGGTATAATGGACGGCGCCGGGCGCATGCCACTACGTGGTACAAGTTGCTTTGTGAATAGAGAATTCCTCTCCTGCGGAGGAGCACCGAATTCACAAAAGTAGCCCGAATGGGCGCATAGCTCAGTTGGTTAGAGCGTCTCTCTTACACAGAGAAGGTCAGGGGTTCGAGTCCCTTTGCGCCCACTTTTGTTTTAAAGGATTAAAGGTCAGGGGTCCCCATAAGGGGAGATTTTTCGAGTTTTTTTGCGCCCACCAAAATACCCCCACCCGTGGGGGTGTTACTTATTTTTTCCTGTATATGTGGGTATTGGTTTGTGTTGGGATATTCAGGAAGATAATCTGCTGCAACCGGCTGCAACCATTTTTACGATCCAGGCTCAACCTTTTTTTCTAATTTCACCGTAACGGGCATGACCAGATCATCAATCATCTCTGCTACCTCATTCTGCATAGTCGGGATCAAATGTCCATAGATATCAAGGGTGATGGAAGCTCTCGCGTGGCCCAATCGCCTGGACACGGTAATTACAGGGACAGCCTGTTTGAGGAGGATTGAAGCTGCAGTGTGGCGCAAATCATGAAAACGGATGGGAGGAAGCCCAGCAGAATGCAGTAGTTTCTTATACTCGCGCAGCAGGTTCCGAGGATGGATGGGCGTGCCATGTTGGGTAGTTAAGATCAATCCATACTCCTTCCATGCTTCACCTGCTTTGCGTTGATCCGACTGCTGTTGTTCGTAATATTTGCGAAGAACTTCGATCGTTTTCGCGCTCAAAGCAATCGAGCGCTTGCCTCGCGGCTTCAGGTGTTCAACACTGTCTTCTTGCTCGTGGTAGAATGTGCGTACCCGCCCCTGTAGCTCAGTGGACAGAGCGTTAGCCTCCGGAGCTAAAAAGGGCAGTTCGAGTCTGCCCAAGGGTACTTAGGACCAGGACCAGTCAGGATTCCGTTGATATCGAGGAATTTCTGGCTGGTTTGTGTTTTGAAAAGAGGGGGGTGTCCTGTAGAATCTCCTGGCGAATAGTACAGAATATCATCCTCTTTTATTGACTTAATTCCTAGTAACCCTTCCCTTCCAAATGATATATTTGCACATAGTAAATTTCCAAAAGGAAATATTAATGAGTAATGACTCCTTCACTGGCACCGTAGCAACGCAAAAGGATATTGGCGATATCCTCCTGCGCCTGGTTTACCTGCGACACCGCCTCCGGGGAAAACTGCCCGAGCAACTTCTGAATGTCAAAGCCAATATCCAGGAACATAACCTGCGCGAAAAGATCGAGCAGGTCAATGCACGTGATGTTTTCTTTATCATTGGCTTTATCTTTTCCCGCCAATCTGAGCCGATCACGATGGGCGACCTGAGCCGCATTTTGGGGGTGCCGTTCAGCACCGCCACACGCACGGTGGATTGGCTGGTAAACAACAACTATATTCAGCGGCTGGCCGACCCGGATGATCGCCGCGTGGTGCGCGTCGAACTGACCGGAGCTGGAAAAGAGCTGTACGAGGTCATCAATAACCTTTTACTGGAGAGGACGGAGCAGTTCCTGAGCAATTTCTCAGCGGATGAACGCAAGGATCTGAGCCGCCTGCTGGGTAAGCTGGTGGATAATCTGGAGCATTATTCGGCATAACGCGAAAACATCTTGCCAATCAGTTCGAGACCCGGTGTTGAAATCGGCGTAATTCCATTAATAGACAAGCAGACAAGCGTACCGCCTGCCAACCTGCGAAAGTGCAATAGATGTATTGTTTACCGGCATCGATTAGTTTCAACCTTTATCAAAGGACAAAGCGCTCATGATTTTGGTAATCGAATACATGTTGGAATATCCCGGCATGATATTGGGGGCTCTTACGCTTTTGGTGGTTCAGGCGATCTGCGACCTTTCGCTGCCGGACTACATGTCAGATATTGTTGACAATGGCGTGATCAATGGGAACGTCAACTATATCCTTCAGATCGGCGGCAAGATGATCCTGATCACGTTACTCAGCGCGGCCTGCATGGTCGTTACCGGCTATTTTGCCTCCCGGATCGCCGCCTTTACCGCCCGCGATATGCGCGCGGATGTTTTCAAGCGCGTGCAGACTTTTTCCAACCCTGAGCTCGACAAATTTTCGCCCGCCAGCCTGATCACCCGCACCACCAACGATATCACGCAGATCCAACTGCTGATTATCATGATGATGCGCATGGTCGTTTATTCGGCCATCCTGGGAACCGGTGGAGCGATCAAGGCCATTTCGGAAAGCCGCACGTTATCCTGGACCATCGTCGGAGCGGTACTGGCGCTGGTGATTGTCATTATTATCCTGTTCACCCTTGTCATGCCAAAGATGCGGATCATGCAAACGCTGGTGGACAAATTGAATCTCATCAGCCGCGAAAACCTGGAGGGTATGCTTGTCATCCGCGCCTTTAATACCCGGAAATTTGAGGAGGCCAGGTTTGACGGCGCCAACGTGGCGTTGACAGACACCGGCCTTTTTATCAACCGCGCAATGACGATCATGATGCCGACCATGATGTTTATCATGAACATTACCACCGTGCTGATCGTGTGGTTCGGAGCTCATCAGATCGCCAACTTGACAATTGATATCGGCAAGATGATGGCGTTTATGCAGTATGCCATGCAGATCATCATGTCGTTCCTGATGCTTTCCGTGATGTTTATCTTGATCCCGCGCGCCATGGTCAGCGCCGGCAGGATCAAAGAGGTCCTCGAAACCGACACAGTAGTCAAAGACAAGGTCAAAGCGATCCGGCCAAGGGCCGATTTTGTCCCGGATGTCGAATATGAAAACGTGACCTTCGGTTACCCGGGCGGCGAAGAGCCGGTATTAAAAAATATCAGCTTTAAAGCCAGGCACGGCCAGACCACCGCCTTTATCGGCGTGACCGGCAGCGGCAAATCGACCCTGGTGAACTTGTTGCTGCGCTTTTACGATGTCACCGGTGGGCGCATCCTGGTGGACGGGGTCGATATCCGCGATATGAAACGCAGCGACCTGCGTGAAAAGATCGGCTATATCCCGCAAAAAGCCACGCTGTTCTCCGGGACGATTAAATCCAATCTGCAGTACGCCGATAGCAAATCCACCTTCGAAAATATCCAGCGTGCCGCCCGCATCGCCCAGGCCGAAGAATTCATTAGCACCGAACCCAACGGATATGATGCGCATGTTGCCCAGGCAGGGACGAATTTTTCGGGCGGGCAAAAACAACGCCTGTCGATTGCGCGTGCCCTGGTGAAGAACGCCCCCATTTACATCTTCGATGATAGCTTCTCGGCGTTGGACATGAAAACCGACGCGGCCCTGCGCGAGGCCCTGCACCGGGAAACGGGCGGGAGCACCTTGTTCATTGTCGCCCAGCGCGTGGGCACCATCCTTACCGCCGACCAGATTATTGTGCTCGAAAATGGCGAGATCGCCGGCAAGGGCACCCACCGCGAGCTGCTCCACAGTTGCGAGGTCTACCGCGAAATTGCCATGTCACAACTATCGGAGGATGAACTTGAACAGGCCTAGGATGGGTGGTATGGGCGGCGGTCGTTTCGCGCCGGTCGAAAAGGCCAAGGATTCGCGCAAGACGTTGCAAACCCTGCTGCGCTACCTGCAGCCTTATCTGGGGAAGATCATCATTGTGATGGTTTTTGCCGCGTTGGCATCCGTGTTCTCTATTGTCGGCCCCAAGCTGCTGGGAAATGTGACCACCAAGCTCGCCGACGGACTGATCGCCTACTATTTGGGAGCCGGGCTATACATGGATTTTGCTTACATGGGCAGGCTGATCGTGATCCTTATCAGCCTGTACCTGATCTCCATGATATTTTCTTACATTCAAGCATTCATCATGTCCGGCGTTTCCATGCAGGTCACCTATAACCTGCGCAAGGAAATCGATCAGAAGATCAGCCGCTTACCGCTCAAGTACTACGACACCACCACGCACGGCGAGGTCCTTTCGCGCATCACGAACGATGTCGACTTGATCAGTCAATCGCTGAACCAGAGCATCTCCCAGTTGATCACCTCCGTTGCGACCGTGATCGGTGTGCTGGCGATGATGTTGAGCATCAATGTGCTGATGACCGTGGCAGCCATTTTGACGGTGTCGATGTCGTTCGGGCTCATCGGAGCGATCATCCGCACCTCGCAGAAATTATTCAGGGCGCAGCAAGATTTGCTTGGCAATATGAACGGGCATGTGGAAGAGATGTATGGCGGGCACTCCATCGTTCAGGCTTTCAACCGCCAGGATGACTTGATCGAGCGCTTCTACCAGATCAACGAAAAGTTGTCCGACAGCGCCTGGAAATCGCAGTTTTTCACCAGCATCATGCAGCCCATGATGCAGTTCATCAGCAACCTCGGTTACGTGATTGTTTGCATTCTGGGCGGTTACCTGGCGGTAAAAAAAGTGATTGAGATCGGCGATATCCAATCCTTCATCCAATACACGCGGAATTTCACCGCGCCGATCACGCAGCTCGCATCCATCTCCAATACCCTCCAGCAGACCATCGCGGCTTCGGAGCGAGTGTTCGAATTTCTCGATGAGCCGGAGGAGATCCCGGAACGCAGCCTGGCGTATGCCGGTGCGTTCACGGGCGCCGTGTCGTTTGAGCATGTAGCCTTCGGTTATAACGCGGCTGAGCCGATCATCCATGACTTTTCCGCCAAAGTAGTGCAAGGCGAAAAAGTGGCAATTGTTGGCCCAACTGGCGCGGGAAAAACGACGCTCGTGAAACTGCTAATGCGGTTTTATGATGTCAATGGTGGCAATATCAAGCTCGATGGGCACAGCATATACGACTTAAGCAGAAACGAGCTGCGCTCTGTCTTTGGGATGGTCTTGCAGGATACCTGGCTATATAACGCTTCCATTCTCAATAATATCCGATACGGGACGTTTGGCGCGACCCGCGAGCAGGTCATCGCCGCCGCCAAGGTCGCCCATTGTGACGATTTCATCCGGACGCTGCCCCAGGGATACGACACCATCCTGAACGAAGAGTCGGACAATATCTCGCAGGGGCAAAAGCAATTATTGACCATTGCCCGGGTAGTCCTTGCAAATCCGAGGATCTTGATCCTGGACGAGGCGACCAGCTCCGTTGACACCCGTACGGAAATCCTGATCCAGAAGGCAATGGACGCGCTGATGAAAGGGAGAACGAGTTTCATTATTGCCCACAGAACTCTCTACGATCAAGAACGCTGATCTCATCCTAGTCTTGAATCATGGGGATGTTATCGAACAGGGAAATCACACGGAGCTGCTGGCGGCGGGCGGATTTTACGCTGGAATGTACAACAGTCAATTCGAAAAAAGGAGTTTGGAAAATGTCGGATAATCAAGGAAAGAGCGAATACGTACAGGATTTCACGCCCAAAACGGCCAACCGGAAGATCAATAAAGGGCTGCTCATCACTCTTGCGATTGTCATCGTGTTGATCGGTCTGGGGATCGCCGGGTACTTTATCTACGAAGACAGTTTCTATTACCAGACGGACAATGCCAAGGTGGACGCGCTGGTTTACCAGCTCACCGCCACCGCCTCCGGGAAACTGGAAAAATTGTATGTCTCGCAAGGCGAAGATGTAAGCGCGGGACAGGTGCTCGCGCAGGTGGAGAATGGTTCGCTCCTCCGATCCCCCATTGACGGCACAGTCATTAATATCAACATGCAAGAGGGGGACTATGTGACCCCGGCGGATGTCGTACTGGTCGTAGCCAATACAACGGATATTTACATTACAGCAAATGTGGAAGAAACGAATATCCTCAAAATCCATCCAGGGCAGAGCGCGACCGTTTCACTGGACGCGTATGACCGGAGTTTTGACGGTTTTGTTGATGAAGTCAATACGGTCACCTCGGCCAAACTCAGTGGTTCCCTCACCAGCTTTACCACCTCCGGCACATACACCAAGGTAACGCAGCTGATCCCGGTCAAGATCAGGCTGCTCGATGCTGTCGACCTGGCAGATATCATAGGCACAAACGCAACCGTAAAAATCCGGATTAAGTAAACGCAAATTAACCCATTATGATCATTAAATATTTTTTTGGAGGTACTGTCTCATGAACAATCAATCTGGAACCAAACAGATTCGGAGATGGATCTTGGCCATTCTGCTGGTTGTGGTCCTTGCAGTCGCAGCGGTTGCCTGTGGAGCCGTGCAGCTGGGTAACTCAGGCACGGCTGGGACGCATTACCAGACGGTCCAGGTGGAAAAAGGCACATTGATCGAAAATATTGGAGCGACAGGGGCGGTCCGTCCGAATCAGTCCGCTATGCTCATCTGGAAAACCGCTGGCACCGTTGGCGCGGTGAATGTCAATGCAGGGGATAAGGTCAAAATGGGAGATGCTCTGGCCACTCTCAGGTCGGATGCGAACCTGGTTGCGCTCCAGGCAAACCTGACCATCGCCCAGGAGAATCTTGCCCAGATGATTTCCCCGCAGGCGGTTGCCAATGCCAGGCTGGCGGTTACCACGGCGCAGACTAACGTGAACAATGCGCAGACTGCCTTGAACAACGAGCAGTACTGGCAAAATACATCCCTGATCCAAAATTACTATGCCGATTATGTGCTTGCCAAGAACAACCTGGATAAGGCGCAGACCAATTATGATAATACACATGCCGGGGAATATATCCACAACCCCAACCAGGCGGCCTCCTATAATGCGCTGTATACCGCCCAGGTAGCCTTCAATAACGCCCAGTATTACTACAGTCTCTATTCGCAGCCGCCCACCCAGAACAATATGGACCAGGCCCAGGCAACCCTCGATCTGGCCAACGCCACGTTGAAAAATGCCCAGATCTACCTGGCCGCCTTGACAGGCGGGACGGTACCCGCAGACGCCACCGGCTCAGACCTGTTCAAGCTCAACCAGGCCAGGCTGGCCCTCCAGACCGCCCAAGCGAATCTGGATTTCGACTCAGATAACTGCCCCCTTCAATGGCACCGTCACCGAGGTCAACAGCATGGTGGGCGATCAGGTTTCTCCTGCTACCTGGGCGTTCCGGCTGGATGATTTGTCCACGTTAAAGGTGGATGTGCAGGTTTCGGAAGTGGATATCAATACGGTCCAGGTCGGGCAGCCGGTAACCTTGACCTTCGATGCCGTCGCCGGGAAAACATATCATGGCAAAGTGGAAGAGGTGGACCAGGTCGGCAACGCTGTCCAGGGCGCGGTCAACTTTACTGTTACCGTGGTATTGACCGATCCGGATGCCTCGGTCAAGCCGGGTATGACCGCGACGGTCTCCATTATTGTTAAACAATTGAGCAATGTCTTGTTGGTGCCAGACCGGGCGGTGCGCCTGGTGAAAAATCAGCATGTGGTATATGTGCTGCAAAATGACCAGCCCCAAATGGTAAAAATCACCTTGGGCGCCTCCTCCGATACGCAGAGTGAGGTGGCTTCCGGTGATTTAAAGGTCGGCGATGCCATCATCTTGAATCCGCTTTCGAGCCCGTCCACCCTGCCCTAACGGAACTGGCAGGGCTGCCAGAGGCGTCTGGCACAGGTGTGCCTGTCATTTTTTTGGACAGGGCGTCAAATTCTCCATACTGGCAAGGCTCCTCCAGGGGACAGACTATCCATACTTCCGCAGCGTGCATAGCGGCATAAAGGCAATGCCATCCTTCCTTTTGATGCACAGAAATTAGACGAAGAGGCTGTCCGTTACTTTTCGGACAGCCTCTTCCCGCGTTTATAATACCTGTGATGTGCCATGCCGCTGCTTGATTATTTTGCCTCCTTCACCTATTTCTTCAAGGATAAGGACTGGCTCCGGAAATTCATCATAGCCAGCCTGCTGACCTATACACTGATTGGCGCGGCGCCCGTACTGGGCTGGCTGATCGTGATCGTCCAGCGGGTCGGCCAGGGTGGGCAGCCAGAAGTGCCGGAGCTTTCAGATTGGAAAAGGCTATCGAAATTGGGCAGAAAGTTTGCCGGCGTGACCATCCTCTGGCTGCTGCCGGTGCTCCTGGCGGTGTTCCTGCTTTTCCTGCCGCTGATCTTTGTCCATTCCATGCGGCCTGGCATGCTGCTGCCGGTCTTTGGAGGCACGCTGGCATGCGTGCTGGTTTTCCTGCTGGTCTATTCGATCTTCTATGCTTTCTTCTACCCGGCCATGCAGGTGCTGCTGGCTCAAGGCTGCTCCATCCGGCAGGCGGCGGACCCGCTGTGTTTGTGGAGGATCACCCGTGCGCATTTCCGCCAGTACCTGCTGGTTTTTCTGATCGTCGGTCTGGCGCTGTTCAATAGCGCGCTGGTGCTGGCTTCGTTGACCGCCTTCGTTCTGCTGCCACCGCTGTTGGTTTACGCCGGGCTGGTCAGCGCACATTATGCCGGCCAATTGGAGAGGTTGGACAGGCAGGGGGAAGAATAATCAAAGGAAGTAAACGAAAAAGCACTAGGTAAAAATTTATACCCCTTTTTGAACCTTGGCGTCCTTAGCCTGCACTGTGCCGAAGGCACACGTGTGTTGAAAATTCTTTGCCGCAAATTATTGGCTTTTTTCGAGCATGTCCATATAGGCCCCTTCCAGCAGGTCCTCTTTTTGGACTTTCAGCCGGTCCATCAGCTCTTCGGCAATGGCTTGGCCCTCGGCGTCGCTCTGGTTTTCCCGCAGGACAACTTCCAGTTCCATGAACTGGCCCAGACCTTCCACGTCGTCCAGGTGGATGCGGGTCTGCCCGCACAAATAGAGATAACGGGTTTTACGGACAACGCCGCGTACCCCCAGGGCCAGGGTCAGGGTGGTTAGCAGGCGTTGTGGGTCTCCGGTTTCGTAAATTTGATAGTTGGATCGCTTGGGTCCGTCCTGGTTGGGGCGTTCATAATAAACCAGCTGGGCTTGGTCAGGCTGCAGCCGTCGCAGTTTCAGGCGGCCTTTGTGCGTATGGAAGAAGGTGTCTTCCTGCAGAATGACCTGGACAGGCGTGTCGCTCAACGCTTCGGCGCGTGCACGCAGTCCGGGCATGTCGCGCACGCGCGCCTTGATTTCGATATTGGCGGGCATGCGGCAATTCTACCCCGGTTGGGGAAAACCTTGCATGCTGGTTCATGGGAACTCTTCCGCCTGCCTGGAGCGAGGGTGGTTAATCACACAAAAGACCCGGCAGATCTTGAAAGAATTTGCCGGGCGGAATATGGATTGGGTCGCCGGTAAAATCCTTTCGCCGGCTTCTTTTTATGGTGAGACTACCGACCAGGTGGCCTGCCCGGACTTGCTGTTGGGGCTGGTGACCAGCACCTTGATCTTGAAATTCGTGCCGCAGTCGGTATTATACGCGCCGCCTGGGTCAAATGTTTGGATGCTGGCAGACGCAAACATCAAGGTGGTATCCGACGTTTTATTGCGCAAGCTCCCGTCACCGTTGTAGATTTCCAGGTGATAGATGGCTTTCGCCGGACCGTTGGTCGTGATGGAGACCAAGAAGTTGGTGGGATTGGGGCCGCCGCAGGTGCCGTGCACGATCGCGGGTGTACTGACGCTCACACTGACCACCAGGCCCGTCGGGATGGGCAGCACCGGAACCTTCGAAAGGTCGCCGGAGGTGCTCGTCACCGAGCTGGCCACCCAACATTGGGTGCTGGGCGACCCCGGGTTGGCGATCTGCCACCAGCTCTGGTCGGCAATCGTACTCAGGATCGGGACGGTCTGTCCAACCATTAATACTCCGACCGACGAGAAATCTGTTCCGGGACCGAAGCGGCAATTGGTGTTTACCGTATTGGCTGTGACCATCGCCGCGGAGAGCGTATCAGTTTCTGCCGGAGTTGGGGTGTCAGCGGGCGTGAGTGAGAGGGTGTCCGTGGCTGTCATCGCCGGGGTGGTGGCAGCTGCCGTCGGTGTGGAATCCGGCGCCAGGTCCATGCTGAAGGAAGTCGGCAGCGACGGGTCGGAAGACGCCGGGACGGGGTAACCCAGGCTCGGGGTGGAGCCGGAAAAATGCCAGCCGGCTTTGGTGGCCGAGACCAGGCAGGTACCAGACGGTAAACTGGTGAAATTGAAACTGCCATCCGCCGGCGTGACCTGGTTCTGGAGTGCGCCGCAGCCGGCCAGCGTCACCTCCACCCCGGCCAGCGGACCTTCTTCGGGATCTATGGCGCCGTTACCGTTGAGGTCCCCGTAGACCACGCCCCTGACAATGCCGCCGCTGCCCGGGGAGACCGCAGTGGCAATCGGCGAAGAACTTGGAAAATTGCAAGCAGCCAGCCCCAATGCCAGGATGGTGCCGGCCAGGATGAGCTTTAATAAGACCGTATTTTTAAACATATCTACCCTCTCTTTCCTTTCGTATGGATAAATAGTACTCCACATTTTCCGATTTACTATCGCTCTTAAGTATTGCCATCCCTCATACAGCAATGGCTCACACAATCCTTGCTTGTGTGAGCCATTGCTGGTGCAGGTTGCAAAGCTTGCCGGGTCTTATTTACCCAGGGTCTTTAACTTTTCGGCGATCGCTTTAAAGGCTGCCTGCATGTCGCCGTTCTTATCGGCTTGGACGAATGGCGACGTCTTTATGAAAGAGAGTGCGAAGGTCTCGATGGGTTGTTCGCTCCCTTTCATTGTCAAACTGCCGGCTTTTTCCAAAAGATATAAATTGTGGATTGCACGGGCAGTTTCCGTTCCGACAAAGATGCGATTCGGAACGGCATATTCCTGCATACGATAAGTTATTTTGATCAGGTTACCCATGACGTTGAACTCCACCCGGTCCTGGGCGCCCACATAGCCGACCAATGCCTTCCCGGTGTTGATGGCAATGCCGACCACGCCCGGCCGGCCGGGTTCAGGTGGATCCAGCCTTCTTACAAAATCAATGATCTCGCAGGCAACCCTGGTGGCCCGTTCTTCATGGGCCTGCTTATCCTTGGCTTCCATAAAAACCGCCAGCAGCCCATCCCCCAGGTATCTGGCCACCCCGCTATTCTTAAACACGATCTGGGTGGCATATTGATAAAAAGTATTGAGATAGGCCGTAAATTTCTTCGAGCCTAATCGCTCCATCATTCCGGTCGAATCGGCAATTTCAGCAAATAGCACCGTGACCGTTTTTTCCACCAGCTCCGGCAGTTTTCCCGTCTTCAAATAATCCTTTAATTCTTCCTCGGCTTCGACCGGTGAAACAAACCGCAGCAGGAGCTGCTTGACCTGCCCTTCTTTGCGAATCTTTTCGAGTAATTCTATCCTCTGCATCGCCAGGGCGGTCTGATGGCTTATTCCAACGGCCAGTTGCAGTTCCCGTTTCTCGAACGGGCGCGCCTCCGGGCGGTTCTTTTCCATGTAGATAAGCGCATAGGGTTTGCCTCCGCCAATCACCGGAATACTGAGGGCCATGGAAGTTGCTTCAATGGAAGAATTCCGGATCGTACGCACCATTAAATTATCCGATTTTTCCATATCTATTTTCTTGAAGTCCGCCGCCATAAGGATCTCACAAACATCCACTACCATCGTTCGCTTGATCATATCCTTCACCAAACGGATGGCTGATTCGATATCGATGACGGTGTTCAACTCTTCTGTGATTTCGTTCAATGGGATGGGGTGCTCATCGACTGCCTCCAGGACCATCCCGCGTGTCAGAATGCTCGTTCCGGAAATATCCTTCTGTTGGACGGCTTTTGTCTCGGAAAGTTTCGTCAGGTGCATTTCCGTTTGACCGATCCGGATGACGTCGCCGTCATGCAGTCGGTAAAAACCGCTGATCTTCTGGCGGTTGACATAGGTGCCGTTGGAGCTTTTCAAATCATTGATGCCGATCATTTCGGTCATGGAATCATAATAGATCTCGGCGTGCCTGCGCGAGGCCGCCGTATCATCGATCACGATATCGCTGGTGACCATGCGCCCGATCATCATTTTCCCCGAAGTCAATTTGATCTGGAGCGGTTTACTTTTAGGGCTGGTTATTGTCATTGTCCACATAATTTCATCCCTCAGGCAGAATTCGTTGCTTTTTCTAGCCTCTCAATAGATCGGGGAACGGGTCTGCCCGCCTCCCCCGAATTGAAAAGATCCAATCTCTCCATATGACAGCTTAAGTGTACCCCAGAAGCCCCAAAAAACGGAAATGGATTTGGCCTTTGGGAATTCTCAAGATGGAGTGGGGAATAATGGGATTTTACCCCTTTTTTCATTAACCGTTCCGGCGATTTCCAGCGGTCCAATGGATTAAGGAACAATGCAACAAGTATAAATAAATTATAGAGCAGATATCGTTAATATTCAACATGGCAATAATGGAGCATGCCTCTAACCATAGGCCACTCCTGGATTTCGGTTTCGCTCAACCCGCCTCCCCGGCGCAGTTACCCCGGGGTCGCTCGGCGCATGGCCCCACTTCAATTCAGCTTATTATTACCCCGAACCCTGACAACCTTATAACACCCCCGGTGGCTCACAAGCCGGCAGGAAAAGGCTGTTTGAGTAAGTTGGGAACGGAATAGTTTACTGAAACTGTAACAAATGCAATGGTTTTTCAGTTGTATATTTAATACAGATTATGAAGCGCTCGTCTTTGGTGAGGAATAGTAGTATTATTCCAGCCAATCTTTATTAGCTATTGATACAATACCTTGAATACTCCAATACGAGATTCTGAGATAAGGATGGGTGTACGCATCGAGTGGCTTACCATCATCTGGATGCTGATCGAGATGGCGGTTTCGATTGGCGCAGGAATAGCTGCGGGAAGCGTTCTCCTGACTGCCTTTGGATTGGACAGCCTGATTGAACTGGTGAGTGGATCCATCCTGCTATGGCGGTTTTCAGTTGAAAGCCGGGGAGAGGATCTTAAAGAGTGGAGCGGGCTGAACGACGTGCAACCTGGATAGTTGCAGTTACCCTGAGCCTCTTATGTGTCTATGTGTCGATCTCGTCTGTGTATGGCTTGCTTACCCATGCAAAGCCTGAGAGCTCGATCTTGGGTATTGGTGTATCGGCGGCAGCCCTGGTGATCATGCCCTATCTTGCTGTGACGAAACGCCGAATATCAAAGCGGATCGATAGTGCTGCTCTGGAAGCGGATGGGACCAATTCCATCACCTGTGCTGCTATGGCGGGGACCGTGCTCGCAGGGCTTGTTCTCAACACTCTCTTTGGCTGGTGGTGGGTTCAGTATATTGCCGCACTGGTTTTTCTTATTTGGCTCATACGGGAAACCCTCGAGACATTTGAAGATGCGCGGGAGGAAAAGAAAGCAGAATAACCGGGCAATTAAGGAAAATGAGGGTGTAAAAATATATTTGTTCAGATAACAGAATAATGGCGGGTGTTCTATTTTGCATATCAACTAACATCATTCCATACTAATAAGCCTTACCTGTCCAGCCTGGGTACTGGGAAATATCAGGAATCCGTTCCACTCTTAAGAGATCGAGGAATGGACTCGATCCGCTCGATTATTAACATACAAATCCGCTCCTGCCGCCCGCCTACATTCAGCAGATCCGCAAGGTCCTGCTTCCGGAGACCCTCTCCTTTTCAGACAACAAGGCATCCCGGCTGGCAAAGGGATAAAGCCTTCCATCGATCCGCGCAGGTTCTTCGCAAGACACTCGAAGCCTTTGAGACTTCGGGTTTGAACATCAATCCAGGATCAGCTTGGCCCGCTTGAAGCGCGCCAGCGTGACCAGGATCAGGATCACATCCAGGAGCGTCAAACCGGCTCCGGCGCCGATCACCAGGCTGATAAAAGAAGTTTGGATGAAAGGGGTAAGATTTGCAAGCAACGCGGGATGCAGCAGGGAAATGACCAGGATCGGGATGAGCAGGACGGCATTGGCAATGGTAAAAGTTTGCAGCGCCTGCCGCACTGAGGCGGCCCGCAGCGAGACCAGTACCCCCAGCACGGAAGCCAGAGTCGAGACGAGCAGCACTAATATCACCAGCCCCAGACCGATCGGTATCGGAAAGAGCAGCAGGCCGCCCTGTCCATCCACCAGGTTGACCGTCACCAGGCTCACGAGCATACAAAGGTAGGTGATGCCAGCACCGTAAAGGATCCCCGCCAGGATCTTACCGAACAGGATGGCCCGATCCGAAAGGCGGCTGGCGAGCAGGGTTTCGAGCGTATGGCGCTCGCGTTCTCCGGCGAACGAATCCACCATGGTCGTGCCGACCAAACTGAATGGAAGCCACACACACGGGAACATGCTCAAAAGTGACTGGACCCATTCCTTGCCGGCATGCCAGGGCAGAAGGATCCCGAACACTGACAGCAGGATGATCAGGGTGAACAGGTTGGTGCGGGAGGCATCTTTGCGCAGGTAGGGAAGCTCCTTGATTTCCTTCATGGCCACGGTGAGAATATCAATGATCATTTTAAGATTTCCTTCTTCTTCAATCAGCGTTAGGAACAAGTCCTCCAGACTGGCCTGACTTTTGCGGGCTTCTTCGACTTCTGCGCCGGATTCCACCAGCAGGCGGATCAGCGGCGCGCACCGGACGCCAGGTTGGAGTTCGAGAACAAGTTTCCCTTCTTTCTCAGCGACGTTCTGGACCTCCGGCCGGCTGCGCAGGTCCGACAGCACCCCTTCGCCGAAGCTCTTTCCTGTTATCTCCAGGCGCGGTGCCTCGTTTTGTGCGCGTAGCTCATCCAGCGTACCGACCGCCACGAGCTTGCCTTTATTGATCACTCCCACCCTTTGGCAGAGCTTCTCGGCATCCGACAGGTTGTGCGTGTTCAGGAAGATGGTCACACCTTCACGCGAGGCCAGGGCGGACAGGTCGTCACGCAGAGCTGCCGCTGCGATCGGATCGAGGCCGGCGGTTGGTTCGTCCAGGAAGACCAGTTCCGGCCGGTGGAAAAGGGTGCGCGCTACAGCCAGCTTTTGTTTCATGCCGCGGCTCCACAGCCCAACCGCCTCCTTGCGGCGCTCCCACAACCCCATATCAGTAAGTAGCGTCTGGATACGCGCCTTTCGATCGGCTTTTGGCATGTGCCAGACCTGCCCATAGAAATCCAGGTTGTCTTCGGCCGACAGGCGCTCGTATAGTCCGTTGAACTCGAGCAGCGCCCCCGACCTGGCGCGGATTGCATCGGCGTGGGTGCGCGTGTTAAAACCCAAAACTTCGGCGTGTCCGGCCGAGAGCTCGATCAGGCCGAGCAGCAGGCGGATTGTGGTGGTCTTTCCAGCCCCATTTGGACCCAGAAAGCCGAAGACGGTACCGGCCGGGACTTCGAACGAGAGGTTGTCCACGGCCTGGATCGCACCGAAACTGCGGCTAAGAGATTCGGTCCGGATGGCATACGTGTTCATAAGTTTTCCATTTTGTCATCGCTTTCCCTTTTCATTCCACCGGCAGGCAAATGATGAAGGTAGTCCCTTCGCCTGATTTGCTTTCGAGAGCGATCGTGCCTCTGTGCAAGTCAACAATCTTCTTAACGATCGAAAGGCCCAGGCCGCTGCCTTCCGTTGCATGTGTACGCGCTTTATCGGCTTTGTAAAAGCGCTCAAAGACATGGATCTGGTCTTCCGGCGCGATCCCGATGCCGCTGTCGGCAATGCTGCATTCGATTTTGTCGCCGCGCAGGCGCAGTACCACTTTAATCAATCCGCCCGGAGGCGTAAATTTGATGGCGTTATGAAGCAAATTGAGCCAGACCTGGCTCAACAGGTCCTCGTCTGCAGTGACGGAAATCTCCTGGAGAGCAACATCCAGCTCGATTCTCTTCTCTGTCCATTGCGGCTCGCAAGTCAAAATGAGGCTGCGGACCTGCTTATCCAGCCGGTAACTGCGTGGTTCGAACTTGACCTGCTCCGCATCCAGCGAAGCCAGTTTCAACAGATCATCCGCCAGCCTGGAGAGACGCTTGCTCTCCATTTCAATGATTTCGAGATAATGCAGCCGTTCCTGTTCGCTCAGGGAAGCGCTCTTTAATGCCAGGGCAAAGCCACGGATGGATGTCAAAGGCGACTGGATCTCGTGAGACACAATGGAGACGAACTCTTGGCGCATATTTTCCATCTGTCCCAGTTCCGTGGCCATTTTATTGACACCGATCGCCAATCCGCTGACGATGCCGTCCTCATGGCTACTCTCGAGCCGGATACTGAAGTCCCCCCTCGACATCCTTTCCATGGCCTGGATGATCGGTGCATAAGCCTTCGCCTGTTGCGCCTTTAAAAAAACGTATAAAGAGACGACTGATCAGACCAGTGAAGATCAGGCCTAAAAAGGAGTTGACGATCTGGATCAACAGCGCGGGCGGATTCAGGTGCGCTACCCGGTAAAGGAACCCGGTCAGATAAAAGGCCACAGCAAACATGGCTGCAACCAGGGCCAAAACAAATGGCGGCCAAAGAACTCTAAAAAGCTTTGGATAGTTTTTTATCATGGCTTCAACTCCAGGCGATAACCCAACCCGCGTATCGTTGTGATTTTGAAGGCATGCTGCTCTTCCGGGAAACGCTCCCGCAGCCGGTTGATATGCACATCCAGGGTGCGGTCGTTGCCATGAAAATCATAGCCCCAAATATCCTCGATCAACTGCTCACGCGCAAAGGTCTGGCCAGGGTAACTGGCTAGTTTGAAGAGCAGCTCGAACTCTTTGAGCGGCAGGGTCATTTCCTGTCCGTTGGCGGTCACACGGAATGTCTTGCGGTTTATCAGCAGTTGCCCCACCTGGACGGTTTGCGATGCGACAATTCGGTAGCGTTTCAGCAGGGCTTCGGCGCGCGCCACCAGTTCCAGCGGCTCGAAAGGTTTGACCAGGTAATCATCCGTACCTGTTTGAAAGCCTTTGACCTTCTGGCTGATCTCGCTCCGGGCCGTCAGCATCAGGATGGGCAGATCGTACGCTTGGCGCAGCTCCCGGCAGAGCTCCCAGCCGTCCATTTTGGGCATCATGATGTCAATAATAAACAGGTCCACTTTGAGCGTATCCAGCTTTGCGAGCGCCTCCACCCCATCGCAGGCTTGATGGATTTCATGCCCGGCGTTGCGTAAAAATACGCTGGCAAGTTCGCGAATATGCGGATCATCGTCTACTATCAGTATTTTGCTCATTGATTTCTAAACCCTTTTATAAAACCGGTAATCAATTCTCTGGAACTCCTGAACGATTGCAAAGGAAAGATAATCCAATACCATTAACTGAATATAAACGGGATTATAGACCAATAACCCGGATCAAATAGTCCCCATCCATCCGGGTAAGTATTAATACCTATTTATATTGCGTTTATATTGGCGTCTTATTATTATTTACATGAACCTGTACGGTTGTGTACACACTCATATTTAAGGAGAAAACATGGAAGCAATTAAATGTTACCGATTCGTAAAAGATGACTTACTCCACGACCCTTGGGCTGAAGTAGCGGTCTTGAAAATCCAAAACGACTTTAAGAAATTCAAAGTTGGCCGGAGGGATTTATGACAAACAGCGTACTGAAATCCAAACCGGATTATGGTTTTGATGGTTCGCCTTTTGGCGTCATCATTGTTTGTCTTGCGGGAGTGGTTTGTTTTGGTGGGGGAATTGCTTTAATCACTTTTCCCAGTCTCAGCCTGAAGATTGTGGCCTTTGTTCTTATGCTTTGCGGTTTATTGATGGTTCTTGTGAGTGGTTCATATCTTTATTACACTAAGCTCGGTAAACTACACCGCAGGGACAAGATGTTTTCCATGATTGATTGGAAAGGAAATGAAAAAGTCCTTGATATAGGGACTGGACGGGGGCTTTTAATGATTGGCGCTGCCAAAAAATTAAATCTGGGAAAGAGCATCGGCATTGATATTTGGAATTCGGGGGACATGCACAGCAATACTTATCAAAATACCATGAGAAATGCCGAACTTGAGGGGGTCCTTGAAAAAGTTGAAGTAATAAATGAGGATGTGCGAAGCATGTCCTTTTCCAATGATACCTTTGACGTGGTTCTTTCCAACCTTTGTATCCATAACATTCCTACCAAAGATGGTCGAGAGAAAGCCTGCCGGGAAATTGCGAGAAGTCTTGAAACCGAATGGAATAGCGATCATTACCGACAAAGCACGCACAAAAGAATATGGTGAAATTTTTGCAACGGAAGGGTTAACAGTGGAGGTTTTTCGTACTTCTTTTGACGGTTCACTCCGCGGGATTGTAAAGGCGGTCAAAAATCCCATTCATATTTCCCCCCACGGATAAGACCACCATCAATCCACACAGGTTCTTCGCAAGAATATTGGCATGGATTGGAATCTCGCCTATGCTGGTCTTCCCTCTTTCTCTTTCTCTTTCTCTTTCTCTTCCTGTCCTTGCCTGCCTGTCCTGGCGCGGCCCAGTTCGGCCCCCCCGTTCGTTCCGCGGAATTATTTCAAAAAGGCACTTTAATTCCCCTGCTCCCTTCCCCCTCTCTCACAAAGCAACTTGTTCCTCGCCCAGCAACTTGTCCTTGAAAAGGCCACCCGTATTGTGCGAAAGAAGTACTTGTTCTCGTAAGCCAATCCTCAATCACAAATTACCCCATTCGTTCCTCTTCGTTCCGCGGAACGAATATTATTTCAAGAACACTCCTCCTCAACAACGCCTCCCACCTTTCCGAATCCTCAATCCCAAATCAACAATCAAAAATCCTCCTCCCTTGCCCATTCTTCCCTCCGCCTGTACAATCGAACCAAGGGACAGTTACCCATGCAGAATACCTCCGGCCAACCCGGTTCCCATCCCTTCGAAAAACTGACCGCCTTCCTGCCGCTGTTCTAGCTCTCGCTGGCATTCCTGTGCGGCATCTGGGCAGCCGAGCAGATCCACCACTCACGCAGCGCCTGGATCGCTGCCATCCGCTTCGTGCTGCCGGCGCAGGTTCCGCTCAGCCGGGGCATCTGGCTCATCCTGGCCGGTCTGGCCATCCTCATGGCGATTTTCTTCCGGATCTTCCATGCGCGCCTGCACTTCCGCATCTCATCTTCCTCACTTTTTCTTGTTTTCCTGGCGCTGATCACCTTCTGACTGGGCGGAGCCCGCTATGCCTTTACCGTTCCAAGCATCGATGCCCATTACATCGCCTGGTACAACGACCGCGATTACGGGCTGCTGGTGACCGGCACGCTGACCGGCCCACCGGACGTGCGAGACACCCACGCCAACCTGCGCCTGCAGGTGACGGATGTCGATACCGGCGAACAGAGCCTGGCGGTGACCGGGCAGGTCCTGGCACGCGTGGCACCTGGCAGGGAATGGCAGAATGGCGACATGGTGCGCCTGCGCGGCCTTCTGCAGACCCCGCCCTCCAGCGAGGATTATTCCTACCAGAATTACCTGGCGCACCAGGGCATCCTGACCTATATGCCGGACGCCGAAGCCACCCTGCTGCCCTTCACCGGTGGCAGCCCAATTCTTCGCGCGGTCTATGCCTTCAAGGCCTTCGCGGTCAGGCGGGTCTATCAGATTTTTCCCGTAGCGGAGGCCGCCCTGCTGGCCGGCATTCTCCTGGGTGACGACAACGACATGCCGGCAGACCTCTAGCAGGCGTACGTGAACACCGGCACCGCAGATATTATCGCCATCTCCGGCTTTAACATTGCCATCCTCGCCGGGCTTTTCGTGCTGCTTTTCAGCCGCCTGCTCGGAGAGCGCAAAGGCGCGGTGGCTGCCGTCATCGGCATCACGGTTTAAACGGTGTTGGTGGGCGCCACGGCCTCGGTGGTGCGGGCCGCCATCATGGGCGGGCTGGCCCTTTTCGCCCGGCAAACCGGGCGGCGCCAGAACGGCCTCAACATGCTCGCTTTCACCGCCGGCGTTATTGCCGTCATTAACCCCAACGTACTCTGGGATGTCGGTTTTCAGCTGTCTTTTGCCGCCACCCTGGGCATGATCCTGTATGCCGGGCCTTTCCAGGATTGGTTCACCGGGCTGCTGGACCGCCACCTCCCGTCTGAGACCGCCCGCCAGGTTGCCGGACCGGTCGGCTCGTATGTGCTCTTCACCCTGGCGGCCCAGCTGACCACCCTCCCGATCATGGCCTACCAGTTTGGGCGCATTTCCCTGATCGCCGGGCTGGCCAATCCCTTTATCCTGCCTGCCCAGCCCGCCGTGGAGGTCCTTTCCGGGCTGGCGCTGCTGCTCAGTCTGGTCTATCTACCGCTCGGAAAAGTGGTCGGGTGGCTGGCCTGGCCGTTCGCGGCCTACACCGACCACCTTGTTGAATTCTTCAACCGCTTCCCGCACGGCGTCCTCATGCTGGGTGAATTCTCCTTCCTGTTCGTGCTGCTTTTATACGTCATCCTGTTCGCCCTCACCTTTGCCTCGCTGCGTCTTAAAACAGGCCTGCGCACGGTGCTGGCACCCACGGTCATCCTGGCCGTGCTAGCCGTCTACACCTTCCTGGCCTGGTCGGCCGTCTTCACCCTCCCGGACGGAAACCTGCACCTCACCTTCTTTGACGTGGGCTCGGCAGACGCCATCCTCATTCAAGCTCCCACCGGGCACAGCTTGCTGATGGACGGAGGGCCGAGTCCTTCCACGTTGGCCAATGAACTTGGCCGCCGGCTGTCGCCTTTCAACCGCTGCCTGGTCTGGCTGGTGGTCGCCTCTCCGCAGGAGCAGGAAATGGCAGCCCTGCCGCGCGACCTCGATCTTTTCCCGTCTGCACACGTGCTGTGGGCGGGCAATCCGGATGATTCCTATTCCGCCGAGCAGGTCAACCTCTGGCTGACCATCCATGCTGTCCCGGTCACCCCCACTTATCAGGGCGCCGTGCTGGACCTGGGGCAGGGCGCCAGACTTACGGTCACCAGCCTATCGCCGCGCGGGGCAGTGCTGCTGGTGGAATGTCTCGGCTTCCGGGCGCTGCTGCCGGTCGGGATGAACTTCGACACGCTGGCCGGGTTGGATAATGGCAAAAAAGTTGGGCCGGTACCCGTGCTGCTTCTGGCCGATTCGGGTTTCGCCCAGGTCAGCCCACCCGAATGGATCGCGGCCTAGCACCCGTGTCTTGTCATCCTGTCCGTAGCCGCCGACGACCCGGATGGACTGCCCGAACAGTCCGTCCTGGATGAATTGGCCGACATCTCGCTCCTGCGCACCGATTCGAGCGACTGGATCGAGGTCTCAACGGATGGAATCGGGATGTGGGTGGATGTGGAGAAGAAATAGTTGTGCCCAAAAGATATTCGATGTATACTGTGTGTAGATAAAGGTGGATATGGAAGGAACCGGAAGCAGTCAACCCTTTTTATAAATATGGAAATTGATTATTATAGGGAAACAATTTCATTAGTTATATGTCCAGCAACATGATTCTTGACGGCGGGAAACCACAAAACGATCCCATTGAATCCGCCAAACGCAAAGTATTTCTGATTGGAACGCCCGTAGGCACGTTTTGCCTGCTGGCCGTGTGGGGTATTGGCCTGGCACAAAATAATATAGCTGTTGCAAATATTATTATCCTACCGCTGCTCGCAGCAGTATTTCTTCTTCTGAGTGTTTTGTACTGGCGGCAGGCCATACAACTGCGAACTTTTGAATTGATCCTGTATGGATTGGTATTGTGCTACGCACTGATCGAATTCGCCTCGATCATCATGACGATCACTTTTATAAATGGATCAGTCGGACCGATCTTTACACTCTGGCTTCCTTTTGTCTACATCCTGGGTTTCCTGGTCTTGAGCACAAATCTTGCATTGCTGCTTTCCGCTCTCTTTTTCCTGGCGACGGTGATATTGGGGGCGGCCTCCTGTTTGCACTTCCTGCTTTATGGTCTGGCTTTCCCGGACTTCACCCTGCTGTTCCAGGTGTATGTCGCCAGCGCGTTTTACATCGCGGTCCTTTACCTGGTTTCCCGGCTGAAAGAACGCTATATCTCGGAGCGTATTATCGCCAATGATTTATCGAAACTGGCCATGACCAACTCGCTCACACAGGTGGATAACCGCCGCCTGCTTACCCAGTTGCTGTATGAGGAAGTCACCCGCGCCGAGAGGCATAATCTGCCGCTTTCAGTATTAATGTTTGACCTTGACCGGTTTAAAGACATCAACGATTCCTTCGGGCACAATACCGGGGATAAAGTCTTGCAGGAAGTGGCCGGGCAACTGCGCCAGGCCATCCGCACCTCCGATCCATTCGGCCGCTGGGGAGGCGATGAGTTCCTCGTCCTGGCCACCAACACCGACGGGAAACAGGCCGTCGAATTGGCAGAACGGCTGCGGGAATCATTGGAGGACTTTCAATTCAACTCGGTGGGTAAAGTCACCGCGAGTTTTGGCGTAACCACATATCAAAAAGGCGATTCCCCTGAAACGCTGATCAGAAGGGCTGATATGGGGCTATATAAAGCCAAATCTTGTGGCAGGAATCGGGTGGAAGCCGTAATAGCAGGCGTTACGTTGCCGCTTTTTGAAGGGGAGAAACCGTATCCTGCTCCCGCTTCCGATGAGTAGGATTTAAGGGAGTAACTCCTTTCCTGGTTGGGGGTTTATTGATAGAATGCTGTTTGCAAAACCATTCAAGCATTCAATATTGTCCGGAGGCCTGTTCCAATGAAACAAGACAACTTCAAAGTCTACGGTTATCGCTGGATCGTTCTGGTCGTGTTCATGCTCATCGTGGCTGCCACCCAATTGTTGTGGATCACCTTTGGTGCCATCACAAGTGAGGCAACCAAGTTCTATAGTGTCTCGGACCTGAGTATCGGTCTTCTGTCGATGAGTTTTATGATCGTCTACATCATCGTTTCCATCCCGGCTTCATGGGTGATCGATACATATGGCATCCGGGTGGGCGTCGGTATTGGTGCTCTCCTGACGGCGGTCTTTGGGCTGCTGCGGGGTATCTGGGGATCCAACCCTGCCAACTATAATCTCGTGCTTGTCGCACAGATCGGCATCGCCATCGGACAGCCCTTCGTTCTCAACGCGGTCACCACCGTGGCGGCTCGCTGGTTCCCGGTGCGCGAACGGGGTACCGCCTCCGGGCTTGGCTCGCTTGCCATTTACCTGGGCATCTTCCTGGCGCTGGCTTTGACTCCCTACCTGACCAACCATCTCCAGATCGGCGGGATGCTGATGGCCGATGGGATCTTTTCGGCAGTCGCAGCGCTGGTCTTTATCGTATTCGCCAGGGAACGCCCGGCAACTCCACCCTGCGCCCCGGGGATGGAAGTTCGGTCGCTGGTATTTGACGGTTTTAAACAAATGTTTCGCGAGAAGGGCTTTATCCTGCTCCTGATCATCTTCTTCATCGGTCTTGGCACCTTCAATGCAGTCACCACCTGGATCGAGGATATTGTGAGACCCAATGGTATCACCAGTACCCAGGCTGGCATCATTGGCGGATTGATGATCGTAGGCGGCATCCTGGGCGCGCTGGTAATCCCGTCTTACTCCGACCGTCTGCGCAAACGGATTCCCTTTATCAAAATTGCACTGGCCGGTGCCACAGTGGGGCTGGCCGGTATCGCTTTTGCCACAAGTTACTGGCTCCTGCTGGTGGCAGGCTTCGTAATGGGTTTCTTCCTGCTCAGTTCCGGCCCGATCGGATTCCAATATGGCGCCGAAATTACCTACCCGACACCGGAAGGCACATCCAACGGGTTGCTGCTCATGATGGGGCAGATTTCCGGGATCCTTTTTATCTTCGGAATGGACAGCTTCAAATCTCCACAAACCGGTTCGATGACGCTTTCCCTGGTTGGCATGATCGGTTTGATGGTGCTCGGTCTTGTGCTGAGTTTCTTCCTGAAGGAACCCAAAACGGTTATTACCGAAAGCGATAAAGCCGGTACTGCGGCCTGATCGCCGAATCTCACCTGTTTGAATAAAGGCTCTTTGGGCTCGCCCGAAGAGCCTTTCCCATTCCAGCGAACCTCTGGAAAGACAACCTATCCTGGTAAAGGGTTTGATATAATCTGGTTGTCTTACAGGTAAAGTTTCAGAAATGATCTGTAATAAATGAATCCCCGCATCTCCAACTCTCCAAAGGCATCGCCCTCCCAATCAGGCATGGCACGCGGCCTGTTTTTCGTGTGTCTGGGTGGGATGTTTATCCTGGCGGGCTGGTGGGCGTATGGCGCCATAAAAACCAGTGCGGCTCCGCAAGCCACACCGACATTGGCACCCCCAGCGCCGGCCAGCAATGCTGCCAGGTTGGCCCGACCCATCCTGAGTTCGCCACAGAACCCGACGCAGCTTGACCAGGGCGCCCTGGTTTACTGGGGTGTGTGCATGGCCTGCCACGGCGATCGCGGACAGGGTCTCACGAATGAGTGGCGGGCAGTCTACGGCGAGGACCAAAATTGTTGGGCCTCCAGGTGCCATTCTGCCAATCACCTACCGGATGGATTTATCATTCCACGCGATAACCTGCCTCACACGCTGGTCGGAGCCGGGAATATGACCAATTACGCCACCGCCCAGCAACTCTATGATTACATCGTGGTTACAATGCCCTGGTGGAAACCCGACTCGCTCACACCCGCCAAAGCCTGGGCAGTCACCGCCTACATCCTCAAGCTGAACGGGACTCTACCGCAGGGAGTGGTGCTGAATGCCACCGATGGCTCGGCCGTTCAGGTGCACCACCTGGTGCCTGCCAGCCAAAATGACCCGATCGGAGAAATTGTCCTGGCCGCGTTGCTCGGGCTGGTCGTTTTGATATTGATCCTGCAAAGCATCTCCAAACGGAATACTTTCCTGGCAGTTTCCCTGGAGGCAACCCTGCCAGGGGAACCGGCCCCGTCCCGGCCACGGCCAAACTTCCTGCTGCACCTGCACCCGCCCACCATCCCTGCAAAGCAAGCCCGCTGGAGTTATACTCTTGGAACCGGCGGATTGGCGGTATTCTTGTTCCTGGTGCTCCTGGTAACCGGGATCCTGGAGATGTTTTATTACATTCCCCAGCCGGATCAGGCCACCATATCCATACAAACCATTGCTCATCTGGTCCCATACGGCGGACTGATTCGCAACCTGCATTACTGGGGCGCGCAAGTGCTCGTGCTGGTGCTTTTCATCCATTTGCTGCGCGTTACATGGACGGGTGCCTATAAAAAACCGCGTCGATTTAACTATTTACTCGGGCTGGCTTTGCTGATGCTGACCCTGGCCCTGGATTTCACCGGCTATATCCTGCGCTGGGACCAGGGAACAAGCTGGGCGCTTGTAGTGGGAACCAATCTTATTAAAACCATACCGGGCCTGGGAAACCAGCTATATGAGTTTATGGTCGGCGGCGCACAGCTTGGTTCTGCCGCTTTGATCCGTTTCTACTCGTGGCACACTTTTGGCCTGACTTTGGTAATGATTGCTTGCGTCGTCTGGCATTTATTCCGCATCCGCCGGGATGGTGGGATTGCTGTCCCGCCTGCGCCGCTCCGGAGGAGCGAAGAACGCATCTCACGAAACGAACTGGTGCGGCGCGAAATGTTGCTGATGACCGCCTCGGCTATTGCGCTGGTACTTTTATCCATCTTCTGGCCCGCACCGATTACGCCTCCACTGACGAATACAACAGCAGACCTTACCAATGCGCGCGCACCCTGGTTTTTTCTTTGGATACAACAATTGCTCAAATTCGGCAACCCGTTCCTGCTGGGTATTGTGGTTCCCTTGATCATACTGGCGATCCTGGTGCTCATCCCTTACATCTTCCCCGCGCCCGCCGACTCAGAGTTGGGCCGCTGGTTCCCAAAAGGCGGGCGCATGGTGCAGATTCTCATTGCGCTGCTCATGCTCCTGTTGATCGGGCTGACCATCTGGGCAATTCTGCCAGTGCCCGGATAAGCAAATAATATGGCTCTTCGACAATTGACTTAATAAGGCGAAAAAACGGGCATTGATATGAATAAACCTTCCATCCCACGCCGTGATTTCCTTGCAATGACGCTAGACAGTCTGCTGGCTTTTGGCGGTCTGCTTGGACTGGCTGGCCTCATCCGTTTCCTGAGCTACAAGACCGAACCGCCCCAACCAACCGAGTTCGAACTTGGGCTGGCAGAAACTTACCCACTCGAACTCGGTAACGACCATCCCCGAAGTTCCGGCGGTACTCATCCACAACGACAGCGGGTTCACGGCCCTGAGTTTGATCTGCACTCACCTGGGTTGCACCGTCCAAGTTCACTCAGGTGGATTCGCCTGTCCCTGCCATGGATCACGTTTCAACAACACCGGGTATCCAGTACAGGGGCCGGCTGCCGCGCCGCTAAAAAAGCTGCGGGTCGAACGAACGCCTGATGGAAAACTTGTCCTCTACACGAATTAACGGATCGAGGCGGGTGCAGCAGGCCTCTAATCTAAAATTAATACAATTAAGATAATTTCGGTGTAATATAGATGTAAGACATCTGTCTCCTTTTACTGGTACAACAACAGGTGTCTACCATCGATGGTCTGCGTGTCCCCCCCATGCCGACCGAAATCGGTGGTGTCCCCTCCCCCTTAGATCACCAGGCTTTATGCCTGGTGATCGCTTTAACCGGAGACTTTGTGGTTTAATTGAGGCATGGTTAAACCCGCACGAAAGTTTCCCAGCCATGCCTGGTTTGGGCTGGTCCTGGTGGCCCTTTTCTGGGCTCTCAATTGGGGGCTGAAAGGGCTGCGCACCCAGTGGGCATTTTTCCCGCTCTGGCTAGGCTTCTGCCTGGCGGTCGATGGGCTGGTTTTCTGGCGCACAGGTACATCGCTCTTAATCCGCGACTGGAAGAAATATATCGGGCTGTTCCTGGCCTCCGCGCCGGTCTGGTGGCTTTTCGAACTGGCCAATTGGCGTTTGCAAAACTGGCACTACAATGGTGCCGAGAACTTCTCGCTATTCATGTTCTGGGTTTGGGCCACACTTAATTTCACCACTGTCCTCCCGGCGGTCCTTGGCAGCGCGGAGTTGATGCGTAGTTTTCTCCAGAGGCCAATAAAAGGACCGGTCATCCGGCCAACGAAAGGGACCATGCTCGGTTTTTTCATGGCAGGCTGGGTAATGCTGGCCCTGATGGTGGCCTGGCCAAAGATATTCTTTCCCTTTGTATGGATTTCCTTCTATTTCATTCTGGAGCCAATAAATGTCTGGTTGGGCCACCGCACCTTGGTGGATTGGACCAGTGACGGCAACTGGCGTCCGGTGGTTGCGCTCTGGCTGGGCGTCCTTCTGACTGCCTTCTTCTGGGAAATGTGGAATTATTACTCCTACCCCAAGTGGGTCTATCAGGTTGCCTGGGGTAATTGGTTGCATGTATTTGAGATGCCGTTGCTGGGCTATGGCGGTTACCTGCCCTTCGCACTCGAACTCTTCGCCATGTATCATCTCATTGTCGGCCTGGCTGGGCGAAAGAAGACAGATTACGTGAAGATCGAGGGTTGATGCTCGAAGCCGTCCTGCGGGATCACTGCAAGCTCGATAAGGCCAGGCCGGTGCTGGCAGGTGTTTCCGGCGGACCCGACAGCTTCTGCCTGTTGGATATTTTGTACAAGGCCGGTTACCAGGTTGTCGTGGCGCATTTCAACCATCAACTGCGCCCCGAAGCGGATATGGAGGCCGGCTCTGTTTCCGCCAGGGCAGGCAGCCTGTGTCTGCCTTATGTGACCGATTCAGCGGATGTGCATGCATATGCCGATACGCATGGGCTCTCCCTTGAGGAAGCCGCCCGCTCTCTCCGTTACCAATTCCTCTTTGCAGCAGCCAGGCAGTATGCGGCGCAAGCCGTGGTCGTCGGCCATACCGCCGACGACCAGGTTGAGACCATCCTGATGCACTTATTACGGGGAGCTGGATTGTCGGGCCTGAAAGGAATGGAATACCGGACGTTGTTGCCGGTCTTCGACCAACAGATTCCTATCGTTCGCCCTCTGCTCTCATTATGGCGGGCTGATACCGAATCTTACTGCCGCGAGCTAACCCTGGAGCCGCATTATGACTCCTCCAACACCGACCAGACCTTTTTCCGAAATCGCCTGCGACATTCGCTGCTGCCCGAATTGGAAAAATACAACCCTCACTTCAAAGAATCCATCCTGCACACTGCACAAGCCTTGCAAGGAGACTATCAGGTGCTTCAGGAAGTAATGGAAGATTCCTGGAAAAGCGTCGTCGTTGAAACCGGAAAGGATTGGGTGGCATTTGACCAACCCGGGCTGGCCAGATTAACCACTGGTATGAGGCGGAATCTTATCCGCCGGGCGGCCGAGTCCCTGCGACCAGACGACCGTGATTTTGGTTTCGCGGCGCTGGAACGGGCAGCCACCTTCGTCAAGGTTCCGTCGGGGAAGCAAATTGATTTTGTCAACGGACTGTGTTTGTTTTCCGAAAATGGGAAAATAATCCTGGCTGCCTATGAAGCAGCCGGCCTGATCAAGCAGTGGCCGCAGGTGAATCAGGCTTCAGTCATCCACAGCGGGCAGCTGGAATTAGGGAACGGATGGATGCTATCCGCGGAATACCGCCCATTGGCAGCAGACAATTGGTCACATAATACAGACAACTGGTCGGCCTGGCTGGATGCCGGGCGGCTCCCGGCTGCCAACCTGGTGATCCGCCCGCGCGGCGCTGGCGATGTTTTCTCCCCGCTTGGCATGGGCGGGCAAACAGTCAAAGTCCAGGATTTTTATACCAACGTCAAAATGCCCCGGCGGGCACGCATGCACTGGCCCCTGGTTTGCGCCGGGGATCAGATCCTCTGGGTGACAGGCTATCGTATTGGGCACCCTTTCCGCATCACCGAAGGGACCAAGCATATCCTACATTTGGAAATTAAAAGACTCCCGCAGGATTAAAAAGCCGGGGAGTTTGTAAATAACCAAAAATCTGGCTCACTCGCCGCCAGCAAGTTGTCTCAACTTCAAATGGATTTCGCGCCACTGGATTTTCGATATGCCCAGTTTCTGGCGGATTTTCTCCGAATCTACATTATTCAGGTAATCCTGCAAGGCGCAAGTCCAGCGACACATGTCAAAAGACAGATGTTTTGGCAAACCAGCCTCCTTGCCGATATCTTCGAGCAGGTATTCCAAACGGCGCGGAGACCAGGGTAACATCCGGTCCACCGGGTCGTACTGGCTCAGGTATTCCTCATAAGCAGGAACCCATTCCTCTGGCAGGGTCAGATTACGTTCCTTATACCGGTTCGCCGGGCTGCCATAGCGGATAAAGATGACCGGACCATCGGGTGCCTGTAAATCCACATGATTGAGGTGGATACCCAGACATTCGGATTTCTTTATGCCTGTGGCAAGAAGGAGCGCCACCAATGTATAAGGGCGGGCATCCGGCTTGGTCTGGCGGCGGTAGCGGTCCGCGGCCAACAGCACAGTCTCAATCTCCGTCTCGGTCAAAACCTCCGGCAGGGGGCTGAGCACGGAATGCTGAACGACCTTCTCAGCCGGATCCACCATGATGACCCCTCCCCGGTGCAACCAGCGGAAAAACGATTTGACAGCGGTGACACGCCGCGCCAGGCTTTTGGGCGAGCAGGGTATATCCCGCTCGTGTTCCAGCCAGCGAAGGAAATTGTTCAGGTCGCTGGTGGTAATGGAAGCCAGTGTACGATCTGGAGGCAATACCTGGGTCAACAGGCGGACATCGGATAAAAAGGCCTTAACCGTATTGAGGGAGCGGCCCTGATCATTAAGATACATTTCCCATGCTTTGAGCGCCGGTATGAGACCGGTTTGGGAGGTGAGATGGGCAGTGGATGATTCGTACATCGGAATCTCCTTTTGGGTTTTCCTGACACGCCAGGTTATTAAAATATTAATGCCTGGAGAACTTTACTGCGTATAGTTTAGCAAATTGGGTAAAAAAAGTCAAACGAATTTGCCCCCTGTCTGGTTACTCACCCCCACAACCCAAAGAGAATCCCTACGGAGCCAGTCCGTTGGGGTTAAAGCACGGCTTATAATCCGCCCCGACAATCAGAACATAATTCGTGCTGGTCTTATTTGGTGCGGTGACAAAAGCCGTGGAAGGTAACCCAAGGACGGATAGGAGCGATTTTGCCCGGTTAAGGTCCGGGGTGGCTGACAGGTCGTACAACAGCGAACTGGCATAGTTCTGCCGGTCTGCCGGAGCGAGGATGGTATTGTAGCCGGCATAATTAAGCCTTTCGGCTGCCAGAGAATCCCAGGCTGGATTGGGCGTTCCATTGCGTACTTCTACCGTTAGAGCAGTGGTTTGTGCAGCCCGGGGAGATGGCGAAAGAGCCTGCTGGAGCATGGACTGGATGACCGGTCCGTTGGGGAGTTGTACAGACGCGCCGCCGGGTGTCGTCCAGGGGGTCGCATCGTTTTTTCCAATGTAATAACTTCGAATGTCTGCATTATTCAGGTGTAAAGCCAGGGGAGCCAGTTTTAATAGATCGTTCAGACCAAGGTCGGTAATGACTGAGGAACTGAAATCGCTGTAGAGTTGCGGGATTTTGCTGATTGCATTGGTTTTCAATGCCTGTGCATACAGCGAACGCAATACCTCCTGCGAGCGGCGGCCACGGTCAAAATCGCTGGACATTTCGCGAGAGCGGGCATACCAAAGTGCCAGGTCGCCATCCATATGAACGAGACCAGGACCAACCGTGAAGATCGACCAGTTTTTTACATTGTTGGGGTCAAGGTTGGGATTGTTCAAATGCCAGTCGGTGTAGGCGCAATAGACTGGAACGTCCACGCCGCCCAGGGTATTCACGATACGTGTAAAAACGGTGAAATCCACAATTGCCAGGTGGTCTATGCGGATGCCCAAGTTGTAAAGAAAGGTGGCTTTTAACAAACCCGCCCCACCTCCGGGGTACTTATGCATCTGTCCATATTCATATGCGGCGTTTATGCGGTCCATGCCGATGGTGGGTATATACACATACAGGTCGCGCGGAACGGAAATAAGTGTTACCTGGCCAGTTGCAGGGCGAACAGCCGCGATGATAATGGTGTCCGTCCGGAAATAGGTCTGGCCCGGACGAACATCGGAACCAAGCAGCGCGAATGTAACCGTCTGATCATCTGTCAGAACAGGGAAAGACTTGGGAGCATAAGGCGGAGCATAGAAGGACTGCTGGCTGGTGTCGTCTGGAAGGAGTGAATTCGGGTCGAATGTGGCCGTTGGCTCATTCGCTATTGTTGGAGAATTTGCGCCGGGATTCCCGCCTTCGGGAAAGGGCTGGAATGGAGTCGGGGTGGGGGTTGCGTCCGCCGGCGCAGTAACCAGGAACAGGTTAGTGGGCGTGGTGGCAGACTGTGAACCGCCAGCAGACCCCGGGAGAGTTGTGCAGCCCGTTAAAATTATTATGAGTAAAACAGTAAAAAGTGTTCGTTTCATACCAATCTACAGCGCAGAGTTTATCATGGAGAGGCCAACGTATCAGTGGGCACCTCGATCGGGGTGGGAATTCCAGTTGACATTTCAACGGGAGGTGCCGTGGGAGTATCGGTAGGTGGGATCAATATCTGTGTGTTGGCCAGAGTAGATGTTGGCATCACCACGGGAGGAAACGTTGGCGAAGGGACAAGTGCAGCTGTAGGTGGCTCATGGAGCGATTGTCCGGCGTGAAGGGTCGTGGATGTGCCCAGGCAATTAGCCCGCTGGAGTTCGGTGATTGTCACTCCGTAAACCAGGCCGAGGACGTGTTGACCGGACTGCCAATAATATCTGGAGGTGAAGGTGCAAGTTTACTCCTCGTAAAAACAGGACAAAGAATGTGTCGCCGCCCTTTAAGACAGACCAAACGTTGATATTCTGGGTTCGGGGACGCGACCGGCTTGGAGTGATAGCAGAGATTGGCGCTTGATGAAAAAGATAAAGTTGTCTGTGACTCCTCCAATAGGCCCAGGTATGGACAAACTCCGGTTAGTTTTTCTTTACCATTTTCATGCGGGATTTCTTGGTTGCTCATAACTTCTACTCATGGAGCAACTGGGAAGTCTGTTGCAGTGGGTACCTCGGCAGGAGTGTTAGAGGGGAATGGAATCAGTGTATCAGTTGGCGCACTGGTAAAGGGTATTGGGAAAATAACCGGAGGATAATTTGGTTGTGTGAAGGACGGGAATATCAATATGGGAGAATTTGGATAGGCAGGGCGCTTAATCCAGGACGGCACATAGAGTAATTGCCCCGTATGCAGAAGGGTGGAGCTACCCAGACAATTGGCGCGCTGGAGTTCTGCAACAGTGACCCGGTAAAATACACTCAGGCGGTACAATGTATCCCCCGGTTGAACATAATAAACAACCCAATTATACGGAGCGCCGCAGGGCAAAGGCGTCTGTGTGCGAACCGGAGGAACGTAAATAACCACGCCTGGATTCAATTCGGTCGTTAACATACAGTTGGCGTTTTGAAGTTCCGCACTGCTAATCTGATAGCGTGTCGCAATACTATCAAGCGTTTCACCAGGTTGGACAAAATAGACCAACCAACCCGCCGGCGGCGAACAATTTACTGGCGTTGCAGGCAGTGTGGGAGTCAAGGTGGAAGTCCAGGTTGGAGACGGTGAGGGAAGCGGCGTGGGAGATGACGTAAGAGATGACGTGGGAGATTCCAACGACGGACCAGTAATGGCTGAAGGCGTGAATGATTGCAAGGTCGGAGAAGAAGTTGGCGTCAGGGGAGTAGTTGGAGTGGGAGTAGCTGTGGAAGCGGCATTGCTTTTCCCCTCAGCCAAAGAGAGCGATAAGCCTCCAAGCAGCAAGCTAATCGAGGCCAGGGCAATGATGATCGACAGAAACACCTGCCGTAAATCCTTCATTGCTGTTTTTCTTCAGGCGATGCTTCCGCAACAGGCATCAGGACGCTGAACGTGGAACCTACGCCTGCTTCGGTCTCAACCCAGATCCGGCCATTCTGTGCCTCGACAAGCGCCTTGGCAATGGAAAGCCCCACTCCGGTATCACCCACACCCTGGATGAGAGAATGTTCGGCCCGGTAACGGCGTGCAAACACCCGCGGGAGATCTTCCGTGGAAATTCCTCCCCCGTTGTCTGTCACCTGGATGGAGATGTAGTGTTGACCTTCCTCGCTCTGCATCTGGACACGCAGGGTGATATTTCCCTCGGCGCGGGTGGCAGCAGTGGCATTCTGGAGCAGGTGGATCAGGATTTGCTGAAGAGCATCGCGATCGGTATGGATATGTGGGGATGTTCCGGTCAGGTCCAGCCGCAGTGTGATATTCTTCTCGCGAATCTGCGTGCTGGTATATGCCATGGCGTTATCGATGATAAGGTTAAGATCGATTTCCTCCGGGTTGAATTCCATCTTCCCGGTCTCCAAGTTGGTGACCTGGATCAGATCATCCACAAGACCGCCGATGCGTTCGGTGGAAGCTTTGATTCGCTCGACAAACTTCCTTTGGAGCGCGCCCAGGCTGCCAACCGATTCCCCCAACAGAAGGTCTGTGTAGCCAACGATGGAAGACATGGGCTGGCGCAGTTCCTGGGATATGGAAGCAATCACTTCCACTTTCTCAGATGTGATGGGAACAGCCGGGCGTTTTTCCAACTCGAGGATCTTGATATTCGCATCGGCCAGGGCGTTTTGCATGTGCGCCATCTCTTCGAGGGTCTGGCGCATTTCACGTTCCGCCTGGTCATCGGGAGTTTGGGGCAAGCCACCACCATTGCGCAATTGCTCGTTCTCGGCCTTTAATTGCTCAATGGTCTTTTGGGTTTCCTCCTGCATAATCAGCAGGGAGGCCATATTCTCGGCCTGTAGTTGCGATTGGGCAATTTTTTCGCGTTGGCTTTCCATTTCCGAGAGCGTTTGTTCATACTTTTTCTTGGCTTCGGATGCCTGTTCAACTACGGAATGGGCTTCCTCAATGGATTGGTCGCGTTCCTTTTCCAGGATGGAAATACGCTTCCCGCGCTCGAGAATGGGGATGAACAGATTGGTGACGGTGGAAAGGAAATTCTGGTCCTCGGCGCTCCACAAACGATTGGAATAAGGGGAAAGGATCAGAACGCTGCCAAGTGGTTCACGATCAGGGTTTGTAATCGGAACGCTGAGTAGATTACCGGGATCGCTCAGGCTTAGGATTTGACCCAGGCCCTTCAGATCTGGTGAGGTACTGCTGGCAGGCAGGCGTAGGGAACGCCCGTGCTGGATGGCATTGGCAAGCAGAGGGATGCTGTCCGGGTTGATTGTGGTGCCTTCCAGGTTCTCCTCCCGGATCAGATCATACCCATAGCATATGGACAACCCCTTGTCTTCACCCAGAGTGATCAGGAAACACAGGTCAGCCAACATGGCCTGGGCAATACCGTGTGTCAATCCCTGCCCTATTTTAGCGGGTTCTGTTTCTGCAGCCAGCGTCATGAGGGCCTGAAATGTCTTGGGATCCGTGCTGTAGCGCCTGCGCTCCCGGATGGGTTCAGCAGGGTTTTTTGATTTGACAATTGCCGGGCGGATCGATGTCGGAACAGGGAAGCGTTGGGTAAGAGTCAATAAGATGGGGAACATGGCGAGTTGCGTCAAGCGGACAAAACCCGGGAAATTACCATCCATGGGGTAAACCAGGCTGGCCAGATGACCAAGAAAGCCTAGGATAAGCAAGGCCAGACCATTACTCCATCCATTCGGTTTGCGCAGAACAAGCATAACAGTGCCGATCAGGATGACTGCAATACTAAAAAGCTGCCAAACGATCTCATAGATGGACCGGTCGAAGGAACTGGACGGTTTCTGAATCCAAAAAACCAACGTGAGGCCGAGCAAAATAATCCCCAGCAGGTTAAGCAAGAGCAAGGCGAAGTCTGCCAGACGTACAGGTTCTGGAAAGGCCCATAGCCAGGCGATCCAGACCAGGGTGAGCAGGGTCACTGCCCGGTCGAGCGGAGGTAATACCAATTGTGAATTGACCAGCCCCTGCCCGGTTAATGCACTGATGGCAAACATGCACAGTTGCAGGCCCAGCAAAATACTGAGGCCTATTACCGTCCGCCGGGCTTGAGGAAAATTGCTGGAGCGCAGAGATTGAACAGCCCCTTGCAGCGCACCGGCAATGGAAAACACCAGTACGATATGGTAGACGAGATTACCCGGTGGGGTGGTGAGCAGTGTAAATATTTGTCCCAGAAACTGACTCATAATGGACCGCCTGCACTATTATAGTACTTCCTCTAAGTTTAATCGATTTTACTTGAAGGGAATATAGCATTTTCACAATAAAGAGCACTATCATTTTTGACCAGCGACTGATATATAATCCATTTTGTGACGAAGCCAACCCTCTTGCAGGCATTGGTCTGCAACACCCTGATTGTAATCCTCCTGCTGGTACTGATCCTGGCTCCAAGACCTGCGGCAGGTATTCTGGACATCCGGCAGGCGCGCCAGTTCAATGCGGACAGGAACTATATCTCGGCCGCAGCCGCCTACACCACCGCCGCGCAGCGCCTGCCATGGGAGTTTTCGTTGTGGGAAAAAGCCGGTCAGGCTTATTTGAACGGAAAAGATTATTCCCGCGCTGAATTTGCTTTTGAATTTGCAGTCCGGCGTGGAGCGCTTTCCCCAGATGGCTATTTAAGCTGGGCCGACGCTGCGATCACGCTCGGTGATGCTAGATTGGCAGTAGGTATATGGAATGGACTGGTGGACAAGGGCGGGGATCCATCCATCCTCTGGCCGCGTATCGCCCATGGTTACCAGGATCTGGGACTTTATACGGATGAAATTAATGCTTGGCAAAAATACCTGATGTACCAGCCAGGCAATGCGTCTGCTCACTACCGGTTGGGTCTTCTTCTTGGAACAACCTCTCCTGCTGATGCTTTGCATGAACTCATGCTGGCGGACCAGCTTGACCCATCGCTTGATCGCGCTGTCGAAAGTCTGCGGAGCGCCTTGAATACTGCAAGCCTGTCGGATGACCGCGCCTACCAATTGCTGGTCTCCGGGCGGGCGCTGGGGGCATTGGGAAATTGGGATCTGGCAGCCGTCGCTTTCCATAATGCCATCGCCTTGCGCGCAAATTACGCGGAAGCCTGGGCATGGCTTGGCGAGGCAAAACAGCAGCAGGGTCTGGATGGTTCCGTTGAGATTGAGAGAGCGCTGGCTTTCAATCCCGATTCTGCCATGGTGGAGAGTCTGTACGGCCTGTATCTCCAGCGTCAAAACCATCCGCAGCGAGCCCTAGCAGCCATTAAGAAAGCCGCTGCGCTGGAACCGGAGAACTCCGGTTGGCAGATGGCCCTGGGCGAGGCATATGAAGAGACCGGGGATCTGGTATCTGCTCTTGGATACTACCAGAATGCAACGGAACTATCCCCCGATGAAGCAACCTTCTGGAGAGCCCTGGCAGAGTTCTGTCTGCGCAACAACCTGGACCTGGCAGGCACAGGCTTGCCGGCTGCCCGCAGGCTGGTCGAGCTGGCAAATAACGATTGGCAGTCGGACGACATTGCCGGCCAAATCCTCCTGGAGACAGGCGATCCGGTTGGCGCAGAAGTATTGTTAAAGAAAGCCATTACCTTGACCCCAAACCAGGCCGCCCCTTTCCTCCACCTGGGATTGCTTTATATGGAGACCAACGACCGGGCTGCAGCCCTTTCCAACCTTGACCAAGCCAAAGCCTTGGATCCTGATGGTCCAAATGGTTGGCAGGCAAGCCGTTTACTGGAGCAGTATTTCCCATAATCAAACCATGAAGATATTCCTGGATACCATAGGCTGCCGCCTGAACCAGGCAGAGATCGAAACCCTGGCACGCCAGTTCCAGTCAGCCGGGCATGAAATTGTTGCCACTGCCTCGGAGGCGGACCTGGCAGTGGTTAATACCTGTACGGTCACTACCGAGGCCGCCTCGGATTCACGCGCCGCCATCCGCCGTGCCAAGCGGATGGGCGCCGGAGAGGTAGTCGTAACCGGCTGCTGGGCAACCATGGAGCCGGAGAAGGCTGCCGGTTTTCCCGGCGTCCGCAGGATTTTTCCCAACATGCAAAAAGACAGCCTGGCGGCTAATCTGCTTGGGCTGCCGCAGGAATTTTTTGATCTGGAACCAATCGCCCGCCAACCCTTACCCGGCCTGCATGCCCGCACGCGCGCCTTCATCAAAGTCCAGGATGGTTGTGATAATGCCTGCACATTCTGCATCACAACCGTGGCGCGTGGCGCCAGCCGGTCGCGTTCGTCAGAGAATGTCCTGATCGATGTGCAGGCGGCATTGGAAGGAGGGGCAAAGGAGATCGTGTTGACAGGCGTCCAGCTCGGCTCATGGGGACGCGACTTACCGGATCCGCGACCCCTGACGGAACTGATATCCACTTTGCTTGACCGCACTTCCGTCCCGCGCTTGCGATTGTCCTCACTCGAACCCTGGGATTTGGAGGAGGATTTCTTTTCGCTTTGGAGGGATGAACGCGTGTGCCGCCACCTGCACCTGCCCCTGCAATCCGGGAGCGAAACTGTACTGAAACGCATGCGGCGCAAGACCAACCCGGAGTTTTTCGCCAGGATGGTACAATCCGCACGGGCAGCCGTTCCGGAAGTTGCCATTACCACGGATATCATCGCCGGATTCCCCGGCGAAACAGAGTCTGAGTTCTCGGAGACAGTCAAGTTCGTCAAGAGCATGGATTTTGCTGGAGGACATGTCTTCACTTTTTCGGCGCGTCCGGGCACACCGGCAGCACGAATGCATTTCCAGGTCCGGCACGAGGTCCGAAAGGAGCGCAATGCTATATTGCGGGCGGTATTGGGGGAGTCGTCTAAAGCGTACCGGTCGGGCTTCATCAACCATAAGTTACCTGTATTATGGGAGGTATCCAGCCGGTTGACCGAGGCCGGCTGGACATTGGAAGGATTGACGGATAACTACCTGCGCGTCATGGCAAGTGCGCCGGAACCAAGATGGAATCAAATCGACGATGTTCACCTGGTATCCATCGAGGGGGATGGAATGAAAGGGATCATAACCATCCAAAGCAATTCCCCATGATTATGATACTGCCAAGCCTCAGATGGGATACATTCAAAAGTGGAAAATGTTACCGATGGCCACGGAGCGATTTTTTCTGTCTGGTTACCGGTCGAGCAAAATTCACAGATGGGTTGATCAATTTTCCACTTATATTCAAATCCCTGAACTGTTCAAGGAAGTGGGCGCCAGATCAATGACAACAGGATGGCGATTCCAGCCAGAAGTGCGCCAAAGGCTGTGAAAATAACACTGATTTCGAGCACCTCGTGCTTGATGATCAGATAGGTCGGCAGGCGGGCGAAAACGCTTTCGAGCTGGCTGGCGCTCGAAGCCAGGTGATAGGTTCCACCAGTCATGGAGGCAATTTGCTTCAGCATGGTTTCATTAAGTCCCATGCGGGAAAACCCTCCTCCACTGAAGAAACCACCTCCACCTCCCGGAAAACCGCCGAAGCCGAATGGGCTTTGGGAAGCATTGGGTCCATTTATCGTGCCAAAACCGATGGTATAGACCCGCACCCCACGATCAGCCGCCTGCTGCGCCGCAGCCAGTGGATCGGGGCCGGCATTGCTGTCTCCATCGGTTAGCAGCACGATGATATCCGGTGAATAATCACCTTTGGGTACCGGTGTGGGTTCCACGCCCGGCTGAGTATCGGTAATACTAGGGACCACATTCTTATCCACTTGGGAGATGGCATCCAGGGCAACCAGAATTCCGCTTCCAATGGCTGTCCGGCGTCCAACGGTCAGACTATCAAGTGCAGCCTGCAGGGCAGCCTGGTCGGTGGTAGCCGGCTGGATGAGTTCAGCAAAGCTGGAAAACGCCACCAGTCCAATTTGTGTATTGGATTTCTGATGTTGAATAAAGGAAAAGGCGGCTTCCTCGGCTGCCTGCAAGCGGCTCGGCTGAATGTCGGTCGAACGCATGCTCCCCGAAACGTCCATGGTGAGTATGATGGTGGTCTGGTTGGTGAGCACATTCAGGATGGCCACCGGGCGACCCAGGGCGAATACCAGGCTGGTGAGGCCGAGCAGGAACAGGGCAACCGGGAGATGGCGGCGCCAGTTGGATTTTTCAGGCAGGGCCGCGCGTACCAGTTCCAGACTGGAATAACGTACGGCGAATCGCCGTCGCCGGTTCCTCCAGATATACAGCCCGACCAGCAAAGGGATCAATACCAGCAGGAAAAGAAATCCGGGCCAGAGGAAATCCATTTACTAACTCCTATCCAACAAGGTCATTGGCATTTTCTAAGTCCTTGGCACAGGGGCTGTTGGGCGCTCACGGCAAACGGCTGAACCATAGCAGGGAAAGCAGGCCGCCGACCAACATGAAGAAGATGGCTGCGCCGGCAAAAATCGCAGTGAGCTCGGTCTCTTCCGGTTTGTTCATCATCTGCGTGTCGAGGTGAGCATATATTTTGAACAAGTCTTGTTCACTCTGGGCGTTGTAATAAGTGCCGCCGGTAATCTGGGAAATTTGTTGCAGGGTGGCTTCATCCAACTGAGTGTGCAGTGAAAAACCGTTAATATGCACAGTGGTCCCCGTTGGGCTGCCAACACCAACGGTATAGATGCGCACTCCCCGGTTTGCGGCGGTCTGGGCAGCAGCCAGCGGGTCGGGGTTTTCGTTGTTTTCGCCGTCGGAAAGCAGGATAATGACGGCCGGATTATAGGTCCCGTGCGGTACGGGTGTGGGTGTGAGAGTAGGCGTAAGCAGGAGATTGCTGTAAACCTCCGCCGGTTGCCCGCTGCTGGAGCCAGCGGCAATTGCATTAAGCGAGGCCAGGATGCCCTGTCCCACCGACGTGCCGCTTTGCGGGGACAGACGGTTGATGGCAGCCAGGACTGCGCCCGTATCGTTGGTGGGCACCTGTACCGACAATCCGGTATCGCTGAAGGCGACCACCCCAGTCTGCACATAGATTGGCTGGTGTTTCACAAATTCGATTGCTGCAGCTTTGGCGGCTTCCATGCGGGTGGGTTTTATATCATCGGCTGCCATGCTGCCCGAAACGTCAAAGGCAAGGATAACAGTACCTTCCTGCTTGGGCAGGGCAACCACCGCTTGTGGACGTGCCAGGGCAAATGCCAGGATGGTGAGGCCCAGAAGGAAAAACACCACCGGAATGTGGCGGCGCGAACCGGGCTGGTTTCCCCTGGCCCCAGATCCGAAACCAAGATTGCTGTAATTGGAGGTTAAACTCTTCGCCGCCGCTGCATCAGAAGATATGCGACGATGAAGAGTGGGATCAAAACCAGGGAAAAAAGCATCACAGGCCAGATGAAGGTCATATCAAAAAACCAGTGCTATTTCCGTTGCCGGCCTTGCCGGCGGCGCAAGGTGGCAAAGCGCACGATTGCTTGCACCAAATCATCTTCTGTCGAGAGCGCCAAAGCGTCCACCCCGGCCCGCTTGAACGCCTGCGCCAGGTCAACCTCACGCTGCCGGGCAGCATCTTCGAAGCGCTGGCGGAATTTTCTGTCGTGGGTGTCCACGAACATTTGATCGCCCGTCTCCGCATCTTCCATGACGACCATGCCCATGTCCGGAAGCTCGTTTTCGCGTGGGTCCCACAAGCGGACAGTCAGGACTTCGTGGCGCCGGTTAAGCAAGTTCAAAGTTCGCTCCCAGCCCGGCGCGCAAATGAA
Organism: uncultured Chloroflexia bacterium; assembly: GCA_963772245.1. Lineage (GTDB taxonomy): Bacteria > Chloroflexota > Anaerolineae > Anaerolineales > Villigracilaceae > UBA877. Next base: position 1,180,397 of record CAVYWB010000005.1, on the reverse strand, counting down.
ATCCGAGATAACGAAAACAAGACTGCGCCTTCTAATGGAGGACAACCCTCCCTCGAGCAGGGGGGTCAGGTTGGTAAATGGGGCGCGCGGCAAGGGAGGCTGGTTAAGTAAATCATTCGTCAGGCGCAGCACCTGGATGCGACCGCCCCGGGCCGGGATAACTCTCTCGATCTTACTATCGTAAAAGATTGCACCCACCCGGTTACCATGACGGGTTAAAAGCCGGGCCACCGTGGTCACAAAATCGATCAGTACATTCCGCTTCAGGCTCTGCACCGTTCCAAAGTCGATCGAAGGGCTGAGGTCGAGCAAGAACCAGGCTGTGATCTCACGGTCCTCGGTATATTGGCGTACGTAGGGCATATTCATGCGAGCGGTCACGTTCCAATCGATGTAGCGAATATCATCCTCGGGCTGATATTCCCGCAGATCGGCAAAATCCACCCCAAATCCATAGAACAGCGTGCGATAATCGCCCTGCAAAAGTCCGTCCAGGCGGCGGATGACCTGCCAATCAAGGCGCTGCAGGATCCGTTCAGGCGTTGATGCGGTCGTTGGCATGCTCATGCAGCGGCACCACGGGGAGCGGAATCCGGTCAAGGATCTTCTTCAAAATATCATCACTGCTCACGTTGTCTGAGAGCGCTTCATAGGTTAAAACAAGCCGGTGTCGCATTACATCCAGCGCCATATCGGAAACATCCTGCGGCAGGACATAATCCCGTCCCCGTACGAAGGCAAGCGCCCTTCCGGTGAGGATCAGGTTTATCGAGGCGCGCGGGCTGGCGCCGAACATGATGAAATGTTCCAATTCCTTCAAACCACAGTCTTTCGGACTGCGCGTGGCAGTTACCAGCTTAACTGAGTACTCGATCAAGGCAGGGTCTACGAACACATGGTCAACTTCGGTCTGCAAAGCCATCAGCTGCTTGGTCGTGAGCACTTTCTGCAAGCCCTGCAGCATGCCGGTCATGCGTTCAACGATGACGAATTCTTCCGTGGAACTGGGGTAACCGACCAGAACCTTGAGCATAAAACGATCCACCTGCGCTTCCGGCAGGGCATAGGTTCCTTCAGTCTCGATGGGGTTTTGCGTGGCCAGCACCAGGAACGGCTCAGGAACTTTGAAAGTCTCCCGTCCAATGGTAACTTGCTGCTCCTGCATTACTTCCAGCAAGGCACTCTGCACCTTGGCCGGCGCACGGTTGATTTCATCCGCCAGCAGCAAGTTCGTAAAGACGGGGCCGAGCGAAGTGTTGAATTCACCGGTTTTCTGGTTATAAATGCGCGTACCAATCAAATCGGCCGGAACCAGGTCAGGGGTGAATTGAATGCGTTTGAATTCCCCACCAATCGCTTCTGCCAGCATTTTTATGGCCATTGTCTTGGCCAATCCCGGCACACCCTCCACCAGAATGTGCCCGCGCGCCAGCAAGGCAACCACCAACCGTTCCAACAGATGATCCTGCCCAACGATCACTTTTTTTACTTCGTACAATACCCGTTCCATCGGCAAGCCGTTCCCGGGGGTTAAATTTTTATCCATAAGTCATCTCCTTTATATCTGGCCTGCGAATCTTGGGAAGGCCGATGAGGCACAATCCATCCACCAATGGCCCTGATCCCAATTGCCCGGTTTTCAGTCCGGCGGTAACCCGGCGGCTGTCCCGGCAACATTGATCGGGATGGCAAAACCAATTCCTACGAAGAAATTTTGATCGGTCGGATTTACCAGACCTTCGACAATACCGATCACTTCTCCATAACGGTTTAACAAAGGGCCTCCCGAATTTCCAGGATTGACGGCCGCGTCTATTTGAATCAATCCCTTCAGATCTTAATTTGCTGTTTTGGGGTTGAAATGTACGGTTGAATCCGGAGATAACCCCTGCGCTCATGGAACTGTATAATCCAAATGGATTGCCAACAACATAGGCCTCATCCCCCACGTGCATGGCATTGGGATTCCCCAGGACGGCCGGGACAATCTCCGCCGGGAGCTTGTCCGCTTTTAAAACGGCAATATCATTCTGCGGTTGCTGGGTGGACACACTGGCGCTGGATGTGGTGCCATCCGCGAAAGTTACCTGTATATCGGTCGCGTTCGCAACCACATGCAGGCTGGTAAGGATATCTCCATTCGTATTAACAATGGTTCCGGTTCCCAGGCTGTCATCCGACTTCCCATCCGTCCCGGGAACCTTGGATTGGATGAGAACGAGGGAGGGCTGGATGATTTCATATACGGTTTCCGAGAACGGTGCCGGCGGTGTGGCCGAGGCAAGCACCTGGTTTACCGCGGTACTCACGTCGGAGGTGGTTAACTGGTGCGGGCTGGGGGTCATAAGATTGTATATCAACAGCCCCGTAAGAGCCGCTGCCATCCCCAGGATGAACAGGAAACCACTCCGCAGCACCGGGCGGAGTTTTTTCAGGCGTTGCCACCATAGCTCTGATTTTGAGACCGTAGGTTCATCCATAAATGCCCTTGAGGAATTGACCAGATCCTCTTATGCATGCCAGCGAAATTAATCAACTCCCAATCACAACACTTGGATCCCATCAAAAATTCAGGCGGGATTCGCATTTTTTCTTGCCGGGTTGAAAGAGGCGATTTTTCAATGATTTTCGAATGGGTGTTTGGCCTTACTCTATCATTTTCTCAGAAATAAATGAGATAAACCTGAGAAATACCTTGCAAAACCTACCGGAATTATGTAAATAATGTATCTGTCCCCGCATTTGGAAGGTGGAATTGTAGCGACTAGTGGATTATGCATTGGGTAGATGGGGACTTTATGGCGGTGCAGATTGAGAACCGCCCAAGGTATTGTCAGCTAATCGGGACTGGTCGATGGTCTTCTAGCATGCTGCTATTTTCGCTTAAGAATTTCCAGGCCGTCGGCTTTCAACCAGGCGCACCAGCCGGGCGGCAATGTTTTCCACGTAGCCATCCGGCACCCCGTCGATGGCCCTGGATTGCAGCCGCAGGTCGACCGGGTCATTTACATAATCCACCACCAGGAATTCTCCCTCTTCCGTAAAGGCAATTTCGGTCGAGAATAGGTGCAGGCCGCAGATCTGGGCGATCCGTACCGGGAGTTCGCGCAGGCTTCGTAAACCGAAGCGAGCCTTTTCATCCGCCGTTACACGCGTATACACATGCGTGTGCTGATCCCACCAACACGGATAAACCGCTCCATGGCAGAACAGTACTCGGAACCAGGCCGGGCGCCCATCCAGTAGGCGCGTCTTGACATGCGCCTGCAGAAGATATTTCTCGTGAGGGTATTGCTGGCGCGCCTCCAGCACCTGCTGCCAGGAGTTGGCTTCCAGGATGACGCCATCCCCCCCTCCTTCGCAGGCCGGTTTGATGGCGAAACTCCCTCCCAGCAGCCACAGGTCAGACGGCGCGAGGAGGGGTTGGCTGGAGTAAGGAGAAAGGATGATCGTATAGGGAGTGTGCAGGCCGCGGCTGATGAATTCCAGGTGCATGGTGGCTTTGTCCCCTGACCAGAGGGTGCGTTCTTGCTGGTTCAGGCAAAATGCTCCATGCCGGGTGGCCCAATCCAACAAGGGCTGAAACCGCGAGTCCGATTCTGAAGCGCGGTCAAACAGCATCCTGAAGGAGGTGTCGTTGTTTCCCAACCCAAACAGTACCTTTTCCAGTGATTCCGGCGTGGCCTGCAGCAGGGATACCCCGCGTTTCGTACAGGCGGCTTCGATCAGGTGGATAAAGTCGCCATCGTATTCCCAATTCCAGGCCACGCACAGGTCATAGCGCGACATCTGGAAGCATTATAGGAGTGATGGAGAAGGGAGTCAACGAACAAATTGGCATGCGCGGACTAATCTTAAGTCCCCCCCCGGCGGTATTTTGCCCGTTCCCAAAACAGACAAGTTTATCGATATTTGATAAGATAATAGAACCACTTGATGTATTCGTTATTGAGAGTGATGAGCCCGTTCTCGTTTTTCCACCAGTTGTTCTGGTCAAAACCCGTATAGGGTACTGCCACCATTTCCACGGAGACCTTCAATCCTGCCAGCACTTTTTCAAAAGTCCACCTGGCGCGCCGGGTATGGAAGGCGGAAGTAACCAGGATGATCCTGTGGGTCTGGTGGGCAACAACATATTGCCGGACTGCCGAGGCTTCATCGATCGTGCTGGTCACACCCCCGGGGAACGGCAGAATGACGATCCTATCGGCCGGTACGCCCAGCTTCTCCATCACACCGACTGAAACATCGGTGTCATTGGGCACCAATCCCAAATCCACGGTTGCCGTGCTTTCGGACTGGGCTATCAGGATCACGGGAGCCAACCCCTGTTTGTACAATTCACTGGCGCGGAATGGCCGGGTATCGACTTCGCTGTTGAGCAGGACGATGACATCCGCTGGCTGGAGCCTGTCGTTGACGATAAGATAGTCGGCAACACCAGTCAGGATTTGCGAACGGAATGAAAAGACCAGAATGACCAGCAACAGGAGCATGGCTCCTGCGACAAGAAGGTTTCGCAGACCATGCTTCGTCTTATGCGAATCCGGTCTCGCCTCTGTTGGGGTAATTTTCACCGGACTATCCAAAACCATCCCAAAACGGTCAACGGGATAAAAAACAGCAAAACGGCCAGCGTTCCGGCCAAAGCTCCATGCCCTTCACGTTCATCGATCAAACGAATGGACGGGAAGAATCCTTCTATTTTCCAGCGTGGGCCGCCGAACCAGGTAAAAAGGATTCCACCCAGGATGCCACCCAAGTGACCAAAATTATCGATGCCGGTTACACTGAAACCAATCAGCAGGTTGATGCCGGCCACGTAGATCACGTTCATCAGCGCCCGGCTGGCCCGGTTGCCTAGCAGTTTGCGGTTCTGCAGGATGAAAATCCCTTCCGCCGCCAGCAAGCCGAAGACGGCCGTGGAGGCTCCCAGTGAGGCAGCGGGTGTCACCAAAAAGGAAAGAACGTTCCCGGTATACCCCGAGAGGAAGTAAAGCAGGGTAAACCGCCAGTGCCCAAAGCGACCCTCCAGCCCGCGGCCGTAGAGGAACAGGGCATACATATTGAAACCGATGTGCAGAAGTCCATAAGGCAAGCTGGAATCATGCAGAAAGACCGGCGTGATGAGCCGCCAGAGTTGGCCGGCCCGGATCAGATCATTGACCTTTTCGCCCAGGATTGCAGCAATATCGGTTGTGCCGAAAATAGTGGTCGACAAGCCAAAAGGGGCAAGCAAGGAATTGGCCAGGTTGACCGGCAGCAGATACACCCCGGCGACCTGCAGGAGATAGATAAAAAAGGTGAAACCGATAATGGCATATGTTACGTACGGTTTTACATTCGGCACAGCCACCTGGACGGTGCGCGGCTGAGGGGGTTGATTGAGTTGGGGGGTTTGCGGGTATTGATCAGGGTTGGGGGGTTGATTTATGGATAGACCTATGTTGGGTTTACAGGCTTACCTTGCGTGGATTTACCCGATGATGCTCTGCCCGGATGATTGATATGACGGTATCTACTGTTTCGTCCAGACAGCCGTCCGAGTTTACAATGACGTAGTCGAACTCCGGGGCTCGTTTTAGCTCCTGCTGCGCCGTGGCAATACGCAGGCTTAAATCTTCCAGGGTATCCGTCAAGCGACCTTTCAGCCGGTTCACCAATTCGAGCTCGCTCTGTGTGGTCAGGAAAACCAGCACCGCCTGCGGAGCCAGTTTGCGGACTGTGGCGGCGCCTTGCACATCCAGGCGCATGATGACATCCTGCCCTGATGCCAGTGCGTCCCGGACTTGTTTCTTGGAGTTGCCTTTATAGTCATTGTAAACCTTGGCATATTCGAACAATTCATCGTTTTCGATCATCCGGGCAAATTCTTCCTTGGAGACAAAGAAGTAATCCCTGCCATTGACTTCGTTGGGGCGGGCCGGGCGCGTGTTGACCGTGACAACAAAATGGAAGGGCAGGCCGCGTGCTTTCATATTTTGAACCACGCTGTCTTTGCCTACGCCCGACGGCCCGGAAATGACGATCAGCAAAGGCTGTGGGTTATGTAGATTAAATTCGGATTTAGTCATGGTTCTATTGTAACCGAAAGCCAGTCCTCGAAAAAAAGCGTTAAAATAGGGGCATGCCAAACTACGATTATATCTGCCTCTGCTGCGGCCAGCGCTTCGATGTCTTCATGGCGTTCTCTGAATACGGCACCCGATCCATCACCTGCCCCCATTGTAAAAGCCGGAACGTGCGCCGGGGAATTCCGCGCGTGCGCGTGGCAAAATCGGAAGAAAGCCGCATGGACGCTCTTTCCAGCGATTTCTCTGATCCCTCCGCACTGGCGGGGTTGGAAAATGACCCCCAGGCGATGGGGCGCATGATGCGCAAGATGGGGAACGAAATGGGCGAGGAGATCCCGCCCGAATTTAATGAGGTGGTGGACCGCCTGGAGAAAGGCCAGCGCCCGGAAGAAATCGAGAAGGACATGCCGGATCTGGGGGAGGCAGGCATGGGGGGCATGGAAGGGATGGGGGAAGACGGTTAATGGATTGATATAATCCTGGAAGGTGCTAAATAGATCAAATATATATTTTCGGCGGATGGAATTGTCCATCCGCCGAAATGTTTTCTCAAAGTGAATTGTGGGAATACGCGTAACAAAGACTGAATTCAGTACTACATGTGCGCCTTATTTCGACGGCACGATATCCAGGACCATGCTGGTCTGGTTTCTTTGCAAGTGGAACTGGAAGGTCTTGATGGTGGTCTGCTGTTGCCCTGACACGGGGACTGCCGGATAGCTTTGCGCCACCCAGGTAAGAAAAGCCAGTTGTATATCCACCGGCAATGTACCGGTGAGGACTATATTTAACACGCTGACACCCTGATCAGCAGTGTCCTTCTGGTCCGTGCGAGGAATGGTAATGGAGATCTGGCTCAAATTGCAAGGATCCCCAATAAACTGGGCGGTAAATCCCTGTGCAATGGCTGGAAAGGTCGAGGCACCGGCCGGGGTCAGGGTGACGATCGCGGCTGGCTGACCGTTCGCAGTTCCTTCTGCAAACGCAAACTGCTGCGATATTTGAAGCATGGTTTTTGCTGTATTGACAGAGATACCCAGCCCGCCCGGGGTCGGTGTGCCGGAACAGGTGCTGGAACCCAGCGAACCGGCTGCCATTGTTTCAATCATATCCTGCGCTGTCGGAGCGCTGGTCAACATGGCCGGTATATCCGTGGAAGCGGCGGTCTCTACTGCCGGAATATCCGTGGAGGCGGCAGTCTCTGCTGCCGGCAGTGCCGTGGTGGCCGCGTTCTGCAAACCCTGGACTCCGGAGATCAGGCCGCAGCCCATTGCAAAGACCATAATGAATGGGATGACCAGCCATTGTTTTTTATGCATAATATTTCTCCTAATTTTCATATGATTTGTGATAATTATCCTCTCTTTGCAAGGGAATGCAAATAGGTCTGTGGTACTGAATACGATCTAAACAAAGCCGGTAGTTCGCACGCCCCCTATCGCCCGCCCATGAGCGGAAGAAAAAGAAGATTTTATGCCACAATTTGTATGCCGGCTGCAAGTTTCTGCTTTTCCTGCCCTTTTCTCAAGATCCAGGCCGGACCCTGTACAAGCTGCGTTTTCTTTCCATTCACCCGAAGATATGCCCCGTCTGCCAGCATAATGACCGAATTCTCGTGGAAAACATGATATTCGCCCAGCCATTCATCCTTTTCAAGGCGAGCCATCTCCTCTTCGGGATAATGGCAGCTGAAATTGAACGGCGATAGATTAAGTCCGCTGAAATGGTGTGATTTAACCGTGTTCATATCTTTACTGGTCAGGATGTTCGGCCCACACAGGACCGTTCCTGCGCTGAAGCCGATCAGCGGCAGGCCCGCCGACACTTTCTTACGCAGGTATTCCAGGATATTGCAGATGTGCAGGCGGTGGTTGAGCAGAAAGGTATTCCCACCGGGAATATACACTAGGGCGGCGCTGCGGATTATCGTTTCCATCTCGGTCAAGGTCATCAATTCCGTGTTGATGGTGTCGACACGCGCCAAGCCGCGGAATGCTTTTTCGGTGAATTCCTGGTAAGTGCTTCCAAGGGATGCAGCTGGAAGGTACGCGATGACCGGGTCGTCTTTATCTGCCAGGTATGGACGGCTGGCATCCAGGATAAAACGGATATCATCGATTCCGGGGGTGGAAAAAAGGTGAAGATTCACATTACTTGATTCGTTTCAGAATTTCCTTCCGCATGGCTTCCTGAACCCGCTGCCACGGCTGCGTGGCGTCCACCACCACCCAGCGATTTGGTTCCTGCTTCACCATTTCCAAATACCCCTCCCGTACACGTTGGTGAAATTCCAGGTCATAGGCATCCAGCCGGTTCCATTCCCCGCCGCTCTTCTGCCGGCGGCGCAAACCGGTTTCCGCGTCCACATCCAGCAGCAGCGTCAGGTCCGGCAGCAGGCCGCCGGTGGCATATCGCACCAGGACGCGCACTTCCTCCAGGGGTTGCTGGTGACCATAGCCCTGATAGGCCAGGGTCGAATCGGCATAGCGGTCACACAGCACGATCCAGCCCTCCACCAGTTTTGGGCGGAGCACCTGTTCCACGATCTGAGCCCGGGCAGCCTGATAGAGCAGGGTCTCGGTGTGCGGATGCATCTCGGTATTCTTAAGATCGTGAAGGATGCTGCGGATCTGTTCGCTGATGGCCGTGCCACCCGGCTCACGGGTGGTGTGGACGCGGCAGCCCTGTTCTTCCAGCCATCCGGCCAGGGGTTTGACATGGGAGGTTTTACCGGAGCCGTCCGGACCTTCTAAAGTGATGAACATGGGTTATCCATCAAGGTAAAGCCTCTGCGTCGCTGCGTCCATGCTGGTTATTCCCTGAATATCCTGACATGCCTTCTGGGTTCTTTTCCATAGGAATGCGAGATCAATTCGGCATCCCGGGCCAGCTCGTGCTGGAGCCGCCGCTCGGTAGCCGGTCCGGGCGGCAGGTCAACCCAACGTTCCCCGTTCAAGACGGCCGCGATGGCAGCCTGGGCCTGCAGCTTGACTTCATCCATCTCAGCCGCAGCCAGCGGCATTTCCGAAAGGTTGAACAGGTCGCTCAGGAATTGTTCCATCTGGCTGACGGTGTTGGCACGCAGCACGAAGATCGGCATGCCGCGGTGTTCGGCCTGCATGACCGCCTGTTGGCGGTCCCGGTAATAGGAACGCAGGGTCACCATCACGTCCGCTTCCCCGGCATCCTTGGCGATCAGAGCCGGTACGCCCAGGCGCTTGGCAGCCTGAATCAGGCGATCGCGCGACACACCGTATGGGTAAACGCGTACAGGCTGCAGAGGCATGCGGTGCGATTCAGACGGAGTAATGGTTTCTGCACGTTGATCAAGGTTGGTTGACGGCGCAGGAATGGGTTGGTTACCCTGTGCCCGGCGCGGCCCGCTGGTATTGCCATTTTCGATTCGAAATTCCGAATCGGGTTTGGATTTTGGGTTGGTTTTGGCTTTCTCGATTTTAATCTTTCCCTGCGCATCGCGCGAGCGGATCTCCGGCGGAAGCGGGTAGCCGCGCAGGAGCGAGTTGACCGAAGCAGCAATATCCATATGGACGGCAAAACGGTCGCGCGACTGTATCTCGACCAGTACATCGAAGGTGGGCGGGGAGCGTCGTTCGAGCACCGTTTTCTGGGTGCCGCGCCGGCGGGCTTCTTCATCCGAAAGGGTGACGGCTTCAATGCCGCCGATCAGGTCAGACAGGGTCGGGTTAAGCAGCAGGTTGTCGATGGTCTGCCCGTGGGCGGTGCCGATCAGCTGGACACCGCGCTCGGCAATCGTACGGGCAGCCGCCGCTTCCAGTTCCCGCCCGATCTCGTCGATCACGATGACTTCCGGGTTATGGTTCTCGACCGCCTCGATCATCACTTCATGCTGGAGCATGGGCTCACGCACCTGCATACGGCGGGCCTTGCCCACAGCCGGGTGCGGTACGTCTCCGTCGCCGCCGATTTCATTGGAAGTGTCCACCACAATAACGCGCTTGCTCTCGGCCAGGATGCGGGCGGCTTCCCGAAGTAAGGTGGTTTTGCCCACGCCCGGCCGACCCAGGATGAGCAGGGATCTGCCCGACTCGACTATATCCTGGATGATGTCCACCGTGCCATACACAGCCCGCCCAACCCGGCAGGTCAACCCGACTATATGCCCGCGCCGGTTGCGCAGGCAGGAAATCCGGTGCAGAGTTCGCTCGAGACCGGCGCGGTTATCGGCATCAAATTCCCCGATCCGCTCGACCACGTGGTCAAGTTCGGCGCGGGTGATTTCCTTTTTGATCAGGACCACCTCACCCTGTACGTAGCGCGCGGTCGGCACGCGCCCCAGGTCGAGGATGATCTCCAACAGGTTATCGTAATCATTGGCTTTGTGGACGGCTTCGACAAGCTCGCCAGGCAAAACGCCCAGCAAGGCATCCAAATCGTCAGTTATTCTCAGTTAAGTCATGCGTAATTTATATCACTTTTTCAGAGGAATGTCCGGGTTGGTTGCCACCCGCACCACCGGCGCCGTCGGTTTTGCCAAAACCTTATCCATGGCAGAAACCTTTTCTTCGACCTTCTGGAACTTTGCCAGGCGCCTGACCATCACTGCCTGGCGCGGCCCGGCCTGTGCACCCAGGTCTGCCAGGATGGACTCCAGCCAGGCCTGATAGGAACGCACACACACGTAAACGGGCCGGTCACGCCCTCCGGAGAGGGCATGGGTCAGACCGGCCAATTGCTCGGAAACACAATCAGAATCGGGCGGCACGATTGGCTGGATCCAGATCCCTTTTAGCCCGCTTTTCACTGCCACGTAGGCCTGCAGGGCTCCCTCCGGCCGGCATACCAGGCCGATCACCTGCTTCGGTAGAACTTCCACCGGATGAAGTAAGGCTGGGACAATCTGGCCATATAACGACTGGACAGCCGGCCAATCCATCTCGGTGGCTGTTCTCCAAATGTCCTTTTTCGTATTTTCCGGGTCCGCCGGCGGCAATTTCCAGACACGCTGCCAGGCATACATGGCAAAGCCGGACTGTCGCAGCAACCGGAAAGCTGGAGATTCCTCATTAACTTCGGCCAGCAGGTGGAATGCCCCCCACTCGCCTGCCTGGGTCACCAGGTGGTCCAGCAAAGGTGGGGTTAATCCATTGATATTGTTCCCTGGGGCAAGGAAAATCAATCGGGCGGAGGTTTCTTCTTCATGCAATGTTACCTGCCCCATCAATGATAAGCCATCATCGCTTGCGACCGCCGTGTAAATGTGACGGCGCGGGTCTAGGTAGGAAAGCAATGCCGCCGCGCTTAAAGGGTTGCCGCGTGTCAGTATGCGGGCGCTATCCAATGAAAGCAAATCCCGGTGATATCGGGAAAGGAGCGGCAGATCAAGTACGTCCAGGGATCGAACTAACATTTTTGAACGTTCAACGGTTTCAATGAGCCAAAGAGAGGAAGTATTCGTGGAAACGGGTGTCGCCGGTCAACTCGGGATGAAATGAAGTGGCCAGCAACTTCCCCTGTTGTGCAGCAACGATCCTGCCATCCGGCAGGCTGGAGAGAATCCTTGCATCGCCTTGCACGGATTCAATGATGGGGGCACGAATGAAAATGGCATGATATGGAGCGCCGTCGCCCAATTCGGGTATCGCAAGATCCGCCTCGAACGAATCCACCTGGCGGCCAAAGGCATTGCGCCGGACAATGATATCCATGATGCCTAACAAGGGCTGGTTTCGCCGGGCGTCCTTTGACAGGAAGATCGCTCCGGCGCAGGTGCCCCAGATGGCATGCTCCTTCCCAAATTCCCGCAGCGGATCAAGCAGGCCATAATCCATGGCTAGTCTGCCGATGGTGGTGGATTCGCCGCCGGGAATAACCAGGCCATCCAGCCCGGCCAGGTGCGCTGGCAGGCGTACTTCGGCGGTCTGCACGCCCAAACCCCTGAGCATGGCGAGATGTTCGGAAAAATCGCCCTGGATGGCTAGAACACCTATTTTCATGGTATTTACCGCCAGCGGCGCAAAGTTCTGCGCCGCTACCATTGCATTACCAACCACGGCCGGCAATCTTCTCACCTTCGGGCATCTGCGATATATTGCGCCCCACCATCGGCTCGCCCAGGTTCTTGCTGATCTCGGCCAGGATGGAGGCATCCTGGTAATGGGTCACCGCCTTGACAATGGCAGCCGCGCGTTTGGCCGGATCTCCGGACTTGAAAATGCCCGAGCCGACAAACACGCCATCCACGCCCAACTGCATCATCATAGCTGCGTCCGCCGGGGTGGCCACTCCGCCAGCCGCGAAGTTAACCACCGGCATGCGGCCCAGTTCCTTGGTCTCCTTGACCAGTTCATAGGGCGCGCCGATTTCCTTGGCATAGTGCATCAGTTCCTCATCGGCCATGCCGGTCAGGCGGCGAATCTCGCCCAGGACCGTACGGGCATGCCGGACCGCCTCGACCACGTCGCCGGTGCCAGCCTCACCCTTGGTGCGGATCATGGCGGCACCTTCCCCAATTCTGCGCAAGGCCTCGCCCAGGTTACGGCAGCCGCATACGAATGGGACCTTGAAATTATGCTTCAGGATGTGGTTTTCTTCATCCGCGGGCGTTAACACCTCGGATTCATCAATGTAGTCCACCCCGATGGCTTCCAGGATCTGAGCTTCGACGAAGTGCCCGATGCGGCACTTGGCCATGACCGGGATGGTAACCGTATCCATGATTTTGAGAATCAGGTCCGGGTCGGACATGCGCGCCACGCCGCCCTGGGCGCGGATATCCGCCGGGACACGTTCCAGCGCCATGACGGCGCACGCGCCGGCCTCCTCGGCAATCCTGGCATGTTCCGGAGTAACCACATCCATGATTACGCCGCCTTTAAGCATCTGCGCCAATCCTTTTTTGACGGCAAAAGTACCTGACTCTTGTTCCATGGTTCTCTCCTAATCTTGATTCAACGATGATTCTACCACGCTGCTCCGCCGGCAAACCCAAGCCGGGTGGGCAGTTGGGGATATGGGATTTTCTTATGACTGATTTTAAGGAGAAATTGGTATATGTTAAGAGCCAATTTTTATATATATATACCAGTCCAATAGATTGGAATGGAAGCATTATTCAAGAATTGGCTCTATCGATTATGGGTAAAGAATGATATATTCACCGTACCACTCCCTGGAGGGTTTGCATGCGAATCGCATTGGATCGTCAGAGCCCGGAACCCCTCTACCAGCAAATTGAGAATCATTTGCGCCAGGGCATCCTGTCGGGCGGCCTCCAAGCCAATACGCGTCTGCCGGCCAGCCGCCAGCTCGCGCGCGACCTAGGTGTTAACCGCATCACCGTGGAAAACGCCTATTCCGAATTGGAAGCGGATGGGCTGATCTTTTCCCGTGTCGGCAGCGGTACATATGTCCTTCCACCCAATCCGCTCCCGCCAGGGCCCAAAAGCAGCAGTGAAATGCCCTGGCCTTTGTGGCAACAAAACATGCAAAGCGGGAATGGAGGTTCCGGGCCTGGCACGGGGCAGGGTATGCTCGAGATCGCCGGGCATCCCCATCCGATCAGCTTTGCCAAAGGGATCAGCGATACCCGCCAGTTCCCGGCCGAGGAGTTCCGTAAAACCATCCAGGCCGTCATGCGCCGGGATGGCATGGCGGCAATGGATTATGGCGAAACAAACGGATATGCACCTCTGCGGGAAAGTATTGCCCACATCCTGGCCAGCCAGGGGTTGCAGACCCGTCCGGAGAATATCCTGATCACCGCAGGGTCGCAACAGGCGATTGCGCTGGTGGCGCAGGTCATCCTGAAACCGGAGGATGTCATCCTGGTGGAAAGTCCCACCTATTCCAGCGCGATTGAGCTGTTCCGCGCCCTGGGTTTTCGGATCGTCGGCATCCCGATGGACAACCAGGGCTTGCAGGTGGAAAAATTGGAAAAACTTCTTCAACAACACCATCCCAAATTGATTTACACCATTCCCAATTTTCACAACCCGACCGGCACCTGCCTGAACAGCGCTCGCCGCCGCCAGTTGATCGTCCTGTCGGACCGGTATAACGTCCCAATCCTGGAAGACGACTTTGTGGGCGACCTGCGCTACGATGGCCGTACGCAGCCAGCCCTCAAGGCGCTCGACCCGGGCGGCCAGGTGATATACATCAGCACCTTTTCCAAGATGCTGATGCCGGGGTTACGGGTGGGCTTCCTGGTGGCGGATGGCCCGGTTTATCAAAGCCTGCTCAACTTCAAATATCTCAGCGACTTGGCAACCGCCACCCTGATCCAACGGGCCCTGGAAGCCTACGTGACGGTCGGTCGCTACCAGGCCTACCTGCGGCGCGCCTGCCAGGTGTACCGGAAACGGCGGGATGCCATGCTGGACTCCATCCGGCGGCACTTGCCGGCGGATATTGCGGTCGAGCCGCCTCAGGGCGGACTGTTCCTCTGGTTGCGTCTGCCGGATGGCCTGTCAACGGATGATCTGCTGCCCCTGGCATGTGAAGAGGGCGTGACCTTCGCGCCCGGCAACGCCTTTTTCCCGGAAGGCTCCGGCGGGCAGGATTGGATGCGGCTCAATTTTGCGGCCCAGCCGGAGGAGCAGATCGAGCAGGGCATCCAGAGATTGGGGAAGGCGATAAAACGATTGCGAGGAAACTAGCCGGCAGCGGTAGTGAAACCCCCGTTCTTAAATATCCATTGAGAGGAGCAGGAATGAACAACCTTCACAATAAGGCATTTTCCACCCGGGCAGTCCACGCCGGCGAGAGAATGACGCAGGGGAACTCCCACCCGGTCACCACATCCATCGTACCGAGCGTGAGCTACACTTACGAAAGCATGGATGACCTGGATGCTGTTTTCGACAATGCGCAGCCCGGCTTTATCTATTCACGCTACACCAGCCCGACCGTGGCCGCCTTCGAAAGCGCCGTTGCGGACCTGGAAGAAAGTGAAGCCGCACTTGCCTTCGCTTCAGGCATGGCTGCGATCCAGGCCGCCCTGCTCGCCGCGGGAGTGCAGGCCGGGACAAGCGTGGTTTCCTCATTTGACGTATATGGCGCCACCTACAGCCTGCTGACGCGCTTCTTCGCCGGCATGGGGGTGAGCACAAAAATGGTCGATGTGAACGACCTGGGTGCTGTTGAGGCCGCTCTCAAGGAATCCAAACCGGCCGCATTATTGGTGGAGACGATTTCGAATCCCCTGCTGAAAGTGGCGGATATCCCGGCTTTGGCGGGGCTGGCGCATACCCATGGCGCCCGACTACTGGTGGATAATACCTTTGCCACCCCTTGTCTGTTCCGGCCTCTGCTGCACGGCGCAGATTACGTTGTACACAGCGCCACCAAATACCTGGCCGGGCACGGGGATGTGTTGGCAGGCATCGTGGTCACATCCGCCGGCAACCGGGCGCGCCTGTTCGAGACCAACAAGCTGTTGGGCAGCAACCTCGGTCCGTTCGAGGCCTGGCTGGCCTTACGCGGTTTGAAAACGCTGCCCCTGCGCGTACGCCAGCAGTGCGGCAATGCCCTCCAGTTGGCGGAGTGGCTGGAGAGCCGCCCTGAGATCGCCTGCGTTAATTATCCCGGCCTGGTTTCTCATCCACAGCATACGCTGGCCCGGCGCCTGTTTGATGGCCAGGGGATGGGGGGTGTGTTATCCTTCGAAATAAAGAATGCGGTCCGTGCAGACGTTTTCCGCTTCATGGAGGCTTTGCAGCTCTGTCTCCCCGCCACCTCTCTGGGGGACATCTATACGCTCGTATTGCATCCGGCCACTTCCTCCCACCGTTCTCTGACTGCCGCAGAACGCGAGCAGGTCGGCATCCGCGAGGGCCTGCTGCGCCTCTCCGCAGGCATCGAAGACCCCCTGGATATCCAGGCCGACCTGGAACAGGCGCTTAAGATGGTGAAGAGGTAACCGTGCACCAGAGCGATATGCTGATCTTCCTTTAACTCGTTATTAACCAAAGAGGGTTACCATCATAACCAACAAGGTACAGGCATTTTACTTGGGACCACCTTGATCTGTTCGAGATATTCGGCTCCTTTCATATGATCCACCTTGAACATCAGGAACAGGTTGTAAGCCAAAATCATCAACGGATATTCTGCCTCGTTCAAAAGCGAAAGCCCAAATCAGTAGATGAAAAGAACTCGTTTCCTGCGAGGAAACGTGTTCTTTTTTGACCGTTCATACACGTTAAATCTTGCATGCATCTTGACAAATCCCGCCATTCGTATACAATTAGTACAATGATACAATGATACAATGATACAATTATGACGATGAACCTCGAACTTGACTTCCGCTCCGGCATCCCGATCTACCTGCAGGTGGTGGAGCGCATCAAAGAGCGGCTGGCAGCCGGACAGTTGAAACCCGGCAATCAGCTGCCAACCGTCCGCTCGCTCGCCCTGGAACTGCGCGTGAACTTTAATACCATCGCGCGCGCCTATCGCATCCTGGACGACTCCGGCATTATTTCCACCCAGCAGGGCCGCGGCACCTACATCCTTGAGCTACCCACCCCGCAAGTGGCCGAAAGCATCCGCATGGAAGCCCTGCAGGAGCTAACCCGGCGCTACCTGGCAGATGTGGAAAGGCTGGGCGCCTCGCCGGTAGAATTAGATCAGGTAATTAACCAACAGGTGACACAATGGAAGGGAGACCGGTTGCCTGTTGCAGATGTCGAATTTATCAATGGAGAAAATAAAACATGAAGTTGAACAGGAAGTCTTTACCGGTTTCTGTATTGTTCCTGGTCCTGGTGGCAGGATTGAGTGGTTGTTTACCTGCCAAAAAATCCGGGCTTTCTGACCAGCAGGTAGCCAGTGTAACAGAAAACATTCTGAAGGCGCTCAATGAGAATAACTACCCGGCGTTCATACACGATTTCAGTCCACAAATGAAATCCGCATTTCCACCGGTTAAGTTCGGCCAGTTGCGGACCATGCTTTACGACGCCAGTGGGAACTTTCTCTACATGGATCAACCCAGCCTCTCGAATAACGAGGGATACGTGATCTATACCTTTCCATCGAAATACGCCGACGAAATGGTCAACGTCATGGTTACTTTCGTAATCGGCGGCCAGGAAGTCGAAGGATTATTCTTTGATTCGGCCAACCTGCGCAAGGTTTCACCATGATTTGAAAAGGAGAATACCATATGTCACCTAATTCTATTGCCAAAGATTTAAGCCCACGCTGGCTGGCCCGCCAGAAATCCGATCTGCACATTTCCGGAATGGCCGGCTTCCTCTTCGCAATTTGCCTGCTGGCCGATATTATCGGTACGACCATCATTACGAACAGGAATCCAATAAATCAGGTTTTACCGGCTGTATGGAGCATAGGCTGGTTGTTGGTCGGGGTTTATTTCCTGTTTTCCCTTAAAGTGGCCTCCCAGTGGGAAAAAGGTGTGGTCCTGCGGATGGGAAAGATTTCATAAATTGGCTGGACCGGGGGCCTTCTGGGTGGTCCCGATCGTTGACACGCTGGCCAACTGGATCGACCACCGCGTCATGGTCACGCCCTTCTCGGCCGAGAAAACGCTGACCAAGGATACCGTCCCGGTGGATGTGGATGCGGTCCTGTTCTGGGTCGTCTGGGATGCCGAAAAAGCCGCCCTGGAGGTGGCCGATTACAAGGCCGCCATCGCCTGGGCCGCCCAAACCGCCCTGCGGGAGATCATCGGGCAACGGGTGTTGGCCGATATCCTGGTTGGCCGCGACAAAATGGATGCCGAACTGCAGAAGATCATCGACGAGCGCACCACACCCTGGGGCATCACGGTCCAGTCGGTGGAGATCCGCGATGTGATCATCCCGCCCGACCTGGAAGATGCCATGTCCCGCCAGGCGCAGGCCGAGCGCGAACGCCAGGCGCGCGTCATCCTGGGCGAATCCGAGCAGCAGATTGCCGCTTCCTTTGCAGAAGCCTCCAAGGAATATATCAACAATCCCACTGCCCTGCACCTGCGCGCCATGAACATGCTTTTCGAAGGCCTGAAGGAAAAGGGCGCGCTGGTGATCGTCCCCAGCAGCGCGGTGGACACAATGAACCTGGGCGGGCTGAGCGGTATGGTCTCATTGGCACAGCAAAACCTGCCAAAAGAAGAGAAAAAATAGTCTCTGTAGAGGCCCAGGTTAAAAATAACCTCTTATTCACTACCGTTTTGTAGAGGTAAAAATTACAGAAACCTCGTATAGTTGAACACCGTGTGCCCGCCATCGGCAACATCTATGGCGCCAAAATTAGGCATATGGAGGCCAAGTTGAAGGATAGGGCATGGACGGACGGGCAGAAATCCAGCCTGCTCGCCTGGCCAGAGCAGCAAGAGCACCACAGTGGCCAGTCGCATTCGGACGGCTGTCGGCCTCCGGCGGACAACCCGGCCTGGACAATTGAGCAGAAGGAACGCGCCCCGGCGGCTGTTTTCCCGGCTTCGCCAGTTTCACGTGAAACATTTCAACCGGTGAAACGTACACCTCCTGTTGGACGGTCTCACTGGAGGGCCGGCCTCGGATTCGACCCTTAAGGCCCAGCGTGTGGATTGACGTCTGCTGGATCATTTCCCGGAACAAGTCAGGTCAATTCTTCGATTAAAATAAGTTTCACGTGAAACCTAAAAGCGGAGCATTCAATGGAAAGACAATTTGACAAACGCCGCATTTTTATTTTCCTTGGCTTGGCCTTTGGAATCGCCTGGATCACCGGGCTCATCATTTATCTGACCGGCGGCCTGATAAATAGCCCGCAAATCGTACCCGGCATCAGCTTGGCCTTGGCGCTGCTGGCGACCGCCTACATGTGGGCGCCGGCCCTGGGGAACATTCTGACGCGGCTAGTCACAGGCGAAGGCTGGAAAGATGTCGGCCTGCGCCCCCATTTCAAGCAAGGTTGGCGGTACTGGTTGGCTGGCTGGTTCCTGCCGGCAGTGACGACGCTGCTTGGAGCGGCCCTGTTTTTTGTGCTTTTCCCGCGTTACTTCGATTCGGGCCTGTCCCTTGTACACCAGCAGATCGCCGCTTCCCCCGCCCTGTCTTCATTCTCACCCTGGATATTTATCACGCTCCAGTTGGTTGGAGGCGTGTTGATTTCCCCGATCGCGAATTCCCTTGCCACATTCGGGGAGGAATTCGGCTGGCGCGCATACCTGTTGCCAAAGCTCATGCCGCTGGGGGGCCGCAAGGCTACGCTTCTGATCGGTTTGATCTGGGGCGTGTGGCACTGGCCGGTCATCTTCATGGGCTATGAGTATGGATTCAAATATCCGGGCTATCCCTGGGTTGGCCCTCTGCTGTTCATCTGGATCACGTTTTGCTTTGCAGTTTTCCTGGGTTGGCTGACCCTGCGCAGCAAAAGCATCTGGCCGGCTGTTATTGGTCATGCCGCTATTAATGGAATAGCCGGCGCGGCTGCTTTGGCTACAACCGGTCAGCCGAATACGCTGCTGGGGCCTTTGCCGGTGGGGATCATCGGTTCCTTGGGATTTGCCCTGGTGGCATTTGCAATCTTCTTCTCCCCCAATGCGTTGAAGGAGTAAGCGGCCAGCCCCACATATCTGGATTTTTTAGAAAATGGAACGCGGATGAGCTTGGACGAGTCCGAAGTCTGGAGGCTTCGGACTTCGCTATTTTCACTAAAAGTGTTCACCATTTAAAACAGAACAAATGTTCTTGTTTAAAATGGGTATTGCTTCCCGGCTGTTTTCAGGCTACACTATCAGTATAGGTGGATATGCCCAAAACCAAACCAGATCTTCGTACCGTGGCAGAACAACTGGCCCGCTTGATCGAGGTCAGTGTCACGCTAAACTCGACCCTCAACCTGGATGAGTTGCTCCAGTTCATTATCCGCACCGCAACTGAAATACTGGACTGCGAATTGGTCTGTATCTTATTATACGACGAGAAGCGCGACCGTCTGTTCTTTGCGGCCGCCACCGGATCGGACCCGAGGCGGCTGGCCGAAACCCCGGTACCGCTGGAAAACAGCCTGGCGGGAACCATCTTCCGGGAGAACAAAGTCATTTGCCTGTCAGATGTCCAGGATGATGCACGCAATTACCTGGCAGCCTCGAAGATCATTAAGCACGAAGTGAAGAACCTGCTGGGCGTGCCGATGCGCATTCACGAGAAGCCAACCGGGGTGCTGGAAGCATTGAACAAACGTGGTGGGGAATTCGACGAAAGCGACGCGGACATCCTGGCAGTGATCGCTTCGCAGGCAGCCGTTGCCATCCATAACGCCCGGTTGTTGGAAGCTTTGCAGGATGCCAATGACGATCTGCGCGATGCCGACCAGTTAAAGACCAATTTCCTGGCACTGGCCTCCCACGAATTGCGTACGCCGCTGGGTGTCATCATCGGGTATGCCACTTTTCTCCAGCAGGAAAGCCCGGGCGAGCTTTCTGAGCATGCCAAGCAGGTGCTCAACGCCGCCATGCAGATGCGCGCGCTGGTGGATGCAATGACAAATATGGACATGCTGCGTTCCAGCGAGATGATCATGCACCGCGTCGTGGTGCCCATACAACAGATACTGGTGAACGCTTATAACGAAGTCAAGAATCTGGCGGAGGCGAAAAATCAAAAAGTTGTGCTCGATATGAAGGAAATTCCCCTTCCGGTGAAGTGCGATCCGGAAAAATTGAAATCAGCCTTTGTCAATCTGCTCGATAACGCGATCCGCTTTACTCCCGAACATGGCAAGATTACCATTGGAGCATCTTCGCAGGCCGGCGGGGAAGTTTTAAGTTGGGTGCACGATAATGGCATTGGCATCCCCCAGGGTGAGTTGAAGAAAATCTTTAAAGAGTTCTATCAGATCGAACCGCATACCACGCGCACGCATGGCGGGATGGGCATCGGTCTTTCCATCGCCAAAGGATTAGTCGAAGCACATGGGGGCAAGATCTGGGCCGAGAGCCCCGGGTCGGGAAAGGGCGCCACGTTCAAAGTCCTGATGCCATTCCTCTCCACCACGATGTTGCAGACCATGAAGCGCTAGAGCTAGTGGGTGCGGTTTGCCTGTTACCTCTCACTCGCTTTAATGGTAAGGGGACTTGGGAGTTTGCCGGGTTTTGTGGTTCGCCTATTCCTTCTGTAAAAACGCCATCGCTTTACCCTCATCGTCATTCATGACCAACGTCATGGAACCACCCGGAAAGAAATCTTCCACCTTGATCAGTCGCAGTGCATGCTGCAACCCTTCTTCCGAGTGGAGGAAATCGGAGAGATGGTTGGGTGTCTCATAGAAAAATCCATGGTTAAAAACCGCATCGCGATCGTCCAGGTTGATATTCAGAGGGTAGATGTTTGATTCCACCAGGTCCTGGAAGAAATGCGTTCCGAAAGACGGTTCCAGGTCCGGACCCACGCCCTTGCCTGTCAGCTCGACCAGGGCTCGCGTGCAATAGATATCCCCATAATCAATACCAACCCCCAGGTCGGGCGTGGATGTGCCCCAGCGGCCCGGCCCCACACAAATAAATTTTTCGTCTTTCATGGCCGTGTTGACGGTTCCAATGCAACGCTCCAGCCTGGTACGCTCGGCCGTGGAAGTCAGGGCAAAGTACCCTTCCGGAGGGACGAACAGTGCCCAACGGATTCCCTGGACTTTTCCCCGAGGGACCATCCGCCGGGTCGAAAAAATAATATCCGCAGGATCAAGTTTGGTGGGCAGTTCCACCTCGTGGGCGTCGCGCAGGTGACTCTGCGGCCGGCATTGCAACAGTGTGATACGGATATCCGGGTGGGGGCTGTCAGGGTCGATAACTTCCGCGGTGAACTCGGTATCGACCGGCGAGTTGTAGTATTTTTCAAGCGTGGCAAGCAGAATCTTCACCCGGTCGGCGAAGGCGGTCCTGCGCAGCAGGCCGTCGAAGGTGACAACCAGGCGGGAGACATCCACCATGCTGCTCTGCAATGAACTCAGGTAACCCTCCGCCTCCACCTGGGCAATGTATCGCAAGAGTGGATATTGAGCCGACAGTACTTCGCGGACGGGAAAAGTCCCCAACGTATTCTTTTCGAGATCGATCAAATCGACGGAATTCTGGGAATGCCGGCGAATCTCTTCAATTGAATTGGCCGGCTGCAGCAACGGATGGCTAAGTGCCACCAGGCGCGGGTGTTCATCGCCAAAAGATTCCACAGCGCGCGTACCCAGCCCCCATACCAGGCGTACAAAACCATCCTCCTTGCGGATTTGCGGCGACCAGCGGTACAGGTTGCGGCTGAAGGCCACCCCGGCAGCCTGCGGCATGAAGTAATTTTCAAATTGCTCGCCTTCCACGAATTGGATCAGCACGGCAATCCGCTCATCGTATTCCACCAATCCCTTGGAATGGCGGTAGAGCAGCGCATTCGGGTTTAAACAGGAAGCATAAACGCGTGCAATCGCTTCGGTCAGGGAGAGCAGGTTTTCCTCGGGTGTGCCCTGGTTGGGGCAAAAAAAGCTGTCATATTTACCTGCAAAGGATGTGCCAAAGTTGTCTTCCAATAAACTGGAAGAGCGGACGATCAGAGGTCGTTGGCAGGCTTCAACCAGGATTCCCTGCAGGCGTTCCAGGATGTCATCCGGAAATTTACCCCTGACAAAACCACGCACAATCTGCGGATACTCTGCCCGCATTTGCTCTTCGGGCTTGTATTTCTGGTCAGACCAGTGCACGAGGCCGTTATTGGCCATGAACACATAATACAGGTCGGATGCCAGGAAGAATGAGACGGGAATGCGAACTGCCTCCCGGATATCTGGCGGAGCCGCGTCCATCAGGATGCAGTATGCCAGCATCATCCCGGCTGCTTTTCCCCCGATCTTTCCATAACCGATCTTGCGTTGGTGGATACCCTTGAGATCGGCGACAGAGAACCATCTCCGGGCAATATTCAAATAGGCCAGTTGGTCGCTGATCATGGTTCGAATAAGCACCGATTTGATTTCTTGCAAGCGCGCCTCGAACCCTTTGCGCTTGGTAGCCGGCATTCGTTCAATCTCTTCGGCTTGCTGGAAGATCATCTCCTGTGGGGCAAGTTCCGGGTTGAAGGTGACCAAATCCGGAGTTTCCCCCTGTTCACTGATCGCCAGGCGGACGATTTTCTCGAAATCCTCATACGGCAGGTTGTGGGCAAAATAGAAGTCGGTCAAGTTATCGCGCACGCTTCTCAGCCGTTCCTCCCAGACTTCTGCGTCTTCCTCGACATAAGGGTCCTGCAGTCCTTCCCGCAGCTGGGATTGGATGGCTTTCTGGCGCGCCTCTGCATCAAAGGCCTCAGGCGTAAGCACGCCGCGCGCAAACAATTGGTCCCGCATGACATGCCGGATACGCGCGCTCAGGATGGGATATTCGGTCAGCGTTAAGTAAATGCTGAGGACTCTGTCGGAAGAGTGGTTGTAGGTGGGCATGAATCCTGATGGAATGAAAAGGGCAGGTCTGAGACCTGCCCATGAAATTGACTAACCCAGGTGCATCGGCATGATCACGTGCAGGAAGTTGTCGTCTCCCACCGGGCGGACCACGCCCGGAGCGTTGGCTGCCGATGTCTCCAGCGCCACGTTCGGCGTCTTGATCACTTCCAACACTTCGCGCATGTACTTGACGTTGAAGGCAATCAGCAGCCCCACGCCTTCTATCGTGGCGGCCACAACCGTCTCGTTCGAGCCGGTCTCTTCGGACTGGGCGGAGATTTCCACGGCGCCCGGCTCCAGGTCTCCGGCCGATTTGATGTCGAGGCGTGCCACGTTCGAGCCCTCGCGGGCGAATATCTCGGCCTGCTTGCAAGCTTTGAGCAGGGCCGGGGTCGAGAGGATGGTGCGGGATTTGTAGGAGCGCGGGATGATCTGCTGGTAATCCGGGAAAGTCCCGTCAATTAGTTGGGAGACCACTTCCACTTCCTTCATGCGGAAGATGACCTGGCCGCGACCCTTGGGCATGACCATCGAGATGATCTCGTTTCCATCGGAAGTAACACGGGCAAGTTCCCCCAGGGCACGCGCCGGGATGATGGCCGTTACAGGCTGGGGCACTGGTTGGGATAATGTACCCTTGCGTACCGACAGCCGGAAACCGTCAGCGGCGGCCATTGTGATGGTATCCTTATCCACCGATACCAGCACGCCCATCAAAACCGGCCGGGCCTCGTCCACCGAAGCAGCAAAGGTCACCTGGGAGATCATGTCTTTGAAGTCGGCCACATTCAACAGGATGGCCCCTTCCATCTCTGGAACAGGCAGCGGCGGGAACTCCTGGGCATCAATGCACTTGATGTCGGTGTTTGAGGCTCCGCACCGCACGTTCAAGGTCTGGGTGGCGGTTGCCAGGTTCAGGCTGACCTGCTCCTGCGGCAGCGTTCCCACCAGGTCCAGGAAGGTGCGCGCCGGGACGGTGGTTGAGCCTTCCTCCTCGATCTTGGCGCCGATCCAGCAGGTGATTCCAAGTTCCAAATTGGTGGCCGAAAGGCGCAGACGACCCTCATCGCTTGCCACCAGCACATTGGAAAGCACCGGCAGGGTACTGCGCGGTGAAACAGCACGCGAAACAATGCTCAATCCACGAGCCAGGCTCTCTTGTAAGACGTTTACTTTCATGGCTCAATCCTCTCCATAACATGGAGTAACGACGACGCAGTCCTGCGCTCTGTGCAGGGGGGTCGCTCCTGCGAATTCTCGAATTCGCGTATCGTTCCTATATAAAGTATATACCGAGAACCCAAAAGTGAAAAGGCAATTCAATGATCTATTATGGGTTTTCTAGAAAAAATGAAAACCTTTCCGAAAAAACCCCGCTGTCATTTAATTTGAAAAGGTAAATCCAAAAAGGAGTGGTAATAATTACCAGCCACTCCTTTTTGGATTAATTTTATAGTTGCGAACGCAGTTTCCCGGCAGTATCCTGGAACGCCGCCAGCCGCTCGCGCTCCTTCTGGACAACCGGGGCGGGGGCTTTGTTGGTAAAGTCCGAACCGAGTAATTTCTCCAACCGGTCTATCTGAAGCTGGATATCCGCCAATTCCTTCTCAAGCCTTGTGTGCTGCTCTTGCAGGTCCAGCATGCCGGAAAGCGGAATGTAGATTTCCAGCGGGCCGGCCACCAGGGCCAGGCTGTTTTCCGGTTTGGCGTCTAGGGATTCGAGGATGGAGAATCGGGACTGGTCGAGGCCGGCCAATGTTGAAATCATGGCAGATTGCTCTTTGATTAAATTTGTCTTTGCCCCGCCAACCAGCGTGGCCGGAATCCGTTTGGCTGGGCTGACCTTATTCTCTGCCCGCAGGTTGCGGATGCTGCGAATCGTATCCTGGATGAGGGCAAAATCCGCCATTTTTCCGGTCTCGCAGCCTTCTACGGCATGCACCTCCGGCCAGGCTGCCACGATGAGCGCCTCCGGCCAGTCTTTGGCAAGCCCAGCCAGCGGGCTTTGAAGCACGGCCTGGCGGAGATGACCCCATAATTCCTCGGTGACAAACGGCGTGAAGGGATGCAACAGCCGCAGGCACATATCCAACACCAGCACCAGTGTGCCAGCTGTCTGCCCTTTGGAATCTCCCTTTTGCATCTGCAGCTTGGCAACTTCCACGTACCAATCCGCGAAATCGTTCCAGAAGAACTCGTAGATCTGCCGCCCGGCCTCGCCGTATTGGTAGGCCTGGAACAGCCGCTCCACCTCCCGCACCATGCCGTACAAACGCGCCCAGATCCAGGAGTTGGCCAGCGACCACCCGTCCAGACCCATTCGCTGCTCCCCTTCTTGGAGATCGCTGGGCGAGAGGCTATTGATGGCCGATATCACGAACCTGCCGGCGTTCCAGATCTTGTTGGCGAAATTACGGTTGCCTTCCACTTTCTTGAGACTCAGGTTGGTGTCGTTGCCGGGCGTGGAACCCACCAGCAAGGTGAAGCGCAGGGCATCCGTGCCAAACTCTTCCATGACCGGCAGCGGGTCGATCCCGGTGCCTTTGCTCTTGGACATCTTCTGCCCATCCTCGTTGCGCACCAACCCGTGCAAATAGACCGTGTTGAATGGAACCTGGCCGGTGAACTCCAGCCCATCCATGATCATGCGCGCCACCCAGAAGAACAGGATATCGTAGCCGGTTTCCATCATGCTGGTCGGGTAGAAGTACTTGTAATCCGGTGTCTCAACCGGCCATCCCAGCGTTGAGAAAGGCCACAGGCCGGAGGAAAACCAGGTATCCAGCACATCCGGGTCCTGGCGGATATTCTTCGAGCCACAGTGGGCGCATTGAGCCGGGTCTTCCCGCCTGCAGGTCTGTTTTCCGCAGTCGTCGCAGTACCAGACCGGGATGCGGTGCCCCCACCACAACTGGCGGCTGATGCACCAGTCCTTGATGTTTTCCATCCAGTTGTAATAGACCTTCTCGAAATGCTCCGGGATGATGCGGATGCGCCCGTCCCGTACTGCTGCTTCCGCTTGCTTGGCCAGCGGGGCAATTTTCACAAACCACTGCTCGGATACCATCGGCTCGACGATCTCGCCACCGCGCTGGGAACGCGGCACGTTGAGCATATAGGGTTCTTCCTTGATGACCAGGCCGGCCGCCTGCATATCGGCCCACATTTTTTTACGGCACTCGAACCGGTCCATGCCCGCGTAGGGCCCGCCGACCGCGGTCACTTTCGCCTCGCGGTCCAGCATGGATAGGACCGGCAGCCCGTGGCGTTGGCCGATCTCGTAGTCGTTCGGGTCGTGGCCGGGCGTGATCTTGAGCGCCCCGCTGCCAAAATCCCGTGTCACATAATCGTCTGCAATGACCGGGATTTCACGCCCCAGCATCGGCACGATCACTTTCCTGCCGAGGAATTTCAGGTAGCGTTCGTCCTCCGGATGGATGGCCACCGCCGTGTCGCCCAGGATGGTTTCCGGGCGGGTGGTGGCAACCGGGATATATTCTTCACCCAAGGAACCTGGTTCCTTTAAGGAACCGGGTTCTTGCTTGAGCATGTATTTGAAATAATACAGTTTCCCGGGTTCCTCGGAATACTCCACCTCCAGGTCCGAAACGGCCGTTTTCAGCCCCGGCGACCAGTTGATCAGGCGCGGACCGCGGTAGATCAGGCCTTTCTCGTACAGCCGCACAAAAGCCTCGCGCACCGCCTTCGACAGGCCGTCGTCGAGGGTAAAGCGTTCGCGTTCCCAATCGCAGGACGCCCCGATCCTGCGAATCTGGCTGGTGATGAGGCTGTGATACTTGGCTTTCCAGGTCCAGACACGTTCCACGAATTTCTCGCGGCCCAGTTCCTCGCGCGTCACTTCCTCGGTCCATAACAGGTCTTTTTCCACCTGCAACTGGGTGGCTATGCCGGCATGGTCGGTGCCGGGCACCCACAGGGTCGGTACGCCCTTCATGCGCTGGTAGCGGATCATCAGGTCTTCCATCGCCACGAACATGACGTGACCCAGGTGCAGCTCGCCGGTCACATTGGGGGGCGGGATCGAAATGACGAAGGGTTTCTTCGTTGGGTCGAAGCCCGGCTTGTTCGGGTCGTTGGACGGCTTGAAATAACCACCCTTTTCCCACATCGCATAGATGCGCGGCTCGGTGGTTTTGAAATCGTAGGCTTTGGGTAACTGGTATTCGGTCATGGCGACTCCTTACGGAAAATTAAAACGCCCGCATCCTGCTGAGGACGGCGGGCGCCGCGGTACCACCTCACTTCACGCTCCTGGGATCAAACCCGGGAAGGTGCACTCCATCCGGACCATCATCCGGTTCCGATATAACGGGCGGAACCCGTGCCGGTCTACTTTCCCAGGGATTTCTTCGGCAGTACTCCGGGCGACTTCAGCGGTTGGATTCTGCGGAGGCTTCCAGCTAGCGGCCATCCTTCTCTATCAGCGTTCCGACCATTTACTCCTCCCGGAGGAGTTATTAACGTGATTATACAATTCCGGGCAAGCCAAGTCAAGCACAAAATTCTCCTTCCTTCCCGGCTTTTTGGTTTCTTGTTTTTTGCTCTCTCTTTCCACTTGATCTTTTTTTCCTTGTGCTCTCTTCTCCGTTCTCTTATCTCTACCTCCCCTTTTATGGTATCCTTAACCCACACATACCCTTGCGGGAGAGACCATGTATATCGCCATCGAAGGAGTCATTGGTGTCGGCAAAACCACCCTGGCACGCCTGCTGCAGCCGGTGTTTGAGGCGGACCTGCTGTTGGAGGTCTTCGAGGAAAACCCGTTCCTGTCTGATTTCTACAGCGACCGCGCTCGCTATGCCTTCCAGACCCAGATTTTCTTCCTGCTCAGCCGCTACCACCAGCAGCGCCGGGGAGTCAATACCATCCTGGAAGCCGGCAAGCCGCTGCTCTCCGACTATACCTTTGCCAAAGACAGCTTGTTCGCCCGCATTAACCTGAAAGGCGATGAGCTCGAAATGTACAAGCGCGTCCACCAGGCACTGGCCGAGAAGATCATCCTACCCGACTTGTTGGTGTACCTGCGCGCCGACACGGACGTGCTGATGCAGCGCATTGCCTTGCGTGACCGGTCCTATGAGCGCAATATCGAACGCAGCTACATCGAGGAACTCAACCGGGCTTATGAAGAATTCTTTTCCAGGCCGTATGATGACACGCCCGTGTTAACCATCGATTCCAACCCGCTGGATTTCGTTCACTTCCCGGAGCACCTCAATTTGATTGAGAACCGCATCCGGAAAGCCCTGAATTTGTCGCCCTACCAGGCAGAGCTCCCGCTCGGACAGTGAGTCAAGCATGCAACTCAGCCGCGCAGCCCTGATCCGCATTGCCAGGGAAACCGCCGAGAAGGCCGCCCTTTCGGACCCCAACCTGGTGGCAGCCTACCTGACCGGCTCCCTTCTCACCAGCGACCCGTTCATCGGCAATGCTACTGATGTTGATATCGTCTTCGTCCATCCCGGTGAACCAAAGATCCGGCGTGAGATTATCCCGCTGACGCCTGAAATCCACCTGGATATATTCCATCACCCTCGCACAGACTACGAAAAACCAAAAGAACTGCGCATCCATCCCTGGTTGGGGCCGGAATTGTACGATGCGTTGCCGCTGTTAGTCTCACGGCACTTTTTTGAATTCGTGCAGGCCGGGGTAAGGGACAGGTACCATGAACCAGCCACCGTGCAGGCGCGCTCGCATCAGCTGGCACAGGCAGCCCGGCAAACCTGGAGCAGCCTGCAAACCAGCCCGGTTCATGGCCCGGCGCTGGTGCTGGATTACCTTAAATCCGTTTCCATGGCCGCCAACGCCATTGCCATCCTGACCGGCAACCCGCTGGCCGAACGGCGTTTCCTGCTCCAATTCCCTGCCCGCACCGTGGCAGCCGGACAACCGGAGCTGGCGGGCAGGCTTTTGGACCTGCTGGGCGGAAACTCGATCGATCGGGATACTCTTGTCGGGCGTCTGGGGGATTGGGAAAAAGACTTCCTGGATGCGACCCCCAGCCCGGCCGTCGACAAACGCATTGCGGCTCCCCGGCTGGGATACTATAAACTGGCGTTCCAGTCCATCCTGTCCGGTGAATTTCCACAGGCCATGTTGTGGCCCCTGATCCTTACCTGGACTCTGGCGGTAAATGTGCTCCCTGCTGGAGGGGACCTGCGCTGGCGCCCGGTCTGCGGCATGCTCGGGTTGGACGAGGGCTCCTTCAGCGGGCGGCTGGTGGAATTGGATCATTTTCTGGATAGTATCGAGGCCTTGCACGAAAGATTGTCCGCCAGCCAGGGTTTGTAAAACACCACATATGGTGCTCCTGCCAGGTTACACCGTCTGTCAAACTGTGGATAACTGCCCAAAATCTGTGGATAAACCGCGCGTACTGTGGAAAAGTCGCTCAATTGTTCGAATTAAGACCCCCATATATGGGCCTGTTTTGTCCCGCCTCCAAAATCTGGACGAAGCAAAGTTGGACAAACAAAACCTTGCCGGCTCACTTGCGAGCCGCCGTTTTTCTCCCGAAGTTAACCACAGGCTGTGGATAATTCTCTCTGCAAAATAGACCATCTATATGCATGGAATCCCCGGTCCGGCCACAGGTGGGGGTTTGGGAAGGTTTTCCACTTATCCACAATCCCTACTAAGACTACTGTTATTCATATCTAATAAAATATATGTGGAGGAAAGAATGAAGCTTTTCTACTCTCAAAGAAATCTGGGGTTTCTTATCATCATTTTGGGAGTTGCTGCAATAGCGTTGGCAATTCTGATTACGCCAAATGTGGCAACCATGTATCTTTCTAGGGATCATTTTATACCCCACAGCGGGTTGAAACTGCTTGACAATGTTCGGTTATTTTTGTCTCTTGGGGGAATCCTTATGCTAATATGTGGTTTTATTTTGACTGCCATGCATAATATATTTGAAAAGCTGCAATCACTGTTGCTTTTTTTCTTTGGCGAACGCAGAGAAACGAACTTTCCAGTAATATCAATCTCAATACTGGTATTTACCTCATTGGGATTGATCGCATTTCCTTTTGCGGTTTATTCCCAGCAGCACCTGTACGCGGATGGTGCTGTTTACACCGCTAATCTTTTGGAGACGGGGCGTATGTATGCAACGGGATTTTTTAACCGATTTCTTGGTTATACGGTGGTGGAACTTCCAACATTTCTGTTACTTCACATTGGGATATCCAATATTTCAGCACTTTCACGCATTTACGGTGCTTCGCTCTATTACTTTCCTTACCTGTGTTACGCTCTGGCAGCTTGTCTGCTTTTCAGAAAGGGCATGGATATCCATGCAATTCTCCTGGTATTGATGTGGTTGATCCTGACCTTTTTCACATCGTACTACATGAACCAGGACCAACAACTTGCCAGTGGTCTTTTTGTGCTCTCCCTTGCAATTATCGCCACCTGCAATATGCGCGACGTTACGACTCTGCTTGTCTTGCTTTTCATTGGTACGATCGCCACAGCATGTTACGAATTCTGGGCGATATTCTTTCCCGTTTGTATTGCATTGTTTCTATCTAAGTGCCTCGGGCAAGCACCCATCCGCCCCGCAGTAAAGTCCCTGCAAGGCCTCCTTGTTTTGCTGTACATTGCCGGTTGCATTGTAAATATCGTTGGTAGTTTTTCCCCCACATATGCAGCCGAACGTCAGGAATTCCTCTTTTCGTTTATTTACCAGGCTTTGCCAATTGTCCTTGCCAGTTGCCTTTTTTTTGGGTTGGTGGTACTGCTCGGCTGTTTTAGTTCGATGATCGTTCGGGTCTTTAAACTTGACCAGCGAATTTGTTTTCGCTCCGGTTCCCAACCCTTGCACCAGACTGAAAAGATATTTCCTCTGGTGATGCTGGTTACTTTCGCAGTTTCTTTATTCTTGTTCTTCGAAAAATTCCCCCGACCGGAGGATGCTTTTGCTTTGCGCAGTCTGCATCTTTTTCTGCCGTTGTTGTTTGCTGCCTCTTTTCTGTTCCCAAATAAAAGAACGTCCTCCTCGGCGCCTGCGCATACAATCGCCGTGCTGTGTGTTTTGCCGTTGCTTATCTTGACAATGCAGGCAAGTTTGTTTCAAACAACACGATGGTTGGATTTCAAGAGGAGTTTTTATTCGGAAACTCAGCAGCAATCGGGTTTTGTTTCCATTGAGGATGTGCCGATCAGTAATTCTTCGTTTTTATGGGGTTGGACCTCGCCCACACTCAGCATTCTCTTCCAGGCCTTACAGGGCAGAAACGTAAGGTCCATATTTTTCAATCCGAAAGCACCTTACCAACCTTATGACCAAACAGATTCTGAACACGCAATAGATCTGGCGAAACACTTGCACGTAAATGTACTTTTTGCAAATCCGAACAATCTCATCAATGCCACAAAATAATGGTCGCAAGAGCGCGGAAGAATAGGATGGGTCGCGCTTGGGCGGACTCCTAAATCGGGTGTCTGGTCCAACCCTTACGGGTTTGGCGCCCGGCAGCCCGGGCTGGACACAGCATTAGTCCATTCAACCTGGCGAATGGTTTTCAACCCAAATCCCCTTCCCCCTTTCCCCTACTTCCCCGAACTGATGATCACCCTTTCCCCCAGCCCAGCCCAATCGTACAGCCATTTTGCGTCCGTCGGGGACAGGTTGATGCAACCGTGCGAGGCCGGGGCGCCGAAGCTGTCATGCCAATAGGCGGCGTGGAAACCGAAATTTCCGGAGTAGTACATGATATTCTGGACACCTTCCAAGTAGTAGCGACTGGTGGATTCAGCCGGCGCCTGGAGCAGGTCCACGGGCAGCTTATTTTGGATGGTAAAGCTGCCCTCGAACGTCCAGGAATTTTCCCCGGACGAGATCAAAGTAGCAAAGACCAGCTTGCAGTGGTCGTATACTGACATTGTCTGGCTGGCCAGATCGACGTATATGAACCGACAGAATTGACCTGCTTCCGCCGGGACGGCCGGGTTGATCAGGGCCAGGGCGGTTTCCGGCAGCCACTCATCCGCACCGATGGCGATGTAGCCCGGCTTTTGAGCCACAGCCGGGACTTCATGCACCACCTGGTAGCGCTGGTACGTCTGCACAGGCGCTCCGGCCGCATTGACGCTCTGCGTCCCGGCCAGCACCCAGCCGAAGCGGAAAGTCACCGGCCGGGTGATTAGAATCCCGCTGAAGGTGGATGGGGTTACCAATTGCAGGTCGGCCGCTTTCATCCAGCCGTCATTGGTCAGGTAAAAGGTGTCAGCGCCTCTGGTCTGGCTGGTGGCACACGCCACATAGACATCTGGATAATTGGGTAGCGTCCCGAAATTGGATGTGTTGGCTTCGGCATCCTCCAGGCTGATATAGACTCTGGCCTTCGGGTTGGTGACCCTGGCGTATTGGAATTTCATTGTCCCGTAGGACGGGTCGGGTTCCTGGAACCAGGCTGCCTGGGGGGTATATGTGGGCAGGCTGGTTGGTGTGGGAACGGGTGTTGCCGTCGCAGTGGGGATCGGCCTGGCGGTGGGGGCATCGGTGGGGGAGACGGTTGGTGTGGGTGCAGCAGCCGGTCCGCAGGCGGATAGGAATAAAACGAAGATAACTAATAAACATAAATACAAAAAAAATTTTTTCCCCACTAAGGGCACAAAGCTGCACAAAGGGTAATAAATAACCCTTAGTGGTCCTTTATCCTTTGTGTACTTAGTGTTAAAAGCTCTTTTCTTCATGTGGCCAATCCAGCAATAAGACTTCCACCAGCAGGCGCGGGTTGACGTTTCGCTCCAGTTGGTCGATCGCCCCTTCCGCCGCAGCCACCAGCCGGTGAGCCTCTGCCAGCGAGAGCCTGCCTGCCAGCGCCTCGATCCCGGTGATACAGTCCACATTGGCGAGCGGAGTATCCGCCCCCGCCCGGCGCAGCATGACGTCCCGCCAGAACGAGAGCCACAGCAGCAAGGTTTCACGCAGGCGTTCCTTCGATTCGTTCTTCCGGCCGGCCAGTTTTTCGGCATAAGCGAAACGCCTCCGCCGGTTGGATTGAAGCAGACGTTGCAGATCCTCCAGCCGTTGGGTGCGCAAAGCCAGCGCCTCCTGGTCGCCCATCAGGCGCAGGGCGTAACCGGGGCGCCCGCCCGAAATGTGCGCCAGCAGATGGGCGTCCGCTGGATCCGCGCCGTGTTCTTTCAAATAGCCTTCGATCGATTCCACTGGCAGCGGACGCAGCCGCAGCACCTCGCAGCGCGAAAGGATGGTCGGCAGGAGCTGCTCGGGCGTGTCGGCGGTCAGTACCAACACCACGTATGTCGGGGCTTCCTCCAGCGTTTTGAGCAGGGCATTGGCGGCGTTGGCATTGGCTTCCTGGAAGTGCAAAAAGAGCGCCACGCGGTGGCTGCCCTGGTAGGGTTTCAACACCAGGCTTTGCCGGATGGCGCGGATCTGTTCCACCTTCAGGGTGCCGCCTTCCCTTTCTGCTTGTATAACCGCCAGGTCGGGGTACTGCATGCGTTCGATCTGCTGGCAGGTCCTGCAGGTGCCGCACGGTTGCCCGGGTGCCAGCGGCTGCGGGCAGTTCATGGCCTGGGCCAGGCGCAGTGCCAGTGTCCGGCGGCCAATCCCGGGCGGACCGCTGAAAAGATAGGCGTGCCGGACCGAATCGTGTGTGATATGCAGTTTGAGCATATCCACCGCCCATTCGTTTCCGAGCATGCCCCAGTTATCTTGGATTGTCCCGGTTCCAGCGTGGGTCGTCGTCATTCTTCTCCGGCTCTTAACCGTAAATACGAATCATATCGTTCCGGGCGTACCGTGCCGGCTTCGACGGCCGCCCGTACCGCACAGCCCGGTTCGGTCTTATGGTTGCAGTTGCTGAACTGGCACTGTGCCACCAAAGGGACCAGTTCGGGGAAATAGCCGTCCAGTTCCTCCGGCTGGGTGTCCCACAGTGCCAGGGATCGCATGCCGGGCGTGTCCGCCACATAGCCGCCTTGTTCTAGGGGAAATAACTGCCGCACTGTGGTGGTGTGGCGGCCCTTCTGGAAGGCTTCACTGATCTCCCGCACCGCCAGGCCCAGTCCGGGCTGGATGGCGTTCAGCAGGCTGGATTTTCCCACCCCGCTTGGCCCGGCCAGCGCGGAAATTCTGCCTTTCAAACATTTGTGCAATTCCTCCACACCCTCGCCGGTCCTGGCGCAGGCATAGATTACCGGGTAATGGATGCTTGGATAGAAGCCGAACAACTCTTCGGCCCGCGCGCGCCCCACCAGGTCGATCTTGTTGGCAACGATCAGAGCGGGCAGCCCCTGCCGGCCGGCGATGACCAGGAAGCGGTCCAGCATGCGCATGTGCGGGGCGGGCTGGGCGCAGGCGAAGACGAACACAGCCTGGTCGGGGTTGGCCAGGATGACCTGCTGATATATTCCCTGCGGTCGCGGGTCCAGCCGCACCAGCGCGTGGCCGCGCGGTTCGATCAACTCGATGCTCCCAATCCCCTCGGATTGGCAGGTCACCAGCACCCGGTCGCCTACCGCCGCGATATCGCCGGTATGCTTGCCCTGTTTGAGCCGGCCGCGCAGGTGACATGTCAAAACACCAGTATCGGTCTGCACGGTGAAGAATCCCGATTGGGAGCGGATGATCAGGCCGGGGCGAGGTGGTCCCGGTTCCAGCATGGGGATTGGTTCCGAGGGCATTTCCGGGTGCATTAGGGCTTGGGGGTGGGCGTGGGTGTTGCGGTCGAACCATAATCGGGGTTGACGACCCCGAAGGATTTTTCCCACGGATAGACCGTCTGCGGGTGGCCGAAGAAGTAGATCTCCATGATGCGCCGGAAAATGGGGGCTGCCCAGATGGCGCCTTCGCCCTTGTTGCTGACCAGCACCACCACGGCGATATCTGGCTTGTCAGGCGCATTTTCCTGGCTGTATCCGGCAAACCAGGCGTTCGGTTCGACTGCGCTGGTCTCGGCGGTGCCGGTCTTGGCAGCCACGTTGATGCTGAAGTTGCCCAGCGTGTAGTAGCCGGTGCCGCGCGGATTCACGGCCACCTGGTGCATGGCCTCCTGGATCACGGCCAGGTTGGCCGCGCTGACCGGCAGGGTGCCGTCCGCCTGCGGTTTGAAGACACTGATCGCATCTCCGCTGACCGGCTGCACCTTTTCCACCAGTTGCGGGCGGTAAAGCGTGCCACCGTTGGCAACGGCAGAAATGAAGGTGGCCACCTGCAGCGGTGTCACCAGCACCTTGCCCTGCCCGATGGCGATGCTGGTCGCATCCAGGCCGTCGGTCGGGTCCGGGATGTTGCCGGTGGCTTCGGCTACCTGTCCGATGCCGGTGGCCTTGCCCAGGCCAAAAGCCCGGGCCATGGTCGAGATGGCGTCCTTGTACTTGCCGTCTTCCGTGGTAAACAGGGTATAGCCGATATGGTAGAACCAGGGGTCGCAAGAGCGCATCAATCCTTCCGGCAGGGTTAGCACCCCGCTGGGCTGGCTGTTGGCCTTGACGCAGGTATTTTTACCGGTGGCTGCTTCTTCAGTCTGGCAGTCCTCCCAGGTCCAATCGTACAGGGTGACATTCGGAATTTCTGTGTATGAATACTCACAATCCAAAGTGCTGGCGGGTGTGAACACGCCGGTTTCCAAAGCGGTCGCCATGGTGATGATTTTGAAAACAGATCCAAGCGGATATTGTCCCTGCGCGGCGCGATTGAAGGTCGGCTGGG
The DNA here is from genome assembly GCA_963772245.1 of uncultured Chloroflexia bacterium. Classification (GTDB taxonomy): domain Bacteria; phylum Chloroflexota; class Anaerolineae; order Anaerolineales; family Villigracilaceae; genus UBA877. The sequence continues at coordinate 1,144,208 of CAVYWB010000005.1, read as the reverse complement.
CCGGGTCATTTAACATGGGCTCGAGCCCCCAGCGGTTGTTGAAATTATTGGCGTCATACAGGTTGGGATCAAAGGACGGTGACGAAACCATTGCCAGGATTTTCCCGGTGTTCACATCCATCACGATTGCCGCGCCGGGCAACCCATCCATGGCATCCTGGGTTTGCTGTTGCAGGTCACTGTCTATCGTCAGATAAATCGAATCGGCCGGCTGAGAATCGGCCTTGGCCAGCACGTTGCTGGGAGCCCCGTCCACATACAGGCTGGCTGCATCATGGCCGTGCAGATAGGATTCCCCCCATTTCTCGATTCCTTCGAACCCCACCCGCTCCGAGCCGTTATAGCCTAGCCGCTTGTACATATTTAAATCCTCTGGGGAAATGTACAATGTATACCCCACCGCATGCGGAGCCGTGTCGGGTTCATAGAACCGGGATGTGTAGGGAGTCAGCGTGACGGCGCTGTAACCTCCAATGCCCGATTTATTGGTTGCATCCGCGCTGGCCTCCCCCACCGGGACGTAATCGCCCGATTTGGTATTCTCATAAGCGCTTTTGATTATTTCCGGGCGGATGCCGGTCAGGCGGAAGAGGGCGTTCATCATCGCGGCCTCCTTGTCCGAATTGGCATTCCCGGCCACCAAGCCGATTGCATCTGCATCCATTTGTGTGACGATGGCGTTGCCGTTGCTGTCGTAGATATCGCCGCGGGAGGGTTGGATGTGCGCGGCATCCAGGTGCTTGCCTCCGGCCAGTTCGGGCAGGATCAGGCTGTCGTCCCACTGGATCTTCCATCCGCCGTTTTCCAGAACCAGGTTGACATTGATATCGCGGGCGATATCGCCGAACAGCACGGTGTGATAAACAACGTGGAAAGCCGCCTGGGCGGATTGTGGGTTGGTCAGGGAGGACAGGATGTTGTAGGCCATGCTGCTGACGCTCATGGAGTTCAGCGCATTGATATAACGACTGGCAAAGTCGCTCTCGCTGATGGCGGCCTGGCTGGCCTGGGAGAGCAGGGCATACATGCTGGTGTAGTTTTCCACCAACTCTGCATCCAGGTATTCGCGCAGGGCCGTATTGGCATCCGGAGCGGAAATGACGGTTATCTGCGCCGTCGGCAGGGAGGAGGTCCTCGTCGACCCCGGGAGGAGGCTGCCTGCTCCTTTGCAGGCCGCCAGGCAGATAAGAACCAGGGTCAGGGTTACCCATCGGGTGATCTTCATTCGGAATCTCTGTCTTTCCTCAACCAACCATTTCCCCGCCCAGAACCGCGGCAGAAATGGGACAGGTATACAGCAAAGCAGACTGGCACGCCGCCGCGATGTCGCTGCGCGGGGAGATGTCGAGCTTGTGCAGGCTGCGGGCCAGATGGCAAAGCGGGAGTCCCATCACGCTCGCATAACAGCCATGAATGGACTCGACCGGGTGGAAACCGGCATTCTGGATGGCATACGCCCCGGCCTTATCGAGCGGGTCGCCGCTGGCGGTGTATGCCTCGATTTCATCGTCGTGGTAATCCCGCATCGGCACATCCGTGATGCATAGGTCGCTGACCAGGCTGCCGTCTGAAAGCCTCAGCAGTGCCAGGCCGGTATAAACCTGGTGCACGCGCCCCCGCAGGGTTTTCAGCATCTCATTGGCTTCCGCCGTGTCTTTTGGCTTGCCCAGGATGGTGTTGCCGTCGATTACGGCGGTATCGGCTGCCAGGATGATTTCCTCTGACTGGGCGGTTTTAGCGCAGGCTCGTGCCTTGCTTTCGGCCAGCCGCAGCACGTACGCCCCGGGCGCTTCCCCGGGTTGCTGGCTCTCATCCACATCTGCCGGCCGGGTGGCGAACTTCCAGCCGCCCAACCCCAGCAGTTCCCGCCGCCGCGGCGAGTTGGAGGCCAGCACCAAGTAGGGATCATTCACGCTGCGGATTCTAACACAATCGAACCCGGACCAACTATTTCCCCCTTGCCAACCCAGAACAAAAGTTCTAAATTTAGAAGGCCCTTATGAATAATAAGGGGAGATCGTAATTGTAATCTTCCGATAATGGCTGAGGATAAGGTATGGAACAGGTTTTCACATGTCCGCCTATTTTTTCTGAATTCGGGAAAGGAAAAGGATTTTCCAATGCTCTTTCCAGCCAAATTTTCGTTCCGAGGAAATATTATTAATAGTGAATTTTATTATGGAGGAGCCGTATGGCATAGAAGATGGAACACTACCTGATTATCGGTAGGCTCCGTTCGTTCCTCATTCGTTTTTTTCGAATTACGAAACTTGTCTTCTGTGGGATGCCACTTCCTCTAATAAAAAATCCTCGATTTACAATCCTCAATCATCATTTCTCCATTCCCTATTCCCTCGCCTCGTTGTAAAATGATACATGTCCAGACTACTATAATCGGAGGGTTATTATGAAAGAATTGATCGAACGGATCCGCCGGGATGGCCGTAACCTCGGCAACGGGATTTTAAAAGTGGACGGGTTTATCAATCACCAGGTTGACCCGGCCCTGATGCAGGCCTGCGGGAAGGAACTGGCCGCCCGCTTTGCCAGCCTGGGCGCCACCAAGGTGCTGACTGCCGAGATCTCCGGCATTGCCCCGGCCCTCATGACGGCCCTCTACCTGTCCCTGCCGGTGGTGTACGCCCGCAAGACCAAGCCCATCACCATGCCGGACGAGGTCTTTCTGACCTTGGCGCCTTCCCATACCAAGGGCCGCATGGTCGAGTTGATCATCTCCCCCGAATACCTGGCCGGTCACGAGAAAGTTCTCATCATTGACGATTTTCTCGCCACCGGTGCCACCATCATGGGCCTCGTCCGCTTGGCGCAGGTGGCCGGGGCGAATGTGATCGGTGTGGGCACCCTGATCGAGAAGACCTTCGAGGGTGGGCGCCTCCTGTTGCAGCCGCTCGGCATCCCGGTCGAGTCGCTTGCCTGTATCACTTCCATGGAGGATGGCAAAGTGGTCCTGGATGATTGCTAATCCGTGGGTTTCCGATTCCTCTATCCCTCAACCCCTATCCTCTTTCCCCTAACCCCTGACCTAAAACCCCTCTCCCCTCTCCCCTTCCCCCTGATCTTATGCACTCATCCATTGTCATCCTCGACTTCGGTTCGCAATACGCCCAACTGATCGCCCGGCGTGTACGCGAGGTGCACGTCTACTGCGAGCTCTTCCCCTGGGATACTCCATCCGAAAAAGTGTTGGCGATTGATCCAAGGGGCTTCATCCTTTCCGGCGGGCCCGCATCCGTCTATGCCGAAGGCGCCCCGGCCCTGCCGCCCTACGTTCTCGAATCGAAATTACCCATCCTCGGATTGTGCTACGGTATGCAATTGCTTGCCCATACCCTGGGAGGCGAAGTGGCCCATGCGGCCGAGCGCGAATATGGGCCCGCCATCATTGAGCCGCTGGTTCCTGGCACCCTGCTGGACGCTATTTCCAATGTCTGGATGTCGCACGGCGACCGGATTACCCGCCTGCCGGAAGGCTTCATTGCGCTGGCTAAATCTGCCAACAGTCCGGTTGCCGCCATGGGCGATTTCACTCGCCGGTATTTCGCCGTGCAGTTCCACCCCGAAGTCAAACATACCCCGGGCGGCGCGGCGCTCCTGGAACACTTCGCCGTTGCTATTTGTGGTTGTGTCCCCGACTGGACGCCGGCTTCCATCATCGAAGAGAGCGTGGCCTGCATCCGCCTCCAGGTGGGTGCGGAACATGTCCTGGCAGCCGTCTCGGGCGGAGTGGATTCAACCGTCGCCGCCGCGTTGGTGCATAAAGCCATCGGTGACAGGCAGGTGACAGTCTTCGTGGATACCGGCCTGCTGCGCCAGGGCGAACCCGGACAGGTGGTGAAGACCTTCCGCGGGCAGCTCGGCGTCGAACTGGTGACGCTGCAGGCTGGGCCAGAGTTCTTCGCGGCCCTGCAGGGCGTCACCGATCCCGAGCAGAAGCGCAAGATCGTCGGCGAAAAATTCATCCGCATCTTCGAGCGTGAAGCCAAAAAACTCGGCGCCCCCCGCTTCCTGGTGCAAGGCACCATTTACCCGGATGTGGTCGAATCGGCTGCCCCGGACCGCAGCAAGGCTGCCAGGATCAAGAGCCACCATAACGTCGGCGGGCTGCCCGAGCATATGGAAATGTCCCTGGTCGAGCCGCTCCGCTACCTCTTCAAAGATGAGGTTCGGGCGGTCGGCGAGGCCCTCGGGCTGCCGGACGATCTGGTCTGGCGCCAGCCTTTCCCGGGTCCGGGCTTTTGCGTGCGCTGCCTGGGCGAGGTCACTCCGCAGCGTGTGGACCGCTTGCGCCAGGCGGATGCCATCTTCACAGGGGAATTATCCGCTGCCGGGTTGCTCGGAAAAGACGCCGGCACCAGCCAGGCTTTTGCCGTATTATTGCCGGTCCGCTCCGTCGGCGTGATGGGCGACGAGCGCACCTACCAGGAGGCCTGCGCCATTCGGGCGGTGGTTAGCGACGATTTCATGACCGCCGACTGGGCCCGCCTCCCGTACGATCTGCTCGCCAGGGTGGCAAACAGGATTGTAAACGAGGTGCCCGGAATCAATAGAGTGGTGTATGATATCACCAGTAAACCCCCCGCCACCATTGAATGGGAATAAGACGAATAATATAATGCGATTGGAGATTGAATCATGACCAACCAGCCGAAAGTCGACCTGCCGCTTTTGCCCGATCCTCGCCGCCCCATCCCGCCTGCCCCGGTCCATCCGCTGGCAGCCTTGGCGACGATTGTGCTGGATAACGTCTTCGGTGTGGTCGAACTGGTTGATCCGCTGGCGATCATCCTGACCAGCGTAGGTGTTGGAATACTTGGCACGGTTACCACCACGCTCGTCCAGCGCTACCTAGCGAAAGACGGATGGGGCACATCGGTAGCCAAGGGGCTGGTGATGGGGATTATCGCCGGCGTGCCTTTCCAGGTGACCGGTACAGCCGTTGGCATCCCGCTGCTGGCCTGGGCAGGCCTGCATGAATGGGTCAGGCTCCCGGCCCCGAAGGGTACCCCTCAACCGCTTCCTCCGTCCGGCGAGATCGTGGACGCGGAAGTGCGGGATGTCAAATAATTGGGGTGGTGGCGACCGTTATTTACCCGGCTGATCGCTGCATATGCGTAAGTTTTTAGCGGTACTCCTCTGCGTTTATCTGGTCTTCGCCTGTCTGACGCCGGCGCATGCCCAGAGTCAGAATCAGAATGCCGCGCGCCTCAGCCTGTACGCCTTACAGACCGGCAATTTCCCGGCCATTTCGGCCGGGCTGGATGTATTCGATTCGGCTGGCAATGTTGTCACCGGCCTGAAACCGGGCGCGATCACCCTGCTTGAAGATAATAAGCCGCGCCCCGTTACATCGCTTCAGGAAGTCAAAGTGGGTGTGGAGTTTGCACTGGCGCTCGATCCCGGTCCGACCTTTGCTTTCCGGGACGCCAATGCGGTCACCCGCTATGACAAGATTGTGCAATATTCTAAAAAGCTGGCTCGCCTCCCACCCCGATTCGCTGGGCGACGATTTGAGCCTGGTCCCCACCTATGGGACCCTCTCCGCCCATATGACTACGACCGCCGCATTTTCGAATGCCCTGGCGGCCTACCTGCCCAACCTGAATTCCATCACTCCGAGCCTGAATACCCTTTCCACCGCACTCGATACTGTTTCCGAATCGACCTCCACGCCAGGCATGAAAAAGACGGTATTGTATGTCACCTCCCCTACTGCAGTGGATGCCATACCGACCCTGCAGAACCTGACCGAGCGCGCCGTGGGCCAGCAGGTGCGCGTGGATGTCTGGATTGTGGCATCCACCGATTTCTTCTCGTCTTCCGGCGCAACCGCCCTCAAGGATCTTGCCATCCAGACCGGCGGACAGTACATTCTTTTCTCTGGCGTGGAGCCGCTGCCTGGACTGGAGACATATTTCTCCCCGCTGCGTTCCACCTACCAGCTTACATATACTTCCGGCATTCTCACCCCTGGTGGGCATACTCTGACCGCGCAGGCAACCCTGGACGGAGCGACTGTCACTTCTGCTGCGCTGGATTTTTCGCTGGACATCGAACCGCCTAACCCTATTTTGGTTGCCCCGCCGGACCAGATCGTCCGCCAGGCGCCGGACTGCGCATACGACGGTAACCACCGCCTTCCTCCCCAACCAGCAACTCATTGTGATAATCGTCGAATTTCCGGATGGGCGCACGCGTCCGCTGGTTAGCACCACTTTATTTGTGGACAACCAAAAAGTTCCGGAAAATACTGCCGCGCCGTTCGACCATTTTACCTGGGACCTGAGCGGATATTCCACCAGCGGTCAACATATCCTCAGTGTGGAAGCCGTGGACAGCCTGGGATTAAGCAAAATCAGCCTGGGCGTTCCGGTCATGGTCACGGTCATCCGGCCCCAGTTCGGATTGTTGCCCTTTCTGTCGCGCAATAGCCCCTGGGTGGCGCTGGTCGCGATTTTATGTGCCGGGGCGGTATTGAGTGTAATCCTGGTCGGCGGGCGGTCCAAACAGCGCCTCGGGCTGGCTGGCCAGGCAGCCGCGATTGATCCGCTTATCCAGCCGGTCGTGGGCGAGACAGGCCGCCATACGCGTCCGATGTGGAAGCGTCCCGCCAGACAAGCGGATGCCTATCTGGAGCGCCTGAAAGAGGATGGCCAGCCCATGTCTGCTCCACCCATACCGGTCATTGCTCCGGAAATGACCTTTGGTTCCGATCCGATGCAGGTCACGCGCATTCTGGATGACCCGTCTGTTTCACCCTTGCATGCCCGGCTTGTGCAGCAGGGCGGAGAGTTTATCCTTTCTGATGAAAAGTCGGTAGCAGGCACCTGGGTCAATTACGAGATGCTGGCGGCGCCGCGCCGCTTGCAGCACGGCGACGTGCTACAATTCGGACGGTTATCATACCGCTTCATGCTCCGCAATCCGCCCGAAAGGCTGGCCCCCAAAATCACACCCGTCAGGAAATGATTCGCACAACCAACGCTCATTTGCATGTCGCAGCCTTAACTCACCCCGGCATGGCTGGTCGGGAAAACGAGGACCGCCTGGCGGTATCATCGTTCCGCATCAGTGAAAATGATCCCACCGGCTCGGTTTTTGCGATTGTTTCGGATGGGATCGGCGGTCACCGCGCCGGGGAAGTGGCTGCCGAAATGGCGGTGGAGAGCATCAGCCATCTGGTGGCCCAGACGGATGCCAGCCAGCCTGTCGAGATCCTGGACAATGCCATCCAGGTTACCAGCGACGCGATTGTATCCAAGGGCAAGGATGATACCCAACGCCTGGGCATGGGCACCACCTGCGCCTGCGCCTGGGTAATCGGCAACCGGCTTTTCACCGCCTCGGTCGGGGATTTGCGCAATCTACCTGCTTCGCAACGCCAGCCTGATGCAGTTGACGGTCGACCACACCTGGGTTCAGGAGGCTGTGGAAAGAGGCATCCTGGATCCGAAGGATGCGCGCAACCACCCCAACATGCATGTCATCCGGCGGTATCTGGGTTCTTCCAAACCCCCCCAGGCCGATATCCGCTTGCGTCTGGCTGCACATGAGACGGATACCCAATCGCGTTCCAATCAGGGTCTGCGCCTGCTCCCTGGCGACCTGCTGCTGCTTTGCACAGACGGCCTGACCGATGTGGTGGATAATGAGGAAATCGTTCAGGCAGTGCGCAGCCAGGATCTTCAGTCAGCCACGCAAGCGCTGGTCGATCTTGCCTGTAGCCGCAAAGCAAAGGACAATGTCACCGTTGTGCTGATGCTGGTCCCATGACAGGACACCCTGAAAAACCATGATTCACATTCAAAAAAAACAGCAAGTACTGGCAGTGGACATTATTGGGTCTGGCCGGCCTCGTCCTGCTGGCACTGCCTAATGCAGGATTGCTGCTCGCACTATCCTAATCGGCGGGGGCGCTGATGGGATGCGCGGCTCGCTTTTCTTGCCAGCAGCACCAATAAGGCACAAAATTCGGCGACGAGGGTGATTAAAGCAATCCAATCCAGCACCTGCTGGATAAGAGGAAGTTTCCAATCCGGCTGGCGGCGATTGATGAAATCGAGGAATTGGGCTTTCTCGGTGACCGGGATCCGTTCATACTCCGGGGAATGATTTACTTCAGGAAACACGTAGCCGGTCGGGTTGATAATGTTATAGTAGCCATCCGTTATATCGTAAACCGATCCGGCATGGATAGATGTTAGTTTGGAATTTGTAAATTTAAAAAATGTATTGTATGGGTCAATCAAGTTCGTTGCTTTTTTCTGGAAGACTGACCACGGATCGGCCTCGGGAACAACATTCTCGACCGGAAAGGTTGCTCCCTGGTAACGTATTTCATCATATGTGGCCAGTATGGGTCGGATATCACAAAGGTTATATTCGAACAACCTTTCCCCCACCAAATAACGATTCGTAACATAGTGAAAGGACAATAAAGAAGCCAAGGCAATACCATCCAAAAGGAGGAAGGCAACCCAAAGGCGCGCTTGCGATTTCCAATTTTTAGTCCAATTATCGAAAATAATCGCCCCGACCACCGCGAGTGGGAAAATGAATGCACAGGCATTGCGGACATTAACTTGTTGAGACTTGAGGACCGGCAAGCCGCGCAGCAGAGGATAGATTAATCCCTTTGCCAGCGTAAATTCGATCACTATCCAAACAGCCAGGAGCAAACATATTTCTGCGATCAAGCGTTTTTTTACAATCGGTGCTTTTAAATTGGGCTTGTGCAGCAGGAATGCGACTGCTCCGCCAGCCAGAAGGAGAAGTAACGCAGGCGAGAGGCTTTCATCAAGCTCCCAATATCCATAAATGGTTCCTGTGCTTCTGGAAAGATCGACAATAAAATCGGTTGTGAATTTTCCTTGCAAAACCCGGTAAAAGGGCGCCAGGGTCATTGTTCCCATCAATTGATGAACTATACCAACAAAGCCAGTCCACATATTAGTGGTGTAATTATCCTGGGCCAACCTGGGGAAGAAACGCATGAAGGAATAAACCGCCCATAACTTCGATCCGCATAATAGGAGTGTCAATATCCCGCCCCAAATGGAGAGTGCCAATAACCGTTTGCCATTCAGCAAAGACGGTTTAGTCAGATAAAGCAAGGGCAAAAAGATTAAAGCCGTAAGGACAAAGAAGGTAATATCGTGAACGCCAGAGAATAGCAGGATTGCTGCTATAAACGAAAGGAGCAGACCGCCCAGCCAGGCCGGGAGCCTGGGATGCACAACGACGATCATGATCACTGGAAACAAAGTAAAGGCTTGAAATGTGACATGCCCAGCAGCCATATGCTCGAAAAAGAAACCATTAGCAATGAAGAAAACGGCTCCCAAAATGCTGGCGAAAGATCCAAGCCCGAGAAGTTTCTTTAAGAAATAATAGGATGCGACGAAGCCGACTGTGATGAAAACCACAATCGATGCAAGCATTGCTGTCCATGGATTTACGAGCCAGAGTAGAAATTGCGGTAAAGAATATTGGAGATCTTGCGGATTGGGAAAGACTGGTCTACCTGCGATAAAGCTCGGTGTATACCATTGGATGGTCAGTCCGTTAATCTTATGAAAGAGATAAGAATCCAACATGTAGGGCATGAAGAGCCGGTTGTCCATGCCGACCATGGGGTACGTACGATTTAGAAACCAGATAATAAATAAGCCGATTACCAATATATTGGCCGTGCAAAGTAGAACGATTAAAGCCGATTTCTTCATAGACGGATTGCCTTTTATTTAAGTAAGATTTTTCTGCTACAGAACAGTATCATATACACAAGACTCGCACAGGCGAATTCCATGGATTTCTAATTAAGGGAACGGTTATTGCTTTGTTTTCCTGGCCCTGCCCCCATGGTAGGCCGGGACGGTGATGGCATGGATGGTGCACAATCTTGCATCCAGCATGCGCGAGCGGATGCGCGCATCCATTTCGTCCATAGTATCCGCTGTCGTTATCACGGTCGGCAATTCGGCGTTGTAACGGTAATTGAACAACTGGTAGAGTTTTTCGCGCACCCAGGGGGTCATGGATTGTGTGCCCAGGTCGTCCAGAATTAACAATGAGGCAGTTCGGATTTCATCGAAGCGGCGGTCGTAGCTGGTATTGCTGCTGGGGCTGAAGGTGGCACGCAGGTGATCAAGCAGATCCGGCAGCATGACGAACAGCGGCGGGTCGCCCAGGTCTGTGCGGCAATTGGCAATGGCGGCCGCCAGATGCGTCTTTCCGCAGCCGTAAGGCCCGGTCAGCACCAGCCAGCCTTTCGGTTTTTCCACGAAAGCAGTGGCTGCCTTGAGGGCTTTCTCCAGTGACCTGATTTTGTCACTCTCCAACCCTTCTTCCTCGCGCAATGAAAAACTGGCAAAAGTGCATTTCGAAAGCAAATCAAGCGAAGAGAGTTCATGATGGCCCCGGTCATCCGTGGGATGGCGGTAATCAGGGGCAAGTATGTTTATCTTGCTGACCAATTCCGGATCCGTCATGCGCGAGCGGATGCGCGGCTCGATCTCGTCCAGAGGAATGTTGGTAGTCACCACCAGTGGCAGGCGGTTGATGTAGCGGTAGTTTACGATTTGAAAGAGTTTTTCCTGCGCCCAAGGCGTGGCCGACTGTGTGCCGAAATCATCCAGAACCAGCAGGGTGGCAGTGCGGATTTGCTCGAAACGCTGCTCGAAGGTGACATCCTCGGCGTCGAAGGAGAAGCGCAGCAGGTCCAGCAGATCGGGTACGGTCAGAAAGAGCGTCGGCACTCCCATTCCAACCGCAAAGTTGGCAATCGCGGCGGCCAGATGGGTCTTGCCGCTGCCATAACCACCTTGCAGCAGCAGCCAGCCTTTTAGCGAGGCGGCGTACTGGCGGGCCGTATTGTGAGCAATCTCCAGGGAGCGCGCCTGCCGCTCTCCCAGACCGATCTGGCCGCGCGGCTGAAAAGAATCAAAGGTCAGGTCTTTGAGTTCATCCAAATGGCTGAGTGAAAAAAGCCGGTCTCGCACGTGTCGCGTCACCGCCCCTTGCCGGCATGTGCATATCTCCAGCCGGCCAAAATCAGGCGAACCCGGCTCGACGTCTCGGCGGACATAGCCGATTCCATGGCAGTGTGGACAGTCCGGATCGCCAAGGGCCTCAATGCTCGATGAAATCGGCGAACTCGCCTTCGGTGTACCGGCGGCCATCTTCTTGAGCGTCTCGTCTATCTTGCTTTTTGACATGCCCTTCTTCCTTCCAGCGACGTAATATCGCTTCCACGTATTTCCAGTTGCGTTTATTGCTTTTGACAGCGATCCCCAGCGCCTCCGCCACCCACCCGGGCGGGTAGGTCTTTTCAGCGTCCTGAATGCATCCGCAATCAACGGGGTCAGGGGGCCGATATTTTCTTCGTACAGCTTGAATATGTTCGGACGTTCCGGCGGGGGAGGCGTTGAATCCGTTGCATCGGGTTGCCACTGGCCCTGGCTGAAGGATGCGGCAGCCACCCGGCCGCGCGGGGAATTAAGGAAATAGAGCGCGGCATCTTTACTAAGGGGCATCTGATCGGATGCCGGGGGCAATGCTTTGAGCAGGCTGCCGCGCTTGATAGCTTTTTCAAGTGCATGATCCGGGTCTGGCACGCAGGCGATAAAATCCTGCCTTCTCAAAAAGTGGACGCCGCCTTCCATATTCCCGACCCGCCAGAGAGCATAAAGGGTTACCTTCAACTCGTCCAGATCATCCACCTCGCTGAGCAGATGGCGAAAGAACGAATTGGGGATTTGGGTAAATGTTTCGGAGTCGCTGAAGCCGGAGGCCATTTTTCACTATGATGGGGGTAATGACCACATGTCAAATAGCCAGGGTCGAATTATGCCTGGCTTAAATCAAAATTGCGCGTGGCGGCATCCACGAACTTGGCCAGGTGGCTCAAGAACACCAGTTCGACACTGCCGGTCGGGCCATTGCGGTGTTTGGCGATGATGATCTCGGCCACATTTTGCTTATCGGTGTCCTTCTCATACTGGTCGGGGCGATAGATGAACATGACGATGTCGGCATCCTGCTCGATAGAGCCCGATTCACGCAAGTCGGACAGAACCGGGCGCTTGTCTGTTCGTTGTTCAACCGCGCGGCTGAGTTGTGCGGCTGCCAGTACCGGAACGTTCAGTTCACGCGCCAGCACTTTCAGGTTGCGCGAGATGTACGAGACCTCCTGGACACGATTTTCGGTACGGGTATCCCCGCCCATTAACTGGATGTAGTCGAGGATGATCAGGTCGAGCCCAAACTCCATGTGCAGGCGGCGGCACTTGGTGCGCAGCGCCAGCGGGGTGATAGCCGGCGTATCGTCCAGGAAGATCTGCGTATCTGCCAGTACTTCGATTGACATGGACAAATAAATCGCCATTCGTTTTCATCCAGCTTGCCAGTGCGCAAGTCGCTGCGAATCGATGCCAGTCTGCTGCGATATTAAACGCTGAGCAACCTGTTCATTCGACATCTCCAGCGAGAAAATGGCGATGTGCTTTTTATGCAGCAGGGCGGCATTCATCGCAACCGAAAGCAGAAAACCGGACTTGCCCTGCCCGGGGCGGCCGGCGATGATCAGCAAATCAGAAGGCTGCAATCCTCCCAACATGTGGTCCAAGTCCTTGAAAGCGGTCGGTACACCGAACTATGTCCTCCGGACGTTTGGCGAGTTCATCGATTCGGTCGTAGACTTCGCTCATCACTTCTCTGATTGGCTGCACATCGTTGTGAAGCCGCCGCTCGCTGACGTTGAAGAGGGATTTCTCAAACTCCTCGATCACGTTCTCGACCAATTCGTGCTCGTTGTAAGCCAGGGTGGCAATCGTGTTGGCAGAGGTCAAAAGACGGCGCCGGATGGCAGCCGCCTCGACCATTCGCCCGTAGGCTTCGGCATGCAGGGAGGTCGGCACCTGGTTGAGCAATGCGGTTAAATACGCCGGGCCGCCGATCTCGGCCAGTTGGCCGGCACTCTGAAGCTCTTCGGTAACGGTCAGGAAATCCAGCGGGATGCGTTTTTCGTGCAAGCGGGTGAAGGCCTCCCAGATCCAGCGGTGCCGGTGAATGTAGAAATCATCAGCCTGTAGGAATTGGGCCAGGTCATAGTAGGCTTCAGGATTAATGAGCACTGCCCCCACAACGGCTTCTTCGGCTTCACGGTTGTGGGGGATGGTGGATATGGAAGGAACGGAGGGTCCTTCGCCAGTCTCGGAACGGCGTTCTTCGACATGCTCGGGACCGGGCTCTTCGGGAGCGGGTAGGTCAGTCATTCAGGTTTTGGTTTCTCTTCTTCATCACCCGGGTCGTCTTTGAGTTTCTTTAGGAAATCCTCGAACACGTCCAGACCTTCTTCTCTTACCTCGGAAGATTGCTTGAGAGTTTTATTTCCACTGGCAGGTGTTGCCGGACTTTCGGCCTGCATATCCCGCTCGGGGACGATGCCGGCTTCATCCATCACTTCCTGGCTTACCAGGATCGGGACATGCGCGCGCACCGCCAGGGCGATGGCATCCGACGGCCGCGAGTCGATATCTATGATCTTCTCATTCGTTTGGACGACGATATTGCCGTAGAAGGTTTCCTCTTTCAGGGCGACAATTTCTATTCGCAGGATCTTGGCATTTAACAGGCTGAAAACATTTTTTAATAGATCGTGAGTCATCGGGCGGCTCAATTCCACTTCTTGCAATGCCACCGTGATGTGTTCAGCCTCGTACGGCCCAACCCAAATGGCCAGGTAGCGTTCCACTTCCGTCTGGCGTAAAACAACCACCCGTTGAGGGGACATCAGACTGACGCGGACGCTATCGATGACAACTTCAACCATGTCAGGCATAAGAGCTCCAGTTTGGTATGGTTATTTTAGCACAACCCTATTGGCAGTGGGGTGGGTCTTATGCTTTTATCCGCCGAAAGCGAAAGTAGGCATCCCCTGAATATTTGTCCGGATGCGGAACAATCCGCCGGAAAAAGGATACTTTGCCAGTTGACCCGCATCCATTTCTTTCCGCGCAGTCGTGACGTAAAGATCGGTCAGGTGCGGGCCGCCAAAAACGCAGGAAGAAACATTGAGCGCCGGGAACTGGATTTTTTCCAGCAATTGACCGGAGGCAGGATTCCAACGAGTTAATTTGGCCCCGCCCCACATCGCCACCCAAAGTTGGCCCTGGGCGTCGGAGGTCATCCCATCCGGCCAACCCATTTCAGGCGGGACAGAGATGGCGGGACGCGGGTTGGCCAGCGCACCCGTACCGAGATCGTAATCGTACGCCATTACGTTGCGGGTGGGTGTGTCGATGAAATAGAAGGTTTGGTGGTCCGGACTCCAGGCCAGGCCGTTGGCAATGCGCACACCGCGCAGCAGCGTTTTAACCGAACCGTCCGGGGATAACGAATAAAGCGAACCGGATGGTTCTATCTCAGCGTCGTCCATGCTGCCAGCCAGGAAGCGCCCAACCGGATCGCATTTGCCATCGTTGAATCGGTTGCCGGGTGAATGCGCTTCGGGATGGGAAATGACCCGCACCCTTACCTCTCCCATAAGGGCAGCTTGGTCAATGGTTGCAAACCCGCTGTGTAAGCCCAGAACCAATCCCCCGGGGCGGCGCGGTGCCGCGCAGCCCAGAAATCCGCCCAAGTCAATCGACCGGTCTGCCCCATCCTGCGGGCTGAAGATATGCAAGCGGCCGGCATGGATATCGACCCAGTAGAGAACGCCGGTACGGCTTTCCCAGGCTGGCCCTTCCCCCAGGTCGGCACGCGCATCCAGGACAAGTTCGGGTGTAGAAATCATCTGGTGATTTATCCTTATTCGTAAGTTTATTCCCCGCCAGTTTCAGGTTTTTCGGTAAGTATCTTCTTTTGGTCCTTTCGCAGTTTGGCAAAGGCCACTTCCCGCACGGCCAATGGAATTTTACTGACGTTGCGGTCGGTGCAAATTGCCAGGAGATAAGCGAGCGAACACTTCTCCAGGATTTCCACATTGAAGACGGCGCGTTCCATATCCTGGCCAAACACCAGCGCGCCGTGGTTTTGCAGCATGTATGCATTGTTATGGTCCCGCACACTCCTGGCGATTCTACCCGCCAGCAGCCCGGTCCCGGAGGGGGCGTAGGGAATGATATTCACACTGCGACCCAGGAAACGCACCTGCTCATCGAACAGGCTTGGGATGGGCATTTTAATGAGCGTCAGCGTGCTTGCGTAGACCTGGTGGGTATGGACAACCGCGTTCACGTCCGGCCGCACCCGGTAAATGGCGGCGTGCATGGCACTTTCAACCGAGGGCTTGAGACTCCCTTCAATCACCTTCAGTTCAAAGTCCAGCACGCAAACATCTTCCGGCAGCATTTTCAGGTAATCATAATTGGAGGGGGTGATGGCCATTGCGGACTGTCCGGCGATGCGATATGACAGGTTTCCCCCGGTCGCCATGAGAAAGCCCTTCCTGGTCAGTTGCTGGGCTGTCTCCACAATTAGTTTCCTGGCAGAATCAAACTGTCCCATGATAGTCTCCTTTTTTTAACGTAGCCAAGTACAAGCCTATTCTTCCTGGGAGGAGGCCAGCGCTTTGTTCAAGGGAAAAAACCTCCGTTCGACCAGCAGGAAGGCGATCAACCCAACTAATACGAGAGTGCCGATAAAGCCATACATGCCGCCGGGTGAAAAATTGTCCAGCAGGATACCGCCTAGAAGACCGCCGGCGGCCGCGCCGAAACCCATCAGAGTGCCATTGAACATGCCCTGGGTGGTGGCCTTCAAGCCGGGCGAGGCCACCTGGTCAGCATAGTGGACACCGGCAGTATATATGGCTGCAAAGGTCAGCCCGTGACACAGTTGGATGACCAGAACAACCCACGGCTGGGTGGTTAATGAATAGCAGATCAGGCGCAGGCCGATGGTCGTCATGGCGATTATCAGCATGCCGCGGGCTCCGAAGCGGCGCAACAAGCGGTCGCTAAAAAACATGGCCGGGATTTCGGAGATGGTAGAAACAGTCAGTGCAAAACCCATCAGGGTATTGCTGGCTCCCAGGCTCTGCATATAGACAAAGAGATAGTTGTTGATGGTGGCATTGCCGATACCGGCAATGAATACCATCACCAGGAAAAGCATCCAGGGCCGGTTGGATAACAGCGTTCGCATCCCACCGCGGAAGGAGCCGCCCGAACGGCTCTGGTGGAATGGAATCTGGGTAATAAGCAGGAGTCCACCCAGCATTAGGATGGCATAACCCCAGAAAGCCCATTGGAGCCCCAACCGGCCGATCAGAGTTCCTGCAAAGGGAGCAATGACTCCATAGCCCACTGTGCCCCACAAGCGGACTCGCCCATAACGTTCCTTGCGGTCATCAAGCATGATCAGCACGGCGCTATCAACAAGTGCAACGGTGGGAGCACCGAAAAAAGCGTAAAGACTGATCATCAGGAGCAGGCCACCGAACGTGGCGATGCCAGGTATGATAAAACAAATCCCCGCCACGCCGAGGATAGAAAGCATTGCTGCTAGTTTATGGCGGTGGCTGGCATCGGCTGCACCGGTCCAGAGAGGCGCGCCAAAAAAAGATATGATCGGAGAAATGGCTGCCAGCAGGCCAATCTGTCCGCCTGTGAGCCCGTGAGCCTCGTAAAAGATCGCCAGAAATGGCAGGAGCACGGAATACGCGCCATAAAAAAGAAAATAATAAGCTGATGGGAAAAACATGGGATGGGAACTCCGATCGCATCCATTATACACGCAGGGTGCGACGCCTGCCTGGCAGCCCTTGTTCCTTAAGTGACCCGGAAATTCCCGGGCGGTTAGCTAAAAGCGACCTTTGTTCGCTGTTGACAAGCCCTGTCAGACGGGGTAGACTAATAGCGACTGATAGTCGCTATTAGGAGCCGATATGCCCAAGGGAATCCCGTTAACCGAAAAGGAAATAGATCGCCGCCGCCACGAAATTCTCCAATCCTCGGTGGCTGTGATCCTTAAGCAGGGTTTTGCCGGCACTTCCATGCAGGAGATTGCCCGGGCGGCCGGTGTCGGTAAGTCCACCTTATATGATTACTTCCCCACCAAGGACCATGTACTCCTGTTCGCATTCGAGGAAGAATTGGATGTGTTGCAGAAACAGGCGGAAGGGCTGGCCGCCCGGGCCGGCCCGGTGGATGAAAAACTTATCAGGATCCTCGAAGCCCAACTGGATTACCTGCTCAAGAATAAGAACTTTTTCTCTGAACTCTCCCTGCAGGTGATGCAACTGGGACCGGCCGCGCAGGCGCGCATCATGAAAAAACGGTATGCCTACCAGGATTTGTTGCGCGGGGTGCTTGAACAAGGCGTTCTGGAAGGTGTATTCAGGCCGATCAATACCCGCCTGGTCACCCGGGCCCTACTTTCGGCCATGGAAGTGCTGGTTTACACCACCCGGCCAACCGGGACGCCGCGCGAAATGCTTGCGGATGCACTGGATTTATTCATGCACGGTATAAAAGCCTGACACGCAGGTCAATGGTGAGCTCGCCACGCTAAAACCAACTTTAGGAGAAAACATGCCGCCCTTCATCCTGAAATTGTCTGCCCTGGAAGCCACCCTTGAAACGGTCGGCGGAAAAGGCATGTCGCTGGCCAGGCTGGCCCGGGCCGGGCTGCCTGTTCCGTGTGGTTTCCATGTCACCACGGAGGCATACCGGCGTTTTGTGTCCGAAAATGCCATCCAGCCGCGCATCCTGCAGGCGCTTAAAGAAGTGCATGGGCCCGATCAGCAGGCGCTCGAGCTTGTTTCGCAGCAGATTCGGGATTGCTTCGCCCGTGGGCAGATCCCGCTTGAGGTCGCCCGGGAAGTCACGCAGGCATATGCAGCCATGGCCCAGCCACAGACTTCTGCGCTATCAGGCGCGCCTTCCGCCGGGAAAGGAGTCGTGCCGGTGGCGGTCCGTTCCTCCGCCACCGCCGAAGATCTGCCTGAAGCCTCCTTTGCCGGACAGCAGGATACCTACCTGAACATACGTGGCGAGGCGGCCGTGCTGGAAGCAGTCAAGAAATGCTGGGCTTCGCTGTGGACGGCGCGCGCCATCGCCTACCGGGCCAGGCAGGCCATACCGCCCGGGGATGTGGCCTTGGCAGTGGTCGTCCAGGAGCTGGTCTTTGCTAAGGCAGCCGGGGTGATGTTCACCGCCAACCCGGTGTCCGGGCGACGGGACGAATTAATGATCACGGCAGCCTGGGGGCTGGGGGAGGCGATCGTCTCCGGGGCGGTCACCCCCGATACCATCACAGTGGACAAATCCGATCTTCGTCCGGCGAAGCGGGAAACTGCCCGGAAGCTGGTCATGACCGTCCGGACGGATGCCGGTACGCGCGAGCAGCCCGTACCGGCGCGCCTCCAAAAAGCGCCTGTCCTGAGCAACACCCAGGTGAAGGAACTGGCCCGGCTGGGGCTGAAGATCGAAAGCCATTATGCCGCGCCCATGGACATCGAATGGGCGCGGTCGGGCGGTCGGTTCGCCATCCTCCAGGCGCGGCCGGTCACTGCACTGCCGGAACCGCCGCTGGATTGGCCGGTCCCGGCGCCGAGGGTGGTGCTTATGCGCGGCAGCCTGGCGGAATTCTTGCCGGACCCGGTCTCGCCCCTGTTCGATACATTGGCGATCCCGATCGCTGGGAAGGCCAGCCTGGCTATGATGAGCAACGTCGGTGGAATCGATGATCCTGACAGCTATCTCGTGACGTCGGTCAATGGCTATGTTTACATGGGATTAAAGATGACCTTCAAGGTGATCTGGTCGATGCTGATCATGAGCACCGTTGCAATCAGGAAAATGTTCGCCATAGGCAGGCAAGCCTGGGAGGCCGAACGTGAAAAATACATGCATCTGGTAAGGCAATGGCAGGTGCAGGATCTGGGAAAATTGACCGCCCGGGCTCTGCTGGCGGGTGTGCGGGAGATCTTCACCGAAACTGCGGATTATTACACTGCCGTGCAGTCCGGGCCGATCCCCATTGCCCTGTCCAGCGAGATGACTTTCACAAATATCTACAATATGCTGGTGAAGCGCAAAGGCGAACCAGCCGCCGCCACTTTCCTATTTGGGGGTGAGAACCAGGCTGTGAGGGCCGAAAAATCCCTGTTCGGCCTGGCAATATGGATAAAGCAACAGCCGGATTTGCTGGAGAACCTGCACTCCGAAACGGCCGGGAGGATCTGCCAGCGTCTATCCGGGTCAGAGACCGGTGCAGCCTGGGAGAAATTCCGGGCCCGCTTTACCGCCCACCTGGCGGAATACGGACACACCATCTACGACCTGGACTTCGCCAAGCCGGTCCCGGCCGATGACCCGCTCCCGCTGGTGGAGGCCCTGCAAGCCTACCTGGCTGGTACGGCTGCTGATCCAAATGCGCGCCAGGCGGCCGCCCTGCAAAAGCGGGAGCAGCTGACCCAGGCAGTGGTCAGGCGGCTGGATCCGCTGCGGCGCAGGTTGTTCCTGAAACTGCTCAAATGGGCGCAGGAATCGGCGCCGTTGCGCGAAGACGGCATCGCCGATATCGGGCTGGGGCAACCCCAGATCCGCAGGATGCTGGCGGAACTGGGCCGTCGTCTGACCGCAGGCGGAGCCATGGATGCTCCCGACGACATTTACTGGCTGACCGACGGAGAATTGCAGAAGCTGGCAGCCACTCTCGATCAGGGAGGCACGCCCGCCAGCCATGCCGACGCGATCGCAGAGCGAAGATCTAGGTGGCAGGCGCTGCGCAAGATCGTCCCACCCAATGTACTGCCCAGGAATCATCTACTTGCCAGGTTTGCACCGCGCGAGGACCAGACGGGTGATATCCTCAAAGGTTCGGGAGCCAGCGCCGGCCGGGTGCGCGCACGCGCCTGCGTGATGCGCGGGCCGGAAGATTTCAACCGGATGCAGCCGGGCGATGTGATCGTGGCCGTGGTCACCACCCCGGCCTGGACGCCGCTGTTCGAACGCGCCGCCGCGGTGGTGACGGATATCGGCGGACCGCTCAGCCACAGCTCGATCGTGGCGCGCGAGTACGGCATCCCGGCAGTGCTCGGGACCGGGGCGGCCACCCGCCGCATCCGGGACGGCCAGATGATCACGGTGGATGGCACTGCAGGCACGGTGAGCCTGAAGTGAGCCTGAAATGAGCCAGGCCTCCCCCGTCCGAGGCACGTTGTTTCCTTGCCTGTCCGGGCGATTCGCTGGGGGCTGGTTTTACCGATGGCTGTGCCGGTACTTCCCCGGTATAATGGGTAGACTTATTTTTATGGAGAACTGGCATGAATAAATTTCTGGAACGTCTCCAATCTGGTGAAATTCTGATCGCGGACGGTTCCACCGGGGCCAGCCTGCAGAAGATGGGGCTCAAGCCGGGCATTCCCCCGGAGGACTTGGTGTTAGATGCGCCGGAGATGGTGCTGCAACTGGAAGGCGCGTTTGTGGCAGCCGGATCGGATATCATCCTGACCGATACTTTTGGCGGGACGCGCCTGCGCATGCACGAATCGAAATACGAGCAGTGCGCCCCGGAGATCAACAAACGGGCGGCCCAGCTGGCCCGCCAGGCAGCCTCGGCGCACCCCGGAACCCTGGTAGCCGGTTCCATCGGACCGACCGGCATGTTGGTGAAACCCTACGGCCCGCTTAGCCTGGAAGATGCCACTGCCAGCTTCGCCGAACAGGCCAAAGCCCTGGCAGATGGCGGCGTGGATTTGCTGGTGATCGAAACCATGTTTGCCTTCGATGAAGCGGACGCTGCCTTCCAGGGTGCGCGCTCCGTGACGGACCTGCCGATAGTGGTTTCCTTCAGTTATGACCGGGGTGTGCGCAGCATGATGGGCGTCAAACCCGTCGACATGTTCAGGCACTATAAGGAAATGGGCGCGGCGGTGATCGGGGCAAACTGCGGGACGACCCTGGAGAACATGGAAAAGATCCAGCAGGAATATGCCGCGACGGAACCCGGCTTCCCTTTGTGGGCCAAGCCGAACGCTGGCCTGCCGCACCTGCTGGAAGGCGTTACCACCTATGATGTGACGCCCGAGCAAATGGCCGAATATGCGATAAAGTACGTGGCTCTTGGCGCCCGGGTGGTGGGAGGCTGCTGCGGCAGCATGCCCGGGCATATCGCCGCGATTGCAAAGGCGGTCAAGGAATAAGATGCGCCTGGTCGTGGAACACCGGGGACATATTTGCCTGAAGACAGCCGCACGCCTGGGCTGTCTGTTGCTTTGCATGCTGGCGGCTTGCGGCCAGGCTGCCTCTCCGGCCAGCCTGGCCAGCCGGATACCTGCCACGCCAGCCCCGGACACGCCGACGGCTCCGGTTGCATCTCCAACGGACACCGTCCCGGCGCCCACAGAATTACGTGCCTCGCCCGTGCCCAGCCCCACTGCGCTACCGGCGGATTTCTGGCAAGCGTTGCCGGTCATCCCGCTGCAGATCAGCGTGCGCGTGCGGGAGATCTATGATAACGGGCTGGCGATGGGCAACAACCCGCATGTCTTCTCCCGCATCGGGGACTGCGCCAGCGCCGCCCCGGCCTTCCTGGTGGGCTTTGCCGGCCATTACAACCTGGGGTCGTACTCCTCGCTCCAGCCGACCATCGATTATTTCCAGGTTTCCTTCGGGCTCCCCAGCCTGGCCGCCAAGGCCGGCATGAACAGCGCCGGGCTGCTGAGCATGCTCTGGACCGGCAAGCAATGCCTGGCAAACGAGACTCTGCTGGACTGCCAGTACCGGCTCGACCGACCCAGTTTTGCCTTGATTGCGATCGGCACCAACGAAGCCTATTACGTCCACGAGAGCCCGGGCTCGTTCGAGCATAATATGCGCATCATCCTGGATGATACGATTGCCAAAGGGATCGTTCCCATTCTGAGCACCAAGGCGGATGATGTGGAGGGCGACGGGTCGATTAATGCCACGATCGCGCGGCTGGCAATGGAATACCAGATACCGCTGTGGAACTTCTGGCTGGCGGCCCAACCTTTACCCAAGCACGGCATGGTCGACCCGGAACATCTCAATTCCGTTTCGTATGCGAATTTCACCGATTTCTCCATTCCCAACAGCCTGGAATACGGCGTGCAAGTGCACAACCTGACCGCCCTGCAAATGCTGGATTTTCTGCGCGAGCAGCTGGCACAGCCACCGGCCGTGGATGGATCGCCAACTGCCACAGGGACGCCTTAACAACCAGCTATCTTCAAGAACCCGTTTCCTTCAAGGAAATGGGTTCATTCGGTCCGAATTCACGGGCATTCATAATACACTTTTGCGGGGGTAAGGATCTTCACCGTACCCTGATCCTGTGTGACCCGGTAGGATTGCAGGAGGTTTCTCAGCCGTGCCATATCCTGCACAGCCCCCCAGGCGGACAGGTTGAAGCTGCGCCAGTCGCCAGAGGTGGGTTGGGAAACGCTGTGCAGGCGGCAGACCAGGACCGCCCCGACCTCATCACGTGTCAGGCCGGGCAGATCCGGTGATTCGAACGCGGCCGCCAGGGCCGGGACGGAGTCGGGCGAGAGCGTGGCCAGGTAGGCTACGTCCAGGCCTTTGCCTTGCGGGGCACGCGCCACATTCTGCCGGACGATGCTGCCGTCCACATTGATCAGTGCCAGGGTGACCGCAAAACCGACCAGGGCCAGCAGGGCGACCAAGGGGAAGAGCCGCTGCCGGCGCAGTACTTCCAGCACCAGGACGGCCGAAAGCAGCACGCCCAGCCAGATCATGAAGATATCCGTGGCCAGCCGCAGGCGTGAGAATCCATAGGCAGCCTCATACAGCTGCAGTCGCTGGAAGGCCGAGACCAGCATCACGCCCACCAGTACCAGCATGCCGATCCCCAGCCCGGAGAAGCCCCAGTGCTGCGCATTGTTTTGGCGCCTGACGATGGCGCTGAGGCCGAGGAAGAGCAGCAGGCTGCAGCAGGCCACCGCAACCAGTTCGCCGAACCCGCGCCGGGCATATTCGGAATAAGTGAAGCCCTGCAGGCCGATATTGACGCCGCCCCCGAAGAAATATTGGAACTGGACGACCACGAACAGCGCGAACAACGCCACCACTGCCCCCAGCACCACGGCTGCCTCGGTGAAACCCAGGAACTGCGGTACGAGCGGCTTTTCGCTGAACAGTTTATCGTCGGTGCTTTTTTGGGCGGCGTGCAGGAAAACGCCCGCCAGCCCGTAGGCGGCAGCCAAAATGTAGAAGAGGCGGAAAAGGTACTGAGGCAGATTTTCCAGCCGGAACAAGCCGGTAAAGTCATGCAGGCGCTGGGCGAAGACCAAGTCGGCGGAGGCGAGCAGGGCGGCGAAAACCGCCAGGACCGGGATGGCGATCAGCACCCCGCGCAGGATGGCCCAAAAGCGTTTCCGACCGGGATGGGCAGTGACCACGGCAGCATCAGTCTGCCCGACAGGGATAGCGGGATGTCTGTTTTCATACAGAAAGATTAGCGGGCGGGCGACCAGGCTGCCGGCCAGCCGGCCATATTGGACGACGTAATCGGTCAGACCGTAGGACGGCCAGCGCCCGCCCAGGTAGCTGGCGGCCTGCAGG
Source organism: uncultured Chloroflexia bacterium (assembly GCA_963772245.1). Taxonomy (GTDB): domain Bacteria; phylum Chloroflexota; class Anaerolineae; order Anaerolineales; family Villigracilaceae; genus UBA877. Next base: position 1,120,635 of record CAVYWB010000005.1, on the reverse strand, counting down.
CCCATCAGTCCGAGCGTCAGGACAAAGCTCAGGGCCAGTGTGAGAGGTTCCTGGCGGAAGAAAGGTATCAGGGCGAAGAACAGGATGGGAATTAGCAGGAGCAGAGATTTCCAGGAGGGCTGGAGGCCGTTCCGCCGCAATACCAGCAGGCCCCCACCCAGGCAGAGCAGCACGTAGAGGCTGAAGTTGATGCCGGGGGTTTGTTTCCAGAACAGCATATCAAAACACCAGCCCAGCAGCAGGGCCGTGATCCAGAGAAGGGTGGTGCGTTTCATGAATGTTGCCTCCTCTTAACCTGAAGAAGATATTTTTACCACAATCCCGCGGAAGTGCCCCGCGGGACAGGCGGGCACACGTGTACCTGCGGTACAGTGCAGGCGAAAGGAAAGAAGGAAAAATGAAAAAACTAAAAAAAAAGCAAAATACCAGTAAAAATTATGAGAATTGGGATGGAGGATAAGATCGCCGGGCTGGCAGAAACTGACAGGGGACTATCAAAAGATGTCAGGAATGGGGCAAATTTCTTCACCTTACGGAATTATTAGAGCCCAACGTGCCCTATTGACACCCGAATAATTTCATGCGATACTAATTCCAGCGCAGGGCTTCGAGCACGTGAAGATCTGCCCCTCATCCGCCATCCTTATAGAAGAGGAGGTGGTGCCTACAATGGATAGTAGTACGAAACGTAGCGCTGTGGCATCCCTCCTCGTTCTGTGGTAATTTTTGCAGACTGGTTAGGTGCCACAGCGCGCCCAGGAAGACCGCCGAAAGGCGGCCTTCCGCTTTAAAGAAAACCACAGATGAACGCGGATGAACAATGATGGTTGATAAAAAACATGATGAGAGACACCCCATTCTATTTATCCGAGTTTATCTTTGGATAATTTGAATTTATGAACGAGTGTGCAGCCAGTCATATCCGATCGGCAGGAGCAGTTTATTCGTCTCCGAAGTAAATGCCGATGCCGCGGGCGGTGCGGACGGCGTCGCCGTCCAGGTCGACCCGCTTGGGGGTGGCCAGCGCCTCGCTGAGAGGGATATCGATCACTTTGCCGTCCCGCAGGGCCACCATCCGGCCAAAACCCCCCGCCGCAGCCGTGCGGACGGCCGCCGCGCCGTAGCGGGTGGCCAGCCAGCGGTCGAAGGCGGTCGGCGAGCCGCCGCGCTGGACATGCCCGAGCACGGTGACGCGCGCTTCGAAACCGTGCTCTTCGACGTACCGGCCGACCTCCTGCCCGATGCCGCCCAGGCGCGGTACATACACGGCGTCGCCCGGGCGCGCGACCAGCTCCTGCCCGCCCAGCGGTTTGGCGCCTTCCGAGACGGCCAGCAGGCTGAACTTCGAGCCGGCCTGGACGCGCTGCCTGATCTTTTGGAGGATGGCATCGTATTTGAATGGAATTTCCGGGAGCAGGATTACGTCAGCCCCGCCGGAAATGCCGGAGTGCAGGGCTATGAAGCCGGCCTCCCGGCCCATCAGTTCCAGCACCATCACACGGTGGTGTGCTTCGGCAGTTGTGTGCAGCCGGTCGAGCGCTTCGGTGGCGATCATCAAAGCCGTATCGAAGCCGAAGGTGACTTCCGTGCCGCCGACGTCGTTGTCGATGGTCTTGGGCACCCCGATCACCGGCACGCCCTTGTCACACAACTCCATTCCGACGCGCAGGGTGCCGTCCCCGCCAATGACAATGACCGCGTCCAGATGCATGGCCGAAATGGCGCGGACAACTTCTTCCGAAACGTCAATGACCTCTTCCTTGCCGGCCCGCAGCACTTTGCGGGCGAACGGGTTGCCGCGGTTTGCAGTTCCCAGAATGGTGCCGCCGCGCGGCAGGATACCGCGCACGGATTGCAGGTCCAGCGGGATCACGCCGCCGAGCGCGATGAAGCCGTCATATCCATCCAGGATGCCCATTACTTCACAGCCATACACATTGATAGCGGTTTTGGTCACCGCCCGGATGACGGCATTCAAGCCGGGTGCATCCCCTCCACCGGTCAAGACCGCAATGCGTTTCATAAAGGCCTTCTTTTCATGGCTTGCTCCCTGATTGTATGCCCTAATGAACGACCAAAGTATTTGTTATGCAACGGATGATAAACAATAACGGAAGAACGCCTATATCATAACAGCAGGGGAAAGTCGTTAATACGCTGCGGATGATAAACAATAGGGGCGACCGGCTGGTCGCCCCTATTAAATATTAAGGCATGAAATGGGTGAAACGCCAGCTCTGACCGTTCTGCGAAATGGTGGAATGCAGCCCGATCACTTCGAAACAAGTGGTGCCGGGCTTGAAGGGGAAGGGGCTGCCGTCGGGGTTGGTCAGCGAGACCACATCCGTGGCATTGCGCACCCATTTGACCTTGTAGGCCAGCCCGTCCCGGAAGGCATAGGCGTCGCCCGTGCCGACCAGCTGGATATCGTAAATATTGGCGGCGTAAAGCGGATGGTTGACGTATAGAACCACCACGTTGGCGAACTCGATCGGCTGGTTGGTCAGGCGGTCGGTCAGCTGGGCGTACTGCTCGCCCTCAATGCCGTTGTTGGCATCCACGGTGTCGGAGAAGCGCATATAAGTGCCACTGGTGGAATCGTAGTCCCAGCGGTTGTAGATCGCGCCGGAATAACGCACGTAGACCTGCGTGACGGGCGTGCCTCCGTCGGGTGCGGGGAGTTTGAACAGCATGTTATCCAGATTTTGCGGAGTATTTAAACCCCTTTTGGTCGCATAGGTGCTCAAATCGGCAGTGTTAACCATCAGGTAATCTTCACCCTTAGGATCGTAGCGCGTCAGTGGTGTGCTGCTGCCCTCCACCACCAGGCGGTTGGCGAAATCCGAATTGATGAAACGGCGCATCTCGGCCAAATAGGCGGAGCCAAACGCAAACATGGCTTTATAGCCTTCCACGATGTCGGCGTCGATGAATCGCCCCGAGCGGATCGGGCCGACCATGCTGGCATCGTTACCGTAAAAAATGGCTGCAAAGCGGGTGGTGCCTTCCTCGGTGTAGTATTCGAAAATAATATCGGCCAGGGAAAGTCCCCACTGCGGGCGGCCGTCGCGCGGCAGGTTTTGGACCTTGATCACCATGGGACGACGCTGCAGCAGAGACGGATCGGCGACTTTCAGACCGGTCAATTGGTCCACACCCGCAGGAAAGTTGGTCGGGCCAAGGCCGTTCACCGGGTAAAGCGGCGTCGGCGTGACGGTGGGCGTATTGGTGGAAACCGGCGTGGGCGTTTCGGTGATGGTCGGCGTTTCGGTGGGGGTGGGGGTCGTGGTTGGGGTGGCTGTTGGCAGCAGGCCGCAGGCGGATAAGACCATGGACAGGCATACGAGTAAAAACAAAAGCTTCTTCATGATTGAATTCTCCTTGATAATATCAGACGATATGATACCGCATTTGTTCCAGATGGGTGGTTGGGCGTGCTACGTCTAAAGAAATATTAATAATAAAATGACTCAATTTATGATCCCCCTTGCCCCCCCAGATTAATGGGAAGAAACAATATCAGGTTGTTTGTGGCCGGTTTTAAAGGCCTGGGCGCCTTGCAGCAGGTCGTGAGCCGAACGTAGCGTCCCTTCGCTGACGGTGCCGAGCATTTGAGCCAGCTCGAGCGTACGCAGCTCGCCGCTCAGCCGGGTCAGGCGGGTGATTGTGCGGCCGTTCTCGATGATTTTCTGTACCTGGAAGTGCTGGTCGCCGTAGGCGGCCAGCTGCGGCAGGTGGGTGATCACCATTACCTGGTGGGCGCGTCCCAGGTTCCACAGCTTTTCCCCGACCACCCCGCCGACTCGCCCGCCGATGCCCTGATCGATTTCGTCGAAGATCAACGTGGGGATCTGGTCGGCGCGTGCCAGCACATTCTTGAGCGCCAGCATCAGCCGGGAAGTCTCGCCGCCGGAGGCGATTTTTGCCAGCGGCTTCAGTCCTTCGCCCGGGTTCGGTTCCACCAGGAACTCCACCTTATCCAGCCCGCTGCCTTCAAAGGCAATCCGGCTTCCATCCGGCAGGGGCACTCCTTCCGGGTCGGGCCTGGTCTGGAAATCCACGCCAAAACGGGCGGAAGCCATCTGCAGGTCGTCCAGTTCGCTCTCAATGGCCTGGCTCATTTTTCCGGCAGCCTCCTTGCGCTTTTGCGAAAGTGACAGGCCATGCGCGGAAAGTTCCGCCAGCGCAGCCGACTCGGCCGTTTCCAGCTCGGCGATGCGGCTGGAAGCGCTGGAGATGGTCTCCAATTGGCTGCGGGCCTGTACGGCGAAGGCGAGGACCAACTCGATGCTTCCGCCGTGTTTGCGCTCCAGGCGGTGAATCAGGTCGAGGCGCTCCTCCACTTCCTCCAGCCGCTTGGGATTGTATTCGATGGCCTCCAGGTAATTGCGCAGGCTGCTGGACAGGTCGGCGAGAGTCTCTTCCAGCGTGCTGGATTGTTCCGCCAGGGTTTTCTGGGCCGTGTCGATCTGGGCCAGTTTGGCCAGCGACTGCACTGCCTGCCCGAGCAGGTCGGTTGCAGCAGGAGCATCGGAGCTGCCTTCATCCAGCACCGTCAGGGCATCCTGCGCCAGTGTGGCCAGCGCTTCGGCATTGGCCAGGCGTTCGCGCTCCTGTTTAAGTTCTTCATCTTCAGCAGTGCGCAGCCGGGCCGCCTCGATCTCGCCTGCCTGGAAGGTCAGCATGTCGGTGCGGCGCTCAGCATCCTGCTGGGCGGCGCGCAGGTCGTGCAGTTCACGCCGCAGGCCGAGCAGGTGCTGGTGGGCCTTGCGATATGCCAGGAGCTCGGATTCAATGCCGGCATACCGGTCCAGCAGGCCCAGGTGGGCCCGCACATTCAGCAGTGAAAGATGCTCGGATTGCCCGTGGATATCCACCAGGATTTCACCCAGTTCTTTGAGCAGCGGCAGGCCGACGCTGCGGCCGTTCACGCGCGCGCTGCTGCGGCCCTCCCGCCGGATTTCGCGCATCAAGGTGACGTAGTCCGGATCGTCGAGCAGATCCTCCCGCTTTAGAATTTCGATGGCTGCGGGACGTTCGGCGCCGGAGAGTTTAAATGTGCCCTCCACGCGCGCCAGGCCGGCGTCGGTGCGGATGGAACTGGCCTCCGCGCGGCCGCCCATCAGAACATCCAGGGCGTCCATGATGATGGATTTCCCCGCGCCGGTCTCCCCGGTCAGGACGACCAGGCCCGGCCCGAAATCCAGGTCGAGTTGGTCAATAATGGCGAAGTTCTGGATGTGCAGTTCGGTCAGCATATGCATCCAAATGGTATAACGACTGAAGTCGTTACTACGAAGTCAATCATCTGGTCAGCTGAATGCCTGAAAGGCGGGTGTAGACGACCGGCGTGGCGATGAACAGGAAAATTCCCTGGAAGATCAAACCAAATAGATTAAAGGAGATCAGATTGCCGATGATGACCGGCAGGGCGCCCAGGACCATCGCTACCGCAATGGTAATGAAAAGCGCGCGTGAACGGCGTTTTTTGATGACCAGGCGCACCCCTTCGGCAATGACCATTCCGGCAGTGGGAGCTCCGATAATGATCAGGATCCAGCCGATGAAGCTCAAACCGCTGACGAAAAGAGCCAGCAGGCTGGCCAAAAAGCCCAATACGCCGGCCGTGATGAAACCAAGCACATAGTCGTACCACTGGGCCGTATCGAAAACCTTAAGCTGGCCGCGCACGCATTCCTTGCAGCGATAGCCGGTGGGCGTGCGGACGGCGCATTTGGCGCAAATGGGTTTCCCGCACTTGTTGCAGCGCAGACGGGTCTCCACCCCGGGATGGTTGGCGCAGTAGGTGGGCGCGTTTGGATCGATCATCGTGGAAAACCCACCAATGGATTCTGGTTCATATGGGTGGTCAGGTTGCGATAGAAGTAGTCGCGATTGCCGAAGCGGACGAAACGGGCCATATATTGCCCGGCATGCACGTCGACGGCATCCTGCTCGGCCAGGCTGATGGGGGTCTGTCCATCCACGCTCAGGACGGCATCACCGCCGACCAGGCTGATGTTGACGGAACTGCCCTCCGAAAGGACCACCGCCCGGTCAAAGGAAAGGTGCGGGGCGATCGGAACCAGCAGGATGTTGCGCAGCTCCGGCGGCAGGATTGGCCCGCCGGCTGCCAGGGCGTAAGCGGTGGAGCCGGTGGGCGTGGCGGCTATCAGGCCGTCCGAGACGTAGTTGGTTAATTGCATCCCATCCACGCTGGCGGAGATGCGTACCGGCCGGACGGCCGCCGAACGGCAGACGACCACTTCGTTGAGGGCGTGCCAACTCCCAAGAGATTCGCCGGCCCGGACATGCTCTGCGCGGATCATCATGCGATTTTCCAGCCAGTATTGTCCCTTAAGTAATTGGTCCAGGGCGGTATGCCATTGCTCGCGGCCAAACTGCATGAGAAAGCCCAACCGGCCCATGTTGATTCCCAGAATGGGCACCTTGCAGGGAGCGCACAGATGGCTGGCCCGCAGCATGGTGCCATCCCCGCCGACAGCAACCAGGAGATCAAACTCCCCGTTTTTTACCCGCCTCCGCAGGGAGCTGTCATCCACGGTGCCGAAGGTGGATTCCAGGTTGTGTTCCACCAAATAGGAACTGATCGCGGTAGCTTCCGCCAGCGAATCTGGAATTTGGGAATATGCCGCGACGATGACCCGGCGGGGAGGGGTTGGCATATTGGACATTACAATATTATACCGTAGGGGAGCGGGCGGGTTGCCCCTAAAGGGTCGTTTTTCTTACGAGACTCTAATGGATTCGGGCGGATTTTACCTTGACAAATACATAAGAAATGGATATATTTCGGCTCACTTAACTAATTAGGAATATTAACTATGTCGCCAACCAAAGTATTTACTGAAGTGATCCGTGAATGGTCGGAAGTTTTCATGCAGCGCTCGATGCGTGACTTCCGAAAATTTATGGATGAGACCGGCCTGTCATTTTCGCAAATCAACATCCTGATGCGCCTGATCCATGCTGGCAGCACCAGTGTATCAGAGATCGGCGAACAGCTCGGTGTTTCCAATGCAGCCGCCAGCCAGGCTGTCGACCGGCTGGTGGTGCTGGACCTGATCAAGCGTACGGAAGACCCGGTCGACCGGCGCGCCAAACAGCTGGCATTGACTTCGAAAGGGCGCATGCTGATCGAAAGCGGCATTGAAGCCCGCAGCCAGTGGGTGGAGGGCCTCACGGATGCGTTGACGCCCGAACAGCAAAACCTGATCATCTCGGCGCTGACCTTGCTGACCGGGGCCGCCCGGGCAACCAAGGAATAGCAAAGGAAAACCGGCAGCCAAACTTGTTTCCTTTGGCTACACATCCTATCCGTAATGTCTTCATATTCAATCTACATTGTATCAATAGACTATAATATGCAGCTTGCCTGCCCTTTGATTGCCAGGAGAGCGCGCTTTTCTCCAGTATCTGCAGTAATTTGGCAAGCCATGAACCATGAAAAGTTTAATGTAAGAAGGAGTACGTGAAACCATGCTACGACTGGCAAAATATTTAAAACCTTACCTTCTTTTAATCCTGGGAGCCGTCGTCCTGCTGTTCATCCAGGCCAATGCCGACCTGGCATTGCCGGATTACATGTCTAATATCGTCGACTACGGCATCCAGCAGGGCGGTATCGTGGATGCCGTACCGCAAGCCATCCGCCAGAGCGAAATGAATCGGCTGGTGATCTTCATGAGTGCACAGAACAAGGCCGCCGTCCTGGGCGATTACACCCTGGTCGACCAGAGTTCCCCCGATTATGCCGCCGATGTAAAAATCTATCCCGACCTGGTGAAGGAGCCGGTTTATGTGCTCAACAAGGTCGATCAGGCCGAGATCAACAAGCTGAACCCGGTCATGGGCAAGGCGCTGCTGGCGGTCTCAGGCATCGAACAGGTCATGACCAACCCGGCTGCCGCGCAGTCCCTGGGCCAGATGCTCGGCCCGAACGTTTCGGCGATGATGTCCAAGATCCCGGCCGGAACGGATGTTTTTGCCATGATCCAGAAACTCCCGCCGACGGTTCTCAGTCAGATCAGCACCACCATTGACCAGAAATTCGCCACGCTGGGAAACGGCATGATCGTCCAGATGGCCTCCGGGGTGGTAAAAACCGAGTACGTTTCCCTGGGGATGCAGACGGCCAACCTTCAGACGAATTACATCCTGCGCATCGGCCTGCTGATGCTGCTGCTGACGCTGCTGTCGGGTGCCTGTACCATCGCAGTCGGCTATCTTTCCGCCCGCACGGCTGCCGGACTGTCGCGTGATCTGCGCCGGAACGTATTCGAACGAGTGGAAAATTTCTCCAGCACCGAGTTCGACAAGTTCTCCACCGCCTCGCTGATCACCCGCTCCACCAATGACATCACCCAGATCCAGATGGTGGTGATCATGATGATGCGTATGTTCATTTATGCCCCCATCATTGGCATCGGTGGAACCATCCGGGCCATCGGCAAGAGCCCCAATATGTGGTGGATCATTGCACTGGCCGTGGTGATCATGTTCGGCATGATCATGTCGATCTTCTCGGTTGCTCTGCCGAAATTCAAAGCCATCCAGAGCCTGATCGACCGGCTCAACCTGGTGTTGCGCGAGAATCTTTCGGGCATGATGGTCATCCGCTCCTTCAACATGCAGAAGTCCGAAGAAGACCGCTTCGACGTCGCCAACAAGAACCTGACCAATACGCTCTTGTTTGTCAACCGCATCATGGTATTGATGATGCCGTTCATGATGATGATCATGAATGGCGTGGTGGTGTTGATCATCTGGGTGGGCAGCCACCAGGTGGCTAACGCCACCATCCAGGTGGGCGACATGATGGCTTTCATGCAATATGCACTGCAAATATTGTTTGCATTCATGATGCTTTCGATGATGTTCATCATCCTGCCGCGCGCCTCGGTTTCAGGCGACCGAATTTCGGAAGTGCTGGAAACCGAGCCCCTCATCCGCGACCTGCCGGATCCAAAGCAGTTCCCCTCACCCTTCAAGGGCACGATCGAATTTCGGGATGTCAGTTTCCATTATCCGGGCGCGGAAGAGGACGCTCTGCACAACATTACTTTCACCGCCCAGCCGGGCCAGACCACGGCTTTCCTAGGCACCACCGGCTCGGGTAAATCCACGATCGTCAGCCTGATCCCGCGTTTTTATGAGGTGAGTGATGGCGCCATCTATGTGGATGGCGTGGATATCCGGGAGGTGGGGCAGCACGAACTGCGCGACCGCATCGGCTTCGTACCGCAGAAGAGCAACCTGTTCTCCGGTACGATCGAGTCCAACCTGCTCTACGGCGATGAGAACGCCACTGATGAGGAATTGAAGCTGGCCGCCGATATCGCCCAGGCAGATGAGTTCATCAACTCCAAGCCGGAAGGAATGCAGGCGGAGGTGGCCCAGGGCGGTATGAACGTATCCGGTGGGCAAAAACAGCGCCTGGCCATTGCACGCGCCCTGGTCAAAAAGGCTCCCATCTATGTCTTCGATGACAGTTTCTCGGCGCTGGATTACAAAACCGATGCGGCCTTACGAAAAGCCCTCAAGGCCAACACCGGCGCCAGTACCCTGTTGATCGTTACGCAGCGAATCGCCACTATCAAAAATGCCGAACAGATCATCGTTTTGGATGATGGCCGTATCGTCGGCAAAGGTACCCATGATGAACTAATGAAGGACTGCGAAGTTTATCGAGGCATTGCCCTATCGCAGCTCAGCAAGGAGGAACTGGCATGACCATGCAAAGTTCAAGCACGCAAAGTCCCAGCCCACAGGGAGCTGCCCCCGGCGGTGCGCGACCTATGATGCCGATGGGGCGCGGCAGCCCCATGGCGATGCTGCGCGGAGAAAAGCCGCAAGACTTCAAGGGCACCCTCATAAAATTGGTCAAATACCTTGGCCGGTACCAGATCCTGATCATTTTGGTATGGCTTTTTGCCATCGGTTCCACGGTGGCCTCCATTTTTGGCCCCAAGATCCTGGGGAATGCCACCACGATACTGTTTACCGGAGTGATGGCCAAGATCGCTGGCACCGGCACGATCGATTTTGTCCATATCGGCAACATCATGATCCAGGTGCTGTTGTTGTATTTGCTGTCTGCCGTGCTTGCCTATATCCAGGGTTGGGTCATGACCGATATCGCCATCAATGTTACCTACCGCTTCCGCAAGGACATCTCCGAGAAGATCAACCGGATGCCATTCAAGTATTTCGACGGCACGAGCCATGGCGAAGTGCTCTCGCGCATCACCAACGATGTGGATGCCGTCAGCCAGACGCTTAACCAGAGCCTGACCCAGATCATCACTTCGGTAACCACCGTGCTGGGTGTGCTTGTGATGATGTTCACCATCAGCTGGCTGATGACACTGGTGGCGCTGGTCATGCTCCCCATATCGTTCGGTATCATCGGCCTGATCGTTAATAAGTCCCAAGGCTACTTTAAGCAGCAGCAGGATTATCTGGGCCACATCAACGGGCATGTGGAGGAGATGTATGGAAGCCACGTTGTCGTTAAGGCCTTCAATGGGGAAGCCAAGAGCATCGGACAGTTCGACCAGTTGAATAATGTGCTGTTCGACTCGGCCTGGAAATCGCAGTTCCTGACCGGTTTGCTTTACCCGATCATGAACTTCGTCGGCAACCTGGGCTACGTGGCCATCTGTATTCTGGGCGGATACCTGGTGATCAAGGGTCAAATTGCCATCGGTGATATTCAGGCATTCATCCAATACGTGCGCTCGTTCACCCAGCCGATCCAGCAGATCGCCAATATCTCCAACATCCTCCAGCAGACCATGGCCGCCGCGGAACGTGTCTTCCAGTTCCTGGCGGAAGAGGAGGAAGTTCCGGATGTAGTCACCACACTCACCTCGGAGCACATCGAAGGCCGCGTGGACTTCAAGAATGTGCACTTCGGTTACACCCCCGATAAGATCATCATCAACGACTTTTCCTTCTATGCTGAGCCTGGTCAGAAGATCGCCATCGTCGGCCCGACCGGCGCCGGCAAGACCACCATGGTTAAACTGCTCATGCGCTTCTATGATGTCAACAGCGGCGCCATCCTGGTGGATAGCCATAATGTCAAGGACTACCAGCGCAGCGAACTGCGCTGCATGTTCGGCATGGTCTTGCAGGATACCTGGCTGTTCAATGGCTCCATCATGGAGAACATCCGCTATGGGCGGGCCACCGCCTCGGATGAAGAAGTCATCACAGCGGCCAAAGCCGCCCACGCCGACCACTTCATCCGCGCCCTGCCGGATGGCTATAACTTTGTTTTGAACGAGGAGACCAGCAACATCTCGCAGGGCCAGATGCAGTTGCTGACGATCGCACGCGCCATCCTGCTGGATCCGGCCATGCTGATCCTGGACGAAGCGACCAGTTCGGTGGATACGCATACCGAGGTGCTGATCCAGAATGCCATGCTCGAACTGATGAAGGATCGCACCAGCTTTATCATTGCCCACCGCCTGTCCACTATCCGTGAGGCAGATTGGATCCTGGTAATGAGGGATGGCGATATTGTGGAGCAGGGCAAACACCAGAAACTGCTGGATAAGAAAGGCTTCTACGCCGAACTCTATAACAGCCAGTTCGAAGGCAAAGAGATCTAACCGGTAAGGCAGGTAACCCACCCTATCAAATCCAGCCTCTTCCATATTTCTAAAGGTAAAAATGGGAGAGGTTGGTATTATTTGTTCATAATGTCCCAAAGGCAGTGTTGAACCATTGGCATGACCTCCACACCCTTTGAGATAGTGAACCAAGGCATTAAAATAATCTTTGGAGGAACGTTGAGATGGAAACAAAAAATAAAATTCAGTTGCGGCATTTGGGGAAGACAGACATCCTGGTTACACCGGTCGGCCTGGGCGTGATGGAAATGGCCGGTGGAGGCGGGTTGATCGGGCGCATGTTCCCGGTCATTTCCCAGGATGAAAAGAATGCCATTATCAAAGCCGCATTGGATGGCGGCATCAATTGGTTCGACACCGCGGAAATGTACGGCGCCGGAGTATCCGAACGCTCCCTGGCGATTGGCCTGAAAGCAGCCGGGAAGTCCGACAAGGATGTCATTGTGGCGACCAAATGGCAGCCGTTTATGCGGACGGCCCGGAACATCCCGGTCAGCATCGCAGACCGCCTGCGCTTCCTGGACGGATTCAGCATAGCCAATTACATGGTCCACCAACCTTATAGTTTCTCCTCGCCGGAAGCCGAGATGAATGCCATGGCCGACCTGGTGGAGGCCGGCAAGATCCGCTCGGTGGGGGTGAGCAACTTCAACCCGGCCCGTATGCGGCGGGCACATGCCGCCCTGGCAAAAAGAGGCCTGCCTCTGGCAGTCAACCAAATGCGCTACAGCCTGTTGAGCCGTGAGATCGAAACCAACGGCGTCCTGGAAACGGCCCGTGAATTGGGTATGACCATCACCGCCTACACGCCCCTGGCGCGCGGTCTGCTGAGCGGGAAATACCACAAGAACCCGGAGCTGCTGGATCGCATGTCTGGCTTCCGCAAAGCCGATATGCGGCGCAACCTGGAACGGACGCGCCCCCTTATCAACATTATGGATGAGATGGCCGCGAAGTACCAGGCTACCATCGCGCAGGTGGCTTTGAACTGGGTGATCAACTTTAACGGAGAGACCGTCGTCACCATCCCGGGCGCCACCAAGGTCCGCCAGGCCGAGGAGGCTGCTGGTGCAATGAAATTCCAGCTTTCCAAAGAGGAAATGGCCAGGCTGGACGAGGCCTCCCGCAAGCTTTAAGTAAATAGAAAAGAGCCGAGTCATGTTTGACCCGGGTGTTCTTTTCTTAAGGAACAATGGCAGCCAACACAGAAGGGTTGATTACCGGCCAGACGGCATTGAAGTTTGCTGTTTTCATCGCACGGGTCACACCCCCGGGGCTTGGCGATGCCATCGGACGGTTGATTGCCCGGGGGATCTCTTCCCGCACTGACTCGGCGCTGGTTAGCGCAGTTCGTGCCAATCAATGGGTCGTCTCAGGTAAAATAGAATCCTCCAAAATTTTGGATCAGGTGGTCAAGGCGGCCTTTCGGAACTCCGCCCGCTCGATTTACGAGCTGTATCACTACAACCAACGCCCTCGTGCTGCCGACCGGCTGTTCAGCATCGACCCATCATTTCAAACCATCCTGGCCCGCCCTGAGTTTGACCGGTCCGGCCTGGTGTTGGCGGGGCTGCACATGCTCGGCTTTGACCTGGGCTTGCAGTGGTTGAGCATGGCACAATTCAAGCCTCTGGTATTAACCCTCCCCAAACCGGAGGGGGGGCGCCAGATGGAATTTAATACCCGCCGGGAGGCGGGGTTAAGGATGGTACCCAGTACAGTTAAAGGATTGCTCCAGGCGCTCCGTCATTTACAGCAAGGCGGGATGGTGATGACGGGCATTGATCATCCCACCCCGGAGAGTGACCCCCGGCCGTGTTTTTTTGGCCTGCCGGCAGCCCTGCCAACCCATTATATTTATCTGGCGCTGAAGGCAAAAGTGCCGGTTGTTGTGGTAGGTAGCCGGCTGGAAGAGGATGGAAAACAACACATATATGCTTCCGCGCCGGTTGAAATGAGCCCGCATCCGGACCGGGCGCAGCAGCTGCAGAGCAATGCCGAAAAAGTGCTGGCCGTAGTGGAGGATTTCATCCGGCGCGATCCGCAACAATGGCTCATTTCGCAGCCTGTCTGGCCCGATATAATACAGGATGTTCCCAGGAAATCATAGCAGACAAGAGGAGGTTCTGTTTGAACAATTCAAAGACACATACTCGCATTAATGATGGTCTCTTGGGGCCGCTTGAACGGCCTGCCTTGAAGTGGCTGGCAATCCACTCGCCAAAATGGATGAACCCCGATATTTACACGACCATTGGCATTACGGGCAGCGCCATTGCGTTTATCGGATACATCTTAAGCCGCTATCAACCAGGCTTTTTCTGGATGGCCACGCTTGGCTTCCTGGTCAACTGGTATGGCGACAGTATGGACGGGACCCTGGCGCGCTACCGCCACATTGAGCGTCCCATTTATGGGTATTTCATCGACCATGTTACGGATTCGATCACCGCGGTATTATTAATTCTGGGTTTGGGTCTTTCGCCGTATGTGAGTTTTAATATCGCCTCCCTGGCGCTGGTAGGTTTTCTACTGATGTGTGTAGTGGTGTTCCTGCGCACCTATGTGGAAGGGGAATTTAAACTCTCTTATGAAAAGCTGGCTCCCACGGAAGCCCGTGCATTGGCCGTTTTGCTCAACACCGCCATGTTCTTTTTTGGAAAGCAATTATGGCGTTTGAATTTACCGCTGCTCGGAAATCTTGTTATCAACCCCTATGACCTGGTCATTGGTGCTTTGGCTTTGCTGATGCTGTTCTTCTTCCTGACGACCGCTTACAAGGAATTGATCCGGCTGGCCAAAATGTCTCAATAAAGCCGGCCCCCATGCGGAAGTTCTACCTGATCGTCATCGGATTATTGGCGGTTGCTTATATCGTTTTCAGCATTGCCGAACTTGAGAACATACTGGCAGCGCTGCGCCAGAGCAAACCGTTCTATATCGGCGTAGCGGTTTTCGTCGAGGCTTTTCTGTTGTTGAATACCACCGCCACTTTTTGGGCGCTTTACCGGCTGGTGGGGCTGCATGAACGTGTACGTAACCTCTTCATGATGATTACTGCTGCAACGTTCGTAAACCTGGTCACCCCTTCCTCGGGTATTGGTGGAATGACCGTGTTTATCGATGAGGCGCACCTGCACAACCTGTCAACCGGTCGGGTCCTGGTTGCATGTGTCTTGTATGTGCTTTATGAATATGTCGCTTTATTTGCGGCCCTGGCGACAGGTTTTGTCTTATTGGCACAGCTTGGTAAATTGAATGTCGTCGAACTGGTGGCTGCGGGATTCCTGGTGGTGTTGGCTGCGTCCATAGCTTTCGGGCTGGTGGTCGGGTACGGCTCCCCCCGCCGGCTAGGCGATTTGCTGGCCTGGCTGGCGCGCAGGATTAACCGTTTGCTGCATCCATTTCTGCATCGGGATGCCCTCAATGTTGCCTCCGCGTACACATTATCGGGTGAGATGACCGATGGCTTTACATCCTTGCGCACTGCCACATCAGGACAAATCCTCCTGCCGCTGGTATTTACATTCCTGAACAAGGTGCTATTGATCCTGGTGCTCGCTCTGGCTTTTATGGCGCTCACCACACCGTTCAGCGGCGGAATCCTCCTGGGCGGCTTCAGCATCGCCCACCTGTTTGTGTATGCGTCTCCCACCCCAGCCGGGCTTGGTTTCGTCGACAGCATCCTGCCACTGGTGCTTAACTCGTTGAAGGTGCCTTTGCCGCGTGCCGTCCTGATTGCGCTGGTGTACCGCGCAGTCACTTTCTGGCTGCCCCTGGTTTCAGGTGCTCTGGCTTTTCGATCCCTGCAACGCTCGCGCTCTCGAAGTTGATTCTTGCGATGGGCGCGGCGGGACCCGGCGGTGCAATGTCTTGGAGGGCATCTTATGCCCTCTTTAGTGTGTCAGCCTCGCCCTGACAAGGAATTTATCCACCCCGCCAAAGCGGTATTTGTAATCTTCATTTCCGCGCATGAAATCGAACTCGGTGCGTTTATTTTCGTTTGCCCATTGCAGAAGATGCCCCAACAATACCCAGCCGGCCGATAGATCCATGAAGCGCCGGTCAATTCCGGAGTTATAAACCCAGATCCGGTTAAGATAATCAAAATTGAGATACCCGGCGGCTTTTTGTCCTTCGGCTTCCAGGAAGGCCAGTTGCAGCCAGCCATTTTCAAACGCAGCCTGGCAGGCCAGGTGCATCTGCCTGCGCATCGGAGCGGTAAGGAAGGCGGCCTTTTCCGGGTCTTCCGCCATCAGGTCCAGGAAGGCCTGCACCTCCGCTTCCAGCGTAGAGCCATCCTCGACGATATACCAGCGTACAGAACGGCCGCTTTCCTCCGCCCGGCGCATCTTTCGCCGTATCTCGTGGCGTTGTTTTTTGTCGATGCCCGCCAGGTAAGTCTCGAAATCGCCGGTCAATGGGATTGATGGAACGTGATAAGTCCGATCCTGGGAAAAGTTCCAGCCGCGCTTTTCAGCTTCCACGTGCAAAGCGGGCAGTGTGGGCGAACTCTCCGGCAGATTGTGCAAATCGAGCAGGTGCCAGTCCGGTGAGGCGGGCCGGGCAATGAAATCCAGCAGGCCTCCCAGGAATAGGGGCAGATCCCCTGGGCGGGCGATGATATCCAGGTAATCTGAAATTTCGATGCTGCCGAGCAGGAGCAACGCCGGCTTACCCTCGTGGGTATTGGTGGAGAACAGCGGTGCAACCCCGGCCAGGCGTCCATCCTGGTGGGCTGTCACGACGGCCAATTCAGACTCGGGCCATTCACCGCCGCCGCGGGTCGACCACCAAGCGGAAAGATACTCGTACCGTAAAAAGGGAACATGCGTGGCGCTTTCGGCCAGGAGCTTGTTCCAATCATCGGAAAGCCAGGCCAGAGCAGAAAAGTCGTTGGTCAGGGAAAATTCCATGCGGCGATTTTACCAGTTATAATGGGAGCGTGGCTGCCGAGTTGGATCTCAATCTGTTCCCTTTCCATCATATTCAAGGCCAGGAATTGCTTCAATTGCCCGGTCTGGTGACGGTGGCGCCTCCCAGGCGATCCGCCCATGGCCGCGAAGACGACCATTTGCTTGTTTACCTGACCCTCTCTGGAAATTCGAGTTTTTCTACCGCCGATTACAACAAGTTCATCACCCAGACATCCCAGCGCTTTTACCAAACCTCCGGGTCCCTGACTTTTGCCATGCGAACGGCTGCCGGGGAATTAAACCAGTCCCTGCTTGGGCGGAACCTGCATACCACCGGCAAGGGCGAATATATTGTTGGAAGGTTAATTTTGGGGGTGTTGCGGGGTGCGCAGTTCGTTTTTGCCCAATGTGGTCCAACCCATGTTTTCCACCTTGCCAGCGGGGAATCCCGGCAAATCCATGACGAGCAGATAGCCGGTCATGGATTGGGAATTGCCCAGGCAACCCCGCTCTATTTCTCGCAAATCGATTTGCACGCCGGTGACTTGTTGGTGCTCTGCCCCAACCTGCCGACCGGTTTGGATGCCAACCTGCTGGCGGAAAAAAACTTTTCCTTCGAGACAGTCCGCCAGACGCTTCAAGGCACTCCTGGCGAAGATTTGAACGCAGTATTGGTGCAGGCACAGCCCGGAAAAGGGAATCTGAATATCCTGAAAGAACTCCCGCCTGTCGCGGAAAAGCCGCCTTTGGCAGGTCCGGCGCCGGCATTGACCCCGGCGGCAGGCTCAGAACAGACAGTCTCGGCTGGCAGGCCGGTGCAGACCGATGGACGGGCTGCCCTTTCCGATGCACCCGAACAGGCCGTGGCCGCACCTGCTGGGCCTGCCTCCAGGGTACAGAGTGAAATTCCGGCCAGTCGTTTCACCCGCCTGGTTTCAAATGGAGCCAAGCCAGGGGCGGCTCTACCACCCGGCACGAAAGTCTCGCCGGAAAACAGTGATCCTTCCTCTTCTTCAACCGGACAACCGGAGCGGGGTCGCCGCCCGCTGACCGTGCCTGTTCGACCGGCGTCGCACCCGGCCAGTAGCTCGGGTCGTTTTGTTTCCCCGCAGCATATCGCCGGCCTGCCTGGCGGCAAACACCCGCCTTCCCGCCAGCGACGGGAGATATTTGGATGGTTGGCAAAGCTCATCCATTCCGCGCGCGTAGGCGCGCAGAAGCTATCCCAGGGCATCGGGAAATTTCTGCCTGCCCTGATGCCTGAATCAAACGATAACGTTGAAGTTTCCAGATCAAGCATGGCGTTATTTGCCATTGTGGTTCCCGTCATCATTGTGGCAGTCGCAGCGGCGGTTTACATTCACTACGGGCGCACGGCGCAGTATTCGCAGAATTACGATATGGCTTTGGCGCAAGCAGCCCAGGCGCGTGCCCAGACCGATCCCGCCGATGTGAGGCGAGCCTGGGACAGTACCATCTACTATCTCGATCTGGCCGATAAAAGCCTGGTAACACAGGCTTCAATCACCTTGCGACAGGAGGCGCAGGCAGCCCTGGATAAACTGGATGGCATCCAGCGGTTGGATTTTCACCCCGCCATAGTCAGCGCGCTGAACACCACCGTGCAAGTCACCCATATGGCCGCAACCGACTCCGATTTGTATCTGCTGGACGGCGCGCGCGGCGATATTATCCATGCTTCACTGAATGGCCAGAGCTATGAAGTGGACACGAGCTTCAAGTGTGATCCGGGAATATATGGCACAATCACTGTCGGCTCACTGGTGGATCTGCAAGCCTTGCCCCTGAACAATTTTTATGACGCCAGCGTCCTGGCAATGGATGCCAGGGGCAACCTGCTTTATTGCGGACAGATGGACCCGGTAGCCGTTTCACTCAATCCTCCACAGCTCGGCTGGCGTAATATTGCTGCATTTTCATTGGATTCTGCCGCTAAAAATCTTTACGTGCTTGATCCGGCGGGCAATGCTATTTGGCAATATAGCGGGACCTCCGGCCAATTCACAAACTTGCCGGTCATGTTTTTCGGGGACCAGGTACCGCAGTCCATGAATAGCACCATAGACCTGGCTGCCAATGCTTCGGACTTATATCTGCTTTTCCAGGATGGTCATGTCACCGCCTGCCCCCTGGCGCACTATGATGTTGTTCCAATGCGGTGCTCTGATCCGGTAACTTATGTGGATCCGCGTCCCGATCGACAGTCCGGCCCAATAATTAACGATGCCATCTTCACCCAGATGACCTTTGCCTCCGCTCCCGACCCATCGCTGTATATGCTCGAACCGCTCACGCGCGCAATCTATTTTTTTAGCCCGCGACTTGATTCGCTGGAAATGCATGGACAATTCCGGGCCAGCATGCAGCAAAACAACGCTTTATTCAATGGCCCTGCCACGGCCATGACCATCAGCGCAAACCGGGACCTTTTCTTGAGCATCGGTAACCAGGTCTATTTTGCTTCTGACCTCCCATAGGAGCAGAGATGAACACTCCTTCTGGAAATCAAAAGCCGTCTTTCTGGGATTTCCTGCTCAGCCTGTTCAGACTTCTGCGGTCTTCCAGCAGAACCGTCACGCCGGTGCAGTCTGCGATTCCGCCAGACAACACCCCTGCGCCGGTGCAGCCTGTGATTCCGCCAGACAACACCCCTGCGCCGGTGCAGCCTGTGATTCGGCCAGACAACACCCCCGCGCCGGTGCAGCCTGTGATTCTGCCAGACAACACCCCCGCGCCGGTGCAGCCTGTGATTCTGCCAGACATCACCCCCGCGCCGGTGCAGCCTGTGATTCTGCCAGACATCACCCCAGAGCTGGTGCAGCTTGTGATTCCGCCAGACAACACCACCGAGCCGGTCCGTATCGAAACCTCCCGTGTGTTATTGGTGACCTACAACCCGGTGATGGATGTCGCCTCGGGAACAAAAATCATTCAAAGCATGAACTGGAGCAACCCGGATGATCTATCGAATACCTTTATCCAGGATGTCCTGGAAGTCAGTGGCGGATTGGCATGTTTTAAGATTGTCGATCGGGTGGAACTGAATGAATTTCCGGCGTTAACCGATGGGTTTCGTTACGATGCCCAATCCTACCTGGCGGTGATAAATAAGGCCCAACCGGCGCACCAGCCTGAATATGCCAGCTACCAGGCAATCCTGACCGGCCTGAATGTCATCCCACGCATCAGCGATCGCGAAATCGATGAGGTCTGGCTGTTCGGCTTTCCCCAGGCCGGTTTCTATGAATTGACCATGTGTGGGGCGGGCGCTTTCTGGTGCAATTCCCAGCCCCAGACTTGGTCGGCTGGCTGCAGCCGGCGGTTCGTCGTAATGGGCTTTTCCTCCGAGCGTGGCGTGGGGGAAATGCTTCATTCGTTCGGCCACCGGGTCGAATCAATAATGACCCAGACGTTCTCTAAAACACAGGGACCTGCCAATCTCTACGCCCAATTTGCTCTTTATGACAAGGTGGCGCCGGGAAAAGCCCAGGTCGGAGATGTCCATTTCCCCCCCAATGCGGAAGTCGATTACGATTACAATAACCCCCGCAAAGTACTTAGCAATTGTTATGACTGGTACAATTTCCCGGCCTTTACGAATGATATTCGCGAAGTTAACGCGGATGAATGGGGAAATGGGGACATGCGCATTCTCCATAAATGGTGGCTGAACCACCTGCCCAAAGTTACCGGGCGGACCTGCGGAGTGGTCAACAATTGGTGGCAATATACGATCGACCCCAACCTGGTCAACTTGTAAAGGGATTGTAAATAATAAAGCAATGGGCGGGGTTGAAAATAGGATCATATCCAGGGATAATAGAATACCCGCACTTCGAGTGTATAGACTCAACCGGCGATATTCTTTTTGATTTATCATTTGCAATGCACAATTCTCTCAATCTTCAGCGACGGGCAACATTTTTCCAGTCCTCCCTGGGCAGGTTCTGTATTGTTGCCGCATCTTTTATCATATTCTTTGCAGCGTTCTTATTTATATATCCCGTCTTTGGGGAGCCCGTTTCAATTCTCGGTTTTATTCCCATCCTGATCGGGGCGTGGATGTATGGCATGGGGGCGGGAATCTTGTTCACCATTGCACTTAATGCCGTTGATGTTTTGATCATGGTTTTTCTGAATGGGGGAATTTTCCCGGTTGCCATTATTCCGGGCGGATTGCTGGGTCTTGCAACTGCAATGGTGGTCAGCCTGATCGTGGGACGGCTGGGGGAGCTTGCCCGCAGAAACCAGGAAAAGATCCTCCGGAGCACCTCTTTATTGGAAGAGGCCCATCAGCGTGCCAACGAAATATCCGGCATCCACAAGATCTCCCGGGCTTTCACTTTGAACGGAGATGCCCGCCAAACCTACGGCCAGCTGACCGAAACCCTGGCCGGCCTGACCAGCGGTAAAATTTGCGTCATCTATCTTCTTGACACTGCCACGAATGTACTTCTGCCGCAACCCCCAGCTTTCGGCCTGCCGGATGACCGCCTGACGGTTCTGCATTCCGCGCCGGAGCAGGAAAAGGCAATTTGGAATGATTCAAAATTCGAAATATTCCGGGCGAACTCATCGTCTCAGATCCTGCCGGAGTTTACTCTCTTTGCACAGACTGCCAAGGCGAATTGCATGCTGGCGGCGCCCCTGTGGGACGCCAAAGAACTTCTGATGGGGGTAGTTCTGGTTGCAAATAAACCCGGCGGTTTCACCGACGTTGATATCCGCCAGCTGGGTATGCTCAGCCGGCAGGCCGCGGCTGTCATCCAAAATGTCCGTTTATTGAACGCCGAGCGGACACGCGCCGAACAATTGTCAGTATTACACGCCGTTGCCACGGCTGCCACCGAATCAGCCAACGAAGACCAGTTGATCGATAATGTTACCCTAATCATCGGGCAGCGCCTCTTTTCGGACAGCTTTGGAATCCTTCTTTTGGATGAATCGACTGACGAGCTGTATTTACATTCCTCCTACCGGGTTGGCGAACATGACGTCCTGGCGCGCGTGCCGATGGGTTTGGGGGTGGCGGGAAAGGTGGCTGTGTCCGGAAAACCCATCCGAGTGAACGATGGATCGGCTTCGCAGGATTTAATAAGCCTTTATCCGTTAACACGTTCGCAGTTGTGTGTGCCGCTTATCCTTGAATCAAAAATGCTTGGCGTTGTCAATGCTGAAAGTACACACCCAAATGCATTTACCAGCGAAGATGAGGAACTGCTCACCATTATTGCAGGCCAGCTGGCAACCGCCATTCAACGCCTGCGGATCGTTTTGGATGAACGATTCCAAACTCAACAATTGGAACGTTCCAACTCCCTGATCCGAGCCCTGGCGCAGGTGAATGCGCACGCGGCAATGGCAGCCGACCCGGATGGTGTATTGCAGACATTGGGGAATGAGCTGTCAAAGCTTGGACTGCGCTGCGCGATTGCCCTCAGCGATGCTAAAAATCAGCACGCCAACCTTCGTTATATTTCCCTGCCTGACCGGCTGATTCGTGCCCTGGAACGCATTAGCAACTCCAAATTGAACGGGTATACCTTTCCCGTCACAAAAATTTCACCAGTCTCCAACATCTCCCAGAATGCCTCTCTTGCCAAGGATTCCATTGCGATGTTGTTGAATTGGGTGCCGGGTCTTTCCCAACGGGATGCCGTAAGAATATTAAAGCTGATCGGCGTTACCAGAACCACCTCGGTTTGCTATTTACCGTTGATCATCGAGGGAAAGACCATGGGGGTTCTGTGGATGTGGGGGGAAGGAATCCATGAAAACGACATGCCGACCATGTCGTTGTTTGCCAGCCAATTGGCTGCCGCGCTTCAAAATGCCGATCTGCTGAACGAAGTGGGGCGGCTGGCCATCACGGATGAACTGACCGGAATTTACAACCGCCGGTACTTCTTTGAGCTGGCCGAGAAAAAATTCGCCCATGCAATGAAAAATAAAATTCCACTTTCGGCGCTGCTGGTGGACATTGACCATTTTAAGAATTTCAACGACAAGTACGGGCATGTGGTCGGCGATCAGGTACTGCATGCAGCAGCCCAGCTGATGGCCTCGGCCTTGCGTGAAAGCGACATTATTGGGCGATATGGCGGCGAGGAGTTTTCCATTATTTTGTCTGATACGAATGACAGTGCTGCTCTCCGCGTAGCCGAACGATTGCTCGCAAATGTAGCCGATGTACCCATTGATACCGAAGCAGGCAAACTTTCGATTCAAATAAGCATCGGTATCGCCGGGATGAGCATTGAGACCCCCACTCTGCATTCCCTGATCGTAACGGCTGACCAGGCGATGTATGTTGCCAAGAGCGCCGGCCGGAACCGCCTGGCAGTCAAGTAATACCACCCCTTGTATGCAATCGGACCTCAGGATTGGGTCCGGAGGTCTGATTGTTTTCTGATTGTTTGATGATGGTTACTTTTTCAGGTCCGCCAGCCGTTCTTCGACCGCCTGGACCTCCAGCTTGAGGTCGGCCAGATAGGCTTCCAGTTCCTCAGCCTGTTCGGCTTTGGTCAGATAGCGGCGCTGGAAACGGTCGTCTCCGCTGCAGCATTCGCAGCCGCAGTCGCAGCCGTCTCCGCACTCACAGTTTCCACTCTTGCAATTACAGGTTTCATCAGACATATTAATACTCCTTTTCTTCATTCAACTTGAAATGTCGTGGCCTTCTGGATAAATAGTTTCTTCCGCAGCCAGAATGCCACGTTTACCAACCCGATCATGACCGGCACTTCGATCAATGGCCCGATGACGGCCGTAAAAGCCGCTCCGCTGTTGATGCCAAACACGCCCACTGCCACGGCAATGGCCAGTTCGAAGTTGTTGCTGGCCGCCGTGAATGAGAGCGTGGCCGTTTTGGAGTAGTCCGCGCCGATTGCCTTGCCCATGATAAAACTGACCAGGAACATGATCATGAAATAGATCAGCAGCGGAATGGCGATCCGCACTACATCCAGTGGCAGCTGGATGATGTATTCGCCCTTGAGAGAGAACATCACGATGATGGTGAAGAGCAGGGCGATCAATGTCATCGGACTGATTTTGGGAACAAACACCCGGTAGAACCAGTCCCTGCCTTTTGCACGCACCAGCAGGAAATGGGTCAGGAAACCGGTGATGAAGGGGATGCCCAGGTAAAAGAAAACCGTTTTGGCAATTTCGCCGATGGTGATATGCACAATGCTGCCAGATAACCCGAACCAGGTCGGCAGGACCGTAATAAAGACATAGGCGTAAACGCTGTAGAACAGTACCTGGAAGATGCTATTGAAGGCCACCAATCCGGCTGCATATTCTCTGTCGCCGTGCGCCAGCTCGTTCCAGACGATCACCATGGCAATGCAGCGCGCCAGGCCGATCAGGATCAGGCCGGTCATGTATTCCGGGTAGTCGCGCAGGAAGATGATCGCCAGGCTGAACATCAGGATGGGGCCAATGATCCAGTTTTGCACCAGCGACAGACCCAGCACCTTCCAGTTACGGAATACATCGCCCAGCTCTTCATAATGGACTTTGGCCAGCGGCGGAAACATCATCAGAATCAGGCCGACCGCGATGGGGATATTGGTCGTCCCAACCGAAACAAGCACATTAAAATCTGGCAACTTGGTAAGAGAAAAAATAACCAATAAACACCCCGACCGCCATTGCCAGGAATATCCACAGGGTCAGGAAGCGGTCGAGAAACGAGAGTTGTTGGGTGGTATTGGCTTCTATTCTCATCAAGGGATCCATTAATTAGTTGTTTTACAGTTCAAGGTTGAAAGTTACAGATTGCAGGCGGGAAATTTAGCAGGAAGAACAGTTTTCTGTCGAGAGCCTGTTTCCACAACAGTTGGGACACCCGCAATCGGGAGAGGGTGCCAGGGAGGGTAGTTCCAGGCCCTGCAGTTGGGCTGCCTTCCGGACGAGGACAAGCAGGGCCGGGTCGCATAAGCGATAGAACACGTAGCGTCCCTTCCGCCGGTCGGCTACCACCCCGGCCTCTCGCAGCGCCATCAGGTGCTGGGAGAGGGCGGCCTGTCGCAATCCGAACATGGCTTCCAAATGGCATACACAGGCCTCGCCTGTGCCAATCCCGAGCAGAATTTCCAGGCGCGGTGCCGGGCTGATGGTTTGCAATAAATCGCTTACCTTCTCGAGGTTGATGGATGGTTTTTCCATATTCAATATCCTGAATATATTATACTTTCATATTCAAAATTGAGAATATGTCAACTGTCACCCGATTGAAGGGTACTTGACAAGTTCACAATGCGGGATCAATTTTCCTGGAGGTTTCCATGTCCCAGCCACACGTTCTCTTTCTTTGCACCGGCAATTCCGTCCGCAGCCAGATGGCGGAAGCCTTTTTGCGAAAACATACCGGCGACCGCTTTGAGGCCTACAGGGCCGGCTTGGAACCAAAACCTTTGCATCCGTTGACGGTCAAAGTAATGGAAGATGCCGGTGTGGATATGTCAGGTCACAAATCCAAGGGATTCGAAATTTATCTCGGCAAGCTGCAGTTTCAATACCTCATTACGGTTTGCGACGATGCGGAAAAGAATTGTCCGTCTGCCTGGCCGGGTGTGAACTGCCGCCTGCACTGGCATTTTGAAGATCCGGCTGCCTTTGTTGGCACGGATGAAGAAAAGCTGGTAAAGTGTCGCCAGGTGCGCGACCAGATCGATCAAAAAATCAAAACTTGGATTGCAGAACAAGCCTGATTCTTGTTCAAATCGGTCTGGCATGCTCCATCTGCGAAAATGACTGACTCTTGGAAAAAACTGCAGGGAAGACCGCGGATGGTCTTCCCTGCAGCAAATTGGATATTTCCTGTTTATTATTGTTTTTCGTAGACCGCGCCATCCGCCGCAGGCGGGTGCGCCCGCCCAACCACCCCCGCCAGCACGATCATGGTCACGATGTAAGGCGCCATTTGCAGGAACTCACTGGGGATCGGTATATTCAAGATCTGCATTTTAACTTGCAGCGAATCGGCGAAACCAAAGATCAACGAGGCGGCATAGGCGCCGATCGGATTCCATTTGCCAAAGATCATGGCCGCCAGGCCGATAAAGCCCTTGCCGTTCGTCATCAGCCGGTCGAAACGCCCCACCGAGCCGATCGTGAAATACGCTCCGCCGATGCCTGCCAGCATGCCCCCGATGATCACGTCAATATAGCGTGTCAAATAAACATTGATTCCCAGGGTATCGGCGGCCTTGGGATGTTCCCCTACCGCCCGGGTGCGCAGTCCCCACGGAGTGTAAAACAGGACCACGTACAGCACCACAACCAGGAAAATGGTTAAATAAAAGATCAGATTGTTTTCAAAAAGCATTGGCCCCAGGATCGGGATTTTTACCAGCAGCGGGATGGTGATATTGGGAAATACACCGGAGTTGTTCAGCTTTTCGATGTTCGTCTCCAAAAAACGGGCTGACATGAAATTGGTGGCACCGGATCCAATGATATTGATTGCAGTACCACTCACGATTTGATCCACTTTGAAGCGGATCACCAAAACCGCGTGAATGGCGCCCAGGATTGCCCCGGTCAGGATGGCAGCTGCCAGGCCAATATACAGGTTGTGTGTCAGAGTGGCAGCAGAAACGGCCGCCATGGCGGCCGAAAGCATGATGCCTTCCAGCCCAATGTTGATTACTGCCGAGCGCTCGCTGATTACCCCGCACATGGCCGCCAGCGCAATCGGCGTCGCCCGCACTACCGAGGTGTTCAACACTCCGATCAAATCCATCGACTTGCCGGCGGTGGCCCAGAGCAGGAACGCAGCCACAAAACAAAATGCAACCACTCCCACCAGCACGCCGTTGGAGCGAATCCCACGCGCCAGTTGCCAGGCGCCCAGGAAAATGGCCACCAGGGCCAGGATATAGATGGACGGTTGAACAGGCAGGGATAACCCAGGAATGGGGATCACTTGCGTATCTCCCCTGGGTGTCAGCTCATAGTTGGCCAGTTGGCCGGCTTTAACATTTAAACCGAAGAGCAGCAGGATCAACAACCCGGTCCCAACGAGCACAAGACCGATCACTAGGCGGTTTCGAAAATATGGCTTTTTTTCTTTTTCTTGGACTATAGTAGTTGCCATGCAGTCCTCATGCAATGAAGAGATAAAAAACCGGAAAGATGCCTCTTACTGACCCCAACCACGGGTAAGCACAATCGCTTCCGAACGGGCCAGCCGGATATGGTAGATCCAGCGGATCACAGCCGGGGCGGCCACAAAGATCACCACCAGCCCCTGGATGATCGAGATGACGTCCAGCGGGACTCCCGCCATGGATTGCATGTTGGTCGCGCCGCTGCGCAGAAATCCCCACAGTCCGGCTGCCAGGACAACCCCAAAGGGATGGCTCTGTCCCAGCAGGGCGATCGCGATCGAATCAAAGCCATATCCGGAGGAAAAGTTCTGCCCCACCCAGTGATCGATCCCAAGGACCTGGGTTGCACCTGCAAGTCCTGCCAGTGCCCCGCTCAGGGTCATGGCAAGCACAAAGTTGCGGACAACGCTCATCCCGGCATAGCGTGCCCCGTCCGGGTTGGCCCCGACTGCCCGGATTTCCATCCCCATGGTGGTCTTAAATAAGAACCAATAAACCAGGACTGCCACAGCCAGGGCCAGTACAAAGCCCCAGTTGAAGCGCAAGGGCGGGGGAAAGAAGCGCGGCAGCATGGCCGAGTCCTGGATTACGGGCGTTATGGGCCGGTATCCGGGCGCTTTCATCGGGCCGTTCAACAACCAGTCTCCCAGGCTGTAGGAGATGTAGTTCATCATGATGGTATTCACCACCTCGTGTGCCCCGGTTACCGCTTTCAGATAGCCCGGGATGGCGCCCCAGATGGCACCTCCCGCAGCCCCGGCCAGCAGCGCCAGGGGCAGGTGGATGAACCATGGCAGGCCTTTGATGCTGTAGCCGACAAATGCCGAACAGAGTGCCCCAATACCGAACTGTCCTTCTGCACCGATATTGAACAAGCCGCATTTGAATCCCACCGCCACAGCCAGGCCGGCGAGAATGTAGGGTGTGATTGCGGCCAAGCTCTCCGTGAAAGGGTAAATGGATAACAGGAAAGCCTTCTGGTCCCCCGTGGCTGTGTAGGCCTGGATTCCTTGGACGATCGTTGCGGGATTCCCAAAAGCACCCACAAATAAAGACCCATACGCCAATGCGATCGTTTTCCAGGTATCCAACAAGGCTGTTCCGGGTGCACGAAAGAAATTTCCGTATGCCGCAATCACGCTGGCATCGGTCCCGGCGATCACAATGGCGCCAAAAACCAGGCCGGTAAAAATGGACAGGACGGGAATCAGAAGGGTTTGGAAAACCCTGCCTCCCGATCCGCCTCCTCTCCTTCTTCCTGAAGCATTTTTCGGATCCGGCGCCTGAGCTGTTTTCATTTCGGTTGTGTTGCGGTCCAAGGTGAATTCCTCCTAAAAGACCCGTTCCACTTCGGTTGCTTTCGCGGTGGTTGGGGAAGCCTTGCGTGCCTCGGCAGGTTTGACTCCTGCCATCAGCAAACCGATATATTCCTTGCTGACCTCTGTAGAAGAGACAATTTCCACGATCTGGCCTTTATACATGACAGCAATTCGATCCGATAGGGCGATGATCTCATCCAATTCCGGGGAAACCAGCAGCACGGCTGTCCCCTCATCCCGTTTTTCAATGATTCGTCCGTGAATATATTCAATCGAACCCACATCCAGGCCGCGGGTTGGCTGGGAGGCGATCAGCAGCTTGATCGGGCGGCTGAATTCACGCGCTACGATCACTTTCTGCTGGTTCCCACCCGACAGAGTGGAAACGGGTACAAATACATTCGGCGTTCGTACGTCGAACATTTTTACCAGTTTCTCGGCATTTTCGATGATCACCTTCTGCTGCAGGGAAATTCCTTTGGCAAAAGGAGGCTGGTAATATGTGCAAAGCACCATGTTGTCATGGACGGGAAAACTAAGGATCAAACCATGCCGCTGGCGGTCTTCTGGAATATGGGCCACCCCCCTTTCCAGAATATGACGCGGAGAGGTGTGGTGCACGGGTTTGTCAACAATCCGAATTTCACCGCTATCACTGGGGAGCATTCCAGTGATCGCATAGACCAGTTCGGTCTGGCCATTCCCCTGCACGCCTGCCACCCCCAGCACTTCCCCGGCGCGCACATCAAAAGAAACTCTATCCACGGTCATGTTCCTGTGCTCGTCCTGGACGCACAGGTCTTTGACTTCCAGCACCACTTCTTTTGGTTCAGCCGGTTTTTTCTTGACCACCAGGTTGACATCCCGTCCCACCATCATGGCCGCCAGTTTCTCCGGGGTGGCCTCCGCCGGAGTGACTGATCCAACCACCCGGCCGCCGCGCAGCACCGTGATATGATCCGCAACTGCCATGACCTCTTTAACTTATGAGTAATGAAAATGACTGATTTGCCGTTGGCGATTAGGGATCGCAAGATTTTGAACAGACCTTCCACCTCTTGCGGGGTCAGCACTGCCGTGGGTTCATCCAGGATAAGGATGTCGGCTTCCCGATATAAGACTTTAATGATTTCTACGCGTTGCTGCGAGCCCACCGGCAGGTCGCCGATATAAGCCTGTGGGTCCACCGCCAGGTCGTATTTTTCAGAGATTTCGCGGATGCGCTTTGCCACCCTGGCTTTATCCAGGAATATCCCGTTCCGGGTTGGTTCGATCCCGAGCATGACGTTTTCGGTCGCCGTCATCACCGGGATGAGCATGAAGTGCTGGTGCACCATCCCGATGCCGTGGGCGATCGCGTCGCTGGGCCCGTGAATGCTGACTTCCTGCCCCTGGATGAATATCTTGCCCGCGTCCGGTTTATATAATCCGTAAAGGATATTCATCAAGGTTGTCTTGCCAGCCCCATTTTCTCCCAGCAGGGCATGGATCTTGCCCTTCTCAACCATGAGATCAATTCCATCATTTGCCCGCACACCGGGAAAGGATTTGGTAATGCCGCGCAGCTCCAGGACGGGTGGCATGCAATTATCTCCTGATTATTCGGTGATAGTGTGTTTATCTAATAAAGAGGGGCCAGGCTGACCCGGCCCCTCTTCTACGTAATACAACTTAATTACTTTTCGCCAAGAACGCCGTTCACAGTGACTGCGCCGCTGATGATATCCTTCTGCGCCTGGGTTATTTCAGCCTTCAGGGCAGCCGGGATCTGGCTGTCAAAATTATGGAATGGCGCCAGGGCCACGCCGCCGTCGGCGAGGGTATAGGTGACCGTTCCACCGGTGAATTTGCCGGCAATGACGTCCTGGATGGTCTTGAAGACGGCCACATCCACTCTCTTCTGGACGCTGCTCAACTCAATATCGTTATACTCCGGGGCGGAAAGGAACCAGTCCTGGTCCACGCCGATGATGAGGCATTTCGGGGTGGCCGATTCGCAATAGGCTGCTGCGCCCAGGCCCGCTCCGCCGGCGACCGGTAGAATCACGTCAGCACCTTCCTGGACCATGGAGGCGGTTGCGTTCTTGCCATCATCAGTGGAGGTAAAGCCATTGATGAAAGTGCCTTTCTGCGAGACATCATCCCATCCCAGGACTTTAACGCTGGCATTGTGCTTGGTGTTGTAGTACATAACGCCGGCCTGGAAGCCCTTCATGAAGATGGTGACGGTCGGGATTGAGATGCCGCCCCAGGTACCAACGGTACCGGTCTTGGACATGCCGGCCGCCAGGTAACCAGCTAGGAAAGCAGCCTGGTCGGTCTGGAAGGCCAGGCCGCGTACATTGTTCATGACCGTGGCGGAACCGCAATCCTTGCCTTCTACCTGTCCGGTACTGCAGTCGGGATAGGTGTAGTCAATGATGGCGTATTTCTGGTTGGGGTTGGCTTTGGCGGACGTGGCGGTATCGGTGCCCATCAGGAAGCCGACGGTGACGATCAGGTCATCCTTCTCCCCAACCAATTGCTGGATATTCTTGGCGTAGTCGGATTGCTGGTGGGATTCAAGATATTTGCCGGAAATTCCCAACTGGGCAATCGCCTGTTGGACGCCCTGCCAGCTCAGGTTGTTGAAGGACTTGTCATCGATGCCGCCGGTATCAGTTACCATGCCGACACTGATCTTGGGAGTCGGGGCTTGGGTGGCGGGAGCAGGGGCTGCGGTGGTGGCAGCTGGACCGCAGGCCGACAGCACAAATGCAACTGCTACCAAAATGGTGAAAACAGCACTCATTTTCTTCATATTCATTCTTCTCCTTCGAATATTTCATTTCAAAATGGGGATGAGTTTACGTATGTTAATCGATGGGCTGAATTACACAGGTTGTAGGTTGCACCTCCTTATTCCTCACAATCCAATAGGATGTCTGACTTATATTTAGTATACATTGTCCGACAAATAATTACAAGTTAAACCTTAAATAAACCCGTTATTCCAGTCATTACGGGCTCGTCAGCACTACACCGGTCTGAAGCGTGCCCGAAAGTAAACCCTGATCCAATTCGGTCATGCGCTGCTTCACCTCATCAGGAATGGACGAATCCTGGTCATGATAGGGTGAAAGGCCGACCTGCCCCTGGTAATTCCCGGACGGGAAACCCGGGCCCCCGCTTTGTGCGCTTTTGGCCGATTTAATTAGCTCTGCTACTCCTGGGGCAATCAATTTTAGCACGCTCGCGTACAGGTGCGGAGCCGCCACCGGATATGCATAATATTGGTCGGTATCCGCGCCAATTCCATATACGCCGCGTGTTACTGCCGCGACGATCGCGTTGTTTCCGGTGTCACCGCCCACCCCGAATATGATATCTGCTCCCGAGTTGATCATCGAGTTGGCGGTTGCCGCACCCCAATCCGGATCTACCAGGGTCTTGTCAAGACCGACATCATTATGATATGTAACGGTCGCTTTGACCGCCGGATTGATATAGGCGGCGCCGGCCAGAAATCCTTCCCCGTATAATTTCATTTGAGGTAACGCATCGCTTGCGCACACTGCTCCTACCCGGCCCGACTTCGACATCAGAGCCGCCAGGGCGCCCGCCAGGTAACCGATCTGGTCTTCGGCAAAAACCAATCCGGTCAGGTTCGGGCTGAAATCCTGGTTGACAGATTGGTCCTGGTCCACGCCGATAAAATATGTATCCGGATAGGTTTGGGCGGCCGTCCGGGTGGCATCGCTCATTGCGTCACCCACGGTCACAATGACATCATATCCCGCTTGAGCGAAGACATCGATATTTGCTCCATAATCCCTGGCATCCACCGTTTCAATGGAGGCGATCCAGTCCGCTGCCCCGCTCCGCTTGGCTTGCTGTATGCCCTCCCAGGCTGCTTGGTTATAGGCGCGATCGTCGCGCCGGCCCACGCCCGTTACCAACCCCACACAAAACACCTCTGGCTGTTTGCAGTCCGCTGCTTTTGGGGCACAACCGGGTACCAATAAAGTGATCGTTAAAAGTAGCACAGTGATAAGGTGAAGATTCTTCATTAAGTGATTCTTTCTTTCTGGAAAAACCAACATGATTAAACATCATTTGACGTTTTTTCTGCAATGATTTTTTCCAGCATTTTACGGTCAGACTTGCTCAAATTTGCTTTTTCCAATAAATCCGGGCGGTGTTCTAATGTCCGCCGCAGGGATTGTTCGCGCCGCCAGCTGGCAATCCTGGCATGATTGCCTGAAATCAGGACCTCCGGCACCTCCCAACCGCGGAATTCCGGCGGGCGGGTGTAATGCGGGTATTCCAGCAGACCGGAAGCATGCGA
The DNA here is from genome assembly GCA_963772245.1 of uncultured Chloroflexia bacterium. GTDB lineage: Bacteria > Chloroflexota > Anaerolineae > Anaerolineales > Villigracilaceae > UBA877. The sequence goes on along the minus strand of CAVYWB010000005.1, from coordinate 1,088,268 downwards.
GTCGTTGAACGGTCCGTTGGGATCGCCCAATACCCCGGGCAGCAGGCGCGCAACCGCATCGATGAGAATCAACGCGGGCAGTTCTCCTCCGGTCAGGACGTAATCGCCAATCGAGATTTGATCGGTGGCAAGGTGTTTGCGGATGCGCTCATCGAAGCCTTCGTATCGCCCACATATTAAAGCCAGTCGCGGTTGCTGGACCAATTCCATTGCAATGTCCTGGTTGAATACGCGTCCCTGAGGGGTCAACAAAATAACCGGGCAGCCGTCCCCTCTTTTCTGGGAAGCTTGGGGTCCGAGCATGCTTTCGACCGCGGCAAAGACCGGTTCCACCTTCATGACCATCCCGCCACCGCCCCCATAGGGTTCATCGTCGGTGACATGGTGCTTCTCCGTGGCCCAGTCGCGGATGTTGTGAATACGCACATCGATCAGTCCGCGTTGGCCGGCGCGCTGGAGAATGCTGCTTTCAAGATAAGGGGGGAATACTTCAGGCAGGAGCGTGAAGACGTCGAACTCCATATGTCCATTCTAGCCGTAAGCGGTATGCCTGACAAGAGGAGCCGGGGGAAGTTGCCGGGTTTACAGTCGGTCGGGCGCCACGGCGGGATGCTTTTATGGGTCAAACGGGTCTTACGCAGACTGGAAACAGCTATTTCTGCCGTCAAACCTCGATTTTTCAGGGCTCTTGGCGGGGATTGACGCCCATTTGAATCAGATGGTAAGATGAATGAATGTATTTGCGAGGTTCTAAATGGAATATGCGCCGCCGGCAGCCGAGAATCAATTGGTTCCTGGTTATCCTGGTGGTAATTTTAATTGCGGTGGTAACGTATGTGGACCGGTATATCCTGCCGACTGCCCAGACCCCTTTCGTGCCCACTCCCACTGCCACGCGTGATCCCGGGTCTTATGTCACCGAAGCTCAGGCGGATTTTGCAGATGGGAAACTGGATGATGCGATCAGCACGTACCTGGAAGCCATCCGCATCAACCCGAAAGATCCGACCCTCTATACTGCCCTGGCGCGCGTCCAGATTTTTGACGGAAAGTATGCCGATGCCCTGGTGAATGCCGAAAATTCCTTGCTGCTGAATCCCAACAGCTCGATGGCACAGGCTTTGCGCGGGTGGGCGCTGACTGAGCAGGGCAATTACACCGCCGCGGATGACTCCCTGCAAAATGCGTTGCGATTGGACCCCAACAATGGCCAGGCGCATGCCTACGATGCTTTTCTATATGGCGAGATGTTTGAGAACAGTGCCGGCCCATATGTCGATCCCATCCAAACAGCCATAGATGAATCCAGAACCGCCACCACCCTGGCGCCCGACAGCCTGGAGGCCCATTGGGCGCGTGCCTATATTTACCAGCTCACCGGAAACCAGGAACTGGCTGTCCAGGAATACCTGGCTGCCATCAATATCAATAAAAATATCGCTGAAATCCACCTGGAACTCGGTGTCACGTATAAGGCCCTGGGAGTGATTGACCAGGCCATCCAGCAATACACTCTGGCCATAACCCTCGATCCGAACAATTACCTGCCCGAACTATACAGCTCACGTGCCCTGGCTTCTATCGGCCAATTTACCCAGGCTGAACAGTATGCCAATGCAGCCGTGCAGGATGCCCCTACTGACCCCTATGTGCGCGGCAACTGGGGTTATATGCTTTACAAAAGCAACGATTGGTCGTCAGCCATCACGCAGCTTTCATTGACCGTCAATGGCGGCAAAACAACCGATGGACTGATCATCCAGCCGCTGCCCCCCTCCACTAATGATACCTGGGTTTCCACTTACTATTACACCTACGCGCTGGTGCTTGCCCAAAGCGATCTTTGCAGCCAGGCCTTACCTCTTACACAAACCATTCTATCTGCTTTTCATTCAGATGATATTGCGGTTTATAACGCGCAATATGCCCAGAATATTTGCGCCAAAAACATCGGCACTGCCTCTCCTCAGATATCCACCCCTCCACAGGCATCCGCCACTCCTGGATTCACCCCCACCCCATGAAAGTGACCCGCCGCCGCACGCTGTTCCACCAGCGCCGGTCATCAAATCTGTATCGGATTTTTGGGCTGTTGATTCTCATCTTCGGCGGCGTTTGGTTTACCTGGCGGCTGAATGCAGGCATCATCCGTAATCCATTTGAACCAACCCCCACCCCAACGCGCACCATCAATTCCTTGGTTCAGGAGGGCGAAGCCCAATTCCAAGCTGGCAACCTCGACCTTGCTATTGCCGCCTATCAGCAGGCAACCACTCTGAGTGGAAATAACGATCCGGCAGTTTGGACCGAATTGGCCCGCATACAATCCTATTCTTCCAGCCTGCTATCCAACGACGCTGACCGGTTGACCCGTCTGACGGACGCTCTGCAGTCTGCCAATCAAGCCGTTGCTCTTGGTCCCGACGACAGCGACGCCTTTGCCATCCGTGCATTCGTCGAGGATTGGAATGCCGATCCTGCCCTGGATCCCCTGCGCACAGGAAGCGAAAAAGCCGCCGATTTCCTCTTCGATGCGCAAAAGGATGCTGTCCAGTCCCTCAGTCTCAATAGTCAAAATCCTCTTGCGCTGGCTTATTATGCGGAAATTTTAATCGACCAGCAGAAGTGGGACCAGGCGGCTCTATATATCCAGCCTGCCATCCAGCTTGGCCCACAGGTGATGGATGTGCATCGCGTATATGGCTACTATCTTGAATCGACCGCCAATTATAGCCAGGCCATCGTGGAATACCAGAAAGCTCTTGCGATTGATCCCAACCTGACCTTCCTTTACATTTCCATCGGCAACAATTACCGCACCTTGGCATTTAATAGCACCCTGCCGTCTCAACAGAGCGACCTCTACAACAATGCCCGGGCAAACTATGGTAAAGCGATCACCATTGATAATCAACTCAAGATCAGTGACGCGACGCCATACCTGGCCATCGCCAAAACCTATGCCCAGCAAGGCCAGTTCTTCGCCGCAGCCCTGAATGCACAGGAAGCCATTTCAATCGACCCGACCAATGCTGACCTGTATGGCCAGCTTGGAGATATCTACAAAAGGGGCCGCAACTTCGAAACCTCCATTATCGCTCTGCGCTGCGCCGTGGAAGGTTGTGATGCACTGGCTTCTTGTCAGGCTGTACTTGCCGGGAGTGATTGTGTCGGTGTCGAAGTAAAACCATTGGTGCTGAACCCCAACAGCGCCGTCTATTACCTGGACCTCGGCTCGGTTTTGTCGGCCTTTGCCCCCAACAAGCCTGAATACTGCCCGGAAGTGGTGACATTGTTAACTGCGATTGAGAAAGCCTACCCTGATAACACCATCATTACTAGAAATTCCGATGTGGGCCTGCAGATTTGCGCCGAGGTTACCGCCGGTCTCACGCAGACGCCCGCCATAACCGTTACGCCGGGCGCCACGGTCATATTTACCGCCACTCCCACGGCTCCCTTCATGCCTACGCCCACGCTTGCACCGCCTTTCACTCCATATCCGTAGACGCGCTGAATGAAATCGGCAGTATCAGAATTTTATTAATTTTTGTTTTTCCCCCTTGACGTTCATCCAGAAGCCATGTATCATAATGTTAGCACTCTATGCAGTAGAGTGCTAAAATACCGAAAAAATTCTTTTGGAGGCGATTATGAAACTTAATCTTAAACCCCTCGGCAGTCGTGTGGTGATCGATCCCATCGAACAAGAGGATATCACCGCCGGAGGCATTGTGCTCCCCGAAACGGCGAAAGAGAAACCCCAGCAGGGTAACATCCTGGCGATTGGCCCTGGCGACCGCGATGAAGCAGGCAAGCGCATCGCCATGGACGTGGCCGTCGGAGACAAAGTCTTGTACGCCAAGTATTCCGGCACTGAGATCAAAATGGATGGCAAGAAATTGCTGATCATGCGCGAGAGCGACATCCTCGCTATTGTTAAATAATAATTGTATTGGAGGAATGAATTATGGCTGCTAAACAACTCGTCTTTTCCGAAGACGCCCGTCGCCGGCTTCAGCAAGGCATTGACGCCGTCGCCGATGCGGTTGGCACCACCCTGGGCCCCAAGGGCCGCAACGTGGCGATCGACCGGAAGTTCGGCTCCCCCACCATCACCCATGATGGTGTGACGGTTGCCAAGGAAATCGAACTGGAAGACCCCTTTGCCAACATGGGCGCTCAGCTTCTCAAGGAAGCCGCTACCAAGACCAATGATATCGCCGGTGATGGCACCACCACCTCGACCGTTTTGGCACACGCCATTGTTACCGAAGGCTTGAAGAACCTGGCCGCCGGTGCCAACCCGATGCGCCTGAAGCTCGGCATCAGCCGGGGCGTCGAGACCGTTGTCACCGCCCTGCGCAAGATGGCCCAGAAGATCGAGACGAAAGAAGAGATTGCCTCGGTTGCCACCAACTCTGCCGCGGATCCCGAGATCGGCAAGCTGATTGCCGACGTGATGGACAAGGTCGGCAAGGACGGCGTCATCACCGTGGAAGAGTCCAAGTCCCTGCAGTTCGAGACGGAATACGTCGAAGGCATGCAGTTCGACCGCGGCTATATCTCGGCCTATTTCATCACCGACTCGGAACACATGGAATTGGTGATATCCGAACCGTACATCCTCATCTACGATAAGAAGATTTCCGCCGCCCAGGACATTGTCCCCGTGCTGGAAAAACTCGTCCAGATTGGTAAACGTGACCTGGTCATCATCGCCGAAGATATTGACGGTGAAGCCCTCGCCACCCTCGTTCTTAACAAACTGCGCGGCATGTTGAACGTGCTGGCTGTCAAAGCCCCCGGCTTCGGTGATCGCCGCAAGGCCATGATGCAGGACATTGCCACTCTGACCAATGGCCAGCTCATCTCTGAAGAGACCGGCCGCAAGCTCGAAACCACCACCCTGGAGGACCTCGGCAAAGCCGAGAAAGTCGTCGCCGACAAGGACAATACCACCATCGTCGGCGGCAAGGGTGACGCCGCCCAGATCAAGGGCCGCATCGAGCAGATCCGTGTCGAGATCGAGAAGAGCACCAGCGACTATGACAAGGAAAAGCTCCAGGAGCGCCTGGCCAAACTGTCCGGCGGTGTTGCCATCATCCGGGTTGGCGCAGCCACCGAGACCGAGCTCAAAGAGAAGAAGCATCGCGTCGAAGATGCCCTGTCCGCCACCCGGGCTGCCATCGAAGAAGGCATTGTACCCGGCGGAGAGATCGTCTTCATTAACGCCGTAGCCTCTCTTGACAAGGTGAAAATGGATGGCGAGGATGAGACCATCGGCGTTGCGATCGTTCGCAAGGCCCTGGAAGCCCCCATCCGCAGACTGGCCATGAACGCCGGCCAGGATGGCGCAGTCATCATCGAGAACGTCCGCCGGCTGGCCAAGGAACAGAGCAACAAGCACCTCGGCTACAACGTTATTACCGAGGAATATACCGATATGCTCAAAGCTGGCGTCATCGACCCGCTCAAGGTGGTCCGCGGCGCGCTCGAAAACGCTGCTTCCATTGCCGCCATGATCCTCACCACCGAGTGCCTGATCACCGACGTGCCCGAAAAAGAAAAACCCGCTCCTGCCATGCCCCCAGGCGGCGGAATGGATTACTAAACATTCTGATCCCTCTCTCAGGGGCGCAGCATGGCTGCGCCCCTGCTCTATTTAATTGGTATAATCCTTCTAAATGAAATTCCATTCATTACCGCGCCTCTTTGCCTGCTTTAGCGTCTTACTCATCCTGACCCTCAACGCCTGTTCAGCCCCGGGCAGCCTGATACCGGTGCCTGCCAGCCCCACTTTCACACCTTCCCCAACGGCTACTGCCACCCCTGTTCCCCTGGCCGTTTCCGTCAATGGCGAAGGCATTTCCATCCCGGAATTCAATGCAGAATTGGCTCGCTACCAGCAGGCCCAAACCGCTTTGGGCAGCACCGTCACCCTTGCTGCGGCCACGACGGCGGTCAGGGATGATTTTGTCGATACTCTTCTATTGGAACAGGCTGCGGCTGCCGGCGGTTACAAGTTGGATGATGCTGCCTTGCAGAGGCGCATTGATAGTCTGGATACCCAGATCGGGGGTCCCGATAAATTGGCCGCCTGGGAAAAAGCCCATGGATATACGGATGCAGATTTCAGGACTGATTTGCGCCGCCAGATGGCTGCTGCTTTCATGCGGGACAAGATCGCTGCCTCCATCCCTGCCACTGCCGACCAGGTACACGTAATGCAGATTCTGCTCTATAATGCAGATGAGGCACAGCAAGCGCTGGGTTATCTGAAATCCGGCTGGAATTTCACCGATCTGGCCGCCCAATACGATCCGGTCACCAAAGGCGAGTTGGGCTGGTTTCCGCGAGGTTATCTGTCGGATCCAGCCGTCGAGAAGGCTGCGTTTGCACTCCAACCGGGCCAGTATAGCGATGTTATCGAGACCCAGGCCGGTTATGCCATCCTGTATCTGGTTGAGCGCGACCCGAACCACCTGCTATCGCCGGATGCCCTGCTCACCCTGCAGGAGCATGCCGTTCAGAACTGGCTGACTCAACAGCGAAATCAGAGTAAAATTCTATTTGCACCTTGATACGGTCTTTTCTCGATCATTTGGGGCTTCCTAAACCCGCTTTGTGAAAAGATCTTTGATGTGCGTCTAGGGAGATGCAGCGATGGACAATTTTGAAATGAAGAACGGAACCAAAACCAAAACGGAAACCGATTATCTGGAATATCCTGACGGTTATTGTATTGCTGGGAGCTTGCGGCCTGGCAGTCCTTTTCCTGTCGATCTACCTGAACCCATCCATGCTTCCGGCCAGCCTCCTGCCCGCCACGCTCCCCACCCTCTACCAGACTCCCACACCCACGCCGACCATCATCCTCCAGCCTGCCACCTGGACGCCCACCCTTACCCTCCTGCCTTCACCCACCCGTACCAGGGCTCCCACCTGGACATCCGTTTCGGCATTGATCACCCCCAGCATCACCATTACACCTCCCGCCACCATCATGGTCCCGCCGACTGTAACCGGTACCGCCACGCCGGCCTCGTACGTCATTTCCCATCAGGCCAGCACCACCACCCATCCGGATCTGGCGTGCAAATGGATGGGAGTGGGAGGCACGGTGATGGATGTGAACAATAAACCGCTTCAATTTCAGACCATTCAGTTGGGGGGAACTTTAAATGGACAGGCAGTCACAGACCAGGTTTTGAGCGGAAATAACCCGGTTTATGGAACATCCGGTTTTGAAATTAAATTAGGCGATACCCCGGTTGACTCATCCCAGACTCTTTGGGTGCAGCTATTTGATAATAATGGCCAGGCACTCACCAACAAGATCTATTTTGACACCTTCAGTAATTGCCAGCAGAATCTGGTGATGTTTACCTTTAAATTAACGCGATAGCGATTGCCAAAAGGCGATAGCATTTGCAAAACAAGAAAAATGCGGCCGCGCGGCCGCATTTTTATATCGGAGATCGCAAGGATTTCACACCGCAACATTCCAGTAGGCGTACTTTGGGACATTCCCATGTACGACCTCGTTGAATAGCTTGTATAGAGAGTTGCCCACCGGCCCCATCGTCCCTTTGCCGATCGGACGATGGTCCACCCTGGTCACGATGGTGATTTGGGCGGCTGTGCCTGTCAGGAAGAATTCATCGCAGACATATATCTCGGAGCGGTCAATCGATCGTTCCACAACGGTCAGCCCCAACTCGTTTTTCGCCAGTTCCATCACGGACCGCCGTGTAATTCCTTCCAGGATATTATCCGTGATGGGCGGGGTTACCAATAATCCATCCCGGACCATGAAGATGTTCATGGCGCTGCCTTCGACCAGGTTGCCGTCCTGGGTCAGCACCAGGGCTTCGTCGAAACCGGCCCGGGCCGCGTCCGTTTTGACGAGCGCCGAACTGGCATACGCGCCGCTGATTTTGCCGCGTGCCGGGATCGTATTGTCATCCACCCGCCTCCAGGACGAGATGGTAACATGGGCGGATGTTTCGTTTTTCCCGTATTGCTCGAACGGCAGGGCAAAAATGGTCAGATCCTCTTTCAAGTCGTGCAGCCGGACGCCGATCCCCTCGTCGGCTTTGTACGCAAGAGGGCGGATATACACGTTCTGTTGATAAGCATCCTGGCGCAGTAATTCCACCGTCAGGTCTGTCAGGCTTTCCGGCGTTTGAGCGATGTCCATGCACATGATCCGGCATGAGTTCAGGAAGCGCAGGTAATGGTCCAGCGGACGAAATACGAAAAGTTTGTTTTTATCGGCATTCCAGTACCCGCGCATTCCCCCAAAGACCGCCGTACCGTAATTGAGCGCGTGGGTGGCCACGCCGATCTTCGCCTCCGTATAAGGCACGATTTTTCCCTGGAAGAAAGCATGTTTTGGCAAATCCATCGACACACCTCCATTAAGAATAATTGATGCACCCTTAGGAAGTGACATTATACCGCGGAGCTCCAGCCAACTCCCTGCGCTGGGTTATCATGTAATAGTACTGTTTGGGCGTACAGCTGGCCCGGTTTGATCTTAATGCACCACCGTCTCGCGCAATCTTTCCGGGTTGGCACCGGCGCGCTCGCTGGCTGCCTGAGAGCAAGGGATTTACAACGTCTTCTAATTGGATAACCAGATGATTGTTTCATTTTCCAGTGGATACACCCACCCGGCGCAGGGAAATGGTGGTAGTTGGTCAATAATAAGAGCCAGCGAGCGAGAAGATTACCGCGTGGAAGGCAACATGAGATAAAGTAACCTTCCTCGGCCTTTACAACGGTTTTTTTGCCGGGAAACCCGGCTTGCGTGGGTATTGTGGTGGCGTGGCAGCCACCTTGTCCACCACCACCAGGTAGCGTTCTTCGGCAACGCCTGGCAGGGTCACCGGCACCAGTTGTTTTATCTGTCCCCCGAGCAGCTTCATGGCAAGTTCGGCATGCTGCGCCTCCATTGGTCCGCTGTGCCCTTTTTGCGCCAGCATCTTACCCCCCACTCGCACCAACGGCAGGAGGTACTCGGCCAGCACCGGCAGATTTGCCACCGCCCGTGCCACTGCCCAGTCGTGGGACTCGCGCTGGCTTGGCATTTGTCCCAGTTCCTCGGCCCGGCCGGTGATCACCTCCACAGCTTCCAGTTTCAGCAGATCGACCGCCCGCCGGCAAAAGTTGGCCTTTTTACCGACCGACTCGACCAGCGTCAAATGCATCGAAGGATAAAGGATTTTCAAAGGGATGCCCGGAAAGCCCGCGCCAGTACCCACATCTATCAGGCGCATGGGCGGGCTGTCCTTCCAGGCCAGGACGCATGAAAAAGAATCCAGGAAGTGTTTTATGCGGATGCCTTCGCTGTCGCGGATCGCAGTCAGGTTGAATTTCTGGTTCCAGGCCAGCAGTTCATTTTCGAAAGTGGCCAAAGCTGCCACCTGGCGCCCGCTCAAATGGATTCCAAAGAGTTGCTGCGCCGCCTTAACAAATTCTTCCATATTTGGAGATTATAACATCCGGCTTCAGCCACCAGCCCGGACTGCCCGCCGGGCAGGCGCATCAACCTGGGGCTCCCTTTCCTTGGGGAGATAGCAGGGAGTTGGCTCTTTCAGCGGAAATAAAAATGGGCGCAGACTCTTCGAGAGCTGCGCCCAGCCAATTGCACCTAATTATGGCTTGTAAAATTATTTCGTTTGGGCGGCTTTTCTGGCCTTGCGCCGCCTGACCAGAGCAACGATGCCCCAGATGATCAGTGCGATCGGGCCAAAGACGACGATCAGGATGGGAAGCACGAGCAGCACCAGGTAAATGATGAAATTCACGAACCCTTGCAGGAATTTGACCAGTGCCTGGATGGCGTCGCGTGCCACACCTTGAGGTTTCCAACTACCGATGGTGATCGGTTTGATGGTTTCCTCGGCGATCAGGGTTACGTTTATGGATGCGGTCGATGTGGTCTCATCAATATACTTCATCTGTCCCTGGATCTGCTCGATCTGCCCTCGTATGGCAACGATTTGATTGTAGACATTCAGAACATCCTGGGTCTTGGTGGTGCTGTCGTTGCCCGGGTTGTTTTGTGCTTGATCCATGATGGCCTGCAGGTCCTGCTCGGCTTTCTGCAGGTTGGTCAATTGGCTTTGCAGGTCCACGTATTGGGAGGTCACATCCTGGCCGGAGCGGTTGACACTCTGCACTTGCACCACTCCCGCTTCGATCTGGCTGAGGGCGGTGTCCAGCTTGTCCGCCGGAACACGGATCGAAATGGTTCCCTGGGGCACATTCGTCCCACTGGGGGTGTAGACCTGGGACATATTCTCGGAGACCAGGTAGCCCCCCAGGCTTTTGGCCATCTGGTAGATGGCATCGCTCTTCTTCTGAGGGTCGGCAACGACGATGCTCAAGTCCACGTTCATGGTGATGAGTCTGGCCTGGGCTGCCGCGGTGCTGTCGGTAACTTTGGCCAAGCCAGAGGCGTTTCCTCCACCAGCCGGCGCGGCAATCGCCTGCTCGCTCGTGCTACCGTTCGTCCCATAAGGACTCATGGCAGGTGCCTGGGCAACCGAGGGAGCCGGGGCTGCAGGAGCTTTGGCAGCTTGCCCGCAAGCCGAAAGTATCACGGTTAAAACAACAAACAGAACAGCGAATTTAGTTTTCATGGCATCTTCTCCTGAACGGCAGCAAAAGGATTGGTTTGCATCCTAGACGCTTTGATGCCGCCGAAAGTTCCTCCCTGGTTAAAAAAAACTCCATCTGCAATAAGGGAAATGACCCTCTACCAGCCGCCGGCCAGCCGCTCTGCATGCCGGGGCGGCAGACCGGCATCCAGAATACGCTGCTGTACCGCAGGGATGTCGTACTCCACCCGGCGCGGTTCCCACACCTTTTCTTTGGGGTGGAAAATTGCGTAGGCTGCCCGCGGATCCCGGTCGCGCGGCTGGCCAACCGAGCCGGGATTTAAGATGGCGCGTTCTCTCATTTCATATCGTTCCGCCGACTTTGGCACCTGGATGGAAACCTCGTCGGTTGCTCCATTGTATTGGAAAACTGCCTGGAAGTGGGAATGTCCCACGAAGCACCACAGCGTTTCAAAATATGCCAGGTTTATTCGCGCCACCATCGTGTTCATGACGTATTCCCAGATTGGATCGCGCGGGCTACCATGCACCAGCGAAACATTCCTCAGCGGTTTTGGTTCTTGGGAAAGCGATTGAAGAAATTTCTTGCTGGCCTCCGTTAATATATCGCGCTGCCAGAGCAATGCCTTTTTGGCGTCCAAATTGAATGTCTCCAGCACCATGTTGCCGATGATGCCATAATCGTGGTTGCCCATCATGCAGGTCAATTTTGGTAGCGCCTGGATGCGCTCGATGCACTCGTTGGGATCCGGGCCGTAACCGGCAATGTCGCCCAGGCACCAAACCTCGTTTACTTTTCCGGCGTCTGCCAGGACGGCTTCCAGGGCGGTCAGGTTGGCATGTACATCGGAAATTACCAGCACTTTTGTCATTTGGTCTCCAGGAACATCGCCAAATGAGCGATTATGGTCTCTGCCACTTCATCTTTACCCATCAATGGCAGGGGTCTTGCCTTTTCATCTGAAAACAGCAGTGTGACACGGTTGGAATCCGAGCCAAAGCCGGAATCCGGGATGGAAATATCGTTGGCAACGATCATGTCCAGCTTCTTGGACTTTAACTTGGCCGCGGCATTCTCAAGAAGGTCCCGGCTTTCTGCGGCAAACCCGATGACCACGCGTGGTCTGCGTGCACCCATTTCCGCCACGGCCGCAAGGATATCCGGTGCGGCCTCCAGGTCGAGCTGTGGAATTCCATCCTGTTTCTTGAGCTTGTGTTCTGCAACCCGTTTCGGACGGAAATCAGCTACCGCCGCGGCCATGATGAGCCCATCCGCCCCTTCAGATTCAGCCAGCACGCTCTCCAGCATTTCCTGTGCCGTGCTGGCGGGGATATGCCGCGCCCCCACCGGTGGGGCTGATACCGTCTGTGGACTCACCAGTACTACGGAACCGCCCGCGTCGATGGCGGCCTGGGCCAGGGCGTGTCCCTGTTTGCCGGAAGATTTGTTTGTTAACATCCGCACCGGGTCGAGCGGCTCCTGCGTCCCACCCGCGGTAACGACGATCTTTTTCCTGGAAAGCGGACCCTGCCTGCCGAGCACAAACCGGATATGGCCGAGCAGTTCAGCCGGTTCCACCAGGCGTCCTTTTCCAATCAGCCCGGAGGCCATGCGCCCTTCATCCGGCCCGGCGAAATACACACCGCGCCCGGTTAATATTTGGATATTTTCCTGCGTGGCTGCATTGTCATAGATGCCCACATCCATGGCTGGCGCCACCAGCAGCGGGCAACGCGCCGCCAGCGCAGTGATGGTGAGAAGGTTATCGGCGATACCGTGCGCCAATTTTCCCAGCGTATTGGCCGTGCAGGGCGCTATGACCAGCAGGTCGGCGTTTAGAGCGAGCCCTACATGCAGGACATGTGCCTGCCCGCCCCATAGATCGGCATCGGTAAATGCCTTGCGTCCGGTCACGGACTGGAACGTCAGCGGCGTGACGAATTTCTCGGCGCTACCGGTCAGGATGACATCCACCTGAGCGCCCGCCTGGGTCAATTTGGAAGCCAGTTCGACGGCCTTGTAACCGGCGATCGAACCGGTGACTCCGAGCAGGATATGCTTGTTATTAAAAATTTTCATACTGGTTGATTATACTGCCAACACTGCCCAACCTCCCCATTTTTCCCATGCTTCCCATCGATTTACGCGGACATATTCAATGGGAGCGCCGGGGAGCCAGATTGAACACGCTTGTTTCCGCAAATGGACCTTTCAAGGACTTCGCCTCCAGCTCCATCACCCGGCTGTTGGCAAAGTAATCGAAATTAAAGTTGGTGGGGTCCCCGGCTTCTTTACCGGGAATCGGCATGAGCCGGGCTGTCAGGGGTTTGTCCAGGCGTAGCGCCAGGGTGGAGAGATCAAGCAACACTGCCGCGATTTGACCGGCGCTGGTATCTCCCGGCAGCGGCACGGTGTCCAGGCCGGTTCCGCATACGGCCGAATACAGCAGCAGATCTTTGACCGTCAGAGTGCCCTCGGCCGCTCGCCCGGCCAGAACCGCATCCTCCAGAACCGGCAGCAGCAATCCACTGAAGCCGGTTCTCGGGAAGCGCGCCCGTTCGATGGTTTCCGTCAGGATTGCGGCCGTGGCCAGCGAACCATGCAGCCCGGCGACGGGCACGCCCATCCGTTCCATGGCTGCACCGATCGACACGGTTTCCGACGGGAAAGGTGCCAGGGAGAAATCGATCCCCCCGAACGTGATCGAAAATCGACGGCTGAGTGCTTCTCCGGTCATGGCCAGTTCCCCGGCGTGTTTTTCGATTTCAGCCGCCAGGGCCGACGAGCCCTCGCTGACCGTCCGGGCGTTGCTAAAAGCAGATACCGCCAGGTCGGCCGCTTCCGTTGCGATGGCAAACACCGGTTCCTCCCGGTCGTGGTAGGCCGCCGGGAAGAACGGCGATCCTGCATTGACGTTTGCCAGGGCTGCAAAGCGCAGGTTGGCGAACCCGTTGGGGGAAATTCTGGAGCATTCCACGATGACTTCCGCGCAGGCCTGCACGGCGTCCATGGAAACTCCAGACCTTACCTCCGCCATCACGCCGGAGAGGAAGATGCTCTCTGCCGAGGCAATTGCCTCGGGGATGACCCTGAAACTGGCCGGGATTTCCGGTTGGGCCGGTCCCAAGGCCGCATAGGCGATCCCTGCCGCCTGGATGGCCGCTGCCACGCGTTCTGCCAGCCTGGGTGTTTCGGCAATTCGTTCAACTCCCAGGATCTGCGGGAACGCTACCGTTGCCAGCCGGGTCGACTGGACCTGGCAGCCGGACGCCTCGAAGGCGGCCTTGGCCTCCGCCAGAAATTTCCCGGCCTGCTCGATTTTCGAATCCTCGAATGGCCAGCCTGGATTGCAGAAATACGTGATCGAGCGGATTTTTATAGGACCACCTCTTTCACCCGCCCCACTTCCCCGCTCCTCAGGCGCACTTTGATGCCGTGCGGGTGAGTGGCTGAACTGGTCAGGATGTCTCTAACAATCCCTTCAGTAAGCTTGCCGGTCGGCTGGTCTTGCTTCAAGAGTATCCGCACCCGATATCCAGGTTTGATTTGCGCACGGGTGGGGATGGACATTTTAATTAAGCAGGCCTTCTGCAAATTTCAGGAAGCCCTGCACATCCTCGAAATTGGAAACCAACCCCGTCGAAATGCGCACGGCCCCCGAAGATTTGCCGTCAATGCACAGGCGGAAATCATCCAGGCTGAGCCGTTGGTCGTGGCCGGGGCTCGTGAAACAGGCCGCCAACTCCATTCTGGAGATGCCCAGGGCAATCTCGCCCGCCCCCGGGTTGCAGAAACAGCCGGTCCGCAGCGAGATATTGGCCTGGTTCGCCTTTGCCTCGATAGACCGGTGGTCGATCGGCTGGCCGTTCTTGTCGAAGAAATTTACGGTAACAGCGCCCCCTCGCTTGAAGGTATCCAGCGGTCCGTATACCCGCGCCAGCGGAACCCCCGTGGGATGTATCATCTCTGCTAGGCTTTCCAGCAGCCAGCCGGTCAGGCAGTGGATCCGCGCATGGATGGTTTCGTAACCGATCGACCGGATATGCTTCAAGCCGATCTCCACCGCCGGGATGTTAAGGTAATCCAACGTGCCGTCCTCAAAGGCCGCTGGCGCTTCGGCCAGGTAATACTTGTCGCCCTGCACCGAGGCAACCGTGATCGTTCCACCGGCGAACCAGGGACGGTGCAGCTTTTTCAGCACCTCCCGCCGGGCCAACAGCGCCCCGACCCCGGTCGGATAGCCGAATATTTTATAGAATGAGATCGGTACGAAATCCGGCTTGTACTGGGAAAGGTCCAGTTGGTTGGTGGGTGCGAAGGCGGCCGCATCCAGCAGCACATCCCAGCCTTGTGCATGAGCACGCTCGATCCACTCCAGCGGGTGCATTACGGAAGAGAAATTGGATTGGGCCGGGTAGGCGAACAGGTTGTTCTTGCCGGATTTCCCCATCTCCAGGGAGGTTGAGAGCGAGTCCGCATCCACGCGCATATCCGGCAGCGCCACCGGCACGTAGGTCACCTCGGCGCCCTTGGCATGGGCATATTCCCGGATTCCATTGACCGAGTTGTGGTTGTCAAAGGTCAGCAGGTAATGCGAACCTGCTTCAAAGGGATAGGATTCTCCTACCAGTTTTAACGCGCCGCTGGCATTCAAGGTAAAGATGACGGTATAATCGGCCGGATCTGCTCGAAAGAAATCCAGGATGTTTTCACGCGTGCTTTCAACCAGCCGTGTGGCCGCCTGTGAAGTTGGGTTGGAGGAGTGCGGGTTGCCGAAGACGTTTTCGGCCAGGATCTTTTGATGGGCTCTCACCTGGCTCTCGGCGTACACCCCACCGCCGGTGTAATCCAGGTAGATCTGGCCGAGCCGGTCCAGCCGGGCATAATCGTTCTCGCGCAGCTCGTCCAGGTCGTGGGTTTTATCGTAAGCCGGGTATTTCTGAACAAATTCGGCGTAAGTGCGCATGCAATTTGTATTTGACCTTTCTCAGGCTCTCTCAAGGAGTGGCTGTTAGTATGGGTGTGGGTGTCACTACAGCCGGCCAGACGGGCACGCTTCTTGGGGATGAATAGGCATTGGTGGTGACGGAGTAAATGCGGGCAGTGGAAGGCGCGGAACAGCCGGATTCGTCCGTCACTTTCATGGCCATCATTTTACTGTTCTTGTCGTATGATGTGACGTAGCTCATCGGTACGAATACCTGCTGTCCGCTCTGGCATACCCAGGCTTCGATCAGGTAGCCGTTGTAATCCTGCTCGGTCATCGGCACCGGCAGCCAGAAAATCGTTACATCGTTGCCCGTCCGTGCCGCGCTGACGACCGGGGCGGGATAGAGATTGGTATACGGGGTCAGATCCGGAGTGATGACCGGCGGGTCGGTGAAGTTCCCCGTCACCAGTTTCACCAGCCCGGCCTTCACCCAGCAGGGATACTTATGATCGGCTCCCTGGACGAGCAGCCAGCTGGTATCCGGGTTGCGCCCGATTGCAATTTGCGTACTGTTCGCCAGGATGTTGTACCTGCCGATATAAGCCGGATCGGGGCCGAACAGGCATCGGGTGTTCACAAGCACGGTCACACTGGGCGGCCGGGGGGTGATCGTGGCGGTCGGCGGAGTGATGGTCGCGGCGGGCGTTAAGGTGGCGGTTGCCGCTGGTGTATTGGAAAGGTATGGCGTTTGGGTCGGCGTGACGGTTACGGGAACATAGACGATCTGGGTGACAATCTTTGTTACCACCTGCTGCAGCACCACCACGGTCTGCACGGGTGTGGCTGCCGGAGAGGAACCCTGGCAGGAAACCCCGGCAAGAACGAGTAAAAATGCTATGGCAAAAAACTTGAAATATTTTCGGGAAAAAGGATTCATTGGCATGGCATCTCCTCTCACCCTTATTGTAGCACTGCTTTAAGTTTTGCCCAGTTGCTTGGTTCTTCTCATTCTTCCTTTTCCCGGTAATTCCTGGAAAGCCACTTGCTTCACCTTATGACCTGTGGTATCATGCAAAAACAATTAAACAGCCCTGATCGGCACTCTTATCCAGAGAGGCGGAGGGACCGGCCCTATGATGCCTCGACAACCGGTCGGCGAATAAGCCGAACACGGTGCCAAATCCGGCAGGTGAAGCGACCTGGATGGTCGCCCACATTCTGGAAGATGAGAGGGCAGCCGTGCACTCCGTGCAATTGCCCTTTCACCAGGAAAGGGCAATTTTATAATTAAGAAAGGGTACCAATGCCAACCACTTTTAGTTCTTCTCCCAAATTACTTTTTACCTCCGAGTCGGTCACCGAAGGCCATCCTGACAAAATATGCGACCAGATCGCCGACTCCGTCCTGGATGCCTGTTTTGAACAGGATCCCATGAGCCGGGTGGCCTGCGAAGTTGCCACCAAGACCGGCTTTGTGATGCTGCTCGGCGAGATCACCACCAACGCCTTCGTCAACTTTGACGAGCTGGTCCGCCGGGTGGTCAAAGAGATCGGCTATGACAGCAGCGATAAAGGCTTCGACGGCAACACCTGCGGCGTTCTCTCGGCCATTGCCAGCCAGAGCCCGGATATCGACATGGGCGTCAGCAAATCCTTCGAGGCCAAGGAAGGCGACCAGGACCAGATCGACCTGATCGGCGCAGGCGACCAGGGCATGATGTTCGGTTATGCCTGCAACGAGACCGCCCAACTGATGCCCATGCCCATCTACCTGGCTCACAAGTTGACCCGCAGGCTGGCCGAGGTGCGCAAGAGCGGAGTCTTGCCCTGGCTGCGCCCGGATGGCAAGGCACAGGTTACCGTCGAATACGCCTACGGTAAACCCAAGCGCATTGACACCGTCCTCATCAGCACCCAGCATTCCCCGGATGTTTCGCATGCCGATATCGAGGAAGGCATCATGGAGCATGTCATCATGCCCAGCCTTCCCGCAGAGATGTCCGATAAGGCTTTGAAGGTGTATGTCAACCCCACCGGTCGCTTCGTCATAGGCGGTCCCATGGGTGACGCGGGCGTCACCGGCCGCAAGATTATCGTCGACACCTATGGCGGCATGGGACGGCATGGCGGCGGCGCTTTCTCAGGCAAGGATCCCACCAAGGTCGACCGTTCGGCTGCCTATGCCGCCCGCTGGGCTGCCAAGAACGTGGTGGCCGCCGGGCTGGCGGATCGCTGTGAGATCCAGGTGGCCTATGCCATCGGCGTGGCGCACCCCCTTTCTGTAAACGTCGAGACCTTCGATACCGGCAAGATCGCCGATGAGAAGATCGGCCAGCTCATACTCGAGCACTTCGACCTGCGCCCGGGCGCCATCATCCGTGACCTGGACCTGCGCCGCCCCATCTACCGCAAGACCGCCGCGTACGGCCACTTCGGCCGCGACGATGTGCAGTTCCCATGGGAAAATACCGATAAAGCCCCGACCTTGCGCAAAGCCGCCGGCCTGTAAATGCCACTCTGTCATTGCGAGCGAGCGCAATTCGGCGAGCGAAGCAATCTCATCGCGCAATTTTCATTCCCTCGATGTCATTAGGGCTCCAATAGGGGAGAAGCAATATCAGGTCATAATGGTAGGGCAGGATTGCATCCCGTCATTGCTTGATGCTCATTCCATATTCGGAGGCCTCCATGGTTGGCGGCCTCCGAATTTTTTATAGGCGTTAGGTCCACCCTGATTTTCTGTTGCCATTGCATGCCAGCGCCGGACCGCTCGACGGTTCGTTACCTGATGCCATACCTGATGTTTGGGATCATCCTGATCACGGATTACCTGGTCGATCTGAATTGGTATCGTCTCAAACCGCTGCTGGTGATTCTTGTCTGTGTGGTGATCGGCACCTCGGTGATTCCCAAGCTGGCCAGGTCGAGGACGGCTTTGCCCGTGGCGGATCTGGACACATTCCTGGTCGACCATCACCTGCAAAACGGCTATGGCCCCGACTGGCTGGCCTCCCTCACCACGGTCCATACGCAGGAGTTGGTTACCATCCGGCCGGTCATCTCCCCCAACAATGATTACATCCAGCCCTTCCATTGGCTTGCCGAAAACGATTGGTTTGCTTCAAAAGCCACTTTCCTGGCATATGATCGGGGAAATTCATTCAACATCTCCGCCGACGTCGCCATCAAGACCTTCATCGAGCCGGATGATACCTACAGGATCGACAATTATTTGGTGCTGGTCTGGAACAGGAATATCACCCCCGCATTGCAGCATCCTGAAAGTTGGAAAAAAAGATTTACCACAAAGGACACGAGGGACATGAATGTACTAAATCTATTCCTTTGTGTTCCGTAGAGCTTCTTGGTGGCCGCCTGTCCCGCGAAAGAGCACCGCGAGATCGTGTTTACTTTCTTTTTCAGCAGAAACGGGTCGCCTTACTTTTATATGCCACCATCAACCCGTCCCGCACCGGCACCAGCGTGACGATCCAATCCGGGCTGCGGGTGAGCAGCTCCGTTAACTTATGGACACTCCCGGTCGCCGGGCTTTTGTCCCCGGCCTCGAAGATCCGTCCGTGCCAGAGCATGTTGTCTACGATCAGCACCCCGCCTGGGCGCAGCTTTTCGGCGATGACCGGCAGGGAAGCTGCGTAGCCTTCCTTGTCAATGTCGTTGAAGATCAGGTCGAACGGCCCGGGGGTTTCCCGCAGGGTCTGGACCGCCTCACCGATATGGTAGCGGATCATGTCCGCGTACCCCAGCACTGCCAGATGCCGGTGGGCCTGCTGCGATAGCTGCTCATCCCAGACCACGTGAAAGACCTCCCCGCCGCCGTTCTCACTGACGGCCTTGGCAAACCAGGCGGTGGAGTAGCCGTAGCCGGAACCCAGCTCGAAGACGCGCCTGGCGCCGATCATGCGCGCCACCTGGTAACACAGGTTGCCGGAAGCAGGTCCGATGATTGGGAAATCGGTTTTCTGAGCGTAGGCTTCCATAGCCTGCATTTCCGCCGGCCGCGGCGGCACCAGGCCGTCCAGATACTCCATCAAGTATTCGGGGATTAAAGGTGTATCCATGATTCATCTCCAAAATAACGATGTTTTCTTAACAGGTGGAATACGACATTTTACCAAATCATCCCAAAATTATCCATAATTTATCATCCCCCAGAAGGCGGAGGGGGAAAAGAGAGTTGCCTGTATCTTGTGTAGGGATAAACGCGGAAATTACCTTTTGCACCAACTCCATGATCAGCATATTCGGCCTCTGGGCGAGCGCGCCGAATGGTAGGCTCTTTGCAATACACCTCTTTGGACAGGGCAGGGACGACCGGGAGGCAGGTCTGTCATATAAGATGATGATATTGCGGTAAGGAAAATATAGTGCGATAATTGCCAGGCTAATGAACAAGCTGGCCTTGATCCATAATTGGTCTACTCCCGCATGCTGCAGGTGAACCCAGCCGTCAAACCAGATTCTCCCTATATGATATGTCATTGTCCAGAATTCGCCATGAAGAAAAGGTCGCCACGACATGCCTGATCCGATGAAAACCATTGGCAGGCCGGAAATACGAAAGGATGCCTGGGATAAGGTCACTGGCGCTGCCCGATTTACCCCGGATGTGGCGATTCCAGGGGAAACACAGGGTGTATTGATCCGTTCGCCCCATCACCATGCCAGGATCATCCGGATTGAAAAAGAAGCGGCTGAAAAGACACCGGGTGTATTAATGGTCCTGACCGCCGTGGATATCCCCGGTAACAAGTTGTTTGGCTATTTGGGGGTGCTGGACCAGCCCGTGCTTGCATCGCAGATCGTACGGCACATGGGCGAACCGGTCGCTTACGTGATCGCCCAGACCCGCTCAGCCGCCCTGCTCGCCGCGGAATTGGTCCGGGTGGATTATGAAGTGCTGGAAGCGGTCTTTGACCCCCAGGAAGCCGCTTCTCCGGGCGCCCCCAGGGTGCATGCGGAAGGGAATGTGCTTGCCTCTTTCGATATTGATGACGGGAATATTGAAGCCGGCTTCGGGCAGGCGCAGGTCATCCTGGAAGAAACCTTTTCAACGCCGCGCGTCGCCCCGGCCTACCTGGAAACGGAAAATGCGGCAGCCCGCTGGAACGAGCAGGGGAGCGTCACGGTGTGGGTGAGCTCCCAACACCCATTTCTCGACCAGGCCCAGATCGCCTCCGTATTGGGGCTGCCTCCTGAGCAAGTTCAGGTGAAATCCGCCTTCATCGGCGGGGCGTTCGGGGGCAAGGAAGATTCCAGCCTGGCGATCCTGGCTGCGCTGGGAGCCTGGGCGATAAAAGGAGTGGTGCGCCTGATCAATAACCGCCAGGAATCTTTTCTGGCCCATCCAAAGCGTCACCCGGTGAAGTTTCATTACCGGCTGGGCGCGCAGAAAGATGGCAGGCTGGTTGCCCTGGACGCGCAGGCGTACCTGGATACCGGGGCTTACGCCTCCTACGGCCCGGCGGTCGGAAGCCTGCTCACTGAGATGATGGCAGGCTCCTATCAGATTCCGAACGTGCGTTTGAGGACGCAGGTGGTTTATACCAACAGTCCCATCAGCGGGGCAATGCGCGGTTTCGGTAGCCCGCAAGCCCATTTCGCGATCGAGAGCATGATCGACATGCTGGCGGCGAAACTGGGGATGGACCCGCTCGAGCTGCGCCGGAAGAATATGCTCATACCGGGAGACCGGCTGTTCACCGGCGTGGTGATCGACGAAACCTCTGCCAGCCTGCCTGTGCTCCTCCAACATGCCGAAGCGGCCCGGAAACGACTGATGGCAATCGAGCCTTCTCCGGGCATGTTAAGCGGCGTCGGGATGGCGCTTGGGATGCAGAGCATGGGCCTGGGGGCCAAGGTCGTGGATGAATCCACCCAACGCCTGGTCTGGCAGCCCGATGGCTTTGTCAAACTCCAGCTTGGTTCTCCCGACCTGGGGCAGGGATTGGTTGTAGCCTCCGAGCAGATCGCCGCCGAAGCGCTGGAGCTGCCCTATGACCGGGTCAGGGCGGTCGCGCTCGACACCGCCACCAGCCCGAATGGGAACGTGGTGTGTGCTTCACGCATGACCTATTTGGCCGGGAATGCGCTGCTGCTGGCGGCGGAAAAACTGAAAGCGCAGCTCATGGAACAGGCCGCCAGCCTGCTGGGCCTGCCGCCTCAACAGCTCACCTATCGAAACGGGGCCATCATGACATCGCAGGGGGGCAGGGTCGCAGCGGAAGAGATCATCGGCCGCGCCGCCGAAAATGGTTTTGAAATGGTCGGTGAAGCAACGTTTCGCTTTCCCTATCCCGAGAGCCGGACGCCGCAGCACCTGCCCATCGGAATGCCGCACATCATGTTCTGCTTCGGCTGCCAGGTGGCCCGGGTGGAGGTCGATCCGGAACTGGGCAGTGTCCATGTAACCCATTTTGTCGCCATTCATGACGTCGGACGGGCGATCAACCGGTGCGAGGTGGAAGGTCAGATCGAGGGAGGCGTCTCGATGGGTCTCGGGTACGCGCTCTTCGAAGACATGCGCCTCAAGGCAGACGGCAACTGGATCGACCGATTTTCAGAGTACCTCCTTCCAACTGCCCGGGACATGCCGCCGGACCTGGAGACCATCATCCTGGAAACCCCGGAGGCGAGCGGTCCCTTTGGCGCCAGGGGGATTGGAGAGGTCAGCGTGGTCCCCACCGCCCCGGCGATCGCAAATGCAGTCTGCCAGGCGACCGGCGTACGGGCGCACGCCCTACCGATCGCGCCCGAGAGCCTGGCCGGGCACACGCCCAGCCGGCTGGGCCCTTCCCGCTGAAACATTCCCACCCTGAACCGGAAACAACTTAAACCCTCCACTTTTCTTCTTTGTTGAAGGGCGAGGCCCTTTTGGCATGGAACACCTTCCTAACAGTACTGAGTAACATCTCAAAAGAGTTTGTGTGTATAATACTTTTTCCTTTGGGCTGCAGCAAAATGAGGAATAAAAAAGTCATGTCTATACTTTATCGAAAAGATGCGCTGATCGTATTTTTCCTGCTTGCTTTTACCTTTGGTTATTTTTATCAAATTGGTGGGTGGAATGGAAATTCCCGGATGGATCTGATATTTGCCATTGTTCGAGAGGGCGTTTAACGATTGATACCTTCCAACACCAGGGTGATACCACTACCGGTGATAAAGCTTTTTTCAACGGTCATTATTATTCAGATAAAGCTCCCGGTCCAGCATTGGTAGGCGCTATCATTTACTTTCCATTGTATTGGACAAAGTTGATTTTCAATCATGTTGGTCAGACCACTGCGGAACAGTTATTGACTTTCTTGGTGCTTGGAGTTCCTTCGGCCTTAGCTGGAAGCCTCATGTACATTCTGTGCTTATATTTATCCAGGAGTCGTTTCCAGGCCTATTTGGTCACTATGATAACCACTTTAGGGACGATGTATTTCCCATACACGATCACTTTCTTCAGTCATCAATTTTCTTCATCCCTGCTCTTTGGCGCCTTCTTTTTAATTTTCTTTCTTAAAGAGAAGCCGGAGATTTGGAAGAACTGGTATTCATTCCTGATAGGTTTGCTCCTGGGTTGGGCATTTATTAGCGAGTTCCCAACCGCATTAATTATCATCGCTTTGGTATGCTATTACATTTATGCAATTTGGAGAAATCATAATTTCCACCATTTTCGCTCAATTATCTTGCCGATTTTAGGTGGGGCCATTCCGGCATTAATCCTGCTGGGATACAACAAGCTGTGCTTTGGTAATTTCCTGTCTATTGGATATGCCCATGAAAGTAACCCGATTTATTATTCGGGTATGGCACAGGGATTAATGGGTATCGGTTGGCCCAGTCTGCTTGTGCTTTATTACATGACATTCCAACCAGCCATGGGATTATTTTGGCAGTCGCCTGCATTGCTTTTTTTCATTGCAGGAGCAGTTTTTATGTTCTTGAAACGACGATATCGCGTTGAAGCATTCCTGGCATTATGGATTATCGTTTCGTATATGATCATCATGTCGGGATATTATAAGTGGTATGGTGGATCTGCTTTAGGCGTACGCAATATCATCCCGATACTGCCATATTTTAGTATTCTCTTAATTTTCGTTCCCAGGCGACTCACCTGGCCATTATTGGTCCTTGGCCTGGTCTCGATTGGGCAGATGCTTATCGCCGCCGCCAGCATAGTTCAGGTTCCGAACAATAGTTGGATAATGAATATCAGTAAGCTGGGCTTTTTCGAATACACGAATATCTATGGCTATTGTTTGAAGCTGCTTCTAAAAGGTGATTTTGGCCAGAATCTGGGTAATCAACTTCTAGGCCTGCGTTCCTGGTTCAGTCTTATCCCCTTGCTGGTTGTTATGGCAGGGGTAACCTTCTTTTTTTTGGATGGAATAAAAAATTTTAATCCTCAAAACCGGAATTCTTAAAGACAATATCCTATTTTTCCGGTAAAGTCGCATTGTTTGGGATTATTTATCCTGCACAGTCTTATGAGGTTGTAATTCTTCGCGGATGTGTTGATTCGGCAGGCAATGGTGGAAGGGGTCAAAATGACTACTTTTGCATCAACTCCACGACCAGCGTATCCAGTGCCAGGTCGAGCGGCATCTGGCTGGTCTTGGCTGCCTCGTCCATCTCCAGCAATTTATGATAAATGGACTCGAGCATGGGCATGGAAAAGCGCCCGGCTTGGTTATAGACCTTCTGCGCCACAAAATCGCGCAATCCCAGCGCATTCTGTATATCCAGGGTAGTGGTGTGTTCATCCAGCATTTCACGCGCCTGCAGCAGCAGCCGGAACTGACGGATGACCATGCCCCATAATTCGAAGGCGTCCTCGTCTTCCAGCAACTGGTGCAGGATGCGCTGGGCTTTTTTTCCATCCTTTTGGCCGAGCGCGTCGACCATTTCGAAAACGCTGCCCTGGGCGCTGACGATGCTGACCTTCTCCACGTCCAGCAGGCGGATGGGCCGCTCAAAATTGACATAGGTCAACAGCTTGGTCAATTCCTGGGCGGCGATGCGGGTGTCTTCCCCCACCATCCCGGCCAGGTGGGCGGCCGCGTCCGGGTCGATCTTCCCGCCCTGCTTTTTCGCCTCGGCTTCGATCCAGCGCGGCATCTCCCAGTGCTTGGGCATGTTGTAGACATGCACCCCGGCACGGGGACCGGTCAGCGTAGCCCATTTCAGAAGCCAGTGGTCGCGCTTGAGTTCCTCATACTCTGTCAGGACAATGGTTGTGCTTGGTTGGGCCTTATCCAGTAATTCGAGGAATTTTTTTCGGGCTATGCTGGGGGGAACAGGCGCCTCCGGTTGGGCCTCGTCCGGTGGTTGGATGGATTTCTTGCGGGCCGGAGCGGCCGGAAAAGCTGCACTCGGATGCGTCAGCACCACCACCCGGTGCGTGGCCAGGAAAGGCACCGCGTTGACGGATGTGTTAAACCATTCGAAATCCAGACCGCTGCGCCCGTCGAAGCGGGCAATATTCATCTCCGCCGTGGCAGGCTCGCCCAGGCCGGCGCACAGCCGGGCGATGTGGGCGGCAATGGCGAACTCGTCGCTGCCATGCAGGATGAGGATCGAGGGGGTCTCTGGCATTATCCTCGCGTGATGACGCGGTGCAGCGAAAACCGCCCGAAGCGGATCGGGAAGATGTCCACGATCGACAGCCCCTGCGGGTCACCGGAGGTGGTGATGTGTTCCTGGACTAGCGGGCCAAGCGGCACGCTCAGGATGACCCCCATTGTTGCCAGGCTGATTACCAGCGGCAGGCGTGCAAACTGGTCCCGTTTCGACTTCGCCCCGGACATGCCCAGCCAGGCCAGCAGTCCGGCCAGGATGCCCGAGACGGCCAAGTTGGTCCCGCAGTTGGGATGAACGGCCAGGTAGCGTTCACCGTTATTCATGCAGGAGAGCGCCTGGGCGACCACCTCGCGCACGTGCTCGGTGGGCACATCCCCCAGCAGGAAGAACCCGCCGGGGAACGAATATCCGGCCAGGCGGCGGTACGGGAAGCGCTGGGAGAGCAGGGTGATGGTGGCATGTTCCAGCCCGTGGTTGCGGCGGATGCGGGAAAGGATGGGAAAATCGAGAATGGTCATGGCTGACTCCAATCTGAAAAGATTATACCTGTAAAAAAAGACTTCCCTGCCATACAATTTCAAACCCGAATCACACGAATTTCATAAATTATTATTCGAAAAACTCGTCAAATTCATTGCATTCGTGATAAACAGCTTTATTCAGAGGCCCATACAGGGTGACAAAAAAAAAGACCTCCGAAGTTTTGGAAACTTCGAAAGTCTGAAGCGAGTGCCAGGAGTCTAGCTTGGCGTTGCGGGCGCCACTTCGTGAGCGGGCGCTTTGGTCGCCTGGATAAAGCCGATATACATCAGGATAGCGCCGATCAATTCGGAGAGGTAGAGCAGGTCGGGTAGCCCCATGGAGACGAAGGAACCCGCCAGGGCCGGGGCGATCCCGCCGATGGCGATCAGGACATTTCCGATCATGCGGTTGAAAAGGATATGTTTGCGGAAGAAAATGATGGCCGAATAGATGGCTCCCCCGACCAGGGTAAGCGTGCCGTACGAGTTCAGGATGATCGTCAGGGCGATGGTCAGGCCGCCGCGCGTCATGATATCCTTATATTGGGAGGAAATCGCCCGGGCCGTTTCGTAAGACGAGGCGGCAGCCGTCAGCGGCGCGGACAAGGCCAGGTATGCAGCCAGCAGCGAAACGGCGGCCAGGACCCCGGTCAGTGTCCAGGCGACGCCCGACTTGTGCACCAGCAGGTGGATGGTACCCTCGCCCAGCCAGGCGGCGGTCAACATCGCCCCGCTCAGGTACCACAGTTTGAGGATTATTCCGTTGAAGGAAAAGGCCAGCCATACTTCCGCCAGGGTGCCGATGCCGTAGAACAACAGGCCGATGGTCCAGATCAACAGGTGGGGGCCGCGTCGGGAAAGAAAGCGACGGAAGACCGCCGCCGCAAAAACGAATGTTACCAGTGTGGAAAGAAAGGGAATGTAATGCATGCTGCCTCCTGTTTTATTTAGGACAATCCATTGCCAGCAAACCAAGCTGAATGGTGCACACGTCCCGACAATGTCATTGTAAATTTATGTAGATTCTACCATTTACAACTAAAAAAAAGATGAGTCGGAGGGGTGAAAATGAACAAACCGGTCACCGGACCGGCTTGCACCTCATGAAACCATGGTTGAAAAGAGAAAACACGGCTTTGATTAGGAGTGCCTTCCTAGACATCACCGGTCATCCCAGTCGCTTTACGCCATCTTGCGGCCTTGTGGCAGTTCACGCTGCACGCCAAACGCCAGTTCCAGGGCTTGTTGGACCGCACGCGCCTCCACCACTTCGATATCGGTTGGCCAGGGTTCGCCCTTCCGCAGACGCCTGGGGACGATGGCGGTCGTAAAGCCCAGCTTGGCGGCCTCGCGCAGGCGCACAGGCATCTGCCCGGGCATGCGCAGTTCCCCGGCTAGGCCGATCTCGCCGATCAGCACCGTGTCAGCCCGCACCGGCAGGTCGCGCATGGAGGAAGCCACCGCCGTCGCGATCGCCAGGTCGGCCGCCGGCTCGTCGATCTTCAAGCCGCCCACCACGTTGACAAAGATATCCGCCTCTGCCAGGTTCAGCCGGACGCGCCGGGTCAGCACGGCCGCGATCATTAGCAGGCGGTTGTAGTCCACGCCGTTGGGCGTGCGGCGGGCGTTGCCGAACTGGGCCGCGCTGGTGAGGCCCTGTACTTCCACCAGTAGCGGGCGGGTGCCTTCTATGGTGACGGCAATGGCGGAACCGGCCGCGTTGACCATCCGTTCTGCCAAAAAAGCCTCGGAGGGGTTGGTCACTTCGACCAGGCCGTGCTCGAGCATCTCGAAGACGCCCACTTCGGCGGTGGCCCCGAAGCGATTCTTGACCGAACGCAGCAGGCGGTAGGCCTGGAAGCGGTCGCCTTCTAGATAGAGCACCGTATCCACGATGTGTTCCAGCACGCGCGGCCCGGCGATGGTGCCTTCCTTGGTGACATGCCCGATCACGAAGACCGATATGCCGGAAGATTTGGCCAGCTCGCGCAATCGCGAGGCGCTCTCGCGCACCTGCGAGACCGACCCAGCCGCCGAGTCCATCTCGGGGATGTAGACGGTCTGAATGGAATCGACGATCACCAGGTCGGGTTGCACCGCCGCGATGTGTTCGAAAATGGTGTCGAGGCTGGTCTCGGTGACCAGGAACAGGTCCGCCGGGAATTTGGCTTCGGGGGCCAGGCGAACCGCCCGCATTTTGATCTGCCGCTCCGACTCTTCCCCCGAAACGTACAGCACCCGCAGCCGGGAGGCCATGGCGAGTGCCATCTGCAGCAGCAGGGTGGATTTGCCGATGCCGGGGTCGCCGCCCACCAGCACAATCGAGCCGGGCACCAGTCCGCCGCCCAGCACGCGCGCAAACTCGCCGATCGGGACGGGTACGCGGTCTTCGGACTCCCCGCTCACTTCGGTCAGGCGGCGCGGGGTGGACCGCCCGCTCAGGCCGCGCGGGGCGCTCTTCGACCCGGAGGTTGCCTCGGCGATGATCTCCTCAACCATGCTGTTGAACGAGCCGCACTGAGGGCATTTCCCCATGAAACCGGCGGAAACGCGCCCGCACTGCTGGCAGACGTAACGGGTGTGCGTTTTGGTTTTGGGCATGTGGTTATTATACTCTCCGCAAGGTATCCCTTATGCTATACTTCAGATGATGAGCGTAGCGGCTTTCTTCGAGAGACGCAGTAAACTATTCTGGGCGATCGTAGGGATCGTGCTCGTTATTATTTTGGGGGTCATCGATTATTTCAGCGGTATTGAACTGAACCTTTCGCTTTTTTATTTGATACCAATTTTTATCGTGGTTTGGTTCTCAGGCGGGCAGATGGGATTGGTGTTCTCCATTGCCAGCACGTTGGTAGGGTTCCTCGCGAATTATTTTGCCGGACAGACGTATTCCAATCCAACGATTTTTGTCTCGAACATGGTGTTACACTTGGGCTTTTATTTGGTGGTTGCCTGGCTGACGGCCATTTTGAAAAGAAATTCCACGTTCAACCTGGAGTTGGCCCGCACCGACTATGTCACCGGGGCGGTCAGTGTCCGCTATTTCTACGAACTGGCCCAGACCGAGATAAGGCGCTCCCAGCGTAACCGGCATCCCATCACACTGGCTTATATCGACCTGGACAACTTCAAAACCGTCAATGACCAGCTTGGGCACAGTACCGGCGACAGAGTCCTGCGGGCAGTCACCGATGGCATTCGCCGGCAGGTAGGGAAAGAAGGTACGTTGGCCCGGCTGGGTGGAGATGAATTCGCTTTGCTCCTGCCGGAGACGGATGGCGAGGCAGCCAGAACGGCCCTGAACAAAATCCACACCAGCCTGGTGGAAGAAATGTTGCGAAATGGCTGGATGGTAACATTCAGCATGGGTGTGGTGACCTTCAAGGATGTCCCCAAATCAGTCGATGAAATGGTAAAAATGGCAGATAACGTAATGTACTCAGTGAAAACCGCCGGAAAGAACGGGGTCAAATACAGTACCTATCCGGGCCAACTGTCCATTTGAGTTTTTCAACCGGGTACAATAGGGCTTTCCGGTAAGACTTGGGCCTGGCAGCTTCAGTTTCAACATTAAACGCGTTGCTGTTTTATTTAAACTGCTGACAATAAAATGCAGGCAAATTCATAATTAGGATTAAAATATGTTCAAACAAACCTTGAGTGGTACATGGCAATTCCGCCAATCCGGCAGTCGGGAATGGCTTCCGGCGACTGTCCCGGGCGGCGTGCACAGCGACTTGCTGGCTCTGGGACGCATCCCTGACCCGTTCGTGGCCGATAATGAGAAGAAAGTCCAATGGGTGGCGGAAAGCGACTGGGAATACCGGCGCAGTTTTATTATGGACGCGGCCTTGTCTGAGGAAGAGCACCGCATCCTGGTATGCGACGGCCTGGATACACTGGCTGAAGTCACCCTTAACGGCCGGCTGCTCGGGAAAACGGATAACATGTTCCGGCGCTGGGCCTGGGAAGTGAGCGACCTCCTGAAAGACGGTCAGAACGATCTGCGCATCCTCTTCCGCGCCCCGGTACCGTATATCAAAGCCAAGCAGGCTGACAAACTCTTGCTGGGCGGCGGCGACATCCCGGGCGGGCCGCATCTGCGTAAAGCCCCCTGCCAGTGGGGTTGGGACTGGGGTCCCAAGCTGCCGCCGATCGGTATTTGGAAGGATATCCGCCTGGAAGGCTACCGCCAGGCGAAGCTCGAGGATGTCCATATCCGGCAGTTGCATGCTGACGGCAAAGTGACCATCCACGCAGAGATCCAGGTCAGTCAATGGAACCGCAGTGACCTGCAGGTGACAATGATGGTCACCTCGCCGGACGGGCATGTTCAAACAGTCAAGGCCGCACCGAACCAGGTTTCCGATGGATCTGCTATCTGCAATCTTCAATCATCAATCCTCAATCCCCAACTCTGGTGGCCGAATGGATTTGGCAGACAGCCGCTTTACCAGGTGGTGGTACGCCTGGAATCCGGGAAGACCATTCTGGACCAGCACAGTTTCCAGGTGGGCTTGCGAACCGTGGAGCTGCAGCGCGAACCGGACCAGTGGGGTGAGTCTTTCACATTTGTGGTTAACGGGGTGCCCATCTTCATCAAAGGCGCGGACTGGATCCCGGCCAATTCCCTCCCGACCCGCATCGGCGATGCCCATTTGGAACGCTTGATCGGGGATGCCGCCGCGGCCCATATGAACATGCTGCGGGTGTGGGGTGGCGGATTTTATGAAGAAGAGCGCTTCTACGACCTGTGCGACCGGTACGGCTTGCTGATTTGGCAGGATTTTGTATTTGCCTGCGGCATTTACCCGGAAGATGAGGACTTTGCAGAGAACGTGCGCGTGGAGGCGGTGGAGAATGTGCGCCGGTTGCGGCACCGTGCCAGCCTGGCATTGTGGTGCGGCAATAACGAGATGGAGCAGGGCTGGGTGGACTGGAAGTGGAACGACCCGGACCAGCCAGCCATCCAGAGCCTGAAAGCCGGTTACGACCGCATGTTCCATCATCTGCTGCCGGATGTGGTCGCGGCGGAGGACCCTGACCGGCCTTACTGGCCCAGTTCTGCCTCCTCCGGGATCCCGTTTGCCAACCCGAACGGCCAGCAGCGCGGCGATACGCATTACTGGGATGTCTGGCACGGGCGCAAACCGTTCAGCGCCTACCGTGAACAGTTCCCGCGCTTCATGAGTGAGTTTGGCTTCCAGGCCCTGCCGCCCTACAAGACCATTCTGACCTATGCAGAGCCCAAAGACCAGAATATGACATCCTACATCATGGAGCATCACCAACGCTCCGGTTCAGGCAACGGCCTGATGGTCAGCCAGATGACGGATACTTTCCGGATGCCGAAGGATTTCCAGAGCCTGGTCTACTTGAGCATGCTATTGCAAGCCGAAGGCATTCGCTACGGGGTGGAACATTGGCGCCGCCATCGCGAGCGCGTCAGTGGCACATTAATCTGGCAGTTGAACGACTGCTGGCCGGTGGCCTCCTGGTCGAGCATCGATTACTTTGGGCGCTGGAAGGCCCTGCATTACGCCGCCCGCAAGTTCTATGCCCCCATCCTGCTAACGGTGGAAGACAAGGCCGACCAGATGCGAATGTTCGTCACCAATGACACAACCAAAAACTGGACCGGCGAAGTGCGCTGGTCGCTGGAAACCCTGGCGGGCAAGCGGCTCGACCAGGGCATCGAAAATGTGTCCGCGGCGGCGCTGGCCGTGACGCTGGTGCGCAGCCTGGATTGCAACAGAAAGGTTAAGGAGGAGAATCGGCGCGAGGTTGTGCTTGTCGCCGAACTCTGGAAGGGCGGGAAGTTCCTAGCGCGCCAGCTGGCCACTTTCGTCCCCAACAAGCACCTGGAACTGGCGGCGCCGCAGATCGAGACCGAAGTCTCCAAGGCTGGGCAGGATCTGGTCATAAAAATAAAAACAAGCTGCCTGGCGCGCTTTGTGGAGTTGGAACTGGATGGAGTGGACGTGGTCTTCACAGACAACTACTTCGATCTGCCGGCCGGGCAGGCTGCGACGGTCACCTGCCAGCTACCGGAGGGTTGGACGCTCCAACAAGCCAGGTCGGCGCTATGGGTGCGCTCGCTGGTTGACAGTTATTAGAAATTGATAGTTCTTCCGGTTGGTTGGTAATTTGGGTAAATGCGGGATAATAAAGCCGTTACCTGTCCTTTAACCCCGGAGGTCCTATGACCCTCAATCAACCCACCTCTTTGAATTGCCCCGCCTGCGGCGCGCCGCTGGATGCCGATGGAACCAGTCGGTGGCACGTTGCAAATTTTGCGGGAACACCTCCTTGCTGCTGGGTACCCAAACGGGCCAGGCCACCGGACCTGCCGGAGTTATGCAGGATATCCAGCGGTTGGCCGGAGCCGGGAACCTGGCCGCCGCCAGCGAACGGTACCGCCAGGCTTATTGCGTTGACGAGCAGGAGGCCAGGGCGGTGGTTGAAACCCTGCAGGGTGGCCGGCTGGCGGCTGCCTCCGCACCGGGCATGCGCTCCCCGGAGGAATTGACCAGGGCTCTGGAAGATGTGCAGCGCCTGCTCAAGGCCGGGGATAAAATCGGCGCCATCAAAGTCTACCGGGAGCATTTCGATGTCGGCCTGGAACGCGCCAAGTACGCCATCGAACAGATCGAGGCTGGCCAGACGGTCCAGCCTGAAACAGGCTGCCAGGCATTGAATGGACCCATGGTGGTTTCCCAGCCGGCGCGTTCAGGTGGTCGGAAAGAGGGCATCATTGTGGCGGTCGTTTTGCTCTTTGTTGCCGGCCTGGTTGGCTTTATCGTATTCATGGCGGGCAGTGGATTGGGCAAGCATTATGTTCACGAGACCCCGCTCATCCTGGTGCCTTCCGGTACGGTTGCCGCGCCAGAGATTGCCGGAGTATTTTACAACCCCGATGCAGACACCCGTTCGATAGGGTTGGTCGATCCCGGAACCGGCAAGCTGCTCTGGCAGGCTGCCAGGGGATGGGAACCCCGAGGCTGTTATCCCAGGCACAGATTTGATCTATGCAGACAATGCCACGGACCTGCTGGCTTATCATAAAAGCGATGGCAGCCTGGCATGGCAGGTGCAGATGCCCGACAAGTTGAATTACGCCGCCACAGCCATCTTGGTAACGGCCGGGCGTGTGATAACGAACAATGTCGACCAGACCATCCACGCTTACGATGCCGAGACCGGCCACCAGGTCTGGAGCAAGCCGCTATCGGGATATGACCGGACCCTGCGGTTAATGGGCACTTCGTTATGGTGGTGGATATCACTGACAGACAAAACGACTACGGCCTTTTGTTTCTCGACCCTGCAACAGGGACATAGCAGAATGTCATCACTCCGGCCTGTAATTATAATAACCAGACGTCGAACCCGTGATTTTGACTCGGGTCTGATCTATAATCCGGCCAGGAATGCCCGTTACCTGGTCTATGATACTGCATATGGGTGCGTGCAACGCCTGGACCTGGCCAGTAGAAAAACCGTTTGGGAGGCCGACAGCCAGAACGCATTCAACTTCATGGCGGATAATTTCCGATCCTTGATGACTGACACCACACTGTATTTTAATAATGGGAATGACTTGATGGCTGTGGACAAATCCAGCGGGAGCATGAAGGTGCTGCTAAGCAATCCGGACTACGAGTTCTTGCCGCTGGCTGCAGCGTGCAACAATCTGATCGTACGGGCCCGCCGGAGGCGCGGCACGGAAATCTTCGAGTTGTGGGGTGTGGACGCCCTCAGCGGCAGCCAGGTCTGGCAGGTGGACACACAGGGTTCTTCACCAATCGACCCGCCTGATGAAATGGCCGGTCTGATTGATGATACCGGTTGGGGCTGGACCTGGAAACTGGCCTCACCAGGCCTGGTGGGCTTTCAGTTTCAAGCCCAACCCAACCAGCTTATCCTGGAGACTTTCAACCTGGCTACAGGTGCCAGCTTGAGCAAACAAACGATCCCCTTGAAAAATATTTCCGGTGATTTTTACGCCATCCCCACGGTGTTCGGTTGGGTGGGCAATGTTGCTTATGTGGACATTGAATTGAATATTTACCCCCTGGATGTCACGACAGGCCGGTTGAAGATCATTTACTAAAAGCTAAGGATTTCACAACAGAGAGCGCAGAGCAACTTCCTGCCCTCTCTCTTTTGATTACAAGCTATTCTTAAATCAAACTGGTGGTATTCTTTTCCAGAAGGTACAGGAAATCCTGCGGAGTTGCCTGCAATAGGATTTCCGTCCGGACGAGGCGCGGCAGGCGCTGGAGTTTTAGATACTGCATGGCGTGTTTCCGGAACAGGATCAATCCTTTATGGGGACCATAAAACCTCACGTTCCGTTCCAGATGCCGGCACACCATTTGATGGACCATTTCCGGAGTTACCTTCTCCCGTTCTATGCGGGAAAAGATCCACGGGTTGCCAACCGCGGCCCGTCCGATCATGACCGCCTCACAGCCGGTGTACTGTTTCATGCGGTCAATATCTGCGGGTGATTTCACGTCTCCATTTCCGATGACCGGGATTTTTACGGCTGCTTTCACCTCGGCAATGGCATCCCAGTCGGCCTGTCCGTGGTAGCCCTGCTCCTTAGTCCGCCCGTGGACGACGATAGCGGCGCCGCCGTTCTCTTCCACGATGCGGGCAATTAACATGTAGTTGCGCTGCTCTTCCCAGCCCAGGCGGATTTTCCCGGTTACCGGCACTTTCAGAGCCGTGGTCA
Source organism: uncultured Chloroflexia bacterium (assembly GCA_963772245.1). Taxonomy (GTDB): domain Bacteria; phylum Chloroflexota; class Anaerolineae; order Anaerolineales; family Villigracilaceae; genus UBA877. The sequence goes on along the minus strand of CAVYWB010000005.1, from coordinate 1,053,845 downwards.
ACTTGTTAAAAATTTGGGCAATTTTTAGAGGCGTGCGCATCAGCCCCACGCCAGCGCCCCGATTGGCTACGGTTTTGGATGGGCAACCCATATTGATATCGATGATATCGGGGAAAAGGTCCTGTATTCGTAAAGCGGCTTTCAGGATCTCATCCGGTTCATCCCCATAGATCTGGAAAACAACCGGACGCTCGGATTCTTCATAAGTGAATCTGGGCAACGTAAGATCGAAGGCATGCGTGATAAATTCCGCCCGGACAAATTCGGTGTAGCTCATGGCTGAACCCAATGCGTTGCAAAGGGAGCGATACGGCCAATCCGAATAACCGTCCATGGGGGCCAAAATGGCATCCCCATAGACGGGAACATGCCCCACGTAGAAGGTGGGCGTTGAGACAGGCGCAGAGGCGATGGGCTGGAATGAATCCACTGTAAATTCGGGGGTAATCCAATGATTTTATAGCAACGACTGAAGTCGTTGCTACGAGGTCGATTATTTTTTAAGTCTATCCGAAAAATGCTGGCGGAACTTGGTCACTTTGGGAGCTATCACAACCCGGCAGTAGCCTTGGAAAGGATTCTTCTTGAAGTATTCCTGGTGATAATCTTCGGCAATGTAGAAATGGTTGAATGGGGCAACTTCGGTGACGATCGGGTCGTCCCAGATTTTTTCCGCACCGATCTCCTGGATGACTCCTTCAGCAATTTTCTTCTGTTCCTCATTATGATAGAAGATGGCAGAGCGGTACTGTGCGCCGGCGTCATTGCCCTGGCGGTTCAGGGTGGTCGGGTCGTGAACGGTGAAGAACACGGTTAGCAGGTCTCTATAGGATATCACCTGCGGGTCGAATGTGATCTGGACGACTTCTGCATGGCCGGTATTCCCATCACAGACCTGTGCGTAGCTCGGGCTATGGACGTGCCCACCGGAATAACCCGACTCAACCGATTCCACGCCTTTCAAATCGTCGAAGACGGCCTCCAGGCACCAGAAGCAACCACCAGCCAGAGTGGCGATTTCAGATTGTTTACCCATAAATTCTCCATTAATTGTAAACCGAGAAAAAGTTGAACAGAGGCGCAGCATTGCTGCGCCTCTGCAAAATTGATATTCTACACGACCGGTTCAGGTGTTTTTTCTTCCTCCAGCGGGGCACGCCTTAGCACTACTTCGCCTTCTACGACCTCAATGAGAACGGTACAACCCTCGCAGAAGGTGCCAGCCAGCAAGGCATCGGAAAGTGGATCCTCGACTTTTTGCTGGATGATGCGCCGCAGAGGTCGTGCGCCCATTTCCACGTCGAATCCGGATTCTGCCAACAAGTCTAGCGCGGCTTCGGCGGCTTGCAGCGTCACTGCGTGTTCGGCCAGGCGTTCCGTGACCTTGTTCAGTTCGAGAGAGACGATCTGGCGGATGTCATCCTTATTAAGCGATCGGAAAACAATCACGCTGTCCAGACGGTTGATGAACTCCGGGCGGAAAACCTTCTTCAGCGACTCGGTTAACTTTTTGCGCATTTCTTCGTAAGATTGACGTTCTTCGGTCTTTTCGTCGCGCTTGAGTTGGAAACCCAGCGAAGTCTGCTTCTTGATCTCTTCCGCACCGACGTTGGTGGTCATCACGATAATGGCGTTGCGGAAGTCCACGCTGCGGCCCTTGGCATCGGAGAGGTGGCCTTCTTCCATGATTTGCAGCAGCATATTATGGACTTCGGGGTGAGCCTTCTCGACCTCGTCGAAGACCACGATGGAATATGGACGCCGTCGCAGGGCTTCGGTCAGTTGACCGGCATCCTCATAACCGATGTATCCCGGAGGGGCACCCACCAGGCGGCTGGCAGTATGGCGTTCCATGAACTCGGACATGTCCAGCTGGATAAGGGCTTCCTCGCTGCCGAACATGAACTTGGCGAGGGCCTTGGTCAGCTCGGTCTTGCCAACGCCGGTGGGGCCGAGGAACATGAATGACCCGATGGGGCGTTTGGGATCCTTGAGACCGGCCCGGGCCCGCCGTACCGCCTTGGCGATGGACTGGATGGCTTCCTTCTGTCCGATAATGACTTTCTCAAGTTCCTCTTCCATTTTGAGCAAACGCTTCGACTCTGCCTCGGCAATCTGCATGACCGGTACACCGGTCCACATGGAGACCACTTCGGCGATGTCTTCGCCGGTGACAACCGGGCTTTTGGCGCGTTCCCAACTTGACTTCATCTGCTTTAGCTGTTCGTTCAGGTCGGCTTCCTGGGCATCCCAGGTGAGCACATCCTCCGGCTTGCCTTCTTCCTGGGCCAGGGCCCGGTTGGAACGCACGCTCTTGAGCTGCTTGTAAATCTCCTTGGCCGAGACAGTCGCCCCGGATTTGTACATTCTTACGCGGGAAGCGGACTTGTCGATCAGATCGATGGCCTTATCTGGCAGGAATCGGTCCGAAACATAGCGGGCCGAAAGCTGGGCAGCGGCTTCCAGAGCCTCGTCCGAGATGACAAGGTGGTGGTGCTCCTCGTACATCTTGCGGATCCCTTTGAGGATTTCAATGGTTTCTTCGACTGTCGGCTCATCCACAACGATCGGCTGGAAGCGGCGTTCCAGGGCCGCGTCGGATTCGATATGTTTGCGGTATTCATCCAACGTGGTGGCACCGATGCACTGTAATTCACCGCGCGACAATGCCGGTTTAAGAATGTTGGCGGCGTCCACTGCAGAACCGGCCGAACCGGCACCCACCAGCATGTGGAATTCGTCAATGAACAGGATGGACTTGGTGGACTTGAGCTCGTCAATGACGCGTTTAAGCCGCTCCTCGAACTGGCCGCGGTACATGGTACCGGCTACCAGCGAGCCCACGTCCAGTTTCAGGACACGCTTATTTAATAACGGCGCTGGGACGTCGCCATCCGTGATTCGCTGGGCGAGCCCCTCTACGATGGCAGTCTTGCCGACACCCGGTTCGCCTATCAGTGCCGGGTTGTTCTTGGTGCGGCGGGCCAGGATCTGGATAACCCGCTCGATTTCGGTTTGCCGGCCAATGACCGGGTCCAGTTTGCCTTCCTCGGCCAGGGTGGTCAGGTCGGTAGCCAGTTGATCCACCAGCGGGGTTTTGGCTTCCATTTTGCCGCCTGCTTTGGCTGTCTCGGGTACGGCTGCAGCGGTGCCGGTACTTTCCTGCAGGACGCGGCGGGTCTGGCGGCGAATCTGGTCGGGGGTCACACCCAATTTCTTGAACACCTCCATGGCCGCGCCTTCCGAGCGAACCAGCCCAAGCAGTAAATGTTCCGTGCCGATGTAATGATGCCCCATCTTGTGGGCTTCATCAATGGCAAATTCCAGGACCTGCTGCGTATCGGGGGCGAGTTCGATCTTCCCTCTATCGTATTCCCCGGGACTACTGACGCGTTGGATCATCTCACGCACCCGTTCAATCTCCAGACCGAGTTCGCGCAGGACCCGCCCGGCTACGCCGCCGTCTTCCTCCAACAATCCCAGCAGCAGATGCTCCGTACCGATAAATCCCTGTTGGGCGCGTTCCGCTTCCTGATGGGCCAGGGCCAGTACATGCCGGGCACGCTGGGTAAAACGTTCCATGCTAGCCATAACAATCTCCTGTGGAACGGAAAAATCTCCCGTTCTACCATTTGGACAAAAAGTATCTGGTTTGATTCTACCAAAAAGCGATGCGGATTTTGTATGAAAATGATTAGAGTTTATTTCTAGCGATTGTCCCCGTCCCCGCCGATCTTGCCGCGTTCCAGGCGGGAAAACAGTTTTTCCAGGTTGTACCCGGCGACATCGTCCAGAGACAGGTCGAGTTCGGTGCAGACCTGGGCCAGGTACCACAACACGTCGCCCAGTTCGCCTTTCAGAGCCGCCTGTTCGGCTTTGCCGATGACGCCGCCTTTGTCGCGGAAGATTTTCTTGATCTTGCCGGCCACTTCCCCGGCTTCGCTGGAGAGCCCGAGCGTGGGGTAGACAACCGGGTGCCCGATGGAGGGGTAATTGGCGGTCCTGCGGGATTGGGTCTGGTAGTCAGAGAAGTTCATGGTTTCCTTTTATTCTTCCAGCAAATACGCCAGCACCCACCGGGTGGTTGCCAGCAGAGCTTCGGTGTGGGTGCGCTCGTAGCTGTGCGAGGCGTCCACGCCGGGACCGATGAGCGCCACGGCCACATCCCCGCCGGCGGACCAAAATGCCTCGCCGTCCGAGCCATAGTGTGGATAGATATCCACTTTGTAGGGGATGGCATGTTTTTCCGCCAGCGATCGCAGCCTGTCAGACAGACCATGGTGGTAGGGTCCGCCGCTATCCTTGACGCACAGCGAGGCGTGGAACTCGTCCGAGTTCTGGCCCTCGCCCACGGCTGCCATATCCACCACCAGCAGTTCTTCCACATCCATCGGGATGCCCGCAGCCGCACCATGCCCGACCTCTTCGTAATTGCTTATGAGCAGGCTGGTGGTCCGGGACGGCCTGAGACCGGCGTCCGCCAGCGCCTTGACGGCCGTCACCAACACGGCGACACAGGCCTTATCATCGAGGTGACGCGAACGGATAAACCCGGCATTGACCTCCACGCGTGGGTCGAAAGCCACATAGTCGCCAATGCAGACGCCCAGGTCAATAGTCTCCTTCTCGGAGGAAGTCCGCGCGTCCAACCGAATCTCGAGGTTGTCCGCAGATCGTTTCATTTCGTTTACTTCTGCGCCAAAAACGTGACTGGAGGCCTTGGTCAACAAGATGGAGCCGCGCAGCGGGTGCCCGAAGCGGGTGAGTACGGTGCAGCCTTCGCCTTCGATGGTGTTCCAGGCGTAACCGCCGATTTGGGAAAGTTTCAGACGCCCGTTGGATTTAACTTCCTTGATCATGCCGCCCAGCGTATCCACATGGGCAGTCAGGGCGCGTGGACCATCGTCCCGCTTGCCGGGCCAGGTGGCCAGCAGCGCGCCCTTGCGAGTATGGAAGAGCTTGAGCGCAGGGAAGTCTTTGAGCGTTTGTTCTGTCAGGACAACGGCTGGTTCGGCCAGGCCGGTGGGACTGGGGGTATTCAGCAGTCGGGAAAGGAAGTCAAGCATAAAGGTGGTATTGATTTCAGGCAGGTTGGGCATGGCAGACCTCTTTTCTAATGGCGCGGGAGAACTTCATAGACAGTCACATAATAAATCGATTTTATCGGTTTGAGCGTAGTCATATCCAGCAAACTCGGATCGGGACCATACAACCGGAGCGTCTCTGATACAGGCTCAGTTCCGCAACCGGCTTTTGGATGATCATAAACGATTGCAAAAACCCGGTCGAATGGTCTGACCTTATCCTTTTTGTAAAATACAGACAACGGAATGCCGTGATTAAAGAAATAAAACCAATAGCGCGCATCGAAGCATCCGTTAACTGCCACGTAACTGTTTGGCGATATATGTGGGAGGATGGCAAGTGTGACTTCTTCGGCAACCGGATCTTCTCCCCATTGGTTGATCTTGGCAGTGTAGGCATAAGAAATTGCATTGAACGCCATGCCGGCAATGATGATCATGGGAACAGCCATGGCCACTATATTTCTTATTGAATGAGATCGAATCCATAAAAAAGAAGAAACCAACCCCGCAGAACTCCAAATCGCAAGCAGCGGGACGATCCAGAGCCAGATACGAGTGACCGAATCAGGACGTTGTATCAGCAAAAGGATGCTGAGTGCAAGGATAAAGGCCAACTGGGTGGGTACTTTGAATTTGTTGTTCTTCTTGATCCATACCAGTGACAGGATCAGTCCTATTACAATGATTACCGGCCACACAGGTGGCAAATATCGCTGCCATTCGGTCAAGAGGGATAGGAGCCTGGCTGGAAAGATTTGTACAAAGATTCCCATGCTAAGAGGGTGGAGCGTGTTGTTCTGGTTATAAAAATATCCTGCTTTGGGGGATAGAAGAATTGGGGCATAAAGAAAAACAGTTAACCCGGTTGTCAACACGATTGAAGCAAGCAGATATTTGATCCAGTTTCTCCGGCTGTATTGCTGAAGATCCAGAATAAATATTGAAAGAAATAGCCAGAGATATATAACACTTAGCGGGTAAATCATTATCGGCACAGAGTAAAAGCCGATCGCACTAAAAAAGCATAATAGGCACCACCCGAAAAGGTTTTTCTTCCGGATGAGATATCCGGCCAGGATAAAACTTAACAAGGTCATCAGCACCACCAAGGTATACCCACGAGCGCTGACAGACCTAATGATAAAATCTGGCAAGGATGCAAGAATGCCGGCAGCCAAATAACCAACTGCTTTGTTATACAACATCCTGCCAAGCAGATAGGCGGATAAGATGATTAGCAAGCCTGCCAGGAAAGCTGGTAAACGGATTTGCCAGGCTTGATCACCGAGCAGTAAGTAAGCAATCCGTACCAAAATGGTGTGAAAGACCTGATTATTAGGCGCGCTGTAGTCGCTGATAATCGAACGAAATGGATATCGAGCGAATTGGGTAAAAGTATACGCTTCGTCATATTCAATTGGACGGTTGAGCAGCAGGATGCGCGGGATCAGGCCAAGGATGAAGATCGCCACCAACAAAAGGCTTTCCTTCCAATTCAAACGGATCGAATTAAAATCGCCGAATAGTTTTTTGCAATCTGCAATCCCCCTGCGTAGAATATCCGCGATATACAGGATGCTGCGTTCCGCCACGCTGGAAAACACCAGCACTCCAATCCCGGCCAATAAAAAGACTAGGCCGACGATCAGAACTGGGAGACGTATAGTTGTAAATAATGTAGGTGTGAAGGATTTATAATTGCCATCTGGGGATAGACGGTCTCCAATGGACTTGATAAAACCATACGGCGATAAGAATATTCCGAATAAAGTGGAGGCAATAAGGAATAATACGACCGAGAAAAAAAATCTGGTCCTTTTTATCGAACGAGTTTGCATGCTTGCTTTCATTTCCTAAAGGTGATTCTGGAAATTATACTGTAAGTTGGACACGGATATGTTAGAATATATGTGCTATGAGAACAATCCGCGCTTCCGAAGTGGGCACCTACCTTTTCTGTGCACGTGCCTGGTGGTACCGCCAGCAAGGGATTGAATCGACCAACCAGGCCGAAATGCTCGCCGGTACGGAGCTTCACCGCAAGCACGGGCGAACGGTCATCGCCTCCGAACTGACACGCATACTGGCAGTGATCCTGCTGTTGGTGGCTCTGGCGCTGCTGGCAGCTTTTTGCACTGCCAGGTTTATTTAGAGCCCAGAACAGACCCTGGTCCCGCCGCCACCCGGAACGAGGTTTTATCAGCCGCAATAAGAATAAGGAGATTGGTATGTCCGTCTTGAATAGAATTGCTTTCTATCAAAACCGGCGGGATGAAATTCCCAACCAGGAGGTGGCGCAACTATTGGCTCGATCGCGCAACCGGGCTGATATCCGGGAAATTGCCGAAGGTCTGTGGGATAAAAATCCCAATATACAGAGCGATTGTCTCAAAGTGTTGTATGAGCTTGGTTACCTTGCGCCCGAATTGATCGTTGAATATGTGGACGAATTCCTTAAACTCCTGAAACATCGCAATAATCGTATGGTCTGGGGTGCGATGATCGCCCTTTCGACGGTGGCGGATTTAGAAGCCGACGAAATCTTCCCGCACATGAATGAAATCATCCAAACCATGAATAAAGGCTCGGTCATCACATTGGATAATGGGATCAAAGTCCTGGCCTTGGTGGCTTCCCGGAAAGACGAATATCGAAGAGCGATCTTTCCCTATTTACTTGACCATCTCAAGACCTGCCGGATCAAGGAAGTGCCCCAGCACGCCGAAAAAAGCCTGCCGGCCATCCGGATGGACAATAAAAGCGATTTCATCCACGTGCTGGAAAAGCGTCTCGAAGAAATGACCGCTTCCCAAGCAGCCCGGTTGAAAAAAATTATCAAAGCTGCCGAAAAAGGCTGATGGAAAGTCGGGGAAGCCCAAGCGCACCTTGCCGAATTGAGATACCCAAATGTTAATTACCGGTCTGGTCATCTTACTCGCAGCTTTTACCCTGTTCTTTATTTCAGGGAGCCAGCGGCGCGCCAGCGGCTTGCCAAGTGGAAGGGTCATCTATACCGACACGCGCGCCTGGGGCAAACTCGACTCGCCTCTCTTCGATAAAGACCTTGGCCTGACCGGAAAACCGGATTACCTGGTCAAACAGGACAATAAAATCATCCCGGTGGAGGTCAAGACCGGGCGAACGCCGGAATCACTCTACGACAGTCATATATTTCAGGTGGCGGTTTACTGTCTCCTGGTGCAGAAAACGTACGGTAAACGACCTTCGTATGGAATCATCCACTACCCCGCCCGCGATTTCGCAGTGGACTACACGCTGGATCTGGAGAATGCCCTGCTGGATTTGTTGGCGGAAATGCGGATCAACGAGCAACGCAGCGAGGTGGCACGATCCCACGAGGATCGGCAGCGTTGCCACCGCTGTGGATTCCACACGGTTTGCGACCAAAGATTGGCATGAATACGCCCCAGCTGGACAATATAATTCCTTTCAGGTATTATTATCCCGAGTTATATATTATATGTAGAATGAACCAAGGTTGACTGGAATTTGCTAGATGGATGTCAGGATGGGGATGCATGCGTCCCCACGACTTCTCATCACATATGGCGAATGCAAGGGAGTCGAAAAATTATCTACTGCAGGGATATTCCATGGATGAAATCGAAAACCTTCTCAAAGAATTGACAGAAACCCACGGCGTGCCCGGATACGAATCACCAATCCGGGCAGTTGTGCGTAAATACATGCAACCACTGGGGAAGCTCAGCCAGGATAAGATAGGTAGTGTCATCTGCGAAAAAAGAGGCGCATTTGAAACGCCACGCGTGATGCTGGCCGGTCACATGGATGAAATCGGTTTCATGGTGAAACAGATCACCAAGGAAGGTTTCCTCAAATTCCTGCCTCTGGGTGGATGGTTTGATCAGGTGTTGCTTGGGCAGCGGGTGCTGATCAAAACAGTCAAAGGCGATGTAACCGGGGTGATCGGCGCCAAGCCTCCGCATTTGCTGACGCCCGAGGAACGCCAGAAGGTGGTGATTCGCAAGGATATGTACATCGATATCGGTGCGCTGAACGAGGTTGATGTGCGCGAAGCCGGCGTGCAGGTGGGGGATCCGATCGTACCACGTGCTGATTTTCAGATTCTGGCGAACAGAAAATCATATCTGTCCAAAGCCTTCGATGACCGGGTGGGCGTTGCGTTGATGATCTCGGCCTTACAAATCCTGAAGGACCGCCCGCATCCCAATACCCTCCATGCCACTGCCACCGTGATGGAGGAAGTGGGGACGCGTGGGGCAACCACCAGTGTGGAGGCCGTCAACCCGGATGTAGCTATTATCCTTGAATCAGATATTGCCGGGGACGTGCCTGGAATTAAGCCCGAAGAGTCATCCATCAAGTTGGGCGGCGGACCTTCCGTGGTTGTCTATGACTCCCGGATGATCCCGAATCTGAAATTGCGCGACCTGGCATTGGAAAGCGGCAAAGCCGCCGGTGTAAATGTACAATTATCAACCATAGAGGGCGGAGCCACCGATGGTAGCGCCATCCATCTTTACAAGACAGGTGTACCGACGGTAGTGCTATGTGTTCCGGCCCGGCATATTCATTCCCATAGCTCCATTATCCACCGTGATGATTATGATGGCGCCGTTATCTTGCTGGTTGAATTAATCGGGCGCCTGGATAAGAAAAAAGTGGAAGAATTGACGGTATAACAACCGGATTAATGGAAGATTTAAGGGTAAACTACCCCACGTTGGCATGATTTCCCATAGATTAATTACAGTTCGGACAAGGGTCTTGCAGCGATTTTCTGGATAGGTTTTATTTTCATGTGGAGATGAAATGACAGACATTGTTAAACAGATTGCAATTGATCTGCAAAAGAAAATTGACTCCTTTGAGCCGAAGATGGGCATTGCCGACATAGGCTCGGTACTGGAGGCGGGCGATGGGATTGCGCGTGCCTCCGGCCTGGCGAATGTCAGGTCACAGGAACTGGTTCAATTTGCCAATGGAGTTATGGGCATCGCTTTCAACCTGGAGCATGAGGCCGTTGGTATTATCATCATGGGCGACTATTCGGAGATTGCCGAAGGGATGGGGGTGCGTGCCACTGGCCGGATCGCCTCGGTCCCGGTGGGGGATGGCTTGATCGGGCGGGTGGTCAATGCCCTGGGCGAACCGGTGGATGGCAAAGGGCCGGTCAAGTTTACTGAATACCGCCCGATTGAACGGATCGCCGCGGGCGTGGTGGAACGCCAGGATGTGGATACCCCGGTCCAGACCGGAATCAAGGCCATCGATTCGATGATCCCGATCGGGCGTGGCCAGCGTGAATTGATCATCGGTGACCGCCAGACCGGGAAGACGGCCATCGCGATTGATACCATAATAAACCAGAAGGGCAAAGACCTGGTCTGTATTTATGTTGCCATTGGGCAGAAAAAGGCCGCCGTCGCCCGGACGGTTGGGATCCTGGAACAGACCGGCGCCATGTCGCACACGATTGTGGTGATCGCGGCAGCGGACGAATCGGCCGCATTGCAATACATTGCCCCTTACGCGGGCTGCGCCATCGGCGAAGAGTTCATGGAAACCGGACGCGATGCGCTGGTTATTTATGATGACCTTTCCAAGCATGCCTGGGCCTACCGCCAGGTTTCCTTGCTTCTACGCCGGCCGCCGGGCCGTGAAGCCTATCCGGGTGATATCTTCTACCTGCATTCGCGCCTATTGGAACGCGCCTCCCGCCTGGCAAACAAGTATGTTCTCGTAAAGAAGGATTTCAAGAATGCTCTGGCGGTTGAAAAAGATGCTTTGGTCGATAAAGTCTTTATAGGACCCATGGCGAAGAAGGATGCAGATGAAGCCTGCCAGGCGTTGGAGAATTCCGGGGAATGCAAAGTGGTTAAACTGGCTGGTTCAGGTGGCTCGCTGACGGCGCTGCCAATCATCGAGACCCTGCTAGGTGACGTATCGGCTTACATTCCCACAAATGTCATCTCCATCACCGATGGCCAGATCTACCTTGTCAATAACCTGTTCAATGCCGGTATCCGCCCGGCAGTGGATGTGGGCATTTCCGTCTCACGCGTAGGCAACGCTGCACAGACCAAAGCGATGAAACAAGTGGCTGGAAAATTAAGACTCGATATGGCCACCTATAGGGAACTGGCTGCATTTGCGTTGATGAGTTCCGACTTGGATAAATCCACGCAGGCGCAACTGACACGCGGCCAGCGCATGCAGGAGATCCTTAAGCAGCCGCAGTATGAACCCATGCCGTTGGAGAATCAGGTTATGGTCATCTTCGCCGGGACGAATGGGTATGCCGATTCCGTCCCGTTAGAGCGCATGAAGAAATGGGAGAGCGACCTGATCCGCAATTTGACGATCTCAGCCCCCGAACTTGGCAAGGATATTGCCGAGAAGAAGCTGATCACCCCCGAGACCGAACAAAAGCTGCGCGCCAGCCTGGAAGTCTTCCAGAACACCTGGCAATAGTCTGATGGGAAAACAGAAATAACATGGCTTCAGCCCGCGAAATGCGGATGCGAATCCGCAGCGTCAAGAACATCTCGCAGGTGACGCGTGCCCTTGAAGCGGTCAGCGCCAGCAAAGTCCGTAAGGCGGTGGCGGCAGTCACTGCGACGCGCGCCTATGCCACCAAAGCCTGGCAGGTACTGACACACGTTGCCCGCCAGCCGGGAAGGGCCAGCCTGCATCCGCTGCTGGCACGGCGGCCTGAGATCCATAATGTGCTCGTTGTGGTTGTCAGTGGCGACCGCGGACTGGCCGGTGCGTACAATTCCAGTTTAATCCGGTATGTCATCCAGTATTTCAATCGTCAAAAGGCGCCGGTACACTACATTGCAGTGGGGCGGAAGGGGCGGGATATGCTCCTGCGGCGTCGCAAGCAGGTAGTTGCTGAATTCGCCGGCCTGCCGGCTGCACCGTCCTTTGCAGATGTTTCCGCAATCGGCCGCATGGCAGTGGACGAGTTTCTGAAAGGCGAGGCGGATGAAGTCCACCTGGCCTATACTAATTTTATTAATATGGGTCGGCAGGAGCCGGCGATCAAGAAGCTGCTTCCGCTGGAAGTCGGCGATGAGGCTGGAAGGGTGCAGGATTTTATACACCAGCGCTTGATCGCCGCCTACATTTATGAGCCCAATGAGGAAGAACTCCTGGATGAGATCATCCCGCGCTTTACAGCTTTGCAGGTTTACCAGGCTATTCTTGAATCGCTGGCATCGGAGCATGCTGCCCGGATGGTGGCCATGAGCAATGCCACCGAAAACGCGATTGAATTGGTGTCCCATCTGCAACTGGAATACAACAAGGCCCGCCAGCAGACCATTACCAGCGACCTTCTGGATATAGCTGGTGGAGCCGAAGCGCTGGCAAAGGCAATGGTGCAGGAATGAATTTTGGAGGTAGTGAATGGCGAAAGAAATTGGCCGGGTAATCCAGATTCAAGGAAGCGTGGTGGATGTGGAGTTCCCTTCTGGCGAGCTCCCGGATGTATTCGAGGCGCTCGAAATTCCACGCGATAGTGGTGGGTCACTGGTATTGGAAGTTGAAAAACACCTGGGCTTGAACCGCGTGCGGTGCGTCTCGATGGATACGACGGACGGTTTAAAACGTGGTTTACCGGTCACGGCCACCGGCTCGCCGATCATGGTGCCGGTAGGCCCTGCAACCTTGGGTCGTATCTTCAATGTCCTGGGTGTTCCGGTGGATAATAAGGGCGTAGTAGAAGCAGACCAGTGTTATCCCATTCATCGCCCGGCGCCACGATTCTCTGAACAATCCACCCGCACGGAGATTTTCGAAACCGGCATAAAGGTTATCGATTTGATCGCACCCTTTACAAAAGGAGGCAAAACCGGCATCTTTGGCGGGGCCGGTGTGGGCAAGACCGTTGTTATCCAGGAGCTTATCCGTTCCGTCGCTACAGTCCACCAGGGCAATTCGGTCTTTGCCGGGGTGGGTGAACGCAGCCGTGAAGGGACGCAACTCTACCGGGAAATGCTCGAATTGGGCGTGATGAAGGATACCGTCATGGTTTTTGGCCAGATGAACGAACCGCCGGGCGTGCGCCTGCGCGTGGCGCTTACGGCGCTTTCGATGGCCGAATACTTCCGGGACCAGGGCCGCGATGTCCTGCTATTCATCGATAACATCTTCCGCTTCACCATGTCCGGGTCGGAAGTATCGGCGTTGCTGGGGCGCATGCCCTCGGCAGTGGGTTACCAGCCCACGCTTGCGACGGAGATGGGTGAATTACAGGAACGCATCACCTCCACCCGGCATGGATCCATCACTTCCATGCAGGCTATCTACGTGCCGGCGGATGACTATTCTGACCCTGCCCCGGTGGCGACATTTACCCACCTGGATGCCACCATCGCGTTGGAACGCTCGATTGCAGAAAAGGGCATTTATCCTGCGGTGGATCCATTGGCTTCCACCAGCCGCATCCTCGATCCGAATATCGTCGGAGTGGAACACTACAATACCACGCGCGAATGCCAACAGATCCTGCAACGTTTCAAGGATTTGCAGGATATCATTGCCATTCTCGGCATTGATGAACTGAGCGAGGATGACAAGCTGGTAGTTTCGCGTGCCCGCAAAATCGAGCGGTTTTTCTCCCAGCCTTTCTTCGTGGCAGAAATTTTCACTGGAACCCAGGGAAAGTACGTCCCCATCAAGGAGACCGTGCGCGGTTTCCGCGAAATATTGGATGGGAAATGCGACGACCTGCCTGAACAGGCTTTTATGATGGCGGGGACGATAGATGACGTACGTGAAAAAGCAGAAAAACTTGCCAGGAACACATAGCCGACCCTTTTCTAGGTATGTTTTCCAGCCATTTCATTATTAGTTTGGAATTTAGAAAGGTAAGGATTTTGGAATGCCCATCCGCTGCGAAATTGTCTCACAAGACCGGACCGTTTTCCAGGGGCCTGCAGACATGGTGCTGCTCCCCGGCACCGACGGGGAAATGGGTATTTTACCGCACCATGCGCCCCTCCTGACGACCCTGAAATACGGTATTATCAAGGTGCGTTCCCAAGGGCACGAAACACTCTTCACCGTGGCAGGTGGGGTTGCTGAAATTCAACCAGATATCATTACCGTTCTGGCAGATGCAGCCGAGAACGTTGAAGAAATCGATATTTCCCGTGCCCAGGCTGCCCGCAAGCGCGCTGAAGAAAGCCTGGCGAAAGGCGTTTCGGCTGGTTCTGATAATTATTTGCTGATTGAAGCCGCATTGCGTAAATCCAATTTACGGCTGGACGCGGTCCGGCGGTACCGGCACGGTCCCGCCAAACCACCCCATATCCCCGACGAATCGAGATAACATGCCTTTATTACCTTCTTTTTCGAAAGACCTGGGAATTGACCTGGGAACAATCCAGACCCGCATTGCCGATTCCACGGGCATTCTGGTGGATGAGCCGACCGTTGTGGCCATTGTTATCGATGAGCAAAAAATGGTCGAATTCGGCAAAGCGGCTGGTGAGATGGCGGGCCGGGTGCAGTCGGAAACCATCGAGGTGGCGCATCCTCTCCAGAATGGTGTGGTGGCGGACTACGAGATTACGGAAGCGTTATTACACTACCTGCTCCAACGGGTCAGCGGTCCGCTGAGCTTCTTTCGCCCGCGTGTGATGATCAGCGTTCCCTACGGGGTTACCAGCGTTGAATCGCGTGCGGTCCACGAGGCTGTGCTTCAGGCGGGCAGCCGGGATGCTTATCTTATTCAGCAACCACTGGCGGCGGCCCTGGGAGTGGATTTGCCGATCGGTTCGCCTTCCGGGAACATGGTCATTTGCATGGGCGGAGGCGCCACGCAGGTGGCCGTCATTTCCATGTATGGCATAGTCGCTGCCGAGACGATGCGAGCGGGCGGCCTCCTGCTGGATGAAGCCATTGTCACTTATGTTCGCAGGAAATATGGGGTGATTATCGGCCCGGCCACGGCCGAGCAATTGAAGATCAAGATAGGTGCAGCTGTCCCTCAGGATAAAGAGGACAGCTTAGAAGTGCAAGGACAGGACCAGGTCAGCGGCCTGCCGCGCCCAGCCACCCTGACCACCGGCGAAGTGGTGGAGGCACTCCAGGATCCGCTTAAGCGTGTGATAGAGACCTGCCGCCTGGTTCTCGAAAAAACCCCTCCTGAACTGGTCTCGGATATTATTGACCGGGGTGTGGCGATTTGCGGCGGCGGAGCACTGCTGCGGGGAGTCGATAAATTACTTACAAAAGCGCTCGGAATCCCGGCTTACCTTGTGGACAAACCAACCACCTGTGTCGTGGAGGGGGCAGTCAAGGCGCTGGGGATGTACTCGACCCTTAAGCGCAACCTGCCGCCTGTTTAAGGAAATGACCGGGCTTGTCCCGGTCCCTTCTTAATTCCATCGCCAAGTTTATTGTAAATTCTCCTCAATCCTCTCTAAAGAGGAGTGCTCGATTTATCGCGATGCCAGTGCCCTGGCTTGCGTTACCCCCTATTTGAATTTGATGCTCATTATTATAGCCGGCTCAGTTCCATCAAGATGGTTTTTCCCGAGGTGATGGTTTTCACCAATTCCGCCACGACCGATGGGCTCAGCAACTGCGGCAGTAAGATCGCATGTGGCTGGTAATTGCAAAAAATGTTATGCGCTTTTCCGGCGCAAGAAGAATTTAGTAATTTCCTCGGATACCGCTGGAACAGCGGCCAGGCCGAGGACGACCGACCATTCCTGCAAGTTCATAAAATGAGTGTTGAAAATTCCTTGCAGGAACGGTACAGTACACACCAAGAGCAGCAGAAGAATGGAAGATCCCACCGCATACTGCATCCACTTATTTGAGAAAATGCCGATGCGGAAGAGTGAGACTTTCTCTGACCGGGCTGTATATGCACGGAACAGCTCGCACAACGATAGTGTCATGAACGCCATGGTCTCTGCAGTGCGGACATAGTCCAGATTAACGGAACGCCAGTTGAAGCTCAGAAGATAGCCCAGGGGGTTGGCGCCCTGCGGCAAACCACGCCCCAGGGCATTAAGTTCCCACAGAAGGCCGAGTGCGAAAGCAGTAAGCACAGCGCCAGTCTGGGTAATGGTCTGGATGATAATTCCCAGGCGCATGGAAGAATTAATAATTGGCTCGTTCTTCGGTCGAGGCTTACGTTCCATGATATCCGGATCGCCTCTCTCCATTGCCATTGCTAATGCAGGCGCGCCATCGGTAATCAGGTTGAGCCAGAGCAGTTGGATGACTGTGAGCGGGGAAGGCAGCCCGGCCAAAGTTGCCAGGAAAATGACCATGATCTCAGCCACGTTGGAGGAGAGCAGGAAGAAGACAAACTTGCGGATGTTATTGTAGATGATTCGTCCCTGCTCCACGGCAGAGACGATGCTGACATAGTTGTCGTCGGTCAGCACCATGTCGGCGGTTTCCTTGGCCACGTCAGTGCCGGTGATCCCCATGGCCACGCCGATGTTGGCGCGCTTGATGGCAGGGGCATCGTTGACACCGTCACCGGTCATGGCGACTACTTCGCCGTTGGCCTGGAGCGCATCCACGATGCGCATCTTATGTTCGGGAGAGACACGCGCAAAGACGTCCACCTGCTCGATCTCGTTTTTTAGCAGGTCGTCGCTCATCCGGTCCAGGTCCGGCCCGGTCAGAACTGTATGACCGGGTCGCAAAAGCCCGATTTCCTGGGCAACTACCCGGGCGGTATTGGGATAATCGCCGGTGATCATGATCGTGCGGATACCGGCGTGCGTGGCTTTTTCCATGGCGTGTTTGACTTCGCTGCGAGGTGGATCGATCATCCCAACCAGCCCGACAAAGACCAGGTCCTTTTCCAGGATTTCCACTGCAACGGATTCAGCCCGTGGGGCTTCGCTAACCACCCGGTAGGCTAGGCCCAGCACGCGGAGGGCCGCCTCGGTCATGGCGTCGTTGGCGTCCAGGACGCTTTGCCGGGTGGCCTCGTTCATCGGCTGGGTTTTGTCATCCATTGTCTGGTAGGCTGTACACAGGTCGAGGATCAGGTCGGGGGCGCCCTTGACGGCGATCACATCCCAACCGCGCAATTTGGCATCCTTGAACGGAGAAACGTCGTTGGGATTAGGTTCCGTGATATCGTGAATGGTGACCATTCGTTTGCGTTCCGAATCAAATGGGACCTCATCCTGACGCGGGTAGGCTTTGTGCAGGTCAACATGGTAGGCATCCGCCTTGGCAGCCGCTATCAACAACGAGCCTTCAGTCGGGTCTCCCACGATCCGGTAGGATAGATCGTCGCCTTCAACAGCTTCGAGTTGGGCATCATTGTTCAGGGCGCCCACCCAGAGGGCGGTCTCGATACCCGGGTATTTATGCAAATCAATGGTTTTGCTGCCCACCTGGAATTCACCCTGGCGGGAGTATCCCGTCCCGGTCACGTTGATGACCTGACCATCCACCCAAACCCGGGTAACTGTCATTTCATTCTGGGTCAGGGTGCCGGTCTTGTCTGAGCAAATAACGGTAGCCGAACCGAGCGTTTCCACCGAGGAGAGTTGGCGGATCAGGGCATGCCGGTGGATCATTTCGCGCATTCCAAGAGCCAATGTAATGGTCACAACTGCAGGCAGACCCTCGGGCACGGCAGCTATTGCCAGACCAACGGCAAGCATAAACATATCAACAATTTGTTTCTTCGCGGCGCTCAGATACGCCAGGAATCCTCCACCGGGCGTGGTCAAAATGGTCAAATTGGTACCGCGCCAAACGGCCACGATCCAGACGAGTCCGCATATTGCCAATGCACCAACGCCGAGGGTCTTGCCGAGCTGGTCCAGGCGTTTTTGGAGCGGGGTTTCCTCCTGGTCCACGCCTTCGAGCATCCTGGCGATCAGGCCGAGTTGTGAGCGCATGCCGGTACCGGTGACCACACCATGCCCTCTGCCGTAGGTGACCATCGTTCCCATGAAAGTGGTATTTTTACGATCGCCCAATGGGATGTTTTTTTCCAATACCATTGCCGCGTTCTTCTGGACCGGGTGGCTTTCGCCGGTCAGCGTCGCCTCTTCCACTTGAAGATTAATCGCTTCCAGGAGCCGTATATCTGCGGGGACGTGGTTGCCGGCCTCCAGATATACGATGTCGCCCGGGACCAACTCGCGCGATGGAACCGTGACATGATGCCCGTCGCGCAGAACGCGTGCTTCCGGGGAGGCCATTTTCTTCAAGGCTGCCAGGGCCTGCTCGGCACGCCTTTCCTGAATGATACCCAGGATGGCGTTCAACAGGACGATGGTAAGGATGGCAGATGCATCGACCCACTCTCCCAGGAGCGCCGAGACCACCGCCGCTACGATGAGAAGCATGACTATGAAATTGTTGAATTGTTCCCAGAGCAGTTTCAGAAAAACCGGACGGGGCGCTTCGGTCAACTGATTAAGGCCATACTCGGTCTGGCGCCTGGCGACTTCGGAACTGGTCAGCCCATTTTTGCGTACCTTCAGGTGTTCGAGGACTTCGTCTGCTGAAAGGGCATGCCAGTTTTCGTTTGTGGGCGGGGTGGAAATTTCATCATTCCGGGAAATGGTTCTCTTCATCAACCGGGCTGCTCCTTTGGAAACGATCTTTTTTGGCGGGTAATTTTCAGACTTTTTCGATCTCGATACATGTGCCGGGCGGGATGACTGCGTCCTTCGGGATGACAACAATGCCATCCTGGACGGTCCAGTTCGTGGTGTTTATTTCTGTCCCTAACGGGAACGGGTGGATAGTCACATCAGCGCCAATGCGGGCATTCTTATCAATGATGGCACCTTCGATATGGCAGTTCGGGCCGATGCCGATCGGGGGCTGCGTCGGGTGTTCGCTGGCGTAGTAATCTGCGCCCATGATGACACTATCCTTGATGACCGTTCCGGAGGAGATGACGCTGCGCACTCCAATAACCGAATGGGTGATTTCGGCTTTTTGGATGCGGCAGCCTTCGGCCAGGAGCACCTCTTTCAGTACGCTATCCTCCACTGTGGAACCGGGCAGGAGGCGGGAGTGTGTATAGATTGGATTCTTGGTGTCATAAAAATTGAAGGCGGGCGTGGCAGTTGCCAGGTCCAGGTTGGTTTCGTAGAAGGAGCGGATGGTACCGATGTCGCGCCAGTAACCGTCAAAATCAAAGCCGCAGACGGTTAGATTCTTGATGGCAAATGGGATAACATCTCCGCCGAAATCATCAAAACCGGGGTTTTCGTTCAGCAGATTTACCAGGGTTTCTGTTTTGAAAAGATAGATGCCCATCGAGCAGAGGAAGGGACGCTGTTCATCGGCCCGGCTGACGAATTTGGACAAGATGTCAGGGTCTTTGGGTTTTTCAACGAAATCACTGATACAGCCATCCTGACTGCGTTTGAGAATACCCAGGCTGGAAGCGTCTGCGCGCCTGACTGGCTGGACGGCCACCGTGATATCCGCATCATGCTCCCAGTGGTACTGGGCCATTGGGCCGTAATCCATGCGATAGAGGTGGTCCCCGCTCAGGATGAGCGTATATTTTGCTCGGGAGGAACGGATCTGGAATAACTGTTTGCGTACTGCGTCGGCATTACCCTGGTACCAATCGGTGGATTCGGGGGTTTGTTCAGCGGCCAGGATCTCGACAAAACCGGTATGGAAAGTGTCAAAGTTGTAGGTCTGGGTGATGTGACGATGAAGGGAGTGCGAGTTGAACTGGGTCAGCACGTCAATCCGGTATATGCCGGAGTTAATGCAATTACTGATCGGAATATCAATGAGCCGGTATTTTCCGGCAATCGGAACGGCCGGTTTTGAGCGGAGTTTATTCAATGGATACAGGCGTGAACCGCGTCCCCCAGCCAGGATGAGGGCTAAAATATCATTCAAGCCAGGCATGATTATTCCTCCGGTTTAATTGAATTGGTTCAGGCAAGTCCCTGCTTATTTTATCGCAGATGTACTTGATATTACCCGTCAGACGAAGGAAGTCCTATCCGGAATTAAAATCGCGAGATCACCTTCAGGATGGCGGTCTCGCGAAAGTTGCAAAGTCCCCGTAAGAGGGACTTTTTGTTGATATAATGCCGAAGGTGGGAATTGAACCCACAATCCCGTAAGGGAACACGAGTTTGAGTCGTGCGCGTCTGCCAGTTCCGCCACTCCGGCTAACGCCCAGATTTTACCACATCTAAAAAAGGTTAAAGATGAAATTAGGAATTATCGGCTTTCCCCAATCCGGCAAGACCACCATTTTCAATGCCCTGACACGCGGCAATGCGCCGACCACTGCCTCGGCGGGACGCGTTGAAATCCACAACGCCGTGGTGGATGTCCCGGACGCCCGTGTGGATAAACTTTCGGCGATGTTCAAGCCGAAGAAAACCATCTATGCCAAAGTGACTTATGCCGATATTGCCGGGCTGGATAGCGGCTCCGCCAGGTCCGGGTTTGCCGGCGCGCTGCTCAACCAGTTGGCGCAGATGGAAGGCCTGATCCACGTTGTGCGCTGTTTCGCGGATGATAATGTGCCGCTTCCCTCAGGCAGCCTGGATCCAGCGCGAGACATCGCTTCCATGAACAGCGAACTCCTGCTCAACGACCTGATTGCCGTCGAGCGCAAACTGGAACGTTTGGTCGAAGAACGCAAAAAAGGTGGCACGGACAAGGTATTGAATGAGCGGCAGACGGCCCTTTTCACCCGACTGCATGAAATCCTGTCCGGGGAGAAACCCCTGCGCGGGGTGGAGATTTCTGACGAGGAGGAGAAATTCCTTTCCGGATTTGGATTGTTGACGCGCAAACCCATCCTGGTTTTGTTGAATTTGGGGGAGGGTCAGGTTGCCCCGGATATCAAGATGGAGGCTCCGTTGGTCGCTTTGCAAGGAAAACTGGAGATGGAAATTGCCCAACTCCCGCCGGAGGATGCCACCGTCTTCATGGCTGAATATGGCATCATCGAATTGTCGCTCAACCGCATGATCAGTATTTCCTATGACCTGCTCGATCAGCAGTCCTTTTTCACCGTTGGCGAAGATGAGGTGCGGGCCTGGACAACCCGTCGGCATGCCTCGGCAGTCCAAGCAGCCGGTGAAATCCATACGGACCTGGCGCATGGTTTTGTGCGGGCCGAGGTGGTGGCCTACCAGGATTTGATTGACCTGGGTGGGATGGCCGAAGCCAAGGCCAAAGGCAAACTGCGGCTGGAAGGCAAGGAATATATCGTCAAAGATGGCGACATCGTGCACATCCGCTCGAGCCTGTAATCTTTAATTACACTTCGTATTCGCCCGCTTCTTCTTCCAATGTGGATACCGGCTCTTTTTCCGGTTTGCGGTCCAGCATCTGCAAGGCCATGGCCACCACCTTGGTGAAATATTTGGTCTCGCCGCTCTTATCATCGAACTTATCGGTCCGCAAGCGCCCTTCAAGGAAGACCAGTTTGCCCTTACGAAGGTATTGTTGGCAAATCTCGCCCAAGTGTCCCCAGGCTTCGATATTGACCCATTCGGTGTGTTCCTTGGTTTCTCCCTCCGCAGATTTCCTGCGGTCGCTGACTGCCAGGCTGAATACGGTCACCTTTTGCCCGGTGGGTGTGGCGCGGCATTCCGGATCCTTGCCGAGACGACCAATCTATTGAACGCGATTTAATGCAGGCCTTTCTTTTTCTCCTTTTCCTGAATAAAAGGTGGTTGGGGAATGTCTCTTTCAAGGAAATCCCCATCGGCCGGATGAATTGATTAATAGTAGTGCAGCGAAAAAAGAAGAAATGTCGATAGGTTCAAGAAGGGTAATACCATGCAGACGGTAACCACTTTTTCAGATTTACGGGCGGCGCGACGAAGCCTGGCCGGAACGGTCGGTTTCGTCCCCACCATGGGCTATTTGCACGCCGGGCACATATCCCTGGCCCGGCGCGCCCGCGCCGAATGTGCCAGCGTGGTCGCGAGTATCTTTGTCAACCCGACCCAGTTCGGGCCGAACGAAGACCTGGCTAAATATCCGCATGACCTGCCGCGTGACCTGTCCCAATTGGAAGCCGCCGGGGTGGAGTTGGTCTGGACACCCACGGCGGAGGAGATGTACCCGCCTGGCTTCCAGACCTGGGTTGCCGTGGATGGCCTGACGCGCCGTCTGGAGGGGGAAGCTCGGCCAACGCATTTCAGAGGTGTGACGACTGTCGTTGCCAAATTGTTCAACGCGGTCGGGCCGGATAAAGCCTATTTTGGCCAGAAGGATGCCCAGCAGGCAGCCGTCATCCGGCAAATGGTGAAGGATCTGAATTTCCCAATTGACATTGTTGTCTGCCCCATTGTGCGCGAGCCGGATGGATTGGCCATGTCCAGCCGGAATGTCTATCTCAACCCTGAAGAACGCCAGGCCGCGACGGTGCTTTTCCGATCCCTGAACGCTGCCAGGTCTGCTTATGCTTCCGGCGAGTGCGCAGCCGAAAGCCTGCGCTCTCTGGTGCACGAAATGGTCGCAGAGGAAGCCTTGGCGCGCCTGCAGTATGTTTCCTGTGCGGACTACGATACTCTGGAGGAGTTGGAAACGATCCACCGCAAAGCATTGCTCTCGATGGCAGTATATTTTGGGAAAACCCGCCTGATCGATAATTTGGTGCTTGAATAAACAAGACCCCGGTTCTTTAAAAGAATTGGGGTCTTTTCATTTCAGTTCATCTCAGTTCATCCCAGATCATCCGCGCAGCGCGGATAGCAGGATGGCTGGCAGGTATCTCCACTTGGGATCCAGGGTGATCTTTGCGACCCCGCGCGTGGTAATGTGGGCGGTCTTGTTGGTGAGGAACCAGGGTGGTTTGGGCAGGAAAGCCGGGTCGCCGTGCAGCCAGGAACGCGGGAACGGGTAGAATGAACCGCGCACGACCGTCCGCTCGGGTTTCTCGAACATGAAGGAATTGCCGACGATGCCAAACCCGCTCTGAATGTTATCCGTCGTGGAACCGGGGAAAGCACCCCAGGTGGCCTGGACAAGCAGGAAGGCCGAGGCATTCCAGATGTTTATGCCGATCGCGCCATAGTGTAACGCGGTCAGGGCGGCCTCGAAATCCGGGCCGAGTTGTTTCATCGTTTTTGGATGAATGAGAATGGAGGCGCCAAGGGTGCCATACAGCTTCTCGTTGCAAAACCGGACCGCGTTGTGCAAGAATCCGGCGGTGTCCCGGCCTGGCAGGTCGATCTGGGCGAGAACCGGACTGAATAATTCCTTCTGGAAACACAGTTCCGCCTCGGCATCCGGATCTATGCCAAGGATAAGAGTACGGGGCACATCACCCGTGAATAATTCGGCCTCCGGATGGGCATTCACGGCCTCCTGATGGCGATCGGCGGTGCCCGGGTAATAGGATGCTCGGGCGGGCAATTCCTGCATCAACTGGCGGACCGCCTCGAGGAACTCATCATGCTGTTCCCAGGTTTTGGAAAGGATCAACACCTGGGATGCCACGCAATTGCATCCGGCGTTTTGCAGCTTCATAGTGGCAACGTTCTCGGCCTGGAAACGGATATCAGCCTTGCTCCATTTACCCGGGACAATGATCGTGGGGGTGACCCCACCCAGTTCGCCGGTGAAGGGTTTGGTGAGGACAGGCTGGTTCTGGCGCTGGCGCTCTTCGCCTTCCGGACCGCTGCCAAACAGGATGGTCTGGTATGTGTGAATTCCGCCGGTCATGTGGATTTCCTCCACGCCGGAGTGATGGACCAGGTAACTCCCCACATCTCCACCACCATAAGCGAAGCGCACGTAGCCAGCCTGGATAAAAGGTGCAAAGATATATTCGAAGACCTGTCCGAGGCAATCGTTGATCGGGCTCATTTTCAATATGACCACATGCCCCAAACTGTAAAGGCGGTAGAGCAGATCACGCGGCGGGATGCCGGCCACGTTGCCAGCCCCAAGTACCAGGGCAACTTTTCCTTGCGGATCCTTCTGCTGGTAGAAAGCCGCCATTTTTTCCCTCAGATTGGCCTGGATGACGCCCGGCTGCATCCAAATTTCGGCAGTGACGCCGTTCAACATTATCTTATCCAAGAGGGTGTTGGGAAAGACCCGGGCAGCCACCTGGCCATTGGAGAGGGTGTGGATTTTTGGGGGCATCAGGATCTGCCCGCGTTCCAGTGCGCGCAGGGTGGCAAAATACCCGTTGATGCCCTCGGCCAGCGTCCAAGGTCCGCCGGTCCATTCCTCGCCGGCTTCCGGGGCGTGCAATTGCATTTGCTTGCCCTTTATGGAGGCTTCCACCCAGGCCTGGCTTTTTTCTGCCAGGCGCCGGCGGATTGCATCCAACAGGGCCAGTTTATCCGGGATTGGCAGGCAGGCCCATTCGTTTTTGTGTTCTTGCAGTACCTGTATGGATTGATCCAGATTGATAGTATCCATTAAATCCTTATCCTGGTGCTCTTTTCTGGTTCTTTGGAATTCCCTTGAAAAATGATATTTTCTTACTAGCAGACGAATTCCTCATGACCTCTTTTTACAACACCAATGGATTGGTAATGATGCGTCTGAGACAGGATGGTCCCTGATCCCTCGGGATTGCTGGATATCTGTATAAATGGGTTTGGGGAGTTCGTAGGATTATGGATTCAGCTACCGACCAGGTCACTAAACAAGAAAACCCCCAGGGAACTGGGGGCAGGTGACGACTGGCGGGTTACAAAGATGTGCTAGTAAACCTGCCAGTGCAGTACGCTTTCCAGCGGGCGCTTGTCGATGGTTGGCCATTCGTCAGGCACCCCGATCGGAACCAGGGCCAGCAATCGTTTCCCTTTGGGAATGTACAGGAGGGTTTTAAACTGTTCTTCGAGCGGCAAGGCATCCCCTTCCACCCAACAGGAGCCGTACCCCAGGGCGGTGCTGGCAATCAACATGTTTTGAATGGCTGCGGAGCCGTCCTCCAGCCACCAGCGCGAGTAAGGATCTACTACCACTACGATTATTGCGCCGGCCTGCCTCATCCATTTTCCAACAACGGTAAGCTGTTCGATCATGGCCTGGTCTGTGACAACAATGAAATCCCAGGGTTGGCGGTTTCTGCCGGTGGCAGCCAGTCTGCCGGCATCCACGATCTTCTCCAAATGTTCGCGCGGGATGATTTCGCCGGTGAACTTCCGGATGCTCCTGCGTTTATTAATGGCTTCGAAGGTTTCCATATGACTCCTGATCACATTACTTCTCAAAAGATCGCAGGATTAAAATAACTTGATCGCAAAGATAAAAAAATTTATTGGTTTGTACACAAGTAGCCCGCCTGCGCCAATTCCGTGAAAGGCACAGACGAACGGAGCGCCGCATGCTCTTGGTGAGGCCTGCAGTCGAAGGGCAGTTTACCACACGGTTTGAAAAGCCAAAAGTCCCCAGAACTAGCCAAGAACGTCACGGTTTCTATTAAGCCTGAAGGCTGTCTGGCCTTATCCCAAACCTTCTTAGGCGTGGCCTTTTTTTGTAGCCATTAAAGCTTGTTTATGTAACCAACCTCTATTAGAATCATTTGGTTCTCTGGGAATCGTCAGAGTGAGGAATGAAAATGTGGGTGTTGGGTTGGCCACGCAACACAACGACTACGAGTCTCTACTAAACCAATACCATATTCTTGAAAGGAGAATTCCCATGAAGCGTTCAGAGATAAACACGATCATGCAAAAAGCGGATGAATTTATTCACAGCCGCGGTTTTTACCTGCCTCCTTTTGCTTATTGGACACCCGCAACCTGGACAAGGAAGGGTCCTGAAGTGAGCGAGATTGTCGATAACAAACTCGGCTGGGACATTACCGACTTCGGAAGAGGCGATTTCAATGCGTTCGGCTTGTTCTTGTTCACCATCCGGAATGGCAATATCCAAGCTTTGCAAATGCAAAAGGGCAAGCTCTATGCCGAAAAGATCATGGTAGTGGAAGATGGTCAGGTCACACCAATGCATTTCCATTGGAACAAGATGGAAGATATCATCAACCGGGGTGGCGGGGAGTTGATTTTCCAACTCTACAACGCAACACTCAATGACCGGCTCGACGAGACCCGCGAGGTGCTCGTTTCGATTGACGGGCTTCGGCGCGCGCTTCAGCCTGGAGGTACGGTCAGACTTAAGCCCGGGGAAAGCATCTCCCTTGAACAGCGCTGCTACCACAAGTTCTGGGGTCAGGGACGTGTCCTGGTTGGCGAAGTATCACTGGTTAACGACGACCAGCAGGATAATCGTTTTTATGAGACTATCGGGCGATTTCCAGATATCGAAGAAGACGAAGCACCGCTTCACCTTTTATGCAACGATTACGACCATTTTTATAAGAGGAAATAGGGGTTTAATAGAATAGTGATAAAAAAAGCTTATGAGCGATCACTGAGTGCTTCATCAATAATAATTGGATAACTTCATAAATGGATGACTTCCAGGTCAGGCCAATGCCTGGCCAACCGCTCAGCCACCAGGCGCCGATGGCAATGTTCGGGTGCGGCCTCGCTGCAGAGCAGGCAGCCTGTGGCGGTTTCGAATATTGAACGATCTAACCAGGCCGGGATATTTCTTTCATCCATAAGCGCTTCAAAGCGGGCTGCGTAGCGCACCCAATTCCCATCCTTGCGGTACTCTTTCATCATTTCCGCGGTGGGAGCCAAAACCGGCAAGTACAGGTATTGACACTCCCCGACCAATTCATGAAGAAAATAAGGAAGATCCTCCTGCCGGGCAAAACCTGAAAGTTGCCCTTGCGGATGGATGCGGATATCGATTAATCGCTGAACGCCATTATCCCGCAGTCGTTCGAAGAACTCCCGGGCGCTTTTCTGCGTGAAGCCAATCGTAAATAGTTTCATAAAGTGAGGTAAATAATTGGTTCTGTAGATGGGTGGTATTGTATTATCGTTGGATCATCGCCGCACCCAACGAGTTTGCCGCAATAATTAAGCAGCTGGTATTAAAGAATGAGGCATGCATCTGCACAAAGCCAAAAAAGGCTTTCCCGTATTTCACTTCTTGATTGCCAAGCACGATTATCCCATTCTGAACCGCTCAGATCATCACCCCCATATAAGATTTGTCCAAAAATTACGCCGCGAAATTGAGCAACTGCTATCAATCCCGCGCTTTCCATTTCTACGGTAATGCAACCCTCTTTTTTTCTCCGGGCGATTTTGTTAATCGTCTCACGGTATGGCGCATCGGTGGTCCAGGTCTTTCCCAGCCGGTATGGAAGCCCATGCTGGCGAAGAACCTTTTCCAATGTGTTAATCGCCATTTCATTTACAGGTACTTCCCTGCCGGGTGGAAGGTAATGGTATGAAACTCCTTCGTCACGAATTGCCCCCGAAACTACAATGAGGTTGCCAACGGCAATATCTTTTTCAAGAACGCCGCAGCCGCCACAGGCAATGAATTTCTGGCAGCCAGTTGCTATTGCTTCTTCAAGCAAACCGGCCGCCATTGGCGCGCCGATGCCCGGATGAAGTAAAGCCAGGCGCTGATCTTTGTAGGATATTTCATAAATAGGATGAGGACCATCTTCCCAGCGGTCATCTGCAACGATTCTGGCGCTATATTCGGCAACAATCTTATCAATCACTTCCTTGAAGAAACAAATAATACAATGCTCGGGCATATCCCGAGGTTGGATGACTTTTGATGGTTCGACCAGGGCATTGTGGGTGGGTTCGTACTCAAGGATTGGATAGGTCATAGATTTAACTTTCAGATGACTTAACCATGAACTCAGCCATTGATTTGAGATTTACCCCCGATTTTGACAAGGCTACTAAATGACCTTTATGATCAACACTTCACGGAAGTGTCATCCGGCGTACTTTTAAATCTGTTCGAACCGGTCGACGGGGACGACGAAGAGGGTGGTGCGCTGGCCTCCCTCCGCGGCTGGAGTGCAGGTCTTGCGCAGAACGGTAATGGCCGCCTCCACCTGTTCGGCGTCGAGACCGATCAACAAGGTGGTCATGCCGCGCCGTAAAAGGCCGCCGGTGGAAGCGACGCGCGTGACACGGAAACCGGCGGAAGTAAGACCCTGCGTGACCGAGTCGGAATCAGAATCGCGTACAATGGCAAGGATGAGTTTCATGGCTAGATCTCCTCGTAGCGTTCCACGGGTATGGCAAAAACGGTGGCTCCGCCGATGGTAACCGGTACCGGGGTTGGAAGCGGTAAAGGTGTGCCCTCCATCGGGACGGCTAGGTATTCCACGCGCTGGCGGCAGGATTTTCGCAGCGCGGTCAGGGCTTTTTCCTCCGCGCCCTCCGGCAGGCCTATAAAGAGGGTGGCGTTGCGCCGGCCTAGGAAGCCACCGGTGCTGGCCAGATGGATGACCGGTACTTCCAGTAAGGCTAGGGCACGCTCAGCCACGTCCACGTCCTGTTCCTGGACGATGGCAGTCATCAGGTAACGAATGGGGGGATGTTCCATAATGCCTCCGTTAGACGGATACAAGTGGATACGCAGGCCGTGTGATCGGACGATATCAACCGGCAGAGATAACCGCCTCGGTCGGGTCCTCCAGGCTGAGGGTCTGGCCGTCCGGGAAAACGACCACGGTCTGAGCCGCCTGGCGTGTGACCGTCAGGCCTCTATATTTTACCGTAACTGGCCAGGGAAATGGGTTCTTTCCTGTAAGAATAAGGCGGGTGGGGGACTGGATGGTGATTCCCAGCGTATCGAGGAACAAGCCGAGCGGGGCCAGACCCTGGAGTGGGTTGCGTTCCCCCAGGCCTTCGCCGGTCTCGGCGTGGTAGGCCTGGAAGAAGGTGTGCGATTTCTTTAAGTTTTGGATGACTGCCGACATCAGCCGGGCCGTCAGGTCGGCTGCCTCCGATTGCATCCCAAAGGCCAGCAGACCCTGGCCGACGAGCGTGTTCCAGGGGAGATGAACGGCCTGGCAGGTGGAATCCATCATCCGGTCGGCTGAGGTTGGGCGGGTTTTTGATCTGTCAGAAGGGCAGGCTGGGATGCCAAAGGGTTTCCAAAAGCGGTTTGCGGCCAGCAGTGTCCGGCTGGTGAAGGGAAGCAGGCGGGGTAGTGCAGGAATACCGGCCCAGAGCGGCAGGAGCAGGCTGATGTCCTCGCCGGAGAAATCCATGACTAGGATGGAGACCTGGTCGCGTGATTGCAGGCCGGAGATTTCGACCTCCTCCAGGCTGGTATACACCTGGCCGCTGGTGGCAACCGCCACTCCGGGACCCCACTGGAAATCCATGCGCCCCAGTCGTTCCGATCGGGGGGCGGCCTCCTCACGACCAAGCAGGCTTATCTCCGGGCGGCGGCTGGCCTCGCCAGTTAATTTAATTCGAACCAGCAGGCGAACGGGAGCCGGAAAGGATTGGTCCATGGCAAGTTTCCCGTTTCCGGACTGCCTGCCGAGGGTTTTCCCCTGAGGGCTGCGATGGGTGAGGTGGTCGCGGTTATGGTAGCAACTGGCCAGGTCATTCCAACACGCCTCCGTCAGGAGCCGGAGTTGCGCGGATTGCGATTCCAGGCGTTCCTGCTCGCGCGGTTGGTCCAGGGCTCCCGCGATGTGGGCCAATGAGATGAATTCACGATAGAGCATGGCCGAAAGCGCCGGGCTTTCGATGGCAGATATGCTGGCACCCTGTCCGCCGGCCTGCCAGACCGTGAAGGCGGGGTTATCTTCGAGACCGGTTTGAAGAGGGTGGTCCCACTCAGGGAAGCCATCCTGATCGCGATCGTGGGCGGCGTCGAACCAGCATTGGGCGAATCTTTGCAGCCCGGGTTGGACGGCGCGCAGGAAATCTGCGTCCAGGTTGTGCTGGTATGTCTGCCAGGCCAGGCTCGCCAGGAGTGGTGCGGCCAACCATCGCCCATGCTGGCCGGCTAGGCCGGGTTTCCAGTCCACCGCGCCATCTGCAGTTTGTACTGCCAAAAAGTTACGGACCAAACCTGCGGCCAGTTCCGGGGCGCCAGGTAAAAGGCCAGCCAGGTAGGCGGCCTCCAGTGGCGGCTGTCCGTTCCAGAGCGTAGAATAATCCGTGCCATCTCCGCGCGAGGAACAGCCATGGTCCGGCTGGCGGGTCAACACGAAGCTGGGGTTGGGAAGGTATTGGTTGGGGCCAAAGAACAGGCTGAAAGCGGTCTTCTGGCTGAGTGCCAGAGCGGCATCCCAGTCCCGGTCGCCGGTATGGATGTCGATGGCCTGCGCCGCGTTGATTTGTTCGATCCGGGCCATTTCGGCCTCCCAGGGACGGGCGGCGGTGCGGCGAGCCAGGCCGAGAGAGTCGGAAGGGCTGGTGAGCACAGCCTGGGCCCATGTAAGACAGCGCGAATCGGCCGGCTCCAGAACCAGGTCAAGGGCCAGGGAGGGATAAGGGCCGGGTCCCAGCCGGGGGCCGCCGGTTAGGAAGATGACCGGAGCGAGATCCGAGCTACGCCCGGCCAGGACATTGATCGATTGCATGGGCAGGGGGGCAAGGTTCTGGCCTGCCTCCAGTGGGGCAAGCTGCCCGCAGAGCTCCAGGAGCAATGTCAATTGCCCGGCGGTATGGTTGGTGACCGTGATGCGCCCGGCAGCGGTATGCGAATCGGGCACCCAATATTCGGCGACGACCTCCAGGCCGGCGAAAGGCGAGAAATCGAGCAGGAGGAAGTTGGGGTAGAACCGGCGCAAGTGCGGCGGTTTGAAAAAAACGGCCGGATCGGTAACCGCCTGGGTGCCCATGCTGAAGCGTGGAAACAGACGCATGAGGCGTGCGCGCAAGCCGTAGGTGGTGCATAGAGCCAGGGCGGGCGGGTCGCCGCCGGTTTCAACCTCCCAGATCATATCGTTCAGGTAATCAGGGCTGCATAACCGGAAGTCGGCTGCCAGAGTGAGAGCCAGCGGATCGCCGGGGGCAAGATTCCATTCGTGCATGGGTACAGTATACGGGGGTTTGGGTCGATGGTCAAAGGTCTTGTCCCCTTGTATTGTATATCTCCATTAATTTCCACTTTATCCCACTTCTGTCGGGTCATGACAGGCAGGGACCTTATCGGATTTGATCTAATTATTGGTTTTCTTGGGAATTGACGCTTCGTCCCGGTCCGGCCAGGTCATGACAGGCTGGGATAGGTTTGATTGATTTCGGATTGAAATGCGATTAAGTTGTTTTACAAGTGTCAGATATTAATGATATTTATAATCCGACATGGAGGTCATCTAAACTGTTTAGGAATCCTTCACCTGAAAACGGTTGATCAAACCAATACGCTGGACAAAACTGTGATCACATGCCCTATTTATATTATTTTATGGGTTCTCAGGGAAACGATCAATCGCTCGAAAAGTAATAGGATAACGATCCAAGAAGCCAGGCGAAGTTGTAACGCGATCTGAAATGCATGACGTTGGAGCTCAATGGTATCAGTTTGCCATACCAATACGGACAATGGATAAGTCGTAATAAACAAAAGTAATGTGAAGAACCATAAGGTGTTGTGATGTTTATTTTTCCAGAGCACAAAGATATTAGTGATTAAGAGAATGCCGAATAGATATGGAAGCCACTCTGTCCTTGGATACATCCCATCAGTTAAGACAGTTATTCGGAAATTTGGCGGAGCTATGGTTAAGCGATATTCGGAATTTTCACCATTTACTAGATACTGAAAATCCTGCAGGGGAGCAGTCAATAAGTATGCAGGCCGGGAAAGTAAAAACTGTATTGTCACTTGCTTTCCTTGTTTACCCACCCATGCAACGAATGGCTTGATTGCAGGATCAGTGCCCGTTGTCTCCAGGTGGAAGCTCCAGGAAGTCATTGAAGCGACTTTTGGATTAAACGGCATGCCTTTTTGGATAAAAAAATTCAAGTTTTCTTCCGAAGGAACAACGCGATCGATTATGACATGGACAATTGGTATTACATACCGCTTTCCGGAATTGGCATTGATTGTTTGAACCACGAATATTGTAAGTAAACCCAGGACAATAGCAAGGTAGCTGAAAAACAGCGGGTTTTTACGAACAGATAAAAAGAAGATTCCACACCCTAAGATAAGATCGGCAAACAAGATAAAATATGCATTTGGATCGTGTGCAAATGCATAGAACATTCCAGATATTAATATCGCAGCTACTGCTAAAAACTTCTTTACAAAAGGATATTGTTTATTTTTTCCCCAAGCGATACTAGCAAGAATTATAAATGCCAGAAAAACAACCAATAGCGATGTGGATATGGATTCCGTAAGCATCGCCTTATCCCATGCAGTTACATCAATGCTCGCCCCAAAAGCTAAAACGATAAAAAAGCCCATCAGCTTTGCTGGTCGATTTTTTAATGCCAGACTGATCGAGGCAGCGAAGAACAACCAGCAAAGAATGGATATAAATTGTTGCGCCTTTCCTACTTGATTCATCATTAATTGATCGTTGTAATTCGATATCGTGTAACCGATAAGCTTATAGAAAAGTGGAATTGTAAAAGGTCTTTGTCCGACCCAAAAGTTTATTTCCCGAATTGAATTTGTCGCAGTATTGGTATAACTGATGGTGTCGTAATAACTGCGCGTACCATCTAAATTGAGCACAGCCTGCTTTTCATAAATGAAAAATAAACAAACAAAAAGAAATAACAGGGAATAAATTACGTTCTCCAAAATGCGATATGATCTCTGAGCTTTTATTAGATCAATTTGCGTAAACGGAAGGTCAAATCGATCGCTGATAATCTTTGTGCCGAGGGGGGTTCCTATAGAGAAGCCAATCAAAAGAAAAAAATAAGCAATAAACTCAACCAATCCTCTTTTAACTGGAGAAGATAATAAAGCTTCTACATGAAAAGGTTTGACGATTACCACAACGAGGATCATGATCCCTAACAGAATCAAAATCGGCGACACATATAGCACCCACTTAAGGAATGGTTTTTGTAGATAGGCCATTGAGTAATCCTTTTATATGAACGTTGTGTATTTATTGATCTGGAATGCAGAAAATACTATTCAAGATGATCCGATTGTCTGAGACGATCCAAACCTGCTAATTTCTGGACAAGGGAGGGAAATAGAATTGATTGGGCATCCTTGGGGTAAAACCAATTGTGCACAGGATGATAATCTGTCAACAAGAATCCTTTAAATTACTTGGGGGGATTTATAGCTGCCACCAGGTTCCCTTTCATTGCTATTTCCGCTAGGAGTTGAATCCATCTTTATTTGTCAGACCGCCCTGACAGGCTGGGAAAGGTTCAGATATCATAACTCTAGCCATTCTACTAATTTCTTGAACTCGTCTTCATTTTGAATATAGAAGCTTATTCCATCTCGCCAAGGTATTATTTGCATGTTCTCGCCGAAAATCTTCTTGATAACGGCCTGACCCTCTTCTTGGTTAACATCTGTATAAACATTGATATAGTTTTCTCTGAAATTCAGGTTTATCCAATGGAATCCTTTAAAATTGGATCTTATATGACCAGACCTTCTTCGACCGGGATCACCTGGAAGGTACTTCTGACAAAGCCTTATCGCTTCTTCTGCAAAAGGATATTTCAGTTTTGGTAGCACTTGCTCCCATGTTGCGGCCTCGTTACCGATTTTTCTACCTTGTGATCTTTTCCGTGACACATACACATCTGAAAGTTCCTTAAGAGGATATCGCTGTTCGAATAAAATTACTGTCTGTTCTTCTATTTTGTGCAAAGAAATTGCGAAGGCAGTGATATCTACGGAATGTTTTGAGGTTAACCAATCCGATGTCAAAATAACTTCCGGATCAAATGATTCAGCAACTAGGATAACTTTCACATCATCGCTAATGTCGGTTTCTGAGACAATGTCCCTTAGCTCTTTTCGATCTTTTCCTATATTTGGTTGAATGTGGTTGAGGAGAGTTTCTGTATCCCATCTGTTTACCATTGCTGCGTAAGAGAGGGCCTGAAGTAATTGGAGTTTATTTCTGTCCCTTTTAAGTTCAATAACGACCAGCGATGAATTATCCTGATTGTAAGCAAGTAAATCGATTGAATCTCTGAGTCAAATCGTGGGGTTTTACTTCTGTTCCCACCAGGAATGCTGTTGGTAGACCTAGTTCGTTCTTGACCTGATCCCATGAATTAACCATTAATGACTGAAGATCATATCTTTCGAGAATATTCTCTGCTGTAAGTTCTGTTGGAGTAAGTTTCTCGAGTTTCTTATTTTTGAGATTCACTCGTAACATAATGGCCTCTTTTCACTGAATTGTTCCAATTGGACAAATGGATTCTTAATATCTACTGCCCTACCAAAAAATAGATTAGGCGTTGTATAACAATTAGTATATACCAACTTCAGGCATCAAGACACTCGTATTTTTATTATTTATGTGCTTGACCTATTAATTCATTCAATCGTATAAGTGTATCTAGGCATAAAGTATCGCCATTTCGCAAACTGTTAATGGTTTTTAAATTTAGATTATATTTATGGTGTAAAACCGAATCTGGATTGTGGATTAATATTTCTCTGACTTTCTTCTCGAGCTCATTTTTATAAGTAATGTATTTTTCGAATAATTCCCGGTTGGTTAAATCTTCCGCATCCTTGAGGTACTTTTTTACATGGCAAAGCATAGCTGCAAGCAAAATTTCTAATTCTTGGGGGGTGCGGTGACCTCCTTGCCAGGATCGAAATGTCCGATATGATTTACCTGGGATAAATTCTGCTAATAAATCCTTTGGAATATCAGGCATGATCTTGTGAATGTACGGCATGAGATCCGAATAATCCGGCTTTCCATATAAGTTATCTTTATCTTCTTGATTAAGAATTGCGCCTTGAATATCATCTTCATCCATCATCCCCTTTCCTTGATAAACAAAGTTTAGGCAAGAGATAGCTCTATGGGTAAGCACACCCGTGGTTTTTGTTGAGCATGGTAGCCCATCTGGTCCATTGTAGGCAAACTCAGGATGGTCTTTGTATCCTTTCAAATAGTTCCCAACAGTCTGAAGTGTATACTTATTATTAAGGGAGTAAGCTATCTTATTACCTGGTTCTTGATAATCCATCCAATCCATATCCTTCCAGTTATCCGGGTTATGCATAACAAGGGGGTCAAAGGTTTTGTGCTAAAATCCTCGTTTATGAGGAATCATGCCTAATTCTGAAGATCCGCGCGAAAAGTTTCGCAGGCTGTTGGACTCTGAAGCGGATACGCAGTCTGACCAGCCTGTAAAACCGGCGGGCCCGGAAAAAAACACCCCGGTGGTGCGTCATCCGGCGATCGACGAGAATGGCATGCCCCTGCCGCGCCGGGTGGATGAGATAGATATGGGGGCAACCCGCGTTTCCCCTTCGGCTTATACCCATACTCCGACCAGGCGCGTGGTCAACCCGGCCACCCGCCAGGGTAAGATGACACCCACCCGACAATCTTTCAAATGGCTGAAAGAGGGCAGTTGTTTGCTGCGGGGATTGATCGTACTTGTTTTCATAGTAGTTGCGGCAGTTCTGGTAACGGTGGCGGCTGGTATTTACGAGTATTACTCGATTGCCGCCAGTCTGCCCAGTGTAAGCGATTTGCAGCAGCGCGCCATTCAGTTTGAGACCACCCGCATCCTGGATCGCAACGGGGACGTCTTGTATGAAATCCTTGATCCGCAAGCCGGGCGGCGAACGTATGTGCCTTTGAATGAAATTTCCCCAATTATGCTGGCTGCGACCATCGCCACAGAAGACAAGGATTACTACTCGCACGGTGGATTCGATCCATTGGCAATTGTCCGGGCCTTCTGGCAGAATCTCAGAAGTGGGGAAACCGTTTCGGGCGCCTCGACCATCACCCAGCAACTGGCACGCGCCCTGTTGCTTTCGCCTGGAGAACGCAACCAGCAGACCTACATGCGCAAGGTGCATGAGGCCATCCTGGCGACCGAAATAGAAAACCGGTACAGCAAAGACCAGATCCTGGAACTTTATCTGAACGAAATATATTATGGCAACCTGGCCTATGGTGTGGAGGCTGCGGCCGAGACCTATTTCAATACCACCGCCAGCCAATTAACGTTGGGCGAAGCCGCTTTCCTGGCAGGTCTCCCGCAGGCGCCCTCGGTGTATGATATCTATTCCAACCGGGATGCCACTCTGGCCCGTTTCCAGACCGTGGTTAAGGCAATGCTTGCGGTAAGTACGGAGCACCAATGCATTTATGTGAGCAATGCTCCCGAAAAAGTCTGCGTCGATGGCAGCGCCGCGGCAAGTGCCATCCAGGAGATCCAGAACCAGACCTTCAATCCGCCGACGGTCGATATGCGTTATCCGCATTGGGTGGAGTATATCCGCAGCCTGCTCGAATCCCGCTACGACGCACAGACCATCTACCGTTCGGGTTTTACCGTCTACACCACTCTCGATCCGGATATGCAGGATGCCGCCCAGCAGATCGTCACGAATCAGGTCGCCGCGTTGGCCAGTAAACACGTCACCGATGGTGCTTTGGTGGCCATCAAGCCTTCCACGGGGGAGATCCTTGCGATGGTAGGTTCCCCCGATTTCAATAACGTGGCCAATGCCGGTCAGATCAACATGGCGGTCAGTCCGACACGGCAGCCTGGAAGCTCCATCAAACCTTTCACCTACCTGGCCGCTTTCGAAAAAGGCTGGACCCCCGCAACGCTTCTCTGGGATGTGCCTTCAGAATTTCCCCCTTCTGGTCTGCCGAACGATCCGAACCCGAAATATGTGCCGACCGATTTCGACCTCAAGTATCGAGGTCCGGTCACCGTCCGCACGGCAATTGCAAATTCGCTTAATATCCCGGCGGTCAAAACGCTGCAATTTGTTGGCGTGTATGGTGATTCCGGTTTGATTGCCATGGCCAAGCGCCTGGGGATCACAAGCCTGACGCGCAACGATTACGGCTTGTCGCTCACGCTGGGCGGCGGCGAAGTCAGCCTGCTGGAGATGACGGGTGGATATGCTGTCATCGCCAATAGCGGGATCAAGATACCGCCAGTGGCAATCTTGAAGATCGTGGATTTCAAGGGGAACGTGGTTTTCCAGTACCAGCCGCCCGCCGGTCAGCAGGTATTGCGCCCCGAGCATACCTTCCTGATGTCTTCCATCCTATCCGATGACCAGGCGCGCGTCCCGACCTATGGAACGAACTCGGTCCTGAACCTGCCTTTTCAGGTGGCGGTCAAGACCGGAACATCCAACGACTCGCGCGATAACTGGACATTAGGTTTCACGCCGGATCTGGCGGTGGGAGTGTGGGTGGGGAACGCCGACTATACGCCCATGATCAATACCACAGGCGTAAGCGGCGCCGG
Organism: uncultured Chloroflexia bacterium; assembly: GCA_963772245.1. Lineage (GTDB taxonomy): Bacteria > Chloroflexota > Anaerolineae > Anaerolineales > Villigracilaceae > UBA877. Next base: position 1,016,503 of record CAVYWB010000005.1, on the reverse strand, counting down.
CCCCATTTGGGCGCAGTTCATGACATATGGCATCAAACATCTGACCGGGGGAAATCCGGCACCTTTCAGCATGCCGAATGGGATCGTGCAGCGTACCATCTGCACGGTTTCCGGCACCCAGCCGTCGAAGTGGTGCCCCAGCCAACGCCAGGAGTTTTTTGCGTCCGACCAACTACCGCTGCCGCCTGAAGATGATCTGTGGCGCGATGTGCAGTATGATACCTGGACCGGCCTGCTGGCCTCCCCGGAATGTACCACCGATTATATCGATGATCGCCTGGCGATCAATGTGACCGAAGAGTGGGCGCGCGATTGGATTCTCCAGGATAAGGACGGCCAACAATGGGCGCGTTCCATGGGCTTGACGGATAATTTCTTTGTTCCCGACCGGGCCTGCAATTCCAGCGATCCGCGCCCGCAATTGCAGTTTGTCGGTCTGCAGGATGGGCAGACCATCACGCAATCGTCGTTGGATATCAGTATTGTCGCCAACGCCACCTCGGGATTTCGTTCATGGCGTTTGGATTGGAGTTCGAGCCAGCACCCGGGGACCTGGAACAACCTGACCGGAGATGTTACCACACCCATCACCACGCCATCGGATGTGTATTCCTGGAACCTGACCGGCATGCCCGATGGCCAAATCATCCTGCGCCTGTATATGCAAGGCAGCGGTTCCAGCTATGCGGACCAGAATATCCACCTGAATTTAATCGTGCCAACACCAACCCCCTTACCAACTCCCACTCCCACGCCAACCCCAACCCCAACGGTCACTCCATCGCCGGTCCCAACGAATACTTCCACGGCTACGCCAGCTCCAACGGCAACCTCCATACCCGTACCAACCCATTAAGAATTCCCTGATTTTGTTAAATCGCTAAGGGTTAATATTATCAAAATTCAATGGATGCATTTTTTCGAAATACGGGGTTATGTGTTTCGTTTTATTTTTCTATGAAATGACCCCTTCCGAAAAATGTGACTGCGGATATCAGGACGAATGAAAGATTACTGCGACTAATCTAAGGAGCTGCAATCGGGCGCCAATCTGGGTCAAAATTCTCGCCCGTATCGCCGGATATGTCGATGGGCGAGTTGCCGCTGGCATTCCTGACAATATAAACGATTAAGTCAGGGCAATCGCTGCAGGCGGTATTAATGCTTTGATAGACCAGCCAGAGGCCATCGGGGGAGAAACTGCCGTGGTTGGCAACCGTACCGCTGCGCCAATGAACCGCCTGGGCGGTTTGGGGATTCGTGTCATCAAAAAGCATCAACCAGCCTAGCGCTTGTGGGCCGCTTGACTCGTCGAACAGGATCGTTTTGCCATCCGGCGACCAACTGGGCAGGAAGTCCCAATAGCTGGAACCTCTGTTGATCAATGCGGCCTGGTTCTGGCCCAGGTCGCTCATGATCCAGATTTGAAGCGCATTGGTCAGGCGGCTGTGACCGGTATAGATGATTTGTTTGCCATCCGGGGACCAGGCTGGTTGTCGTGACCAATCCGGCATGCGAACATCAGACGTGGATTGCGTAAGCGGGGTAACGACTTGATTGGTCAGGTTTATAGTGTAAATTTGGACGGAGCCATTGGAAGAAGATGCAAAGGCGATGCGATATCCATCCGGGGACCAGGCCGGGTCGAAAATACCGTTTAGGTTGGTTGGAATTTCTGCAAGATCGGTGCCATCGAAACCGGCAATGTATAACTTTGCATTTTTATAATTGCCTGGTGAATCATCTTGCGCTGCCTGGCAGGGTGAGATAAAGATAATCTGCAGCCCATTGGGGGACCAGTCCGGCTGGCAGGCCCCACCCGGGATATGCGTGATCTGTTTCAAGTCGGTGCCATCCGAGTTGACTAAGTAGATTTGGGGATCGCCGTTCCGGGTGGAGGCAAAGGCTATCTGGCTATACCCGCCTCCTTGCGGGGTGGAGATCGGCGCCGTTGTTTGGGTCAGGGTGGCGGTCATGGATGGCAGGAAAATGGTTGGAACCGGCGTATTGGTCGGCATTGCAGGTGCCGTAAGGGTTGGAGAAGCTGTGCTGGTTCGCAGAGGCGACGGCGTATGTTTTATCACGGTGGTCGCGGTGGGTGCCGCGGGACGCGAGGTTGGAGTAACCAGTAAAGCCAGGAAGTCTTTCGAAAAGGGGGGCCTGAGGATAATAATCGAGGCCAGGGCAGCGAGAATTGCCAAAAGAAAAAGGGCAAGGAATACCCTGAAACCGCGGCTCCGCCCCGGCTTTTTATAGGGGTGGGAAATTGGTTGGGCAGGCGGTGGGATGTTCTCAGGAGGTGGAACTTCTTGCGCAAGATTCCCGTTCTCGATAATCTTGTCGGTTTGTGCAGGAGGTTCGAGGATGATCTCCCCATCCAGGTGCATTGTCTTGACGTTGGAAGTAACCAGGGCCTGTTTGAATTCATCCGCCGATTGAAAACGATCCTCCGGACGGATGGACATGGCCTTTTCGATTGCATTGGCCAGCTTGCGTGATATTTTCGGGTTGCGCTTGCGCAGCGGTGTCAATACAACGTTATCCATGGCGCGTGACAGCCCGTCTTCGGGAATAATGCCTGTCAAAGCAGCGTAGAGGGTGGCGCCGAGAGAATAAACATCGGTGCGCAGGTCAGTACGGGCCATGCCGTATTGTTCGGGCGGTGAATAACCAGGTGTCATGGCCCGCGCCCCGGTGGTGGTGGCTTGGCTGCCTTTGACCAGTTTCGCCAGGCCGAAATCCACCAGGTATATATGGCCATCCGGTGTAATTCGAACGTTCCCGGGTTTAACATCACGGTGAATCACAGCCGGTTTACGGGTGTGCAGATATTGCAGGGCATCGCACATGGCAGCGCCGATCAGGATGGTTTCTTCCTCGGAAATGGAGCCGGTGCGTTCCATGCGCTGGCGCAGATCCTCCCCCGCAATGTAATCCATGATCAGATACTGGCCCTGGCCGGCGATTGCAAAGTGATCGGTGACCCGCGGCAGGTTCGGATGACGCAGATTGGCCAGGATGACAGCTTCGAGGCGGAACTGGCGGGCATATTCGTCGCTGGTAAAGAGGTTTTCTTTGACAGCCACGTCCATGCCCAGGTTCTCATCCACGGCATGGTACACCCATCCCATGCCCCCTTGTCCAAGGATTTCTACAATCCGGTAGCGTTTGTGTAACAGGGAACCGCGTTCGAGAGTCGTACCCATGACAAACCGATTATATCAGACAGGCAAAATTGCACCATTCAGTCTCTGGAAGCCGCATTGATGGCATCGCGCTGCTTTTCGGCCAGTTTTATTTGGATAAAAGTCCATGGTGCGCCACCGGTTACCCAGAAACCAATCACCAGGTAGCGCAGGTAACCGAAGAAATATGCCGGTGCGTTTTCGCCAGCGGGAAAGATGAATTTCAATCCAAAGCGGATGATGAAGACGCCGGCTATTCCCAGCAGATACCGCAAGACAAACTGCCACCACAGACCTTTCGTCTGGAAACCACCTTGGCCAGCCAGCCAGATGATCCCAACCAGCATCCCAAAGAATAAACCGGCAACAGTCGCCACATCCGACAAGGAGACGGCCTGTGTTGTGAACATGGCCCAATCCGCCGGCGGCTGCCAGTTTGTGAGTTTTATCCACAGGAAGGGAAGTGCCGGCAGCAGGACCAGCCCCATCGAAACCAGAAAAGCGCTGAGAACCTGCCAGCCACCGCTCAGTTTCTTGGCCCAGGCAAGCACCGGATCCCAGTAACGCAGCGCCAGCCACAGGAAGAGGCCGCCGATCAACCAGCCAAGCAGCACATCATGTGGAAAATGGACGCCCAGATACAGACGCGAAAGTCCGATCAATAAAATGAGCAGGACCGCCACCAGCCAGCCCCACCATTTTCGCAGGGTTGCCGCCAGGAGCCCCCATATGGTTGCGGCAGTTTGGGCATGACCCGAAGGCATGCCGAAGGATGTCTCGGTTGCCAGGGAGAGCACTTTGGGGCTGTACCAATATGGGCGCGGCCCGTGAAATGCCAATTTTAGGGCTGCATTGATATTCGTTCCGACCAATAAAAGGATGGCCACACGCAGGCCCACCATGCTGTCCACGCACCAGTATAGGATCGGCAGCGCCAGCACGAAAAAATCTTCTGTTCCCAAAAAGGAGAAGAATTGCATGGGCAGGGTTGGCCAGGCGCCCAACCCCTGCAAGCCAACGATGAACCGGACCCCGAATTCCAGTACGGATTGCATGAACCCTCCGGGAGAATTGACGTTTTAGTACCATTTATTGTACACTCAAAGCATGAATCGAGCTCCCGCCCGGTTTTGGGATTTTCCGTCTGCAGCCATCCTCATCCTCATTTTGCTGAACAGCAGTCAGGTTCTGTTTTCCACGAAATGGGCCCCGGGCCTGGGGACTGCCATGGTGCTGGCCGTGATCGGGGGTGTACTGGGATTGGCGCTCGGTTTCAGCCAATTCAAGCGGACAGCCATTCTCTGGTTTTCAATTGGCTTCAGCATTCCGATTATCCTTCTCGTGCTGGGCGGTTCTCTGTATACCGGGATTTCCTGGCTGGAACGCCTGGCCGATCTAAGCGGACGACTGGCAGCTTCGCTGGGTCTGTTTCTTAAATCCCGACCGGTGCACGACACCACACTGTTCGTCGTTTTTATGGCGCTGGTATTCTGGATCATCGGCCTGATGGCCGGTTTTGCATTAACACGTTTTGGAAATTTTATTGGTGCAGTTGTACCGGCCGGGGCGGTTTTAGTGACCGTTCATTTATACGATTCGGGGAATAAGAGCGGCAACAATCTTCTTGCTTTCTATTTTCTCCTTTGCCTGCTTGAAATGGGACGAATGACCTATGTACAAAGACGGAGGTTCTGGAAGGAACAACGCGTGGTGGCATTAGCCGATTCGAGAACGGATCTCAACGTAACCCTGGTAATCGTTTCAGTCATTCTCGTCCTGTTGGTTTGGTTGGCGCCAACTTCGCTCGAATCGTTTTCCAATATCAAAATCGCCTGGGATAATCTCACCCGTCCGTTCCACAGTGTGCAGGAAAACCTTGGCCACGCTGTTGCGGGACTGCACGCAACCGGGAATGTACAATCGGTTGCATTCTACGGCGATATGCTGGTGCTGGGCACGCAGGCTGCGACAGGGGATACCGTATATTTTCGCATCCAGGCACCGACAGGCGAGCCAGAGTATGCCCACAGCCAGTCATCAATCAACATCAGCGTACCGCGTTATTACTGGCGCGTCCGTTCCTATAATTTTTTCTTGAATGATCAGTGGTATACCCGGGATGCCTCCAATATGCCTTACTCACCGAACCAGGAATCCATCCCTTTGGCCGTCCCAGAGCCGGCGACGGGTGAATTTACGGTTACATCCCTGGTGGCGAATCTGGCTGTGTTGATAACCCCGGCCGACCCGGTGTGGGTCAGCCACTCCGCTGAATTGGTCGCCTTGCAGCTTTCGCAAGAGAAGGTGGACCCGGTGGAGTTCCTGTCGGAGCCGCCCGTAATGTCTGGGGAAAAGTACCTCGTTCATGCCAATGTAACCGGGCCGACCGTCCTCCAGCTTCGCAATGCCGGTGACACCTATCCTGATTGGGTTACTGCGGAAAATCTCCAATTGCCCGACAACCTGCCGCCGGAGATTGCGGCGCTGGCCAGACGGGTTAGCGTCAATGCCACGACGCCCTATGACAAGGCGGATGCTGTTACTCAATACTTGCGCAGCAATATGACCTATTCGACTGTTGTTGAGAATCCCCCGCCTGGCCGGGACTCATTGGATTGGTTCCTGTTTGATTCCAAAATAGGATTCTGTAATTATTATGCCACCGCCGAAGTCATTTTATTGCGCAGCCTGGGGATTCCTGCCAGACTGGTGGTCGGGTTCGCACAGGGTGAATTTTCCCTGCCAAACCTGTATGTGGTACACGAAGCGGATGAGCATGCCTGGCCGGAGGTTTATTTTCCCGGGATCGGATGGGTGGAATTCGAACCGACCAGCAACCAGCCACCCATCGTGCGCCCGGCAGGTGGGATTCTCACGTCTGCCGGGCCGGGGAGCAACGGAACGCCACCTTTTCTCCCCGGTCAGATTGAAGCAGGTCGGTCCACCCCCATACCCGCGGAAGAGATACCTGCAAACTTGGGGTCTGCCACTTTTTTGACCTGGCTCCTGGGATTTGTTTTTATTTGCGCCATCCTTTTTACCATCCTGCGGATAAATTCCTTTGGTTCGTTCACTGGTATCCCTGAAAACGACCGGGGAATTACGCGTTGGACATTGCCAGTGGCCATTAATCGTTTCATTGAGAACCAGGGACTGACGCCCCCCGGATGGCTGTTGCGCTGGGCATACCTGGCCGCATTAAATCCCGTTGAAAGGTCTTTCATAACAGTCTATACGAGCCTGCATTGGTTGGGCGTGCAGACCACACCGGCACAAACCCCCGCCGGGGCTGCCGCCGCGCTGGCTGAACGACTCCCACGTGTTTCGAAAGAGATTGATACCCTCTTGCACGAATACCATTACCAGCTTTACAGCCGCAATCCCGGTAGACTTCAACCCGCCCGGGGTGCTGCGCAATCGATCCGGCAGGAAGCGGTGCGCACTGCGATTCAACAGCGCTGGATACGATTAAGAGGTATATTTAGATTTTCCCGTCAATAAAACATGCGACGTGGTGCTTCGATGGTTAACCACCTCTATCGTTCATCAGGAAATAGGTATGGCAACCGAACCTCCCGCAACGCTTAACGAACAAATTTTGGTCATCAGTAAATTGACCGGCCAGATGCGCACTTCCCTTCAAATGGTTCGCAGCAGTCTCCCGCCGAATACCCTCGAAGGATTATCCAACCTGGAAAGCATGCTCTTCCGCCTCAGCAAACAAGTGAACTTGATGGAGGAAGAGCGCAGTAACTTGCTGGCCCTGGCTACCACCACCCAGGCAGTCAATTCATCGCTCGAACTTGATGAGGTTTTGCAACTTGTCATGGATACTATCGTCCGCCTGACGGGGTCAGAACGCGGTTTTTTGATGCTGCGGGATGTACAGGGTCAGATGGTCACACACGTCGCCCGCAATTGGGAACAGGAATCCATCAATCCGAATGAGTTTGCCATCAGCCGCACCATCATCCAGCGCGTGATTGAATCAGGCCAACCGGTCTTGACCACCAATGCGCAGGAGGATCCGCGCTTCGGCAGTCAGGAAAGTGTTGTGGCATATAACCTGCGTTCGATCCTGTGCGTCCCGCTTACAGCCAAGGGTGAGTTGATCGGGGTCATCTACGCCGACAACCGCATCCGTTCCGGAAACTTCAAGGAAGCTGACAAGGAGCTTTTGACGATCTTTGCCAACCAGGCGGCCATTGCCATCGAGAATGCCCGCCTGTTCGCATCTGTCCGGCTTACATTGGCCGAGGTGACCGAACTCAAGAACTTGATGGACAACATTTTTGCTTCCATCGCCAGCGGGGTATTAACTGCGGATGTGCGGGATCAGATCACCCTGTGCAACCGCGCTGCCGAGTCCATCCTGGGGCAAAGCAATGCCAAGCTGGTCGGCCAAAGCCTGGATCAGGCGTTCCCGCTAGAGCTCCGGGCGCACCTGGCCTCTGTTCGTGAAACCGATAAGGCGGTCGTGGGTCTCGAAATTACCCATAACCACCCTCATTTCGGTACCAAGGACTGGCGTCTCAATCTGTCACCGCTCAAGGATGCCAATCAGACCACCCAGGGTATCGCGATCGTGGTCGATGATATGACCGAGCACAATAAATTGGAAGCGCAGCGCCGCTTGCTGGAACGAATGGTTTCCCCGGCAGTGCTCGACCAGATCGACCCCGACAGCTTGCAGATGGGCGGCCAGCTCCGCGATATCACCGTGTTATTTGCCGATATCCGCGGTTTCACCAGCTACAGCGAGAAACGCTCTCCAACGGAACTAGTAGAAGTGCTGAATCGCTACCTGGCGGCCGGTGCGGAAGCCGTTCTGGCCCAGGAGGGTACGGTGGATAAGTTTCTGGGTGATGCGGTCATGGCATGGTTCAACGCGCCCTTGCCGCAGGCGGACCACAGTTTGCGGGCGGTGCGCGCCGCACTGGCACTCAAATCAGCCGTGGAAGCACTGCATGCGGAACTCCCGCCCGAGGCCCACCTGTCCTTTGGTGTGGGCATCCATTACGGCGAGGCGGTTTTGGGCTGGATAGGGAATGAAAAACGCCTTGAATATACGGCCATCGGCGACAGTGTCAATACCGCCAAGCGCATCCAGGAAAATTCCGCCAGGGGCCAGATCCTCATCAGCAAGGCAGCCTATCAGCGCGTCAAGAATCAGGTGGTGGCATACCCTTGCGAACCGTTACACGTCAAGGGAAAAAGCGAGGCGTTGGATGTGTATGAGCTGGTTGGGTTGAAATAAAAAGGTGGCAAAGAAAAATGAAAGAACAAAACCCGCCTGATGATGCGCGCAGTGCACGTACAGAACGGACGCGCTGGTTCATGTCGGATCGTTTTGGCATGTTCATCCATTGGGGTTTATATGCCATTCCGGCCAGGGGCGAATGGGTGCGTAGTGTCGAGCGCATCAGCGACGAAGCATATCAACCCTATTTTGAAGAATTCAATCCAGACAGCTTTGATCCAAAGACCTGGGCCCGCCTGGCCAGCCAGACCGGGATGAAATATGCCGTACTGACAGCCAAGCATCATGATGGCTTTTGCCTGTTCGACAGCCGTCTGACCGACTACAAATCCACCAAAACGCCCTGCGGCCGGGACCTGGTGCGGGAATATGTGGAAGCCTTCCGGGCGGAAGGATTGAAGGTGGGTTTGTATTATTCCCTGCTGGATTGGCACCATCCCGATTACCCGGCCTACGGTGATCGCCACCATCCGATGCGTGACAATGAGGCCTATAAGGACCGCCCGCAGGATTTTTTCCGCTACATCGAATACATGCAAGGACAGGTCAGGGAATTGTTGACCAATTACGGCCGGATCGATATTATCTGGTTCGATTTTTCCTACGATGCCATGCGCGGCGAGACTTGGAAAGCAGCCGAGCTGGTCGGGATGGTGCGTTCGCTCCAGCCGCATATCCTGATCGACAACCGCTTGGGTGGCTCAGGCGAAAGCAACCGTAATTTTGGTTCCAGTAACTCGCCGGTGTACACCGGGGATTTCGCCTGCCCGGAGCAGATCATCCCGCCGGAAGGGTTTGTGGATCAGGACGGCCTGTCCGTGCCGTGGGAAGCCTGTCTGACCATGAACAAGAATTGGGGTTATGCGGCTGCCGATAAGGATTTCAAATCTGCGCAGCAGGTGGTGCGGGCGTTGGTGGAATGCGTCAGCAAGGATGGCAATATGCTGCTCAACGTTGGGCCGGACGCCCGCGGAGAAATCCCGGCTGCCTGTGTGGGAATCCTGGGTGAGGTCGGTGGGTGGATGCGCCGTAACAGTGCCAGTGTCACAGGTTGCGGCAGGTCGGAATTTCCCAAGCCGGATTGGGGCCGCTATACACAGCGGGGGAAATGGCTGTATGCCCATATCTACGAGAGAGGCATCGGACCGGTCAACCTGCGGGGCTTGGCCGGAAGAATCAGGCAGGTCCGCACGCTGGCAGACGGGTCCGAGCTCAAGCTGGAACGCCCCTGGACGACGACGGAGTATCCCGATGACGCCTTCATTGATTTTCCTTCCGCCCGCCTGCCGGATGAATTGGATACGGTGGTTGCATTGGAATTGATCTGATCCGCATTGAGAGGCAAGAATTTAACGAGTGACGGAACCCGTCACTCGTTTCTTATTAAGAATGTTTTCGGAATGGATGTCAATTTATTGGCTCTTTGGCGGGCACCAGCACCCAGAACAGCAGCCCGGCCAGCAGAGCCAGCCCGGCTCCAAAGAAGAACGGTGCCGGGGCGCCCAAACCATTCCAACCGAATGCGCCCTGCCAGAGCAGGCCGGCTATCAGGGAGGCCGGGAAGGCCATCACCCCGATGGCGGCGTTGTAGAGACCGTAAGCAGTGCCGCGCCGGTTGGCCGGCACCAGGTCGGCAATAAAGCCTTTGGAGGAGCCTTCCGTGGCGGCATAGTAGATGCCATACAGGGCATATAAGGTCCAGATCTGCCAGCCGGTCCTGGACAGAGCAAAGCCCAGATACACCAACCCGTAGGCGATCCAGCCGGCAATAATCAGCCGGCGCCGGCCAATCTTGTCGGAAAGGGCGCCGAGCGGTCCCGAAAGGACCGAATAGATCAGGTTGAAGGTCAGCAACATCAACAGGATCTGCAGCACATCCAGACCGCGGTTCTGGCCGAGCAAAATGATGAAGGCATCCGACGAGTTTCCCAGTGTGAACAACACCAGTACCAGCATGAACAACTTGAAGCGGGCATTCATCCCTTTCATGCTCAGCACCGGCACCTGCGACTGGCTGCGGACTCCGGTTTCTTTTGCCCAGAGCGCCAGCACCAGCACCGCCAGTATCGCCGGGATGATGCTTGCCAGCACCAGGATCTGGAAAGTGTGGCGGGTCAGGTCGGCCGCGCCGCGCTCGGTCAACCAGACGATCAGAGCAGCGATCAGGACTCCAAAGAAGGCCCCGGCGGTATCCCCGGCCCGGTGCATCCCGAAAGCCAGGCCGCGCTGTTTTTCGTCGATGCTGTCTGCCACCAGTGCATCCCGCGGGGAAGTACGGACACCCTTGCCGAAGCGGTCGGCCACCCGCACGCCCAGCACCCAGCCCCAGGTGTTGGCAATGTACAGGAACGGTTTGGAGACGGTGGAGATGCCATAGCCGAGCACGGTCAGCCATTTGCGCTGGCCGAGCTTGTCCGAAAGCCCGCCCGCGTAGATCTTCATGATGCTGGCGGTGGTCTCGGCCAGCCCGTCGATCAGGCCGATCACGGCCATGCCGGCATTCAGCACGTTGGCCAGGAACAGCGGCACTAGGTTGAAGATCATCTCAGAGGAGACATCCGTCAGGAAGGAGGTGGCCGTCACCACCCACACATTGGCCGGCAGGCCGCGCAAGTTCTGCAGGAAACCGTTCGATGAACCCTTTGAGGGGTTGTCCATGAAGTTCTCCAAAAACCATCCGTATGAAAGCGTTCTAGGTTCTGTCAGAACCGGTTGAACGCGATCAACAAAAATTCGAGATTAGTTTACCAGATGTTCATCTAGGAATCAAAGTACATCCGGGTATATCTGCGGTGATGAATTTTGTAAATCAGAGCACCGTAAATACCAGGATTACTCTGTGAAAGCGCGCTTTAAGAAATACAGTTCCAGGAAATAGCAGGTGAATGCCAGAAGGAAGTTGGTGGCCATCCCGTGTGAATCCCCGTCGTTTTGAAAACCGGACAGGGTGAAGAGCAGCCCGGTGATGGCAGCCAGCAGGGTGGTCAGGAAAGCCAGACCGCTAAAAAATTGGAGGCTGCGCAGGCCGGAACGCAGGGAGAGAATCATGGCTATTAGGGAAAAGAGCACCAGCCCGCTCCCCAGGCAGGCATGGATAACAGCCACTACACCGATCTGATTGAGCGCACTTAAGACACCGTTCAAGGAAAAGCCGAAAGCGGGCAGGCTGGGCTGGGTGGCCAGGTTGACGGCCATCCCGAATTCGTATTGCAAGCCAAGCAGGACCAGCAGCACTATCACTACGACCCGTAAACGCTTTATTCTTTTCGCTGCCATGAATGAAGTACTCCGTAGATATCTGAATGTTCCCGGTTAAAAATAATATCGACCTTTTTGGAGCATTATACGCTGCGTTGTGTTACCATCAAGATTACTTATGGACCATCGCGATCACGTGAACCTGCTGCGCCCGGCGCAGCTGGAATCCGGCGGTAGTTGGGCCGACCTGGGCGCCGGCTCGGGCGCCTTTACACTGGCGCTGCGCGAGCTGGTCGGCGCGCAGGCCAGCATTACCGCAGTCGACCGGGACAAAGCCCGGCTGGGCGAGCTGGAACGCGCCTGGCGCGGGCGCTTTGGGGATACGGCCAGCCTGCATCTGCTGGTGGCGGATTTCAACCTCCCGCTCGATCTGCCTGCACTGGATGGGCTGCTGATGGCCAATTCGCTGCATTTTTATCCGGACAAGGTCAGCCTGCTGCGGCAGGTGGGAGCGCTGCTTAAACCGGGTGGCTGGCTGCTGGTGGTGGAGTACAACGTCGATAAGGAGAATATGTGGGTGCCGTATCCATGCTCGTTCAGGAAATTCCAGGCGCTGGCGAGGGAGGCCGGTTACCGCGCCCCACAGCTTCTGGCGACACATCCTTCGAGCTTTTTGCAGGAATTCTATTCGGCAGAGGCTTTTCTTGACACACTCCCTTGAGGAGCACCCGGTAAGCCATATGGGCCATCGATTCGCTATGGTCCTTAACAAAAACGGAGATTTACCAACTACCTTCAGAATAAAAGTGTCTAGTAAAAAAAGCGGGGCCGTTAACGGGCCTCGCTCTTTTTCTCTCGTTTTCAGCTTAAGGGGTCGCTTCGCTCTGGACGGTTTGCTGCAGGTTGTTCAGGCTTTGATCGGCGTTATTCGCGCTTTGATCGACATCGTTCATTCTTTGGTCGCCGGTGCTGCTGGGTGTGGAGACATCTATGGCCTGGAGTGTGCTCTGCAGGTCGTTCAGGGCCTGGTCTGCATCGGCAGCGGATTGATCAAGGCTTGGGCCGGTTGGGGTCGGTTGAGCCAGGGCCTGGTTGGAAACCGGGGTCGGTTGAGCTGGGGCCTCAACGGAAGCCGGGGTTGGTTGGGTCTGCGGCAGGCTGGAAGTCAGGAGCGGTTGGCCGGAGTTGGTTCCATTGATATAAGAGCAGCCTGACAGTATGAGACCGGTTCCAGCGAGTATCACCAAGCCGAATTGGAATGCTTTATTCATATCTAATTCATCCTTTTAGCCGCTGGTTGGGGTCGTCACAGGTACTGCGGTGGGTTCATTGCTTTTCCGCCACTGGTCTATGGCGTTCCGCAGATCCGTGCTTGCCTGCAAGAGCGTGGTACGGGCGTCTGAAAGTGACTGGTGCGCATCCTTCACGGTCTGGCTGGCGGCGGTTTGATCGGTCACGTTGCCGCTAGCATCGAAACCGGCATGGGCGGAAAGGATCCCCGCCGCGGTGGTATTGGATGTGTTGGCCGTGGCGATCTCCGATTGGAAGGCGGCCAGGGCGGTCGACAGGGCGGAGGTATCCTTTCCCTTGGCCTGGGCCTGGCTGATCAGATTCTGCACCTTCGTCACCACAACGCTGGTCTTGCCCAGGTTGGCCTGCTGGGTTGCAAGCCATTTCTGCTCGTTTTGATAGTCCTTCTGCAAATCCTGATCCTGTAATTTATCTTGGTTGGCTTCCCGCCAGGCCCGCAAAGCGGTATGGAGATCGCTGACAGCCTGCACGAGGGCATTGCGGGCATCCTGTAAATTCTGCCTGGTATCCATCACAGTCTGGCGCGCGGCGGCCGGGTCGGTCACATTGCCGCTGCCGTCGAATCCGTTATGGGCGGAGAGGATCCCGGCCGCGGTGGTATTGGAGGAAGTGGCCGTGGCAACCTGGCTCTGGAAGGTGCCCAATGCGATCGATAACGCCGAAGTGTCCAATCCATTGGCCTGCGCCTTGCTGATCAGATCCTGGATCTTGCTGACCACATTGGCGGTATTTGCCAGGTGGGTCTTCTGTTGCGCAAGCACCTGCTGCTCGTGCTGGAAGGCCTGGCTCAGCTGCGTCGACCGTGCGCCGGGGGTTGCAGCTGGAACGCCGGCCGCGGCCAGGACCGTTCCGGAGGGGATCGTGAAGATCAGGCTGAAGGCGACTGCCACCCCGGCCAGGGACATGATCCACCGGTGGAATGGCGATAGTACTCGGGTAATCTTATTCATTTTGTATCTCCTTTTTTTCAATTTCTAATGTTTGATCTTTCAAATTGTAATAAAGACGTGTGAACTCTCCTTTACCGGCATGTAAAATCATTGTAAAAAATCCGTGGTCGGATTTCTCTTGATCCGCACGGATAATATCATCAAGAGTTGAATGTAAAATTAATATTCCTCTCTGGCTGGAATGGGGAACGAATATTGTTTGGTGGGAACCATGTACAAATGCTCAGGCATTTCGTGGAGGCTGAAGGCAGGGGCGCTTCACCCTCCCGGCATTAATGGTATCCGGGGTAATGCTCGTCTGCGATCTTATTGCCGTAATCGAACAGGTTGGTGACCATGCCCTCTGCTGCAGATTGGCCGGTGTTTTTCAAATAACCTTTGATCTGGATGACGAAGTGCTGTTTGTAGATCTGCACCGCCGCGATGTCTTCGTTCGTGTTGGAATAGTCCGCCGTCCTGGTGACTTGCATCACGAACAGCTCTTCGAGGCTGTCGGTGATGGCGGTGTATTTGCTGTAATTATTCACGATGTCATCATGCCAGATGGTGTATTCTTTCACGGCATCGCCCACATTTGCGGAATAACTCAGCGAGAAATACATAATTCCGTCCACGTTAACGAAATGGAAGACACAGTAGATGTTGGTGTTGTAGATCTCGTCCTCATTGGTGACCGGCTGCGGCATGAAAGGGATCTCGCAGTCCTTGGCCGTGAATGGCCCGGCAAGAGTTTGGGGTTCACCGAAGTTTGGCTTATGTACGTCAAAGGTACAGGCCAGGCTGGTGACAAGCAGCAGGACGAGCATGCCGCCCAGGGTGAGATACGTTCGCAGCAAAGGGTGTTTGCTTAATACCAGGAGATCGGATGCTTTTTTTATGTTCATTACCCTTTCAAAGGAGAAGGGCAGCTTTACTCGCGTGGGATCGTCACAGGAATTATCGCGCAGAGCCAGCTAAATTGAAATACCCATTTTGAGTCCGGGCCGCCATCTCGGGGCATAAGCCCCTGCGGGGCTCGAGGTGGGTGCTTTAAGGCTTCGGTACCTTATTTATACCTGATTCGACCTTGATACCAGGATTCTGCGATTTGACGGAAGTTATTTGATTTTCTGTAGAGTGTTCGTTGGGGTACCCAGGAAGAGATGGAGATTGGGTAACTTGAAAACAAACCCGCATGGTCCCAGCTGGATATCATTGTAGACCGGGCTGCGGGCCAGGATCGTGCCACCTGCATCTGTGGCAACAAACTGGTACGTCAGGAGTCCGGCATTGAACTGCCCCAGGCCGGGCAGGGCGCTGGTAGGTAGGCTGCGTTGAAAAATGCCGTTGCTCTGTTCTTCCATAGCCGTGCCTTGGTCCCAGTCTGAATGATTTGCCCCGGAGGCATCCTCCAGGCGGGTGAAGACAGTCACGGCCTGGACGTTTTGCAGCGGGATCACGGCCACAGCAAAGAGCACCTGGTTGGGGGTGCAAACGCCGTGGTAGACCTGTTTCGGGGAGCTGGTGTTTGTGAAGTTAACCCCGACCACTGCCGTCTGCGTGGCGCTTGGTGTGAAGGTTGCTGTGGGGGTCGGCGTGATGGTCGGCGTGGAGGTCGGCTGGTCCACTTCCACAACCGCCACGGCGAAGTCTCCCCACTGGCCGGCCGAGTTTTCTGCCCGTGCCCGAATGGTGTATTCTCCCGGTGCCAGCGGAGTCCAGCCCTGGTGCAGGGTGGCCAGGTTGCTTCCTGCCACCGGGTTGGGTAGGGTCGCCAACACCTGCCCGTTGATGCTCAACTCACCCTGTGCGACTGGCGAGTCGGCTGTTATATGGAAAACGATATCATAAGGGAGCCCAAACGGTAGGCGCATCCCATCCAGGGGCGCATCGATCCAAGCCTGTGGTCCGGCTCCACCCGGCAACACTAGGCTTCTGGCTTGGGGCAGGTTGCAGCCCGTAGCCAGTGCGAAAAGGAGAAGGATGAGCCCGAAGCGGAAGAAAGTTTTCATACTGGATTCTCCTGCCTGGTTCAAGGCCCGACCGGATTGGTGAAGTCCCAGTGATCCTGTCCGCCGTTCGTGCACGGCACCCAGTCCACGGAGCTTCCCGGGCTGGAGCAGTTTTCGGTAGCCTGCATATGGGAGGTGCCTCCGTAATAAAGAGGTTTGATCGCATCCCAGGCCTCGCCCACCCCGCAGTAATTACTGTCATGGCTGTAGCAGGGCGTCAGGGCAAGTGGGATTGACTCTGATTCACCCGGTTGTTGTATCCAGGGAATGGGCACCCGTACATCCTCGTAGATGGGCCCTTCCGGCAGGGAGACATTGGCAGGGTTGTCTACAATGATCACCAGGGTCAGCTGGTACTTACCGGCATCCGCAGCGGTCATCGCCTGCGCTTCCGGGGTGGTCTTGCGGGTTATCTTAACCACGATCCCGCCGGAAAAATTATACGATCCGGGAACCGGTTTGACAACGATATTTGGATCGAGACAGAGCGGTACCAGGCCGCGCAAATAAGCCTCATAGGCATCTATACAGGCGGCCTGGCTGCTGAGGTTCGCATATTGGGTGAATTCCTGGTTCAGCTGGTCTTCCAGCGCTTGCTGGCAGGTCGAGCAGGCTCCATACAATTGACCAGCCGTTGGGTCATCGGCGATCTCGTTCAGTACGGCTGGAACGATATCCTTGGAGATTAATTCGCCGTAACTGGGCAGATCGGGGGGCAGACCACTGATGGCGGAGAAAACGTATTTGACCGCGCTTTGGACCACCCCGGAGCATGCTGTACTGCTGTCGCAGCCCGGGATGATCTTGGCCGCCCAACTGCCGTACTCCTGGACCATGGTATCGAATCCGAGAGCGAAATAGTCATACAATTGCCCCAGGCTCTTGGCAAAGCCTTCTATCAGGCACAGCAGGCTGCCGCAATCCTGGGTGTTCTGGAGCGGCGCCGGGCACAATTCTTGTTGCGGGGAGTACTGGCCGGTGGGATCCGAGATCACAACCACACAGCCCCAATTCTCACTGGAGACGAAGTTGGGTGGGGCATATTCATCCGTCAGGATCTGGACATCATAAAGGCTGGGGTAGGGGGATGAAAGGGGCGGCAGCCCGGATGGGACCGGCGGGGTCAGGTAGTGCAGGACCACGGTATTGGAAAACTGGGCATACCCGCTGGTCTCCTCCTGGGGGATGACGCGCTCGTAGAGTGAGAAAGGCTGGTCTGCCTTGTAGTTGCCCGCCCACCAGTTGCTGGCGTATATGAATGATTGATCTCCCGCCCCCCATCCCCAGGTCCCCGAATCTAAGGGGCTGGTTTGCTGGTAAAGCTCCGCACCGAGGTTTTCCAGGTAGGTGCCCTCGGTGCCTTTTAAGGTGGGGTCGCAGCCGGCGGAAATCGGCTGGTCCAGGTTCCAGTAATCGGTACTGTTCAGGAAGGGTCCGGCCGCCAGCTCCGAGCACAACTGTTTCACCTTGCTCAGACTGGTGCTCTGCCAGCGAAATTCAAAGCTCTGGTTCTGGATTGGGATGTTAGGCAGGAGGTTGGCCTCGCCGACCCATGTGCCGCCCCCGCTGCCTGTGCAGCCGCCCGCTCCCTCCACCGAGCAGACGGTCAGGACCGAGCGGTGCAGGCTGGTCTGGATCTTCCCGGCATAGATCAGCCGGCCGCCTGACCAGCCCCATACCTCCAGGCTCAGGCGGCCTCGCAGGCAGGGGCGCTTCAGCCTCCTTGCGCCATACGCCGGGGACACCACCTTTGAACGGATTATGAAGTTATAATCGATCATCCTTTTATAAAAATTAGCAAAAATCTCGAACACAAAAATGACAATGCCACCCGAATCGAAAGAGAAAAATTCCATTCTTGCGTTATTGACAACCACAACCTTGCGAAAGGTTCCGGAAATCACCGTCTATTTTTGGATCATAAAAATATTGACCACCGCCTTGGGCGAGTCGACCTCAGACTACCTGGTACACCAAATTGATCCGGTTATGGCGGTCGTTCTTGGATTTATTGGTTTTGTCATCGCCGTGGTGCTTCAATTCAAGGCGCGTCGCTACATACCCTGGATCTATTGGTTTACGGTCACCATGGTTGCCCTTTTCGGTACCATGGCCGCCGATGTGATCCATATTGTATTAAAGGTGCCTTATGAAATCTCGACGGCATTCTTCGCGGTTGTCCTCGCCATTATTTTTGTGGTCTGGTACAAGGTTGAGAAAACCCTGTCCATCCATAGCATCCATACCCCACGCCGTGAAATATTTTACTGGATCGCAGTCATTGCAACCTTTGCCCTGGGTACTGCGGCCGGGGATTGGACTGCCATCACCTTGAAGCTGGGCTTCCTGACTTCCGGGGTTCTTTTCGCCGTTTTGTTCGCGCTGCCCGCAATTGCCTATTGGAAGTTTAAACTGAATGCGATAATCGCTTTTTGGGCTGCTTACATTATGACCCGGCCGTTCGGCGCTTCCTTCGCCGACTTATTTGGAAAAGCCAGGACAGCCGGCGGTCAGGGCTATGGCAATGGATTGGTCAGCGCCGTGCTATTAATATTGATCATCGGTTTTGTCGGTTATCTGGCGGTTACTCGCAAGGATATCAAGAGCGACCAATCGGCATAGCGTGATGCCTTCGGATTAACCGGCATTCTCCTGCTTTCCCCCACATGGAAAAAATAGGTGATTCGGCGTGGTTTAGGCATGCAGAATGCAATCCAGGCCATGGGCAGCCCCTGCAGAGCCAAAGCCCCTGGGGGCTTGCGGCGAGGGCGATTCAGCGCTCATGAGCGATGAGGTGGGGGATTCATTCGCCGGCGAACTTGGCCATACAGGAGACATTATTAGGGAGAAATGTTCTTGAACTCGAAACCATGATCTTTCCCGTATATCTCAAGCCTTTGAGCACAAGACACAGATACTTGGAATAATGTTCAGCATAATTGTGTAAATTCCTCGGCGCTGACAGAGACTGGTTGGCCAATTGCAAACCTTTTTGTCAACGGACGAGTGACCACTGAAATTTCGGTACCGCCTTCCGCAACGAAAGGAAGTTTAATTTCTTGTTCCTCTCCATCTTTTCTTGCCAATAATATAAGAGCACTCCACTTTAAAGTGAGATAGCCCGTAGCATCGATATCGAGGTTAGAAACGATGCCGCCGCGGTGTGTAAGGCAATTTCTGGCGGCATTAATTGTGAGGCCTGCCGAACAAGAGCTGAATCCAATGCAAATGAATATTGAAGTTCGAGGAATTCGATTTTTTGTGGTAGCGTACGACGATGAAATTGTTGACTTCGGTGGCCAATGATTTCATTCCAATCATCACCCTGTTTAGTCTTGGACCTTTGGAGAATCAACAGCTCCCAAGCTGCAAGAATAGGCTGAACTTCTTCTAACATTCCACTGAGTGCTTCAGCTATATCTCGAAACCCATTGTGAAGAATCCAAATATTCCATGCGTCCTTTGCCTCTTGCTCTGACCATTTCGTTGTATTGTCAAACTGATGATGTATCGTTACGTCTGGCATAGCTAAGGTATTAGAAGTAATCCCTTGCTCAGCATTGAGGCCAATTGCCACCAGGCTCATTTCGCAACCAAGAACGCGTTACATTTTACCGGTAATGCCAGCCAGATTGATCTCTATCGTAACATTTCTTTTCATGGTACATCTTATATCTGTCGCCTCGTGAAATCAACAGAGGACGGTTACGAGGAGGCTTGCAGGAAAAGGGATTGCGGTAAGGATGGTTTTGATGGCCAATATATTTCTATAAATAAGGAAGCCCAATTGCCTATGGTTTATATATGCTCGTAAATTCTGCAAATGGAATACCATTTTCCCAATTTATCCTTCCTGCCTGTATTCTTAAATCTTTGCACAATGAACGGAGAGATGGTTCATAAACCTTTGGAAAATCAACGCCAACTAAAACGGACTTTTTGGCTCCCTCAACTGGAATGAATTCCGGTGCATGGTTTTTGCTATGTACAAGCCACCGATATTCCGTTTCAGTTTCCCAATCAGGGTGTTTTCTAAGAAAAAATGTGGGTAATGATCAAATACATATTTTCTTGCCGCTTCTATTGGACCAATTTTCTCGATGTCGTAGATTAAGTTTCTTGGAAGAGGTGGGATTATCACTGCTCCAGGGGCGATGTAATATTGAATTTCACCGTGATAAATTTTACATCTGTATCCGAGTTTTCGTTGAATATTCTGATCAAGTTTATGTCCATCAAACAAGATGCAAATGCCCTTATGGTTTTCTGCATACTGCGCCTACATTCGTGGATGAGCATAGCTATGATGATAGTAATATTCAACTACATGTTCAATCGGTTCCCCAATTAACCTTTCTGGAATCGGACGATCAAAGGTGAAACACAATACCTTCTATGCCTCCTTCATTACCTTGGGATCTTCTTCGTCGAGTATCTTAGTCACAAGTGCATTTAGTTTAACATCATGGGCATTCTTTGGTCTTATTAAGTATGGTTTTGGAATGCTCCAGTTTTTTGATTCTCTGGGATCATTTGGTAAACCCATTTGATTCAACTAAAGATTCTTTTCGGAAAGAATTTTTTCTAAAGCTGTTTCCATTTTAGTGTAATGGCAAATCTTTTGAGGTATCATCTTATACATACTCCTGATATGCTCAATATCTTCCAGAATCCGTATACAAATCTGAAGTTTTACCTCCTAAATAATTCATAAAAAAAGTGTGCATTTACTAAGCACCTGCCCTGTCTAAAATCCCAACTCCTTCAAATTCTGCGCCTCGCTCTTCTTGCCTCCCGTCCCAAAAAGTTCCTTCCAGAAATCCTCATCGTAACGCCGCGATCGCACAGGCAGCGGCATCGGCACGCCCCAGCCCAACAGCAGCACCTCCTCCTTCGGCTGCAGCCGGCTCAGCATGCCGCGCAGCGAGTCCAGCCCAGCCAGGCCCGCCAGCACCGCGTGGATATCCTCCTCGTCGCCCAGCCAGCCGCTGATGCGCGTGCCCAGTTGCGAAAGCACCTCGTCGTGGATCTGCGAGGGGCGCTGGTCGATGATCAGCAAGGTCACATAATATTTGCGCATCTCCCTTGCAATGCTGGCGAAGGTCGTCTGCCCGGCCATCTCGCGGTTGAGCAGTTTGTGGGCTTCCTCCACCACGATCACCAGCGGCCGCGGTTCTTCCTTGCCGCTCGACCGGAAGGCGTTGGTCTTGTTCTCCCAGGCCTGCTTGATCTTGCGGGTCAGCAGGTTCGACACCAGCAGGTAGTCCAGGTCGGTCTCGTAAGCCTGCCCGAACGAGAGGATCACGTGCTTACCTGATTCTAGGCTCTTGATCATCTCGCCAGTGGCGTCCGCCGCGGGTTTCTCGACGATATATTCTTTATCGAACAACCGCCGCAGCTTGTCGTGCAGCGCCTCGGCCGCCATCACGTTCACGCCGGCTTCCTCCGCCCAGGCCGCCACGCTGTCCGGATGCGGCACCTTCCGCACCTTGCCGGTCTTCTCGTCCTCTACCTCGATCTCGTCCCGGTTCATTTCCTTGAAGCGCCGGAACCAGTCCCGTCCGAAGGCAGCCCCTAGCGCATGCAGTGTGGTCGGTGTGGTCTCCTTCAGGTTCAGTTCGCGCGTCAGCAGGTCGATGTCGGTGGAGCTGATGTCGGCCATCCCGATCTCCAGGTTGAAATCCGGGGCTTTGCCGCGGATGGTCGTTCCGCCGCCCAGCCCGACCACCCGCACCCGGCTGGCGAACTTGCTCTTCAGCCCGGTCACGCGCAGGCCGGTGTCGGAGGCGGTGTCGTCGTAACCGTACTCGTTGTGCATATCGTAGACCAGCACTGCCGCATGGTTGTACTGCATCAGTCCGGCCAGCACGATGCGGGTCAGGAAGGATTTGCCGGTGCCGGTCGCGCCAAACACGCCCGCCGAACGCTGGATGAACCGGTCCAGGTTGATGCAGACCGGATGGCCTTGCTCGCGTGTATACCCGATCACGAAGTTGCCCTTCTTGTCCGGGTCGCCGAAGATCTCGGCGATGTCACCGCCGGAGGCCAGCCGGACCTTGGCGTGGTGCGGCGGCACGGTCTTGACCGGTAGCGCGCGCGGCGGCTTTTCGGCGTGTTCCTGCGCCCAGGCGGGGTAATCCGGCGAGGCGGGGTCGGGGCCGCGCTCGAGCATCAAGGCCGGCAGGATCTCCAAATTGGTGTAGAGCGTCTGCCCGTGCAGGGCCCGGGCCAGGGCCGGCGGCAGGCGCGTCTCGCTTTGTTCATCCGCGAAGCGTGGGTCGGTGGCGCCCAGCTGCAGGTCGGTCACCAGGCCATAGAACTGCCAGTCGCCGCTCGGGATGACCACGAACGCGCCTTCCTGGACTTCCTGCGAAGGCACAGTCAGCCGTGCGCGCAAGGATTCCTTCAGTCCGCCCCCAACGATGTAACCGATTGCAGATTTTTGATTTTCGATTTCAGATTGTTGATTGTTCATGCTGCCCTCGTTATCTAGCATTTGCCCGTGCCGTCTTGATGGATGCCGTAAAAATGGCAAACAGTTTATCCGCCTCTTTCATCAAATCCTTCAGCCGGTCTAACGGGAATAAGCCTGCTTATTGTAATAACTCCATCCAATAAAGGCATTCATCAGCCTCTTCGAGCGAAATTCCAGCTTTTGCGATAAAGTCAGCTTTTGATTTTCCTCGGCAGGCTGCTCGATAATTTGCTCCGACAGACATTCCGGAACGCAGCAATTGGTTACCGATCGTTCTTGCTGTGCTGGTATTGGGAAGCGTTTCGACCAATTTGATCGCACGCAAACTGAATTGCTTTGTCCTCCGTTTGAGATCACCTTCATCCATCCAGACCTCCATTGCCTTCCACAATCTAAAATCTGCAATCAAAAAATAAAAATTTTTGTCTCGGGCCCGCTTGTCCCGCTGTGCCATTCCGCGGGATAGTGGTAAAAAGTCTATTCCTATTCCTTCGGTATCTGCGGGAATGGGAGCAAATCTTTTTTGAACGAATGTATCCGTCTGCTTTCCTTTGTGTGCCTTGGTGCCCGCTCGTCCCGCGGTGTACTTCCGCGGGATCGTGGTAAATTATTCTTTATTTCTTCAGCGTCTATGAAAATACACCATCAGCCTCCAGCCAATCAACAATCTACAATTAAAAATTCATCCTTCGCTTTCTTTTGTTGTAAAAAATTCTTTTTCTGATTCCTTAGTGGTTCTTTGTGTCCTTAGTGTTAAAATCTTCGCTCTCTTTCTGTATTCGCCGGTTGGCCAGTGCCACGTAGCCCTCGTCCACCTCGTAGCCCACATAATTCCGTTGGCTCTTTTGTGCCGCGATGGCGGTCTGCCCGCTGCCCATGAAGGGGTCCAAAACGATCTCGTCCTCGAATGTGTAGAGTTGGATCAAACGGCGCGGCAGCTCGGACGGGAAGGGCGCCGGATGTCCCACCTTGCGGGCCGACTCGGCCGGCATGGCCCAGACGGATTTGTTGTATTCGAGGAATTCATCGCGTGTGATGGTGCTGGGGCGGCTGGCGGGGTTCTGGCGTTTGAAGGTCTGTTTACAGAAGACTAGAATGTACTCGTGCACGTCCCGCAGGATTGGGTTGCTGGCCGATTTCCACGAGCCCCAGGCGGTGGAGGGCGAGGCGCTGGCAGCCTTGTTCCAGATGATCTCACCCCGCATCAGGAAGCCCGCCTGGATCACCTGTTCCGCAATGAAGGCGTGCAGCGGGATATACGGTTTGCGGCCCAGGTTGGCCACGTTGATGCACATGCGTCCCCCCGGCACAAGTACCCGCCAGGTTTCTTTCCAGACCCGTCCCAGGAAGGCCAGGTAATCCTCCAGGTTGAGGTCCTCGTCATACTCCTTACCCACGTCGTAAGGCGGCGAAGTGACCATCAAATGCACCGAGCAGTCCGGCAGTTCATACATGCTCTCAGCCGAATGTCTGAAGATATGGTCCAGGCCCTCGGGCGGGATGGAGTTCTCCACGTATGCTACCTGCTCTCCCTGGGCTTGGCTGTCGTACAATTTGCCGGCATAAAAAGCCGACGAGTCATGCCCGGCTCGTCCGGGCGATCCAAAAGCACTGGTTTTGGTCTTTTTTCGTTTTGCCATAATATTTAACACAAAGGACACTAAGGTACACGAAGGTTAAACAACTTCTCCTAACGCACCCAGGACGGACATGAGGGTGGGGTAATCATCCCGCAGCAAGGTGATCAGTTCCCGCGTAGCCTCCTCTATCCACTGCTCGTTTTTTGTCTTTTGTTTCACCTGCAAAATATGCGCTGCCAGCACTTCCCCGATCGGAATTTCTTTTGCCTGCAATATGAGGCGGAAATAACCAAACCTTCCGGCACTCGTAAACTTCGAAAGTTCGGAATCTGAGCAGAGATAGACCACATCCAGGCTGAGCGGCGGGCGCGGCGGCAGCATGTGGAAGATCATCCCGTTCTGCTCGTACCCCACGGTCAGAACCGACATTTCCACCGGCACGATGCGGCGTTCGCGGTTATCACGCATGATCTCCGGGCTGACATTCCCGGCCGTGACAAGCTGGCGTACCAGCCCGTCCTCGTCGATGTGGATATCATAGATCAGGCCGTAGACACTGGTACCTTGGTCGAGCGGGGCGCGCACCAGCGTGCAAAAAGCCGGGACTTCCAGTTGTGCGACTGCGCACCCGGCGGTAAATTGCGTGGTACTGGAGTGGAGCAGGTGACCGATCGGTATTGGGTTCATGTCTTCCATCCTTTTCTCATCAAAGCCCGGCGGACATCTAAATTAGTTTTGTTGCCAGGATTAAAAAAAGGCCTGATTTCTTGCCGCCTTCACGCTGAGCGGAGAGCCAACCCCCTGAGCCTGTCGAAGGGTTGGCTGGCTCGTAGTCGAAGGGCTACGCCTTGACACAGGTAGAGGTACCGCATTTTGCAGGCAAAGATCCTTGGGTTTTCTCCATTAATTCGTGTCCTGGTGTCTTGGTGGTAGGAATCTATTCGTTTGGATTAATACCCTGACCTGCCTTTCAAATTCTTGGCAGATTGCTTGGCCGATATTTCATCCACTTCGCTGCCGGCCTGGCGCAGCTCCATTTCCAGCATTTGCTCCACCTGGGTCTTTTCCTCGAATTTAACCACCGCAATTTCATGGGCACGCTGCAAAATGTAAGGGTAGGGTTTCGCTCCCAAACTGCTGCATTGTCCCAGAAGGGCCGCGTGCAGCAGGTTTAGCTTGTCCTCGTCGTTAGCCACCCATTTGGGTATTTCGACCCGCACCAGCCAGGGATGACGGGTGTCGCCGGCGTTCAGGTAGAAGAAATGCAGGGCCAGGTCGCCGGTGTAATGGGCTCGCGAACCCGACTGCAGGCCGAACACCGCTGAGCGATGCCCGCCGGGCAGGAAGCGGTACAGCCAGCGGTCTGTCACTCCGCGCAGGCTGTGGTATTTACGGATATCCTTGAATTCTTCTTCGGTCGAGAGTTGCGCGATTTCCAGCGTGCGGACGGCCAGGTCCGCCCCGGGCTTGTCCACGTACCCGGCCACGATCACGCCCCGGGACTGCAGCTGGCTCAGGATCGATTTATGGATTTCGAGATTCTTGCGGTAATCCTCTTCGCCGGCGCCTTTTGCCCCCCACAGTTCCACCGGTCCGTCTGTCAGGGCAATGACTGGGGCGGGGTAATTGGGGGCCAGCTCGAGCAGTTTGCGCCGTTCAAAGATGTCGCGGCGCTGTTCGATGGCTTCGCCGGTGATTTGGCCGGTCTTGGTATAAAGTTCCTCGCCGAAGAGCAGCTGGCTGTCGGTGAAGACCTCCGGCGTTTCCCCGGAACCAGGCTGTATAGCGATCGCGCCGACATTGACCAGCGAATACTGCAGCGCGGCATGCCGGTCTGGCAGGATCTGGGAACCGTCTGCGGCCAGCAGGCTGGCAGGTTGCCGGTCTGCCGGTGCCGGGAAGACCGCCTCCAGGCGTTCCTCCAGCGGGATGGAGCAGCGTACAGATGGATCGGCCTGGCGGGCGCGCTCTACCTTGTCACGCAGTTCGGCGTTCTTATCCGCCCAGGCCTCCAGCAGGGTACGCGTCTTTTTGCGCAAGTCGTCCAGCGCTTCCTGGCGGGCGTGTGCTCCCAACCCGATCTCGTGGATTTTTTCGAATAACTGTTGGAAATTCAGTGCCATGGCCCGATTCCTCCAGCAGCAGTGCGACCTTCCTGCCTATGCGGGGCAGTTTAGAACATTTGTATCAATTCTAAAGGCAAAGCGTGCAAAAAACAAGTCTGGTCGGAAACAATCTGCAATTAAGAAGTGTCTTCAATAAACTGAACAATGATGTTATACCATTATTCCATCAGGAGGATTCGATGCATTTAAAACTTTTCATTCTTAGTTTCATCCTGGTGCTGGCATTGGCGTTGAGCACTTGCGGGACTGCCGCCGCCCAGCCACGTACTCTCAACATCAGCGGCAGTGGCTCAGTCTCGCTGACTCCCGATATTGCTTATATTTATATCGGCGTTCACACCGAAGATTCCGGCATTGCCACGGCGGTCAATTAGAACAACGCCCAGGCCCAGGCGCTGGTGGATGCCTTGAAAAATGCCAGCATTGCTGGCAAGGATATCCAGACCATCAATTTCAGCGTCTATACCAACAACAACGGTCAGACCTTCGACAAAACCACCGGCCAGGTGATCAGCACCGGCAATTACTCCGTCGATAATACCGTCTATGTGACCGTCCGCGACCTCAGCCACCTGGGCGGTGTCCTCAATACCGCCGTGGGCGCCGGCGCCAATAATATCAACAGCATCAACTTTGATGTTTCTGACAAGACCGCCGCACAGGAGCAGGCCCGCCAGAAAGCCATGGCAAATGCCGGCAGCCTGGCGACCGAATTGGGCAAAACCGCCGGCCTGCAGTTGGGCGAAATTCAAGCCATCACCTATTCCGACAACTCGTCCATGCCGTTCAGTGGGATGGGCGGCGGCGCATCCGCCCCGAATGCCTCCGTGCTGATCCAGCCCGGCCAGACCCAGATCGCAGTGACGGGGAGTGTGACCTACGCCCTCAAATAATTTTCTTCGCCCGGCTTGGTAACGAGCCGGGCGTTTTTTTCTTCGCTCGCTCACCGGATGAATCCTCCTGAACTCTTGACTTTTATCACCAGAATCGCACTATATTTGCAGCGTTTGCAAAAACATTGCCATTAATGTATTTTTTGGCGGGAATAATTCGATTCTCCTTTCCGTTGTCATTTTTCCTTGCTGATTCTTGTTTACCCCTGTCCCTTGGCGCCCTTCCGCGGGCACTTGTCTTGCGATGTACTTTTTTAGGAACTTGTCCCGCGCCGCTCTTCCTCTGGAGCGAGTCCCGCGGGAACTTTCCTGCGCATTGGTCGTCATAATGTACAATATCACTAATTTATTAAGGAGCCGCTTATGAAAACAAAAACCCTCTTCCTGATAGCCATGCTGGTGCTTGGTACGGTACTGAGCGCCTGCAGTCCAATCTCCGTTGCTGTGCAACCCCAGCCGCCCCAGCGCACGATCACTGTAACCGGCACCGGCAAGGTGACCCTGACGCCTGACATCGCCTATATCTCGATTGGCGTACACACTGAGAATGCTAGCGCCACGCAAGCCGTCTCCGGGAACAACACCCAGGCCCAGGCCGTCATCGCGGCCATCCAGGGTTTCGGCGTGGCTGATAAGGATATCCAGACCACCGATTTCAGCATCAGTCCGCAGCAGCAGACCGACGCGAACGGCAAGGTGACCGGTATCTTGTATGTGGTCGACAACACGGTCTATGTGACCGTGCGCGACCTGACCAAGCTGGGTGACCTGCTCGACTCGACCGTCAACGCCGGAGCGAACAACATCAACAGCATCCAGTTCGACGTGGCCGATAAGACCGCCGCGCTTAGCCAGGCCCGCCTGGCTGCCGTTGCGGATGCAAAAAAGCAGGCCGATGAACTGACCCAGGCCACCGGCGTCACGCTGGATGTGTTGCAGAGCATCTCTTACTACGATACCACTGCCCCTGTCACGGTGCAGTATTCCAGAAACGATCTCGTCGCCGCCCCGGCTGCCGCTGTACCGGTCCAGGCCGGTTCGATGCAGATTTACACTACGGTTACCATTGTCTATGGATTGAAATAACCGACCTTTGGGGAGTCCTACGTCTCTGACTTCGGATTCAGGATCTACAAAACCAAACCTCTCCCGCCTTTGCGTCGGGGGAGGTTTATAATTTCCGCACACATTTACTGGAGGAGTTTTCCCATGCTGACTGTTGGTTATATCGGGCTAGGCCTGATGGGCAAGTCGATCGCCCGGAATATTCACAAAGCCGGCTTCCCGCTGGTGGTGCACAACCGTTCGCGTGCGGCGGTTGATGAATTGGTGGCAGAGGGCGCACGCACGGCCAAATCGCCCGCGCAGGTCGCCTCTCAGGTGGATGTCGTTTTTACCAACCTGCCGGATACCCCGGACGTTGAGCAGGTGGTGCTGGGTGAACAGGGCATCCTTGCAGGTGCGCGGCCAGGCTTGATTTTTGTCGATAACTCGACCATTAAACCGGCGGTTGCCCGCACCCTGGCAGCCCGGCTGGCTGAACGCGGCGTTCTAAGCCTGGATGCCCCGGTTTCCGGCGGCGATATCGGGGCTCGCAACGGGACTCTGGCCATCATGGTGGGCGGTCCGGCGGAAGCGCTGGAGAAAGTCCGGCTGGTTCTTCAGGCAATGGGCAAGACGGTTACGCATGTCGGCGAGGCAGGGGCCGGGCAGGTGGCTAAGGCTGCCAACCAGATTATGGTGGCGGCGCAGATGGTGGCGATGGGGGAACTACTGATATTTTCGCAGAAAGCCGGGGTGGATCCGCAGAAAGTGGTGGAAGCCATCCAGGGCGGCGCGGCGCAGTGCTGGACTCTGGACGTCAAGCCGGCGCGGCTTTTTGCCGGTAACCGTACCGCCGGTTTCAAGGCGCATATGCAGGCCAAGGACTTGAACATCATCCTGGAAACCGCCCGCGAGTATGGCACCCCGCTTCCCTCGGCAGCCGTGGATGCGCAGCTTTACAACGCCATGCTGCAGAACGACATGGGGGAACTGGACAACTCGGCGGTTATTGGAATGATCGAGGAACTGGCTGGAGTGAAATTAAAACTCGTTTAACACAAATGACACCAGGATGCACAAAGGGTAAGGACACGAAAGATTTGATTTTCCTTTGTGTGAGAAAGGGCAGAAGAAAATGAGCAGGATACATGTTCCTTGGGCGAGTGTGCGCGATTATGCACTGGTTCTGGCCGGGGCGCTGGTCGAGGCGACCGGCTTGCGCCTGTTCCTGGTTCCGGCCAACCTGGCTTCGGGCGGAATCACCGGCATATCGCAACTGATCAACCACTTTACCGGCTGGCCGATCGGCCTGATGGTTTTCGTTTTTAATCTGCCGCTGTTCCTTCTGGGCTGGCGTTACCTGGGTGGACGGCGTTTTCTGATGCGGACTGTTGTGGCGGTGGCAGCGTATTCGCTTTTCACTGACCTGCTGCTGCTGGTGCCATTCTTCCCTAAAAAAGGCATCACTGGCGATCTGGTGTTGGACTCGCTCTACGGGGCGGTGGTAATGGGCATCGGTTATGGTCTGGTCTACCGGGCGCAGGGCACCAGCGGAGGCACCGATATCCTGGCGCGCATCCTGAACCGCTGGCGCGGTATACCGATGACGCAGAGTTACCTGATGACCGACACCCTGGTGGTGCTGGCAGCCGGTTTCGTTTTCGGCTGGCAAAGGGCACTTTATGCACTGATTGTCCTGTACGTCAGCGGCCTGGTGGTGGACAGCACGCTGGAGGGTGCGGGCACCGTCCGGACAGCGATGATCATTACCGGGCAGGCAGATATGGTTACGCAGCGCATCCTCTCTGAGATGGAACGGGGCGTGACCACCCTGAGCGGGACAGGCGGATTTACCGGTGCGGAGCGGTGCGTTTTATATTGCGTGGTAAACCGCCCGGAGGTGCAGCAATTGAAGACGATCGTCCGCGAGTCAGATCCAAAAGCATTCATGGTGATCGGTCAGGCACACGAGGCGCTGGGGGAAGGGTTCCAGGCGTTGAAGAAAACAGAAGCCTGAGGTTATTAGTTCCTGGGTTTCTGATGCCTAATAAAATATCTGAGGAGATTTCCTCAGATATTTTAAATCCATAAGGAACATCCGCAGAATTGTTACAAGTGTTTAGCGAATTGGATCAATACTCCCGCCACCAATGCAGCCTGTCCCAGGTGATAAAGGATCATGTTTGCCAGGCGTCCATTCTTGATTGGATTGACAAATTTATTCCATGCCAGCAGGACGTCTGAAGAATAAAATAGGATTGCCCCCAGAGCGACCAGCCCGGCGGCGGTAATTTTCCAGGCAGCGTTGTTTAGAGTCAACAGGGCGGAGAGCAGCATCAGGGTGATGACCATCCCATATACATTGACCGGGCGCACCATGCGCGCCAGGCCCTTCTTGCGAACCCCATCGGTAATCAGCCGCAGGATGCGTCCGGCAGCCAAGGCCAGGACGACGGCCATTCCCAGCGACCAGATGGGGGAGACGTTCGGCAAAGGGATATTCAGCCCGATGATGTAGCATACATGGGCGAATAAAAAGGCGGCCAGCCCCGGCAGGAACCAGCGGTCCGAGAAGTGCGTGTACGAGATCATCAGGAATACATCACCGGCCAGCGAAAAAAAGATTCCCAAGCTGAAGCAAATCAATGGCAGGGAGGTAAACCCTCCCACCAGCGTCAGCAGTCCAAGCAGGACGAGCATGGTGGCCGGCTTGGCGACATATTCGACCTTCATCCAATTTTTGGCGACTGCCACCCAATCGGTCACGGCAACCAGGAAAAACAGGATGAAGCCAATTATCATTTCTTCCCTTTGATTTTATAACCCAGGCGGCGCAGGGCGTTTTCATCATCGCGCCAGTTTTTATCCACCTTGACGCGTAACTCGAGGAAGATTTTCCTTCCGCTCATGGATTCGATCTCCTTGCGCGCGGCCGAACCGATTTTTTTCAGCATGGCGGCTTTTTCGCCAATGACGATGCCTTTCTGCGAGTCGTGCTCCACCAGTAAAGTGGCGGAGATGTAGGCATTGCCGTTTTCGCGTTCGCTGAACTCGTCCATACGGACGGCCAGGGCATGTGGCACTTCATCCCGCAGGAAGACCAGGGCGGCCTCACGGATCAACTCTGCCGCAATCTCCTTTTCGTATAAATCGGTTATCTGATCTTCGGGGAACTCGGCCGGACGGACGGGCAGGCAGGCGGTGATGGCTTCCAGCAGTTCCTTCAACCCGTGGTGGGAGGCGGCTGAAAAGGCCAGCGCCAGGGCGTCCGGGACCAGTTTCTGGTATTCGGCCTTGACTAGTTCCAGCGCCGCGGCCGGGACCTTGTCTATTTTGTTGAGACCCAGGATAAGGTTCGGCCTGCGCTTAAGCCCCCAGAGCAGGCTGGCAGCCTGGCGGTCCTCATCGTCCGGCTCGAGGCTGGCATCCACCAGGAAAAGTACCACATCGACACCCTCCAGGGCTTCCGCAGCTTCCTGGTTGAAAAATTGTCCGAGTTTATGCCTGGGTGCATGGACACCGGGCGTATCCACGAAGACGAGCTGGGCATCCGGCAGGGTCAGGATGCCCAGCTGGCGCCGGCGGGTGGTCTGCGGACGCGGCGAGACGGCGGCGATCTTTTGGCCGAGGATGGCGTTGACCAGTGTCGATTTACCCACGTTGGGTTTGCCGAGGATTGTGATGAAACCGGAGCGGAAATCAGTCATGGGTTATCAGGATGAAAACGGAGAAGAAAAGTGAAAAAAAATCATGAAGCGAGTCTATCATGAAAAACGACCTGCGATGATCATCCATCGCAGGGTAAAGTTCATGCCATTACGGCCCCTTCCATTTTTAGCAGCCATTCCTTTGTTTTGACACCCTCAGCCATGCCATATCCATGCAATTTCCCATCAGTGCCGATGACGCGGTGGCAGGGAATCACCAGCGGCATCGGGTTGGTGGCTTCGGCGCGGCCAACCGCACGGGCGGCGCGCGGCCGGCCGATGTGTTCGGCAATTTCCTTGTATGTGCGGGTTTCTCCGCGGGGAATTTTCCATGTGGCTTGCAGAACGGATTGCTGGAAGGGTCGCAGCACCGTCCAGTCAATTTCCAGGGTGAAGGTTTGCTGTATGCCGGATAGATATGTATTTATTTGCCTGGCAGCTTCGAGGATCCGCTGCGGATCATATTGCACGGGCCGTTTAAACCGTTTGATCAGGTAGGCTTCGAATTCGGCCCGGGTCAGACCCCATTCGACCGCCACCAGCCCCAGGTCTGACACAGCCAGCCAGAATTTGCCGATGGATGTCTGCTCTGTTTCACCAAAATACAATCCAGACTTCGCTTGCATGGATGCCTCTTTCGGTCAATCTGGACGAAAAATCGTCCATTTCCCTTAAAAAACCCTTACAAAACTGTCAAATAATAGTAGGGTAAGCGTAGGGAAGCCGTCATGTACTTCTTGGACCGGGATGGTATTATATATTCGTAAGGCGATTTCTCTTCTCCTCCTTTCAAGAGAGCCGGGGTCGGCGTCCCCGGCTCTCACGATTCTATCACAATGTTATAATCCTCCAATTGAACCCTCTGGTTCCTTTGGGATTCAGCGAATTATTGATGAAGATATGGGGAACCATCCCCAATTTCCCTGCTCATCATGAAATTCAGAAAAAGCCGATTATTAACGGATCCAATCTGTGAATATATCCCGCCTGACCTACCGTTCCCGCCAATTCTGGAATGCCCTGCTAAGTCCCTCCAAACGTGTGACCAGCGAAGCGCTCCTGCCTCATCTTACATCTTCACAAATAGTCCTTTTCCGGCGTATGCAGCCGGCAGAACAGATGCATGCCTACCGGCTTTTCAAGCGCCTGGAATTTGCAGGGCAGACTTCACCAGACCTGCTGACAGCAGCGCTCCTACACGATGTGGGAAAAATCCAGTCACCCATTTCCATCTTCGACCATATCATAATTGTGCTGGGAGGTCATCTTTTCCGAAAGGCTACCCTTCGCTGGGCGGAAGGGACTCCGCACGGATGGCGCCGGCCCTTCGTGGTGGCTGGACAGCATGCAGGCTGGGGCGCGGACCTGGTCTGCCAGACAGGCGCCAGCCCCTTGACGGTGGAACTGATCCGCCGCCATCATAATCGTCCTGTTCAGGGTCCGAATTCAAACACAGAACACTTGTTAGCGATCCTGCAAGGGGCTGATGATGAAAGTTAAGAGAACAAGAAAGGGAAGCATGACTGTCAAAGTTGCCATTATTGGTTTGGGACGAATCGGCGCTTCGATCGGGTTGGCCCTGGCGAATCGCAAAGATCAGGTCACCACGATCGGGTACGATGCGGCGTCGGAGGTAAACCGCAAGGCGATGAAAATGGGAGCAGTCCAGAAGATAGGGCATGGACTTAATGCTTCCGTCAAAGAAGCTGACATGGTAATTCTGGCCCTTCCACTTGACCAGGTTCATGAGACTCTGCAATCCATTGCACAAGAGTTGCACGAGGAAGCAGTCGTACTCGATACAGCCCCGGTCAAAATGGCCGTGGCGGCTTGGGCAAAAGAACTCCTGCCTCCCGGGCGCCAGTATATTGGTCTGACCCTCATTCTCAACCCGCTCCTTCTGGACGAAACCGGCACAGGCATGAATTCTGCGCGTTCCGACCTCTTTTATAACGGATTGGCGGCCATCACAACCCCGCCTGGTACGGCTGAGCAGGCGATCAAACTGGCTGCCAAATTTGTCACCATGCTGGGCGCACGTCCCTATTTTACTGACATGGCTGAGGTGGATGGCATCATGGCAACCATCCATACCCTGCCAGCACTGGCTGGAGTTGCGATGGCGGAAACCGTGATTGGACGGCCGGGTTGGACCGAAATCCGTAAAATGGCCGGACGGTCTTTCATGGCGGCCCTGCGCCAGCTCGAGGAGGAAGAAGCCCTGGCTCTGACCGAGGCAACCCAAAAGAATCGCATTAATATCGTACGTTTGTTGGACGAGTATATTGCAGTGCTGCAATCCCTGCGGGATGAGATTGACAGAGAGGAACAAAACAGCCTCCAGGAGCGATTAAAACTCGCTTTGAATGAAAGTGCTCAATGGCTACAAGTTAGTTTGGAGGGCGGCTGGCTGACTGGCGAAGCCCCGAACCAGGAAATCCCTACATTTAGCGATATTATGAGGCAGCAGCTAGGCTTTAGAAAGTTGTTCAACCGGCGCAATAAAAAGCCGGAGGACGATTAGCAGGGATAGCATCCATTTTTTCTAAAAAATCATGGCTTTCTATTGTTATATTCTGGAATGCTCCGATGGTTCCTTTTACACCGGCTGGAGCACAGACCCGGAACGACGTTTACAGCAGCATAACAGCGGGAGCGGAGCGCGCTACACGCGCAGCCGGCGTCCGGTCCGGTTAGTGTATATAGAGGAGTTGCCAGATAAAAGTGCGGCTTTAAAACGAGAAAGAGCCATCAAGGCTCTCTCGCGACCAAGAAAACTCAAATTAGCTGGTAAACAAGGGTAAGTGCCCAAGGGAGATAATCTTTTCCCATTTGGCACGCTCGCCTTCTGTCAGGATAGCGGCCTCGGCGGTAATTTTGGCACCGGCTTTTTCCATGATCATGCGCATCCCCTGCAGGGTCGATCCGGTGCTGATAACATCGTCTACAAGCACGGCAAACTTACCTTTGACATCTGCCTGGTCTTTCTCGTCCATGATCAGGGTTTGCGGCTCGCCGGTGGTGATGGAGAGTGTTTCAGCAATGATGGCTGCACCCATGTAGGCTTTGTAGGATTTACGCAGGATGATGTATGGTTTTTTTGTCTCTACCGAGAGCGCATATGCCAACGGGATGGACTTGGCTTCGGCTGTTACGATGACATCAAAATTCACACCCTGAAGTTTCTTATCCAGGGCCTTTGCGCAAGCCTGCACCAACTCGGTGTCACCAAGAATGTTCAAAATGGCGATCTTCAGGCCGGGTTTTATTTGGAATAAGCGCAGGCTGCGTTTGAGGCCTGCAATTTCGATATCGTAGGTTTCTTTAGGTGACATCGTCATTCTCCTGAACAGTGATCGGCGTTAGTTTATCACAGTTTTTTACACACAGGCGATTGCCTTGGCAAGTTGGAAAAGACAGGTTTCAAGCGAGGTTTGCATCCTGGGGAGATTTCTGAGGCATGCTCCGAAGTGCCTCGCGACCCTAAAAATCGGTTATTTTCCCCGGTATCATGAATATTCGCGGGGAGGCTGGATTTTGAGCAACATGACTATTACGGTATAATTTTCCCACCAGGTTATTTTCACCATTCTACCTTTTGAATATTAATATGCTGCCCGATTTGCAACTCAATGATTCTCTGCGCATGCGGAAACCTCATCCATGTGGTTGCTACGAGTGGACTGTGGTCCGCCTCGGCGCAGATATTGGTCTGGAGTGCAAAGGCTGCGGGCGGCGGGTCATGTTGACGCGCCGTGAATTGGCCCGGCGGATAAAAGTCAATTTATCGGAGAAATCGCATGTCCAATCCAACGACAAGCAAGCCTAATATAACCTTCCTGTTTTCGGATACGGGTGGCGGACACCGGGCAGCCAGTGAAGCCATCATTGAGTCGCTTCATCATGAATTCGGAGATGCTGTAAGGACGGAGATGGTGGACTTTCTCAAAGATTATGCCCCGCCACCTTTTAACTTGTTACCTGAAATCTATCCAGACCTGGTACGCGCGCCCGAGCTTTGGGGGGCCATGTTTGACATCAGCGATGGGCGACCGCAAGCGCGTATTATTCACTCAACTTTCTGGCCTTACGTAAGACGGGCCACCAACCGGTTGGTGCGCGATCATCACAGTGATATGCTGGTGTGCGTCCACCCGGTGGCTAACTCTTTTGTTTTGAAAGCGCTTGGTCCGAATCATCCCCCTTATATCACTGTGGTAACCGATCTGGTAACCACCCATGCACTTTGGTTCGACAAGCGGGCTGATCTGATCATCGTTCCGACCGAATTGGCCCGTCAGAACGCCATTCATTACAGCATCTCACCGGATAAGATCCGCCTGGTAGGTCAGCCGGTCAGCCGACGTTGCAGCGCTCCGATGGGCGATAGAACACTTCTCCGCAACCATTTGGGTTGGCCGCAGAATAAGTTCACGGTACTGATCGTGGGGGGTGGGGACGGAATGGGGCCGCTGGCAGAGACGGCCTTGGCTATTGACAAATCCGGGCTGGATGTGACCCTGGTGATCGTGGCTGGGCGAAACAGCAAACTCGAAGCAGAGCTAAGAGAACAGACCTGGGAGAATCCGGTTTTAATTTATGGTTTTACGCACGACATGCCCGATTTCATGCGGGCAGCGGACGCCATAGTCACCAAAGCCGGGCCGGGCACCATCGCGGAAGCGCTCAATGCGGAATTACCGATCATTTTGTATGCCAAATTGCCCGGCCAGGAAGACGGCAATGTAGATTTTGTAGTATCCGAAGGAGTAGGCGTCTGGGCTCCCGAATCGCAGACTGTGGTCCGCTCGCTGACACGCTGGGTTTGCCGTCCAGGCGAACGGCAGAAGGTGATTGCTGCCTGTCGCCGTACGGCCCGCCCGGATGCAGCACGGCAGATCGCACTCATCGTGGGAGAAAAGATTGGATTGACCGGCAAGCCGCAGGAAGTTTCTCCTTTCTGACCTCCACTCCTGTTTGAGTCCGGTCTAAAGGGATATGTTTCTCTCTTCGGGAAAATTGATG
This sequence comes from uncultured Chloroflexia bacterium, assembly GCA_963772245.1. GTDB lineage: Bacteria > Chloroflexota > Anaerolineae > Anaerolineales > Villigracilaceae > UBA877. The sequence continues at coordinate 979,758 of CAVYWB010000005.1, read as the reverse complement.
CTTCCCCTACGTCCAGGAAGCATCCAAAATCCCTGTAGTATAATCTTCTCGCGATGCCCATCCTGGATGCACACACATTTGAATTCATCAGCCGGTCCCCGGAGCAAACCCGCCGCCTGGGGATGCGCCTGGGCGCGTTGCTCCAGCAGGGTGATTTGATTTGTTTGCAAGGCGACCTTGGGGCGGGCAAAACCACGCTGGTCCAGGGTGTGGCGCAGGGCTGGGGGGCGCTGGATGCCGTTTCCAGCCCGACCTTCGTGCTCGTGAATGCCTACCGGCGGCCGGATTCAAACCAACTCTTTCATTTTGATGCCTATCGTGTCGACTCGCTCGGCGAGGCCGAAGAATTGGATATGGATACTTTGCTTTCCCAGGGACCGCTGGTGATTGAATGGCCTGAACGGGTGGAACCTATCCTGCCGGCTGAACGATTGTGGGCCTGGTTGGAATATGAATCTGAAGAACACCGCGCGATGCGTTTTTCGGCGTGTGGGAATCGTTATGAAACCTTGCTCGAGAACCTCCGGCAAAATATATATGGAGGAAATTAATGCTGCTGGCGATTGACACTTCCACCGCCCAGATTGGATTAGCCCTTTATGATGGGACGAGTGTACCAGGTGAGTGTGTATGGCAAAGTGGTCTGCACCATACCGAGGAACTTGCCCCTGCGATGGCGGAACTTCTAAGGCGCGTGGGAATCAAAATGGATGCAGTCACAGCTTTGGGGGTGGCGCTCGGCCCCGGGTCGTTCACCAGTCTGCGGGTTGGACTGGCATTTGTTAAAGGGCTGGTACTGGCATGTCATATACCAATTGTGGGAATTCCAACATTGGACATAGTTGCGGCTGCGGTTCCGGTCCCTGGCCCTTTGGCAGACTCGCTCGATCCTGGGGCAGCCGCGCAAACCAGCCACAGCCAGAGACTGGCTGCAGTGGTTCAGGCCGGACGCGGCCGTTTGGCGCTGGGCTGGTACAAGGCGAGAGTAAGCGGGTGGCAGCCGGATGGCCCGGTATTTGTGACGACTGCCGATGAACTGGCAAACCAAATCCATAAACCGGTCATTGTTTGCGGTGAAATGTCTGCCGATGACCGCCACCGGCTGATGCGCAAGTTTAAAAATGTAAGTCTGGCATCGCCCGCACAATCCGTCCGCAGACCCGGCATCCTGGCGGAGTTGGCATGGCAAAAATGGCAGGCCGGGAAAACCGACCAGGCGGCAACTCTCGCGCCCATTTATATCCATGTGGCTGGAGGATTGCCTGCTTGACTGTCCTTTTCCGCCGGATGACATTGGAAGATGTTCCGGCAGCCCACGAGATTGATGTTCTTTCGTTTAGTTTACCCTGGCCCGAGCGCTCGTTCCGTTTTGAGCTGACCGAAAATCCGGCCTCGCGCGGATGGGTGGCTGAAGTGGATGGAAGAATTGCAGCCATGCTGATGATTTGGTTCATCGTCGATGAAGCCCATATTGCCACCATTGCGGTTCACCCGGATTTCCGGCGGCAGGGGATCGGTGAGCAGATTTTATTGCACGCCTTGCGGGCAGCCCGTAATGAAGGGGCGCAGCGGGCCTTTTTGGAAGTACGCGCCGGGAATGCTGCTGCCCAGGCCATGTACAAGAAATATGGGTTTGAAATGGTTGGAATTCGCAAAGGATATTACAAAGACAATAACGAGGATGCCTTCTTGATGAATCTGGAGAAATTTGATTGTCTGGAGGCCGTATGAGTGCTGATGAAGTTCTTGCTCAAGTGGCGAAGGAAGTTTCTGTTTGCCGAAAATGCGCGCTTTATCATTCGCGTAAGAAGGCTGTCCCTGGCGAGGGACCGGCCAATGCGGAAATCATGTTTATCGGTGAGGGACCGGGGTTCCATGAAAACGAGCAAGGACGCCCCTTCGTCGGCGCAGCGGGCAATTTCCTGAACGAACTTCTGGCCGAGGCCGGGTTGAAACGTACGGATGTGTGGATTGGTAACGTGGTAAAATGCCGTCCACCCAATAATCGGGACCCCTTGCCCGAAGAATTGGCTGCCTGCAATGAATATCAGGAGCGGCAGATTGCTGCCATCAATCCAAAGATTATCATCACTCTCGGCCGCTATTCCATGGGCAAGTTCATGCCAGGGGCCAAGATCAGTTCCGTACATGGGCAAATGCGGCGGGTGGAATCCCGTTTTGTGATTGCCATGTTCCACCCGGCAGCGGCCTTGCATCAGGCAGCACTCAAACCAGCCATCCTGAAGGATTTTGGGCAGTTGCCTGAATTACTCGAACAGGCGCGGGCTGCCCTGAATCATGCCAGCCCCGTATATTCAGTTGAAGAACCAAAAGAAGACCCAAAGCAATTAAGTCTTTTTTGATCGGTCGACCGTAATTCTTACTCCTAATAGCACGGAAATTACTGCTGGAAAACCAGAAAGGATCAGCATGAGTACGAAAGAAACCCTCATCAAGAAAATGAATAACAAAACAGCCCGGATAGCCATTCTGGGATTGGGTTATGTAGGCCTGCCGCTGGCGGTGGTGTTTGCCGAGGCAGGCTTCACGGTCATGGGGATTGACCCGGATGCGCGCAAGTCCGATTCTTTGAAAAAAGGTGTCAGTTATATCCCGGATATTTCATCGGAACGGCTGGTCCCATTGGTTAAATCCGGACGCCTGTCAGCCAGCACCGATTTCTCAGTATTGAAGGATATGGACGCGGCCAGCATCTGTGTGCCTACGCCTCTTCGGAAAACCGGCGATCCGGACATGTCTTTCATTCTGTCAGCCACAGAGCAACTGGCAAAGTATATGCACAAGGGTATGATCGTTGTCTTAGAGTCCAGCACCTATCCAGGCACCACGCGTGAGATCCTGCTGCCAATGCTGGGAGATGCCAACGGCCTGGTTGTAGGTGAAGACTGGTTCCTGGCCTTTTCGCCGGAGCGTGTCGATCCGGGCCGGGAGGATTTCACCACGTTAAATACACCCAAAGTAGTTGGGGGTATCACACCGACTTGCGCGGAAATTGCGGCGGCCTGGTACGGCGGCGCCATTCAGCACATCCACTTGGTTTCCTCTGCGGAAGCAGCCGAGATGGCAAAACTGCTTGAAAATACCTTCCGCATGATCAATATCGGCATGGTCAACGAACTGGCGATCATGTGCGAGCGCATGGGCGTGGATGTCTGGGAAGTGATCGACGCGGCAGCCACCAAACCATTCGGTTTCATGAAGTTCACACCCGGACCTGGCCTGGGGGGTCATTGCATCCCGATCGACCCGCTTTATCTATCCTGGAAAATGAAAGCCTACCAGTATACGGCGCGTTTCATTGAATTGGCTTCGGATATCAACACGAACATGCCCCGGTATGTGGTGAGCCGGATCCTGGAGGCCATGAACGAGCGCAGTAAAATGTTGAAAGGGAGCAAGTGCCTGGTCTTGGGAGTGGCCTACAAACCGGATATCGACGACATCCGCGAGTCGCCAGCCCTGGACGTGATCGGTTTGCTCCAGAAGAAAGGCGCTACGGTCGTATACCATGATCCTTATATCCCAACTTTAAAGACCCACGAGGGTGAGGAAATGCATTCCGTCCCAGACCTGATGGAAGCGGTACGCGCCGCCGATTGTGTTGTGATAACCACAAACCATAAAACGTACGATTACAAACCCATTCTGGATGCGGCAAAGTTCATTTTCGACAGCCGCAATGCTCTTGGGAAAATGGGTAAGGATAGTCCGAAAGTGGTCAGGCTCTAAGCACTTATTCGGCTATAAAATTGTCCAAATGGCACATTACCATGTAACAAGTGCGGAGGGTTTCGTTTCCGGGCGATCCTGGGCACACAAGAGGGTGGAATTGTGACCATATTCCAAAAGCTTTCGGCAATCTGGTCGGAAGATAATCTGCTGCGTCGGGTGGTCCAGAACAGCAGTTATCTGTTCGGTAGCAATGTGTTCTCCTCCGGGCTTGGCTTTTTACAAGGCATTGTTATTATCCGTCTGATCGGCGTGGCCAATCTGGGCATGGTTGTCATCATCCAGACATTCGCCTCGAATATCAATATTTTGCTGTCTTTTCGAATGAGTGAGGTGGTGATTAAGCACCTCGGTCCGGCCCTGGCAGATGGTAAAAAGGCGGAGGCGGCCGCGCTGGTTAAGGCAGCCGGCATGACCGAGGCGGCAGTATCCCTTCTGGCATGTGTCGTGCTCATCCTGCTCGCTCCTTGGGCGGCCAGGGTTATCGGCCACGATGCTGCCAGTGCACCCTGGTTCCTTTTCTACGGTATGATCCTGATGATCAATCTGGTGTACGAAACATCCACGGGAATCCTGCAGGCGACTCATCGTTTCAACAAGCTGGCCCGTTTTACTGTGATACAGGCCGTTATTACTTTTGTGGCAGTGGTTATGATTTACATATTGTACCGGTGGGTGGACACGCAATTCCTGGCAGCCTATCTGGTCCCGGCGGTGCTGCTGGCCTATTTGGTTGGGAAGGCTTATTACAATATTTCATTGGTGAGCCTGGCTGTGCATGAGGTGAATGTTGCCCTGGGTAAAAGCTGGTGGCGCGCTTCCCTGGAAAAACTGGCTGGCAAGCGGGCCATGGCGTTGTTTGCCCTGAACACGAACCTGAATGGTACGGTCAACCTGATTTTCCGGGATAACATTCCGCTCTACCTGGGCACCTTGCTCTCCACTATCCAGGTGGGTTATTTTTCCATTGCATTTACATTAATCTCCACCATTACATTGGCCCTAAACCCATTCATTGCGCCAATCTACAGCGAGATCTCACGCACAATAGCCAGGCTGCAGTGGGATACCACCCTGCGCCTGCTGCGGCGGGTGACCATACTCTCCAGCGCGATTGTGCTGTCAATCGCCGGTTTTTGGGCGCTGACAGGCTGGTGGCTGATCCCCTTCGTCTACAAACCCGAGGCACGCCCGGCTTACCCGCTTTTGTTAATCCTGCTGCTGGGTTACGGGTTTGCCGGTATCTTCCAGTGGAACCGCTCGCTGATGTTGTCCTTGGGGAAAGCGGGTTATCCGGTGCTTATATTGGTTCTTACAGGTGTGCTTGAACTGGCTTTGATATTCTCCCTTGTTCCCCAATATGGATATTTAATGATGGGGACAGTCCTTTCAGGATACTTCATCATCTCCAACGGTTTCATCAGCCTGCGGGGCTTGTGGGAAGTACGCCACCGGCAATTGGCAGCTACGGGATAACCATGAAAATAGTTTGTATCTCCGCCGCCCAAATCCCTTCGGACACAGCCAACAGCATCCAGGTGATGAAGGTCTGCCAGGCCTTTGTTCAATTGGGACATGCTGTATCGTTGCTCGTACCGGGAAGTCAGCCGCCAGCGTTCAACCCTCGGCAACTGCAAAGTCATTATGGGCTTCAAACTAACATTCCCATCCAATGGCTGGCAACCGATATTCGCCGCCTGTTTCCTTGGAAAGCGGTCCGGCTGGCCCGCCGTTTTAACCCGGACTTGCTGTATTGTTGGCCGCTGCAATCTGCAGTACTGGGACTGCTGGCTGGCAGACCGTCCATGCTGGAATTGCATGACTTTCCGGCCGGGCGCTTTGGACCGCTCTGGCTGCGCTTATTTTTATTTTTCCCCGGACGGAAACGCTGTCTGCCCATAACCGGTGCGTTAAGCCGCGCCTTGCGCCTCCCGGGAAAATTTACTGTGATTGCCCCGGACGGAGTCGATATCGAACGATATCGCAATCTACCAAATTCAGATTTTGCCCGCCGGCAACTTAATCTCCCGGAAGCTCCAACCGTACTTTGCACTGGCCACCTTTATGAGGGTCGCGGCGTGGACCTGTTCCTGAAGCTGGCAGCGAAGTTTCCGCTGGCCAGGTTTGTCTGGGTTGGTGGACGTCCAGTGGATGTGCGGGCCTGGCAGGGACGCGCAGACAACCTGACCAACGTTAACTTTACCGGGTTTGTTCCGAATGAACAAATTCCTCTCTACCAGTCCGCGGCAGATATATTGTTGATGCCATATGGCCGGACTGTCACCACTTCCAGTGGTGGGAATACAGCCGAGATTTGCAGCCCGATGAAAATGTTTGAATACATGGCCGCCGGACGTGCCATTCTTACCAGTGACCTGCCCGTCCTGCATGAAATATTGGATGAGACTGAGGCGGTCTTTAGTCCACTGGATCAAGTTGAGGCCTGGGAATCTGCTCTGGGAAGTTTATTGGCTAACCCGCAACGGCGTCAGGCCCTCGGTCAAAATGCCCAACGCGCAGTGGAGCAATACTCCTGGGTCACACGACAACATCGTGTTCTGGAAGGATTTTTATGAAACTTCTGCGTGATTTTTTGTGGATTCTGCCGGTCAGTCTCGTTCTGGGGCTGATATTAAGCCTGCTAGGTTTTGGAACCTGGTGGATTGGCTGTCTGGGATATACGGTGTTGCTGGTTCTGGGTCTGTGGGCACTAGTCATTCTCTGGCGAACGGTTGTGGCCAGCACAGAAAAGGACAAAAAACTGCAGCGCGTGGTTGGTTTGATGTTGTTCCTTGCGGTTGTCCTTCGCTTGGGTCTTGGGATCGCTTTCTCCAACATCCTACCAACCTATGGCAACCCCAACAACGTGCAAAGAAAAGGCTATATCTTCCCCGATGCCTACACCCGAGATAATCAAGCCTGGGAACTGGCATCATCCTCCGACCCGCTCTGGCGGGCGTTCGATAAATCTTTCAGCACTGACCAATATGGTGGATTATTATTTGTCAGTAGCTTGCTTTACCGCTATCTCAGCCCGGATACACACCGGCCCTGGCTGGTGATCCTATTGGCATCTCTGACAGCGGCTTTTGGCGTAGCTCTGGCCTGGCAGGCAGCTTATAAAGCCTGGGGAAAATCCATGGCCGTTGGGGTGGGTTGGATCATGGTCTTGTATCCCGAATCAATCCTATTGGGAAGCTCGCAGATGCGCGAGCCGTTCCTGATTACGTTCGTTGCCATGGCATTCTGGGGTGTGGTGAGTTGGTCTGAAAACCATCGCTCGGCTGCTGCCTGGATAATCGGAGGCCTGGCCGGGATGCTGTTATTCAGTCCAGGCATCGCGGTTGTTTCAATGATCCTTCTTGCAGGTTGGGTCTGGTTACGGGCAAAAGAAAGACGGATCCGCTTGTGGTGGGTCGCAGGACTGGGAATGATCGTGCTATTGTCATTTATTTTGCTGTCCTGGTCTGTTGGAGGAAGCCTTCAAGTAAAAAGTGGGCCTGTAGCAACCGTGGAACAATGGATGCGTTACACGGTCCAATTTGACAGCCAGAAATTGGAACAAGAGTCCGGTTGGGTGAATAATATTTTCAGACATATACCTCTATCTTTGCATTTGCCTTTGATCATCGGCTATGGGGTTATCCAACCGGTGTTGCCGGCCGCGATAAGCTCCCCGGCGGTTTGGCCGATGCGTGCATTGGGAATCCTGCGCGGAATTGGCTGGTATGCACTCCTGCCGCTTTTACTTTACGGGATTTATCCCATTTGGAAGATGACCGATAAACGTGAACGGCTGGCATGGTTGTGGTTGTGGGCGGTTGTTTGGGTCTGGATTTTGATTTCCGCTGCACGCGGCGGAGGAGACCAATGGGACAACCCACGGTACCGGGCCATTCTGCTGGTTTTCGAGGCAGTCCTGGCAGTGCAGGTTGTTTCTATCCAACAGAACAGCCACGAACGCTGGCTTGGACGTTTGTTGGCCATTGAAGGAGTTTTCATTATATGTTTTGCGGCATGGACCTGGACGCGTAAAGATGTCAATCCATACCTGCTACCCCTGAACCAAGCCGTGGCCTTGTTCATGGGGGGTAGCCTGCTCATCCTTCTAAGTGACTGGCTTTGGGTAAAATATGGGCATAAACGAGCCATCAAACAAGCAGGAAAGAATTAGATCAGAATACCTGCTTTCGCGGATCTGTTGAATGGATAAATGGATTAGACAAATCTTTGCGAATAATAGAATTGCCATCCTGCTGGCTCTATCCGGGTTGGTCCTGTATTCAACATTGTCGGTAGAGTACGCATTTACACAAATTTCCACGATCGATGAAGGGCTTTACCAATATAAAGGGTACTTGTTCGCTTCGGGGGTCTACCACCCATTTCAAGAATATGGCCCAAAGACGCAATATGGGCCTCTCTCTTACCTTATTCCCGGTTATGTCCATCTTGTATTTGGCCCGAGCCTGCTTGTTGGCCGCCTATTTGGGGTTATCACAGGGCTCCTGGCTGTGGTCGGTCTATGGCTGGTCTCTCGCAGGCTGGGAGGGTATTGGTGGGGCACCCTTGCAGTTTGGGCGACTGCCATTAACCCTGGAGTTATCCGCAATTACAGTTTTGGTGTTTCCCAGGGATTGGTCGCGTGTTTTTTGATGTGGATTCTGGTTCTTTGCTTGAAAAAAAGCCGATCCAATTGGCAAGTCATAGCTGGGACCGTGCTTGCCGGGATTTTATTGCTCACGCGCCAGAACATGGCACCGGTCTTGATTCTGCTTGTTCTTTATGTCTTCTGGCAATATGGCAAAAGACAAGGCTGGATTGCCGTGCTGGTAGGGATGGTAACAGTTCTTGCGGGCCATCTGGCATTCTGGCCGGGGATTCTCAGCATGTGGACACCCTGGCTTCCAGCCTCATTGACGCCTTTTCTGAATGCTTGGCGTGTTCCTGCAGATGCCATAGCTGTGATGGAGGTCCAACAACCTAATTTATCTGCAAGAATTTATGGTCTCATGGAAGGCATTCGCTTCAACTTCGCAGCCTTGACAGGTTTTGCAGCAAGTTTGATCTTCTGGCCTAAAAGGTCGGCGTGGAAAGATACGGCACAATTTCGTGCGAGTGTTTTCTTATCGGTATTATTCTTAAGCCTTCTCGGGCTGCACACCTGGGCAGGCCTGGGTTTCGGGGAGGGAAACAACTACAATACTTTTACGTTTAGTTCTTATATTGCCTTCTTCAACTATCTTGGTATCCTGGTTTTTGTTGCGATTTTCCCTGTCCTGGAGAACCGCCCATCCGTGATCCGCATGCTCCTGGTCTTGGGACTGGTTCTAGCCTTCTCGATTGGAATTGGTTTTGGCAGTTTTGATGTAATTGGGGATCGACTGATAAACATCAATATCCCCAGAATAAAAACTTTCTTTACCACGGGCCACGTTATTCCCGGGCAGATCCCTTTATGGGATTATCTGTCTGCAACCTTTGGAATCCAGCACAATGTTTCCAGAATGAGAGTTCCCGCAGCGGCTGGGTTGTTCGCCGGGCTGGTGATCCTAGTTCTTGGGTGGGGTGTTTGGGCTTTGCTTCGCCATAAACAAGCTGTTGTGTACTCGATGGGTTTTATTAGCACGATACTCTTCCTGACCATTGGTACCGTTCTTACACCTACCGGCGTGCTCGGAGGCGGTTTTACCCAGTGGAATTGCGGTGGAAATGTCCCCACAGAATACAATCAGGTCGGGAACTACCTTGCGAGCAATATTCCAGCCGGAAGCAAGGTCTATTGGGATGGCGGCAATGCCGTCGCAGTCCTGCTTTATGTACCAAATATCCAAATTTTTCCCCAACAATTGGACGGACAGTGGAATTTTTATGAGGGGGGAGACAACAATACACTTGCCCGCCTCGGCAGATGGAATGATGGGCTTGCAAAACTCTGGCGGGATGAAGCGGATGTGTTTATCATTCAACAAGCTGATTTCCCAAACTGGCAGGTGTATTTATCTGGTTCTAAATTTGTTGAAATTCCTCAGCTTAGAGTACCAATGAACTGCACCCCCGATACGTTCCTGAGAAGTCTTCATCAGGAAGAAATTATGACAGCCATCTTTTATCGGTTACCGGTTAATTTTCTTTCCTAGAGTGGGAGGTCATCCGGCCATTCTTCGGGTTGTGACTTGCCATGCAAACAAATTTGTGAAGGATAGCCAAATAGCTGTTGACTGGATGGTTGATATATCTTTCTTAATTGAGAACAGGAATAATTTTCAGAAGGAAAGTACATTCAAATGAAGAATAAATTGACTCAATGGTTTCTACGAGTTCTTACCCCTCCTAGCGCTTGGAATATTCGTATTTTTGGTGGTCGGAAGGGCCAATCCCTATACCACCCTTCCCACCCGGGACAGTGGCTGCTATTTGTATATCGGGCGGTTGATATTGAGGGGAGATATTCCCTATATAGCCGCCTGGGACAGTAAACCGCCGGGCATATTCTATATCAATGCACTGGGGCTTTTTCTGGGTCGGGGTACACGCTGGGGAGTCTGGCTGCTCGAATTTCTTTTCCTGTATTCGGCTGCAGTGATCGGGTACCGCTTGCTTCGAAAGATCTGGCAGCCTGGTGCAGCGATCTTTGGAATGGTTTTCTGGGTTTGGGGACTAGATAACGTGTTTTGGAAAGGCGACCTTGTCGAAGAATTTCCATTATTATTCAGCATGGCGGCCTTATCATTTTTTTGGCTTGGAATTCGAAATCCTAAGAACAGGCTGTATGATTTCCTGATTGGGATAATGACCGTCTTAAGCTTTCTTTTCCGGGCAAATAATATTGGTATGGGGATCGCCATTGCCCTTTGCTGGATCATTATTGGAATCGCACAAGCTCAATTCTCCTTATTGGTAAAACGAATCGGAATGATGCTGGCCGGCTGCGGGACGGCATTGTTGTGTGCTGGAATATTATTATGGACTCAAGGAATTCTCATCGCTTCATGGAATGCGGCGATTTTGTACAATTTTTCTTATGTTGGAAGTCGCACCAGCGTTTTATCGAGCATTATTCCCGGCTTTCAGTATCTAGGTTTGGTTGCATGGATCGGTGTCCTTGGGTACGGCGCAGTGATAATTTCCGCCTTCCGGATGATGAAAAAAAAGGTATTCGATTCCTTCATGATTCTCATGATCGTACTATGGCCAGTTGAAATTTTGCTCAGTTCCTTGTCGGGAAGAAGTTATATGCACTATTTTGTCAATTGGCTCCCTGAGATTGCGATTCTATGCGGTTACTTGTATCATTATGCCGCGCCCACAATTTTGTCAGAGAAATCATTCCATTTTCTAGACACAGAAAAAATTCCCCTGACGGTGGCCGCCATATTAGCCCTCTGTATTTGTTCAGGAAGAATCGTGGATTATTCTCATGCGTTTAGGGCTTTGTTTTTCGATCGAAAATATGGAGTGGAAGATATCAACCCGGTATCATTGTATATCCGGCGCAATACCAATCCGAGGGATAAAGTGCTGGATTGGGTGCAATCAGGGGTCAATTACATGGCCCAACGAGATGCGCCGACCGCTTATCTCTGGTATCCCGAATACCTGCCTTCCACGATCACACCAACTCTCATTAATGGCTTTTATCGGGATATTACGAGCAAACCTCCTGAGGTAATCGTTGATTCCTACTTGGTTGCTCCCGATGACATCCTTTCCCTGGACCTGGGAATACGCTATGGTCAAATTAGTTCCGGGAAAGGAGTACTTGTTGGACGAGCCAGTAATTTGGATCAGGTTTTGGAATTTATTCAAACTCATTATAAAAGGGAAACAGTCATCGACGGGAATACAGTTTACAGACTTATAAAACCATAAACAATCCCGTTTTATGCTGAGCGGGAAAATTCTATTTCCATTGAAATAAGAATGGGCAAGAACCTTTTGGGTCTCGCCTCGGGGGATTATCGAGATGCGTACTTGACGTATCCCAATTCCGGTTTATAATTCAGCAACTGAATATTGAAAAGGAGAGGATTATGCCCATTGCATTGATTACAGGCATCACCGGACAGGACGGATCATATTTGGCCGAGTACCTTCTTTCGAAGGGATATGGTGTGGTTGGCATGGTTCGCCGGTCCAGTACCGTAACATTCGAGCGTATCCAGCACATCCAGAATGACATTGATATCGTGCAGGGCGACTTGCATGACCAAAGTTCTTTGGTGGCTGCCCTTGAGCAATACAAGCCGGATGAAATTTATAACCTGGCTGCACAATCCTTCGTTTTTACATCTTGGAGTCAGGCAGTTTTGACTGGTGAGGTAACGGCATTGGGTGTTACACGTTTATTGGAAGCCATCCGGTCGGTAAACCCCAAAGTGCGTTTCTATCAGGCATCCTCCAGCGAAATGTTCGGCAAGGTAACCGAAACACCACAGCGTGAAACGACATCCTTTTATCCGCGCAGCCCTTATGGGGTCGCCAAAGTATATGGGCACTGGATTACGGTTAATTATCGTGAAAGCTATGGTTTATATACGGTTTCGGGTATTCTCTTCAATCACGAAAGTCCGCGGCGTGGTTTGGAATTCGTTACCCGCAAGATTTCAGCTGCAGTGGCCGGTATAAAATTAGGATTGACCAAAGAACTTCACCTGGGTAATCTGGATGCCCGCCGCGACTGGGGGTTCGCCGGGGAATATGTTCAGGCCATGTGGAAGATGCTCCAGCAGGAAAAGCCGGAGGATTTTGTGATCGGCACCGGTGAAACGCATTCCGTGCGTGAGTTTGCTGATACTGCATTTAAATACGTTGGATTAAATTACAAAGACTATGTCGTTCAAGATGCCCATTTCCTGCGCCCTTCTGAAGTGGATGTGCTGATTTCCAATCCAACGAAAGCCCGCCAGAAACTTAATTGGGAGCCGAAGGTCAAATTCCGGGAACTGGTTGAAATGATGGTTGAAGCTGATCTAAAACGGTTGAAGGATACGCTGTAGGTTTCCATGAATATCCCAACAGAATCAGCGCGCGAACTGGCACTTCTTGAGCATATCGAGAGCAATCCGGATGTGACTCAGGCTTCTTTGGCCACACAATTGGGTGTGGCGGTTGGAACGGTCAACTGGCACCTCAAACGATTGATTGAAAAAGGATATATCAAGATCAAACGCGCCGAGCGCAAGAAGTTACGCTATATCATCACACCGGAAGGTATCGCGTTACGCACCCTCCTCACGGTTGATTATATTGAACAACAGTTCCTGCTTTATCGTACCACGCGACAGCACGTCCGTGAGCATTTGGAACAGATAAAAAGCGCTGGTTTTGTAAAAGTATCGATCCTGGGCGAGGGCGACGTAGCTGATATTTGTAGGCTGACCTGCCTGGAGCAGGGTGTGGCCGTCACTACTGAAAGTGACGCACCGGTGCTGGAAATTGTCGGTTTGAAGGTGTATTACCATCCGGACGGAAACCATGAGTGACAAGAAGCATATCCTGATAACTGGAGGAGCGGGCTATATCGGTTCCCTTCTTGCCTCGGAACTATTACGCGCAGGGAATTTCGTTACGGTGGTGGACAACCTTCTATATGGAGGCGAGAGCCTGCTGGGGTTTTTGGCCCATCCGGATTTCCACTTTACCAAGGCGGATGTAACTGAGCCGGGTTCCGTGCGACCAGCGCTGAGCCGTGATTGGCCCAAGCCGGATGCCGTGGTACACCTGGCGGGGATCGTTGGTTTTCCAGCCTGCCAGGCGATTGGAAGACAGGCAGCCTGGAGGCATAATGTCGAAGCGGTTAAGCGTGTCTACGAGCAAGTATCAGATCTGGGATCGGCCAGATTCATATTTGCTTCCACTTACAGCACGTATGGCTCTTCGGCGAACGGGAATCCGGTAACCGAGGAATCACCACTCACGCCGCTGTCTCTTTATGCGGAGACCAAGATTGCAGCCGAAGAGTTTCTGCTGGCCCAAAAAGACGCTGTCACTGCACCACTCGTCTTTCGCTTGACGACGCTGTATGGAATTTCGCCGCGGACGCGTTTTGATCTGGTGGTCAACCAATTCGTTCTGGACGCGTACACCAGGCGCGAGCTGATCATTTACCAGCGCGGTTATTCACGGTCATTTATCCATGTACGGGATGTTGTGCGTGGCATCATGGCGGGTCTGGAAGCTCCGGAAGCAACAGTACGCGGCCAGGTCTTTAACCTGGGCACCAAGGAAGGGAATTACACCAAGGATGAAATTGTTGGACTGGTCATCAAGCGGTTGCCGGAAACGGTGGTCACGTATAAAGACCTGACATTTGGCGGCGATATCCGCGATATCTCCATCTCGTTCGATAAAATCCGCCGCGAATTGGGTTTTACTACGGAAATGACCGTGGATGATGGTGTGCGCGAAGTTGTCCATACCCTGCGGACTGGTATCATCCGCAATCCGCAGGACGAAAAATACACCAATGCTCGATTCATTGTCCAATAGTCTATGACAGAAAACTTCTGGAAAAACAAAAGAGTACTTGTTACAGGGGGGGCAGGATTTCTTGGGTCGTTCCTGGTGGAGGAACTAATCCGGCGCGGCATTGCGGATATACTGGTTCCGCATATTGAGCATTACAATCTTGTGGACCGCGAGGATATCCGCCGTCTCCTGGGATTTGCCCTGGCTTCGCCCGAGAAACGTCCCGCGCACCTTCTGCCCCGGGGATTCCAGCCATCCGTTCTACCAAATTTCGAACCATCTGACCTGGTGATTATTCACCTGGCTGCTCGCGTTGGTGGCATTGGTGCCAATCGCGAGCATCCGGCGGAGTTCTTTTATGATAATTTAATGATGGGGGTCGAACTGATGCACCAGGCTTGGCAATGCGGTACGGGCAAATTTGTTGCGCTGGGAACGGTATGCGCCTATCCGAAATTCACCCCGGTGCCATTCCATGAACAGGATTTATGGGATGGTTATCCGGAAGAGACCAATGCGCCATACGGCCTGGCGAAGAAGATGTTGCTGGTCCAGGCACAGGCTTATCGCCAGCAGTACGGATATAATGCCATTTTTCTGCTTCCGGTGAACCTGTATGGGCCGCGCGATAACTTTAACCCGGTTTCATCGCATGTTATCCCGGCTTTGATCCGCAAATGTCTCGAAGCGCAGGAACAGGGCGAGCAGGAAATCACGGTATGGGGCGATGGTTCCCCGACTCGTGAGTTTCTGTATGTGGAGGATGCAGCAGAGGGAATCCTGGGCGCGGCTGAAAAATACAATGGGCAGGATCCGGTCAACCTGGGCTCCGGTTACGAAATTTCCATTAAAGATCTGGCAGCTATGATAGTTCGCCTGACGGGTTTTACTGGCAAGCTGGTCTGGGATACCAGCAAACCGAACGGCCAGCCACGGCGCGGGCTGGACGTCAGCCGTGCTGAAAAGTTGTTCGGTTTTCACGCCGGCACGCCCTTCGAGGATGGCCTGCGCCGGACGATCGATTGGTACCGGGAGAATCGGAAATAAAATGGCAAAAGAGGCAATCCTTAAAGCTGAGCCAAGCACGGTCGTCATTCGTCCGACCAAGGGCTGGATGGCGCTTAATTTACGTGACCTGTGGCTATACCGCGAGCTGATCTACTTCATGACGTGGCGCGATTTAAAAGTGCGCTACAAGCAAACCCTGATGGGAGTTTCATGGGCGGTTCTCAACCCTTTCCTGAATATGGTTGTGTTCAGTATTTTCTTTGGCGGTCTGGCAAAGATGCCATCCGACGGCGTACCCTATCCTATTTTCTCTTATGTGGGCCTTTTGCCCTGGGGATTGTTCGCCAACGCCCTCTTAAATGCCAGCCGCTCACTGTATGGCAACCAGAATATGGTAAGCAAGGTATATTTCCCGCGCCTGGTGCTTCCGCTTTCCTCTGTGCTAGGTGGGATAGTCGATTTCGCAATTGCAGCGCTCGTGCTTGTCGGGATAATCCTGTATTACGATTTTACGGGTGCCACGCGTCTACTCTTCACCTGGCAAATGTTGACTTTACCACTCTACCTGCTTCTGGCACTGGGGACTGCCTTGGGAGTGTCGCTCTGGCTCTCGGCTCTATATGTGCAATATCATGATGTAGGTTACGTCCTTCCTTTCCTGGCCGGGCTCTGGCAAATCATTTCCCCGGTTGTATACTCCACCACTTTGATCCCTGCAAAGTGGCAGGTGCTGTATGCTCTCAATCCGATGGCCGGCGTGGTAAATGGGTTTCGCTGGGCCATCCTGGGCTCTCCAACCGGTCCGGGTACTGACCTGATTCTCTCAACAGTGATTGCAATTGTCCTGTTGTTAAGTGGTTTGATCTACTTCCGTCGGATGGAAAAAACCTTTGCGGATACCATCTAACCATGATCCCTGTCATCCAAGCTGAAAATTTAGGCAAGCGTTATCGCATTGGTCTGGCTCCGCAGAAATACCAGACCCTTAGCGAAAATATAACCAATGCATTGAGCGCACCATTGCGCGCCATCCGTCGCGTCTCGGCACCCAAAAAGGATGCCCTGGATACGATCTGGGCATTGCAGGGGGTTAATTTTGAGGTTAATCAAGGCCAGGTGCTGGGCATCATCGGGCGCAACGGTGCAGGAAAAAGCACTTTGCTGAAAATACTTTCCAGAATTACCGAACCGACAACCGGGTCCGTGACGATCCGAGGCCGGGTTGGAAGCCTGCTGGAGGTGGGAACAGGGTTTCACCCCGAGTTGACCGGCCGCGAGAATATTTTCCTCAATGGCGCCATCTTGAGCATGAAAAATGCCGAGATCGAAAGAAAATTCGACGAGATAGTGGCATTTTCGGAAGTGGAACAGTTCATCGATACGCCTGTGAAACGATATTCCTCGGGGATGTACCTGCGCCTGGCGTTTGCCGTGGCTGCCCACCTGGAGCCGGAAATCCTGGTAGTGGATGAGGTCCTGGCTGTGGGGGATGCCGAATTCCAGAAGAAATGTCTGGGCAAGATGGGCGACGTGGCCCAACAGGGACGCACGGTGCTTTTCGTCAGCCATAACATGTCTGCCATTTTACGCTTAACCCAGGAGAGCCTGGTTCTGGAAAAAGGGCGATTAGTCTTGCGCGCCCCTTCCCCTGAGGCAGTGGATTATTATCTTTCGGCTGGTAATACTGCCGCGGGTGAACGCGTGTGGGATGCGGATGAAGTTCCGCCTGATGCGACCCCTTTCCGGCCCATTGCGTTACGCTTGCATGATAAATCCGGAAATGTAGTGGATACGGTCCGCTCCATCGAGCCATTTACCATTGATGTGGAGTACAGCCTTTCTGCCCCATTGACCGGCCTGCGGATCGGAATTTATATCAGCACATCCCGCGGTGAGTATGTCTTGACCTCGTTCGATATCGATGATGAAAATCACTTTGATAAACATGGCTCACGCGAACCGGGGCATTACATCAGCCGGTGCACGATTCCAGCGGACTTTCTGAACGGAGGCCGCTATTTACTGGGGGTCAATGCCAGTTCTTACCATGTGCGCCGTTATTTCATGGATGAACAGGCTTTATCTTTCAATGTTAACACGACCGGTGCACCGGGCATGCAATGGGCCGAACCGCGTCCGGGACTGGTGCGCCCGCGTCTGGAATGGAAAATCGAGACGAAATGAAGCTCAAATATTTAATGCGAGACATACTGGGTGCGTTGCCATTGACGGCCGAAATTGACTGGAAGTTGCTTCACCCTGACCAAAAAATCAACAGCCGTTTCAACCTTGAATCCCTGCGGGAATGCCTCCCGGATGCAGTTGCCCAGGTAATGCCATTCGCCAAGTCCGCACCGCAGGGGAAAAAGGTTTTTTTATTCGCCTCCTGGCATTATTGGATCATTCACACGGTTTTATGCGGACTGACATTGCGGGGGTTGGACCACGCCGTTACCCTCGCTTATCTTCCCTATAGTGACTATGACAAACCTGTCAGCCGGTTCGATCTGCGCCTGCAGGATATTTATGCCCGGCAGATCCTCCGGGGCGCCGAACCTTTGCTGAGAATTATGCCGTTCCTGGACCAGAAACCGCAGCGCAGCCTTCCCGATGCCTTGTCCAAGGCGGTTGAAAAAGTGACCATCTGTGACGTTCAGTATACGCTCCAGCGTGAGGATGTAAGCGGCAATGAACCGATTTATCTCCTGCGCCAGCAGCGAAACACGCAGGCAGCCCGTAGGGCACTCGCATATTTCAAGAAAGACCGGCCGGATGTGGTGGTTGTCCCGAACGGGATGATTCAAGAATACGGCGCCGTATATGAAACGGCTCGATTCCTGAACATCCCGACTGTGACATATGAGTTTAGTGAGTTGGACCAACATGTCTGGTTGGATCATAACCGGCTGGTCATGCTCCACCTTACCGATGAATTATGGTCTGCCCATCAGGACCGCGTTCTGAACGATGAACAACGTGCTTGGTTGGAATCGTTCCTGACCGGACGCGAGGGGTCGCTAAAAGGAGCGCAGTTTGCCCACCTTTGGCAGAAAACATCCCGTGAAGGCGGTGAGAAAATCCGTTCCATGTTTGGGCTGGATGAACGACCGATCGTTTTGTTGCCGACCAATGTATTGGGGGATTCAGCCACCCTCGGGCGGACACTCTTCAGCAATTCGATGGCCGATTGGATGGAGCATACCATCCGCTTTTTAGCAAACCGGTCCGAGGTCCAGTTGGTGATCCGGATTCATCCTGCAGAAACCTGGACGGTGGGCCCCTCGGTAATGGAGATCATTCGGGGTGTACTTCCAGAATTGCCTTCCCATATCCGGGTATTTGGCCCAACCGAGAAAGTCAATACATACGACCTGATGGACATCACCGACCTGGCCCTGGTTTACACGACCACCGCCGGGCTGGAAATGGCAACCCGGGGCATTCCGGTGCTGGTAAGCGGCTTCGCCCAATATCGCAAAAAAGGTTTTACGCTGGATGCCGACACCTGGGAGGAATATTTTTCCGTCCTGGATCGGGCCGCTGGCAAGATCTGCCGGGTGGTCGTTTAACACCCGACCAGATCGAACGGGCCTGGAATTACACCTATTTTTACTTTCGGGAATACCCGAGGCCTTTCCCGTGGCATCTGGAAAAGATCATGGCAGACCTGAAAGAACGTCCGATTGCCTATGTCCTCAGTCCGGAGGGCCGCTCTAAATTCGAAGCCACTTTCCAACAACTGGCCGGTTTGGAGATCAAATGAAAAAATTTGCAATTCAAAAACCCGGCAGTAAAGGGATCGCATATGCGCCTGAATGATTCTTTCTCCAGAGTGTCTCACCTTGTGCGAAAATTGTTGCATGGTGGGACTTACCAGGTTGAAAAAACAATTCAAGGACAGGGAAATGTCTTTGATGCGAAAAGCGCCAAGCTGTCCGAAGTGAGGCTGGATATTATCGGCGACAATAACCGGATCAGGATTGGATCGGGCTGTGTCCTCTCGAATGTCCATTTTCGTATCCGCGGTTCCGGGCACCAGATCGAATTTGGTGATAACTGCCGCATCAGCCGGGGGGCAACGCTTTGGTTTGAAGATCGGGAGGGAGTTTTGCAGATCGGTTCTGGTACCACGATGGTGGAAGTCCACATAGCGGTTACGGAAAATTCAAAAGTCATCATTGGCGAAGATTGCATGCTTGCCAATGATATCGATATCCGCACCGGTGACAGCCATTCCGTGATTAACGCACTAACTGGCGAACGGCTCAATTTTGCAGGGGATGTGCTCATCAGCCGGCATGTCTGGATTGCTCCGCACACGATTATTTTGAAGGGCGTCACCATTGGTGAGAATTCGATCATTGCCACCGGCGCGGTGGTAACCAAGTCTTGTGACACAGGCGTGATCATGGGGGGAAATCCTGCCAAGGTGATCAAAACCGGCGTTTCCTGGAAACGGGAACGGCTTGTCAGAAATTAACCTTACCGACAAATCCATGCATAAGGAGAAAGAAACCATGTCAAAAACCAGAGTTCTTGTCACCGGCGCAGGCGGCTTTATTGGTCACCATCTCGTAACGTTCCTGCGTGAAAAAGGAAACTGGGTGCGCGGCGCCGATATAAAATACCCGGAGTATCGAACCAGCGATGCTGACGAATTTGAATTGCTCGACCTGCGAAGATGGGATAATTGCCTGCAGGCAACGCGCGGTATTGATGAGGTGTACGGTCTGGCTGCCGATATGGGCGGAATGGGTTTCATCTCGTCGCATCATGCGCAGATTCTGCACAATAATTCCCTCATCAACACCCACACCTTGGATGCTGCCCGTCTCAATGGGGTCCAGCGATATTTCTATACTTCATCGGCATGTGTCTATCCCGAGTTCAAGCAAACAGATGCAAATGTTATTCCATTGAAGGAAGAGGATGCTTACCCGGCCATGCCGCAGGACGCATACGGCTGGGAAAAATTGGTCATGGAGCGCCTGTGCACCCATTACCGCGAGGATTACGGCATCCAGACTCGTATTACGCGTTTCCACAATATTTTTGGTGATTTTGGAACCTGGGACGGCGGCCGCGAAAAAGCGCCGGCAGCCATGTGCCGCAAAGTGGCGGAAGCCAAATTGACCGGCAAACATGAAATCGAAATGTGGGGCGATGGTGAGCAGACCCGTTCTTTCCTCTACATTGACGATTGTCTGGAAGGAATCTATCGCCTGATGCGTTCAGACTACGTTCTGCCGCTGAACATAGGTTCGGACCGCATGGTGACCATCAATCAACTGGCTGAGATCGTGGCCGATATTGCCGGCATCAAGATCAGCGTAAAGCATGTCCCTGGACCCCTGGGTGTGCGCGGTCGCAATTCGGATAATACCCGCCTGCGTGAAGTGCTCAAATGGGAACCCAAACTCTCGCTGGAAGAAGGCCTCAAGCGTACCTATGCCTGGGTCGAGAAACAGGTGGCTCAAAAGCTGGGTAAGGATCAGAAGTAGAAATGGCTTTTCTGACGGTTTTTACGGCTCCCAAGCCGTTCACCAACCCGCACATCAATGTCATCCAGCGAAACGCCATCCAATCGTGGATGCGGCTGAAGGATGTTGAGGTTGTTCTGATCGGTGATGAAGCCGGGATCCGCGAGACCGCTTTGGAATTTGGAGTCGGGAATGTGCCAGAGGTAGCGCGTGATGAAAAGGGCATCCCGCAGGTCAATGCGGTCATGCAGATCGGGCATAAAAATAGTATCAGTCCCTTCTTGTGCTACGCAAATGCCGATATGATCTTATTGGAAGATGTGGTGCAGGCTGCCCGGCAGGTTTCCAGGCAGGTGAAGGATTTCCTGTTGGTGGGCCAGCGCTGGGACCTGGATCAGACCGGGCCGCTGGATTTCAGCGGCGATTGGGAAGCCCGCCTGCGACGGGATGTGGCGAAGCGCGGCAAGTTCTATTCACCATGGGGTATTGATTATTTTGTCTTCCCTTCCCATCTTTATTTAGATGTACCGAATTTCACCATCGGGCGACCGGCCTGGGATAACTGGATGGTTTTCCACGCCCGCACGACTTTCGGCATGGCAATCGACGCCTCCCGGGATGTGCTGGTTGTTCATCAGAACCATGATTATAGCCACCTGCCCGGTAACAAGCCACCCTACGGTTCGGAAGTCGCCAAATCAAACCTGGCCAAGGCCGGCGGCCGGAAACATGTCTACAATATTCTGGACACCAACCGCGAGTTGATCGGTGGGCGCATCTGCAAGCCCCAGTTCCGTCTGGTGCGCCTGCTGCGAAGGATGGAGCGGATGTTCATCAACGATGAACGGATAGGCTGGAGTTGGGAGATTGCCCTGCGGCTCCAGCAGATGCAGCGACCGTTATCAGTCAAACCGAGGAGGCCAGCTCATGCGCGTCGGACATAATCCAGCTCGGTTTGTTGCAGAGGTGGCTCAACCTGCCGGGATCACGGTGACGGTGGTGAATTGCATCCCATTCTTAAGCGGTTATTACGAGCAGAGTCTGGATGTCCTCAAGCTCGTGATCGACAGCCTGCAAGCCACACGCGAAGAGGCGCATCCATACGACCTGATGATCTTCGATAATCACTCCTGCGCCGAAGTGCGCGGGTATTTGAAAGAGGCCAGCGAACAGGGCAAGATCCAATATTTGATCTTTTCCGACACTAATATTGGCAAAATCGGGGCCTGGAATTTCATGTTTGGCGCGGCGCAAGGAAAGTACGTGGTCTTCTCCGATGGGGATATTCTTTATCGCCCGGGCTGGTTGCAAGCCTCCCTGGAGCTGTTTGAGGCTTTCCCCAATGTTGGGATGGTGACGGCGCGCCCATACCGCGGCTCGGAAAAATACTCCGACGCCACATTCGAATGGGCAAGGAAGCAGGCAGCCGGCACGTTCGAAGAAGGAATATTCCTAGATTGGGAGACTGTCTGGGAGCACGGACGTAGCATCGGCGTTTCGGAGGAGCAGGCACGGTCAGATTATCCTACGATGCATGATTATCGCCTGACCTATCATGGCAAATTGGCCTTTATTGGCGCAAGCCATTTCCAGTTCATGACGCGGCGGGAGCTGATTCAAAAGGTGATCCCATTCCCTTCAGAACAACCCATGCGCGGGGAGCGCGCCCTGGATATCGCGTTTGATGGCATGGGCTGCCTGAGATTGAATACCGAAAGAGCGCTCGTCATGCACATGGGGAACCGGGTCCCGGTTACCGTTCAGGTGACCACTCCTGCACCAAAGAAGAGGTCGATCTTCAGGCGGCTGTTGTGGCTGCCGGTGATCCGCAAGTTTTTACTCTGGCTCAATAACCAGATATTTCGGTTGTATTTTTTCAATGTTGAATGATGATGTAATTCGAAAGGCGCGGTCGATGAGAGTTCTTTACGTTGCTCTTCACGATCCAACAGTTATGGACCTTGCCAGTGGCGTGGATTATTTCCATTATCAAGCGATTCTTCAAGACGATTTCGATGTGAAATGGATTGCGCCTAATCCGAAGAAGAATCTTTGGTTTGAAGAATTATTTTCTCGTTTTTTTCAGCGGACAGGGAAGAGATTCGTTAAATATCATTTATCTACAGTCTGGGTAGCCTCTCAAGCAGTAAACAAGTATGTTAAAACCTGGAGACCAGATGTAATCCTTACCATGAATATGGCATCCCTGGTCTTTTATCGTGGGAATACGCCCGCTGTACTCAGCCGGGATACCACTTTTTATGGACAACAACAATTCTGGCCAGTTTATGGACGCCTGGCCATGGCGATTAACATTTGGTTTGAGAAGTTAGCCTTCCGGCATTCAACGCGCGTTTTGACGAATAGCCGCTGGTCTAAAGATGTCATTGCGATTACATATGGCATAGAACCATCGAGAATAGACACTTTTATTTTACCTTCTGCTTTACCGGCGCGGGTTATTCCAAGCAGGGTAGATGCTGTATTAGAGAAAAAGCTGGTGTCACCTCTCAGACTATTACTTGTAGGTAGGGATACAACACCCCCGCGCAAGGGTATCGACATTGCTATTGAGGTGGTACAAAAATTGAATGCAGCCGGTTTGCCCGCAGAGTTGACCATTTGTGGCAGCAAAGGCCTACCCGATCAATTCATAAAATATGCAGGCCCTTATACGAAGAGCATTCCTGAACAATTGGATAAATATGTTGATCTGTACCGCCAGGCACACTTTCTAATCCATCCGGCCATTTTTGAGGCTGCGGGGATTGTTCCGAGTGAGGCTGCCGCGTTTGGTACGCCAACGATTACAAATGATGTCGGTGGGCTGGGAACAACTGTTGCCGATGGAGAATCCGGCATCGTCTTGCCAACCTGGAGCAAGCCGGAGGCATTTGTAGAGGCCATTTTGAAGCTGGTTAATGATCCCATTTCATATTATGGTCTATGCCAAAGAGCCAGAGCCAGATACGAACGAGAGTTGAACTGGGATCGCACAGGAAAATGGATGGTTAATATTCTTCGGGAAACAGTAAATGATCATGCGCATCAGCAAAAGAAGGTGCAAGAATGAGCGAGATTGTTGAAAGCTGCCCGTTATGTGGCGGCAAATACGGCCGTCTTTTCGATAAACGCGATTTTCGCGGACAATTGGTCATTAACCGGATATGCCAGAGTTGTGGCTTGGTGTATCAATCGCCGCGAATGACAGAGGCCGAATCTGCGGCTTTTTATGCTGATGAATATCGGTTGCTCAATGAGGGCAGTATTGACCCGACCACCCGTAACATAGCCGCCCAACATGCACGCGCCGGAGCGCTACTGGCTTTTACGCATCCGATCGTGGAAAAGGTCTCCCGCCATCTGGATATCGGCTGTTCGATGGGTATCCTGTTACAGCAATTTGCTGCAATTTATAATTGCCAGCCGGTTGGGATTGAACCGGGAGATGCACACCGCGCACTGGCCCAGGGAGACGGCCTGACCGTCTATGCCTCGGTGGAAGAGTTAGAAAAGGCCGGAGAAGCGCGTTTTGACCTAGTATCCATGGCGCATGTGCTTGAGCACCTTCCTCGGCCTATCGAATATCTGACGCGTCTGAGGGAGGCCTTGCTTGCCCCAGAAGGATCACTCTTGCTGGAGGTCCCAAATTTGTACGCCCATGATTCTTTTGAAGTGGCGCATTTACTTGCCTTCAGTGAACATACCTTGCGGGAGATCCTGTGCCGGAGCGGTTTTACCGTCGTCAAGCTCAGGAAACATGGGATGCCTTCTTCTGGCCTGTTTCCCCTTTTCCTTACGGTTGTCTGTCGTCCTTCGGTAAGTGCAGACACGAACTCCTCCGTCCGGCCCGAGAGACTGGTGTCCCTTAAACGCCAGACGGGAATGCTCTGGCGGCGGATTCTCTCCCGCCTGTTTCCGAAACGAGCATGGCTTGTGCAGGAAGCATGACAAAAAAGCGCATCTTCATCATTGCCGATCACGGTTTGGCACTGATCTACTTTCTTCAATCTGATATCATTTCGACACTGTTGAATGCCGGTGTGGAGGTGGTCTTCTTTACGGACGATGAAGCCCGCCTTGCCATCGAAGCTCGTTTCTACCAGCCTCGTATCACTTTTGAAGGTGTACGCACAAAGCAGTGCGAGCAGTATTTCCAGAGTGTGGATCCTTTCATACAGCGCTGCCTGCAAATGCTGCGCTGGGCGGGTGGTTCCAGGAGGATCAACGTCACCGCGATGGATGGCAACTACCACCTTCTGGCAAAGGGCTTTTCTGGGACCGGAAAATATGCCTTGCCGATCCTGCGCGGAGTCATCTGGTTAATGCGCCGTTCGTATCATTTGCGACGGTTTGTGGTGCAGGCGCAGAATCGCTACACACCCCACATCTATGACGATTTATTTGAAAAATACCAGCCCGACCTCGTTATAGGCCGGACTCCCGGTTGGCGGATAGATCGCTATATGTTACGTGAAGCTGCCCGCCGCGGCATCCCAACTGCGGCTGTGACTATTGGCTGGGACAATCCATCTTCCTATAACTTGAGTGGTGCGCCAGTGGATCATATTACCTGCTGGTCCAAGATCCAAAAAATGGAATTCATACTCGGGTCGGATTGGGATCCCAAACGTGTTTTCATTGGAGGCGTGCCAGCCTATGATGGTTATTTCCAGCGCAAATGGCTCATTCCTCGAGAGGAATACTTCCGCTTGCATGGATTAGACCCGCAGCGCAAGCTGCTGTGCTATGCCTGCAGTTTTGAAACTCTGCATCCCAATTTCCCAAACATGAAAGTCATTGCAGACCTGGTTCATTCCGAAAAATTGGCTGAGCCATGCCAGTTGTTGATTCGTTTCCATCCGAATCACTTCATTAAAGGTTCGCGTTTTGAGCAGGAACGGCTGCAAACGGCAGAATACGTCAAAGACATGCCAAATGTCCATTTGGTTGAACCGGTGTCGTTGGGCGGCGGGTTGGGTCATTACTCCGGGGAGGATATGCCCGAAAAGGCCTCCATGATGGCCTATGCGGATGTGTTCCTGACGGTCTATTCCACCATGGTGGTGGAAACTGCCATCCATGACAGGCCGATCATCAGTGTGACCATCGACACACCCGGTGGCTGGAATATGCCGGATGTGTATTCGCTCCCATTGACCGCAATCGGTGACTGGCCTACGCATTTACGGTTTCGACAATCCGGTGCCGGTCGGGTGGCAGTGAATCAGGAAGAAGTGCGTAACTACGTCGATAATTATCTTAAGGATCCGGCGGCAGATGGCGAAAACCGCCGCAAGTTCATTCAGGATGAATGTACCTATACCGATGGCAGTGCTGGAGTACGCACCGGAAAATATATCTTGTCCCTGCTGGAGAAAAACAATCGATGATGAACAGCACTGAAATTCTAGCAATCATCCCGGCGCGCGGTGGTTCGAAGGGAATTCCACGCAAGAACATCCGCCCATTTGCAGGGCATCCTTTGATCGCTTTTAGCATCGCGGCGGCCATCCAGGCAGAGAACACTATTCGCGTGATCGTGTCCACGGACGACCAGGAAATTGCCGAAGTCGCCCGCCACTTTGGGGCTGAGACTCCCTTTCTGCGTCCGGAGGAACTGGCGGCGGACCAGACAACCGATCTGCCAGTTTTTCAGCATGCGCTGCACTGGCTTGCTGAGAATGAAAACTATCATCCTGAAATGGTCCTGCATTTGCATGCCACCAGCCCGGTGCGGCCACGTGGCATTATAGATCAGGCGGTGGACCTGCTGGAGAAGAATTCAGACGTGGATTGTGTTCGCAGCGTGGTTTTTCCCGGGCAGAATCCCTACAAGATGTGGCAGATCGACCCACAATCAGGCCGTATGGTACCTCTGCTGATCGTTCAGGGAATTAGGGAACCATATAATACCCCCCGCCAGTTGTTGCCGGAGGTATATCTGCAGACCGGTCACGTTAATGCCATTCGCCCGGAGGTAATTCTACAGGGTTCGATGTCGGGCAGAACTGTCCTTCCATTGATAATTGATGCCAGTTATGAGGTGGATATGGATACCCTGGCGGATTGGGAGCGCGGCGAATGGGTGATTGCCACCAAAAAACTGGATATGGTCTGGCCGGAGGAGAAAAAATGAACAAGCCTGAGATTTTGGCTTTAGTCCCCGCGCGCGGCGGTTCGAAAGGGATTCCACGTAAAAACATCCGGACCTTTGCAGGCCATCCCCTGATCGCCTACAGTATTGCGGCGGGATTGCAGTCCAAGACAGTGACACGCGTGATCGTGACGACGGACGACGAGGAGATTGCCGAAGTGGCGCGCAGTTGTGGAGCGGAGACCCCTTTTGTGCGCCCGGCTGAACTGGCCCAGGATCGCACGACCGATCTGCCGGTCTTCCAACATGCCCTGCGCTGGCTAACTGAACATGAAGATTATCATCCGCAGGCAGTCGTACATCTGCGCCCGACCACTCCCATTCGCCCACCGGACCTGGTGGATCGCTCGGTTGCCCTGTTGCTAGCCCATCCTGAGGCCGACTCTGTGCGCGGGATTACGCCGGCTCATCAAAATCCGTTCAAGATGTGGATGATGGAAGGGGAGGATAACCCCATCCATCCATTGGTAACGGCTCCAGGGATTGAAGAATCTTACAACTCGCCGCGTCAAATCTTACCGATAGCCTATGCCCACACCGGCCTGATCGACATTATTCGACCGGCGACCATCCTGGAATTGAACTCGATGAGCGGACGGATAATCCTGCCTATCCTGTTCGACCCGAGTTATGACGCCGACCTGGATACATCGGAGGATTGGAGCCGTGCCGAACAAAAGCTCCTGCAGGAGCGACAAGAAATGGTTTGGCCCGGAAAACCGCCCCGCCGCATGCCTGAAGCCATTCGTCTGCTGGTGCTCGATTTTGACGGTGTTCTTACCGATAACCGCGTCTGGGTGGACCAGGAAGGGCGTGAGATGGTGGCCGCCAACCGCAGCGACAGCCTTGGAGTAAATCGGCTTCGCCAGGCTGGGGTGGAAACGGTGGTGATTTCGTTGGAAACCAATCCGGTTGTCGCGGCGCGTTGCCGGAAGATGAAAATTCCCTGGATTCAGGGAGAAAAGGATAAAGCGACCGCATTGCACAAGCTGTTAAGAGAACGCAATATTGATGCAGACGAAGCTGTTTTTCTGGGCAATGATGTGAATGACCTGCCGTGCTTCCCGTTGGTGGGCTGGGCTGTGGCTGTGGCAGATGCCATGCCGGAAGTGGCCCGGCAGGCCGATTTTGTCCTGACCCGTTCAGGAGGGCAGGCGGCGGTACGGGAAATGTGTGACTTGATTTTGGAGCAGAAGTCGGACAAACCGGGCTCGCGGTAGATACGCTCGCAACAACCATGCTCGCAACAGCCATGCTCGGAACACAAAGGCTGATTTCTGAATTACAATTATGCGCATTGCAGTTGCCTGCAAACACGCCGCCCCCCAATACGTTGCGATGATTCGAAGATCTCTTTTAGGAGAATACCGTGCCAGAAATTAAGATTGGAAATCGTTTGGTTGGTGATGGACATCCTTGTTACATCATCGCAGAAATTGGCATCAACCATAATGGCGATATCAACATCGCCAAACAGCTGATTGACGTTGCCGTAGTGGCAAAGTGTGACGCAGTAAAATTCCAGAAGCGGACGGTTGAAGTGGTTTACCCGGCCGATGAACTGGCGCGCCTTCGTGAAAGCCCCTTCGGCACCACCAACAGCGACTTGAAGTATGGTCTGGAATTCGGTCAGGAGGATTACTCCGAGATCGATCGCCACTGCCGGCAAAACAATATCACTTGGTTCGCATCCTGCTGGGATGAGCAGTCAGTGGACTTCATTGAGCAGTTTGGCGTTCCATGTTATAAGATTGCTTCAGCATCCCTGACCGATGATGAATTGCTCCGCCACACACGTTCCAAGGGACGTCCGATCCTTATGTCCACCGGTATGAGCAGGTTGGAACAGGTAGACCACGCGGTCGAGTTGCTGGGCAAGGAAGACCTGGTGGTCATGCATACCACCAGCACCTATCCTGCACTTTATGAAGAATTGAATTTGCGTGTTATTCCCATGTTGAAACAGCGTTATGGTTTACCGGTAGGTTATTCCGGTCACGAAACCGGGCTTTCAACTTCGATTGCGAGCGTCGCGTTGGGTGCTTGCGTGGTGGAACGCCATATTACATTGGACCGTGCCATGTGGGGATCCGATCAGGCCGCCTCGGTAGAACCGCAAGGTTTCGCCCATCTGGTGCGGGATATTCGCCTGGTCGAGACTGCTATGGGCGATGGTATCAAACGCCTCGGTCGAGCGCGAAGTGCCGATCATGAAGAAGCTGCGCCGTGTTGATACAAAAGGGAGCGGCTTATAGCAAGTTTATTAAAAATGTCACCCAGCAGGAAAGTGATTCTTTCTGCACTTGAATGCCCCCGGTTCTGGCTGCGGGGCATTCAAAACGAAATTCAACGGCTAAATTCATCTGCTGAATATACGGAGAAGGAATGACACATATCGGTATTATGGAAGGTCGCCTGGTCCCCCCAACGGATAATCGAATCCAATGTTTTCCGCGGGATCGGTGGGCGGATGAGTTCGAACTGGCTGCCCAAGCCGGGCTGGATTGCATCGAATGGATCTATGATCTATATGGGGCCGATGTTAATCCTCTGGCGACTGATTCCGGTTTGGAAAAACTCAACAACCTTTCGGCGATGCATAAGGTCAAAATCCTATCCATTTGTGCGGATTATTTCATGGATAAGCCGCTCGTGCGGGCCAGCCAGGCAGATTTAGATGAACGCCTCCATACGCTCTACTGGTTATTGGAGCGGGGACGATTGATCGGAATCAACCGAATGGTTATCCCGTTTGTGGATGCTTCACGCATCGATACCCAGGACGATTTCGACGGGGTGGCGATGCTCCTGCACCGTATTCTGGTGGAGACCAGGGAGACCGGGATTGAAATTCACTTGGAAACATCCCTGACCCCGCACCGGTTTGCCGAACTTCTGTCCCATTTACCTGATCGGCGCTTGAAGGTTAATTACGATTCCGGAAATAGTTCGTCCCTGGGATACGACCCACGCGACGAATTTGCTGCCTACGGGAAACGGGTGGGAAGCGTCCATATCAAAGACCGCTTGCTGGGAGCCAGCACGGTCCCGCTGGGAACCGGGGATGCGGATTTCCCAGCCCTGGCGGAAGGCCTGCGGAAAGCCGCCTATAAAGGAGACTTTATCCTGCAGGTGGCGCGCGGCAAAATTGGGGATGAAGTCGCCTGGGCCAGGCAAAACCGCGCATTTGTTTTGGATCATTTTTGTCAGGATCGTTGAATTTGATCTGCGAGGACGAATAGTTATTTATGAAAATACTTATCCTGGGACTCGGAGGAATTGGCCAGCGCCATCTTCGCAACTTGCGGAAGTTGCGGGGTGATGATTTGGAAATCCTGGCATATGATCCCCGCCCCAATCCGCCGGTTCTGACCGACCAGCTCAAGGTTGAAGAAGGGGCAAGTCTGGAAAAAAAATACAACCTGAGCATATTTCCAGATATCGAACAGGCTCTCGCGCAAAAGCCGCAGGCTGCTTTTGTTTGCAACCCCACCAGCCTGCATATCACTTCGGCACTCCTAGCAGCCCAGGCGGATTGCGCCTTGTTCATCGAGAAACCACTCTCACACAACATGGAACAGGTGGACGAATTGATCGACCTGGTGGAAAGCCGCAACCTGGCAGCCGCGGTTGGCTACCAGATGCGTTTTCATCCGTGCCTGCAGCGTCTGCACGACGCTGGTTCAAGAAAAGAAAGTTGGCCGGATTCTGTCCGTAAGAGCGGATGTTGGTGAATACCTGCCAGGTTGGCATACTTACGAGGATTACCGGCAGGGTTATGCCGCCAGGCAGGATTTGGGAGGAGGCGTTATTCTCTCGCAAATCCACGAGTTTGATTATCTTTACTGGCTGTTCGGAATGCCCCGGCGCATATTTGCGTTGGGAGGGCATCTGAGCAGCCTGGAATTGGATGTGGAAGATACAGCCGATATCCTGATGGAGTGTGAAATGAATGGCAGCCTCATTCCTGTTAGCTTGCATCAAGATTACATACAGAATCCAGCCAAGCGTTCCTGCGAGATCGTAGGAGATGCCGGGAAGATCCTGGTGGATATTCGAGCACTCACGGTGGAGGTCTTTGACGGTCAGGGCAATTCCGTAGAGACCAGCTCATACCAAGATTTCCAACGCAATCAGCTGTTCCTGGATGAATTGAACTATTTCCTGGATGGGTTGCAGGGAAAACCGGTGCCTCTGGTGAACCTGCGCGACGCTGCACAAAGCCTGCGCATGGCACTTGCAGCGAAAAAGTCCCTGGCCACCGGGAAGGTTGTTGCACTGGAAAGGTAAAAGCAAATGGAGAATGCTAGGAATTTATTTGACCTGACCGGCCGGGTGGCGGTTATCACTGGGGGGACCGGGTTGTTGGGCCAGCAGCACGCCGAAGCAATCGCCCGGGCTGGCGGGATCCCCGTCCTGGCGGATATTCGGGTGAACGGAGTTGACCAACGGAACCAGGCGTGGAAGGTGCGCTTTGGTGAGCAGGCTTGCGCCATCCAGACCGACATTACCGACCCCGAGAGCGTCAGGAACCTATTACAGGCTGTGCTGGAAAAGTTCGGCCGGGTCGATATCCTGGTCAATAATGCCGCCAATAACCCCAAGATGGAAAACAAGGCCGAGGTGGAATTTTCCCGCCTGGAATTCTTCCCACTCGAACAGTGGGATGCCGACCTGAATGTTGGGCTGAAGGGCGCCTTCCTTTGCTCCCAGGTTATCGGCGGCGAAATGGCCCGTCGCAAGCGGGGCGTAATTGTCAATGTGGCTTCCGATCTGGCTGTCATCGCTCCCGACCAGCGCCTTTATCGCAAGCCAGGCCTGCCCGAGGACCAGCAACCGGTCAAACCGGTGACTTACTCGGTGGTGAAGACCGGTTTGATCGGGCTGACGCGCTACCTGGCCACCTATTGGGCAGGCTGTGGCATTCGTGTAAATGCGATTTCGCCGGGTGGGGTTTACAACAACCAGGCAGACGATTTTGTCGAGCGGCTAGCCAACTTGATCCCCCTGGGGCGCATGGCGAATGCCAACGAATACCAGGCTGCCATTCTCTTCCTGTGTTCGGATGCCTCTTCTTATATGACTGGTTCCAATCTGGTCATTGATGGTGGCAGAAGCTGCTGGTGAACCCGGATTGCATATCGAGAAAGTAGATTAAGATGGATCTTACAAAACTAGATGAGGAATTAAAAATTCACACTCGGATCATGGAACAGACGGTAGCGCTGTGTTCACCGGTCATTGATGAAATATGTCGGATGCCTGGTGGAATGCTTCCGCAAAGGCAATAAGCTCATGTTGTGCGGTAACGGCGGAAGTGCGGCCGATTCGCAGCACATGGTGACCGAGTTCGTGAACCGCTTCCGCATGGATCGGGCCGCCCTGCCGGCGATTGCGCTGACCGTGGACACCTCCATCCTGACGGCCATTGGGAATGATTCGTCCTTTGAATTCACTTTCTCGCGCCAGGTGGAAGCATTGGGTAGACCGGGCGATATTCTGGCCGCGATCAGTACGAGTGGTGGTTCCCCCAACATTCTCAAGGCGGTGGAGGTGGCCAGGGAGCGCGGCATCAAAACGGTTGGCTTTACCGGCGAAAAAGGCCGCCAGACCATGGCGCCGAAGTGCGATCTTTGCCTGGTAGTCCCCTCGGCGGATACGCCCCGGGTGCAGGAAGTGCACGAGTTCGTCTGGCATGTCATCTGCGGGATGGTGGAACAGGCGTTGTTTGCGGAGTAAAGTGATCGGGCTGTCCATGTTTTCATGTTGCAGTGCTAATTTTGGATTAAAAGATCCTGTAAAAACGAATTGGGACGGTTGTGTACCAGTCTCCCGGTTAGATGGTGGCACTGCTTCAAGGGTAATCTTATGCAAACCTTTTCCAAAAAAATCCTTCGATTTATTCAACAGCCCTGGCTTTTCTGGCATTTGTTTATTTTATTGGCATGAGTATCGTGATGACCTACCCGATGATCATGAAGATGCGCACGGAAGCGATCGGCGCTGGGGGGGGAGACGGAACCTACTTTATCTGGTTGGTTGCCTGGTACCAGAAAGCACTTTTCCAATTACATATCTCGCCGTTCTTTGCCCCTTACCTGAATTACCCGCAGGGCTGGAACCTGGCGACCACCGATATCACCCCGGCAATGGTGGCGCTGGCGCTGCCGGGAAGCCTGCTGGTCAGCCCCACCTTTGGCTATAACTTCGCCATGCTGCTCAGCTTTATCCTGTCGGGTTGGGGCATGTATTTGTGGGTGAAACACCTTACGGACGATTCGCTTGCCGGCTTGGTGGCGGGGACGGTCTTTGCCTTCCTGCCATTCCGCATGGCACATTTCGTGGTGGGACACCTGAGCCTGGCAGGTACGCAATGGTTCCCGTTCTATTTTTGGGGCCTGTTCGACCTGCTGAAGCAGGAAAAGTTTTCCTGGAAGCCGGTCCTGATGGCCGGCATCGCGGCAGGATTGATCGGCATGACCAGCCCTTATTATGTTTATATGACCATCCTGATCTCGGGCGTTTTCCTGCTGGGATTCATCCTTTTCAAAGGATATAAGCGTTTGAAGTATGCGGCGTTTTGGAAAAGCCTGCTGGCATTTGGCCTGTTGGCGGTAGTGCTGGTGGGTCTTTCGATGCTGCCATATCTTCGCCTGAATTCCGAGAATGGCCTGGCCTCGCGCTCGGTGGATTATTTGAACCGTTATTCAGCCAGCCCGACGGACTATGTCATCCCGTCGATTAAGCAGTTCCTGTGGGGGAAGTGGATTGACAATACCTTCAGCCCGGAAATATTCCAGGAGTCAACCCTGTACATCGGGGCGGTGGCATTCGTGCTGGCGGTGATCGCCTGGATCAAACGCCGCCAGCTCCGGCATCCGGAATTGGCGGATATCGCCATCCTGGCGGCAGCGGCCGGGTTTGTGCTTTCCCTGGGAATCCAGTTGCACTGGCTGGGAAAGATAGTCGTTTCCTTGCCGCGGTTTTTGCAGCCCATCTTTCACCGGACACACATGCCCACGATCTACCTGCCTGCATATTACCTTATCCGTTATCTGCCGTTCTTTTCCAAAATGCGGGTGATGATGCGCTTCGGGCTGTTCGCGCTGATCTTTTCGAGCATGCTGGCCGGCCTGGGAGCTTACCTGCTGACGAAATCGGCTTCCTCCAAAGTTAAACGCTGGGTGGGGATCATCCTGTTGGTGCTGGTATTCATCGACTTCTATCCCGGTGTTTTGAAGGGTTTCAGTGTTACGCAGGCCCGCCCGGTGGATAGCTGGCTGGCGACGCAACCTGACACCGGCGCAGTGGCGCAGTTCCCCTTTACGCAGGAATCTGATCAGGGCCAGGTGTATGACACGCTGGTTTACCAGAAACCCTTCCTGGGCGGTTATTTCAATGCCAACTCGCCGGAACAATATCGAACGAATCCAAACGGTCATGGCAACTTTCCCATCCCAGGAAAGTGTGGAGCAGCTCAAGCAATTGGGGGTGGCCTACGTGGTGGTGGATTCTTCCAGTTATCAGAACTTTTCTGATGTTGATGGAACGATCCAATCTTTGGGTCTGCATTTGTTGCATATCAGTGAAGCAGAATATGTTTATGCTTTGCCTTGACCTGATAAACTCAACCCGATTTACCTGTAAAGGATATTGAATATGAATAGAGAAATTAGAATCGGCAAACGAATGGTGGGTGATGGCCATCCAGTTTACATTATTGCCGAGATTGGTATTAATCATAATGGCAGCCTGGAGATTGCCAAGCAGATGATCGACGCGGCGGTCCATGCTGGCGCAGATGCAGTGAAGTTCCAAAAACGAACCCCGGAGATCTGTACCCCGCCCGAACAACAGAAACAGATGAGGGATACCCCTTGGGGTTATATCACCTACCTGGATTATCGCTATAAAGTCGAATTCGGTGAGGCAGAGTATCGTGAAATTGACCGTTATTGTAACGAAAAAGGCATTGATTGGTTCGCGTCGGTCTGGGATGAAGCATCAGTGGACTTCATGGAGAAATTCGATCCCCTTGTCTATAAAATTCCATCTGCCTCGCTGACTGACCATAACTTGTTGCGTTACGTTCGGAAGACCGGCAGAGCGCTGATACTTTCCACCGGTATGTCGACGATGGACGAGATCCGTGCGGCGGTGCATGAGGTCGGGACCGATCAGCTGGTCATCACGCACTGCACCAGCACATATCCGTGCCAACCGGATGAACTTAATCTGCGCATGATCCAAACCCTGCGGGCAGAGTTCCCCTGCCCGATAGGTTACTCCGGGCACGAAGTCGGGTTGATCCCACCGCCTGTGGCAGTCGCGCTGGGTGCTTGTATGGTGGAACGCCATCTCACGCTCGACCGGGCCATGTGGGGATCCGACCAGGCTGCGTCAGTGGAACCAGGCGGCTTCCAAAGGTTGGTCATGTATACCCGGGTGGCCGAAGCCTCGCTGGGAGACGGCGTTAAACGGGTTTTCGAGAGTGAACAACCATCGCTTAAAAAGCTGCGCCGGTTCGTTTCAGATAATCGGTTCAGGAATAAATAAGAGGTCCTATGGCTGAGATCAAAATTGGCGATCGTCTCATCGGGAAGGGCCATCCCACTTATATCATTGCCGAGATCGGTGTAAACCATAACGGTATCCCGCAACTGGCATTTGAGCTGATTGATATTGCGGTGGATGCCGGAGCGGATGCGGTCAAGTTTCAGAAGCGCAATTTAAAAACCCTCTACCCTAAAAAATACCTGGATAATGTCAATGCGGGTGAGAAGAGTCTGCGTTATCTGCTCCCCATTCTGCAAAAGGTGGAGCTGCCGGAAAGCACATACCACGAAATCGTCAAATACTGCAAGAAAAAAGGCATCACTTTTTTGTGCTCTCCCTTCGATAAGGAAAGCGCCGACTTTTTGGAGACATTGGATGTTCCGGCATACAAGGTGGCTTCTGCGGATTTGACCAACCTGCCCTTGATTGACCATCTTGTCAAAAAGAAGAAACCCCTTATTCTATCCACCGGCATGTCCCGGCCGGACGAGGTGGATTTCACGGTTAAATTTCTCAAAGAACGCAATGTGCAATTTGCCTTGTTGCACTGCAACAGCACGTATCCGGCTGCATTTGAAGATATCAATCTGCGCTACATGGATCAATTGCGCAAATACGATGTGCCGGTGGGATATTCGGGTCACGAGCGCGGCATTGCCGTCTCCATGGTCGCGGCAGCTTTGGGTGCGAATATTCTTGAGCGGCACATCACCCTGGACCGGGCCATGGACGGCCCCGACCATGCTGCCAGCCTGGAACCTCAGGGATTCAAGAAAATGGTGCGGGATATCCATCTGGTAACTCTGGCCCTGGGCACGGGGGAGGAAAAATTCTTCTCCCGTGGAGAGATCCTCAATCGCGAAACCCTGGCAAAGAGCCTGGTGGCGGCGCGGCAGATCGAACCGGGCGAGATCATTACTGACGAGATGGTCACAGTCAAGGGACCCGGATTGGGCCTTTCCCCGCAACGCTACCCGGAGTTGCTTGGCAGGCGTGCCGAACGGGCCATTGAGGTGGATGAGCCTTTTGTCGAGAGCGACCTTGGCATTCACCCTGAACGGGAGATGGAACATACTCTCCCCATGCAATGGGGCTTTACCGTGCGCTTCCGCGATTACAAAGAGTTGATGGTTCACAAACCCCGGTTCCTGGAATTCCATTTCACGGATGCCGACCTGGATGAAAAATATGCGGGCGCCGATTACGATATGCCGCTGGTTGTGCATGCCCCTGAGTTTTGGGAACGGACGCTGGTGGACCTGTGTGCAAAAGATGAAAAGCAGCGGGTTGCCTCCGTGGCTCTGATCCAGAAATCTATACAACCAGACGCGTGACATGGCCAGGCACTTCAAAGGCATGCCCAAGGTGATCGTCCATACCGGTGGAATGACGCTTGACCAGTCCATTCACGATAACCGGCCTCTGTACGAGAACCTGAGCCGCTCGGTTGAGCAGATTGATTCCGAAGGGGTGGAGATCCTGCTCGAAAACCTGCCGCCGCATCCCTGGTACTTTGGCGGTCAATGGCTCACGAATGCCTTCATGGATGCCAATGAAATCCGCGATTTTATCATCCCTCGCAAGCTGAACATCTGCTTTGACACGTCCCACTCGAAACTCTATTGCAATTGGGCGCATATTGACTTTTACGAGCAGGTGCAGACGCTCCTGCCGTATACCCACCATTTGCACATCTCGGATGGTTCCGGTCTGGACGGGGAAGGTTTGCAAATCGGCGAGGGCAACATTGACTGGGTGCGTTTCTTCCACGTCACCAAGGATTACCACGGCACCATGATCCCGGAGATCTGGCGCGGACACCAGCATGACGGGCAGGGTTTCATCCTGGCCATCCAGCGTCTCTCTGAGGCTTATTTCAAGGCCCATGAAGAAGACGAGTCAAAAGCGAGTCGAATGTGAGCGTGTTTACTTTTGCGCAGCCGATCTTTCGTCGCCTGCAGACCGCTTCGAATAGCCTGAAAAATGACTGGCAAACCATCCTGATGGCGCGCCAGGTGGCGAGTCACGCGCAGGTGGATCAGGGGCGGCTGCCTGTGGTCTTTTTCAACGCCTCCACACGCATCCGCGGGCACAGCCAGAATGCGGCTTTTTCGCTGTTGGCCTCCTGGGCGGTGCGATTGAGCGGGGTGCGGGTCATCCATTTCATTTGCTGGGCTGGAATGAGCCGCTGCGTTTTAGGCACGGATCAGGATGCCCCTGAACAAGCCATGCCGTGCAAATTGTGCACTCGCCAGTCAAAGGTTAATACCACCGGGGCGGAGTTACGCATTTTCACTTATCAGCAGGATGATCAAGCTGGCTGCAATTCTGCAGACCCTGTGCCTGGAAGAACTACTGCAGTACGAACAGCCTCTGCCGGAATGTTGGCGGATCGATCCCACTGGGTAAATTGGTCCTGCCTTCCTTGCGGTGGAGATTGCGCCTGCAAACCCTCACCGATGACCAGGCGACCCGTTTTATCTGCCGCGAGTTCATGCTTTCGGCCTGGAATGTGGCCCGCAAATTCAGCATTCTGCTGGAAAAGGTCAAACCACAGGCAGTTGTTCTGTTCAACGGGATACACTTTCCCGAAGCAACGGCTGCCTGGTTGTGCCGCCAGCGCGGAGTGCGTGTCATCACACACGAATTGGGTTTCCAGCCCTTCAGTGGATATTTTGTGGAAGGCGACGTCACCACCTATCCCATCACCATCCCCGATGTGGACCTTACGCCTGAGCAAAACGCCCGCCTGGATGCAGACCTGCAAAAACGCTTGCAGGGCGATTTCAGCATGGCGGGCATTCAGTTCTGGAACGAGATGCATGCCCTGCCGGATGAACTGGTACAAAAAGCCGCCAGATTCAAACAAGTGGTGGCAGTCTTCAGCAATGTAATCTTCGATACGACCCAAATACATGCCAGCACGGTTTTTGCAGACATGTTCGCCTGGCTGGATACGTTGCTCGAAGTTATTAAGGCGCATCCGGAAACGTTCTTTGTGCTGCGTGCCCACCCGGACGAGGCCCGTCCAGGCAAGAGCAGCCGCGAGTCTGTGGCAATGTGGTTCGAGCAGAAGGCTGCCGGGCTCCCCAATGTATCCTTTATCCCGCCGCAGGAACGCATCAGTTCGTATGAACTCATCCGGCTTTCCAAATTCGTGCTGACGTATAACTCCCAAATTGGCCTGGAGGCCATGTTGATGGGCATCCCGGCCCTGGGCGCGGCCCAGGCTCCGTTTGTGGATTACAATACCGTCTTTTTCGAACACAACCGGGAGCCTACCTGCAACCGCCTGGAATCTTTTTTGACAGCACCGCGGCTCGAAGTTCCGGAAGAAGCGGTGCGACGTACACGGCGCTTCATGTATTACCGGTATTATCGATTCTCCCTGCCATTTGGCGCATTTATTGAATCCACTGCGCCGGCGGGTATGTGCGCCTGAAAAAATTCTCCTGGCGGACTTTGGATAAATCACCCACGACACTTGCCGTGCAGGATGGACTGTTACATGGCAAACGGTTTGAACTGGATGTCTAGTTGCTCGCTAACTATCCGCGTTTATAATGAGTGATCTATGGCCCAAATTGTTGCGCTTGTCCCCATGCGGCACCATTCCCAGCGTGTTCCAGGTAAGAATTACCGCCCGCTGGCGGGCAAACCTCTATACCAGCATATCATCGCGACACTGTTATCCGTTCCAGAAATTTCCATCTGTTGTGGTGGATACAGATTCAGAGCCGGTCACGGAAGGATTGCGGCTGGATTTTCCGCAGGTGGTTATTCTGCCGCGCCCGGAGTATTTGCGGGACGATGCCATCTCGATGAATGAGATTTTGTTGTACGACACATCCAAAGTGCCGGCAGATTTTTACCTGCAGACCCACAGTACCAACCCGTTGCTGCGCCCGGTTACGATCTCGAAAGCGGTGCAGACTTTTTTGGCCGATTACCCGACTCACGATTCGCTTTTCTCGGTAACACGCCTGCACACCCGGCTGTATGACCAACACGGGCATGCGCTCAACCACGATCCGAATATTTTGCTGCAAACTCAGAACCTTCCGCCGGTCTATGAAGAGAATTCCTGCATTTATATTTTCTCGCGGGAGAAGCTGGTACAGCGCTGCAACCGTCTTGGCGAACGCCCGGTGATGTTCGAAATGGGTGCAGATGAAGCCTGGGATATAGATGAAGAACTGGACTTTGCCATTACTGATTTTCTGATGCAGAATCGGTTGCATTAAGAACGCAACGGAGAACTCGAGAAAATTAACATCTTGGGTGCCTGCACTAAATAAACCGAGTAACCCCGTTTTTTAAAGGCAAAATTCTCTCCAGAAAGCATGACGAATCCATTTGCAGCAACTGGAAAAATTGCCATGAAAAAGAATTTATTAATAGTATTGAAAACTCCCTGGTATTTCGTCCTTCTTGCCGCCTATCCGGTGCTCGCGTTACTTTCTTACAATATCTCCCAGGTACGCTATACTGCCGGGATCCGGCCATTGATCAATTTCCGTCACAGTATCGGTACTGTTGTTCCTGCTCTTTCGCCTGGCATATCGGGATTGGAACCGGGCGGCATTTGCCACGGCTGTGTTCACTATCTTGTTCTATACCTACGGTCATATCTTCGACCAGATTCAGAAGAAATGGAAGGTCCCTTCCCTGCCTATCTGGTTGGGTTTGCTGTGGTTGGTTCTACTTGTCCTGGCGCTTGTCCTGGCGGGGTGGAGGCGGGCACACTTCCAGGGGCTTGCGCTGACGTTGAATATTATCTCGCTAGGCCTGGTTATCTATGCAATAGGGATGGTAGCCAAAGAAGAACCGTCGGGCAAATTATCGAACAGACCAGCCGACATGCATGCGCCGGTACAGGCTCTGCATGTCACCGACGGGCAAACACCTCCGGATATTTACTATATCATTCTCGATTCCTATGGGCGTTCGGATCTGTTGGCAGCGAATCTTCACTACAATAACAGCACTTTCATTTCAGACTTGCAGAAAATGGGTTTTTACATTGCGGACTGCAGCCAAAGCAACTATCCTCGTACCGACGTTTCGCTGGGTTCTTCATTGAACTTGGATTATCTACAGAACTTGAATGACCAATTCAATGCCAAAAACGAAGACCGCACCCAACTCTGGCAGTCCATCCTCAATAGTACGGTCAGTTACGAGCTAAAAGATGCCGGATATAAAACGGTTGCTCTTGCCACCGGTTTTGCTTTTACCGAGATGACCTCGGCGGATGTCTATATATCTCCGTCCCCGGTATGGTCAGCGATGACCGAGTTCGAAGTATTGCTCATAAGTACCACCCCGCTTCGCCATCTGGAGGATCTGGGACTGCTCAACCTCGAGCAGATCGATGGACAATGGTTTCGTAACCGCACCCAAATGGACTTGAATAGCATGGATATGCTCGCCCATATGGCAGGGCCGAAATTTGTGTTTATCCATATGGTTATCCCGCACCCGCTGTTCGTTTTTGCTCCGGACGGGTCACCCACGAATCCATCCCTCTTCATGGATGCTAATGGCATTTACTCGCAGGCGAACTATTACAAGGGATATCTGAACCAGGTCGCTTATATTGACGGCCAGATTGAAAAAGCTGCGCAAACTCTATTGTCCGATTCGCCCAATCCGCCGGTTATTATTATTCAAGGCGACCATGGCCCCTGGCTCCAAACCGGCAGCGACCAGTTCAAGATCCTGAATGCATATTATCTGCCAGGTCATAATAATGTGCTCTATCCGGGCATTTCACCGGTTAATACTTTCCGCCTGATCTTTAATACTTACCTGGGAGCGGATTATCCTCTGCTGAAAGATATCAGCTACGATTCGCCCATCCCGTATGTTTTCAACCTTAGCCAGGTTTCCAATCCATGTTATGGGAAATAAGGCAACCTATGCCCACCATCCTTTTTTCTGCTCCTTACATGCTCAGGTCTCTTGATCGTTTCCGCCCGGCGCTCGAACACTATGGTTTGGATCTGATCACAATCGAAGTCCACGAACGGCTCGAAGAAGCCGATCTGCTGAAATACGCCGGGAAATTCGACGGGACGATCTGCGGAGATGACCGGTACACATCCCGCGTCCTTGAAGCCTGCACCCCGCGCTTGAAAGTCATTTCCAAGTGGGGCACCGGCATCGATTCGATCGATGCGGCTGCCTGCGCCAGGCTGGGTGTCAAGCTTTTTCGGACGACAAATGCCTTCACTTTGCCGGTAGCCGATACAGTGATGGGCTATCTGCTGGCTTTTGCCCGCCGACAGCCATGGATGGACAAAGCCATGAAAGCCGGAGTATGGGATAAGATCCCCGGGCGGGCTCTGCATGAGTGTACGTTGGGCATTATCGGTGTCGGTACCATTGGCAGGACACTTGCCCGCCGGGCGCGCGCATTTGGGATGAAGGTGCTCGGCAATGACATTGTGGAGATTGACCATGTTTTCATCGCTGAAACGGGTATCCAGATGACCACCCTGGAAACGCTGCTTTCCGCCTCTGACTTTGTTTCTGTCAACTGCGACCTGAACCCAACCAGCCACCATCTTATTAATTCCCGGACGTTGCGTTTGATGCGCAGGGATGCGATCCTTATCAACACCGCGCGTGGCCCGATTGTGGATGAGGCTGCATTGGTGGACATTCTGGAAGCCGGTGGCATTGCCGGCGCGGCCTTGGATGTGTTCGAAGTGGAGCCATTGCCGGCTGACAGTCACCTCTTGCAAATGAACAATGTTCTGCTTGCCCCGCACAACTCCAATTCCAGCCCGGCTGCCTGGGAACGCGTTCATTGGAATACCATCCGGAATTTGATCGAAGGGCTCGGGATGAGGTTTCAGGAGAGTCAGGGTGCCTGAAGCGAATACCACAGGCGCACGCAATTTTATTGGAAGGCAAAAATCATGTCAGAATCTCAAGTGTCGAATAAACAAAAATCTCAAAAGTCTGTTCTCATCACCGGCGCAGCCGGAGGCATCGGACACGCCTGCGTCGCTTTGTTCGCTGAAAAAAGCTGGCGCGTCATCGGTGTTGACCGCGCTCCATTTGGGGAGGATTTCCCCGCCAACGGCCTGTTCATCCAGAGCGAAATTTCCAATCCCGGATCGATGGAGGCTATTTTCCAGCAGGTGCAGGGTTTTACCAAAACCTTGCATGCCCTGGTAAATAATGCCGCCGTACAGGTAGCCAAGCCTCTTGTCGACACTTCTGTGGAAGAATGGGATATGGTGATCGCCAATAACCTCAGGCCGGCCTTCCTGCTTTCCAAGCTGGCTTATCCATTATTAAAAAGGGCAGGAGGTGCGGCAATTGTCAACGTCTCGTCGGTCCATGCAGTACAGACTTCGGCAAATATCGCGGCTTATGCCACCAGTAAAGGTGGTTTGTTGGCGCTGACGCGCGCCACCGCCATCGAATTTGCCAGCGATGCCATTCGTGTCAATGCCATCCTGCCTGGCGCAGT
Source organism: uncultured Chloroflexia bacterium (assembly GCA_963772245.1). GTDB lineage: Bacteria > Chloroflexota > Anaerolineae > Anaerolineales > Villigracilaceae > UBA877. Next base: position 936,851 of record CAVYWB010000005.1, on the reverse strand, counting down.
GGACACCCCCATGTTGCGCGCTGGGCTCGACCGGGGTCACCTGGCAGGCGAAGATGTGCACACCCGCCTGGACAACCTGGCCCGCAGAACGGTCAACGGCCGGGTCGGCAGACCCGAAGAAATCGCCCACGCCATTTATTTTCTGGCGGACGAAACCCAATCCTCGTTCATGACCGGCCAGGCCATGATCGTGGATGGTGGCGCGACGGCAAGGTTAAGCACCGAATGAAGCAGACAGTCAAGCGGGTCACGCCTGAACCCCTTTGGAATGCAGCCCGCTCCACCTACGATACCCTGCTTCGCCTTCCGGAACTTCCGGCGGCAGCCCTGCATCCCTGGCGGCGGGAAAGCTGCAAACGCCTGGCCGCTCTGAAAGATATTCATAAGGGAGAACGCTGTTTCATTATCGGGAATGGCCCATCTCTGCGGGCGACTGACTTGAAGAAGCTGCGCGGTGAATTTACCTTTGGTTTGAACCGTATTTACCTGCTTTTCCCCGAAATGGGTTTCACAACGACGTATTTCCTCTCGATGAATGACCTGGTCATCGAGCAATGTGCGGCGGAAATCCAGGGCCTGCCAATCCCAAAATTCCTGTCGTGGCGCTCACATCGTTTTCTTAATCCCACGGAAGATACCCATTTTCTTTACACCACATACACCGGTCCTAAATTCGCGCGGGATGTTACCGGCAGGTTGTGGGAAGGTGCGACGGTAACCTATGTGGCTTTACAACTGGCTTATCACATGGGCTTCGGAAAAGTCATCCTGATCGGCGTGGACCATAATTTTGTCACCAAAGGCGATGCGAACAAAACCATCACCTCCCAGGGAGATGATCCCAACCACTTTGCCCCGGATTATTTCGGTAAAGGTTTTAGATGGCAACTACCCGACCTGGAGACGTCCGAACGCGCATACCGTATGGCCAGATCTGCTTATGAGAGCGATGGCCGGGAGGTCCTGGATGCCACCATTGGCGGCAAGTTGATGGTCTTCCCCAAGGTGGATTACAATGGCCTCTTCAATTAATTCCTTGCGGGGCGTCAGCGGCAAAATCCGGGCAATTCCAAAAGATCCTATCTTCAATATCCTTTTTATTTTTGTCGCTTTCTTATCCACTTCGCTCCGAGTTGGGCTGGTGTGGGTAAACCGGCAGTCGAACGATAATCATATGCAGGTAGTCCAGCTGATGCTGGCTTCCTCCCGCCTGCCTCAAAAACCCGACTGCTGGGAATGCTTTCAACCCAAATTGTTCCACTTTACGGTCGCTAAAGTTGTCCAGGGTTTGGGATTGACCGGTCTTTCCATAAATGGACTGAGCCTGGTTGCGGAAATCATCAACCTGCTGGCGGGTCTGGTCACGCTGGCGGTGGCCTGGGTTTTTATTGCACGCCTGCCGGCTAAGAATACATGGTTGAAGCTGCTGGCCTTCGGGTTGATTGCTCTGAATCCTGTGCTGATCGGAATCAACTCCCAGGCTACCAATGATACTTTTGCGATTCTTTTCTCCACGTTGGCGATTTACTGTACGTATGTTTTTCTCCAGCGGAAAAGGATCGGGCCATTTTTACTCGCCATCCTTTTTGCTGCCCTCGGGATTGCCTCAAAGACAAATGCCTGGGTGACTGCCATAGCTATTGTTATAACATTGTTCATCCAGGCTTTTTCCAAACCCGGAGGATATGTTAAGTCTGCGCTTTATGCAGTCGTATTTATATTCGCAGTTTCAGCACTCAGTATAGTAAATCCTTTAACCCAATACGTGACCAATTATAAAAAGTATGGCAAGCCAATATTAATGAATATTAATACGCTCCCTCTGCCTCCGCTGACTGGGATTTCGAAATACAACGACCGGGGAGGGATTCTCTCCATTCAGGATGGCTTCTTCACCTTCAAATTCATCAATCTTCTGGAACATCCCCGGATTGAATATGAGCATGACAATTACCCGCCCAATCGCACCTCATTCTGGACGATGCTTTACGGGAGCGCCAATTCAGCCAGCTTTTCCAATTTTCCGCCTTCCTGGACCATCTCAGGGACAAACGGCTTCTTGTTGGATCAAGGGATTTTCATCCTGGCAATCCTGCCGGTCTTCCTTCTGATGATTGGCGTCCTGATGGAAACGTCTGTCTTATTAAGCGGAATTTTTAGACGAGATTTTATCGTCCTTCAAAATACAAGCTACGGCCTGTTTAGCTTGACTTTTATTGGGTATATTGCTTTTGCTATTTTATATGCTTTGTTATATCAGACGTTCCTTGTATTTAAGGCAATTTTTATCTTTCCCGCTTTGCTAGCCTTCCCTTTGTTTTTCCTTCGAACTGCTGAGCAAGCCTATGCTTTTTTGGAAAATCACGCCAAATGGAGCGTTCATATACTCGATGTTGACATGGTTGCGTTAGTGATCCTCTATATAATGGATATTTTGATGATAATCATCCGTATCCATTTGTATCATTGACCCATATTCTCCATCAGGATAAATAAATATTAGAACCACCCTGGTTAAGTGTAAGAAAATTCTGTCCTAGCTAAACGAATGGATAAAATCCAAATTATGAAGAAACTCGCTTTGGTTAGTATATTTGAGGGATTGATATCGCTTTTTATTCTGATCATCATCCCGGTAGATCCTAAGAACAGTATTTTTCTTGGTTTTTCCTTGGAACGTTGGGTCTTGATCGGATGTATTTTATTGACAGAGGGGATATTCATCACTTTGCTATTCATTAGCAGGTACGATAAATGGAGAGGGATAGTTGACAGCTTCCTGCAGACAAGGTGGGTGTCAATACTATTTCTACTGGCTTTTCTTGCATTTGTCAGTCTAATTGTAATTTATGGAGGAAACAACGCCCGTAATATTCGGCTGAGACCAGTGCTTATTTATGGAAGCCTGATAAGCATCCAAATGGTCATATATCAATTGATTGCGTATCCCAAGATCAGGCAATTTGGTGAAGACAATGTCTTTTTGGCTATTCTAATAGGAGTTTATCTTTTTTTATTTGTTATGGTTTCTACGAATATTAGTAGAAATCCTTATTTATGGTTCGATGAGGCAGGGCAATTTTGGATTTCAAAAGGATTAAATCATTATTCAAGTCCACTTCAAGTTCCGAAAGGACTCTCGGACGTCATTACAAATAACGCTATTTATAATTTGGATCCTGGTGGATTCTCTATTTTGCTGCACTTTTGGGCAGAAATATCAAATTCGTATCTTTGGTTAAGGATATTGCCTTTTCTCTTTTTTATTGGAACAATCGTATCATTTATTTATCTTTCTTACAGATGGACAAGAAAAATCAATATAGCTTTGATAATGGGATTCCTTCCTTTTCTTTTCTCTTCAATTGTTTCCATGGGTTTTGAAATAAGAGCCTATAGCATGGAGTATCTGGGGGTAGTCTTGGTGATTGTAGCCATTGATTCAATAAAATCCAAATTATCATTCAACCGGCTTTTTATCTGGGGGTGCATATTATCAATTTTTATAACTTCAAGGTATTCCATAATAAATATTATATTTATCGCATCAATATATGTAGTTCTATTAATCAGGAATGCAAATAAGAAGTTATTAGTGAAAGCATACGCTCTTTGTTTGTTTGCTCTTCCAATTTTCTTTACACTTGCCTATGAATATTTTTTTGTCTTACTCCGTCAAAATCCAAAATCTTCTAAACTATACTACCTTCCTTACCTTATCGACGATTGGAGAATATTATATACACCGAGCACGAATTTATATTATCTCCTTTCAGTCGTTTTTCTGGTTTTTGTACTCATATATTCCATAAGAAGAAAATCCATATTACTTAAATATAAAGCATTAATTTTTATAGCAGTCGCCAGCAATCTGTTATTCCTCACCCTATCTTTTTGGGGAAAGTATCCTTGGTCACCTCTCGGTAATAGAGGATTACCATACTTTACAATTACATTGATTTGTTTCTCTGCCATAATAGGGGAAATCCTGGTCTATTTTCTTAGAGTTCCAAGTATTATTAAATACATATCTATCGTTATAATCGTTCTATTTTCCTTTTATATATGTAAAGGTGCATTAATCTGGGAAGCTCAAGATGGATATTTGACTTGTTTGGCAAAAATTGATTTTAAAAATTACAATAAAATCTATGTCGATCGGTGGGCGAATCCAGAAATTCGGTATTTATTTGAATATGGGGCTTTGAAACCTTTAGCGGATGGCAACTACCCGGAGAAATTTTCTTTTGCGAACTTCCCTTATGATGTGAATTCATTGTACACGACATTGGAAGAAAAATATATGTCACAACCGAAGATGAATAGTTTGTTAGAATATGATTTACTTATAACGCCTGAATTATACCGATACGGTGAGAATGATAAATGGACTTTGGTTGATGACTGCGGGGTGGGAGTATATAAACGTAAGTAGTCCAATTAAAGGAAAATTTGTGGTAATAAGGGTTAATTGATAACCTGCCAGGTTAAAGGTCCAACTCCAATTTAACAACACATCCACTTTTTTACTATCTATCAGCTCCCACGGCATAAATACCGAAGATTCATTCTTTATAAGCTCTAGAAAAATTGACCCTATATACCTCGACAATGTTAGATTAGGTTTTATCCCGTTTCTTGCCTTGGGATTTATGGCGACTTCTAATAGAACGAGAACGATTGACCAGATGTTTGACAACCAGTCGGGTTGCCTGACTGGACGACAACTGAGGCAACGGCATTGCCGCCAGCAACAATTCGCGGACATTAGCGACCGACAGGGCTGGCAATGCCTTCAACTCCAGTTCTTGGGCCAACATAGGATCTCGAGCATACTTGTTGGCCCATTCATTCTTGGTCTGGGCGATGAACCAGGTGGCCATAATGGTCATAGCCAAATGGTGCTCCCAGGCTCGGAATTTCTGAGCCTGCAGCTCATCCCAACCGATTTCGGATTTGGCATCCTGATTGGATCGCTCGACAAAATGACGAACACATTTAAGCCAGGCCAGGCGGTCCAGAGTAGTGTCCACGGGTGCATTACTCAAGGCGTACGTGTAGCGTTCATCGTTCTCATGCCGGATCACCAGCCATTCTTCGGCCAGTTCGTCATCCCGGATCGTCCAGATGCGGCGCATGGCAAAACGATCGTCCAATACACCTCGTTCGGTATTGCGGACTGGAAAGCGTTGAAAATGGGTATCCAGATCAGTGATCAGCTGACGAACTTCCATGGGTTGGTCTTCACTCAACACCTTGGGACGAGTACTAATTCGCCCAGCTTGCCCTCGGGCATGTGGTGGTATGCCAAAATCGGGTTTGGTCAGATAGATTTGTGTATTTTCAGGTACTTCAGCCATGTAAAGGATGTCAGCTTGGTCCATTTGATGCCTAAACCAGCCACTCCGACCATACAGATCGTCACACGCCACCGCTTCAAACGGCAAACCATGCGCTTGGACCCTTTGGATCATGGTCCAGCCCAACTCGATCTTAGTAACAAATTTGCGCTCCTTGGGAACCCCCACGCGCTTGCGCTCACTTGCCATTTCAGTCGTGAACCAATGCTCCGGCAGGAACAGCTCCCCATCCACCCAGGTCCACACCACATCCTTGTAGAAGGCCAGAAACACCCCCACCTGGCTCATCTCGATCTTGCCCAAACGCCCATTATGTTGACGTCCAGCCCCCGCACTCTTTGGGCCAGCTTTCTCGTCCGCACTCTCATCCAGAAGCAGCATCCCGCCTTTCTGCAATCCCGGCGTGATCGCAATCTCCTGCTGGACTTTCTGAATCACTGCCTGCGCCTCCCAGGGCGAATCGGACATAAATTGCTGCAAGTTCTGCCCATCTTCCCCTGGGTCGGTGACCCGCCGGGCAATGTTGGCAAAGTTACGTCCTGTCTTCATCTCTAAAAGTCCTCGCAAGTAGGTCCAAGCATGCTCTGCACTATCGCGCGTTTTGGTTTTGAAACAACTTTGAAAACCAGACCAAGAATCCTGCAATCGGTTTCCCAGACTGGCAATCGCCTCCGTGGGCAGCCCCCATCGATCTGGAAGATAGAGAGCTTCATCAATAATTATAGTGCTCATCGGCTTTCCTCTCCTGTATAAAAGTGGATGTACCATATTTTAAACACGATGAGACTGATATACTAGAAATTTTGAGCTAATTTAACATTGTCGAGATACTTACTGGGTCATTTTCTGTAAACCTAATCCCATTCAATTGTAATAACTTTACTACCGTATGAATATGTGCCCCAGGGGGATTCGAACCGCTCTACGTTGTTCGATTCTCCTTAGATGATTTTGACGATTACAAATGATAGAACCCCATTTCTTGGTTGATGATTATTTTACTCCTGCCCCTATTTCAAAAGTTATTGCTTTACTACCTATGACCGAAGTTTCCGATATAGCGGTTTACAACTAATAGTAGGTAGTCGGATGAAATATTTAGGTGCGTAATCCGGTCCATGTCGACCAGTGAATCCGGAGCAAGCCGTCCACCGATTCCGGAGCATGCCGACCACTGATTCCGGAGCATGCCGTCCACTTTTTAGGGATGAGCGGAATCGGTGGACAGCATGGAGCGGGATTTTCGATGGGGAGTGGCGCTGGATAATCTTCTTGAAGTGTGGCAAGCTATCCCTGGAATAATTCCAGGAGGTAGTGATGTCACAGGAAAGGTTGTCCATGCGAAAGATCAGCGAAGCACTACGTTTGAAATGGGAGTGTGGTTTATCGAACCGGTCGATTGCGCGCAGTTGCCAGATCTCCCACAGCACAGTCAGCGAATATTTGAAGCGTGCCGAGGTTGTGGGGTTGAAATGGCCATTGCCGGATGGGCTGGACGAGGACATGCTGTACAGGCTGTTGTTTCCGGAGAAGGTTGCCGACAAACCGGCAGCTCAGGTTCTGCCCGATTGGGAGATAGTTCACCGGGAACTGAAGAAGCGGAGTGTGACTCTGCGGCTGTTGTGGACGGAGTACCGGGAAGTTCATCCGGGAGGATACGGGTATAGCCAGTATTGTGATCTGTACCGGCGCTATGCCCAGAAGCTCGATCCGCCTATGCGGCAGAACCACAAAGCCGGTGAAAAGTTATTTGTGGACTATGCCGGAGATACCGTTCCGATCACCGACCCAGAGACCAGGGAAGTACATCAAGCGCAGATTTTCGTGGCAAGCATGGGCGCCAGCAGCTATACCTATGCCGAGGCACAGCCCAGCCAGGAGATGCCGCATTGGATTGGCGGACATGTGCGCGCTTTTGTGTTTTTTGGGGGTGTAACCCAAATTATCGTCCCAGACAACCTGGCTCAGGGGGTGAAACATGCCTGCCGGTACGAACCGGACCTGAACCCAACCTATCTTGAGATGGCCCAGCACTACGGGGTGGCAGTCATCCCGGCCAGAGTGCGCCGCCCACGCGACAAGGCAGTGGTCGAGGTGGGCGTGCAAGTGGTGGAGCGCTGGATATTGGCTCGTCTGCGTAACCGGACTTTTTTTAGCCTGGCCGAACTGAACTGCGCCATGGTCGAACTGCTGAAAGAACTGAACGACCGTCCGATGAAGCATCTGGGAAAATCCCGCAAAGAGCTTTTCGAAGAACTGGATCGGCCTGCCCTGCGTCCGCTTCCGCCCGCTCCTTATGCATATGCCACCTGGAAGACTGCCCGGGTGAACATCGACTACCACGTTGATTTCGAGAAGCATTTTTACTCGGTCCCGTATGGGTTGATCCACCAGGAAGTGCGTATCCGTGCCACGGAACACATGATCGAGATCTTCCACAAAAGCCAGCGCGAGGCGGTGGCCATCCATCCCCGCAGCCAAGTCATTGGCCATTACTCCACCCAGGCCGCCCATATGCCGATCAGCCACCAGAAAGCTGGGGAGTGGACCCCCGAGCGCCTGCAACACTGGGCAGAAGAGATCGGGCCGCACACCGGCCAGCTGATCCAGGCGATCCTGTCTTCCCGACGTCACCCTGAACAGGCTTTTCGATCCTGTCTGGGCATCCTGCGCCTCTCCAAACAGTATTCCAGTTCCCAGATGGAGACCGCCTGCCAGATGGCACGCACAGATAAAGAACTGAATTACCGCGACGTGAAAGCCACTCTGGATCACCTGCCCGCGGTTCCCCCATCCGAAACCCCTGCGTTTCCCACCCACGAGAATATCCGTGGCAATTCATATTATCAGTGAGGATATCCATGCTTACCCAACCCCTGCTCGACAAACTCATCCAGCTCCGCTTGCCAGCTTTCCACAATGGCCTGCAAGAGCAACTCGCCAACCCTAAATACGCTGAGCTCTCTTTCGAAGAACGTCTGGCGCTCCTGGTGGACCTGGAATGTACACGCCGTCATGACCAGCGCATCCAGAGATCCATTAAGCTGGCAGCCCTTCCTCAATCCGCCACCCTGGAAGGCCTGGATCTGTCTGCCTCGCGTGGCCTGGAACGCCGCTTTGTGCTCGAACTGGCACAGAGCAACTGGATCGACCAGCATCTCAACACCCTGGTGCTGGGTCCCACCGGTTCAGGAAAATCGTTCCTCGCTTGTACACTTGGTCTCTCTGCTTGTCGCACAGATCATTCCGTCCGCTACTTCCGTACTTCCCGCCTGCTGGTCCAACTGGCCCATTCTCACCAAGATGGCTCTTTCCCCACCCTGCTCACCAGCCTCGCCAAGATCGACCTGCTTATCCTCGATGATTGGATGCGCGATCCTATCTCCACTTCCGACACCCGCGACCTGCTCGAGATCCTCGACGATCGCTTTGGACGTCGCTCTACTCTCGTCGCTTCCCAGGTGCCTGTTAATGAGTGGTTTCAAAGATTCCCGGACCCCACTCATGCAGACGCACTTCTGGATCGTATTATCCATAATGCCTACCGGCTTAATTTAACCGGGGGTTCTCAACGCAAGATCCGTTCCCCCATTCCCGTACCGGCTACCTAAACTGGAATTTTCTAACCGTCGTCGATCCACTCTTTTTTTCAAAAGAAAAACCCATGAAAGGTGCATTCCATGACCCCATGCCGTCCAGTTGATTTATAATTCTCTCACCAGCGCTGCTCCCTTCCGTCACTGGACGGCATGACCGGATTCGGTGGACGAATTCACCGGAATGCGCCTTTAGGAATGGTCAACAATATGCACACATCTGATATCCTCCATTGCCACCCTCTGAATTAACAGACCCCAACAAAGTGTAAACTTCCAGTAAAGCGATATTATTCCTAAAGATGACTGCCTCTTGAGGAAAGTGCTACAATACAAGCGAGCTATATGCGCCAATGGAATTCGTTTTTCTTGCCAGGTAAATTATCTAAACAACAAGATATGTGGTTATGAAATTTCCAGCAAAATTTCCGTAAAAAGATGTGCATGGAAAAATGCTAGTTATGAGAAAAGGATGTTGAATATTCCGGCGTTAGCCTCAGCGTCTTTTATGAGGTTTATTTTCCACACCCAATATTCTGCATTATATAAATTGTTCGTAAAAATCATGGCGATGTGGTGGCGAAAATCCTATATGTAATAATGAAATTCAAAATTATGAAGAGACTCGCCTTGGTTAGTATATTTGAGGGATTGATATCGCTTTTTATTCTGATCATCATCCCGGTAGATCCTAAGAACAGCATTTTTCTTGGTTTTTCCTTGGAACGTTGGGTCTTGATCGGATGTATTTTATTGACAGAGGGGATATTCATCACTTTGCTATTCATTAGCAGGTACGATAAATGGAGAGGGATAGTTAACAGCTTCCTGCAGACAAGGTGGGTGTCAATACTATTTCTACTGGCTTTTCTTGCATTTGTCAGTCTAATTGTAATTTATGGAGGAAACAACGCCCGTAATATTCGGCTGAGACCAGTGCTTATTTATGGAAGCCTGATAAGCATCCAAATGGTCATATATCAATTGATTGCGTATCCCAAGATCAGGCAATTTGGTGAGGACATGGTAACCTGGTTCAAAAGGACACATGTGGTTTTTTTGTTTTCCCTTTTGGTGGTCTTTCCACTGTTGTTTTCTAGTGCACTTAAGCAGAATTTTCCGTTGGGATATGCCGGTCTATATACACAGATGGCTGTAGAGATTGCAAATTCGAATTTTCATCTTCCTATGAGTGTACCTTTTTACGGGCCACGAGGTATCCCGTTTGCCTATCCTCCCCTGGCACTATATCTGATGGCGGTATTTATCAAGCTGGGGGTGTCTGTTTGGAGCTATTTGCGATTTGCCCCACCGGTATTGAGCTGGATGTCCCTGATCCCTTTATTCATTCTCGCTAAACGTATTTCAAGATCAAATTTAGGGGGCTTCGTGGCGGTGGTTCTGGCTGCAGGATCGTACGATCTTTTTGATATGCAAACAACATCTGGAGGGGTAGTTCGAGCAATGGCATTTGGGGTGGGGCTGCTGGCTCTATATTTTTTTGATCGGATGGTTGAAACATTCCGGTGGCGTGATGCCGTCCTGACGGGTGTATTCTTTGGCCTGACGGCTTTGGTCCATTTGGGGTATGCCTATTTTTTTGCTTTTTGGATTGGAGTTTGGGTGGTTACGCATCCTCGACGGCAGAATTGGATGGGGGCAGGCGTAGTGGTGATAGTCAGCCTTATGGTTACATTGCCTTGGATCGTGGTTATGCTGGAGAGGTATGGCGTCTCGATCTTTGCAAATGCATTCCCATCCCATGGTGCTGCCAGCTTTATGCCTTTGATCCAAAATCCGGCCAATTTTATGCCTGCATTAAATAACAACCTGAGTTCAGTACTCGGGCAGCCATGGTTTCTTGGATTGTTTTTAGCCGGTCTAATTTGCCTGTTGGCCCAAAAGAAGTTTACACTGCCTTTGTTATTCCTTTTAATATCTATCTTTATCCCTGATAATCGTTATATATTAATGGTATCCTTTCTGGTTGCAAGCTATGTCCTGTCTTTCTTATATGCCTCAATAACATCAAGCAAGTTCATCACGAATGAACCATTGGAGAAATTGATCTCATTCATCGCTATTGTGGGGATTTTTATGCCGATCTACATTCAGTCATTTAACCGGTTAAGCCAGGTTTTACCATCGGTCAATCAAGAAATGCTTGGGATGGCAAGTTTTATAAAGAAGAACACACCTCCCCAGGCGAGTTACCAAAACTTATTCTGGGATGCGAACGAAGCCGAATGGCTCCCTTATCTTACGCAAAGAAATCCGGATCTGTCCCCGTGGGGCGGTGAATGGATTCGGACTTATGAGACTCAATTCGCTCTTATTGCAGATTTGAGTAAGTGTGAACACGATTTAACCTGCCTGGAAGAAAAACTATCGGCAGCGGGTAGCCGACCTGATACGTTTATCATTTTAACCAGCCAGAAGGAATGGTCTACTGTACTTTCACAAAGCCTTAAGTGGCAGAATGTGTATTCAAATTCATCATTTATTGTTTGGGAAGCCAAGTAGATTCACTGCCTTTAATTACTTATTAATGGAATCGATGAACTTAGTGTTTGATTGATGCGCTGGTCGTTATTTTTTGATCTTTTAATGTCTATCAAGTTCTAGTATAAACCAATCATTACCTTATAATAATTAATTTTAGGGAAACCTTGTTTATAAATTGTGTATTCAGGAAATACTTATGCAAACAAATTCAGCCTTTTGGAAGCGTCTCGGTAATTATTTTGATCGATTAAAACAAGGTTGGCGGGTGATCCTGGCAATGATCTTTACAAGTATCTTGATAACTGTTCCGATATATGTCCATCGTATTTATTCTTCTTCTATAATTAGCGATTTTCCTGAACACATTCAATTCGCAAAACTAATTTTGAGCCAACATTATCAACAAGTTCCCATTCTCAATCTGGCACATCCAGCTTATCAACTATTGCTTATAGCAATTTACCTGCTGGCGTTTCAGAAAGTTGGTATGTTTGCAATCGCGGTTTTGATCCAGGTTGTGGTACAAATATTTACCGTTCTGATCATTTACTGCTGGTTTGGAAGAGACAAGCAAAATAGAAATTGGCTGCGTGCCATCTGGACGGTCAGCCTGACACTGGTTGCACCGGTGATGGTTTTTGCGTTTTGGGACAAGCTTTTTTATCTCGGTTACATAGGCATTTCGACTTATCACAACCCAACCATTCGTTTATTGCAACCAGTTGCTTTACTCACTTATTTTTGTGCCATGAGGATTTTTGCATCTAAATCCAACTCATGGAAAGTTGTTCTTTCATCGATATTCCTGGTCGTTTTTTCGGCAGCGATAAAGCCCAATTTATTATTATGTATCCTACCTGCCATAGGGTTGATGGTTGTAATTTACCTGTTTAGGACAAAGCCGGTTGATTGGCGCTTATTATTGGTCGGATTCTTCATGCCAGGCATTCTGATCTTGTTAGTTCAGCTCTGGATCAACTATATTTTGCCGGGGAATGAAAATGGTTCGATCGTATTCAGTCCATTGGGCGTAATGAAAGGATATTCGGGCTTCCTGCTGCCCAAATTCTTTCTGTCAATTCTATTCCCATTGGCAGTTCTTATCTTCAACTTCCGGAGGATTGTTCGGGACAATACTCTTATGCTCGCATGGTTGGGCTTTATTGTGGGCGTTCTCCAGATGTATCTTCTAGCAGAATCGGGTAATCGTTTTGGGAATGGAAACTTCCTGTGGGGAGCGCAGATCATGCTGTTTATCCTGTTCGTAGCCTCGGCGCGTTTTTTATGGCGAGAGAATCTGGAAATAGAGAAACCTCCAAAATGGGAAAAGACCGTTATCATGATCATTTATACAGCACATCTCCTGGCCGGGATTGCTTATTATGTTAGTCTGATGATTTTGGCTGGTTTTTCTTAATACAACTATAATTATTACTCCTTCTTCCATCATATTAATGAGCCCTGAGAATAAGCTAGGTCGATTGTGAAAATACATTAATGCTCCCGCTTGTCAGTATCATTACTCCTTCGTACAACCAGGCCCGGTTTCTGGAAGCCACCTTGCGCTCCGTTTTGGCGCAGGATTACCAAAATATGGAGTATCTGGTCGTGGATGGGGCCTCCAGCGATGGCAGTGTCGAGATCATCCGCCGGTATGCCGACCGTCTGGTGTGGTGGGTCTCGGAAAAGGATTCCGGCCAATCGGAAGCCATCAATAAAGGTTTCCGCCGGGCGCGCGGCGAATTCGTCGGCTGGCTGAATTCGGATGACCTCTACCTTCCCGGTGCGGTGTCCTCGGCCATCCAGGTTTTTCAAGCCCATCCGGAGGCGGGTCTTGTTTACGGTGATGCCCAGGCGATCGATGCGGACGGCAAGCCCTTTAACTTGATGCGAGCCCGCCAGTACACGCTGACAGATTTGATGGCGTTCAACATCATTTGCCAACCTGCGGCTTTCATGCGGCGGTCGGTCCTGGAAGAAGCCGGCTACCTGAACCCGGCTTATCAGCTTTTAATGGATAACCTGCTTTGGATGAGCATGGCACGCAAGGCCCCGATAGTTTACACTCCGCAGACTTGGGCGGCAGCCCGTTACCACGACCAGGCCAAGAACCGCACACGCGGCGCTGCCTATGGACAGGAAGCCCGCCGGCTGATTGCCGACCTGAAATCGCGGCCGGAATTTTCCGAACTCATTCAAGCCGATGAGAAACGCATCCTGGCAGGGGTGGAAAGGTTTGACGGTTTTTACCTCGTGGATGCCGGCCAGCCCTCGGACGCGCTGCGCGCTTACGGAAGAGCCTTTCGTCTCCTTCCAGGATCCATTCTGAGGGATTGGAAGCATATTCTATACGCATTGTTATCCTTGCTTGGTCTTCAAAAGATACGTAAGTTTTATGATAATCTGCGCTCTAAACGCTTAAAACGGAAATATAAATTATGAAATATCGCAATCTTGTCTCTTGGTTGCTTGTTCTTCCGCCAAGCAAGTCAAGAACCATCCAAAAAATTAATGGCAGATTCTCACAATTTTCTCTAAGTGCAGCGGAAAATCAGCATTTGCTCAAAATGCCACCAGGTAAATATCCAAGAATTGACTTTCATTCCTTGATGGAAAGTTGACTAGATGAAACCAAGAACCAATTTCCTGACCTGGCTTCTTACTGGCATATTTATTGCCGGCGGATTGTTCATGGTTACTCTGGTTTTCCTGCCTTATCCGTCACTGAGGGTATTATTCAACTCTTTAAAACCGAATCACAATTTCAGTTCCTTAAAATCCTGGAATGTCGGGGTTTTCAAAGTGCTGTTCGGCGTGGGTGGTTTGGTTTTTCTTGGACTGGCAGCTGTGACTGCGTTCCGCCGCTGGAATCTCATTTCCCGTATTTGGAAACCCTTCTGGCTGGATGCCCGCTGTTCAATAGGCCTTCTGCGCTTGCAGAAACGCGACCTGGGCTTCCTGGCTGGCGTGTTGGCTCTCATTTCCCTGGCGGTGGTCTTCCGAATGGAGAACGCCAATTCGCCCATGAAGCATGACGAGGCCTATACATACATAACTTTTTCGCGCTCGCTTTTTTCGGCAATTACGGATTACTCCAAGCCGAACAACCATATTCTCCATACCATCCTGGTTTTTTTATCGACCAAGATTTTTGGTAAGGGAGCCTGGGTGGTGCGATTACCAGCCTTACTGGCGGGGGTTCTGCTCGTACCGGCCTCTTATTGGCTGGCATCCCGTCTTTATGATCGTTGGACTGCCCTGGGAACGGCTTTTCTGGTGGCGTGGTTTCCTCCGTTGGTAGCGTATTCGAATGATGCACGCGGCTATACCATGGTGGCCTTGTTTGCTTTATTAACGCTGGCGTTGGGCGACCATGTCCGCAAGGAGAAAAACCTCTTCTTCTGGGTATTGATCAGCCTATTTTCGGCGCTTGGTCTATATACTATTCCGACCATGTTGTATCCATTTGGCGTCCTATTTGCCTGGTTGTTCCTGGAGAATCAGGTCTACGGCCCTGGCCCATACTGTACAAAAAAGGAATTTTTAAAGTACTGGCTGGCTGCAGGTTTGGGCGCGGCGGTTTTGACGGCTTTATTCTATACCCCCGTTCTGATTTACACCGGCCCGGAAAAACTGTTTGCAAACGATATGCTGGCTCCAGTGCCTTGGAAGGATCTCCTGGTGACTGTTTCGGCACGCATCCAAGGAACGTGGGTCGAATGGACAACCCAGGTTCCAATGGCTGTCGTGATAGTACTCGAGATCGGTTGGGTATTGAGCCTGGTTTTCCATTTCAAGCTGGCAAAGGCTCGGATTCCTTTGCAATTGGCTGCGCTGTTGTGGTTCAGTGCCTTGGAGCTCATCCAACGGGCCAATGCCGAGGCAAGGGTTTGGTCATTCCTCATGCCTCTCATGCTTCTATGGGCAACAGCCGGTATCTTCGGGCTTTTGCAGAAAGTACGATTAAAATTCGCCCCTGGTATCCCCCTGGCGGCCCCGGTATTCTGCTTGATCCTGATCTATGGGTTCTGGCATGCCTCCTGGATCATGCCGCAATTACAGACTCTCTGGGCGGGACGCGGGAAGCAGGAAGTCGCTGTATTATATATCCAGAGCCAATTGCAGCAGGATGACTTGATCGTTGTCTCTTCCCCGGATGATGCTGCCATATGGTACTATTCTGATTTACATGGGATTCCTGAGGCCCATTTCAATGCTAAAACAATGGTTTTTAAACGCGCTGTGGTTTTGGTGGATTCACAATGGCAGCAAACCCTGCCCTGGGTACTTCAAGATCGAGTCCCCGATCCTGGACAATTGAACATCGCTTCAGCCCAATTGCTAAAAAAAATCGGTTCAATTCAGGTGTTTGTTGTTCCGCATGAGTAAGGAGAAGGAATGAAGAGCAATATTTCTGAAATGGATTTCTTCGGACGTTCCTGGTTGTGGAAGGTGGTCCTGGCGGCCGCCATGCTGGTAAGTTTCGGGTTGCGAATGATCAATCTGCAAGACCCACCGCTGGATTTCGCCAGCACCCGCCAGTTGTTTTCAGCCCTGAAAGCCCGCGGCATATATTATGAGTATCTTACAAATGTCCCGGCAGCCACTCGCAACCAGGCAATTTCCCTGGGAGATGTGGGTATCGTTGAGCCGCCACTCCTCGAGAATATTGTCGCCCAGACCTATCGTTTGACCGGTGAACATTTATGGATCGCTCGCATCTATTCCTCCTTCTTCTGGGTGATCGCCGGGCTGGCGCTTTTCCTGCTCATCCGTGAATTCGCCTCCACCAGCGCGGCCATGATTGGGACATTATTCTATTTATTCGTGCCTTTCGGAGTGATTGCCAGCCGGGCTTTCATGCCCGATCCTTTGATGGTCTGTCTGATCATCTTCACACTTTGGGCGCTTTTTCGCTGGCAGAATACTTCCAGCTGGAAATGGGCGATCCTGTTTGGGATCTTTGCCGGAACTTCTCTTTTCGTAAAGAATCTGTCCGCCTTTGTTATTGTTGGCGGGTTTGCAGGGGTCATCCTGATCGCTCGAGGATTGAAACGGTCCATCCGTGACCTGCAAGTCTGGATCATGGGCATGCTGTTGGTCCTGCCGGTTGCCATTTACACGATCTACGGGATGTTGAAACTTAATATGGCAGGACAATTTGCCTTGCGCTTCTTCCCTAAAATGTGGATCGATCCGGCTTTCTATTTTCGCTGGGCGTATACGGTGAATTTCGATATCGGCTGGACGGTGGTCCTGCTGGCAGCGCTGAGCATTTTCCTGGCAGATCGAAAGCGCGAGCGCCCGCTACTGATCGGAATGTGGACCGGGTACATTCTCTTTGGATTGACCTTTTCTTATAACTTTTTTACCCATGATTATTATCAATTGTCCTTCATCCCGGTGGTGGCCATCTCGATGGCTCCTGGACTGCGGTTGTTTTTCGAGCGTTTCATTGAATACAGTCCGGGTCTCTTCCCTCGCCTCATCCTGGTCGTGGTTGTGTTGGTGGGGGTTGCCATCCCGGCATGGTATGCACGTGACCAGATCGTGCAGGCCAACTATTACGATCAGCCCGCATTCTGGGCCGGTGTCGGTGATAAACTCGGGCATGACGGTGGTGTGATCGGCCTGACGGAAGATTACGGTTACAGGCTGGCTTACTGGGGTTGGCAGTATGCGGATAATTGGTTCACCAGCGCGGACATCGGCCTGCGTTACCTGGCCGGGCAGAACATAGACCTCTTACAGACCTTCAAACATGATACAGCCGGGAAGAAGTATTTCCTGGTGACCATGTTCGGGGAATTGGACAAGGAACCTGCCGTCAAGGATCTACTATATAAGGACTATCCCATCTACGCCCAGGGCAAGTATTTTGTCATCTTTGACCTCCAACATCCTTTGAAGGCCCAACCGTAAGGAAAATGGAAAAAATGGAAAGTGCTGCACAACCCAAATTACTGCTTAGACCCTGGATGACGACCATCCTGCTGGTGGTGCTTTTCGTCGCCGGCCTTGGCATCCGGCTTTATGATTTGACCGACCTTCCGAACGACTTCTACATGGTGCGCCAGTACCATTCTCTGGTGATTGCACGCGGGATGTACTATGCCCACCTGACAACGGTTCCTGCCTGGCAACGCAGCATGGCGGTGGCCGAGTGGAAGGGGGAGGGCCTGATCGAACCCCCGATCATGGAAAGCATCGTGGCATTGACCTACAATCTGACCGGGGTGCAAGCCTGGATGGGCCGGTTGTATGCCTCTTTGTTCTGGTTGATCGGCGGGTTTGCCGTATGGCTGCTGGCGAAAGAGATGTCCATGCGGTACGGCGGGATCATCGCACTGGCATATTTTCTATTTGTTCCCTTTGCAGTAACGGTCAGCCGCGCGTTCCTGCCTGACCCTTTGATGGTGGCCATGATCGCCTGGTCGCTGTGGGCGCTCTACCGCTGGGAGAAGCAGCATACCTGGAAACTGGCCATCCTGGCCGGTGTATTAACCGGGCTGACGATCTTCGTCAAGTCGGTGGCAGTTTTTCCCATGCTGGGTGCGGCAGCTGGCTTGGTGATCAGCCGGGCCTCCTGGAAACGCATTTTTACTGATAGTCAGACCTGGGTGGTGGCTGGAATCACAGTTGTACCGACTGTTATCTATTATATTTATGGCCTCACATATGCAAATCTGGGCGACCAGTTTGCGTTGCGGTTCTTCCCTTCCTACTGGACGGATCCGTCCTTCTATGGGCGCTGGCTTTTCATGGCTGCCGGATTTTCCGGGTTCGCCGCCATGTTCGCTGCGCTGGTGGGCATCCTGTTATATCCCACCAACCGGGAGCGCTTCATTGCCATCGGTTTGTGGGTGGGGTATATCGCCTATGGTTTTGCTTTCCCATATAACTTCATAACGCATGATTATTACCACCTGCCGGTCATCCTGGTGGTCGCCTTCGGCCTGATCCCGACTGCGGATTTCCTGGTGGGTTCCGTTATGGAGAAAAGAGGTTGGATTTGGAAGACCGCCTTCGTCTTAATATTGTTGTTCGGCGTGGCGATGCAAATGTGGGTTTCCCGCAATACCATGGCATCTGCAAATTACCGGGCTGACATTGCTTATTATCAAAACCTGGGAAATCTGATCGGGCATAATAAAAAAGTAATCGAAGTAACCGGCGATTACGGGTACCGGCTGGAATATTGGGGCTGGGTTTATGGCGCATATTGGCCGAGTACCATGGACACCAGTTTGCGCAGTATGGCTGGTGAGTCTGCTCCGGTATTTGCATCCGAGTTTGCCCATCGGACCGCTGGCATGGATGAATTCGTGATCACATCTACCGCCGAACTGGATCGACAGCCCCAACTGCGTGATTATCTGGCTGCCCATTATCCCGTACTCGCCAAGGGAGATGGTTTTCTGATCTATAATCTCAAACCCTGACGCATGACCGATTTGACTTTGCCACTCGTTTCTATTATTACGCCTTCCTATAACCAGGCCGGCTTTCTGGAAAGCACCATCCAATCGGTATTGGACCAGGATTATGCCAACATCGAATACATTATTGTGGATGGCGGGTCACAGGATGGCAGCGTGGAAATCATCCGCCGCTTCTCGGACCGGTTGGCCTGGTGGGTTTCGGAAAAGGACCATGGCCAGACGGAGGCCATCAACAAGGGTTTTGCGCGTGCCCGAGGTGAAATCCTGGCCTGGCTGAATTCGGATGATACCTACCAGCCCCATGCCGTAGCAGAAGCGGTTGGCTGTTTACGGGACCAGCCAGAGACCGGGTTGGTGTATGGCGATGCCAATTTCATTGATGAGGATGGACGCATCATCGGACGTTTCCCGGCTGCTGAGACGGATTACCGCCGGCTGCGCCAGGGCTACGTGCATATTCCCCAGCAGGCTTCCTTTTGGCGGGCAGATTTATGGCGCAAGGTCGGCCCGCTCGACCCGTCCTTCTATTTTGCCATGGATTACGATCTGTGGGTGCGCCTGGCGGCTCTGGCACCGTTGCAATATACAAAGCGCACCTGGGCGAATTTCCGCCTGCATTCCCAGGGGAAAACCATCAACGCAGATGAGCGCTGCTGGAATGAAATGTTGAAAGTGCACTTTCGGGATGGTGGAACGTGGTTCGGGATTTTGCCGGCCAAATATGGCCTCCGGAAGATTGTTGCGCCTTTGATCACTGCCCGCCGGCGGGCGCGATTGCGTCCTCGTAAATTCATCACATTTGAATGAATAATAGGGCCATTCTCATCCTTACGTGGTTGTAAAATGCAAATATAATGAGCACTTGATTTATTTAGTATACGAGTTTACTCAGTGAATATTGCTTACCTAATTCTAGCGCATAACACACCAAAGCAACTCCAGCGACTGGTCACCGCGCTATCCTCCAGTTCGTCCAACTTTTTCATACACATCGACCAGAAATCAAATTTTGAAGATTTCTCGATGATAAAAGGGAACAACATTCATTTTACACAGGAGCGAGTCCCGGTTTTCTGGGGCGATTTTTCCCAAGTCGAGGCTATCCTGGTCCTTATGCAAATGGCTGTATCAGATATTCGCCACTTCGACCGTTTTATTCTTCTCAGTGGTACTGATTATCCACTTAGGTCAACAGCGTATATAGAGCGATTCTTTGAGAGCAAGCCGGAAAAGGAATTTATCGACCTAGTTGCGATGCCGGATGAAGCAAAAGGGAAACCGATTTCACGCATAACTACTTATAAGTTTCGCCCAACGGACCGATTGATAGCCGTCTTTATTCGTAAAAAGTTAATGAAAATTGGTGTTTTATCGCGTGAGCAAGACTATAGGCACTACCTGGGGGTTCTTGCTCCTTATGGTGGATCTGAATGGTGGGCGCTTTCGCGTGAAGCATGTGAATATATTCTGACCTTCGTGAAAAAGGAAATTAAGGTTGTAAACTATTTTAAGCACACGCATTGTCCTGAAGAGTCGTTTTTCCATACGGTTCTTGGTAACTCCTCTTTTAAACAAAGAATAGTCAGTAGCCTTACTTATGCGGATTGGAGTGATAGTACAGCCTGGCATCCCCCATATATCACAGAAAAGTATCTGCCTTTCTTTCGATCGATAGCCTCATTTCCTATGGATGCTGTGCTCGGGAACGGTGAAATGTTATTTGCCAGAAAATTTTCGGATGATTCCGAGGATTTAGTGGCAAAGTTGGAAAAGCAAAGAAATGCGCAAGAAGGATAAATAGTACCTATTTTGAGATTACTAGAAATTCTCTATTTTAAACCCGTATTGGATAAAAGCTCTATTGAAAAGTACGCGTGTAAAATCTGGGGAATCGAACCGAAAGCGTTGTAAGGCTTGGAATTTTTGTCCAAAAAGCCGATCGGGACTTTTTAGATATCTTGAAATAGATAAAGCCCTTGGAGTGGCATTTGTCAGAGAAACGCTAACACAGAGAAATGGAACACTTGACTCAGGTTTACTTGTGTGGGAGAATACTTTCTCCTAATTTCGAAAATTTCAACTTGTAATCCTATTCGGAAAATACGACCAATGACGTCTCCAAGCATGATTGATCCAAACGATACATGGGACTTGATCCTTCGCCCTAAGCGCAACCTGCTGGACCTGCGGCTGGGCGAGTTGTGGCGCGCCCGTGACCTGGTGATGCTGTTCGTCTGGCGGGATTTCGTCTCGGTGTACAAGCAAACCATCCTGGGCCCGCTCTGGTACATCATCCAGCCGCTGCTGACCACGGTTGTCTTCACTTTCATATTTGGCAGTGTGGCAAAACTGCCTACAGAGGGCCTGCCCCCCTTCTTATTTTATATGTCGGGTACGGTCGTCTGGTCTTACTTTTCCAGTTGTATTACCAATACGTCCAATACTTTCATCAATAATTCTCAACTGTTCGGAAAGGTGTATTTCCCGCGCCTGGCAGTACCGGTTTCCATCCTAATATCCGCTCTGATCGCCTTTGCGATCCAGTTCGTCTTTTTCCTGGGATTCATGGGCTTTTTTGCAATACGTGGAAGCGTGCTACACCCGAATTGGTGGATCCTGCTTACGCCGGTGTTGATCCTGATCATGGCCGGGCTGGGACTGGGACTCGGGATTATCGTCTCCTCGCTAACCACCAAGTACCGCGACCTGCGTTTCCTGGTCAACTTTGGAGTGACATTGCTGATGTATGCCACGCCGGTGATCCTGCCGCTTTCGTCCTTCCCGACACGCTTCCGCTGGATCGTGCTGGCTAATCCGATGACGCCAATCGTGGAGATCTTCCGGTATGCCTACCTGGGGGGAGCCGGGTCGGTCAACCTGCCCGACCTGGCCTATAGTTTTGGCTTTATGCTGGTGGCGGTGGTCATTGGGGCGGTCATCTTCAACCGGGTGGAAGCCACCTTCATGGATACGGTATGAGTAATACAGTTATTTCCGTTGAAAACCTATCCAAAGCGTATCGTCTGGGCCAGATCGGCACGGGCACTTTAAGCCGTGATATCAATGTCTGGTGGGCCAAAGTTCGCGGCAAGCCCAACCCCATGCTTCGCCTTGGTGAGACCGACCACGGTAACAGAGATGGCGAGACCATCTGGGCGCTGAGGGATGTGAGTTTTACCGTTAAGCAGGGGGAAGCGCTGGGTGTTATTGGCCGCAATGGGGCCGGCAAGAGCACTTTGCTCAAGATCCTGTCACAGGTCACTGCCCCAACCAGCGGGCTCGTTAAGGTTAAAGGACGGATTGCCAGCCTGCTGGAGGTGGGCACAGGCTTTCATCCTGACTTGACCGGACGGGAAAACACCTATCTTAATGGCGCGATTTTAGGCATGACGAAGGAAGAAGTAGATCGTAAATTTGACGAAATTGTGGACTTTTCGGGGATGGAACAGTTCATTGATACACCGGTCAAACGGTATTCCAGCGGCATGTATGTGCGCCTGGCCTTCGCGGTGGCTGCGCATTTGGAACCCGAGATATTGGTGATTGACGAAGTCCTGGCGGTAGGCGACGCGGAGTTCCAGAAGAAGTGCCTGGGGAAGATGGGGGATGTGGCAAAGGGCGGAAGGACCGTGCTTTTTGTAAGCCATAATTTGACCGCGGTTAAACTCTCTGCCAGAGCGGGATTTGGCTGGATCATGGCAGCCTCCAATTGGTTGGTTCAGCAAACGAGGCGATTTTGGCTTATATGATGCGGGCATTTACCAGCGATTTGTTAAAGAGTGGGTAGACGCCGACTCCCCGGGAAACGATCATTTTAAACTTTACAAGACGGCAGTACATCCGCTCAAAGGCGACCAAATCTTGATGGGCGATCCCGTGGAATTGGAATTCGAGTTTGCAAAATTATCTGGAAGTATTTATCAGACAGATATTACATTTCATTTGGTTGATGAGCTGGGGAATCTGGTATTTGTGGGTTCAACTGCTTTTGGCATAGCTGAGAACAAAATAGGTCGAAGCAAGTTGACCGTGACCTGTACCATACCTCCTGATTTGATGCATGAAGGGATTTATACCATCAGCCGCTTACTGTTTGTTAAGGACAGAGGAACGGTTCTATTTGAGTATCCGAATGCGCTAAGTTTTGAAGTGATCAACGGCGGAAGCAATCATTTGGGCTGGATGGGACATGGCAGAAGCAAAGAAGGGATCGTTCGCCCGAAACTTGCATGGAAGATCACTACTAATCCAATCTCATGAGAAATGCGGATGATTATTTTTCCAATTCCGACAAATTCGCTGCCTGAGCCTGGTTTTCCGTTACGCTTGAGAAAATTTCCTAAACAATGGATTTCACCTTTATGGTTGGTGGTAGGTCAAGGACATCATGGCAGCAGGACGGATTTGTCACCCGCCAAACCCCAACCCTGTCGAGATAAAAGCCAGGCCAACAAAAAATTACTGAAGGTGCCTGACTGTAAGCAAGCCTTTGTGCGGGCTTTGCAGAAAATTTCTTGTGACCCGGCAAGATAACGTAATGAAATTTAATAATTTATTTCTTTGATATAAGTAACCCAATTATTCTCTCTTTTATACAATTTGGATGTTAAAATAAATGATCCCGGTTACCAAAACTTTTTTTCCGCCTATAGAGGACTTTGAGGACAAGCTCCAGCAGATATGGAAGAGCGGCTGGTTAACCAATAGTGGCAAGCTTGAAAATGAGCTTGCGATTTAATTGCGCCAATATCTTGGCATTTCACATATTGAATTAGTTGCGAATGGAACCCTGGCTCTGCAAATTGCAATTAAAGTTCTGGATCTGAAAGGGGAAATTATCACCACCCCATTTTCGTATGTAGCCACAGCAAATGCGATCGTTTGGGAAGGTTGTACGCCAGTATTCGTGGATATTGATCCCAAAACATTCTGTATCGACCCGGAACTTATCGAAGCCGCCATTACCAAAAAAACAAGTGCCATCATGGCCACCCATGTCTATGGGTATCCCTGTGATGTTGAAAAAATCGAGGAGATTTCCAGAAAATATAACCTTAAGGTGGTTTATGATGCCGCGCATTGTTTTGGGGTGAAGCTACATGGGCAATCGCTCCTGGTTCATGGGGATATATCCACGCTCAGTTTTCACGCCACCAAATTGTTTCATACTGCTGAGGGGGGCGCGGTGGTAAGTCGGGACGAGAACGTTTCAAAACGTGTTTCCGTTATGAAAAGATTCGGCCACCTTGGCGAAGACAATTACCAAGAAATTGGGATTAATGCCAAGATGTCTGAACTGCATGCAGCTATGGGTTTGTGCATGCTCCCTTTGATTGACCAGATCATTGACAAGCGGCGACAAATCGCAACATTCTATGATGAATTGATCGAAGACAGCAAACTGCAACACCCCGAGGTGCCTGAGGGCGTAGAATATAACTACAATTATTATCCTGTACTTTTTTCGTCACATGAAGAGATGATGCGTGCTCGAAAAGCTTTAATGGACCAGGATATCAATCCAAGACGCTATTTCTACCCTTCTCTCAATACCCTGCCTTATCTCCAGCAGGCGGGAACCAAAGCCTGTCCTATTTCAGAAAGCGCGGTGATGCAGGTTTTATGTTTACCGCTATATTACGAATTGCAAAGAGATGAGGTCGTCAGGATATCCAAGATTATTTTGGGAGTGATTTAAATGAAACTCGGCATCATGCAGCCCTATTTCTTTCCCTATCTTGGATATTTCAGTTTGATCAAACATACTGATAAGTTCATCTTGCTTGATGCTGTACAATTCATTCGCCATGGATGGATAGAGCGAAATAGAATACTAAATCCTTTTGATGGTTGGCAGTACATTCAGGTACCATTGAAAAAACATTCCAGAGAGACAAAAATTTGGGAAATTGAAATCAACAATGAGCAAGCGTGGAAGGAAAAAATTATTGCACAACTACAACATTATAGAAAAGTATCGCCTTATTATTCAGTGGTTATTGGAATAATAAAAAAAGTGTTTTCGCAAGAATATACAAAAATTGTTTCGTTAAATAGAGCAACTTTACAATCTATATGTGACTATTTGGAAATTAGAACTCCCATTGAGGTTTATTCTAAAATGAGACTTGAAATAGCCCCTGTAAATACACCCGATGAATGGGCTTTAAATATTTGCAAAGCAATAAACGGAGTAACTGAATATTGGAATCCTCCTGGAGGTATAAATATATTTGATCGATTGAAGTATGAAAAAAACCATATCGGGTTAAAATTTCTGTCTATTAATTCAGAAGAATATGATCAAAAGCGCCCTGGTTTTGAACCTAACCTTTCCATCCTTGATTGTATTATGTTTAATTCACCCAAGAAAATTAGAGAAATGTTAAATCAATACGAATTATTATGAATCCAATCGGAGGCTATTTTGAATTAGAGTTGCGCAAAGGACTAGAATATCATAAGGACGCCATCCGATTAAATTCTGGTCGTAATGCATTTGAATATATTCTACATGCAAAAGGGTATAGAAAAGTTTACCTGCCCTATTTTACATGTGATGTAATGCTCGAACCAATCAATAAGTTAGAAATCGAATATGAATATTATCATATTGATAAGCAATTAGATCCCATCTTTAATTTTGAACGGATAGATAAGAGCGAAGCCTTTGTTTACATTAATTATTTTGGCATCAAGAGGCAAACTGTTCAGAAACTATCAAATTGCTGTTCCAACTTGATTATTGACAACTCACAAGCTTTTTTTGATAAACCATCTACAGGAATCGATACATTCTATTCTCCCCGAAAATTTTTTGGGATTCCTGATGGGGCATATTTATTTACTGATAAATTATTACAGATAAAATTACCCCGTGATCATTCTGTTGCTAGATTTTCGCATCTTATTAAGAGGATTGATGAAGGAGCAGAAGCTGGATATCCTGATTTTAGAAGAAATAATGATGCAATTATTGGGCAACCAATTAGTATAATGTCGGCACTTACCGAAGCATTACTCCGTAATATTGATTATGACAAAGTAATTAAAATTAGAAAGCAAAATTTTATGTTTATGAATAAGAATTTTAAGGAGACCAATGAACTAAAGATGTCTGAGGATCAAGATTTCGTGCCGATGGTTTATCCTTATTTATCGACTATAGGAGAAAATTTGAAACAAAATCTTATCCAGAAGAAAGTATTTGTTGCAACATATTGGCCAAATGTATTTGATTGGTGCCATGAAAATGAACTGGAATATTCATTCGCTAAGCATATTATTCCGTTGCCGATAGATCAAAGATACAATGAAGATGAACTATCAACAGTGATAAAAATACTAAAAAAGGAACTCAACAAAGAAAACTAAGAGAAATATTTTTATTCTTGGTTCTTCTCGAAATATGGGACAATGGAATTCTTGATTAAATAAATATATTAATATAATCGTTATATAAATTAATAACAAATATTGGAGCGATATATGGCTAAATTCTGGCAAACATTCTGGAACAGATATGGTCCCGAGCTTGCGGTTAGCGATGAGGATTTGTATAGGCAAGTCGGCTTGACAGTTGATAAGCAACCGGTCTCGAGCGAACTTTTTAGACGAACGCTGGAAAACATAGATGGACTACTGAAATTATCGACTAAGGATCATGTAGTAGATCTATGTTGCGGGAACGGTCTGATCAGTTATGAATTGGCAAAGCGTGTTGCATATGTTACTGGAATAGATTTTACACCACACCTTATTCGAACCGCAATGGACAAGAAATCTGCGAAGAATATTACCTATATTCTCGGCGACGTCAAGGAATCATTGTCTGTACTCCTCGGCGAAAACACATTTCCTAGCAAGTTACTGATGAACGGTTCCCTTGGTTACT
Source organism: uncultured Chloroflexia bacterium (assembly GCA_963772245.1). GTDB lineage: Bacteria > Chloroflexota > Anaerolineae > Anaerolineales > Villigracilaceae > UBA877. Next base: position 910,054 of record CAVYWB010000005.1, on the reverse strand, counting down.
TCGAACCAGATGAGCTTGATATCATTTTGAGCAACGTTGTGGAGCACATGGCTGACCATGCATTCTGCTTTCTGTTTTCAACCATACCGAACTTTGACCAAAAATGGAATTTTTATAATACGCCGGAGCGGGTTGCACGGCATCTTGAGAATGAAAAGAAGCGCGAGAATACCAATGACGGTATAGGCCGGTGGTGGAGGCGGGAGGAAATAGAGGGCATTTGTTCCCGTCATGGATTGCGTGTGCAAGTCACGAACCAACCTTTTGATCTGTCAAATTTTAGGATGGACGCCTTGGTCAAGTCTCCCTCATAAATTGCTATCCGATTGTTCTTAAAAGCTTGAACTTATTATTTTGCGATAGAATGGGGAGTATCTACTTCGCTGAACGGTGCCTTTTGATGTTTCCAGTAACAAAAAAACTGGTGGAAAATGTAATATCTATGCCACTTGGCATATCGGTAAAGATGGGCAAAAAAAATGATATTGAAATTTCCGCATCTTGGTGGAAGGATAGAGATTTGGGTTTCTAAAAGTAGAGCGAAATAATATGACAAAATTGGGAAAACCCATGGTTAGCGTATGCATGATTACCTATAACCACGGAAAATTTATAGCGCAGGCCATTGAAAGTGTGCTAATGCAACAGTCTGACTTCACGGTAGAGCTCGTTATCGGAGAAGACTGTTCAACGGATGATACACGTGCTGTAGTCCGTGCATATGGCGATAACTATCCGGAGCGAATCCGCCTCCTTTTGCCGGAACAAAATAAGGGTGCGATAGCTAATTTTATTTCATGCGTGACCACATGTAGTGGGAAGTATGTTGCCCTTTGCGAGGGCGATGATTATTGGACGGATCCGCTCAAGTTGCAGAAGCAGGTGGATTATCTTGAAACTCATCCAGAATATCCCGGCTGCTTTCATCCGGCAGTTTTGTTGGAACAAAATACCGGCGAAATGCGAAAGACTATATACGCGCCCTCCCTTTAAGATGAATGATTACACGCTGGATGATTTGTTGGAGTACACTAATTTTATCCCAACAGCTTCTGTGGTATATCGTAACCAGATTGTCAAGGAGCTGCCCGAATGGTTTACCCAATCCAAGGTAGGAGATTTTCCACTGCATATTCTTAACCTTTATACCTGGGGCATTGAACGGATCGGCTATATAGACGAACCCATGTCGGTTTATCGCCGCCACAGCGGGGGTGTTTTTAGCGGCAGGCTTCTAACCGATCAATTGAAGCTTTCCGTTCAGACATATCGCATGTTGGACGAGCATCTGGATCTAGCAAAACGTCCTGCATGGCATAAGGGGATGTCGAAAGTTTACGTAAATCTTTGTCGCGAATACCAGGCGGAAGGCGCTAAATTACAAGCGCTGCATGCGGGTTATAGCTCTGTACAAAATATGCCTTGGAGTTCCAAGGGTAATGTCATGCAACAAGTATTTGGAATATTAGCTCTTCCTGCCAAAGGGCCGTTTATTCCAATCTTTACGGCATTCTTCGTGTTGCTGGGCGAAGGACCGCTTGCATTTGCCAATGCCACCATTCGCAAGATTTCGAAGGCCATGAAAAAAAAATAGGATAAGCGATTTCGCAAGAATGGAAAAGACCAGGTTCTAGATTTGAACGCCATGTCGAAAGCACAGTGTACGGAACCCATCCGAAGATCTAATGAAAAGAAAGGATTGATCTCCGTTATCATTTGCACATATAACCGGGCTGACTTGGCGCACCAGGCGATTGATTCCGTTTTGGCACAGGATTTTCCGAAGGGTGAATATGAGTTGATGATCGTGGATAACAACTCCACCGATCATACTGCTGAGATGGCGCAGGAATTTTGCAGGGCATATCCCAATGTCCGATATATTTTGGAGAGCAATCTCGGGCTTTCGCACGCCCGCAACCGCGGCTGGCGCGAAGCACAGGGGGATTACGTGGGTTATTTGGACGATGATTGTAAGGTGCCTCCTGGGTGGCTTTCCGTCGCGGCAGAGGTCCTGTTGACGGAACATCCCGATGCTTTTGGAGGTCCGTATTATGCCTTTTACAACACCTCTAAACCAGGATGGTTTAAAGACGAATATGAATCTTATGTTCCTTCCCATGAAGCACACCGGTTGCGGATAGGCGAAATATTAGTGGGCTTGAACATGTTCATACGTCGCGACCTGCTTGTGGAACTTAATGGGTTCGCAACTTCCTTTGGAATGTCCGGTAAAACAATCGGATATGGTGAAGAAACCCATCTTTTCAAACGATTGAGCGAGCTATATCCTAATGCAGTACTATATTACGAACCCCGGTTATTTGTTTATCACCTGGTGCGCCCAGAGAAAATGATACTGTGGACAGCTCCTCGACGCTATTTTGCTAATGGGCGTTCTTATAACCGGATATTTGCTCCCGGCGCGAAGCCTGCCCTGGCGAGAACAGGAAAAAATATCATCTGGCTTCTAGCCCAGATGGTATTTGCCTGCACATGGGGGTTGATTGTCAGAAACCGGGTAGAATATCCTTTCTGGCAAAATTATATCTATGAAAAATGCTTTAGAAAGTTTGGAGGACTGGGTATGCTTTTTCAGACTTTGATTCGGATGTTTGCGGCGCAATGAAGGACATAACCCCTGTCGTTTTATTCACGTACAACCGGCCGGGAATATTACAGCGGGTTCTTAAAGCGATTCAATCACAAACCAAATTGCCCGATAAACTCATCATTTATTCAGATGGGGCACGCGTGCAAACCGATGAAGGAGTCCTGAATGTGCGGAAGATATTGCACAGCATTGACTGGCTGGAAACCGAGATCATCGAGCGTCCCAAGAACTTTGGCTGTGCGCCAAATATCATCGACGGGCTATCCACTGTCTTTAATCGCCATGCTCGGGCAGTCATTCTTGAAGATGATGTATTGCCTGCCCGCCATTTTTATGAATCGATGGTCATCATGCTGGATCATTACATTGCAGTCGGGCAGGTATTCGCAGTTGGCGGCTACCCCAGCGTTTCCAAGACTATTGCGGATTACCCATATGATGTTATTATGTCGCCGCGCTTCAGTTGCTGGGGCTGGGGCACCTGGGCGGATCGCTGGAACAGGGTTGCGGGTGCGCTTGAGCAACATCAATTGCCGTATTCAACGCCCGGAGAAATTCCAAACCATGCCGGGGATGACCTTCCGGCAAGTATTTTACAGGTTATTAACCGTCCCGATTTTTATTGGGATATTCCTATCGCCCTGCATTGCCTTCGCAATAACTGGTTCCATGCCATTACAAATTATTACTTGACGAATAATATCGGGCAGACAAGTGGTGACCATGGGCAAAATAATCTAAAGCTTAACCAATTCATGCAGGAAAATAAAATAATCGATGAAAAAGTTCCTCGGAATTTTCCAAGTCCCGAAGCTGATCCAAGGGTTGATTCCGCAGTCCGTGCATACTTGTCAGCAAAAAATCAAGCAACCAGCCTTTCAAAAGATGCTATCTTGACGGATCGCCAGATGACCCAACGGGTCGCTTCGAAAGTTAAGAAAACGATTAACAGGGCATACCATTTAATCAGGACGCCCAATAAGTTCACCTCTTCTAATCCTATCATCAAACCCAATCCCAAGGATTACTCGACGCTTGTCGGCGTTGGCTCTGTTGTCCCCTGCCAGATCGAAGCATATTTTCTGGCGTTAAATCAATATCTCGGCGAAGGGGAAACTGTTCTCGATGTAGGTTTTGGTCTGGGGTATGGGCTCAATATTCTGGCCATCAAGGCCAGTTCGGTCAGCGGAGTGGATGTAGATCAAAAGGTGCTTGAGTATTGCCGCAACACGGTCTTGGGACGTAACCCTAGGCTGGCTCACTTGGAAATTTATAATGGTTATTCCTTATCGTTCCCAGACAATCACTTTGATTTGGTCACCTGTGTGGATGTTCTGGAGCACGTGGAGGATTTTCATCGCTTTCTGGACGAACTTTTGAGAGTCGCGCGTAAGGGCATTTTTATCAGTACGCCGAATCGAAGACCCGAATATACCAACCAGGACGGGACACCTAAAAATCACTGGCATCTGCGTGAATGGAGTTATGATGAGTTGGACCAGGTTCTCAATAAACATGGCAAGGTGGATTGGAACTTTCTGAACGGACCATTTGAGGGGCCATTCTCAAACTCCAAGAATGTTGTCGGGAATACATTGACGCTTTCCCCTTTTTTGATAAAGTCATAAATGAAATTCTTTTTCGAGGATATGAAAGGATACAATGAAAACCAGCTTAGTTATTCCTGCGATACCCAAACATTTTTCCAACATTACAAAAATATTAGAAGCATATCTAGCCGGGACGGAACTTCCCGATGAAGTAGTAATTTCACTTTCAGAAGCATTTCAAATAAAAAAGAGAACCAAAGATAACATCAGAGCACTTTATGAGAAAGTATTTGATAGATTTTTGTTAATTGAATCAGATGAAAAAATATTTGCCGGCCCGAATCGTCAATCAGGAAGCGATCAATCTTCTCACCCGATTATTATCTACCAAGATGCCGATGATATTCCTCATCCTCAACGCATTGAGGTTATAAAATATTTTTTTGCTAAACAAGATATTGTACATCTCAATCACTCTTATATTCCCTCTTATGAGCAATTTTCATTTCTTGATCCAACCAAAATTGAAGCAATTACATCAAATGATCTAACGACGAACTATTTTCCCAACGGAAGGTTGATGGATTGTTTGTCTGTGACTCATGCATACGGTACTCCTTATGGATTAATTACCGCAGGGGCAGTAAGCATACGCCGCGAAGTGTTGGAGAAAGTGAAATGGCGCTCTCCATCTGAATTGCAAATGCTCAAGGGCGAGGATTACGAATTTTGCATGATGGTTTTATTTTCTTTCAATAAATCGATCATTATCCAAGCTCCCATTTATAAATACCTTAATGAGAGGTGGGAGGCAAAGTATATAGGACAATCAAAAACAAAATTAAACACTCTTAGTAGATTTAAAAGTAAAATTCTAAATCGGTTAAAACGAATGGAGCTATAATGAGTTGGTTAACCTGCTAATATCACCAAGGAAAATTTATTTTCACACGATGATTTGTTAAATATGTGGAAGATTATTGGATGGCCGGTCATCATTTTAAAATCATATAAGCAGCGGATTAAAGATTATGCCCCTCAAGCAGGGCCGCAATCCGATGTGCCATAAGGGGCTTAACTGTTTATCGGGCAAAAAGATTAATCTCATAATGGAATGCTGGGAAAAGGCATGCAATCCGTCAAGACTTTATTTCCTGAACGTGTAAAGAATATCCTGCGGTCGGCCTCAGGGAAACCCAAGAAGAGCCCACCTGCCAGATTATTTGGGTTTAAAGAGTTTTGAGCCATACCTCCTGTGCAAACGGCGCGGATAAGGGATGGGCAAATTCTTAAATCGGGCAAGGACATTCTGGTGTAATTGCTACCATTCTGATCTTAGAAATTCAAGAGTTAACAAGTTGATAATGAGTCAGGAATGGATAATTCCAAACACACTGTAAACCGAATCCCCATTTTTACCAAGGCTTGGCGGTGGTTATATGGTGCAAAGACCAACTTGCTTAGGCGCTTTACCAAACCGCATTACAAACGTCTATATAACTTGGTTATGGAAAGTGAGATCCAGCATCCAAGCAAACGAGCACTGCTATCTTATATTGTGCATCCCTTCTCCATTCCGAGAGACGATCCGCGCTTCTTAAGCCATATCAATATCTGGCATAATCGCGAAATAGTGAGAGTTTTGAATTGTTTGGGTTATACAGTTGATGTCATTGATTACAGGGATACCAAGTTTGTTCCTCGCAAGAAATATGATTTGTTCATTGGCCACGGTGGCATCAACACGGAAAAGATCGCCCGGCGATTGCCAGCAAAAACCGTGAAAATTTATTTTTCAACCGGTTGCTACTGGAAATTTCACAATGAGCAGGAATTGGCACGCTTTACTGCATTAAGGGAGCGTCGCGGAGTGAATTTGCACCCCGACAGATTGATCAGGAACAGTGAAGAAGGTGCTCTGTTAACTGTGGATGGCGTTATTGGAATTGGAAATGAATTTACAAAGGGCACCTATTCAGCTTTTTCACCGGTTATTATGATCAATGATACCGCCCTATTCGATGATTTCTTTGAGCGAAGCAACAAAAATTTTGAGAAAGGCAAAGCAAATTTTTTATATTACGCAGGTGGGGGAAACGTACATAAAGGCTTGGATTTGTTGTTGGAAGCGTTCACTGAACTCGACCAGAACCTATGGATCTGTGCGAAGATTGATGATCAATTTGCGGAAGTCTACGCCGCCGAATTACACACACATCCCAATATCCACATGGTTGGTTGGATACAGCCTCGTTCGATCAGGTTTTACGAATTGATGGGAACATGCAACTTTGTCATTCTGCCGTCCTGTAGCGAAGGGCAGGCTTCTTCGATTGTTGCTTGTATGATTCAAGGCTTGATACCAATTGTCAGCCGGGCAAGCGGTATTGATGTTAGTGATTATGGTGTGCTGCTTGAGCCATGCACTATTCGTGAAATTGTCAAAACAGTGACCTTACTGTTTTCCCAATCTTCTGAATGGTGCAAAGAGAGAGCAATAAAGACTCGCGAAGTTGCAATTAAGGAACATTCTGAGCAGGTATTTACTGCACAGATGAATGAAGCTATTCGAAGCATTATTTTGTATAGCGGGAAGGAGCAATAGTAAATAAAAAAAGATTTGGTAAAAGCATCTCCTAATATGCGTGCCATTTTTTGCTGTAGATTGTGCACTGTACTATCGATCCCTTGGAGTAATTTCCAAAGAGATTGATTATTCGGGAACCAACGCGCAATAGGACCCAAAAATAGTCAATCTAACCAATTCTTTTACGTGTTTATCGGGTTATCGTAATCGAGATTTATCGGAGAGAATAAGATTTTATATGAAAGTGGTGATAGACAGTATTATTTATCGAATCCAGCCACACGGTGGAATTTCGCGCATTTACAGCGAGATTCTGCCGCGTATGTGTGGCATGGACAGCTCATTGCAAATCTTGCTGCTGAAACAGGGGAAACCCCGGCAATCCTTACCACTGCATACCCAGATTATTCAGCGGGATATTCCTGATCTTAATAACTACCTGCCTGTCGGGCGAGTGTCGGATTCCTTGGTTTCACGGGCAAATTCTATTATGTGCGTGCCTTGGATCGGGCGAGGTGTGGGTCAGATCTGGCATTCCACGTATTATTCGCTGCCAAATTTCTGGGAAGGCAGGCAGGTCGTTACAGTGTATGATATGATTTTTGAGCGCTTGGAGGATGTTTTTTCAAAAGGACAAGGTGATAGCACTCGTATCAGAAAACGGAAAGCCGTTTCTTGTGCCGATAAGATAATAGCCATTTCACAGGCCACCAAAGAGGACCTGAAAGAATTTTTTGGGGTATCGGATGAAAAAATAGTAGTAATTTATCTGGGCTGTAATCCGCTTTTTCATAAGGTACCAGGTCAAGAATGGCTTGGAAAGCCTTTTATACTTTTTGTGGGTAGCAGGGCTATATATAAAAATTTTGAAGGCTTGCTTCGGGCCTTTTCAATTTGGCCAAAGAACAAGGAAGTCGACCTGGCCGTTGTTGGTGAAGATTGGTCCGAAGAAGAGTCAAAAAATATACATGCCTTGGATCTTATCGATAAGGTACGGCTTATCCCTTACCCGGATGATCTGGTTTTACGGGACTTATATAATCAGGCTTTGGTTTTTGTATACCCATCGCTTTATGAAGGCTTTGGAATTCCGTTGTTGGAATCAATGTCCTGTGGCTGTCCAATAATTGCATCTCGTATTCCCTCGACCGTTGAAATTGCCGGTGACGTTCCTTTTTATCACGACCCTGGTAACCTGGAGCAGATGGTATTTAATCTCGATCAGGCCTTCAGCGAATCTCGATCTTCCCAACGCATTTCACGAGGAATAAACAAAGCAAAATCATTTACATGGGAACAAACGGCACAGCAGACCCTGGAATTATATCGAAATCTGATCCAGTGAAATCCTCCGGATAAGTATCAATATTTCGATGTTTTCCCGGATTTCTAAAATGTGCTTGCATTCATTTATAATTGACAGTTGTGAAATGGTAATAAATGATGAATCCAACTCCTCTCGTCAGCGTTGTGCTCGGTTCCTACAACCGGCGTGCCTTCCTTAGGGCCACGCTTGAAAGTGTGCGTGCCAATGGACAAGGCTATCCCTGCGAAATAATCGTTGTGGATGGCGGTTCTACCGACGGTTCATTGAAATACCTGACAAAGCAAAAGGATGTCATCACCATCGTTCAGCACAACCGCGGCAAGTTCCGCGGGAAAATGATAGAAAGACGCAGTTGGGGCTACTTTATGAACCTGGGTTTCAAAACCGCGCAGGGGAAATACATTCTCATGATCAGTGATGACTGCCTGCTTGTTCCTGGCGCGATCAAGAATGGTGTGGAACAATTCGAAAAATTACTGGCAGAGGGGAAAAACATGGGGGCGATGGCTTTTTACTGGCGCAACTGGCCGGAGCAAAAAAAGTATTGGGTGGGTTTAACATTTGGGAATACCTACTTTGTAAATCATGGATTGTACCTTCGGTCTGCATTGGCTGATATCAATTTCATTGATGAGCTAGCGTATCGTTTTTATTATGCTGATAGCGACCTGGCAATCCGCCTGTCACAGGCGGGTTATTCATGTGTCGATGCATCCCAATCCTATGTGGAACATTTTTCTCATGCAAACCAGCTCGTGAGGAAGGTGAACAAGACCAGTGTCCAACAAGATAGAGGTACATTCGTAGCACGCTGGAATCACTTGGGCAGCCCGTTAAAAGATTGGGTTGAGAAAGAATTTGATGACCCTGACAAGACCGCCTTAACATACTGGCGGTGGTTGAGCCTGGGCATACGCCTGTATCTTTTTTTTCTGCCCATGCTTGCCCCAGCAATAAGCCTGGCGCGAAAAGGTAAAAGAGCGATTGTGCGTTTTTCCTGACGGAAAATGAAATTGCGATAAACCCTATATTTTCTATCATCATCCCTACATGCAATTCTGTGCATCCACTACCGCGCGCACTCGAAAATGCCACCGTGCAATTTATCAGGATTTTGAGATCAATTTTGTCGATGCTGGTTCAACTGAGGATTACCGGGACTTTGTGGTTCGTCCGGTCCTGATCTGGAATACGATTGGCCTGGATTAACCTCAACTTTTGTGGAAAGTGAATTTTGATGATTTCTACCGTTCTTTTCAGCAAGGACCGTGGCATGCAGGCAGAGGCAACATTGCATTCTCTCTTCCTGCACTGTCGGGATGTATCCGATGCAAATATCCATGTGCTTTATCTTGCAACAGAGGAGCGCTACCTTCGCCAATATGATACGTTAATTACGGCTTACCCTACTGTAAATTTCGTCAGACAGGCGGACTTCCAATGGGATTTGGAGTCCATTCTTGACCCCTGCCAGAAAGGTAGTTACCAGAAAAGAATTTATGTTGCCATAGGCAGGATCGGCAGAATTCGATTTCGACCTGGATCGATTTTCGAGAAACTGCGCGTTCGAACCGTTGGAAGGATTTTACGATTGGTCACGAATAAGTTATTGCGGTCGATCAACAACGCAGACTATATCCTGTTTTTGGTGGATGATAATTTATTTGTAAGGGATTTCAGCCTGACAGACATGACCTTGTTAATGGAGAACTCTCCTGATGCTATCGGCTTTTCGCTTCGGTTGGGAGAAAATACCACCTATTGTTATACGAAACATTGCCCGCAGGTGCTACCAGCTTTCTCGATTATACAAACCGGCCTGCTGAAATTTGATTGGACGGTTTCGGAAAATGAATTTGGATACCCACTGGAAGTGTCAAGCTCCATCTATCGGGCTGCCCAGATAATTCCTTTGCTTGTTTCTTTTCCTTATCTGGAGCCCAATTCATTGGAGCGTGGCCTCAATACCAGGCGCGCATGGTTCGAAAAAGAATTTCCCAACTTGTTATGTTTTAATACTTCTGTCGCTTTTTGCAACCCGGTCAACAAAGTCCAGGAGGTGGCTGATCGAAACAGGGCAGCAGAAACATATTCCTTTTCATCCGAGCAACTAGCCGAAAAATTTGACGCAGGCGCACGTGTTGATGTGGAGGCGTTTTCCGGGTTCATCTCGAATTCCTGTCATCAGGAAGTAGAGTTACCATTTATAGAAAACGCCCCTAGACCTTAACTGCTAGCGAAAAAATATTATGAAGTTCTGCATCGGCAGGTTAGGTAAGAGATCAGAGTATGATGATGAGCGAAAATCCACTTGTTAGTGTCATCATGCCTGTTTATAACAGCGAAAAATTTCTAAGGGAGGCAGTTGAAAGTATTCTTGACCAGACTTTCACCGATTTTGAATTGATTGCCATAAATGATGGCTCCACGGATGATTCGGGGTCCATTTTGGCGGATTATCGCCAACGGGATGAGAGGATGGTGATCCTTGGTCATTTGAAGAATCAGGGCATTGTATCCGCACTCAATTGGGGGCTGATCGTGGGACGTGGCAAGTACATCGCTTATATGCATGCGGATGATATCAGCCACCCGGGTCGGTTTGAAAAACAGGTTGCATTCCTGGAAACACATCCGGAGGTTGGGATCCTGGGAAGTGCGGTCGAATTAATTGACACGCGCGGTCAAGCTATTGGCGTCTTGCCTAAAAGGTGCGATGATCTTGCCATCCGTTGGACGAGCTTGTTCTCCAGCCCTTTCATGCATCCAACGGTCATGCTGCGCCATTCCATTCTCGAAGCACATCATTTACAATATCAGGAGGGCATGGGGGGAGTTGAAGATTTGGATTTATGGGTTCGCCTGCTTGTTTACACACAAGCGGCAAATTTGGCCGAGGCACTGCTACGCTATCGTGTCCATCCGGCCAGTATTACAAGTCTTTATAACCGAAAAGATCAATTAAACATAAAGTCCAAAATACTTTTCACATATGCTCAAAAGCAATTGGGCGGTTTTTTGCTTACCCGGGAACAGATCGAGTTAGTTTCAGAAGCTGTGATGGGCAATCCAGATATCAGTCGGGAGCGTGCCTATGCAGCCGATATCTATTTGCAAACCTGGCAGGCATTTGTGAAAGTACATCAATCAAACCCGGGGCTAAATTCACTCCAAACCGATATAGTAATGACTACCGCCAAACTGGTACTTTATCCGCCTTTCCAGTCAGGCTGGCGAAAAGTGATGCGCCAATTATTTGAAATTGAACCGCATTGGTATGTCACCTTTATCTGCAAATTCCCGGAGATGGTTTGGACAAAAATCCATTCGCAATTAATTCGGCGAAACCGCAAATGAAAATATCTCCTCCGATCCTATTCGTCGATTCTGCGCAGGTTGATGATTCCACAGATCAAGTATCTCCCAAAATGGCAGGAAAAAAGATTGCTATCTTTATTCAGTCTATGAAGACTGGTGGCGCGGAACGTGTGACGCTCAACCTGGTAAAAGGATTTATTCAACAGGGTATTCATGTTGATCTCCTGCTCGCAGACTGCTCCGGAGATCTATTATCAGAACTGCCATCGCAAGCAACCATGATCGACTTAAAAGGGAAAAGAGTACTCTTCTCGCTATTCCCATTGATACACTACCTGCGCGCACAACGCCCAAATCTTCTTTGCGGCATTCAGGCCCACACCAGCCTGATTGCGGTATTGGCCGTCAGGCTTGCGCGAGTGAAAATACCGTTGGTCATATCTTTTCACACCATATTTTCCACCAGTCTGGCTGGCAACACTTCGTTTCCTGACCGGTTGATTAAAATCATTTCGCACTTTTTCTTTCCATATGCTGATGCGGCGATTTGTATATCACAGGGTGTGGCGGAGGATTTTATTAAAACCACTGGCATGCCGCCTGAAAAAACCCATGTGGTTTTCAACCCGGTTGTCTACCCTGGGCTCGAACTGGAAGCGCACCTATCCATCTCCCATCCATGGTTCATATCTGGCAACCAACCGCTGATCCTGGCGGTTGGACGGCTGGCTGTCGCGAAAGATTATCCCACCCTCCTGCGTGCTTTTTCTCTTTTGCGCCAGAAACAACCGGCGCATTTGCTCATCCTGGGAGAAGGCCGGGAGCGTCCTCGCCTGGAAGCGCTGGTAAGGCAGCTGGGTCTTATAGAAAATGTTCAGATGCCCGGATTTGTGAAAAACCCATTAGCTTTCATGGCGCGAGCTCAGCTATTAGTTTTGTCTTCAAGATGGGAGGGTTTTGGGAATGTCCTGGTGGAAGCCCTGGCATGCGGGACGCCGGTGGTCTCGACCGATTGCATAGGTGGTCCTGGGGAAATCCTCGCGGGTGGGCGTTTTGGCAGGCTGGTACCGGTCGGAGATGCGGAAGCCCTGGCTGCTGCCGTGCTGGAAACGTTACAAACGCCTCCCGACCGCGCATTGCTCAGGCAGCGCGCCCAGGACTTTACGGTTGAAAAATCCGTAAAAGAGTACCTGCGAATTTTCCAATCCTGCATATTGTCCCATGAGCGATAAACGGATAAAAGTCCTGCATGTCATCACCAGTCTCGACGTCGGTGGCGCGGAGATGGTGCTGTTCCATTTGGTAAAGAATATGGACGCAGCCCGTTTCGAAAACCAGGTGGTCAGTCTGATTTCCCCCGGGAAAGTGGGAGAAAAAATTCGGGCTCTGGGGTTGCCGGTGTTTTCCCTGGAAGTGCGTTCGGGGCATCCCGATCCTGGCAGCTTGTTCAAACTTTCCGGATTACTGCGCCGTGAATCCCCGGATATGGTCCAGACCTGGCTTTATCATGCCGACCTGCTGGGCCTGCTGGCTGCCAGAAAAGCAGGTATGCCAGTTGTTTGGAATATTCGTGCCTCCAATATGGATATGTCCCATTATCGCCGTTTGTCCAACTTGGTACTAAAAGCGTGCATTCTGCTCTCGGGATGGCCGCAGGCGGTTATAGTCAACTCCAGAGCCGGGCAGGCCTTTCATGAGGATCTCGGGTACCATCCAAGACGGTGGGTTTATATCCCCAATGGCATCGATACCGAACAGTTCCAGCCCGATCCGTCTGCACGCGTAACCCTCCGTAACGAGCTTGAGCTTGCGCCAGACGCCCTGCTTATCGGTCTGATCGCCCGCTTTGATCCAATGAAAGATCATGAGAATTTTATGCTGGCTGCCGGCCTCCTTGCTGCAAGGAGGCCCGATGTCCATTTTATTTTGGCAGGGAATAGAGTGGACCCATCCAATCCGTTTTTTGGAAAATACCTTGAAAAAGATGAATTTCGTGGAAGGCTCCATTTACTTGGACAACGGGATGATATGCCTGACCTGATGGCTGCCCTGGATATTGCTTCGTTGTCTTCATATGGGGAGGGCTTTCCCAATACAGTTGCTGAAGCTATGTCATGCGGAACCCCGTGTGTCGTTACCGATACGGGCGACTCGGCCTACCTTGTGGAAAAAACTGGAATTGTAGTAGCCCCGAAGGACCCGCAGGCGCTGGCTGAAGGCTGGCGGCAAATGATCACGCTGGGCATTGAGGGACGGAAGAAGCTGGGCGAAGCGGCGCGCCGGCGTATCCAGAAGGATTTTCAACTGCCTGAGATAACCCGGCAATATGAACGATTGTATGAAAGTCTCATGCCTGTGACCAGGTAGTTCCACCATCCGTGGCAATACCCAGAGACCCATAAGTCTGATAAACAAAAGAAAGTGGTAAGATTCTCCGGATAGCATATGTGTGGAATAACCGGATTCTTGGATGTTTCCAAAGATAAGGATAATTCATCCTTCCAGCCAATCATCACCCGCATGATGGATACCCTTCATCATCGCGGCCCGGATGATAGCGGTGATTGGATGGACTCTCAAAACGGGATCGCCCTGGGATTCCGCCGTTTGTCCATCCTTGATCTCTCGCCAACGGGTCACCAACCCATGACGTCTGCCGATGGTCGTTATGTCATGGTTTTTAATGGTGAAGTGTATAATTTTAATCAACTCCGCAATGAACTGGTCGTTTTAGGGCATGCCTTCCGGGGGCATTCCGACACCGAGGTCATGCTGGCTTCCATCTGCCAGTGGGGTATTCGGCAAGCAGTGCAGCGTTTCAACGGGATGTTTGCCTTTGCCTTGTGGGATCGTCGTGAGCAATGCCTCACCCTGGTGCGCGACCGGCTTGGTATCAAGCCACTGTATTATGGTTGGAGTGGGAAGGTTTTTCTTTTCGGGTCTGAACTCAAGGCTTTGCAGGCGCATCCGGCTTTCCATGCTGGGATCGATCGTGATGCGCTGGCGCTCTATCTGCGCCATAATTGTATTCCCGCCCCCTATACGATCTATTTAGGATTTCGCAAACTCATTCCCGGCAGCCTCCTTACAATGAAAGGAATCAACAGGTCAGGTGAATATCCCGAGCCCGTGCCATATTGGTCAGCCCGTCAGACCGTTGAATCCGGGCTTGCGCACCCGTTTGAAGGATCCGACCAGGATGCGATTGGGGAATTGGATGGATTGCTGCGCGAATCGATCCGCGAGCGGATGATAGCCGATGTTCCATTGGGCGCGTTTCTCTCCGGTGGAATTGACTCGTCTGCAGTGGTGGCCTTGATGCAGGCTCAGAGCGGCCGCCCCATCCAGACCTTTACCATCGGTTTCAACGAAAGTAGTTATGACGAGGCCAAATACGCCAGGGATGTGGCCCATCGATTGGGGACCAATCACACAGAGCTTTATATAACCCCCCAGCAGGCCCAGGCGGTTATCCCACGCCTGCCAACCCTGTATGATGAACCGTTTGCTGATTCATCGCAAATTCCCACTTTCTTGGTTTCTGAACTTGCCCGGCATCACGTTACCGTCAGCCTTTCCGGAGACGGCGGCGATGAACTTTTTGGCGGCTATAACCGCTATTCTTGGGTCCAAAGGATCGTCAAAGCCTCTGGTTGGATGCCCGGTGTTTTTAGAGACATGAGCTCAGCCGTATTGAGGTCGGATTCCTCCGCTTGCCTGGGAAAGACTTCTTTCTAATCCGATCATCCCATCTCGCTGGCGCGTTTCGGAACCTGGCGAAAAAATGCGCAAAATATCAGAGATTCTTTCCGCCAGCGACCCTGCCGGCATTTACCTGGATCTGGTTTCCCATTGGAAGAATCCCTCTGGAGGTCGTAAACGCCGCAGCCGAACCCCCCACCTGGGTCAACCGCCCGGAGACCTGGGCGCAACTGCCGGATTTCGCCTCCCGGATGATGTTTGTAGACCTGGTCAGTTATTTACCGGACGACATTCTGGTCAAACTGGACCGGGCCAGTATGGGTGTCAGCCTGGAATCGCGTGTCCCTTACCTGGACGATCTTCGGATGGTGGAATTTGCCTGGCGACTGCCCATGCATATGAAGATACGTGGTGGGCAGAGGAAATGGCTTTTGCGGCAGGTTCTTTACCGGTATGTGCCCGAGAAAATGGTAGAGCGGCCTAAAAAAGGGTTCGGCATACCCATTGATGCCTGGTTAAAAGGTCCCTTGCGTGCGTGGGCCGAAGCGCTTTTGGATGTTCATAGATTAAAGGATGAAGGCTTGCTTAATCCCATGCCCATTCAACAAAAATGGCAGGAACATCTGGCCGGAAAACACAACTGGCAATATCATTTGTGGGATATTCTCATGTTCCAATCCTGGCTTGAAGCGAACCGATAATCTTCATGAAGATCTTATTATTTGCAAACACCGACTGGTATTTATACAATTTTCGCCTGGCATTGGCACTGGCCCTGCGCGATCGCGGCGATGAAGTGGTCTTGGTTTCTCCGGATGGCCCTTATGGCCCTCGAATGCAGAATTTGGGAATTCGTTGGCTCCCATTTCCCCTGGCACGGCGCAGTCTGAATCCGTTTGAAGGAATTCGGACGGTTCTCCGGCTGTCAAAGTTGTACCAGCGGGAAAACCCCGACCTGGTTCACCAGTTTACGGTTAAATGTGTCTTATTTGGTTCCTTGGCTTGTCATCTTGTTGGAATCCGCACTGTAGTCAACTCGGTGACAGGTCTGGGTTATGTCTTTACAGGAGGCGGAGCCGCACGCCGGTGGCTGAGAGGTTTTATCAAGTTGTCCTACTGGTTTTTATTAAAGAATACCTGGACCATCTTTCAAAACCCGGATGATAAATCTGCTTTCCTTGAAAGTCGACTGGTGGATCCAGGAAGAGTGGCTCTGATTCGTGGTTCAGGGGTGGATACCCAGCGTTTTTCTCCCCGACCTGAACCGTCAGGCAAACCTTTGGTTGTCTTGCCAGCCCGTTTGTTATGGGATAAGGGCGTGGGGGAGTTCGTGCAAGCGGCTCGTTCTCTTCGGGCGGACGGCGTACGCGCTCGCTTTGCCTTGGTGGGCGATAGCGATAATGATAATCCCGCCTCGGTGCAAGCTGCCCAGTTGCGCGCGTGGGAAAAGGAGGGTGTGATAGAATGGTGGGGTTGGAAAGAGGACATGCAGGATGTGTATGCACAGGCAGCCATAGTTTGTCTGCCATCTTACCGCGAGGGCCTGCCAAAAACCTTGATTGAAGCCGCTGCCTGTGGCCGTCCGATCGTCACTAGCGATGTGCAGGGTTGCCGGGAGGTTGTCCGGCACGGGGTCAATGGTTTACTGGTTCCGGTACGGGATGCTGACGCGTTGACCAAAGCATTGATGGATTTGCTGCAAAATCGTACTACCCGCAGCAAAATGGGGAACTTCGGCCGGAATATTGCAGAAAAAGAATTTTCTATGGACCTGGTTATTTCTCAAACTGTTGCATTCTACCAATCGATTATGAATCATTAATAACAATTGAGAAAAAATAGTATGACTGTTTCATTTCTCCAGTTGGTGGATTTGTTCAAAGCCAGTTTTGGAGGAATAATAGCATCAGTTGCATTAAGCCCGCTGGCAATCTGGATTGCAAAACGGGCCGGGTTAATGGATATTCCAGGGAGTGCTGCCCATAAAAAACATTTAAAGCCTATGCCATTAGCTGGTGGTATTGCTTTGGTTTTGAGCATGGTGATATTAACGCCGGTCTTTCATTTGGCTACCAAGGATATCTCTTCCTTGTTGATCGCGCTTGTTGTCATTTTTATATTTGGTCTATGGGATGATGCGAAGGGATTGGGAGCCCCTCTCAAAGCTTTGGGACAGATTCTTGCTTCCATTTTTCTTATCGCATCGGATGTCTCAGTCCATTTTCTGGAAGGTTTGTCCATACCCCACCTTGGTGGAAATGTGCTGGTAATTTTGGACTGGGGGGTTACCATTTTATGGTTCATCGGTATCACAAACGCTTTTAATTTAATTGACAGCATGGATGGGTTGGCTATTGGGATCGCAGGAATTGCTTTTGCGTTCTTTATGATCATGAGTTTGGTTGCCCAGCAAACATATCTGGCTATATTTAGCGCATGCCTGTTGGGGATCTGCATCGGCCTGTACGCCTTTAATGTTTCTCCTGCCAGGCTTTTCCTGGGTGATTCCGGCGCGCAGATGCTGGGATTTACACTGGCTGCAGTTGGCATGATCTATACACCACATGACCTTCCACAAGCTTCATCCTGGTTCGTTCCGATTTTGGTGTTGGGAGTGCCAATTTTTGATACCTCCATGGTCGTCTTTTCGCGTATAATTCATCACCGGCCTGTTTTCCATGCAGACCGCACGCACACGTATCACCAACTTGTTGCGTGGGGGCTCGATCCTGGTCGGGCGGTTTTAGCCATGCAGTTGACAACCCTTGCCCTTTGTTTCGTTGCTTTTATTGCTTTATCCTTTCCCCCCTTGAAAGCTACACTGACATTTTGTGGAGTGGTATTGTTGGGGATGATGTTACTTGTTTTCCTGGCTCTCAAGAATCCACGGAATGAAGAATAATATGGAAAATCCCGAGTTTTCCCCACGAGACGCGTTGGAACGTGCATTTAGACGTTGGTGGGTTGTTGTCATTTTGACTGTTTTTGGCGGCCTTGCCGGCTGGGCATTTCACTTCTTTACTCCTCCTGTGTATGAAGCCACGGCGGTCATTACAGTGAATATGGATTTTCAGAAAATCCAGCTTACACAATATGAAGAAGATTTTGCTTACGGTGCTGCCGGCGCAATCGGAACCTCTGATGAGGTGGAAAACCAGATTATCGCACAGGCAAAAAGAATCGGAATCCCGATCGAATTCGATCAGCTCCAGCAGCAAATGGATCTCGAACGAGAGCAATCGGTTTGGGAACTCCATATCAGGAACCGGGACCCTGAAATTGCAGCTAAACTTGCAAATCTATGGTCACAGAATTTTTACTTGGCATTGGATGCGGCTTTGGCGCATGCAATCCATGCGGACCAAATTCAATCCGAAATAAGCGCCATTACTGGCGGCGCGTCTCCTACAGGGTCACTCGTAGTTAGTCCGGAGCATCAGACTGCATTGACGAACTTATCGGATGAACTTTTATATGAGCAACGAGCGAGCCAAGGGATTATTTCGATTATGAAATTTACGCAAACCGCATCGGCTGTCGTCCCTCAAACCCCTGTCCTTTACCGGTTGGCCATCCTGGTTTTAGCAGGGGCGGGCATCGGATTCGTTGTTTCCCTGTGGGTGGCAGGTAGTTATAGGGTGCAATGGCATGCCTGAAAGACTGAGGCGCCTAGGCTACATCTCCCTCATCATTGCCTGGGCAGCCGTTTTTATTTTAATGCCTATCACCAGTTTGCCATTGATTTCGCGCCTGGCAGGAAATTCGTCGGTGGCTCCGGCAGCCATTCTACCCCTCCTTTGGGTGGCTTTGTTTTGGTTTATCCCTTATGTCATTAAGAGGGGAGCAATCGCACGTGAGAGCATACCTTTCATTTTTTTCATCTCCATCGCCATTATTTCCAGCGCTGCCGCCTTTTTTCTAAATATCCCGCCTTTCAAGAATGTCAGCATATCTCACGAGGAAATAAGATCCATCCTGACTTTGTCGATCGGAGCTGCCTTTTACCTGATAACTGCCAGTTGGTTTTCCAGGGACCAATCCAGGTTGGCATCTGTTTTGAAGTGGATTAATATAAGTGGCATCCTCATCATTCTGTGGGCCGCCATCCAGGGATTTTATATCTTCCTGTTCAAAAGTAATTACCCCGCCATCCTATTAACATTTCAACGGCTTGTCTCCACGCGTGATCTATTTATAGGCCGGATAACCTCCTTTGCTTTTGAACCATCCTGGCTGGCGCACCAAATGAATTTGCTCTATATACCTTTCTGGTTGGGTGCAACCGTATCAGGAACTTCGGCACATCGCTTCCGTCTGTGGAAAATCTCTCTGGAGAACATCTTGTTTTTAATAGGAGCAGTGGTTGTTTTCCTGGCTTCCAGGGTGGGGACACTGGCAATTTTACTTGTTTTAGCATTATTGGGTGTTTATGCCAACTTCTTGCTGGCACAGCGGGTTTATAAATGGAGCCTGACTATCTTTATCACGTTTTCAGCAGCCATAAAAAAAACCTTTCGCATTCTATTGCCTTTGGTCCTCTTGTTTCTTTTTATCAGCGTTTATGTGTTGGGGGCTGTCGGATTGGTCTACGGATTGTCGCACGTTGACAAACGGCTGGCCCGTATTTTCCAACCCCAGTCGGTGATCCAATGGATCAAGATTATTCAGAACCCTTATATTTTTTTTAATTATCTGGAATTCGCAGAACGCTATGTCTATTGGGTGGGCGGTTGGAATGTGTTCAACCTCCACCCCATCCTTGGAGTTGGCCTTGGGAATGCCGGTTTCTTTTTTCAGCGCCAACTTCCTGCGTACAGCTGGAGCCTACCGGAGGTTATGGATGCTTATTATAGGACGGCTGACCTCCCCAACATCAAGAGTCTTTGGGTTAGGCTGCTGGCCGAGACGGGCATTGTAGGCTTTTCCTCTTTCATTGCCTGGTTCTATGTTTTATTCAGATTGAGTTGGTTTATCAGACTCAGTAAAAACCCTCTTTTTAAAATGATAGGTTGGAGCGGGTTGTTTGTACTGGTTGCCTATTTGATTGAGGGGTTTAGCACAGATACTTTTGCCCTTCCATACCTTTGGGTATCTCTTGGAATTGTCAGCGCAGCTGGTGCACTAATGAGAATTTCATCGGAAAATATTTAATTTCTGAAGCGGATTTTGCGATATTATTGAGCCATGCATACAAATGATGCGCCGTATATAACAGATTGGTATGCTGTTTCCATTCGATGGTTATTTCTGCTGGGATTGGTTATTTCATTGTCGTCGGGTGGAAAGGTCATGTTACTTCCCAATATTCTGCTGCTTGGCTTGGCCTGTTGGAATATTGTCCTGACTCTGTTGACCGGCCTTAATCTCCGCTTGGCTTACCATCGCGAGATTGGTTTGGGCGTGGACATGCTGGTCGCCGTCACCTACTTTGGACTGGCAGGAGGTTATGTCAACCCTGCTTTCTGGATTGTTTTTCTACCGTTAGTTACCGCCGCTCTCTATTTCGAACTCACCGGTGCGTTGATTTCTGCAGCTCTTTTGACTGCCACCCAGGTTGCAGTTACAGTTTCTCAAACTTTATCTCCTATCCCTTTGTTTATCTTGGGCGTTTTCTCCGTGTTTACTTTCCTTATTGCCGGAGTATTTGGGTATATTAGTGTTCAGCTTGTAAAAACCATTCGCTTTAATCGCCAGACCCATTTGGAAAATCAGCAAAAGAAACTGGGTATGGAAAACGAACGCCTGCGAGCTATATACAGCCTGACATCAACATTGTTGACCACCCTGAATTACCAGCGTGTTCTTGAATCTGTTTTGGATCTTAGTTTGAGCGCGCTTAATACCGAAGCCGAAGCTTCTGCAGACGATCGCCTGGTATGTGCGGTGCTCTTGTTTTCTAAAAATGAGAGTCTCGAGGTTGGTTCGGCGCGACGCTTGACTACCGCCGATATGCGGGTTGTCTTGGATGGGCAAACGGGGGCAGTGGCACAGGCCATCGAACAAGACAAATCTATCCTGCTAAATGATGTTGGCAATGATCCAGAATTGACCCGTTTCATTGCTTTTCAAAGATGTAAGGAGATTTATTGTTTTCCTTTACGCAGCGGTTTCAGCGCCTACGGGGTTTTACTCTTCGGCCACCCCGAACCGGGTTTTTTTACGCGTGATCGGCGCGATGTTCTTGATATTCTTGGCGGGCAGGCGGTTATTGCCATTCAGAATGCCCGCCTTTATCAGGATGTCGTCGATGAACGGGAACGCATGGTAGATGCCCAGGAAGAGGCTCGCAGAAAGCTGGCCCGGGATTTGCATGACGGGCCCACACAATCTGTTTCGGCGATTGCCATGCGCGTGAACATGGTGCAACGTATTCTGATGAAGGATCCAAAGACGGCCGGGGAGGAATTGGCCCGTATCGAAGAATTGGCCCTTCGTACCACCAAAGAAATCCGTCACATGCTTTTCACCTTGCGGCCGCTCGTGCTGGAATCGCAAGGACTCGTTGCAGCTATGCAATCCATGGCGGTCAAGATAAAAGAGACCTACTCGCAGAACGTCATCATTTCTGTTGAGGAGAACGTATTAACAAACTTTGAAGTAGGCAAACAGGGTGTGGTCTTTTTCATTGTGGAAGAAGCCGTTACCAATGCCCGCAAACATGCCAAGGCAGAGCACATCTGGGTGAACTTGCGCTCGTTTGAGAAAGAGATGGCCCTGCTGGAGGTACGCGATGACGGAGTGGGTTTCGATGTTGCAACTGTAAATCGGTCCTACGACCAGCGCGGAAGTCTGGGTATGGTCAATCTGCGCGAACGGACCGAACTTGTTAACGGCGTGATGAATATTCAATCCACCCCGGGCAGGGGAACCCGGGTTCAGGTCTTTATTCCACTAACGGAAGAGGCAGCTGATCGGTTGCATCACGCAAAAGGAAGCCGCAACCCCTGACCGGAAATTCATGCCAACAGCTGCCGGCCTGCATTATTTCCTGCATAAAGGGGGTAGCGCATTTCGATCTCCAGTGGTGCTTATTCATGGTGCTGGAGGCGACCATTTATTCTGGCCTCCAGAAATACGGCACCTGCCGGACTATCGGGTGATCACTCTAGATCTGCCCGGCCATGGCAAAACAGACGGGCCAGGCTGTCAATCCATTGAAGATTATGCTGGCTATGTTGCAAAATTTGTAGATGCTTCAGGCATTTCCCGGGCCGTGTTTGTTGGTCACGCCATGGGTGGTGCCATTGCTTTGGCCCTTGCCCATGATTATCCTGAACGGGTTGCCGGGATCGGATTGATCTCGACCGGTGCTAGTTTGCCTATCCCATCATCGGTCATGGAAAATGCTGCCAATCAATCGACGCTCCTGCTTGCCATGAAGGGTCTGCAGGAAATGTCTACCGGTGCCCAGACCTCTCCGAAAAGGGTCGATAATACATTTAAACGCCTGGCTGAAACCCGGCAACCACTCTTATTTGGCGACCTGATGGCCTGTGACCGGTTTAATATGTTGGATCGTTTGGGCGACATCCGGACTCCCGTCCTGGTCATTTGTGGTACCGCGGATAAACTTACCCCCATTCGCTTTTCCGAGACTCTCTCCAGCCAGATCCCCGGTGCTGCTTTGCAAACAGTGGAAGGCGCGGGTCATATGCTCATCCTTGAGCAGCCGGATCGCCTGGCAAAACTGTTATGTGTTTTTATAGCAACGGTCCCCTATTTTCCGGGAATGTAGAGCCAGCTGGTTCACCTACCTATAATCCGAAAATTCCTTTAAGAATTGGGATGGCGCTTTGGATTGCCAGCGCCCGATGGCTTAGACGGTTTTTTTCGACCATTTCCAGTTCGGCCATAGTACGGCCGATTTTCGGGATAAAGAATATCGGGTCATATCCAAATCCGTTCGAGCCGCGCTCTTCAGGAATAATCTCCCCATCACACTGTCCCCGGGTTATATGCAACTCACCCGATGGCAAAAACACGGCCACCGTGGCGTGGAAATGTGCCGTCCACGGACGCGGCGCACCCTGGAGTTTATCAAGTAGATAATTCCGCCGGTCCGCGTCAGAGGCGTCCGGAATGGGACAGAAGCGGTGTGAATGAAGCCCGGGCCGGCCGTGCAGGGCATCCACCTCCAGGCCTGAATCATCACCCAACGCGATGTACCCGCTTGCCTGTGAAAATGCTGTGGCTTTTTTTGTGGCATTTTCAGCGTATGTCAAACCGTCTTCTGGTACCTCGATCACTAATCCTATATCAGCAGGGAGGATCAAGGTGAGGCCGGTTTTACCCAGGAGGGCTTTTACCTCTGCGACTTTTCCCTTGTTATTGGTGGCCAGAAGTAATTTACACATGGTTGTTGTGGAATCTTCTATGGGAGGTTACGGGTTTGATTCAGCGCCCACTCAGCGTGCTGGCGGATGAGTGGCGTACCATCCCGCATCGCTTCTTCAAGGGCCGTTATACCACCCGCACATCCGCTATTTCCCAGAGCCACGGCGGTATTGCGAAGGTAGCCTTCCCGTCGGGCTCGCTGGACCGGGTTTCCTTTGAACTTCTGGTTGAATCCCTGCGCTGAAAGCACCAGGTCGGCAGTCAAATCCGGATTTGGCAGGCCGGGATATGGTCTGAAACTCCGGTCATATTCTTTTTCTGTAAACCGGTTCCAGGGGCAGGCCATCTGGCAAACATCGCATCCAAAAGTCCAATAACCGATTTGTTTACGCAAGTCGGCAGGAATTTCCCCTTTGTTCTCGATGGTCTGGTAAGAGATGCACCGCCGGGCGTCGAGCGTCCTGTCGGGCAGAATGCAATGCGTTGGACAGGCTTCCATGCAACGCGTACAGGTCCCACAGCGATCGGGCGGGAAGGGTGGGTCCGGTTCCAACTCGATGCCGAGTAATATTTCGGCCAGGAGGAAATAAGATCCGAGCTTTGGGTTGATTAGACAGGTGTTTTTACCTATCCAACCCAGTCCGGCGCGTTGTGCCAGGTCGCGTTCCAGAATGGGCCCGGTATCGGTATACGAGCGGTTCGGCACCCGCATCTTCGCCTTATGATCGATAAAGGTAACCAGAGCCTGTAATCTCTGAGGTAAGACTAGATGATAATCCATCCCCCAGGCATAGGCAGCCACCCGCCCGGTGGGCTCACCTTTCTTAGGCAGTTTGGCTGTCTTTGGGTCAGGGTAGCGAACGCCGAGTAAGAGAATGGACCTGCATTCGGGCAGAATCAAGCGTGGGTCACGCCGGCGCGTTCGAGCGCTTTCACTCGCCAGGTATCCCATGGATGCATGCCGCCCCAATCTCAACCAATTTTCATACACAGGCAGATGGGGCGGAGGTTCAGGAGTGGTGATCCCGGCCAGTGCAAACCCAAGAAGGTGGGCTTCATTTTTAACCGCTTGTGTGATCAGCAAGGATGGGCCTGCGGCTATTTCACTACAATATCAATTGTCACTTGTTGCCCGGGAGGAAAATTAACACCTTTATCATTCTGTAATGTGAAGACACCCACATACTCTCCGGAAGTGCTGGGTGCCGTTAATTCTACGGAGACATCGATGGTGTCATCCGGTGCAACCAGTTTCGAGAGGTTTACCGGCTTGGTAGTATTCCAGTTGGTTCCTTGACCGCCCCAACCAAAAATAAGTGTATAGTCCTGGTTCCATGTGCATGGGCCAAGATTTTTGAGCGTCCAGGTTTTTTTCATCGTTTCCCCGCGCGCAGCTATATACCCATCCGGTATGGTAACGTCGGCAACGTAAGCCATGTTGTCACAGCTTGTTTGATTGGTGGCAAGTGGAGTGTTTAATGCGAGCGGCGTGGCTGAGGCCGTACCGGCCAGGGGGGTATCTGTAATCAGCGGAGTATTGGTTGATTGAATTGTGGGGGAAACCTGGGGAGTGCTGGTTGCCGTTGGTGCGGCCAGAATGGTTTGCGTTTGCAGGGCCAGGGCGGTTGAAGCGATCTGGGTGAAAACCGCGGATGAATCATCCGTGGGCTTGGGAGCCGCAGTTCCTCCACCACAGGCAGACAGCCCAAGGACGGCAAAGGCTATCAAGAGCCAGGATTTTTTTGTAAGGTGTTTCATGAGACTAAACCTCCAAGGTTTTACAAATTTGACCAAATAAATATGGCCGAGAGGATTTTTTTTTCATTATAACAGAATCATGCCAAGTCTTTCATTTTGCACAAAAAGAACAAATGTGCTATAATACACTTGTCCCAACATGTTGGGAAAATTTATTGTAATGAAGAGGAATTACCATGACCACCCTGATTGCTGCCTGCGGGCTGGACTGCAGCCAGTGCGAATCCTACCTGGCCACCCAATCCAACGACCTGCTGGCGTTGGAAGCTGTGATTGAAAAATGGAGCCGGGCATACCATACCACCGGACTGACCGTTGAGAACATCCAATGCGACGGTTGCATGACTGCCGGGCGCAAAGTGGGTCATTGCAGCGAATGCAAGATCCGTTTATGCGCCATCCAGCGCAGTTTCACGAACTGTGCCGCTTGCCCGGATTATGCCTGTGATCAATTGACGGCTTTCTTCCAGATGGTTCCGCAAGCGCAGGTTAATTTGGAGGCTCTTCATAAATAATAGCTAAAACAATTATCTGGAAATGATTAAAACCGGGGAGGCCCATCCATCCCCGTTTTTTTGTTAAACAAGACCGGTTCAGGTATAATTCCGCCCATGCCTACCCCTGAGCAAATTGAAGCAAGCCTCGACCGTATTCTTTTAAAGGTACAAAAACCGGGTCGTTATGTGGGTGGGGAATTGAACACCGTTGTCAAAGACTGGGATGGGATCGATACCAAAATTGCCTTTGTTTTCCCCGACATCTACGATATTGGCATTTCCAACCTGGGCCTGCAGATTTTGTATGACCTGGTCAACCGGCGCCCGGACGCGCTGGCCGAACGAGCTTATGCGCCTTGGGTGGATATGGAAGAACAAATGCGGGCAAATGCCATCCCGCTTTATTCGCTGGAGACAAAACACGCCCTGGCCGATTTTGATATCCTGGGTTTTTCCCTGCCGTATGAGACGCTTTATACCAATGTCCTTAACGTACTTGACCTGGCTGGCATCCCGTTACGATCCGCGCAGCGCGGCCAGGCGGCCCCGTTGGTGATTGCCGGGGGGCACGCCTGTTTCAACCCGGAGCCGATGCACGCCTTCATCGATGCGTTTGTCGTCGGCGAGGGCGAACAGGTCATCCAGGAAATTCATCGATGCGGTGCGCACCGCCAAAGCGCAGAATGAGCCGCGCCGGGATGTTCTGCTCCAACTCGCCAGGATTCCCGGTGTGTATGTCCCGTGCTTCTATGATGTAACCTACCTCGAAGATGGGACGGTTGCTGCAACCACCCCCAATGTCCCCGGCATCCCCAGGATCATTCTCAAACGCATGCTGCCACAACTCCCGCCGCCGCCCACCCGCTTCATTGTTCCGAATATCGATGTGGTCCACAACCGTGTCTCGGTGGAGGTGATGCGCGGCTGCACGCGCGGCTGCCGGTTTTGCCAGGCCGGCATGATCACACGCCCGGTTCGCGAACGCAGCGTGGATGAAATCGTTCGGGCGGCTGAAGAGGCCGTGGATGCCACCGGGGCCGAAGAACTGGCGCTGCTGTCGCTGTCTTCCTCCGATTACTCTGACATCCTCGAACTGGTCAATAAGATCGGCGAAAAATTCACTGGCAGGCATCTTACGGTTTCCCTGCCATCGCTGCGGATCGAGTCGGTTTCGGTGGACCTGATGGAAAAACTCAAAGGACCGGCGTTCGGGTGGGTTCACACTGGCGCCCGAGGCGGCCACCGAGCGGATGCGGCGCATCATTAACAAATTCATTACCGACGAACAACTGCTCGAGACTGCTCGTGAAATCTACGCGCGCGGCTGGACCAGTCTCAAGCTCTACTTCATGATCGGCCACCCCTCCGAGACGCTCGAAGACGTGCAGGCCATTGTCGACCTGTGCAAGCGTGTGCTGGCGGAAGGGCGCAAATCGCTGGGCGGCAGGGCCAAAGTGCATGCCGGCGTGAGCACCTTCATCCCCAAGCCGCATACGCCTTTCCAGTGGGTGGCAATGGACACGCAGGAACAGATCCAGGCCAAGCTGGGGTTGCTCAAGCGGGAATTGCGTGGCCCGGCTTTTAAAGTCTCCTGGACTCCGCCGGAGGATACCCTGTTGGAAGGCTGGCTCAGCCGGGGCGACCGGAGGATGGCCGAGGTGATCTATACCGCCTGGCAGAACGGCACGAAGTTTGATGCCTGGCAGGATCAGCGCCAGCTGCAGGCCTGGAGTTCGGCTTTTTCTGCCCAAGGCCTCGACCCGGCTTTTTATACCCACCGGCCGCGCCGCTTCGACGAGGTCTTCCCCTGGGAGCATATCTCGGATGCAGTCCGTAAGAAATATCTTTACCGGGATTACCAGCGTTCGCTGGAGGGCGGGACGCGTGAAGACTGCCGCGATGACTGCGATGCCTGCGGCATCCTGCCCACCTTTGCGGCGGCACGGCGAGAATATCCGGGAATATACTGGAAATGTCCGGAAATAAAACACTGAAAAAAAGGGAGTGATATATGAAAATCTTCGTTCCGGGTCGTATTTGCCTGGTCGGCGAACATTCAGATTGGGCAGGGGGCTACCGCCGCATCAATGCACAGATTGAGAAGGGCTACACCCTCATCACCGGCACGGATCAGGGTATCTATGCCGAAGTTTCAGCGCACCCCACTTCCCTGGTGCTCAGTTCCACCGCGCCGGATGGGACGCGAATGGGTCCCATGGAAATTCCGATGGAACCAAAAGCACTTCTCGAAGAAGCCCAGAAAGGCGGATATTGGAGTTACATTGCCGGGGTGGCTTACCAGGTGCTGACCAACTACCATGTGCACGGGCTGGTGATCGATAACTATAAGACTGACCTGCCCATCAAAAAGGGCCTTTCCTCCAGCGCAGCCATCAGCGTGCTGGCGGCGCGCGCCTTCAACCGGGTCTACGACCTGAAGTTGACCACGCGTGGCGAGATGGAATTGGCCTACCAGGGCGAGATTACCACCCCCTCCCGCTGCGGCCGCATGGACCAGGGCTGCGCCTTTGGCAATCGCCCGGTGCTGATGACCTTCGATGGTGACCGGCTGGAAACGACGGTGCTGCAGGTCAACCAGCCTCTCTATTTTGTCATCGTGGATTTGCAGGCTAAAAAAGACACGATGGAGATCCTCAACCGGCTGAACCGCTGCTACCCCTATGCCGAAAACGAGGTGGAACGCGGCGTGCAGGAGCTGCTCGGTCCGATCAACAAGCGTCTGGTCAATCAAGCCATGGACGCCTTGCGCGACTCTGATGCGCAGCGTCTGGGTTCCCTGATGACCGAAGCGCAGGTTTTCTTCGACCGGTATGCCACGCCGGCCTGCCCGGAGGAATTGACCTCACCGGTGCTCCACCATGTGCTGGGCTATGAATCGCTCAAGCCGCACATCCTGGGCGGCAAGGGCGTCGGCTCCCAGGGCGACGGGACGGCGCAATTCATCTGCCCCACCGAAACAGACCAGCAGGCCGTCATCCAGATCCTGGAGCGCGACCTGCAGCTGCCGGCTCTCAAGATGACCATCACCCCTCAGCAAAAAATCCGCAAGGCCGTCATCCCGGCTGCCGGGTTCGGGACCCGCCTCTTCCCGGCCACCAAGGCCACCAAGAAGGAATTATTCCCCATCGTTGACCGGGACGGGATTGCCAAACCGGCCATCCTGGTCATTGTCGAGGAAGCGCTGGATGCCGGGATTGAGGAAGTGATCATCGTTGTCCAGAAAAAGCGACCTGGACGATTTCCGTTTCTTGTTCACCGAACAGATTTCCATCGAGAATTACAATAAACTCCCTCCACAATCCCAGGAATACTCCCGCCGCCTGCTGGAGATGGGTCGGCACGTCACATTCGTCATCCAGAGCCGCCCAGGAAGGCTTTGGTCATGCGGTCTACTGCGCCCGGGAAGCCGTGGGCGAAGAACCGTTCCTGCTGATGCTGGGCGACCACATCTACCGCTCCGGCAGCGAAACAACCTGTGCTGGTCAACTCCTGGAGGCTTACCAACGGCATGGCCAGAGCCTGGTGGGCCTGCGCCGCACGCCGGAGGACCAGATCGGCAGTTTCGGCACCGTTACCGGCGTCTGGCTGGAAGGGGAAAGCCTGCTCAACATCAGCGCGTTCGCCGAAAAGCCCACTCCCGACTACGCCCGCACCAACCTGCGCGTGCCCGGTTTCCCGGAAGGCGAATACCTGACGCTTTTCGGTCAGTATATTGTCAAGCCCAAATTGTTTGACTTTCTGCAGGAACACATCGAAAACAACGTTCGAGAGCACGGCGAGTTCCAGCTGACTTCCACCCTGGACCGCTTGCGTCAGGAGGACGGGTTCATGGGGCTGGTGATGGATGGCAAACGCTTCGACATCGGCCGTCCTGAGGAATACCTGGAAACATTGGTTGCTTTCCGTCAGGATTTATGAGACTGCGGATTACATTTTCCAAAACCGGAACCCTGCGCTATACCGGCCATCTGGACCTGCAAACCGTCTGGGAGCGGACGGCCCGGCGGGCTGGCCTGTCGCTGGCATATACCAAGGGATTCCATCCCGGTCCGAAGATCCAGATTGCCTCGGCCCTTCCGCTCGGGATTGCCGGTTTGGCAGAAATCGTGGATTTGTGGCTCGAGGCGGATCCGGGCGGGCCTGCTGAAATGCTAAGGCGTTTACAGGCGGGCGCCCCACCCGGCCTGACCATTTTGCAGGTTGAGACGGTCGATGAACATGGCCCGGCCTTGCAGACGCAGGTTGTCTCGGCAGAGTACCGGGTCACATTGCTGCAAGCGACTTCCGATGCCGGCCTTACAGCAATGCCTGGATAATCTCCTCAGCGCCGCCGCCCTGCCGCGCACGCGCCGTGACAAGCCCTACGATTTGCGGCCTTTGATCGAAGAGCTTGGCCTAATCCCAACTTCCGTGGCTGCAAATGACAGGCAAGCCATGCAGATTTTCATGCGCCTGGCTGCCCGGGTCGGTGCCACCGGCCGCCCCGAGGAGTTGCTGGACGCGCTCGGCATCCCATTGGAATCCGCCCGCATCGAGCGTACCCGCCTGATTCTTAAACAGGAATAGAATAACCGTAGTAACGACTCCAGAGTCCTGCGGTCTGTGCAGGGTAGTCGTTAATTCATTTAGGAGTAATTCCATGGGGTTGATCGTTTCCGGGCTGGTAGGTTTTGGGTCGTCATTGCTCTTCGCCATATCCTCTACTGGCTGGACCGCTACGAAAAGGAGCCGCTGCTGCTTTTGGGGGGCGTCTTCGTGTGGGGCGCGGTGGTGGCCGCCGGCAGCGCCTTTCTTATCAACACCACCCTGGGTTTGGGGATTTACGTTTTCACCGGCTCGAATTTTGCCACCGACATCGCAACCGGCTCCCTGGTGGCCCCGCTGGTCGAAGAGACCCTGAAGGGGTTGGCGGTGCTGGGCATCTTCCTGGTCTTTCACAGCGAATTCGATTCCGTGCTGGATGGAATTATCTACGCCGGGGTGGCAGCGCTGGGGTTTGCCGCCACCGAGAATACCTATTACATATTCACGTACGGTTTCCGAGCAAGGCGGTTGGGGCGGCCTGCTGGCCCTGACCATCATCCGCGTTTTCCTGGTGGGCTGGCAGCACCCGTTCTATACCGCCTTCTTCGGGATCGGCCTGGCCCTGGCGCGTCTGAACCGCAATTGGTTCGTCAGAATATTCGCCCCGGTCACCGGGCTCGGCCTGGCCATGTTCACACACGCCTTCCATAATACCGTGGCTTCCCTGTTGAGCGGGGGGGAGGAATGCTGGTGGGCGCCTTTTTCGACTGGACCGGCTGGCTGTTCATGTTCGGCGTGATACTGTGGGCCACCTGGCGCGAGCAGCAGCTCCTGAAGAAATACCTGGCCGCCGAACTCCAGGCTGGAACGATCAGCGCTGCCCATTTTAAAACGGCCTGCTCGGCCTGGCGCCAGATGTTCGCCCGCACCGCCGCCTTGTTCAAAGGGCGTTACCGCAAGACCGCCCGCTTCTTCCAGGTTTGCGGTGAATACGCCCTCAAGCGCCGCCAGTATGCCGACCTGGGTGACGAAGGTGGCAGCCTGGCGGTGATCCAGGATCTGCGGGCGGAGCTGATCCGCCTCGCCCCGCAGGTGCAGGTTTGATTTGACAATTTCTCGTGGTAGAATTTGCCTACCCGCCCCTGTAGCTCAGTGGACAGAGCGTTAGCCTCCGGAGCTAAAAAGGGCAGTTCGAGTTTGCCCAGGGGCACAGAAAAATCTGCCCGAAAGGGCGGATTTTTTTTCTTGCCAAAAGGACAGCCCCCGGAAGGAGATGGTATTCGAGTTTGCCCATGGGCACGGCAATTAAACGAAACCAGTCAGAATCCCTTGTATGCCAAGGAATTTCCGGCTGGTTTGTGTTTTGAAGAGAGCAAGAATTGAGGCGCACGCCGCGCAGGTGTAAAACTCAGGATAACAAATTCATCCTGGGTCTATATTGCAGCGCTTCCGCTAAATGGCTTGGCCCAAGGCTCAAACTCCCTGCCAGGTCCGCGATCGTGCGCACCAGTTTCAGCACCCGGTGATACACACGTCCCGAGAGCTGCAATTGGGTCATGGCCGACTGCATCAAGGTCTGCCCTATTTCATCCAAAATACAGAATTTGCGCACCTCCGCCGGGCGCATGTCTGCGTTGGATGTAGGGGTGGACAGTGTCCGCCCTTTTTGTCCGCCAGCGCCATCATGCGAAAACCGCGCCCATTGCCTTTCGCGTGCTGCTTCCACACGTGCGCGTACCATGGCGGACGATTTCCCCAGAAGGCTATCTGACAGCTTCTCATACTCCACCCTTGGCACCTCCACGTGGATGTCGATGCGATCCAGCAGCAGGCCGGAGATGCGCTTCTGGTATTTGCTAACCACCTTGTTCGAGCAGGTGCAGGGCTTGACCGGGTCTCCGTAATACCCGAACGGGTACGGGTTCATTGCCTCCACAAGTTGGAAGCTGGCCGGGAATGGTAATGAGCCCTGCGCCCGGCTGATCGTGACCACTTTATCCTCCAGCGGCTGGCGCAGCACTTCCAGCACGCGCATGCCGAATTCGGGTAGTTCGTCCAGGAAAAGCACGCCTTGGTGGGCCAGGCTGATCTCGCCCCGAGGTGGCCAGTTCCCACCGCCCACCAGCCCGGCGTGGCTGATGGTGTAGTGCGGGGAACGGAAAGGCCTGTTTCGCAATAAGGGGGGTTCGGGGGGTATCAAGTCCGCCACCGAATAGATGCGGGTCACATCCAGCGACTCGTCAAAGGACATTTTGGGCACAATACCCGGCAGGGCGTGTGCCAGCAGGGTCTTGCCGGCGCCCGGCATTCCCACCATCAGCACGGTATGCACTCCGAAGGCCGCCACTTCCAGCGCCCGTTTGACATGTTCCTGTCCCTTGACCTCGCCGAAGTCCGTCGGAGGGAAAAGCCGGGCATCTTCCACTGTGATCCAGACGTACGACGGGATGATTTTGCGCCCTGCCAGGTGGTCATACAACACCGCAAGGGAACTAACCGGGATGACTTCCAGGTCGGGGATCAATGCGGCTTCGGCGGCATCCGCTTCGGGCACCACGATCTGTTTGAAACCCGCCTGGCGGGCAGTGGCGGCCATCGGCAGCACCCCGCGGGCGTGCCGCACGACTCCATCCAGCGAGAGTTCTCCCACCACCAGCATCCCTTCCGCCACACTGGCCGGCAGCATGCCGGTGTAGATCAGCACCCCCAGAGCGATCGGCAGGTCGTAGGCCGGGCCTTCCTTGCGGACGGAGGCTGGCGCCAGGTTGACCACCAGGCGCTTGCGCGAGTAGGGAACCCCGGCGTTGCACACTGCTGCCTGTACCCGTTCGCGGCTTTCCTGGATGGCCGCGTCCGGCAGGCCGACGATGGTCATGCCCGGAAAGTCGGCAGTGTAGTCCACTTCTACCACCACCCCGTCCAGCCCGATCACAGCACAGGAATAGACACGCGCAAGCATGATTAATGTGTAGACGGGAATGGGAGATACATCAACCGAAAATCATTGTTCATGTCATGCTGGTGAGTTAGCCGAATACCTTCACGGTTGACAGCAGTACCGGTGATGTTGCAGAGGTAAACCTCATTCTTCAGCTGTTAAGGACTTGGATGTACAGATGAAGATGATTGCATTGCATGGGGAGTTGGGGATCAAGGAAAAGAAGCGTTTCAGAACTTCCAAAGGGAAAAACCGTAACCCGATCTTAGGTACTTTTCAATGGAGTGGCGCATATCTTCATCATCAACATAAAGCAGCGGGATCTGCGAACGGTGGCAGGCAAAGCCATCCTGCCAGGCTTTCAATCCGGCCGGCCTGATTTCGAGCGAAAATTCCTCCGCCCCAGGCGGGATCCAGTCGGGCAGGCTATGCTCACCATAGATAAGATAGGGATAGTCGGCGTAATGCCAGAGCGGCAAGCCGGTACGTTCGGCGGCCAGACGGGTGAGAACATGATCGCGGTGCGAACCGATCGCCAGTGGGGCGACCAACTCGCAGTCCGTTGGCAGGTTTTTGCTGATGAAATCGACCACCGGCGGGATCAGGTAGGATTTGTCCGGCTCGAGCGGTTTGAACTGATCCTCGTTTTCTTTTATGACCGGCTCGTCGGTTCCGGGCAGGTAACGGTAGATATTATCTGGTACGGTATAACGCCGGTAAACTTCCGCACCCAACGCGATACAGCAGGCAGCATCTTCCTTGCTGCGCTTTTGTGGCACATCCTCTCCGATATCCCAGAAGCCATGCAGCAGCCGGGCATATTCAGTCAGAGGTTTATCGGCGGGTGGATCGCCGGCACAGAGAGTCCAGATCTCGACCCGGTCGCCGCCTCGGACCAACTCCCACACCAATCCACCGGCGGAGAGCGCCACATCATCAAAATGAGAGGAAAGAAAGATCCAGTGCTTCATTTCGGCGCGTGGGTACGGGCATCGATCTCCTTCTGGGGCACTTTGATCCAGAAAACGATTCCTCCCAGCAGGAATAGGAACGCCGAGATGATGAACAGGGTTGTGAAGGTGGTACGCGTCAAGGATATTAGCAGGACGCCGAAGATCAGGCCGGCCAGTGCGCCCGAGAGACCTGTCGACAGGTTGTTATATGCCATGTACTGCCCGGCCTCGTCCTTGGGCGACAGGTCGCTGGCCAGTGCCGGAGCGCTGGCGATGATCGGCCCCGTAGCGGCTGCACGTATGCCGGCCAGCACGAGGAAGAGCACGTAGTTACCGGTCAGGCCCATCAAAAGGGTTGTGACTGCGCATACGAACATGGCCCATAAGATCAACGGTCGCCGCCCCACCTTGTCAGAGAGCATGCCCGAACCAACGGAGGCCAGCAAGGTCATTACCAGGCTGATCCCACCCATCGTCCGGAAGGCGGCTTCCGGGTTGACTGCCGGGAAGAAGACCTGGAAGAAATACAGGGCAAAGAACTGCAGGCTGTTCATACCCAGGTATGCCAGCAGAACTGCCAGCACCAGCCAGAAGAAGACCGCCACGCGTGTCCGCACCCGGAACATGTCCCGCAGCGCCCGCCCCGGGCTGATCTTTTCGGTGATGCTGGCTGGCTGGTCCTTGCCGTGGATCACCAAAACATTGACCATCCCGCTCAGGGCGAAGACCCCACTGGCCAACCATAAGGCGGCGATGGTCTGTCCGTTCTGGATGAGGATGGTCACCACCACAATGGCAATGGTGGCCCCCACCAGGGTCAGGGCGCCCTGGATGCCGGAGGCCATGCCGCGCTGGTGCTCGGGAACCACATCCACCAGCAAGGGCCACCAGGCTCCGTTACCGACATTGGTGGCAAACTGCATCCCGCAGTAGCTCAGGATAATGATCGGCAGTGCCATGGAGAGGAAAACCGGGCGCAAGTCCGGGGCCAGGAAAAGCGTGGGGAGCCCGATTAACGGCAGGCCAAGCAGCGCCCCGATCAGGATGGCCGGGGTGCGCCGGCCCCAGCGGCTGGCGCTGTGATCGCTGAGGATACCTGCCAGCAAGCTGACCGTAATGGCCAGCAGGGTGCCGAAGAAGCCGATCAAGCCAGTGACCAAACCCTTGCTGGTCGTGACGACCCCCTCGACCAGGGTGGGCAGCAGAAGGCTGTTGTATGCCGTCCAGACCAGGTTGGCGCCCAGCATAAGCATGCTCATGCCTAACAGAAATGCGATCGAGCGTTTTATCATTGGTCCTGATTGATCTGTCATGGATGCCTCTTTAATACCAAATTAAACCCCAATGGATATGGCTAACCAGGGGCACCAAGAAGTGCGCTTGTGTCCCTTTCGATCTGGCGTGCCGGCGGCCAGGCACCTACATCATGATCTTCTGCAGCTTCATCAGGTCTTCCATGGCGCCCTTGACCTGGATCTTGCGTTGCATGTAGGCGGCGGTCCCGTTGATCTTCTTGTCCATAATGCCGGCCAGCACGTCGGTGGAGATCGTGACCAGAACGTCGGGTTTTTCGACCGTCTCCTGGCTCACCGTGGCTTCCTTGCCATCTACTACCTTGAGTAACCAGAACTCATTCGTGTCTGTGAATTTGAATTGCAGACTCTTGGTAAAGCCTTTCAGGCTGGCCTGCACGGCGGGGTTGGCGAAGCGATCCACCATTTTCTGAAGATACGGTTTGATGTCTGCCATGGGAATTCTCCTTTTCAAAAGTAAAGTGACGATTGAAGATTTGGAATATCAGATCTGAACGAGTTGGTTTCCATTGCGGACCGACTCGTAGGCTTTCTCGATCACCCGGATGGCGTAGCAGCAATCCAGCGGGTTTACGGTCGGCGGGCGGTTTTCGCACACGGTGTGGACGAAGTCCTTGACCTCCTCTACAATTGAGAAATAATGCCAGCCCATCGGGTCATATTCGGTTCCCTCGACCGGGCTGCCTTCGAAATCGACCGGCTCGGTGTAGAATTTGATCGGCGGATTGACCAGCTGGTCGACAATCAATGAGCCGGTGGTGCCGTACACTTCCAACCGCTCACTGTGGGGGATCTCGACGGTAAAGCTAAAGCTGGACAGGAAGTCAGCCCCGCAGGCCAGCTTGCCGCGCACGTCCGCGTTGTCCTCCACCTCACTGTTCACATGGTAAAGCTGGGAAGTGAACGCCACCAGCTCTTTGATCTCACCGAACAGCCATTTGAGCAGGTAAAAAGTGTGCGGCCCGGAGTTGATCAATGTCCCGCCACCGCAGGCGGCCTGTTTGCCCCAGAAATCATCGCTCGACAGGCGCACCCGCTCGTTGGCAGGCAGGAAAGTGCGCACCAGGTTGATCTCGCCCAATTTTCCCGAGCGGATGATTTTCTCAGCTTCGAGGTAGGCGCGAATGAAGCGGGTATTTTCAGCCACACCAAAGTGGATGCCGGCTTTCTGCGCGGCGTTAAGAATCTCAAGGGACTGTCCGTACGTGATCGCCACAGGCTTCTCGAGTAACAGATGCTTCCCGGCATTGATAACAGCCAGCGCAGTCTCACGATGTAAATGATGCGGCAGCAGCAGGTCAACCAGGTCAACTTCCGGGTCGGCGATCAGTGCCCGGTAATCGGAATATGTTCTGGCATCGAACAGGGTAGCCAGGTTCCCGGCATTTTCCAGATTCGTATCGCAAACCGCCACAACTTCCGCCAGGTCGGGGATTTCCTGGAATCCGGCAGCATGGATGGGAGCAATGAGACCTGCGCCCAGAATGCCCACCCGGATCTTCTCCGGCGACATTAGAACTGCCTCTCGATGATATCCACCGGCAACGTGCTGAGCTGCTCCGGTCCCGTTTCGGTGACCAGGAAAGTTTCCTCATCGCCGACCATCACACCCTCCTCGCTGGGAGAGTACAGCTCGATATTGAGCACCATGCCTGCCTGAACAGGGGTTGGATCGTCAGACATGATCCAGTGCTCCTCCACCTGCAGCCCCAGGCTGTGACCGACGTGCAGAAACATCGGGTCGATGCCCGCCTGGGCATACAAATCGTAGGCATAGGCGTGCAGCTCGGCGAAGGTCTTGTCTGGCCGCAGAGTCTTGCCCATCTCCGCCACCACCCAGCACAGTTTTTTGTGTAATTCCTTGAGCGCCTCCGGCACCTTCCCGGTGTATACCAGGCGGCGATTATCAGAGACGTACCCCTGGTAGACAGCGCCCAGGTCCAGGGTGATGATCTGATCTCTCTCCAGGGATTCATCGAGGGCGATCTCAGGATTGGCGGTCCCGAACGCCATCGTAATGTGGTCCACGCCATCCGCCCCATTCTGGAACATGCGCCGCTTGGCCTCGCGGGTCAGCTCCAGGCGGCCCATGCCCAGGCGCAGGTTCTGCGCCAGCTCCATGACAGTCCGGTCGACGATCAGTGTACTTTGGCGGATCAACGCGATCTCCGCCGGGGATTTGATCAGGCGCAAAGCGTAGAACAAATCATCGATGACCTGGAAATCCGCCGGTTTGGCGTGCTCCTCGAGCAGCCTCGTCGCATAATACGGGAAGGTCGATTCCACCCCGATGGTGCAACCCGGCTTGAGCTTCTCATCGATCAAGGCGGCCAGATCGTCCGCCGCCATCTGGGCAGTGAAGGACATACGCACATCCTCGGCGCCGTATTCGATGCCCATTGCTGCCGGTCCCCAGCATAGCAGGACGATCTGTCCATCCCCACCCACGTAAACAAAATAAGGATCCATGTTGCGCAGGGCGTGGATGATCGGGTTGCCGCTGCCAGGCAGGCAGGGGTAACCGGTGGTATAGAAGACATTTTCAGGGGAGGATAGGAAGAGACCATCCAGCTGGCGCTCTTTCATCATTGTGATCAAGCGTGCGCGGTCGAGACCGACCGGTTTAAAAGATACTTCTGACATATTTACTCTCCTTGAACTGTCAGGGGGCAGCAGGAAAGATCACCAAAAGTGGCAAGACCCGATCCTACATCACAACTGGCTTCCCGGTCTCAATGGAGCGGGCGACCGCCTCGGCCGCTTTCAGGGCGTAGAGCGCATCCTGCGGGTCGATGCGCGGCGGGCGGTCTTCTATTACGGCATGCACGAAATCACCCACCTCGGCGATCATCGAGTTGAATTTCCAGGCCATCGGGTCGAACGAAACACCTTCAACCACGCTGCCATCGATATCGTTCGAGCCCATGTAATACTTAACCACCGGGTCGGCCAACTGGTCGATGATCATCCCGCCCCGGCTGCCGTAGATCTCGACCCGCTCTGTCCAGGGGATCTCGAAGGTACAACTGGTATTGAGCTGGAACTCGGCGCCGTTGGTCAGGTGGCCCAGGATCAGGCCGTTATCCTCCATCTCACCCTCGGGAATGATCTTGGATGCAAAACCCATTACATCCCGCACTCCGCCGAACAGCCACTTAAACAGGTAGAAGTTGTGCACTGATGAATCCAGGATCACCCCCCCGTAGGGTGCCTTGCCATGCCACAGGTTGGGATCCTTGATGCGGTAGGCTTCGCTGCCGGCGATCAGTGTGCGCACACTCCAGATGTCGCCAAGCAGGCTCTGCTTGAGGATCTCCTCCGCCTTCAGATAAGCGGTGACAAAATGGGTGTTTTCGGCCACACTGAACTTGAGGCCTTTTCGCCTGGCAAGGGCGATCAGTTCCTCGCCCTGTTCCGACTTGACCGTGATGGGCTTCTCCACCAGCACGTGTTTGCCCATCTCCAGGGCTGCCTTGGCAATCTCGTAATGAAGTACGTGAGGTACGGTGATATCCACCATGTCAACATCCGGGTTATCCAGAAGCTCCCGGTAGTGGGTGTAGCCTTTAGCGCCCTCATACATCCCGATGCGATTGTTTACTTCTTCTTCGTTGATATCGCACAAGGCGACGATTTGACATGCTTCCCCCAGTTCCGAGTATCCAGCTTCATGCGCGTACGAAATGGATCCTAGACCGATCAGCCCAACACGAACCTTTTTTTCTGCCATAGGCCGTCCTTTCGGGTGACGATGCATTTGTCGGACAAGTCAAACTATAGCACAAAGGAAATTCGCATGCAATAGGTGAACGGGTTTTTTTTATAAATGCGCCGTTCTACAACACAAATGGAGCTTATTAGCTTGTACATCCCTGATTAATTGTGCTATAGTGAATGCGTACAATTCTGAATTCACAACTCCATTTGGAAAGGATACTCCCCATGGACCCGCTCATTATCATCGCTACACCCAACATCTGCTGGCTAAAGCCGGAGGTGGACTACCCGCGCACACCGGAAGCCATCGCAGGGCAAGCCCGCCTGTGTTATGAGAATGGAGCGACCATCCTGCATACCCATGCCGAAAGCAAATGGAAGGAAACCATCGCCGCCGTGCGCGCGAAAAGCGACATCATTGTCCAGTGCGGCATGTCCAGCCTGTCCATCCCCGACCGGATGGACGCCTTCACCGAACATGCCGATATGATGTCCATCATCCTCAACCACCATGATGAGGCTTTTGTCGGGGCAGACTTCAACGTATTGCATCCAAAGGATGAACTGGTCGAGTACGCCCGCCTGTGTCAAAAGTACGGTGTGATCCCGGAGTGGGAAGTCTGGCATGCCGGGTCAATCTGGAATTTGAAATATCTGATCGGCAGGAAACTGCTCAAGCCTCCGTATGTCACCACCCTGTTCTTCGGCTGGCCGGGCGGCACCTGGAGCCCGCCAACGCTCGATGAATATCTCTACCGCCGCAAGTTGATGCCGGAAGGCTGCGTATGCAATGTGAGCATTATGGGCGAAGGGCAACGCGAAATCATTACCGCTGCCATCCTCAACGGCGACCATGTGCGGGTCGGGACCGAGGACCTGCCCTATGACCACACCGGCAAGCTGGTGGACACACCTGCGCTGGTGCGCGAGACCGCTGAAATGGCGCGTGCCTTGGGCCGTCCACTGGCGACGATCAAGCAAGCACGCAAGCTGATCGGTAGGTAATTTATGGCTGCAAGATCTGGAGGAAACCATGGCCGATAAAAAAGTCGTCGTCATCACCGGTTCGGCCCGGGGTATCGGCGCGGCGTGCATGCAAGTCTTTGCGAAACACGACCACGCTGCGATCGGATTGGATCTCCTGCCCGAAGGCGAGGCGGTCGCCGAAGAAATACGGGAAATGGGCGGTGAGGCGCTGTTCTTGAAATGTGATGTGGCCGATGAGAAACGTGTCGCAGCATGTGTCAAAGAAGTAGGGGTTACATACAACCATATCGATGTGCTGGTCAACAATGCCGGAATCGTCCTGGTCAAACCTTTCGACCAGATCACCTGGGATGAGTTCCGGCGCACCACCGAGGTCAACCTGGGCGGGCATTTCCTGCTGTGCAAGTACGTGCTGCCTTACATGAAAAAGCAGATGAGTGGCGTGATCGTCAACATGGGCTCGGTATCCGGGCATGTTGGCCAGACCGATCATGTCATGTATGGTGCCACCAAGGGCGCCATCATTGCCATGACACGTGCCCTGGCCTGGGAACTGGCGCCTTACAACATCCGGGTCAACTCGATCAGTCCCGGCTCGGTCGATACCCCCATGCTGCGCGGCGATATCGATCTGGAGTCGGAACGCACCGGTGTCCCCTTCGACAAGGTCAAAAAAGAACGAGAGGCAGAACAGGCCTTTAAGCGCTGGGCTGATCCAGCGGAGATCGCCGAGCCGATCTACTTCCTGGCCAGCCAGGGTGCCTCCTTCGTCACCGGAGCAGACTGGTTGGTGGATTGCGGCTGGGTGGCAAAGTAAGGCTGCAAAGTCTTACAACCCTGATCGCCATAACAGGAAAAGGAGCCAACATGAGCGAAGAACGCTTTCTGGTCACTGGCGCAGCCGGCTGTATCGGCGCCTGGGTGCTGCGTAACTTGGTGCGGGAAGGGGTCGCAGTGACGAACCTCGACCTGGATACAAAGCGTCACCGCCTGTCACTGATCATGACGGACGAGGAGATTGCCTGTATCCAGTTCATTCAGGGCGATGTTTCAGAATTCGCCACGGTCGAGAACGCCCTCCTCTCCAGCCGTGCCAACCGCATTATCCACCTGGCGGCCCTCCAGCTTCCTTTCTGCAAGGCCGACCCGGTCGCCGGGGCGCGCGTCAACGTGGTCGGGACGGTCAACCTCTTCGAAGCAGCCAAGCGCCATGGATTGAAGAACCTGGTGTATGCCAGCAGCACCGCCGTGTTCGGCCTCAGTGAGGAGTATCCCGAAGAACCCCTTGCACATGACGCTCCGCTCAAACCGCGTTCCCATTACGGAGTTTACAAGCAGGCCAACGAGGGCACTGCGGCGGTTTACTTCCGGGACGAGGGTGTTTCCAGCATCGGCCTGCGGCCTTATGTCGTTTACGGTGCCGGGCGTGATCAGGGCATGACCTCCACACCCACCAAGGCCATACTGGCGGTGGCCGCCGGACAGCCGTACAAAATCAGTTACGGGGGGC
This sequence comes from uncultured Chloroflexia bacterium, assembly GCA_963772245.1. GTDB lineage: Bacteria > Chloroflexota > Anaerolineae > Anaerolineales > Villigracilaceae > UBA877. The sequence goes on along the minus strand of CAVYWB010000005.1, from coordinate 868,404 downwards.
GGTATTGCTTCCAGTATGCGGATGACACTGCCAGGGCTTTCATCCAGGCTGCCCGGACGGATTTTACTGGAGCACAAGTCTTCAACATTGGCGGGGATTCAGTCAGCACAGTGGAGGTGATCTCTGCCATCGAACAGGCGGAACCATCCGCCCGCGGCCGGATCACCTTCGAGGATACACCGCTGCCTTTCCCGCCCGAGGTGGATAACCTTGCCCTGATCACGGCCATCGGCCCCATGGTTTTTACACCATTGGTGGAGGGCGTAGCCGAGACCCTGGCCATTTTCCGGGACGCCCTGCGGGATGGGAAGATCAAGGAGGAGTAATACTTCCATGAACACTAACGTTGTCACCTTTGGCGAAATCATGCTGCGGCTCTCTCCGCCGGGACGGCTGCGTTTCGGCCAAACGCGCAACTTCGAAGTGATATACGGCGGCGGGGAGGCCAATGTGGCCGTCTCGCTGGCAAACTTTGGACTGAAGACCGATTTTATCACCCGTATGCCGGCCAACGACCTGGGCGAGGCCTGCCTGCAGTTCCTGCGCCAATACAGGGTCGGTACGGAGCATATCCTGCGCGGCGGCGAACGGCTGGGCATCTACTTTCTGGAGAACGGCGCCGACCAGCGCGGCAGCCAGGTGGTCTATGACCGCAGCGGTTCGTCCTTCGCGACACTCCAGGGCGGCATGCTGGACTGGAAAAAGATATTTGCAGGGGCGAGCTGGTTCCACTGGACCGGCATCACCCCGGCTGTTTCAGAGGGGGCCGCGGCGGTCTGCCTGGAAGCGGTCAAAGCCGCCCGCCAGCTTGACCTGACGATTTCCTGTGATTTGAACTACCGCGCCAAATTGTGGAAATGGGGAAAACCCGCCGGGGAAGTGATGAGCGAAATGGTTGCATTGTGTGATCTGGCAGTGGCCAACGAGGAGGATGCCGGAAAAATCTTCGGGATCAATGCCCCGGATACCGATGTGACCGCCGGGAATGTTGCAGCCGAGAAATACGGCCCGGTCTGCGAACAACTGGCGAATCGTTTCCCACGGCTGGCAACGATCGCCATTACCTTGCGTGGTTCGCTCTCGGCCAGCCACAACACCTGGAGCGGGGCGCTCTGGCAGCCGGGCAGGTTGTACACTGCCCCAACCTACGACATCCCTGATATCGTCGACCGCGTCGGCGCTGGCGACAGTTTCGCTGCCGGTCTTATATACGGCCTGAACCAGTACGGTAATGACCTCCAGCGTATCCTGGATTTTGCCGTGGCGGCTTCGGCTCTCAAGCACTCCATCTTCGGCGATTACAACCTGGTTACCGTGGCAGAGGTGGAAGCACTGGCAGCCGGGAATTCATCCGGGCGTGTCAGCAGATAAAGCATGGAAAGGAGTTCCCCATGGCCAAATATTCCCGTTTGAAAGTCATCACCAGCATGATCGAGACCGGTGTCGTTCCGTTGTTCTATCATGCTGACCCTGAGATCGCTGCCCAGGTCATCCGTTCCTGTCTGGATGGCGGGGCACGCTGTATCGAGTTCACCAATCGCGGTGACGGGGCTCATTTGATATTTGCCGAACTGATGAAACGTTTCCAGGGAGACACCCGGCTTATTCTAGGCGCGGGGACGATCATCGATCCAGTCACCGCCGCTCTTTATATCCAGCTGGGAGCAAATTTCATTGTAGGCCCCAATCTCAACCCGGAGGTGGCGCGCCTCTGCAACCGACGCAAGATTCCCTATACGCCCGGTTGCGGCACAGCCAGTGAGATCTCCAATGCTGAAGAGCTGGGCGTGGAGATTTGCAAGATCTTCCCGGCAGGCGAACTCGGCGGTCCGGCTTTCGTCCAAGCTGTGAAGGGGCCGATGCCCTGGGCGAGGCTGATGCCCACCGGCGGGGTAACACCAGATAAGGAGAACATCTTTGCCTGGATCCAGGCCGGTGTAGCCTGCATCGGGCTGGGGAGCAAGTTCATCTCCAACCAGTTGATCGAATCACGCGATTTTCCCGCCCTCACCGCTGGCATCAAACAAGTTCTTGTCTGGGTCCAGGAGGCCCGCAAGGGAATTGATCCAATCTGATGGAAAAATAATCCGGCCGGAATCCCTGTGTAATTCCAGTTTGTCTATGTGAAACGGAAAAATTCACAGAGTCGCTCCCAGTATTGAGCTGGAAATGACAGAACGATGACACTTACTTATCTCATGGGTTTAGATCTGAGTGGAGGCGAGGCGCGCGGCCTGCTGGTCAATGCTGCCATCCTGGGAGGGGCGCTGGTCGTAGGAGGCATCGCCGGAAGGGAAATTTACAACCACATCGGCCGGAATTTCCAACCTGCCCGGGCTAAAACCTACCTGGCAGGCATTTCACCCAGCCCTGACCCGAAAACATTGCCCAATATCATCATCATCCTGTGCGATGACCTTGGAATTGGTGATCTGGAATCTCCTGCCATCGCCGTCCCCAACTTTGAACGCCTGCAGGCCGGGGGTGTTTCCTTGTCTGATTTTTATGCCACTGCCTCGGTCTGCAGCCCCTCCCGGGCTGGTTTGCTGACCGGACGCTACCCGGTGCGCACGCTTATCAGCACACCCTTGCTTTCCACCGGCAATCCATTGAATATCGTGATGGATGTTCTGGGGCGCTATTCCTATAATGTACAGGGTATCCCCGAGGATGAGGTGATGCTGCCGGAGGTGTTAAAGAGGCGCGGTTACCACACTGGTCTGGTGGGGAAATGGCACCTGGGCGGCACGCCCGGTCATCTGCCCAATGACCGGGGCTTTGACTCATTCTTCGGTGCGCTATGGAGCAATGACGACCGGCCCTATGCCATCTACCGCGACCGCCAGGTGGAGCTGCCCGCCCCGGCAGACCAGGATTTCCTGACCCGAGATTTCACCCTCGCTGCGCAGGCCTTCATCCAGTCCAACCAGGATCATCCGTTCTTCCTTTACTTGGCACATGCCATGCCGCACTTTCCCGTGCATCCTTCCCCGGCTTTCCGGGGGAAGTCACGCGCAGGGCTGTATGGAGACGTGGTCCAGGAACTGGATTGGAGCGTGGGCCAGATCCTGGATACCCTTGAAAAATTGGGGTTGGATGACAGGACGCTGGTGATCTTCAGCGTCGATCACGGCCCGTGGATGCAGGGCAACCCGGGTTACCGGCGCGGCCGGAAGCTGACCTGGTTCGAGGGCGGCTTCCGCGTGCCGTTCATTGCCCGCTGGCCGGGTGTCATCCCGCCCGGTACAACCATATCCGGGCTGAGCATGAACTTTGACATCTTCGCGACTTGCCTGGAGATCGCGGGTGTTGCCCTCCCTCAGGACCGCATCATTGATGGTAAAAACATCCTGCCGCTCCTGAAAGGGGCCGCGCCATCGCCGCACGAGGCCATCTTTTACTATGATACCCGCACGCCGGTGGCCATACGCTGCCAGCATTGGAAGTATTGTCGGCGCGCCCTGACCGATATCGGACCCTACTGGCCCACCAGGCAAGGCCCGTTCCTGTTCGATCTGGATACGGATCCAAATGAATCCTACAGCCTGCTCGAAGAGCAGCCGCAGTGCGCTGCGGAGATGGCCAGCATGCTGCAGGCATTCGAGAGGGAAATGAAAGCCAATCTGCGCGGCTGGCTGTAGGGAGCCTAAGCTCTCCAGAGCCCGGATCCCGATAGATGCTTGCATAACAGATCCAAAATGAAAACCAGGAAAACCATTTCACCGCCAGCCTTTTCCCTGCTGGCCAAGCCTACCGGGGCGGTTTGCAACCTGGCCTGCGAATACTGCTTCTACCTGGGCAAAGAACAGCTCTACCTGGGCAGCTCCTTCCGCATGTCCCATGCGGTAATGGAAGCGTATATCCAGCAATTGCTGAGGTCGCAACAGACGCCGGAGGTCAGCGTGGCATGGCAGGGAGGCGAACCGACGTTGATGGGTCTGGATTTCTTCCGGTGCTCGGTGGAACTGGCGAATAGGTATAAAAAGCCAGGCCAGCATGTGGTTCACACCATTCAGACCAACGGCTCCATACTTGACGATGAATGGTGTGCCTTCTTCAAGGAGCACAACTTCCTCGTTGGCCTGAGCCTGGACGGCCCCCAAGAATTGCACGACACCTACCGGGTGGATAAAGGCGGGCAGGGAAGTTTCAACCAGGTGAAACGCGCCTGGGACCTGTTGCAGAAGCATACCGTGGACACAAACATCCTTTGTGCGGTGCATGCCGCCAATGCCCCTTATCCATTGGAGGTTTATCGTTTTTTCAGGGACGAGCTACAGGCCAGGTATATTCAATTCATCCCTATTGTGGAGCGGCTGGCGCCCAGGATCCGCACGGCGGCGGAAGAAGAGAAACGGGAATGGCCGGGTGGACAGCGGCCCCTTGCGGAGCGGGAAGGCAGCCAGGTCACCCGGCGCTCGGTAAGATCCAGGCAATATGGTCTCTTTCTGATCGAAGTATTTGAGGAGTGGGTTCATCACGATGTCGGAACCATGTTCGTCCAGATCTTCGATTCCGCATTGGCCAGCTGGTGCCATTTACCGGAGAATGTGTGCGTCTTCCAGGATACATGCGGCCTGTCACTCGTCCTCGAGCATAATGGTGATCTGTACTCCTGTGACCACTTTGTGGAATCCGATCATCGCCTGGGTAACATCCTGGAGACACCCATGACCGAACTGGTCAGCTCGGCCCGCCAGCACCGGTTCGGAGTGGATAAGCGTGATCGGCTGCCTTCTTGTTGCCTAAACTGTGACGTACGCTTAGCCTGCCACGGCGAATGCCCCCGCAACCGCTTCCTGAGGGTTCCGGGCGGAGGAACCCGCTCTGCCGAGGCAGATGGATTAAACTACCTGTGCGCCGGCTATCGATTGTTCTTTCATCATGTTGATCGGTCCATGCGCACCATGGCTAACCTGTTGCAGTTGGGACACGCGCCTGCCGAAATTATGTGGATGTGAATGAGTTTTGTGCTCCTGCCAATTGCCCAACAGGTTGTGTTGCTCTGATGGCAGCCTACAAGATCACTTTTTTCCCTTGTTTCGCACGAAAAGAATGTTCGATCACCACACCATCAAAGCCGATGAAAGCACAGGAAAAGGCACGCGCAAGCGTTAGGTAAGTATAGATAACAATAAAGGGAAAGTCAACCAACGAAAATCCAAATATCTGCGTAATCTATGCTTGACCTCCATGCCAAAATAAAATATTCCCTCGCTCTTCCCATTAATTGAACTCAATCGGTTTGGTGAATTGCCCGGCGATAAGTGGTCGGGTTATTTAACTGGTAACTAAAACTGCCCCGGCTTTCTCAGGGTCAAAACTGGCCGGCCAAATGGTATTCTTGGTATATTTCGCCCCCGTGAAGGTAGGCTCGCTCGTGTATGCCAACATGCCCAGGTTTGCCTCTCCCATGTTCGCATCGCTCAGGTCAGCCTCTTTCAAGTCGGCACCCGTCAGGTTGGCATAATTCAGATCAGCATGATTCAGGTCGGCCTTTTGTAGATTAGCCCCGCCCAGGTCAGCTCTCCTGAGATTGGCTCCCCCCATATGAGCCCCTACCAGTTTGGCTGTTCCCAACAAGGCCTCTCGCAGGTCAGCATTGGTCAGGTTGGCAGCGTTCAGGGTGGCGCCCTCCAGAATGGCCCATCGTAAATCAGTCTTGCGTAGGTTGGCATTGTAAAGATTAGCCCTTTTCAGGGAAGCCCCGATTAGGTTGGCCTCTTCCAGGTCTGCCCCAGCCAACCATAGCGGGCCTGATCGGTTAATTAATTCGTATAGTTCTTTTCGTGTAAATTCCATTTCTTGTAACCTCCAAGGCCTGTATCAAGCTTGTAAGGGTTCTTATCTCTTACCCCTGCGCTAGGTCAATAGGTAATGGGACCGGGAAGCCCCCGGTCTGTTGTCCATAAAGTTAAGATATTCTGCGTACTTGAGGCGTCCATTTCGAGTGTCCGCTTGAAATGTTTACGGACTTTTACCTCGCTGGAATCCGTTGAAAATGTGAAATTCCGGATGTTATTGCTTGAGCGATCCAATGATTAATTAATGAGGCAGGATTGACGCAAGCTGTGCTGCGTATTCATTCATGAGCATCCGCACGGATCCCAATGTGGCGTTTCGGTTGACAGCCACAACCCAGTAATAGGAGCCGTCACCGATGAAACGGGCAATGATATAGGCCTTCTCGGAAGTGGTCAGGTTATCCTCCACTTTGCCCATTCCAACTTTGCTGCACACCTTGGCAGCCAACTCCATTACCTTGGAAAAGCGAGCCGAGGCATCCAGCGTGTTGAAATTTGGATCAATCGAACTGCCAGAGATGGAGAGACCATCCTCCATCCCCACAATGTCTGTGCTGATAAAGTCAGCGCCCAATTCGCTGCCGAATTTTAGGATGAGTTGATCAAGTTTGTTCATGGCGTTATCCTTATTGGCTGTTGATATAGGATTTGTTGTTTAAGCAATTCTGCACGGAGTATACGGAGTGGAGGAAAATTCCTTCCAAGAAAAAGAGTTGTTAAAGGGCCATCGCTTTTGAAAACCGTTCGGAATATATTTTTGTAATCAGGCGCATGTTTCCCAGGTTGCCGGTTTTACGGCTTGCGGTCAAAATCAGAAAGTATTGTTTGTCAGGCAGAAGACGCATCAGCAGGTAGGCATTTTCAGTTGTCGTCAGGTTGTCCTCAACAATGCCTGCTCCCAGTTTATCCACCGAAGCATTCACCAATTTGAGTAATGTGGTCATCTGTGCGCCGAATATCTCCTGGTCCTCAGCGCTGGCGTTGATATCCGTGGCGAGGACGAGTCCATCCACGCCTACCAGGGAGGCGGAGATATAGCCCGTGACCTCACCGCTCATTTCCTTCAACATATCTTTAAGATTTACCATGGTATGTGCCTCCGTTTGGTCGTTTTGATTGGAAGGGATCAAGCTGGCTGCATGTTTCGTCTCGTCAAGGCGTCGGGCGCCTTCCATTAGCAACCCCGGCCAACTGCGGGTTATGGATGTTCTGGGGGGTTTAATGCCAGTTTCCAGATCGAAAGTGCCTTCTTCCCATTTAAGGATTTCATAGATCACATCCTCGCCCGTCTGGTTGCCCAATATGGCATGGGAGATATTCCCATCTTCAAAGAAGAGGATGGCTTGTCGGCCGGAATGATCGATCTTGAGTTGTGCCGTTTTATGATCCTGGCAATTATGCTGGATCAAATCAGCGATTGCCATATCGAGTAAATTTCCCTGCATTCCCATAAATCCTACTCCCAGAAGGTTTTCCAGATATTGCGGATTTCTCTTAACGCGTGGTTCGTTGCGCGCCGGTAGCTGTGAGATCGATAGGGAACAATGACTGCCAGAATCAAACCATATTGATTAACATGAAATGGACGGCACACCAGATGCTGTCCATTGATATCATAAAATGAGACTTCTTCCGTTTCTGCCATCCCGAGTTGGTTGCTTACTTGAGCAGCCGCCTTTTGGATAAAAGCTACGACTGCAGATTGTCGCTCAGGATCCATTCCATTCGAGGCAGACCATGCGATGGGAAGCCCTTGAAAATCTGTCAATACAGATATTGGGAAATTGCCTTCCGTATTGATTTGCGTTAACAAGCCGTTCAATTGGGTTGAACCCGATGTTTGATCCATTTTCTCACCTTTTCCTCACCCTATGCATAAGCGGTTTCGTGTTGCACCTTGGTAATGACATTGCGCGTTATTGCCTTCAGTGTATCCAATACTCCTTCCCCGTTCACGGCGATGGCAGGGAAGCCCATAAGGTCCTGAACATGCAGCATATATTTGATCTCGACCAGCGCCATGGCCCCTAGTGTATCCTGTTTATTGCATTGCAGAACGACCGGGGTGTGTTCCATGGATAAGTTGTTGGATCGCAAATGAGTTATCATATCGTGCCAGGCAATAATATTATCGTGCGCACGCAGCGGAGTTGAGTCGGCTACAAACACCACACCATCTGCTCCACGCAGGACCAGCTTGCGGATTTCCTCATAACGAACTTGACCGGGAACTGTGTAGAGGTGGATTTTTGGCGTCAGCCCGCTGATCTTGCCCAATTCAAGTTGCAGAAAATCGAAGAATAGAGTGCGGTCCTCGTACGTTTTCAGGGAAACCAGATCGCTGCGGTGGGAAGCATCGACGCGCCTGTGGATTTGTTCCAGGTTGGTGGTCTTTCCACTCGAAGCGGGACCATAATACACGATTTTTAAATTTAGTTCGCGCAATTGCCAATTAATATACATGCCTACTCATGCCAAATTGAATCAAGGCCATCACCGATCAAAGTGTTTAGTTTGTCTTCGCTCAGGTTCAAATCTAATTTTTTTCCCTCTACCGGAGGCATGGAAGTTACCTCTGCTAATTTTCGACAGGTTACCTGGATGATAAGGCGTGCCCACCCTATTGGCACATCTTTGTGTATATTCATATGAAGGACCATGCGGTCGCCCGCTTCAGAAATGAAGGAGGTTGTTTCCGGGCCCTCTCTAAGGATTAATTGGGCATGTTGATATAAGCCTGTCAGGCGGGCGATCTCCTGGCTGGCCGCCAGGTCACCGGCAACCAACGCCCCCAATGCAACCAGGTCGGCTTTTCCAGTTTCACCCTGGACGGATATGATTTGCCCGCTCAGTTCTGCCAACAGGATGAATTGGGCCGGGCATTTTTCCAACAGGTCGCTAAGAATATGGCTTATTATCTGGTCTTGAGAGGCGGAGAGACTTAATCCCCTGGGTAGCTCATCAGGAACCACTGATCTTGATTTTCTCATGGCTTTTCATTTCCCTATAACGGCATGGAAAAAATATCATCACCGGAGTGTTGTGGAATTATTCCTGCATGTTTTGCATCTTCCAGACTTAATAACACCGGTTTTCCGGCGCCGGGGGTGTTGCTTTTATCTTCCGGGGCGATGGGTGATGCAGGTCCTTCTTCTTTATCTGCTGGCTTGTCCTCGTGAAACAATTCATCAAATTCCCCGTCAATGATCTGCTCAAAATCCTCGCCGAGCATGTTCCCCGGGTTCGAATACTTGGCATTATTCAAGGTCTCCAGAAGAGCGGTCGCTGCAAGGTGGGCATAATACCATACCAGCCCGAGACGGCTGCTGGAAGGTCCCCGGTCAATGATAAGGATGAGTAGAAACTGCGACCCGATATTGATTGCATACAGGTTGTCACTTTTGCCTTCACAGTATGCCAGGTTGATTACGGTCTCATTGTCTCCTATCGTTCGACCCGCCTCGGCCAGCGTGGCAATACTACCGCTAAGAAGGGATGCTATTCGTGAAATCGGGAGTTTCTCGTAATGTCCTGCACGTGTGATCGTCCTTCCTTCGCCATCCGTAAGAAAAACGCAGCGTGCGCTGACATCATTTTCCAGTTGAAGCAGAATTTGATTTAATTTACGAAAATCATCCTCACCGAGGGAGAGTACCCCATCCGGATTTAAATCGCTTGTTCCAACAGCCTCTTTGACAATTTGGAGGAAGGACTCCATCTTCAGTGGTTTGGTCAGGTACCGAAAAGCATTCAAGCGCCTTGATTCAGCTTCTAATTTGGAATTGGGGTAGGCTGTTATCAAGATGACGGGAGTATCGGGCCGCACCAAATAAATCTGTTCCAATAATTGCAGACCGTCCATGCCCGGCATTTTATAGTCCGTGACAACCAGGTCGAACTGGCGCTGCTTGAAGCGCTCGAGAGCGGCTTGACCATCCATTACGGTGACCACATGATATTCCTGGCCAAGTTTATTCAGGCTGCCTATCATGACAGCCAATATGCTCTCTTCATCGTCAACGAGTAAAATCCATTTTTCAGTCATAGGATTCATCTTAAGGGATTTCATTATACATTAAATCCTGATAAGAGAAAGTCGTAAAACATTACAATAAAGTAATGTATTTGACGATCAACACGATTCTCCTCTTAAATTGTTGTTTTTAATGAAATTGTTCGCCAAAGGTCCCACTTGGTAGCCTTTGATCAGATTATTCTGGGGGGGAAAAGTCATCAGAGAGTCAAATGTTTTGATGAGACCGCTCCGCGACTTTCCCAAAACTCCGCCGGTGGGAAAAGCAGAGTATTACTTAATGAAGTTTGATGACCGCATTCCTATTTGGGATAGAAATATATCGTCGCGTCCAGGGTTCGCCGGTACACCACCAGACCTTTGATCAGCAGGTCCAGTCGCTCGGCGGAATCCTTACCGTATTTCTGAAGGAACTGCGGCGAGATATCGTTGAAATCCACCAGCGCTGCGCCTTTCTGGCTGAATATTTTCTGCAGCGGGTCCTGAGGGTCCGATCCGTATGGGCTGGTCTGGGCCAGGAACGCCTGGGAAAAGTCCATCGTAAATGGATACGCCGGGCGGTCTGCCCAGAGCAGCAGGATATTGGGCCTGGTGGAAATGATTGGTGTGTCCTTTGGTAGTTGCTCGACCGCTTCCATAATGGCATTGTTTTCCCAGCCCCGCAAACCCGGGTCGATGTGCTGGCTGGAGATGAAGGCCCTGCTCTCAGGAATGTACTGGAAAAGGAATAGCGCTGCCACCAGCCACGGGACGATTTTCACCCACCCCCACCGTCCGGCCAGCCAGGTCTGCCCCCACAGGCTGCAGGCCGCCAGCAAGGCGATGACATTGCTGACGTATAACGGCAGCAGCATCCTGTCATCGATATCAGGTGGTAACGAGGTAAAGGCCGTGGTAAATGCCAGAAAGGCCATGTAGGCCAGTGAGAAAATTCCGAAAATTCCCAGGATATACAGATCCCCGCGGGTTTCCTGCACAACCCTCCGGTGGACAGATCGCCGGTAAGCGAAAATTGTCAGAATTGTTGCTACCAGCACGACCAGTACCAGGAATGCCAGTTGTTCCCGGTAGGGAATGGCAGCGAGTTTATCCTGCAGCGGCATCCAGCCCCACAGAGTGCTGACCATCGCCAGGCGGAACGGCTGCAGCCGGCCCAGGATTCCGCCCAGTCCCAGGCTGGTCCGTCCGGCCACCGAATGGTTCGCTCCGAAATATGACCACCCAAACCAGGCTGCCAGCGGCAGGCAGGCCAGCACAAAGTATAAAATGGATTTCTTGACCCGGTCGATCCATTTTTCCCGGCTGAATAAGAAAACGCTGATCGTACCCGCGCCGATCAGGGAGATGCCGATGTAGCGTGCCACCGCAGACAGCCCGGTGGCCAGCGCCGCCAATAAAAGGAACCGCGTGTGGCGTGTGCGAAAATACAGGATCAAGAGCAGGCCGTTCAGTATGCACAGACAGATGAACAGGGGCTCCGACATCACCGCGGTGGACATCACCAGCATCTGTGGAAAAGCCAGGATCAGCAGGCCGGCCAGAATGGAAAACGCCGGGAAAGTGCTGTGACGTATGAAAAGAATTCCGGCCATGACGATGATCAAAGCCATCAAGACGATGTTCAGCCAGCGGGCGGCGTTGATCAGGTCCGGGCCGGGCAGGCTGACTGCACCCAGGACGATCGGGTAGAAAGGTGGGTGCAGGCTCATCCAGTAGAAGAAGCCGTTGGGTGAAAAATAGCCGATCCCGATTCCCCGCAGCATATTCCGGGCCGAAACCAGGTACTCGACCGAATCCGATCCGCCCCACGGGCTGAGCGCCGTCCCGTAATAAACGACCCATGCACCAAAGATGCCCAACAGGCCGGTCAGGATCGTAAAGAAGGCCAGCAAACGCGGCCGGAGCCAGGTTTTTACCCTGGTTGCGAGAATTTTCTGGAACGTGGATTTAACGGTATTTCGTTGCTGAAATCATATTTCAGCTGCCGGCAGACCACCTGCCGGTTTGGCCGCCCTTACCGCCCTCAGGATTGCCTGCGCCAGCGCTTCGGCGGCATATGCCCCCACGCTGCTCACGTCGGCTTTTCTCTGTCCGGTGGCGAGCGCAAAGACCGTATCGCCATCCAGCATGGTGTGCGCCGGGCGGATGGTACGCGCCAGCCCATCCTGCGCCATCTGGGCCACTTTGGTAACCTGGGCTTTATCTAATCTGGCGTTGGTTGCCACCACTGCGATGACGGTATTACCGCCCGTGGCCAGGCTTAAGATTGTCCGCCCGGCCAGGGTTTGCATCACCTTCAACGTATCGGCAAAAGCATCTGCCCCGCCCAGTTTGACCGGGCCAAGGCTGGTGGGGCGTGCCCCGGCGATGATCTGCCCCGTCGCCGGGATCCAGCACGTCCCCGAACGCGTTGACTGCCACGATCGCGCCCACCCGCACCCCGCCGCCCATTTCCAGGCAGGCTGTGCCCAGGCCGGACTTCATCGCCCCGCCCATGCCGAAAATCTTGCCCACCGAGGCGCCCGTACCCGCGCCAACGTTACCCTCCGCCACCGGGCCGATCGTAGCCGAGCAGGCTGCGGTGTAACCCATTTCCGCGTCCGGGTGGTGGGAGGATTTGCCCAGGTCCAGGTCGAACAGGATGGCGGCCGGGACGATCGGGACCCGCTTTGCCCCCACCCCGTAACCGATCTTCTGCTCCGCCAGGTATTTCATGACTCCCGAGGCGGCATCCAGGCCGAAAGCCGAGCCGCCTGCCAGCACCACCGCGTGGACTTTTTCCACCAGGTTGATCGGGTTCAGCAGATCGGTCTCGCGCGTGCCGGGAGCGCTGCCGCGTACATCCACTCCGCCTACCGCTCCCTTGCGGCAGAGAATGACCGTGCAGCCGGTCAGAGCCTCATCGTCCTGGGACTGGCCGACTTCAATCCCCTGGATGTCAGTAATGGCGTTTTTATGGTTCATTGAGTCTATCGGGGGACTATTTCAGGTTGCGAACCAGTTCGAGAAATTCGTCCCACTCTTCCTTGAAAAAGTGCATCGTAACGTTGTTGAGCTCCAGGTGGTAGGTGGTTTCGCCATCCGGTTCTTCGGCCTTCCAGGCCAGATAGCTCTCGGTTTCGGCCAGGGTTTCGGTCTTGGGTTCAGTTTCATTCTTTGGCATGAGTATTCTCCTTTTGGATATTCCAGTATACGGACATATTGTTTGAATTGAATCTTAAAGAATGCTTTCAGACACCAGTCGGAAGGATTGTCTGCCTATACGCTGCCACCGATTTCAGGTGGCTTTTTCCCGGCTTTCGGACGAATGAGTTTGCGCTTCTCCAGCCAGGCGCGCACCCTTTGCAAAGGATGTGCCATTGGAAGTGGAGGCAGGCTTTCTTCAGAGGCCGGCCATGGCTCTTCGTCAAGCATCTTGCGCATGGCATACCGGCCAAACAATTGCAATGTCGCCAGCAAGGGCGCCGCGACGACAATCCCCAGGATGCCAAGCAGGTTGAATGAGATGAAAGCCGCAATCAGCACAAAAGCCGGATGGACTTTTAGCGTTTGTCCCATCAGGCGCGGCGACACCAGGTTGTCGTGCACCTGGTCGATCAATAGGGCAACAACAATAGCAACGATGGTATAAGTCAGCGGCGCAAAACCATAGGGGTTGGCACCCTGGAAATAGGTGACCAGGCCGATAATGATGTAATTGATGGCCGCTCCTACGTAAGGTAGGAAGCCGGCGAACCCCCCGATCAAGGCGATCGGGAAAGCGTAATGGACCCCCAGGATGCTCATTAAGATCGTGTAAGTGATAACTTTGGAGAAAAAAATGATGACCTGGCCGCGTAGGAAAGCGTTCCAGATGCGTCCCAGTCGCCGGCCGATCTTTTGGATATCCCTGGTATAGCCCGGAATGTCGAAATGCAGGATGCCATGGCGCATCCCGCCGCTTTCCAAAAGAAGAAAGAATGAGACCACCACGATAAATACCGTCCAACCGAGCGTGGTGGCCGCACCTCCGGCCAGAGTCCCGACCAGCCCACCCAGGTTACCCAGGGCTGGCTGAACGTAGGACAGGATTTGTTGCCCGATGATCGACCAGTCAAAGGTCGAGAAGTCGAACCGGAAAGGTCCCAGCATGACTACTTTGTGGGAAAGGCTCGCAATGAAATCGGGCAATCCATTGATATAGTTTTGAACAGCCCCAATCAAGTTCTGGATCTGCCCGACTAGCCCCACCCCGCCCCAGGTGATCAAAGAAAGCAGGATTAAAATAATAAGAATGTAAATTAGACTTACCCCCAATCCCCAGGAAAGGTGCAATCTTTTTTCCAGGAACCCGATCACTGGATGTAATAGATAGGCAAGCACAAATGCCATCGATACCGGGCCGATGATGGCTTGAAAACGCGCCACAAGTGCGCCCAGAATGATCACAATGGTCAGGGATGCCACAAGTTTGGCCGTGGAACCCCACTGCGGCGATTCAGGAGGCGGTGAATTTTCCATATATGTTCTCCTTGCCGATATGGTTCAACGCGTTTTTCAGCCGGTCCACTTCCTGCAGAGTGTTGTAATGGACCGCTCCCACTCGAACCATACCGCCCGAATTTTCCAATCCAAGCTGCTCGGTTACATTCAGCGCATAGTAATTTCCATCCCATACGTATAACCCCTGCTGGGCCAGTCCTTCGGCGAGGCTGCGCGGCGTCAGGTCCTTCATGCGAAAAGAAAACGTCGGCACGCGTTCCTCCAACCGCTGGATATCCTTCAGACCATAAATGGTTATGCCGGGAACGGACTGCAGAGCTTCAAGCAACGCCCGGCTGAGATCGAGCTCATGAGCATGAATGGCAAGCATGGCCTGCTGGAGCCGGGCTCGGCGGCCCAAGATGTCTGGCCTTGCCAACCCTTCTGATTGTCTTCCTCCAAATTCTTTCCCGACCCATTCGAAATATTCAATCGCTCCAAGCACACCCGCGATCCCTTCGTGATTTTGTGTGCCGGTTTCCCACTTCCCCGGTAAGTGGTTCGTGGCTGGACGGACTTTATAAGCGAACAGCTTTTCCATGTGTGCCCGCTTTCCATACAGGATGCCTGCATGGGTTCCAAAAAATTTATAGGACGAGGAAATCAGAAAATCACAATCCAATTCTTGCACGTCGATGGACCCATGTGGAGCGTATTGAACGGCATCAATATAAACTTGTGTACGAACCGCATGTGCCATTTTGATTATTTTTTCAACCGGGTTGATGGTTCCCAATGAGTTGGAAGCATATCCCACCGCCAGCAGGCGCGGCTTGTGTTCCAGGGCTTTTTCCAATTGATCCAAATTCAGGGTTCCATCTTCCATGTTGAAGTCCACCCAGGAAACCTTGCATCTCCGATCCTGCGCTGCCAGTACCCAGGGGGTTACGTTTGCATCGTGGTCGAGCCGGGTCACCACGATTTCATCGCCTGCCCGCCAGTCGCGTGAAATCGAGCGGCTGATATGCAAGGTGAGTGTGGTCATATTGTTGCCAAAAACGATCTCTTCCGGACTGGCAGCATGATAGAAATCCGCCATGGCACGGTGGGCCTCATCCAGTATGGCATCCGATGCCATACTGGTTGCGAACGTTCCCTGGTGATTGGCGTTGCTTTCCAGTAGATACCTGTCCACACGCTCAATCGATTGACGTGCAATTTGGGTTCCGCCGGGATTATCAAAGAAAACATCCGGCCTGTTCAGGGAAGGGAATTGGTTTCGGACGGCGGAAACATCTAGAGTCATGGGTTGGCCTCCAGGAAAGGAGTAAGGGTTGGACACACTCAATTATAGTCCAACCCTTGTTTATATCTTTGCTGGAAACCTGGTTATAAAAAAACAAAACTCCCATCTTATGGCAGGAGAATAAATAAAAAGCACGAACGGCTGGATGAGGGGGGCATCCAACCGTTCGTGAGTATATATTACATGATTATCAAAAAAAAAGCAAGGCCTTTCCATTAAAACCACATTATAATTTTTCTTATTGGTGCTCCAAACGGAATCTATTCCGAACCGCATCTTTCCCGAAAATCAACGTAAAGCTGGGTCTCAAAGCCGACCAGTTTAGAAATAAAGATGATCTTGTCAATCTTGATTGACCACATCGTAATGGATATTCAATCACGATTTTTTCTATCTCTGCATAAAAAAACCAAAGGGCATCTCTATTAGTACCGCGGCAGGAGTGCACGTGATATAGGAGTTAATTAACGCGTTCGTCACCCATAAAGAATAAAGCAACCGTGCCTGGACCGGTGTGCGAACCGATTACTGTGCCAATGCTGTTGATCAGAACCTTTCCGGAGAGATGGGGAAATTTTTCTTCCACCAGATCAGCAACTTTACGCGCATCCTCATGACAGACCGAATTGGAGATAAAGCATTTACCAGAATAATCCAGTCCTTTTTGGGCATGTTCCTCCATCTTTTTGACGATCGCGTTCACGACATGTCCTTTACCGCGAATTTTCTCTCGAGGAATTAATTTTCCCTCGCTGTTCATATTCATTAAAGGACAAATGTTTAGCAAGCCTCCTACCATGGCCGATGTGGCAGATATTCGACCACCTCGCTTGTAGTGAGTCAGATCAGTCGAGAAGAACCAGTGATGAATGTTAAGCTTATTCGCCTCTACCCATGCCTGCAGGTTTTCGATTGATCTCCCATCATCGCGTAGGTCTGCCGCCATGTCAACCAGCAATCCGTAGCCGGAGGAGGCTCCCAGAGAATCGACTAGAAGTAATCTTCTGTTGGGATATTTCTGCAACAATTGTTCGCGCGCCAATGCGGCTGAATTATATGTCCCTGATAAACCTGAGGACAGAGAGATGTGTAGGATGTCTTTACCTTCTTCCAAATACGGTTCAAAAAACTCAACAAACTGACCAACATTCACTTGTGAAGTCGTCGGCAATGCCCCAGCCGCGATCCTCCTGTAAAATTCTTCAAAAGACATGGTTTGCCCCAGATCATCCGGGTATTCCTTCCCATCCATGTTGAAATGATATACGGCAAATGGGACGTTCCTCTTCAGGAAGTATTCAAGAGGCATGTCCGCCGTGGAACAACAACTTAGTACATAATCTGACATTTTTGACCTCCAAATTGTGTGAAACCGGTTAAGATGGGTTGACCTTGGATAAGAATAAAAAATGCCCGTAAAGCTGACTAGCGACTGGTTTGTTCAAAGGTCTAATTTTTTAGAATTACCAGGCACTACTCCATTCAGAAACGGGGATGTTCAGACATGAATTTAGCCTCACCCCATAGAATTGACGGGGGGAGTATTCATTTCCAGCGGGAAATCCTTACCAACATATTTGGCGTATAGAGTTTGAATCATATCATTTCAGTGATGATTTGCCTGATAAGTGTAAACCATATAAACAATTATAACAATGGGAAGACATTTTTCTTTACAGTTGCTGCATTAGCCAGGGTCAAATCGCAGTTCATCCAATTAATCCCTTGTTCAAAACGCAAACCAGCCAGAAATTACTCGACCTCCAAGGATTCTTGGCTGGTTTCTTTCATTTTCTGTGCCCCAAACAGGATCTGTTCTGATCCGCACCCTTCCCTACTTTAGGGGAAAATACGGATTAGCAGCATTGCCTTGTTGCAGAATATGCTTGGAATTGTTTGATTCGTCAAGCAATATTGGCGTTACCTATTTTAAGATATTGCCCTACCGATGGATTCATAATCGCTTGGTTGCAGGTCCGAATCCTGCCGGGCCCATTTTTCTATAATCCTTATCAGTGGATTTTTGTCTTGATTTCACAACAACTTAAAGTCACAGCGGTTAGGATTTGCTTGGGGGCAAATAATGTTTCGCTTATTGAGCAATCCTAGCGTTTTGACCTGCAGCGGCTAATTGATAAAAGAGTGATCCCATCTGCTTGGCAGAGTAAGGCATCCCGCGGGTAATCCATTGGGTTAAAAGCTGGTATGCTCCCCCGGATTCAAAGTCAACGATAAATTCTAAGGTTTGTTCATCTGCTATAGGTTTTTCACTGTGAGCGGTTAACTGTTTTATCGCCTTTGAAAAATACTTCCGCAGGCGTTCCCTGAATGCCTCATGAAGGTCCGCCTGAATAACCATTCGCAAAGTCTCGGCATTTCGCTCCCAGTATTGGAAAATTAGAATACTATACTCTTGGCGGTCATAATTTCCTTTTGCAATCGTGTCGGATAGCTCGTTGAGGAACTCTGCAAATACAACATCCACCTGGCTAAGCAACAGTTCCGCTTTGGAATGGTAATGCAAATAAAACGTGGGGCGGGCTACTTGCGCACGGTCAGCAATTTCGGTGATCTGAATATCCCGAAACGGTTTCTCCTTCATCAGTTGCTTTAATGCTTCCTGCAACCATCGGCGAGTGCGCTGTGCGCGAATATCTGTACTCGGTTTGGCAGACATATTGGCTCCTGTGTCAATTAGTTTACAGCCAAGAAAATTGATTCTTGACATAATTTATCATCTTAGTTATTATACACGCGTAAATAATATAACGCAAGTAAAATAAGGAAAAAGCCAATGAACCAAATCAAGAAGGTTTCTGAAACCCCCAAAGAACATATGAAGAGATTAAGCCCAAGCGCCAATAGCGTATTCTTGTATGGTATTTATATCGTTGTTTTAGGCGCAGCGTTTTTGTTAATTCCTAGCTTTGTTTTGCAATTGATGGGGATGAGAACCACCAGCGAGGTATGGATTCACATTTTAGGCTGGTTTGGTATATGGCTGGGCATTTATTACATCGTTGCAGGACGCAGCGAAGCGAAAGCATTTATCGTTACTACTGTTTACGGTCGCCCCACTTTTCTTGTTTTCCTGGGCGTGCTGGTAGCGCTAAAGATGGTTGAGCCCATCATTCTTATCATCCCAGCGATAGACATTGCAACTGCCATGTGGACCTATTCAATGCTGCGCCTTGAAAAAAAGGATTCAAGCAGCGTGAAACGATCAAATTTATAAAAGAGTAGTTTGTGATAAAAATTTCAACGACTGCTATACTAGTTGTGGGTCGGGTAGTATTCAGTATATTTTTTCTGTTGAGCGGATTAGCCAAAATTACACGCAATAAGATGATGGTTGCATATGCATCATCCAAGAAACTACCCTTTCCCAGTCTCGGAGTCGCGTTTGCCACTTTAATTGAACTGGCAGGCGGCATTTCCATACTTACCGATTTCTATTCAAATAGAACAGCCCTCATAATGATTGTTTATTATTCCAACCAGTATTATATTTCACAATTTTTGGGCAGCGATCGACACAGAAAAGCAAAACCAATTAGTACATTTCATGAAAAACCTGGCGATTATCGGAGGGCTTCTTATCTTGGTTTCAATAGGTGAGGTACAAGAACGGCCTGAATAGTATATGGCTGTACTAATTACGACAAGAAGCAAAAATTCTCCGAATCAGGAGAAAGATGCCTCAGTTTCAAGTAAACAATTCATTCAAGAAGGAGAGATATATGGAAATAGTTATTATTGGCGGTGGCTATGCTGGTACCGCAGTGGCAAAAGCGCTCGATAAGAATTTTAATGTGACGCTCATCGAGAAACGGGAGCGCTTCTTTCATAACTCAGGATCGCTCCGCGCAGCGGTTGATGCCCGTTGGTTACGAAAGTTATTCATTCCCTACGATCATCTTCTGGAACATGGCAGGATTCTAAACGGCAAAGTTGTGGAAGTGAATCCTGAAGATGTGGTATTAGAAGATGGGCAGCGATTGAAATTTGACCACCTTGTTTTAGCAACCGGATCAAGCTATCCGTTCCCAGCCAAGATGGCATCTGACAAGGTTGCAGAAGCGGAAACGGCGGTACGAATTGTGAATGAGCGCATCGAGCAGGCCAAAAGTATTCTGCTGATCGGTGCTGGACCGGTCGGCATTGAACTTGCTGGAGAAATTGCCAGCCTGCATCCAGGTAAACCGGTGACACTCGTAGATCCTGGTGATCGGTTAATGCCCGCTTTTAATCCCAAATTGGGAGAACGCCTGTATAAAGGATTGCAACAACTCGGTGTCAGGGTTTTATTTGGGGAAAAGTTAGTAAAAATGCCTGCCGCCACAAACGTCACATCGCCTGAGCAACCGCCCCTGCAAACTTTCCTAACTGAAAAAGGCACACAAATCCAGGCAGATATTCACTTGATCTGCTTTGGGATGCAACTTAACACCCAGTACCTTCATCTTGGCAATATTCTTGATGAGCGCAAACAAGTCAAAGTCAACAGCCATTTGCAAGTGCAAGGGTATAAAAATATCTTTGCAATCGGAGATATTGTCAATATGGGCGAACCCAAACTGATTACAACTGCCGACGCGCACGCCAAGATTGTGGCATTAAATATCGAGCGACTGGCAGTAAAAAATTACAACCTGCTCGTTCATCATCCCAAGAATATTGCGAAAGTGATTGTTCCGCTAGGTGCAACTGGCGGGGCTATCCAGTGGCCGCTTGGCAAAAATGGGATCGTACTGGGGGCATGGGCCGCCAGCCTGATCAAGGGCAAAACGCTGCGGGCTCCAAAACGTTGGGAGGCACTTGGAGCTATTATGCCAAACGATAAGCACTGATACCTTTCGATACCACACACTCGCTGTTAATCTGCTCTTACTTCCATATGTTATAAACAGCAATTGAAAATATTTGTTATGAGGATATTCATATGACTGAAACAAACAGAATTGATACACATCAACATTACATTCCTCCCAGCTACGCCAAATGGCTGGCCGATCAAGGAATCAGGCCCGGTGATGTTGATCTGCCGAAGTGGTCAAAAACCGCGGCGCTTAAAATGATGGATAAGCATGGCATTCAAACCGGAATTCTGTCTGTATCAGACCCGGGAGTCAATCTTGGCGACCATGCAGTTGCCAGAACAAAAGCCCGTGAGGTCAACGAATATGCTGCTGAGGTGGTCCAATCAAACCCAAGCCGGTTCGGCTTTTTTGCAACCTTAACCTTGCCAGATGTGGAAGGATCAATCAATGAGCTTAATTATGCATTGGATGAATTACATACTGATGGCGTCATCTTGCTGGCGAACTCGCGTGGCATCTATTTGGGAAACAAAACATTTGAACCGCTAATGGTGGAGTTAAACCGAAGAAAGGCTGTCGTATTCGTTCATCCAGGCGAGTTGCCCGGGCCAACGATACATGGCATACCGGCGTTTGCAGCAGATTTTCTACTTGACACTACCAGAGCGGTAGTAAATTTGGTGCTATCAGGAGCAATGGACAGGTATCCTGATATAAAAATGATCCTGGCACATGCGGGCGGTTTTGTTCCATATGCCGCATATCGTCTGTTATTACCAAAGCTTCAACGCGCTAACTTCGTAAAGCGCATCTCAATTGGGCTCAATCAAGACCGGGAACTAAATAAGGAGTTAAGTGTCTTTCGTAAGTTTTATTATGACACTGCACTATCTGCAAGTCCAACAGTTTTCCCCAGCCTTCTTTCTCTAGTGGGCCCTGACCATATTACCTACGGGAGTGACTGGCCATTTGCTCCAAAAGCGGCGGTAAATTTATTCAATAATGAAATTGAACGTTATCCATTGAGCAATGAGCAGCGATTTGTAATAAATCGAGGCACCGCTGAAACACTATTTAAACGGTTATCTTAGAATACGCCAATAACAATTTACTGACTGGAAGTTCAAGAGGTAGTTTTCTGACGTGCCCCCCAGGAATGATGATCACGCTGTCACCTCAGCACAATACCAGTAGAAAAGCACAGGCCTCACAACTCATTCTTCCCTGGTGAATCTACAATGGTACAGTTTGAAAAAATGAACATGGCTAAGAGCTTAGGCCATGCTAATCAGCTTGTTGCTCATCCATTTTTCCCTTCTGTTCAAAACGCAAACCAATCAGAAATTCCTCAACACTCAAGAAATTCTGACTGGTATTGTCTAATTTCTGTGCCCCAGGCGGGAATTGAACCCACAACCTTAGCCTTAGGAGTGCTCTGCTCTGTCCATTTGAGCTACTGGGGCAACAAGGAAATTATACCAAATTCTTGCTTTTCCTCTTATCCATTGCTATACTACAAGGAATCGCGTGAATAGGCGAACCATTATCCTGTCAACAAAGCGTCATCAAGCACAGGCGAGGTTACCAATCCGCCCAAGGAGCTATAGAGTCAATGGAGACACAAAAGTTCGGACGTTATGAGATCAAGGCCGAAATCGGCCGGGGCGGCATGGCCACCGTCTATCATGCTTACGACCCGCGTTTCGAGCGCGAGGTCGCACTCAAGGTCCTGCCGCGTGAGATGCTCCACGATTTACAGTTCCGGACCCGCTTTGACCGCGAAGCCAAGACCATCGCCATGCTCGAACACCCGGCCATTGTGCCTGTCTACGACTTCGGCGAGGAGGATGGGCAACCTTACTTTGTCATGCGTTACATGACCGGTGGCTCGCTCTCGGACAGAATGAAAAATGGACCGATGGCCCTCCAGGAAGTCACCCGCATTCTGGCGCATATAGCCCCTGCGCTGGATGATGCGCACACCAAGGGCATCATCCACCGTGACTTGAAACCTGGTAACATCCTATTCGATCAATTTAACGAACCCTACATTTCTGATTTCGGGATTGCCAAACTCTCCGATACACAGACCAATGTCACGGGAAGTGCCATTGTCGGTACTCCTGCGTATATGAGTCCGGAACAGGCTCAAGGGGAAGGCATTGATGGCCGCAGCGACATCTATGGATTGGGTGTTATCCTGTTCGAGTTGTTGACCGGCCAGCAGCCGTACCACGGGGATACGCCCATGAGCGTGGTCGTTAAGCACATCACTGACCCGGTTCCTCACATTCTGGATATCAAACCTGACCTGCCGCCGGATATCGAGTTTATCATCGAGAAAGCCATGGCCAAGGATCGGAATGAGCGTTTTCAGAATGTCCGGTCTCTGGCCGATGCCTTGAACAAGGTCGCCAGTGGAGAAACCTTGAACCTGGGAACATCTGACGCTACCGTGGTGGCCATGCCCGGGACAATTGCTTCCGGTAAGCATCCCGTTCAAACTCTTGAGGGCACAATCATTGCCCATCCCAAACAACCATCTGGGAGCAAAGAGCCGGTACAGGCCCTGGGTCTACCAAAGAAGAAGACGTGGCTTTGGATTGGCGTGGGCGGGATCATCCTTGTTCTGTGCATTGCAGTTGTCGGCGGAGGTTTTATTTTTAGAGATAGAATTCCTTTTCTGTCCGTCCCCATTCCCACCAATCCACAACTGGTCACACAATCCTCCACACTTCCGCCGGTTTCGGTCCCCAGCGCAACCGGCGCTCCGGTTGTTCTTCCACTTGGCAGCAATACACCTTCCACCACTGAAACACCTGCCACAACAGAAACATCTGCTGCCACAAATATTCCGGCTGCCGGCATCACCGCCACCGTCCCCAGCCTGTCCACTCTCGGCGGCGCCGATTTGATTGCTTTCCTGAGTAATAATGATATCTGGTTGATAAACACAGATGGCAGTGACCCGCGCCAGCTTACCAAGGATGCTGCGGTAAAGTCTGGTCTGCAGTGGTCCCCGGATGGCCAGAGCTTGTTCTATATCAGTGGTAAATGCGTCAATTTCGTGACGGTTCCGGAAGGAGTTAATTCCCAGGTTACTTGTTTCTATGATGCGAATTATTTGGATGCTTTCAAGGTTTCACCGGACGATTCGCAGGTGGCCATCAGCCTCAACCACATAGTCTATGTGGTACCTTTCGACCTGGCTGCACTAAAGAGTGCTCACAACCATAGCGATTTGGAGGCGATGAATGGCAGCTTGATATATGGCGGCGCCCATCAGGCTCCCTCCAAGGATGTCCTTTGGTCAAGCGACGGGAAGAAGATTGCAATTGACACTCTCAGCCCCAGCGGCAGCAAACAGTTGGATTTAATAGATGTCTTCGATATATCCAACTGCACGGATGCCACACCCTGCCCGCCTAGAAATCTGCCAGGAACTCCTCTGCCGACAACCAGTCCCACGCCTGGTCTCAATACCACGCCGCCTTTATTGGATAACTTCCCTGGGGCACGCTTTACCATGAAGGGCTATGGGACTCTAAGTGGCCAGAATACGCTCATCCCTTCCTTCGATTGGGATGGTAAGTCGTTATTCCTGCTTAATAGTGTCATCCGTTATCAATTCGGCTATCTGTACACGTACAGCATGGAGACGAAAAGCCCTGCGAATTTGATCGATCCAATGGGGACCACCTGCTGTTATACCGATGCGCGCTGGAGCCCGGACGGTTCCTATATCCTGTTTGCTTATCAGGATATCACGCAGGGAATTAATGCCCGGACGCAAATGTTCTATGTCCCGTATGGTAGCATCGGAACGGGCGCAAAGTATACCCCGCTGCCTTCGCCCGCTGGCACGTTTTCCAGACCGGCTGACCACCCGGATCCGGCCCTCCGTCCGGCCAAATAACTAACCTCCGGGCAGTTAAACTGCCCGGATTATTTTTTGTACCAGCCCCGGCCCGGCATAGACCAGGCCGGTATAAACCTGCACCAACGCCGCTCCCATTTCCAGGCGGCGTTTGGCATCTTCCGGGGACATGATCCCGCCGGCACTGACAACCGGGATGCGGCCGTCTAGTCTCTTCAGCACTTGCGCCAGCACCGCTTCACTGCGATGCCGTAACGGGCTGCCGCTTAACCCACCGGTTTCACCCTGATGCTGTGAGCGCAATCCTGTCCGTTCGATTGTGGTATTGGTGGCAATGACGCCATCCATTCCATTGCGTAGAATGACATCCAGGGCATCGTCGAGTTCCTCCTCCGAAAGGTCCGGGGCGAGTTTGACGAGGATCGGTATGTGCCGCCCGGAAGGTAGCGCATTCACCCGTCGCTCACTGGCAATCGTATTGAGCAGGTTTTCGAGCATATCCCGCCCTTGTAAGCGGCGCAATCCGGCCGTATTGGGTGAGGATATATTTATGGCAAGGTAGTCCGCCAAAGCAGAGAAGGACCTCATCAGGGAAACATAATCTTTGGCGGCTTCCTCAAGGGTCGTATCTTTATTCTTGCCAAGATTTACCCCAATGAATGGGAAATCCCTTTTCCTGGATCCATCCTGGGTTGGTTGCCCTTTCAAGGCTCTTTGCAAATGTACTGCCGCAAACCTAGCCCCCTGGCCGGGAAATCCCATCCGGTTAATCACCGCTTGATCCTCGACCAGCCGGAAAACGCGCGGCCTTGGGTTGCCCGGCTGGGGACGCGGTGTAACTGTCCCGATTTCTAGATGGCCAAAACCGAGTGTCGCCAGTCCTTCTACCGCGATGCCATCTTTGTCGTAACCGGCTGCCAGTCCAACGGCGTTCTTGAACTTCAGCCCTAGTAATTCCACCGGCTTTTCAGGCACGGCGAACAGGGACTGTAAAAACCAGCGCGAGGGGGGCAGAATGCCTGCAAGCCGGATCAGTTGCAGCGTTATGCGGTGGGCATTTTCAGGATCGAGCTTGAAGAGCAGCGGGCGGAAGAGCGGGTACATGCCTGATTGCAAATCCTCAATAATCGGGAGAGACAGGGAAGCGGGTGGTCGCAAAGCTGCCTCTATCCCCTTTCCCTTGTTCTTAAGATTTATGGATGGAAAGATAGCGTTGGCATTCCAAATCGTATTTCTTGGCACGCGCCTGCAACTTCGGCATGATTGTAAAATCGCCTTTTAAGAGCTCTGCACCAAAGTCCAAAACCTGCTGCCCCAATTTTTGCAGGGTGGGTTCGAGTGTGCCCTCGCTTAATGTGTTCGGTCGAAAAGCTTGTTCCGGTTTTGGGGCCTGGTCTAATCCCAGTTCCACCAGCAGCCATCCAAGCGTGGACTTGTTATCGGGATTTTGTATTTCAGAAATCTCCAGCCAGGGTGCAGTTCCAAGTTCATAATTTAGAATAACTTCCGTGGTTGCATTTCGGAATTGAACAGTGCATAAGCGATTGCTAAATCTGGTTTCGGTTTTCTTAAACCCGTATTTCGCCTCCAGACCCCAAAAAGCTTTGTCTACCATAAGTTCGAACGCTGTTTTTTTCATTTCGTGTTCCTCGAGCAGGAAAATCCTCTGCAGTGGTTGTACCACACTTTATTCTCTTTCCTGTCTTGAGAATAACATCAAACGATACCAATTCTATTGATTTGCTTTAAGGAACGCGCGCGCAGCTGCTATTTTATCTGCCTCCACCTTGCCCGCCGCCTCCCAATGATCCAGCATTTGACCGATTGTTAGTACCGCATGCAGGCGGATCCCGGCCTCTTCCAGGGCTTCCTTCGCCCCAGATTGGCGGTCGATCAGCACGACCACGTCTTGAACCTTCAGGCCGGCATTGGTCAGCTTTTCGATCCCCTCGAACTTACTCCCACCCGTCGTGGTCAAGTCATCAATCACCACAGCGGTTTCTCCAGACTCATACTCCCCCTCGATCTCGGCTTTTGTGCCATAAGCCTTGATTTCCTTGCGCGGGTATATCACCGGATAGCCGGCCTGCAAGCTGATCGCCGTCACAATAGGGATGGCGGCATAAGGCAGGCCTGCCAGGCGGTCGAACTTCAGTTTCTCCAAAACTGGCAGGTAGCCGCTCGCCACCTGTGCCAGCAGCCCGGGATAGGTGACCAGACGGCGCAAGTCAATGTAGATGGGCGATTTCAGCCCGGATTTGAGCGTGAATTCGCCAAATTTGATACAGCCGGCTGAAAGAAGATCATCAGCAAGAGCGGATTGTTGGGACGGGAGGATATCGTTGGAGGAGGTTGGAGTGTTTATTGAGGGGGAAGTGGTCTTACTGCTTTCGTTTGTCCGCTCCATGATCAACTGAGCCATTTCATCCCGCAACATCGCTGCTGCCAACCTCGGATTTTCCGCCCGGGAGATGGCTCTCGATACATTGATAAGCATACCTTTTCCGTCCGTCCGCAGCCCGGCGTTGAGGGCAGCCTGCAGGTCTCCACCTTGGGCGCCCACGCCCGGAACAAGCAGCCACAGGTCGGGTGCGGCTGCACACACATGTGCCAGCGCATCCAGTTGCGTAGCGCCGACCACCAGACCGATGTTATTGCCGGTGTTCCAGGTTTGGGCAAGCCGGGCTATGTGAATGTACAAGGGCACACTTGTTTGTTCGCCCGCGCGCTTACCTTCTTCGGTGACATGCAAGTCCTGCAGGTCCGCCGCGCCCGGATTCGATGTTTTACAGAGTAAGAACACACCTTTTTCTTTATGAGCCAGGAATGGATCGATCGAATCCTTGCCAAGGAAGGGGCTCAGCGTAATGGCATGCGCCTTGAGCGATTCAAATGCTGATCTGGCGTATGCCTCGGCAGTGGAGGCAATGTCGCCGCGCTTGGCATCCAGGATGACCGGGATCATCGAACCCATCCGGTGAGACTCTGCTTGAACCGCTTCGATGACATCTTTCAATGCAGCCCAGCCTTCTGGTCCATACAATTCAAAGAAGGCTGCATTGGGCTTGAAGGCTGCTGCGTAAGGTGCGGTCGCCTTTATGATCTTCAAGCAGAAATCACGCGCGGCTTCGGCAGTGGCAGTCGGCAGGTCGGAGGGATGCGGGTCAAGCCCCACGCACAACAGCGAGGAGCAATCGTCCACGCGTTTGGCAAGAAATGAGAAGAAGGTTTCCATTAGGCTTTACCCATTACCATCGCCAGCAGGGCCATACGGACATATAACCCGTACTCCATCTGGCGGAAGTAAGCCGCACGCGGGTCATCGTCCACTTCCATGGAGATTTCACCGACGCGTGGCAGCGGGTGCATCACGATCATGCGTTCCTTGGCAGCTTTTAATACCTTGGGGTCGATCACATATGCGCCCTTGACGGACTCGTATACGGCCTCGTCGGTGAAACGTTCCTTCTGGACCCGCGTCACATAAAGTACATCCGTTTCTGGAAGGCAGGCATCCAGCGTGGTGAATTCGCTCTGCTCCAGCCCCTTTGCATTGAGTTCGTTGATCAACTCGGTTGGCATGCGCAGAATTTCGGGTGCCACATAGTTTAGTTTTACCTTGTAAAGGGAGAGCAGGCGCGCCAGCGAATGGACAGTCCGGCCGTGCTTCAGGTCGCCTAACAAGGTAATGGTCAGGCCGTCCAGGCGGCCAAGTTCTTCCCGGATGGTGAAGGCATCCAGCAGTGCCTGGGTGGGGTGTTCGCCGATGCCGTCACCCGCATTGATGACCGGTTTGCGGGCAGCCTTGGCGGCGATGGCTGCCGAACCGACCTCCGGGTGGCGGATGACAATCACATCCGCGTAGCACTCCAGGGTGCGTACGGTATCTGCCAGGTTTTCGCCTTTTGCCACGGATGAGTACTTTACGTCGTTGATCGGGATGACCGAGCCGCCCAACCGTTCCATGGCTGCAGTGAACGAAGAGGATGTACGCGTGGAGGGTTCGTAGAACAGGTTGGCCAGGATCTTGCCTTTGAGCAGGTCAAAAGTGCCGATATGGTCGACCATGTCGTGCATCTCGTGCGAGACAGCGAAGATATATTCCAGGTTTTCCCGGCCGAACTGCTTGACCGATAGGATATCCTTCCCGTACCAGGGTGCGTTCTTATGGTCTCCGAAGGGGAGATGGGACAGATTGTGTTTGTTAAGCATGGATTACTCCTTTTTTAGGATGGAAGATTGTGGATTGATGATGATTGGTTGTGAGGTTAGGTAGGTATTCGAGATTTGGATGTGTTGCCAAAAGGCACACAAAAGACTATAATTAGAGCGTGAAAACCTTTTCGTGGAACGATGAAAAGAACGCCCTTTTGCAAGTTGAAAGACGGATAACCTTTGAAGAAGTTGTAGTTTGCATCGAGATGGGATTCCTGCTCGATGTGCTTGAACATCCCAACCAGGAAAAGTATAAAGGACAAAAGGTATTTGTGGTACAGATTGATGATTATGTATATCTTGTGCCATTTGTCGAAACCGATGATCAAGTGTTCCTGAAAACCATTATTCCTAGTCGCAAAGCTACAAAGAAGCACTTGAAAGGAAGTGCAAAATGACCGAGTTGAAACTCCAACCGGACGAGCTCGAGCTGCTGGCTTCTTACGAACAGAACGAGTGGCAGTCGGTCAGGAATGTTAAAGAGCAGAAAGAACTATTTCGCACCTATGCACGCGCCATATTCCGTAAAGGCAAACGTGTCAACATCCGAATTTCAGAGAAGGATCTGTTTGACCTGCAAAAACGCGCTTTACGCGAAGGCATACCTTATCAAACCTTGATCGCAAGCATCCTGCACAAATATACCTCCGGGGTGCTTACCGAGAAATGACAATTGCCTGAACAGTCTCTTTTTCCTGATTCCGGGAGCGCTGAGATCCTCAGTGCTCCCGGTTTGTTAATCTCTTACATTTTTTCCGTAGCCTGCCTCAACGAGTATTTTTCCGTCTTTGTAGGCTTCTTTTGCACGCAGCACCACGCGTGTCACGCGTCCTTTGACAGGCCGGCCCTCAAATGGCGTCCAGCCGCAGCGGGAATGCATCTCCGCCGCGTGAATCTCATAGTGCGCATTCTCATCCACTTCGACCCATGTTTCAGGCTGTTCGGGCAGGTGAAAAATCCGGCGCGGATTGATCACGGATTTCTGCAGGATTTCATCTACCGTCAGCCGTCCATCGTTGACAGCCGTCAGCAAAAGCGGCAGCAGGGTTTCCAGGCCGGGGAAGCCAGGTGGTGGATTTTCTCCATCCTTTTCAGCCTGGCTGTGCGGGGCATGGTCGGTTGCAAAACAGTCGATGCTGTCCAGGTTGGCCCACAGTGACTCTACATCTTCTTTTGTTGCCAGGCGCGGCCGTACTTCGCCGCGTCCGGGATGGCTATAACTGATGGCGGGAATATCGTCCCTGCTCAGGAACAGATGGTGCGGGCAAACCTCGCATGTCACCTGGATGCCGCGTTGTTTGGCCGCCTTGATCAGCAGGATTTCCTCTTTCAAGGAGATATGGGCAATGTGGACAGGCCGGTTGTAAATTGTTGCAAATAAGATTGCCGCCGCCATGCTCCTACTCTCCGCATGCACCACGATCGGGTACTCTTTTGGATATTTCTCGAAATGGGGCGCCCAGAGGGTCATGTCGTCCAGCCGCAGTTCACCGAAGGTGCTATCAAGGTACATCTTCAGTCCGGCTGCCTGTAAGGGCAAGCCTGGGTGCTTATCCCAATTCGCGTTGTCCGGACCCGCCCCCAGGAACTGCGCATAGTCGCAGTGGGCTTTTTGGCGCGCCGCCTCTAGCGCCAACTCGAGCGTTTCGGCATCGAAGATGGGTGGTTTGGTATTGGGCATGGCCAGCAGCATGGTCACGCCGCCTGCCAGTGCTGCGCTTGTGCCGGTATCCCAGTCTTCCTTGTGGGTTTGACCAGGTTCGCGCAGGTGCACGTGTGGGTCGATCAATCCGGGTAGTTTCAGCATGGTCCCTCAGAAATAGGCGAAAAAAAAGAGCCGTATAAAACGGCTCTCTAAAAGAAAAACAAAAAGGGTGATCCCGGGCGGTTAAGCAGGAAGTCTCGAAAATGTTTCATGCGAATCATATCGGGCGGAATTATAGGCAGGCTGGAGTTTTTGTCAAGGGTTTTGGAGATTAAAAATTTACCAGACGCGCACCGGCCTGCTTCCGCCCGCACGGATGCAGTTATAATTCTTCTTATGATTCTTCTTACCGGGGGGACCGGCTTCATCGGCCGTTCCCTCACACGCCAATTGGTCGAATCCGGCCACCAGGTTCGTATTCTGCTGCGGCCATCGCCGCACACCCCGCGCCTGCCGGTTGGAGTACCGGTCGAAGTGGCTGTCTCCAGCCTGAGCGATGTGCGCGGCCTGCGGGCTGCCATGAAGGATATCGAAGTGGTCTACCATTTGATAGGCGGGGAAGGCGAGGGGGGGCGCGCCAATTTACAGGCCGTGGATATTGACGGCACTCGCAATATGTGTGAAGCCGCCACCGATGCGCGCGTGGGAAGGATTTTCTATTTGAGTCACCTGGGCGCTGACCGGGCGGCTGGCTTCCCCGTGCTTAAAGCCAAGGGCATAGCCGAGGAGTTTATCCGCAAATCCGGTGTTCCTTTTACGATCCTGCGTGGTTCAATCTTGTTTGGCCCTGGCGATGAATTTACCACCGGTCTGGCAAAATTATTGGCAGTTGCGCCCGGTTTTGTGCCGTTGCCTTCGAAAGGTCAGACTTTGCTCCAGCCGCTCTGGGTTGAGGATGCGGTCACGTGCCTCGTCTGGGCTTTGGATAATCCGGATACGCTAAACCGGACCTACGATGTGGGCGGGAGCGAATCGCTCAGTTTGCGCCAGGTGATCGGCCTGGTGATGGAAATCACCCGCCAACCACGCATTCTTCTGAATTGGCCGACGCAGTCCATGCGCGCCCTCACCATCCTGATGGAATTTATTTTTCCGCGCTTCCCCGCCTCGATCTTCTGGATGGACTACCTGGCAGTCAATCGCACCTGCCCGGTGGATACCATCCCGCGTGTGTTTGGGTTGATGCCGGCCCGCTTTGCCTCCCGCCTGGATTACCTGCGCGGCGGTCATTGGACCCGTCAACTGTTGCATGATTTGCTGCCCCACCATGCCTGAGTGGATTATTCGCATTATCGAAAAGCCGGAAGAAATGCCAGCCGTTGAAGAGTTGCAGCGGCTGGTTTGGGCCGCCCCGGATATCGAGATTGTGCCGAAAGATATGTTGCTGGCGGTTGTTCATAATGGTGGGTTGGCGATTGGGGCATTTATCGGGAATGACCTCGTAGGCTTTTCCTTTGGCTTTCCCGGCTTCTATTCCACTCCGGATGGGCCGCGCTTGAAGCACCATTCGCACATGCTGGCGGTGCATCCGGAGTGGCGCTCAAAAGGGATCGGTTTTGCCCTCAAGCGCGCCCAATGGCAGATGGTCCGCAAACAGGGTCTGGACCGGGTCACCTGGACCTATGACCCCTTGCTGAGCCGGAATGCATATCTCAATATTGCCCGCCTGGGAGCGGTTTGCAGCACGTATCTGCGTTCCGAATATGGAGAAATGCACGATGGTCTGAATGCCGGACTGCCATCCGACCGCTTCCAGGTGGATTGGTGGGTCAATACGGAACGTGTCAGGCGCCGCCTCAGCCACCGCTCCCGCCCGATTCTGACTATAGATCATTACCGCCTCGCCGAGGCTGCCTTTCTGGAAGCGCCTCTTGAACAAGGTTCTGCCAATGTCAAACCTCCGCAAGCAGTCTCTGCCCTGTCCGGCCATTTGCTTCTACTGGAAATTCCATCCGATTTCCTGGCTTTAAAGGCCGTTGATTTGCCTTTGGCAAGTGCCTGGCGTTTTTACACCCGGGCGGTTTTTGAGGACGCCTTTGCGACTGGTTATCTGGTCACTGATTTTGTACATGATCAAGACCGCAGTTTTTATGTTCTGACCCACGGCGAAACCACATTGTAAGAGTGTGTTTTGCATCGCTTTTATCCAAAATCAATATTCATCTGCGTATATCTGTGGTGGATCTTTATTAATAAACCCATTCCAAGGACAAATATTATGGAAACCACGATCAGTCTCAAGTCGCTTGCGAAAATGATCGACCACTCCCTGCTCCATCCGACCATGACCGACCAGGCCGTCGCCCTCGGCTGTGAACTGGCCCGCCAATACGATGTGGCCACCGCCTGCGTTAAACCGTATTCCATTAAGCTGGCAAAGAGCATCCTGGCTGGTTCGGATGTGGGTGTGTGCGCTGTCATTGCCTTCCCGCACGGAAACAGTACCACCGCTATCAAGCTTCTGGAAGCGCAGGAAGCCGTTGCCGCCGGAGCCTCCGAGATTGACATGGTCGTCAACATCGGCAAGGTTCTCGGGGGGGATTGGGATTACGTTTCGGAAGAGATCAAGGCGGTCAACGCGACGGTTGTCGAGGCGGGAGCTATTTTGAAGGTCATTTTCGAAAACGATTACCTGGAAGATCCGCATATTATCAAATTATGTGGGATCTGCTCGGAGCATACCGTTGCGTTTGTTAAAACCTCCACCGGGTACGGATTTGTAAAGCAGCCCAACGGGTTTTACGCCTACGCCGGGGCCACTGACCACGCTTTGCAACTGATGCGCTCGCATACTGCCTCTGCGGTACAGATCAAGGCTGCCGGAGGCGTACGCACCCTGGATGACCTGTTGCGGGTGCGCGCGTTGGGGGTGACCCGCATCGGTGCCACAGCCACTCGCGAAATCCTCGAAGCCGCCAAAGCCCGCGGTTTTCCTCCAGCCATTGCCCGCTGACTGGCATGGGTGTATATTGTCAGGAATTTTCCGCTGACCAACCGAGGAACGGATAATGCCTCTCATTCCGCCTGAAATCCTCCAATATTTCGGATATCTACCTGCTGATTGCACAATATCCCATGCTGGCCTCGCGCATCCGGCTCCAGATGCGCCAGGAACTCTTCCGCCGCGGCATCATCACACCCGACCGTTTCGAACAGGAAGTCCACGAAAAAGCCGTGCTTTCCCAACAGCGCGAAGGCATCCTCGCTCCCCTGCAAAACGAGGCCCCCTCCCAGTGGGACCTGCGCTTTCACCGGGTCCAACGAACTTTGACCGATTTTTATTTTGCTTATAACCTGCCCCTGGAGATCCTTCACAATATCATTGATGGCTTGTTGGCGGAACGACAGGAAGGCGACATACCGGAATTGCGCCTTCGCTTTAACCCGGAGCTTGCCCCGTTGGAAATGGTGTTGAAACAGGCCGGGAAATATGAGGCCCTGCCCGAAGACCAGCGTCGCTCGGTCGACCACCATTTGCAGGAATTGCGTGTCGTGCTGCTGAAAAGCATCATTAGCGACCAGTTGGCTTTCATTCATATTGCCAGGCAGTGGTTTACCATGGCGGATTTTAATAATGTGCTGGAACATCGCATTGGAACCGGCAAGATCGGTGGCAAAGCCGCCGGGATGTTGTTGGCCCACAAGATCCTGCAAAGCGCTTCTGCTGAAATAAGCCGGCAGATCGTTTTGCCGCGTTCCTATTTTTTGGGCGCAAATGTATTTTATGATTTTATGGCGGTGAACAATGTGGAGTTCCTCGACCAGAAATACAAATCCGCCGAACAGATCCGGGCGGAATTCCCTTCCATTCAGTCCAAATATTCTCGCGCCCGGTTCCCGGAGGAAATCGCTGACCAGTTGCGTAACCTCCTGCAAACGCTCGGGAAAACGCCCCTCATTGTCCGTTCGTCCAGCCTGTTGGAGGATAATTTTGGAACTTCCTTCGCGGGAAAATACGCCAGTTTCTTCTGCCCCAACCAGGGAAATCCCAAGGAAAACCTGCGTGATCTGACCCTTGCCATCCGCCACATCTACGCCAGCGTTTTCAACCCGGACGCGCTCATGTACCGCCGGCGCATGGGTCTGTTAGACTACGACGAACGCATGGCAATTTTGCTCCAGGAAGTGCAGGGACAGCCCCACCGCCACTACTATTTCCCGGCCATGGCCGGCGTGGCTTACAGTACCAGTCCCTTTGTTTGGAATCCGCGCCTGCGTCGTGAAGAGGGCTTCATGCGGCTGGTTCTGGGTCTGGGTACCCGTGCCGTGGAACGCATCGGCAATGATTACCCGCGCATGGTCAATCTCAGCCATCCGCAGTTGCGGCCCGAAGGCACTCCGGAAGCCATCCGCTACTATTCCCAGCACTTTGTGGACCTGCTCGACCTGGAAAAAAATGAATATGCCACGCTGCCGGTTGAAGCGGTCCTGGGTTCCGATTTCCCGCCGTTGCGTTGGGTGGCCTCCCTGGACGATGGTGAATCCATGCGCCCGCCAACCGCGGCTGGGATGGATATGGATGCCAGGCAGATGGTGCTGACCTTCGATGGCCTCTTGCGGCGCAGCCACTTTGTGCCGTTGCTTAAATCCATCCTGGCCTGCATTGCCGCATCCTATCAAATGCCGGTCGATGTGGAGTTTGCCCTCTCGCTGAATCCCGGCGCGGACGGCGAACCGGAATTGCTCTTTCACCTCCTGCAGTGCCGCCCGCAACATTTATGGAGTTCCGCTGGTCACCCGCCTCAGCCGGTTCCAACCGGCCTGCCGGAAGGCGACCGGCTTTTCCTGTGCACTCGCATGGTACCGGAGGGGCAGGTCAGCCAGGTGGAATATCTGGTCTATGTCGACCCGGATGCCTATCATCGTCTGGAATCCCCGCATGATTACACCGGGGTGGCCCGCTGGATCGGGCAGATCAACAAGGCTCTGGAAAAGCATACCTTCATCCTGGTCGGCCCGGGTCGCTGGGGTTCTTCGGATGCCATGCAGGGCGTGCCTGTCACCTATGCCGATATCTTCAATACGCGTGCCCTGCTGGAGTTGGCTGGAAAAAAAGGCGGTTACTCCTCCGAACCCTCCTACGGCACGCACTTTTTTCAGGATCTGGTCGAGACGCAGATCTATCCGTTGGCCATCTCCGAGGAAGAACCCGGCGATTTCCTGGACCTTAAATTCATCCGCCAGGCCGTTGACCAGTTGCCCAAATTTTTCCCCGACCAGACCCCCGCCAGCCGCTGCATTAAGGTCATCCATATCCCATCCGAACGCCCGGGTTGCTTCCTGGAAATCGCTATGG
Source organism: uncultured Chloroflexia bacterium (assembly GCA_963772245.1). GTDB lineage: Bacteria > Chloroflexota > Anaerolineae > Anaerolineales > Villigracilaceae > UBA877. The sequence continues at coordinate 832,887 of CAVYWB010000005.1, read as the reverse complement.
ACGGCAAACAGGCCCTCGGCTACCTGCTCCGCCCCGCCTCCTCATGACACCGAACAGAAAAGCCCGTTTCCTGCCAGGAAACGGGCTCTTTCACTACTGAAGTTTGAAGGGAATTCTCCCAATTAATCCAGTCCGACTTCGGATGAAAGCGAATATCATTTTGGAATGTATGGCGCTTTTCTTTGGAGGGGGTCCTCGCCGCCGGGGAATTGTTTTTCCCGTAGGGGCGCACGGCGTGCGCCCGACTACATCCGCCTGCTCCCGTTTTTCTGTTCTCTGCTATCTCCTCTCTTGACACCTCTCTTGCCTCTCCTCTCTTGCCCTTGACACTACTGGTATAATTTTAGGTTGCACCTCCTCCGGTGCATAACAAAACATTTGTGCTATAATTGCCTCATCTCACTCAGAGGGAACCATGACTTCTAACGTAATCCGCGTCGTGGGGGCGCGCGAACACAACTTAAAGAATATCACCGTCGAGATCCCGCGTGACAAGCTGGTGGTCATCACCGGGCTTTCCGGCTCCGGAAAATCCTCGCTGGCCTTCGACACCATCTTCGCCGAAGGCCAGCGCCGCTACGTTGAGTCTCTTTCGGCTTATGCGCGCCAGTTCCTCGGCCAGATGCAGAAGCCGGATGTCGACTACATCGAAGGCCTTTCCCCGGCCGTCTCCATCGACCAGAAGGGCACCTCCCACAACCCGCGTTCCACCGTTGGCACCGTCACCGAGATTTACGATTACCTGCGCCTTCTCTTCGCCCGCGTCGGCATCCCGCACTGCCCCGTCTGCGGCCGCGAGGTCGTCAAGCAGTCCGCCCAGGAGATCGTCGATTCCGTCCAGGCCCTGCCGGATGGCACCCGCATCCTGTTGCTGGCCCCGGTGGTGCGCGGCCGCAAGGGCACCTACCAGGCCGTTTTCGAAGAGATCCGCAAGGCCGGCTTCGCCCGTGCCCGGGTCGATGGCGCCGTCTTCAACCTGGAGGAGGAGATCAGCCTGGATCGCTACAAGATCCACACCATCGAGGCGGTCGTGGACCGCCTGGTCATATCTTCATCCGGGTCGGATGACGATCGCAAAGCCAGCCAGACCCGTCTCACCGATTCGGTCGAGACCGCCCTCAAATTCGGCGATGGCTATTTAACCGTCTCGAAAGTCCCGGGTCAGGAACCGCATGGTCGCCAGTCTGATAGTCCTCCGCCGGGTGACTATCAGGCCAATGACGATCAGGCTAATGACTTGCATTACTCCGAGCATCTGGCCTGCCCGGAGCACGGCATCAGCATCCCCGAGATTGAGCCGCGCACCTTCTCATTCAATACCCCGCACGGCGCCTGCCCCGATTGCCAGGGGCTTGGCAACAAGCTTGAAATTGACCCCGATCGCGTCATTGACCCCGAGAAATCCTTGTGTGACGGCGCGTTGATTGCCATGGAATGGAACAACGTCAAGGATGATGGCAACCCCGGCTATTACTGGCAGATGCTGGAAGCCATGGCGCAGCATTACCACATTGATATGAACAAGCCGTTCAAGGAGTTGCCCGCTGAGGAGCGTGAACTCGTCCTGCATGGCACCCGCGGTGAAAAAGTCCGCTTGCATTACCATAACCGCGACGGTCGCCAGGCCACCTTTGACACCGCTTTTGAAGGTGTCATCGGTAACCTGGAGCGCCGCTACCGCGAGACCAATTCGGAATATATCCGGGAAAAGATTTCGGAATACATGAGTGACCGGCCCTGCCCAACCTGCGGGGGCAAGCGCCTGCGCCCCGAAGCGCTGGCGGTTACGGTCGCTGGCGTCAATATTCTCCAGATCACCGAATGGCCGGTGCTGCGCTCGCTCGAATGGGCCACGCAGCTGGCCGGCCCGAAAACCTCCCTGACCTCCCGCCAGCAGGCCATCTCGGACCGCATCCTTAAGGAGATTGTCTCGCGCCTGGGTTTCCTGGTAAATGTCGGTCTCGAGTATCTCACCCTGCATCGTTCGGCCGGCTCCCTTTCGGGTGGCGAAGCCCAGCGCATCCGTCTGGCCACCCAGGTCGGCTCCCGCCTGGTGGGTGTGTTGTATGTGTTGGATGAACCTTCCATCGGGCTACACCCGCGCGATAACGACCGCCTGCTCACCACGCTCAAAGGGCTGCGCGACATCGGCAACACCGTCTTGGTGGTGGAGCATGACGACGACACCATCCGTACCGCCGACTGGGTCATCGACCTGGGCCCCGGCGCGGGCGAACACGGCGGCCGCATCATCGCCGAGGGCACACCCGAACAGATCATCGCCCACCCCAAATCCCTCACCGGCGCCTATCTATCGGGCCGCAAACATATCCCCGTTCCAAAAAAGCGCCGACCGGGAAACGGAAAGATTCTCACCGTTGTCGGGGCGCGTGCCAATAACCTGAAAGATATCACGGTCCCCATTCCGCTCGGCATGTTTGTCTGCATCACCGGTGTTTCCGGGTCGGGAAAATCCTCTCTCATGAGCGACGTGGTCTACAATGCCCTCGCCGCCAGGTTGAACGGCGCCCATACCCTGCCCGGCGAGCATACCCGCATCGATGGTCTGGAGCATCTCGACAAGATCGTCAACATCGACCAATCCCCCATCGGGCGTACGCCCCGCTCCAATCCTGCCACCTATACCAGCCTGTTCGAGGAGATCCGCAAACTCTTTGCCGAGCTGCCCGAGAGCAAGGTGCGCGGCTACAAGCCCGGCCGTTTTTCCTTCAACGTGCATGGCGGGCGCTGTGAGGCCTGCCAGGGTCAGGGCGAACTGCGAATCGAAATGCAGTTCTTGCCGGATATTTATGTCCCGTGTGACGTTTGCCACGGCACCCGTTTCAACCGGGAGACCCTCCAGGTTCACTTCAAGGGCCATAGTATCGCCGATGTGCTGGATATGACAGTCGACCAGGCGCTCGAGAAGTTCTCGGCCTTCCCGCATATGATGAACAAGCTCAAACTTCTCCAGGAAGTTGGCTTGGGCTATATCAAGATCGGCCAGCCTGGCAATACGCTTTCCGGCGGAGAAGCCCAGCGGGTCAAGCTGGCCAAGGAACTCTCCCGCCGCGCCACCGGCCGCACCCTGTACGTGCTCGATGAGCCTTCCGTCGGTTTGCATGCGGCCGATGTGCACAAACTGATCGAGGTCTTGCAGCGCCTGGTGGATGCGGGGAATTCGGTCCTTATCATCGAACATAACCTGGAGATCATCAAAGTGGCTGACTGGATCATCGACCTGGGTCCCGAAGGTGGCGACCGGGGCGGCCAACTCATTGCCGAGGGTACCCCTGAGCAGATCGTTGAAGTCCCCGGCTCCTACACCGGCGCCTTCCTCAAGTCCCATATGAAGACATGATGTGTCATTGCGAGGAGGGTGCTCGCCTGCACTGATGTTTTTACGGGGTCCCGATGAAGCAATCTCCATTTTTGCGGTGAAGATCCATTTCCTTCGCATAGCAGCGCGAAGCCTATCCGAAAGGGTACGCTCGAAGGGGGGCCAGGGAACGGGTTCTTTTCCTGCCAAAATCCAAAAATTAAACTCAGGTTCAACCACTCGCATAATCCCAAAAGTTCAGGTAGAATAGATTACCAACCCCTTGAGGTGGTTTTTGGGCGTGATTGCGCTGGAAACGGATGGGTAAACCTATGTCTGTTCATAATACAATCGAGTCTTACCGCAAACGTCGTAATCAACTTACACCGCTGATCCTTGGCAGCGTGGCGGTGCTGTTGGTTGTCGTTGGGATTATCATCGTGGTAACCTCCATGAACGGAGGCGGCCTGGCAAAACTCCTAGCTACCCGGACCTACACGCCAACCATTACGCCAACCCAGACCGATACCCCGATGCCAACTGATACCTTCACGATCACTCCCTCCCCGACCGTATCGCCGACCGCAACGCCGTCCGCTCCGGAGAACTACGTCGTCCAGGAGGGGGATACCCTTACCTCGATCGTTGATTCCCACAACTTGGGCACGAATGGGTTGCTCCTGATCTACATCCTCAACCCGTTATCGAAAGATCCCACTACTGGAGCCACCACAGGAATTGACCCTTCCACCGGTCTCATCATGGTCGGGCAGACAATCATCATCCCGAACCCCGGTATGCAGCTTCCTACTTCAACCCCCATCCCGACGGGCCTGTTTCCGGGTTCGCGCATCACCTATCGAGTCATGCCGGGTGATAGTCTGGGCGCAATCGCCAACAAATTTAATAGCACGGTAGCCGCGATCGTTCTCGCCAACCAGGCAACCATGAAAGCAAATGGGGCGGATACAGTCCTCTATCCTGGAGAATTAATCCTGGTGCCGATCGATCTGGTCACGCCTCTGCCGACCAAGCGGGTTACCGCTACTTCGACCCCAACCGCCACTCCCTAAGATATAGACGCAGAAGTCCGGTCCAATAAACCGGACTTCTTTTTTTCTCCTTCTTTGTGTTCTGTTAGACTTTTAGGTTTAATTTCCCAAGCTGGTTTACAGATTCACAAGAATGGCAGTAAAATGAATAATCGTGCGCATTCCAAATTCTGTAAGGAGAGACCGTGAGTAACTGGCCTGGGAAATATGTTATTGGTCTAACCGGTAATATCGCCACGGGAAAGAGCGTCGTCCGAAAGATGCTCGAACACCTGGGCGCTTACAGCATCGACGCAGACGCTCTTTCGCACCGTGCCATTGCCAGAGGCGCGCCTGGTTACCAAAAAGCACTGGATACTTTTGGAAAGTGGATTTTGGATAAAGATGGTGAGATCGACCGGGGCAAACTCGGGCGCCTGGTCTTTAATGATCCGGAAGCTCTCCAGCAGTTGGAATTAATTGTGCATCCGTTGGTTGAAGGGGCTGTGGATGTGATGGTCAGGCGCGCTACGCAGTCTGTTGTCGTTCTTGAGGCCATCAAATTACTGGAAGGAAACCTTGCGGCAGGCTGTGATGCGATTTGGGTCACCTACGCTCCAGAATCCACCCAGAAAGACCGATTGATTTATCGACGCAATCTGAGTGAACCGGATGCATTGCAGCGCATCCGCTCTCAATCTGCCCAGGAAGTGAAAACGGCAGCTGCGAACGTGGTCATAGAAAACAGCGGTTCGTTCGAGGAAACCTGGAAACAGGTCGTGGCTGCCTGGAAAGGCATCTCACCGGTAACCGACACCCACCCGGTTGTAATTCATAAGGCCACCGATGGCGAGTTATACGTCCAGCGAGGGCGGCCGCGGGATTCGGCCAACATCGCAGCATTGATTACTCGTCTTGCCAAGGGAACGCGCCCGCAATCGCAAGATGATATTATGGCTGCTTTTGGCGAGAAAGCCTTCTTGTTGCTCATGGCCGAAAAACAAATGGTCGGGTTGGTTGGTTGGCAGGTGGAAAACCTCGTGGCGCGTACAACCGACCTGTACGTTGAATTTAGCATACCCATTGAGCGGGCCTTGAAAATCCTGGTCCCCGAGGTCGAACGGGCCTCCCAGGATCTGCAATGTGAGGCTTCCTTGTTCTTCCTCCTGCCACAGGAGGCAGGGCAGGAAGCCATCTGGCAGGGCTTGGGTTACACACGCCACACGCCGCAGACTCTGGGTGTTCAGGCATGGCGGGATGCCGCCATCGAATCACAGCCGCCCGATACCATTTTGCTTTTCAAGCAGCTTCGCCAGGACCGCGTTCTTCGCCCGATTTAACCTGGCAACCGGATTGTTCAGTGCCTGGCTGGCATGCCCTGGCGTCCTTCTTTATGGCCGCCCGATTGTTTGATTATTTGCCGTGACAGAATTCTTAAACAACATCCTTTTCATTTTTCAACGCCTCAACTGGTTGGGTATCATTGATATCCTGCTGGTCACGTTGATTTTCTTTGGCGTGCTCTACCTCGTTCGGGACACGCAGGCCATGATTCTTCTGCGCGGCATAATTGTTATTCTGGTCCTGGTCGCTCTGCTGACCAGCCTGGTTAATCTTCCCGCTTTATCCTGGCTGATCCGGACCGTGTTGCCTGCCATGGTGGTGGCCATTCCGGTCATTTTTGCCCCGGAACTTCGCCGTGCCCTCGAAAGGATTGGCCGCGCCGGTACTTTCTTCCGTGGTTCCAGAACCGCCAGCCAGGAGATTCAGCAAACCATCCAGGCCGTCGTGGCAGCCTCCGCGCGCCTGTCTGCCCGCCAGCATGGTGCCCTGATAATCATGGAACGTTTCGATCACCTGGATGAATATATCCGTACTGGAGTTATGATTCAGTCCGAAGTAACGCCCGAATTGTTGATACAAATTTTCTACCCCAATACACCTTTGCATGATGGCGCGGTGATTATCTCTGGGAATAAGATTGTTGCTGCGGCCTGCGTCATGCCGTTATCATCCAGTGGTATCCTGACCCGTTCCCCCGAAAGGCAGATGGGGCTTCGTCACCGCGCCGCGCTGGGCATCTCCGAAGTTTCTGATTCGATTGCGGTGGTTGTCTCTGAGGAAACAGGCGCGATTTCCATTGCCCATGCCGGGCGAATCATCCGCCGCTTGGATAACGAGCGGCTCGAAAACATCCTGGTGGCTTTTTATAATCCAGACAAAACCCGTGAGGAAAATTTCTTTCAGAGACATTTTCCTTACCTTTTTACCCATAAGGATGAGTGATATGTTTCGCTGGTTGGCGACCAATCTGCGTACCTTTTTATTGGCATTTGCCCTGGCTCTGATAGTTTGGGTGACGGCGGTCACTGCCGCCAATCCGGATGTGACACAGCCTTTCCCCAACCCGATTCCGATCGAATTCATCGGCCAGGATCCCAGCCTCGTAATGACGGGTACCGTCACACGCCAGTTGCAGGTTACCTTGAGAGCCCCGCAATCAATCTGGCAAACCTTGCTCTCTGGTGAGGTTCCTATTCATGCCATTGTTGACCTGGCGGGATTAAAGGCAGGCTCCCAGTCGGTCGCGGTACAGATACAGATCGCAGCCCAGCCGATCCGCATCATCTCGGTAACTCCCCAAAAATTAAATTTGACCCTTGAACAGTTGGTAACCCTTTCCCTGCCAGTGGAGTTGAGTTATATCGGTCAACCAGCTATCGGGTACAAAGCCGGCAATGTCGTTCTAAACCCCATGGCAATTGTCATCTCTGGTCCACAGTCGTTGGTTGCCCGGGTCAAACATACCCGTGCCAGTCTTGATGTGACCAATGCCCGTCAGAATATTGTAACGACTCTCCCCATCCATGCCGTCACGGAGAGCGGCGAAGAAGTGGCGGGAATTTCCGTCCAGCCTGATAGTATCCAGGTCAGTCTGCCAATTGCCCAGCAAGGTGGTTACCGGGATCTGGCGGTCAAGGTGATGATAACCGGAAAACTCGCCAGCGGGTACCGCCTGAATAATATAACGGCTTCGCCGCTTACTGTCACGGTTTATTCGGAGGATATCCCTTTGATCGAGAGCCTGCCAGGATATTTGGAAACTTCCCCTCTGGATCTATCCGGCGCTTCCAGTGATATCTCAACGCAATTATCTCTGAATTTACCCAGCGGGGTCTTGTTGGTTGGGGATCAGACTGTGTCTGTTCAAATCGATATTGTACCGATCGAAGACAGTCGACCTGTGGCTTTTCGGCAGGTCGAAGTGATCGGATTGGAGCCGGGCTTTAGTGCAGATACTTCACCGACCACAGTGGATGTGATCCTGGCTGGACCGTTGCCAGTATTAAACGCTCTCCAGCCTGCCGATGTCCACGTCCGTGTGGATTTAAGTGGCCTGGAGGTCGGGACATACCAGTTGGTACCTGTCGTGGTGGTTACAGAACAAGGGGTGACCGTCCAATCCATTCTTCCCGGAACAGTGGAAGTGATCATATCCAAAGGGACAGCTACCCCACCGGTTGTCACGCCAACCATCCTGCCGTCCACCACGCCGACCCCCTGACCCTTCCTTTTAAAAAGAGAGATTCGGATAATTAATGCCTGAACCAGTAGTTGCCTTGGTTGGACGTCCCAATGTCGGGAAAAGTACGCTCTTCAATCGCCTGGCCGGGGAACGCCTTGCCATCGTGGACGAAGTACCCGGAACCACACGTGATCGCCTGGTGGCCGAGACTGAGTGGAATGATTTTGTCTTCAACATAATCGATACGGGTGGTATAGATCCCACCCATGGCGGAAAGACTCCGCTCTCAGTTGGTTCCGCGGATTTCATCCAGGAAATCCGCGAGCAGGCATTAATGGCGGTCAATGATGCTGATGCAGTTTTATTCATCACAGATGGCAGCTCCGGTATTACTCCGCCTGACCGGGAAGTGGCCACGCTCTTGCGGCGCTATCAAAAGAAAGTGGGCGGACAGCGCTGGCCTCCCATATTTGTTGTTGTGAACAAATGCGAAAATGAAAGATTGCGCTCCAATGCCGCGGAATTCTTCGAATTGGGCCTGGGCGACCCGTTTCCTGTCTCAGCCATTCACGGTACCGGGACCGGTGATCTGCTTGATGCACTGGTAAAATCGTTCCCGACCCAGGAAAAAACCGGGGAAGACGATTCGGTCAAGCTGGCTATCGTTGGCAAGCCAAATGCGGGGAAATCCTCCCTGCTTAACAAACTGGTCGGCCAGGAACGCGCCATTGTCAGCCCCATTCCAGGTACCACACGCGACGCAGTTGACACCCGCATTGAAGTTGATGGAATGCCTGTCACGCTGATCGACACTGCCGGCATCCGGCGTCGTGGCAAGATCGAGCAGGGTGTGGAAAAGTTCAGCGTGTTACGGTCTTTCAAAGCTATCGAACGGGCAGACGTGGCCCTGCTGATCGTGGATGCGGAAGCCGGGATCACTGCCCAGGATACGCATATTGCCGGCTTCATCCTCGATGCGTGGAAAAGTACCGTGGTATTGGTCAATAAATGGGATGCCATTCAAAAAGATACGTTCACCATGGAGGAATACACCCGCCACGTCCGTCAGGAACTCAATTTCATGGACTACGTTCCGCTGTTGTTCATTTCCGCCAAAACCGGCCAGCGCGTGGATCAGGTGCTGCCAATGGCCTTGCGTGTTCAGGAAGAGCGCATGGCCCGCATCACCACCGCCATGCTGAACCGGGTTTTACGGGATGCCCAGGATGCCCATCCTGCTCCATCCCACGCCGGGCGCCAGTTGAAGATCTACTATGGCTCACAGGTCAGGGTGGACCCGCCGACTTTTGTCCTGCATGTCAACGATCCGAAATTGTTCCATTTTTCCTATCTGCGCTACCTGGAAAATCAATTCCGGGAAACGTATGGTTTCCTGGGGACTCCCATCAAGATCATTGCGCATGGGCATAAAGAGGAATAAACAGGATATCCTTATTAATAATAATAAAACCGGACTGCCCATAATTGGTGCAGTCCGGTTTTCTATTTATTTTGGGCAGGTTTTGGAAGACCTACCCCCCTGAGGATGAGAGATAGATTATCTCATCCTCAGGTGGCATTATGGAGCAACGGAATGGCTCGCCGTGGCCGAACTGGTATTGTAATTCGGGTCGCCGGTGAATGTGGCCGTTATGGTGAAGGAGCCGCTGCCGGTGTAAACCAAATTGCAATGACCGGTTCCGCCGATGGTTGGGAAGTTGCATGTGGGGTTACCGCCGCCGTTTAAGCTGGTGATGGTAACTGTGCCCAATGGAGTAGCGCCTCCCCCGGTTACGTGAACGATTACGTCAACATTTTCATTAATATTGGAAGGATCGGGTGTTTCACTCGTGATGGAGGTAACGCTGGTTCCCGCGACCGATGTCCCATTCACAGTGACCGAACTACTGCCGGCATAATTCATATCCCCCATGTAGTTAGCCGTAAGAGCAGGGGAGCCAATGTTATTGAACACCCCGTTGCAGCTGCCGCTGCCGCCGGCGAGTGTGATGGTGCAAAAAAGATTCGTGCCATTCATAATGGTCACCGTGCCGGTCGGCGTCCCGCCTAGTCCGGTCACAGTCACACTTACGGGAACCTGTTGGCCGACTTGGAACGAGAAGGCTGCACCAGGTGAGGTGATAGTCGTCGTGCTGGGACCTGGGGTGACAGTGTGACTTTCCGTATCCGAACCGGTCGTGTAATTTGAATCGCCGCTGTAGCTGGCCGTAATAGTCTTGGCGCCGGTGCTGTTGAAAACCACGTTGCAATTACCACTTGCGGTGGACGGTGCGCTAGGCAAGAGCGTGATGGTGCAGTTGGTATTTGCACCGGTGATGGCGACCGTGCCGGTTGGAGTGACACCCGTGCTGGCTACTGAAACGCCCACCTGGACAGGTACGCCGGGGGTCGATGGATCAGGTGCGTCGCCGGTGATGGTCACCGTGGGGACAAGTTTGGCCGGTATGACCGTCTCGCTCGCCGTGCCCGAACTGCCGTTATAGTTGCCATCGCCGCTGTAAGTAGCCGTGATGGTCTTGGAGCCAGTAGTATTGAAAACTACCGAGTTGCAGCTGCCGCTGCCGGAGGCAAGTGAGAAGGTGCAATTGGTGTCCGCGCCGCTGATGGATACTGTTCCAGTCGGGGTTGGGCCCAGACCGCTCACGCTGGCGCTCACCGTAACTGCCTGTCCGGTGGAGGCTGGATTGGGCGTGTTGGCTGTGATGAGTGTTGTGGTTGGTCCCTTGCTCACAGTCTGGCTGGCAGTGGTCGAACTGCCGGCATAGGATGCACTGCCACTGTAAGAAGCGGTAAGCGTCTTGGAGCCTGTGGAATTGAAGGAAACATTACAAGTGCCGCTTCCGGCGGTAAGGGTGATGGTGCAGTTTCCGTCCGCCCCGGTGATCGCCACGGTTCCTGTCGGAGTTCCACTTGACCCGCTTACGGTTACGGTCACGGCAACCAACTGGCCGGGTGTGGATGGATTGGGGGTATTGCCGGTAATGGATGTCGTTGATGGGGTCGTGGCGGTGGTTACCGTATGGATCACGCTGCTCGAACTGCCGGCATTGTTCCAATCGCCGGTGTACACGGCGTTGATGGTCCGGTTTCCATTTGAGTTGAAGACCACGTTACAACTGCCGCTGCCGGCGGCAAGTGTGATGGTGCAATTGCTATCTGCACCGGTGATGGCAACCGATCCGGTCGGGGTCGTACCCGACCCGCTCACGGTGACACTCACGGCAACGGTCTGGCCAGGTGTGGATGGGTTGGGAGAATGGGCTGTGATGGTCGTCGTGGTCAGAGTTCGGTTTGATTGTCCGGGCTGCCATGGTTGCCATGGTTGTCCAGGCTGTCCTGAGTTCGAAACGTAGATATCCGCGAAGAAGGTGATCCTGCCGCTTCCCACGCCGAATTGATTTCCAGAGGCATCCTGGAAGCGCCAGTAGCTGCGATAATGACCAAGAGTATTTGGCGCAACCATATTAACTGAGAAATCTGCTGTCGCGCCCGGAGGAACCGAGACCGGCAGATAGAGCGGGGAACTTGCACCCAATGGGTTTCCATAGACATAGACCAGGGCATAGCTGGTTGTCCAGGTGCAGGAGCCTACGTTCCGGATCTCCCAGGTCTTGGTGAAGGTCGCTCCGGGAGCCATTGCAGTCCTATCCGGGATGGTCACATCCGACACAAAATAACCCCGGTTGCATGTGCTGGGATAGTATGGATAATAACTCCCGCTGCCGCCACTGCTCACGCTGCCGTTGCCGGCGATCTTCGTTTCCGCCCACTCCGCCCGGTCGCCGGACGGAACGCCGTACCCGCTGACATCCGCGGTATAGAGGATAAAGTTTACGCTTTGTCCGGCCAGTGGGGTGAGGTCAAGGTTGAAGCGGTAATACAGGCCGTCGTAGCGCTCATTAAATGACCAGTAAGTCTGAACCGGGCCGGAACCGATCTGGTACATCAAACGAAAATTGACGTAACAGCTGGAGGAGTTGTACGTGCAGTTAACAATGCCCTGGAAGTGATCGCCCGACTGGACCGTGTACGCCGGGTAAACTCCCTGGATATATCCCCCGCTCACTTGTTGCGGGTTAACCACCAGCCCGGGGTTTGAATCAGTGGTGCCATCCTCCAGTTGCGGAGAAGTCACCGGTAGAACAAATCCCCCGCTATTTCCATCTGTTCCAGGACATGGCAATGTTCCTGCTCCGCTTGACCATGTCGCCGAGCAGGCATTGGCCATAAAGTCATACGTTGTGCCTCCGGTATATGTTCCACTCACATAAATATCCACCCAGAAAATGGAATTGCCTGAAGCGCCTACACCGAAAACCCCGCCGCTATCATTGCGCAGCATCCAGTTTCCCCGGTAGTGCCCCGAAGAAGAAGGTGCGGTCAAATTGACCGAGAGGTCCACGGTTGCACCGGGAGGCACACTGGATGGCAGATTTATCACCGCCGGGGCGCCCATTTGGTCGCCACCCGTGAAAACCGCCGCGTAGGATGAAGACCAGGTGCAGGAACCAACATTCTCCAAGCGCCATGTCTTAACGAAAGTTGAACCTGGCGCCACCACGGTTCCGTCCGGTATGGTTTCATCGGCAATGAATTGTGCCATGTTACAAGGCTGGGCCGCAACAGGGCGTGGCGCGAAGACTGTCCCTGGGACGAATTGCAGCATCAGGGTAAGAAACATCGCAACCGGAATGAAAACTCTACGAAAAGACATCTCAACCTCCTTCTGAAAGACGGGTGGCGCATATGTAGCCTGCCCTTCGCGCAGGCTGCGCCATTGAATGGATTTCAGACGAATAATGACCTGTAAAGGTTCCCTACCATATATAATATCGCAATTGTTAAATAATAGCATACCATATTTTCATGGTAAACGTACGGACATTTTACGGGGTATCGGGAATCCTTCGTGGAAGGAAAGATGGATGGGCAGAAAGCCTCTCCAGCCTCCATCTTTTTACCCCGCCACCCGAATTATTCCAATTATAACTAATTTTAAGGTAATTCTACCGGTGATTTATGGGCAATTACAAGAATAAAGGGGAAGAAAGGGAGCATTCGGCAGATCGCGCCGCCCTCCAGGTACTTTAAATACTCCTTTTTCTCCTCCTGGTGCAGGCTGGGGGATTGGGTGGGAACGGTTTTCCTGCATCTCGATAACCGTGGAACCTCGAACAGCCCTATTGAGATTTGTCCTCCAGGGTTGTACAATCATATTGGGAAAACATGCTGCGAAAATTCGTTTACCTGGTTGCCCTGACTCTGGAGATGATTCTTCTTACTTCGCCTGTGCCATTGCGCGCTTTGGCACTGGGACGAGCCAGCCTTTCTACGGTGAACCTTCCTGCCGGTAGCATTCCCATATCCCCGGTTACCCAAGCCGACTTGAACCGGGATGGTCACCCGGAAAGCCTTCTGCTCGCCGGTGGCCGCCTGTCAATTCTCTCGGATGGCCAGGCCGTCTGGCAAAGCCCCGCAGCCTGGCTGGTCGTTCAGGCCGATATGACCGACTTGAACCATGATGGCATACCGGAAGCAACCCTGCTTGTCTGGCGGCCTTTTCGCCCCTGGCCGGTTGATCAGTGGTTGCCACACGGTGGCCGTATCGCTGATTTCCATGATGCTAATGGCTTTTCATGCCAGATCATCCTGATCGGTTGGCATGGCAACGCCTATGGTGAACTGTGGGCCGGCTCCCCGCTGGCTGAACCGGTGCGGTCTTTCGCTGTGGCAGACTTGCAAGGTGACGGGTTCCAGGAGTTGGTTACACTGGAAGGCAGTTACACCGATTCCCGCTCCGCGCCAGCGCAGAAGTTAAAGGTTTGGGAATGGAACGGATTTGGGTTTACCGTCGTCTCTACTATGGAAGGGACATTTTACAAAATGGCCCTCGTTCAGGCCAGGGATGGCCGCAACCTGATTCTTATCCCATGAGGAGGAACCATGAAAGAGATTTTTCGCAAGGCATTTTGGATATTCCTGGTATTGGTGCTGGTACAGGCCTGCAGTTGCGGGTTGCCCGGTCTATTAAGTACTGTCACGCCGGGGGTGGTATCGCCTTCCGCACCGGCCACGCCAATCCCGCCCGCAGCCACTTCCACCCAGGTTCTCCCGCCGCCTGCCGGGGTTTACCCGCCGCCTTTTGCCACGTATAGCGAGGCGGCTGTCTCCCTACCGCAAACATTCAACGGCGGGGGATATACCTTGCCGCTGGACCTGAATAAGGTGCAGGGGCTTGACCAGGTAACCTTAACCGCTGCGCAGCGTGCGTTGCTTGCGCAGAATGGCTTTGCCGTCGCTGCGCCGGTTCCGGGTCAGTACCGCGAGTTCTACCAGATATATGAACAGAACCGTTACGACACGGTTCCTGTCTTCATTACCACTGATTCAGTCTATCACGTATATCATCTGATTTTTGACAAAATGCTGCGTGACTTGGAAACAGGGTACTTTATCGCCGATCTCAAGACTCTCACTACCAGCATGCTGGCTGCTTCCACCACCCAGTATCAAGCTCTGAAAGGAAGTTCATTGGGTGACCCCGCTCTTCGCAACGCCGCCTATTTTGCCGTGGCTGACAAGCTTCTTGGGCTCTCGGACCCGATTCCGGCCGATGCGGATGTCATGGTCAATGCCGAGTTGGCCCTGATCAATGCCGCCAATACTGCCGCCATCTCGCCCATCTGGGATCGGCCCGACCTGCCAAACGAGATGAAGCTGATCGAGGATTATACCCAGTACATCCCGCGCGGCCATTACACGCTTAGCGAGGATCTGAAAAGATATTTCAAGGCCATGATGTGGTACGGTCGGCTGACATTCCGCCAGGCGGATGATTTCGAAACCCGCCGCGCCCTGTTGCTGGTCCAGGCACTGCGCTCGACCAGCACTTCAGATGGTACTTCTGCGGTCAGCCTGTGGGAAAATATCTATGAGCCGACTGTCTTCATTGTCGGCAAGTCCGATGACCTGGGCTACATTGAATATGGCGCGCTGTCTGATCAGGTGTTCGGCGCTAATCCGGACTTGAGCAAGTTTGCAGATCCGGCGCTCTTTGCGAGTTTCCAAAAAGCCGCCCAAAATCTTCCGCCGCCTCAGCTAAACTCGATGTGGGTCTGGATTGACCAGGATAAGCAGTTGGTCACCAAAGGCTTCCGCTTTATGGGCCAGCGCTTTACCCTGGACGAGTATGTTTTTGGTCAGGTGATATGGCGTAATGTGGGAACCATGGATAAACCGCGCGGCCTGCCCAAAGGGCTGGATTTCTTTGCCGCCATGGGTTCTGACGAGGCAGCCAGTCTCTTGAAAGGCATGGGGGAAGACCAATATGCCAATTTTGACACCCATTCGGCCAAGGTCAGAAGCCAGGTCGCTGCCCTTGGGACTGATTCCTGGACCCAGAATTTGTACTGGTCCTGGCTTTATTCCTTCCAGCCGCTCATTGCCCCGAAAGGCAGCGCTTATCCGCCCTTCATGCAGACCCAGGCCTGGCTGCGCAAAGACCTGCAGACCGCCCTGGGTTCCTGGACGGAATTGAAGCACGATACCATCCTGTATGCCAAGCAGGTCATGGCTGAAATGGGCGGAGGCGGGCCGCCGCAGATCCCGCATGGATATGTGGAACCGGATCCGGAAGCCTATGCCCGCCTGCTGGCCCTGGCGCAAATGACCGAGGACGGCCTGCAGTCCCGTAATCTGCTCAGCGATCTGACGCGTGGCAACCTGGACAACCTGATTTCCCAGCTCAAGTTCTTGCAGGATATCTCCCAGCGCGAACTGAGTGGCGGAACGATTACCGACGCGGAATACCAGCAGATCATGTATTGGGGCGGCACGCTGGAACAATTTACCCTGAAGGCTGCTGATACCACCGGTGCCGATTCCCGTGATCTCTCTGATCAGAAAGCCGCCCTGGTGGCCGATGTCGCCACCGGCACCAATGACTTGCAGACACTGGTGGTGCTGGAAGAGGCGGACGGACAGCCCACCCTCATATATGTGGTTCTGCCTGACTCGCCCCAGCGTATTGCCATTGGTGCGGTGTATTCGTATTACGAATTCACCGTTCCTTCTTCCGGTCGCTTGACCGATCAGCAATGGCAGGCCCAGGTGGAAGCCGGTACCAACCCTGCCCAGCCTGATTGGACAAAAATGTTTATTGCTCCATAGAACCTTTCTTAAAATCATAGTCATTGCGAGCCACCGGTTCCTTCCGGTGGCGAAGCAATCCCCAGGCATGTTCCACGGTACATTCTTTGTTTCGGAGTCCGAAGTCGGGAGACTTCGAACTCCCTCCCAGCAGGTGTGAACCTCCCGCAGGGTTCTTGGAAGGTCCAAATTCCACCAGCAACCCTTCGGGAGGTTACTTTCTAATGAAGAAGCTGCTCACCCTTTTGAGTATCCTGATCATTTTGCAGGTTTCCTGCCTGCCTGCCCGCCGGACGGTTACGCTGGCCCTGCTGGGAGACCTGATGGTCGGGCGCGGTGTGATTCCGACACCGACCTCCCTGTCCTACCTGTCACCCGATCTGAAAAATGCGGACCTGAGCCTGGCCAACCTGGAAAGCCCGTTGGCGCCGGGGGGCTGGTCTGGGCTGCCTTCAAAAGCTGGCTACGATCTTTGTGCCGACTCCGCCCGCGCCGACCTGTTCCCCGTGTGGAACCTGGATATGCTTTCCCTGGCCAACAATCACCGCTTGGATTGTGGTCCGGATGGTGTGGCCGCCACGGTCAAGGCATTGACTGGTCTGGGGGTCACCCCGGTTGGCCCCGGCCAGGAACCTGTCTATAAGCAGATCAATGGCCTGAAACTGGCCTTTTTGGCTTTTGATGACATACTTGCCCCCATTGACCTGGGCGTCGCAACTCAGGCCATCCAGTCGGCCCGTTCGAGTGGGGCGGTGGTGGTGGTCTCGGTCCACTGGGGCATGGAATACCAGCAGGGTGCCACTGACCGGCAAAAGGCCCTGGCCCGCCAGTTCGCTGATGCCGGTGCTGCCCTGGTAGTGGGCACCCATCCGCATGTGCTCCAGCCAGCCGCATGGATTCCGACCGCCCACGGGAAAACCCTCGTCCTGTACAGCCTCGGTAATGCCCTCTTTGACCAGGCTGGTCTGCCAGACACCCGCCAATCTGCTCTGGTGGTGGTAACGCTTGACTCGCAAGGGGTGAGATCCGTCCAAGTTAAGCCGTTCGTGATCGATCCGGCGGACAGTCGCATTCTCCCACCTGACCCACAAGTAACCGCGCAGATTCGCCTCCAGCTGGCCCTCCCCTAGTCAATTCTCCGTCGCGCTGCGGACCTTATCTTTGGATTCCCCAGTCTCCACCTCGTCCCTGTTGGGGTGACCTTGAGGTCACTTTCCAGGGGGCGCTTTATGTTATATATTACTAATAACCATCTTTATTATCTGGTTAAGGATTTCCATATGACCGGACAATATGAATATGACCTCGTCGTGATTGGTGCCGGCCCGGCCGGTGAAAAAGGCGCCGCCCAGGCCGCCTATTTCGGCAAAAAAGTCGCGGTGGTGGATCGTCTGCCCAGCGGTGTTGGTGGCGCCAGCCTCAAAACCGGCACCCATTCCAAGGCATTGCGCGAGACCGCCCTGTCCTTCTCCGGCCTGCGCCAGCGCCATTCCTACGGCATCGATTACTCGCTCAACCCTCAGCTTGATATCCGCAGGATCATGCGCAGGGAACAATCCGTGGTGAAGACCGAACGGGCCACCATCACCCGTAATCTGGAACGTCATCATATTGGGACCGTCTGGGGTCGGGCCAGCCTGCCGGACCCTCATACCGTGCGTGTGGTCCTCAAGGAAGGGGGCACGCGTGACCTTTCGGCGGAATTCATCCTGGTTGCCACCGGTTCATCGCCATTTCACCCCACCGGTGTGCCCTTCGGTCACCCGCGCGTTCATGATTCGGATTCTATTCTGCAACTCGAACATTTGCCGCGCGGTCTGGCCATCATCGGCGGCGGCGTGATCGGCTCGGAGTACGCCAGCGTCTTTTCCGCCCTGGGCGTGAAAGTGACCCTGGTGGATGGGCGCGAGCGGCTTCTGCCTTTCCTGGATGCGGAGATCGTCGGGCGCTTGCGCGATCATCTCGAACGCGTCGGCCTGCACTTCATCTTCAATACGCGTGTCAAAAAAACCACCGCCAGCCAGTCGCGCGTCCGTATTACCCTCAATACAAGCCAGGTACTCAATGTGGATACCGCCCTGTTTGCCGCCGGGCGGCAGAGTATTGTGCAGGGACTCGGGCTGGAGGCCTTAGGGGTCACCCTCGGGCAGCGCGGCTTGGTGCTGGTGAACGAAAAATATCAGACCTCCATCCCCAATATCTACGCAGCCGGGGAGGTCGTCGGTTTCCCGGCTCTGGCCTCCACCTCCATGGAGCAGGGTCGCGTTGCCATGGTGCACGCCTTCGACCTGAACTACAAGGAGCGCCTTTTGCCGGTCACGCCCCTGGCGGTCTACACCATCCCGGAGATTGCCATGGCCGGTCTGACTGAGGATGAATGTAAACAAAAGTAGATCGCTTACTTGGTGGGACAGGCCTATTATGCCAATAACCGCCGCGGCCAGCTGATCGGCGATACGGACGGCACGATCAAGCTGGTCTTTTCCCCTGCAGATAAAAAACTGCTGGGTGTGCACATCATCGGCGAACTGGCCTCCGAGCTGGCCCACTTGGGAGCACTCGTCCTGGCGGACGGCGGTAGCATTGACGCCTTCATCAATTCCGTCTACAACTTTCCCACCCTCTCAAACTCATACAAGTACGCTGCTTATGACGGCCTGGGGAAATGGAACGAATTACAGGAAAAGCGCTGATTCATTTCCCTCACTAGGAGGAGGCGGTTGCCTGGTCGTTCCCCCGGCCGTAGGCACCTTTGAAGATCGCAAACCCGGCAGCCATGCGTAATATGCCTGCAATAAAGAGGGCTGCCGCCAACCCGATAAAGCCCGCGATAAGCGGACCGACCAGGGAGCCGATCAGGATGGAGGTATTTAAGATAATACTGTACCAGGCCAGGTGTGCCGGTCGATCGTTTTCAGGAATGGTCTCCAGGATGTAGTTCATGTAGGCGCTGCCCATCAAAGCCCACGCTAATCCGCCGACGATCGAAACAAAGTAATACCAATCCGCAGTGTGTGCAAAGGCCATCAATCCGGGGTAAAAGCTCATGATCACGAACCCGAGCCCGGTGACTTTACGGTGGCCCAGGCGGCGTACGACCCGGTTTAGCTGGGTCGAACCGACCACGCTGGTTAAATAATACAGTGCTGTGCCAATGCCAATATTTTGATCTGTCAGGTGTAAAACATTGACCGAGAAAAGCGGGAAAAGCGGGATGGCGAGATACTGGGTCAGATGGAGTCCCAGCATGGCCAGCAGAACGCCCGCAAAGGGTGTCCGCCAGATGTCCAGGCGCAGGCTGTTCAGCCGGCTCCTGCGTTCGGTTGGCTTTTCTGGACTGTTTTGCACCGGTGCAGCGGGCCGGCCGGGGGCGTCTGGCCCGGAAGCCTGGATCCGTACGAAGAAAAGGTGGGCACAGCTCATCATCGCCGCAAAGCCGCCGATCCCAAATACAACCTGGTAACCTGCCGGGAAAACCAGATGAACGAGCAGCCAGCCGGCCCCCAGGGCGGAAAGCATATAGGTGACCGAGTAGATCATGTTGCGGGTTCCCGCCACGGAAGCCCGCCAATCTACCGGGACGGCTGCGGCGAAGAGTGCATTGAAACCGATCGCCTGCACGGTCAGGGGGATTCCCATCAAAAGGGTGATGCCAATTAATACCCAGATTTGACCCTGGTTGGCAAACAGCCAGGGCAGCGGAATCCACAACAAGTATCCGATCCGGTAGATTACGGAGGTCCAGAAGACCGTCCTGCCGATCGGTCGCTTTTGGAAAACCTGGCTGGCAGGCATGGCCAGGATAAGATTGACGAATGCTGAAGTCGCAGCCAGCAATCCGATCTGGAACCCGCTTCCCCCCAGCCGGGCAGCGTAGATACTCAGGAAATTCATTGCCGTCCCGCTCAGGATGCCGAACCAGGCCATGTCGAAATACAGGTGGATGAAATTTGCCCGAAATTCGTGCGGGACGGCCGGGTTGGAGATCAATTTGCGCAGTGAGATCACATGTTTGATTATAACGGGAACCCGTTATTTTCTGACCCACCCGGTCGGTTTCCAACTGGTAGTGGCGATGAACCCGTGGCTGTTGTTATGCCAATCATCACGCACTCGAGATAACCAGGATGTGGTTGTACCCTCTCAGTAGTCTTATGGCCCGACCACCGGGTGCAGCATCGCCCAGGTCTTTCCGCCATTCACGGTTTTGACCAGGGCATTTTCGCCCTGATCGTTATATACATACGCCCAGCCAAGGTCCATGCTCTCGAAGCTGAACTGCCCATCCCAGGTTACCTGCTGGATGAATTTCCAGGTCTGGCCTCCATCCGTGGTCTTGTAGATCTTTCGGCCCAAGGCCAGCCCGTTCTGGGGAGTGAAGAAGTACAATCCCTCTCCAAGGGTGTAATCTGCCGGTAGCGGATATGTTGTCCAGGTTTCGCCGCCGTCGTTGGTGGAATAGAGATAATCCTTTTCAATTTTGTAGGTGGCATTATCGAGGCACTTCATGGCAATGATCACCGACTGTGGTGAGAAAGCATTCGGAGAGAAGCTGCTGCACGAATTGGAGTCGTACAGATTCGGTGCATCGGTCGGCACCGGCAGGTCGAGGCGCGTCCAGGTCACCCCTCCGTCCGTGGTGCGGAAGATGTGCGGGGTCGGATCAACGCCCTGCGCATCCCGGGTCAGCCAACCCGTTTGGGGGTCCACGAAGACCATCCCGGTCTTCGAAAAAGATTGAATGTCGTTATCCGTGTATGGGTCCAGGATATCGGTCCAGGTGGCGCCACCGTCTATGGTCATGAAGAGCGCCACGTAGGCATGGTTCATACCTCCGCCGAGAAAGACCATCAACCAGCCATGCTGGCTGTCGGCAAAATTCAAATAATAGGGGCTGAAGGCTTCTCCGGAAACAACGCTCATATCGATCGCTCCGTATGTCCACGTGGCGCCGCTATCATTTGTGGTCCAGACCAGGATGAAAGGAGCGGCGCCACTGGAATCAGCACGTGGACCATAAACCACGTGTGCCGTAGCTGCATTCGGGAAATAACCCAGGGCTGTGGTTGAGGCATCCCCACCCGTATCGGGTTGGGGCGGAGTGACATCTTTCCAGGTCTGGCCGCCATCCTTTGTGAAGAAAACGTGGTCGGAGGCCTTGTTCAATCCACCGATGCCCCAGCCCTGATTCGTGTCGACCATATGAACATTCGTAATATCGATCTTCTGGCCTGGGGCTAAGTGAGCCAGCGCCGGGCCTGCCAGTGTAGGCGTCAATGCAATCGGTGTTGGAGGGACTGGCGCAGTAGCGGTATCAGTCGGTGTGTCTGTGGTGGAAGGTGGCAATGGGAGAGTGGCTGTGGCGGAGGCAGGCAGTGGCAGAGTGGCTGTGGCAGGCGGAAGCAGGGTCGGTGAACCGGTTGCCGTAAAGATCATTTGTGTTCCCGGTAACCTGCAGGAAAACAATAACAGGCACAACACTGCTAGCAAGGAAATGAATTGCAATTTGGATTTCATTTCGCACCTCCTGAACAGAATCGCTTCTCCGAATGCCATTACCGATCAGCCGCCAGGGTGGCATTTATCATTGGATTGTAATCCCCTTGTCTGTGCAATGGAAATCATCCCTTCGGCCTATTCGACAACCTCAATTGATATGTTCCCTGTTTGGGGGCAAACTTCGAGAAGAAGTCCCTCCTCAATGGGGGATATCTTTCCTTTTCCATGCAGATGATAAGCCTGACGCTCTGGGGAATTACCAGGTGTTGGTTGCACTCTGTAGCCTTTTTCTCTGCTTAACATACAAAAACGGGCATTGTCTTAGAGGCAATTTATTTATATACTATATTTATCTTTCCATTTTTTAGGAACAATTCCTGATATCGAGATCGGGAGGAACCCATGAAACGACAGCTTGCAGGAATCCTTGTTGTGCTTGCAGTGATTGCCAGCATACTGGCATGTAACATTGGTTCTGGTTCCACAGCGGCGACTGTAGTGCCGCAGAGTTCGATGCCACCTTTGGAAACGGAAACCCAATACCAGCCGACCTCCCCCTCACTACCGCTCCCCAGCCTGACGGCAACTCAACCCCCCGTACTCCCTCCCACCCAGGTGTTTTCCAGCCCCACCCCCACCCAGGGTATCGGTACCAAAAAACAATCGACCATCGATGGGATGATCCAGGATTTTGTCCCTGCCGGGCAGTTCATCATGGGATCCGATTCATACAACGAGATCATGTCGGCCCCGGTTTATCTGGATGCGTACTGGATCGATCAGACCGAAGTGACCAACGCCATGTTTGCTGAATTCGTGTCCGCCACGCATTATCATACGGATGCAGAAAAAAGCGGCACTGGCTATGTCTACCAGGCAACTTCCGATGACAGTGTAAAAACCATCGGCGCCAACTGGCAGCATCCACACGGCCCGGCGAGTAATATCAAAGGACAGGAACAATATCCGGTGGTACAGGTCAGTTGGAATGATGCCGTGGCCTATTGCAAATGGGCCGGACGGCGTCTGCCGACCGAGGCCGAATGGGAAAAGGCCGCCCGGGGAACTGACGGGAGGCTGTATCCCTGGGGGAACCAGGCATGGACAGGGAATTTGGCAAATCTCATGGATCATCAACTGAATCCCATCTACACGGTCGATGATGGGCACGCTGGCATTGCACCGGTCGGTAGCTATCCCGACGGTGCCAGCCCGTATGGGGCTTTGGACATGATCGGAAATGTGTCCGAATGGGTGGAGGATTGGTACGCGGATGCCTATCCGCAGAGCGACCAGACTACCCCGGTGATCAACCCGACCGGCCCTTCCAGCGGAGAATCGCGGGTTATGCGCGGCGGCGCCTGGACGTCCAATGATGTTAACAATGGAGAGAAACGGCTGGCATCCCATCGAAATTATAACTTGCCGGACATCTCCGCGGATATGGCCGGTTTTCGCTGCGCCGCTTCGCAATAGAACCGGTACCCCTTTCTTTTAATTGCAAGCGCAACCAGGCCATAAATCTGTTAATGAATAAGTAGTGCCCCTGCCCTTCCACCTCCCGCATCATACCCTCAGCTTGTGTTTCCCATCTCTCTGCATAACGTGCACTGCCCTTAATACTTGTAATAAGGATCGTGAAGATATTTCTCCAAATCCTCGGCTGGAACAGCTTTATTTTCTGCCAGGATGAAAACGATGCCATCCCATTTGCAGTAAAAGGATTGGTCCCAGCGCTCTTTCGCGCGCTGGTATGGCCGCAGCTGATTCTGCTCATAGTCTTCTTTTTTGGCTCGGTGATTGGCCATATCATGATCATACCGGCGCTTGATCATGAACCCCAGGCCTACCAGCAGTACCAGCACGATTAACCCGCCAATAAGAACAGCGCCTCCTATGACCAAGGCCAGGGTCTTTCCATTCTGACCCCGTAAACCTGCCGGTAAGGTGGGGGGATTCGCCAACACGACTGGAATGACGATGGCCAGGGGAACCACGACAACCGGGCATAACGATGCCACTATAATGATTACTAGGGCGATGCCCATCCAGTACCATATTGCTGGATTTCTTGGCGGCGTGGGTTCCTCTGGAGGCTTGAGTTACAGCCCCAGTCTCGTATGGGCTTCGTGCTCGATCTGGCGGTCTTCAAGGTGGCGAAAAACATCCATGCCGAGTTCTTCCTCGGTCCAATCCTGCATGTTGGCATCATAAACATCCGACAGTTTTTGCACTTGATCTGTCTGTTTGCATTTTGGACAGGTTGGATTGGTATTCGATACCATGATTTCCTCCTTTGCAAAGACCAAAATTCGGCAATTCCTTTGCTTTGAAACAGTATTGGCACTGGAGAGACTCCCGATTAATTATTGCGCAGTTTTTGAAAAGTCGTATCAATCGATTGTAGTTGAACCTGGTGCCAAATTATTATGATTCCAGGTTTCCCGATCCCACAGACAAATATTTACGATTATCCATTGGGGAATTGGGTTATCTGGACCGAATAAATTGCTCCTGTAATTCGTTATGTAAATGGTACGGTGGCTGAATGAAATACGTATGCTTCAATAACAAATAAAGAAGTAATAGGAGAAGGAATGAACACAGACCCGAACCCAGTTGAGAAGAAAGGGCAATAACCAAAAGCAACCCGCCAGGCTGGCGCTTCAGAAGCCGTTTATGGATTTGGCCTGATCGGCGCTTGGATCTATTATTTTACCCACGCCGCCACCTTCTGGCTGGGCGTACTGGGATTTTTCAAAGGCATCGCCTGGCCTGCCATGCTGGTCTACGAAGCGTTGAAGTACTTGCACATGTGATATTCTGATTTATTAATTGTCAATTTTGAGGATCATAGGCAATTGCAAAGATGCCGCATGTCCCTTCTGCTAGACGAAGAGTTGTTGAGGGTGGCAATAAGTTCTCCTACTTACTCACAGGTACCTTCTCACCCGCTGGCAGTACTCCGAATATTCCTGCCCGTAATGCTCTCTCAGGTACTCCTCTTCCCGTAACACCTGGCGGTGGAACAGCAGTATGCCAGCAACCACGGCAGCCAAAAGGATCCAGTTCGAGAATATCAGGAATTGGCCGATCAGGATGAACGCAAAAGCCGCATAGATGGGATTACGGCTGAAAGCAAAAACGCCGCTGGTGACCAGTGAATCGGGATGTTCCGTATCAATGCCTACCCGGAAACTTTTCCCGAACGAAACCAGGCTCCAAAACAGGAGCAGCAACCCCGCCAGGCAAAAAAGGACTCCCACCCAGCCAGCCGCCTCCGAATGGAAGAATTGCTGCGAGCTTACCGTGGGCAGGTTGAATGCGGCGGCAAAGGTGAGATAGAAATAGAAAAGAACAAACGGTGGGATCAGGAAATCCTTTTTATCGATTTTCCCGAAGTTCATCGCTTCTATTCCCTTACTTCTCATCAGCAAGACCTGCCGCAGCACCATTCCAATCATCAGGGCGATCGTCAGTGCCGCAAAATATCTCTGCATAAGCAATCTCCATTCCAGATCAAATGCTTGATTCAGGCATAGGGCTACGCTGCTGGTTGAACCAGATTGATAAGGTTTCCACAGGTGTCTTCAAATATTGCGGAAGTGATCGGCCCCATTTCCTTCGGCTCGCCTCGGAAATGTACACCCTTTGACTTAAGACGTGTGAAATCAGCGTTGATGTTTGTTGTGATTAAAGCAATGGCTGGAATTCCTGCCTCAAATAGTGCTTGTTGGTAGATGAGGGCTGGTTCAAAATTTATTGGTTCCAGTACGAGTTCCACCCCTTCGATCCCTTCCGGCGATGTAACCGTAAGCCATCGTAATGAGCCAATCGGGAAATCAGCCATCTTTTGGAAACCAAGTACAGACGTATAGAACTGTAAGGCATGTTCTTGATCCACAACTTTAATGCTCATGAACTTCAATTTCATTCTTGCCTCCACCAGGTTTATCGACGGGCGTTGCCTGTTACAAAAATTGTATTAACCACTCTTTCGCCATTGTATCGTTGGAAAAATCTTCATCGGAATGGGTGGTGATTGAAACTTAAACAGTAAATTCATAATAAAACTTGCCAGCCCTGGCTCTGAGATCATAGCCATCGCAGTATAAACATTCGGCAATTGCTCAGTAGAAAACTTTTGAGTTTCTTTGGTAGGAACGGGAGAATTGCTCAAATAAATGAGCAACGGAACTTTTTAATTGCTGGTAATCCGTTTCACCAAAGCGACATTATCTGCAATATTTGTAACTGTCCATTTGGGGTTTTTCGACAGCGAGACCAGGATACCATCATCAAACCAGTAGGTTGCAATTTCGCCTTAAAATATTTGCCTGTCGGTTGGAATCTTTATCATGATGATTTGTTTTCTCCTTTGTCGGTTTATTTACTGTGATAAAGTTTATTTTTCTGAAACATCGTCAATGTCTGCAGTGTCAGGCGCACTGCTCCTGAGATTTCACGATAAAAGTCTTGCCATGTAGTATTCATTTACATATTTGCCGTTGACAACCAGCGAGTCTTTCTTTGTCCCTTCGATTTCAAAACCCATTTTCTTATATAAGCCCAGGACTTTTGTGTTTTGTGTCATCACGGTCAATTCCAGCCGGTGAATGCTTTGCCTCTTCGCCCAGCCGTCTATTTCTGTAAAAAACCGGGTCCCGATGCCTTGACTCGGATATTCTTGCAGGATGCCGATTACGACGTGAACAGCGTGTCTGTTTCGTCTGTATTCTCCGTCCATTGTCATCAAGAAGCCTGCCAACCGGTTGTTGCTTTCAGCAACCAGGATGATCTGATTGTCTTGCAAAAGCAAGTGCTTGATCCGTTCCTGTTGTTCTGCGGATGTGGTAAGCCCTTCTCCCGGCTCCAGCATCATGAACTGTGTTTTTTCATCGAGCTTTTGGCAAAGGCGGAGAAAGCTTTCCGCATCGTCCTCTTGGATTTCTCTTATTTGAACCATAGGCTTAACTCAATTCATCGCGCGTTCCTGTCTTCTCGTCTCAACCTCGCCTGCCAGCGGACCGGATGCTTTCTGCGCAGATTGGGTCACCGGTCGTCACCGCGGCTGCTCCTGATTTGCATTGGCGAGTGCATGCAGCTTCAGGACGGTCTCCCAATTCCTTGTGGTGGTCACTTGTTCTCCGAGAGTACGCGCGGCTGCCTGGGCCAGCCGGCTCTTGATAAAACCCGCCGGACACCACAGGTAAGCTGCATGCCCTCCGATTGCCAGCGCCTCGGGCCACCAGTCCTGTTGCAGCAGGGACTCCAGGGCTCGCGGATCCACTGGTCCCCTGTGGAAGGAAACCATCAGGCGCGTTGGATCGCTTGCGATACCGTGTAACGGGTTCTCGCCAATGACCGCTGCTAACTCGGCGCTGGTCAGTACGATGACTTGGGTCGTGACATGCAGGCGTGCTCGCAGCCCTGCTTCGATCCGTGCCGACGCTTCGGCTGCATCAGTCGCATCTGCGTCGAAGAGTGCATTGCCGCTGTTGAGTAGGCTGCGAACGTCGCGGTAACCCAGCTCTGCGAGCAGTCCGCGCAGGTCTACCATTGTCACCCGGTTCGCCCGGCCGACGTTGATGCCGCGCAGCAACGCAACATACCTCTCAGACAATCTGCCATCCTTTCCGCGGCTGCGCCGCGCCCGGCTTCTATGATATTGATTCCGTCGGTGGAACTTAAATTCCGACACTTTGTGTATTGTATAAGGGTTCCGAAGACCGGTCAACCACTATGGTTAAGTACTCCCACCATGCGCGGCTCATCGGCAGCCGTTTTACCCCGTTTTTCTCCCCTTCCGAAAATAGAACAGATATGCTAATATTCACCTGATGAGTTGTCCCTGCTTGTCATTCTCTCCTGCCATGTGCCGCCGCTTGTATCCTCTCGTACACCTGCCTCTACCGTCATTCCCATCTGCAATCCATTCGTTTTTCTTGGTTTTGAAAAAAAGTGCACATAATTACCCCCTGCAATTTTGGCCCACACTTGCTGCAGGCATCAGGTGGTATTTCGGGAAAGCGGGTCTTTTTATCGGCTTTCCTATTCGTTCCGAATCGTTTTTTTGAGGAATGAATATTGTATAATTTTAATATGCCCCGCACCATCCTGCACCTGGACCTGGATGCTTTCTTCTGCTCCGTCGAAGAACTGCACGACCCAACTCTACGTGGTAAGCCTTTCGCGGTTGGCGGTCGCCCCGACCAACGCGGGGTGGTCGCCTCCTGCTCCTACGCCGCCCGCCGCTTTGGGGTGCGTTCCGCCATGCCCACCAGCCGGGCGCTGCGCCTCTGCTCGGGCTTGCTGGTCATCTCGCATCATCGCGGCAATTATGGCGAAATGTCCGATAAGGTCATGCAGCGCCTGTCGGATCTCTCTCCGTTGGTTGAGCAGATCTCGATCGATGAGGCCTTCGTGGATATCAGCGACCTGCGCGAAGACCCTCAGGCCGTTGCCCGCCGTTTGCAGAAACGTGTAAACGACGAACTCAGCCTGCCCTGCTCGGTCGGCGTGGCCTCCAACAAGCTGGTTGCCAAGATCGCCACCGAGGTGGGCAAGAAGACCGCTGGAAAAGATTCACCGCCCAATGCTGTCACGGTCGTCCCGCCCGGTACCGAAGCTGCCTTCCTGGAGCCCCTGCCGGTCGATATGCTCTGGGGCGTGGGTCCCAAGACCTCCGCCCGGCTGGCCGCCCAGGATATCAAGACCATCGGTGACATTGCCCGCCGTCCGCCCGCCGACCTGGTACGCTGGTTCGGCGAGAACGGCCGCGACCTGGCCCGGCGTGCCTGCGGGGTCGACGATAGCCCGCTGGTGCTTGAGCACACCGTAAAATCCATCAGCCAGGAGACCACCTTTGCCCGGGATGTGCGTGACTATAAAGCGCTTGCCGGCACCCTGCGCGAGCTCTCCGCCGAGGTCGGTCACCGCCTTCGCCAGGCTGGGCTGGCCGGCACCACCGTCCGTATCAAGCTTCGCTGGCCCGATTTTATAACTTTGACCAGACAGGTTTCCCTTCCCCAAGGCACTGACCAGGATGATCAGATCTACCGCACCGCACTGGACCTGCTCGGCAGGGTCCGTTCGAACGGACAGGCTGTTCGCCTGATCGGTGTCGGAGTCAGCGGGTTGGGAGCGCCCCTACGCCAGATGGAGTTGTGGGGCGCCCAATCTGAAAAAGCCCGCAAGTTGCAGGAGACATTGGATAAATTGCATGACAAATTTGGTGACGACTCCATTCACCGCGGCAAGAATCCGGAATAAATTGTAACCTTTGTTTCAGCCTGTCCCGCAGTGTTTTTCCGCAGGATAGTGTTAAGATTTTCTAACTGCGAATTTATCAAACCATTCAATTCATCTCTGGTGAAATAAGGAGCACAAGTATGCCTGTCAAAACTGCCAGCATTTCCCTCGATACGCACGGTAATATCGATATTCACGATATTACCCGTGAACTGGTCCGTCTCGTGGAACATTCCGGCCTCAAGTCTGGTACGTTGACAGTTTTCTGTCCCTCTTCCACCAGCGCACTGACCACCGTTGAGTTCGAGCAGGGAGCCGTTTCAGACCTCAAGCGCATGTTTGAGGAGCTTGTCCCCTCGGGCCGGGATTATGCCCATAACGCCACCTGGGACGACGGCAACGGTCACTCGCATATGCGCGCCTCCCTGCTTGGACCATCCCTCACTGTCCCTTTTGTAGAGAAGACCCTTACGCTGGGTACCTGGCAGCAGGTTATCTACGTCGATTTCGACATCCGCCCCCGTCACCGCGAACTGGTCGTCCAGATGCTCGGAGAATAATCTCGATAACACATATGTTAACAGCACAGTGATGATATTTACGGAACCCGGAGCTAGAATTTGGAGTCCGAAGTCCGAAGCCTCCAGACTTCGGACTCACTTGGTAGGATTGTTATCTTTATAATAAGCTCGTTCATGAATGTATTGATTCATATTTCATTGGAGATGAAAAGATATCTTTGTGCCCATCGTTGTGAATAAATGTAATCTGCCATTGTCAAATTAGAAAAGGATCAGCATATGAGCAAATTAAAAATAGCCCTGCTTCAATTGCTCTCCTCCGGCTATGACCGGACCGCCAACCTGGACAAGGGCCGGCAATACTGCCGCATGGCCCGGCAGTTGGGGGCAGATATCGCCCTGTTCCCCGAGATGTGGAATATCGGCTACCAGTTGCCCGATTCATCCTTGCCTGACCAGGTCGAATATTGGCAGGAGCAGGCCATTGCTCAGGACAGCGATTTTGTGACCTCCTTCCGCAAGCTGGCCTGGGACCTGGACATGGCGATCGGTCTGACCTACCTGGAGCAATGGGAGGGCGGCCCGCGCGACTCCATCTCTCTGATCGACCGCCATGGGGAGATTCGCCTGACCTATGGAAAGATCCATACCTGTGACTTCGACCGGGAGGCCGGCCTGACCCCCGGTGAATATTTTTACGTTTGCAAACTGGACACGGCCCTGGGTCCGGTTCAGGTGGGTGCCATGATCTGTTTCGATCGCGAGTTCCCGGAGAGCGCCCGCATCTTGATGCTTAAAGGCGCCGAATTGATTCTCACCCCCAACGCCTGTGAATTGGAAGCCAACCGCCTCGGTCAGTTCCGCACGCGCGCCTTCGAGAATATGCTCTGCGTAGCCATGGCCAACTATGCCATCCCGCAGGAGAATGGGCACTCAGCGGCTTTTGACGGTATTGCCTTTAAAGAGGCTGGATCCCGCGATACCTGCCTCGTCCAAGCCGATGGTCATGAAGGCATCTTTCTGGCCGAGTTGGACCTGGACTGGCTGCGGGCCTACCGGGCCAACGAAGTCTGGGGCAACGCCTACCGTAAGCCGGAGCGTTACGGCATCCTGACCAGCACCTCTGTCGACCGGCCCTTTCTCCGGTCGGATGCCCGCCGCTAAGCCGTGCCGGGCCATCCGAAAGATTGCCTCCTGGTCGATTGGGACGATTCTCTCATGCGGGATTTCAAGGAATTCAACACTGGTACCAATATGTAGTAATCTATGTGGTGATCTACTTGACACTTATAATCATCCATGATAATCTTTTGCCCGCACGCCTGGCTGTGCATTGGCCCGCCAGGTTAAGTGCAAAAAAACTTTTGCAGGAGAAAGAAAGATGTCAGAAGAACGTTTCGTCGGTACCGTCAAATGGTTCAATGCCACCAAGGGCTTTGGCTTTATCGGCCGTGAGGGTGGCGAGGACGTATTCGTCCATTTTTCAGCCATCGAGATGGAAGGCTATAAACGCCTGGAGGAGAATCAAAAAGTGGAGTTCTCGGTCGAGCAGGGTCCCAAGGGCCTGCAGGCCACCAACGTCAGACCTATTTGATCATCTCATAGTTTCCCCCGAAACCGGACCCACACAGGATCCGGTTTTTATTTCGGTACAACCAAAGATTCAAAGATTATCCTAATCTTTCTCTGATACAGTTTGTTATAATTCGCACAGCAATTTTCTAACGGAGAATCGAAATGACATATACCCAGGTGAAAATCCCCACAGGCGGGGAAAAGATTTCTATTAAGGATGGCAGGCTCCACGTACCCGATGAGCCGATCCTTCCATACGTGGAAGGCGATGGAACTGGGCGTGATATCTGGCGCGCCTCGGTCCGCGTTTTCGATGCAGCGGTCCAAAAAGCCTACGGCGGCAAACGCAAGATTCATTGGATGGAGGTTTACGCCGGCGAGAAAGCCTTCCGGCAATTCCAGACCTGGCTGCCGGATGAGACAGTGCAGGCTTTCACGGAGTTCATGGTGGGAATTAAGGGCCCGCTCACCACACCCATCGGAGGCGGCATCCGCTCCCTCAACGTGGCATTGCGCAAGGCTCTCGATCTGTATGTGTGCCAACGACCGGTCCGCTATTTCGAGGGTGTTCCCTCTCCGATGAAACACCCCGAATACATGGATATGGTCATCTTCCGTGAGAACACCGAAGACATTTATTCCGGCATTGAATTTGCTAATGGCAGCGAAGATAACATCAAGTTCAAGAAATTATTCAAGGATGCATTTCCCAAGGAATATGCCAAGATCCGTTTTCCCGATACTGCAGGCATTGGCATTAAGCCTGTCTCGATCCAGGGTACCGAACGGCTCGTCCGCGCCGCCATTCGCTGGGCGCTGGCGAACAAGCGCAAGAGCGTGAATTTTGTCCACAAGGGCAATATCATGAAGTTTACCGAGGGCGCTTTCAAAGATTGGGGTTACGCCCTGGCAAAACGCGAATTCCGGAACGATATCGTGACCGAACGGGAAACCTGGATTCTGGGTAACCGGGAAAACGATCCCAACTTGACCGTGGAAGAGAATGCAAGGAGTATTGACCCTGGTTTTGATATGATGTTTTCCGACCAGCAAAATGATATTTCTCTGGAAGTGGAAGAAGCCTTGAAATTATGGGATACCCACGGCGAGGGCAAGTGGGAAAAAAAGCTGTTGATCAAAGACTCGATTGCGGACGTCAGTCTGCAATTCACGATGATCCGTCCTCGCGATTATGACGTGATCGCCACTCTGAATTTGAACGGAGATTATCTTTCCGATGCACTGGCTGCGCAGGTGGGCGGGATTGGCATAGCTCCCGGTGCCAATATCAACTACGAGACTGGTCATGCCATTTTCGAAGCCACCCATGGCACCGCGCCCAAATATGCCGACTTGGACAAAGTCAACCCTGGCTCGGTCATCCTTTCGGGGGAAATGATGCTGCGTTATATGGGTTGGGATGAGGCTGCCGATTTGGTCCTTAGAGGCATGAGTTGTGCCATCGATTCCAAAATTGTCACCTACGATTTCGCCCGCCTGATGGATGGCGCAACGGAAGTGAAATGCTCCCAATTTGGTGATGCCGTAATTCAGTGCATGCAGGCTTGATAGGACCTTCTGACCTTAGTCCCAGGCCTGGCTTACCAGCCTCATCAGTTGCTCCACTCCCTTTTCGAGTGGAGCAATATTTATAAATTCGTGTATCGAGTGGGCCCTGCCACCGGTGGTCAGGCCGATGGTTATGGAAGGGAATCCGAGACTGAGCGGGAGGTTGGCGTCAGTGGAACCAATGCTCAGGCGTGCCTCGATCCCTACCTCACCCAGGCAGTCCTTTGCGAGTTGTACCAGCCGGTGCTCTTCCGGAAGTTCGCCCGAGGGCCGTTTGCCGATTGTCTCCATCTCTATGCTTACACCTGGCCTTTGCGAGGAATGAACGATTTGCTCCACCTGACCGGCCAGTTTTTTCAAACTGTCTGCGCTTTCCGAGCGCAGGTCCAGTTCAAGCATGGCTTCAGCAGCAATGGTATTGACCGACGAACCGCCGGAGATGGTACCAATGTTCAGCGTGGTGCGCGGCTGGTGCGGCAGTTCCAGGGCAGTGATGCGGGTGGAAAGCGCCGTCAACTCGTGGACGGCGGAAGGCTGTCCATAATCGATCCATGAGTGGCCGCCGGCAGTTCGTACGCCGATGCGATACCGCAGCACCCCCAACCCGCGCTGGTATATCTGGCCTAGCGCCATTCCCTCGACGATGATATATGCCAGAGGGCTGGAGCCGAACCGGTCTACCACTGCTTGCATGCCTTTTAGATTTCCCAGCCCCTCTTCGCAAACGTTTGCCACCAGCCACAGGTCGCCGGGCAGGCGAACGTGACGCTCCTGCAAGACCCATAGCAGGCCAAACAATCCTGCCACCCCAAGCGAGTTGTCGCCGATACCAGGTGCCAGGATGCGTTCTGGCTCGCGCCGGATGCTCAAGTCAACGCTGGCAGGAAAGACCGTGTCAAGGTGGGCGGAAAGGATCAGCGGTTTGGGCTGGGTGCTGTCGCCAGTGTGAGGCCTGGCCCCGGCAAGCCTTGCGAAAACATTCCCGACGGAATCGATTTTCACATCCTGCAGCCCTTCTTCTGCGAAACATGCCTGAACGAATCTGGCCCGTTCGGCTTCTTGGAAAGTTGGAGCGGGAATTTGTTGGATGGCAACCGCCCGATCAAGCAGGCGTAGGATGGAATTATTCATGACCAAGCATGTGGGTAGGGCGTCTGGATTCAGGCAAAATTAGACCTCCCGTACCAGGCTGGTCAGCGAATCCAGGCGGGCTTGCGCCAGACCGGGCAGGGCTTCCAGGGCGTGGAATGCTCCACTGCCTTCGATGGTTAAGGAAGCTGAGACGCTTCCATATATTACTGCCCGCACGGGGTCGAAGGTTTTCTGGTAGCCGGCCGAAAAGCCGCCGCAGAACGAATCGCCTGCTCCGGTCGGATCCTCCAGCCGCGCCGGATAGGCGGGAATTTCCCAGCGTTTTTTGGACACGGCATCGTAGAGCATTTGGCCGTGCGCCCCGCGTTTTATGACGATAAACTCGCAGCCAAAGCTTCCCAGAGTTTCCGCCATCTGCCATAAATCGTCTGTTCGGCCCCAAAAAATGGTACGCAATTCCTCCTCGGATGGTAAAAAGGCCGTCACTCCCTGGAGCAGGCTGTGCATATCTTCAAGGGAGTTGGCTGTGGCATAAGCAGTGGAAGGGTCCAGAGTCAGGAATGTGACGTTTGCCTGCCTGAAAGTAGAGAGCAGGCGGCTGGTGGTCATATAATCCAGCGGGCAAAGGTGGACCGCATGCGTGTTCAGATAGTCTGCCGGGATATCAGCGGGTCTCGGCGAAACCGGGGAAATGGACTTTCGGTCATCGATATCAACAGGAGGCTGGTAGCCAAGCAGGGATTTGGGGAACGGCAGGTTCATGCGGGCGAAATGTGTTACTGGGTTGGCGCATTGGAAGTTGAGCGGGTCGAGACGTGCCTGAAAGTACCGCAAATCGAGTGCTCCCGCCAGAATATGTATACCGCGCGTGTCCCAGCCGTATTTCTCGAAGGAGCGTATCCATTCGTGCGGATAATCTTCGCCCACGCGCGCCATCAGCCCGATGTTGTTATCCCATACTCCCAGGCCGGCCGCGGAGTAAAGCAGGTCGCCGCCAGGCACGTCTATCAGCGGACGACCCGCCGGTGGCAGCAGGTAATCCCGGCGCAAACGACCTGCGATGACGAAGGTGGGTTCCATGGATTCAGGACGCCGGCGCACCATTGGCAGTGTTGGCCTGCTCTTGGTTGACCGGCAGAAGAATGGTAAATTTGCTTCCTTTGCCTTCCACGCTTTCCGCCCAGATACTCCCGCCGTGCAATTCCGTCATGACTTTAGCCACAGACAGACCCAAACCCATGCCGCCATGCTTGCGGGTCAGGTGCGATTCCACCTGGTAGAAGCGTTCGAAAATATGCGAAAGGTCGTTTGCGGGAATCCCGATCCCATCATCAATGACTGATACTTTTGCATATCCTGGAATCTGTTCTGCCACGATGGAAACATGCCCGCCCGGGTTGGTGAAGTCGAGCGCATTCTTGACCACATTACTGAGGGCGATTGAAATTTTGGAGGCATCGCCTTCCACGAACAGATCTCCTTGTCCGGTATCGGCTTCCAATATGATGTGCTTGCTCCCGGCCTCCCGAGAAAACGAATCCATCACTTCCTCGACAATTTGCTTGATGGAAATTGAGCCGGCGTGCAGGCTGGCCATGCCGCTCTGGGCATTATCCATCTTGGCAATGCTGTCTATGATTTCCTTTAACCGCAAGGAATTAAGCACAATGATTTCCAGCTGGTCACGGAAATCCGGTTGAATGACTTCCCGCAGGAATGTGGCGTGTCCGAGAATGAGCCCAAGAGGGGTGCGTAGTTCATGCGAAGAAATAGCGATGAAATCGCTTTTCATGCGGTCAAGTTGGGCAATCTGGTCTTGTGACTGTTTCACCGTATTCGAAAGGTGCGAATTCTGGATTGCACAGGCTGCCTGGGATGCCAGGAACTCTAGGATTGTAAGGTCCTCTTCGGTATAATTGGCTCCGCTGGTCTTATTGACTGCTTCCAGAACGCCCAATTTTTTGCCTTGAAAGGTGATGGGAATCGCCACCAGCGAACGGGTCACAAAATTTGTGGCCTGATCGACTCCTTTGAAGTGTCGAGGTTCTACACTTGCATCCGGGACAACCGTCGTTTGTCCATGCTCGAGCACCCACCCGGCCACACTGGTCTTCATTGGAACTTTGATCGGTCGTAACAAGTCCTGCTGGAAGATGGGCATGGCCAGAAAATGCATCTGCTCCCCGTCCTCTTCCAATTCGAGGATTGAAGCTGTAGCACAACCGGTCAGCTCAATGGCAGTCGTGATCAGCCTGTTCAGGAACGGTTCCAAATCTTGTGAATTGCTCAGGGTTCGGCTGATCTCAATGAGACGTTCCAAACGAAGGGTATGTTCACCCGAGGAAAGAGTCGTTTCCGCATCCATAGGTGATTCGATTATACTGCAACAGATGTAGTACACTTGCTGTATCCGGTAATACAAGTTTCTATTCTATAAGCATTTGCAGGATGGGGAGTATGCGGGTGGCTGCACGGCCTTCGTAAAAGGAGCGTAGCCACCTGTTCATCCCCGAACCTGAGTATATTGAATTGAAAAAATATTTTGATAGGAGAAAGTATGAGTGAAAAGAAAGTTCGTGTAGCAATTATTGGTGTAGGCAACTGCGCCTCCTCGCTAATACAGGGGGTCGAATATTACAAGAATGCCGCCGAGGACACCAGTGTTCCTGGTATCATGCATGTCAACTTGGGTGGTTACCATATCCGGGACATTGAATTCACTATGGGGATTGATATCAATGTCACCAAAGTGGGCAAGGATCTGGCTGAAGCCATCTATGCCGAGCCGAATAACACCATAAAGTTCTGCCAAGTGCCGCTGCTGAACGTCCCGGTCGTGCGCGGTATGACTCATGATGGCCTGGGAAAATACCTTTCTCAGGTGATCACTAAGGCGCCTGGCCCAACTGCCGACATTGTTCAGTTGCTCAAAGAAACAAAAACCGACGTGGTGGTTTCATATCTGCCGGTTGGCTCGGAGATGGCAACCAAATGGTACGTCGAGCAGATACTCGAGGCAGGTTGTGCTTTTGTCAACTGCATCCCGGTCTTTATTTCTTCCTCCGAGTATTGGGGCAAACGCTTTAAGGATGCCGGTCTGCCCATTCTGGGTGATGATATCAAATCCCAGGTTGGTGCAACCATTTTGCATCGTCTTCTTGCCAGTCTTTTCGTGGATCGCGGTGTGCGTATTGACCATACTTACCAGCTCAATTTTGGCGGTAATACCGATTTCCTGAATATGCTGGAACGCGAGCGCTTGGAATCCAAGAAGATCTCCAAGACTGGTGCCGTTACCAGCATGATTCCATACCATCTTGATCCGGATGATATCCATGTAGGACCCTCGGACCATGTACCGTGGTTGACCGACCGCAAGTTCTGTTATATCAAGATGGAAGGCACCACCTTTGGCGATGTGCCTTTGAACCTGGAATGCAAACTGGAAGTGTGGGATAGTCCCAACTCTGCCGGCGTGGTGATCGATGCCATCCGTTGCGCCAAGCTGGCGCTCGATCGCGGACTCTCCGGACCGATCATTGGACCCTCGTCCTACTTCTTCAAAACCCCGCCCAGACAATTCCGGGATGACCTCTGCCGCGAGAAGACCGAAGCTTTTATTAAGGGTGAGAACAACGAGTAGGATTCCAGGAACGACATTCTTTACTCCAGTGCCATACCTGAATAACATATGCCACTACGTTTGAAAATTGGGCGCGCATGGTGGACTGCCCTTGGCGCTTTTCTGGCTTGGACAGTCATCTTCGCCATTCTCTACGCCCAATCTCCCTTATATACTTCCAACCAGAACCAATATTTTCTGCATGGGTTGGCACGCGCTGGCCTGGGCTTTCTCAACCGGGATTGGCTCGCCGGCACACCGGACCCGACCCCGGTCTTTAGCACACTGATCTTCCTGACCTATTCGCTGACGCATAGCAACTTGCTCTTTTACGTCTATTATGCGTTGCTGATGGGAGTCTACCTTTTCAGCGTCTACGGCTTGATGGATCTGCTTTTTAATCTGCGTAGTTCGAAGACCCGTAGCTTGCTTTTTGTGGCTTTGTTCCTGGGTGCACATTCGGCTGCACTGCGCTACCTGCTTTCCAAGTTGCTGGGATCCTCGGCCACCTTTATGGTGGAGGGCGGTGTGGCCGGTCAGCGTCTGCTCGGGCAGGTCTTCCAGCCGAGCACCTTTGCAGTTTTCCTGGTGCTCTCCCTTTACTTGTTCCTGGCCAACCGCCGGAACGCTGCGATCCTGGCGTTGGTGGTGGCTGTTACGGTGCATCCGACCTATTTACTTTGTGCCGGAATCATGACCTTGGCCTACCTGTGGGTGATCTTTCGCGAATCCCGCCAGATTAAAGCAGTATTCCTATATGGCTTGAAAGTGCTGGTGCCCGTCCTGCCAATCCTGGCATACACGTGGTTGACCTTCCGTCCCTCCAACCACAAATTGTATGCAGAGGCTCAGCACTTTCTGGTGTATTTCCGGATTCCTCAGCACGCTTTGGTGGGGCAGTGGCTTAATTGGACCGTCGCGATCCAGTGTATTATTGTGCTGGCAGCCCTCGCCGTTCTCAGCCGGAAGCGCCTTTTCCCAATATTCCTGATTTTGACGGTTTCTTCTGTGCTGCTGACCCTGGTTCAGGTGGCCACCATCAGTAATACACTGGCTTTGCTCTTCCCCTGGCGTGCCTCGATTTTGCTCGTCCCGCTCGGTGTAAGTGTACTGCTGGCGGATCTGGTAACCCGCGTCATGGATGCCTGGCAGCCCTCGCCGCGGTCCAGCCGCGGGCTGCGTATCCTTTCACTTATTACAATAGGCGGCTTGATGGTGGTCGGTGTGCTTCGTTTCCAGATAGAGAGCGCCGACCTGCGCGCCGACCCGGCCAACCCGATGATGGATTTTGTCGCCATGCACAAGTCCCCCGGAGATATTTACCTGATTCCATCCAAGCTGGCCAATTTCCGGCTGGTCACCGGTGTGCCGGTCCTGGCAGATTTCGACTCCATCCCCTATCGGGATTCTGACTTCATGGAATGGTACCAACGCCTGCAGTGGGCCAGTTGGTTCTATGAGTTGCTCCCGGGCAGCAATGCATGCAATCCACTCAAGGATTTAATTAGACAATATGGTGTGACACGGGCCGTGGTTGAGCAAAGTGATCCCTCTACCTTCTGCAATGCATTCCCGATTATCTATCAGGATGGAGTGTATCGCATCTATGACCTTACCCGTAAAAATAAATAAGGAAGCAATGCGAAAAATCTTATGCTCGTTTTTCATGCTGTTCTGTCTGGCAGGCTGTGCTGCCGGATCCGCCTCGGTTGCCTCTCCGGTAGCCAGCGCGATGCCTGTCCCAACTGCAACCCTGACACTGGCCCCGACGAATTCTCCGACCGCCACACTCGTTCCTACTGCAACTGCCATTCGAACTCCCCCGGAACTCCCGGCCGTTTTCCAGACCCCCCTCCAGAATCCGTTCGATCCACCGCACACCTATATCGCCAATACCTGCCAGTACCTGCAGGACAAGTGGTCCTCGAAAAACAGCACTCCCGGAACGATAGTCATTCCGGTCATGTTTCATTCCATCATGGCTCCGGGAGATACTATTAGTGCCAACCAGATCTCGCAAGCCGAGTTCACTCAGCTGATGGGAGGGCTGGAAAGTCGCGGTTTCAAGGCCATCACCACGGCGCAATTGGCGGGCTTCCTGTATCACAATACCAAGATCCCGCCTCGCTCGGTCATCCTGATTGTGGATGACCGCCACTATGCGGCATATTTCAATCAATATTTCCTGCCCTGGTGGCAGGGGGACCATTGGCCTGTGGTCAATGCCTGGATTAGCACTCCCTTGAGTTCCGCCGAGTTATGGCAGGAGCAGGAAACGCTCAATAGTCAGGGTTGGGTGGATTACGAGGCGCACGGCGTAGTTCATAATACTCCCATGTGGCCGGGCGTTTCAGACGCATATATCATGGGGGAACTGCAAGGCTCAATTGATGCATTCAAATTGCATTTCAATAAAGTGCCCATAGCTATTATTTGGCCTGGGGGTGGGTTCTCTGCCCGTTCGATCCAACTCGCCCGACAGTTGGGCTATCAGTTGGGTTTCACGACCAACGCACGCGGACCGTTGATGTTCAATTGGATCCCGCTGGGAGACAAAATAACCGATGTGCACGGACCGACCTGGCAACCCGAAGGTCCCATGAATGACCCTCTGATGGTCCTGCCGCGCTATTGGGACACGGATGCGCTTAAGCACCTGGATGATATCCTCAAGATCTCGCAGAGTGCCGCAACCTATGCCCAGCAGAATGAAGCCACCGAAAAGGAATATTACGATATCCTGTGTGCCCCAACGCTTGGGCCAATCCCATAAGGAATTGAACAGGGGTTCTTCTAATGGATTGAAAATGGTTCGTTGCAGCTATTGTGAAAGCCTGTTCCTGCTGTCTTTCCTTTTGTCTGCCTGTTCGTTCGTGTCCCCATCCTTGGCAACGCTACCTGCGTCGAATTTTGCTATCAGCCCAACTGCAGTAGGGAGGCCGGCAGGCCGCTCGACTTCAACACTTTCTTCAACCCCCACCTTTCCACCGCTGCCAGGCGTGTTTCAAACACCCCTTTTAAATCCGCTGGATATTCCTCATACCTATATCCAGTCACCTTGCCAGTACTTGTACGATAAATGGTCCTCTGGGAATAGCGCCCCCGGGACGGTGGTGATGGTAATTATGTTTCATGAAATTACCGATGCGGCACTTACCAACCCCAACCAGATTTCGGGATTCAATTTTCGCCAATTGATGAAAAACCTCCACCAGGATGATTTCAAGGCGATTACCACATTGCAGTTGGATGGCTTCCTCGAACACAACTATAAAATTCCTGAACGTTCAATCCTGCTGGTAACCGACGATAAACATGCCGCCTCATACTTCAATGTATTATTCCGCCCTTACTGGGTGGATTACGGGTGGCCGGTGGTCAATGCCTGGATTAGTGACGATTTAACCACGTCAGACAACTGGAAACAGCAGGAGGAATTGAACACTGAAGGCTGGGTGGACTACCAGGCACACGGAGTGATTTCTGAACCGATCACCCTACAATCTTCTGACGCATATATTCTTGGTGAATTGAAAGGTCCTATGGAAGTATTCCAGACGCACTTTTACAAAACGCCGATTGCATTTATCTGGCCGGGGGGTGGGTTTACTCCGCATGCTGTTTCCTTGGCGGGCCAGTCCGGCTACCGGCTGGGCTTTACCACCAACCCGCGCGGACCTTTGATGTTCAATTGGGTTCCATTGGCAGACACAGGGGACCCCGACCGCGACACCTGGATTCCGGAAGGACCGGTCAACGACCCGTTGATGGTTCTGCCGCGTTATTGGGACACAGACGCGGCTGTCCATATCAGCGATGTAATTCAAATTGGCCGGGAGGCAACCGCTTATGCCCTGGCTAATAAACCCGCCGAAATGAAGTACTTTGCCAATGTTTGTTCTCCAGATTATGGTACCATTCCCTGAACACGCCTCCCTTCCGCT
This sequence comes from uncultured Chloroflexia bacterium, assembly GCA_963772245.1. GTDB lineage: Bacteria > Chloroflexota > Anaerolineae > Anaerolineales > Villigracilaceae > UBA877. Next base: position 791,769 of record CAVYWB010000005.1, on the reverse strand, counting down.
TACCTATGACCTGCATCTTTTGTAAAATCCTTTCCGGTGAAGCAACTGCTTCCATTATCTACCGCGATGAGCAGGTCACCGCATTTCGTGACATCCACCCGATTGCCCGCACGCATATTCTAATTATCCCCAACCGCCACATAGACTCGGTCAATGCACTGGGACCCAATGATGAATTGCTGGTGGGGCATATGGTCTCGGTGGCGAAGGAACTAGCTGCGAAGGAGGGCGTGGCCGAAAAAGGCTACCGGCTTATGATCAACACCGGTGTCCATGGAGGGCAAACCGTTTCCCATCTTCACCTGCATCTGATTGCCGGGAAGTTGGCCCGCTTCCTGTTGGGTTAGGAATTCTCTGAAATGGTAGCCTGATTAAACGGTTGACAGCCTCGTTATCCATCCAACCTGCATTGAACCTCGATGGTTGGAGCCAGGAGTACAAGCACATCCGATCGAACGATCCTTCAGGTAATACCCCCCATGCACACTGCAGGTGATTACTGGTTATCCTGCTGGTCCAAGTACAAAGCTATGCAAAACAATCGTTCAAACCTTGGTGGGGAGTAGAATAAACGAGGACAGGATTCTCGCCGTGGACACGAATATATTTAATTCTAAAACTTATCATGACCCCTTTGATCGTCATATTTGTGACGCTCGTTGCCCGACGATGGGGAGAATCCATTGGTGGACTTTTAATCGGTCTTCCCCTGACTTCCGGCCCGGTTTCGGTCTTCCTGGCAGTGGAGCAGGGCCCTCACTTCGCAGCGATCGCAGCCAATTCCGCCATGCTTGGATTAATGGCCGTAACGGCCTTTTATGTTACTTACGTGTTTACAGCCAGGCGTTTTCCCTGGTTTCTATCCGCAATATTCTCCATCATCATATACCTGATAGTGGTCGCAGGATTATCCTTCCTGCAAATCGATCCGTTACTTACCACCATATCGGTCCCCTTGGTCCTGCTGGCTGGTACGCTGACTCTGGGAAGAAGGGTGGGAGCGGCTGCTCCAATTTCGCCTCCTGCATGGGACCTTCCTGCCCGCATAATTTTTGCGACCTTGATCGTGGTTCTGATCACGACCGGGGCCAATACGCTTGGGTCAAAATGGAGTGGTCTTCTCTCCCCGTTTCCGATTTTCACATTTGTAATGGTCACTTTTTCGCATCGACAGGGCGGCCCAATTGCAGTTCGCCGGTTTATCCAGGGTGTGAGTATGGGTCTTTTCTCGTATGTGGCTTTCTTTCTGGTCATTCGATCGCTCGTAGAAGGAAGCAACCTTTGGCTTGCGTATGTGCTGGCCACCCTGGTCGCCTTGCTGGTCAATGGAACAATTCTCGGAATACAACTATGGTTAAAACGAGCGGTGTTTCCTGATTTGAGTTAAACACCTTTCTATTTTTATCTGAGGACGATTCGGAAGTCGCAGGATTTCTCACCTTGCATGATGGTCCGATTCCGGAATAGTTTCAACTGCGGGTTGAACCCTCGGATAAGAGCCTCATCCCGGTTACATGAAAGGCAAAAGCCGTACTCCTTAATGCCCAACCGATCATATAACTCGGCATATTGGCAGCGCGTTACATTGAAACTCAACCTTTGCCTTGTCTCCTCCAGAATTTCAAATTCCAGGGAATCCCCTTCTGCCCAAACTTCTTTTACCACTTTGAACAGTTCTGTAAGGGAATTACCTTTATATTTCCCGGCCATCTTTTTGCCGGTTTGCATGGCATCCTGCCTGATCGCAGCAGAAGCTACCTCCAACGCTTTTTCATAGCCCAGCTCATCGATATACCCGTGGATTAAATAAGCGAAGAACTGTGCTTAGAATCTCGCGTCGTTTTAGGTTGCTTATTTCAAAGGAAGATGGATCGATTTTCATTATTTTCCTCTGAGGGATTTTACCTTATTTGCAGGTACTCGGGAACTGATGAACAATTGCCGGGATTGGATCATCTTTTCAGCCCCCGTTGGAACTCCCCTTGATCCTGTCAAAGGTGGAATTTTCCTCCGAAGGAATCCCCTGCAGTCGGGTTGGGTTGACCAGGCATTATCGATAGGGCGATTCCGTGTGCCTTGCCTTCCAGGGAAGTCCTCCTGCTTTTTGAATGAGGTACAATAATCATTATGTTTGAAATCATTTTCCTGGGCACCTCTGCTTCCGCCCCTTCCGCCAAACGCGGGCTTTCCGCGCAAGTCGTCAAGCACGATGAGTTCCGCTTTCTGATCGATTGCGGTGAGGGCACCCAGCGACAGATCCTGCAATCCGGGATTGGATTCAAGAACCTGAGTCACATTCTCATCACCCACGGGCATCTGGACCATATCCTTGGGCTGGCGGGGTTGCTTTCCACGTTCATGCGCTGGGAGACCATTGATGAGATGAACATCTATAGTGGCAAGTGGGCGCTCGACCGCATCCATGATCTGCTTTATGATGTCGTTTTGCGCGGTGGGCAGGCCCCGATGATCCTCAACCTGCATGAACTGACGCCAGGCATTTTCTTCGAAGCGGACGATTTTACCATTGCGGCATTTCCCGTTTTCCACCGTGGCTCTGACAGTCTGGGGTTCCGCTTCGAGGAACGATCTCACCGACCCTTCCTGCCTGCCAGGGCGGAGGAACTGGGCGTGCCGGCTGGTCCGATCCGACGTGACCTGGTGGAGGGGCGGCCTGTCACGCTGGCGGACGGGCGAAAGGTTGACCCGGAGGAAGTGCTTGGGCCTCTAAAGCCTGGGCTCCGTTTGGTACATATTGGCGACACAGGCCGGACCGAGGACTTGGTTGAGCCCTGCCTGGGCGTGGATGCGCTGGTGATAGAATCCACCTACATGGAAGAAGAGGCCGATATGGCTAGAAAATACTCGCACCTGACAGCGAAAATGGCTGCGGAATTGGCGGTCAAGGCCGGCGTAGGGCAGTTGATCCTGACCCATCTCTCGCGCCGTTACCGAGAGAAGGACGTCTTGGCAGAAGCCCAGGCGGTCTTCCCAAACGTGCGCGTTCCGCGTGACTTTGATATATTCTCGATCAAACAAGAAGGTTAATCATGCCTCGCTCTGAACTTGATCTCAACCCCGTCCAGCACATCACTTCGGATGCCATTGGGCAGCCTGGACAGCGTGTTTTTTACCTCCAGGGCTGGCGCGAGGCCGACATCCAACCGGTGACGATAATCATAGAAAAAGTACAGCTCCAGACACTGGCGACCGGGTTGGAGCAAATGCTGGATGATATTACCCGCCAAAACCCAGCTTTGACGATGCTTTCCACGCTATACGATGCAGACAAAATGCATATTTCACCTCCCGTGGATCCGCTTTTCCGTGCCGGAGAAATGGGGCTGGGTTATGACTCCGATCAGGACCTTATCGTAATTCTGGTGCGTGAGATTGTGGCGGAAGATGGCGACCCGGAAGAAGCCTCGGTTGTGCGCTTCTGGTGCACACGCCAGCAGGCTGGTTGGTTGGCAGCCTGGAGCACCGAGGTTGTCAAACGAGGCCGGCCCATCTGCCCGCAGTGCGGGCAGCCAATGGAACCCGAAGGACATTTTTGTCCTAAGAAGAATGGCCATAAGCACTAGCAATGTGACTATTTCCTCCGACATATCCCAAACTGTTCTGGCAAACGGTGAAATCGAACTCAAGGGTCAGTTTACCCGTGGCAATAACTATACCTTTCTGGTAAACGTCTGCCACGCCGGAAAAGAGGTGCTGGCTGTCTATAAGCCAACCCGCGGCGAACAACCCCTCTGGGACTTTCCCGGGAGCACGTTGGCCGGGAGGGAAGTTTCCGCTTATCTGGTCAGCCAGGCGTTGGGCTTCAACATGGTCCCCTTCACGCTCTTACGGGACGGACCGCTCGGTCCTGGCTCGCTTCAGCAGTACATCGACCATGACCCCAACTATCATTATTTCTCTTTTAAATTGGCCGAAATAGAACGCTTACGTTCGGTAGTGATCTTTGACATATTAATAAACAATGCCGACCGCAAGGGCAGCCATATTCTGATTCAGAAACGCACTCGCAGGCTCTACCTGATCGATCATGGTCTGTGCTTTCATGTGGAGGATAAACTGCGCACGGTGATATGGAATTTTGCCGGAGAACCCATCCCGCTGGACTTGCTTGCGGTGCTGAACTCCTTCCGCGGAAAAGCGGAGCTGCCGGTCTTGCTTACTCCGTATCTTAGACCGGAAGAAGTGGCTGCTCTTATGCAGCGGGCCGAGCTGCTCGTGTCTGCCGGCCGGTTCCCCTTCCCGCCGGAGGACCGGCGTGCCTTCCCTTTTCCTCCGGTATAATTCGAAGTTATTACTTCTTCCTTCTCACTACTTCTCTTTTGTTTTTTCATTTTCGTACTACTACTGTATATTTTCCGAAGCAGGCCCGTTTATTATCACGAATGGGACGACAAAGCCGAATTTTCCGAATGCTTCTAACAAAATATTCGTGTTGTTCGCCAATTCGTGGTATTCGTGATTAAAATGTGCGGCAGATCATTTCATTTTGTTCTTTCTTTTTACCAAAGGAGTTTCCATGCCCGAATATAACCTCGCCTTGCTTGGTTTCGGAAACGTTGGACGTGCCCTGGCACGTCTACTCCAACGCAAAGAGTCCGAACTGCAAGCCAGATACGATATCACCTTCAGGGTGACCGGCATTGCCACCGGGCGGCATGGAACTGCCGTCAACCCGGACGGGCTGGATTATATCCGCGCGGCTGGCTTGGTAGAAGGCGGGGAGTCAATCGCAGGGCTATCGAATAAACCCATAGTTGGCAACCTCGAATTCCTGCATGCTTGTGCAGCCGATGTGATGTTCGAGAATACCCCTGTGAACCATGCGACCGGCCAGCCTGCCATTGACCACCTTCGTTTGGCGCTCGAATTGGGAATGCACTCCATTACGGCAAATAAAGGACCAGTGGTCCATGCTTATCGGGAACTTTCCGAATTCGCAAGAACCAGACACAAAGGTTTCTATTTCGAGTCTACCGTGATGGATGGAGCCCCCATCTTTTCTCTTTTTCGTTCTGCCCTGCCGGCAGCGCAACTGCTTGGATTTCGTGGCATCCTCAACTCCACGACCAACCTCATCCTGGATCGGATGGAGAGCGGAGAATCGTTTGAGGATGCCGTCAAATATGCCCAGTCCGTCGGCCTGGCCGAAACCGATCCCGCCGCGGATGTGGATGGATGGGATGCCGCCATAAAAGTAGCCGCGCTGATCAACGTGTTGATGGATATCCCCTTTACCCCCCAACAGGTGGACCGCACCGGTATTCGCGGGATTACCCCGACGATGCTGGCGGCAGGCAGGGCGGAAGGCAAGCGCTGGAAACTGGTCTGCACTGCCGAACGGGAAGGAAACCAGGTGAAGAGCCGGGTCGTGCCGGAACAGGTGCCAGCCTCTTCCCCCTTGTACAGTGTGGGAGGCTCTTCATCCATTGTCGAATTTCACACCGACACATTAACGAGTCTCAGCATTGTGGAAGGAAATCCGGGCCCGGAGACGACTGCTTATGGCCTGCTAGCAGATTTTATCAACGCGGTTCGAAAAGAATAAAAGAAATTGTCATCTTTGCTTTTCCAATAGCTTTTGCAATTGTTTTTCCTTTTCGGCCCGTGCGCGAATCGATATCGGCGCAGCCAGGTAGTGATGAAGCGTAGCCTCGTCCAGGCAGGGGACATAATAATCTCGGAACATTTCCAGCATAGTGACCATTTCACCAATATATGGTTCCAGTTTCACAGGCTCACCAGCCTGGACCTGACCGTCTTGCAAGACCCGGCAATACAGGCCGGGGCGTTCCGCTTGCCGGAATTCTTCAATGAAAGCGCTCTTGCCCATGCGGGCGGCCAATGTAACACAGGGCATTCTCGGCGATGTCACTTGTAATGATACTTCTCCAACATGAAATATATCACCGACGTGCATGTGGGCACTTTCCAGGTCGATGATTGTCAGGTTCTCACCAAATGTACCGGGGCCAAGTTCCCGGTCCATTGCCTCCGACCACCACTTGTAATCTGTCTCACCATAGATATAAATGGCCTGGTCTGGGCCCCCATGGTGTTTTGTGTCGCAGATGGCATCTCCCCGGATGCCGGTGGACACTATCCGGACAGGATCATAAACGGGAAGCTTATAGATCCCGGTTTTTCCGGAGGGTTTTGCATTTGGAATACTGCGTTTCTTGCCGATATTTACGCTGATAAGTTTCATTGCCTGTCTGCCTTTCGATTCAGTTCGGGAAGAGGACTGGTTAAGTGTTTGTTGTACCACGGAATAGCCTGGTTAAAAAGGATTTTTTCCCCTTCTTCGCTGGTATCTTCTCAATATTAGTAGAACATTCCCTTATGCCTCTTCTTGGCGCGAAGATAATATACTTACAACAAAAATTTTGTTCATCTGAGCATTATTCAAATTACTGTTAATTTCATTGAGAAAATACGATCGGCCACACCCAGGTGCTGGACTGCAGTTTGATATTAAATCCAATTGACTAGAGAGCCAATCTCATCTGTTCCAATGACCTGTTGTATAATCGCAAGAATGAACCTCATCCCTGGTAGGACCAGCATGTCTATTCGCTCTTTCTTGCTGACCCTTTCCGGACTGCTGATTGTTCTGGCTGGCATATCTGCATGTGGCAGTACAAAACCATCTGCCACCCCGTTGCTTTCCGCACCAGGGACTGCCACTCCCGGCGCAACCGCCATTCCAACGCGTTCCCTGACCGTCTGCCTGGGCCAGGAGCCCGCCAGTCTTTTCCCGGTGAATAACCCTTCATCTTCGGCGCGCGCGGTTCTGGCGGCGGTTTATGATGGACCTATTGACACAAATTCATACGGCTACCAGCCGGTCATATTAAAGGATTTACCCAGCCTGGCAAATGGCGATGCGCAGCTTTTTCAAGTATCCGTCTACGTCGGTGATGAGGTGGTGGATGCCACTGATATACCGGTCACGCTCGATGTTGGGACAAGGGTCCGCCCGGCCGGTTGTCGCAGCGATACCTGCGCAGTTGTGTATGATGGGAAAAGCGCCCTCCAGATGGACGAGATGCAGGTCACATACCGCCTGCTTCCCGGGCTTACCTGGTCGGATGGGCAACCGCTTACTGCACAGGATTCTGTATATGCTTACAATCTGGCTTCTGACCCAACTGCGGGTGGTACTAATTATTTGGTGGAACGCACCAAATCATATGAGTCCGCCGGCGCTACTGTAGTGCAGTGGTGGGGTAAACCCGGCTACATCGATACCACATATGTAATGAATTTCTGGGCGCCGCTCCCCAGCCATTTGTGGAGTAAGATTCCAAATGACCAGTTGGCAAGTTCCGCCGGACCATCCCGCTTTCCAATTGGTTGGGGCCCGTTTGTTATTCAGGAATGGGTGGCTGGAGACCATATCACGTTAACGAAAAACCCCCATTACTTCCGCGCGGGTGAAGGGCTGCCAAAATTCACCACCCTGACTTTCCGGTTTGTACCTGACCCTGCCACTGCTGTAAAAGATTTGGTTGCTGGCAGTTGTGATATTCTCGATCCAAGTATCAACCTGGGCGGGCAGGTGGAAAGTCTTCGATCCCAGGCAGATAATAAACAACTTCAGGTGCTTTTTACTACACCGCCGGTTATGGAACAACTGGCGTTCGGTATTCGTCCGGCGGTCTATGATAATGGGTATAACGCCGGAAGTGACCGCCCGGACTATCTTGGAGACTCACGCGTTCGCCAGGCCGTGGCCATGTGCATCGATCGTCAGAAGGTGGTCGACTCGGTTTTATATGGGCTATCCAAGGTTCCGGCCTCTTTTGTTCCTGCCGACGATCCACTTTATGACTCCTCCGCGACAGTTTATTCCTATGATGTACCTGCGGCTAATGCGCTGCTTGAACAGGTTGGTTGGCATGATACGGATAATAACCCAATGACACCGCGCCTTGCCATGGGCGTGCACAATGTCCCGAATGGCACTCCTCTGGAATTGAACTATATTACCACCAGCGCATCCCAGCGGGTGCAGGTTAGTACCATCGTAAAAGATTCCCTGGCGCAGTGTGGCATCCAGGTGAATATCAAATATCTGGACCAGACAGTATTATATGCCGCCGGGCCAGGCGGCGCCCTTTTCGGGCGTAATTTTGATTTGGCCGAATTTGCCATGGGTAGCACGAGTTCGGAACCTCCCTGTGAATGGTTCACAAGTGCAGAGATTCCGACAGCCGCCAATCAATGGGTGGGTACGAATGTAAGCGGTTTCAGCAATCCTGAATTCGATGCAGCCTGCCAGACAATCCGGCAATCCCTCCTCGATGAACCGGTGCATGCACAGGCCTACCAGCAGGCTCAGGCCATGTTTAGTGCAGATTTGCCTGTCCTTCCCTTATACTGGCGCCTGGAAGTCGCCGCGGCCCGCCCGGATATTTGCCATTTCTCGCTTGACCCCACTGCATCCAGCGCCTTGTGGAATATCGATAGCATCGATTCCGGGATTTCCTGTGGCAATTGATCTGGTGGAATTCTCTTGGTTCGAGTGAAGATTATCCTGAAGTTGATTTGGCAATATCACAAATACCTTCTACCTAAAATCGTGTATAATCCTACTGCTTTGACCTGGAATGTTAGACAACTCAAGTTAGCATTCTAGTCATTGATTTTAATTTCGCGAAGGATGAAGTATGCCTGCTCCGTTACTTGATGTTAAAGGTCTCGAAACAGAGTTCAAAACCCCCGACGGAATCATACATGCAATAAATGGAGTCTCCTTTTCACTGGAAGAAGGGGAGACCCTGGGTTTGGTGGGGGAAAGCGGCTGTGGAAAAAGTGTAACGATGCTCTCCGTTCTCCGTTTGATAGCCATGCCGCCTGGAAAGATTGTTGCCGGAGAGGCTTTTTTTCGAGGGCAAGATCTGTTGAAAATGTCAGAGGAGGAAATCCGGCATGTACGCGGGGCGCAGATCGCCATGGTTTTTCAGGACCCGATGACTTCGTTAAATCCTGTTTTGACCATAGGTGTCCAGATGGAGGAACCATTGATGCTCCATTTGGGCATGAACAGGAACCAGGCCAGGGCGCGTTCGGCCGAATTGCTCGCGATGGTGGGGATTCCCGGTCCAAAGGAGCGATTGCGGGATTATCCTCACCAATTTTCAGGCGGTATGCGCCAGCGCGTCATGATTGCCATGGCTTTGTCCTGCGGTCCGCAGATCCTGATTGCTGACGAACCAACCACTGCTCTGGATGTGACCATTCAGGCGCAGATCATCGAATTGTCCAAGCGCCTGCGCGACGAACTGGGCATGGCAATCATCTGGATCACCCATGATCTGGGTGTGATTGCCGGTCTGGCGCGGCGCGTATCCGTCATGTATGGCGGCTACCTGATTGAAGAAGCACTGGTAAACGAACTGTATGCCAATCCCCAGCACCCTTACACCATCGGACTGCTCGGCAGCCTGCCACGCCTGGATAGTACCAGACACGAGCGCTTATATTCCATAGAAGGGTTGCCCCCGGTCTTGTATGAGAAACCCAATGCCTGCCCATTTGCCCCACGCTGCAAGTGGGCCATGGAACACTGCTGGAAAGAGAATCCGGTTCTGGAAACTCTTGCCCCGGAACATCGCGCGGCCTGCTGGGTCGACCCGCAGACTGGGAGAAGCCGCTCATGAATAACGATAAGGATGTATTGCTGCGCGTGGATAATCTTGTCATGCATTTTCCCATCTATCGCGGCGTGATTCGCCGGCAAGTTGGTGCAGTCCACGCGGTGGATGGTGTTTCCTTTAATATCAAGCGTGGTGAAACAATGGGGCTGGTGGGTGAGTCGGGCTGTGGAAAATCGACCACCGGCCGTACGATCCTGCAACTTTATAAGCCTACATCCGGACATGTATATTTTAACGACACCGATCTTACCACGCTGAAGCGGGAAGAAATGCGCTATATGCGCCGGGAAATGCAGATGATTTTCCAGGATCCATATGCCAGCCTGAATCCGCGTATGACAATTGCCGATATTATTGGTGAGCCTCTTGCAATCCATGGGGTGGCCAAAGGTAAAGAGATCCAGGAGACCGTGGAAAAACTGACTTAATCTGGTAAAGTTAAGCCCGGCATTTGCCAGCCGGTATCCGCACGAATTTTCCGGCGGGCAGCGCCAGCGGATTGGCGTGGCGCGTGCTCTGGCGTTGCAGCCCTCCCTGATCATCTGTGATGAACCCATCTCGGCCCTGGACGTGTCAATTCAGGCCCAGGTGGTCAATTTACTGGAGGACTTGCAGGGGCAATTCAACCTGACATATCTGTTCATTGCGCATGACCTCTCGATGGTGCGCCATATCAGTTCACGTGTGGCCGTCATGTATCTGGGCGTTATCGTTGAGATTGCTGACCGGGCTGACTTGTATGCGAATCCTTTACACCCCTATACGCAGGCCCTTCTTTCGGCTGTCCCGATCCCTGACCCGGTCGCAGATGCCAAACGCAAACGCCGGGTATTGGAAGGGGATGTACCCAGCCCGGTGAACCCGCCCTCGGGTTGCCGTTTCCGAACGCGCTGCTGGCTGGCTGATAAAATCTGTGCAGAGCAGCGTCCTGAATTTCGTGAAATTACGCGTGATCACTTTGTCGCTTGCCACATGGTTTGAGTTACACAAAATTCTTCAAATCAGAAAGGAGGTGGTTGGTACACAAATTGTTACTTTACTTCCTACCCTTTTCGTATCCATGTTTACTCTATTTTGAGAAGGAGAAGATTATGCGTAAGTTATTAATTGTTGTAAGCTTGTTGATGGTCGCAAGCATGCTGCTCTCGGCCTGCGGAACCCCCGCGACGACCGCTGCCCCGGCGACCGCAGCCCCAGCGACCCAGGCTCCTGCTCCGTCGACTGCTGCTCCGGCGACCGCCGCCCCGGCAACTGCTACTGCTGCCCCCACCTCAGCGCCGAATCCATACGTAGGCTCCGGCAAGCTGGATGGCAATGGCATTCCCCCGGATTTCTTTGCGGATGTCAATATCCGTAAGGGCTTCAGCTATGCCTTCGACTGGGACACCTACATCAATGATGTTTACAGCGGCGAAGCTGTCCAGTCGCTGGAAATCCCGCTCCCGGGCATGCCTGGCTATGATGCCAGCGCACCGCATTATACAATGGATCTGGATAAAGCCACCGCTGCCTTCAAGGCCTCCACGCTCAAATCCGCGGACGGCAAGTCGGTCTGGGATGTCGGCTTCCGGGTCCAGATGCTTTACAACCAGGGCAATACTGTCCGCCAGACCGTGGCTCAAATCCTGGCTGCCAACCTGGCCCAGATCAATCCGAAGTTCGATGTCGAGACCCTCGGCCTGCCCTGGCCGGCTTACCTGGCCGCCCAGCGTGCCCATCAGATCCCGATCATGACCGGCGGATGGCTGGAAGATATCCATGACCCGAACGACTGGTACCAACCCTACACGATCGGCGCTTACGGTGGCCGCCAGGGCTTGCCCGATACTCTGAAGGCCCAGTTCACCACCTTGCTGAACCAGGGTGCGGGCCTGACCGATCCGGATGCACGCACTGCGGTCTACAAGCAGGTCAACCAGTTGTACTATGACCAGGCCGTTGGTACTCCACTTGTGCTGCAAACGTCGCATGGCTACCAGCGCAGCTGGGTGAGCGGCGTGGTTCGTAACCCGATCTTCCCCGGATTCTATTTCTATACGATTTCCAAATCCGGCAGCAAGGACGATACCACCTTCACGTATGCCACCATCGGCGATGCCCTGACCTTCGATCCGGCCTATGCGTATGATACCGCCAGCGCCGAGATCATCCAGAACGTCTATGAGACGCTCATCTTCTATGATGGCGAGCAGCCCGCTAAATTCGTTCCGATGCTGGCCGATTCCTGGGATCTCTCGGCAGATTCGAAGACCTATACTTTCCACCTGCACCCGGGCGTCAAGTTCGCCAACGGCGATCCCATGACCGCTGCGGATGTGGCTTACTCGTTCGAGCGTGGCCTCCTGCAGGGCGGAACCGACTCCCCGCAGTGGCTGATGACCGAAGCCTTCCTGGGCTCATCGGTAAACGATCCCGCCGAAGCGGTTGATCCCACCGGCGCTTTGGATGACGACCAGGCCGACCTTTTGAAAGCCGACCCGGCCAAGCTGACGGCTGCCTGCCAGCAGGTGATGAATGCCTTTAAGGTTGTTGACGACAACACCATCCAAATGACTCTTGCACAGCCGTGGGGTCCCTTCCTGCCCACCATTGCCCAGACCTGGGGCGCTATTACCGACCAGAAATGGGACCAGGCCAACAAGACCTGGGATGGTAATTGCGCTGACTGGCCGAAGTACTACGGCGTGTCAAACGATACCGATCCGCTCACCAAGATCATGAACGGCACCGGCCCCTTCGTGCTGGACCACTGGACCCCCGGACAGGAGATCGTCCTGACCGCCAACCCCACCTATTGGGGTGGCCAGGCCAAAAAACAGCCGACCCTCAAGCGTGCTGTAGTCCAGATCATCCCCGAGTGGAGCACACGCTTTGCCGAGCTGCAGACGGGTGATGCTGATGTCGTGGATGTAGATGTCGCGAACCGCTCTCAGGCGGATGCATTGGTAGGTCAGATGCATGTATACGATCCTACCACCGCTACATACGGTCCAACGCAACAGGTTTGCGGAATAGACTCAACGAAAACTGCTAAGGCAAAATTCGAAGTTTGCCCCGCTGGTCAAAATGGAAAGGGAGTGTTAACTCTCTTTATCGGCCAGCCTCAGCTTGAAATGGATGTGATCCTTTATAACTTCGCGATCCATTAGTACGATGTAGTCTAAGAAATACTGTGCGGGGGCCTGATCCCAGGCCCCCGCACACTCCGGGTAGTTTTGTGCTGCGCAGTGCATTGAAGTGGTTTTCATTTCAATCCACTCCGAAGGACAAACCTTGCATGAGGTAACCAATGAGCACCTACATTATCCGTCGTCTACTGCTCGTACCACTCCTTTTATTTGGGGTGACCGTGTTGATCTTTGCCATGCTGCAATTTCTGTCTCCGGTGGAGCGCTCGGCCCTGTATGTGCGCGATATTCCCAAGAACGCCAATGCCATCAACGGCATCATCAAGCATTATGGCCTGGACCAGCCCATCTATGTTCAGTACTGGCGCTGGATGGTGGGACAGACCGACCCGTCTACAGGTCAGAGAACGGGTGGAATCCTCTTCGGCGATTTTGGGTACTCCCGCACGGCCTCCGAGTTGGTCGTCGATTTGATCAAACAACGCTTTCCCAACACGCTCGATCTGACACTCTGGGCGGTTGCCCCGGTGATCCTGGTTGGCATCTGGTTGGGGGTGCAGGCGGCCGTCCACCAGAATGGCTGGATCGACCAGGCCGCCAGGATATTCAGCATTGTAGGGACCTCCTTCCCAACCTTTGTCTTCGGCCTGCTGGTGCTGATGCTCTTTTATGTTAATCTGCACTGGTTTCTGCCCGGCCGGCTCTCCGACTGGGCGAATGTTATTGTTCTCTCCAAAAGTTTTCATCACTATACCAGTCTGCTATCCATCGATTCCCTGTTGAACGGGCGTTTTGACGTTTTCCTGGATGTCATGCGTCACATGATCTTGCCGATCCTGACACTATCCTACATCAGTTGGGCGGTCTTCGTACGCGTGACACGCTCTTCCATGCTCGAAACCCTCCGCATGGAGTACGTTACCACAGCGCGTGCCAAGGGGCTGCGGGAACGTGACGTCATCAATAAACATGCCCGCCCGAACGCCATGATACCCGTTGTGACCCTGGCGGGATTCCAGATCATCGGTCTACTGGGCGGCGTGGTGATCACCGAGACGGTCTTCAACTACCCTGGTATTGGCGCAGCCGCGGCCAGTGCTGCAGAGCAACTGGATGTCGTCACGGTGCTGGGGTTCGCCCTTTTCGATGGCCTGATCTTGATCGTATCCAACCTGGTTGTCGATGTGCTTTATGCATTTATCGACCCGCGCGTGCGCTTATCCTAAGGAGATCCCCATGACCGAGTCAACCACTCCTACTGGTAACAACGCCCTGTTGCGCGAAGCCACCCCGGTTCGCAAGATCGGCCGGTTGGAACGCTTCCTGGGCCCGGAGAACCACCGCATTGTCACGGGTCTGCTCAAGACCCCTGCCTCCATCCTGGGATTTATCCTGATCGCTCTATTCATATTCATTGCACTGTTTGCCCCCTTCATAATTCCGCCCGTCAGACCTGACGCCGACCCTTACACCATCCCGCGCGATGGCTATAGCGCCCAGCCCCGCCCGATGATGTCGGCGTGGCGGCGCAGCGCGCCGCCTCTTCCATTTTGGTGGAAACCGATCATGCATACGGACCATTGGGTGCACATCCTGGGGACTTCCCAGGGCCAGTATGACATTTTCTATGGCATCATTTGGGGCACGCGCACGGCCTTTAAGACCGGCCTGATCGTGGTCTTGGCCACTTTCCTGATCGGCGTGGTCATCGGTTCAGTCTCGGCTTACTATGGCGGCGCGGTGGATAACATTATCATGCGCGTTGTGGATGTCTTCCTGACCCTGCCTTTCATTATGGCGGCCCTGATCCTGGCGGCCATCCTCACTCCCCGCATCGGGCAGTCGCTCTGGCCGGCCGTGATCGCCTTGATCGTCTTCGGCTGGATGGAATATTCGCGTATTATCCGCGGCGATATCCTTTCCATTAAGGAACGCGACTATATCATGGCCGCCCGCGTGATCGGTGCCAAGGATGGGCGCATTCTTTTTCGTCACATCCTGCCCAATGCCATTTTCCCGACCATGGTGCTGGCCTCCCTGGCGATCGGGGATGTGGTGCTCAGTTTTGCCGCTTTGAGTTTCCTGGGTATTGGTACCGGGGTGGGTTATGCTGACTGGGGTCAGGTGCTCAGTTTTGCCCGCAACTGGATCGATAGTCTGAACTCCTACTGGTATATCATCGTCTGGCCTGGCCTGACCCTGGTGATGTTCGTGATGGGTTGGAACCTGGTTGGCGATGCCTTGCGGGATGTGCTTGATCCCCGTCTGCGTGGTAAGAGTTAACCAGGCGAATGCCCTCTTTCCGGATTCTGATTGTCGACGATCAACGTGAAGTAAGCCGCCTCCTGCATTCGGCATTGGACACGTTGGAATCCGAGCTGGACATTGTCGAGGTGCCTTCCGGCGAGGAGGCAATTCTGGATAGTTCCATCAATCCAGTCGATCTGTTGATATCCGATTATCGTTTGCCGGGTATTTCAGGCGTAGAGTTGCTGCAAAAGGTTCGAAAGCATCGCCCCAATGCAAAAGTAATCCTTATTACCGGCCAGCCAGACCCAAATATCCGTAAAGAAGTATCCGATGCAGGTGCGGATGCTTTTTTCATTAAGCCTGTACCTATTGCTGATTTTCTGGATACTGTGGAACATCTTCTTGGGCTGGTTGAAACCGCTCTTCCACCTGAGCCGGATGTCACCGGCCAGGATGCCGAGATTCAATCCTCCTTGCCGGATCTGATGGTCCATCTGCGCCAGGAATTGGACGCGGTTGTGGTCCTGCTGTTGGACGATAAAGGACTTGTTCAGGCGCATGCCGAGGATCTTCCGGATGGAAACGAGAAGGAATCCCTGCTTTCTTCCCTGCTTTCCATTTACCGCGCCGGCCAGAATGTCGCCCACCTGCTTGGCCGGAAGGTCGCTTCGAATTGGTATATTTTTGACGGTGCTCCTTATGATTTGGTCTTTGCCCCGGTAGGGAAGGAACATTCCATGCTGGTCATCGGCAAGGGCCTGGCAGATGAAGAACAAGTGTTGAAAACCTTCGATAAATTCTCGCTTGCACGTATGAAGGTCGAAATGGTCCTGGGAGAAATTAGCCTGGGCGTTACTGCGCCCTTGGAATCAACAACAAGCTCTTTGGAAGAAGACGATCCGGTGATACCGGAAATGGACCCGCTTTTAAAGGAAGCCATGGCAAAACTTAAGCCGGCCGAAGCGGACGATTTTTGGGATAAAGCCACGAACAAGCACAAGGCTCCAACCGAACCGGACATGCTTTCTCATGACCAGGCCGAACAGCCCGGTCTGGGTCCGGATAATGAATCTTAGCGTGGATCGCTCACCAGAATGCCTTTTATACGACCGGGGTGGAGCAGACGGGTGTACTTGGTCCATGGACTTATTGAAACCTCTGGCATCCAGAATGGCAGGGATTGTCCCTCAGCACGGCCTATGATACAATTTGGGCCGCTTTGGGGCGTTGTGCAATGGCAGCACGTCAGCCTTTGGAGCTGATTATCTTGGTTCGAATCCAGGCGCCCCAGCCTGATTTTTCCGCCTGCACAGCAGGGCCGCTCCCGCTCATTGCAGAGCGGCCTATCCCGCTCGTAGTAGCGGGCCTTTTTTTCTGGGAACGGACCTGGCGCCGCTTTGCAGGCAGCGCCGGTTCATTTTATTTTTGTTCACCCCTATTTGAATGACAAAGAATAGGGCAAGGCAGGAGTTGATCATGAAAGTCACTGCTGTTATTCTGGCTGCCGGACAGGGCACACGCATGAAATCCAGGTTGACGAAAGTGCTTCATCCTGTCTGCGGAAAACCCATGCTTGCGTATGCCCTTGCGGCTACCGCCTCTGTCAGCACCGGGAAGCCGGTGGTTGTCATTGGCAGGGATGGGGATAGCCTGCGTTCTTTCCTCGGGGATGCAGCCGTCTGTGTGCTCCAGGACCCGCCGTTGGGCACCGGGCATGCCGTCCAGCAGGCCGAAGCCACCTTGCGAGGTCAAACGGATCTGGTGCTGGTCACCTACGCCGACATGCCGCTTCTGCGTCCAGAGACCCTGGCGCGACTCGTCGAAGTCCAGCAGAAAAATCCTGGCCCGATCACCATGCTGACCGTCAATTCTTCCGATCCGCGCGGATTTGGGCGAATTGTCCGCAGCCCGAATGGGCACGTGCAGGCGATTGTCGAGGAAGCCTCAGCCACACCGGAGCAGCTGTCCATCCGGGAGTTGAATGTTGGCGCATATTGTTTCTCCGCCGACTGGCTGTGGCAGGCCCTGGGCAGGATTCCTCTTTCCCCAAAAGGGGAGTATTACCTGACGGATACCATCACACTGGCAGTCAATGCCGGGCAGCCGGTCCAGGCGCTGGTCGGCGAGGATGAGACAGAGAGTATCGGTATTAATACGCGTGTTCACCTGGCCGAAGCCGAAGCGGCCATGCGGGCGCGCATCAACCAGGCGCACATGCTGGCGGGGGTCACGATTGTAAACCCGGAAGCGACCTATATCGATTCGGATGTGACCATCGGCCCGGATACGGTTATCTGGCCGAATACCTATTTGCATGGGAAGACCATCATCGGCACAGGCTGCAGCATCGGTCCAAATACCATTGCAGATGACACCACTATCGGGGATGATTGTGAAATCCTGGCGGCTGTGATGGAAAAGGCGGTTGTTGAGGGTAACGTCAGCATCGGTCCGTTTGCCCGTCTGCGAAAAGGTGCGCACCTGTGCAAGGGTGTCCACATGGGAAATTTTGGCGAGGTGAAGGATTCCACGCTCGGGCCGGGTACCAAGATGGGCCATTTCTCTTATATTGGCAATGCCACCATTGGCCCGGATGTCAACATTGGCGCAGGCACCATCACTTGCAACTTTGATGGGGTCCATAAAAACCCGACTGAGATAGGAGAGGGAGCCTTCATTGGATCCGATACCATGCTGGTTGCGCCTGTCAAGGTGGGTGCGCATGCCAAAACCGGCGCCGGGGCTGTGGTTACTAAGGATGTGGAGGCAGACACTTTGGTGGTGGGCGTGCCGGCACGACCCATCCGCAAATTGAACGAGGCCAAAAAATGAGTAATTTGAGTGACGAGGAACGCCGCCTGCTGATCGAGCTGGCCAACGAAGCCCGCCGCCGGGCTTACGCGCCGTATTCTAATTATCAGGTCGGCGCTGCCCTGCGGACGAAAAGCGGGCGTGTTTTCACAGGCTGTAATGTTGAAAATGCTGCTTACCCCACCGGTATGTGTGCTGAGAGGGTGGCCGTCTTCAAGTCTGTTTCGGAAGGGGAGCGGGAGTTTGAAGTGCTCGCGGTGGCCACCTCCAACGGCGGTTCACCGTGCGGAGGCTGCCGCCAGGTGCTGGCCGAGTTTGGTCTTGAAACAATCGTTTTGATTGCAGACGGTCATGGCCATCTGTTGCAGGAGACGACCGTCGCCGGGCTGTTGCCGGGGGCATTTACCCCCAGGGATTTACAAGGTAAGAGATAGATTAGTTCTAACAAAATTGAATGTTCAGCCCACGCTCCCTGTGGTAAGATTATTTCATGAATTTTTCCCAGATCACTGATTGCCTGTTTGTTGGCGATACCCCGCAGGTGGAAGATTACGACCTGTTGCGCGAATTGGGCGTTCGTCTGGTCATCAATATGCGTATTGAAAAGCGTCCGGTGCATGACCTGCACCACCCGCCGCTCGATTTTCTTTGGCTGCCGACTTTCGATACTCCCGGCCTGGTAATTCCCATCCGTTTCTTGATTCGCGGCGTCCAGGCCGCTTTGGAAACCATCCAGGCTGGCGGGAAAGTCTACGCCCACTGTCATAAAGGCAAACACCGCGGACCTGCCATGGGAGCTTCCATCCTGATCGCCCTGGGATACGACCCGGATGAGGCCATCGAATTGATCATGGCGCAGCGTCCCATCGCCGATCCAAATATCTTCTATATCCGCAGCCGCATCCTGCGTTTTGCGCAGGCTTGGGAGAGTATTGATTAGGGCTTCTTTTCATCATAACGAACTAGAAACGGGTTCCATTCCGGAACCCGTTTCTTGATTATTCGCTCGCCAGCCTGGCCACGGTGACGCCTTCGCCGCCCTCCTTGGGGCCGCCTTCCTCGAACGAAGCCACCTGTGGGTGATCCTTGAGCGCCGCCCGTACTTCCTGGCGCAGTTTGCCGGTGCCCTTGCCGTGGATGATCCGGACAAACGGCAGCCCGGCCATATAGGCCTTTTCCAGGTAGCGGTCCAGCATATCCAGCGCATCTTCGGCGCGCTGCCCGCGCAGGTCCAGTTCCATCCCGGGAGAAGCTGCTAGTATGGTTGCCGGTCGGCCCGCCCCGGAAGATGGTTTCTCCGCTGAACGTTTCTTAATGGATAGCTGAATGTTGGCCGCTGATGGCTCTTCTTCCTGCCTCTTCAGCTCCTCCAGCGGCACCCGCAGTCTGAGCGTGCCCGCCTGCACCTCCGCCTCATCCCCGTCGATGGAGCTGATCACTCCAGGCGTACCGAGGTTTCGCAGCACTACCTTGTCGCCCGTCTTCAGAGTTCCCATCTTTTTTTTGTTTTTTGTTTTTAGTTTTACCGATTCTGTTACCTGCTCTTCGACTATCTCGATTTTTTCTTCGATTGCTAGCAGCGCATCCAGGGGCTGGTGGGCTTTCTTCAGCTCGTCTTTCAGCATTTTGAGTTGGGTCTTCAAGACTTCCACTTCCAGTTCGCCCTCGGCGCGCGCCTGCTCGAGCACTTTCTGGCGTTCCTCCCCGATCTTTTCCAACCGTTCGGCCAGGTCGCGCTCTAACCGGCGCGCCTCGGAGCGTGCCCGCTCGGCTTTTTCGCTCTCTTTGAAGGCGATCTTGCGCTGGCGGTGGATATCTCCGATCAGTTTGTCGGCGCGCAGGTCATCCGGGTTGATCTCGCTCCGGGCGGCCTCGATGATTTCCTGCGGCAGTCCCAGGCGCTGGGCGATCGCCAGTGCGTTCGAACGACCCGGCAGCCCGAGAGTCAATTGGTAGGTCGGACGCAGCGTCTGCACATTGAACTCCAGCGAAGCATTGACCACGCCCGGGGTGGTGTGTGCGAAGGTCTTTAATTCCGGGTAGTGGGTCGCCACCAGGGTGGTGATGCCACGTCCAAGCAGGTCCGAAAGGATCGCGCGGGCCAGCGCCGCGCCCTCCTGCGGGTCCGTGCCTGCCCCCAGTTCGTCCAGGATCACCAGCGAATCTTTGTCGGCTTTCTTCAGAATGTGCACGATATTGGTGATATGCCCGGAGAAAGTGGAAAGCGATTGTTCGATGGATTGCTCGTCGCCGATGTCGGCGTAGATGGCCGCGAAACAGGGCAGTTCCGAGCCGGATTGGGCCGGGATGTGCAGGCCGCTCTGCGCCATCGCCGCCAGCAGCCCGACCGTCTTGAGTGTGACCGTCTTGCCGCCCGTGTTGGGGCCGGTGATGACCACTGCGAAGGTGCCGGGCAGCGGGTCGATATTGATAGGAACCACCGTTTCCGGGTCCAGTAGCGGGTGGCGGGCGTTCAACAGCCGGATCGTGGTTTGCTGATTACTTATTGCTGAATGCTGATTTTTAGCCGCGGAACGCGGATCGTTCAATACCGGTTCATTTGCCCGGATCGCATCCGCGTATTTGGCCTTGGCAAAAGACAAGTCGAGTTCGGCCAGTGCTGCCACTCCTGGCACGATTTCGCCGGACAGCCCGCCGACCTGCGCCGAGAGCTCGGCCAGCACCCGGCGGGTCTCGTCCCGCTCGGCGATCACGGCTTCGCGCAGGGCATTATTGAGTTCCACCACCGCCAGCGGTTCCACAAACAGGGTTGCCCCGGTGGAAGATTGGTCGTGAACGATGGCCTTGACCTGGCCCTTGAATTCGGCCCGCAGAGGGATGACGTAGCGCCCATCCCGCTGGGTGATAACGCTGTCCTGCAGCTTCGAGGCGGTGGCAGCATCCGTCAGGTAGCGCTGCAGGCGGGTCATCAACCGGTCGTGCGAAACGCGCACGTGCCGCCGCAGATCGTATAGCTTGGGGGAGGCGCTGTCGGCCACTTCGGCGGAATCCGTAATGCAGCGCGCGATCGCTTCGATAAGCCCCGTTGCGTTCGGCAGGCGGGACGCAACTCCGGCCAGGTGCGGGGAGGCTTCGGAGTGCTTGTCGAAGAAACGCCGCAGGCCGCGCATTGCCGCTAGCGTTACCTGCACGTCCAGCAGCTCCTTCGGGTCGAGCACGCCGCCGTGCGCTGCCAGGTCCACCTGGGCGCGTATGTCATGGGCGCCGCCGATGGTCAGGTCGGCAGTGACGATCAGTTTACGTGCCTCGCTGGTTTCCGCCAGGCGGTTGGAGGCTTCGTTGAAGTCTGGTGTGGGCGCCAGTTGGCCCGCAAGGTCAGAAGAGCCGGAAAAGTCGCACAAGTCTGCCAGGCGGGCCAGGATCTTGGGATATTCAAGCACACTGAGGGTTTTGGAGTCCATGCTGGGATGAATTTAACCACAAGATGGTTGATTAGAGAGGAGCGAATAAGCGGCCCACACGGCTTTTCCTCGAAAGGGGCTGCGGCGGGAGAGAAGCAGGCGGGGCGACAGGCTGGAGGCAGGCGCGCGAGCGAAATGATAAAACGATTAACGATGAAACATTCCTGTGAAACATTCTATCATTGTGAGGGGTTTCACAGCCTATGGCGCGCTTTCACCATAACAGAATACGGGCTACCCAGGCCAGTTTTTCGGCTGCGCTGCCCGACCTGTCCGGCCGCCGGCGTCTTATCTGGTTGGAGCGGCTGGGATATTGCGGAATCTGAGATCGATCACACCGCCGGCAATAAAATCAGCGGGAATATTACCTGTCAAAGGGACCAGGGTCAGGAGAAATCATCCCTCAAATTTACCGACATGGTGATAAGGAGGATGCTCTCCGATAATGTCTATTATAAATTTATGTCCAATCCATAATTCCCCATTCCGTGGTATACTGCTCCCCGCGTTCCACTTGGAGCGACGTTTCAGGGAATTGTTTTGATCACTACCGAAGCAGGCCCGACGGAAACCAGATCGGGCTTTTTGTTGTCAGGCGCGGCGCTTCCGCAAGGAAGCCCCCGCTGCAGGCTGGCAATGGGATATGTCACGCGGAGCATTTCCGCGGGATTGGGGGACGGAGTCATCAAAACAGCCTTTTATGTGTTATTGCGAGGAGCGTAATTCGCGACGATCGCGTAGCATACCCGAAGGGCAAGCAATCCTCAAAATCAGGAGGAGATTGCTTCGCTCCACTTGGTCGCTCGCAATGACAAAAGCTACACAGGAGTTTTGATGACCGAAGAATTTATCACCCTCAACCTGCGCCCGGAATTGATGCGGGCCGTTTCGGAGCTTGGCTATCTCGAGCCCACCCCCATCCAATCCGCCGTCATCCCGCTCATGCTGGGCGGGAAGGACGTGATCGGCCAGGCCCAGACCGGCACCGGCAAGACCGCCGCCTTTGCACTGCCCATCTTGAACAATCTCCAACCCGGCCAAAAACATATCCAGGCGCTGGTCATGTGCCCCACGCGTGAACTGGCACTGCAGGTTTCGCAGGCCTTCAGCGAATACGGACAGTTTTGCGACGTGCGCGTTCTGGCTGTCTACGGCGGTCAGCCCTACGGGCCGCAGATCACCCGCCTCAACCGGGGCGTGGATGTGGTGGTCGGCACCCCCGGCCGCATGCTCGACCTGCTCGAGCGCAACTGCCTCAACCTGGGCCGTGTCCGGACCGTGGTGCTCGACGAGGCCGATGAAATGCTTTCAATGGGTTTCATTGATGACATCCAGACCATCCTGGCCGGCACCCCTGCCGAACGCCAGACCGCCCTTTTTTCCGCCACCCTGCCGGCCCCCATCCGGCGCCTGGCCGATCGCTACATGCACAACCCGCAGCCTATCACCATCCAGCGCGAGCAGGTCACCGTGGCCGCCATCCAGCAGCGCTGCTACATCGTCAACGGCCGGGATAAGCTGGCCGCCCTTACCCGCATCTTCGAGATGGAAGAGCTTACCAGTGCTCTGATCTTCGTGCGCACACGCGCCGCCACCGGCGAACTGGCCGCCGCGCTCGAGTGGGCGCGGCTTCTCCGCCGAGGCGCTCAACGGCGACCTGAACCAGGACGCCCGTGAACGCACGCTCAACCGCTTCCGCAATGCCCAGATCAAAGTGCTCGTGGCTACCGATGTGGCCGCGCGCGGCCTCGACATCGACGACATCTCGCACGTCTTCAACTACGACCTGCCGGATGACCCCGAGCTGTATGTCCACCGTATCGGTCGGACCGGCCGGGCCGGTAAGACCGGCATCGCCATTTCGCTGGTCGCCCCCGGTGAGAAGCGCCTGCTGCGCCAGGTGGAGTCATTTGCTCACCAGACCATCCAGAGGGTCGGGCTTCCCACTGAAGATGACATATTGGTCCGCCGTGAAGAACGGCTGATGAGTTCGGTCAAGATTTGGCTGCAGCGCGGCCGCTGCAAACGCGAACGCGAACTGGTCGAGGCCCTGGTGGCCGCCGGGCACGATCCGCTCGAGATTGCGGCCGTCACGCTGAAAATGGCGCGCGGCGAAGAAAAGCAGCGCTCGATCGCCCCCATCGGCATCGTGGCAGACACCCGTTCCGAACGCCCGGTAGGCGGCCGCACCGGCCGCGGTCCAGCGCGCGGCTTCCGGCCGGGCGGGCGCTTCGAGGAACCCGGCAACCAATCCCATGAGAGCGGGATGGTGCGCCTGAGCCTGAACATGGGCAAGCAGCACGGTATCCGCCCGAACGACATCGTCGGGACGATCGCCTACCACGCCGATATCCCCGGATCGGCCATCGGTAAGATCTTCATCCAGGACAAGCTTTCCCTGGTGGATGTGCCGGAGGCCCTGGCCGGGCAGGTACTGGCAAAAACCGGCGATTACCGCATCCGCCAGCAGTCCGTCAGTGTAAAACTGGCTTAATAAGATTGAGAGAGTAACGCGTCATAACCGTTACTCTCTCTATATAAATATTGGATGCGAAGTCTCAAGACTTCGGACTCCAACGTCAGGAGACGTTGGAATCCACTGACAACATTTTCCTCAATCAATGCCTTTGTCACCAAAGTGGTTGTGGTGGCTGAAATCTTCGATATCCCGGCGCACCCGCAGATAGCGGCGCGGCTCACCGGCAATATAACCCAGGCGTGCTGTGAAGGCTATATGCAAATGGGCCGGGATGCCCAGGATGCGCTTGACCTCTTTCCCGACCATTCCGCTTGCCAGGGAACTGACGATCTGGAAATCGATGCCCAGTGAATTGGCTGTCAGCCACATGTTTTCCATCATGCAGCCCAGGCTCATGATTCCGAGGAAATCCCCCTCCGAGGCCGGAGCCCTTTTGCCGGGATCGTACAGTGCGATCAGCAGGGTCGGGCAAACCAGGAAGGGACGCGAACGGCCTTCTTCGGCCACCGGCTTGGCTCCGGGAGTCCGCCAGGAAGCCGGGAACATGCTTCCGAGCAGGCCCACCTTTTTTTGCAGCAGTTCTTCTTCGGAAAAGGACAATAGTGCATAGTTCTCCTGGATGAAGACCTCCGAGATGGCGCTCTTGATATTCCCGATCTCTTCCAAAATTCTCTTATCGTCGACCACGATGATCTCGAAATTCTGCATATTGTGAGCCGTAGGCGCCCAGCGCCCGGCTTCCAGGATCTGCCGCAGGTCCTGCTTGGCGATCGAGCGTTCCGGATCGAAGGGCATCCTGGCTGAGTGTCTTTCCTGGATAGTCCTTAATACATCTGACATGGGAGTCTCCTTTCAATAAATATATCTGGAAGATAAGAAATTAGGCCGGGGATGAACATGGATAAACGGCTATTTGACTGATGAACGAATTCCAACCTGTCTCAGCGGATAATTCCTTTTATCTCCGTCTTATCTGTGTCACTGTCCGGTGAATAAATACCACTTGGTGTGGCCCATCAAGCATTCCCATCCATCTTCAATACTGATCGGAAATGCACCTTCGCCGATAGCATTTTTTCGAAAGCCAGGGCGGCCTGTTCCAGTGGAAAAACCTCAACCATGGGCACCACTCCGGCGCTCATACTGAATTTGAGCGTGTCCTCGGAGGAATTCCTGGCGGGCCGGGCGGTCCAGCCTTTCACCGAACGCCGGCCGCCCAGCAACTGCCAGGGCGAGATTTGCATTGGCTCGTTTGACCAGGCCACAATGATCAACTGGCCGTCCGGGCCAAGCCCATTGATCAGCCCGGAGATTGCCTGGCTGTTGGGCGCGGTCGCCAGGACCACGCGTGCCCCGCCAAGTTTCTTAAGTTCTTCCGCTGAGTCCCCCGCCTCGGCATCAATGAAGAAATGTGCGCCCAACTGGTAAGCCAGCGCTTCCTTATCCCTGCCGCGGCTGATTGCCACCGTGCGGTAGCCAAATTTCCTGGCAAACTGGACAGCCAGGTGCCCCAGGCCGCCCAGGCCGAGGACCGCCACCAGGTCACCCGGCAATGCTCCGCTGTTGCGCAATGCAGTGAAGGTGGTGCGGCCGCCGCACAACAGAGGGGCGGCTTCGAACGAGGCCAACTCTTGCGGGATGACTACCAGCCCCTGCATGGGTACGGTCATGTATTCTGCGTACCCGCCGTCGAAGGATATCCCGGTGGTCAGGAATCTCTCGCAGTTCGCAAAATCGCCTCTCTTGCAGGCAGCGCAGGTAAGGCAGGGCCCGCCATACCAGCCCACCCCCACGCGCTGCCCGGTTTCCCAGCCGGTCACTCTGGTCCCCAGCTTGTCGATCTTTCCGACCACCTCATGTCCGGGAACCCTGGGGTAGGTGATACCGGGGAAGCGGCCTTCTTTTACCACTGCATCACCATGGCAGATGCCGCAGACCTCCACTTTGATGCGGACTTCGGTTTCTGTGGGTTCCGGGATCTCTTTTTTGACCAGCTCAAATTCCGCGCCGGGCGCGGCTACCTGAATTGCTTTCATGAACGGCATTCCATGTATCTCCTTGAATCAGACCGGGTAATAGACTTGTTTGTGCAGCCCTATCAGTGCATTAAGGGTGGGTATGCGAGCGCCCCCAGGCCCGCATGCTCCAATTTCTCATAGATTGGGGAGGAAAAACCTTCCGGCCCGGATGTTCCGGACCGGATTCATTGCTTATTTCGTTCAAACTGGCGCTATGAACTTGATTTGGTTGGGATGAATTCCATCAACCGGTGCGCCATCTTGCTGACCGTCATGGAGTGCAGCCAGATGCGGCCCGGCCCGGTCAGCGTGGCGAGGAAGAGTCCTTCGCCTCCGGCCAGGATATTGGCAATACCCTTGACCATCTGGATGTCGAAGGACACGCTCGCCTCGAACATGGCCACATGACCCGGCTCTACCCGCATTACCTCACCGGCCTTCAGATTGTATTCCACCCCATCCCCGTCGAGTTCGGCGTAAGCCATACCGGGCCCGGTCAGTTTCTGCAGGATGAAGCCTTCCCCGCCGAAGAAGCCCGCCCCCAGCTTGCGGGAAAAGAAAACATCCAGCCCGACGCTTTTTTCGGCGCACAGGAAGGCGTGCTTGTGCATGACCACTGACTGCCCGGCATCCAGCTCCACCGGCAAGACCTTTCCTGGAAAATCGGTGCTGAAGGAAACCTGCCCGGGCGCGCCGCTGGCGGCGAAATCAATGATGAAAACAGTGGCTCCAGAGACGGCGCGCTTGAACATGCCGCCCAGACCGCCGCCGGTGTTGGTGCTCATATTTACCGTGCTGGTCATCCACGACATGGCGCCGGCGTCTGAATAGACCACCTGGTTGGGTTGCAGTTCCACTGCCAGGGTCTGTTGGACCGTGCCCAAGATGTGATATTTAATACCGCTTTTCGATTGTGCACTTACTTCAGGTATGGTGGGTAGATCAGGTATGCTCATTACCGTTCTCCTTTTGGCGTTAGGTGCTGTCATTCTGACAGCTTATCGGGACCTTGTGAGTGGATTGTAGCCTACCAATCTTATAGCAGGATTAATCAGGCTATTCAGGGAACCACAATAGGAGGGAAGAGAGATTGGGGTGCTGGTGAAGCAAAGCTGGAATATCTATTTCAAACGGTTGGCGACATAGATATCGGTCGGCCGTTTTTTGTCCCCGGTGACAGTGTAGAAAACGGTGGGATCCTGAAATACCTGGCCCACCCTGGTGTAATATCGATCAATCCCGGTACAGCACCAGGGTAAGTCTATATCCCCATCAATAATAATCTCATCGAAGCTCTGTTGGCGAATCGCATTTCCGAGACCAGCCGTCAGCAAGGCCTTGCCTTTTGTCTGTTGGTTTCCACGTAAAACATCCCAGATGGCGGAATTGTTGGCATAGGTGCTCTTGCCAGCCAGAGCCGGAAGGTAGCTATGGTCGGGTAAAAAGACCGACCCTTTCACTTCGGAAAGCATTTTTACCAGCGAATTCCCCGCCTGCAGGTCTGCCTTCGTCGGAATCTGGGTGAATGGATTGTAGAGGATCATTACCAATTGGATCAGGCAGGCGGTCTGGATTATTATCTCCAGCCTGCCTTTGGAATCAGCCCGGGACTGGCTGATTAATTTCAAAATCCCGTCCAGCCCCAAACCGAACAGGATGGACAGCACGGCGTACAACGGCAATAACACGTTGTCGTAACCGCCAATTTTCACCCGGGTGATGAACGACCCGGCCAGCGCGCCGGTCAGAATTGACAGCCATGGTAAAATGGAAAGTCGATCCTGTTTTGGCCGGCCGATGAAAAAGAATGTGGCGAAAAGGACTGCCAGAGGCAAATGGACCAGCAGGTCGTCCTTCCAAAAGGTGATGAACTCCCCCGGAAGCCATTCGGTTTGCTGCGAAAGCAGCCCGAAAACATAATAGCTGTACCAGCCGGCGCTTGCGAAATTCAGCACCAGGGTGGTCAACCCGATTGTTAGTGCTGCCGTCCCAAGGCAGACCAGAGCAAATTTCCAATTGGACCAGAAGAGGTAAACCAGGATGGGAATGCACGCAATGAGAGCAGTCTGTTTGGTCAGGTAGGCCAGCGCGGCCAGCAGGCCGGCCAGTACGGCAGCCAAAGCAGTTTTCCTGCTGATGATTAAATATACGAACAACAACCATAAAGCCAAAAAAAGCGAATCTACCCTGGCAATATCCAGCCATGCACCGGTCACACGAAAGGTAGCCGCAAATAAACCGGTGGACAATATTGCCACCCACCAGTTCTTTGTCTCATTGCGCACGATCAGGAAGATTGTTGTGAACGATACCAGGGAGGCCAGGAACGAGACCAGCCTGAGCGGAAAGAAACCGATTCCGAAAATAAGCGCGGCGAGTGCTGAAAAACAGAAATATACGGGGGGGTATAGAAAAGGTACATAGTTGATGGAGGGCGCAACATACATGCCCTGACCATGCAATAACCTCTGCACCTGGTTGACCATCCCGCCTTCGATCCATTCCAGGTCAAAGGGATAACGGATGCGGTAGTACACCATCCAAAGGTAAATTACCAGGTATGCCGCGGCTACGGCAAACAGGGCAATCCTAAATATTTGTGGTAATTTGAATCTGTCAAAGGATGGCGTTTCTTCTTTCTTCATGAGACACCTTTCCTACGCTTGCACCAAATACACCCCTCCGGAAACCCCGGGCAGGGTGAAGCGCCATTTCGCTCCAGCGCGTTGGAACGCCTCCGGCTGGCCGTAGAGCGTTTCGGGTAACCCGCTGGATAATGATCCGGATAGGGTCACCTCGCAGGGCAGATCGGCCGGGTTGAGCGCAACAAGGATCTTTTCGCCTCCCGATTGGCGCATATAAATAAACGGCAGCCGCCCGGCCTGGGCATATACCGGCTCAAACGAACCGCTGGCAGCCAGGGCCGGATGGGCCTGGCGCACGGCAATCAATTGGCGCACCCGCTGGAGCAGGCTGTGCGGGTCGGAAATCTGGGAAGCAACCTCCGGCCGGTTTTCCGCCGGGTCCACCGGCAGGTAGAATTTCTCCGGGTTGGAGGATGAGAAGCCAGCCTGGGGCCCGGGTTCCCATTGCATGGGGGTGCGCGAACCGGTGCGGGAGATGCCGCCTTCTTTGGAGCCCAATCCAACGATGGACTGCATGCCAATCTCATCGCCGTAATAGATGAACGGCGCACCGGGCATGGTCAAAAGGAACAGATAGCACAGTTCGAGATCATCGGCATCGCGATGGACGGCGAGACGCGGAGTGATATCGTGGTTACCGGTGATCAGGCAGATCAGGCCATTGGACCTGGTTTCTTGATACGACGGCAGATACTCATCCAGAAATTCCATGATATTGCCGTGACCGGAGCGGTCAAAGAAACTGAAACCATATTTATCAGCCCCGGCATTGGTCGAAAATGGCTTGCGGAAGAGGGAGGAATAGGCGGGCGAACCAAAATGCAGCAGGAAATCCATGTGGAAACCAGCCCGGATGGAAGCGGTCGGGCTGCTCCATTCCGACACGATGGCCGCTTCAGGGTAGTTTTTGTCCAGCCAGGCGCGCATCTTCTGCCAGAGCTTGATGGTCTCGCGCCAGCCCGGGTCGTTCTTGATCAGCGAGGCAGCCATATCCACCCGGAAGCCGTCGCACCCCAGGTCGAGCCAGAACTTCATGATGTTGCGCATTTCCTGGCGTACTCGCTGCGGCCCGGGTGCATCCACAGGCTGCTGCCAGGGATAGCGCGGGTCGGGGTTGGCAAAGCCGTAATTGAGAGCCGGCTGGCTGTAGAAGAAATTGGTGATGAAAGTGGCATCCCGGTTGCCGTAGCCATTCACCAGGCGCAGGCCAGGAACTTCCCACGTCCAGCCGGAATCGGTCCAAATGTACCAGTCGCTGTAATCGTTGCGCTCATGGCGGGCGGAGGCCTGGAACCAGGGATGCTCGATCGAAGTATGGCCGGGCACCAGGTCCAGCAGGATGTGCATGCCGCGCCGGTGGACTTCTTCAAAAAGCTCGCTGGCATCCTCGTTTGTCCCGTAGCGCGCCGCGATCTTGTAATAATCACGTACATCATAGCCGGCATCCTGGAAAGGCGAGTCGAAGCAGGGGTTCAACCAGATTGCATTTACACCCAGGTATTGGAGATATTCCAGCTTTTGCAGGATGCCCGGCAGATCCCCGATACCGTCGCCGTTTAAATCATAAAACGATTGCGGATAAATCTCGTAGAAAACAGCCTTCTCAAGCCATTCAGGCATTGCTCCTCGGTCAGACTTTCACAGGCTTCCTGGCAGGACGGAAATGCAGCATGCCCGTGAATGCCAGTATATTCAAAACCAGGCTGCCGAATACCAGATAGATCATGGCGCGCGGACCACTCCCTTCGATGACTTTGCCCACCGCAGTCGGCAGCACCATTCCACCCAAGCTGTCTCCCAGGAGGATGATGCTGGTGACCTTACCGGTTATTGCCATGGACTTTCCGGCAAGGGTAAATCCGGTTGGCCAGATAGGCGCCATGCAGAAGCCAAGCCCGATTGCCATCACCCACAGGGCCAGGCTGGAGCTCGAAAAGATGATTCCAAGGGCCAGGATGGCCAGGCAGCCAGCCACGGCTGTCAGGATCACCTGCCCTGGCTTGAACCGCGTGGCCGCCGGTATGGAGATCAGGCGCCCAATGGTAAAGGCTGCCCAGAATGCCGAGGTCAGATAAGCTGCGCCGGTTGCGCTAGCCAGGTTGAGGGTGACTGCATAGGTGAACACCCATCCGCCAAAGGCGATTTCTGCGCCGACGTAGAAGAACAGGAACAGCATGGCCGAGATCACCAGGGCAACCGGCACCGGGTCAGGAGAGTTCCGGGCATTATCCCGGTTATGGGCCTGGGCCGGATGGGGGCTGCCTTTCATCGTCAGAATGCGCAATCCGACGACTGCCGCAAAAGCGGCCAATGCCCAATATGCCCAGCGGTAGCCACCCACCGTCCCCAGCACCTGGGCGACCACTAATGGAGAAAGGAAGGCTCCCAGACCATAGAAGAAATGCAGTCCATTCATAAACGGCGCGACTTTTACTCCATGCGTCCATACCAATAGTGCGTTTGCTCCGGTGTTAATAAAACCCTCGGCGAAACCTTTGCAAACCAAAATTGCCAGTAACACCCACAACGAGGCAGCCAGAGGGATGAAGAAGATGAGAACAGCCGCGAACAATTGGGCGGTCCCCATTACCGGATGCCCAGGTAACCGGTCGATAACCCGCCCGCCGATGATTGTTCCGAGTGTAAAACCGATGGAGCCGGCCAGAAATAACAGCCCCATTTGGCCCAGCCGGGAAGTGGTTTGGCTGGCAAGGGCGGGCAGTGTTGGCCCAACAATGGCATTATCAAGCCCCAGAATGATAAAAAGGAAATAATAGCCGAGCGTGCGGCGGATTGCGTCGTTTGTGGCGTAAGTTCTTAATTTTACAAACATGGAAGAATGGGTTGGGTCCTGTCATGCAGATTCCGTCCGGTAGGCGGCCACGTGGATGTCGCCAACAAACTCCGGTAAATTGGTATGCCCAAGCATCTGGCGGACGGCGGCAGCCTCTCCGGTATGGTACCAGTAGTGATAGATATTTCGCATCAGCAAAGTCCCAACGCTTTCGTCAACCGGTTTTCCACCTCGTAATAAATACCTTTGCAAGATTTCAGGCGTAAGGGTATCCAGATACTCGTCCGCCGCTGCGGTAACCATGCGCCAGGCTGCCCACATTTCTCCAAGCGACGGTGTGCTGGCAGGTTTGCCGTAACCGACCAGGTCATTGAGATCGGAGACAACGTTCTTTTGCTGTGCCAGGATGACCCAATAGCGGTGCTCCTGGTTGGCAAGGTGGCCCACCATCCAGCTGATGCAGTTCATCGGCATCAGCCGGCGGGCGGCATCCTTTTCGGATACTCCCTCGAGACCGCGAACGAATTCGCTCCGACTGAAGCGTAATTGCGCTACAAGCAAATGGGGCTGCATTTTATCCTCCTTGAGCGATGGCATTCAAGCGGGCAGAGGCAGCTTGCACTCTTGATCAAATCAACTTGCGAATATGCTCAGTGTGGTCACGTTCGTGCCACAATACGCGTCGAAGTATCTTGCGGGGAGACCAGAGTTCACCATCTATCCCGACAACTCGTTTCACGCCATCCAGCTTGGGAAGCGTGTTTGAAAAATAGTCATGGGCTTTTTCCAAACGTGCCTGTGGTTCCTCCGGCAATTGTTCACGCGGGAAAGCCAGACCGAGCCGGTCCAGATACCACCATTCGGCCCCGCCAACATGGCCCAGGATCCCATTTATGCTCCACCGTTCGCCCGTATATTCTTCATTCCGCTTTTCCTCGCTCAAATGGAGGACGGGCCTGAGTAAATCGTCCTTGGTCCAGGTCAGCATTGCCAATCCATGCTTGATCTCAACCGTGGTCAGAGGTTTCCAATCGTACGGGAAAAAAGATTCCACGCTGAAGCCATCTGCTTCGGAGGTTTTATCGAAATTATCGTTGATGTAATAGACATCCCAGGTCCCGTTGACGACGATTTCAATTTCCGTATCGGCAAAGCTCAACCAGGTACGCGTATCGTGGCGCAGGATCCAGCCGGCATACCTGCTCAGGGCTGTCTCAAGGTTTAGCAGTGCACCGTCTGCGTTAACGCCATAAGCGTAACAGCCGGGATGTTCCAATGCCCAGGCGATAGATCGTCCTTCGTTATTATTCTCAACTCCTGCCTGAAAGATCATGGATTGCCTCCAAATCTGCGAGGAAACCGCTTCCGTATTTCCGGCAGGGTTAACCGTGCCGGTTCATGAATTTTTCCATCCGGTGCAGCGCTTCCTCGATCTGTTCATAAGATGTTGCATAGCAGCAGCGCACAAATCCTTCCCCGCCGGGGCCGAAGGAATTGCCCGGCACGACTGCCACTCGTTCTTCATGCAATAATGCCTCAGCGAAGGTTTCATCGTCCATGCCGGAGGCGCTTATATTGGGAAATGCATAAAAGGCACCGTGCGGTTCAAAAGTGGTCAGACCAAGCCGGTTGAAGCCGTCCACGATCAACTTGCGTCTCCGGTCGTATTCGACCAGCATCTGCCGCACGTATTTCTCTCCATTCGTAAGTGCTTCCAATGCGGCATCCTGGGCGGTGGTAGGAGCAGACATGATGGTATATTGATGGATCCGTGTCATTCCTTTGATGATCTCAGCCGGACCGCAGGCATATCCAATCCGCCAGCCGGTCATGGCATAGTCTTTCGATAAACCACCCAGAAGAACGGTCCGCTGTCGGATGGCATCATCCAGTGCCGGTACGCACACGTGTTCGTGATGGTAAACCAGGCGATCGTAGATCTCGTCCGAGATGATGAGCAGATTGTGTTCTTCGGCGATTTTTGCCACTTCGTTCAGAACCTGCCGAGAAGCCACCGCGCCGGTCGGGTTGTTAGGATATCCTACAAAAATGATCTTTGTCCGCGCAGTGATGGCAGATCGGATTTGTTCCGGATTTAGCTGAAAATTATCTTCCGGGCGGCTGGGGACTTCCACCGCAACTCCACCTGCCAGGATGACTTCCGCCTGATAGGAGACGAAGCAAGGCGTCGGGATGATCACTTCGTCACCTGGATCAAGCAGGGCATTCATCACCAGGTAAAGCGCTTCCGAAACCCCGACCGTGATGAGAATTTCTTGCACAGGATCATAACCTACTCCATACAGTTTCATCAGTTGATTTGAGACAGCCTGACGCAGGTCCAATTTACCGGCATTGGAGGTGTAATGTGTCTCGCCGGCCTGCAACGAACGGACTCCTGCTTTCAGGATTGGTTTGGGCGTGGTAAAGTCTGGCTCTCCAATTCCCAGCGAGATGACATCCTTCATTGTTGCGGCGATGTCAAAGAATTTTCGAATGCCCGAAGGCTTCAAGCCGGTTACGCGCTTTGACAGCAAGTGCAAATCAGAACTTTCCTGCATTGGATCTCCTTAAAGTTCGGTTATATGCCATTCATCATCCGCTTCCCGGTAAGACAACTCGAATTCCTGTCCGTTGCTTGTGCAGACCTGAAAATGCCGGGCCTGCGGGCTGCGCCACCGGGCCGTAATCTTAGTGATTTCCAGCCGCCGGCTTTCCCAGACCAGGGCAATCGGCTTGTCCGCATAAGTAAACCCGGAAAGGCATTCGACAAGCTCACCCATTCGGAAAAATCTTCCTGTAAAAACCATTGTACAAGCTGTCACACTATTTTGTAAAGCTTGTACCTCGCAAAAGGTTTATCGGAAATTTCCATGACAGGGAGGAACTTCCATTCTTGCCACGGCGATGTATGGTTAAGCCCATAGAGAAGACATTACTTAATAATTATGGAACTGTTATCACCGATGTTTACCACCATCGGAGTGGATTCAGACGAGGGCCTTGAATCCGGGCCTGCCGACCGATGAACGAATTCTTCAAAGTTGCTTTGTCTACCACCACCCCTGTTTCCAGGATGCTGTCTTCCACGCGACTGTTGGTGATTTTGCAATCTGCTCCTATGGAGGCGTTCGGACCGATCGTCGAATTCTCGATCGCGGCGTTTTCGTGAATGTAGACCGGGGGCACGATTTGTACATTTTCCCGTTTGATACTTTTTGAATTATCCCGTCCGTGGCCAAGCAGATACCGGTTTGTCTCCAGTATAGTCTCTATCGTGCCCATGTCCAGCCAGATATCAATCGTCTGAGTGCGCATTTTCATGCCGCGCTCGACCATGATATTGATTGCATCTGCAAGGAAGTACTCGCCTTTTTTGATGGAATTCCTGCGTTTCATTTGCTCTTCAATGGCCGAGACGAGCGCGCCGCTTTCACGAAAATAATAACACCCTACAGCCACCTGTTTATTTTCGAGAGAGTGTGGCTTTTCAATCAACCGGCTTACCCAACCATCCTTATCCACATCCACCACGCCAAACCGGCGCGGATCTGGGACATTTTTTATCCAGGCCACGCCATCCGCCTTTTCATTTACCAGGAAAGAGAAATCGGTTTCTATAAGAGTGTCAGAGAAGCACATGATCATTGGGCCGGAAAGGTATTCACGCGCCAACCAGAGTGCGTCTGATTGACCACGCATCACTGACTGAACCACGTAATGGAATTGGTAACCAGGATATTGCTCTTTCATATAAGGCGGGATTTGCGTCTCTCCCAGGAAAGGACTCAGTATGATGACGTATTCAGCCGTTTCGGGACGCTGTTTCGCTCCATCAGTTAGGTCTGGCACGCTGTGGAAAGTATCCATTAGGTGGTCGATGGAAGCCCGGCCTGCCATCCCGATCAGCGGTTTGGGTTTGGACCAGGTCTGTGGGCGTACCCGGGTGGCCCATCCGGCAGTCGGAATGACAATTTTCAGAGTGTTGGACATGCCCTTATTTTACAGCCTTTTTCATGGAAAATTAGAAACATCTCATCAGCCTGCCACGGGAGGGTGTGAGCCGCAGTTTCCTTGCCTGCTCACGACCGCTTTCGCATTCAAAAGGACTTGGTTATCTGGCAAGGACTTCAACGAAAGAAAATCAACCCGATCCCGCTTGTAACCAGTACACGTCAGATCGGGCTGATGCCTGTAAAAGTCAGCGCCAGAAAAGAACCCAGGGCAATCAGCCATTTTTCCAGCTGTTCCTCTGAGCCACGCGCCAAGCCCTCGCTTGTCCAGTCCGAAAACGGGTATCGCTATCTGGTACGCAGTCCAGACCAGGAGCCCCACCACAAATGGGCGAACACCTTTTATTGCGGCTTTCATATAAAGATTGACTTTGATACAAAAAAAAAGATGATCAGGATGAGCATTAGAAAGGAGGACGGGACCACAGTACCGGTCACGACAGAAACCGCACCCGTCCATCCGGCCAGTTTGTATCCTCCATAGGCGGACGCTTGCTGACTGGCTGGACCCAGCAAGGTATTGGCCAGGGCGAATCATTGGCCAACTCACTCGGAGATAACCAGCCCGCAGTCACAACTTCCCTCTGCATAAGGCCCAGGGAAGCCGGGCCATCGCCCCAGGAAAACTTGGCCACCTTGGTTAAGAGCCAGAATATTTACGAGAGCAGTTTCCACCGCATAAAAATACCCCCGTCCTACGAATGACCCAGCACGGGGTGCGGCTGGTACAGTTCTTCGAGGCGCTTGATTTCCTCGGGCGCAAGGCTAATTTCCAGCGCGGCAATTGATTGGTCGAGGTGCTCCAGCTTGCTTGCGCCTATGATGGGTGCGGTAACATGGGGCTTGCTTAAAATCCAGGCCAGCGCTACCTGTGAACCGGAGGCATTGTGCGCCCTGGCAACCTCCCAGGCCCGTTCGGCAACGGTGAAATCCTCCGGGCGGTAATACAGCATTCCGGCAAAATCGTCTGTCTGTGCACGCACGGTCTCGCCTCCCCCCTGTTTGTTGCGGTTGCCACCAAAGAAGCCGCGCGCCATCGGGCTCCATGGGATCAGGCCGATACCCTGGTCGATGCAAAGCGGGATCATCTCCCGCTCTTCTTCGCGATAAACCAGGTTGTAGTGGTTTTGCATCGATACGAAATGAGTCCAGCTGTGCGATTCGGCTGTGTGCTGGGCCTTGGCTAACTGCCATGCGAACATGGACGAAGCCCCGAGATAGCGGGCCTTACCGGCCTTGACCAAGTCGTTCAACGCCTCCATGGTCTCTTCAATGGGGGTTGAATAATCCCAGCGATGGATCTGGTACAGGTCCACATATTCCATTTTCAAGCGTTGCAGGGACCGGTCGATCGAATTTAGAATATGCTTGCGCGAAAGGCCACGGTCGTTCACCTCATCGCTCATTGGATTGAAGACCTTGGTGGCAATGACAACATTCTCGCGCTTGACACCGCAGGTCCGCAGCGTATTACCGAGCACTTCCTCGCTTGCACCCAGTGAATATGCATCCGCGGTGTCGAAAAAGTTTATCCCGGCCTCCAGGGCGCGTTTCACAAACGGTAACGCCTGGTCTTCGTCGAGAACCCACTTTCGCCATTTGGACGAGCCATAAGTCATCATCCCGAGGCACAGCCGGGAAACCATCAGACCACTTTTACCCAAATGATTGTATTCCATATTATTTACCTCCAGAGAAATCTCTAATGAGAATGCCTTAGATATTTCCTTCCAATTCTTCGATAACCTTTTCCATCAGGCTAACGGCAGTTTCTAAAAGGGGAGGATCAAAGGCAAACTTGGCTCCGGCGGTCGCAAATAATTTCGGCAGGGACACGGTTCCACCGAGTGCCAGAGCCTTTCGATAAGCCGCCACTGCACCCGCCTTATTCTTCAGTGCATTACCAAAGATCTGGACTGCACCTAATTGCGCCAAACCGTATTCTACATAATAAAAGGGAATCTGGTGAATGTGAAGTTTGCGATGCCAGCCGGTCATTTTGACTTCTTCGAGACCACCCCAGTCGACACCCGGCAGGAAACGGTCCCAGAGTTCGTCCCATTTGGCATTGCAGGCGGCGGGTTCCGTGCCCTGGGCGGGATTCTCGTAGACCCACTGTTGGAACGAGTCCACCACGGCCATGAAAGGCCAGAACAGGATCAACCCTTCGAGATGTTCGACGCGGGCACGCGCCGCCTCAGATTCTGAATAGAAGCCGCCATCCTTTTTCGCCAGAAAAGGGGAAGCCAGCAGTTCCATGCTGATCGAGGCTACTTCGGCAAATTCCATTGGTACAACCAACTGCTGGAAGAAGGGAATTCCGGCAGCCTCGAAGATATGGAAAGCGTGACCGGATTCATGCAATGTCGTCGTCACATCATCTGGCAGGCCGACGGCATTTACGAACACAAAAGGTTTGCGGATGGAAGTGAAGGAAGTGCAATACGCGCCGGGGGCCTTGTTCTTGCGGTTCGCCAGGTCGGTCAGCCCTTCGGCAAGCAGGGTATCGAAATAACCTCCCAGCACCGGGTCCACTTTGTGGAAGATTGCCGAAATGCCCACCTTGAGTTCGTCAATGGAGGCAAACGGCTTGAGGGATGGGGAAGTTGCGGAGCCCGTGGGGCGGCTGTACCAGCCGTCCACCAGGTCCCAGGGTCGAAGTGAGTTTAGACCGAGCTTCTTTTTGTGTTTTTCGTAGATCCGCGTTGCTGCCGGAACAACCACCTGCTCGATGGCGTTTGCGAACGATTTACAATCTGCAGGGGTGTAATCGAAACGTAATTTCTGCTGCCAGGCGTACTCACGGAAGGATGGCTTGCCGGCATTTTTGGCGATTCCTGCCCGAATATCCATGAATTTCACCCAAAGCACGTTAATGGCCTGAGCATCCGCCATTTGACGCATCGCCTTTAGCTTCCAGGCCTCTTCCCGGCGTTGCCGGTCTGGCTGTTGAAAATTCTTCGCGAGCCGGGTGAGGGTAATTTCCTCCCCCTCCCAATTGACTGTCTGGGCACCATAGATCTTATCGTACTGGATGCAGAGTTTCTGTTGTTCAGCCAGAAGAGGTAGATTGGCAGACTGGAACAACTCAGCCTCGGCACGCATATTTCGCAGCGGGATCTCGAATCCTTGCGGTTCGAGCTGGCTGGCAAGTAGTTTTTCCTTGAGCTTCTCGTCGGCCGCCATGACGTTGGGAAAGATGCTGTCGAGATATTGGTGCATGCGGCCTTCCGCTTCCTTGTCAGCAGTATCAGTC
Source organism: uncultured Chloroflexia bacterium (assembly GCA_963772245.1). Classification (GTDB taxonomy): domain Bacteria; phylum Chloroflexota; class Anaerolineae; order Anaerolineales; family Villigracilaceae; genus UBA877. The sequence continues at coordinate 753,273 of CAVYWB010000005.1, read as the reverse complement.
GTGGTTGCCACCGATAAACGCGCGTGGAGTTCCTCAACGCGTTCGCCAATACTCGACCAATCTGCCAGCCAGGCTTCCACATTTGAAGTGGTAATGGAACGGTCCGACAGCTCCTGGTAATGTGAGGCTATTTCAGGCCAACTCCAGGCAATCAGACCTTCTGGGGTGGAAGGAAGGTTCTTGAGCAAGGGGAATCCTTTCCTAATTTTCACTCTTCAATATGGATAATTTCGCCAAGCTGGCTGCCAGCCGTTTGATCCCGACCGACTCGAATACCACATCCACCGTCTCGTCGTTGTCCTGCAGCCGGCTGTCCAGCACCATGCCCTCTCCCCAGCTGGGATGCGACACCCGCATACCGGCCCGGAATTTTGCCTCGGTTTTGTTGTTGGCAACCGGTTCACTTCGCAGCCAGGTTGGTGCCGGGATGCGCCCGTATGGTCGGAATGAATTCCCGCCGCGCGATTGGCCGGAAAGCAATTCGGCTGGAATGTCATCCAGGTAACGGGATGGGATGGTCTCTTCGCTGTAACCGCGCCCGCCGCGTCGCAGGGCCCTCAATAGGTAGAGCCGGTCCTCGGCCCGGGTGATCCCAACGTAGAACAGGCGGCGTTCCTCTTCCATGGCTTCCGGGTCGTCGAAGGAGCGGCTGTGCGGCAGGATGCCGTCGTCCAGGCCGACGATGAAGACCACCTTGAACTCCAGGCCCTTGGCGGCATGCAGGGTCAACAACGTGGGGGCGTTCTTGCCTTCGGAGAGCGTATCCTGGTCGGAAATGAGGGCCACTGTTTCAAGGAAATCAGTCAGAGTCCGGTTCTCGTACTCAGTTGTCAACCGGCGCAACTCCTGGACGTTTTCCCAGCGTTCGGTCCCTTCTTCGGTGCCATCATCAATGCACGCCCTGTATTTGATGTCATCTGTAATGCGATCGAACAGTTCGGTGACGGTGGCCCTGGGCGCCTCGGCCCGCCAGTTGGACAGGTGCGCGCCGAATTCCGCCAACGGCAGGGCTGCGCGACTGCTGAACTGTGTCCAGAAGGGCGAGGCATCCCCGCGTGCCAGGTCCATTGCCACGGCCGAGACGGAAGTGTTGGCCGAGCGAGCGATTGTGTGCAATGATAGAACGGTCTTCTCACCGATGCCGCGCGCCGGCAGGTTTATCACTCGGTCGAGCGAGATCTCATCGGCAGGATTGTGTACCAATCGCAGGTAAGCGATGACGTCCTTGACCTCCCGTCGTCCGTAAAACCGCTGCGCCCCCACCAGCCGGTATGGCAGGCGGGCCTGCAGGAAGGCCTCCTCCAACAGGCGGGATTGTGCGTTGGTACGATACATCACGGCGCAGTCGCCTGGCACGGCCAGGTTGCCGGCTGCCAGGCTTGCGATGGTATCAACTACGAAGGCAGCCTCGCTGTAATCGTCAAGCGCTTCGTAGTAAGAGACCTTATCACCCGAGCCGCGTTCGGAAAACAGGTTCTTGCGGCGGCGGTGCGGGTTGCGGTCGATCACTGCCATGGCGGCGTTCAGGATGGTCTGCTTTGAACGGTAGTTCTGCTCCAGCAAGATGACCTGTGCATCCGGGTAATCCTGTTCGAAGCGCTGGACGTTGCGGTAATCCGCGCCGCGCCAGCGGTACACTGACTGGTCCGGATCCCCGACCACAAAAAGGTTGTTATGACCGGAGGCAAGATGCTTCAAGAGAACATACTGTGCAAAGTTGGTGTCCTGGAACTCATCCACCAGCACATGCCGGAAGCGCCGGGCATACTTTTCGCGCACGGGTGGGAATTCCGAGAGCAGGTGCGCCGTCCATAACAACAGGTCGTCGAAATCCACTGCGTTGTTATGTTTTAATAATTCCTGATAATGTTTGTAAACCTGCTTGACTTTATCATCGCGGTACGTCGTGATGGGATAGTCATCCGGGAAGATCAGCTCGTTCTTGGCGTGTGATATGGCCGCATGCACCGACTGCGGACGGTAGGTTTTATCGTCCAGATTCAGGTCACGGATGGCGGCCTTGACCAAACGCTGCTGGTCATCGTCATCATAAATGACGAAGCTGGCATCGAAAGGCAAGTTTTCTGATTCACGCCGCAACAGGCGTGCGCATATGGAATGGAACGTGCCCAGCCAGAGACCATCCGAGGCCAGTTCCCCCAGCATGCTTTGTACCCGGTTGCCCATTTCGCGCGCAGCTTTATTGGTGAAGGTGACGGCCAGCAACTGGTAGGGACGTACACCTTCGTAGGCGATCAGATATGCCACGCGCTGGGTCAGGACACGCGTTTTTCCGGACCCGGGTCCAGCCAGTACGAGCACGGGACCTGCGCCAACAGTTACAGCCTGGCGCTGCTGTGGATTGAGTTTATCGAGAAAATCCATGAAGGAGAGGTTATTCGTTATTTAGAATTCGGTATTCGTAAGGCGCACTACTTCCCTCTGAACACCGAATAACGATTTTCGATTAACGTTATTTCAATTCCGATGTGCAATTCGGGCAGCGCGTCGCTTTGATCGAAATGGTGGTGAAACAGTGGGGGCAATCCTTGGTGATGGGTTCGGCCGCCGGGGTGGGCTCGGGCTTTTTCTTCAGGCTGTCGACCGCCTTGACCATCAGGAAGATGACCAGGGCAATGATCAGGAAATCGATCACATTATTGATGAAATTGCCGTAAGTGACCTTGGCGCTTCCCAGGGTGAAGGCCAAGCCGCTGAAATCGATCCCGCCGATGATCAGGCCGATCAGGGGCATGATGATGTCGCTGACCAGGGAGGAAATGATCTTGCCGAAGGCGCCGCCGATGATGACCGCGACGGCCAGGTCCATGACATTGCCGCGCATGATAAATTCTTTGAATTCTTTTACCATTTTTCTCTCCTTTTCCGGGTGTATTTTCATTGTACCGTCAGGGAGGGGGGCTGTCAACGCGATAGATTGGTTGGTCTGCACAGGCCCTCCTTCTTGTCTTCATATCCAATTCATAACTACTTTGTATACTGTCTTCAAGATAAATGTGAAAGGATAGATTATTAATATAAATATCTTTCTTCATATGCGTGAAACGAAGTACATCCGGCTTGCGCCCCGGCGGTGTCAGGGCTGCTGGGATTGTGTGTCAGTCTGTCCGGAATCTGTCCTGGTCAAAATGGCCCGGACTAGGCATGCGCATGTGCACATCAGGAACCCGCAAGCCTGCACCGGCTGCAAGAAATGTGTATGGGCGTGTGAATATGCCGCGATCGAATACACCTACGTACCCAAATCTTCCCGGCGGGCTTCCCGGCAGTGCTTAGAAGAACATTCCATTGAACATTGAAAGGAGCCTTAATACTTATGAACAAACCGAAAATAATGCCGACCACCTATTTTTTGATTGCCTTGCTGGTAATTCCCATCCTGAATTTTTTGCTTCCTATTATTAGAATCGTTCCTTCCCCTTGGAACCTGCCCGGAATACTATTTATCCTGGTCGGCATCGTGATAGAGTTGGCGGCCGACCGGCTTTTCCAGCAGGCCGGGACGAGCGTCAAGCCGGGTGCAGAGTCACAGGCGCTGGTGACAAATGGGGTCTTCCGCATCAGTCGCAACCCGATGTATTTGGGTTTTGCCCTGATCCTGTTCGGCGCAGCCGCTTTATTCGGTACGCTGACTCCGTTCCTGGTGGTACCTGTCTTTATGGTCCTGATCAGGCTGCGATTTATCCAGGTGGAAGAAATGATGCTCGAACATACTTTTGGAACGGCCTACCTGGATTTTAAAAACCAAATCCGCCGCTGGATATAAACAGGCGCAGGTAGCCACTCTAGATTCAGCACGGCTTCAATCAAGCGGATAATACCTTCCACATCAGTGATAAACTGTACATTCCAGAATCGCAACACCTTGTATCCCATTGAAATAAATACGTGTTTCTCTGGATATCATACTCGCACCGCTCAAGGTGCTGACTGTCATCCAGTTCAATCGCAATTTAATTCTTTACTGAGCAGAAATCAACAACACAATGGTCAATGGCATGTTGCCTTCTAAAACTCACCCCATTCAATTTATTCCTGCATAAAACCTTCCACAGTCAACGCTCGGGCCGTGCGGTTTCTTTCCGCAATTGCCGTTCAAGTTCGAAACTTTTGAGATAAGCTCTTATAGGCGGCATGGGCTGATTTAACTAATACCCCTGCCACCCGGCAGGGCGGTGGGGGTGGTTACCATCCTCATGCCCAATGCCAGCTTGTTCCATCCTTCCCGTCTTCGATCAGCACCCCCAGCTCCTTCAGCCGGTCGCGTATCAGGTCCCCGAGCGCCCAGTTCTTCTGCTTGCGGGCTTCCGTGCGCACCCCCACCAGCAGGGCGATGAATGCATCCGCATCCCCGCCGGAAGATTTCTTTTCTTCCAGACGCAGGCCCAGTACCCCTGTCAGCTTCTGCAGGGTATCCTGAGCCGGTTTAAGCTGGGCCTGTGTTGCGCCGACGCTCCGGGCGGTGTTGATTGCCCGTACCAGGTCGAACAGCGCTGCCAATCCGCCTGAGGAATTAAAGTCGTCATCCATGGCTTCGATGAAATTCTGTTGAGCCGTCTCGTTCTGCTGATCCAACGCCGCCAGTGCTTCAGCCGAGGCGCCCGTGGCATGAGTTGGGGCGGACTTCAGGGCGGACCGCAGGCGGTCCAGGCTGCGCTCGGCCGCATCCATGATGTCATCCGAATAGGACAGCGGCGCCCGGTACGAACCGTTGAGCACCATCATGCGTAGGGCGTCCGCCTGGTGCCGCGACAGGAATTCGTCGATAGTCACCAGGTTACCGATGGATTTGGACATCTTCTCTCCCTGCAGCTGCAGCATACCGTTGTGCATCCAGTACCGTGCGAACTGTTTGCCGGTGAATGATTTACTTTGGGCGATCTCGTTCTCGTGGTGCGGAAAGATCAGGTCGTTGCCTCCACCGTGGATGTCGATCTGTTCGCCCAGGTGGCTCAGATTCATGGCCGAACACTCGATGTGCCAGCCCGGCCGGCCCTTGCCCCAGGGGCTGTCCCAGGCTGGTTCACCCGGTTTGGCGGCTTTCCAGATAGCGAAGTCCATCGGGTGCTCTTTTTCTTCTTCGATCTCAATGCGCGCGCCGGCTTGCATGTCACCCAGCTTGCGTCCGGAGAGCTTGCCGTACTCCGGATCCCTGGTCACACGGAAGTATACGTCCCCGTTTTTTGCCGGATAGGCGAAGCCTTTCTCTATCAATCCTTCTATCATCTCAATAATCTGAGGCATTTCCTGTGTGGCGCGTGGATTCGCTGTGGCCGGCATGACGTTCAAGTCCTCCAGGTTCTTGCGGTACGCCTGGATATAGGTTTCGGCCAGCGCCTGCGGGTCCACGCCCTTCTGGGCGGCGCGGGCGATGATTTTGTCGTCCACGTCGGTGAAGTTCATCACGTAACGTACATAATAGCCGCGGTATTCCAGGTAGCGCCGCACCACGTCGAAAACGATCGCCGACATGGCGTGCCCGATATGCGCATCCGAATAAACGGTTACGCCACAGACGTACATCTTGACCTCGTCCGGCGCGAGAGTCTGGAATTCTTCTTTTTTGCGGGTAAGTGTGTTATAGATGCGCAACATGGCGGTTCTCCAGGTAGGTTTTTCCTATTATAAACCAGTGATGAGTTTTAATACCGGTTGTAGGGATTTTTTGGTTAAATCCCGAGTTTTCTCCCGGAGAGGATTGCTGTATTCGTATTGTGACCATTGGGACAGCCGCCAGGAAAACGCCGGCGAAAAAAGCATAACCCATAAATTATCTTTTGATCGTCTGGCTAAACTGCATTATTTCAATTCAACCGTAAATGATAATTAGGTATCAACAGAATCTTTGTATGCCTATCTTTATGAAAGATAAGCAATATAATCCTCCCTATGGCTCTCATCCTCTTTGATTTTGACGGCGTTCTTGCCGATACACTCGCGGATATGCTCTGCTTTGCGCAGGAGGTTTGCAACGAGTTGGGGGTGAACCATGTGGTGATTCAAACCGATTTGAGCGAGTTGGAAGTGATGTCCTTTGCAACGTTTGGAAGGGCGTGTGAGGTGCCGGAAGGTTTGGTGGATGAGTTCGTCCGTCGATGCACGGGGAAATTCGCGGAGAAGAAGTCGCCGCCAGTGTTATTTACCGGATTAGGGGAAGTGGTGAGAAAATTGGCGGAGAGTCATATGCTTGCAGTGTTGACGGGGAATACGCAGGGGAATGTCCGCATGTTTTTGGAGCAACATGGGCTGGACGGGTGCTTCGGCGCGGTGTATGGGGTGGATATGCCTGGCTCGAAAGTGGAGAAAATCTTGATTGCAAAGAGTCAATTTGGGGTAGAGGAGGAATCGGTCTTCATGGTGGGGGATTCTTTGAGCGATGTCCACGCTGCGCAGGAAGCGGGGGTTAAAAGCATTGCAGTGAGCTGGGGGCATCAGAGTCTGGAAATGCTGGTTGGGGCGGTTCCCGATCATGTTGTCCGTTCACCGGAAGAACTGATCGAAATAACCAAAAACACTTAATACTCTCTCGAAAACAAGCACCTGATATTGTATAAACGGCGCGGAGAGTTGGTCAAGCTTCAAGCGTGACCAACTACTTGGTGGTGAGGGAATTTGGCGCATTAATAAAAAATTGCCCATGGTCGAGCGAAAATGGTCGCACGATCGTCCTTTGTTATTATAATTTTTAAGCCTGCCTTAGGTGCTATAATCGCGTTGGGTCTAGTAGAACCTTTTTCGTGCTCCTTCGTGTTTGATTAATTTACCGTTTCGCAGGCCTTCATGACCTTTGCCCACCTGCATGTCCATACCGAATACTCCCTGCTGGATGGCTTCTCGAACATTAAGAAGCTGGTCAAGCGCGCCAAGGAGATGGATATGCCCGCCCTGGCCATTACCGACCACGGTACCATGTTCGGTGTGATCGAGTTCTACCATGCCTGCAAGGAGGCCGGCATCAAACCCATCATTGGGTTGGAAGCCTACCTTTCCGCCCGAACGATGAAAGAACATGATGCCAAGGAGGACCGGCGTTCCTCCCACCTGCTGCTGCTGGCCCAGAACGAGACCGGCTACAAGAACCTGCTCCAGATCGCTTCGACTGCCCAGTTGGAAGGTTTCTATTACTACCCTCGCATCGACAAGGATTACCTGTCCAAACATACCGAAGGTCTGATCTGTACCACCGGCTGCATGTCGGCCGAGGTGCCGCGTTTGATCCGTCAGGGACAAGTAGAGGCTGCCCGCCGCAGCCTGGACTGGTATTACGATCTGTTTGGCAGGGAAAACTTTTTCATCGAGCTCCAGCAGCACGATGTGCCCGATCTGGAGATGGTCAACCGCACCCTGATGGAACTGGGGCCGCAATACCAGGCCCATTATGTGGCCACCAACGATGCTCATTACATCAATCCCGAAGATGCCAAATACCAGGATATCCTGCTGGCCATCCAGACCGGGGCGCTGCTCAGCGACCCTGACCGCATGCGCATGACCGATCCAACTTACTACCTACGCTCTCCCCAGGAGATGCAGAGCCTGTTTGGCGAGGTGCCCGAGTCGCTTTCAAACACCCTTCTTATCGCAGAACGCTGCAATTTGAATCTGGATGTCAAGGAGTATCGCCTGCCCCTCTTTGAGGTTCCCGAAGGGCTGACGGCCGAGACCTACCTGCGCACTCTCTGTGAAGATGGAGCCAAGCGTCGCTACGGGGAGGGTGCCGACAGCGAGGCGGTCCAGACCCGGCTCGATTATGAGTTGGGCGTCATCCACAAAATGGGCTTCGACGCCTACTTCCTGATCGTCTGGGACCTGTGCCGCTACGCCCGCCAACAGGATATCTGGTACAACGCCCGAGGTTCGGCGGCCGGCTCGATTGTAGCTTACACGCTGGACATAACCATGGTCGATCCGATCCGGCACGAGTTACTGTTCGAGCGCTTCCTCAACCCGGGCCGCATCTCCATGCCAGATATCGACCTGGATTTCCGTGACGATTGCCGGGCAGAGGTGCTCGAATATACCGTCAAGAAATACGGGAGCGACAAGGTCGCCCAGATCATTACTTTCGGCACGCTGGGAGCGCGGGCTGCCCTGCGGGATGTCGGGAGGGTGATGGATATCCCGCTGCCCGAGGTGGACCGGGTGGCCAAGACCGTCCCGAACATCCCCTCCAAGGCCGTCCCGCTGCGGGACATCATTGCCGGAGGCTTCGAAGGCCTGCCAGACCTGAAAGAGGCCTACCAGTCCGAAGACCATCTGCGCGAGCTGATCGACACCGCTGCCAGGATGGAAGGCGTGGTTCGCAACGCCGGGACGCACGCCGCCGGGGTGGTCATCTCGGACCGGCCACTGATCGAATACCTCCCGCTGCACCGTCCCACCAATAATTCCGAAGAAACCCCCATCAAGACGGTCACCCAGTTCGAGATGGGTATTCTCGAAAAACTTAAGATGCTCAAGGTGGATTTCCTTGGCCTGGCCACTCTGACAACCATGGCGCGCGCTTGTGACCTGATCGCACAGCGTCACGGCGTGAAATATAACCTGGGGACCATCCCCACCGACGACCCGGAGACCTACAAATTCCTGGGTGAGGGCAATACCCTGGGCGTCTTCCAGTTGGAAGGTTCGGGCATGACCAAGTGGCTGGTACAGATGAAACCCCAGACACTCGACAATATCATTGCCATGGTGGCGCTCTTCCGTCCGGGCCCAATGGAATTCATTCCCGATTACATCAGCCGCATGCACGGCGATTCGCCGGTGGAATACCGTCACCCGTCCATGCAGCCGATCTTCCAGGACACCTACGGCATACCGATGTACCAGGAACAGATCATGCGCGCCGCCGTCGAGCTGGCCGGGTATACGCCATCCGAGGCGGATGACCTGCGTAAGGCCATCTCTAAGAAGAAAAAGGATGAGATCGAGAAACACCGCCAAAAATTCATTCAGGGGTCCGTGACAAAAGGAATTCCGCGCGAGACCGGCGAGGCCATTTTCACCGATTGGGAGGAATTCGCCCGGTATGGCTTCAATAAATCCCACGCGGCCGACTACGGCGTGCTGGCAGTCCAGACCGGTTTTCTGAAGCGGCATTATCCTGCTGAATATATGACTGCCCTGCTCTCGGTCACTAAACACGAGACCGACAAGCTGGCTCTTTACATCAACGATGCCCGCAGCATGGGGGTGGAAGTGCTGCCGCCGGATGTGAATGCAAGCGAGTGGGACTTCACCATCGAGGACCGGCCTGGCCTGACCTCCGCCATCCGCTTTGGATTGGGTGCGATTAAGAACGTCGGCCAGGGACCGGTGGTGATCATCTGCCAGGCTCGCGCCAAATCTGGGCCATTCACAAACATTAACGAATTTGCCGCACGCGTGGATTTGCGCTCGGCCGGCAAGCGTGCCCTGGAAAGCCTGATTAAGGTGGGGGCGATGGATAAGTTCGGTTCGCGCGCGGCCATGCTCGAAGCCCTGGACCGCCTGGTGGCAGTCAGTTCATCCCAATTCCGGGCGGCCGAGGCCGGGCAGCTGTCGCTCTTTGGGAAGCACACCGGCGTTACCGAAAGCGTCAGCCTGCCGCTTGTCCCGGATGCCGACCGCCGTGAGACCCTGGCCTGGGAGCGCGAACTGATCGGCATGTACATGGGCGAGCACCCATTGGCAGCCTATATGAAAGAGATTCGCCAGGCGGTTAGCCACTTCTCCAGCAACTTGGGCGAAGCTGCCCACGAAGAAAAGGTGCGTGTGGCCGGTATGGTGACCGCCATCCGCCCGCACCAGACCAAGACCGGCAAGATGATGGCCTGGGTCACTCTTGAAGATCTGACCGGAAATATCGAACTGGTGGTATTCCCGCGCACCTGGGAGAAATTCCAATTTGCGCTGGAAATCGGCGGTGTGATCTTGGCCGAAGGGAAGGTGGATGCACAGTCCAGCCCTTCCAAGGTGCTGGTGGATAACATTCGCACCGAGATAAAGTTGACCGAGCCCGCCCAGGCCGGAGTAGGAGCGCCCCATCCAGACCAGGCAGGGGCCGGGTTGGAGCCGTCACAGATGTTTCTACAACCGCAGCCCCGCACTCCCGGGCGTAAACCGGTTGTTCCGAACCCCCAACAGGCTGCCGGGAATCCACCGGCGTATCGGAAAACTGCCATTCCGGACCGGCCTTTTTCCGGGTCGGATGATGAACCGCCGGAAGACCCGCCCGATTGGGAAAATTTCCAAACTGGTGGAACTACGGTGGCAGCCCATGGCATGATGATGCATGGACCTGATTCGCCTGAGGAAAAGCCATTCGCAGCCGGAGATCAACCGTCAGCGAATGAATCCAAACCGGGTATCGTGCAATCCTCGATCATCGACAATCCATCAGCGCCAGAGAATCAACAATCTGCAATCGGCGCCGTTCCCCCGGTAATTATGCCAGCACCCAAGCTGCCCGCCATGAGCCTGTCTGTCGGAAGCCTGCCTATCCGGCTGGATGACGACCACCCACCTCTGATGGTCACGGTGACCCTGCGATCCAGCGGGGATTCACAGCGGGATATCCGCCGTATCAGCCGGTTGCATGGCACTTTCATATCCTTCCCCGGTAAGGATCACTTTGCTTTTCAGATCTTCGAAGAAGGTCGCGGCCACCTGATCGAATTTCCCAACGACACCACACAGCTTTGCCCCGAACTGCTGATAACGATCAAAGATGCCGTGGGGGAAGAGAACCTGCGGGTGGAGCCGATCCTGTATCAGTAAGCCGGCACTCCAATCAACCTCGTTTTGAAGGATTTTTCCCAAAGCGTTTTCCAATATTCCTTTCTTTACCAGATCTCCTGGTTCCTTCTCCCTGGCATTTCCGTATCATAAAACCGGTTTTCCTGTGGATGCTCCAGGCAGGAGCTTGTATTGATTGGATTGACCGTGGATGTATGTCCAAGGGGCAACCAGGTTTGTCCCGGCGTAGATAGCGATACTAAAATAGCAGGTATAATCCTGCAGAAATTAATATGGACAAGAGATTGAAAAGGTATCTTCTTTGGGTTGGCGGGGGAATTTTTATTGTCATTCTATTAGTGCTGGCATTTCTGTACCAGCCGGCGTATGCCCCTTCGGCAAACATGCTTTCATTTGTGCAGTCTGAGCTTGCCAGGCAGAAACAGGTTGAAGCCGATATACAGGCTGGCTACCTGGGAGGAAAATACACCTTTAATTCGCCGATGGTGATCCAGGATCCCTACCAGACGGCTCCTTTGACGGCGCTTGTGATCTTTGACACACCCGAGGCCAGTCAGATCTCCGTACACGTACCTGGGAAATCTTCTCTGGCGGAGGTGGATGTTGTCTTTCCGGGCTATCAGCAGCATCACGAGATCCCCATATACGGTCTGTATGCCGGCACGCTCAACCGGGTCAGGATGGGCATGAAAACACAGAGTGGAGCAGAGGCGCAGACCGAGATCGACCTGCAGACGGAGGCGCTGCCGGTAAGTATGGAAAACTTTACTGTGGACAGAGTGGATCCGGGCAGATACAGCCCGGGATTCAATTTTACTTTCTTGGTTAATAAACAGGTTTTCGATCTTGATGGGGATGTGCGGTGGTATTCCACTGCGGCATCGTTTCAAGTGTTTACGAGATTGAAGAACGGCCATTTCCTGTTCACGTATTCTCCGGTTGGCAGCAGTCAGGAAGAACGCGGCTGCGTTGTGATGGAGCAGGATCTATTGGGGAAGATCTATGCGGTTTACAACGTTGCGGATGGCATCAATCATGATATTTATGAGCTTCCCGACGGGAATTTGTTGATCACCAGTTCAGATTTGAGATCCAGCACCATTGAAGACTACCTGATCGAGGTGGACCGGCGAACGGGACATATTGTCAGATCCTTTGACTTGAAGAATTACTTCGATAAGAATCGCCCTATTCAAATTGGTAATGATAAGAACGATTGGTTTCACTTGAATTCCATTGTGTACGATCCGGTTGATCGATCGATCATCATATCAGGCCGGAAACAATCGGCGGTCATCAAGATGACGTATCCGGGCATGCAGATCAAGTGGATCCTGGGGCCGCACGACAACTGGGGGCCGAAATACCAGCCTTATCTGCTTACGCCGGTGGGAACCCATTTCGAATGGTCGTGGTCACAACACCATGCCACCTTGTATGAACCGGATGCACCGGGAAGCAGCATTAACGATATATTATTGTTTGATAATGGCAAATACCGGAGCTTTGATCAATCCACTGCTTATTCGGCGCCGGAATCATACAGCCGGGTTGTTCATTACCGGATCAACGAAGCTGCCATGACGGTTGAGCAAGTGTGGGAATATGGCAAGGAGAGGGGTTCAGCCTTGTTTTCCAGCTCCCTGGGGAGCGCTTATGTGCTCTCCAATGGCGATGTGCTTGGCACGTGGGGAAATATTGCCATAGATACCAAAGGAATGCCATCCAACAATGGTGTTAACCCTAGCGATACCACCATGGCCAAAATAATCGAGATCAATCCTGTTACGAACGAGGTGGTGTTCGAGAGCACAGAAACCGGCAGCAGCCAGTTGTACCGTGCCATGCGGGCCGGCTTTTATGATTCGTATTCGGATTCGAACGATTCTCTCTCTCAAAAAGTGAATAATACCACCGGGAACGATCTGGCCGACCGCAGTGTAATGGCCTGGCGGGACATAAAACGCTGGTCAGACAATGTGTTGATTACGTCCACGTTCAGGAAATGGATAAGTTCCATCCATTCGAGGATTAAGAAACTGATTTAATCAGGCCATAAAAAGTGAACGGATTCCTGTGAATTGGGGGCAACCAGGTTTGTCCCGGCGTAGATAGCGATACTAAAATAGCAAGTATAATCCTGCAGAAATTAATATGAACAAGAGATTGAAAAGGTATCTTCTTTGGGTTGGCGGGGGAATTTTTATTGTCATTCTATTAGTGCTGGCCTTTCTGTACCAGCCGGCATATGCTCCTTCGGCAAACATGCTTTCATTTGTGCAGTCTGAGCTTGCCAGGCAGAAACAGGTTGAAGCAGATATCCAGGCTGGTTACCTGGCCGGAAAATACACCTTTAATTCGCCGATGGTGATCCAGGATCCGTACCGGACCGCTCCTTTGACGGCGCTTGTGATCTTTGACACACCCGAGGCCAGTCAGATCTCCGTACACGTACCTGGGAAATCTTCTCTGGCGGAGGTGGATGTTGTCTTTCCGGGCTATCAGCAGCATCACGAGATCCCCATATACGGTCTGTATGCCGGCACGCTCAACCGGGTCAGGATGGGCATGAAAACACAGAGTGGAGCAGAGGCGCAGACCGAGATCGACCTGCAGACGGAGGCGCTGCCGGTAAGTATGGAAAACTTTACTGTGGACAGAGTGGATCCGGGCAGATACAGCCCGGGATTCAATTTTACTTTCCTGGATGATAAACAGGTTTTCGATCTTGATGGGGATGTGCGGTGGTATTCCACTGCGGCATCGTTTCAAGTGTTTACGAGATTGAAGAACGGCCATTTCCTGTTCACGTATTCTCCGGTTGGCAGCAGTCAGGAAGAACGCGGCTGCGTTGTGATGGAGCAGGATCTATTGGGGAAGATCTATGCGGTTTACAACGTTGCGGATGGCATCAATCATGATATTTATGAGCTTCCCGACGGGAATTTGTTGATCACCAGTTCAGATTTGAGATCCAGCACCATTGAAGACTACCTGATCGAGGTGGACCGGCGAACGGGACATATTGTCAGATCCTTTGACTTGAAGAATTACTTCGATAAGAACCGCCCTCATGACATTGACCTTCCTGCGAACGATTGGTTTCACTTGAATTCCATTGTGTACGATCCGGTTGATCGATCGATCATCATATCAGGCCGGTCACAATCGGCGGTCATCAAGATGACGTATCCGGGCATGCAGATCAAGTGGATCCTGGGGCCGCACGACAACTGGGGGCCGAAATACCAGCCTTATCTGCTTACGCCGGTGGGAACCCATTTCGAATGGTCGTGGTCACAACACCATGCCACCTTGTATGAACCGGATGCACCGGGAAGCAGCATTAACGATATATTATTGTTTGATGATGGCCCTTACCGGAGCTTTGATCAATCCACTGCTTATTCGGCGCCGGAATCATACAGCCGGGTTGTTCATTACCGGATCAACGAAGCTGCCATGACGGTTGAGCAAGTGTGGGAATATGGCAAGGAGAGGGGTTCAGCCTTGTTTTCCAGCTCCCTGGGGAGCGCTTATGTGCTCTCCAATGGCGATGTGCTTGGCACGTGGGGAGAGATTGCCAGAGACGCCAAAGGAAATCCATTGATTGATGCTGTTAGCAGTAGCGATACGACCACCGCCAAAATAATCGAGATCAATCCTGTTACGAACGAGGTGGTGTTCGAGAGCACAGAAACCGGCGGTCAGTTGTACCGTGCCATGCGGGCCGGCTTTTATGATTCGTATTCGGATTCGAACGATTCTCTCTCTCAAAAAGTGAATAATACCACCGAGAACGATCTGACCGACCGGAGTGTGATGGCCTGGCGGGACATAAAACGCTGGTCAGACCCAGCCTTGGTATTGTTGACGATCAAGAGATGGGGACGTTTCATCCTTTCAATGATCAAGAAACTGATTTGATCAGTTGGTAATATTGGAACGGATCTCCCCGCAGCGTTCACAATCCTCCTGCTGGCACAATAACGCCAGCGGATCTTTTTTTATCCGGGCGATCACCATTTTGAACAACATCGTCAACGGAAACGCCTGCACGATTGCTTTGCCAATCTGCACCTTGCGGGCGAATTTTTCCATATCCGGGGCAATGGCCTGGAAACCGGCCGAATCGCCCGGGAACCCCGGGCATTCCACCACGCCTTTTGGGGTCAATGCCCAACGAAGGAACTGCCTCCGCCCGGCTAGTTTTTCGGCATAGTGAATGCTGGTGTTGACGGTGTGGTTAACACCAATCAGAACCGCCCAGCCGCCTTCTTTTTCCAACTCCGCCAGGAGTCCCAGCGGATCGGCCATGGTCTGAGCCTTGAGTAGACTGCCGGCATTTATCCCGGCAAAAGATTGGATGGGATGGATCGAACGTTCAGCGCGGGAATGGTTGCGAAGGGTCTCCGGGATGATGCCCATCAATGGGTCAGCCGGCATCCGGGGAGTGAAGAACTCTGCCATCCGGTTCTGCGACCCGCCGGAGCCGTACGTCATGGCATTGTTCGCCGGGCCGGTTTGCGGGATGACCATGGTTTTATAGGTGAAGGTAGGCACGACCACGCTCGTGAAAACCCCTGCGATTGCATTAACTACTTCCTGTGCGCCGCCTTCCACCTCCCCGAAAGACTTCAGCGACGAATGGACGATGACGGGCGCGTTCCCCAGGTGCAGTTCGCGCAGACCCAGCAGTAGGTCCCGCAGACGCACTGCCATGTCAGTTACATAACTCCAGGATGTGTCTGACCACGTCGCCGGCCTCCTCCGGTTGGACGTGAAAGACCCGGATGCCGGCCTCGGACAATTCGTAGGATGCCAGGGCTGATAACGCCGCCAGTCCGGCCTTGCTGGTAAAGTAAGCCGCGCGATTTTCCGTTCCTTTGGGGCGCTCACCCACGTGCACGATCACTCCGCCGCCTTTTTCTTTCATGATCCGCCCGGCTGATTGGGTCAGCAGGAAAGCTCCGTTCAGGTTGACATCCTGTGTGCGCTGCCAGTCCCAATCATCCATCTCGAGCAAACTCTTCTGCGGCTCCACCTCGGCGCAGTTGACCAGAATGTCGATCTGTTTGAAATCATCCAGCACTGCATTAAGCAGCGTCTGGATTGGCATTTTCTTGGCGATGTCTTCAACGTAGGCTTTGACCTGCCCGCCTTCCGCAAGAATATGTGCCACGGTCTCATCTAGGTTGACCGGCGAAATGTCATTAGCGGCGACCAGGCCCCTCGCTCTGGCGAAGGCTTCCGCCACGGCGCGGCCCGTCCCTTTTCCGGCACCGGTTACCAGGATGACTTTATTCTCAAAGCTGCCCATGCGATGATTATAACTCCCCTTTTATTGCCTTTCTCTAATATAAATTCTACCTTCCGTTTTCACGTTTCTTATACGCGCCCGGTATCATATGCACAATTCAAAGCAACACTTTCCAAATTGTAGAAACCTCTAAAAGGAGTTTGAAATGACATACTTTATTGCCCCCAATCCGTACCAAATTGCCCAACGCTGGGCCCGCATGGCTGGTTATGAACCTTCCGGGGATCTAAATCTGGCCGTGGATGTTCGTGAAGAAGATAATGCTTACATTCTCAATGCCCTGGTCCCCGGCCTGAAAGCCGATGACATGAACGTCCAGGTTCTGGAGGACGTGGTGACCATTGCAGGCGAATTCAAGGACGATGAGAATGAATACCTGATGCGCGAATTGCCATATGGTTCCTTCAGTCGCACTCTTCGCTTGCCGGTCACCCTGGATGCAGGCAAGACTGAAGCAAAAATAACCGATGGCGTGTTGACCCTGCGCCTGGCCAAGGCCGAATCGGCTCTTCCCAAGACCATCAAGGTTGCCGTGAAATAAACCCAAGGCACGTACCTTTTCTTCTCCTCCTCTATCAGAGCGCTCCAAAGGCGCTCTGAAACTTTAATATCAGGTAAAATACTCTCATCTTTCTCTGGAGTAACTTTGTGCGAACGAAACTCGTCTTTTTACTGGTCACCTTGATTCTGATGGCTGCCTGTGGTAGCCGCACTGCCATAACCTCCATACCGGCAACTCCCACGGCAACCCCCAACCCGACAGCCAGCCCGACCTCCACCATGCCCCTTGCCATCCTGGTCCTGCCGGCTGATATGGCTCAGCAGGATAAGGATAATTACCAGACTCTCATATACGGTCTGACCCAGGCGAATGGGATGCGGTTTCAGGTGTTGAATAGCCTCACATCCGATGACCTGGCACTGGTGGGCTCTGCTTTGAAAGTGGTCATCGCCTTCCCGCCGGATCCGGGCCTGGCCAAGCTGACGGCTGCAGCCCCGGGTGTCCAGTTCCTGGCGGTTGGCATCCCGAACCTGGCAACCGCCCGCAACCTGTCCACGATCGGGGCTAAGGGTTTTCCGATGGACCAGCAGGCCTTCCTGGCAGGCTACATCGCTGGGTTGGTTGCCCCGGAATGGAAGGTCGGCATCCTGTCCCAGAAGGATAATCCCTCCGGTGATATTGCCGTGACGGCCTTCACAAACGGGTTTGTATTTTATTGCGGCTCTTGCCGGAACCCCCTTTTTCCCCAGCCGTCCGGGATATATCCGGTGGTGGTACGCATCCCTTCCGATGCCAAACCCGGGACTTACAATGCGTATGCGGACCTTTTAATCCAAAATGTGGTCAAGGTGGCCTATGTTTTTCCGGATGTGGCCACGACCGACCTTTTAAATTATATGAGTCAAAACAATCTACTATTGGTGGGCCAGAGCCTGCCGAGTCAGACGTTGGCACCCCAATGGATCGCCAGCATCCAGCCGGATGAGATCACCGCCATAAAAAACATCTTCCCGCAACTGGTCGCTGGCAAAGGCGGGCAGGTTGTCCCCACCCCGCTCGTACTGGCGGATGTAAATTCCGACCTGCTCAGCGCCGGGAAGCTGCACCTGGTGCAGGAGGTGCTGAGCGGCTTGCAGAACGGAACCATCGGTACCGGTGTAACTCCGTGATTGATTGCCAGATTCTCTAATTGCGGCTATAATACCGCCTTGCTCCCTGGGGAGAAAGTCCAGGGACAGGTTGACGGGGCGTGGCGCAGTCCGGCTAGCGCGCTTGCATGGGGTGCAAGAGGTCCCGGGTTCAATTCCCGGCGCCCCGACCATAGACCGCTTACATACCTTTTTCGAGTATGTAAGCGGTCTGTGGTTAAGGGTGAAGCACTTTTGGTTCGAACCGCGGACCACTAACATCGTTATGTCTTGATGACCCTCATTCTGATAAATTTTCCAATTCAGGTACATTGATTACCTCCTCCATTTCATTTGAGAGAGCAACCACATATCGGCGAGTGATCCTGAAATCTGTATTTCTCAGTATGGCGTGCAATGTAATATCCTTTCCACCATTCTTGAGAAAAGTAATGGCAAAAGTATTGCGTAGAGTATCACCACCGCATTTACCTCTTTCTCGAATATTATGTAGAGTTCTCTTTATCAGCATATTCAAACTTTCCATTCTGAAGCGATTTCCGGAGCGACTAATGAATAAGGCGGTTTCGGAACGGTCACAAATTCTATATTCTTGAATATAGGTAGAAAGATCACGTGTCAATGTATTACCGAAGGGAACAAAAGCTTCCTTTCCATTCTTACTTTTGATTGTCAATGTTCTTGCCTCAAGGTTTACATCCTCAAGGTTGAGACTGATCAGTTCATGAACTCGCAAGCCGGTTTCAAGAAAAACCTCAAAGATGACCAGATCTCGGAAGTCCCCTTTATTCTTCAGATAGTCCAACAATCCATTGAATTCATGTTCGGTCAAAAAATCTAGTCGATCAGTAGTCAGTTGGGGGAGTGCCATAACTAAATTGATAGGTTTATCAATGTAGTCATGCGTGTACATCCAATGAATGAAGGCATGAACAACGGCATAGTACTTATGAACCGAGGAAGCAGAAAACTCCCCGCACTTATCTTGGCGAGTATAGACATCTGCAATATATCGCTGTAGGTGTTCTAAGTTGAGAGTTTCCACTGAGATGTCCCCTATGAAATTCAAGAAATCGTGCAAAGTATCCTGGTATGTCCTAATCGTTTTGTCATTTTTCACATCTCCTTGACATTCGTGCAGGTATTTTTCAAGGGCATTGCTGATTGAAATATTCACTATTACCTCCATAACCAGTATAGCACTACTGTTCTAACTTGCACTGGCCAACAAATAGTCCTTTTGTAAGACTATTGATGCAACTAAAAATCCCCTTGCGGGGATTTTATTTGATCTAGAGGTTCAACTAAGTTCCTGAAGCTTCTTTGCTAACTCCAGCCTATAGAGTATATACCCAGCAATATCTTCAACAATGGAAGGATCGACTTCATCCCTTTCCACGACTTCTACAATTTTTTCAAATGCCAATTTCAAAGTTGGGAAGTGTTCCACCAGCAAGGCTAATTTCTCAGAAATTGCATTGTCAGACTGGTCTAGTGAGTTCAGCAATTCAGATGGCTTGACCTTTAGCCATTTAGCGAGGCCAATTGCCGTATCGACGTCAATACTTTCCCCTTGCAATGCTCGAAATATTGTAGAGTGGGATACCCCCGCCATCTTTGCATATTCCCGTATGCTCAGACCTCTTTTCATCATATCGTTTTTGATCACTTCTTTTAGCATATTCTAAAGCCTCCAAAAAAAGACTAGATCCCATCCAAGTTAGTAGTAACGCCAATCCCATTTATTCAAAGTGGACAGGAGTGAATTGGTATTGCCTCAATTATAGCACAATTGTTCTTTCTTAAAGACACTTTTATCGGTCCATTTGCGGGCTTTCTCTGCCGGGAGTGGTGAAGTTGTTTGGTTTCTGCCATTTTTGCCTCTCTTATGGATGGGCGTGGCGCCCATCCCCTCGATCTGCTTGGTGAGATCGGCGATAGTGCACTGCTGCTCGAGGATGATCTTGCCCTGCTCAGAGATCTTTTCCGTTTGCGCAGCAATGGTCTGATTTTGTGCGGCGATCGTGGCGTTCTGCCGGGCAATGACCTTATCCTGGTCGGTGATCCGCCCGTTGAGGGTCTTCAGCCGATCTTCCATCTGGTCGGAGAAAGCATCCTGGGCCTTGGTAAGCTTTTCCCAGGTTGCGCTAATAAGATCGGTCGTCTCGGCCTTCTGTTTCTTGCGGCCACCGAAGTAGACCAGGAGAGTGGGAACGATCATGATGAGTGCGATGATGATGCTGTTAGGCGTGGTTGCCATTGTTTCTCCACCAGATATCGATGATGATGACAGCCAGGAAGGCTGCGGCGCCGATGATCCAGGCCAGGTTTACCCAGTAAATGTCAGGAGCATTTTGCATGGCCGATCCCCTTTAGGTGCAGATGGATCTCGTTGACGGCGATGACGAACATCACCACCAGGGACCAGAGGAACACCCCAGGGACGGCGTTGGCCATGAACATGATGCCGTAATCCTTGAACCCGCCGATCGACATCGCCCAGAGGCACACAAAGACGATGAAAACGGCGGCGGTCCAGATGGCAGCCAGCCAGGAGTAGGGATGGGATTTCTTATCCAGAATTGCCCACAAGATCAGCGCAATTGTCGTGATAAAAGCAAGCACGACCGTGAGGACAGAGACCAAAGGGAACTGGTTCATCGCTGGCCTCCGGTCGCTTTTTCACGATTTATCCTGGCGGCTAATCCGAGAAAGAAGCCGATGATGAACGAAATGAGAACGGCCAGTTGAATGATCATGGCAGCCTCTGGAGATTGGACATGAAAACCCATTGTTCTGCGTCATGATCGATGCGGCCCCAGTCACCCGAGACACCGTAGATGCTCAGGACGGTATTCTGAGGAACACTTCTCAGGATTGCGCCGCCGGGAGCGTTACGCACATTGGCGGCGCCGGACATTACTTTGGCTTTGAACAGGGGGATTACCGGCGCAGGTGCAGACACAACAATCGGCGCAGATATTGGATCCGGCGTCACGACAGGTGACTTTCCGGCGTCTGAAACATTGAACTGGGCCAGATAGGCGTTCTTGAAGATCGACACATCCAGGGCAGTGCGCTTTGTTGGGTAGACCGAATAACTGCCCGGAAGCAGAGCCACGTCCCCGGTGAACTGATGGCCGACGAGATTGTCGGGAGTAATTCCCATGTCGGCGATGTTCGGGTCGTACTTCGGCAGCCAGGCATTCTTGAGTGTATCCCAGCTCATGATCGTCGCAACGGAAGGCTGGTACATGTACTGGGCGACCCACAGGTCAAAGGAGGCAAGCCAGCCCGCCATCAGCTTGGCATACCCGACCACGAAGCTTCTCCCGGTGTAGACGCCGACCTTCGGGAAGGAGCGCTTCAACTGCATCATGCAGGTATAGTAGAAGTTATTCAGGTAAGCCGACGCAAAACAGATCGCCGGCGAATAGGCTTCTTTTCCTGCACGGACTGCATAGTACCGTGTCCAGTTGTTCCACCAGCGTTCTATATCGCCCCAGACCGAACGGATGTTGAGACCGGAGGCTTTCACGATACTCAGGCAATTATTCGCCTGGGCAATCGGGTCGCCGGTCGGGTCGATGTGCTGGTGACAATCAAGCTGCTTCCAGACGATTGAAACTCAGGCACTTCTGAGAAATAAAGAATTCCATGTGATGAAATTTTTGATTGCTAAACTCTACCGGGAGAAGGAATTTAGTTTGAGGCATTGATAGAGCCGCCTCAGAAGATGAAGGAAAAGTAAAGAAGAGAATTTACCAATCTTTTCGGATGAGCGGCCAAAGGCCGCTCATCCGTAGAACGTTGGTAGTTAGTTGCTTCGTATTAGAAGGTTTCTCCTCACCTCGCCTCCGCCGGGTACAGGTTAATTGTACCCGAATTTTTCTAAATGTCAATAGTACCGTCCATTTGGTTTATTACTGTTACATCTTATATTCGTTCTTCCCTCTCTAAATTTTTCCTCCAAGTACTTTGACCAGGGTGTATAAGAATAGGAAGAGGAATTGTAAATATCAGGGAATTCAAAGAAAGACACTTTTTTTTGGAATAAATGTTTCCCTATCAGAAATTTACGCCATCGCGATACTCGTCTAACGAACACAAGTTCTAACCCTTGACAGACCGTTTCAGTTGTGCTACAATTATGTTATCTCCTGGTACAGTCTGCAATTCCCCCATTTTCAAGCTCAACCTCTTCCCAAGAGACATTCAACCTAATCAAAGAACCTGTGTAATACATGGTTCAAAATACCTAATGGCAAGAATACCAGGTCGAAGTTAGGTATCAGTACTAAACCAGGAGAATTGCATTGCCAGTCACCTCAATAAACCAACATGTTGATATTCAGGAGATCTGGAGCAGTCGAGAGAAGAAAGAGCAGATTGCGCAAGGTTTCGTAGAATGGATTGACGAGATTGAATGGAAGTACTTTATAACACTAACATTCGCGGCAAGCGAAATAACAGAAGAAGCAGCTAAAAATAGGCTGAATTACGTGATCCAATTACTAAATAAACAGGTTTTCGGAAAGCACTACACAAAAAAAGTAAAACATAGTTATTTTTCATATGTTTGCGCACTGGAAAAACAGCTAAGAGGAACGTATCATTTTCATATCCTGGTCGATCGTTCAATTGACTTCGACTATCTCAACTCTTTATGGCATGGGTGGTCGGGTATCTGCGATTTCGGTCCTGTGATTGATCTTGTCAACGCCGAAAAATATATTTGCAAGTACGCAATAGACGGAAATATCACATATTACAAATCTAAAAACTCTTTACCATCTATATCAGTATTTTAGCCAATATTTTCTACAATCACTTCACGTAATTCAATGTTTCCCTGAAAATATTCCGGCTATAGTCGGTAGAAAATACGAGAAACTAAACAATGGGATCATCTACGGTAGGAAGTTTTTATCCGGCCGCTTGTCTCTCTTGTTCTTCCGTAACCTCATGAGATCTAGAATTATCCATATAGCATTCCCAAAGTGTGCTTTGGGACAATTTAGTTCTGGTTCTGGATATCCAAATTTCAGGACATTTCATTCTTTCCAATCCACCACTTTCATCTCCCACCCGTAAATAAGAATACGAATATCTTTCTGCTTCCGAAAATCTTGTTCGAAAGCTGGCATAACACCTGAGCAAACCAGGACGCCCTTGACTTTTTTACCAGGCTCCATTTTTCTCAAGTCATGAAGATAGCCCTTGATCTGATGTAAAGCATCTCTCCCTATCCTCCCAGATTTCACTTCTACAACAACAAGATCTGCTTTGTTATCTTCGTAAAGAATATCAATTCTTCCACTCTCAATATTAGCCTGTCGTTCGGAAAATTTCAAATCCTTACCAACTAGTTCTGCGTGATGAACAAGATATTCCTCAACATCTTTCTCAATCGTTTCAGCTACTTCTTCAGAAGAGAGTAAAGATAATTGCCGGCGGCGCCCCTGGTTAGCTTCAATGGAAGCTAAGATCACGTCTTTGTCGTTATCCGAGAGCTCTCTCCACGCACGGGTAGCTGAACTTATGACCTGATTTTCAGATCGACCAGGAGGAAAATCAATACCCAAAGAAAGGTTCTTAGCAAGCCTTTTGTCGAACAGAAGTGGTACTTCTAAGTATTGGGATAAGATGGGATCTCCAAACAAAATCACATCCTCTTTCCATCTGTTCAGCTTCCCAGAGAGATAATCAAGAATGTGGGGGTTATTATACTTCAGCCTTATAAGTTGATTTTCTGCGGCGTCCTTGGTATCAATTACCCGGTCCACTACATAATATGCAGTGAAGTATTTCTTTCTCATTTTGGTTGTATGGAAGAAAACATAATCCCCCTTCTTTAGGTCAGACCTAAGTTTGCGTGCTCTTGTTTTACTATCGCCGTAAGTGAATTCCTCAAAGAAAGGATCGTGGTGATGTAGCATTTGAACGTACGGTATTAGAAGGTGCATCAGGTCCTCCTAGTCAGAAACGGTGTTATCTCATGCGCCAGAGGAAAGTCGCCGGCGGCGGTTTGATTTCGATAGATATCAGCCGAGTTAGAAGAAATGATGAGCGGCGCCTAAACATATTTTTCTACGCCTGATGCTATCTCAACGGAATGCTCAGGGTCTAGATCTTATCTCCGCAAACTTGGCATGTTAGTGGACGGAAATTATTATTGAGCCAATGGATCATCAATCTCGACAGATTTGCCTTTTCTAATCCGGTATGATAAATATGAATTTCCCTTCTAAGCACGTGAACTGCCCAGGTTGTTCGTAGTGGAAGTTTGCGCGCAAGATCTCGGTCTTGAAGATCAGAATTGATCAGGAGAATTTCAAACTCTTCTGCAGTCCAGTTAGGTTCACTACCCATATCACCTCTTTGTTCAGATTGGTTTCTTATAACAGCGGCGATAAAATTCAAATCAATTAAGCGCCGGGTACTCTTTTATAAGTTCCCGACATCTGAAACTCTAAACCATCCTCTCCTGGTGGAAAGTGTGAATAAGATCTTTTATTCAAAACTTCCTCCCATGCCTAGCGAAGCGCGGCCCAGGGTGGGACGATCGACCGACCCCTATAACCGATGAAACAGATGGATTTATGGAATATTATGGGTCCAAAGCAATTTTACGGGCCATTACCCACCAGCACTAGATATCCAAAGTCACTACTACTTCGTGTTTTTTATCCAAAAGAGGAATGATCGATATTAGTACGTCTGGCAGTTTATCTCTTGAAAATGCCTGAATTCGTCTATTCTTGTTCGAAAAGCAGCAGTTCTTGTTCAGCCTGAAGTTTGTGCATTGGATAGATATTTCGGATTTCCACGAGCCCAGCAGAATAAACTTGTTTAGGTTTTCAGGCGTCTGAAACACTTTATTATCCAACCTGCTATCTACTACCGGCCTAAACGAAGCCTTCGGCTTCCAGGACACTTCCATTTGCAGATATTATGTGCCCTTGGCCAGAACCTCCCATAACCTGACACCAGCTTTCAGTTATCAGCCTTAGATCTCCTTCGTTCAATTCCATCCGGTAGCTAAAGCCGCCGAACATTCATGGGACAGGAAACCACATCTTAGGGTGTTCCAACACCGGTAGTGGTTCCAGGTTGGGAAGCCTAAGTGAGTGCTAATGGATCAAATTTGCGGCGCAGCCCTGAATACGACATGAAACTCGTTTTGGATCTTATGCAGAACATCTAGCTGGGCCCATTGTTCATGCACATGTTCAAGAACTAGACGCGGATGATCGTGTTACATTCGGATGGCAATTGTGACAGGTCTCTCCCCATGCTTGTTCTGAAGTGTTCGTCGGGCTCCCAACTCGATCATTTACTGTGCGACCTCTACAGCGGCGCCGCCATGGGCTGCCTGGTGGAGCGGCGCAAACCATGATGCGCCGGCTGGTGTTCCCCAATTCATTTTGCTCCCGGTGATATCAAAGCCATCGAACCAGTGGTAGTTATTTGCGGCGTCCGCCTAAGCTTCCCGAATTACAGCAACGCCTTCATCCAGGGCTCAGATCGTGTAATTCCATCCCAGATGAAATCCATGTTTTTACCTTGAATGGGATGTTGAAAACGTTTCAGATAATTTGGTTCTAAGGAATTTTTTCCAAAATAATATCGAATGGCGAAACGATGCTATACTTTAGAGAAGTTCTGCCATCATTCTTACTCGGTTTGGGCGAAAACGATGGCAAAATCATTTCGAGGTGAAATCTCGGTAAGAGATGCCAGAAACATGTACCCTAGAGGCTTTCGTCGTTCAACGTTCGATGCTGACAGTGTGGAGTTGATACAACCTATAGGGACTAATAGCCGCGAACCCGGGTTTATTGCCTAACTAAGTATGAAGACGAAAAGAACTTGTGTGCCCAATCTAGCAACTCCTTTAGACAGTCTACCCAGGCGCCGCTAACGTAAACCATTGGGCGTGCTAGCTATGGCGAAAGGAACCAATAATGACAGTATTATGTACTTTCGGCTTTCATAAATGGAACCAGACCACATGGCGAACCGACGGTGATAAATGTCTGGAAACCCGAAAATGTTCTCTCTGCTCGAAAGAGGAAATTCTTCAGGTTCAAGAGCATTTGTGGAAGGATAGCACATGGAAGAGCAGCAATAGTTTTGGAAGGTCAACTCCTGATGAGAAATGCCTGGAAATCCGCAAGTGTAGTCATTGTGCAAAGGAAGAGACCCTTCAGAGCGTTGAACATGTTTGGAGCGAATGGAGAGCTGTTGAAGCGAAATGTGAGGAACATCGCCGATGCAATCGCTGTGGTAGATCTGATACCCGCTATTTGAAGCATGATTGGGGTCCGTGGGTACACAACAATGTATCCGGCCAAGGTTCTAAGCGCGGGGTCGGATCTTCGTCACGGCGTGTCTGTAAACGGTGTTCTCTTGAAGAGAGGCGAGTGGTTGACTGGGAAAGGTATTGAGAGAGAAGAGTAAGTTGGGAGGCAGAGAAAGGGGATAAAACCCTGTTCTGAAACCGCTTGCCCAACCCCTACAAGGCTTCCGGCGACGAGAAGTGGGAAAAGAGGAGATAGATCCACTCGGTCAGTAAATGGTTTTATTGAGGAGTGACCGGTAAATCTGATACAGTTGGCTGGAAAAGCAAAATACGATCGGGAACTACTTCCAGTTTCATTTGAATTCCATTGATTTCACTGGTTCTCTGCAAGTAATGACTTTCAGACGTCTGATACGTAAATAGATATCAGCCTATCAGTTGAATTCCTGCATCATCTTTCGGTAACTGCACAACGCACAATTCTCCGAGGATATCGGCGGAGTGGGGTTATCCAAAACAGCCATGACTTCTCCCAGAAAGCCCAGAAAGGCCTTATCGTCTCGAGGAACATCCATCCAGGTTCTCTTGTTGATATAAGCCGTCTCGCCGGCGTTAGTTTGCTCATATCGGTCTGGAGTGATAACGAAAAGTCCCATTCTGCTGATGGGTGAGAGGGACAGTGCATTCGGCGCCGGGTTCTCCAGAGCGTAGGCATAAGCCGTCAGCTGCCGGCTGTAGAAAGCAACATGTTCATCCTTGGCTTCAGAGGTCTTGTAATCGACGATGCCATAGCTGCCATCGTCGAACTCAATAACGGCGTCAAAGCGGCCATTGATATAGCACTGCGATACCACTCCCGGGAAAGAAATCGGCGCCGATTTTACGAACTTCTCCCGGTACATGACGATCCCGGCCGGAAGCGTTTGGGAGATCTCCTGGGCGGATCTGCCTTGATAGAACTCACTAGTCAGGTTCGCCATCTTTCCAAAGATACCGGGAAATGCGGTGCGCAGAACAACTCCATGTTTTACCTTCATGTAGAAGCAATACTTGCACTCATCCCACGTGAAAGTCAGGTCGGATGGACTGAGCTTGTAAAGGGTCATGAAGCACCTTTCAGACGTCGGAAACTCTGGCTCTCAATTCTTAGGCTCGGGTAAAGCGACTACGTTGTCGCCTTCCGGTAAAGCTTCAACAACCACCTCGTTCAACTGAGAACTAAATCGCCCCAGCTTTTTACCAAGGTCATTGTATTTGCTTTGCGTGTTGGTTATGTGTGTACCCAGCGTATCGTAGTTCTTCTCAACCTCTCCTAAAGAAAGCCTAAGCGTTGATAATCTATTCAATATAAGGCGGGCATTCTCTTCAATCTGCATTCCCCTGAGCCCATATACAACAACCTGCAGATAGGCAAAGAATGAGTTGGGTGATACCGGGATTACATGATGCTGCATGGCGTAATTGAACAAGTCAGCATTCGAGACCACTTCGTAGTATATGTTCTCGGCTGGGATATACATCATGGCAAACTCGAATGTTTTTTCATCAGGACGAATATACTTGGCAGTCTCATCAATACGACCTTTGACAGCTCGACTGAAATTACTTCGAGGTTTGGACTTGGTTTCTACCTCCTCGGAAGGTTTTTCCTCAAAGTTTTCCATGGGGAATTTTGCATCAATCGGTAATACCTTTTCGCCGAGCAAGATGGCTGCATCTACTCGGGTGTTGTCATGAAAAGCGTACTGCAACTTGTAAAATTTCTCAGGCAGAGCTTGAGACAGCAAATTATTCAACAGGATCTCGCCAAAACCACCACGGCGATTGGGAGCTTCCAGAATTGCCCCCAGTTTGCTGACATCTTCACCCAGCTTGAGAACACGCTCAGATGCCTCGGTAACTTTCCCCAAGGTTTCCTTTACACCACCGAAAACCTTTACCTGATCTGTGACGGCTTGCAGATTACTCTCGACCTGTTTCTGGATGGCGTCGATCTTCCCAGAAAGGTTGGCGAGTTGTTCGCCCGAGGAATTACGTGGCATCCTTACAACCAACCAGATCACAACCCCTATCAATCCCAGCAATAAGAAGAAAACCAGAACAAGTAGTAAGAAAACCAATGTTTCCATTGCCACATCTCCTTTGATTAGTGCGAGATTTCCTTCAATTCATCCTCATAAAGGCAAAGACAATCCTCAATCTCAGTTGGGGTTAGGATATGAAAAGCTTTCGGCAATTCTTCCACATTGAGCGTTTCCCGACCACGTCCAAGTCCGATTGCGAGGGCGCCCCTGCGTGTTCCCGCATGCAGATAAACAAGCTCCGGTTCCAAACCAAGGTATATGCCGATCCGATGAGAAATGTCATAAGTGGTTAGAGCGCCGATGCCTTTGATCTTCTCGAGATAATCTGAGGTGCACGCAATTAGTTCGCCGAAATTCTTGCAACCTGTGAAATCGATCTTCATCAGACAATTTCTTGCCTTCTCAAGGACTTTCAAGGGAATTCGGCGTTGATGCCAGTGTCTTTTTCCACTCGGGAGCTTTGAGAGGGTAGCTATCTCAATGATTTTCTCAAGGGAGGGCTGTATCTGGTAAAACTTATATTCCCGGGCGCCATTAGCTTGATGATTGGAAATGTAGTCATCCACAATCTCATCAAAAGTGATCTTGATTTTCTTTTTCTTGACTTTCAGAGGTTCGCAGCCCATTCCTTCCTCCTGGTACCTTAAGGAGACTTTCCAATGTCGGAAATTATTCCTCGAGTGATGAAACCTTTTGACAAAACTTGATTTACTATTATGTTTCAATCTCTTTTTCTAACCAAAGTCGAAACTCAATAATCAATGGACTATTATGAAACTTTTCCCTGATCCATTTCTGCCTTTTTATATACTCATCATAATCATCGAACTTGCTCCAGGCTTGTTCCAAAGAGGGAAATCCTTTTTTTTGGAGGTTTTTAAGGAGAATATTATCGATGGGGGCATGGCAAAATGGGATCGTTTTTTCAAATCCAGGTATTCGTGTCTCCCCGAAAGTAAATATATACTTCAAAGTCATGTTGACCCATTTTTGGGCTTGACCCACAAAAAAATGAAAACCATTTTGATCGTAATATGAGATCAGCATCTCGCAGGTTTTCCTGTGCCACTCATCAAACATATCTAGTGTTATCGGTTTGAACACCAAAAGTCTCAATTCTTGGAGTTGGCTTCTCAATAAATCCGTAGCTTTGATTTTGATATCGTCCGCGCTCTCAATTTTCCCTATGCCATACAGCGTACGATTAAAATCCAAGTAAGCCCGGTTGATACAGGCGTTCACCAAATCGTCGCCCGGGCCGAAATACACACGAAATAAATAGTTTTCAATATCATTTCGTGAAATATTGGAAGGGCCAGGCCTGCCTAAGTACTTGTTCTTTCTTCTGGTAGCGTCCATATAGTAATCCTTTTTATAAATGGCCTAACCTATTTGGACTAATCGATCGCACAAATCATCACGCTCCGTGAATTCTGCCAGCATTCCTGCAGAATATACCGGGTTATGGTGGGTGTATTCCTTATCAATATTAGCAAGTGTCACTCATCCATCAAGTTGGTACTATGAATGTAGATACCTGATTTCCATTTATATTTAAGGATGCTCGTCACTGCTTTCTAAGAATTCATTTTGCCATGCTTCGACTTAGTACACTGACAATCGTCAAGAATTATTCCCCATCCTGCTCATTGTAAGATTAGTGGGAATAGACGAAATTAATAACCTCCAATTCCTGGTCGGAATGTCCCTGGAGCTAATTCTTCTATCTTTTGATCAACAATTGCTTGATTAGTCTTGATCCAGGAAATGGCTT
Source organism: uncultured Chloroflexia bacterium (assembly GCA_963772245.1). GTDB lineage: Bacteria > Chloroflexota > Anaerolineae > Anaerolineales > Villigracilaceae > UBA877. Next base: position 723,382 of record CAVYWB010000005.1, on the reverse strand, counting down.
CATTATATTTAGCGGATAGTAGGACTGGATCTGTCATTGTTCGTATATTAAGATAGGTTAAATTTTCAACCAAATTACCCACTTCCTCATACTTGTCCCATCTTTCTTCAGAGAAATCAGCATCTTGCGACATGGTAACAAAGACATAAAGATGATTTATATCCTTCAGTAAATAATTGATGAGGTAATTATCGTCCATCTGTGTATGCAATAGTTTGTTGAACCGACGAAATTTCTCTTTTATATAGCCGGATAACATTTGTGCTTCTTCGGGACTTTCCGGCGGAAATTCATTGCACATTTCTTTATAGATTTTTTGGAATTCAAGGGCAAATTTCCTTGTTGAATATTTCGGTTTAATTAACTCGGTTACAAGCCCACAACTCCTATGGAAATAATCCATTCGCTTTTGAAGATAGCCATAGGCTCTTCTCACCTCAATCGGCCCACGTTCATCCCAAATAATATATTCACTATCTAATTCAACCTCACTAATATCCACTCCGAGCAGTGAGCTAATAACTTCTTCTGCCAATTCGGAATACCTTTTCAAGTTTTCATTTGTTGGCTTGACGCCGTCCCCTTGGTGGTAAAGTTTGTTCCGTACTTTATGAAAATAATCAATGCTCTCTAAATCCACCTCAATTTTTGATTTTTGTACCTCATTCCTGACTTTACTCAATAAGTCGGGAAAAGAAATATTTTCGACGATTTGCTTTTTCTGAACCAGATAGGTTTTTAGAACAGTTTCTACACCTATGTCTAGCAAAAGGAAAGCAAGTTGATGATCGAAATCTGTATCTTTATCCGCATGGGATACGCCAAGCTTTATTAGTTTTGCAGGCATGATTTGCCAGGGTTTATCTAATTTATTCATCAATCATCTCCTAGCATTGTAATAAGCTCATTGGCACTAATACTCCCACTCCTCATGGGCCAATGGGACCCGGTTCAACTCAGCATGGTTCACGCTGCGTTAACTCTGGCGTATACACTATTTCCTTCCCCATAATAATTATCATACATATGCTGGTAGGCCTCCCCGCACTTTTGATGGTATTGATCCTGCGTGTAAACGGGTGGCAGTCCTTCCAAAACCTTTTCAATCTCCAACTGAACCGCCGCCCGGGTCTGCTGCTTCTTACGCCAGTCCAGCACCAGGCGTTCGGCCTTCAAGGTATCCAACAGTTCCTGGGCTACTTTCTTGACTTGCTTCTTCTCCTCACGGTTCAGTTTCATGTCGGGGCGGGTGAGCAAGTCAAAGATGGCCAATTCCTCTTCCGTCAACTGCTCGACAATGCCGCGCTGTTCCTCATCGTTCAGGCTCCGGGCGAAAGTGATCAATTGCGTGAAGAATTCATCTTCCCTGGAGGCGCCGCGATTGTACTCATCGATCATATGCTGGAACTGTTCGTAAAAGTTCATACGGGTCTTGTTCAATTTCACCATGTTCAGTAGCTTGCTGTTGATCATACCGCGCAGTTTTTCGATTTCAATGTGCTTACGGCTCTGTTCGAAGTGCTTCCTCAGCGCTTCGAAATCAATATTGCTGAGATCAACTACTTCGCTGACCTCGCCGATCCGGTAACCTTTGGGGGCTATGGATTTGTCAAGGATTTCATCCACCTGATCCATGATGTCAGAGATGTCAGCAGTCGGAACCAGGGATCGGATCTTTTCGGCGATGACGACGATGGCTTTCCGGTCCGGGCTGAATTCGTTGGCGGAGAAATCTGGCAGGATGGCGCGGAACAGGCAGTCCACCCGGTCGGCCAGCAGCAAGTACTGACGCCGTGTGTCGTCGTTGACCAGCAGGGCGTCCGTGGCATCTTCCACCGCGCCCAGGGCCAGAAGGGCCTCGTCTAGCATGCGGATGCGCTCAAATCCTTCCGCCGACTGGATCTCAGCCAGATGCACCGCATGCGCAGCCAGGAATTCTTCCGTCTCGGCAATGGCAGAGCGCAGGCTCTCGATCAGTGCGGCCTTGGTCTCCACCGGCAGTTCGCCTTCTGCGATGCCCCCGCCCGCCGCCGATCCGTAGATTGCTAAGGCCCGTTGCAGGTCTCGGAAGATCCCGATATAGTCCACGATCAGCCCGTTGACCTTTTCGCCAAAGACGCGGTTGGCACGCGCAATCGTCTGCATGAGAGTGTGATTGCGCATCGGCTTATCCAGGTAGATGGTCGAACAGCTCGGCACATCAAAGCCGGTCATCCACATGGCGCACACGAAAGCGATGCGGAAGGGATCGTCCGGGTCCTTGAACTTGGTATCGAGGTCTTCCTTGACCATGCGCAACCGGTGCGAGCGGATATCAGCGCCCTTGGCTTCCAGTTCGCTGACTTCGTTCTGCCCCTGTGAAACGACCACCGCCATGTCGGTTTCCTGCATGAACTTGATCTTGCTTTCCAGATCTGGGCGGTCCATCTCGTCGCAGGTTTCCAACTCGGCAAGCAACATGGCCAGATGGATCTTCCAATATTTTTGCACCTTGTCATACATACGTACGGCTGTGGCTTTGTCCACGGAGACCACCATAGCCTTGCCGGGGAAACCCCGTCCCATGAAGTGCAGAACAATGTCCTCTGCAACCTTCTCGAGGCGGTCATCGCGTGTTACCAGGTGGTACTCACGCGAAAATTCCCGTTCCAGTTTCTTCTCCTGGGCCTCGTCCAGCTCGGCCTGTTCGAGCAGGAGTTCCATATCTTTATTCAGCTGCTTGTTGGTCAGTTGGAGTTCCGGGATGCGGTTCTCATAGTACAGTGGAACGGTTGCGCCATCCTCCACTGATTGTTTGAAGTTGTAGATGCTGACGTAATCTCCGAATACCCGCCGTGTGCGTTCCTCGCCGGCCATTAGGGGAGTGCCGGTAAAGCCGATGAAGGCCGCATTGGGCAGGGCGTTGCGCATGTTGAGGGCCAGCAGGTCATACTGGCTGCGGTGCGCCTCGTCCGTCATGACGATGATGTCATCACGCAGGGAAAGCGCCGGGTAGGTCTCGCCCCGCTCGGTGAAGAACTTCTGGATTAGGGTGAAGACGTAACGGTGATCATCTTGGAGCAGCTGTTTGAGATGCTCCCCACTCCCGGCATGGACACGCTCCTGGGGTTCGGTCACTACGCCGGCATCCGCAAAGTTCTTGTAGATCTGCTTGTCTAGCTCCTTACGGTCGGTGACGATCGCAAAGGTCCAGTTACCGGGCAGCTTGCGCAGCACCTTCTGGGCGAACATGATCATCGAATAGGACTTGCCACTGCCCTGGGTATGCCAGAAGACGCCCAGCCGGCCTTTCTGCTCACGCACCTGGGTCACGGCTCGGAAGGCATTATTAACGCCCAGGTATTGGTGGTTCTTGGCGATCAATTTCAGCAGACCGCCCTGTGCCTCCGTGAAGAGCAGGAAATTCTCGACAATATCCAGCAGTCTGACCGGGTCACAGACCCCCCGCAGCATGGTTTCAAGCGAAACGACCCCCTTATCGCCTTCGCTGTTGATCTTCTTCCAGTCGTTGAAGTGTTCCCATTGGCTGGTGAGGGTGCCGATGCGGCTCTGGCTGCCGTTGGACAGGATGATGAAGGCGTTATACCAGAATAATTGCGGGATGGTTTCCTTGTAATCCCGCAAGTTGTTTTGGAAGGCGCTCTCCAGGCGCTTATGGCTGGCCTTGAGTTCGATGAAGACCAGTGGCAGGCCGTTGACAAAGCCGATCAGATCCGCCCTTCGCTTGTACATTTCCCCGGTCACCCAGAATTGGGAAGCCAGGAAGTAATCATTCTCCTCGGGGTGATCCCAATCGATGATCCGTACGATCTTATTTGTCTCAACCTCTTCCTGGTTCCGAAAGGTGACCTTGACCCCTTCCTTCAGCAGTTTGTAGACCTCCCGGTTAGCTTCCGCCGGGCTGAGCAGGGAGCGGTCACGCTGCAACTCCTCGATCGCCAGGTTGATCGCTTCAGTGGGGAAGCCAGGGTTCAATTTCCTCAAGGCTGGCTGAAGCCGGGAGGCTAGGATCACATCGGAAGACGTCTCACGACCCAGAGTGCCTCTGGAACCAAAAGTCTCCTCATAGCAGTTCAGAGGCTTCCAGCCCAGGCTTTCTAGCAGGGCGATGGCCGGTTGTTCAACCAGAGCGTTTTCAGTGAACAAGTTGGGCATCACGACTTCTTTTTTTTTAGGAAATCTTACTCTTCCGACTGCCAATCAAAAGCCTGGCGAACCAGGAACATGATATCTTCAAGCTGATTGCTGGCATCAAAACCAACCTCAACATCACCATTTCCCCACCGGCCAAGACCAGTCACATCTTTACACAATCCTTTCGGATCATTAATTTCTCTAAACGGCATATTCAAGGATAATCGTAAACGGCTTTTCTGTGGAACGATGTCCACAAAATTCGTCGCATTTTTATAAGCGATATAAAATTTCTTGTATTCCTCTCTAACAGAAGCGTCCAAATTCATAATCCTTTGCCTAAGTGCGGTAAAGAGATCAAGCATTTCACCTTGTAAATACTCATATTGCTCAAGAGAGTATACATGACCATCTTCTTCGGAGGGTTCCTTTTGCTTGGCTCTATATCGCTCCAGAACAGTATCTTCCACCGATGGGATTGTCCAGATTTGCTGAGCATTTCGAGCCAATGCAAAGGCGCGTTCCTCGATTGTGCCAGCATTCCAATGCTCCAATTTTGCAATATCATGATTTAGATGCAATGGGCTGTCTCGAAATCCCTTTTCAGGGAAATCCCGTTTTTTAATAAAAGGCAGATCACTGTATTCTGAGTTATAACCTGTCAAGGTCAAATTGCCGATTGTGTGCAAATACCGAGCTTGTAAATTTTGCCAGTCTGATCCAAGCTCTTCTTGCCATTCTTTGGGCAGGTTTTCGTTCTGGGGAAGAATATGTTCAATCGTATATTCTTCGTAACTACTCAGCCATAAATTGAGTCAAAAGTCATTAAAAGATAAGGAGGAATGATTCTAGTATAACCGTGACAAATAATGGATAATAAAGGATATGGAACCATATCAGCTTCCGAACGACGAAGATGTGAGACGAGCCTATCAGCAGGGAGAAGAGACGGTAGTAGAGTTGGTTCGCAAGCTGACCGACAATTTCAGACTCCTGGCGGCCAGAATGCAAGCTTTAGAAGATCGGCTTGCCAAGAACAGTAGCAATAGTAGTAAGCCGCCTTCCAGTGACGGATACAACAAACCTGCACCGAAGAGTTTGCGGAAACGCCATGGAAGGAAAAGCGGAGGACAACCGGGTCATGCAGGGTATACACTCCGAGCTGTTGAGCATCCTGACCGGGAAGAAGTGCATCGTGTAAGTCGTTGTCATCACTGTCACAGGTCGTTGGAAGCGGTTGAAGCCAGTGGGATGGAAAAGCGACAAGTGTTTGATGTGCCAAGAGTCCAGGTGGAAGTGACAGAGCATCGAGCCGAGATCAAGCGCTGTCCGTACTGTGGTGAGATCAGCAAGGCAGATTTTCCTGAAGGTGTCACCCAGCCGGTGCAATATGGGCCGGAGATTAAGGCGCAAGCGGTCTACTTCAACCAGTATCAGTTACTGCCGATGGAACGGACCGGTGAGGTCTTCGAAGCATTATATGGGCAGGCATTGTCTGAAGGGACTATCCTGGAAGCCTGCCAGGAAGTCGCCGACCAGGTTGAGCCGGGCAACGCAGCCATCAAGAAGCATCTGACCGAGAAGGAAGCAATAGTGCATTTTGATGAAACCGGGGCACGGGTGGAAGGCAAACTCAATTGGTTGCATTCAGCGAGCACGGCACTGCTGACCTACTATGCGCTGCATCCCCGGCGCGGGAAACCCGCCATGGATGCGATCGGGATCTTGCCTGATCTGAAAGGCCGTGCTATCCATGATGGCTGGAAGTCCTATTTCAAGTATCCAGTCCTGCATGGGCTGTGCAATGCCCATCACCTGCGCAGGTTGAAGTTCCTGGAAGAGCGCTACCCGCAAGCCTGGGCGACCGGTTTGGCCGACCTGCTGGTGGAAATGAAAGCAGCGGTGGATACCGCCCGGCAGGTCTCCCTGACTTGCTTGACCTCCGATCAGCTGATTGCCTTCGAGCGCCGCTACGATCGTTGGGTGGAACAGGGTTTGCAGACTAATGCACCTCCGGAACGGCCAGAAGATCAGCCAAAAAAGCGGGGACGGATCAAACAGAGCCCGGCCATGAACCTGCTGGATGAGTTCCAGATTTACAAGGAGTTTGTGCTGGCATTTATGTACGATTTTAAGGTTCCATGGGACAACAATCAGGCGGAACGCGATATCCGCATGATGAAAGTGAAGCAAAAAGTTTCCGGTTGTTTTCGTTCAAAACAAGGTGGCGACCTGTTCTGCCAGATCCGCGGCTACATTTCAACATCCCGCAAGAATGGACAGCAAGTTCTGGATGTGTTGCGATTGGCTCTCGCAGGTACGCCTTATCTACCTTCTTTCATCTCAGCTGGCTGAGTAGCTCGACAATGTTAGATTAGGTTTTATCCCGTTTCTTGCCTTGGGATTTATGGCGACTTCTAATAGAACGAGAACGATTGACCAGATGTTTGACAACCAGTCGGGTTGCCTGACTGGACGACAACTGAGGCAACGGCATTGCCGCCAGCAACAATTCGCGGACATTAGCGACCGACAGGGCTGGCAATGCCTTCAACTCCAGTTCTTGGGCCAACATAGGATCTCGAGCATACTTGTTGGCCCATTCATTCTTGGTCTGGGCGATGAACCAGGTGGCCATAATGGTCATAGCCAAATGGTGCTCCCAGGCTCGGAATTTCTGAGCCTGCAGCTCATCCCAACCGATTTCGGATTTGGCATCCTGATTGGATCGCTCGACAAAATGACGAACACATTTAAGCCAGGCCAGGCGGTCCAGAGTAGTGTCCACGGGTGCATTACTCAAGGCGTACGTGTAGCGTTCATCGTTCTCATGCCGGATCACCAGCCATTCTTCGGCCAGTTCGTCATCCCGGATCGTCCAGATGCGGCGCATGGCAAAACGATCGTCCAATACACCTCGTTCGGTATTGCGGACTGGAAAGCGTTGAAAATGGGTATCCAGATCAGTGATCAGCTGACGAACTTCCATGGGTTGGTCTTCACTCAACACCTTGGGACGAGTACTAATTCGCCCAGCTTGCCCTCGGGCATGTGGTGGTATGCCAAAATCGGGTTTGGTCAGATAGATTTGTGTATTTTCAGGTACTTCAGCCATGTAAAGGATGTCAGCTTGGTCCATTTGATGCCTAAACCAGCCACTCCGACCATACAGATCGTCACACGCCACCGCTTCAAACGGCAAACCATGCGCTTGGACCCTTTGGATCATGGTCCAGCCCAACTCGATCTTAGTGGCAAATTTGCGCTCCTTGGGAACCCCCACGCGCTTGCGCTCACTTGCCATTTCAGTCGTGAACCAATGCTCCGGCAGGAACAGCTCCCCATCCACCCAGGTCCACACCACATCCTTGTAGAAGGCCAGAAACACCCCCACCTGGCTCATCTCGATCTTGCCCAAACGCCCATTATGTTGACGTCCAGCCCCCGCACTCTTTGGGCCAGCTTTCTCGTCCGCACTCTCATCCAGAAGCAGCATCCCGCCTTTCTGCAATCCCGGCGTGATCGCAAGCTCCTGCTGGACTTTCTGAATCACTGCCTGCGCCTCCCAGGGCGAATTGGACATAAATTGCTGCAAGTTCTGCCCATCTTCCCCTGGGTCGGTGACCCGCCGGGCAATGTTGGCAAAGTTACGTCCTGTTTTCATCTCTAAAAGTCCTCGCAAGTAGGTCCAAGCATGCTCTGCACTATCGCGCGTTTTGGTTTTGAAACAACTTTGAAAACCAGACCAAGAATCCTGCAATCGGTTTCCCAGACTGGCAATCGCCTCCGTGGGCAGCCCCCATCGATCTGGAAGATAGAGAGCTTCATCAATAATTATAGTGCTCATCGGCTTTCCTCTCCTGTATAAAAGTGGATGTACCATATTTTAAACACGATGAGACTGATATACTAGAAATTTTGAGCTAATTTAACATTGTCGAGGTAGTTACTATTCTTCAATATTTACTAATTCTCTAATGCGTGAGAAATTCTCAAGTTTCCGTAACAGATAATTTCGATTTCGGAAGTTGTAAACATCCTTGATCTTTAGCTGTTGGGAAAATTCTTCGTCTCGTGGAAAACGTCTGTAACTATCTTTGAGCAATAAAGCTGCTTTAACGCTCTCAAGATAATTCTCGGTATCGATTGAACGAGAGAGAGTGGCGAATGTCTTGTTTAGTGAATTCGTTGGGATACCACAGATGACCCGCCGGAACACGTAGCTTTCAACCATTCTCAGGAGTGAAAGCAATTCATCCCGGCTGATTACATTTTGGGTAAAGTCATCCACAACCTGCATAAGGAAGGGATATGCGACATCGACTTTGAGTGTATTTATATCGTTGAGTACTGAGTGGATTTCTTTATCCTGCTCACGAGCAAATGCCAGGCGGACAAAATGCTTTGAATACCGATAGATATCGGCAACAATTTCTTTTGTGGTTTTATCTGCTTGGCTGCGGTCATACCCTTTGAACTCGGCATACACCTGATCAATACGAGGAATACGTCCCCCGAATTTTATCGTCAGGTAGTCGCGCATGAAACGGTCAAAGTAGTTCGAATATTCGGCCCTACCAAAACTTTGCTCCATAGGGAACCAGTAATAATTGTATAAATCGTTCTGCTCTGTCGGTTCCAGTCCCATTAGGATAAAGTTGCGAATTAGATCGGCTTGGGAAAGTTCAAGACCGGTGGAGTTCAAGCTCTCAAAGATCAATTGTGGGTTATCTTGGGTACGGTCGAGAGATACATCGACAATAATTAGCTTGGAGATACCGTTATAAAGAGTTTCTAAATCAATTTTGGTTTCCTGGATTTGCTTGGTAAAAAAATCGTAGTTGTCGATAATATGTTGTGAGGCAGGTATTGGCAACTCTTTTTGTTCAACCAACCTCTTAAGTGAATTTTCATCGCTCTGGGTCAGGATTAGTTTGTAACGCAGTTCTCCATCTTCATCACTATTAAGCAAATAATAATTCTGGATTTTTTTCTGGTTAATTTTCATTTCTTTTCCAGATTTATGTATTGCTTCTCCCAGGGCAGCAAGCAGTATGGACAAGGTGGTTAATCGTTGTTGACCATCAATTACCAGAAGTTGTGGGATTGCACTGCTTTGATAGATGCCCTGTTGGATGTACACAATGGAGCCGATAAAGTGGCCGGGAATTTCAGGCTTTTGTGCAACCCGAAGGATATCATCCCAGAGTTGCTGGCACTGTATCAGGCTCCAACTATATGTGCGCTGGTAAATCGGAATGATGAATTGATGTTTACCAGCAAGAAATTGGATAAAATTGGCTTCCGTAGCTTTCATGAAATCAGTTCTCCTAACAGTCTTACCCCCATCTCACCACGACCATGCTTGGCAGCAGAACAATCGTTTGTATTAGATGGGAAGTTGCTTGACAGCAGAAAAGGAGAAGACACGATACTTTGTGTTTTCTCCTTTTTCTATACAGTGATGGACAATCCTACTCTTGCGGTTGAGGTTGAATGATCTTTACATCAACAAGGTTGTTTTCAACAATATGTTCAGTAACAACCTGTGGATTGATAATCGGTAAAACAATTTCATTACAGCCTGAACGACGGAACTGGTCGCTGGCATATTCGCGAGCATATGGCCATAAAATGGTCAGAGTGTATTGTTTAACGAAATCCGCAAATTCTCCCTGAGGCATATCCTTGTTAGTCCCAAAGGTGCCCATGAGGACAAATGCCAAATTAAGTCCCTCCAGTTTCGCCATTTCATCGTTATAGAAATAATTTATTTTTACTTCGAGATAACTAAAGGATTTTTGGTCTTCAACGATAGCATGGATACGAAATGCATACCGGGTATCTGTATCTTTATTCTCATCTACGATCAGAGGTTTCAGGTTGGACGTGATCAGCCGAATGTCTTCACATTGGACGGTGTAATGCGTCTCTTCAGACGTGACATCCACAATGTTCTCTTTTCCATCCGCTGGCGCTGGTGTCTTTTTCTTGGTCATTATGCAAACTCACGGATCTTATTTTTCATTTTCCGAGCGAATGCTGGTGCAACCGAACCTTGGGGCTTTTCAGATAGAGCAGGGTCCTTTGATGATACCCATGTCTCGTCCCAGCCAAGCGAACCCTGCTCAAAATCATAATATTTAATTCCTTTGAGCGGCTCTTCCTTTTTATCTGGTGGCTCAGCCTGTTTTTCTTCCAAGCGGATAGTCTCCATCGGAAGCAGTTGAACATTAACGACAGCATCCAAAGCTTCGGCTATCTTGATGATCGTTTCCAAAGATGGTTTGACGGAAGCATTTTCAAGCCGCGAGACTACAGCTTGAGTTGTACCCACTTTTTTCGCCAATTCTTTTTGAGTTAAGCCCCTCTTCTTTCTCAGCATCAGCATTTCATCGGCTAGACGGAACAGCGAGGCAGTGCGGTGATATTTCTTCTCAAAGTCTTTGTTCTTAAACTTTTCAACGAGAAGAGTATTTATATCTTTCATTTTCTTTTCCATTTCTTTAATTATTAACTATTTGTCCAAGAAACCGATGAATTAGAAATCATCAATAGGAAGCCTGAACACTTCGCAATTTCCAGTACGGAGGTAGTCAGCCCAATTACGATGTGCTTTCTCAATTTCTTCGAGTGGTGTTTTTTGTGTTGCTTTCAGGAAGGCAGATAATAATACAAAACGGTTGTTTGACTTATCTTCAGCATACATGATCCGGTGGCGATTAGGGCGTAATTCAAATATTGGGCCATCGATATGTTTCGCTGCATTAGTTTCGACAAGAATTTGTCCGACACGGCTAAGACGTTGAATGTCTCCAATCATTACGTCAAGATCGGTCTCGTTCTTATCGGCGAACATATATTCAATTACAGGCAGGGAACCTGTAGGATCCTTATAGCACGCGATTTGCCACCGACTATGCATCTCGCCATCCCCCGAATATATCACAAAAGATATATTTAAACAACATCATTTCCACCTTGTTCTTAACTAACCCCCTGTGCAAATATGACAGCATGGGGCTGAACGAACGTGATAGATAATTATATACCTGTTTCCAATCCCTCCATTCCAATCTCCCCGTTGACCAGACGCGGCATCAACAAATCGCACCTCTGCCGCAGAGAACGGCAGTTAGAGTGAATATCTTGTTTGGATATTTCGATCATTTACCTAATGCCCAATTTTGCGAATGCCAGGGAAAGTGTCCTTTCCGTCCGGTAAAAATAATCATCGGTCATTTTATCCTCTAGACCGTATTTCCGGTACACCCAATCAGCATAGTGATAGTTCATCCTGTCAAATATCATATGATCAACTTTTCCCGCCATGATTTCCGCAAGATTTTCTGCTCCGGGTAGGATCGGTGCGATCATGACGAAAGTCCGGATCCCAGCCTGATGTAACTCGTTGAGCACTCTGACCCTTTCTTTTATTGGGGGAGCATTGGGCTCAAATAATTTTCTGATGCCATCATCCGCTGTGGTAATACTCAAGCCGACTTCCAAATCTTTGTGTATCGTAAGTATATCCATGTCACGCAGTACTAAAGGTGATCGTGTTTGGACGGTAACCGGCCAATCATTTTCTGCCAGTATTTCCAGGCACTGACGGGTAAGCTTGTATTTCCCCTCGAGCGGTTGGTATGGATCACATACTCCACTTATCCAAACCCTGTCTTTTTTCTTCTTGGTAATTTCTCGCCCCAATAGATCAGGAGCATTCACCTTTACATCGACAAATTGCCCCCAGGCTTCCTTGTGCCCGGTAAATCTTTTCAAAAAATGAGCGTAGCAGTAAGAACAATTGTGCTGACAACCGGTATAAGGATTAATGACATAAGGGTAGATTTTTGATATGGAGAGAATGCTTTTTGACTGTATTTCTTTTATGATCATATTTCCGCAATCTCTAACTCACTCACATCCACTTCCCCGCTTACCAGCCGCGGCAGCAGCAGATCACGTGTCCGCCGCAGGTTAGCGTTTTGATCAAGCAAATTATTCAGTAATTGACGCAATGTTGAGATGTAATCTTCAAATTTTTGGCGAAGATAATCAGGTGGAATAATCATATCAATATCAGTAATGACACCAGCACTTGCGCTCTTTCGGGTAGTTCCTGTGCTTGCGCCAGTCACATAATCTTTATAAATATCTGAGAGCAAAAAATAGAATAGGAAATAGGGAGACAACTTTGGTGACTTTATCCTCAACCGAATAAGGTATGAAGCAAAAACCGCATTAATGTCTTTTTCTATAATCCCCACTTTTCCTGGGTCAGCCATACGAATGACCATGATATCCCCAACACTCAATTTATATTTTGGCAGTTCACTTACGCTAATTGGGCAAAACGGCACTTCATCCCATTGAATATAGGAGTATTTATTGATATCCATTCCTCGAACAAATTTAGGTCCGACCTCACTTTCACTTGCACTTTCAGTATAGCCATACTGAGTATCGACAAGAGTTGATAACTTTGTAACTTTCCACCCCTCAGGCAAGGACTTCGTATTCACCTTCCCAAACCACTCGTGGTAGACCACCTGCGCCATCTGCTCCAGGATACGGATGCGGTGCGTGTTGACTTCGATCAGATCATCGTAAGTAGAAAGTACATCCGCCATTTTGTTTTGGGCGGAAAGAGGTGGAAGCTGAATTTCAAAATTCTCGATTTTCTCTTTGGTAAGTGCTTCTCGTGTTGCACCCCCTTGCGCTATCGTTAGTAAATATTGCTTGTAAAATGGGCTGTTTATTACATTCAAAACATACCTAGGATCAGCCAAGGAAGGATCTATTCGAACAATTGATACATGTTGATTTACCCTTGCCGGTAATATCTTCTCTGGAACTATGCAGCAACGAGCAACAGAAGCCCCAGTGATATTTAGAAGAATATCGTTTTTTAAAACATCAACGTTTGATAATTCATCCGCTTGTTCTTCTCCAATGAATGCCAAGCCTTTATATTCAAATTGAAAATCATACACATTCATACTGCGGATCAGCGCTATTCCGGCAGTAATATATGAATTTTTTCCGCCTCTCGGGGTTGCACCGCTACCTATTTTCGTGGTAATCTGCTTCAAGGCAATACGCGGCCAGTTATTTTTTTTCACCCCTACCCTCCAGTAGTTGACTTACATTCTCAGCAATTCGTTCTTCCAACTCGTGTGCTTCAGAGTTGAGCACTTCCAGCTCTTCATTAAATTCCTCCAGCCGTTCAGCGAAATCGAAAGCGTCTTCGCCGAGTGCGCTGACGCCTACATAGCGACCCGGGTTCAGGCTCCAGCTCTGAGCTTCGATCTCTGCCCGCAAGGCCACCTTGCACAGCCCAGGAACATCCGCATAGGAGAGAGCAGAGAACAAAGATTGGAGAGCAGTCAGTTGCGCCGGTGCAAGCTGGGGAAAGTCAACCGCATTGAAGGTAAAGCCGTTCAGCGCTTCGCCGCGGTACAGCCGCACCAGGCTGGCGATCAGCCCGATCTGCGCCTCGGTAAATTCGCGGTGCGCCCGGTCGATCTGGGTGTAGATACTGCGGGCATCCAGAAATAAAACCTTATCCTGTCGGTCTGTGCCGGCCTTGCCTCTATCCAGGAACCACAGCGTGCACGGCAGGGTCACGGTGTAGAAGAAGTTGCTGCCGATGGCGATCATCACGTCCACCGCGCTGTTCTCGATCAGCGCTTTGCGGATCTCGCCTTCGGACTGGCGTGCATCCGCAGCCGAGTTGGCCATCACGAAGCCGGTCCGGCCCTTATCATTCAAGGCGCTGTAGAACAACTGGATCCACAGGTAGTTGGCGTTATCCGCACGCGGCATGCCGAAGGGGAAGCGGGCGGTGTCGTCCTTGAGGCGCTCCTTGTCCACTGCATTGACATTAAAAGGTGGATTGGCCATCACGAAATCGAACTTGCCGGTGGCGTTGTGCGGGTCCTCGTAATACGAGTTGCCCTGGCGGATGTCACCGGCCAGCCCGTGCACCGCCAGGTTCATCTTGCACAGCCGTACCGTCTCGGAGACGCGCTCGTGCCCGTAGATGGCGATCTCCTGGCTGGGGTCATGCTGGTGCCGTTCCACGAAGGCCGCGCTTTGCACAAACATGCCGCCGCTTCCGCAGGCCGGGTCATAGATCCGGCCATGATAGGGTTCGATCACCTCGGCGATCAGCTTGACCAGCGAGAGCGGTGTGAAGAACTCGCCGCCTTTCTGACCCTCGCTCATGGCGAACTTGCCCAGGAAATACTCGTAGATCTTGCCGAAGGCGTCCCCCTCAATATCCATCGGGATGGAATTGAAGGCTTTCAGTAAATTGACCAGCACGCTCTTATCGAGACTGTTGTATGTTTTGGGCAGAATTTCTTTCAAGTCTTCGTTCTCGGCCTCGATCGCCTGCATTGCGTCGTCGATGGCCTTGCCGATGTTCGCCCCCTCGGGCAGGCGCATCAATCCGGACCAGCGGCCGGCTTCCGGCAAATACAGCACGCCGCGGGCCTGGTAGTCCAGCTTTGAGATCTGCCGCCGGCCCGTAGGCGCAGCCTGTTTTTTCAGCTCTTCCTCCGCCTTGGCAAATTTATGATCCGCGAAGCGCAGGAAGATCAGTCCCAGGACCGGAACGGAATACTCGGAGGATTTCAGCTTGGAATTGGCGCGCAGTTCATCCGCGGCATCCCATAAGCGTTTTTCGATTTCAGTATTGGTAGAAGGCATAGAAGATCCCCGGAGAAGAAGTACTTAAATATCAGGAACTATCGTAATTATAGAAGTATAGCATCCCACGGGGAAACGCACAAATAAAAATGCCCCTGACTGGCTGAGGGGGGCAGCCAATCAAGGACAATATCATAATTGCATAAAGTTGATAACAAATCAATCAGCGAATTGTGTCATTTTTATATAGGATCGCAAGCGAGTGGGTCTGCAAGTGAAAGGGGAAATATCTGACTGTAAAAACGAGTAACCGTGACGGCGGAGAGGCTGTCACGGTTTCCGACATCAAAAAGGTACAGCATTATCTTTAACTATGCAGACGGATACGGCGAATACTCATCGGAAGGCTTCGCCAGAGGATAAGTGGAGGTTATAAGCTTATTTGACAAAGTGCTCGGTTTCCTGTATTCTATTATTGTATCTATTCCTTGGTATAAAGGAAATGTCTATATTCTGACGATTGAAGATCTGTGATATATCACTTTCAATAATGCGGAGGAGAATATGGTCAAAGCATCTTTCACTTTACCAAATGGAACTCTAGTAACTATTGAAGGAGAACCAGAAGATGTAAGAAATCTGCTCGACTATTATAACAACTCCCAACCTGCCGAAGAAAAAGTAGCCAAGCGTAAGCCATTCATCAAGCCTCTTCAGCAGAACACCATGCCTACTGTTTCTAAAGGAGTTACCCCTGATACTCTGGCCCACGTTGTAAATTTGATAAAGTCTTGCCCTGAAGCCGAAGCAATCGAGAAGTATATTTTGGGGAAATCCAATGAAGCAAATCGGGTTTTGTTACCTCTTTATATAATTCATGAGTATTTTGAAAACGAATTCGATCTTACTACTGTCGAAATAAGTAAGATTACAACGGATTTGGGGCCTAAGGTAAAAGTAAGGCGACAAAATGCCTTGCGTGCTCTGGCAAGGTTTTCAGCTTCAAAATATGTTTTAGGCGATAAAACACGGAGGGTGGGAACAGCAACAAGATATAAACTCAATGACAGAGGGGTTCAATATATCAAAACGATTTTAGCGAACGAGCCAACTGAAATATAATAAATGACTAACTTACTCACCACTGAGGAATTGACGGACTTTTTAGTGTCAACGGACTTATCCCGACGCGACAAAATTCTGCTTACCCTTGCTTATAGCCTTGGAACTCCATTGCCTCTATCAAAAATAAAGCAGATGGCAATAAAATTTGGGTTGAGGGAATTAGAAAAGTGGAATGTTGCGGATATTTTGGCCAGATCAAGAAGTCTGGTTGTAAAGCTCCCCGATGGATGGCAACTTACCAAAAGTGGCGTATCGTATGTCAAAACAGAATTGTTAAAGCGTGACCCTGCATCAACAAAAGACATAGCTATTAATCTTCGAGGTCATTTAGGAGGAATTCAAAACCCTGACACTCGCGCCTTTGTTGAAGAAGCCATAAGTTGCTTAGAGGCAAATCTTTTTCGCTCTGCAGTAGTAATGTCTTGGGTAGGCGCGATATCAATTCTATATGATTATGTTATTTCAACGCGGCTATCCGATTTCAACACAGAAGCCAAGAGCCGAAGATCCGATTGGAAAATGGCAGTAACTAAGGATGATCTTGCAATGATGAGAGAGGCTGAATTCCTGGATATTCTAGCTAACTTATCCATTATAGGAAAAAACACGAAAGAGCATCTAAAAAATAACTGCCTAAATCTCAGAAATTCATGTGGACATCCTAGTTCTATGATAATTGGAAAACATACTGTTGAAGCTCATATAGAGTTTTTACTTTTGAATATCTATGAAAAATTTTAAGTGGGGACGAAACGGCTGTAAGTCAAATCTCCTGTATTGATAAGTATATAAATGAGTTACGACAAAAGAAACCACCAGATCTGGTGGTTTCTTAGTAATTCTAGAAAACTACTTTGAAGGCAGGTTCTCTATCCGATTGATCTACAGGGGCGAAGTCAGAGCATTATCCTCGCTTTCGCCCGGCTTAGTATTCACAAGTTCTTTTGCAGAAAAAACTACTTCATTAGCTCGCCCAGCCTTGCTAGCAGACGGCAACTCGGCAATATCTACGATTGTGCAAGGGTTTTTCTGTAAAAGTCTAAGATCAAGTGCTTCCTCTGAAAGAAAAACAAAAACCATAGAACCTTAAAACGTCAAATAAATTCTTCCGGTCAGCCACTCCTCGCTGATCTCAGCCTGAATGGCAGAGACCAGACGCAGACAAGAAGCCGGGTTCGGAAAGATGCTCACCACACGGGCTCTTCGTCGGACCTCGCGATGCAGTCGTTCCACACCATTCGTGGTCCTGAGCAAACGTCGATGGGCAGCTGGAAAGGCGAAGACCGTCAGGCCTTCCGGGATATTGGCTGCCATCCACTCCGCCAGACGGGAGGCGGTCTTCAGGTACTTCTGAACTGTCCTGGCCAGGTAGGCGTCGGCAGTGGAGCGATCGGGAGCATTGAAGATCGTGCGGATGTCCTCAGCGACCTCCGCCGCCATGTCCTTGTGCGGGATATAGGCTTGAGCATTTCGCTGCAGGTGAAATTGGCAGCGCTGCCAGGGGAGGCTCCCAAAGACTGCCTGCCTGGCCATACGTAAGCCTGAGTGGTCGTCGCTGGTGATCAGCTGGATCCCGCCCAGCCCGCGGGCTTTCAGGCTCTCCAGAAAGGCCCGCCAGTGCACTTCGTGCTCACTCAGGGACACCGAAAGACCCAGGATCTCGCGTTTCCCGCCCAGATTGACGCCCACAGCGGTCAATACGGCCAGGTCACGCACTTGTCCGTCCTCCCGGACCTGCTCGTAATAGGCATCCAGGATGAGATAGGGATATTCGCCCAGTGGTCGGTTCCGCCACTTCTCCAGCTCGGTGTCCAGCAGGGCGGCTGCATCGCTCACCTGGGCCGAAGAAACCGAAATGCCGCACAGCTGCTCGGTGATCGCTTTGACCTTGCGGGTGGAGACTCCCTGGACATACATCTCCGCCAGCGCCAGGGTCAGAGCTCGCTCGCTGCGCAGCCCTTTCTCCAGTGCTTCCGGGTAGAAACCGCCTTCACGCACCTGGGGCACATCAAAGGTGATCTTCCCGACCCGGGTCTGCATGCTCTTCGGTTTGAAGCCATTGGCATGAGCTTCCCGTTCTGGCGTCCGTTGGTAAGGTGCGGCATTCAGGTAATGCTGCCGCTCGGCTTGCATGGCGGCGTTGAGGATCGTCCGGATCAGCTCCGGGAGAATGTCTAAACCTTGTTCGCTGACCTGCTGCAGCAGGTCAGCAGGTAGGGTACAATCCTGCTGGTAGGTCATGGTGTCTCCTTTTGGCTGCTAACCTGAGGATAACACCTGACCTACTACTTTTACAGAAAATATCTTACACTACTATATCTACAGCTAAGTAATAAATCGTTTTCTCGCCCAACTTTATATACCGCAAACCATCTGCCTCTTCCAAATCAAGCCTAATAGTATCTGAAGTTTGAGTAAATGTGACAAGGAAGCCGTCTGGTTCGTTATAGTCATTGCAATAGCGAACAACTTGGCTAATTCCATCAGAAATTTTCTTCCGTATAAATGACCGACTTGCATCAGCAGGTATATACTTATCATCGATAAGAATATAGCGTCCTTCAGGATCGCGGAGCATAAGATCTACTTCACCACTTACTGAAGACGGTTCGACGGTAAATTCAACTCCTTGATCTAAAACATATTCCTGTAAATCTACTCCAAGGGCTCTTTCTCCAGTTTTACCTTCAAGCCCATTAGCCTGGATATCTCTTAGGCGGGATTTATGATACCATTCAGATCGCTGTTTATATTTCAAAAGAATTGCATAAAGTACATTTCGAGTATCAAGTTGTTCATCTAAGTATTCATACAAGCCATCTACAGCTACATCACGTATAGTTTCAATTGCTGCCTTATCCTCGATCAAGTTGTTGCCTGTCAAATATTCGCCAAGGTTTTCTATTACATACTCCTGCGTCTCTTTAGTTAATGGTAAAAGACCGGCGACCGCATACATTACTTCCAAGCAAATTCCTGCGTGTTCATTTTGAGATTTAGCTGAATAGAGGCCGGGCTGATAATTTTGACGTAGCATCATTGCCTCAGGAGCTTCTTTTATTATCTTGGCAATTTGTCCTTTGTAATCTCCCGGAGAGTTTTTGAGATGGATTGTTATCGCTGAAAGGACAGGATGATTTGTTATCCAATCTAAAAAGTGAACGCATGCTGGAACAAATAATGCCTGAGGGCATTTTTGCACCCTTCTTGCGCGAGCTCGGAGAATATAACGGGTTCTTTGTAAAAGGCGTTGGTCCATCTCCTACCTCCCAAATGTCTCAAGAGTATGTTGGATGTTTCTAAATGACCTATGAACACTTCCCAAATGGTCTTCAAGCATGATATTAGCATGACATCCGCGACAAATTATGAAATCTCTACGACCCACCTCGCCAATGGTTACCCATGTATGTAATCCACAGATAGGACAGTCAATCTCTATGGGTATTCGATCAAAATCAGGGATATTGATATGAAGAGAGATTGAAAACATTCGATTTTATTAAGAAGCTCAAACTTTTAAAATTTCTTCCCACCGGGTTGGATAAGTGACTGGAGATAGCAGTCACTACAATCATTATTCATTATTGCACATTTTTGGGATAATGCAACAACGAACGCAAAGCCACCGACACTGAACCAATATTCAATACCAGTTTCCGACACCGGAAAGGAACCACGAGAATGGTGGTCCAGGTCTGGGCATTCAAAACCAAAAGATAAATAAAGATGCCCTGGAATTCCAGGGAATATTTGCGCTAATATAAGTCTGCAATGGCAGCATGAGTTGGATGGCCTGCTTCCTGGCCTTTTCACTATACCTTCCACTTATCCGCCGGGGAAGCCCGACGGTGTGCATTCTTGGTATCAGACTTTGCCAATTGCAGGTAATGCCTGACCATATCCAGCGAAGTGTGACCCAGGATCATCTGCAAGGTGAAAATATCGCCGTCATTACGCAGGTACTCAACCGCAAAGGTGTGGCGCAACCGGTGGGGATGACAATTCTTAACACCTGCTTTGTCCCCCAGGTCTTTTAGTAAGAGGCGGGTTGCATTCACCTTCATCCTTCTCCCGGCCATGGTTTGAAATAGCGGCTCATCCTGGGCTGCTTCAGGCCGCGTGGAAAGGTAACGCCACAAGGCTCTCCGGGCGGATTTTCCAATCGGGATGGTTCTATTCTTTGTCTTTCGCTGAGAACTACCGTAAGGCGCAATTTCGATCTCGCCGGTATTCAAGTCCACATCCTGGATATTCAGGCGCCCGGCTTCCCCAGCACGAATGCCTGTATCCACCAACAAGATGATCAGCGCAGTATCCCGTTCTGCTGTCGACCGTTTCATGCGGAATGCGGATCGGTCATTCGTCTGAGCCTTCCGGCTGAATTCGGCGCTTTCGATCAGGGCCTTCACTTCCTCTTCCGAAAGAGGCATCACGATCCTGGGGTTGTTGGATGGAAGTTTCAGTTTGTCATCGGGCCTGGATTTGAGGTCCAATTCCTCCTCGGCCCAGCGGAAGAAGCGCCGGATCGCCTTCCAATGATTTTGAAGCGTGCTGCCCGCCAGGGGCTTTCCCTGGTTCTTTTCTTCAGGATAATCGGTCCGGAGATATGAAAAATAGCGGGTCAAATCAGCCGGTTCGATCTCTGTCACTTCCCGGTCTCCAAGGAAATCAGCAAGAGTTGCCAGCATATAATGATAGAGTTCGATGGTCGCTTCTGAGTAACCTTCTGCCTTCAGGGTGAAGAAGAAACCATCCAGAGCTTTGGATAGGTTCATAGATCCCCCCAACTGACGAACCGCAGTGTGCTTACATCGGCGAAATGAGTCGCGAACCACAGACCACTAACATCCAAAAAACGGGGTTGCAAAGGGTCCGCGGTTCGCCGGCTAGCGCGCTTGCATGGGGTGCAAGAGGTCCCGGGTTCAATTCCCGGCGCCCCGACAAATACCAACTATAGGGTGCAAAGGTATCCAAAAGTCCTTTGCCCGGAGCCCTATGGTTGGTTGTTTTTAAGGCCAATCCACCATTGGGCGCAAGGTTTTATCCCGGGAGTAGCAAATATCCAAAATGCCAATAAAAACTTACTATTTTTTAGAAGAACATCCTATTTTCTGCTGTCTAGCTGGAATTTAAAGGTGACTCTTTTTATAGGAGTAGATAAGAAATATTTCCAAGAGAAAAAAGTGTGGATCGCGCAATTTGGAGAAGAAAAGAATGTGCCTGATCTACAAATTTTCCGATGTAAATTGCACCGTTTTATTGTCTTGTGGCAATTCGATTTCATACCCAATTGTCTGATAACCGGCTCGCCGTTTGCTGTGCATTCTGGCTAACACAGGCACTTGAAAATCCACGTAGTCGTAGATGATCACTTCCTTCTTGGCGGTGTTCAAGCGATGTAAACGACCGGCATACTGAGTTAGCGAGCCGCGCCAGGAAATTGGTAATGCCAGGAATAAAGTATCCAACCGGTCATCATCAAAACCTTCTCCCAAATAGCGCCCTATTGCTAAAATCACACGCGATTGATCGGTCGGAAGATTGGAAATTCGATCTTTCAATTCTTGGCGCTGCTTCTTGCCCATACCCCCTTTCATCACGAAGGTAGGTGCAACTCGTGTGTTCAATAACTCTGCTAAAGTTTCCAAATGTTCCCTGCGTTCGGTTAGAAGCACCGGAAAACGATTTTCCTGAACAGCAGCCACAACATCTTCAACGATCATGTGGTGCCGGTCATCATCTTTTTCGAACGCTGAGTAAACTTCCTGAATAGATTGGGTGGCGATATTTTGAAGATGAGGCGGCAACTGGAACTTTGTTTGGCGCACGATCACCTTATGGTCAAAGGGTCGTTTACCTGCCTGATCCCGATCATTTACTTTGTACCGCAATGGACCGCACTGTATGAAAATAATCGGCTGGTGCCCATCCTTGCGAGTGACGGTTGCGGATAAACCGGTAAGATATTTTGCCTTGCTCTGGCGAACCACCTGCTCAAAGCTGACTGCAGAAATATGGTGGCACTCGTCAACGATCAAATAGCCGTAATTGCCAACGATGTCACTGACAACTACTTTCTGGATCAGGCTCTGGATCATGGCCACATCGAGATTCCCGTTAGATTTATGCTTGCCGCTGCCAAATTGCCCGATGTCTTTCGGTGAAATGCCAAGAAACTGACTCAGTGGATGAGGGTCAATTTGCCAAGCATGCCTTCGCCTTCCAGCCATTCGTAATCCGGTTCTTCATCATCCAGGGAAAATTCAAATATAATAATTGACTTTCAAATCAAGTGTGAGGAAATCTTCCCGGCAATAGGGGTGGATAGCCTGTGGATCGATTACCGATTCAGGGAAGCGGAATAAAAGCCTGAGTGTGCCCCAGTTCGCCATATAGAGATGTGCATCGAAGTATTGCAGCAGCACCTGGCGCGGATCGTGCTTGAAGTCCCCCCATGATTAAGTCACAATCGCTTGGGTGGATGTAACAGTCTCCATATGGCTGGAAAGCCCGGAAACAGCCTCCCTTTCATTGGGGCTGAGTGGGCGGCCAATGGTTTGCCATTCATAATACTGATATTCGCTCATCCACATACCTCAAAGTGAGATGCCTCACTATAACATTATCTTCTCGGCTGTCATAGAGAAATGGGCGCAAAAAAGGTTTGCTTGACAGCCGTACGTGATAATGCTATTATGTACGGCAGGAGAGCTGTTATGCAAGAAACAAAATTGACCGTACGTGTACCACGCGACTTGTTGGAAAATATCAAGCGCTATGCCGCCAAGAATAATACCACCCTCACCGATCTGATCGAGGCTTACCTTCGTCGCATTCCAACACAGGAGCCCTTTGACCATGCCCCCATCGTGCAGCGTTTGAGCGGCACATTATCTCAGAATGTCTCAGAACAAGATTATAAGAAGCATTTGGAAGAGAAATATGCCCGATAAACCTGTCGTACTGATCGACCTAAATATCCTACTGGATGTTTTACAAAAGCGCGAGCAGTTCTACGATGCCTCGGCTCGTCTGCTGGCCGCAGTCGAGGTTGGGAAAGTAAGAGGACTGATCGCCGCTCACAGCATCACCACCCTGTTTTATTTGATCAGAAAAGACCGATCGACCTCAGAAGCCCGGGCAACTATCACCAACCTGTTGCAATTTGTTGAAATTGCTCCCATCGAACAAAGCACGATCGAACAGGCGCTCATCCTCGATTATGCCGATTTTGAAGATGCCGTTCAAATGATATCCGCATTGCAGTGCAAAGCGGACTATTTGATCACGCGAAACGAGAAAGATTACCATCCTGCCCTTCTGCCTGTTTTGCAGCCGGTGGATTTCCTGGCTACATTGTGATAGTAAAAAACCGATGCGGTCATTCGCCTGCATCTTGATTCAAGTCATCCGGGGTGGCCGAACCATGGGGCGCCGGGTTTTCCTATCCCACGAACTAGGATATGCTTGGTTATCCGTTTTTCTATCCTAATTCCATTCCCGGCGCCCCGACACGAGAGACTCCAAGAAATTGGAGCATTTTTTTGTTTTAGGCCCGGATTTCCCCATTTTTGGACTGATACAATTCCTGGAGAGGCGTTATGCCTCGCAAAGTGCTGGTACAATTATGGGCTGTCTGGCTTAGACCGCAAACCAATCCCACAAGGAAATGAGTAAGATACGAGAATGTACCATGAATTATCTAGATGAACTCGAAAATACCAGCATCCGCATCCTGCGGGAGGCATACGCCAACTTTAAAAGCCTTGGCATGCTTTGGTCGATGGGCAAGGATAGTACGGTATTGCTCTGGCTGGTCCGCAAAGCCTTCTTCGGACACGTGCCCTTTCCCCTGATCCACATTGACACCAAGTTCAAGATTCCCGAAATGATCAGTTACCGCGACCGGCTGGTACACGAATTGCACCTGCCCATGATAGTTGGGGTTAATGAAGAGGCCCTGGCCGCTAAAAACACTTACCCGGACGGTAAGATCAGCCGCATCGGCTGCTGCCAACTGCTCAAGACCACCGCCCTCACGGATACCATCAATGGCACAGGCGTACGTTACCGCTTCAATCATGCCAGCGACCGCTACGAACGCGAGAAGAATCCGGAACCATTCCAGGGAATCATCGCAGGGGCGCGCGCAGACGAGGAAGGTTCCCGCTCCAAGGAGCGCTACTTCTCTCCGCGGGATGTGCGCAACGAATGGGATATCGGAGACCAACCGCCTGAATTCTGGAACCAATTCAAGACCGACTTTGCACCGGGTACCAACGTTCGTGTCCATCCTCTGCTGGATTGGACTGAATTGAATGTCTGGGAATATATCGAACGGGAGAGCATTCCAACTGTCTCCCTTTACTACAATCACGGTGATGGCAAGCGGTACCGTTCACTGGGTTGCTACCCCTGCACTTTCCCGGTCGATTCGGATGCCAGAACGGTGGCGGAGATCATATCAGAACTCCGCTCGGGTAAGTTCTCCCGGGTGGCGGAACGCTCTGGCCGGGCCCAGGATGCCGAAGATGGCGGAGGCCTGGAAACGCTGCGCAGGGAAGGATATATGTAAAAATGGAAGCAGCCGACCTCGAAAAGATGAATATCGTCATCGTGGGGCATGTCGACCACGGCAAGAGTACCGTCATCGGGCGTTTGCTGGCCGATACCGGGTCGTTGCCAAAGGGAAAGTTGGAGCAGATCCAGGCGTATTGCGAACAGAACTCCATGCCGTTCGAATATGCTTTTCTGATCGATGCTCTCAAGGATGAACGCCGGCAGAATATCACCATCGACTCCGCCCGTGTTTTCTTCAAATCCTCCAAGAGACATTACATCATTATCGATGCCCCCGGACACATCGAGTTCGTTAAGAACATGGTCACCGGGGCGGCCCGAGCCGAGGCAGCTCTATTGGTGATCGATGCCCAGGAGGGCGTGCAGGAGAACTCCCGCCGTCATGGCAACCTGCTCTCGCTGCTGGGCATCCGCCAGTTGGTGGTCCTGATTAATAAAATGGACCTGGTAGGATACGACCAGGCCCGTTTTGAACAAATCTGCACTGAATATGCCGGTTTCCTCAACCAGGTCGGGTTGAAACCAAATCAGTTTATCCCGGTCAGCGCCCGGAATGGCGACAACATCACCATTCGTGCCACGAACTCCGACGGCACGTCGGAGCCAGGCGGAAACATGCCCTGGTATACCGGGCCGACCGTATTGGAGGCGTTGGACGCCTTCGAAAAGGAAAAACCGCTCACCGACCTGCCTTTCCGAATGCCTGTCCAGGATGTTTATCGCTTCACCCAATTTGGTGATAACCGCCGTATCATTGCCGGGTCGGTTGCCAGCGGTCGAATCCATGTCAATGATGAGATCACTTTTTATCCATCCGGGAAGGTCAGCACCATCTTGACCATCGAGTCGATGGACGAGACCGCCCAGACGGAACTGCTCTCCGGGCAAGCCGGCGGGTTCACACTCAGCCAGCAGGTGTATGTTAAACGCGGTGATATTGCAGTGGGTTTCGCCGAACGTCCCCCGCATGTGGCCAAACGCTTGCGCGTCAGCTTGTTTTGGTTGGGCAGGGAACCGTTCGCCTGCCATAAGACCTATACCATCAAGCTTGGCACAGCCCGTTCCCGTTTCCAGATCGAGGATATCCTGCGGGTCGTGAACACCTCCAGTCTGGAGAACGCTGCCGGGCAAAACCAGGTGGGACAGCACGAAGTCGCCGAGTGCGTTCTTTCATTGGAGCGCGCCATCGCCTTCGATTACGCCGACGAACTGCCGGAAACCGGCCGGTTCGTGATCGTGGATGGATACGAGATCCGCGGAGGCGGCATTGTCCTGGAAGGCCTCCCGGATGCCGAGTCGGGTGTCCGCGAGACCGTCTTACAACGTAACATCCATTGGATCTTAA
This sequence comes from uncultured Chloroflexia bacterium, assembly GCA_963772245.1. Lineage (GTDB taxonomy): Bacteria > Chloroflexota > Anaerolineae > Anaerolineales > Villigracilaceae > UBA877. The sequence goes on along the minus strand of CAVYWB010000005.1, from coordinate 697,539 downwards.
GCGATGTCACAGAGGAGCAACGTTCGGAACGCTATCAACAGCATGCCTGCCTCGTCATAATCACCGGCCGTCAGGGTATCGGACGCAAGCGGCTGGCCCGCTTGCTGGAATCTCACTTGTTCCATTCCGGCTGCACCGTTTATTATCTTGGCATGGGCAGTGTGATCCATGGTGTGGATGCCGATATTCATGGTCATTCTGAGAGTAAGGATCGTCACGAACACATCCGCCGCATCGCCGAAATTGCCAATATTTTCCTGGATGCCGGGATGATTTTGATCGTCACAGCCGTCGAACTGACCCAGGTCGACCTGGAATTGTTCCAGACCGTTGTCGATCCGACCAGGATAGCCACGGTCTGGGTGGGTGATCCGGTCAGCACGGACATCCAGCACCAGCTCAAGCTGGAGCAGGATCAACCTCCCGAGCAATCCCTGCTTCGGATCCTGGAAATGCTCAAAGACAATGGATTCGTTGGCGGCCTTTTTTATTCAGCCGGGTGATGCTTGCGGGTCTGGACATACGATTCGACTTCCAGCCAGTCTCTCAAATCCCCCGGTGCATTTATCCCCGCAGAAAGCCGTGCTTTTCAAGGTAAGTCATGATCCGGTCAGCGTTTTCCTCCACGCTGGCATGGACTGTATCCAACCGGATCTCAGGGTTAAAAGGTGGTTCATAGGGATCGTCTATTCCGGTAAAAGCGGTGATTTCACCGCGGCGTGTGCGTGCGTACATCCCCTTAACATCCCGCTGCTCACACACTTCTATTGGAGTATCCACGTACACTTCGATAAAATGCCCGTTTCCCGCCATCCTGCGGACTTCCTGCCGGGTGGCTCGGTAAGGGCTGATTGCTGCGCAAATTACCGCACCTCCATGCCGGATGACCTCCGAAGCAACAAACCCGATCCGCAGGATGTTTGTATCCCGGTCTTCTCGGCTAAATCCCAGCCCTTTGGAAAGATGCGTGCGGACAACATCCCCGTCCAGGTACGTTACCGTTCGCCCGCGCCCGGTCAGCTTGTCAAGCAGCACCTCGGCAGTGGTCGACTTGCCGGAACCGCTCAGGCCGGTGAACCAGACACAAAAGCCTCCCGGACTCTGAGGCCGGGTCTTGGGTTCGGTAGAGGGACCACCATGTGTTGGACGATTGGATCGAACTATCTTGGCGCTACCAGACATGCCTTTTCCTCCAGGTAGAATCCGTAGATTTCCAACAGGCCAGCCTGCCTGAACCTAAAACTGACCAGCCAGGTAGGCGCGCGTGCGTTCTTTTTGAGGCTGCTCGAACACTTGTTGCGCCGGACCACATTCTACCATCTCTCCCAGATACATGAATATCACATAATCGGCCAACCGCTTGGCCTGGCGCAGGATGTGGGTGACCAGGACGATGGTGTATTCCTGCTTCAAGGCGATCAGGCGCTGCTCGATATGCTGGGCGGAAATCGGATCAAGAGCTGATGTCGGCTCATCCCCCAATAGGACCGCCGGGTTCACCGCCAGGCCGCGGGCCAGGCATAACCGTTGCTGTTGGCCCAGCGAAAGCGCCACGGCCGGTTTATGTAAGCGGTCCTTGACTTCCTCCCACAATCCGGCTTCTTCCAGGTAATGTTGGACCTTTTTGTTCATCTCAGGGCCATTTCGGACCATCTGATGAATTCTCATTCCATAGGCTACATTATCATAGATCGACATCGGCAGCGAATAGGGCCGCTGCGCCAGCAGGCCGACATTTTTGCGAATCTCGGTTACATCCACGCCCGGAGCATAAATATCCTGGTCGTCGATCATTACGTGTCCGCTGACATGGGCGTCGTCCACCAACTCCAGAAACCGGTTGATTCCCTTTAGCAACGTGGTCTTCCCGCACCCCGAGGGTCCCATGATGACCGTAATCTGCCGGCGCGGAATTTCAAGGTTGATGTTGTCTAAAACCACCCGCTCCCCATAACGAACGTGCAAGTCGCTGATTTTTATATGAGTATCCATGGATCAATCCGATCTTTCCAAGATGATAAAAGCCGATTAGCGTATTACATTCTTATTCAACCGGCTGGCCAGCCAGCGAGATCCGAGGCTGACCGCCAGGACAATTAAAGTAAGAATCATCGCGGCAGCGTAGGCGCGTTTCTGCACCTCCGGATAAGGCATGCTTAATTGAAAATAGACCGCCAGCGGCAGCGAAGCCACCGGTTGCAGCAGGGAGGTCGGGATCCGGTCGGTATATCCGGCCGTGAAGAGCACCGAGGCGGCATCTCCTATTCCGCGTCCGAAAGCCAGGAGGACAGCCGTCACAATACCTGGCAACATCTGGCGCGTGACCACCCGCACAGCCACTTCCAGGCGGGTGGAACCAAGTGCCATGGCCGCTTGCTCCAGATCTTCCGGCATCATGCGGATGATCTCATCCATGGCTCGGGTCAGGATTGGTAATTCGAGCAGGGTCAGGACGATGATTCCGCCCAGCATGGAGGCGCGCAATCCGATTGACAGCATGATAATAAAGCCAAAGGCACCATAAACTATTGAGGGAATTCCCCACAAAACATCCAGCGCAAGCCGCACGTAGCGCCCCCAGGCCGCGTTGTCCAGGTAGGTTTCCAGGTATAGTGCAATCGGTAGACCGAAAATGAGCGCCAGCACGGTTCCCCCACCGGCCATATATAGAGATCCCAGAATTGCATTTAATATACCCCCTGCTTTTCCAAGATAGTAGCCACCGCTGGAGGTCTGGGTGATCATGGCCCAGTTCATCGCCGGCAAACCTTTGCTGACGATCGTCCACAAAATAAGCGCCAGGCTGCCCGCAACCAGGGTAAAGGAGATTAGCATGAGAACTCTGAAAATTGCTTCAACAACGTGACGTCTGGCCCAGCGTTTTTTCATACCCACTTCCTTCCCAGCACGCGTTGCAATACCAATCCGGAGGCGATATTGAACATTAAAATAATGATCAACAAGACCAATGCAGCGGCCATGAGCGCTGATTCGTATAGAGGAACGGACATCATTTCCCCGTAGTTGTTGGCAATCAAAGCCGGCAGTGGGTAGGCTGCATCCAGGATGGAATGCGGCACCTGGATGACGTTTCCCACTACCATCATGACTGCCATGGTTTCGCCCAAAGCACGTGAGGCCCCAAGCACCACCCCGGCCACCAGCCCCGGCAGCACACCCGGCAGGATTGCCCATCGTACGGTCTGAAGTTTGGTTGTGCCGACAGCCAGGGAGGCCTCCTTTAGACCCTTGGGGACATTTTCCAGTATTTCATAAAGGACAGCAATGATGAACGGCACGATCATGATGGCAAGGACGATCGCCCCTGCCAGGATGCCGTACCCGGTTGGATTCTGGCTGCTAATAAATGGTATATTGCCAAAATGTAGGTTGAGAAAAGGAATAAGCGTATTTTGGATAAGCGGGACGATGATGATGGTGCCCCATACACCATATACAACGGATGGGATGGCGGCCAGCAGATCCAGTAGAGGCTTCATGAAAGTTCGCAAAGCGCGGCCGGCATACTCCGAGAGGTAGATGGCTGTAAGGAGTGATGGCGGAACAGACAGGACCAGTGCTGCCAGCGTAACCCAAAAAGTCCCGGCAATAAAGGGCCAGAATCCGAACAACCCTTCCTCCGGTTTCCAGATCTGGCCGAACAGCAACTGCACGATTGAATGGGTTTTAAGAAGCGGCCAGGATTTATAGACCAGCATCACCAGGATCAGGACTGCCAGGGCTACCGGGATGACTGAAAAGATAAAAAACAACCTTCCAGCCAATTGGTCGCTCCGGCGGCGCGAAACAAGGGAAGGCCGGTTTTCACGGCCCTCCCCGGTATGGGCTGATTTTGCAGGTATCATTTCACTTTAGCGAGTGACTGTGCAAGCAGGTCTGGGGTAAGCTGCACAAAGCCAGCCTCGGGGACATATTTCTGACCATCTGTCAGGATCCAGATAATGAAAGTCTGTACCAATCCCGAGGGTTTCCCTTTCGTAACGATATTTTCCACGCGTGCCGGCGGGGAAGGATACTTTCCGGTGGCTACTGCATTACTTGCCTCTGCCAGCGTATTGATGATCTCATCCGGGTCCGCGATTCCATTCTTGTTGGCATCAACCGGCACAACGATCGCGCCGGCGGGCAACTTGCCGGTAGATAGATCGAAAGCGTAGCCGAGGTTATTGTACCCGATTCCAAGCGGGTCTTTGATGACTGCGTCAAGCAGACCGGGGTCTCCGTTCACGCCAATCCCTTTGAGGTCGGCTTGTCCCGTGCCGCCCAGGAACTGTGCCCACACGTCCGAAGCGCCCGCAGAATCCGAACGGGTGTAGAGGTGGATCTCGTCCGTGATTTCTGGTTTTCCGACCACCTCGCCCCAAGTTGTGATTTCACCCGTGATGAAGATTTTGCGGAAGGTAGCCTGCGTTACACCTTTTGCCATGATATCAGCTATGACCGGATTCTTGGCGTTTACGACCGGAAAGACTGCATCCTTGACAACACCCACGCCGTACGCGCCCTGGCTCACTTCGGCAGGTTTGATGGCTCTTGAAACCATTCCGATATCCACTGCTCCCGAGAGGGCATCCGTCATCCCTTTTCCAGCTCCGCCTCCGGAAATGTTGAATTGTACATTCGGGTGAATCTTTTGAAACTCCTCCGCCCAACTGGTCATCATTGGATAGAGGGCAAAAGCACCGGAAACCGTGATGGTACCTTTGAGCGTATCAGGTTGGGAGGTCGGTGATTGCGCAGTCGTTCCGCAAGCACCCAACAACACGGCTGCCAGGGACAGTGCGAGCAGGAAATGTATGGTTTTTTTCATATCAATTCTCCATTCTGTTTTAAGTTCTATAATGTCTATTGATTTTATAGACTTTATGGGTTGAAAAGAAACTGTCAAAGGACAGCTAAAAAAACATTAAACTGGCTTGGCCAGGCTGGCCCGTTTATCGTTCATCCGGGCAATCACGTCTGCCAGGCTGGTGTTGTCAAGGATGGCTGCGATCGCATTACGGACGTCTCCCATCGCCATCCGCAGACCGCAGGTCTGCTCATCCGGACAATCGCAGGGTTCATAAGCCATCTGGCTGACACAGCGGATGGGCGCCAGTGGGCCATCCAATACCCGGACAATCTGCCCCAGGTTGATTTCAGCTGCCGGTTTGGCAAGATAATAACCGCCCCCAAAACCCATCTTGCTTTGCAGCAGCCCGGCATTTTTGAGCGCTAGCAGGATTTGCTCGAGGAATTTGGATGGAATGTTTTCCCGCTTTGAAATATCCTTTATTTGTACAAGCGGGAAGCCATTATCCCGGCCGGTAGCATCGGCCAGGTCGATCATTGCCCGCAAACCATATTCACCACGTTTGGAGAGACGCATAGTATACGATGTTGTCTATAAAGTCTATTATATTAGTTGAGTTGTTACCAAATATAATGGTTTGTTCCCATTTTGTCAATATTTTGTGGTCACCTTGTTGGCAATTCCAGAAGCAGCGTTCTCTTTTCCAGCCCGATTTTTCCTACTCAATTTGCTGATCCCTGTCGGAGTAATTGTGCTAAAATCCTGCCAGTTTCGTTGCCATTACGGAACAACCGAGTAATTTTCCCGGTCGAGAAGGGTTTCCATAAAATATGTCGTTTAAGTTAGCCAAACTTTTCAGAAAGCATAATAATACTGAAATTATTATCGTTTCAGGGTTGCCCAGATCTGGCACATCTATGATGATGAAAATGCTCGAAGCTGCCGGGTTTGAAATCTTAACAGACAATCTGAGAACTGCGGATGATAATAACCCCAAAGGGTACTATGAATTTGAGAGGGTCAAGCAGCTTAAACAAGGTGATTTCGATTGGCTGCCGAGGGCGCAGGGGAAGGTGGTGAAAATAATATCAGCCCTGCTGGAATATCTACCGAACCAATACCAGTATAAAATTATTTTCATGCACCGGAATATGGAAGAGGTTTTGTCCTCACAGCGCCAGATGTTGGTTCGGGATGGCAAACAAGATGATAACGTGCCGGATGCGAAACTGGCTGAACTGTATGGAGAACATCTCAAGAAAATCGAAACCTGGCTGGAACACCAGTCTAATATGAGCACCCTTTTCATCAGTTACAATCAGGTTCTCCATGATCCTGAGACCGATTTGAATCGCCTCAATCAATTCCTGGGTGGAAATCTGGCCTTGAAACCGATGCTCCTGGTGGTTGATAAGAATCTTTATCGGGAAAGACGGGCGGGCTGATCCCATTTGTTACCAAAATTCGTAATGGCCCGGCAAGTGGTAAAATTGTCACTTAATCCTTTGATGATCAAGTTTTCCCTGATAAAGAGTCCATTCCTGATTTAAGGAGTTTATATGTATATTGATCCTAATACTGGTGGTATGTTATTTCAGATCCTTGTGGTTATGTTCGGCGTTATTTCGGCGGTCATCCTGCTTTTTTCTGGCAGGATTCGGATAGCCTATGCAAAACTACGCCGCCGGATGCGCAACCGGACCAATCCAGAAACCCCCGAAACAATTTCTGAAGATGTGACTCCGCCTCCTGCTCCCTGAGTGACCCGTTTTTCCTCTATTATTAAAAAACCGTGGAGTTGAATATGCATACACTGATCATCGGGCTGGATGCGTTTGATCCCGGCATCGTCGAACGCATGGCTGAGGCAGGTAAGCTCCCTCACCTGGGTAAATTCATCGGCAAGGGCGGCTATGCCCGCTTCGCGGTTGCGAACCCTCCTCAGAGCGAAATATCCTGGACCAGCATCGCGACCGGTCTAAACCCGGGCAGTCATGGCATGTTCGATTTTGTTCACCGTGACCCTGCCAGTTATGCTTTGAATGTATCTCTCCTGCCTACCAAGAAAAGTATTCTTGGCACATCTTTCACTTTTCCCCACAATGCTCCGACAATTTTTAATCAGGCTGCCTTGGAAGGATTCCCTTCCACTGCCCTGTGGTGGCCGGCCACCTTCCCCGCCCACCTCGATTCCCCTTACCGGAATATTCCTGGTCTCGGTACACCCGATATCCAGGGTCGTTTGGGGGTGGGCGCTGCGTATGCACTCGACCCTGAATTGAAAGATAAGAAGCTTAAGACCCCCGTGGAGCCGTTGAAACGGATTGGTAAAGGGCGCTATTCGGGTTTCTTGAAAGGTCCATCCCAGCAGAAAGGCGGCCAGTTTCTGGAAGCAAAACTGGAATTTCAGGTGGATGTAATTGATGATCAATCCGCCCATCTGTCTGTTGGAAAACAGACGCTGACAATCACCAGGGGCAAATGGAGCCCCATCATAGAAATAGTTTTCAAGGTTGGTTTCATGGCGAACTTGCATGCCATCACGCGCATGGTGATGAACCAGGTGGACCCGGAACCGACCCTTTACTTTTTGCCTCTCCAAATTCATCCGCTGCATTCCCCCTGGCCATATGCCACTCCGCCAGGATTTGTCCGGCAGACCTGGAGTTCATGCGGCTCATTCTTGACCCTGGGTTGGCCCCAGGATACCACCGGGCTGGAGGAGAAATGGATCACGGACGATCAGTTCCTTACATTGTGTGATTCCATCTTCGGTACTCGCCGTAATATTCTCTTATATCATCTGAAAAATTTCAACGAAGGTCTTTTTGCGAATGTTTTTGACTCGCTGGACCGGATACAGCACATGTTCCTGCGCGATCGCCCGGCCGTGATCGAGTCCTGGTATCAGAAATTCGATGAAGTGGTTGGATTGGCCGGGCAATTGCTGGAGAGCAAAGGCTGGCAGGATACCCGGATCATAGTTGTCTCAGACCATGGATTCACCCGCTTTGACTACAAAGTACATTTGAACCGCTGGCTGCTTGATCAAGGCTTCATTATGCGCAAGCCCGATCTACCGGAACGAAGTTTGGTCACTGCGGATTGGTCACAGACACGTGCCTATGCGGTAGGGTTGAACAGCCTTTACCTGAATTTGCAGGGTCGTGAATCACAGGGATGTGTTTCTCCAGACCAGCGTGAACCCTTGAGTGAAGAAATCCGCGCCGGTCTCCTGGCCCTTAAAGGCCCGGATGGTCGGCAGGCCATCCAGCAAGTTAGCTTGCAAAAAGAAGCATTCGAAGGCCCGCTGACCGAATATGGTCCCGATCTCCTGGTGGGGTATGCCCCGGGTTACCGGGCTTCCTCCCAGACTGGTTTGGGTGAATGGGAAGAAGACATTTTCGAATCCAATACAGACCATTGGGGCGCCGACCATTGTATCGCTCCCGAGGCGGTTCCAGGCGTCCTTTTCTGCAATCAAGGTCTGGCGAATTTTCCACATCCTTCCTATCGGGATATCCCTGCCTTGACCATCGGCAGGAATGTTGAAATAAGTAGTGCGATCAAACCGCCGCCGACTGCGGGGAATGAGGATCAGAAGATCGTTGAGGAAAGGTTAAAAAGTCTTGGGTATCTCTAGCAGCCGCAGGTTGTCGCGCGGGGATCTATCTCTGGCTTTTGTGGCGATTGCCTTTCCGGTACATGTATGGGCAATAATCAGTATTCTGGATTTTTTACCGTCCTGGCTGCTGCGTTTATCGATCTGGGAGCTGGCAGGAGTCATCGGTTATCCGCTAGTGGATGCATTACTGGAGAGCTGCATTCTCTGGCTGGTGTTGGTGGTATTCGGGTTGATGCTGCCCAGGAAATGGTTGGCAGATAAATTTGTGGCTCTGAGCGGTGTCCTGGCATGGATGTTGGCTGCCTGGGCGGTCCTGGTTCAGTTTATTTTCGGTCGCATCCTGCAGTGGGGGCCGGAGCAGATGGTTCCAGGATTGCTGCTGGTGGTATTTTCATTCGGGCTCGTTTACTGGTTGGTGCAGCGCTATGAACAGGTGGAAAACAGGATCAGGAAGCTTGTACAAGGCTTGGTGATCCTTACGTATTTTTATTTGTTCTTTGACCTGTTGGGGCTGGTAGCAGTAATCGTGCGAAATCTTTGAAAGGGTAACCATGAAAGCCCCAATAACTCGACGGGATTTCCTTAAACTTTCCTCACTTCTACCTCTGCTTTTCCTGCCCCTTCCAAAAAGGAGCCTGGAATCCTCCGCGGATTTTCAGGGTTCAAGTCAGCAGAATATTCTCATTTTTGTTTTTGATGCGCTTTCCGCCCGGAACATACCGATTTATGGTTACCCGCGCAACACCACCCCCAATTTGACCCGTTTTGCCGAACGAGCCACAGTCTATCATTCCCACCATGCCGGAGGAAACTTTACCACACCGGGGACCGCCTCCTTATTGACCGGCGCTTATCCGTGGACTCATCGCGCGATTCAACTGGATGGAACCGTTCTGGATTCTTTTGCCAATCGGAATATTTTCTCTGTGTATCCGAAAAGCGGGTTCACGTACGCGTACACTCATAATCTCCTGGCAGAGGCTCTCCTGCAGCAGTTTCGATCCAATCTAGATCTCTTTAAGCGCACTCGTGAACTGGCGATCTATGATCCTGAATATTCGGATCGTTTATTCCCTTCCGACTATAATGACTCTTTTTGGAGCGAGCAGCTGATCTTGCGAGGCGGTGAGACCAAACCCAGTTCATTATTTGGCAGCCTGATATATCGCATTTTACGGTTGTCTCATGAAAGAAAGATGGCTGATGAATACGGACCGGAGTTCCCTCTTGGCATACCGAATCTGGATGATGTTTACTTTACCCTTGAAGATGCAATTGATTGGTTGAGCAAAGAACTCCCTGCTGCCCGCAAGCCTTTTATGGGCTATTTTCACGTTTTACCCCCACATGCACCGTATTGTCCTCGGCAGGATTTTATTGGCATGTTCCATGACGATTATAAGCCGGCCGCCAAACCGACCAGTCCTTTCTCATTGGGCTATTCGGAAGAAACCACCAATGAGAATCGTGTGGAATATGATGAATACCTGGCGTATGCGGATGCCGAGTTTGGACGGTTATATGATGCCATGCTCCAGAAAGGGATCCTGGATAATACCATCGTAATTGTCACTGCGGATCATGGCGAGATGTTCGAAAGGGGCATCGTGGGGCATGAAACTGCCGTCCTGTATGAACCTCTTATCCACATACCGCTCCTGATATCCGTTCCTGGGCAAACACAGCGCCAGGATGTAAATTCCCTGACCAGTTGTGTGGATTTACTGCCCACCCTGGCAAAGCTCACTGGCCAACCAGCGCCGCAGTGGGGCGAAGGGGTGCTGCTGCCCGGCTTTGGGGCTGGACCGGCGCAGAATGAGCAGAGTGTGTTCGCGGTGGAGGCTAAGAGCAGCTCGAAAGAGGGGCCGCTTAAGAAACTGACCGTGGCTATGATAAAAGAGAACTATAAGCTCATCTATTACCGGGGATATCCGAAAAACCCTGCCCCCGAATTATTCGACCTGTCGAACGATCTCGAGGAGTTGCAGGATCTGGCCGTCACAAAACCATCTGTAGCCGCCGATCTTCAGCAGGAAATCGAGACAAAATTGCGGCAGACGCATTCGTTTTAGCCTGGCCGGTCTGATTATTTCTTCACGACAATTTCCTGCTGGCTTCCTTCTCCGGCATAGACCAGGGTCAGTTTTCCATTTGCCGCCTGCGCAGGGATCTCATAACATATCCAGCCCTGGTATTCACCCAATTGGAGTTCCAGCCCGGTCATGCGCGGGGTGTAATTAAAAAGTTCGAGAAAAGAGTTGTTGCTGCTGCGCTGGTAGGAATTGCCTGCATCATCCAGAACGGTCAATTTACTCCAATCGAAGGGGGTGGGCTGTGTGTTTTCCTTGCTGACGGTCACTTGCATGATCAGGTAGACATCTCCCTTGCCAGGATATTGTTGGTGCACCACATCGGTCGATCCAACATACTGCTGCACGGTCTGGACGCTTTCCAATTTACTCTTCACATCGAACTTGGATAAATCAATCTTCCAGATCAGGTTCGATGTGGCGGTTGGTTGGGCGGAAGAACAGCCGGCCATCAGCATGGATAGGGGCAGGATAAGTAGAAAACAAGCCAGTTTTATCGGGGTGCTGCGCATATTTTTTCCTTTACAATTAGATATATTAAGCAAATATACCATAGGAGCAGAAAAAGGTACCCGTTTTTCTCTCCTAAGGTTATTCCCGCCGCCCCGAAACGAGAGACGCCGCGCACTGCGGCATCTTCTGATTCAACCTGGGGTTTTCTCACAGAGGTCCTTTCTTAATCCAGCATTTTTCCTTTCACCCTAAAAGCCTGCATCGTTGTAAATCCTTCTGTAATTGCACAGCCCACAATCCTCAGCCGGGTCAGGCAAGGTCGCCTGGTCAAGCAATGTGACAACTTCTCTCAAGAACGCCAGGAAGGTGGCATCATCGTGTGGAACATCCATCCAGGTTGTCCTGGTTACAAATGCGCATTCACCATTCGGCATCTGTTCAAAACGACTGGGCGTGATGATGAAAAGGCCAAGGCGGGTAATGGGTGAGATCGAAAGTGCTCCGGGCGCCGGGTTTTCCAAGGCGTAAGCATAGGCCGATAACTGCCGGCTGTAAAAGGCCGCTTTTTCCTCAGACGCGTCGGATGTCTTGTAATCGATAATGCCGTACGAGCCATCCTCGAAGGCCATGATCGCATCGAACCGGCCCTTGATGACACACTGGGTGGAAGTATCTGCAAAGCTGATCGGAATGGATTTGACCCATTTCTCCCGATATTTCACAATCCCGGCGGGCAGATCAGGGGATATTTCGCTGGAGGATTTATCCAGGTAATAATTACTGGTCAGATCGCCCATTTTTCCGAACATGCCCGGAAATGGGCCCCTGTAAACAATGTTGTGCTTTACCTTGAGATAGAAGCATCGTTTGCAGCCGTCCCACAGAAATGTCAGGTCGGATGGACTGAGTGTAAGGACGGTCATAAGTGGCTTACCACCCGCCCGTTTTCAAGCGGTTCCTTAATTCATCCTGCAGGGATGCCAGCATTTCCTTGAAGGCTTCCATATATGCAGGGTTTTTCGTTGCCTCTGCCTCCAGGCGCCCCAGTAGATAAACCATCCAGGACTGCCAGGTGCGCGGGTTGCCGTACATTTGCGTTATTTCCTGCGCGGTTTTATCAAGAATATCACGGAGATCGTCTTCATGATTGGTACTCATAGGTTATTCTCCTGAGCTGATAACAATAACGAAAGACAGTAGCATTTCTACCTTGTTTGTATTGTAGCACTTTCCTGATGGGACAATCTTCTTAAGATGACATTCTCACGCTGGAAACGTCTATGTGGGAAAGTTTTTAGATTCGGCTTTTTTTAGTGCTATACTAAAAAAGAATAAACTTGTCGTTTTCTCAGGAGTAATTCCCATGGAAATCATTCCGAATGTCCACCTGGTCCCCAATACCGTTGCTAACCCCTACCTGGTGGTCGACCCGGATGGCCTGACCCTGATCGACGCCGGCCTGCCGGGCAGCCACAGAAAGATCCTGCGCTACCTGGCCGGAATGGGTTACGCACCTGACGACCTGAAGCGTATTCTAATTACCCATGCTGATTTCGACCACGTTGGTGGGCTGGCTCCGCTTAAAAAGGCCACCGGGGCGCGCCTCTACGCCAGCCTGGTGGAGGCCAAAGCGATGGCGGAAGGACGCCCCTCTCGCCCGGTCAGGCCCCGCAGAACGATTACCCGGTTTCTCTTCGGACTGATGGCCGGTTTGTTCAAGCCTGCCCGCATCCAGGTGGATGAAATGCTATCGGACGGGCAGATTCTCCCGGTTTTAGGCGGGCTGCGCGTCATCGAAACCCCCGGACACACCCCCGGGCATATTTCGCTGTTTGCCGCTTCTGCCGGGATCCTGTTTTGCGGCGATTCGATCGTCTCGGGTGAGACCGGGTTGCGCGGCTCCAGCGGGGCCAATAACTGGGACCAGGCCAAGTCGGATGAGTCCGTCCGCAAGCAGGCCGCCCTGGGGGCGCGCATACTTTGCTCCGGGCATGGCCCGGTTGTCATGGATGCGGCTGGCAAATTCCCGCAAATATAGCGGGTCTTTTTTGAGTATGAATGGGCGGCAGATCCTCCAGCCGCCCATTTTTTCATTCTGGCGTATGAGAAAAAATGCGTGCCCGTTTGCCCTTTTCCAAACAAAACAATTGTGCTGATATTCATCAGCTTCTGCTTTTCCTGGTTTGCCTGTCATGTTTTCCTGTTCAAGCCGGCCAATTCCTTCTCTTCTTATGAAGACCTTCCCGCCTGATCCCATTTCCCTATGCAGCACTCTGAACGAAGCCAGCTTCGCTTATTCGTTCCGCGGGAACATTGCAAAAAGTGACCTAAATTCCCTTCCTGTCTTGAAAGATCCTCCCGCTCGGGTCTCTCCCAATATGGGCCTTCTTAAGTGGAAGAGCCGGATTAAGCCCCCGTTCTTCATGGGAAGCCGGGATTCGACCATTCGTTTTTCCTTTCGTTTTCAAAAAACGAATATCCCCCTATCGCCCTCGCTCCTCTCCACCTGGAGAAGACCTGCTCCCTGATCCCTGATTACCTGGTCCCCTAATTTATCTGCGGTACAATTTGACTAGAGGATTTATTCATGCATATTCTGGTAACCAATGATGACGGGGTGCAGGCTCCCGGACTCCTGTCGCTCGCACAGGAGCTGCGCAGGCTTGGCGAAGTGACCGTCTTCGCCCCGGACCGCAACTGGTCGGCCTCCGGGCATGTCAAGACGCTGGACCGGCCCTTGCGGGTGCGGGAGGAGATCCTGGCAGATGGTTCTCCGGCGCTCTCCACCGATGGCGCGCCGTCCGATAGTGTGGCGCTCGCCTTGCTGGGAGTTGTTGAACGGAAAATCGATCTGGTGGTTTCGGGCATCAATCCGCACGAGAACATTGGCCATGATGTGACATATTCCGGTACCGTTACGGCCGCCATGGAGGCAGTCATTGGCGGCGTGCCGGGCATGGCCGTCTCGCTGCATGCCCCCGAAGGTTTTCACGGCAGCCTGGATTACTCCACCGCTGCCGCGCTTGGCCGGCGCGTGGCTGCCCGGCTACTGGCTGGGGGGCTGCCGCCGGGGGTGTTTTTGAACGTCAACGTTCCTTATCTGCAGGAATCCGAAATTAAAGGAGTTATGATCACCCGCCAGGGCCTGCGTGTCTATCGGGATGCGCTCGATCCCCGCGTGGACCCGCATGGCCGCCTGTATTATTGGATCGGCGGTCAGCCGCCAACAGCGGTCGATGAGCCCGGCACCGATTTTGGCGCCATAAAAGCCGGCTATGTTTCCATCACGCCCTTGCAACTGGATATGACGGCCTGCCAGACGCTGGAAGAAATGAAGAAGTGGGTGTGGGCGTGAGCGAAAATCCGGTTACACCTTTCCAAAAAGGTTCTCCAGATGCGATTTACCTCCCCTCCTGACACCGTCATCTTCAATCACCTGGTCTGGGAAATTGTCCGCAGTGTCCCATCCGGGCGGGTAATCACTTATGGAGAGATTGCCCGCTTGCTGCCCCTGCCGGAAGGTTTGGATCCCAAAACCTACCAGGCTTTCGCTCCACGTTGGGTCGGGGGTGCCATGGCTGCCTGTCCCGCGGATGTGCCCTGGCAGCGGGTGATCAACTCCAAAGGCGCGATCAGCATGCGCCCGGGTGCGCAGGCGCAACGCCAGCTTCTCGAAGAGGAGGGCGTTCAATTCGACGAACGCGGCAGAATTGATCTGAAGGTTTTCGGCTGGCAGGATTCCGGGGAAGAGTCCGGTCAACCGAATTTACTGTAGAGTATTGGAGGAATAATGTTTGTAGCTTCTGCAAACCGTTACGATACCATGCTGTACAACCGCTGCGGGCGCAGCGGGTTGAAGCTGCCGGCCATCTCGTTGGGCTGGTGGTATAACTTTGGCGGCCTGGACATCCTCGAGAACAGCCGCCTCATTGCCCGCTCGGCTTTCGAGCACGGCGTGACGCATTTCGACCTGGCCAATAACTATGGTCCTCCGCCCGGTTCTGCCGAAGATACTTTTGGGCGGCTGCTGCGGGAGGATTTTGCCCCCTACCGTGATGAACTCATCATTTCCACCAAGGCCGGTTATGATATGTGGTCCGGGCCCTATGGGGAATGGGGCTCGCGCAAGTATTTGCTCGCCAGCCTAGACCAATCCCTCAAGCGCATGGGCCTGGAATATGTGGATATCTTCTACAGCCACCGCCCGGATCCGGACACGCCGCTGGAAGAGACCATGGGCGCGCTTGCCAGCGCCGTTCGGCAGGGCAAGGCCCTCTACGTGGGCATTTCGAACTATTCGCCGGAAGAAACCCGCCAGGCCGCCAAGCTCCTGCGCGACCTGGGCACGCCCTGTCTGATCCACCAGCCCAGGTATAGCATGCTGGACCGCTGGGTTGAAGGAGGTCTGCTGGATACGCTCGAAGAAGAAGGTATTGGCTCCATCGTTTTTTCACCGCTTGCGCAGGGACAGTTGACTGATCGTTATTTGAACGGCATCCCCCAGGGTGCGCGCGCCTCCAAAACCGAGCGCGTCTGGTTGACGCCAGATGTTGTAAAGCAAAACCTGCCAAAGATCAAAAAATTAAATGAAATCGCCAGGCTGCGCGGGCAGTCCCTGGCGCAAATGGCGCTTGCCTGGGTGCTGCGCAAGCCGCAGGTCACCTCGGCCTTGATTGGTGCCAGCAGCGTCAAACAGCTTGAGGACAATCTGTCCGCGCTGAATAATCTTCATTTTGAAGAGGAAGAACTGCAGGCCATTGAAGCTGATCTAAACGGATAATTCCGTCCGCGGATCCCTCTTCCTTACTTGTTCAGATAATGCGATTAGCAGGTGATAAAATACCTTTGATGGACGAATCCGCTCTTATTCTGGATGCCCGGCACGGCGACCTGCAGGCCTTCAATACCCTTGTACTGGCCTATCAGGATATGTTGTTTAACACAGCCCTGCGCATCCTGAACGACGAAGACCTGGCCGCCGATGCGGTGCAGGAAGCCTTCCTTTCCGCGTTTCGTGCGCTTAATTCCTACCGCGGTGGTTCCTTCCGCGCCTGGCTGCTGCGCACCGTTACCAATGCCTGTTATGACGAGTTGCGGCGGAAAAAGCGCCGTCCCACCACCCCGCTCGAACCTGAAAACGCTGACGGCGAAGAAATCGAGTCACCCCGCTGGCTGATTGATCCGCATGCCTCCCCCGAGGAAAGCCTGGACCAGGCTGAACTAGAACATGCCATCCAGCACTGCCTGGAAAATCTCCCGGCCGATTTCCGAGCCGTGGTTGTTCTGGCTGACATCCAGGGCCTGGATTACTCGGAAGTCGCTGTTGCGGTTCAGAAACCCCTTGGTACCGTAAAATCCCGCCTTGCGCGTGCCCGCCTGCACCTGCGCGAGTGCTTGCAAGGCTTTCGGGAACTTTTACCGGCTGCCTTCCGTCTGGAAGAGGAGCGCAGCTTATGACAACTCTTTCTTCCCGCGATCTGGAACAACTTTCTGCATACCTGGATGGGCACCTATCCCTGTCCGATCGGACGCGCCTGGAAGATCGCATTAAATCAGATCCGGCGTTGGCCGGCGCGCTCGAAGAACTCCGCCAGACGCGTGCATTCCTGCGCCGGATACCCCAGCGCCGTGCGCCGCGCAACTTCACTTTGACGCCCGGAATGGCAGGCGTCCGCCCACCCGTCCCGCGCCTAGTCCCGGCGCTCTCGTGGGCCTCGGCGGTCGCCATGCTTTTCTTCATATTTACGCTCGGCTCCAGCCTGGTTGGGCAGCTTTCGGTTCGCAAGCCTGCTTCCATGAATGCAGGTGCGCCAATGGGGGCCGTAGGCGGTCCGCTGGCCGCTGCCCCCATGGCCCCTGCCAATTCTGCTTCCGCCACGGTCGCTCCGGTTGTGGCCGCACCCGCACCCCTGGTTCCGGCTACCACTGGAGTCCCTGCCACCGGCCAGCCTTTGTCCGCTTCTTCAAATCCACCGGCTGCGCCACAGGCGGTACTTCCCACGCCAACAGTGGAAGCTTCAATCTTGTCGGTTGAACAGGCAGCCCCCCCTCCAGCAGTACGGCTTGCCCCATCCTCAACCGCCGCAAAATCCCCGCACAGGCAGGTTAACTTCTGGTTGTTTATTTGGCCGGGCGTGGCAGTAATCCTGGGCGCTTCTGCCATTCTTGCCTGGACTTTGAATATACGGGCATTCCAGCGAAAAAACACGCGTGGATGACTTCCCCCGATCTGGAAAATAAATTAACTGCCCTTCCGTGCTAAAATAACAGCGAACAAGGAGGCACATATGGCTACAATCGCACCTGTTCGTCCATCTCCTTTGACAGGCAGGTGGTACGAAGGCAACCCCGCCGCCCTTTCCCGCGCGGTCGATCAATACCTTGACCGGGCCGAGCTGCCTGAACTGCCGGGCCAGGTGGTGGCCATCATCGCTCCCCACGCCGGGCATATTTACTCTGGGCCGGTGGCCGGATATGCATTTGCAACCGTGCGTGGAAAGACCCCTGACCTGGTGGCGGTACTTTCTCCAATGCACCAGCCCTTTGACGAGCCTTTGCTCACCACCGCCCATGCCGCTTACTCCACCCCCCTGGGCCAGATCCCGGTGGATGAGGAAGCCGTCGCACAACTGGACGCGCATCTCGAGGAAACTCTGGGTTACGGACTGGCCCGGGTGGCATACGATCAGGAGCATTCCCTCGAAATCGAACTGCCCTTCCTACAGCGAGCCCTGGCCGGGGATTTCAAACTTCTGCCTGTAATGGTGCGCTCTCAATCTCAAAAAATCTCCCGGCAACTCGGGATGGTCCTGGCTGAAACCCTGCAAGGCAGGAATGCACTGCTGGTTGCCTCCACGGATCTTTCACATTTTTACACCCAGAAAGAGGCCCTATCTTTCGACACAGAAATGTTGCGCCGGATCGAGTCGTTCTCTCCGGAGGATGTTTCTGTGCTGAACAAGAACAGAAGGGGTTTGCCTGTGGGCTGGGGGCATTAACTGCGGTATTGTGGGCAGCCAGGGAGCTGGGCGCGGATACCGTCAAGGTATTACACCATGCCACCTCCGGCGACGTGACCGGAGATTATTCATCGGTGGTTGGCTACGGTGCCGCGGTGGTCATGAGAACGAAAATATCCTGACTTGGGAAACCAAATTAATGAAGAATATCAAAACTACAACAACGAAAATAATCGAAAGCGCCTGGTTTTATCCGGTCGCGGTATTGCTCATCGGTGTGCTTGCCTATGGATTGTTGATTCCCTACCTGGGTTTCTATTGGGACGATTGGGAATCGGTCTATCTTTATCATTTACACAACCCGGCCATCATATTCCCCTATTTTGCGGAACGCCCTTTCTCGGCGTTTATTTACCTGGTCATGTTTCCCATAACCAGCATGACTCCGCTGGTCTGGCAGACGATTGCCCTGGTGCTGCGCTGGATCGGGGTGCTTTTCATTTATCTGACACTAAATTCTGTTTGGCCTGCACGTGCCTGGTTGAACCGTTGGATCGGGGTTCTATTGTTGGTTTTTCCAGGTTTTTTGCAGCAGCCAGTTTCTGTCACCTATAGCCGCCATTTTACTGCCTTTGCCTTATTGGGTGTTTCACTCTACATGACAGTCCTGGCGCTTCGCCACCGTAAATACTTCTGGCTTTGGATGCCCCTTTCGGTGATAACGGGCGTCGCTCAGATTTTTATGATTGAGTATTTCGTAGGGCTGGAACTCATCCGCCCGGTCATCATCTGGGCGGTTCTCCGGGCCGAAGAAAAAGAAAATTGGCGCCGTATGCTTTGGAAAACGTTACTCTGCTGGTCGCCTTTTATTCTCGGGTTGGGGATCTATTTCTGGTGGAGGGTATTCTATTTTCCCTCCACCCTGGTCACTGACCCAAACAACCCGGTGCTCTTGAAAGCCATTTTGAGTTCACCACTTGCAACTTTGAGCATGCTTGTAAAAACGATTTACCAGGATATCGGATACCTGATTGTTTCCGTGTGGGGCAACGCTTTTTCTCCAAATCTGATTCATTCCCACTCCATCGTAATGTGGATATCCTGGTTGGTTGGGATTACTGCTGCGGTTCTATTTTGTTTCTATATTTATATAACCTCCCGCGATAAGGAGGCTGCTGATAAATCCTCCTTTTTCTACATGTTGATTATCGGTGGTATCGCGTTACTGGCTGGCGCCGTGCCGGTCTGGGCGGCCGGCCGGCAGGTTGCCGATGGAAATTGGTCCGACCGGTTTACCCTTGCGCCGTTGGTGGGCGCAGTTATCCTGGTGGTCAGCCTGGTGGACTGGTTATTCCGGACAAAGAATCAAAAGCAATGGCTGATGGCTATTTTGGTGGCATCCTCCATTTCATACCAGATCTACAATTCCAATGAATACCGCAAGGATTGGCAGGTTCAGAGAAATATTTACTGGCAGCTGGCTTGGCGCGTCCCGGTCCTGAAACCTGGCACGGCAGTCATCGGGTCGGGTACCTTTACCACCAAGAGTTCATTCTATGATGGCGGCTATATCGTCAGCCTTCTCTTCAGCCAAAAACCCAGCGCCAATCCGCAGTACGATTATTTTGATATATGGCATTTACCGGTAGACAGCTACAAGCCGGGTATGCCCCTGAGCGATTCAGAACGAGGCGGCGATTTCAACGGAAATACCTCGCAAGCCATTGGCATGTACTTCAACTTCACCACAAACGAATGTGTCCGGGTCCTGGATCCGGTTTACACAGGCGACCCAAAATTCAATGCCGGCATGAGTAATATCATCCCTATCTCGAACCTGTCCGAGATTTCCGTTGGAGATGGTACAAGATCGCTTGATCCAGCCACCTTTGGAACAGAACCTGCCCATACCTGGTGTTATTATTTCGAGAAGGCCGATCTGGCGCGCCAGATGCAGGATTGGCCGGCGACTTTAAAGCTTGGGGCGGAGGCCAAAGCCAAAGGTTTGGGTTCGAACTCTGGCAGTGAATATCTTCCGTTCATCGAAGCCTACGCCCGGACAGGGCAATGGTCACAGGCATTTGAATTGAGCCTGAATGCCCAGGATAATACCGCCGGTCTCGACCCTCTGCTTTGTACTAATTGGAAGCGCTTTGCTGGCATTGTTGGTGGCGTGGATAGGGCCACTTATCTTGGGAATGCAGAAACGGAATTCTGCGGGACAACCACCAAATAGTAGCATCTTATAAAATGACCGCCTTTGCCCGAATAGCTGTCAATATTCCGTCTGTCGCGGGAGTTTTTGACTATAGCCTGCCCCCCGAAATGGAAGGGAGAATTGGCGTGGGGCATCTGGTTACCGTGCCCTTTGGCCGGCAGACTGCACAGGGTGTGGTGCTGGAACACGTCAGCCAGCCCTCGGTAGCTGAGACGAAGCCTATCCTCGACCTGCTCGACCCGCTGCCGGTTCTGACCGGCGTGCAGCTCGAACTCGCCAAACAATTGGCCGAGTCCACCCTCAATCCGCTTGCGGCGATCATCGATCTGATGCTGCCATCCGGATTGGGCCAGCAGGCCGATGTCCTTTATTCGCTCAGTAATACGCAAAATGCGAATAAAAATCAACCGCCCACAGCTACACAATCCCGTCTGCTCAATTTGCTGCGAGAGAAAGGTTCCCTGCGCGGGCGCCAAATCGACCGTCATTTCAACAAGGTGGACTGGCGTAAGGACGCCCAGTACCTGGTACGCAGCGGAATGCTGACCAGCCAGTCCATCCTTCCGCCCCCCACGGTCCGTCCCAAGTTCGTCCGGACGGCCCAACTGGCTGTTCCGCCCGAACAGGCTGGTGCCGCACTACCGGATTTGGGCAGGACTGCCATAACTTTGGCACGCCGCCAATCTGCCTTGCGATTATTAATGCGCGATCCGGGTTCCGTCGACGTTGCCTGGGTGTACGCCGAGTTGGGCTGTAAACTGGCCGATTTGCAGGAGTTGGCTGACCGCGGGTTGATTGTTTTGCATGAGACGGAGATCTGGCGTGATCCATTGGGTAAAATTGAGGAAACGCTGCAGGAAACCGGAAATGGCAATTCCCCCCCTGAACTTACCTCCGACCAGTTCAGTGCCTGGAATGCCATTCTGGCAGCTATCCAATCTTCTTCCCAACTTCCTGGACCCTTCCTGCTTCAAGGAGTGACCGGTTCTGGAAAAACCGAAATCTATCTGCGTGCGGCCGCCGAAGTAATTCGGCGCGGCCGGCAGGTTATCATCCTTGTCCCGGAGATCGCCATCACCCCGCAGATGGTGCGTCGCTTCCTGGTGCGCTTTCCCGGGCAGGTTGGGCTCGTCCATTCGCGCCTTTCCTATGGTGAACGATATGATACCTGGAGACGCGCCCGGCTGGGCATGCTGAAGGTAATCATCGGACCGCGCTCGGCACTCTTTGCGCCTCTGCCGGCCGTTGGCCTGATCGTTGCGGACGAGTGTCACGATGGTTCCTATTACCAATCCGAGCCACCGTTCTATCATGCATTGGAAGCAGCGAAAATTTATGCCAGGTTGTGCGGCGCAGTGTGCATACTGGGTTCGGCCACGCCTACCATCCAGCAGCGCTACCAGGCCGAAGTAGGGGGAACCCTCCGGCTGGAACTGCCGAAGCGCATCCAGTTCATCAACACCAATCCCTCAAGCCGCGCCGGACTGCCGCCTGTTTCCATTGTTGATATGCGGCAAGAACTTAAATCCGGGCGGCGTGGCATTTTCAGCCAGGCTTTGGTGGACGGGTTGGAGGATGTACTTAAAAAAGGCCAGCAGGCTATCCTCTTTCTAAACCGGCGTGGCACGGCCACCTATGTTTTTTGCCGTGAATGTGGATTGGTGGCAAAATGCCCGCAATGTGATACCCCGCTCACCTTTCATACTGCGGGGGCGTCGGATCTGCGCTGCCACCGCTGTGGCTACCATCGCAAAATGTTGGAGATTTGCCCAAATTGTGAGAGCCGTCAAATCCGCGCGTATGGGTTGGGCAGCGAGAAGGTGGAGGCTGAGGTGGAGGCGCTGTTCTCATCTGCACGCGTGTTGCGCTGGGACTGGGAGACCACCCGCCAGAAGGACGCCCATGAGATCATCCTGGGTCACTTCGCTGCCCACCGCGCCGATATACTGGTGGGGACTCAAATGTTGGCAAAGGGTCTCGACCTGCCACTGGTAACCCTGGTGGGAATTGTTCTGGCGGATGTGGGCCTTAACCTGCCCGACCCCTTTACCGCCGAGCGCACCTTCAACCTGCTGACACAAGTGGCTGGCCGCGCCGGGCGTTCGGCATTGGGCGGCAGGGTGGTGCTGCAAACCTTCCAGCCGGAGCATTATGCGATTCAAGCCGCCTCGCGACACGATTACTCCAGTTTCTATTCGAGGGAATTGGATGAACGCCGTAAACTGGCCTATCCGCCTTTCAGCCGCCTGGTGCGCTTGGAATACCGCTCCGTCGATCCGGTCAAGGCCGAGACTGAGGCCCGCGCGATGGCAGAGCGTATTTCAAAAGACATTGTTATTGATGGGCGGATTCAAACGGATTTGATCGGGCCGGTGCCATGCTTTTTTGCCAAGGCGGGTGGCTGGTATCGCTGGCAGGTTGTCCTGCGCGGGCCCGATCCCGCCTCAATGTTGCGTGGGAAATCTTTTGTGAATTGGCGGGTGGAAGTGGATCCGGTTTCTTTGCTATAAGCAACCATATTGATCATTTGTTCAACGTGGTTTCGGGGGATAAAATGGATTTTTTCCATCTTGGGCAAACCTTGTTCTTCTAGTCGATAAACGTTAATTTGTTTTCCCCGACTAACTAATTTGAATAAGCTTTAAAAAAATCACCCCGCTCCAATTTTCCTGAGCGGGGTGGAAATCATTTACTTCTAGCGCACACAAGGTTTTTTATGAGGCCGGTTTGGTAGGCGCGACGACCGTCTGTTCGTTTGGGGCCAGCACTGCCTGCGTCCCGAAGCGCGTCATGAGAACCGCACCCAATGCCGCAATGCTCAACAGGAAAGGCACTAACCATCCGATGCAATTCAATACAGGGATATTAGTCAGGCAGGCTGCGATCAGGGTCAATGCAAAAGTCCCTAAGCCTGCCGAAAAGGCCGGATGCCATTCCTGATGAATGGCCTTGGTGAAGCGCTGGCCGACCTCGTACCCCACCGCAATCCAACCGAACAGCAGCGCCATTCCAAGCGCCATGGCAACGATCACCATTAGCGGCACGGTTATCACCAATGTAATAATAAGAATACTCAGCACGACAAGTGCCACCAGAATAACCGGCACCGCCACCAGTGTCAGCAATCCAAGGCCGCCAGCCGTCAGAGGTTGGGCGATGACCGCGTGCGCCACGCGCTCTGCCCGCTGTGCCAGGAAGAGCATCAGAAGCATGGCCAGCAGTGCCAGGGTTACAGATTGGCCTAGCACGTTCACAACCAGACTCAGGAAGGGGTTCACGGCAAAATGCATAAATGTGGCGAACGGATTGTAGGATGACGCCGTGGGAGGAATATACCCATTCTGCCCGTTGCCAAAATGAATATTACCGTTGTTGACCTGGCCATCCACCAGGGAACCCTCTGACCGGTCCAATGTGGAACCCAGGGTTGAAAGTCTGCCATAAATGTGAGCGGTTGCTCCGAGAGAGGCTGAACCGCCGAAAATCACGGTGTCGCGATTTACCACGCCATTAATAGTCAGGCTTCCGCCGAACACCACCACATTCCCATTCACTATTGCGCCTTTTTCAATTGTGGCGGAACCGCCAAAGATCATCAGGTCGCCATTCATTGTCTGGCCATTTTTCAGGGTAAAAGACTGGCCAAAGACAAACTGCCCTGGGATGGTACCGTCAGCGGCGGCAGCCGTGAACAAGGGCAGGACTGCCAGGAATGCCACCAGCACGAGCGAAATCATCCTGATTTTAGTTTTCATCGTATCAAGCTCCTTGCGATATCTTGGCAAATTTCATTAGAGAAAAAACCCATAAAAAACTCCAACCTCCGGCCACCAGCAGGACCACAATCCAGATATAAATAGGTATGAAGCCCGGGAGTACCTTGAGGATCACCCGGCCACCCTGGAAAAGGGCTTCCAGGCTGGCCCATATGGAAACGACCGTGGAAAGCCAGGAAGCCAGCCAATCAACGGGTGATTGAACCAGGCTCTTGAAAACCGGCCAGGCGATCCAGAACAGGCCGCTGATAACGCTGCATGTCAGCACCAGGAATCCCCAGATGTTCCTGCGGCGCAGCGCTTTCTTTTGTGCGTCCAGCCGGACTTGGAAACGTTCTGCAAAGCCGGCTGCCGGTGCGGCCATTTTGATCGATTTCAGTGCCAGATTAACCTCAGCCAGTGCGCTGCAGGAGGAACAAGCCTGAAGATGAGCATTCAATTGCCGGTTTTCGTCGGCGGAGAGAATTTGATTATTGAGAAGCCAGTCTTCAAAAGGCCGGTGATCCATAGGGCTTCCTTTCATGACGCATATGTGACTTTTTTTCTTTTTCTTCCCAAAGGTCTGCCAGTTCCCGCCGTGCCCGGTGCAGGCGGCTCTTGACTGCGGGTACGGTCAATTTGAGCGCATGGGCAATTTCCACTTCCGGGAGGTCCTGCCAGTAACGCATGACAACTGCGGCGCGATCGGTGGGGTCAAGGGACTGCAAACAACCTTGCAGGCGTTCTCTGGTCTGCTGGCGGACGGCTTCCGTCTCCGGATCCGGGGCGGAACGGTCAGGGATTTCGGTCTGGCCTTCTTCATCCTGGTCGATTGAAAACGATCTGAAGCGCTTCCGGCGCAGCTTGTCAATGCAATGGTGGGCAGCAATGGAGAGCAGCCAGGTGGCAAAGGAACGCTCGACGTCATAGCGGCCCAGATTTTGGAATGCCTTAAGAAAGGTCTCCTGAGCCGCGTCTTCGGCGCCCTCGGGTTCACCGAGCATCCGATAACACAGGTTGTAGACCGGTTTCTGGTACATCTCGACCAGGTTGGTAAAGGCGTCATCGTCGCCTTTTTGGGCCTGCTGCACACAGGCCATTTCGTCAATCACAATGATTCCTCGTTTGTCGATCTGAAGGGATATACGCAGATGGACGCAGGGAGTTGCGGGTTATCCAAACTTCCCCCGCAGGCGACTGGGTAATTGGTCTGCAATGGCAGACATGACAATTTCCGCGACCTGACGGTCTTTTTCGTCCGGATTGAGATGGCGAGGGACCTCGAGCCAGTACTTCTCTCCGAAATGCAGGCAGAACGCTCCTTCCTCTTCAAAGCATCCCACGGGCAGGAGTGGGAAGCCCAAGTCTGCCAGCAACAGGATGAACCTTCCTGCACCCGCCGGAGGCCAGTTAAGCAATCCGCCCGGCTGGTCGCCGCCCTCTGGGGCCAGTCCCAGGATCGCCTGCGGATGAGACCTGGCAAATGCCAGCACCCTTCGCACGGATTGGGCCCGTTCTCTTAAATCCTTTGGGCGTGGTGGCATGGGTGGCATCGATGTAAAACCGTAAATACGTGCAAATCGCTTCAAAAGCCAGCGACTCCCGGTCTTCCCAAACGGGGCATACCACTTGCCGGGAAAGGTCAATTCCCCGGTCATTGTGAAATGGATATCCACTGGCAGCGTTGCTGCCAGCGCCAGGGCCATCCACCAGGCATTGAAACCGGGACGGAAATAGTGGTTGAATGTCAGGATGCACGGTCCGCTCTGCGGGACGGCTTCTTTGCCCAGTACCCGGAGCGGTGGATTTAACCGTCCAATACACGTCATCCCATCCTCCCGGAAAGAATGGGCGCGCTTCAATAGGAAATCAAACGCCAGACCGGCGACCATGCCACGCGGATAAGAATATTGCGGAAAGTCGCCGGTCATCAGCAGGTTCCTACAGGCTAATCATAAAAGTCGTTTTGTAGATCTGTTCTCTACTCTTACCATGCGTATGCTTCCGGGGCTGTTCCACCGGGACCAGGAAAAATTTCATCCAGTTTTTTCAAAGTACCCTTGTCCAATGAGATATCCAGTGCATGTAAAGAGTCGGTAAATTGATCGTTGGTGCGTGGACCGATGATCGGGGCAGTTACGACCGGGTTATGCAGCAGCCAGGCCAGGGCCACATCTGCGGGCTGTTCACCCAGCTCTTTACAGAACTTCTCCCATTTTTCCAGCTTTGGGCGATTCGCCTCGATCCTTTTCTTTACCTCGTTCGAGGCCCGCCGGCCCTTCTCGATCTTTTCCAGTACCCCTCCCAACATGCCACCCCATAATGGGCTCCATGGAATGACGCCCAACCCGTAAGCCTGGCAGGCCGGTAGCACCTCCATTTCGACCATGCGGGCATCCAGGTTGTAGAGACTCTGCTCGCTGACCAGCCCCATGAAATGCCGGGTCCTGGCAATCTCTTGCGCTTGCGTGATGTGCCAGCCGGCAAAGTTGGACGAACCCACATAAATTATCTTGCCTTGCTGGACGAGCACTTCCATGGCCTGCCAGATCTCCTCCCAGGGTGTCAGGCGATCCACGTGGTGCATCTGGTACAGGTCGATGTGGTCGGTCTGCAGTCGCTTGAGCGAACCTTCCACGGCCTGGCGGATATGCAGCGCGGATAGTTTTTCCTGATTCGGCCAATCGCCCATACGACCGAACACCTTGGTGGCGATGACGACCTTCTCGCGCCTTCCGCCTCCCTGGGCGAACCAGCGCCCGACAATTTGCTCCGTGATGCCTTCACCGGTTTTCCAGCCATACACGTTGGCAGTATCAAAGAAGTTGATGCCCAGTTCGAGGGCTTTATCCATGATGGCGAAGGAATCTTTTTCATCCGTCTGCGGGCCAAAATTCATTGTCCCCAGGCACAGCCGGGAAACCTTAAGGCCAGTACGGCCAAGTTGTGTGTATTCCATGGTACCTCCAAAAAAAGTTTATCGGGAATGATTATTGGGTGATCGTCAATCGAAGATCGAAATTGTAAATCCTTAGTTTCCACAATGTGCGCAATTTCCACCACCGCAGCTATCGCAGGCTGGCTCGGCCATGCCGGAAACAGCTTTTCCGCCGCTCTCGGCGAAGAAGACGGAGAGTTTGCGTTTGGTGTGCTTCCCACCGCAGATCGCACATGGGATGGGCGTATCGGACTGATCCATCGGGCGGATCGTCTCGAAGATTTTTTCGCAATCCTGGCAGACATATTCATAAATTGGCATAAGCACCTCAATTATTGTTGTAATGACTTTACTCGTCTCCACATCATTTTACTCTTTTTTATTTCCGATTGAAATCCGCCGGGATTTCACCCCAAGCCTTGGTATCCCATTTTAATATGGGATTGGTGATGGTATGTCCAGCCAACCACTTTTCAGCCTGGTCGATGAGTCTGAAAAGTGGGGCATTCATTTTATCAGCGGCCAGTTCGGTATTGCAACGCTTTTTCCTGACCCATCCAATTGCCGTGGAAGAATCCGAGTAAACAGTTAATGCGCCCTTCTTCTTTTTTTCAAGTATTACCAGCGCATGCACGATCGCCAGAAACTCGCCAACATTGTTTGTGCCATGCTGGTATGGTCCCTGCCGGAAGATCTCCTTCCCGCTACTCAGATCGACCCCGCGGTATTCCAGGGGTCCGGGACTGCCGGAACAAGCTGCATCCACGCAATAGCTATCGATAACCGGTGAATGCGGCGAGAACAGCCATTCCCTTCTTGAAACAGGTTTTCCGACATGGGCAGCGTATCTTTCACGAAAGGCTTTTTCGGCTGCTGTGCGGTTGGTAAAGGATTTGTATTGCGCGCCATTAAAGCCTTGCACCTGAGCGGCGCATTCCTCCCAACTGGAGAATACCCCGGTCTTGCGCCCCTTCCAAACCACGTAGAATTTTGTCTTTTGACTCATTCAGCTGTCAACCGTCATTACTTTAATTCCTGCGCCATCGAATCCATCTCTACCAGCAAAGCGGGGAGTTTATTCAGAGTTAGGTTTTCCTGGAAGAGCACGGTCATCCCGTCCTCTAGAACGTAGCGAACCTTGCGCCAGGAGGCCATTTGTGGCACATCCTGTGCCTGGGGTAGGCTGGCGACGGCTGTACCCCATTGTGGCGAAGCCAGCAGGTATGGGCCGATCATATTCATGACAGAATTGCGCAATGGAAATAGACCGGTCGCTTCCACCCACTGGGCCTGGCTTTCCGGAGAAAGCAGCCAACGGGCGAACAGCCAGGCAGCCAGTTGCTTTTCCGGTGTGGATTTTAGAACGGAATAGGAAGGCCCGTAGGCGACCAGCCCGCTTCCCTGGGTACCAGGGAACGGTAGCACGGTCCACTCGTCGGAGTTCTTCAGGCTCTTCATGGATTCCATTTCGGTTGGCAGTTCGGCAAGATCGCCACTTACAAAGAGCGCTGAACGGCGGGCGAAGGAGTCAAAAGGGGTGGGCGCACTCGAGAGCCAGGCACAATGGCTGTCGAACAAGCCTTTTATAAATTGCAGTGCGGCCAGGTTCGGGTCAGTGCGCAGGGCGTAGTTGTTTCCATCCGCCACGCCGCCTCCGAAAGCCAGTAGCCAGGAGTAGGCCGTCTGCCAGTTGGTATCCACGATCCAGCCGCCATACCCGTCGTTCGTGGGATCGGCGTCTTTCAAGAAGGAAGCATTGGCAGCGCAGGCCTGCTGGCGGAATTGATCAGCGGTTGCCGGAGGGTTGGCAAAGCCTAATTCATGAGCCCAAGTCTCGTTGTAGAAAAGGAATCGGGCTGAACGTTGCGCCGGTACACCCAGCTGCTTTCCATTAACATTATCCTGTGTCAGGAAGATGGATGGAATATCTGCGATGGCATCCTTTCCCAACCCATAATGTGGATCGACGAGATAGGGCTGCAAGTCAACCACTTTGCCAAGCGCCTGCCATGCCAGCGTTTGCTCAGGCAGGGCCTCCACCAGGTCAGGCCCGCTACTGGTGTTCAGGGCCAAGTTCACGGCATCCAACAGGCTCGTGTAATCTCCGTAGCCGCTTTGGGTCACAACGATGCCCCACTGGTTGTCTGCATTGAATTGGGCAACTTGGTTATTAAATAGGTCCGCCGCTTGTCCGGCAAAAGCCTGCCAGACTTGGATGGTGACGCCGTGCAAAGCTGTTGGATTCACCCCGAGCGTGGGCAGCGGGGTTGGCGTTGGGCTGGGTGCGGGATTGTGGCTTGGGGTAGAGCTGGAACTCCCGCTACCTACCATCGGGCTTGCAGCCAAGGGCGTGCCGGAGGTTGGAGAGCCTGTTTCACAGGCAGAAAAAGCCAGCGCAGCAAGCAGGAACAGGACAGCCAGGCGGGGCAATCGCTTCATCTTGCTAGAAAGTAATGAATGGGATGGGCGCCAAGGTGATCAGGAAAATGACCAGCATCAATACAGCCAGTGTTTTGCGCTTTGGATCGAGTTGGGTGATCTGGTCAAGCGGTTCGGCGTGGGAACGACCCAGCAGGAAGATGAGAACGGCCCACAGCCACCATCCACTCCAAAGGAAGCCCAGCAATACGGTGGCAACCAGGACGACCGGTAAAATCCGGTTGGCACGCTTGCCAAAGACCGCATAGATGATATGGCCTCCGTCGAGTTGCCCGGCTGGGATCAGGTTCAGGAAGGTAACCAGCAGGCCCACCCATGCTGCCCAGGCAACCTGGTTAATGAATACATCCGTGGAGCCTACCGGGGAGGGTTGGCCAATAAAGAAGTAACTGATCCAATGATATAGCAAGGGCAAACCGCTCAGGTTCACGGGGGCGGGTAGAAGTTTTCCGAAGACCACAAATTTAGCGAGAAGGTAAAGCAGGGAATTGCCTTCGGCAAAGCCACCCTGGACTGCAGTGACGGTTCCAAGGGATGACTGTGATAGCCCCAGCAGTAATACCGGGATGGCGACCACCAGACCTGCCAGCGGACCGGCAACAGCCAGGTCGAACAGGGAGCGTTTATTTTTTGGTATGGATTTCATCTGGATGAATGCGCCCATGGTTCCGATCTGGGAAAACGGGAACGGGATGAAGTAGGGCAGCGTGACAGCCGCGCCGCGTGCCCGGCCTACAAAATAATGGCCAAACTCATGGGCCAGCAATATGGCAAGCAGGCTGACGGCATACGGCCAACCCACCCAGAGATGGGTGATCAGTGTCCAGACCATGCCAGGGAGATCGTTCGGTACGGGTCCCTGATAACTGTAAAGTAGTCCGACAAACAGAACGCTTAGGACGGTCAGGACGAACAACAGGACGTTGACCCACACTTTGCTAGGTTTGGGATGAATGGTACCGCGCACCATCAGTACGGTCTGCAAGCCGTCTTCGAGCCGGAAGAGTGGAGTGATATCATACGGTCGCAGTGCCTCGGCCAGTTGGTCATATGCATCAACTGAATCGCCCAGCAACCTTCCCCTGTATCGCAGGAAATAACCTTTGTTTGGGTCGCCCATGGTAACGTCATCATAACGGAAGACCCGGCTGACGATGTTATTCAAAATTTCAGAATCGGGAAAAGTCATTTTTCTCCTTGGATAACCTAAAGACATTTACCAATAAACCAACCACAGGCAATGGGAATATCCCTCGCCCGATAAGACAGGCGGGAGTGGATGGGGGTCGAACCCACCGCGGCCCGCAACGCGACCCGCCGCCGGTTTTGAAGACCGGGAAGCCCTCCGGGACCTAACCACTCCCGCCGTCAAGCATACCCGAATGGATGAGGTTTAGCAAGGACAATTTAAGTGGAAGATGAGAAACCCTCTCATGAGCTACCTGCTTTATCGCTTCATTTTTTGTCGCATCAATAGTTCTTTCTAAATTGGGGAATAATAATTATTCCACAAGCGCTGGTAGCTTTCAACTTCTTCCACCCACCGTGTGTCGTTCCAGCCCAGTTCCGGTTGGGCAATTTTCCTGATTTTTTCCATTTCATCCATTCCACCACCGGGCAGGTTGATATTCAACCGTAAGCGACGGGCCAGCAAATCATCCAGGTGGACAACCCCCTCGTTGCGGGCGGCCCAACGCAGTTCCGCCCAGAGCGACGGGCTGGGGGCCATGGTTTGCAATTCGCCTGGTCGGGCGGCTTCCACCAGGTTGCGTGCTTCCGCGCCGTAGCGTCCCAAAAGCCGCAGGCGGAATTCCGGCGGAACATCGCGAAGGCTGTTTTCCGGCATGAGGGGGTCAAGCACCCGCTCATTGCTACCCAAATGCGGATGGTGGGGTAACAAAGGGCGCACCGCCCGCAGGGCCTTCTGCGCCATCAGACGGAAGGTGGTCAGTTTGC
This sequence comes from uncultured Chloroflexia bacterium, assembly GCA_963772245.1. GTDB lineage: Bacteria > Chloroflexota > Anaerolineae > Anaerolineales > Villigracilaceae > UBA877. The sequence goes on along the minus strand of CAVYWB010000005.1, from coordinate 666,293 downwards.
CCCCGCTGACGGTCAGCAGCCCGGATTCGTTCCACAACACGAACTCGCGGCTCTCTTTGGATGGGTCGCTTTTTCCGGTGTTGACGACCGCCCGCACTCCAGCCAGCGTGGATTGCACGTCTGATATTGTAAGGTCCAGGCCCGGGAATGCCCATTGTAAAGCCTTCATCAGATAATCAAATTCAGACTGGCTGATACGCAGATCGGTGGCAGGGGTTGTATTGTGGTCGACATCTGTGGTGCCTACAAGCGTCACACCTTCCCACGGCAGGATATAAACCGGGCGGCTGTCGGCCGGGTGCAGGAAGGTGACGGCGCGCGTCAGCGGGAGCCTGGATTGGGGTAAAAAGATGTGACTGCCTCGCAATAGGCGCAACCTGGCGCGAGCACCGATAGTCCGGCTGAGGGCGCGTGGTGAAACCTGGCTGCGCATTTCATCGGCCCAGGCACCCGTCGCGCTTACCACTGCACGGGCGCGCACTTCCAGAGTACCTGCATTCCCGGCGAGATCCTGGATTGCCACACCGTTCACGCGGTTCCTGGTCATGAGCAGTCCTTCGACACGGGTGTAATTCAGAGCCAGCGCTTCATCCCGGGTGGCCTCCTGAAGCACACGCAGTACCAGCCGGGCATCGTCCGTCTGGGCATCGAAATATCGGAAACCCGATACCAGGTCTGGAGAAGATAACTGGGGAACGAGCTCACGCAGTCCGGCTGGATTGTAGGAAGCATGATTCCATTTTAGAGCCATGATATCGTACATGGTCAGGCCGAGGCCAAATACCCAACCGGGAGTATTATCCCCGCGAAAGTTGGCCATCACAAACGGCATGGGGGTGATCAGCCCGCGGCCTTCCTTAAGCAGGTGGTCACGCTCGTGGACAGATTCCCAGGTGAGCTGGATCTGAGCGTTTTTTAGATAGCGCAATCCTCCGTGGACGAGTTTCGAAGATCGGCTTGATGTTCCTGAAGCAAAGTCATCTTGCTCAAAAAGGACTGCTTTCAGCCCGGCACGGGCGGCCTCGCGCAGTATGCCGGCGCCGGTGATCCCGCCACCGATAACGATCAGGTCGAATTCTCTATCCAATTGTGACCAGACACTATCACGCCAGTTCCGACTCCACATCACAGCCTCAAATATTAATCTAGCAGCGCAAGAATTAAGAATCTTGCGTTTTCGTTCTATGGTTTTCTGATTGTATCCCGAAGCCAGCCACTGATTTCTTCACTGGTAGGAAAACGCCCGCTGGAAACAACTTTCTCGTTGATAACCAGGGTTGGCATGACCAATGTGAAGCCAGCCTTGCCAATTTCAGTCGAGTCACTGATTTCGATGATGGAAATTTCCACTTTGGGATATTTCTTAATGAGATCCTGGTGCGCTGCTGTTACCATGCGCCGGACGGCATAGCGTTCGGGAGCTCCAAGGCTTAGGATTTTTACGATGAGCACTATGATATTCCTCTAGATTGGATTTCAATCAACTTCCCCGGATTCATGATGCCGTCCGGATCGAACAACCTGAGAACCGACCCCAATGTTTGCATTCCAAGGGCACCTTTTTCTGCCGCCAGATACGCGACGTGGTCCAGGCCGACACCATGTTGGTGCGAGATCGTCCCGCCATGTGCCAGGATGACCCGGCTGGCTGTCTCTTTCAACACTTTCCAGCGGCGCAGTGTTTCATCCGGAATATTTGCGCAACGGAAAAGATAGGTTACGTAGATACTGGCTCCATCATGGTAGACGTGCGAAAGATGTGCGAACACCAGCACCCGTTCTCCGTCACTCTCCAGGCCGGTGCGGATCACTTTCTGCACGTCTTCCGCAGTTCCTCGCACTTCTGACCAGGGCACGGCTGTTTCCAATGTGTCCAGGGCATAGCCGGCTTCCCAGAGTGTGTTGCGCAGGTAAGGCGAATAGTAACGGGATTTCTGCCACATCCTGCCAATCGCTGTCCCGGTCATCAGACCGCCATGGGCACGAATGATTTCCAATGCTTCCAGACGCGCCTGCCTGGCCTGGCGGCGGGTACCGGTCACTCCGAAGACCAGCAGGGAGCGCTCCCCGCTAAAACCGACTGCCTGGAGGCCGCGGCCAGCCCACTTTACCAGGTTGTCCTGACCTGAAAGTGCCAGGGTGGTGGTTGTCTCCATCGCATTGCTCATGCGCAACATGGAAACGCCCACTCCAGACTGGGCAATTTGCCGGACGGCATCGGCGCCCTCTTCCCAGTTGTGGAAGAAAACGCCATAAAATGCCTCGAATTCAGGCAAAAGCCGTACGCGCAGTGTGGCTCGTGTTAACACACCCAGGCGTCCTTCCGAGCCAAGCACTACCTGCTTCAAGTCCGGGCCGGCGGCCGAGGCTGGGTGGACGGGCAGTTCCAGCGAACCTGTAGGCGTTTCCATATGCCCTCCCGCAAACAGTGCTTCGATCCGCCCGTAATGGTAGGATTGCTGCCCACTGGAGCGGGTGGCGATCCATCCGCCCAGCGTGGAGAATTCGAAGGATTGCGGGAAATGTCCCAGGGTGTACCCGTGTTGGTTAAGTTGCTTTTCGATTTCCGGTCCGGAAATCCCCGCCTCGAAGGTTGCCAGGTGGGAAGTCTCATCCAGCACCAGCAAACGCTTGAGCCGGGAAAGATCCATGGTCAGGACAGGCGCCTCGCCGGGTATTGGATTAATGTGCCCGACAACGCTTGTCCCGCCGCCATACGGGATCAGTTTTACACCGGCCTTCCTGGCGTAATCCAAAAGGCTGCGTACTTCATCATCTGAGGCCGGGTAAGCCACCCCATCCGGGAAAGCCTGGATCTGCCCGGATCGTAATGCGATCCAATCTGGCAGCGATTGTCCACACGCGTGCCGGAGGCGTTCTTCCAGATCGGTGGAGACAAGTGGGTGAGAGGCTAGAGCAGAATTGGGAGCTGCCTGGACAGCCTTTTCCAGAGAGGCATCTTCCAGATGCAGACCTTCACCTACAAGGTCCCCCAGGTAGCGGGTGGCAGAGCCAGGCAGCGGATAGGTCGTTGCGTCATCACCCCAGCCGTTCCAGCGTTTCATAATAAGCCTCGTTTGTGCCGGATTTCACTTGAATTCTACTCCAAAAAAACTCCCGCCGGAATGAACCGGCGGGAGGAGGTTGATTATCAAAAACCATAAAGAGAGGGTTTCTCAGTTCTCAGATTGATGGAACGGGATATTTATGACTTCAGTCTATTTCTGAGCCCCGGCTGGCGTAATTACATACCAGACGGATCCCACGCCCTCGCCGGTGGTATCTCCAGCGACCTTGTCTTTGGCAAAGTAATACAGCGGCCATCCATTGTACGTCACCTGCACAGTACCATCAGTGCGCGTGGTGGTGCCCAGCATGGAAGCGGTCACGCCTGTACCGGCAACCGGGGCTCCATTGGTCAATAACGGCGGCCAGGCAGTCGCGCAACCACCATAGCAGACAGTAGTATTAGGCGTGTCTTTGGTATAGAGGTACAAGGTCATTCCATTTGAATCAACCAGGAAGCTACCGAGGGTAGCATTCTGACCGACGTTCACCGTAGCTGGCGAGGTAGGTGTTGCCATGGGCGCCATAGTGGCATTTACGGCAGGCATCGCGCTTGCAGCAGGTGCCATTGTAGCGGTTGCCAATGGCATTGCGCTAGCTACCGGCGCCATTGTGGCGGTTGCCATTGGCATTGCGCTAGCCACGGGTGCCATAGTAGCAGTTGACTGACCGGTGTTTGATACCACCGGGGCAGCGGTGCTGACGGGCATAATTGTGGCGGTCGGTGTTGCGGACGCACATGCGGACAGAACCAGCATTAATACGACCAGGGAAGAGAACATGATTTTATTTTTCATAATGGTGCTCCTTGAAGCAATTTTGAGGCAAATAGATGTCTCACGAATATGAATTACTGGATGAATATTATCTTATTTATATTAAATATACCTTAATTATCATATTAATTCTCAGTGAGAACCTTTTTTAAATAAGGGGAGCCATAAGAAAATCGGGTTGTCCCAAAAGCAGGCGTAAGGGCATGCCGTTACCACATTCGCGAAAAATAAATTCGGAGATCACCCTGCTAGGCAGGCTCCGAATGTTTTCAAGGTCTTCTTAATCTTTTCTGTTCCTATGAAGGTCTGTTAATATGCCCACCCTACTTTTCGAAAATGAGCGAACAACACGTCAGCGCCCCCTCAGCCTTGGCCAGTTCGGATTGATCCACGAGCACTGGATGGATTCCATTTGCCTCCAGCCGCAGGCCTGTCTTTGGGTAAGCCGGCTGGTACAGAATTGTTTTCCTAAGCATCAGTGCATTGGCGGCATACGGCTCGGTTGGGTCAACTTCAATGAATTTCATCCCCGGAAAGTTGACCGGGTTAACCCAGAGCGGGTTTATCAGCAGGGTGTCTTCCCCCACCCTGGTGACGGCTGATTTCAGGTGCAGGCAGCCGCTGACCGGTACACCACGGACGCTATAACCATAAGGTTCCAATACGCCCTGCATCTGGTCAATCGCGGACTGGTTTGAGCGTGTTGCCTGACCGACCCAGATGCATTTACCTGCCACCAGCACATCGCCACCGTCCAGCCTGCCGGGAGCCTGGATTGGGAACAGAGTCCGGTAGGGAGCCAGCGTCCGGGTGACCAATTCTGTTTCGGGCAGGCGCGAATCCGCTCCGGGGCGGGTGATAATGGCACACTCGTCCAGCACAACGGCAGCATCCTCGACGAAAACGGAATCGGGCAGGCCCGGCTCTTCGGGCAGACTGATCACTTCAACACCCAGGGATTTAAGTGTTTCTTCATATTCACAATGTTGGGTGATGGCTCGTTGCAGGTCAATCGGGACCCGTTCGAGATTGGTAAGTTCGCACCGGTCGATGGTGGGGCTGACGGGGCGTGTGATGGCGATGAGCTTCTTCATTTGACTTATTAAAATTTCAAATGCTTTACAGTCAATCCGTCGTTGATGATTTCCTTTAGAGAATCGATTCCCGATTCTGAGGTGCAGATTGGCGAAATCTTCTGTCACCTTTTTATCGGACACAGCAGTCTTGATGCCATCCGGCTCCATCGGCTGGTCGGACACCAGCAACAGCGCTCCGGATGGAATCTTGTTATAGAAGCCGGTTATGAACAGGGTAGCTGTTTCCATATCAATCGCCATGGCTCGGATTTTTAACAGATATTTCTTGAACTCATCGTCATGTTCCCAGACCCGCCGGTTGGTCGAGTACACCGTGCCGGTCCAGTAGTCGCGTTGATAATTGCGGATGGTGGTGGAAACTGCCTTCTGAAGGTTGAAAGCAGGCAGCGCAGGCACCTCCGGGGGAAAATAGTCGTTGGATGCGCCATCGCCGCGAATCGCAGCTATAGGCAGGATGAATTCACCTATATCAGGTTTTTCCTTCAGCCCGCCGCATTTTCCCAAGAACAGGCAGGCTTTCGGCTGGATGGCCGAGAGCAGGTCCATGACCGTGGCGGCATTTGCGCTACCCATCCCGAAATTGATGATGGTAATCCCATCGGCAGTGGCATTTGGCATGGGCTTATCCTCGCAGCAAACGCGTGTACCATTCATCTCGGCGAACATGTGCACGTAGTTGCTGAAGTTGACCAGCAGGATATATTTTCCAAAATCTTCCAACCGAGTGCCGGTGTAACGTGGCAGCCAGTCGTGGACGATTTCTTTTTTTGTCTTCATGCTGTCTCCCATATCTGATAAAGACCCAACAGACCGTTCGTGCCATCCGAATGGAATGTCTGTCGTACTCGGAACCCGCTGGCCGCGGCCAGCGCTTCCAATTCGGCTTCGTAGAAATGGTGGACGTAACGCAGTCCGCGCCCGCCGCTGCGCCAATCGAGCAGGAAATCGCCTGGCTCGACTTCCTGAGGGCTGAATCCGGTATCCTCCCAGGGTTGAATGCGATCCTTTAGTTTTTCGCTGTTCAAGAATTGCCATTCGGAATGAATGAAATGTCCTCCATCACGCAGCATGGCGCGTGATTTGTTCAAAATACTCAGGCGCATTTCCTGACCCGGGATGTGGTGAAGGGTCGCAAATGCGGTTACCAGATCAAAAGGCCGGGTGAGGGATGTAACGATCTTCTTATCCCAATCCGGCCTTGACAGGTCGGCGCGAATAAAAGTAGCCGGTGCATCTTCCCAACCGTGCCGGGCCACTTCTAGGAGCGGGGGGCTGAAATCCACCCCGGTGTAGGAACCGCGGTGACCGCGCCGCATCAATTCGCGCGCCAGTTCGCCGTTGCCGCACCCCAGGTCCAGGATGGTTTCGTCGCCTGCCAGGCCATCCACCACCCGCAGAACCCCCGGTTGCAGGTGCAAGCGCGTGGAGGAGAATTCGTGCCCGAAGGTCTGGTAGAATTGTTTATTCAACACAAGCAAGCGTGCAATGGTCTGGCTTTTCATTATTCAGCCTCATTATACTGTGTGAATGTACCAATTTATTAAATCGGGGAACCGGTGCGTTGGCAGCCAAGCTGCCAGCCAACTCCCACTCCCCTGCCTATGAGGAAAATTCTCGTAAAGAAGTGGTTAAAAAAAGTTCATTTCAGCAACTTCGCACTCTGACACCCGAAAAACTGGTCCTGGCGCGCTTAATCCTTGATGACATTCGGGCTGGGTTTCCGGTTCTGGAGGCTGTGCGCCGCCACCCGGAAGCAGCCGGGCATATCAATAAATCCACACTGGTGGCGGCTTATACTCAATTGGTTGAGCGAGGCGAGTGGCCGGTTGACGAGACATTGCTGGCAGCCATCCGCCTCAAACCGGTTCGCACGCTTTCAGGGGTTACAACTGTCACGGTACTGACCAAGCCTTACCCCTGCCCCGGGAAGTGCATCTTCTGCCCGGATGATTTGCGTATGCCGAAATCATACCTGCCCGATGAGCCAGGAGCGATGCGTGCTCTCGAACACGGCTTTGACCCTTACACGCAGGTGAAATCCCGTCTGGAGTCGCTTACATCGGTCGGACACCCCACCGACAAGGTGGAACTGCTCATCCTGGGCGGGACGTTTTCCTCGTACCGCCGGGATTACCAAGAGTGGTTCGTCCGGCGCTGTTTCGAAGCAATGAATTCCGCCTTGCTACCGGAGGAGGAAGCAGGGCTGAAAGAAACGCACCTCTTCAACGAATCCGCCCTGCACCGCAATGTGGGGCTTTCAGTGGAAACCCGCCCTGACGAGGTCAGCCCGGCAGAATTGGGCTGGTTCCGTTCACTGGGTGTGACCAAGGTCCAAATGGGTGTGCAGAGTCTGGATGACCATATCCTGGAACTGAACCAGCGGGGTCACAGCGTTGCCGAGGCCCAGCGTGCCACGGCCTTGCTGCGTGCAGCTGGTTTCAAGATTGTATTGCACTGGATGCCCAACTTGTTGGGTGCCACACCTGATTCCGACCGGGCTGATTTCCCCCACCTTTGGGCAGGGTTATGCCCGGACGAGATCAAGATCTACCCAACGCAATTACTCGAGAACGCCCCTCTCTATGAATACTGGCAGCGAGGAGAATATCAACCATACACCACGGAAATGTTGGTTAACCTGATTGCGGATGTGAAAGTTTCCATTCCACGTTACTGCCGCGTTAACCGGGTAATCCGTGATATTCCCTCCCCACATGTCGTGGCTGGGAACAGGCGCAGCAGCCTTCGGCAGGATGTTCATTTGGAAATGGCCAGGCGTGGTACGCATTGTGACTGCATCCGCTGTAGAGAGGTGGGAGCGGGGAAGGTGGATACGGCTCTGCTGCGCCTCGATGATTTGATTTATCACCCGGATGGAGCCGAGGAGCACTTCCTCTCCTTCGTCACCCCCGATGACAAGATCGCCGGTTTTCTGCGGCTTTCCCTGCCGGGCCCGGAATCCCCCGCGACCGGCCTGAACGATCTGGCGGGGGCGGCCATCATTCGTGAAATCCATGTTTATGGTCAATCATTAGCGGTCGGAGCGGAGCAGAGCGGGGCAGCGCAGCACGCCGGGCTGGGCACTCGTTTGCTGGGGGAAGCCGACCGGATTGCCAGAGAAAAAGGTTACCGCCGGATGGCAGTCATCGCGGCGGTCGGAACAAGGCAATACTATTTGGAACGCGGATACGAAAGGGGAGAACTTTATTTGATGAGAACCATTAATTAACCAGCAGGGATAACCTGCCTTGATGGCTACATTGAGCCTTTTTCCCAGTCAGCCACAGCCTGCCGGATGAGCACCTTGATTTCCGGGTCGGGGATGGCATCTATTCCTTCATACCTTTTTATGCCATCTTTTACTATCACGATACCGCCTGCTCCTTCGACCAGTTGGATGCCGCGGTCTTTGAAAGCACTAGTTGCCAGCCTGGCCTGCAAGACTTTATCGATTTGTTGGATGATGCTGTCGAGGGCTGGTGCAGGCGCGACTTTCTGAACGACGGGAGCGCCATTCTTCTTTTCCATCTGGACTGGCAGTTGAGTCAGCCCGAGAACCGGCGCGACCGGAGGAAGTGATTCCGGGACTGGTTCGGCTTTTGGCGTGGGCGGATGGACCGTTTCCAACCAGGGACGCAACTCCAGCACCAGGTTGAGCAAACGTTGGTACTGCCCGGGCTGGAGTTCCGCTTTGTCGTTCAGACGGGTACCATCCATATCCAGCCAAATCTTATTGCCATGGGTTCGCCAGGCGCTCAAAACTTTCACATCATCATCCTTGGCAAGGATATTCATATCTGAGGAAAGCAAAGGTGGGAATGATACGGAACGTTTTTGTAATTCACGTTCAACCACCCCCCCAATGGCTGCACCGATACAGAAAACGATAAGAAACAGGAATAGAATACCGGTCGTTATTTGCATGGTATCAGCTCCTTGCAATTTTTCACTCAATACACCATGGCACTATTTTACAGGATTTTACAATTTCGTGAGCACTTGACACGCCGGGCATATATGCGTCCCGCGCTGGCCAACGACAATCCGCTGGATCATTGAACCACATACCGGGCAGGGTTCTCCCTGACGGCCATACACTCTGAAATGATTCTGGAAATCGCCTCCGCGGTAGACCCAGTCTATGCTGGCGCCGTTGCGGTTGATGCCTTCTTCCAACACTTCCCGGATTGCCATTTGCAGGATCTCGGCTTCTTCTCGGGTCACCGAATCCGATAGAGTCAAAGGATGGAGTCTGGCCATGTGCAAAGCTTCATCAGTGTATATATTCCCCATTCCAGCCAGGAAGGACTGATCCAGCAGAAGCGGCTTGAGCTGGCGGTGCTGGGATTTCAGCGCGTCAAACAACCAAGCCGGAGTAAAGTCGTCAGAAAGCGGTTCCGGACCCAGGTTATGAAAGATCTCGGCGGGATCATTCACTAGCCAAACCCGCCCGAACTTGCGCGGGTCAGAAAAAACTAGGGTTCTGTCATCCGTCAACTTCAACAGGAGACGATCATGCTTCCCGGGCTGATAGCCGCCCAGAACAACCAGCAAGTCTCCGCTCATGCGTAAATGAATAATGAGATGGTATGTCAACAGCTTGAGTTGCACGAATTTCGCGCGTCGAAAAATATCCTGGATCTCCTGGTTCTGGATGCGCCTATGAAATATGGTTGGAGTTGGCAGGACCAGTGTACGATTCCAGAGAAGATCGGAAGAAAGTATCTGTTTCCCGAGCAGTGCTGGGCGCAGGTTGCGAATAATGGTTTCGACTTCTGGGAGTTCAGGCATGGCCGGCAATCAACTTCCGTTTCCAATCTTGCATATGGCGGTCACAGGAAAGACCAGCCGACATCGTTCAGCGATCAGACCTGTTGAGATGCTGTGCCAAGCATCCACATGAATTTTAGCAGTCACCAGCGGATCTTCAAGCCTGGACGGACGGGTGGTGTCGGGCATATTCGAAATGGGACTCGTGGTTGCCGATCTAAGGGAGCTTCAATTTAATTGTTCCGCCAGATAGATCTGGATGCCCATCTGTTTGATCTGGTCGAGTTGGGCTTCGATCCAATCAATATGGTTTTCTTCATCCTTAAGAATGCTTTCGAGCATTTCACGAGTGCCATTATCGCCAATTTCCACGGCCAGTTTAATAGCCTCGTTGTAGGCTTTAATTGCACCATTCTCGGCATCCCAGTCGTTTTTATGATGAGCCTCCACATCTTCACCGATATGGATTTTGTTCAAATCGCTGACCACGGGCAACCCTTCCAGGAAAATGATCCGACCGATATGTTTCTCCGCGTGCTTCATCTCATCAATGGCGCGCTTCTCGATTACTTCGGTCAGTTCTTTATACCCCCAGTTGTCGCACATCTCGGCCTGCACCATGTACTGGCTGATGGCAGTTAGTTCATCAGCAAGTAAGAAGTTGAGCTTTGCGATAATTTGGTCATTTCCTTTCATGGCACCTCCTTGGATTCTTATGCTACTCGTTGAACATCTGTCCCACACTGCGGCCCTCATGGGCGCGCCGGATGACTTCGCCCAGCATCGGTGCAACGGTCAGAATGGTAAGCCGTTTACCAAACGCTTCGCGTTTTTCGGTGGAAATCGGAACACTGTCGGTGGTGATGTATTCCGTGACAGGCAGGGCGGCCAATCGTTCCGCCGCGTTGGCAGAGAATATTGGATGAACGAAAGCTACATATACACGCCGCGCCCCATTCTGTTTGACCAGATTGACTGCCTGGACTATGGAACCGCCCGTGTCGATCTCATCGTCCACCAGCACAACATCCCGGTCATTCACATCACCAATGATGGTCAGCGCCTGCGCTTTGGCATCATTGGCCGCACGACGTTTTTCAATGAAAGCAATCGGAGCGTCAATACCATAGGCAAAATTGCGGCCTTTTTTGGCAAACCCAAGATCAACGGTTACGACAACTGGGTCTTTGAGGTAAGGGCGCAGGTTTTCCTTGATATAGTCTACCAGTATGGTTGAGGCGTTCAATACATCCCCGGGTACGGAGAAAAAACCCTGGATTTGATAGGCGTGCGGGTCGAGCGTCATATAACGGTCAGCGCCGGCGATCTGGATGATATCAGCTATCAATCGAGAGGTAATGGGGATACGCGGCTGGTCTTTTTTATCTGAACGTCCATAGCACAGGTAGGGAACAACGGCTGTGATGCGGGCGGCCGAGTCCAGCCTTAGCGTCTGAAGAAGGATTAGAAGTTCCATGAGATTGCGGTGGACCGGTGAGGCTGTATGTTGGATGACATAAACATCCTGGCCGCGCACGCTGCTATGAAGCTTGACAAACAGGTTCTCGTTGGGAAACTCAATGATATCCCGACCGCAAAGGGTTTCCCCCAAATAATCTGCCACTTTCTGGGCCAATTCGCCGCTGGCTGTCCCGGCATATAGTTTGATCCCACCATAAACACGCAGTTCAGTGGATTGATTCATTTCTCGCCCTGTTCTTGGGGATTCCACTCTGAGTGGAGAACGCTCATATACAGCAAATCACCATATTTGCCATTCGAGAAAGTCCCCTGCCGGAACCGGCCCTCGTGGACGAATCCTGCTTTTTCATATGCGCGTATGCCACCCTTGTTTGCATCATCGACGCGCAGATAAATCCTGTTCAGGTTTAAATGTATTAAAGCCGAACTTTAGAAGAAGGGACATGACTTCCGTCCCGTATCCCTTATTCCAGCAGGATTTTTCTCCTATAAAGATGCCTAATTCAGCGCTTCGGATTATCCAGTTAATGTTCATGAAGCTGCAATTGCCAATCAGTCGCCATTGTTCGCCGCTCTCTCCGGGCTTGGTTTCCCGAATTTCTATGCCGAATGGTTGTTCGTTGGCGGGCAGCTTAAGCATATTCTCAAACCATTGTTCCTCATTCGCCAGCGAGATAGGTAGATCCGATGACAGGTAACGACGTACCTCCGGGTCATTTAACCATTCAACCAATTTCGGGATATCAGTACGTTCGTTGCGACGCAGGCGAATACGCTTACCGAAGATCATGCGGTACTCCTGTTGGGCGGGATTGGATGTTTAATCTTGATGTTTACTAACAAAGACACAATAACCTGGCCCGTGGATTGGGGAATTGAACCGGGTTCTATTTAATATTGCTTGAAATGCTTCCTCAACCCGGAAATTCAATAAGATTATACTATTCTTGACATGCCACGCGTAAGGATTGGTCGGAAGAACTTTCCTGCACTGCCAGGGGAAAAACAGAAAGTGCAAACTGGCTGCACTCTCGAGAGAACCGGTCTTATTTTTCGTGAAAATCCCTGATATTTTCAGACGGAACCATCCTGAACCTGGACAGATTCCGGCACAACTCCCGATGGAGTGGTCATCATGCTGTCGCTGAATACTTACAGCTCGGGTTGTGACGCTGTCCAGAGCGCAACCAGCAGGATCAGACCGCCTGCGCCGGAACGGCAATCTGCCTTCACAGTGACAAATTAAGAGAAATGGTAACTACTCAGCCAGCTGAGATGAAAGAAGGTAGATAAGGCGTACCTGCGAGAGCCAATCGCAACACATCCAGAACTTGCTGTCCATTCTTGCGGGATGTTGAAATGTAGCCGCGGATCTGGCAGAACAGGTCGCCACCTTGTTTTGAACGAAAACAACCGGAAACTTTTTGCTTCACTTTCATCATGCGGATATCGCGTTCCGCCTGATTGTTGTCCCATGGAACCTTAAAATCGTACATAAATGCCAGCACAAACTCCTTGTGAATCTGGAACTCATCCAGCAGGTTCATGGCCGGGCTCTGTTTGATCCGTCCCCGCTTTTTTGGCTGATCTTCTGGCCGTTCCGGAGGTGCATTAGTCTGCAAACCCTGTTCCACCCAACGATCGTAGCGGCGCTCGAAGGCAATCAGCTGATCGGAGGTCAAGCAAGTCAGGGAGACCTGCCGGGCGGTATCCACCGCTGCTTTCATTTCCACCAGCAGGTCGGCCAAACCGGTCGCCCAGGCTTGCGGGTAGCGCTCTTCCAGGAACTTCAACCTGCGCAGGTGATGGGCATTGCACAGCCCATGCAGGACTGGATACTTGAAATAGGACTTCCAGCCATCATGGATAGCACGGCCTTTCAGATCAGGCAAGATCCCGATCGCATCCATGGCGGGTTTCCCGCGCCGGGGATGCAGCGCATAGTAGGTCAGCAGTGCCGTGCTCGCTGAATGCAACCAATTGAGTTTGCCTTCCACCCGTGCCCCGGTTTCATCAAAATGCACTATTGCTTCCTTCTCGGTCAGATGCTTCTTGATGGCTGCGTTGCCCGGCTCAACCTGGTCGGCGACTTCCTGGCAGGCTTCCAGGATAGTCCCTTCAGACAATGCCTGCCCATATAATGCTTCGAAAACCTCACCGGTCCGTTCCATCGGCAGTAACTGATACTGGTTGAAGTAGACCGCTTGCGCCTTAATCTCCGGCCCATATTGCACCGGCTGGGTGACACCTTCAGGAAAATCTGCCTTGCTGATCTCACCACAGTACGGACAGCGCTTGATCTCGGCTCGATGCTCTGTCACTTCCACCTGGACTCTTGGCACATCAAACACTTGTCGCTTTTCCATCCCACTGGCTTCAACCGCTTCCAACGACCTGTGACAGTGATGACAACGACTTACACGATGCACTTCTTCCCGGTCAGGATGCTCAACAGCTCGGAGTGTATACCCTGCATGACCCGGTTGTCCTCCGCTTTTCCTTCCATGGCGTTTCCGCAAACTCTTCGGTGCAGGTTTGTTGTATCCGTCACTGGAAGGCGGCTTACTACTATTGCTACTGTTCTTGGCAAGCCGATCTTCTAAAGCTTGCATTCTGGCCGCCAGGAGTCTGAAATTGTCGGTCAGCTTGCGAACCAACTCTACTACCGTCTCTTCTCCCTGCTGATAGGCTCGTCTCACATCTTCGTCGTTCGGAAGCTGATATGGTTCCATATCCTTTATTATCCATTATTTGTCACGGTTATACTAGAATCATTCCTCCTTATCTTTTAATGACTTTTGACTCAATTTATGGCTGAGTAGTTACGAGAAATGATAGATCACTGCGAAATCAATCACCAGCAGGAATGACATACGGTACGGAAATAATGGACCTATTCCAAGGATGATCAAAGAGTAACTTATGGGTTATGGCGGTAACCGGTAAACTCTCATGTAATTATCGGATATCGGTGGAATTTGAAAAAAAGTCGGCTTGATCTAACCGTCTAAAAGTCAAAGGAAATCGGAGAATTGCTCCCAGTTCAATGATTGATTATGGAGGTGTTGTCATGAACAGAATCGTGTTTCCCCTCGCCGCCTTATCCGTCCTATTATTCGCCTGTAACATTTCGCCCACAGCAACTCCAGCGGTGGGCACGACTGCGCCGGTGGCAACTATCGCACCTGTGGCTTCAGAGACCATCACTGCGACTGAACCGGCGGCCGCAACTGACACGCCGGCCCCTCAGGCGAATGCCACCTGCAACGAGGCGTCACTCCATCTGGATCCGACCCTTGCCTCTGGTTTCAGTTGTCAAACTGTGGCTGAAGTACCCGGCGATCCTAATGCCCGGGGTTCCCCGGTAAATCCACAATACACAAAAATCTTATTAACTGGCTATACCCTTTCGGATCGATTCTTTGCTCCCCATATAGACATTTACCCGATCCAGCGTTTCAGTGAGCTTCTCCCGGATAGTATTCCCATCAAGGTGGCAGCACTGCAGGCGCTGCTTGGTGGAGGCCCCACTGGCGCAAAAGGATTACCGTTCCTGCTCAATTTCAATGCCGCCCAGGAATTATTTGTCCGATATAAGATCATGCCTTTTGGGAGTGGGAATGGCATCCGCTAACTCACACAATACAGCCAGTTCTTTGACTCGATTAATAATTATGAGTTCTTCTATACCTTTCAGGGCCTGACCAGTGATGGTAAGAACTGGATTTCCGCCATCCTGCCAATCTCCAACCCGCTGCTACCTGCGGATGGCAAAAATCCTCCCAATGGTCAGAGTTGGGATGCGTTTGGTAACGCCTTTCCAAAATATATTTCAGACATCGCCACTCAGTTAAATTCGCAAACACCTAAGAGTTATTCTCCAACCATCCCCATGCTCGACGCCCTGGTTGCCAGCATCCAGATTCGCTAATGTCAATGATCTAAAAATTGAATGGTCGTCCTGAAGGTTTGTTAAAGAGAAGAAGTCTTTTCCCGAGCCTTCGGGACGAACTTCCTGCGCCATCGAAAATATGAGGTTATAGAAGGACTGCATTTTGCGCGCGTGCAGTGAAAACGACACTCTCAAAATGCGAACTCCACCAAGAATTTCTGATAATATCTAATCCTGTAATGCAAACTGGACCGCTGCCAGGGCGTGGATGCGGGTGGTATCGAAAAGTGGAAGAGCGCTGTCGGCCTGGGCGACCAGCAGCCCGATCTCGGTGCAGCCCAGGATGATTCCCTCAGCGCCAGCCTCTGACAGTGCGGTGATGATGCGCAGATATTCTGCCTTTGAATCAGGCACGATTTTTCCAAGCACCAGTTCGTCATAAATAATCCGATGCACAATTTCCCGGTCAGCTCGAGCCGGAACGAGCACATCCAACCCATATTTCTCCACCAGCCGGCCGCGGTAGAAATCCTGCTCCATCGTGAAGCGTGTCCCGAGCAGACCCACACGCTTCAGCCCTAGCATTCTGATGGCTTCGGCAGTCGCGTCGGCAATGTGCAGGAGCGGAATGGCGATGCTCTCTTGCATTTCGTTTGCCATCTTATGCATGGTATTGGTACAGATGATCAGGAAATCCGCTCCGCCGGCCTCCACCGCCCGGGCCGCCTCGATCATCGCCTGGGTGGCATCCTGCCAGCGGCCTTCCCGCTGAAGCACTTCGATCTCGGCGAAATCCACGGAATACATCATACTTTTGGCTGAGTGCAGATCGCCCAAATGTTCCTTGACTGCCTCGTTGATGATCCGGTAATACTCGAGCGATGATTCCCAACTCATACCGCCGATCATTCCAATGGTTTTCATCGAAAGCTCCTGGTTTACCTTGATCTGACCGTGGTAATGATGGTGCGCTTTGCTCCCGCGGCCAGCAATGTCTCTGCCATCGCTGATGCTTTTTCTTTGTGAACCAAAGCGATCATGTTGCCCCCGCGGCCTCCGCCAGAGAGTTTGGCTCCCAGAGCTCCAGCCTTATGGGCTGCTTCCACCAAAAGGTCCAACTCTGTGCAGGAGACGGTCATCTCTTGTAGAAGTGCATGATTGGAGTCCATAAGTGTGCCCAAGGTGACTGTATCCCCGCGCTCAATGGCCTGGCGTGCATCCCAAACTATTTCACCCACCTGGTTGAATACTTTTTCCCAGCGGTCGGGGTCTGCCTCCCACAGGTTTCGCACTGCCTCCACGGCTTCCTTGGTTGGGGCGGAAATGCCGGTGTCGCCAATTACCATTGTAAAAGATGCGCCAACGCGAAAGGTTTTAATCGGCTGCCCTTTGACGAAATAGACTGGCCTGGCGAAGGTAACAACGGTGTTGTCAACCCCCGATGGAGTGCCATGGTAGAGTTTTTCGGCCTGGAAAGCCAACCCGTTCACCTGCGGGTCCGACAGGGGCTGGCCGAGGAATGCCGAAAGGGCTCGCAGGATGGCTACTGATACCGCCGCGCCGGACCCAAGTCCGGATGCAACCGGTATGGTGGATTGGATATAGACCGTGCAGGCCGGTGGGCGTGCGATGCCGAGAGCGAAAAAAACGCTGTTGATCACGGCGGCCAATGGGTGGTCCGGTGCGAGCTGGGAGATGGCCGAAGAAAGCGCTATATTGGGTGCTTCGATCCATACCCCGCCGCGCGAATTTTCACTGACCGTCACAGTTGCCTGTACCTGCATTATCGGTACAGCCAGTGCCGGACGCCCGTAGACTACGGCATGTTCACCAAACAGGATAGCCTTACCGGGGGCAGAGGAACTGGTCATAATTGGATATAAGGGCTATGTTTATGGTAAATAGAACACAACCAGAATTGCCAATCCCCAAAGCAAGATTGAAATCTGTAAAGGTCGATCTGAAAGAAGGATTTCCTCCGGCTCCCCCCCAATTTGTTTGACCTGGACAAGATACAGATATCGGAAGATGGAATAAACCACAAATGGAATGGTCAGCATCAATGACTCGGGCGCGGCCGGACGAAAGAAAGTGTAAAGTGAATAAGCCACAATGGTGGTACCCGAGACAATTGTGATGAATTGGTCGAGCAGAGGGATGGTGTAGCCATCGAATACCTGCCGGTGACCGGTGGCTGCCTGAGCCAGCAGGGTCAATTCGGCGCGACGTTTACCAAAACCGAGGTAAAGGGCCAGCAGTGTCATCAGCACGTACAACCAGGGTGAGAAACGTTCCACTACGATCAGGGTTGTTCCGGCGTGCACACGCAGCACGAAACCGGCCGCCAGGATCAGCACATCCAGGATGAGAATGTGCTTAAGCCACTTCGAATAAGCCAGCATCATTGTAAAATAAACCAGCAGGGTCAGGGCAAATTGCCATGCTAACAGGTAACCTGTTGTCAGCGTAAGCACCACCAGAAGGATCCCCGCTACCATTGCTACAGGTACCGGCAGCTTCCCGGAGGCGATCGGACGATTTTTCTTTAATGGATGCTGGCGGTCGCTTTCCACATCCAGCAGGTCGTTGAAAATGTAAACTGCGCTGGAGATCAGGCAGAACAACCCGAAACCGGCCAGCGTGCGCAGAAAATAGGTCAGGTGGAAAAGCTTCCCATCGAAGACCAGCGCGGCAAAGAGAAAGGCGTTCTTTGTCCACTGGCGCGGGCGCATGGTCTTGAGCAAGGCCTTCAACATAATGTTATTTTACACGAAAGCGGTACAATCATGCTATGGAAAAAGTGCGCTTGGATCTCCTGCTGGTGGAACGCGGACTAGCGGAATCGCGTGCCAAAGCCCAGGCACTGGTTATGGCTGGACAGGTGCGGGTGGATGGACAGGTGGAATTGAAATCATCGGCCCAAATCACCCCTGGAGCGTCCCTGGTCCTGGAAAAAGGTCCGCGCTTTGTATCTCGTGGCGGTGATAAGCTGGAAGCCGCGCTGCAGGCTTTCCGGCTGGAAGCCGCCGGCCGCGTCTGTGTGGATGTGGGCGCCTCCACGGGCGGGTTCACGGATTGCTTGCTCCAGCACGGCGTCGCAAAAGTCTACACCATTGATGTTGGAAAAGGCATCCTGCACTGGAAGCTTCGCTCCGACCCGCGTGTCGTTGTAATGGAAGAGACCAACGCCCGCTATGTGGCATCCCTGCCGGAGCCAGTCAGCCTGGTGACGATCGATGCCTCCTTCATATCATTAAAAATCCTGCTACCGGTGGTGAAAGGCTGGTTAGCCCCCTCTCTGACTCTCCCCCCATTTCTTCGAAATGGAGGGAGCCGGAGGTGGGTCAGGAGGTGATTCTTGCTCTCATCAAGCCTCAATTCGAAGCCGGACGCAAAGAGTCGGCCAGACACAAAGGTGTCATCCGTGACCCATCCGTGCACAAAGCCATCCTAATGGATGTACTGGCATTTGCACAGGCCGAGGGTTTTACCGTGCGCGGACTGCTGCGCTCCCCGATCCTGGGCCCGAAGGGCAATGTCGAGTTTCTGGCATGGTTTGGAATTATGACACCAGGAGAAATTGATGTAAAAGCCTTGGTTCAGCAGGTTCTGGGAGAATAGCCAGGGATGCATCCTTTTTCAATCTTTTTTTTGGGATCTTCCGGGGCTCGGGTGTATAATTTTCGCTTGCATTGATACAGGCCGATAAGCATCGCTGCTTGGAGCCATTGTTTTCATTCAGGAGATTGTTCATGGCAAAGATTGATGAACTGGTAAAGGACTTCCTGGCGCAGAAGAAAATCGCTTTGGTGGGCGTATCCGATAAGCGCGAGACCGGCTGTAACATGGCCTACAAGAAGTTCAAGGCGGCCGGCTACCGGGTCTACGCGGTCAACCCGCGCATTACGGAATTTGAAGGCGACCCATGCTATCCAGACTTGCAGTCTCTGCCGGAAAACCCGAAGCCGTCTTCATCCTGGCCAACCCGAAAGTGACCGAACTGATCGTCCAGCAGTGCGTGGATCTGGGGGTCAAGCATGTCTGGATGCATTGCATGATGGGTACCAGGCCTGGTTTGGCTACCAGTATGTCCAGCGTATCAGCGGAAGCTGTACGTATGTGCCGAGAGAACGGCATCTCGGTCATCCCGGGTTCTTGCCCGAATCAGTTCATCCAGCCGGATGCCGGGCATGCCATGATGCGCGGCCTGTGGCGTTTGTTTGGATTTCTCAGGGTGGAACTGGACTGAGCAGAAACAGATTTTCGCTCTGAATTTCCCTGATTCCTGTTCATTGAAGGCGGCGAACTCGTGTGCCGCTTTTCTTAATCTCATGTTCCTGGAATCCCAACTTGGAAACAAGCATTAGAGGCCAGAGTCTCCTCATCGTCCCTTCCAGGGAGACTCCAGAACTCCTGGGATAAGGTTTTCAGCCTCTGACATGAACCACCTCCATGAATACTTTGTGGTAAAAAATCAAGTATACTTTCCTCCGTATGACCTCCCAAATCCGCAACTTCTGCATTATCGCCCATGTCGACCACGGCAAGTCCACCCTGGCTGACCGGTTACTGCATCTCACCGGTACGGTGCCGGAGCGGGACACCACCGAGCAGATCCTCGACTCGATGGATTTGGAACGCGAGAAGGGCGTCACCATCAAGGCGTCCGCTGTGCGTATGAACTATAATGCGGCGGACGGCAATTCCTACGAATTGAACTTGATCGATACTCCCGGCCATGTGGATTTCGGCTACGAGGTCAGCCGGGCGTTGAACGCCTGCGAAGGCGCCGTGCTGGTGGTGGATGCCACCCAGGGCATCGAAGCACAAACCCTTGCCAACCTGTATTCCGCCTTGGGCGCCGACCTGGTTATCATCCCTGTAATTAACAAGATCGATCTCATCACTGCCCGCCCGGATGAAGTGGCCGAAGATATTGGCAGCCTGTTGGGCGTCCTGCCGCAAGAAGTGCTGCGTGTCTCGGCCAAGGATGGAAAGAACGTTGAATCGGTCCTGGAAGCCATTGTCCAAAAGATCCCTCCGCCCGGCGGCGAAGCAGACCTGCCCCTTCGGGCGCTAATTTTCGATTCGCATTACGATTCCTATAAAGGCGTCATTGCCTATGTGCGCGTGGTGGAAGGCAAGGTCTCAGCGGAAGAAACCATTCGGATGTTTGCGACAGGCGTGGATGTCAAACCGATTGAGGTAGGCATCTTTGCCCCGACCATGAAACCTGTGTCTGGCTTATCCGCCGGCGAGGTGGGTTACGTTGCCACCGGTCTGAAGACCGTCCATGACGCACGTGTAGGCGATACCATCACCAGCGCGGCCGGCCCCGCTTCACAGGCATTGCCGGGCTACCGTGTCCCCAAGCCGATGGTTTTCGCGGGTATCTACCCCTCCGAAGCGGACGATTACCAGAACCTGCGCGAAGCGCTGGATAAGCTGCAATTGAACGATGCTTCATTAACGTTCCAGCCTGAGACTTCCCAGGCGCTTGGGTTCGGCTTCCGGGCTGGTTTCCTGGGGCTATTCCACATGGAGATCATCCAGGAACGCCTGGAACGTGAGTACAACCTGGAGATGGTTTTCACCGCCCCCACGGTGGCTTATGAAGTATTGTTGCATACCGGCCTTACGAAGATCGTTGCCTCTCCGGCTGATCTGCCCGAGGATGGCCTGGTTGCCGAGATCCGTGAGCCTTGGATGAACATCGAGATCATCACGCCCACGGATTACTACGGCCCGATCATGGAACTGGTCACCCGGCGGCGTGGAATTTATAAGAGCCAGGAATATCCTGCTCCGCACCGGGTGCAGTTGAATTACGAAATCCCCCTTTCCGAGATCATTATCGACTTTTTCGATGAACTCAAGAGCCGCACGCGCGGTTATGCCTCACTGGACTACCAGTTCCTTGAATACCGCGCCGACAAATTGCAGAAGCTCGAAATCCTGGTCAACGGCGAGCCGGTCGATGCCCTGGCGGCCATTGTCCATGAGAAGGATGCCTACCATAAAGGCCAGCGCTTCATTACCAAGCTCAAGGAACTTATCCCACGCCAGTTTTCGATGTGGCCATCCAGGCCTCCTCCGGCGGGCGCATCATCAGCCGCGCCAATGTCAAGGCCACCCGCAAGGATGTGCTGGCCAAGTGTTACGGCGGTGACATCAGCCGAAAGAAAAAACTGCTTGAAAAACAAAAGAAGGGCAAGAAACGACTGAAGATGGTCGGCAATGTGGAAATCCCCCAGGAAGCCTTCATGGCGGTCTTGAGTCTGGAAGAAGAATAAATGTTTACCACTAAGGGCACGAAGTTTCATGAAGGGAAAGATAAAAAAACCCTTATGAATCTTGTCCGTTGTGAGCCCTGGTGTACTTTTTGTTGAGAATCTTTTATGGCTAATTTTTGGAAATCTGCCCGGCGCTGGCTGCCCGGGGTGGTCATCAGCCTGATCGCCATCCTGGCAATCATCCATTTTGTGGATCTCAACCGTTTTATTGCAGCTGTCCGTTCTGCCAATTACTGGCTGATCCTGTTTGCGTGGCCGGTTATGATCATCTGGTTGATGGTCCGTGGCATAGTCTGGCGCACCCTGTTACGCGGGCGCGCCTCCTATCGGGATGTCTTCTGGACCCTGTGTGAAGGCTATTTGCTGAACACAGTCCTGCCATTCCGCCTGGGGGAAGTGGGCCGCGCCTTCCTGCTCGGGCGGAAAGCCAGGCTGGGTTTTATGGATGTGCTCTCCACCATCATCATCGAGCGTGTCATGGATGTGGCATTTTCGGCGGCCATCCTGCTCAGCGCGGTACCGTTCGTGGTAGGCGCGGCTGGAGCGGGACGCATTGCCCTGGTGATCGGGGCACTGGTGGTTGTTGGAATGGTCGTCTTGTATCTGCTGGCCCGCAATCAGGTTTGGGCGCTGGCTATGTTCAAGCGGCTCAGCGGGCACTGGCCAAAATTGCAAAAGTTCGGTGGAGAGATGCTGGATTCGCTCTTCTCAGGTCTGGCCATCCTGACCGATGGCTGGCTTTTTGTTCGATTTCTGTTTTGGATGGCGGTTAATTGGGCCATCGCCGTCGGACAGTTCTGGCTGTTATTACTGGCATTTTATCCCCAGGCCCGCCTGCTCTGGTCGCTGTTCGGACTGGGAGCGGTTGCCTTTGGCAATGCCATCCCATCCCTCCCTGGCGCGATCGGCACCTATGAAGGTGCGCTGGGCGGTGCACTGACAATCCTCTCCGGTGACCAATCGACTGCATTGGCGGCTGCCCTGACTGCCCACCTGACTAGCATTTTCCTCAATGTTCTTCTCGGAGCCATTGCCCTTTCGCGTGAAGGAGAGACCTTGATGGGAGTGTACCGCCAGTTGCGCAACCGGCCGGAGCAGCAACAAGCTGAAAACAACGGCTCGTAGGATGTGCCTATGACAATTACCATTCCCGAACGGGTTGCGGCAGCCCGCGCCGGTACCAACCATACAGTTATTGGCCGGGTCCCCTCCGGTTGGGTTGTTCTATGTGACATGCAATTCCTGCGAGGCTATACCATCCTCCTGGCTGACCCGCTGGTTGCTTCGATTAATAACCTTGACCGTCTGCGCCAGGCGGCCTATCTGGGTGATATGACATTGATCGGGGATGCCCTGCTGGAAGTGACCGGCGCGTATCGCATTAATTATGGCATTTTGGGTAATTCGGATCCCTTCCTGCATGCACACATCGTTCCGCGCTATTTATCCGAGCCGGAGAATCTTCGCGCCAGGCTGCCCTGGTCCTATCCGAAAAAACTTATGGAAGCAGTCGCATTCGATGCCGAACGTGACAGAGAGTTAATGGGACAGATCGCCGCGGCCATTCAAAAGCGTTTGTGATAGGGGTGGGTTATAATCGGTCAGTCCTGACCTATGGTTGGTTAAAACACACAAATTTGGGAACCAGCTTTACGTCTTTACCATTAATCATGCATATTCTTATCAGCCTAACCTACTACCGTCCGCATACCTCCGGCCTGACCATCTATGCAGAACGGATGGCGCGTGCCTTTGCCCGGCGCGGTCACCAGGTGACCGTTCTGACTTCGCAAGACGATCGTCAGTTGGCGCGCCTGGATTGTCTGGATGGAGTGACGGTGGTGCGGGTGCCACCATTGATGCGTGTCAGCAAAGGGTTGCTCATGCCCGCCATGCCTTTGGTGGCCTGGAAACTGGCCCGCCGTGCCGATGTGGTTAACCTTCACATGCCACAGTTGGACGCTGCTTACATTGCCTGGATCGGAAAAATGATGCACAAGCCGGTGGTATTGACCTACCATTGCGACCTGCGCCTGCCAGACGGCTTGATCCATTCTGTAGCAAACCAGGTTTCACACGCCGCCAACCATATCGCGTCCTGGGGCAGTGATGTCATTGTCAGCCTGACGCGCGATTATGCCGAGCATTCCACCTATCTGATCCACTACATGGATAAGATGCATGTATTGGATGCGCCGGTGGAGCTGGCCCCGGCCAGCGAAGCGGACATTCGGGCTTTCCGTGAGAAGTTTGGCATCCAGCCTGGTCAGCGCCTCATCGGCATGGCAGCCCGTTTGGCTACCGAGAAGGGTGTCGAGTACCTGGTCCAGGCTTTACCGCAAGTGTTGAAGCAGATACCGAATGCCCGCCTCCTGTATGTCGGCACGTACCAGAACGTGGTCGGGGAATATGAATACGCTGCACGTATCTTGCCTCTCATCAATGGCCTCAAAGACCATTGGTCTCTCCTGGGCAACCTGTCGCCAGTGGAGATGACTGCTTTTTTCAAGACTTTGGAGGTGTTGGTCATGCCCAGCCTGAACAGCACCGAAGCCTTTGGCTTGGTACAGGTTGAGGCGATGAGCTGTGGGACACCTGTTATTGCTACAGACCTGCCAGGCGTGCGTGTACCCGTACAGATGAGCGGCATGGGCAGGATCGTGCCGATTGCCGATGCAGGGGCCATTGCTCAGGCCATATTGGATATTTTGGCTGAACCGGAACGGTATCGTGGGAACCAAGCCGAGATCGCGCATAAATATTCCCCGGATGTGATCGCAGCCGGATATGAAAAGCTCTTTGAAGATATCCTCCAAAAACACCGACGAAAGAATTAAGGCATCATGTCTTTCGACGAAAAGTATTTCAGCACCAATGCTTATGAAGATGTTTCCTTTACCAAATACAGCCAGTATTGGTGGTCGAACCGCTTTTACGCCATCCTGGTGCGCCGTTATGGGCGGCGCGGGACGCGCCTGCTGGAGATTGGTTCCGGACTTGGGCATCTGGTTGGTCAATTGGATGGCGTGTTCATGACTGCCGCGGTTGATGTGAATCATTGGGCGCTGGTACAGTCGAAGGCGGTTGCTCACCGCACTTTGCTGCAAGTGGCCAGCGCGGAAGGCTTGCCATTTGCCGATGGTATTTTTGGTGTAGTTGTTATTAAGCATGTGGTGGAGCACTTGCCCCACCCTGAAAAGGCCATTTCCGAACTGGGCCGTGTGATGGCTCCGGGCGGCGCCCTTATCTTTGCCACCCCCAACCTTGCTTCTCTATCCAGGCCATCCAAGGGTGAGAAATGGATTGGTTATCATGATCCGACCCATATCTCGCTCAAGTCGCCTTCGAATGGTTGGCCATGCTCAAAGACACCGGATTCAAGTTGAAGCGGGTCTTTGCAGATGGTTTTTGGGATGCGCCCTATATCCCGCTGATTCCAAAGAGCCTGCAGAAATTGCTCTTCGGTTCTCTGGGCGGCCTCCAGGCTATCAGCGGAGTGGTGTTCTTGCCAATGCGTTGGGGGGAGAGTATCATGGTGGTCGCACGAAAACAGTAACGGGAGTAAGTGATACATGCCTGAAGAACCCAGTGTTCTTGATTATCTAAAATCAAAATTGAAGTTCTGGGAACGCGGGGAGAAGATTCAAATACCTGACGAGACTGAACTTCCGGAAGGAGGTCCTTTGCAGATCTCCCGGGCAAGTGAAGAGCAACCGGTGACGATACCATTGGAGCAGGAATTCAATGGCATTGGCGAAACCGCCTCGGGGAAAACCGGTCGAACCCAATCGTTGGCCCTGGCGCTCCCTCCTGGCTCTGGCCTTGGCTTTTTTGGCACAACGTTCCTGGGATTCGGTGACGGACCGGACGGCCACCTTTGGATTGGTTCTCTACACCCTTGCCCTGGCGTGGCTGGTCTGGGCATTTATAAGAAAAGAATGGACCCTTGCGCCTTTACCGGAGACCGGAACGGCCTCTGATATGCTGCGAGTGCGCTGGATTCCGCTTATTTTGGTAATTCCGCTGGCACTGGCGGCCTTCCTCACCTTCACCAACAACCTTTTCACGCCCTTCAATGTCACTCTATGGGTTCTGGCGATTGCCTGTGCTCGTTTGGGGATTTTGGTTGCCCGGGGAAGGCATCCGGCTGCTTTGGACGCGTCTTAAAGCGTTTATCCAAGGCGACGCCTGGCAGGTCAAAGTTTCGCGTTTGACACTGCTCGTTTTAGTCATGGTGGCGGTCATCGGCTTCTTCCGCATTTATAACCTTACCGGCGTACCATCCGAGCCGACCAGTGACCATGCCGAAAAGTTATTGGATGTGTATGATGTGTCCCAGGGTCTGACGCACATTTTCTTCCCCCGCAATACCGGTCGTGAAGCCGATCAGATGTACCTGACCCTGGTTGTTTCGTGGATCTTTGGTACCGGGCTCTCCTATCTGAGTTTGAAAATCGGGACTGTCATTTGTGGATTGGCGACGTTACCTTACATGTACCTGCTCGGCAAGGAGTTTGGCGGAAAACGCGTCGGCCTGTTGGCAGTCTTTTTTACCGGCATTGCCTACTGGCCAAATATCATCAGCCGGTTTGGGTTGCGCTTCCCGCTCTATCCCTTGTTCGTCGCTCCAACTCTCTATTATCTCCTGCGCGGCTTGCGGACGCGCAATCGCAACGATTTCATTATTTCCGGACTGTTCCTGGGTTTCGGCTTGCATGGCTATACCCCCATGCGCATCGTGCCAATCGTGGTGGTTATTGCCGTCGGGCTATACCTTTTGCATTCCCAATCCAAAGGCAATCGGAAGCAGGCGATCATTTGGTTGATTATCTTGGCGCTGGTTTCGTTCATTGTATTCCTGCCCCTGGCACGTTATTGGGTGGATAACCCGGCCGCCTTCGATGCCGCGTGCTTTCAGCCGCCTGGGAACACCGGATAACCCGCTCCCGGGTCCGGCCTGGCAGGTCTTTCTATCGAATACCTGGAATGCCCTGCGCATGTTCAATTGGAACGACGGTGATACCTGGGTCAGTTCGGTAGTGTTTCGCCCGGCATTGGATATAGTCTCCGGTGCGCTGTTCATGCTCGGGGTTGTTCTGGTGCTTATCCGCTATATCCGCAGACGGCACTGGCTTGACCTGTTCCTCCTGCTTTCTCTTCCATTATTGGAACTCCCCTCGATCCTTTCGCTTGCCTTTCCGATTGAAAATCCGGTTCTCAGCCGCGCCGGGGCTGCGTATATACCGGCTTTCCTGATCGTGGCAATGGCGCTGGATGGGCTGCTGACAGGGATCAAATCATTAATGAATCGCCGCCTTGGGTCAGCCCTGACCTGGGTTGTCATTCTCTTCCTGGCGGGATTTTCCATCTTCCAGAATTATGACCTGGTTTTTCACCAGTATGCGGACCAATACACCGCATCTCAGTGGAACACTTCGGAATTGGGTGCGGTCATTAAACAGTTCGGGCAGGTTTATGGAACAACCGACTCGGTCTGGATTGTGGCCTATCCCTATTGGGTGGACACACGCCTGCCGGGCGACACCATCGGAATCCCCAATCGGGATTTTGCCATCTGGCCCAAGGATTTCAATACAGACTCTGGATGTTAAAGGTCCCAAAATGTTCCTGATCAAGCTGGATGATATAAAGGACGCGCAGGCGTTGGAACATTTGTATCCGCAAGGCGTGCTGAGCACCTTCCATTCTGCCACAAAAATAGCAGGTATGAATTTCTTGGTCTTGTTCGTACCATCGAACCGGTAACCGAGGTAGTGTATGGTGAATGCTAAAAATTCCAACCCGGAAAAGAAGCGTCTCTGGCTGTATGACGTCCTTTTGATTGGCGTCCTGCTGGTAGGCGCATATTTCCGCTTTTCCGGGATTGCCTGGGGGGATCTTCAGTACCAACATCCGGACGAATTATTCCTGACCTCGGTTACGTACAATATTTCGCCGGTTCACAGCCTGGCCGAGTACTTCAATACAGCCACTTCAACTCTTAACCCAAATAACACCGGTGCTGGTTTCTTTGTGTATGGAACATTGCCGGTTTTCATTGTCCGTGGGCTGGCCGACCTGACCCACCAGTTGGGCAACCTTCAACTCCTTGGCCGCGAAATGTCGGCGCTGGTAGATCTGGCAACGGTGGCGCTGTTGTATTTTGTGGTGAAACGGCTGTATGGCCCGCGTGTGGGCATCCTGGCCGCCATGTTCTCTGCATTGGCAGTGATGCAGATCCAACAATCGCATTTTTACACCACGGATAACTTTGCCACGTTTTTCATGCTCCTGGCGGCCTATTTTGCAGTAGAAATGATGGTATGCGATAACTATGCTGCTAGACCAGTCAGTTGATGAAGCAACATTTGAGAAGAGTTCAATCTTTCAGCGCTTAGGAGCATCCCTTTCCCGCTTTTTTGCCGATCGCCTCTTCTGGTTTAGCGCTGGCTTTGGATTGGCGTTGGGCATGGGCATGGCTTCCAAATTGACCGCGTTGCCTATTGCGATCATTTTGCCTGGCGCATTGGCAGTACGCTATTTCGGAGGCAAGGACGAGGAACATGCAACCGATGGTTCTGTCTCACCGTTTACCCGCCGGTCTTTCGAAGGTTTTCTCTCCAAAATGTTCGTTTTTATGGTGGTAGGCGGGTTGTTTTCCTTCCTGGCCTTCCGCGTTTTCCAGCCCTATGCTTTTTCTGGTCTGAGGCTTAACCCAAAATGGTTGTCGAATATTCAGGAACAGCAGGCCGACGCCAGCCCGAATGCCGGATTATTGTGGAATTTGCAGTGGGCACGCCGTACCCACCTGTATTCTTTTGAAAACCTGACAGTCTGGGGCCTTGGCCTTCCGCTCGGTATCCTTGCCTGGGCTGGTTTCCTGTGGATGGGCTGGCGGATGCTGAAAGGGGAGTGGTGCAAGCATATTGTCCTGTGGAGCTGGACGGCCATCTATTTCATCTGGCAATCGCTACAGTATAACCCGAACATGCGTTACCAGTTGCCCATCTACCCGCTACTGGCGATGATGGCTGCTTGGGCGGTTTACGACTGGGCGCGCCCGAGTCTTTCGAGGTTGAAACGAATCGACTGGCGCGTCGTCCTGGCTGGGACGGCGGGTTGCACCGTGCTGGTATTGACCTTTGCATGGGCTTATGCCTTCAGCCGGATCTACCTCCGGCCGGAGCCGCGTGTGGCGGCATCGGAATGGATTTATCAGAATGTTCCTGGTCCGATTAACCTGCAGATTCAAACCTCACCAGGCACAATGCTACCGGCAGCTTGTTCCTTTTCAAGCCGGAAGTGCGGTCCAAACCAGTGCTCCTTATCAAACAGCTTTCACTGCGCAGGTGGATGGGAATTTGGATCAAATCTTATTGCCGCATGTAACCAATCATATCCTGCGGGTTACCTTCTTTCAAAATCCATCTGCTCCACAGTCTGTGGCATCCGGTTACATGCTGGTCACCCCCACTTCAGGGGTAGTTGTTGACCCGGCCTCACAAAGATTGATCTTCGACCAACTGCCCACTCTCTCATCCCAGGTGAGTTATTTGATCCAGGTGGAAGTGCTTGATCCGGCCTTTCAATTGGATCTGTGCGGTCCCCTGCAATTGTCGGTTGCAGCCACCCTCACCAACGGCCCGGTCAGTCAGAGCATTCCCCCTTCATCCCAGTGCATCGCGAGCGCCTACCAGCCCTACCTGACACAGTTTACCCCGCAAGCGGATGGGCCGCTGACTCAAATGACTTTCAGCCATGTGGTGGATGTCAGCCCATCCGGCCAGCAGACCTTGCACGTGTTGGTTTCCTCCAGGCCGGATTTCTCCCTAAACCAGGTGCTTGGCTCAGCCTCGGTATCGGCGGATTTTGTTCCCAATAATTCTGATCCGCGCGGCAATCCGGTTAACTTGGTTTTTGATCATCCCGTCACTCTAAAGCAAGGAGTGACCTATTATCTGCGCTTTGATACAAACGGGATGGGATTGACTTTCATTGGCTCAGCCATCTCCAATGAAACGGATATAGATTGGAATTTACCATTCCGCCTGGATGGGTATGACGGTTTCAATGGAATCTATCGCGGTGACCTCAACCTGCAAGTTTACTGGAATGACGATGCCAATAAGCTGGCGCGGTACGAGAGTTACCTCGGTCAAACTGATTACATTTTTATTCCCACTGCCCACCAATACATGCAGACAACCCGACTGCCTGAGCGCTATCCCCTCACAACCGCATACTACCGTGCATTGCTGGGTTGCCCTGCGGACAAGGATATCATCTGGTGTTACCGGGTGGCTGAGCCGGGGATGTTTAAGGGTAACCTCGGGTTTGACCTGGTGGCCACCTTCGAAGATTATCCGACCATTGGCCCGCTGGTTATTAACGACCAGAATTCTGAAGAGTCTTTCACATTTTATGACCATCCGAAGGTGCTGATCTTCCGCAAGGATCCCAACTACAATCCGTCCCAGGTACAGGCTGTGCTGGGAGCCGTTGACCTGAGCAATGTTGTCCAATTGACGCCTGGCCTGGCTGACCATTATCAGAGCCTGATGCTTTCCGCCACTCAGTTAGCAGCGCAACAGGCCGGTGGTACCTGGGCTGACCTGTTCAACCGGCTGGCATTTTATAATCGTTATCCAGGATTGGGGGTTGTGGCCTGGTACCTGGTCATCTTTATGCTCGGATTATTTGCTTATCCGTTGGTGAGGGCAGCCTTGCCTGGCTTGGCGGATCATGGCTACCCATTGGCGCGTGTGGTTGGTCTGCTGCTATGGGCGTGGTTGGCCTGGATGGCCGGTTCGGTTGGACTCTCCTACAACAGGACTGACAATTGCCATATCTCTCGGCTTGATTCTGTTGTTGGGGTTGTGGCAGGCCTGGCGCCAACGAGCGGAGTTGAAACAGGAATTGAAGGAACGCTGGAAATACTATCTGATGGTGGAAGGCGTCTTCCTGTCCTTCTTCCTGCTTGACCTGCTCATCCGTCTCGGAAATTCTGATCTGTGGCATCCTTCCAAAGGCGGCGAGCGCCCGATGGACTTTGCCTACTTTAATGCCGTCCTGAAAAGCACCAGCTTCCCGCCTTTCGATCCGTGGTTTGCCGGTGGTTATATCAACTATTATTACTATGGCTACGTCATTGTTGGGACACCAGTAAAATTGCTGGGCATTGTCCCGTCCATTGCCTATAACTTCATCCTGCCCACCCTGTTTGCCTGTGTGGCGGCTACCGCCTTCTCGGTGGGATGGAATTTCCTGCATGGCATTCGTGAACGGCGCGCCGAACAACGTGAAAAAGATGGGTATTCCGATCCCATTCCCGCGCCACACGCTTCGCTCTTTGATGGCCGTTTCATCGCCGGGATTTCCGCCTCCTCTGCCATGGTTCTGCTTGGCAACCTGGGTGTCGTTCGCATGTTATATCAGGGTTTCCAGCAGGTCGCCGCGCCTGGCGGAATCATCGATAATGCCAACCTCTTCCAGCGCATCATATGGACCATCGAAGGTTTCTTCATGGTGCTGGTGGCAAAGATGCACCTGCCTTATGGATACGGAGATTGGTATTGGAATTCCAGCCGGGTCCTGCCGGATTCTTCAGGCAGTCCCATTACGGAATTCCCGCTTTTCACATTTATTTACTCCGACCTGCACGCTCACTTGATTGCTCTCATGATAACCATATTGGCAGTCGCCTGGGCGCTTTCCGTGCTGCTCGCCAGAGGCAGGTGGAAGAATCATCTTGATACTGCCGCCGGTCTTCTGCTTGGCGGTCTCATCATTGGCGCGCTCAAGCCCACCAATACCTGGGACTTTTACACCTACCTGATCCTGGGCGCGGTGGTTCTTGCGTATGCCGTCTGGCGCTATGCCGAGATTTCCCAATTCTCCGTTGCTGCCCCGGACTGGGGGAAACGCCTGCTCCTGACTGGTGCTGCGCTGACGGTTTTGATTGGCGCCTCGCTCCTTTTTTATCAACCCTTTTCACACTGGTTCCTGCTTGACCCAACCTATACAAAAGTTTACTTTTGGAAGGGCGGGCGTTCTGATATCACTTCCTACCTCACCCATTGGGGTGTATTCCTGTTTTTCATTGTATCCTGGATGGTCTGGGAGACACGCCAGTGGCTGGCCAGTACGCCTGTCTCCTCGCTGCGCAAACTTCGTCCCTATCGTGATCTCATGTATACCGGGATAATACTCCTTCTACTGATTTTGGTGCTCCAGCAAGCCTGGGTGATGAGTCCCTCCCAGAATATACCCTGGGGGGGGATTACCATCCTCTGGTTGGCACTCCCTCTGGCAACCTGGGCGGCAGTGCTTATTTTCAGGCCCGGCCAGCCGGATGCCAAGCGCCTGGTTCTTTTCATGGTCGGGACGGGTCTGCTGTTGACGATGATTGTCGAGATCATCGTCATGGGTGGCGACATCGGACGCATGAACACCGTTTTCAAGCTCTATTACCAGGCTTGGGTTTTATTGGGGCTCAGTGCTGCGGCTGGTTTCGGTTTCCTGCTGACCGAGTTTCGCAAATGGACGTACGGTTGGAGGGTTGCCTGGCAATTGGCTGCCCTTGCCCTGACAGCCGGAGCGGCGTTATTCCTTTTGATGGGCGGCATGGGCAAGATCCAGGACCGCATGGCCCCAAATGCACCGCGTACCCTCGACAGCATGACCTACATGGACTATGCCACGTACAACGAACGTGGCACGAACTTGGACTTGAGTGCGGATTATCGTGCCATCCTCTGGATGCAGGATAACGTCAAAGGTTCTCCGGTCATTGCAGAGGCCCCCTCGGCCGGCATCCAGTATGAATGGCTGAACCGTTTCTCCATCTACACCGGTTTGCCCGATGTGGTTGGATGGGAATGGCACCAGGAACAGCAGCGCTTGATGTTTACCAATGCCGTACGGGCGCGCGGCGTGGAAGAGGATGATTTCTACATTACAACTGATATTCAGGCAACCCTGAATTTCCTTCGTAAATACAACGTTCGGTACATCATCGTTGGCCAGCTGGAGCGTGCCAAGTACATGCCGGGCGGGTTCTCCAATCTTGTTCCGACCGGCGGCGTGGATGGCCTGGTGAAATTTGAGACGTATAATGGGAAATACTGGCATTCCGTTTACAGGGATGGCAGCACGGTGATTTATGAGGTGAACCAGTGAGTGATTTGATCCTCCATGCTACCACCCGGGAGGCATGGGCTGCCGCCCAAGCTTCTGGACAGTATTCCGTGGACTCGTTGGCAGGCCAGGGTTTCATTCATTGCTCTAAAGTAGATCAGATCCTGCGCGTAGCCAATGTGTTTTATGCCGGTCAGCCTGGCTTGATCCTTCTGGTGATCGACCCGGGGTGCTTGACCTCGGAATTACGCTGGGATCCTGGAACAGATCTTGCGACAGAACTTTTCCCCCATATTTATGGCCCGATCAATTTGGATGCCGTCGTGGAGGTTATCGACTTCGAACCTGCGGCGGATGGGAAATTCCATTTACCAGACTCCCTGGAACTCACTGGACATTGACAGTTTACGGCCTGATATGCTTCAATTCTTCCTCTGGTACTTTCTGATCACCCTGGTTGGTTGGCTGGCCTTCCCGCTGGCCTACCGTCTCTTTCCGGCCTTGCCGGAGCGCGGCTTCAGCCTGGCCCGCCCGCTGGGATTATTGATCTGGGGCTACGTTTTTTGGATGATAGCCTCCCTGGGTATCATACAGAATGACGGAAGTGGGCTGCTGCTAGCCCTGGTCGTGCTGGTGGTTGTTTCCGCGGCTATACTGCAAAAGAAAGAGACGCGCCAGGCGTTACAGGAGTGGCTTAAGTCGAATTTTCGAATGATTATTATGGTGGAGGTCCTGTTCTTTTTGGCTTTTGCTGCCTGGGCTTTCGTACGTGCTTCCAATCCGAACATCGAGGTCTCTGGCGGGGAAAAGACCATGGAGCTGGCTTTTATCAATGCCATTTTGCGCTCTCCCACCTTTCCTCCGCACGATCCCTGGCTTTCCGGCTATGCCATTTCCTACTATTATTTCGGTTATGTGATGACAGCCATGCTCGCCAAGGCCACCGGGACGTTGAGTAGTGTGGCGCACAACCTGATGAGCGCATTAATCTTCGCAATGAGTTTTATTGGCGCATACGGGATTCTCTACAACCTTCTGGGGGTATGGAGACGCCGACAGCCGGCGGTCGCTCAAAAAGAGCCGGCGCAGGTGGATGAGGGACGGCCATCATTGCGTCTGCCTCTGCTGGGACCGCTGTTCCTGTTGTTTGTCAGCAACCTGGAAGGTTTCCTGGAAGTCATCCATCAAACCGGCCTTTTCTGGAAATTGAATCCGGATGGAACGGGGAGCTCTGCTTTTTGGTCCTGGTTGGGGATCAAGAATCTGGTAGACCCGCCGGTTAATCCGCTGGGGTTGGTCCCGAACCGCTTCATCTGGTGGTGGCAGGCCTCCCGCGTCATACAGGATTACGACCTGGCCCATAATTTTCGCGAAATTATTGATGAATTTCCGGCATTCTCCTACTTGTTGGGGGATCTCCATCCGCACGTCCTGGCCATGCCGTTCGACCTCTTGATGGTTTCCGTGGCGCTCAATCTCTTTCTGGGCGGCTGGAAAGGTCGGACAAATCTGCATTTTTACCAGCTCTCCATTGAACCGATCGGATTGTTCTTTGGAGGCCTCCTCCTGGGTGGTCTGGCATTTCTGAATACCTGGGATATCCTGGGGGGAATGGCGCTCCTGGCAGGCGCATATATTGTGTCGCGTGCGCTAGAAAATGGCTGGACATGGGACCGGCTCAAAGATCTCCTTGCCATCAGCATACCGATGGGGCTGCTGGCGATTGTCCTGTACCTGCCGTTCTATGTTGGATTCCAGTCCCAGGCTGGTGGCATTCTACCAAACCTTGACAGCCCGACGCGTGGGGCGCAATTATGGGTCATGTTCGGGCCAATATTCCTGGCACTGCTGTCTTACCTGTTTTATCTTCTGCGGGTGGAAAAACGCCTGGCTGGTTGGAAATCCGGCTTCGGTCTGGCTGCCGGTCTGGTGCTTTTTCTGTGGATTTTCTCTTGGGCCTTGGCGTTTCTTGCGCTGTGGCTAAAACCCGGTTTGGTCTCAGGGCTACTGGCCTCGGAGTGCTCGGGCAGCGTTATGCTTTGTTTCACCCTCACTTCCCTGCGCCGCCTTTCTTATATAGGTGGCTTGCTGACTTTGGTGGCCCTGCTCGGCCTGGCGCTGGCAATGCTGACCGGGGCCGAAAACCGGAAATCGCAGACGGATGAGCCTCGGGAATCACTGGTTGGCCACCCCTTACCATTCGTTTTGCTGCTTATTGCCATTGGTTCTGTGCTCGTCATTGCGCCTGAATTTGTCTTCTTGCGTGATTTATTCGTAAATCGCATGAATACTATTTTCAAGTTCTATTACCAGGCCTGGTGGATGTGGAGCCTCGTAGCGGCTTTTGGCGTGGCGGTGGTCTGGCAGAAGCTGCGCGCTGGTTGGGGTTGGGTTTTCAGGATCAGCCTGCTGGTTGTGCTGGTCATGGCGTTGGCTTATCCGGTCTTTGGCCTGCCTGCCAAAACGGATGATTTTCAGTTGCCTGCTTTTATTCAAAATTTGAAAGCAGCGCAGGCGGCCGGGGATCCGGCTGCCTTGCAGACCGCTGCGCGCGTCTGGACGTTGGATGGCTCGCAGCTATTTCAGAACCAATACCCGGACGATGCCGCTGCGGCTCGCTGGCTGTTGAATGCACCGGAAGGTGTGATCGTTGAGGCTTTTAATAAAACCTCCTCTTATACCGACTATGCCCGCATGTCAGTCTATTCCGGCGATCCCACCGTATTGGGGTGGTGGTACCATGAATGGCAGTGGCGCGGCAGCGTCGATGAGCAGGTATCCCCAATTACGGACTTGACCTGTAAGGATCAGGATTCTTATGATTCACGGCGGATGCGCTCCGACGATATCAGCTGCCTGTATAACGCGAATAGTTGGGATGTCGTTTCCGAAATCATTGCCACGTACAATATCCGCTACGTGGTGATCGGGACGCTGGAACGGCGGGATTATCATATCAACGATGCTCTTTTCCAACAGCATCTCAAGCAAGTCTTCCGGCAGGGACAGGTTGTGGTATACGAAGTCCCGTAAGGACGCAGTCCTGGAGGGGCGAAGTACCGTAGCAACGACTTGAGTTGTTACTACGGTACTACAGAGTACTGCGATACGCAGTAAAATATATCCCTATGAATAAATTTGAACCAACCCTTGAACATGCTTTTTATGCACTGGCGCTTGCCATTGCTATTGGATTGCGTTTCGTGCAACTCGGTGTGTTGCCATTATCAGATTATGAAGCCGGCTGGGCTCTCCAGGCCCTGCGGGTTATCCAGGGTCTTAAGCCAGCCATTGGTCCTAACCCAGCCTATGTTCACCTGACTGCCATTCTTTTTTATATATTCGGTCCGACGAACTTCCTGGCGCGTTTCTGGCCGGCTCTGGCGGGTTGCGCGTTGGTTTTAGCAGCCTGGCCCTTGCGGGAACGGATCGGACGCATCCCGGCGCTTGTTCTGGCGTTTGGGTTGGCGATTGATCCCGGCTTGGTTGCAATGTCGCGCCTGGCTGGCGGGCCCATGCTGGCGATCACCTGTCTTGTTCTCACTGCGCAGTTGTGGATGGCCGGCCGCCGCGCCGCCTCCGGCTTCTTTGCCAGCCTGGCGCTCCTTTCTGGCCCCTCAGTCTGGCTGGGTCTGGTGGGTCTGGGGCTGGCCTGGGCATTCGGTTCGGGTCTCGGGAGGAAAACTCCCGCACAGGATGGGGACAAAACCGCGCCGCCGGAGCCGGGTCCGAGTCCTGCACACTTCCGCCCGCAGGAAATGTGGCAGGCGATTTACTGGGCGCTCGGGACCATCATTTTCGGCGGCAGTCTGTTCTTCCTTTCCCCCAAAGGATTGCCGGCATTTGT
The DNA here is from genome assembly GCA_963772245.1 of uncultured Chloroflexia bacterium. GTDB lineage: Bacteria > Chloroflexota > Anaerolineae > Anaerolineales > Villigracilaceae > UBA877. The sequence continues at coordinate 629,934 of CAVYWB010000005.1, read as the reverse complement.
TGCCTCGCTGGGAACTTTTCTGCAAGGTTGGTACACTCTTTCGGATGTCCAAATATGGCGACCGTTGCTTGCACTTCCGGCTTATGAAATCATGCCGGTGATATTCGGCATTATTTGTGCGGTGCGCGGAATATTGAAGAAGGATACCAATATTCTTCGCCTTTCGATTTGGGCGCTGGCGGCGCTTCTGCTGGCCTTGATTTATCCCGGTAAGCAGACCGGTGATCTGGTGTGGGCGCTCCTGCCCCTCTGGGCTCTGACGGGGCTTGAATTGGGCCGGCATTTTGACTTCGCTGGGAAAAATCTTTGGGAAGTGACTGGCACAACGGCGGTACTTGTGGCCTTCGTGATTTTTGGCTGGCTCAATCTTGCCAGTGTCACCAATATGGATTTGGGCAATGACGTGGCGCATACCCGTCTGTGGCTGCTGGCTGCCGTGATTCTTCTGATTGTTCTGAGTATGTTACTGGTGGGAACGGGTTGGTCTGTCGCTGTGGCACGGCTTGGGGGGGTGTGGGGCGGTGTGATCGTATTGACGCTCTTCACAATTGCCATGACGACCGGCGCCGCCGGTTTGCGCCAGCCGTTGACCGTTGAACTCTGGCAGCCCGAGCCACCTACCGGCCGGGTGGATGTATTGCTTAATGTTGCCACCCAGATTTCGGATCTGAATCGTGGCGATGCGGCCCAATTGCCACTGACTATTCTCAACGAAGATTCTCCAGCACTGCATTGGCTGTTTCGCTACTGGCAGTTGCAGGATGTCAGTTCTCTGGCTCCAGACTCCACTCCTGCATTGATTATTACCCCATCCGGTGACCTGAGTCTGTCGGTGAAATATCGCGGGGAACCGCTGGTATTGCATGAAACAGGCGCCTGGGATAAAGCCTCTGCATCGGATTTATTGAAATGGTTCATTTACCGCCAGTTGCCGCTGCAGCAGGACAGCGTCATCCTATGGGTGCGCAGCGACCTGATGATTGATAGTCAGAATACTGCGCCAGCGCCTTGATTCCTTGATTGCATATTCCTATGCCCGTACCCAATATCATTGCCATTGACGGCCCGGCAGCTTCGGGCAAATCCACGCTGGGGCGAAGGTTGGCTGATTCTCTGGGGTATCTCTTTTTTGATACCGGCGTCATGTACCGCGCCGTCACCTGGGTCACGCTCCAGCATGGTATCGAGGTGAAGGATGAAGCCGCCGTGATACACCTGGCCGAAACGGTCCAGATTGATGTACTGCCGTCCTCGCAGGAGGATGGCCGGGTCTGCGATGTGATCGCCGAAGGTGTTGATATTACATGGGAAACGCGTACCCCGGAAGTGGAAGCCAATGTATCCCCGGTCTCCACCTATCGCGGTGTTCGGCAGGCACTTGCCTCCCAACAGCGTCGCATCGGATTGCGTGGGCGGGTTGTCATGGTGGGACGGGACATCGGCACGGTCGTTTTACCAGAAGCTGACCTGAAGATTTACTTGGATGCCTCGGCCGAGGAACGCGCCCGCCGGAGATACAAAGAGATCGTCGATCGTGGGGGAAAGGCGGATTATGACCAGATTCTGGCCGGAGTACGCATGCGCGACGAGATCGACTCGACCCGCGCCTTCTCGCCCTTGCGGGCTGCCAAGGATGCCATTATCCTTGATTCTGACAAGCTGAATGCAGATGAAGTTTTTGCGAAAGTGGAGGCCTTATGCCGGTAGAACAATATCATTTGGCATGGTGGCGGCGCTGGCTGGCCCGGCCTCTTATACGGTTTGTACTTCGCCTGCTTTTTCATATCCTCGCTCCGGTTAAGATTTCTGGTAAACACAATGTGCCGTTGCGAAAGCCTTACATCGCGGCTATCAACCATGTCTCCCTCTTCGAAGCGCCCTTTGTGGGTGTGTTCTGGCCGGAGCAGTTGGAAGCCTTGGGTGCCTCGGATGTTTGGGACCGGCCCGGGCAGAACATCCTTGCCCGCATGTGGGGTGGCATCCCGGTCCATCGAGGCGATTATGATCGTGCCGCCGTTGAAGGAGTTGTCGCCGCGTTGCGCAGTGGCTCTCCTCTTTTGATTGCCCCCGAGGGGGAGCGCTCGCACAAGCCAGGCATGCAGCCGGCTAAACCGGGCATCGCTTTTATTGCCGAGGAAACCGGTCTGCCGGTTGTTCCTGTCGCCATTATTGGCACAACCGATGATTTCTTTCAGAAAGCTTCCAAAGGCAAACGCCCGCAGTTGGAGATGCGCATTGGCAAGCCGATCTCCCTACCGCCGGTCGAAGGCAAGGGGGCCGACCGGCGCGAGTCCCGTCAGCGCAATGCGGACCTGGTGATGCGCCATATTGCCGGTTTGCTGCCGGAGAACTACCGTGGCTTCTACGCACAGAATCCCATCTTCCCCGATTCCGAGACCGGTCTGTGAATCCTGCTGACCCGGTCTGATCCTCTCATTTTCCAACAACCTCGCTGGCTTGCAGGAGAAACTATTCGGGATCTCCTGGTATTGATGAAAATGATTGCACCTTGCCAAAATGCGTCACAGGCACTGTCCAAAAGCTTCTCCGGGAGAAAGAAAAAAATAATCTGTTATTCCCATCATGTGCCTTGATGTACTTGCACGGATGGTTTCAATTGTCCGGCTTTTCCAGATGAGGGGGCTTTTTTGTAATCAATTTGTTATGGAGGAAATGGCGGGATATTTTCTGTAAGAAGTATAATAATTTAGCCGGACGCCATGAATCCTATCCTGACATTTTTATCCAACCACCTCTCTTTCAACTTACCTGTTCCCATCCTGGGCTGGGTAGGCTGGTTGGTTCTTTTAGGTTTGATAGTTGCGGTTATTGCATTGGTTTCTTATAGCCGGCTCCTCCGGACCGCCGAAGTTGCCAGGCAACGCCTGGGAGCCATTCTTGCTTCGACGCCTGATCCTGTCCTCGTCACGGACCAGGAAAACCGGCTTATCCTTACCAACCCTGCCGCAAAACAAGCGCTTGGGGTTAAGCCGGGATCATCGGAAGGGTTGCCTGTCGACGATATCATCGCGCAGCCGGAGTTGCGCGACCTATTGCAGGCAGTGGACAGCGGCAATAAATCTGCTGAGCTGGTCATGCCGGATGGCAAGGTATATTTCGCCACCGCCTCCACGATTATTGCAGGCAGCCGTCCAGTGGGGCGTGTCTGCGTGATGCGGGATGTGACCCACTTCAAAGAGCTCGACGCATTGAAATCGGATTTCGTTTCCTCCGTCAGCCACGACTTACGATCCCCGTTGACACTGATACGCGGTTACGCCACCATGCTTGAAATGGTGGGTGGACTTAATGAACAGCAACAAGGCTATGTTGGGAAAATAGTTATTGGTGTGGAAAGTATGTCCCACATGGTCACCAATCTGCTCGATTTGGGCCGGATTGATGCCGGGGTGGGTCTGCAGGTGGAACAAACCGTGGTCATGGACATCATTAAAGCAGTCATGGAATCGCTCCAGATGATCGCAGACCAGAAGAATATTGAACTGGTCCAGGTCGCCTCGCCTGGCTTGCCGGAAACGATCGAAGCCGACCGGGCTCTGCTTCAGCAGGCGGTCTATAACCTGGTGGAGAATGCCATTAAATACACCCCCGAGCATGGTACGATCACTTTACGGAGTAAACCTGTCCCGCAGGGTCTCCAGTTTGAAGTGCAGGATACCGGTATTGGTATTGCACCGGCGGATCTGCCTCGCCTCTTTGAGAAGTATTTCCGCGGCAGCCAGCGTGAAGCGCGTGCCCAGCGTGGTTCCGGCCTGGGTTTGGCCATTGTCCGGTCGATAGCCGAACTGCATGGAGGCAAGGTTTGGGTGGAGAGTGCGCTTGGCCAAGGAAGCACCTTTTACCTGATCATTCCGCTTATTCCTCAGGATGTTTCTAAGCCTAAAATAAAGTAGTTTGACCGAATCCCCCCGCATGAGTTATAATTGCCACCCGTCCCTATCCTGTAAGCAGGCCGGGCAATCGAAAACCCCGGCGGTGAAGCCGCTGTTTGGAGTTTTAATAATTATTTTCGAGGTTAGTTAATGGCAACAAAACGTCCTTATCAACCCAAGATTCGCCGGCGCGTACGTGTGCACGGCTTTCGCCAGCGCATGTCCACTGCAGATGGCCGCATTGTGCTTAAGCGGCGGCGGCTGAAAGGTCGCCTTCGCCTGACCGTCCGCAGCAACAATCATGTTAAGCACGTCCGCTGGTAGGAGTTCTGCATCCCGGCGGAATAACGTGGACTCAGGATGATGCGAGCTGCAGGTGAAACGCTGCTTTCGCCTGACCAGGTCAACCGATTTTAAGCGGGTGCGGCGTTCCGGCAAATCGTATGCCCACCCGCTTGTTGTTTTGTATGTTATGAAATCGGACCAGGTGGGTGTACGGGTGGGGGTCAGCGCTGGTTTGGCCGTCGGGAATGCAGTCAAACGCAATCGGGCCAAGCGCCTGCTTCGGGCAGCGATGAAAGAGCTTTTGGGACAAACTGCCTCCGGGTCCGACTTGCTGCTGATTGCCCGTTCACCTTTGCCTGATGTCGACCTCACGCAAGCCTCCGCAGCCTTAGTCATTCTGCTCAAGCGAGCCGGTCTCCTTATTCAAACCCATGACACCGGAACATCTGCCGAGTGATTATTCCAATGAACCACGCCTGCGTGACCTGCCTCGCACCGTTTGGAACTGGCCGCGCCTGGCGCTTCTGTGTCTCATCCGCTTGTACCAGATGACTTTTTCTAAGGCCTTGCCTGCCGATACCTGCCGCTTCTACCCATCCTGTTCACATTATGGATATCAGGCGATCTACAAGTTCGGTGTGTTAAAAGGCGGGATCAAGGCGATCTGGCGGGTGTTGCGTTGTAATCCGTTCAATCCCGGGGGTTTCGACCCCGTTGTATAGGAGAATAACTGCTCCATGAAGAAAAAATACCTCGTTTTGATTGGCCTCTTGCTGCCACTGGCTGTGGTGTTAAGCGGTTGTGCAGCCGGACTGACTGCCTCGTCATGGTCTGCCTTGACTGCAGATACCAAGAATGCCTATCTCGCCGGAGGCCCATATGTCTACGCAGTAAACCTGCAGACCGGTGCGCAAGTCTGGCGTTTTCCCAGTTCATCTTCCGCCGCCAACCCCTTTTATGCCACCCCTGTCCTGACCCCTGACGGACAGTTGATTGTTGGCGGTTTCGACAAGAAACTGTACAGCATTAATCCGCAGACCGGCCAATCCACCTGGCAGTTCACAGGTGCCCATGATCGCTGGTATGGTGGTGTATTGGTTGTCAATAGTATGATTTATGCTCCCAACGCAGATTACAACATCTACGCATTGGACCTGAAGGGGCAACTCCAGTGGACATTTGAAGCTGACCAGTCGATTTGGGGCGCGCCCGTTTCGGATGGAACTGATATTTATTTTGGCACCCTCGGGCGAAAAGTATACTCCGTTGATGCCAAAACCGGCAAACAGGTCTGGATGCAGGTCCTGGATGGAGCCGTGTTGGGTTCCCCTGTACTGGGGAGCACCAATCAGCTTTTCATTGGAACGTATGGTGGGACCCTCTATGCCCTCGACACTGCGACCGGCAAAACCCTCTGGTCCAAACCGGCTACCTCCTGGATCTGGGCAGGCCCGGTCTCAGATGGCACCAATTTATATGTTGGTGATGCCAATGGCAAGCTCGTCGCCTATCCGGTTTCCGGCGGAAGCAAACTCTGGGAACAGAATTTGAATGGAGCCATCGTTGGCTCACCATGTATCTACGATGGTAAGATAGTTGTTGGAACTGAAGCCGGGACGGTCTATTTCATTGACCCAACGGGCAAGATCCTCCAGACCATTTCGCTCTCCACGACCATGAAGGTGTACGCCACTCCTGTGGCCGCCGAGACCCTTGCCCTGGTTGCGCCCACCAGTACTGCCAGCACCGACCCGGTTCTTGTGGCCCTCGATGCTGCCGGAGCGACCAAATGGTCGTTCATACCTCCCAAATAGGATGTGATGTATGTGGGAAACAATCATAGTTACCCCTTTTACAAATGCTTTGCTTTTCATCTATAAGCTAATTGGTGGAAACTTCGGGGTTGCCATAATCCTGTTCACCATCCTTATCCGCCTGATAACGCACCCTTTGATGGCCTCCCAGATCAAAGGTTCCACAAAAATGCAGGAAATGCAGAATTCCAAGGAATGGCAGGATATCCAGAAAAAATACAAGGATGACAAGGAAAAACTGGCCCAGGAGCAGATGAAATATTACAAGGATATTGGCTATAACCCCATGTCCTCCTGTCTGCCGTCCTTGATCCAGATTCCTATCATATTTGGGCTGTACCAGAGCATCATGCGGGCTCTTGCCGCTTCGCCTTTGCAGCTGCTCATCCTCACGCGCACAGTTTATCCTTTCTTCCATGTTGGTGATTTAGTCCCACTTAATAGCCGTTTTCTTTGGATGAACCTGGGCCAGCCGGAACGTGTCTATATGTTCGGTTACGGCATTCCGGTGCTGGCTTTAATTGTGGCAGCCACAACGTATGTTCAGTCCAAAGTGACCATGCCGACTTCGACGAACCCGGGCGACCAGGGTGCCATGATGGGTAAGATGATGGCAATTTATATGCCCCTTCTTCTCGGTTACTTCGCCCTGACCTTTGCTTCCGGCCTTTCGGTTTACTTTATAGCCGGTAACCTGGTTGGTATTGCGCAGTACGCACTTCTGGGAAAGGTTAACTGGCGTGCGTTACTTCCTGGTCAGAAACCCGTTCCGGCGCTGGCTACGAGGAAAAAATGAACGAACATACCATCCTTGAAAAGATTGCGCCAAATGTCGATGAAGCCATCGCACAGGGTTTGATCGAACTCGGGTTGAACAAATCTGCAGTTGATGTGGAAGTGTTGGATGAAGGCAGCCGGGGTTTGCTGGGCATTGGCGGGCGGCAGGCGCGTGTCCGCTTGACCGTCAGGCAACCCCAAACTGGAGCCGCGGCCGACATGCAGCCGGAAAAATCGGAAAAGCAGTACAAACCGGATGCCCTCCCGGTCACCCCTCAACCCAGGTCGATGGAAGGCGCCGAAGTCACTGAAGCGGATTTCAGCGTACTGGATGACAATCTCCTGTTCGTCTCCCGCCGGACCGTGGCCGAATTATTGGAAAAGATGAAAATTCAGGCCCGTATCGAAGTCCGTTATGGCGATCCGGACGAAGAAGGCCAGCGACCCGTCCTGGTGGATATTCATGGTGACGACCTGGGTGTCCTGATTGGTCGCCGGGCAGAGATCCTGAATGCCATGCAATACATTGTCAACCTTATCGTCAGCAAGCAGGTTGAGCATTGGGTGCAGGTGGTTGTCGACGTGGAAGGCTATCGGGCCCGCCGCGAACGGCAGTTGCGCCAGATGGCTAATCGCATGGCCGACCAGGCTATTAAGACCGGCCGCCGCCAGGTTCTCGAACCCATGCCCGCTTCAGAGCGGCGAGTCGTTCATCTCGAACTGCGCGATCATCCCAGAGTTGCCACTCAGTCCATCGGCGAAGAACCCGCCCGCAAAGTCACCATCGTTCCGAAATCGATCTGACTTGTCTCGACTGGCCGGTCGCCAGATTCGATTAAGCAACTAATAATAACCCCTGGTATTTATTTTTATTTAGGACTGCCCCCTTATTATTGGCAGTCCTATTCGATTTTTTTGCAAAAATTTCGCTGAAAACGACTTAAAAATACTAGCCCTGACCGCCTTTCAGGAGGATCAATTCCTTCAAAATTCCTCGGAAACGCCCGTCCACCTCTTCATCTGGGCTGCCTCTTTGCACCAAAACTCTTAAAATGCCCAAAACCTGCTCGAAAACCCCTCCCCGCCTCCCGCCCTAGCCTCCCTCCATTATCCCGTTCCGCTAGAAACCTTCCCAACCACCCCAAATTCTGTACCAAATCGCATTTTTCCTCCCTGACTTTTTTCTTTTCCCCACCCTCTGCTCTCTCATCCCTTTTTTGTTGCTCGTTGTTTTCAATCAACAATCGCGCAAACCCCCAAAAAATCGGGGTTTCAACCATCCGCTAACCCTCCCGGTCAGGTATAATTTACCCATGCAAAATGCCGTCACCCTCACCCCGGTGGACTATCTGGTCATCGGTCATATCGCTTGTGACCTCACGCCCGCTGGCCCGCGACTGGGTGGCACAGCCGCATATGCTGCCCTGACGGCACGTGCGCTCGGTTTGCGTGTGGGAGTGGTCACTGCATATGGGCGGGAAGCAGCCCAGGATGTGCTGGACGACATCCAGGTCTTTAATTTGGCAACGGAACAAAGCACCACTTTTGAAAATGTCTATCTACCCGAAGGCCGGCGACAGATCATCCACCATCTTGCCCCGGACCTCCACTATGAAAATATCCCTTCCGTCTGGCGGGTTGCGCCCATTGTGCATGTCGGGCCGATTGCCGGTGAGGCCAAATCCTTGGCGGATGGGAAATTCCCAACTTCCATGGTTGGGCTGACCCCCCAGGGCTGGCTGCGCACCTGGGATGGCGACGGGCGAGTCCATGCCGGTTCCTGGCCGGAAGCTTTGTCTGCCCTGGCAAAAGCAGATGCAGCAGTGCTTAGTATTGTAGATGTAGATGGAGATGAAGAGCAGATCGAAGCCATGGCTAATGCCTGCCCAATCCTGGCCGTGACGGAAGGCGCTGGTGGGGCGCGTCTCTATTGGAACGGCGATTTACGGAGGTTCCGAGCCTTGAAGATTGCGGAGGTTGATCCCACTGGCGCCGGTGATATTTTTGCGGCGGCATTCTTCTGGCGGTTTTCTGTTACACATGATCCCTGGATCGCAGCCCAATTCGCCACTCACCTAGCATCTTATTCGGTTGCCCGTCGTGGCTTGGATGGCATTCCCAACTTGGAAGAAATTCAATCCTGCCTGGTAGAGGTATTGTAGTGGGCCGCATTCATACGCTTGTCAACCAGAAGGGCGGAGTGGGCAAGACCACTACCGCCATCAATCTTGGAGCCTATCTGGCTCAATTTGGACAGCGTGTTCTGATCGTTGACACTGATCCACAGGCCAATGCCACCTCCTCGCTTGGAATTGATAAACACACTGTCAAGGGTGGCACGTATGAAGCGCTTTTGGGCGGTGCTCCCGCAAATGGGCTTTTACTCCAAAATCCGCGTCTCAAGCTGGCCTTGCTGCCATCCTCACCTGCCTTGGCTGGGGCGGAAGTCGAACTGGTCAATGAATTGGGCCGTGAATCCAAGTTAAAACAGGCCCTGGCACCTTTGGTGGACCGCTATGACTATATCCTGATAGACTGCCCACCGTCCCTGGGTTTGTTGACGATCAATGGTCTGATGGCTGCCCGGGATGGTGTTTTGATTCCGGTTCAGTGTGAATATCTGGCGCTGGAAGGGCTGGGAGAATTGACCCACACCATTCAACGTGTCCGTTCAGCTCTTTTCCCTGGGCTGAAAGTGCGCGGAGTGATCCTGACAATGTTCGATGGCCGGACACATCTTTCCGTGGACGTGGTAGCTGAAGTTCACAAGTATTTCCCTGGGCAGGTCTTCGAAGCCATTGTTCCGCGCAGTGTGCGTCTGGCGGAGGCTCCCTCCTACGGCCTGCCAGTTTCGGTCTATGCACCCGGCTCGATTGCTGCCAGGTCATATGAAGCGCTGGCCCGTGAGTTCCTGAAGGCTGATGGCATCACATTTACAGAAAGTGTAGAATAGATTAGATTAAGTATCTATCCGAAAATATATGGAAGATCCGCATGGGGGATACCCGTTTTTTCATGGGAACTCTTCCGGTTTATCGGATAAGCAATAAGGAGGAACCTATGCCACAGAAATCCGGACTTGGTCGGGGATTGGGAGCGCTCATCCCGGGGGGAGAAAACGCGCTGGCAGAGAACGGCGTCATGTTGGTCTCGGTGGATCAGGTTCTTCCCAATCCGCGTCAACCACGCAGATTGATGAATCCTGATGAATTACAGGATTTGACCACCTCTGTTAGGGAACATGGAGTTCTTCAGCCGCTGATTGTCACACCTGGTGACATGCAGGGACGCTATATATTAATTGCCGGGGAGCGCCGCTTACAGGCTGCCAGGTTGGCCGGACTGGCCACAGTGCCCGTCCTTGTCCACCAGGCCACCGATCAGCAGCGTCTGGAACTGGCAATTATTGAAAATGTGCAGCGTTCAGATTTGTCTGCTTTGGAACAAGCCGAAGCGTATCGCCAACTCTCTGAAGATTTTAACCTGTCTCATGAAGAAATCGCCGCGCGTGTGGGAAAAAGCCGCGTAACAGTCACCAACACCCTCCGGCTTCTCAAATTGCCCGATCCAGTAAAAAATGCCCTTATCGAAGGGTGTATTTCGGAAGGCCACGCCCGAGCCCTGCTGGCGCTTCCCTCGCCGGAGGCCCAGGTGGCTGCACTGCGAACCTTAATCAGCGCGTGACCTGAATGTCCGCCAGACTGAGGAGTTGGTGCGTAAACTTTCGGGAGAGAGACCTTCCCGCAAATCGAAACCGACGGTCGTCCCCGAAGTGGCTGAATTGGAAGAACGTCTGCGCACAAGTCTGGGGACAAAAGTCTCCCTGCGTTCCGGTCCCAAGGGGGGCACAGTTACCATCCACTATTATTCTGATGAGGAATTGAACGTATTGCTGGAACGGTTATTGAATGAGTGATGGACAGGTATTAGCACCCTATTTCCCACATGGATAATTATGAAACTCATCCACAATGCCCACATTTATACACTCGAACCTAACCACCCTGTGGCATCGACGCTCGTTGTGGATTCTGGGAGGTTGGTTGCGGTGGGCGGGGAAGAACTTCTGACAGCATTTGAAAATGTCACGCGTGAGGATATGGGAGGGCGGGTAATATTACCCGGCCTGATAGATGCCCATATTCACCTCCAGGAATATTCTCGTAGTCTGCAGGCGCTTGATTGTGATGGGCGGTCCAGGCAGGCAATCCTTCACGAGTTGGCCGGATGCCTTGCTAAAACGCCACCCGGGGAATGGTTGCTTGGGCATGGCTGGGACCAGAATAGTTGGGGAGGCGAATGGCCTGGTGCGGCTGAACTGGACGTGCTGGCGCCTCGCAACCCGGTCTATTTGACTGCAAGATCATTGCATGCCGCATGGGTGAATAGTGCCGCCCTCCAGTTGGCCGGGATTACTGCTTTCACATCTGATCCACCAAATGGGCTCATCCAACGTGATGAACACGGGGAGCCGACTGGCATCCTCTTTGAGGAGGCGCTTAATTTGGTTGAGAAGGTTATACCCGAACCTACTCCTGAATTGCTTGCGAAGGTCTTCCAGCAAATCATTCCGAAATTGTGGAGTATGGGAATCACTGGCGTGCATGATTTTGATGGGCGCCTCTGTTTTATGGCATTGCAGCTTTTGCACGGGCGTGAGCTCCTGCGTCTGCGCGTGTTAAAATCCTTTCCTCAAGAATTAATTCTCCAAGCGGTTGCCCTTGGTCTATCCAGCGGTTTTGGAGATGATTTTCTACGGATTGGTTCGATAAAGTTGTTTGCGGATGGCGCCCTCGGTACGCACACTGGTGCCATGGTGGTTCCATATGTTGACGAGCCGCAGAATTGTGGTATTCTATTGTTGAAGGCTGAAAATGTCTTTGAATATGGCTGCCAAGCAGCCACTTGCGGTATGAGCTTGGCAGTCCACGCCATTGGTGATAGGGCTGTCCACGAGGTTTTGGATGGATTTGCCATTTTGCGGAAGTATGAACGGGAGCATGCTTTGCCGGCTTTGCGTCACCGCATGGAACATGTTCAAACCATTCTTCCGGAGGATGTCGGACGTCTGGCCGGTTTGGGTATTATTGCATCCATGCAGCCGATCCACGCTACTTCAGATATGCTAATGGCAGACCGGCTGCTTGGGCAGCGTGCCGCGTTTTCTTATGCCTGGGCCAGCCAATTACAAAATAGGGCATGCTTGGCTTTTGGTTCGGATGCACCGGTTGAAAACGCCAATCCATTTCATGGATTGCATGCAGCTGTCACCAGGCGCCGCGCAGACGGTTCCCCCGGATTGGATGGTTGGTTCCCGGAACAGCGTATTCCGGTCAGTGCAGCCCTGGCAGGATTTACCAGCGGTCCTGCCTACGCCGCCGGAATGGATGACCGTCTCGGGATTTTATCTCCCGGTTTTCTGGCAGATTTGATCGTTATCGAGACCGACCCGTTTTCCTGTGATCCAGCCGAACTATATGCCATCCAGCCAATTGCAACAATGGTTGAAGGTGAATGGGTCTGGCAATCTTGAGGATGCAAAGATGAACATGCCACTGACGCCTGAAGTCCTGGTGCCCCGTTTGGGAGAACACCTCGTTCAGGCAGGCCAAATCTCGGATACAGATCTACAAAAGGCTCTGGCTTACCAGAAAGAGAAGCAAGAGGCTGGACAGCGTTGCCTTTTGGGAGAGGCTTTGATAGAACTCAAACTGCTCACCCGCCGCCAAATTGATCACGCGGTTACTGAGCAAATTATTCAATTAAGGAATGCCCTCGAAGTTGCCAATCGTTTCCTGGAGCATCGTGTTGAGGAACGGACGGCTGAGTTGCAGACCGCCCTGCGCAAGCTCTCCGAATTGAACCAAATGAAAGCGAATTTTGTTGCCAACATTTCCCATGAACTGCGCACGCCACTTACTCATGTCAAGGGCTATTTGGAATTACTTTCAACCGGTGCGCTAGGGCCACTCAGTGAAGATCAGAAGAATGCGTTGCAAATCAGTCAGCGTGCGACTGGTCGGTTGGAAAGCCTGATAGACAGTCTCATCTTGTTCTCACTGGCAGCCCGGGGAGAAATGACTTTGCGTCTGAAACCAGTAGACCTGAATAAAGTAACGAGTGAAATCATTAATTATTCGCGTCCCAAGGCTCGTGATCGGAATGTGGAGTTGAATTACAACATCCATCCCGATATTCCTTTAGTCCAGGCGGACGAGGAGAAAATCTCATGGGTTATCCTCCAATTGATTGACAATGCCATTAAATTTACACCTTCAGGCGGCCATGTGAACCTTTCCATCTCGAAAGAATCTGATACACTCGTAGTTATCACCGTGACTGATACTGGAATTGGAATTCCCTCAGCCCGGTTGGAGGAAGTGTTTGAAGCATTCCACCAATTGGATGCTTCTCCCACCCGGCGTTATGGTGGTACCGGTCTGGGTTTGGCATTGGTCAAAGAGATTGTCAGCGCGCATGGTTCAAATGTAAGTGTCAAGTCCGGAGAAGGACAGGGTTCCACATTCTCCTTCCCACTTCTGTCAGTGATACCAGTTCCTTGAAACATTTTTCAAAGGGATTGCTATGGATGACGAAACGCTGGAATTATTTACAAAGCTGAGCGATTCCATCGCCAAAGACGATTGGAAGAAAGCTCTCAATTCCCTTTTTCTTACGCTCCGGAAGACATTTGTTTTTGATAACCTTGCCATCTACTTGATCGAAACGGCCGGTGCATTACCTGAACCCGTCTATGCGCGCGGAGTAGGCCGGGGGCGTAGTAAGGAAGCCGAAGTTTCTTGGGGGGAAGAGATTGCTAATCAGGTTGTTGCTACCGGTAAAATCACGGTTGTAACCCCATCAGGTTCTTCTTCATCTGACCGTATTGATAAACCTTATTTGCTTGGTTTACCCCTCAACCTTCCAACAGGGAAAGGTGCAATTGTTTTTGTTAGATTCGGTGGGCCGGAATATACTGCTGACCAAATCCCGTTGGCTACCCTGGCAGCCGTTCAAACGGACAATATTTTTGAGAATAGGTCTCTGAAAGAAAGTCAGACCCAGCTCGAGATAGCCCGTCAGCGCGCACAATTCCAGGATGATTTCATTGCCACCATATCACATCAATTCCACACGCCTCTCGGGTTCATAAAAGGCTATACTACCTCACTCCTTCGCTCCGATACAGTCTGGGATCCTGCTACCCAACGGGAATTCTTGAATATTATTGACGAAGAATCTGATCATCTTGTGACCCTGATTGACCGCATTCTCGATTCTGCCCGTTTGCAAAGCGGTACCATGCCGATGGAATTTCAACCCGTCCGGTTGGATTCACTCCTTCGGGATGTAATACTTCGTACGCAGAGCCGGTATAAGGACCTTGAGATCGTTCAGAATATCGTGAAAGCCCCACCCATTCAAGGTGATAGTGTCCATCTGGCGCAGGTCTTCGATAATCTGTTTGAAAATGCCATTAAATATGCCCCTGGCTCTAGGATTACTATCTCGCTTAAGGTGGAACAAAAAAAACAGATCGTCAATTTTTCGGACCGGGGACCGGGCATTCCATCTGAACATTTACCTTTTCTGTTTGAGCGTTTCTACCGTGTTCCTGGCAACCCAAGCAAACGTGGCACCGGGCTTGGACTTTTTATTTGCAAGCAGATTATCCAGGCCCACCGTGGCGAGATTTCAGTTAAGACTGCTCCTGGAAAAGGGACCACTTTCATGATTGAGTTGCCCACTAATAAAAGGAATGTTTCCTGAGGAAGGAAGCCATGTCTGTACGTATTCTCGTTGTAGATGATGAACCTCGTTATCTTCGCCTGCTCGAAGCAAACCTGTTGACGGAAGGTTACCAGGTTTTTACGGCAATGGATGGCGAGGAAGCCGTTGAATGCTTCTCTGCCAATCCTGTGGATTTGATTCTTTTGGACGTAATGTTACCCCATATGGACGGCATCACTGCATGCCAGCGCATCCGTCAATTCTCCACCGTGCCCATCATTATACTGACAGCCAAAGGGGAAGAACAGGACCGCGTTCGCGGTCTGGATGTGGGCGCCGACGATTATCTTGTCAAGCCCTTCTCAATAATGGAATTGCTGGCGCGTGTTCGTGCAGTGCTGCGGAGAGCGCAAACCTCCGAAATTGGCCAGGAACGTTTCTTTGCACATGGGGACCTGCGAATTGATTTTGCCCGTGCCGAAGTGTGGCTGGGCGAACAGCCGGTCTATCTATCAGCAACGGAGTACCGCCTCTTGCTTCAATTTACCCACAATATTGGCAAGGTTTTGGCAGCCGAAGAATTACTGACAAGCGTGTGGGGACCGGAATACCGGGATGATAAGGAAATCCTGTGGGTCACGATCGCCCGTTTACGTCAAAAGGTGGAAAGTGACCCCCACGAACCCAGGCATATTGTCACTCGATCCGGGTTGGGTTACCTCATGCCTCCCATCGAAGGATGATTTGCGTGCAGTGTGTTTACTAATAGGCTAGCCTATGGAAACCACGCTTGCTTCTGTACTGGTGATTGACGGTGATTTTGCGAGCCGTAATTACTTGGCTGCCATGCTGGGCAAGACCGGCTATTCGGTTCTATCGGCTTCGCTGGGACGGGAGGGTTTGATTTCTGCCTGGAGAGATCAACCCGGTGTTATTATCCTCGACCCTGTTTTGCCTGATCTGACCGGCCTTGAACTGGTAAATCGCCTCCGGCAGGACCGCCGGACATCAAAAGTGACAATGATAGCATTGAGTACCCGTGAGAACCCACAAGAGATGGCTGGTCTGCTCGCGGCTGGTTGCAGTGAGTATTTGGTCAAGTCTGGTCAAACGGTACAGAAATTAATGGAACTTTTGCCACGCTATATTGGTGGAGAACAAAATGTACCTAAGAAGCATGGCAAGCTGGTCACTTTCTTAAGCGCCAAAGGGGGAACTGGTACATCCTCTTTGTGTGCCAATACGGCCATGTGCCTTGCGAGTGAAAAGACGGATAAAAAGGTTGCTTTGATTGATCTGGTCTTACCGATTGGATCGATTGCTCATATTGTAGGTTATTCTGAACATCTTAGCCTGATCACAGCTGCCAGGTTGGATCCTGACCAAATGACAGCGGCATATTTTACGGATAATCTCCCGCGCGTTTCGGGATGGTATTTCCACCTGCTGGCTGGCGCACCGGACCCTGATTCGGCCAGGCAGTTACCCGGTGACCGGGTCGGAGACATCCTTCGGGCGATTTTGGAATCTTACGATTTTGTATTTGTGGATTTGGGTCGTTCCCTATCCCGTATCAGTTTACCAATTATCCAGAAGGCGGATGTCAATGTCATGATTCTCAGCACGGACCTTACAACTGCTGATTTGACTTTGACGGTCCTGGAATATCTCAAAGCCCAGGGAGTGGATCCATTGCGATTCTACGCCTTTCAAAACCGCGCTGTCGGATTGGAAGGTCTGACCAAGCCGGAATTGGAAAAAAGAATCGGTCTGCCAATACGAGCGACCATGCCTTATATGGGCGACAATTTTACCGTTGCAAATAATCGTCATGAACCTCTCGCTACCAGGTTGCAGAATGATTTGACTATTCTATTGTTAAAACAAGCTGCCAACGAGATGATCGAAATGGATAAACATAGCCGTCAGTGACAATTTTCAGGATATTATTATGACAATTGAATTTGATGACAAGGGCAAATTTTATACAGATATTATTTCCAAAACTCCCATACCTGTCTGGATCCAGACAATCGCTCATCAGATTCATGGAAATATCCATATCGCCCAGGACCGGCGCCTGAAGGATGAACTGGATCTTCCGGAGAAGTTTATGGCTGTCACCGATGCTGTTATTTATTCACCAGATGGCCAGATCTTGTATCATGCCAGCTTTATTGCAGTGTTACGTGATGAAATTGTCTGGGTATTATCCGATAGCGAGATTAAGGATTCGCCGGAGAGGGAAGGAAAATGACTGTATCTGGCACGGATGCTTCTGGTGCATCTATTCCTGATTACAGGAAGCTGCGCGATTATCTCATAACGACGGTTACCCAGGACCTTACCGGGACTGACCTCGCGCCGGAAATGCGCCGGTCGGTAGTCGAAGATCATAGTAAAGAAGCCCTCTCTAGGACGAAATTAACTTTTTCTGACTCGATCCGGGCCAGCCTTCATCGCGATATTCTGGATGAGGTTACTGGTTATGGCCCTATTCAATCGTTGCTGGATGATCCGGATGTTACCGAGATAATGGTAAACGGGCCCCAAAAAGTCTATATTGAAAAAAAAGGCCTTTTGGAGCAGACGAACGTGGTCTTTGAGGATAATCTTCATATCTTGAGGATAATCGAGCGGATTATTTCACCTTTGGGGCGCCATATCGATTCCGATAGCCCCATGGTGGATGCCCGTCTGCCGGATGGTTCCTGTGTTAATGCAATCATTCCCCCCTGCGCCGTGGACGGTGCTTCCCTCACTATCCGAAAATTCAGAAAAGAAAAGTTTACGATCGAGCAATTGATCGAAGGGAATTCGCTGACGTCGGCTATGGCTGATTTCCTGCGAGCCTGTGTCCAGGGTCGTTTAAATATCATTATTTCTGGAGGAACCGGATCGGGCAAGACCACATTTCTGAACATCTTGTCTGGGTTCATCCCGGAAGAGGAACGAATTGTTACTAATGAGGATTCTGCCGAATTTAAACTTCAGCAGGACCATGTAGTTTGCCTGGAGACCAAGCTGGCAAGTGTGGAGGGGCGAGATGCGGTGAGCGTCCGTGAGTTGGTGCGCAATTCTCTGCGTATGCGGCCTGATCGCTTAGTTGTTGGTGAATGTCGTGGCGGCGAAGCTTTCGACATGTTACAGGCAATGAACACCGGTCATGATGGTTCGTTGACCACCGTTCATGCTAATTCGCCGCGTGATGCGCTTTCCCGCCTTGAATCGCTGGTACTGATGGCCGGAATGGATTTACCGCTAAAAATTGTTCGGCAGCAAATATCCTCGGCAGTGGATGTGGTCGTTCAGGTATCGCGCCTGCGGGATGGAACGCGTAAAATTACAGCCATAGCAGAAGTCGCCGGGATGGAAGGCGATGTGATCGTCTTGACGGATATTTTCAAATTCAATCAGACCGGTGTAGATGAATCGGGAAAGACTGTGGGCCAGCACAAGGCGACAGGTATCCGACCATTATTCGGCCCGCGGCTTGAAGCCGCCGGATTTAAACTTGGTGCGGATATTTTTGAAGCCACGGCTGCCGAAATGGCAATGGCCCATCAACGACGATAACTATTACCCGGCTTTGTCTGCTATAATAATTTTGCCATTTCCGAAAAATTGCGAGGAAAATCCATGAGCATACAAGTTCAAGTTGCCCTTCGTTCTAGAAAATTAGGTGTCTTGATTCGGGATGCCCGATTGGCGGCCCGTAAGAACCTTTCGGAATGCGCAAAACTCGTGGGGGTAACGAGCGGGGTTTTGCGTGCGTGGGAAGAAGGTCAAAAAGCCCCATCCCTGCCGGAACTGGAAGTGCTGGCGTACTCTCTCCACTTGCCGTTGCACCATTTCTGGAGTAAGGACGCCATGTCGGACGATGAATCCGTTACCGGTTCCATCGACTTGCCGGCTCTAATAGGAATACGTCAACGCCTGGTTGGGGCGCTGCTACGCCAGCAACGCGAAAACGCCAGCCTTTCGTTGCAAACGCTTTCCGAACAATCCGGCCTGACAACTGCTCGATTGAAAGCCTATGAATTGGGTGAGCGTCCCATCCCGCTACCTGAATTGGAAGGCCTGGTAGCGTTGCTTGGTGGTCAGATTGAGGCCATTTTCGATCAAACTGGCCGCATTGGCCAGTGGATGATACAACAGAAGGCGGTTCAGGACTTCATACAACTTACTCCTGAATTACAGAGTTTTGTCTGCAAACCTGTCAACCGCCCATATCTTGAATTAGCGATGAAGTTGAGTGGCATGTCCACTCAAAAATTACGCTCGGTGGCTGAGGATTTGCTGGATATTACCTTTTAATTATGGAGAATACACCTGCCTCACAGGAAATTGTTGATTTGGCCAGGCGGACATATCAGGAGGGAAATTACTTACAGGCCGCCCGCGAATTTGCCGAGGCTGCATCCGTCTACGCGAGTACGGGTGATGCTCTCATGTCAGCCGAAATGAAGAATAACCAGTCTGTGGCCTTGTTACGTATCGGTGAGGCACAGGCAGCTTTTGAATCAGCCGAAGGAACTGAGAAGATTTTCGCTGATTCGGAGGATTTCAGGCGGCAGGGCATGGCACTGGCGAACCAGGCTACAGCCCTGCAAGCCCTCAAACGGCTAAAAGATTCAACGGACTATTATCAGAAGGCAGGAGCAGCCCTGGAAAAGGCAGGCGAGGGAGATCTGCGTGCCGAAGTAATGCAACAACTTTCCATGCTCTACCTGCGCCGTTTTAAGTTCTATGATGCTATCATTTCCCTGCAGTCTGGATTGGCGGGCGTCAAGAATCCAAGCATGAAGCAGCGCGTAATGAAGAAAATTCTATTCGTTCATCTATGATGGTTGGTGTGGATGTTCATGTGCGACCTGCGGTACTGACTGATCAGCGTCAGATTGCCAATTTGATGCATATCAGCCCAACCCTCCATCGTCACTTGGATTGGCGCTACCCGTTGGATTGGATCGGTTCTCCTCCTTTTTTTGTGCTTGAGAATCATGGACAGATTATTTCGGCCCTGGCATGTCCACCGGACCCGCCAGCCATGGCCTGGGTGCGGCTGTTCGTTAACTCAGGGGAATTGCCGCTCGAAGACTCCTGGTGGAGGCTTTGGGATGCAGCTCGTTTTGATTTGACTCACAAACAGGGTTTCACAGTTGCAGCCATCGTTTTACAGGATTGGTATGGCACTTTGCTGGTAACAAGCGGATTCTTAAACCGCCAATATATTGTCATGCTCGAACGCGATGCACAGGGTTCATTGGATCTATCCTTGCCGGCCGGATTCTTGATCCGGGGCATGCTGCAATATGACTTGCCGGCAGTTGCAGAAGTGGATGCATCTGCCTTCGAACCTCTCTGGCAGAATTCGCTCTCGTCCCTGCAACTGGCTTATCCACAGGCCGTTCTGGCGACAGTGGCGGAGGCGGGAGGACAGGTGGTCGGATATCAGCTCAGCACGCGCAATCCGCTAGGGGCGCATCTTGCCAGGTTGGCGGTCCGGCCAGAACTGCAAGGACGTGGAGTGGGGCGTGCCCTGGTTGCTGACTTGATTCAACAGGCAGAGCGACACGGCATGTACCACCTGACAGTCAATACCCAGAGCGATAATTCATCTTCATTGGCCCTTTATAAGAAGATTGGTTTTCGAGAAACCGGAGAACGGTACCCGGTTTACCAGTTGCAGGTTCCATAATAGGCGACAATTTGATCAATATTTACAACGCTTTCATGGTATCTGCTCATGTTCAGAAGATGCAGGTGCCCACGTGAATTGATGGGCGCGAATAAATTGATTGCGTGCAGCGCACTTTCTGTTCGTATTGGATTTCTTGGCCTGATTCTGGGAACTTTTTATGAACCGTTGGTCTGGGAACAGAATTGCAAGGAATTGTTCTCAAGACGGATGGTATGATTGTCTGTGAATTAGAGAACAAAATCGGAGGCAAATAAAATGGATATTTCAGAATGGAAATGGAAATCATCGGATGGTTTGGAAATGTACTCGCGTGGGTGGGCGCCTCAGGGCGTCCCGCAAGCAGCCATCATGCTTGTTCATGGACACGGTGAGCATGTGGCACGCTACGACCATGTCGCGGCTGCGCTGGGAGAAAAAGGGTACGCCATGCTTGGTTTTGACTTGCGCGGGCATGGCAAATCAGGCGGGCCGCGCGGCCATACTCCGTCTTATGATGCGCTGATGGATGATATCGCATCTTTTTCCCAACAAGCGGACCTGCGTTATCCTGGCTTGCCACGCTTCCTTTATGGTCACAGCCTGGGTGGCAACCTGGTGTTGAACTATGCTTTGCGTCGTAAGCCGGATTTGCGCGGAATTATTGCAACCGGTCCCTGGTTGAAACTGGCATTCGATCCGCCGGCTTCGCAAGTGACGCTCGGCAGGTTGATGAACGGCATAGCTCCCGGTTTTATCCAGCATAGCAAGTTGAATACCCAGGGACTTTCCCATGACCAGGCGGTGGTCGCCGCTTACGAAAATGACCCGCTGGTGCACGATAAGATCTCGGCCCGGCTCTTCGTCACGATCTACGAATCTGGATTATGGGCGTTGGAACACGCTGCCGAATTTCCCCTGCCATTATTGCTCATGCATGGGGCGGCTGACCCGATCACATCCGCCAAAGCCAGCCAGGAATTTGCTCAAAAAGCCGGAAATAAAGTCTCCCTTAAGATCTGGGATGGCATGTATCACGAGATTCACAACGAGTTGGAAAAGGCCGAGGTCTTTAGAACCATGCTCATCTGGTTGGAGCAGCATTGATAAGAATTAATATCTGATAAGAGCAACCCCGTTTCCGAAAAGGAAACGGGGTTTTTACTGGACAAACTGCCTCTATTATGGCAAAATCTTCTCAAAATAATGGAGTTAGGAGTTATCATGAGTAAACGCCAGGAAATCCGGGAACGTCGACGTCGCGAGCAAATTCGGAATCGAATCATTGTTATCGCCTTGGTAGTTGCAGGAGCGTTAGTGGTTACTTTTGCTCTCATCCTGCCATCTTTGAATGATGCCCGTATGGCTGCCAGCGCCACCCAGACAGCTGAAAACGCCACTCCCGTTCCCGTTGTTTCCATAACCCCGCAGGTCTTCAATACCACGGTAAATGATAACCACCTTGGGGATCCCAATGCACTTGTAAAAGTAGATTTATATGCAGATCCTCGCTGTTCAGCCTGTTTTTATTATTCGCAGAATGTCGAGCCGCAGATCATCCAGAATTACGTGGAAACAGGCAAGGTTTATTACACCTTTCATTTTTACCTTGTGATTGATCTTAATGACGGCACGGACGCTTCCTACCGCGCAGCCAATGCGGCTTTGTGCGCCGGTGAACAGAACCGTTTTTGGGATTATCATGATACGCTCTATGCCAACCAAATCTCTGAAAGTGCCTCCCTTTTTACCGATGCACGCCTTATTACCATGGCCGAGAATTTAAAACTGGATATGACTGCCTTCAATCAATGTTACCAGGCCAAAAAGTACGCCAGTGTCATCCAGAATGACAATGCGCAGGCCCAGAAGTTGGGTGTTACCGGCACACCCAGCCTCTTTGTAAATGGAACTGCGGTTGCCAATTTCCGACAATTGCCCCAAGCGATTGATGCCGCCCTGGCAGCCAAGTAGAAAATCAAATAATTAAAAAAAACAGGCGAAGGCCATTTCGGCCCTCTGCCTGTTTTTATTTTATGCCCGCTAAAATTTACTGACTATCCATACGATCAGCGGAGCCAGCGCCAGGGCCGGGAGAAAATTTCCCACCCGGATCTTTTTAATTTCCAGCAAATGGCTGATGGCAATCCCGAGCAGCAGCACACCACCGGTGGCAGTCAGTTCGGCCATCATCGGTTTGCTGACAATCGCATTCAACTGAGCTGCCAGCAAAGTGATGCCTCCCTGGTAAACCAGGATCATGGCAGCTGAAAATAGCACGCCCACCCCCAGGGTGGATGCAAATGCCATGGCAGCGAACCCATCCAGCACGGACTTGATGACCAGCAGGCTGATGTCGCCATTCAGGCCGGCCTGGATGGAACCAAGGATGGCGATCGGTCCGATGCAAAACAGCAACGAGGCGGTCATGAAGCCGCGAACGAACCGCCCGCTCCCACTCTCGGAGCGTCCGAATCGATTTTCGAGTAGCTCACCGAGACGTTGAAGACCGTCCTCGATTTTCCACCATTCCCCCAGCAACGCTCCGATGACCAGGCTGCCAAGTACGATCAATGAATTCTGCGTTTCCATGAACATCTTTATGCCGGTGACGGCGGTAAAGAGGCCCATCCCGGTGATAACGGTGGACTTCAACCGTTCGGGCAGGCGGCTCCCAAAAAGCAGGCCAAGGCTGCCGCCAATCAGGATGGCAGCGACATTGATGAATGTCCCGATCATTTTTCCTTTGCCAGGCTGGTGGTTTTTCCAGCCTGTACGTTTTCAAATACTTCCATTGCAAAACAAAGTGAGCTTAAGCGGTTCAGATACAACAACAAGACTCTATTCTTAATTTCACCCTGATCAAGCAGTTCGGCCACCCTCCTTTCCGCCCGCCGGACAATTGTGCGTGCCAGATCAAGCGCTGCGCCTGCCAGTGAATCTCCTGGTAGGATGAATTCCGCCGGGATGGGCGCCAATTTGATCATTGCATCCACCTGTGATTCCAGCCACTGGACGCGTTGAGATGCCATGGTCTGGAACTGCCCCGCGTTCTCCGGGGCAGCGGCCACTTCGGCCATGATAGTATACAGGTCGCGTTGCACGCCTTTCAGCAAATTTTCGGTCTGAGGATCTTTGCTTTGGGCACGTGCCAATCCGAGAGCTGCTGAAGCCTCGTCGAGAACGCCCAGGGTTTCCAGGCGTGGATGATACTTTGGCAGGCGGATACCGCCTAGTGTGCCAGTGGTGCCGTCATCTCCGGCACGGGTGTAAATAGGGGCCATGCCGGGATTATAACTAGGTTGGCGGAAAAAGAGTCTCTTTTGGCGTATAATATTTCACCAAGCAACTTCTGATCGATGCAGTAAAAAACAATTCTCCCAACTGGCACGCTCGAACTTTTTTCAGTCAAAAGCAAAGTCCGGCCAGTGGCAGCTATCAATCTCAAAGGTTCATCTAGGAAAATAGGTCATGGACACCAAAGAGAAACTTGAAATCGCTTTAAAAGAAGCTTTGAAGGCCGGGGACGATGTACGCAAACGCACGGTTCGCATGGTACTGGCGGCTGTCCGCCAGGTGGAAATCGACCGCCAGGTAAAGTTGGATGAACCTGCTGTATTAAACATCATTCAGAAGGAAATCAAGACCCGCCGGGAATCTGTGGAAGAAGCCCGGGGAGCCAACCGCCCGGACATCGTGGCAGCTACTGAAGCCGAGATTGTCGTCTTGCAGGCCTATTTACCCGCCGCACTGAGTGCAGATGAGTTGAAAGCATTGGTCGGAGAAGCTGTTCTTGAAACCGGTGCAAAATCTCTGGCCGATCTGGGCAAAGTGATGAAATTGCTTCTGCCACGGGTAGCTGGTCGAGCTCCCGGAGACCAGGTCAGCGCCGCAGTCCGTCAGGCCTTGCAGCAATAATGCCATCCGCTGTTGTCAAGCGAGCCAAAGAGTATTTGTCATTCACAGGAGCGAGCGTTGACAATGCAGCGATCCCCAATCGGGCTTTGCGAATATTGGATTGGAAGTCAATACCTTGTACCTATTGAGCGTTAATTGATGGAATCTTCTCCTCAAACGCAGCGTTTCTTTTCCCGGCAAGTTCTTTTGCCGCTCCTGGTGCTGGTTTGTATCAGTGCTTTAAGCTACCTTGCACTGGTCCAGCCTTGGTCGTTACGGCAAACCACTCTCCCATTGGCGGTGGGGGATGTGGCATCCCAGGATTTGAGCGCTCCACGCGATATCCAGTATGTCAGCCAGGTTCTTACCAATGCTGCCCGTGACGCAGCCGAACGCGCGGTGGCTCCAGTCTATGTACCTCCGGATCCATCAATTGCACGCACACAGGCCACTACACTTTCAAGCCTCCTCCAATCCATATCTACTGTTCGCTCTGGCACTACCACTACTATCGAAGAAAAGAAAGCCGCTTTAATTGCAATTCAGGGACTATCCCTCCAGCCCGATTTAATGGATTTTTTACTCGGATTACCAGATGACCGCTGGAATCTTGTCAGCAACGAAGCTATTAATGTTCTCGTCGAAACAATGCGGAACCCGGTCAGGACTGAAAACCTGGATGCAGTTCGCCAGGGCCTTGTTTCAATGGTCAGCTTTTCCCTGACCGAACATGAAGCCGGGTTGGTCGTTGGACTTGTTTCACCGTTGATAACGGCGAACAGCTTCTACAGCCCGGAATTGACGGAGGCTGCGCGCCAGAATGCCCGGGCTGCTGTGCAACCAATCCCCCGTTCTTTTGTGGCCGGACAAACAGTCATCGCACGCGGCCAGGTTGTCACTCCTGGGGACTTGGAAGCCCTTACGGCTCTGGGGCTAATTCAGCCCCAAAACCCTCTCTATGGCCTCTTGAGCGCGGCCATTTTGGTTGTAATCCTGGCGGTCTTTTCGGCGCTGTATTTCTCGACCCGAAAGCCTGTGGCTGCTTCTGACCTTCGTAGTATTCTTCTTTTTGGGTTGCTTTTTATTATATTCCTGGCTGGCACGCGCATTTCCATACCCAACCGGACAGTCATACCTTACCTGTTTCCTCTTCCGGCCTTTGCCTTGCTGGTTGCCGCTTTATTCGGTATGGAACAAGGTATGGTATTTGGGCTTTTAATGAGCATCCTGTGTGCTTATGGCACGCCGGATGGCCTGGGATTGGCCTCTTACTACACTTTGAGTTGTTTGTGTGGTGTGTTGGCTATGGGACAGGCTCGCCGTATATCCCAGTTCTTATATGCTGCATTAGCCATCGCGGTGGCTGGTGCAGCCATGATTGCTGTCTATCGCCTGCCTTCCACGGATACGGATTGGGTTGGTGTGGTTACTTTAATGGGCGCGGCGGTTTTCATGGGGGTTGCTTCGGCTGGCCTGGCGCTTCCGCTGCAATTCCTGCTCTCGCAGTTCATTGGCAAGACCACTGCTTTGCAGTTGCTAGAAATTTCCCGGCCCGATTCACCCTTGCTGAATTACTTTTTGCAACGTGCCCCTGGTACCTATCAGCACAGCTTGCAGGTTGCCAATCTGGCTGAACAGGCGGCCGAACGCATCCATGCGGATGCGCTTCTGACGAAGGTCGGAGCGTTATTCCACGATGTAGGCAAAGCTGCCAACCCGCTCTTTTTCGTTGAGAACCAACCTCCCAGCCAGATTGACTCCCACGATGATCTAAAACCAGAACAGAGCGCCCAGGCAATTATCCGCCACGTCCCCGATGGGTTGGAATTGGCGCGCAAGCACCATTTACCGCGCCGGCTCCAGGATTTTATTGCCGAGCACCACGGCACTCTCGTCACCCGTTACCAATACAACCGGGCTGTGCAGGCTGCCGGTGGTGATAAGTCCAAGGTGGACGAGGCGAATTTTCGTTACCCGGGCCCGGCCCCGCGTTCGAAGGAGACTGCCTTGCTGATGTTCGCAGATGGCGTGGAAGCGCGTTCCCGCGCTGAACGCCCGGCCAACGATGAGGAAGTACGATTCCTGGTCCGAAGTGTCATTGAAAATCGCACCAAGGATGGCCAATTGGATGACGCTCCCCTTTCCCAGCGTGACCTGGCTGTCATCACCGAATCTTTTGTTACCACGCTGCGCGTTGCCTACCATCCGCGCCTTGAGTATCCTAAGGAAGTACCCGCTTCCCAGGAAGTGCCAACTCAACATCGTCTGCAGGAAAAGACCGAATGATTTTTATCGAAAACGAGTTCGGGCCAGACTTTCCCCGGCGATTTGTTGGAACACGCTGCCGGGGCGGTGCTCGAATTTTCCAGCGTCCAGGATGCCGATTTAACGATCGTTCTGGTGGATGATGCACACATCCAGTCTCTCAACCGCGATTTCCTTGACCACGATGCACCCACGGATGTGCTTTCTTTCCCGGCCGACGAACCTGACCCGGAAACGGGTCGCCGTTACTTGGGTGATGTAGTCATTTCACTGGTGCGTGCTGGGGAACAGGCCCGCGAACGCGGTCATACCGTAGAAGCCGAAATGCAGCTTTTAGTCGTGCATGGCATCCTGCACCTGCTTGGGTACGATCATGCCGAGGTGGGGAAAAAAGCGCGCATGTGGATTGCCCAGGCCGGGGTTCTCGAAAGGTTGGGTGTCTCCCCGCAAATTGTCCATGAGTAAGATCAGGGAATTCTTTGTTTCACGTGCGCAATCTTTTGAGCACGCCTTCCATGGTTGGTGGTACGTTCTTCGCACCCAACGCAACGCCTGGATCCATGCCGCCGTCAGTACGGCGGTGCTCGTGCTGGCCATCTGGCTGCACCTGCCGCTGCGCGATTGGGCGGTCTTGATCCTGACCATCGCCTTGGTATGGAGTGCTGAGTTTATCAATACAGCCCTGGAGGCGGTGGTGGATCTGGCCAGCCCGGAGCAGCACCCCCTCGCCAGGGTCGGCAAGGATGTCGGGGCTGCAGCCGTCTTGCTCGCCGCCCTTGCCTCCATCCTGGTCGGATTGCTGATCCTCGGCCCGCCGCTCTGGGAAAAACTGAAATTTATATTTGCCAGGTGGTAATGTTTTATTCTTTCCTTGGTGTTCCTTTGTGACCTTGGTGGTGAGATTCTTATTTGATGGAATATCGTCAAAGGATTTGCATTTTATTTTAATTCTTTTTACGATTATCGTGACAATAGAGAAAGACAACTATGCCTCTATCCTTCCGCTTTGGAACCGTCGGTTCTCCCATCGCCACCCCACCCAATCCCGGCGGGACGGTCGGTGGTATCCGTTGCGCCGCCTCGCTCGGCCTGGACGCCCTCGAGCTGGCCTGGGTCAACGGCGTGCGGGTCGGGGAACCCACCTGCGCCCTGATCCGCCAGGCGTCTGAAGAGACCGGCGTTGCACTCTCTGTACATGCCCCCTATTACATCAACCTGAATGGAGAAGAAGAGAAATGGCCGCGCCTGCGCCAATACCTGATAGACGCGGCCCATTTTGGAAACCTGGCCGGCGCCACCGACATCATCTTCCACCCTGGCACCTATTTTGGCCGCCCGGCCGGCGAAGTGCTGAAAGTTGTCCTACCGCGCCTGCAAGGCTGCGTGGACGAACTGCGCCAGGCCGGCAACCCGGTCACCCTGCGCCCAGAGATCAGCGGCAAAGCCGCCATGCTTGGCTCGCTGGCCGATGTATTGGAAATGGCAAAGGCCATTCCGGGCGTTGTTCCCTGCATCGACTTTGCCCACCTGCATGCCCGCCTCGGCGACGGCACCATGAACACCTACGCCGAGTGGATCTCCGCCCTTGATTCCTACCGCCAGGCGCTGGGTGATGCGGCCATGCAGCACCTGCACATCCACCTTTCCGGCATAGCCTATGGTCCCAAAGGCGAAAAGAACCACCTGGTCATGGAAGAAGCCGACCTGGATTTCAGGAACCTGCTGCGCTCCTTGCACGATTCCGGCGCCCGCGGCCGTCTCATGTGTGAAAGCCCGGTCATGGAAGTGGATGCGCTCAAGTTCAAATCACTCTGGCTTGAAGTGAGTGGGGAAGGACAGTGAACGAGATTTCGTTTTCTTCAGGAAAACAGGATCTCTATCATTCTGGTAGACCGGCTATGTCCGGTAATATAGCAGAACCCAAGTAACAGCTTGTTTCTTATAGAAAACTTACCCAGTTTATAAAGTATCGTGTTAATATTGATATCGATCTGTGCAGTTTTTGATGCTAGAGCAATTATCAAGACTTCGCCCGGTATTTACAGCATAGAAATGGAGGATCCCATTGTGGAAAACGTAAAAATCGAGGATTTCCAGCCCATCCCTCTTCCCAAACCGGTTTTTGAGCGCTCTGCGACAGTTTTTGAATCCTTGAAATCCAGAGAAACCTCCCGTACAATCGGCGCTAAACCGATCCCGCTGCAGACCCTGTCGGATATCCTCTGGGCTGCCCAGGGTGTCAACCGCTTGGATGGACCTTTTACTGGTCCTGGTCGTACCGCCGGGTCGGCCAGCAACGCTCAGGAGATCCGTGTTTATGTTGCCATGCAAGAGGGGATTTATTTATACGAACCCGATCCCCACCAGCTTGTCCCGGTGGCCGCTGGTGACTGCCGCGAATTGGCGATCGGGCCAGGCCAGGGTAGGCGGGGCGCCGATGCTCCCGCACGCCTGATCTACGTGGTCGATCTCGACAAGTTCAAGACGGCCGGATTTCCGGAACCGGGCCTTTACGATGCCGAGATCCAGAAGTCCTATTACTTTGTCGATACCGGACTGATCGCGCAAAATGTCTATCTGGCCTGTGCATCGTTGGGCTTGGCTTCCTGGTTCCACAATTGCAACAAGCCGGCCCTGACGAAAAAACTGGCTTTACAGTTAAATCAGCATGCTCTATTCGGGCAGACCATCGGGTATGCAGAGGATTAATGTCGAGAGGGTAAGGACAGGGATTAAATACCAATAATCGCCAATCTGTCGCTTGTCTGGCAAAAAGAATCTGCTAATCTTCGCCAATCGATACGAATATCAATGGCTTGATAGGATTAGTGGTGATTAGCGGATAACACTTTATCTTGGCATTCCAAGCAACCTTGCTTTGGAAACCTAATTTCCGTTTATCTTCACCGCCTCGATGACATACATCTGGCGGTTGATTCCGCTTGCGCCATACGGCTGGTAAACCGGATTGCCGGTATATTTTTCCGATAGCTTGTTGATGTGTTCGCGCGCGCCATGTTCTTCATCGATCGGCTCGCCCACATGCCCCTGGATCTCGATCCAATGCCCGCCGCTTTGCGGATCGATGATCAATAATGACAGATTTGGATTTAGTTTCAGATTTCTGGCTTTCTTGGTTGCTGCCGGGAAATTGACCCGCACGTGCTCCCCGTCGAAATCACACCAGACCGGCACGCTGTGCGGTTGTCCGTTCGGGTTGATGGTTGTTATACCACACAGGATGGGGCGGCTTAAAAGATCTTGGAATTTTTCTGGAATTGGTAGCGACATAGAATCAATCCTTTTTATTTTTTTTGAGTCTTAACTGAAGAACTTGCGATCATTCTATCATCCCACCTCTCAATCGACAATCCACTCGTAAACCCTTGACAAATCAGAACAATAGTTCTAATATTGGGTGAAATTAGCCCATTTGTTCTGGTTGGGCAGTCCGTTCGCATTCAGGCCTTCTTGACCTTGCTTATCTCAGGATTAAATATGGATCAGCTTACCGTTCATTCGAACCCGTTTTCCGGTTTAGCAAACACAGCCAAGAGCCTTTCGCTGTCTTCTCCTGCCGGATTTAACTCCGCTCTCCTTCACGAACAAATCTTCAACCAACAAACCTTAATCATTAATATCAATCAACAATCTCCAATCAAAAATCCTCAATATCTGCTATTCGTTCTTTATTCGTTTTTTTATTTTTTGAATAACCAATACTACGCAAGCCTATTCGTCCTTCCTTTCTCTCCGTCCCCCATTCCCTTTTACCATGATTCCCTGAATTCCCTTTACCTTGTTTTCTCCTTTCCTCCTCTTTAGAGAAAGGTTCCACTCCATGTCTATACTTGACCAAATTGTTCCTCCTATCGAAGCATACCAGGAAATCCAGGCGGACTTCCGCCCGGCAAGTCAGCCCCTGCCAGGATCTGGGGGAATTACCCCACCTGGACCTTCGATTGCCCTACCTGCCGGCCTGACCGGTGTATCACTTCTGCTCGGATTGGCCGACGACGGACTGCCGGTGCTGCTCGACCTGTATGACCCGGCTCCAGGTCCGCTGCTTGTGGCAGGTGACGGTGGTAGCGGCAAAACTGCATTACTCCAGTCCATGGCACGCCTCACAGGTCTCCAGGATCCCGGTGATATCCAATTCGGTGTGGTCACGCCCTTTCCCGAGGAATGGATCGACTTGGAGAACCTGCCTACTTGCCTGGGAATCTGGCCGGCCTACCATCCTTCAGCCCGGGCCTTCCTTGGCCAGCTGGTTAATTGGGCGGAAGCGCTTCGCGGGACCCACCAGGCCATCTTGCTGCTGTTTGACGGGTTCGACCTTCTAGCAGGCAGGGATTTTGAATCGCCGCACGACTTACGCTGGTTATTAATGTACGGTCCGGAACATCAGGTCTGGCCGGTGGTTACGGTTAACCCTGCCCGGATGGCCCGCCTGCAATCCTGGCTGGACTATTTTCATACCCGGCTGCTTGGTCAAGTAAAAAATCCTTATAACGCCCGGCTTCTAACAAATGAACCGCAGGCTGCTCTGGCAGGTCTGCTTCCGGGTGCACAATTTGGTCTTTCCCAGCCTGGCGGCTGGCTGAAATTCTCGCTCCCGCCACTTGATTAGTAAAGAGGTTGTCATGAACGTAGGAATGCTCTGGTATGATAATGATCCCCGTACTTCACTGATCGTCAAAGTGACACGCGCCGCCGATTACTACAAGCAGAAATACGGCCTGGTGCCCGATCTGTGCCTGGTTCACCCATCCATGTTGAGTGGGCTTCACCCCGATCTCATCGAAGGCAATATCGGGAAGGTTGCGTTACGCCCGAATCGCCTCATCCAGCCGGGCCATCTGTGGATTGGGACGGAAGAAAAGAACTGAAATCTTTAACGGCCATGTATAAAACCGCTTTAACGATTTCAGCCGTTTGAATTAAAAATATCCACCGCGGGTGCGTGGAAACTTCGGTTATTAAATATAGCAGCGCAGGAATTTATTCGCTTGTCGCCACCACCACGGCAATACCGTACTCCCGACTGTGGCTCAAACTTATCGACCAGATGGTCAGCCCCAGTTCTTCTGCGATCCTTTCGGCCGCGCCATGCAGAACCAGGTACGGTTCTCCGCTCCATTTATGCAGGGTTTCCACATCCCGCCACGAAATTGGACCAATGCCGGTTCCGAGCGCTTTGCTTGCGGCTTCCTTCGCGGCAAATCGGACGGCCAGAGCTTCAGCCCGTCCACGGCATTCAAATACTTCCAGCTCGGTAAAGACGCGTTTCAGGAAGCGTTCCCCATGACGGTCAAGGGCGGTCTGGATGCGCGGAATTTCGATAATATCAATACCGGTCTTGAGGATCATTCTTTCCGTGGAAACAAATTCGTACGTTACATCCCTATGGCCCGGCAATTGCGATTGCCAGCCGTTCCGGATCCAGATACTTTCGTACAGCCGTCATCACTTGCTCGGGCGAGAAAGCGCGCACCAATTCCGGATAACGCCGGTAATAGTCCAGACCAAGGTCATACTGTTCAATGTTCAGCAAGGCGCTGGCCACGCCGCCGTTCGATTCCAACGAAAGCGGTAGCCGTCCTATGAAATTGGATTGGCTGTCTGCCAGCTCTTCTGATGTGATGCCTTTCTCCACGAAACGCCTGATTTCCTCGCAGATTAGGTCGCGTGCCTTCTGAACGTTAGCCGGATTTACTCCTGCGCTGACCGTCCAGGAACCCGGACCAATGCCGGAGTTCAGGGAGGATGAGGCATAGTAGGCCAGACCTGATTTCTCGCGCACCACCTTACCGATCCTTCCTCCCAGCCCAAACTGGCCCAGCGCCGAGTTACCCAGCGCATCAGCAATATATTCCGGATCCTTGCGATAGGGGCCGGATGCACCTATGACCAGATCGGCTTGGGATTTCCCCGGGATCTTTTTTCTGCGGGTAATGACCTTCTTTAAGGGCCTGAGGGTAGGTAGGGTAGGCAGGTTCACTTGATCGACATTGATCCAATCGCCGAGGGCTGCCATTACTTGTTCGATGGCAGTTTTCGGCTCGATTGCACCGACCAGTGCGATTACCATGCCGTGAGGTCCATAGCAGCGCCGGTGGAAATCGGCCAGGTCTTCGCGTTGGATGGCTTGGATGGTTTCTGGCCAGCCATCCTCCGGGCGGGCATATGGATGCCCTTTGAATACAATCTGATCGAAGGTGATCGAAGCCATCTCGGCAGTATCCTGGGCGCGTTGAGCCAGGCTGGTCAGAATTTGGGCTCGCATGCGCTCGATTTGTTCGGCGGGGAAGACTGGATGACGGAGTATATCTTCCAGCAGGTCCAGCACAAGTGGCAGGTCTTCAATTAATGACCGACCAGAGAACCCGGTATTATGAACTCCCGCGCCGAAGGACAGGCTGGCTCCAACCGATTCGAGTGCGTCGAAGATTTGCTGGAAGGTCCGTGACTCAGTGCCGCGCATCAATCCTAGTGCGGTAAAGTCAGCCAGGCCAGCTTTTTCATCCGTGTCAAACAGACTGCCGCAGGCGAGGTGCCCGCCAATCACAACCGACGGGCTGTTGAAATTGGAGCGTACCAGGAGGGCGATTCCATTCGGAAAGGTGATTTGGGTGATATCATCGGGACCGGGGTAGGATTGTTGATGGTTGTTCATCTCTGCGCCTCCGCTCCGTTAGGAATGTAAGTTCCGACCACGCGATTTTGCGGCCGTAAATATTTTTGCGCAGCAGTTTGAATGTCGGAAGGGGTAACTTCCGATAATTTATCCAGGTAAGTCAAGAACCAATCATAATTGGAGAACATCTCTGCATGACCCAACCAGGCAGCCTGGCTGGTGATGTTCTCGCTTTGATACGCAAACAGGGCGCGTGCTTGTTTGATGGCGCGGCTGATCTCTTCTTCAGGGACAAGGTCGTCCTGGATGCGATTCACTTCGGCATCAAAGGCCGAAAGGACTTGCTCGGGTTTGCAATCTGGATGCACGGTAATGCTGATACTGTAAAGGTATGGATCCACCGTTGTTAGCGTGCTGCCACCTAGGCCAACCGCCAGTTCTTTCTCGACCAGAGCCCGGTACAGGCGGGAGGTTTTATTTGATAGTCCTCCGCCACCCAAAATGCTCAGGCCGCTTGGTCCGGAAAGCAGGCTGTCAAGCACGGTCAATGGAAAGAAATCAGGGTCTCCCCCGGCTGGCGCATGATAAGAGATATCAAGGAAGGCGGTTTCTCCAGGACCCTCGACTGTCAACCTGTGCTCGCCTTTGGCTTGCGGTTCTGGACGGGCATGGTGAACGGGCAAGGGCCCGGTCGGGATGGACTCAAAAAGGTCACGGAGACGCGCCAGCATCACGTTTGTTTTAAAATCACCCGCGATCCCGATAACTGCATTATTCGGCAGGTAATAGGTGCGATAATGCGAGTAAAGGTCATCGCGGCTCATTGACTGGAGGTCCACCAGGTCCCCGATGATTTCGTGGTGGTAAGGATGAACCCGGAACGCAGCCTGCTGGACTGCTTCGCCAAGCAGGAAGA
Source organism: uncultured Chloroflexia bacterium (assembly GCA_963772245.1). GTDB lineage: Bacteria > Chloroflexota > Anaerolineae > Anaerolineales > Villigracilaceae > UBA877. The sequence continues at coordinate 596,039 of CAVYWB010000005.1, read as the reverse complement.
GCGGCTCATTCTCATTCCCTTCGCGCTCGGATATGACCACATTCCGTTCGGAAGCGACTTCTTTTTCCTCAAACAGGCTGTTTGACATCCGGTCGGCCTCCAAACGCAGTCCAAGGTCAATTTTGTCGGCCGGCATTGTTTCCAGATAAGCGGTCCAATCCATAAATGTAAAGGCATTCCAAATTCCTCCATCCCGCGAGATATCCCGGTCCAAACTGCTGACGGGGAACTTCGGTGTGCCCTTAAATTGCATATGTTCAACCCAGTGGGAGATGCCTGTCTGGCCGGATGTTTCATCACGGGAACCAACACGGTACCATACCCATGAACTGACCAGGGGAGCTGTGTGGATTTCTTTTAAAAGAACCTTCAAGCCATTCGAAAGAATGTGTTCGCTATATGTTTTTTTCATGGGGTACCAGTAGTGGCAGCATTTTGCTGAGTACAGATGAATGTTCCTTCAGGATACTGCGCATTCTTATTTAACAAACAATAAAGCGGAAGGATGGATGTCTGCAAGCCGGTAATTGGTTGATGGAGGTCAGTTTGGTTTAGAGGAATATTTACCGGAACCTGCAGGCTGATGGGTATTGTTGACTGGAATGGGATCGTCAGGTTGAGAGAGATTGGCAGGGATGTGCCGGCTGGAAGAGTCACATTGGCTACCGAGTTAATGGCCACCCCTCCGGTATTGATGACAACATGAGCTTTGGGGATGGCAACATTACTGGTTAGCACAACGGTTGTGTTTTGAGATATCGGCAGGTTGAAATTGAGTGGGATTTGTGTGTTCACTGCGATGGTGGTATTTAGGCTTGCCTGGTCCATTTTCGCGAAGTTACCATACAGGCCGCCCAGCACATTGGTCCCAAGAGTATTTAAAGAATTCATGGTTGTTCTTAGGTTCCTGATCTGATAGGCCATCCCGATCACAACGGCAACTAGAATCAGATTGACAATCAGGGACAAAGCAGTGGCCACATCCCAGTAAGCTCGGTGAGAGGCTTCCCCGGTGAAATGCATCCGATATTTCCAGGGAATTTTGGCCGTAGGGGCTTTCCTGGCTGCCGCTTCGAATGCATGCAATCTTCGTCCGGGATTGTTATCGTCGCTGGTACTGGCTACCTTGCCTGGATCTGCATTCTGGTCTGGTCCTGCCGGCTGGTACTCTGATTTGTTGCCTGTTTCACCAGTTTGATTAATTATCTTCTCCCGGTAGAATCCGAACCTGGGGCGCCGTTTTGGAAGTTCATCAGCGTCAGGTAGTTGATCCGCCTGTGGTTCAGGCTTTTGCTCTCCTTGGGACGAGTCCGGTTGTGTCATATCCAGCCTCCTGTCATGATGATTAACTATAGCATAGAGTTCTAAAAGACGGGGCAATAATTGTGGAAAAAGATAGATAGGAATTTTGTCCTTGTCCGTCGTCTTCTCAACGGATATAATTCAGCCTGAATTGGTCTATTGGTTCATTAATTTTAGGAAAAATGGGGGTGTTGGACTGGTCGCGAAGGCCGTGCAACACCCTTGGAATTCTTTTGTCATCCCAGCGATTTCAAAAAGCGATTGGGTGAGGAGTATCAGGATGCAAGATCCACATTATATGGTAGCCATTGTCGGCGCCGGACCTGCAGGTCTGTATGCGGCTCGGAAACTGGCCGAAGGTGGGGCACGCGTGGTGTTGTTTAATCGCGACATCAAACCTGGCGGTCTGGCCGAGTATGGCATTTACCCAGATAAACTCAAATTGAAATTCGGCCTGCGGGCCCAGTTCCAGCAAATCCTGGACCTACCCGCGATTGATTATTATGGAAATGTAACCGTCTGTTGTGGAGGAAATATCGTTTTGGAAGACCTGCTCGAATCCGGTTTCCAAGCCGTGCTGATTACAACTGGAGCCCAGGGCACCAAATGGCTGCGCTTGCCAGGCGAAAATCTGCCCGGTGTTTACCATGCCAAGAATATAATCTTTCACTACAATCTCCTGCCACCCTTTAGCGAGAAGAAATACCTGCTAGGAAAGCGCGTCGCAGTGGTTGGAGCGGGAAATGTCATGCTGGACATTGCTCATTACCTCGTGCGGGACAGAAAAGTGGATGAGGTGATTGCAGTGGTTCGACGTGGTCCGGGTGACGTGAAATTTACACGTAAAGAGATGGAAACAGTGGCACGCAACCTGGATTTGGAAGCCTTTGAGAGAGAGTTTGATCGTGTAGTCCCCATTATGCAGTCTGCAGGTCAGGACCCGGCCGTTTCTAAAGCGGCCTTTCTGGATGCTCTGCCTAGGGCTCTTGAGCCTGTCTCCCAGACGAGCTTCCGCTTCGAGTTCCTAGCTTCGCCCGTGCGCGTGTTGGGTGATTGGATGAACGGCGTAAATGCTTTGAAAGTGGAAGAAAACACCCTGGTAGGGGTGGATGGCAATGTCAAAGCGCGCGGCACAGGCAACACACGCCAGATAGAAGCCGATACGATTATTTTTGCTATCGGCGATACAGTTGACAGGGATTTCTGCGTACCGATTTTCAACGATGCTTATATGTCTGCTCCGAAGCCATGCTTCCCGGTGGAGGGAATCTCTTTTGAAGCCTTCAACCCGGATATCAACCAACCCATCGATCGTGTCTTCCTGGCAGGTTGGGCGCGTCAAGCCAGTACCGGGTTGGTTGGCGTGGCACGCCGGGATGGGGAAAGAGCCGCTGATGCGGTCTTGCAGTTTTTACGCTCCCAAGGACCGATGCGTGATCTGAGTAATGTAGTGGAGAAATTTGAACAGCGTCTAGTGGAAACACACGAGCGCGTGGTGGATAAACCTCACTTGATCAAGCTGAAAAGTGCTGAAATCGTCGAAGCACACAAACTTGATTTGGAGGATTTTAAATTTGCCACCAATGATGAGATGTTTACTGCGATGGGGTATTGAGAATAATAGAGCACTCCCCGGTGGGGGGCACAGCCATAATTAATCGACTGACGAACTTATGCAACTTCCTTCTGGATTCTACCTGCCATCTGGCGTGAGCGATCCGCTGCGTCCCCAATGTACGAGCGGGCATCCATCAACACGCGGATTTCTTGCTCAGGGAGATATTCTGTTAATTCCCCATCCTGACACATCAGGGAAATAAGTGGATTTTCCTCACCTTGTCTGATCGCCTCCCAGGCCTGCATAGCATTCCTCCGGATGCATTCGTGCATGGTTTGGCGGTCTGCCCCGGATTTGACCAGCGCCATCAACACCCGTTCTGTGGCTGCGAATGGACCGTAAATGGCCATATTGTGGGCAATGGCAGATTCATCCGCGTTTAATTTTGTGAGGATGCTGATGGCAGTGTGAAGCAACTCATCCGTCGCGAGGAAAGATTCGGGGAGGAGGATGCGCCGGTTGGCCGAATCATCCAGCGTTCGTTCAAGCAGGCTGTTGGCAGCGTTATCCCAAGCCAGGCGAGGCAGGTTGGCCAGGTGGCGTGCCAGTGAGTTGATTTTTTCGGCCCGAATGGGATTACGCTTAAAAGGCATGGCCGAAGAGCCAACCTGTTTCTCACCGAATGGCTCTGATAATTCGCCCAAAGGTGGAGACTGAAGCAGGCGTAGGTCGAAGGCGAATTTGTGAAGCGACGCACCCAATCCGGCCAACTCGGAGACCACCATATAATCCTGTTTACGAGGGTAAACCTGCGATGAAACCGGGTAAAAATCCAAGGCCAGTTTTTGGGAGAGCTTTTGCTCGAACGACTCCAGTTTGTCCTTGCCAAACAGTTCGGCATAGGCTGCGCTAGTTCCAACCGCGCCTTTGAATCCCTTTCCCCGAATGGCAGAACGCTGATGGTTGAGTGTCTGATAATCCTCCAATAAATCTTGCCCGTAGAGAGCCAACCGGTAACCCAGCGTGGATGGTTCAGCTGGTTGCAGGTGGGTAAATCCCATTACGGGGATTTCTGCCCATTTTTCAATTAACTGTCCCAAAGATCGCAGGAGTACTGTCAGGGATTGCAGAACAAGGTCTAGACTCTGGCGCAGTCGTAAAGCATCCGCGTTATCCTCGATATCCATCGAGGTCGCTCCCAGATGAATGATCCCACCACCTTTTGGACACTGGCTGGCAAAAACGCGCACTTCGGCCATCAGGTCATGCTGGATGTCGGCCTCGATTTCAAGGGCGCGCGGCAGGTCGATCTCAGTTTGGTGGAGGCGCAAGTCAGTAACCTGTTCGGACGTGACGAGATCGTATTCTGCTTGTACTTCGGCAAGAGCCACCCAAAGGCTTCGCCAAAGGAGCCGCTTGTACTGTTCGCTCCATAAGCGGCGCATGGCAGGTGAGCCGTAACGCCATGAAAAAGGGGATTGGTAGATATTAAAATCTGGCAAGGTTTTTGTCCCAAGAAGAAATTCCATTGCGCCCAAATTCGTTTTTTAATTATACGTTAATTCATGTTGAATTCATAATGAAGAGGTACCATCTGTTTGCGACGATTCCGAAGGTTCGCTAAACCTTTCACCTCAAAAAATTATGTATCAGATAATATAGATCCATTTTCCTTACAAGATCGTACGAACGAGAAACGAAATTGCTGGATTGGCGTTATATATATGGAGTTACATATTAGGTTAGCTCAAGGAGGTTAGCATGATTGTACTTGCTATATTGGTTATTATCGTTCTTGCCATCATCGCATGTGTTGGCTTGGTTTGCTCGCAATTCGACGCCGATGAATTACACAAGATGGGGATTCGATTGTAAATCTTTCGGATGTGAAATTTAAGGGCCTGGCGCGGAAAATTTTCCGCGCCAGGCCCTTATTATTGGAAAATTCATCCTGGCAATCTGGTATAGACGTAAAAGATATTCCGTTTGCAATCTAGTAAATATCAACGGATGGAAAGAAGAAGAATATGGAAAAGATCACCATCGACATGACGGTGGTCGATCTTGGCAAGATTGGTCTGCTTGTCTTGGAAGGCCTCTACTCCAACCACACCAATTCCATTCTGACAGCCTACTGCAATTTTCTGGAAAAACATGCCTTGGAAATCAAGCGATCTGTAACGCGCCATTCCTCTTGGATCTTTGTAACTTTGTTCTGGTTATTCCCAAAACAAACCGTTAAAAATGAAATGGAACCAATTTACATTGGGGGAACTTCTTTACCGCCAAGACGTCCTTAATAAAGTGATTATTTTCCTTTGAAATGGAGAAAATCAAATGAATAAGATTGCGCATATCAGCTTCCCCCTTATTGTCATAGCCTGGTTATTCCTGTCAGCATGTCGTTTCCAGGGAGGGATGGTAGGTTTGCAAGGAACCTCCTGGAAACTTGTTTCTTATGGCCCGATTGGAAACCAGACGCTGGCAGCCAAAGGCATTAATACCAGTCTGGACTTTGGCAAGGATGGAACGGTAAATGGTAACCTCGGCTGCTATAGCTTCTCTGGTAATTATCAGGTAACCGGCGGCAAAATTGTTTTTACCAAGATGATATCCACCATGATGGCATGCGTTTGCCCACAGATGACCCAGGAAGCCATGAGCCTAAAAGTTATGAATGGCACGGTTCGCTACACGATCGCAGGCAATAGGTTGACGCTTTATGTTGCCAGCGGGGACAGTGCTATTACTTTTTTTGAAGTAAAAAAACCTTCATCCAAACCAATAACTCCGAGAGATTCATAAATCTCGGAGTTATTGATTACCTGTTGCCATTCTGCAGTTGCTTAAGAATCTCTAATGTCTCAGCCTTTCCCCCCATTCCGTTTTCTCCTCCGGGACCGACACAGGATGGGCAGCCGTCCTTGCATTTGCACTCCTGGACCAGTTCCTGTGCCCGTTGCATCAGTTCATCATGGAGTTCAAACAATTTCTGGCTGAAACCGATTCCACCCTGTATATCATCATAAATCACGATACCTGGTTGACCATAGTTGGAGAGCGCCTGATCGGTATGGAGGCCTAGATCTCCCGGGTCGCACATAAGGAAGAGCGACGCAAGTTGGCCCAGAACGCTACCCATTCCAGCCAGCCCGGAACGTATGCGCACATTTTGCTCGGCTTTGCGGTGGCAAGCAGGGCAAAGGGTGATGAGATTTTCCATGCGGTTTGCCTCGGCTATCGAGTGAAATGACCGGAAAGGAATCTTGTGGTGAACATCATGCTGCCGGCCTGTATCTTCCACTGCACCGCAAATCTGGCAACGATAGCCATCCCGTCGTCGGACAGCTTCCCGCAGGCGGTTCCAGCCAGGTCCGTAATCGTTTGGATCGTTAGTCCAAACGCCGGCTTCGCGAAGAGTTTCGATCGTTTGTTCCGATAAAACCAGCCAATATCCACTGGTCTGGAATTCCGTGGGCGGTAGATCAAGCGACTCCATTCCCAGGTTCTCGCGTGTGAACCAGCGTAGTTTTTTAAACCCTGCTACTTGCAGGGTAACCTGAACATCACCCCAGCCCTTTTCCCCTCCTGGGACGTCGGATTGATCATTTTCTGTAAGGATCTTTACCTCTGTCTGGCGCTGTGGTTCGGTATAGTAATCCAACCCCACGGGGATGAGCGTGGCAATCTGGGTGGCAAAGTTCAATTCCTGGACGAAATACTGCTGGCCTTCATGAAGATAAACTGCGCGCGGGTGGACCATCCAAGGTGCAGAGGGCATGTCCACCTCACCCAAGGTCCAGGGTGTGCCGCCGTCTTCAACCTGCAAAACAATATTCTTTGCAGAGGCCGAGCGCAGGGAAAGGCTGGCGGCAGGATAGGAATCCGACATCCAGAAATATCTATCCTTCGAGAGATACGCCTCCTGACCAGTGACCAGGAAATCCATGTATTCCTGTACCAATCCGGCGGGGAGGGATCCGAAACCTTCGCCTTTTTGAAAAGGAAGCTCGAACATGGCACAGCGGAGGTGGTTGAGCAGGATGAGCAGATGATCCGGGTTGATCAATCCTTGTTCGGGTGAACGTTCGAAGAAGTAGTCGGGATGGTGAGCCAGGAACTGGTCAAGCGGGTTAGCGGAGGCAACTAGCACCGCCAGAGCCGGTGCATCACCGCGGCCTGCACGCCCGGTCTGCTGCCAGACGCTGGCGATGGTTCCCGGGTATCCCACCAAGACGGCCGCCCCCAGCCCGCCGATGTCAATTCCTAATTCGAGCGCATTGGTGGCAACTACTGCCCTGACTGTTCCATCCCGCAAGCCTTTCTCGATTTCCCGTCGCTGGGATGGCAGGTAGCCAGATCGATATCCACGGATAGGGTTGCTGGGGTTGGGAGATCCGAGATCGGGTTCTATGTTCTTCAAATAGGACATGCCCTGATGACTTAGTTTCTGAAAATCTGGTTCCTGCAAATACTTCAATATAATTTCCACCGAACGCCGTGACCTCGTAAAAACTACCTGCTGGATTCCTTGCGAATTAAGTTCCAGCGATAGACGGACCGCCTCCATCAAGGAGTTTTTTCTCAATCCGAGCTGTTCATCCACCAAGGGTGGGTTGTAGATGAGAAAATGTCTTTCCCCGCGGCCGGAACCATCCCGATCGATTAATGTAACAGGAGCCTCGATCAGCCGTTCCGCCAACCCCTGCGGGTTACCGATGGTGGCCGATGTCAAGAAGAACTGCGGTTGAGCCCCGTAGAACTTTGCCACTCGTTTAAGTCGCCGTAGCACATTGGCGAAATGCGAACCGAATACACCCCGGTAGGTATGCATCTCATCAATGACAACGAATTGCAGGTTGCGAAAAAGATCCGCCCAATTGGTGTGATGGGGCAGAATCCCTGTGTGAAGCATATCCGGGTTGGTAAAGAGCATACTGGCATTCTTGCGGATACTTGAACGGTTGGATTGGGGTGTATCACCATCGTAGATGGCAGATTTCAGGTCGGGGAGAACAGTTCGAAAAGAATTGAGGCCGGATAACTGGTCCTGTGTCAGGGCTTTGGTGGGAAAAAGATACAGTGCCCGCGTTTCAGGATTTTCGAGCCAGGCAGCCAGGATCGGAAGGTTGTAGCCGAGCGTCTTGCCGCTGGCGGTACCGGTAGCAAGCACAACGTTTTCACCACGCCTGGCATCTTCCCAGGCTTGGTTTTGGTGGCTATATAGTGAGCAGATGCCACGTGCAATCAAGACATCTGCCAGGACTGCTGGCAGGGTTGCAGGGAAAGGCCTCAGGTCGGCAGGGCGCATCGGAGTGGTCTGCCAGACGGGGAAATTGGGAGCAGTTTGTGAATCTGTGCGCCAGCGGGATAGAATGGAATTTAAAGACATTTGTTCTTTCGATCCAACCCGGCATATTTAGAAGGGATATCTGTGAAGGAAGATTTGGGATATCATGGTACCGGTATCCAGAATATAAAAGATAAGCAATCCTACCATGCTGGCATCCAGAATATATGTGGTCAATCGGATTTTTTTTGAAAGGAACGCATACAATGGTTCTGCTGCACGCAGGAATAAATAAGGGAAGGTTATCAAAGCCGGAAAGGCAAAAATCGCCTTCATGAATGAAAAGTCGCGGTAAAGGTATGTATAGAATGCAACAAATAATAGATAACCAATAAATGTGCACGCAAACAAGCCATAGCTGGTGGTCTGTGCCGATGCTGATTCATGCCTAAATAACCCTTTGCAGAACAGGTAAACCTCGATTACCAATCCACCCAGGATGTAAATCGTTGGAATAAGAGCCAGGATAAAAATACCGCGGGCGATGGTAAAACCTTCATTCCCGGTTGTTGTCCACGTGGCCGGGAAGTTAAGAAAGTGTATGGAATGTGCCCCGGCGTACATGAAAGTCCAAAATGAGGTCTGGAAAATGGGATATCCTTCACTTAGCCCTTCATTACGCGGGTGTTCCAACAAGGCGAAATAGTCAAAGGTAAAGAAACCGCTTTTCACCGACAAGATTCCTGGCCGGCAATAAACATTTTTTGGATTGATTTTCTGCGGTTCACAACCTGGCGTATACGCGGCCAAATATGGCAGGGGAGGCCTGGGCACATTGAATGGGATCGGTGTGCCATATTTTTGGTAGTTGACAATATACTGGTTGAGTGGATTGAGGATTGACAGCATGGGAACCACAACCAAGAAAACCGTGGAAAACAGCACGGCTCTTTTGAAAGGTACTTTCTTGGTAAATGCCAAAACGAGTAAAATAAAAAAAATTGCAATTGCGGTTACCCAGGCGTTATCTTTGCTCGCAATCCCTAGCAAGGTAAATAGAATCAGGAGCAAAAAAGTCGTTATTTTTTGTTTTTGACAGAAGATGTATGTATAATACAACGCCAGAGTCGAAAATAGTATTACAAAAGTATCGTTGGTGGCCTGGGAATTAATACCAATCAGGGCTGGATTCAATGCAGCCAATGCAAATGCCAGAAATTTGAGTAGATCATTCTTGAAAGGCAAGTTTTTAAGGAAAATAAAAACAACGGAAAGCGTGACCATTCCGGCAACAAAATTTATCAACTGCGCCACCAACCATAAGATGCCTATATCTGCTTGTGCAAGCCCAAGTGCTTTGATGACCATGGCAGCAGTGTAATGGAACAATTTTGGTTGGAGGCATTCCCCGCAGTCCTGCATCGTAGGAAGCTTGTTCGTCATTAAGATTAAACTGACGACTTCCATATGGCTGTCGTTTGCCTCCCGGTTGACCAGCGTAAGCCCCAATCTTAAAAGCAATGAAATGATAAATACAACCAGGAAGAGAATCTTGTACCTTCGATTCATCGCCATAGTAAAATTATCCTTTCCCTTTGTATATCATAACGCCTCGATTAGCAGGGGCCCCTGAACCAGGAGAGTGCGCCGTAAAAGTTGATGAAAATACTGGCAATGATGAACGCCTTAAGGGGAGCGGAGATTCTTTCACCGGCGTTATACGCGATCAGCATGATCATAGGGATTGTGAAATCCAGCATGTACCGGTATCCATATTGTACTGCTCCATTATTGGAATACATGCATAAAACGATGATCGCCAGCAATATCGAACACCAGCAGCCACAAGTCCACCAGGAAATCTTGAATTTACGGAAAACATAGATGATTGCAGGCGTGGTGGCAAACATGCTCATACCCCAGCCGCGCGTCAGGTAATAACCACATGCTGCCGACAATGGAGGTGGAGCCACCAGCATATAATAAAGATTGTATGCCATGAAATGCGGGCTGAACAACCCATATTCCTGCACGTTTTTTAGGACCCATGGTCCACCTTGCAGGTTTCCATATTCAAAGTCCAGGAAATTCCCGAACCGCAGGTAATTATAGTAGAGCAGCAAACCAACCCCAACAATTACCGGGATTGCTGAAGATATTCCCCAACGTAAAATATGTTCCCAATTTACTTTCTTTTGAGAATTCGCGTTGATCTGAATGGCAATGGCTAATAAAGCGGGCCAAAGTACAAATAAATTCGGGCGGCATAAAACTGCAGCTGCCAGAAAAAACCCTGTGATCCAAGGGGATCCCTTTTTCAACACCGACAGGAACGCCAGTCCGCTAAATAGCACAGTTACAACCTGGCTGAAGAACCATAACCTGCTATCTAATGAAAGAAACCAATACATCGTTCCAAAAGAAAAAAGGGCGGTGAGCCAGATCGCGCCGGAGCGGGATAATTTGATCCAGCCTGTCTGTATCAAATGGTTCAATATAAGGTAGACGATTAATGCGCTTGTGGCGGCGAGTGCAAGAGAGAACGTGGTGGTATTGATGGCTTGGATACCAAGGATGGCAATAAAGGGCATCAGGAGAATTGCCGGAAAAGGGGGAGCTGGAAGGAACCAATGCCCATTGAAAAAGACCAGGTCGCCGGTCGCTGGAGGATTGACAAGAAATAGTTTTCCTTGTAGGAGGGAGGCAGCCAGGTTATTGAAATAGGCATATTTCGGCGTATTCCACTTTCCGAACCATTGGGCAAATTGAAGGGAGACGATAAAGACACTCAACCAGATGCTGATACAAACAAATATATGGAAAAAGCGCCTTGCCCATTCTTTATTTCTGTCTAGCAGAGCCCATAAAGAGAACCAAACTGACAGAATCAGAGTATTAACCCCGAGTCCTTGGAGGATTTCCAGCATAGTTTTCTGTTCAACTACGTTCCATAATACAAAATACACAACTACAAATATCTCGACTGTCCAGGATATGACCAACAGCCGGACCGGTAAGGTAACGGGGCGGCTGGACTTTCTGTCCGAGAGTAGGTCAAGTAGAAGGATTTTTATACTGATAATGAATACCCATCCGATCATTACTGCTACAAGGGTACCCAAATTGGAAAAGAGGTACGTATTGGGAACAAAGAACACGAACCTTTGAAAACCCGGGTTCAAATACGACAGGATGCTTACCAGGCTGGATGTCGCCATGATGATTAGAGACAATCTGATAATAATGTGGTAGGCATCCACATTAAGGATAATTTCCAGTCTGGATGTGAGGAATCTGAGAAATTTCTGGGATCTGAACGAATCGAAGAGGAGAAAAAAAATACACTCCCATCAAAAAGAAGATTGCGAATGATGCGCCAATGCGTTGCATGGAAAAGCCAGCCAGAAAAACAATTTTAGTTTTTGTGGGAATACTGAACAAATACCATGTCGCCAGGATGTTTTCCAGGATGCCAAGGCAAAGAAAAAATCTATAAATATTGAGCAGAGCAAGGTTTTTCTTTTCTAATTTCTTTACCATGAATGACTTTCTCCTATATGATTAATAAGGGCCTTGCGAATTATACTCTGGAGAAATCGGGGCTGGCGAAATCGGGATTGACTGCCTTCGTGTTCTGATGTAAACTAACTCGATAAATAAACCGACGGTCGGTTTATAAAAAGGACATTTATGCCGCGAGTTATCAATGAAGAAAGATATGGTATCAAGCGAAATGAGATCCTGAGTGTAGCCCAACAGCTGGTTTATACCAAGGGCTTCGAGCAGATGTCAGTCCAGGACATTCTGGACGGGCTCAAGATCTCAAAAGGCGCATTCTATCACTATTTCGACTCGAAACTGGCCCTGCTGGATGGACTCGTGGAACGGATGATGGACGAAGCCGAACAACTTATGCAGCCGATTGTGGTTGCAAGCGATTTTTCTGCTATCGAAAAACTAAAATGCTATTTTGCTACCGTTAGTCAATGGAAAGTTGCCCGGAAATCCTTCATGCTGGATCTCTTGCGAGTATGGTATACCGACTCCAATTCATTGTTGCGCCAGAAGCAGGAAGCCGCAGCCATGAAACGTATTGCGCCGATGCTTGCGAAGATTGTCCAGGAGGGCATTGACGAAGGTATTTTTAAAATTAGTTTTCCCGGCCAAGTCGGAAACATGATATGGGGGTTGGCCCAGGGAATCACAGACGATTTGGCGGAACTTTTGCTAAGTGAAGAACCACCTGCGGATGCATTGCCGCGTCTGGAAGCTATCATAGGGGCATATTCAGAGGCTATTGAGCGGATTTTGGGCGCTCCGACAGGTTCCTTACCGCTAGCGGATGTTGCAATTCTGAAAGAGTGGCTGGCTGCGCCGCAGAGGAATATAAAATCTTGAGCATGGGAGTGAAAATATAAGCATGCTTTATATTATTGAAGCTATCTCTCAACTTACTCGTAGATTATTCTAGAAAAGGAGTTCAAAAATGCTTTTATACCTGCGTTTAGCCTGGCGTAATATCTGGCGCCACCGCCGGCGGACGATCATCATCGTTCTTGCCATGTCAATGACATTGGCATTGATGATGTGGTATGACGGATTAATGAGTGGTTTTACCGACGCAATTTACGGTAACGCCGTTAAGGTTCTGGGTGGAAATATCCAGGTTCACGCTGAAGGATACCTTGCCCAGGCGGATTCGACCCCGCTGTTACCTTTGACCAATCCTCAGGCCGTGATCAAGCTTTCCCAAGCCAATCCCCGGGTGCTGGCTGCCACGCAACGAATTAACACCGGCGGGTTGATCACTAACCGGGAGGGCACATTCTCAGTTGCCATCACGGGTGTCGAGCCTGAGCAAGAGCTGAACGTGAACATCATTGGCCAGAATGTTAAAGTCGGACGTGATCTCACCAGCAGCGATGGGGATGTCATCCTGATCGGCAAAGGCCTGGCCGATGCAATGAGCTTGCAGGTGGGAGACAGGGTCTCGCTGGTTGGCCGGTCTCAGCACGAGCAAATGCGCCAGCGCACGATGACCGTGATCGGCATTTTTGATCTGGGTATGGCGGACATCGAGAAGCAAACCGTTTACATCTCACTTGCTGAGGCGCAAAACCTCTACGATTTGAACGGCCAGTCCACCGAGGTGGCCATTTTCCTCAAGCAACTTGGCCAGGAAAATGCTGTCATTAAAAGCCTGAAACCCGCTTTGCCAGGTTATGAGATCGAATCATTCGAAGCTAACTATCCTGACCTGGCCTCCGCCATTAACACGAAAGGGGGCGTAATGAACATCTTTAGTGTGATCATCATCGCGATTGCGGGGGTAGGCATTCTTAACCTCCTGCTGATGGCGATCTACGAACGGACACGCGAGATCGGCATGCTTGGCGCGATGGGGCTCAAGCCGCGCCAGATCTCTTTACTTTTTATCCTCGAAGGTATCATGATCGGACTGGTTGGGGTGGCAGTAGGGATCGTTCTTGGATTGGCGATCAATGGTATCTTGATGAAAGTCGGAATTGACTTCAGTTCCTTTTCGACCGTCACGAGCTATATGGCGCTTATCAAGAGTTCGCGTTTATCCCACTTGGGGGGTGGAAAAACTTTTGATGCGGGTCTCAGTCGTCTTGACCATCTCAGCGCTTGCGGCAGTAATCCCCGCCATTGAAGCCGGGCGACGCGAACCTGCCGAAGCCCTGCATTATGTATGAGGTGCACCATGATGCAATTATCTAAAATGGCTTTTCGCGATCTTGGCCGCAACCGCCGACGGTCTATTTTCTCGGCCTTGGCCGTCAGTGTGGGACTTGCGATTCTGATATTGATGGCCTCCGTTGTCGAGGGAGAAATGGGCAGCGCCATTGATGGGGCCATCCTCCTGCAAACCGGTGACATTCAGGTCAGGGCAGCCAGCTATGACGAGAATAAATCCAGCCTGAAATGGGAGGATCTGGTGCAGAATCCGGATCAAATCGCTGCCAAAATTACGGCGATCCCTCAGGTGAAAGCTGCCACACCACGTTTATTTGCGAGCGGGTACCTCTCCTCCGGAAATGAATCAACCGGGGTAAGCATTTATGGAATCGATCCACAGTCCTTGGTAAACGATCCCTATCATGAAGGTGTGATCAGTGGTAGTTACCTGACTGCAGATGACAGCGAAGGAGTTCTCATCGGTAAACCGGTCGCGGACAAATTACATCTGAATGCAGGTGAAAATGTCAATCTATCTGTTAATACCTCCAATGGCGATGTTGCTACACAAACGTTTGTTGTTCGAGGTATCTACACAACCAATACCTATGGCTTTGACAGCATTACCATCTTCCTGCCACTATTGAAGGCGCAGGCCATCACCCAGACTCAGAATCATGCCAGCACGGTTGTTGTGATGCTTAAAGATATTTCGAATACCGATAATGTTGCCGCCTCATTAACGGGATCCAGCTTGAAAGTGCTCACATGGAAAGATCTGAACCCGCTGATCCTGGATTGGGAGACCACGGCGAATAGTTATATCTCAATCCTTTATCTGATAGTTTTGGCGATCACCGCCTCGGTGATCATCAACACCCTGATCATGTCGGTCTATGAGCGGACGCGTGAGATAGGGATCTTGTCAGCCATCGGTATGCGAGGCGGCCGGATCATGTTTTTGTTCCTGGTAGAATCCGCCTTCCTGGCAGCAGGCGGCGTGGTCATGGGAATGATCTTGGGCGTATTCGGCACCTTCCTTTTCAACATCAAGGGATTCTATATCGGAAATATGGGCCTGACCGGCTTCCTGGTCACCGACACGATATTTGCAAAGTTGACAATGGGGAACCTGGTCAACCTCAGTATTGTGACCTTCATCTTTACAATACTGGCTGGACTATACCCGGCTGTTATGGCTTCCCGCCTGCAGCCGGTCGAAGCCTTGCGCGCAGAGAAATAGATGCAGAGCTAAAAAAAGGAGAATAAAATGGAAGTCGTCAAAATTGATAACGCAATCCGTATCTACAAGGTTGGTTCGGTGGAAACCCGGGCTCTGCGCGGCGTAAGTCTGAGTATCGAAACCGGAGAATTTACCGCTCTGGTCGGCCCCTCCGGGTCTGGAAAGACCACCTTATTGCAGCTCATCGGCTGCCTTGACCAACCCACCAGCGGATCTGTATGGATCGATGGCAAGGATGTTACCCGTCTAAACCGTAACCAGCGCGCCGATATGCGGCGCGGCCATATAGGCTTCATTTTCCAGTTCTTTGCGTTGATCCCAACCCTGACTGCTTATGAGAACGTGGAAATGCCGCTACTACTGAATGGTCATTCCTCCAAAGAACGTCGCGAGCGTGTAATGGAATTGCTCAAAGCGGTTGACTTGATCGACCGCGCCAAAAACCGCCCCGACCAGCTTTCAGGTGGGCAGCAGCAGCGTATCGCCATTGCCCGCGCCCTGGCTCCCAAACCAACCCTGATCCTGGCCGACGAGCCGACCGCCAACCTGGATACCGAGAACGGTAAGCAGGTGATGCAAATCATGGAGAAGCTCAACAAGGATACTGGTGTCACATTTGTCTTTGCCACCCACGACCCGCGCGTCATCTCCTTTGCTCACCGGGTTGTCACACTGCGGGATGGTCAGATTATTGAAAATAACGGCAATGGGAAGTAGTCCCAGGAGTAGAGATGAAATTTCGACAAATCTTGCCCGTGATTTTAACCTTGTCCCTCGTCGCCTGCGCAGGGCTTGCAAGAACCCCGAAGGCCCTCCCGACTGTTATTCTGGGTAGTAATGCTGCCACACCTATGCCAACCAGCGATACGGGAGGAAGTGTAACAGCTTCAGGGATCGTTGTTGACGACCAGGAGGCCCATATGGCATTCATTCTTGCCGGCACTGTCAGATCAGTTTATGCTGTACTCGGTGATCAGGTCCAGGCTGGCCAAACTTTGATTCAATTGGACGATACCGCCCAACAGATCGAGTTGGACCAGGCCACCCTGGCATTGCGTGAGTTGAGTTCGCCGGAAGCGATCGCGAACGCCAAACTGGCCATCACCACCGCGCAGACGAACGTGACCAATGCGCAAACCGCTCTGAATAACCTGCAGTATTGGCAAAATAATGCCCTGATCCAAAATTACTATGCCAATTATGTGCTGGCCAAGAACAACCTGGATAAGGCGCAGACCAATTATGATAATACACATGCCGGGGAATATATCCACAACCCCAACCAGGCGGCCTCCTATAATGCGCTGTATACCGCCCAGGTAGCCTTCAATAACGCCCAGTATTACTACAGTCTCTATTCGCAGCCGCCCACCCAGACACAACAGGACCAGGCCCAGGCGAATCTGGGCCTGGCGAATGCCACGCTGAAGAACGCCCAGGTCTACCTGGCGGCTTTGACCGGCGGGACGGTCCCGGCGGACGCCACCGGCACGGCCTTGCTCCAACTCAGGCAGGCCCAATTGGCCGTGCAAACCGCTCAGCAGGACTTGAATTCCACCCGCCTGGTTGCGCCGTTTTCCGGGGAAGTTGCCTCGGTTATGGTGAGCGTTGGGGATTACGTCTCCGCCGGTCAGGTAATCCTTGTCATCAGCGATGAAAACCATATGCATGTCGAGACGACCGATCTGAGCGAGCGGGATGTACCGAAGGTTAAACTCGGTCAGGTGGCCACAATTTCCATCAAAGCCCTGAATCAGGATGTGTCTGGAAAGGTCAGCGCGATTTCCCCAATAGCCGATACTTTGGGCGGGGATGTCGTCTATAAAGTGTCCATCCTCCTGGATACCCTTCCATCCAATTTACGCTCCGGTATGAGTGTGAATGTGCAATTTAATACCAACCCATGATGTACCTTTTCCAACAGGTTACGAATCAGCAAGGAACCTATAGATCCGTATGTGTATAAAGTATTATTGTTAATCTCTTGGATTTCCCTAAGGGCCAAGTATTTAAGATTGGTGGCCGGAAATTGCATGTCTTAAGAAATGAGAGTTGGTTTAGCTTTTCCACCAAGAACTCGGAAGGTGACAGCCCCGATAGCTAGCGGGAACCAAAATGTGATAAAGCGGTAGGTCAGGGTGATCAATAGGGCGGTTGCCATATCGACGCGTAAAGTGTTCAAGGCAATTGTCATGGCGCCTTCGACTACACCCAATCCGGATGGGGTTGGTGAAACGATCAAGAAAAGATATCCTATGGCAAACCCGCCTACCAGCGTCCCAACAGTAAAGGGCGTTCCCAATGCGAGGAAGGTGAAGGCGAGTACACAAATGAGCAGGGCAAAGTTATTCAATGCAAAAAGGAAAGGCCACAGCAATTCCTCGCGTTTGCCGCGTAATATTGAGATTCCATCGCCAACTTCGTGAGCATAGGAATATGGACGCTCAGCTGGAATATAGTCCCTGTGAATAAAAGGCCGCAGGATCCGATTGCCCAAGCTTGCCAACCATGCGAGTGCTTTGCCGAGCCTTTCGGTTGATCTGTACCCTAGATACAATAAAAATGCCACAACCGCGGCTATTATGAGTAGGATTGAGGCAGCTATTAATTCACCCGGATTTAGATTGTTCCGCCGAATCAAGACGGTGAAGCCGAGTGTGAGCACGCAAAAAAAGGCCAGGTAGTCGAACAGGATATATAGAATTCCCACCACTGTTACCCGGCCGGTCGAATGGTTTTGCCTGGCGGCGTCATCCAGGAAAACAGCCATTCCTCCGATACCTACACTGGGTGCGATAACGTTTACAAAATTGGCAGCCGTGGCGACCAGCACCAGATGCGTAGTTTTTTCTCTAAGACCCACCAGACGATATATGGAACCATAATCGGTGGCGGAATTGAACATCCATATTAATTCAACGATAAGAGCAGCTATCAGAAAACGGTAATTGGAGCGGTGCAGAGTATTGAGGAAGTCTTTTAGTTCGGAAAAGCGCAGGAATACAAACACAATCGCCAGGAGTAGGACCAGCGCCACAATGATTTTCCGCATGGCAGAATTATACTGGATTTCCTTAAACAAACCTTCCGCAGACTTGGGGCCTGCGGAAGGTCAATGAATATGCTTGTACCAAGGCTTATTAGCGGCGTTTACCTCCCAAACCGCTTACCAGCATGACATAATAGGGTAATTGCAATATTGCTGCTACCAACGCAGCAATATAGGTCAGGGCGACAGCCGCGTTAGTACGGTAGAAACGCCGCGCTGTTCATCCGGCCCAGCGATGATCCCTGTCTCCGAATGCATGGTTCATGACCGGGAGGAAGCATTCACATCCACCGGCAGGGTTGCCAGGGCGAAGACAGCCCCTCCTGCGAAGATTGCCACTCCCGGCCAGGTGAGACTTACTACCAAAGCCATACCTGCGTAGCTCAATATCAGGCCGATGATGATCAGAATCCAACCCAGGTAGAAGCCAATGTTGACCATCGGCACGGGCGCAGCGCGGAGCCGGAAAGGGAAGTACCCCTGCGCGTCCTGTTGCGCATGACCGAGTTCATGGGCCGCCACCGCCAGCGATTCTACGGATGCATTTCACGCTACATCCTGCGATAAATGTAATACCTTCGTGCGAGGGTCATGGTTATCGGTCAGGTTTCCGCGCGGTCCTTCGATTTTGATTTCATACAGCCCGGCCCGGGCAATTAACCGGTGGACAGCTTCATAACCAGTCACCCGGCTGCGGGCCGACACCTTGCACCATTTGCTATTCGCTGACTTGACGTAAATTGACGTGATGATCATCAGCAAGAAAGCTGAAGCCATGCATAAAAAGATAAGCCGGGTCAAAAAATAATCTGCATCACCTCTTTCGCCCGAGTTTTTCCAGCATAGGCAACTTTGTAATCGGCTTTATCATCCCCGTAGGAACCCAATCGCCCATTCGCTGAATGACTATTTCCCCCAGAATGATAAAGTTGTAACTCTCAATCCCATATCTACACCTGACACAATTTTATGGATTCGTCAATTCCTTTATAGCCGCGTCCAATTGAGGATCCCTGCCTGCTTTAATATCATCAGCAGTCATCGGCATAACAATGTCAGGGGTCAGGCCTTTCTTGTCGATGGTGTTTCCATTGGGGGTCAGCCATCTGGCAATCGTCACAGCGACGGCACCTAGGTTATCAGTCTTATTATTGGATAGAGGAATCCAGAGTTGAACAGTACCTTTTCCGTAGGTTGTCACCCCTAGCAATTTGGCGCGTCCGGTGTCCTGCAGCGCTCCAGACACGATCTCGGAGGCAGAAGCCGAGTACGCGTTCACCAGTACGATCATCGGCAAGCTTTTATCGGTTGCCAGCCCACCTGGAGTTGCATCGTGGGGCGTTATTTTACCACTTCCAGATTTTTCCGACACAACTACACCGCTGGGGATGAACTCGGACGCGACGGCAATAGCTGTCTCCAAGTAGCCGCCGCCGTTATTGCGCAAGTCGAGAATCAGTCCTTTCGGATTCTGTGCCATCAACGCTCCCAGTTGTTTATGTAAATCGCTCGCGGTGGTATCGCCGAAAGTCGCAATTTGTATATATGCGATGTTGTTTGCCAACATCTTGCTTGTTACACTGGGAACGACAATGATTGCACGGGTAATTTGAACGTCAAAGGGTGCAGCCTGGCCTGGACGCTGGATGGTTAGTTTGACGACCGTTCCTTCCGGCCCCAGCACTTTCTGATGAACCGCTTCGGGGATCAAGCTGGTCACATCTTGCCCATTGACTGCAATGATCTGGTCGCCTGCCTGCAGGCCGGCTTTTTCCGCCGGAGAATTCGGCATCGGCTTGGTAATCGTTAACAACTTGCCACTGGTGTCAACATAAGCCCCTATTCCGGCATAGCTGCCAGCCAACTGGCTGTTTGCTTCTGTATAATTCTGAGGATTCAAATAGAGAGTATGGGCATCACCCAGCGAATCCATCATGCCACTGATGGCACCTTGCATCAGCAGGGTATCATTCACCGGCTGGTCCACATAATCCTGGTGGACGATGTTCCAGGCTTTCCAGAATGGGGCAAATAACGTGGTTAAATCTGAGGGTGTGCCACCCTGGTTACCGTTGGTGGAAGAAATTGGGGCATACGCACCAATTGGGATAAAATGCCCTGCGGCGAATCCGCCACCGAAAGAACCCACCATGAGCACGATCACTGCACAGGTGAGTAGAACTATACGTAAAGATCTATTCATACCAATCTCCTAAAGGATAGTGCCAAATAGTAGCATATCCCGATTAAAACACGATGAATTGTAACAGTTTGATGTTAAAAAAGTGTTAGACCCGCCTGTCCAACAGCCCCGGTAAACCGGTGAGATTCCGCAGGGCTGCGTCTGCACCATCACCGGGGGTGTCCTGGCCCACCAGGATGGTAAACATTCCCATGGCACGTGCGGCGCGTGTGATCCGGATTTGGTCATCCAGCAGGACACAGTTTGTTCGTTCTGGGTTGCCAGCTGCTTTCAGTGCCAATTCAAATGCCTCGGGCATCGGCTTGCAGAACGGCGCAATGGTGTGGACATCAATAATTCCTTCGAAAAGACCCTGCAAGCCTAATGTAATTAGCACACGGCTGGCGTGGTTCGTATCGGCATTGGTGAAGATGAACTTCCGTGCCGATATGGCAGCAATTGCCGCATACACAGCCGGATCTGGATGGAGATAGCAGTCAAGTGGGACATCGTGGACAAATGCCAGATAATCATCCATATCCACAGAGTGTCTGACTTGGAGCCCGCGCAGTGTCGTCCCGTATTCCCTGAAATATCTTTCCCGGATACTTACCACCTGTTCAGGTGAAAAACCCAGCCTTTCGCTCATGTAAAGGGAGATGCGGCTCCCAATTGCTTCCCACAGTCCGGTGCTGGAGGGATAAAGAGTATCATCCAGGTCAAAGAATATTGTCGTAAACTGCATGGGTCTATTATAAGCGGTATATAATACAGGCATGCCTATCCGAATCCTGTCTCCTGAAGTAGCCTCGCAGATTGCTGCCGGGGAAGTGGTGGAACGCCCCGCTTCAGTGGTGAAAGAACTCGTGGAAAATGCCCTGGATGCAGGGGCAAAATCTGTGAGCGTGGAAATCGCCGCGGCTGGCAAGAGCCTTGTAAGGGTGGCTGATGATGGGGCTGGTATCCCACCGGACGAATTAACCCTGGCGATTGAACGACATGCCACCTCCAAGCTGACATCTGCCGAAGATTTGTTTCATATTGCCACCTTGGGCTTTCGCGGCGAGGCGCTTGCTTCGATTGGTTCTGTTTCCCGATTGACAATCAGCTCGAGCACAATTCATTCGGCAGCGGGTGCGCGCCTGCATGTGGAAGGTGGACGCATTGGCAGTCTGGAGAAAATTGGCTCGCCGGTTGGGACGGTTGTCAACGTGGAAAACTTGTTCTATAATGTCCCCGCCCGTCTCAAATTTCTGAAACAAGATGCGACCGAGCGCCGGGCGATTGATGGACTCGTGACGCGGTATGCACTGGCTTATCCCAGGGTACGTTTCAGGCTGACCGAGGACAGCACTGTCTCATTGCAGACCGCCGGGGATGGCGACCGGCGCGCCATCCTGGCAGCGCTCTATGGCGTGGATGTTTCCCGCCAGATGTTGGATGTTGTGGCAGAAGAAGAAAATTTTAAGGTAACCGGTTTTATCAGCCCGACTGCGCTAACGCGTTCCAACCGCAAGGAAATCACATTTTTCGTCAACGGGCGCTGGGTCCAGGACAATCCGCTTATCTCGGCCCTGCTCCAGGCTTACCACACACTATTGATGGTCGGACGGTACCCATTGGCGGTTATCTTCATTGAGTTACCCCCTGAAGAAGTGGATGTGAATGTTCATCCGGCCAAGGCTGAGGTACGCTTTCGAAGCCCGGATAAGGTCTTCAGCTTTGTCCAAAGGACTACTCGCAGGGCTTTGCTGGCCTATACACCTGTCCCACAGCTAGCTCCGCAAAATTTCTGGGGAACGCCATCCCAGTTTGGGCAGATTGACCCACCTTGGAATCTCGCGCATGATTCTGAAGACAAAAAACAAAATCAGGACAGCGATACTCTGCGTGAACGAGGTGATCTTCAATCACCTATCATCAATCTGCAATCAACCATTTCGCACATTCCGCTGTTGCGTTTGATCGGCCAGATTGGGTCTACTTATTTGGTTGCCGAAGGTCCGGATGGACTATATCTGATCGACCAGCACGCTTCCCACGAACGCGTCCTGTTTGAGAAATTAATGGCTCAGTTTGTGCAACAAAATATCCCTTCGCAGGCACTCCTTACTCCGGTAGTGGTGGAATTACCCCGTTCATCCGCGGAACTGCTGATTGCTCAAATCCCTGTTCTTCTTCATCTCGGTTTTGAAGTCGAACCGTTCGGGCAGAACAGTTTTCAGGTGCGTGCCTTGCCAGCCCTTTTTGCCAATAGCGATCCGGCGTTAGCAATGCGTGCCCTGGTGGAGGATTTTGAAGAAGATGAATCTCCTTTGCAGAACGAAATAGAAGCCAAGATTGCCGGGCGGGTCTGCAAGCGCATGGCGGTCAAAGCCGGCCAGGTTCTTTCGCCAGAGGAGCAGCGCGCCCTGCTGGCGGATTTGGAAACCTGTACCTCACCACGCACCTGCCCGCACGGTCGTCCAACCATGATCCACCTCTCGGTCGACATGCTTGAACGGCAATTTGGAAGAAGAGGGGCCCGGTAGGGATGCAGCGTAGCTGAGCCCTGGTGTAGATACTATATTCATCCCGAGCAATCTCCTTCGATGCAAGGCTTTTACCTTTCCCTGTGGGACATTCCCAAACCGAATAAATCCTATGAAGCCCCCATTACTTGCCTACTCGCGTTCATACGCTGCGCGCATTTCAAGAGACTGCACAGCAACCATCTAAACTGGCAAACGGGTGAATGTCAATAATGATTTTATGGAAGATGGGGATGAAACTGATATTCCTGAGATCTAATTTCCAAAGGATTCAGGATAATTTGCGAATAAAGTAATTGGGTCAATTCTTTGATTTTGGAATATGAATGGTAAAGGTTGCGCCCTTGCCATACTTCGATTTTACCTCGATGGTTCCGCCGTGTCCCGAGACAATTTCTTTGCATATGGATAGCCCCAGGCCGGTTCCGGCCACTTTGCCTTCGGAAGCCTGTACCCGGTAGAATTTTTGAAATAGATGTGGGACCGCTTTAACCGGAATACCTGTACCGGTATCTCGAACAGCCAATGTCCACCCATTTTCTTCCAATCCCCCGATCATGCTTACTTTGCCGTGCGGGCAGTTATACTTGATGGCATTGCTCAGCAAGTTCAGTACCACCTGTTTGATCTTGTCTCGGTCAGCCTCCACCTGAGGAAAATCAACTGGAATTTCATGTTCAAGAGTAATGGAACCTTCATCAGCCTTGCTTTGCATGATTTCGATGCATTCTTCAAGCATGACTGCCAGGTCGAAGGTGGTGAGATTAAATTGAACACGCCCGGATTCCAATCGCGCCAGGTCGAGATAGGAGGAGGCCAAGGTATTCAGACGCAATGTTTCATTATATATGTTATGGATCATCGATTGGCGCTGTTCCTGCGACATTTCCGGGCGGAGCAGAAGGTAGGTGGCCGTACCGATGGAAGCCAGTGGGGTGCGTAATTCGTGAACAAATTCGGCCACCAGATCTGATTGGTGAAAGAGGCGTGCATTTTCGATCGCTACTGCCGCCTGGGCTCCCAACACCTGCATCAGGTCTTCATCGTCATTGGTAAATTCCCCGACCTGCTTGTTAATGATTTCAAGGACACCCACAACTTTATCCTTCGTGATTAAGGGGACACCTAGCAGTGACCGGGTGGTGATGTGCGTTTGTTTTTCGATGGTGGAGAAATGGCGTGGATCCTCCCTGGCGTTCGTAATGCGTACCGCTTTATGGTTGGACACGATCCACCCTGCAATGCTTCCTTCCAGAGGCACAACCAGGCCGCGCATGGTTGGCTGGTCGAGATTGGTAGCAACCTGGAAAAATAGTTGGCGGGCTGCATCATCGTAAAGCAGGATTGAAGCTGCCTCTGCCTCGGTAAGGTCGGATGCCGCGGAAACTATTTGGTTGAGCAGGATGTCCAGATCGAGGGTGGAGGCCAGATCACGCGCGATATCTATCAGCCGGCGATAATCCTCCATCCGCTTTTCGTTGTCATTCATTTCTTTCGTTCAAAATCGAGTACGGCTGTAGCCAGCTTAGCAAACTGTTGTGCCGTCAGGCTGTCGGGACGGGAAAGGATGGCCAGTGTTTTCATGCGAGTGGCCATATAGATTAGTTCAGGGGCGGGGGTTATGGCAACCACGGGAATTTGCCCGAGCTGGCTTTCCATCTCCTGCATGGTCAACTGGGTATCCGAACGGATTCGGTTTACCACGACTACCTGTACATTTGCCTTGGGAACGCCTGCATCGATAACATCATTAATAAGCATGCCTGAATGAGTTAGTGCATTCGCCACAGGTTCAGCCACAACAAATATGAGATTGCAAGATGCGATCAGTTTCTGGGCCAGAGTTGTCAAACCGGATCCAAGATCGAGCACCAGATATGGTGTAAGATAACTCAACCGGTTCACCAATGCTTCCATCGGTGCCAGGGAATTTATCAGGGCAGTATCCTTTGGTTGAACGGAACCAAACAGCAGGCGCAGGCCGGAGTCGTGGACAAACAGGTTTTCCCTTACTTTCTGGCGCGTCATATCGGCAATATTGCCTGAAAGGAGTTCAGTCAGGGCTTTGGGTTTGTTCTCGCCCAAGTCAGGTCCGAGGGTACCCATTCCGGGGCGCAGTTCTGCCACAATTACATCTGCCTTGGTGGCTTGGCGCAAGGCCCCACCCAGATTAACAGCCACGGTAGAAACACCCTGTCCACCGCGCGGGCTGAGAATGCCGATCGTCATCGCCCGCTTCTCCGTTGGCAACGGGCTGGTCATTACTTTTCCTTTCGAAGTACGCGCAAGCAAGGCCTTCACGTGGGCGTTCAACTCGGATGGATGGGTCGGTTTGGTCAGGTAATCGTCTGCACCGGCTTCGAAACCGGTCACTTTGTCATCCAATTGAGTCTTGGCAGTGAACATTAGGATGGGTGTATTGGCTGTCAGTGGATTGGCGCGCAAGCGTTTGGCCACCTCGTACCCATCCATTCCCGGCATCATCACATCCAACAGAATTAGGTCGGGATTCTCGTTTTCCGCCTGTTCGAGACCCTGCAGACCATTGTTGGCGGCTACGATCTGATAGGACTGTTTCTGGAGCATCAGCCCAACCAGTTTCAGGGTATCCACATCGTCGTCAATAATAAGGATTTTTTCGGCCATAAGATAGCCTCCGAAGATTTAATGAAGTCTAGCATAAACCGGCTGGGGAAGCAAGCCAGCATTTCAGGTTTTGTTTTCATTCTCCGCAATTTCTCCCGCCTGTCTTCACATTTACTTCACAATTCTGGCCTATACTCTTTGTAGATTTCAAGAGAAATCAGAAAAGGATAAATCGCAATAAAACTCTTCCATTTTATTGTGAACATCCATCGAATATATTGAAAAGGAGAAAAATGAGAATTCTTTGGAGAGTTTTGGTTGTACTTGTTTTGATCGTAGCCATCCTCGGCATCGGTGTTTATGCATATAACATTGGCATAGCCCAGGGAGTGGCGCAGAAGGCTCAGCCGGTTGGCCCCGCCCAGATGCCCCATCTGTATTATGGGCATCCTTTTATGGGTTTTGGTTTCGGCCTGGTTGGCTGTCTGATCCCGTTGTTTCTTGTATGCCTGGTCTTTGGCAGCTTACGGTTCCTGTTCTGGCAGGGTCCGTTAGGCTGGGGTCACATGCACCACCGGCGCTGGAATTGGCACGACGATAATGGCAAGGATGTACCGCCTTTCTTCGCCGAGTGGCACCGTCGAGCGCATGCCGGGCCTGATGAAGCGAAAAAAGAATAACGTTCGCAGTAAATAATCCCGGACCTCGAATGGGGGACCGGGTTTTTTAATAGAATCAATGATATTTGGAATCGCCATTGATAGAGAATAAGAGGGCGACCCTGGAGTGGACCAATTGTCCAACTCAATCAAATTTACACGCTCTCTCAGGTCAATTCCGGAAAGTCGAAAATACTTCCTTCCCCTTGGAATGCGATCGCGGTAATATTCCTTAATTATTTATGAAAACCATCCTTGTTGTTGACGATGAAACCAAAATTGTGGAGTTACTGCGCGATTATCTGGAGCGGGCTGGTTTTCAGGTTCATACCGCCTCGAATGGGAAATCTGCCCTGGCGCTGGCCCATTCTGAAAAGCCGGATTTGATCATTCTCGACCTGGGTCTGCCTGAGATGGACGGGTTGGATGTTACCCGCACGCTGCGTAAGGACTCGAATGTACCTATCATCATTTTGACAGCCCGTTCCGATGAAACCGATAAACTGATCGGACTGGAACTGGGTGCGGATGACTACATCACCAAGCCATTCAGCCCCAGGGAATTGGTGGCACGTGTCCGTGTGGTGTTTCGCCGAATGGAAAACTACAGTGAGACAAATATTGAGATTGTTCATGCTGCCGATTTGACTCTGGATATGCCGCGCATGCGGGTCATGGCTGCAGATCGGAATATCGAAGAGTTGACACCGACCGAATTCGAGCTGCTGGCCGCCATGGCCCGCCACCCTGGACGCGTTTTCACGCGCAACCAATTACTTGAAACAGTTCACGGCATTGCATTTGAATCGTATGAACGCGCCATAGACGCCCATATCAAGAACATCCGTCGAAAGATTGAACCTCACCCGGGTGAGCTGCGTTACATTCTCACGGTCTATGGCGTGGGATACAAGTTTGCCGATCAATGAAATATGGATAATTTAAACGAGCCTCCGCCTCTTCATAGGCATGTCCGTTTCCATCACAGAAAACCCAGATGGTGGCCTGAAAATGAATCCTGGCCGCCAGTGCAGCCACACTGGCGAGCCATGCGTGGGCGTTTTTTCCGGCGTATGGGCTGTGTTATCGCGCTGGTCAATCTGCTGGCCTTTTTTCTCTTTGCTGTGGTGTTGGGGCTGGTCTTAAACAGCCTGGGTATCATTCACATCATTTATGAACCGCTCGGATGGGTTATTCCGACCGGGATTGTGCTCTTGATGTTTGCTTTTATTTCACTGATCTGGGGCGGACGCGGGTTGCGCAATATGTCTGCCCCCGTTGGCGATTTGCTGGAAGCCGCCGGTCGCATCACGGAAGGGGACTATTCTCAGCG
Source organism: uncultured Chloroflexia bacterium (assembly GCA_963772245.1). Classification (GTDB taxonomy): domain Bacteria; phylum Chloroflexota; class Anaerolineae; order Anaerolineales; family Villigracilaceae; genus UBA877. The sequence goes on along the minus strand of CAVYWB010000005.1, from coordinate 568,606 downwards.
TGTTTTGGAGCGAGGCCCGTTGGAGCTGCGCGCGCTGGCACATGCTTTTAACCTAATGGCTGCACGCCTTCAATTGACCGAGGAACAACGGCGTGATCTGATGGCAGACATCACGCATGAACTACGCACCCCTTTGACGGTGATCCAGGGTAACCTGGAAGGCTTCCTGGATGGGATTTACTCCCCCGATGAGGCCCGCTTGAAATCCCTGCTCGATGAGACCCAGGTCCTTGCGCGCCTGGTGGAAGATTTGCGAACGCTGGCGCTCGCGGAAAGTGGTGCTCTGCTATTAAAAAAGGAACTCACTGACCTGGCGTTGTTGATTGGAGAAACCATCTCTGCTTTTCGAACCCAGGCGGATGCTGCCGGGGTACAGATTGACCTCCAGACCGGTTCGGAAGCGCTTATGCTCAAGCTCGACCCGGAACGTATCCGCCAGGTTTTATCCAATCTGATCGCCAATGCGCTTCGCTATACCCCGCGTGGTGGAGCCATCCACTTGTGGTATCGGTCCACCCAATCGGATGGCTCAAATGTTGTTGAGGTTGCCGTGGAAGATACCGGAGTGGGCATTGCTCCGGATGTATTACCCAACATTTTCAATCGTTTTTATAAATCGCGTGATTCCAGCGGCACCGGTCTGGGCTTGCCAATCGCCCGGCATCTGGTCAAGGCACACGGCGGGACCATAATTGCTGAAAGCCAGCCTGGAAATGGGACTACCATCCGTTTTTGCCTCCCTGCGGATGAATAACCCAGAATACGCGAAAGAACCCTCCTTTGCTTGTTGATTTACTCTTATACCATCTTGCAAACAATCACCTGAATAGCACTCGTATGGTCGCGTTTTTTGTTACTTACCGTTAATATATGTCTCGTATAACGAAAGAATGAAAGTTTCGTGAACCTTCACGCGGACAAGCACCAAGCAAGGGTTTAGTGGATTATCTTGAAGTTTGATCCCGGATTTTATCTGTGCTCGGCCTCTTCTGCAGCATCTGCCTCTGCCTTGGTTTTGTGGACCGTCCCATCCGGATGATTGGGAGGTGAATACAAGGTATAGAGTTTCAATTGCCTAGTTTTTGAATTATTGATGACATTATGGAAAGTGCCTGCCGGAACGATAACGGCATCCCCTTCCCCTGCGATATGTTCTTCCGAACCATTGAGGATGAACTTCGCTTCCCCTTTTTCGATCCGGAAGAATTGATCCACACTGCGATGCACCTCATTCCCGATTTCCTCGCCTTTCTGCAGGCACATCAGGACGAGCTGGGTGTGTTTGCCGGTGAATACCACCTGGCGGAAATATTGGTTCTTTTCAGTCAATTTCTCTACAGATCCAACATAACCGGTCATAAGTTCTTCTCCTTGTCTGATTGTTCGATTAAAATGATGCAACAATTTTGGTTCCCTGAAAATATTGTAGCATAAAAAGCAGACGGCTCGAGTACAATCACACCGAAATCTATTTTTCTCCTGTCAGGAACAGGGATAGTTGATTATACAGACCATCTGAACCTGTTAATCTGTATTGGTAAAAAGGGACAGGAGAGAGATCTGCCAAGGGTAATCTTTATGAACCTAGTTACTGGCGCCACAGGCCACATCGGCAATGTGCTCGTTCGTGAATTGCTTGCAAGCGGTCAACGCGTGCGGGCTCTGGTGCGATCCGGGAAGACTCCACCTGCATTGGCAGGGCTGGACGTGGAAATTGCGCCAGGGGATGTTCTGGATGAAGACTCCCTTGAACGTGCCATGCATGGTGTGAATGTGATTTACCACCTGGCTGCTCGAATCAGTATCTCAACCAGACCGGATCCAGAAACAGAGCGTGTCAACCTTGAGGGGACACAGAATGTCATTTCCTCCATGCGCCGTTCTGGTGCCAGCCGGCTCGTCTATGCCAGTTCCGTTTATGCATTACGGAGACAGGCCAACGATCTCATTATTGATGAAACACAACCCTTCGACGTCGTTCATTGCCTGGGAGCCTACGACCGATCCAAAGCACGTGCTTCTCTGGATGTGCAGGGTGCCGCAGCCGACGGGCTGGACGCTGTCATTGTTTGTCCCAGCGCAGTCACCGGCCCGTACGATTTTCATAATTCCGAAACCGGGCGAGCCATTCGCCTTTACATGCAGCCGGGGATAAAATTCACCGTAAGAGGCGCTTACGACTTTGTCGATGTGCGAGATGCTGCAAAAGGTTTCATACTGGCAGCCGCGCATGGTCGGCGGGGAGAGAAATATATTTTGTGTGGTGAACGGATGACGGTCAAGGAAGTGACCCAAACGATCTGGGGGGCGACACAAGGGTGGCATGCCAATTTCGAAGTCCCACTTTGGCTGGCATATTGGGTTGCCAGGTTGATGCCTTTCTATGCTGAAATGACCGGTACCCAACCGATTTTTACGCGCTATTCTCTGGACGCCCTATGCAGTAATTCGTATTTCAGCCACACCAAGGCTACCAATGAATTGGGCTTTCAGCCGCGACCGGCCCGCCAGGCTATTGTGGATGCTGTCAGTTGGTTTCAACAAGCGCAGGCAGAAGATTTGAACGTGTCTGCGAGGATGCCCAAGGTGGGCGCCTGAAGGATATTTTATTCGGGGGGTATAATCGTTCCGGAGGAATATGTATGCCATCCGTAATCGATCCCGAAACGCTCTATGTTGATGATCTCCCTGCCATCTGGTCTCCAGTGCAATGGGAGCTGACCGAAGAAGAACGCGTGCAGGCAGTGGAAGAACAGGCGACTGCCAGCCTGTTATGGACGATGGACGCTCCAGAAGCCATTCTACGCCTGCTGCTGAGTGAGACCGGCATCCATCGGCTAAATGAAGAACCAAAAGGATATGACCCGGAAGAACAGGGCGATTGGAATAAGGATCTGATCACTTTTGGACCGGACCGCCCAATCAAACTGGAATCGATTGAACGGACCCCAACCAGCCTTTACCTGGTCTACGATTTTGGAGAGTTGGGTCATTGGGAGTTTGTCATTGAGTTGGAGAAGGTAAGCATTGAACGGATATAAGGGTTCTTTGAGGAAATCCATTGGAGGCTGCCCCTCACTGCCCGTCTAGAAGCAGGTCCGGTCGAAGGCCAGGCTGTCAGCTTGGATCGCGCTGACCGCTGCATTTGTTTCAAAGCAATAACTATCCTTGAGAGCCACGCGCTCAGTTGCAGGCATGTATAAATCGTAAAGTAAATCCTTTTCCCTGATCGCCAAAACTAATCTACCTTACCCGTTGTTTTCCATGGCAACATGGCTGCCAGGTATGTATCCTGAATCGTATATTAAATTCATTCTGCAAAATGCTGCCTGGCGGATTTTGCACTCGTTCTCAGATTAATAATTCATCCCGAAGGTATTTAGAAAGAATTATGGCCTTTCCATGAACCTTCGGGATGCTTATTGCGTGTTTTTGGTCTGCCAGCTTAGGAATTTCTTCCTGGCTGAATAACCTCATCTCTAACGGCTAACTCAAATTAGGGTGTAGAATTTTCGGTTGGGGTAAGTGTATCGGTCGCGGAAAGACTTGGTGTTGTCGTGAGATTTCCGGTCGGAGTGGAACTTGGGACGCCGACATTGATCACGACTGTCAGTAGCGTCCCAAAATTGACACCTTTATCATCGAAAAGGGACCATACTCCCGTCAATTTGCCGGTCTTGTTGGGTACCGTCAGGCTTACTGAAATATCCGCAGTTTGGCCGGTTGCAACTGCAGCATTTAAAGGCACCTTCACTTGCCCGCCCATCAACTCGCCATAGGAATAACCGAGATAAAAAGCGGTAATCCACGTACAGGTGCCCGTGTTCTGAACTCGCCAGGTTTTTGTGAAATGCTGGTTAACGGCCATTTGCGTACCATCCGGAATGGTGACATCCGAGACGAAACCTGCATCTTCGCATTTCTGAACGGTCGGAGAAGCAGTTATCGCGGTTGCCGGCAGGAGTGTGGGGGTGTTGGTGAAGAGCGGCGTAGGCGTGAGAGTGGGGGCCTGCTCGGTGAGCTGGGCGATGACCGTTTGGGCGGCTTCGGTGAAGATCGCTGGAACATCCACGGGCGTGGAAGAGGGTGTGGGAGTACCGGTTGCTGCTCCTCCACAAGCGCTTAATGCAAGGATAGCGATGATTACACCTATGCAATTAAAGACATTATTTTTTTTCATTTCTTCCTTTCCTGGAGAGAACCCTCTCTAATATTCGAATTAAGCTAAAAAGGGAAATGGCTGCGATGCCGGGACATGCGACCGGTAGTGATATGTGCGCGCCGGCTGCGGTTAGGGTGCCCCCGGGTTCTCGATGCAGAGCTTGCCCGGCAGGTGACCCAAACCCATTTTACCAGATTCCTTGCCAGCAGGGTTGCCAAACAGGAAACAAGCTACGAGCAGCTTTTGATTTAATTGCAGGCGCGGACAAGAAATGTGAAAACGATGAACGATGACGAAAAAGGATAAATATGTGCACAGGGGTGGCAGAATATGGCTTTCTGGCTGTTTTCTTCCATACATAGGGCATTGGTTTTATAAGAATCGGGGCAAAAGTGAAGAAAAAGGAATATTATATAAATAAGGTCAATTTGCAAAAAATAGTATTTTCGATATAAGGATTAACCCGGCGTATTTCGGATTCTGCGGCAAGGCAGGTCCTGCATTTTGATCAGGACCGCAATTATGCTGAAATAAATTGGATCCACCCGACAGGTAGGATATAATATTGGCGCTTGTGGAATTGCCATGGCAGGGAAAAAATGAGATCGTGGAGCGGGTTTGGTTTACCCGACATTCCCATAACTTGCCTATATTTCATGGCAATTCCTACTGGATAAATATTTCGGAGATGAAGTCATGAAAAAAGCCTTGGTATGCGGCGCGGGTGGATTCATCGGTGGTCACCTGGTCAAGAAACTGAAAAAGGAAGGAATGTGGGTGCGCGGGGTGGATATCAAACAGCCGGAGTTTGCGCCTACACAGGCGGACGAATTTCTGCAGCTGGACCTGCGCCAACCTGAAAATTGCCAGGCGGCTCTCTCCTTCCCAGGCGGACCATTTGACGAGGTGTACCAGCTGGCCGCTGATATGGGCGGCATGGGCTTCATCCATTCGGCTGAGACCGAGATCATGCACAACAGCGCCCTGATCAACATCCATATGATCCACAATTCAGCCGTGATGGGCGTGCAACATTATTTTTTTTCCTCCTCGGTGTGCGTTTACCGGGATATGCAGCCTGGCGAGCCGGAGATGGCCGAAGCTGAGGCGATCCCCGCCAATCCGGATAACGAATACGGCTGGGAAAAACTATACTCTGAGCGCGTGGCCATGGCTTATGCCCGCCGGTACGGCATGCAGGTACGAATTGCCCGCTTCCAAAACTGCTATGGTCCGGAAGGGACCTGGCGGGGAGGGAGGAGAAAGCCCCGGCAGCCATATGCCGCAAGGTTGCCGAAGTACCGGATGGTGGCACGATAGAAGTCTGGGGCGATGGGTCTGCCATCCGTTCTTACACTTACGTGGCTGACATGGTAGAGGGTATCTTCCTTTTGATGCATTCCGACCTGGAAGGACCGGCCAACATCGGCTGCCCGGAATATGTCAGCGTGGAGGAGCTGGTCCACACCGTGGCGGAGGTTGCCGGGAAGCAGATCCACATCAAGCACATCGAAGGCCCGGTGGGGGTGCAGTCGCGCAATTTCAGCAATGCCCGCATCTATTCCACCGGCTGGAAGGCGAATTATTTCCTTAAGGATGGGATTGCCCAAACCTACCCCTGGATCGAAGCCCAAGTGAAAAAAACCGACCTTCCTGAGGATTTATCTCGGGCCGACGGGAAGATCGGGAAGGGTAACAAAAGGCGAAAATCATAAATCGGCAGATTAACCGCTTGTGAGCTCTTCTTTAGACAAGCTCGCCCGTCCAGACACCGGGCAGCCAAGGCGAATTTCAAACAGGTTTCATTGTTTTGCAAGAGGTTTACCGGGAAGCGCTGCCAGAGATGGTTGTTCCATGGATGTCGATCAGGTTTTCCCCTTCAATGACCCCATTACCACGTTTGCAGGCTGCAACCAGAACTTACCGAACCCCTTCAAAGGTTGTTCGACCAGTGCGCAGATTTCGCGATGCTTGTGGAAGGGGAAGAAGTAAACCCTTTCGCAGCACAAGAAATCTTTCATTCAGCTCCGGCTGGGAAATCGATCCGCGATAAATTCCTGTATGGATTCCTGGACAGCAAGGGGAACATTATCGGTATTCTTGAAGGAATGTGCCACTATCCGGATGACCATACCTGGTGGATTGGATTATTGATGCTGGCTCCAGTAGTTCGCGGGCGCGGTTTCGGCAAAAAAATAATGGGTGCCTTTACGGAATTCGCTTGCTCAAAGCAAGTCAAATTCATCAGGCTTGGGGTTGTGGAAGAAAACCAGCCGGCCCATCGCTTCTGGTAGCAATTAGGTTACGAGGTGGTGCGCCAGACAGAACCGCGTACTTTTGGCAAGAAGGTCCAAACAGTTTACGTTATGCGAAGAGACCTGACAAAGGAAATACCGGGCTCAAATTAATCCAATGAGTAATAGTGATACAATTTCCCCGTGCGAGTAATTGACCGTCAGGATATTTCAAGAAGAAAAGGAAATCCGAAATTTCCAGAATTCCAGACTTGGCAAAGCGCATGTCACCATATGCTTGTTGTTTTCATAGTGCTGCTATTGCATGCGTGGACTGGATGCGCGATAATTAATTCGGTAACTGCAGGGGAGTGGAAACATCTTAAGGTTCGTATTATTGTTACGGCAGGTCGATGATGGGCTAGAGTTTTTCTGCCAGTTAAATCCCGGCAAAATCAAACAAATTCGAACTAACAGGAGAAGAATATGACTGAACAACCGGTACCTCCCGAAATCACCAGCGATGATAAACTGTGGGCCGCTTTGGGATACCCAATCGGTCTGATTGCCCTGATCATGCTATTAATCCAGGAAAAAAAGGACCGGCCTTTCATCAAGTTCCACGCAGTCCAGGGTCTGGCTTTGACGGTAGCATTGATCATCATTGACATTGTTGTATATATCCTGGAAGCCGTCCTCCGGCATGTTTCGCTTGGAATTTGCGGGCTGGTGAGTTGTTTCCTCCCGATCCTGTGGCTGCTGCTGTTCTGGCCGGGCATCCTGGCCTTCCAGGGAAAGTATTTCGATATACCGCTGGTTACCAATTTCCTGCGCGGCCAGCACTGGATCGCATAAGCATTTAAAAAAACTTCAGGTTACACCTTGTCGTGAAGAAGGCATTCGTTCTTCAGCGTATCCTTATTCTTCAGGATGACGAGTTTTGCTGCTGCCGGCATCTATTTTTCGCTCTTGGCAAATTGATAGTTATCTATATGAAAGAATTCGACCCGGTCCTTTTTGCCAAAGCACTAGCAGACGAGACCCGCCAGAAGATCATGAAGATCTGCTGTTGCAACTGGCTGTCGGTAACCGAGATCGTCGAGCATCTCAATGTGACCCAGCCGACTGTTTCCCATCACCTGGCCATCCTGCGCGAGGCCGAGTTGGTGGAAGTGCGTGAAGATGGCAAGCAGACGTTCTACCGCTTGAACCAGAAGCAGATCACGGTCTGCTGTGGTGAGCTGCGCCCCACCTTCGCTGCAGAACGGGTGGTTCCTGTAGAAAAAGTCGTTCAAAAAATCTAACCACGACGGCCACGAAGGATTGTAGAAAAAAGGAAAACCTATTGATGATCGAGCTTGCCTCAATTTCTTCCGAGCCGAAAATTTTGCCAGCGAGCGCCCACGTGACGAACGCAGACCACTGGGACCACATCCTGGCACGCCTGGGATGGAAACGTGCCGGACACCGGGTGGAACCGGGATTGTATGCCGTGGGAAACCCTGCGCCAGATTCGCCGGTCTTCGTCTCGGCCAATTACACACTCAGCTTCGACGCGCTCCGTTCGGAATTGAGTGGTGTTGACGGCTACATCCTGGTGTTGGATACCAAGGGCATTAACGTTTGGTGCGCGGCCGGTAAGGGCACCTTCGGCACGGATGAGATCGTCAAGCGGGTGTTTGCCACCCACCTCAAGGAGGTGGTCACGCAGCGCAAGTTGATCCTGCCGCAGTTGGGCGCACCCGGCGTGGCAGCCCACGAGGTGAAGAAACGCACGGATTTCTGGGTAGAGTACGGGCCGGTGCGGACTGCCGACCTTCCGGAATATCTCAAAACCCACCAGGCTACTCCGCAGATGCGCAAAGTCGAATTTAGCCTGCGCGACCGGCTGGTGCTCATCCCGGTGGACCTGATCCGTCTCATTCCCTATATGCTGGCGGCTGCCATCCTGATGTATTTTGCAGGCGGGTGGATCTCCGCAATGGCAACCATTACGACTGTCCTGACTGGAACGGTGCTATTCCCGATCCTGCTGCCCTGGATCCCGACCCATAATTTCAGCACGAAAGGGTTCCTGCTGGGCCTCCTGGCAGCCCTGCCGTTCGCATTGTCCTCCGTCCTGCACTACCCGGACTGGAGCTGGTACCACCGGCTCGGCCAGGCCCTGGAATTCCTGCTGGCCATGCCAGCCGTGACGGCCTTCATTACACTTAACTTCACCGGTTCGACCACCTTTACATCCCGCAGCGGAGTCAAACGTGAAATGTTTGCGTATATTCCGGTCATGGCATGGACTTTCGGGACCGGCCTTCTGCTTGTCATTGTCTTCATCTTTGTGCACTAAAGGGAGATCGACCATGTTGAACGCCTACATGGAAAATACCCTCGTATACGAACCGGCTTTGTGCAACGGCTGCGGCGTGTGCGAGCAGGTCTGTCCACATGCGGCCTTCGAGATGGATGGCCGCCTGGCAGTTCTGGTGCGGCAGCAGGTCTGCATGGAATGCGGGGCCTGCCAACTCAATTGCGTCACCGGGGCCATCCACGTGGAGTGTGGGGTGGGCTGCGCGTCTGCCATGATCCAGGCGGCCCTGAAAGGGCAGAAGGAAGCCGAGTGCAGCTGCGCCTAGGAAGTAAACCAACTGTTAAATCGATTTCGGGCAGACTTAACGTCTGCCCGAAATTTATTATGGGAGAGGAAATACCAGTTTGATTATTGTACCTTTGCCGACTTCGCTCTCAGCGGAAATGATTCCACCATGCGCCTCCACGATGGAACGGGCAATTGCCAGCCCCAAACCGGATTCACTGCCCTGGGAGCGCGCAGGGTCAGCACGGTAGAAGCGGTCGAAAATATTCGGCAGAGCCTCGTCGGAAATTCCCCGACCATTGTCCTGCACATGGAATGCCAGCGAATCTTTTTCCCGGGCGATTGTAAGCAGGATCCGGCCTCCTTCCGGTGTATAACGCAGCGAATTGCTGATCAGGTTGCCAAAGACCTGGGCCATGCGGTCCGGATCCAAGAGGATTTCGGGTAGATCCAGCTGAGCCTGCACTTCAAGTGTGACCTTATTTTGCACCGCCAATTGGTTGTAAGATTTTGCCATCCGTTCGAGCAGGGCCAGCGGTGCCACGGGTTCCCGGTTGAGTCTCAGCTCCCCGGCATCCGCCTGGGAAAGAGTGCGAAGATCCTCCACCAGACGCTGGAGGTGTAAAACCTCCGCACGGATGGTGTCGAGCCGTTCAGGGGTCGGTTTGAGAACGCCGTCCCGCATGGATTCCACGTAACCACCAATGACAGTCAACGGGCTGCGCAGATCGTGGGCGATATCGGCGGTCATCTGGCGGCGGGAAATGTTAAGACGGTCCAGGTCTGCGCTCATCTGGTTGAAGGCTGCCGCCAGTTCGCCGAGTTCATCGCGTGATTTTACCTGGACGTGCTGCTTGAGATCCCCTTTAGCCATGGCATGGATGGCGGCGGTTAAATCGCGCAGCGGATGAGTGAGGGTGCGTGCCAGGATGGTACCCAGCAACAGGGCAACCAGGGCGGCGCCCAGGGCGGCATACAGCAGTGCCTGGTTGGTGCGATTAAGATATTGTAATTCGAGCCCGCCAAGCGGGGGCGGGTTGCCAATCACAAGGACCGTGCCGACCTGTTTGCTGCTGACATCCACCGCAGTTCCCTGTGCCAGGTATGCCGAGGGCAGTGTTTGTCCAACCTGGAATTGGCCAGCCTGCACAAGTACTTTCCCATTGGCATCTGCCAGCAGAAAGGCGATGGATGCAGGCGGGTTCTGCACGCCATTGGGACTAACCGGCGACTGGCTTGGCCCATGCCCCGGTCCTGCAGGATGCGGGGAAGCATTGCGCAAGTTTATATATTGCTGCACACCCTCCCAACTACCATTCATCTGGTAATACAGACCTACATCGGAGACGAACTGGTCGCGGGATTGGTTAAAAACCAGCTGCTTGAACTCACGGACGGTCAGCCAATAGGTGATGCCGGAGGCCAGTGCCAACACGGTCACACTGACGGCCAGGAAAGCAAGGATTAGTTTGGTTGTAATAGAACCGGAACGTTTCATATTAACTCCCAACAAAACGATACCCGATGCCAAAAACTGTTTCTATATACCGCGGGTTGGATGGATCGGATTCGATCTTGGTGCGTAGGTTTCTGATGTGCACATCAATGGTCCGGGCGACTCCTTCGAAGGAAGTTCCCTGCAAGTCTTCCAACAGATCCAAGCGGGAGAAGACCCGCCCGGGGGCATCCATCAGCAATGCCAGCAGGTCGAATTCTGAAGGCGTCAAATGGACCGGCCGGCCGGCGACAGTGACCGAATGGGTTTCCCGGTCGAGCAGGATTTCCCCGATCTGCAACCGGGAACTTGGGTGGGGAATCTGTCCGGCCCGTCGCAGCACGGTATGGATGCGCGCCACCAGTTCACGCATACCGAAGGGCTTGGTGATGTAATCATCCGCGCCGAGTTCGAGACCGATGACTTTATCTGATTCCTCCAATTTGGCAGTCAGCAGGATGACAGGCGTGTCGGATTCTTTGCGGAAAGCCCGGATGAAAGCGAAGCCATCCATTTCCGGCATCATGATATCGAGCAGGATCAGGTCGGGTTTTTCCTGGCGGGCGGTATAGAGGGCGGTCTGACCATTCTCGGCCGTCACGACGCGAAAGCCTTCTGCAGTGAGATATTCGCGCACCAGCGTGCGCACATTGGCTTTATCATCGACAACAAGAATCGTTTTCATTTTGCTTATGCCTTGATAATTTATATTTGCCGAATTCGACGGCCTGCACCAACCATATCGGCCGGGTTCCGGAAATTTCTGCAAGCCTCATTCACCACAATCGTAGAGAGACTGGTCTGGCTGGAGCCCTGGCAGGCTTCCTGAGGAATTTGACTCGGAGATATTTACCCGGGTGCAATTTTTCTGCACCCATCCTGCAATTTCCTGGTGACCTTGCAGGCTCTGGCTGAGCACGAAGCGCAACCGACCACTTTTTACCAGGACAGCCAGCTGGTCCACTGTTACCTCATTATACTGTCCCAGGAAACCACCAAAGGTCAGAACGGGCCGGCCGGTAGCCAGGATATACGTAGCTGCGTCGCTGGCTCGGGCGGTGGCCACCAGATAGGTGCCTGGCTTGGTGTTGGCAATCAGGTACTTCAGCAAAGCATCTTCACTGTTCCCAGCAAAGCCGTTGCCTTGGAGGCCCGGGCCGGATATTCCGCCCGGAGCAACCTGAGAGGCTGGCCCGGCGGCCGGTAATCCGCCGGTCGGGCTTGGATTGAAGGTGGTCAGGACGGACCAAAGTGCCGGCGCGACCAGTACGGCTGTAAGCAGCAAACCGAACGCTGGCAGGGTAAATTGCGCATTCAGCATGGAGAGTCCAAAAAAGCACAGACCCAGGCCGAAGAGCAGCGCGGCGGCTCCAATTGCCCAGGCAGCCAGGCTGGAACTTCCCCATAGGCTGGCTGCCTGGAATGCCAATGTTCCGGCTATCAGCAGGAACAGCAGGGACCATCCAAGCAAAATATTTCTCCGGATGACTTGCCAGGCGGCCCAGGCGGCCATGGCAGCCAATCCAGCCACGGGTGCACCCAGCATGATCAGGTAGTAAGCGTGCATCAGCCCGGTGCTAAAGGTGAAGTAGATGGTTTCAGGGAGGAGCCAGGTGGCCCAGAGAATGACCGAGAGATGCTTTTCGTCGAAAGACTTTTTCCACAACGCCAACGCCAGCACAGCCAGCCCACCCAGAGCGAATGGCAGCAGCCAGGAGGCTTCCCCAACCAGAGGCTGGGTAAAAAGGCGCAGGGTTCCAGGGGTCCCGAAGTCCATGCTTCCGCCCGGCCCGCCCGGTTGGCCGCCGCCATTGGCTGGGCTGGATGGCCTGGCACCATCATCAGGGCCCGGCGGGAAGCCCTGTCCTGTTGGAGTTTGCAGAGGATTCCCTTCGAGCGCGCCGGTTGGCGGGTTGTTATAGTCAGACAGTGGGATTTGCGGTAGGTTGCCGGGGCCAATCGGTGCAAATAGGCCATCCTGCCCGCCATCCAACCCGATCTGTTGGCGCAGGCTGGTGAGCCGTTCGATGCCATTGTGGCCGAAGATCAGTTCCATGACAGTATTCTTGCTGGTACTATCCACGTAGGGACGATCCGCTGTCGGTACCAGGTCCACGGCGACAGCCCAGGAAAACGAGACTACCAGCAGCAGTGCCGTGGCAGCTGACAAATGGAGCAGCTTTTGCCAGCATTTCCGTTTAGCGCCGAAAAAATACACGGCATAGAAAGCCGGCAGGGGCAGGAAAGCCTGCAACATTTTGATATTAAAGCCCAGACCAACGATGAACACTCCCAGGAACAACCAGCGCAGTTTGCCGGTATAAACGGCTTGCAGGAACGTCCAGGCAGCCAGCAGCAGCACACACACCAGCAGGCCATCGATGGTATTATTACGTTCGGTGGAAATTGCCACCGGCATGAGCGCCAGCGCCAGTGCGGCTGCCAGCCCGCCCCAGGTACCAAAGGGACGCCGGATAAGTTGGTAGACCAAAAAAATGGAGAGTACCCCCGCCAGTGCATTTGGCAAGGCCAGAGCAAAACCGGTCTCACCCAGGAAATGCGCCGAAAGCGCCTGCACCCAAAACCCCAACGGCGGCTTGTCCACCGCAAGCGAACCACCCGGCTCAAAGGCGGCAAAGAAGAAGTTGTGCCAGGAGACCAGCATGCTCTTGACAGTTGCGGCATAATAGGTGTTCCCCAATCCGTTGGCTCCTAGGTTGTAAAAGCGCAGGAACGCTCCAAGCATGAGAATAAATGCCAGCAGACTACCTGAGACCAAGTTTCTCCTATCCTGAAAGAAATTTCGTTTTAGTAAGTCGAATTTGCGTGCGGACATTGATAATCTCAATGGATCAATTTTCCTTCCCAAGAATATCAAACAGATGTTCAGATTTTGTTAAGATTTTGCGGGAATCCAGTCATCGAATAGTCCTGAAAAGTTGGAAAGAAAACTGGCGGAGGGCTCGTTTTCCGCCAGTCAGCGTTCAAGCGTATGCTCTACGGAACAAACTAGCCCACTTTCTTCTGCAATAATGCCACCAATGCTTTAATCATTGCCAGGGATACCTGGTTCGTGGCAACAGCGGATTGCGTGCTGACCACCTGCGACGCACCTGTTTGGGCCTGGCTGACAATCTGGACATCGGATGCGCCGCCCATCCCGCCGCCCATGTTGCCGGGTGGATTTCCAGCACCTGGATCCCCCGCACCTGCCTGAAGTTGGGCTGCGCTGGTTTTGACAGAACTGCCCGAACTGGATCCTGTGTATGACGTGCCGGTTTCAATGGCAGTGGCTGCCAAGTCTTGTTGGGTAAGTTTCATGGCGATGATGCTGGAAACTTGTTGCTTGCTCATACTGCTTTCGATCTGGCTGACTACTGCATCGACCTCCTGGGAAGCGGCCGAATTGCTGGAGGCAAGAGACTGTAATGCCTCCCATAGGGGTATCAGGGTGGCGGCCTGTTCGTGCGTTACTGCCAGACTGGTATTTTCCAGCTTGAAAGTGCCTACCAGTAATTGCCCTTCCAGCGATAGCGAGGATGTAGAAGACGCAGATGCTTTTAAGTTTTGGGTGCTCCCACAGGCTGTTAATACCAGCACCAGGCTGACAACGATCGTAACGAACATCCATTTTTTCATTTTGATCTCCTTTCAAGATCCCAAGGCCAATTTTCCGGATGAAATTCCGATTGCCTTGAGCTTGCTCAGGATAACAAACCGATGTTCAGATTTTGTTTAGAAATAAATTGAATCTGATTGAGGTTCACTTTTCAAAGATCCCGAAGATTATTCCAGGTTGTAATATCTTTTCTTAAAGCTTTCGGTTTTTTTTCATTGGGAATAAACTGTAAGTATTCTCTTAACTTTCCTATCTTGACAAGCAGCCGCTAACAATTTATGATAAACATACCGACCAGTCGGTATTATTATCAACGAGGAGTTCTGCATGCCCCAACAACGCGCGGAAGAAACACGCGGCCACATCCTGGATGCCGCAGTTAAAAGATTTTCGGTTGCCGGGTATGATGCTGCCAGCGTGGATGAAATTTGCGCCGAGGCCGGGGTCAGCAAGGGAGCGTTTTACCACCACTTTCCCACCAAGCAAGCCGTCTTCCTAGCCTTGATGCAGGATTGGCTGGCGATGATCGATTTGGGTATGGAGACCGTCCGAAAAGACACCGTCCCGGAGACGTTGATCACGATGACCAACCTGCTGCCGGGAGTTTTCGAAGCTGCCGAAAACCGCCTACCGATGTTCCTGGAATTCTGGCTAAGGGCGAGCCGTGACGAAACGATCTGGAAGGCGATCATTGCCCCTTATCGCCATTACCAGGAATACTTTTCGAAACTCATCCATGATGGTATGGATGAAGGCTCGTTCAAGCCAGTGGATCCCCAGGTGGCTGCACAGGTTATCTTATCCCTAGCTGTGGGTCTGGTATTGCAGGGAGTACTTGACCCCCATGGAGCCGATTGGGAAAAGATTGCCCGCGAGAGCATGCAAATATTGATGAATGGATTGGCTAAATAAAAGATAGGAGTTTTCGATGATTCTAGTCACCGGTGCAACCGGACATATTGGCAACGTACTCATTCGCAAACTGCTCGATCGAGGGGAAGAAGTACGAGCTCTGATCTGGCGCGATGAAGACATCATGCCGCTTAAAGACCTGGATGTCGAGCGAGTGCCGGGCGATGTACTCGACCCAGCCTCCCTCGAACCCGCTATGCGCGGAGTGGACACCGTCTATCACCTGGCAGGCATCATTTCCATTATGCCTGGAAGAAACCCGTTCGTCTGGCGGGTGAACGTGGAGGGGACCCGCAATGTGCTCGAAGCCGCCCAGCATGCCAATATTCGCCGGCTTATTTATACCAGTTCCATCCACGCCATCGCGCGCGCCCCGCATGGAGCGATCATGGACGAATTGTTGGGGTTCGACCAGAACAACCCTTACGGAGAATATGACCGTTCGAAAGCCGCTGCCAGCCTGGAGGTCCAGAAAGCCGCGGCCAAGGGCCTGGATGCAGTCATCGTTTGCCCGACCGGCGTCATTGGGCCATATGATTTCAAGGGCTCCGAGCTGGGTGAGGTAATTCGCAGCGCCAGTGAAGCGCGTACGATGCTCTATGTTGAAGGCGCCTATGATTTTGTGGATGTACGCGACGTGGCGGACGGCCTGATCGCGGCGCGTGAACGCGGCCGTAAAGGGGAAAGTTACATCCTGAGCGGTCATAAACTTTCCGTGCGGTATATGCTGGAAACCGTCCGAGAAGTGACCGGCAAAGCTTTTGCCAGCGTCAAGATCCCGTTCTCGCTGGCTGAGCTGGCTGCCCGCTACACGCCCTGGTACTACGAGCGGACGCAAGCCAAACCGCGTTTCACGCCCTATTCGCTGGAAGTGCTTCGAAGCAATTCCAATATCAGTTTTAAAAAAGCGCTGGCTGAATTAGGGTACAGGCCCCGCCCGGTTTACGAGTTGATCGCGGATACGGTGCGCTGGTTCCTTGAGAACCGACGGTTAAAGCAGGCCGAGTAAACCCATTATCCAGGGAGATGCCCTGTGCAGTATTTGTTCCAACACCCCATGCCAATCCCCTGGTTCCTGGCAGATATCCTGACCATCCTAATTACATTGCTGGTTGGGATTTTTATTATCCGAAAGAGCCAACACCCAACAGTAGCCTTGCTCGAGTGTTTTGCGTTTGTTTTCCTGTATGCCAGCATCTACGAGAATTTTGCGGTAGTTCAGGGCTGGTATATTTATGGCCGTTCGTTGCTCATGATCGGCGATATACCGCTTTCCGTCCCCTTGCTCGAAATGGATGTTTTGATCACCGGCCTCTGGTTGTTGGAAAAAATGGAGATACCCGCATGGTGTAAACCTTTTATTGTGGGATTATTTGGAATGTTGCAGGATCTTTCCCTCGACCCTCTTACTGTGAAGCAGGTCTTTACAGTAGATGGGTTTACCAGCGGCCGCTGGACATGGATTCTTTCCCATGGCGTTGTAAATATTTACAACGTGCCGGTATACAATTTCTCAGGCTGGATGCTCATCATGCTATATGCATCGGCTTTTTTCCTCCTGGGGAGATGGTGGTTCAGACGCTCAGGGTATATTCCAGTAGTCGGCTACGTCTATCCGTTCCTGGCCACACTGCTGGCCTTGCTGACCATGATCAGCCCGCTCTCACAGTTTCTTCTATGGCTGGGGCCATTCTTTGCCAAAGGGAGCAATGCCGAATGGGTCATGCTGGCTTTCCACCTGGTCTTCCCGGTGGTTTTGCTGGCGGTTTTCTGGAGAGGCCGGATGAAAGCTCCCATTACCTTGAAAGACGATTACCTTATTTTTACAGTGGTGATTTTATTCCACCTCTCAGATGTTTTCTTTACAATTGCAGGTGGATTTAACTCCATTCTATGGCTGGTCGTGCTGGTCAGCCTCACACATTTCTTATTACTGGGATGGATCTGTCTTTTCCGCAAGGAAACAAGTTTGCAAAAGGAAGAATTCTTATTAACGCCATGATAAATCAGTGGAAAGATAAACATGCTTTGATAACCGGGGCTTCGTCGGGGATTGGAGCTGCCATTGCCCGCAAGCTGGCCGCACAGGGATTGCAGGTGATGCTGGTGGCTCGCCGGCGCGAACGGCTGGAGTCTCTCGCCAAAGAAATTCGTTCGGCTGGCGGGAATGTCCGCATTCTTGCCGCCGACCTGCGATGTGAGGCTGACCGGGAGCTCCTTTGCGAGCAGGCTGGCGACACCGACCTGCTGGTTAATAATGCCGGGCTGGGATGGTACGGCTATGGCGATAAAATGTCCTGGAAAACGGCCCAGGAAATGTTGCAGGTCAACGTGGAAGCAGTTGTCCAGTTAAGCCTGTCATTCCTGACAAGAATGCGCCAGCGCAATACCGGCCACATTATCAACATCGGTTCCATCTCTGGCAGCCTGCCCAGCCAGGGGATTGCACTTTACGGAGCCACCAAATCCTTCCTGGACAATTTCACTACAGCGCTCCACCGCGAACTGACCGGCACAAACGTTCACGTGAGCGTGGTGCGTGCCGGGCCGGTAAGAACAGAATTTGGGGCAGCCGCCCTGGCCCTGGATCATGGCGGGCATGTGCCTACTGAAAAGATGGGAGTACTACCAGAAAAAGTAGCCGACCGCATTTGGAGCCTGGTCCAGCACCCACATCGCTTGACCTACATCCCGGGTTATTTGCGCCTGGTGCCCTGGTTGGAACTCTCCTTCGGTTGGATCATCGACCGGGTGGGACCGCTGCTGTTGAAGAAACAGAAAGCGTAGGAGGTACATTTTCTGCTGAGCAAGAAACCGGCATTTGCCGATGTTGTTCTTTCGGTTTCTTGGCGGAACCTTAAGCTTCCCAATTATCACCTGCTAATTTTTTCCATTGGGGGAAGATCAGGATGATCCTTCTAAAAACCCTCCATGTGAAATAAAAAGGCATTTGCCATAGGTGATCCAGTTTCCAG
The DNA here is from genome assembly GCA_963772245.1 of uncultured Chloroflexia bacterium. Taxonomy (GTDB): domain Bacteria; phylum Chloroflexota; class Anaerolineae; order Anaerolineales; family Villigracilaceae; genus UBA877. Next base: position 550,619 of record CAVYWB010000005.1, on the reverse strand, counting down.
AAGTTTTGAAGATACTTGATAAAACCGAATATCCCGGGTGCGCGTCCGGTATCCTTGGCGATACGCGGGTAAAAGATCCACATCGATGGTATATACGAAAATAAGCCGGGGCGATTTGTCTGAACCCTATATTCCTCGATCTCCCTTTTTGAAACAGGAATCCGGTTTAGGGTCTCCAAAAATTTTTGGGGAATCGGTGCAGCGAATTGATCCATCAAATAAGTCAGCGCATGCTTTAATGGGAAGGGAAGACGACATTTCTCGGCTTGTTCAATTAACCGGTCCCAATCGATCGATTCATGGCTGCTAAGGATCGTCAACGCATCCGCAATCCACCGGATCGGCGGCGAATCATTCCAGCGGACTCCATGGATGCAGGTATGGAAAAGATCATCGGCTGGATCGAGCCCAAGTGTATGCAACCCATTGATTTCTATCGGAATGGCGCCTTCCCAAAAATCGTGATCCGCATTTACTGCAAGGCATTCCTTGAGGACATGCCAGTGCAAATCGAGTTCAAATTTGGCAGAATTCAAAAAAAGAAGAGCATGACGTGTCGACAAATACATGGAGAGGTTTTTTTCGGAGGTTATTTTTGCCGGTGCCCAACCCAGTTGACGTAAGAGAATAATTGCATCATTTATTTGGCGGGTTGGCACCAAGAAATCAAAATCATTCATGGGCCGCAGACCGAAATCCTTGTAATACCGGACGATGAATCCTGCACCTTTAAGGATCAACGTGTCTATTCCCGCCTCGCCAAATGACTGCAAGAGTGGGGATATTTGGCTGAACAGGGTTTGATTTTTCGCCCAGGTTTCGATATAAAACTTCTTGAATTCTCTGGTATAAGCATGATCGACTTGTTGAACAATCAAATTATGATAGAGCAGGGGCAGGAGCCGGCGGGAAGAATAATCTAGCCGGCCGAGATCAAGCGTCTGGCTCCATTCCTGCCAGGCCAGCAACGCACGCGGACCATTAAGAAGAGCGGCCTTTAATAATAGTTCCTGATCGGAGGATGGACGCCAACTATAGTAATTTTGCGAAGTAGCCATTAAATCTGTCCTGAATGATGCAAAGAATCGTTGAAATGACGAACTACCAAGCGCGGTAAAGCGCGCAACCCATCACCGCCCCAGACGAATTGAAAATACCGAAAGAATCCGAGCCACCCCACAAGCTTGAGAGATTGCCGGTAGCGCAGGAGCCGTCTTAAGAACCGGGTAAAGAAATCGGGGAAAGGCTGGTACTGGTTTATGACCCGGTAGTCCAGGCGGTCCATCCAGGAAACCGGCTGTTTCTGAAACTGTCGCAAGAGTTCATTTGCCTTGGGCGTTTTTGTAAAAGAAAGTACTTCTTGAACGGATTCAATCGCAGGCAAAACCTGATGGTGGAATCGGGCGAGTTCGACCACTCGTTCCCAATCCATTTTATCCGCTTGTTTTCCCAGCATCCAGGCAACATCGATCAAGGCAAAAAAAGCAGCTTCTGGTGTGGCGCTGTTTGCCCTCAAGCAGGAACGCAAAAAATGGGATTCTAGGTCGAGCGTGAATACCGGACAATTTCCCAGGCTGGCCGGACTCCCGGCCTGCCAGGCTGACTGCGCCTCTGCGTGCGTCTTGATTGTCGGGAATACACGCCAGGCAATGGTAAGAGGCAGGTCGAAAGGAGGCCAGACCTCCAATGGAGTTTCGACTGATAGAAACTGTTTTCCGAAGCTAACTTTTGGCCAGCTATTCAGCCCTTCCAAAAAAGCCAGAAATCCCTGAGGTATCCTCCGCCTGGAACAGGATATCCAATGCGTAGGGTCGGCGTACTCCCTGACCATCATACAGGCGCAAAATCGAGGTCAAATCATCCAGTAGCATGACTTGGATACCCGAGTCATGCAATTGGGCAATAAAAGGAATCACTTTTTGTAGCGCAAGCTGGTTCTCCAACCAGGCGCGACGATAAACGCCTTTTAATCTGGCCATCAAAGGATGGTCGACATGTGTCCCGGCCAGGTTATGGTAAACCAAGGGCAACAGTCGGTAAGAAATGGAGTCCAGGTATTCTTTATTGATATCGACCATTTCAAGCCAGTGCTGCCAGCTCTCAAACGCCCCTGGTCCAGCCTCAACTGCTGCTCGCATCAATAAGATTTGCCCTGGGGTTAGGTCTTTTTTTCCCATTCCTTTGGAAGCCTTTATGAAATCTTCTGCATTACTTTTTGGACGATACCCAACCAGTCTCCGGGCATTATCGATGTCCCATACCCGGCGCTTGTTATCAGATACGCCATAAAACACCTGAAAACCAAGCTTGTCCTTCTCCAAACAACGCGAAACCAGCTGCGCCAGATCATCCGGGCTGCACCAGGCCTTCAGAAAATCACCCTGAAAAATTTGTGGATTGGGTTGGTTGACATGGAAGGAACCAATCCGCAAGCAGATGATTGACATATCATAGGTTTCAACGTAATAACGGGCCAACAACTCGCCGAAGGCTTTTCCAACCCCATACAGGCTGTTTGGATGGACAGGCATATCAGGTGAGGATCGCTTTCCTTGTTGCATTTCCGCCCACCCCAGCACGGCGGCGGAACTGGCAAAGATCACTTTCTTCACCCTGGCCCTGCGTGCCGCTTCAAAGACATTATAGGTCCCGCCAATCCCATTAGAATACACATCTTGCCATGAACGATCAAACCCCGGTTTGGTTGCTAGATGAATGACAGCTTCCATACCTTCCATGGCATTAAAAAGTGCATCGAAATCCAGGATGTCGGAGATTATCATATCCTCTTGATCTTCAACGGGCTTAATATCAAGACACCGAAAATGGTATTTGTTTCCCAAACAATTTAGCAGTGCGGTTCCGATGGAACCCGCGGCACCTGTGAGTAAAACATTTTTCATCTCCATTGTGATGCCCTTATGTTTAGCTCGTTTTTAAGAATGACCCGTCATTTGGTTTTTAGGTCGGTTACGATCCATGGATTTTTTCAAGGCCCGAATCATATTATGATCTCTTTCGGCTTGATTCACGATACCGATATTTTTTCCATGGATTCGACGCCGGACGACCACATCTGACAACATCAAGATTTTATGCTCACTTCCAATAATCCCTGAAAACCAGCTGATGGTTTCAGCGGACAGGGAATCTTCATGAAACGAGCCGATTGCATCAAATGCACTCCGCTTGATGAGGATTGCAACGGTTAAATAACCTGGCAATGGCGCAGTGGGAACATAGTATTTTTTAGCCAAGCCAGGGTTAATATCAGGGTCTACGAATTGTTCAACATATCCGCTGACTATTTCCAGGCCCGGATCGGCCTCGAAGGCAGCCATTTGTATCGAAAGTTTTTCGTGCATCCATACATCATCTGCATCCAGGAACCCCAGATATTCACCCCGTGCAATTTGTATTCCCCGGTTGCGGGCAGCCGCTGTGCCTGTATTGACCTGATATAAATAATGAACTGATTGATAAGATAAGGCAATCTCGCGCGTCCGGTCTGTAGAACCATCATCTACAACAATGATCTCAAAGGATGGATATGTCTGAGCCAGGATGCTATCGATTGCCTCGGCCAGAAAGTGCTCCCCATTATAGACGGGCACTATCACGCTTACGCGTGGTGCATGCTCAAGCTGCATCTTCTTCAGATCTTTCTCTTGTCACCGGAAGCTGGTTAATCACCATTTGTTGGTATAACCCATCATAGGAGTCCACATATTTCTCCAGGCTGAATTCTCTTTTCACGCGCAGCCGTCCGGCCAAACCCATCAGTTCACTCTTTTCAGGTTGGGCAAGAATTGCCATGATCGCGTCAGCAAATGCCCGGGGATTTCCCATTTCCACAAGGTAGCCTGTTTCATTGTTCACAACGATTTCGGCCAAGCCGCTTACATTGGTCGCCACGACAGGTCTGGCCAGTAGAGCAGCTTCAACTGCGACAATTCCGAAGGGTTCTTGGTATCGGGATGGAACAACAACAAGGCAAGCAGCGTTAATATATTTTGGAATTTTATCATTGGGAATCATTCCCATCCATTCAACCTTATCTATCAATTTCAGCTTGCTTGACTGCTGTTCCAGAGAAGCTCGTTCCGGGCCGTCCCCGATTATTTTAATGGATAGTTTTGGATAACGATCCACAATGAAACTGAGAGCATCTAATAATATATCAAATCCTTTTTCATGTGTGAGGCGGCCGATTCCTATGACACAGGCAGGATTGAAAGATAACGGCGCTGGTTCCAAATTATTTTCTTCGGCACAACCATAAATTACTGATGACCGACCAGTGATTCCGGGAATGGTTTGGCGGGCACTTTCCAGGGTGGATTTAGATATTGCAGTGACCCAATTTGCTAGCTGGAAAAGTTTCCCCGCAGTGGTGTCCGGTTCCATTCTTATTCCTTTCAAGTCACTGTGCAGGGAAATCAGGGTTGGAGTCGGAAAGTCCCTGGCTGTCGCAATTTGAAAGAAAGCAGTGTATCCCGAAAAATTAATGTGGATCAAATCAGGCTTGAAGGTAGATATTAATTCTGCGACCTGCTTTTGGATTTTTAATATCAGGGGAATATTATTTTTCGTCAGAGCAGACCAGAAAGCGAATCGTTGGACTGGAATCCCCAGGTATTCCATCTTATCGGGTTGATCTGATGCTCCGTGTGAAGTGACAACAAGAAATTGATAACCTCGACTCATTAATGGTGGGAGCGTTCGCATAGCTAATATCTGAATTCCGCCAATATCTGGCCAAAATTGCGGGGTCCAATAAAGGATTTTCATAGATCCATGAATAAACAAGAAACCAAGGAAATTAGACGGTTTTAGGCTTTTCGGGCAACCGGACGAAACGATCAGAGGCTGTACGTTTTTGCGAATGGGTCAAATATATCAATCTGGCCACTGAACTGATTGGTTTCTGTACTTGAGCCTGATCGATATATTTTTGGGTGATTTCAGCAAAGGTTTCATATCCAAACGCACGTTGAATATCCTGAACCTCTTCATACATCCGGGTCATATATTTCTGAGTTTTTGCATCAGGATGGACTGTTGCTGCCGAGATGATTCTGGATGTCGGTATTAACCTGCCCAACCTTGAGATCTTCATCCAGAAATCGAAATCAAATGCGTTTTGGTAATTCGGATTGAACAAGCCTACTTGCCGAGCGATAACCGCTGAAAAGAAACAAGCAGGCTGGTAAAACCAATTTTCCTCCCAATTAGCCAGTTCGACATGTTCGAGTTTAGCTGGAGGCAGTCGAATTTGAATAATATAGCCATCCTGGGCAATGCCATATCCTCCACCCACCCAACCGGCCGCCTGTGGGTATTGTTCGTGTAATGCGACCATATGCTGGATTGCGCCAAGCAGCAGAAAATCATCCGAGTTCAGGAATGCAAGTATTTCACCGGTGGCTTTTCGGAACCCGGCATTGATCGCGTCAACCTGTCCGCCATCCGGCTGGCTTTGCCAATATGCCAGATATTTGGCATATTTCCGGATGATCTCCACACTTCCATCTGTGGAACCTCCATCCATGACCATATATTCAAGGTTGGGGTAGCCTTGTTCGAGTACGGAAGTGAGCGTATTTTCAAGGAAATTCACCTGGTTATAGGAGGGGGTCACAATGCTGACACGTGGAAAATTCATGGGCTTACTACCTGGGATAGATTTCGGCTCCAATTCAGGAGCTGTCCCGTTTTCGATGCACGGAGGATCGAACAGACTCCAGCAGGCCAGCTTTCATCTTTTCGATCCCGACCACATGGAAATCGGGTTGGATAAACCTGAACAGGCATACCTTCGGCAACATTTTTTGCGGAAAACCCCGGTCTCTGGCCCGCAAGAGCCAGTCTGTTTCTTCCATACCGTCCAATCCAGACCGGAACTCACCGACCTGTTCAACGACCATCCTTCTTACCAAAAGTGTACTTAATAAATCACCCATGCTCTTTCGAAAGGAAAAGTCGTCGATCAAATCAACCGGATAGCTCATATCGGGGCTGAGGATATTTCGGGTTCTCCCCACCACGTATCCATCCGCAGGGTGCTCAAGCAGGTAAGAGACCTGAGTCTTCAATTTATAGGGAGCCCATATTCCTTCAGCGTCCAGGAAGGCAAGCATTTCTCCCTTTGATTTACTAAGGGCTGCATTGAGTCCGGATGCCAAATCTGCATATTTATAAATAAAAGACAACTGTTCAAAATGATCTGTATCCAATCCCTGCAACTTGTCCGGCGAAGCGCCGATAATTATCAATTCGGAAGGTTGGTAATCCTGGCTGCGAATACTCTCCAAGGCCTGACTAATTTGTTGAGGGTTTCCATTAGCACATAGAATGATACTGACGAGTGGCAATGATAGAGATTCTTTTTTGTCCCAGCCGTACCCAGGTGGATTAATTCCCAGGAGGTCAGGAATAAAGCTCAGTTTACCGATTTTGTTTACCTGTCCGGACACCCTTCGGCGGTTGAGGGATTTTCTGACCATGTTCAACAAACCTGTCGTTTCAATATCTTCCCCGGTGGTCATATTGCGCCCATGGATGCGGTAAATGAGGGCAATTTTCCGCTGCACCAGAATTAATAACCCGGCCTCCCTGGCCCGCAGCCAAAAATCCGTGTCTTCATGGAACGGAAGATTTTCTGCGAAATAGCCGATCTTTTCAAATATTGAACGGCGCATGACCATGGAACCAAGATTGGTATAGATAAAAGGGAATTCAATATCTGCGCCGATTAATCGGCCCTTGACCTGGTTTGGAAGTTTGACCCTATTGATCAATCCCTGCACAATTTTCACGGCCGGAAAAGCTTCAAAGCAACGCATCTGTGCGGCAAGTTTATCTTCCGGCCAGAGGTCGTCTGCATCGATGAAGGCGATGAATTTCCCCTTTGCCTTTCGAATTCCGAGGTTGCGGGCTGCTGCAGGACCTGAATTGGGCTGATAAAAATATCGGACATGGTCTGAAAACCTGGCTGCGATCTGAGAGGTTGAATCGGTTGACCCATCATTGACGAGGATGATTTCCAATGGCCGGTAGCTTTGGTTAAGCACACTTTCGATCGCTTCTGCCAAAAATAATTCCCCGTTATAAACCGGCAGGATTACACTGACCAAGGCATTGCCCATAATGCTCTACTCATCCAACTGCTAACAGGCCCAGAATCTCTTCGGGGATCTCTGCAATATCCGTTCCAAGTTCCAAAATATAGCCAGGAACCCGAAGGGCCAATCTCGACATCCTCTTGATTGCTTCAGCGCTTGCTCCCGGCAATTGTAAAAGCGAGGAGGGTGCCAGGGCCGTCAAGACAGCGCCTGCACTCACGCGCCTTAGCCGGGTTGCTCGCCCATCTGTCAATTGTGGCAGCAAGATTGCCTGGATGGGAAAGCCGCGGCAGACCTGCTCAGGAAAATGTTGCTTCAGGAAAAACACAGCCTTGTCATTTTCCTGGCGCCTCTTATTGCTGACGAACGGAGCCAGACGGGGGAACCTCTCCAGGTCAAGATCCCCGCGCAGCTTTGCAGTATTGTAGATGCTGTACACGAACGGTTCGGGGTCCGTTCTTATCAGGCAATAATCGTCACTGGCATACAACAAGCCTGCTTCCAGGCAGACCAGGGCGGTGGTTGACTTGCCTGTTCCGCCCTTGCCGGCCAGCAAAACTCCACCCGTTGGCAGTCCAACTGCTCCTGCATGAACGAATTGATACGCGCCCTGATCTGCCCACCAATGCAAAATGGTCCGCAAGGGTGAGCCGATTTCGTAGTAGGGTAATGCCTGGGCATCTTTCACCCAGTACAAGGCCAGGTTTTCCTGAAGATCGATGATGCTGAAAATATTCGGACCCAGATGGTAAGCAGTATGGATTCGTTCGTTCGTCAACTCTGTGATCTCTCCACGCCTGCCGAGATGGATCCACCATTCGCCCAAAGAATCAAAGTAACGTGAGATGATCAGAGGGAGCTCTGTCCCGGTGGAGACGCTATCCCATATCAGCACCGTTAATTCAGGTGCATCCGTTGGAGCGATTTCCAGGTGGGCCAGGGCCGGAGTTAGGGCAGGAATTAATCCATTCCCGACGAAACGCAGGCGAACAGGCCGGTCACCGATGCTGAAAAAACGATCCTGATAGCCTCCCCCATTGCGTTCTGCCTTTTTATGGATTGCATACAGGAAATTAAAAAAGGCCAGATACTCATCTTCCAAAAGCTCATTATCCCTGCCCGCCGACATTCTCTTGCCCACCATCTTCTACTTTGTGAGGCCAGCCATCCTCATCAACCTCATGAATGGGATCCAACAGAAGCAATTCCTGCATATCGGAATATTTTTCCAGCAAGGGGGGTTCATATTTCTGTTTACCGCCCTCTCGCAAGGCTTGCGGCTCCTGGCTGACAGTTCGTTTTGAGGATGAAACCTGAACCAGCCCCTCTTTCTGCAAAGCGATCAACAACTCATGGGTGGCGTCCTTGATGCTTTTCGGCGAACCTTCATAGCGCGCGATCATCGCATTCGTGATCTCTTCGAAGTTCGCGCCGGTTTCGATTAAATTCCAGATATCCACGCCAGAATTTCGCAAGCTGTAATAAACGCCATTTTCAAGGTTGACGATGACGGTTTCTCCATCGATTGTTTCGTGAACCACATCGGGCCTTTTGATGTTGAAATAGCCAAGGATATCCATAAATAATTGTTCTCCTTCTTGGAGGTATTGATTTTATCTTAATTTAATATTTAGTGCATCGTATCAATTATTGAAACATCCACTTGGGAAGTGACTTTGTCATGATATGGATTGATATCCACCAAAACCGGTTCGATTTCAGGGACCACATTGATATAAGCTGCCGTAAGAATTTGATCGAACAGAAGTTCGGCTGGTCCGACCAGCCAGAGAGCCAACAGATACGTGCCCGGTTTTAGATGCAAATTATGGATTAATACTCTGAATGAATTTAGCCCTGATTTCATCGAAAAATCCCGAACTGCCCCGGCATTAATTAATCGGAATCCGGACAGATCGAATAAACTGACTGAAACCCCGGAAACAGTACTGGCAACGACAGCCTCGACTTCCAACTGAAATTCCAAAGGACCATCCGGGTACGCTTGATCTCCAAGCCCGTTGTTTCCGCTGCGATAGGATATTCTCCGGAAACGAACCTCGCCTGTCCCCTGATGTACGGCTGAAGACAGGTCCAGAAGCTCCCCGGGGGCTAAAATATTGGTGATTTTGGACAGATAATGTTCGATCATGACAGATGTATCCGAAGATTCGATGATTTTTCCAGCCTCCAGCAGTATCGCGCGCTTGCAAAGACGCTGGATCATAAACAAATCATGGCTGACGAACATTACCGAACAACCTTCGCTTACAAGTTCATATACTTTCTCAAGGGATTTTTGCCGAAAAGCGGCATCCCCAACGGAAAGAACCTCATCAACCAATAGGATATCCGGATTCAAGAAGATTGCCACAGAAAATCCCAAGCGGACGATCATTCCGGAGGAATAGCGTTTGATGGGGGTATCGATGAAGGCCTGCACTCCGGAAAAATCCACGATCTCGTCGAACTTCCGATCGACTTCATTTTTTTTCATTCCCAGTATCGTCCCATTCAAATATACATTCTCCCTGCCGGTAAGTTCGAAGTTGAATCCCGTGCCGATTTGCAGCAGGGATCCCACCCGCCCAAAAGTGCGTGCCCAACCCTCCGTTGGCAAGGTGATCTTGGACAGTATCCGCAGCAGGGTGCTCTTCCCGGCTCCGTTCTGCCCCAATACCCCCAGTACCTCACCTCGCTTGACCTCGAAGGATACATTACGCAAGGCCCAGAGAGTCTCAGCGGCGGAAGGTTCCTGCAGGGAGCTGTGCAAATAGCTAAAAGGGGAAGTGAGCAAATCCAGCATCGTTCTCCCCAGGGTGCGGGAGCGATTCTCGGCGGCATTGATACGATAACGTTTGCCGAGGTCTTCCGCCATTACGGCAATATCATTCATCTTATAACCAATCCACGATTGTCCGTTCCGTGCGCTGGAATACGTACATTCCGGAGATCAATAAAAGCACTGCCAGCACGCCAGATATTCCAATCATCAAACTGGGTGCCTGTCCGGTACCCAGGAAGATCCACCGGAATCCTTCTACAACCCAATACACGGGATTGAGGCGATACAAGACCTGCCATTTTTCCGGGATCAAGCTAGCGCTGTAAACAACGGGGGTGACGAATTTCAGCACCTGCAGACCATAACCTGCCAGGTTGCGGACGTCCCGATATCGGACCGCCAGGGTGGCCATCCACAAACCGATGCCCAGACCGGCCACGGCTGCCAGGCTCAAATAAGCCGGCATGAGGATTAACCTCCAGGTAAGCGGCATGTGGAAATATAAAACCATACCCAGAAGAATGAACAGAGAAATCACGTTATCAAAGAGGAGTGAAAGAACATTCGAAAAAGGGATCACCAGCCGGGGAAAGTAAATCTTGGAAATTACATCCATCTCGCTGACCAGGCTGCCCGCCGCGGCATTTGTGATCCCGGAAAAATATCCCCATGGGATTAGACCCGTATAAGCGAAAATTGAATAAGGAACGCCTTCCGATGGCAATTTCGCGAGGCCTCCAAAGATGGCGCTAAAAATGACCATGTCGATCAGTGGACTGAGGATGCTCCAGAGAGGTCCTAAAGCCATTTGGCGGTAGCGGACCCGGAAATTCCGGGTGGCAAAGGACCAAATTAAATCCCGATATTCCCAAACTTCACGCAATCCGAGATGTGTCCATCCCTTGAGAGGTGCGATTAAGACGCCCGAGGTTGCTGTATTCGTTGCAATCTCCTTTTTTCTCTTGTTGGGCATAATGACCCTCTCCATGCTGTCATTTTCGAATCCGATTGATAGATTAAATAATTGTACCAGTTTCTTTAGCGGGCAAGCTGTATGAATAATCTACGGATATTGGCGGGTTTTAGAAGGGTTTAATAACACAGGTCATCCCCGATTGCATGGATGGGGGATGACCTGTGCGGATTCGAGAAAACAGGTTTCAGGCGCAATCAGGCAACCAATGACAGGTTTCCTGAAACACTTTGCAGTGATACCTTAACCCCACAACCCTGGATCTCGGCGGTCTGGTTGCCGTTTTGCCGCTCGATGGAAGTAGCCGGCAATTTCGTGAAGAGTTTTCCACTGATGGCATGCAGTTCGACGGAACAGCGAGTTTCAGGCGACACCAATAATTCCACATCTCCGGAAACCGAGTTGAAACGATAGGGCCCTGCGCCGAAATCCGTCTGGTATTCCATCCTGCCGCTGACCGAAGTGGCATCCACAGCCGACAAGTTTGATTCATCCAGGACAACTTGCCCGGAAACGGTATTCAGGTGGACAGGTCCGCGTATTTGTCTGCCTGAAACCCTACCACTGACGGTGGTTAAGTGCAGGTCGCCAGTCAGGTCTGCCAACTCCACTTTTCCGCTGACGGTATCGACTTTCACGGGCCCGGTCAAGCTGTGTAATGCCATCTCACCGCTGACCGAATGGAAAGAGAAATCCCCTTCAAACCCTTCGGCGATTATGTAGCTGCTGATACCGTTGGCCTTAATGGAACATTTGCGGTGCGCCTGAACCACATACTCAACACGGCAAGGGAATGACCCGAACAACCAGCTCCATGCGCCTTCCGGGAAACGCGTGGCAACCTTGACGGTGCCATCAGCTGCCTGGGAAAGTTCGATCTCCGTCCGTTTGGCGTCGCCGGAGTTCTCATCTTTGGAAACATGAATGAGGATGACCCCGTCCTCGCCGGGATGGATAACCACCGATCCGCGAATGTTGCTTATATCAAGCCGTGCCGGAGAGGCAACCTTGAAAGCCTTATCAATAAATTCAGTCACAGTAAACTCCTGTTCTCCTGGGTTGTCTTTCAACCCGATTATCACACTCTCCCGGCTTCCCTGCCTATCGATTGGCTAACAAGCCGCCATAAGTTTCGATGCAATCGAATATCAAAAACGCCGGATACATGACCCTACCGAGGAAATACAAACCGCCCAGCACTTCACTTTTTTCGTGGAAGTCAAGTCCATCCACTTTGAAACATGACTTACATACTATCTACACAATTTTCTAACCCTTACTTAACAGTAGTTAACTATACTTCAAGCAGTAAAAATATTCTTTTTATGTTTGAGGTGTACCCATGGCAACGAATGTCCCCGAAAATACAGGCCCGGTCCGTTCCAAAATTGCCGGACTACCCAGACCAATCTTCTGGATCATCCTGATTGTTGTACTGGCAGCCATCGGCGGTGGCGCCTATGCATTTATCAAGATGCAGCAAAACAACACAGCCGCCTCAGCCAGCGCCCAATCGTCCGCTCTGCAGACCGCCACTGCCCGCACTGGCAACATCGTCCTGCGAGCCAGCGGCACCGGCACTCTGACAGCTGCCGTAGAAAGCAGCCTGGGGTTCAAGACCAGCGGCACTCTGACCGTTCTGAACGTCCAGGTGGGCAGCCAGGTCAAGGCTGGCGATTTAATTGCACAGCTTAACAGCTCGAAACAACAGGTGGCGCTGGCCCAGGCGCAGCAGACCCTGAATGAATTGACCTCGCCTTCGGCCATTGCGAATGCACAGCAGGCCCTCGTCACTGCCCAAACAAACCTTGCCAAAGCCCAGATTGTTCTCAATGGTGACATGGTGACCGGAACCAATTATTCAACCATCGACCATGCCCAGGCCGCTTTGACTTTGGCGCAGACCAGATTAACCGAAAACGAACAAGGCTACACCAAAATTGCTGGCGCACCTTTGACCCAACCGGTCGCCGCCCAGGCATACAGGGATCTTTACGCCGCCCAACAAGCCTACAACACTGCTTTGTACAACCTCAAGGCTGCCTCTTCTCAAGCCAATCCACTAACGCTTGCGTCAGACAAGGCAACGGTGGCGCTGGACACGGCGCAGGTTACTGAGGCGCAATACTTGGTGACCGCCCTGACCGGCGGGACCGTGCCGGCGAATGCCACCGGGACCGGCCTGAACGCTCTCAACCAGGCCAAGCTAAACTTGCAGACCGCCCAGAACAACCTGGCATACACTAATCTCTACTCACCGATTTCCGGGACCGTCCTGACCGTCAACAACTCGGTCGGCGATACCATCAACGCCGGCAGCACATTTGCCACGATCGCCGACCTCAGCCAGTCCGAGCTGACCATCTATATGAGCTCGCTTGACTACAGCAACATCAAGGTTGGCTACGCCGCCAATGTTACCTTTGATCCCTTGCCCAACATCACCTATACCGGCAAAGTGACCCAAATCTCCCCGCAGCTGGTCACCATCTCGGGCAGCACGGTGGTGGAAGGAGACGTCATCCTGGACACAAAGCAAGCCGCCGGTGTCCCACCCCTGACGCTACCCCTGGGCGTGACCGCAGCGGTGGATGTCATCGCGGCCCAGGCGAACAATGTCGTCCTGGTGCCGGTGCAGGCGCTGCACGAGCTGTCCCCCAATAATTATGCAGTCTTTTTGATGGTGAATGGCACACCGACCCTGAAGCTCGTTACAGTTGGTCTGAATGACGGCACCTTTGCCGAGATCAAGACCGGTCTCAAGGCCGGGGATGTGGTCAGCACCGGTCTCCAGGCCACCAATAATACCCAGGCAGTCGCGACGCCATGAACGCAGCCCGTACCGTCATCTCAACCACGGATCTGACCAAGACCTACGGCATGGGGGATGCCAGCGTGGTGGCCCTGGACCATGTCAGCCTGGAGGTCCAGACCGGGGAGCTGGTCGCCATCATGGGACCGTCCGGTTCCGGCAAGAGCACCCTGATGAACATCCTGGGCTGCCTGTCCACCCCCACCTCCGGTGAATACTGCCTGGATGGGCAGGATGTCAGCGGGCTGAACAAGGTTGAGCTGGCTGCCATCCGCAACACCAAGATCGGCTATATCTTCCAGTCGTACAACCTGCTGGCCCGCACCAGCGCACTGCGCAACGTGATCCTGCCTCTGGTGTATGACCGCAGCCGCAAACATACCCGGGATGAATGGGAGCAGATGGCCAAAGACATGCTCGAACGGGTCGGCCTGGGGGATCGCATGGACCACCAGCCGCAGGAACTATCCGGCGGGCAGCAGCAGCGTGTGGCCATCGCACGCGCCCTGATCACCGATCCCGTCCTGATCATCGCCGACGAACCCACCGGCAACCTGGACAGCCATTCCGGGGAAGAGATCATGAAGCTGTTGTTGAAGCTGCATGACCAGGGCGCCACCATTGTCATCGTGACGCATGATCCGGTGGTGGCCCAATACACCCAGCGGGTCATTCACTTGAAAGATGGGCATATCAACTCGGTGGTACATAACAGCCAGCGCCATCCATTGGCGAATTAAGAAGGTAAACAATGAACATAACTGAAGTCATGCGCATTTCCTGGGAGGCGGTTGGCAAGAACAAGGTCCGTTCGCTGCTGACCATGCTGGGCATCATCATCGGCGTGGCGGCGGTCATCATCATGATCGCGGTCAGCAACGGCACGGCTTCCGCCATTGCCAGCCAGATCACCAGCCTGGGCTCCAACCTGATCTTCATCACCCCCAACTTCACCCGCAACGGTCCTGCGACGGCCGCCCAGACCGGCACCGGGCTGGTCTTCACGGATGCGGCTGCCATCCAGCAGAGCGTCCCGAACGTGGCCGGTATCAGTGTGGAGCAGGGCAGTTCCCAGACCGTCCAGGTGGGTGCGGTCTCGCTCAGCAGCACCAGCATCCTGGGCACCCTGCCGGATTTCCCGACCGTGCGCGCCATGACAGTGGCCGACGGAGCCTATTTTCTCCAGTCGGACCAGGACCACAAGACCAAGGTGGCCGTGCTGGGTTCCGCATTGGCAACGCAGTTGTTCGGTACGGCTGATCCAGTCGGGCAGAATGTGCAGGTGGGCAACTTCTACCTGGATGTGATCGGAGTATTCGCATCGAAAGGCACGGTCGGGTCCGTGGATTACGATACCCGCCTGTACCTGCCACTTTCGACCGTGCTGCAGTACTACACGCCCTCCCGCTTCGCCCGTTTCCTGGGCCAGCGCGTCCAGACCATCTATGTCACGGTGGCGAACCCCAAATTGATGGATGACACGATCAACCAGATCACCCTGCTGCTGGACCAGCGCCATGGGGTCTCTGCGGCCACGCCCGATTTCACCATCACCACCCAGCAGAACATCATCAGCACCCAGGAATCGACCACGGCCGCCTTCCGCAGCCTGCTGGCCTGGGTGGCCGGCATCTCGTTGATCGTCGGCGGGATCGGCATCATGAACATCATGCTGGTCAGTGTGACCGAACGCACGCGTGAGATCGGGCTGCGCCAATCCGTGGGCGCCACACCCAATGACATCCGCTGGCAGTTCCTCTCGGAGGCGCTGCTGTTGAGCGTGATCGGCGGTCTGATCGGTATCCTGGTGGGGGTGGGCGGCTCCTGGCTATTCGGAGCGGTCGGCACCATGAAAACGGTGGTGGCCCCCAGCTCGATCTTCCTGGCCTTCTTCTCGGCTGCCGCCGTGGGCGCCTTCTTCGGCTTCTACCCGGCTAACCAGGCCGCCCTGCTCGATCCAATCGATGCCTTGAGGCATGAATAAACCAATCAGATTACACTATTACATAAAGGAAAGGTCATATGAAAACAAAGAAATTCGTACTTCCCCTTGCCGCAGTGATCGCCGTACTGGTCATCGTACTGGCGGCTTGTGGCGCAAAAGCCAACCCCACTTCTTCATCTGGTGGAACAACCGGTGGTACGGGTGGTTTTGCTGCCAATGGCACCCCCGGTGCTGCCAATCTCACCCGGCCGCTGCCACAGGCCGAATTGCTGCTCATCGGCACGCTCAAGCTGCAAGGTACCAGCAATGCGGTCAATGCCACCCAGGCAGCCGCCTTGGTGCCACTCTGGCAGGCCTACGCCCAATTGACCAGCAGCAATACGGCTGCCCAGGCTGAGATCACCGCAGTTGTCAACCAGATCCAGCAAACATTGACGCCGGCGCAGATGCAGGCCATCACTGCCATGAAACTGACCCGCCGGGATATGTATACCGAAATGAGCAGCCTGGGATTGACCAACGGCGGCGCCAGCGGCACACCCGGCTTTAGCTTCACTCCACGCCCCGGTGGTGGTGGCGGTGCCCGTGGAGGTGGTGGTGGCGGCTTCTTTGCCGGCGGCGGCGGTTTTGCCGGAGGCGGCGGTGGCGGCATCCCCGGAGCTGGTGGGACCACCCGGCCAACCCCGAACGCGACCCAGAACGCCCTGCGGGCGCAGTATGCCAACCGCATACCCACGCCCTTGATGAACGCCCTGGTCTCCTATCTGCAAAAGACTGCCGGGTCATAGTCCCCTGGAATAACCGGGCAATCCCATTAGTCGAAAAATGGGATTGCCCTTTCGAAATTGAAGGTAGTAATATAACAGGAACTGGTAAAAAATGACAGCAGCAAAGACGATCCTGGTGGTGGATGACGAAGCCCGCCTGGTGTCCCTGGTGGAGACGTACCTGGCTCAGGCCGGGTTCCGGGTGGTGACCGCTTCGAATGGTCGTGAAGCGCTGTCGGTCGCCGAACGCCAGGAACCCGACTTGATCATACTCGACCTGATGATGCCTGAAATGGACGGGTATGAATTCATGCGCCGCTACCGGGCGGACAATGATACCCCCATCATCCTGCTGACCGCCCGGGTGGACAGTGACGAAAAAGTGACCGGGCTGGAGGCGGGCGCCGATGACTACCTGACCAAACCGTTCCGCCCGCGTGAATTAATGGCGCGTGTAAAGACAGTGCTGCGGCGCAGCGGCAAAAAGGAGCCGGCTGGCAAGGTGCTACATGCGGCCGATATCATTTTGGACCGCAGCGCCCATTCGGTGCAGGTGGCGGACCGGTATGTTGACCTGACCCCCTCCGAATTCGATCTGCTGGCGGCATTGATGTCTGCACCTGGCCGTGTCTACTCCCGCCTCGATCTGCTCGACCTTCTGCAAGGAGTCCGGTTCGAAGGCTACGAACGCGCCATCGACCTGCATGTCAAGAACCTGCGATCCAAGATTGAGCAAGTCCCCAGCGCCCCCCACTATATCGAAACGGTCTACGGCGTGGGCTACCGTTTCGCCAGGAATTAGAAATGCGTTCAATCACAGTAAAATTGTTGCTGGCTTTTTTGGCAATGAGCATGCTCAGTGTCGTGTTGATCGTTTTATCTGCCAGTTGGTTAACCGAGAGGGAATTCAGGAGTTATTTATTTACGCAAAACCGGAACAACCTTATCACTGAATTGACAGATTATTATAGTAAGAACGGCACCTGGTATGGTGTTGACGCTGCACTGCAAGCCCCGGGACAAGCTCCTCCACCACGCTTGTTCTCTGGAGGAGGCCGCTTCTTTTCCCTGGTGGATGGTAGTAATCATGTGGTCCTTGCCGGGATCGGGGATAATGTTGGCGACCTGCTGCCAGAATCAGTTATTCATAATGGCAACCCAATAAAAGTAAATGGGGTGGTCGTTGGGACGGTGGTTACCAGGCAGCCCAGCATTAATGTGAACCCGGCAGAGACAGACTTTCTGAATCACGTATTGCAAGTGACAACGCTGAGTGCGATCGGAGTCATCGTGGTAGGTTTACTGCTGGCTTTCCTGCTATCCCGCACCCTGACGCGCCCGATCCGTGAATTGACCACAGCCACCCATGCAATTTCAGAGGGCCAATTAAAGCAGGAGGTTCCCGTTCGCAGCCGCGATGAATTGGGTGAACTGGCTGCCTCTTTTAATCGAATGAATTTTGCTTTGGTACGCTCGACGGAATTACGGCGACAAATGACCGCAGATATTGCACATGAATTACGGACGCCGGTCAGTGTCATCATGGGCCACGCCGAAGCTGTCCATGATGGTGTCCTGGCTCCATCCCTGGAATCTTTCGAGATCATCCGTGACGAGGTCGAACGATTGGATGGTTTAATCGAGGATCTGCGTACTCTTTCCAGGGCAGATGCTGGCGAGCTTCCGATCGAGTTTCAGCCGGTTTCCCCGGAAAACCTGCTGCAAAAGGTCCAGGCGATGCATAAACAGAGCGCTGCCCGCAAGAATATTACCATTGATCTTCAAATGGCCCCTACCCTTCCCGAGATATCCGCAGATCCGAACCGGATGGTTCAAGTTGTGAGCAACCTGGTGGATAATGCCCTGCTTTATACACCGGAAGGCGGGCGCGTATTGATTTCTGCCAAGGTGGTTGCCAAGAACCTGGAAATGCGGGTGCAGGACAGCGGCCCGGGGATTGCAGAAAACGAACTGGATCTTGTTTTTGAACGATTCTACCGGTCGGATCCTTCCCGCCAACGTAACGCGGGCGGATCAGGCTTGGGACTTGCCATTGCGAAATCGATTGTCGAAAAACATAACGGCCGCATCTGGGCTGAAAGTAACCCGGGGGATGGGACGACTATTGTCATCCTATTACCCTTACCGGATGGATCGACTGTAAAATCTGAAGAATAGACTGAAATCCAGGATATTCCTTTCACAGGGAGGAGAAGAGAATCACGCTTTATGCGCGATCTGCGGTTCTGCAAAACGACAGCATGCCCGCAAGTATTGACAGGATAATGGGAGGGATTTATACTAGTTAATCAACTAAACTATTTAGTCATTAAACTATATAGGAGGCAAATATGCCGGCAAATGATAATGCAACTGAACAGTTGATTCCATCAGCCATCGAGGCGTTCTGGAGCACCAACCCGCCCGTATGGAACCGGGTCAAAGGGAATGTCCGTGCCATTGCGGTGGAACATTACGATATCAGCGTTGAACAATTCCATATCCTGAGGCACATCCGCAGAGGTCTCACCTCGGTCAGCGAGCTGGCAGAGGTGAAACAGATCAGCCGTTCGGCGGTCAGCCAGGCGGTGGATATCCTGGTCGGGCGCGGACTGGTCTGCCGCCGGCAGAATCCCCTGGACCGGCGGAATATCCCGCTCGAATTGACCGAATCGGGTAACACCCTCCTGGATACCATCCGGGAAAAAAACCGGGCCTGGATGAAGGGCCGGATGGCCTCCATTACGGAACAGGACCTGAATGCCCTCACCTATGCCATGGAGATTCTTGCACGTACGTTTATCGGGCCGGTTAAATAAAGAATACAGGTGATCTACGTATGCTATCCGAAATAAGAAAACTGCTTCCTTTTGTTAAACCTTACTGGAGACGTGCAACCGTTGCCTTGGTCCTGTTGTCCTCGTTGGTCATCATGGATCTGTCCATCCCGCTCTTGATCGAGCGAATCGTTAATCAGGGTATTGAAAAGCACAACCAGACGGTTGTCATCCAGACTTCCCTGATCATGCTAGGTTTATCAGTTTTGAGTACCGTGATCGCAGTTGGTAACAGCATCCTATCCGTGCAGGTGGGGGAAAGTGTGGCACGCGATTTGCGGGACGCGCTTTTCCTCAAGATCCAGACCTTTTCGTTCGGCAACCTCGACCGGCAGAACACCGGCCAATTGATGGTACGCCTGACCAGCGATGTAGCAGCATTGAAAACTCTCACCCAGATGACGCTGCGCATCGGCACGCGCTCCCCTCTTCTGATGATCGGCAGCCTGATTCTCATGATTGATACCAGCCCCAGCCTGGCGCTGACCATGCTTCCGCTGCTTCTGGTCACTTCCGTCATTCTCGTTTTATTCACCACCAAGATGGAGCCGCTCTTCCGAAAAATGCAGCAAAAACTAGACCGGCTGAACTCTGTTTTACAGGAAAACGTCTCAGGAGTTCGCCTGGTCAAGGCCTTTGTGCGCGCCGATTTTGAAGGCCAACGGTTTGAGGCCGCCAACAAGAATTACACCGACGAGTCGGTCCGTGTGATGGAGTTCATGTCCAGCATGTCGCCGGCCTTGACGCTCTGCATAAACATAGGAATGGTCGTTGTAATCTGGGCAGGCGGTTTTCAGTCCATTTATGGGACCCTGACCATTGGGGCGATCGTGGCCTTCACCAACTACCTGCTCACCACCATGACTCCGCTTACCATGTTGGCCAACCTATCCAATAACTGGGCCAACGGGCTGGCCTCGGCCAAGCGCGTCAATGAGATTTTCAACACGGTCCCGGAAATCCAGGATTCTCCGGTTGCTGCAGCTTTACCTGAGCGAGCCTCAGGAAGGGTTGTCTTCGAAAATGTAAATTTCCACTATAACGGAAACGGGGATGAACCCGTGCTGGAAGCCGTCAACCTGACCGCCGAACCCGGGCAAACCGTCGCCATCCTGGGTGCAACTGGATCGGGCAAATCGACCCTGATCAATCTTATCCCGCGCTTTTACGATGTGTCCACCGGTCGGGTGCTGGTCGATGGGGTGGATGTCCGGAAGATCAGCCAGGACAGCCTGCTAGCCCAGGTCGGGAGTGTTCCCCAGGAGTCCATCCTATTCTCCGGCACAGTGCGAGATAACATCCGTTACGGACGACCGCAGGCCGGTGACGAAGAGGTCGAAACTGCTGCCAAAGCCGCGCAGGCACACGACTTTATCATGCACCTGGACCAGGGTTACGACAGCCATATCGAGGCACGCGGGACCAATTTCTCCGGCGGCCAAAAACAACGTATTGCCATTGCCCGGGCGCTGCTGATGCAGCCCAAGATCCTGATCCTGGACGACAGCACCAGTTCGGTGGATGTGGAGACAGAAACAAAGATTCAGGACGCTTTGGATAAGAATATGCGCTCTTACACCAGTTTTGTGGTGGCTCAACGCATCAGTACCGTCCTGAGGGCCGACAAGATCGTTGTCATCGACAAGGGCCGGATCGTTGCCCAGGGCACGCACAAAGAACTCCTGGCTACCAGTCCGATTTACCAGGAAATTTATGAGTTGCAGCTGGGTAACGGATTTCATTCGGAAGAACCGGAGAAGGTCATGGAAGGGAGCGTGACCAAATGAGCTTCCAACCCGGCTCTTCAACCGACAGCGTTCGCTCGATCGTACAGCCCAGGCGGGGGTCCAACCCTGGCAAGATCGAAAAGGCAAAAGACCCGGCGCGGGCGGTTAAGGGGCTATTGCGATTTCTCCTGCCATTTAAAACCGGCATGCTGATCGTCCTCGGCCTGGTATTAATTTATACCGTCCTGGGTCTGATCGGACCGTATTTGATGGGCCAGGCCATTGACAGGTTCATCACCACCAAGCAGGCGGCCGGACTGGCCAGGATAGCATTATTAATGCTGGCCGTCTATTTGTTGAATAACCTGTTCCAGGCCATTGCGAACTGGGTCATGGCAGGCATCTCCCAGCGGGCGTTGAAACAAATGCGTAAAGACCTTTTCACCCATCTGCAGACGCTGCCGATCGCATTCTTCGACCGCAACCCGGCTGGTGAATTGATGAGCCGCCTGACTAACGATATTGACGCGATAAACCAGGCTGTCTCTCAAAACGTGACTTCCCTGCTGGCCAGCGTTTTGACGATGGTCGGGATCCTGATCGCCATGTTCATCCTGGACCGCTGGCTGGCGCTGGCCTCCCTGCTGGTTGTCCCGATCATGTTTTGGTTCACGCAATTTGTTGCAAGATATACCCGCAAAGGCTTTCAGGAACTCCAGAAACATCTTGGTGAGTTGAACGGAGTCATGGAAGAATCAATTAGCGGGCAGAAAGTGGTGCGTGCTTTCCGACGGAACGAATCGGTGATCGATGCCTTTCGCGCCAGCAACCAGGATGTTTTCAAGGCTGGCGTATACGCCAACTCGTACGCTTTGTTGTTGATGCCTTTGACCACCGTATTGGGCAATTTCTTTGTCATCGTTCTCTCCGGGCTGGGCGGCTGGCTGGCGCTGCGCAACCTGGTCAGCGTGGGTCTCATCGCCACCTTCATCAGCTACGGGCAGAACTTTACCAACCCGCTGCGCCAGTTGGCCAACCTGTACAACTCCATTCAGGCCGCTCTGGCCGGGGCGGAACGCGTCTTTGAGATAATTGATACTCCTTCCGAGGTGGATGATGGTCCGGAGGCGGTCCCGCTGAAATCGGTGCATGGGGATGTACACTTCGATAAGGTCAATTTTGAGTACCGGCCCGGTGTTCCGATACTAAAGAACATGACGCTCGAAGCCAAGCCCGGACAAATCTTTGCCCTGGTCGGACCAACCGGGGCCGGCAAGACCACCATCATTAACTTACTGACGCGTTTTTATGAGATAAATTCCGGCAGGATTTCCATTGATGGAAAGGATATCCGCCAGGTGCGCAAGGACGACCTGCGACATGAACTCGGCCTGGTTCTGCAGGATACTTTCCTGTTCTCTGCCTCTGTCATGGAGAATATCCGCTTCGGCCGGCTGGATGCCACCGGTGAAGAGGTGATTGCGGCGGCCAAAATGGCGGACGCCGACCATTTCATCCGCCAACTGTCGAATGGCTATGAAACCCTGCTATCGGAACGAGCCAGCAACCTCAGCCAGGGGCAGCGCCAGCTGCTCTCGATCTCGCGTGCCATCCTGGCGGATCCCTCCATTTTGATTTTGGATGAAGCCACCAGCAGTGTTGACACTCGCACCGAGGCGCGCATCCAGAAAGCCTTGCTGCGACTGATGGCGGGTCGCACCAGTTTTGTCATTGCCCACCGCCTCAGCACCATCCGGGATGCCGACCACGTGCTGGTGATCAACAACGGTGAAATTGTCGAGCAGGGCACCCACCAGGAACTTCTGGATAAGAAAGGCTTTTACCACCATCTCTACCTCAGCCAGTTCAAGGGGCAGGCAATTTAGTATCCATATTCAGTATATTAAATTTACAATGCAGATATTCCTCCGCCCCGTCCAAAGAAAGTCGCGGCGGAGGTTTTCATATTCATGCCAGCGTATGGCCTATGGAATATGGATTTCCATCATCTTGACACTATCTTGAAGCCTTTTAACCTTTTTTTGCGATGTGCTTGACGGGTATATCTGTACAATGGCGCATTGACATTTTCTTGAAACAACAGCCGTTGATTTTGCCGAACGCTTGACATATGCCTTAATATCCAACAATTAAATGACTGGAACATTGCTACGTATCCTGGTTGTAGACGATGAACGCCCCATACGGCGATTCCTGAACGCATCCCTGAGCGGACAATATACCGTTCTGGAAGCAGCCACAGGGCAGGAAGCTCTGACAATGGCTGTTTCCGGCCGGCCGGATGTGATCATCCTGGACCTGGGACTGCCCGACATGGATGGATTGGAAGTAACCCGCCGCCTGCGCGAGTGGACCCAGATCCCCATCATCATCGTCTCGGTGCGTGACCAAGAGGAGCACAAGATTGCCGCCCTGGATGCCGGCGCGGACGATTACCTGACCAAGCCCTTCGGAGTCGGCGAGTTGAACGCCAGGATACGCGCCGCCCTGCGCCGGATCGCTCACCCCGATTCCGAGCCCGTTTTCCAGAAAGATGATCTGCTGGTCGATTTGGCCCGGCGGAATGTCGTTAAACAGGGCCAGACCATCAGCCTGACTCCCCACCGAATACGACATCCTGCGCCTGCTGGTCCAGCATGCCGGGAAAGTCCTGACCCACGAACAGTTGATCCGGTCCATCTGGGGTAACGAAAGCGCCAAGGATGAGGAAGATTCTCATCTACTGCGGGTTAACGTAAGCAACCTGCGCCGTAAAATCGAAACCGATCCCTCCCGGCCGCGCTACATCGTGACCGAACCGGGCGTCGGGTACCGGTTAAAGACCAGCTGATGAAATCTTGAAAATTCAAAATTCGGAAAGATAAAATGAGCTTCTTCTCAATTGGAATTCTTATCGTTGTTGTCGTGATCGCTTTGCGCATTGCGCCGCGCGAAAAGAAGGACCAGGCCCAGATCCATGGCGCCGGGCAGATCGCCATGCTGGCTGCCCTGGCTCTCTTTGGCGCAGATTTCTTTACATCCTACTTTTATGGCACCGGCGAACTGATGAGCGTCCTTTGGCCCTATGGTCTGCAAAAATGGGGGTATATCGGGGCAGGTGTGATCGCCTTTGCCAATATCTGTTTTGGCATACTTTACATGTATTCACTGGCCCCCTTCAACGAAGGAGGCGGTTCCTACACGGCTTCCATGCGGTACCTGAAACCGACCCTGAGCCTGATGGTGGCAGTTACGCTCATAGAAGATTATGTCTTAACAATCGTGGTTTCAGCCCTTTCCGGTTCCGATCAACTGCTTTCCATTACAAATTCCTACGGTACCGCACCCTGGTACTGGCACTTTGCCATCGGGGCGGTCCTTGCAGCCGTGACATGGTATCTAACCATCCGCGGGCGCGGGGAGTCAGCCTTTGTAAGCTTTGCGTTACTGGCAGTCTTTTTCATGCTAACCATCGTGGATTGGGGTGGCCTGATCGCGGCGGTCCATAACGGTGTGGCAGCTGCTCCTGCGATCGCTGCGACCCAACCAGCCACTGTGGCGGATGCTCTCTACCACCTCCTGACAGGCTCGATGAAAGGTATGGTGGCATTGACCGGGCTGGAAGCCATGTCAAACGGCATCCAGTTCGTTATCAACGAAGATGTTCCGCTGGTTAAGTGGGGTAAGAAGCAATTACCACGGTTAAATAAAATTTGGACCTTCTACAGCGGGAAGACCGGTGTTGGCCGTTTCGTTCAAACCGCCTTTCTGTTTTATGGCGGCGCAACGACCATTGTATTGACGGGTTTTGCTATCCACTTCAATGTCTTTGACGGCACTGCCGGCCGGACGCTGGTCGGGAACCTGGCCTACATCGGCTTTGGCCAGATCCCGGGCGGGACGCTGCTCTATTGGGTCTATCAAAGCCTGGCGGTCGTTTTGTTGGCGATCGCTTCGATGACCGCTTTCCAGGATGCCCAGGCCACCGAATGGCGGGATGTGGCCATTGGAGAAATCCCAGAAGTAATCATCTACCGAGATAAACGCGGCACTTTTACCCGCTCGGTCACGATCACTTTTGGTCTGGCTGTGATCATCATGCTGCTAGTCAAGGGCAGGACGGATGTCGCGGCGCCCTTCTATGGTGTGGGAGTGTTCATCCCGATCACGATCATGGGCCTGGCCATGCGGCAGCATATTCTTAGGACGTTAAAAGGCTGGGTGCGGCGTTGGGGAGGTTATGCGGCTTTGTTCGTAGCCATCCTGGCTGCATCCGTCTGGGTTTTCCAGATCATTGGCAAGTGGGAAGAAGGCGGCTGGGTCCGGCTGATTTCATTCAGCGTTTTGTTCATATCAGCTCACCTGGTCATCCTGTCCCCGCTTGGCTACCGGGACCCCAAACAGATCCACCGCATTGTGCGCGATAAGGCCCGCATCCGCGGTGCCATGGCATCCATCGTCGAATGGCAGGCTCTCAAGATGCAGGAATACCGTTACAGCCTGCTGGTGGGGATCGCCCGGTTCTGGCAGTTCTTTGGAATCAATCGTCCGGTGCGCTATGACCCGCCGGCGGTTGCCGGGGACTACAATGAAGCCCTGCATATTGACCATCCGGATGCCAAATCGCTACTTGAGCAGTATCTCGATCAAAAGCCTGCCACACCAAGGGTGGGCGGCGCGCCCCGCCAGACAGCTCCGGGAGATGAAGAAGGCAAGGAAAACTGACTTTTCCCGACTTTTAACCAATAAAAAGCTTGACGGAAAGCCCCGTCAAGCTTTTTGATTGTTTCTTGACGCATTTGACCGATTAATTGTGTTGAAGTTGACTGCGAATTGTGTATATTTATTGCGCTATACTTAGGGATAAATCCCGGAGGGTCCCGATGACTGACATTTTGTACGTTGGACTTACCATCGTTTTTTTGGCCATTACCTGGGGGTTCATCATTGCCTGCGAGCGGCTGATGGAGAATAAGAAGAAATGAACATCCTTTACCTCGTTGTCGGGATAATCACCCTGGTCCTGTTCATCTACCTTGTGGCTGCCCTCCTGAAACCGGAGTGGTTCGAATGAACGTCTTTAGTTGGCTGCAACTCATTTTTTACATGGTCGTTTTGATTGCCCTGGCCAAACCCATCGGCACCTTCATGGCGCGGGTTTACCAGGGTGAACGGACTTTTCTCGACCCGGTGATGCGACCGGTCGAGAAATTGATCTACCGGCTGTGCGGTGTGAACCCGGAAGAGGAGATGAACTGGAAGGTCTATGCCATCGCAGTGATGCTCCTCAATGTTTTGGGGCTATTCGTTGTGTATGCCTTGCAGCGTCTGCAAGGGTTCCTGCCGCTCAATCCGCAGGGGTTCGGCGCGGTTTCCCCGGACTCGTCCTGGAATACTGCGGTCAGCTTCGCCACCAATACCAACTGGCAGGGCTATGGCGGCGAGACCACCATGAGTTACCTGACCCAGATGCTGGCGCTGACCACCCAGAACTTCCTCTCGGCCGCCACCGGAATGGCTATCGTGATTGCCATGATCCGCGGAATAAGCCGCCACACTGCCAAAACCATCGGCAACTACTGGGTCGATCTCACCCGTACGGTGCTTTATATTCTCCTACCGATGGCTTTTGTTCTGGCCCTGGTGCTCGTATCCCAGGGGGTGGTGCAAACATTCAGCCAGTATCAATCGGCGGACCTGTTGCAGCCCACCAGTTACCAGCAGCCCCAGATAGAGACCAACGGCAACCCGGTCAAGGATGCTTCAGGCAATCCGGTCATGGCCACCGTTCAACAAACCAAGCAAGTGCTGGCAGTCGGGCCGGCGGCTTCGCAAATTGCTATTAAACAATTGGGTACCAACGGCGGCGGTTTCTTTAATGCCAACTCGGCCCACCCGTTCGAGAATCCGGACCCGCTATCCAACTTCCTTGAAATGCTCTCCATCCTGCTGATCCCGGCTGCACTTTGCTATACGTTCGGCAAGATGGTTGGCGACGCACGCCAAGGCTGGGCCATCCTAACGGCCATGACCATTATTTTTGTGGTGCTTCTATCAATGACGGTCTGGGCTGAACAGACCGGCAACCCCGCCATCGCCTCGCTGGGGGTGGATATTAAACAATCATCCATCAACCCCGGCGGCAACATGGAAGGCAAGGAGGTACGCTTCGGCGTGGCCAACTCGGCCCTGTGGGCCACCGCAACCACTGCCGCTTCCAACGGCTCAGTTGACGAGATGCACGACTCGAACATGCCGCTGGGTGGCCTGGTCCCGCTATGGCTACTTCACCTGGGAGAAATCATCTACGGGGGGGTTGGTTCCGGCCTGTACGGTATGCTGGCCTTCGTCATTGTGGCAGTCTTCGTCGCCGGGCTGATGGTCGGGCGCACGCCTGAATATCTGGGCAAGAAGATCGAGGCTTATGAGATGAAGATGGCCTCGTTGATCCTGCTGATCCCGGTCTTCACCGCCCTGGTCGGCACCGCCATTGGCGTCATGACCGCCGCCGGGAAGGTGGGCGTATTGAACCCAGGTCCGCACGGCTATACGGAGATCCTCTACGCCTTCTCCTCTGCCACTGCCAACAATGGCAGCGCCTTTGCCGGGCTGAACGTGAATACCCCGTTCTATAACACCGCCCTTGGCGTCATCATGTTCTTCGCCCGATATTGGCTGGCCATCCCGGCATTGGCCATCGGCGGCTCGCTGGCGCTCAAGAAGAAGGTCCCGACGGCCGGCGCCGGAACGCTCTCCACACATACCCCACTATTCATCTTCTGGTTGATCGCCGTCGTCATCATCGTCGGGGCGTTGGGCTTTTTGCCCGCCCTGGCATTGGGACCGATCGTCGAACATTTAATGATTTTTCATTAGGTTAGAGTATGACCATTCAAATTAAGAAAAAGCCATCCATCCGGCGGGATCTCTACCAGCGCGCTGTGCTGGATTCTTTTGTCAAGCTCAATCCGCGCCGAATGGTGCGAAACCCGGTCATGTTCGTTGTTGAAGTGGGCAGTTTGCTTACCACCGGCTTGTGGATCCAGGCGCTCTTCGGCAAGGGCGAGGCACCGGCCGGATATATCGGTGGGGTGGCCATCTGGCTTTGGTTCACGGTATTATTTGCCAACTTCTCCGAGGCGGTGGCGGAAGGGCGCGGCAAGGCCCAGGCCGAGGCCCTACGCAAGACCCGCCAGACCACCCAGGCCAAGAAATTGCCCCGCCAGGACCGCCAGGCTAAATACGAACTGGTCGCCTCGGCGAACCTGCACAAAGGGGATATCTTCCTGGTGGAAACGGATGACATCCTGCCCGTGGATGGCGAGATCATCGAAGGGATTGCTTCGGTGGACGAGAGCGCCGTCACGGGCGAGAGCGCCCCGGTCATTCGCGAATCCGGCGGGGACCGCAGCGCCGTCACCGGCGGGACGCGCCTGCTCTCCGACTGGCTAATTGTGCGAGTCACCGCCGACCCGGGTGAAGGCTTTCTCGACCGCATGATCAACCTGGTGGAAGGCGCCAAGCGCCAGAAGACCCCCAACGAAATCGCCTTGGATATCCTGCTGGCCGGTTTCACGCTCATCTTCCTGATTGTCTGTGCCACCTTGTTACCATTCTCACTTTACAGCGTGCAGACGGCCGGGCACGGCGTCCCCATCACCATCACGGTGCTGGTGGCTTTGTTGGTCTGCCTTATCCCCACCACCATCGGCGGACTGCTTTCGGCCATTGGCATTGCAGGTATGGACCGCATGATCCAACGCAACGTGATCGCCATGTCTGGTCGAGCGGTGGAAGCCGCCGGGGATGTGGATGTTCTGCTGCTCGACAAAACCGGCACGATCACCCTGGGCAACCGCCAGGCTGTCGAACTCATCCCGGTCAAGGGAGTAGCTGCTCGGGATTTGGCGGAAGCTGCCCAATTGGCTTCCTTTTCCGATGAGACACCTGAGGGCCGTTCCATTGTTGTGTTGGCCAAGGAAAAGTACGGACTACGCGGCAAGACGATCGGCCCGAGCGAAACGGCTCCCCAGGGTATGCACTTTATCCCGTTTACTGCCCAGACCCGCATGTCGGGTGTGGACTTCGATGGAATATCCATCCGCAAAGGCGCTCCTGAATCGATGTACGCCCTGCTCCAGAAACATGGCCAGCCAGTTCCTGAAGACCTTAAGACAACGGTCGAGCGGATCGCCCGAGCCGGCGGAACGCCTCTTGTGGTGGTGCGAAATGAAGAACCCCTGGGTGTGATCCACCTCAAAGATATTGTCAAAGGAGGCATTAAGGAACGCTTTGCTCAATTGCGCAAAATGGGCATCAAGACCGTCATGATCACCGGTGACAACCCCCTGACTGCCGCGGCCATCGCCGCCGAAGCCGGTGTGGATGACTTCCTGGCCCAGGCCACTCCCGAGGCCAAGCTCAAGTTGATCCGGGATTCCCAGGCCGGCGGCCGGTTGGTGGCCATGACCGGAGATGGGACCAATGACGCACCGGCGCTGGCCCAAGCCGATGTGGCTGTGGCAATGAATACCGGCACGCAACCGGCCCGTGAGGCGGCCAACATGGTCGACCTGGACAGCAACCCCACCAAACTTATTGAGATCGTGGAGATTGGCAAACAGCTATTAATGACGCGTGGTGCGCTGACAACCTTCAGCATCGCCAATGACGTCTCCAAGTACTTCGCCATCATTCCGGCGGCCTTTGCCACCACCTATCCCGCCCTGGGAGTTCTGAATATCATGCACCTTGCCACCCCGCAAAGCGCCATCCTTTCGGCTGTCATTTTCAACGCACTCATCATTATCGCCCTGATCCCTCTTGCGTTAAAGGGGGTGCCGTACCGGGCGGTTGGGGCAGCCAAGCTCCTGCGGGACAACTTGTTGATTTATGGACTGGGCGGTTTGATAGCCCCCTTCATCGGCATCAAGTTGATTGACTTGCTTCTGGTGGCATTACATCTTGTTTAACGATCTGATGGAGGTTTCCTTTGAGTCCGAACCGTTTTTTATTCAGATTTAATTACCTGACAGCCAGTCTCCTGGCAGTCGTAACGGTGGCAGTCACCACCATTCTTCTTTTTCTGATCGGCCGCAACACGCTTGGCGATGCCGTGATCGCCTTGTTGTATCTGGTGCCGATAGCCTGGAGCGCCAACCGGTGGGGCCAGCTGCCCGGTCTCAGCGCCGCGCTGACAGCCGCCCTGGCGTTTGACTTCCTATTTGTTCCGCCCTTGTATACTTTCGCTGTGGAACGGCTGGAAGGCTGGTTGGTCCTGGTCATTTTCTTTGGAGTCGCCATTTGGGTGGTGGAACGAATCCAGACCAGCCTGACCAAGGCCCGTGAAGCGGTGTTCATGTACGAAATGAGCGCGGCCCTGTGCGGTCAGCGCACGCCCGAAGCGGTTGCGTACACTGTTGCCAGACAAATCCAGCAATTGTATCAAGCCATTCTAGTCAACGTGATTTACAACCCTGAAAAGCAAGCCCCGGCTATTGCAGTCAGCGAGCCGAACGGCGGAACAGCCAAAGGGCACCCCGATCGCGACCTACCCATCGTAAATTCCTGGGGCCTGGTTGGCGAAATACAGATCTGGCGAGGAATATATTCGGAACTTCCGCCGGAGGATGGCCGCCTGCTCCAGAATTTTGCCTTGCAGACTG
The DNA here is from genome assembly GCA_963772245.1 of uncultured Chloroflexia bacterium. Lineage (GTDB taxonomy): Bacteria > Chloroflexota > Anaerolineae > Anaerolineales > Villigracilaceae > UBA877. The sequence continues at coordinate 519,984 of CAVYWB010000005.1, read as the reverse complement.
CCCGTGCCTTCGAACGCACCTCCCAGCTTGAGGCTGAAAACCATTCTCAAGGCACTCTTAATTTGTCATCCCGAAAATAGGCATGGAGTTGTCCTGAAGGATTCTTAATGTTTATTACCGTTCTACGTTTTGGAAAATTATTAACGCGACATTGTCAGGATGAAAGGTAAAATGCGTTCACAAATTCGACCGGCTTTGATGGCTCTGCTCATCTTTACAATTCTGACCGGCCTGCTTTATCCCCTGGTCGTGACCGGCATCGCCCAACTGGTGTTTCCTCATCAAGCCAACGGCAGCCTGATCGTCGTTGACGGAAAGACCGTCGGTTCGAGCCTGATCGGCCAGCAATTTACCGATCCCAGGTATTTCTGGGGACGTCTCTCGGCCACCGGCCCATATCCTTATAACGCCGCTTCCTCATCCGGTTCCAATCTCGGGCCGATCAACCCGGCCCTGCTGGACGAAGCCAAGGCCCGCATCGCTGCCCTGAAGGCAGCCGATCCCGACAACACCCAGCCCATCCCTGTTGACCTGGTTACCTCTTCCGGCTCTGGCCTCGATCCCGATATCAGTGTCGCGGCGGCGCTCTACCAAGTCCCGCGGGTTGCCCGCCTGCGCGGCTTGAGTGAATCAGCCGTCTTCTCCCTGGTAAACCAGTTCACGCAGGGACGCACGTTTGGCTTGCTTGGCGAGCCGCGTGTCAATGTCCTTCAACTCAACCTGGCCCTGGGTGCGATAAAAAAGTAGATTCGGCCATTGGGTAGGCTTTCAGCCTGCCTCGAAGGAACCCTCAAATCTTTCCAGTTTGCTTACCCGCTTCTGCCTGCGATGGATTTTCCAGCCAGAGGGTTTGATATGGTTCCAAAGCATATTTTCCGGCAACCTGCCGGTGTGCCGTAACATTTTGAATGCAAAGCATTTGCTGGCTGCCTGAGGGGGAGGTGCGCAGCACAGCAAAAACTTCCCGGCCCATATCCAAAATCTCTTGCCCGCCCAGTGGATGAAATGCTGCGGAGCCTGCACGCTGTCTAAGCAAGTGTTGAAATTGTGCAAAGACCCAGGCTCTGGGAGAGTTTCGATTGGCAAGTTCATCTTCTAATTTCGAGCGAGCGAGTTTTTCACGGTTGATCGAACGGTTGTTGTGTGCAGCTATTACACCCTCGGACCAATTGCGCGAGCCAAACAAACTATGGAAGTAAATCCCCGGCAAACCGCGCAAGCAGAGCATGATGGCATATGCGCCCATGAACCGGTCTATTTGCGTGGTGAGCGGCTCCTCCCCAAACGGGTTGGAGAGTGCGTCGAAATAATTGATGTTCAATTCATAAGGACTCTGCGGGCCGCCGGCCTTCTGTTGGTATGATATCAAACCGCCATGGGCCAGTGTTTGTGCAACCAACGCCTGGATGGCATCCTGGTTTAAGATTCCCCGGGCAGGATTCAACCCGATGCCATCGTGTGAAGCCAAAAAATTGAAGAAAGTGGATAGACTGGAAGGCAGGTCAAGAGTTTTTGCCCATTCGGAGAGAATGGATGAGTCGCCTGTCCTAAAGGTGTGCAGGACAAGCGGCGGGAGTGCAAAGTTGTAGACCAGCTGTGCTTCGTTTTTTCCATTGCCAAAATACGATATGTTATCGGAATGCGGGACGTTGGTCTCTGTGATCAGACGCACATGGGGGGCCACTTCATCCAACACAGCCCGCAGGAGCCGGATGATGGCATGCGTTTGCGGTAAGTGAATACAGGGACCGCCAATTTCCTTCCAGAGATAGGCGATTGCATCAAGACGGATGAATTGTGCTCCGTGTTTTGCGTACATCAGCAGGATGTCGAAAATTTCCAGGAGCACTTCCGGATTATGATAATCCAGGTCGGCTTGATCGGCGCTGAAAGTGGTCCAGACACAGCGTTTGCCCGATGCGGTTGGGAATTCGGTCAATAAGGGGGTTGTACGCGGCCGGACAACCTGTGATACATCCTGGTCGCATTCCACAGTCAGGAAGTATTTGCGATAGGGTTTTTCATCACGTAAAAAGCCCTGAAACCACTGCCCTTGTACGGACGCATGGTTGATGACGCCATCAACCATCAGCCGGAAGGACCGCCCCAATCGTTCCACATTATCCCAATCCCCCAGAGCTGGATCCACACTGCGGTAATCTTTGACCGAAAACCCATCATCCGAAGACGATGGATGGAAAGGCAGGACATGTATCCCGCTTAGCATACCGCGCAGGTGTGTTTCGCAAAACTCTGCAAGGGTCTTCAAATGAGGCTGGCCGGGCTCGCGTACCTGATCGCCGTAAGTGATCAGGATCGAGTTTGCCTCCGATAAAGAAGTTTCTGCGGGAGGCAGAATCTGTTCACGAACCTGCTTAACCAGATCACACAACTGCCCGGCTGTCCGGGCGGCAGTTTCTGTATCATATAGAACGTTAAGTTGTGTGGTATAAAAAGATTGCAGCATGGTTTTCATTGTACTATACTCATTGTAGGGGATCATCCGTCTAAACAAGGAGTGAAATATGCCACCCTCACGCCGGATCGGATTTATCTCTACACGTTTTGCAGGTACCGATGGGGTTTCGCTCGAAACTGCCAAATGGGCGGCCGTCCTGGAACGGATTGGCCATAACTGCTATTATTTTTCAGGGCAATGTGACCGTCCGGATGAAAAATGTTACCTTGTCCCTGAGGCATTCTACCGTCATCCCACCATCGATGGCATAAACCAGACCGTCTATGCTGCTACGTGGGGTTCCATGCATAGGGGCCGCCAGGCACATCCCGAGATCGAAGAGCACCACCAGGATTTCTTCTCGGTCTACATCCGTCCCGAGAAGGTTACAAAGCAGATCCAGGAATTGAAGGAGTATTTCAAAGAGCACCTCTATATTTTTGCGCACAAGTTTCGCCTCGAAGCGCTTATCATCGAAAACGCCCTTACCATTCCCATTAACTTGCCATTGGGCCTGGCAATAACCGAGTTCATTGCCGAGACGGGTTTTCCGGTTATCGCGCACCATCATGATTTCTACTGGGAACGCCAGCGCTTCATTAATAACTCGGTTCGTGATTATCTGGCGGCAGCTTTTCCGCCCACCCTGCCTTCCATCCGGCATGTGGTGCTCAATTCGGTGCAAGCCCAACAACTGGCTTCGCGGAATGGCATTGCTGCAATGATCATTCCCAATGTCATGGATTTTGATTCTCCGCCGCCTGCTTTGGACGAATACGCACTTTCGGCACGCGTAGACTTGGGGTTGACTCCTGAAGAATATTTAATTCTCCAACCTACCAGGATCATCCAACGCAAAGGCATCGAGCATGCCATCGAGTTGACCCGCCGGCTCGGTCTGCCTGCCAGGTTGGTCATTTCCCATGCCGCTGGAGACGAAGGCACCGATTACGAAAAACGCATACGAGAGTTTGCTGCTCTCTTGAATGTCACTGTCAATTTTGAATCAGCCATTGTTGGGGATGCGCGCGGTGTCACGCCTGAGGGAAGGAAAATCTATGCGCTCAGGGATGTCTATCCACAAGCGGATCTGATTACATATCCATCTTCCATCGAAGGCTTCGGCAACGCCTTCCTGGAGGCCATCTACTATAAACGGCCACTGGTGGTAAACAACTATTCCATCTATGAAGCGGATATCAAGCCCAAGGGTTTCAAGGTGATCGAGTTTGATGGTTTTATCAGCGATACGACGCTGGTACATGCCCGCCACCTGCTCGCTCATCCTGAAGAGGCCGCACACATCTCTGAAAGGAATTACAAGCTGGCTCGTCGCTATTACTCTTTCACCATGCTTGAGCGACGCCTACGCCATCTATTGGCGGACTGTTTTGGAGAAGAGGTATGAAGATTGCACTGCTTCATTACACTGCACCGCCCATCGTGGGAGGGGTGGAAAGCGTATTAGCGCATCACGCCCGCATGATGGCAAGAGCCGGTCACGCAGTGACCATTCTGGCCGGAAGGGGAAAAACCTTTGATGCAAATATACCTGTGCGCATCCTGCCTCATTTGGATTCGCGTCATGCGGAAGTGATGGCCGTCAAAGCCGCGCTGGACAAGGGCCAGTACCTGCCTTGTTTTGACGTTTTGCGAGATCAAATTAAAAAGGAAATAGCGGCCGAATTGCAGGGCTTTGATATATTAATTGCACACAATGTCGCCTCCCTGCATAAAAATCTGCCGCTGACCGCCGCCCTCCATTCTGCATACAAGATGCCCAGCTTTCCACGCCTGATCCTGTGGCATCACGACCTGGCATGGACAACGCCGCGCTACCGTCACGAAATGCATAAGGGTCATCCCTGGGATTTGTTGCGCACGGATTGGGGTGGCGTTACGCATGTGGCCATTTCCGAACAACGCCGTCAGGAACTTGGCGAACTGCTTGGAATCCTCCCAGCCTCCATTCGCGTCATCCCCAATGGGGTGGATGTCAATGCTTTTTTCAAGCTCGAAGAACAGACCATCCGGTTAGTGGAGCAATTGAGGCTGCTCGACGCCAATCCACTGCTCCTTTTACCCGTGCGTCTGACACCCCGAAAAAATATCGAGCTGGCATTGTGCGTACTGGCTGAATTGCGGGATGAGTTTCCTCAAGCCATGCTACTGGTCACCGGGCCGGAAGGGCCGCATAACCCCGCCAATTTGGCTTACAGGAAGAAACTGCTGGCGCTGCGCGACGAACTGCAACTGCAAGGGGCAGCCCATTTCCTGGCGGACGTGAGCTCCGAATACTTGCCGGATGCAATTATTGCCGACTGTTTTCGTTTGGCAGACGCGTTGATATTTCCCAGCCGTGAAGAGGGGTTCGGTATTCCAATCATCGAAGCTGCCTTTAGTTCCTTGCCTGTTTTCTGTGCCGATATCCCGGTATTGCGCGAGTTGGGCGGCGCGGACCTCAGTTATTTCGATCCGGATGCGGAACCGGGTTCAATAGCCCGGCAAATCTCGGACAGATTGCGGGGCGAGGCCACCTCACGCTGGGCGCGCAGAGCAAAACACAGCTATGCCTGGGATTCGATTTATGCGACCCATATCGGGCCGTTGATCCAGGAGGTTGGCGTATGAAAGCGTCTTTGAGAAATATTAAGAGCGTCCTTGTTCCCATTGGCGCAGGCACAGACGGGAAAACTGCAATAGCAATTGCGAAAACAATTGCCACCGAAGTCATTTTGGTCGGTGTGGTGCCGATTGCCGTGCATGAATCCGTCAGCGCCGGGGCGCAAACGGCGCGACAGGTCCGCAAGCGCCTGCTTTCCCTGAGCGGCCCAGCCATCCGTTTTAAATCCACGGTGATTGTGTCAGAAACACCCTGGAAGGACCTGCAAAGTGTCATTACACAAGAAAAGCCCGACCTCTTACTGGTCGAGTGGGAAGACGGACAAGCCTCATGTGGCATTTCCATCTCGGATGTTCTCTCCAATTCATTGTGTAACATTGCTATAGTGCGGGGTGCAACTCACATCAAATTGAACCGGGCGTTAATCGCGGTCCGCGGCGGGCCGTATGCCGAATTGGCATTCCAGATGGGTCTTGGAATGCATTCTGCCAAACTGGATGTGCTGCACCTTTCACTGGCAGGCGCAATGAATGACGCGCCTTTTAAGGGTTTGAAGCATATCTTACGCCACATTCCTGAAGCCAATCTTCGCTCCATCACCACCGAGGATGCCGCCCGGACCATCTTTGAGGAATCACAGCATTACGATATCGTGATCCTGGGCGTAACCGCCAGCAAAAGCATGGGCGGTTCATCGGTTGGCCCGGTAGCAGAGCGGCTTTTGCGAGGATCACCTTCCACGGTGATGGTTGTAAAGACCTGCCGGCCTACTTCAGAACCCATACTTGATGAAAGTTCCGGCGCACAGGCCATCTCCATTTTGGTGGACAAATGGTTTGCGGAAAACACTTTTCATGCCGATGAGTTCTCGGACCTGCAACAACTTATGGCTCTCAAGGAGAAGCAAGGTTCGACCATCAGCCTGGCTTTGCCTGCTTTGAACGAAGAGCAAACGGTTGGCAAAGTGATTTCAACTGTCAAGAAAGCCCTGATGGATGATGTGCCTCTGCTGGACGAAATTGTGCTGATCGATTCCGACTCAACCGATCGCACCCGGGAGATTGCCGGGCAGCTTGGGATCCCTGTCCATATCCATCAACAAATATTGCCTGAACTGGGAGCGCGGTCCGGAAAAGGCGAGGCGCTCTGGAAAAGCTTGCTGATCACCAAAGGCGACATCATTGCATGGATCGACACAGACATCGTGAACATTCACCCGCGGTTTGTCTACGGTGTCGTTGGCCCGCTCCTGCTGAACCAGAACATACAATTCGTCAAAGGCTTTTATCGTCGTCCGCTGCGGGTGGGCAGTAAGATTCAGGCAGGCGGCGGCGGGCGGGTTACCGAACTCACAGCACGCCCCTTGTTGAACCTCTTTTACCCCGAACTTTCTGGAGTCGTCCAACCACTTTCGGGGGAGTATGCTGGACGGCGCGCCTCGCTTGAAAAAGCAATCTTTTTCTCGGGGTACGGCGTGGAAACCGGCTTATTGATTGATATTTTCGAAGGGTACGGCTTGCGTTCCATTGCACAAGTGGATTTACTGGAACGAATCCATCACAACCAGGAATTGGAGGCGTTGGGAAAAATGTCCTTTGCCATAATCCAGACCGTGCTGCGCAAATTGGAAACCCGCTACGAGCGTTCCATCATCGAAGATGTCAACAAGACCATGAAATTGATCCGTAGTTCCAATGGCGGATATTTCCTGGATGTGGAGTTGGTGGCCGAATTGGAACGGCCTCCGATGAATAGCATCCCCGCCTACCTGGAACGCCATACAAAATGACGAAACTCTGTCTCGTCCGGCATGGACAAACAGACTGGAATCTCCAAGGGCGGTACCAGGGACAGAGCGATGTTCCTCTCAATCAGAATGGCCTTGCCCAGGCGCGCAGCCTGGCCCGGCAGTTACAAGGACAGACATTTAGCAGCATTTTCTCCAGTGACCTGAAACGAGCAAAGGAAACCGCGCGGATCATTGCGGGCGCCCTGCATTTGTCTGTCATTTACGACCAGCGCCTGCGTGAGATTAATCAGGGGGAATGGGAAGGTCAGTTGGTGGATACGATCCGGGCGCGTTATGAGGATTTATGGCAAACGCGCAGTGTGGATCCTGCCAGCCTCCGCCCGCCTGGAGGAGAAACGGTTGGAGAGCTTGCGAACCGCATCCTGGCTGCCCTGGATGATATTTGCCACCTCCATCCCGGCGACTCCGTGTTGATCATTTCCCACGGATTGGCGCTTGCCACTGCACTTTGCAAAAGACGCGGCATTCCAATCGGACAGGCATATTCCGTTATTCCGGAGAATGCCGAGCCGGTCTGGGTGGAATGGAAAGAAGCCTGAAATAGCCAAACCCCCTTCAAATCCGTAGTATATTTAGCCCATGCCCTCCGAACCCTCCCGTCCCGATCCCGATCAACTGCTCGCCCAGATCAAGGCCGAAGAACAGCAACAGCAACGCGGACGCCTGAAGATCTTCCTGGGTTATGCCGCCGGGGTTGGGAAGACCTATGCCATGCTGGAAGCCGCCCACCAGCGTAAAAAAGAAGGCGTGGACGTGGTGGTAGGTTATGTGGAGGCCCATAAACGAGTTGAGACCGAGGCGCTCGTTAATGGACTGGAACTGATCCCGCCTTGCCAGAGCATGTATCACAATATCCAGTTAACCGAGATGGATATTGACACCATCCTGAAGCGCAAGCCTCGTCTCGTCCTGGTGGATGAGCTGGCACACACCAACGTACCCGGTTCCCGACATGCCAAGCGGTACGCGGATGTGGAAGAATTGTTGGATGCCGGCATAGATGTGTATACCACCATTAACATCCAGCATATAGAAAGCTTGAATGATGTGGTCGCCCAGATCACTGGGATGACCGTCCGTGAAACCATTCCCGACAGTGTCATCGACGCAGTCACCGATATCGAATTGATTGACCTGCCACCGGATGAGTTGATCAAACGCCTGCAGGACGGCAAAGTGTATGTCCCTGACCAGGCGCAGCTTGCCATAGAGAAATTCTTCCGCAAAGGCAATCTTACCGCCCTGCGCGAGTTGACCATGCGGCGTGCCGCTGAACGGGTGGATGACCAGATGCGCGACTATATGCGCACAAGCGCCATCCCCGGCCCATGGCCGGCCAGCGAACGCCTCCTGGTTTGCATCAGCCCGGGTGCGCTTGGAGAACGTCTCATCCGGACTGCCCGGCGCCTGGCAGATGAACTCAAGGCCGAATGGTTCGCGGTCTACGTGGAGACCCCCGACCAATCCAAGGTTTCCCAGGAGCAACTCGACCAGGTGGCTGCATCTTTGCGTCTGGCCGAGGAACTGGGCGCCCGAACGCGTACCATTCCGGGTGAGTCGGTCGCGGCTGCCATCCTGGCCTATGCCCACCGCCATAATGTTACCAAGATCATCGCCGGGAAGCCGGTTTACTCCCGCTGGATTGAATTCCTGCGCGGTTCCACCGTCGACCGTCTGATCCGTTTGAGCGGGATGATCGATGTATATGTAATCAGCAGCGAAGCAGAGCCGCAGACCCGCAATATTGTGGAAGGCTGGCGGCCACATCGACCTTTGGGGCGTTACCTGCTGGGGTTGCTGCTCGTGGCTGCCGCTACCGGCTTGAGTGCCCTGGTTGCCCCTTACATCCACCCCACCAATCTAATTATCATCTTTTTACTCTCGGTGGTGCTGGCAGCCGTCTATCTTGGCAGGGGACCATCCATTATGGTTTCAATCCTTGGGGTGGTCGCTTTCGATTACTTCTTTGTTCCGCCGCGTCTAACCCTGGCTGTGGCCAATACCGAATACTTGCTTACCTTCTTCGGATTATTAGCCGTGAGCTTGGTAATCAGTCAATTGACTGCCATGGTGCGCGGGCAGGCAGAGGCGGTTCAGCGCCGTGAAGTGGAAACCGTGGAATTGTATGAACTTGGCCGGGATCTGACGGTGGCCGCAGATCTGGATGCCGTTGCAAAGGCCGCCATTTCCCACGTTGGCCAGACCTTCAGCCGTGAGGTGTCGGTCTTCCTGCCAGTCAATAATAACCTGAAAGTTTATGCGCTCAGCCCCGGGCTGAACATCACAGATAATGACCAGGCTGTTGCCACCTGGGTTTTCGAACACGGTCAGGAAGCAGGCCATGGAACGGATACTCTCCCGGAAGCTTCCATGCGTTACCAGCCGCTTAAAACCACCCGTGGGGTTGTGGGAGTACTGGGAGTCAAACCGATCGATCCTTCCCGCCACTTGACCCGTGACGAGCGCCGCACACTGGACGCGTTTGTCAACCAGATCGGTTTGGCCGTGGAACGCGCCAGCCTGGCAGACCAGGCCCGCCAGGCTGAAATGTTGGAGATCACAGATAAGCTTCAGAATGCCCTGCTCAACTCCATCTCGCATGACCTGCGTACGCCGCTGGTCTCCATCACCGGAGCCTTGAGCAGCCTGGCGGATGACCAGATTGTTTTAGACGTTTCTGCCCGTCGCAACCTGATCGAAACCGCCGTCGAGGAAGCCGACCGGCTCAACCGCCTAGTGGGTAACCTGCTCGATATGACCCGCCTCGAATCAGGTGCCATGCATTTCAAAAAGGAAGCCCTTGATATACAGGATGTGGTCGGGTCGGCCTTGGAGGAGATGGGCAGCCGGCTCGGGAACCGTGCCATTCAAATTGAGATTCCTTCCGAATTGCCCCTGGTCCAGTTAGATTTTGTGCTGGTTGAACGGGTCCTGGTAAACGTCATCGACAATGCCCTCAAGTATTCTCCTGCCGATACCTCCATCGAGATCAAGGCGCAAGCTGCCGGTGCATTCCTGGAAATCACGGTGGCAGACCGGGGTACGGGCATCCCGTCGGAAGATTTGATCCGCATTTTTGATAAATTCTACCGCGTCCAACGCCCTGATAATGTCAGCGGTACCGGCCTGGGTCTGTCCATCAGCAAAGGGATCGTCCAGGCACAGGGTGGCTTTATCGCTGCCGAGAATAGGGAAGGCGGGGGCACAATTATCACCATATCACTACCTTTGCAATAAACCCTATGGCTGAGACTGATTTACGCGTATTGGTCGTGGATGACGAGCGTTCGATCCGCCGTTTTTTGAAGGCCTCCCTGGGCAACCAATTCGTGGTCCTGGAAGCCACCAACGGGGAAGAGGCACTCACCGCCGCTGCCACGGAACATCCCGATATCATCCTCCTAGACCTGGGGCTGCCCGATATGGACGGCGTCGAAGTTACCCGGCGCCTGAGAGAATGGACCCAGATTCCCATCATCATTGTTTCGGTGCGCGAACAGGAACGCGATAAGATAGCAGCCCTGGATGCAGGAGCGGATGATTACCTGACCAAACCGTTCGGTGTTGGTGAACTGATGGCCCGCCTGCGGGTGTCCTTGCGGCATTCTGCACAGATCGACCTGGAACCGGTCTTCACCACCGGGAAACTGGTTATCGATTTGAACCAGCGCGAAGTCAGGCTGGATGAACAACTGCTCTCCCTCACCCCGACAGAATATGATTTGCTCCGTATCCTGGCGAAACATGCCGGGAAGGTCCTTACCCACGGCCAGCTTCTGCGCGCTGTATGGGGCACCGCCTACGAAAGCGAAACGCATATGCTTCAGGTCAATATCAGCAACCTGCGCAGAAAGATCGAACCGGACCCGACCCGGCCAATTTATATCGTCACGGAGCCGGGGGTGGGTTACCGTTTGAAAATCGTCTGAATGGACATAAATATTCTTTCCTATAGTGGGGATGGGAGGTTTTTCCCTTTGATTTGCAACCATATATTTATTCAGATCACGAAAATTGCGTGATCTTTTTTGGCATGGAAGTGGGATACCTACAATGCCAGATCTCTTGACACAATATTGATACAATTGGATATAATCTTGTCTTCTACTTGACGTATTCCAGGCGTGCTTTGACATGATTGGCCCGGGCGTTATCCTGTGCCTCAATTTCATACGGGCATCCAGGCCTTGACGAGGCTGAAACACCTTGCGCTGATTTCAAACTGAAAAAGGGTATCGATGTTCTTCTCCATTGCGCTGCTAATTGTGATCATCTTTGTGGCATTTAAAATTGCTCCAGTTGAAAAAAAGGAGCATGCCGCCATCCATGGCGCCGGGCAGATCGGCCTGCTGGCTGCCCTGGCATTGTTTGGTGTGGATTATTTCACCTCCTATTTCTATGCCACCGGTGAAATGATGAGCGCTTTGCAGCCTTATAACCTGCAGAAATTCGCTTTCATCGCAGTCTTGATCATCGCACTTGCCAATGCAATATTCGGATTTCTTTATATGTATTCCCTGGGTGTTTTTAATGAAGGAGGCGGTTCTTATACTGCCTCCATGCGTTACCTTGCGCCTGGGCTGAGCCTAGTCGTGGCGGTCGTCCTCTTGCAGGATTACATCTTTACGATTGTGGTCTCCAGCCTTTCCGGCGTGGACCAGTTGCTCTCGTTGACCAATTCCTATGCCACGGCTTGGATCATCCGCGTCGGCCTGGGAATTACATTGGTGACCGTCACCTGGTTCCTGACCATCCGCGGCCGGGGCGAGTCCTCCCGGGTGGTTTTTACAATGCTGGGGATCTTCATTTTTTTGACAATTGCCATGTCAATCGGCCTGTTCCTGGCCAAGGGGAATGGGTATGCCCCGCTCCCATATGGGCAAGCGCAAGCCACACCCTCGATCTGGACAGCCGCGTACCACATGCTGACGGCTTCCATGAAAGGTTTGGTGGCTCTGAGCGGTCTGGAAGCCATGTCGAATGGAATACAATTTGTCGTGAATGAAGATTTTTTCCTGGTGAAATGGGGCAAGAAAAAAATACCTCAACTGAAAGGTCTTTGGGAATTCTACAGCGGCAAGTCAGGGATTGGTCGAATGGTGCAGACTTCCTTCCTGTTCTATGGTGGTCTCACAACGGCTTTCCTGGCATACTTTGCCATCCATTTCAATGCTTTTGATGGAACGGCCGGGCGCTCCCTGGTGGGAAACCTGTCCTTCATCGGCTTTAGCCAGATCCCTGGTGGCACCATCCTGTACTGGGCCTACCAGATCCTGGCGGTCGGATTGCTGGCTGCCGCTTCCATGACAGCCTTCCAGGACTTGCAGGCCACCGAATGGCGGGATGTGGCCATTGGCGAAATTCCGGAAATCATCGTTTACCGGGATAAGCGGGGTACCTTTACGCGTTCAGTGACCATCGCGTTTATCATCGTAATCATCATTACATTCCTCATCCGGGGCCAGACTGCATTGGGCATTCCCTATTATGGGATCGGAGTGTTCATGCCCATTATGATGATGGGTTTTGCCATCCGCCGGCACATCCTGAAAACGTTCCCGAAAGGGGTGAAACGATCCTGGGGTGCCTTCGGAGCGGGTTTTGCAGCGATCCTCTCAGGAATAGTCTTTGTTGGACAGATTGTCGCCAAGTGGACCGAAGGCGGTTGGGTGGTGCTTATCTCTTTCAGCATCCTGGTTCTGACAGCCAACCTGGTGCTCATCTCGCCGGTCGGGTACCGCGAACCGAAGCAGATCTACCGGATTGTGCGCCAGAAGGCGCGTGTCCAGGGCGCCATGGCCTCCATTGTGGAATGGCAGTCCCTGCGCATGCAGGAATATCGTTACAATGTGATCGTCTGGATTGCCCACATTTTTGAATATATGGGCATACGCCGCCCGCTTCGCTTCGAGCCGCCCACTCCTGCCGGGGATTATGAACATGCCCTGCACGTTGATCACCCCGAAGCACCATCCTTGCTTCAACAATACCTTGACAACAGACCAGTGGAGCCTAAATTGGGTGGGGCACCAAAACAGACAGCCCGTGGGGATGATGAGGGCAAAGTGGATTAAAGCTCCAGAAGAATCAGTACCGAAATAGGGATTGTTTCGGCACTGATGTGTCCCAGCAAATTGATAAATCGAAAAAGGATTTACTTGACAGGATATTGCCGTTTCTGGGCTACATTTACGGCCAACACAGATGCAGCCTGGCGACGTCTTTCTGCATTTCGCAGACCCAGCAGAACCAACCAGTAAACCGTCAGGAACAGTACTGCCAGGCCGGTACCATCGTAAAGGATTTTCATCGATGGCAGGGCGGTGTCGGTGCCGGAGAAATATCCATGCAAGGTCACACCGACATATCCAACCAGGCTGAGTACATGGATGGCTCGAAAAGCGCGTGTCCCGATACGGTTGTGCAAGTAAAAGGTAATCGTAACGAGGAGTATGAGGTAAAAAGCGATCACTCCCACGCCCACCCAGAAAGGCCGGTACGGCGAAATGAAAGGCACCAGTATTTGGGCGAGCGAATAGGGCATGTAAAGATCAAACATCAGCACAATCACATGTACCAGGGCGAATCCCACGGAAAGCAATGAAATAAATTCGTGGAAATCGTATGTGAACAAACGGTCTAACATGCCATCCAGGTATTTACTGGTGACTGCCAACCCCAAAATGGTGGAAAACCACAAAAGCAGATAGGCAATGATCCCAGAAGCGCGGGTCACATACCACCAAATCTGGACGCCATCCAATGCGAATAAGAAACGCAAGTAGCTTCCCAAGGTCTGTCCGACCGGAGTCATGGCTGCCGCGGCAGCAATCAGGATAAGTCCGATGATAAATAATGAGATCAGGATGCTGGCTGCAACCTGCCAGACCGAATAAGTCTTATCTTGCGAGGCTGGCTTCTGTTTTACCATATGAATATTCCATTATTCCCTGGTTACCCCAGATTTTCAATTCCTGGTCAACTGCCAGGAAAGATAACGGTACGCCGCTGCGGCGGATGATCCCTTCCGCTTCCTGCGGTCCGGCGATGAGCAGAGCTTTGGCGAATACTTCCGCCTCGCAGGCATGCGGAGCGATCACAGTGACACTGATCCAATCGGAAACGGCCGGTTCCCCAGTACGTGGATCGATGATATGGTGACGGTTCTTCCCGGCTTGTTGCCAAACCCGTTTTGTTACTGTAGATGTTGCAACTGCACCTGGGTCCACATTCAACGTGGTCAGGATATTTTCAGTCTGCAAGGGATCTTCCAACGCCACCGGCCACTGTTTGAGGCCTTCCGGCAATCCGATCAGAAAAATATCTCCGCCGGCATCCACTCCACAGGCCGTCGAATATTCTGATAATATGATTGCAGCTTTTTCAGCGATCCAGCCTTTGGCGATCCCACCCAGATCAAGCGCCATTCCGGCTGGCATAAGGATGGTTTGATCTGATTCGTCCATATCGATTTCGCTAAAGGAAGGATGCTCGTTCGCCAGGAGAGTTTCCAACAAAGGAGACGGGCCGAATTCGCTCAACACATCCATGCTCCGGTCATAGCCAACCCGCTTTAAGTCCGGCAAAATGGACGGGTCGAACAGGCCGCGTGTCAGATGAAAAAATCGCCTGGCCAGTGCAACGATTGAGAACAGATCCGGGGAGGATTTAAACCACATTCCGGATGACCGGTTGAGGGCGGATAATTCACTTTCCTCTGAGAAGCGTGTGAAACGACCTTCACCAGATTTAATGAACCTGCTTGCCATATAAAAACCAACCTCAATCAGGTCAGCCTGCCCTTCGGCGGCCAGCAGGATATCGGTGTTCATGGCCCGCAAATGCCTGGTTTCCATAATTAGGAACCGCGCGTCCGTAATAGAGGCACTCCCTGCCCGGGTTGGACCGGTTGGATAGGCTGGATATTATTGGCCGGGGGATTGGTTGGAGCCGTAGTGGAGAAGTAGGCCGGACCACTGTTGTTGGTGCCGCCGTATGGCTGGATGGGAGGCAGGCTCGGCAGGGCAACCGGTGGAACCGATGATGACAATTGCAATTGGACCGGTTTGGGGGAGTGAGCCAGAATGACCCAGCCGCCCAGAAAACTAAGGACGCTGGCAATGCCAATCCAGTAACGCAGGAGTTTCCTGAAGAATTTCATTTTATCCTCCTTAGCCGCCAATGACCGTGACCTGGCCCTGGCTGTTGATCTGGATCAGACCATGATTTTGCAAATAGAGAAGCAACTGCTGGATCATTTGCATCTCCTGGGAGGCCTGGGCTAATTGCTGGTTGTCGCTGCTCAGGGCAGCCTGGTATTGCTGGTCGTGTGCCTGATATTGGGCGACCAGGCTTTGAAATTGGGCGATTTGTGCTTGGCTGGAGTCCGTACCGGTTGAAACGCTGGAGGCGGCAGTGGTGCCTGTGGAAGGTGAATTCGAGGCGGCTACACTGTTCGGATTACTGGCTGCATTCACGCCAACCACCAACATGGCCAATGCCACGACTGCGGTAATGATAAATGCTGAAAGAAAGGCAATAACTTGTTTTCGCATACCATACTCTCCTGGAGATTTTTGCTTTAGGAATTGTCGAATTGTTGGTTTCTTTCCAACGTTACCGGCGATCTCGTTTCCGGTGTAAAGATGGCTTAGTATATAGAATAAAGATGAACATTGGATGAATTGTCGAATTACATTCTTACGGCTTGTAGGATGAGGAATTTTCAATAACCCCTGACTTGTTCATCCATTGGTAATGTTTGCGTGCTACAATTTATATATGGAATTGGTATTTTCTTTGAACCGCGGATGGATACTTCCCAGCCTTTCCATGCCAGTTGAACAGATAATGAGTTCTTGTTACCAAAGAATTATTTAAATATTGGAGAGCGGACGTGCGCATTTTGTTGGTGGAAGATAATCATCGCCTGAGCGACTCGCTCCGATTGATATTGCAGGAAGACGGCTATGCCGTGGATACTGCCTATGATGGGTTCGAGGGAGAAGAAGCTGGAATGATTTCCAGTTATGATGTGATCATTCTGGATATCATGCTGCCTGGCAAGGATGGCTTGGAAGTCTGCCGAGAACTGCGCAACCGGCACATTACCACCCCCATCCTGATGCTGACTGCCCGGGACGCCTTGGAAGATCGCGTATTTGGTCTTGACAGCGGCGCAGATGATTACCTGGTCAAGCCTTTCGAAGTGGACGAACTGCGCGCCCGCATCCGGGCATTGTTACGGCGGGAATCCTCCAGCAAAACCGGGGTGCTTTCCATTGCCGACCTGGAATTGGATCCGGCCACTCATACCGTCCGGCGCGGCGGCCAGACCATTGATCTGACAGCCAAGGAATTTTCCATTCTTGAATACATGATGCGCCATCCCAATCAATTAATCTCGCGTGAAAAAGCTGAAGAGCACCTATGGAATTACGATCACGTGGTTGTCTCCAACGTGGTGGATGTATATATTCGTCGTCTTCGACGTAAGCTCGATGATCCATTTGAAGTCAAACTGATTGAGACCTTGCGTGGAGCTGGCTATCGAATCCGTATCCCAGAGGAGCGATGAATACGGTGAAGCCTTCGACGTTGCCTGGCAGGATTGCATCCGTCTTTCACAGTATCCGCTTCCGGCTGGTGCTGTGGTTTTCATTCATCCTCGCTCTGGTTCTTTTCGTATTCAGCGCGTTTATATACATAATCCAAAGCCGTGACATCCTTGGAGATTCAGAATTTCGCCTGGAAAATAAAATGGCTGCGCTGGCAGTAACCTTGATCGTTACACCAAACGGGATCCTTATTCCACCGGGAGTATTACAGGATACGGATGTACTCGTCCTGGCGGATCCGGATGGGCAGGTGCTTGCAAGCCATGGTCCTTTGACTGCAAAGGACAACCAGGCCCTGGCGACCCGTGCACGGCAGGAATATGAAAACAGGGTCGCACCTGCCAGAATCACATCCTGGACTCAAGGAGCTGGTTCCACCCATACCAATTACATTTTCGTGACCATTCCCATACAGACCGGTCCAGGACAAAACGGTCTGGTTGTTCTGGGCACTCCTGCTGACCCATATGGCCTGGTCTTCCGGCTAGAGTTGACCCTGGCAGCCGGCAGTCTAGCAACCCTTGTAATTGCTTTGGCAGGCGGCTACTGGTTGGCCGACCGGGCCATGCGTCCCGTTCATACCATCACGCAAGCCGCCCGCACGATCGGTGAGACTGACCTGAGCCGCCGCTTGAATATGAAAGGCAAGGATGAACTCGGCGAGTTGGCCAATACGTTTGACGGCATGCTCGCACGCCTGCAGGCAGCTTTTGAACGCCAGCGCCAGTTCGTTGCCGACGCCAGCCATGAATTACGCACACCCCTAACCATCGTCAACCTGGAAACCAACCGCACGCTGGCCTCTCCGCACAAACCAGAGGAATACCGCCATGCACTCGCCACCATCCGCAGCGAGAACGATTTCATGACCTCGCTCGTCAATGACCTGCTAACATTGGCCCGCATGGATGCCGGCCAGGCTGCTTTGCAGAGTCTGCCCGTAGATTTAAGTGATGTCGTCGTCGATACCATCGAACGGCTTTCTCCATTGGCGGCCCGCAACAATGTCAGGCTGGAAGCCGGCGATCTGCCTGAGGCGCGTATTCTGGGTGACCGCCAACGGTTGGTTCAAATGGTCAGTAACCTGGTCGACAATGCCATCAAGTATGCGGACGGGCAGAATAAAAAAATATCCATTGAAACCGGCACGACTGCAGAAAGCGCCTGGGTGCGGGTCTCCGATAACGGTCCGGGCATTTCCCCTGAACACCTGCCGCATTTGTTTGACCGCTTTTACCGGATTGACCAGGCTCGTACGCGCGGATCCGATGAAGCCATTGGTTCCAAGCCACCCGGCGGTAGCGGCCTGGGACTTTCGATCGTCCAGTGGATCGTCCAATCTCACGGCGGCGAGATCAAGGTCGAGAGTCAAGTTGGCGTAGGTACCACCTTCACCGCCAGTTTCAAGGCGGTTTGATCCCATTGCAGCGCAACCGCCTCAATTCTCCGACAACCCAGATGCCGGGGAATTTGTTTATGAAAGAGGTGTTGAGGTAGAAAAGGAAACCGCGGAAAGTTGACGAGGAAATCCAAAACCAACGCCCGATGACCTGGAAATTCTCTTCTATAATTTTAATCCTGAGTTCATCGGAATTTCATCTAGCGGCTCTAAAATGAAAGCATAAATATAAGTTTCACACCAGGTTTATTTCATGGAGGTACGTATGACTAAAAACCGTATTTTATACCTGGCACTGGTAATTTTGTTGGCCGGCGTTGCCGCCCTCTCCGGCGCAGCAGCGGGCGGGGCAGTGGTTTATCAGGTCATGAACCGAGTCGAGACTGCGCGGCTGACCTCAGCCGCCCCGGTAACAGAATCAATACCAGCCAGCAGCACAGGCACCAGCCAGAATCAAAGCAAGGGCACTACATTGACAGTTGATACCACCCAGATCGATACCACCATCACGCAGGCGGTTCAAAAAGTTGGGCCGGCGGTCGTAACAGTGACAGGCACCATCCCTGGACAGATGACCTTTAGAGGAATGTCCTCCAGCAGCACGGTCAGCGGCAGCGGGGTCTTCATATCCAGTCAAGGCTACATCCTTACCAATAACCACGTTATTGCCGATACCCAGGGCGACCTGACCATCGTCCTGGCGGATGGCACCCAGGAAACGGCCAAGGTTGTCGGAGCTGACCAATATTCGGACATAGCAGTCCTGAAGACGACCGGTAAGGTTCCGGCGGTGGCCACCCTCGGTAATTCGGACGTGCTCAATCCTGGGGAGACGGTCATTGCCATTGGCTCGCCTCTGGGAGATTTCAAGAACACGGTTACGGTAGGTGTTGTCAGCGCCACGGGGCGCTCGATCGATACCGGTAATGGCTATTCAATCGATAACCTGATCCAGACCGATGCCGCCATCAACCAGGGCAACTCCGGTGGTCCGCTGGTCAACCTGGCCGGCGAGGTGATTGCCATCAATACCCTGATTGTACGCAACAGCGACACTGGAACGGTGGCGGAAGGACTCGGTTTTGCCATCCCGATCAACACAGCCAGTACGGTTGCCCAACAGCTCATCCAATACGGCTCCATCACCCATCCGTACCTGGGCGTCAGCTTCCAGCCGGTTTCTCCCGATATTGCGGACGCGTATAACCTGCCGGTGCAATGGGGTGCTTATGTCACCGATGTAGCCGCCAACAGCCCGGCCAGCCAGGCTGGCCTGCAGCAAGGCGACATCATCACCAGCCTTGGCGGCGTTCCCATTGACTCGTCACACGATTATATAAATGTCCTGTACAATTTCAAGCCTGGCGACAAGGTGGCCCTGGTGTACAACCGTAACGGCCAATCCATCCAGGTGCAAGTTACTCTGGGAACTGCGCCTTCAAATTAAATTCCCTCCCAGGACGTCTCTTTGAAACAATCCATCCCCTGCCAGGGCAGGGGATGGATTGTTGTTTTATTCTGATGTATTACGCTTATTTGTGCACATGCCGTTCAAGAGCAGTTCTTCTCACGGAACTGCAACGAGAAATCGACGACCAATCCATATTTTACGACTTCTTGATAACAAGCCGCCGATATAGTGACATGTTACCATAGTTGCCACGTTCATCAGTCCTCAGAGTTATTTCCTGACGGCTTCTGCCAAAGAAAGCAATGTTTTTCAGTTGACTCCAAATCAGGAGACAATTTCCAGGAAATCTTCAGGCCAAGTCCTGCAGTTGCATAATGAAGAAGACGTGGATGATTTAAGGTTCCAAGCATGGTAAAGATATCAAAAAACCGCCGGCTGGATGGTCAAAAATCAAAGAGGCTTGAGTTCCAGTTCACCCAGATCTTTTTTCTCTTCGACAACCTCTTTCGTTTTCCGCCTGAACTGGGTTTCATACAATCGAGCGTACAATCCCTTCTTTCCCAGCAGTTCCAGGTGCGTGCCGCGCTCGACAATCCGGCCACGATCCATCACGAGGATAAGATCGGCGGCCTGGATGGTGCTGAGACGGTGGGCAATCACGATGCTCGTGCGTCCGACCATAACCCGTTTTAACGCTTCCTGGATCAGGATTTCGGATTCGCTGTCCAGCGAACTGGTAGCTTCATCCAGCACCAGGATGCGTGGATCCTTCAGAATCACACGCGCCAGCGCCAGACGCTGCTTCTCGCCGCCACTCAACCGGTAGCCGCGTTCGCCCGCGATGGTCTCGTATCCACTCGGCAGACCCATTATGAAATCGTGGATGTTGGCCGCGCGGGCGGCTGCTACCACCTCTTCCTGGCTGGCATCTTCCTGGGCATACAGCAGGTTTACGAGAATCGTGTCGTGGAAAAGGTAGGTTTCCTGGGTTACCATGCCGATCTGGGAGGTCAGGGAAGCCAGCGTCACATCCCGCAAGTCCTGGCCGTCGATCAGGATGCGGCCACCGGTTGGGTCATATAACCTTGGGATAAGGTAAGTCATGGTGGTCTTGCCGGCACCACTCGGCCCCACCAGCGCCACCAGTTGGCCGGGGTCGGCCCGGAAGGAAATATGCTCCAGCACTTCGTCGCGCGCCTGAGTATGTACCTTAATCGCCTTGTCTTCGGGATCCCTGCCATTGCGGGGTTTCTCATTGTCCTCGCCCGAAAGTACAGCGTTAACGTTCTGCATCTGCCCGTACCGGCGCACGTCCTTCAGCAGGCTTCTTTCTTCGACGGTGTAGCGGAAATTGACGTCCTCGAATTCCAACACACCACACACATTTCTTAATTCAACTGCGTTGGGCTTCTCAGCCACCTCGTGCGGAAGGTCGATCACTTCGAAGACGCGCTCAAAGCTGACAATGGAGGTGGCGAAGTCCACCGGTGCATTAGTAAGGGTTTGCAATGAACCGTACAGGCTGACCAGATACGCGCCTAATGCTACGATGGTACCAATGGTGAGAGTGCTCTTGATGACCAGATATCCGCCCACACCATAGACCAACGCCATCCCGATGGCGCTCACCAGCCCGATGCTGGAAAAAAATAGCGAACCCATCACAGCCCGGGTAATGCCGATCTGGCGTACCTCTGCCGCCCGGTCGTTGAAGCGGGCATCCTCCTGGGCGGTGCGGCCAAAGAGCTTGACCAGCAAGGCCCCGCTGATGTTCAACAGCTCATTCAGGACTGCGTTCATTTTTGCATTCAGATCCAACTGCTCACGCGCCACATCCCGCAGGCGGTTTCCTAACTGACGCGCCGCCACCAGGAAGAAGGGCATGATGACAATGCTGATCAACGTCAACCGCCATTCCAGCGTGAACATAACCACCAGTGTCGCCACCGTCTGGATCAGGCTGGTGACAATGTTGACAAATGTGTTGCTGATGGCGCTCTGCGCGCCAACCACATCGTTGTTGAATCGGCTGATCAATTCCCCCACCTTGGTATGCGTGAAAAAACTTAATGACATGCGCTGCAGATGCGCAAAAAGGTCCGCCCGCAAGTCGTACGTTACGCCTTCACCCGCCCGTGCGTTCAACTGCCGAAAGTACACATTCAAACCGCTGGTCACAAGCGGGATCGCTAGCAGCGCCACCACCAGCCAAACCAATTGGTGCAGATCTTTGTGAGGCAGGGTTTGGTCGATAAGCTGTCTTAATATCAAAGGGTTTAGAAGGGACAGCCCGGAAGTTATCAGAGTAATGAAGAGCATTGCTAGTATAGGCCAGATGTAAGGCCGTGCGTATCCCATGACGCGTTTCAATAATACCCAGGTGACCTGGGGTTTCTCATCCGTTGCATTAAGGATGCTCCAGGGACCCCCATGCCCCCCCCCGCCGCCACCGCCTCCGCGCATCATATTTTCAGCCCTCCTGAAATGATTTTACCGCCGGCCGGTATAAAGAGCGGTTGGATGATTTGCAGGGCCTGGAAAACGGTCTCGCATTGCTCGGCAGAAAGAGGGACCAGCAGTTCGGCCAGCCGGGCCTGTGTTCTGGTCCTGGATTCATCCAGGACATTCTGACCCTCCTTTGTCAGCGCCAGGGTAATTTTCCTGCGATCTGTGTTGGAATGCTGCCGCTCGACCAGGGAATGTTCCACCAGTCCATCCACGATCTTGCAGGCGCTTGGCGAAGTCAGTCCCAAATGACTGGCCAGTTCCAGAAGTGATACACCCGGATGGCGCTCGAGGAACATAAGGGAACGGAACAATGGGACGGTCAATTCGTTGGCACGGTGACTGCGCATTTCGGTCCGGATGGTCCGCATAATAACTGGAACTTCATCCAGCAACTCCTGCGCGATAGTTTCTCTGGAAGCGCCCATAGTTTATTTGCCTTTCTAATAATTAGATTATCTAATTATATCGCGAATCCACCCTTCTGCATAACCAGAATCCCTGCTCTTGTTTTTTCTTTAGCTTCCGGTATGGATAATGCCCGGCTCGTCCACACAGCCCAGGCGCCAGCTCCTCTCATCACGTGCAAGCAACTGGTCTGCCTCGGCCGGCCCCCAACTGCCAACCGGATAAATCACCAGACCCGAACCAGCCTGCGCCTCCCAGCCTTGCAGAATCGGGTCCAGCAAACTCCAGGCAGCCTCGATCGAATCGCTGCGGGTGAAAAGCGAGGCATCCCCGGCCAGGGCTTCCAACAAGAGCCTTTCATACGCTTCCGGCAGGGAACCATCGAAAGACGAGTGGTAATGAAAATCCATATCCACCGAGCGCATGGCTTGTTCGAAATCCGGGACCTTGGCCTCGAAGCGCAGGTGAATACCCTCGTCCGGTTGGATGCATAGCGAGAGAATGTTGGGTGTGATGGCACTGTTCTCTGGCAGGTGGAACATGAGGTGCGGCGGGCGCTCGAACTCGATGATAATCTCGGAAGTCTTGTGCATTAATGCTTTTCCTGAACGCAAATAAAAAGGTACCCCCTGCCAGCGCCAGTTGTCGATATACAGTTTCATGGCGGCATAGGTGGCCGTGAGCGAACCCGGGGTCACTCCGGCGGCTTTCGGATACCCTGCGTATTGTCCGCGGACGGTATCTGCCAGAGCGATCGGGCGGATGCTTTCGAACAACTTGGCTTTCTCGTTGCGGATCGCGTCTGCATTGAAAGAACTGGTTGGTTCCATCGCCACCAATGCCAGCAGTTGCATCAGGTGGTTCTGGAACATGTCCCGCAACACTCCGGCGCCATCATAGTAACCTGCCCGCAAGCCAACATCGACATCTTCAGCAACCGTGATCTGCACATTGTTAACGTAGCGGCGGTTCCAGACTGGCTCGAAGATGGTGTTGGCGAACCGGAAGAACAGGATGTTCTGGGCGGTTTCCTTGCCCAGGTAATGGTCGATGCGATAGACCTGGCTCTCGTCAAAAACGGCATGCACAACTTGGTTGAGAGCGCGGGCCGAGTTCAGGTCGCGCCCGAAGGGTTTTTCGATCACGATGCGCCGCCAGCACGGACTCTGGGAAGCCATCCCGGCCGCGCCCAGTGCACCCACCACCATTTCATAATATTCCGGAGCGGTGGCCAGGTAATATAAACGGTTGGCATCCTGACGACTGACCGGAATCCCGTCTGCAGTTTTCGACTGTGTCTGTTGGCTGCCTGGCGTGCCTTCGAGACTCTTGAGATAAGCCTCCAACCTGGGGAAATCGCCGGGCTCATCCAGGTTACCCTGGAAGTAGGATATCAGCCGGGCAAAAGTCTCCCAGGTGAGCGGGTCGAAGGTCCCCGCCGAGAACTGTG
This sequence comes from uncultured Chloroflexia bacterium, assembly GCA_963772245.1. GTDB lineage: Bacteria > Chloroflexota > Anaerolineae > Anaerolineales > Villigracilaceae > UBA877. Next base: position 496,303 of record CAVYWB010000005.1, on the reverse strand, counting down.
CAACCCCTTCCCGCAAGCGTGCCCGGAATGAATCGTCTGTCAGAAGGCGGCGGGCAAAGCCGACAATGTGGGAGCATTCCACCAGCCGGCCCTTCTTGAAATTGTTGTAGAGTGCCGGGATCAATTTGCGCCAGGTTAAGTCGCCGGATGCACCGAAGATAACAATCGAGGTTGGTGACTGACATTCCATCATGATGGTTTTGTCTTTACGGCGTGACCGCCGAACTCATTTCGCATGGCGGCCAGCAGCTTGGCGGCATAACTTTCGGTCTGGCGGCTGATGAAACGCTGCTGGAGCGAAAGGGTGATGATCGGGGCGGGCACATCCAGGTCGATCGCCTCGGCCACCGTCCAGCGGCCTTCGCCGCTATCGGCGACCCAACCCTGCAGGCTGCTCAGGTCCTGGTCTTTCGACAGCGCGTCGGCGGTCAGATCGAGCAGCCAGGAACGGACCACGCTGCCATGCCGCCAGATCTGGGCCACCTGTTCCAGGTCCAGGTCGAAATCTTTTTTGGCATGCATGATCTCGAAACCCTCGGCGTAGGCCTGCATCAGACCATACTCGATCCCGTTATGGATCATCTTGACAAAATGGCCGGCTCCCACCGGCCCAACCCGGCCCCAACCCCGTTCCGCCGACGGTGCCAGTGACTCGAAGATCGGGCGCTGGCTTTCCACCACCTGCGCTTCCCCACCGATCATCAGGCTGTAGCCTTCGGCCAGGCCCCAGACACCTCCGCTGGTACCTACATCTAGGTAATGAATCCCTTTGGGATGAAGCGCTTCGGCGCGACGCATGTCATCTTTATAGAAGGTATTGCCGCCGTCAATGATCACATCACCAGCCGAAAGCAACCCGGCCAGTTCGTTCACTACGGCCTCGGTCGCCGCATCCGCCGGAACCATCAACCAGAATACGCGCGGTTCAAGCAGAGCCGCCACTGCCTCGGAGATTGAAAAAACCGGCGTCAAGCCGTGTCCGGCCGCCAAGGTGCGGGTCAATTCGACCGATTGGTCAAACCCAACCACTTTATGGCCGCCCTTGAGCAGGCGTTGGGCCATATTTCCGCCCATTTTTCCCAATCCAATGATGGCAATATCCATATTATGATCCTCCAATTACTGCATGTTAAAGGTTACTTCCATCGTCATGCCCCAGCGCAGGCGCGGGTCGGGGTTTTTTAGAAGGATATGAACAGTATAAAGCACATCCGTGCCCTGGTTTACCGGTGTGTTGCCAATCTCTTCCACGACTCCACTCATTTTAACACCTGGCAAGGCATCTGCAGTAATATCCACCGTCTGACCGAGGCCAACCTTGACCACATCCAGTTCGTTCAAGTCACTGGTATCCACATACCAGTGGCTGGTATCGGCGATCGCCACAGCCCAAGTAGTCGGATCGACCATCTGGTTGGATGAAACGTTGATGTCCATGATGGTGCCATCGAACGGGGCGGTGAGTTTGGATGTGTCCAGATTCGCCTGGGCGGTCTGCACGGCCAGCTGGGCTTGCCTGAGTTGCAGCAAGGCAGTCCCGGTGGCGTCTGCCGGGACCGTCCCGCCGGTCAATGCTGCCAGGTAGACCTGGGCGTTATTCAGCGTGGCTTTCGCCAGGTCCAGGTTTGCCTGGTCCTGGTCCTGCTGCGTCTGGGTGGGCGGCTGCGAATAGAGACTGTAGTAATACTTGGCGTTATTGAAGGCCACCTGGGCGGTATAGAGCTCATTATAGGCGGCCGCCTGATTGGGGTTGTGGATATATTCCCCGGCATGCGTATTATCGTAGGCGGTCTGCGCCTGATCCAGGTTGTTCTTGGCAAGCACATAATTGGCATAATAATTTTGGATCATGGCATTGTTTTTCCAATACTGCTGATTGTTCACAACTGTTTGCGCATTGGTCACGTTGGTCTGCGCGGTGGTGATGGCCAGCTTGGCGTTGGCGATCGCTTCCGGCGAAGTCAACTCGGCCAGATTCAGCTGGGCGGTGACCAGGGTGGATTCCAGGGCAATCTGCGTGGAATCCTGCACCAGGGTGGCCAGTACATCGCCAGATTTGACCATGTCCCCTTTTTTGACCAGGACCTGGTCCACCGTGCCATTAGCTTGAAAAGCCAGGTATTGGTTCCGGTTCGGAACCAGGTGCCCTTCGGCGATCACCGTATTCGTAGATGCGACCGGAGTGGCTGTGGCGGAGGTGGCTGCATTACTTCCGCAGGCAGCCAATAAGAGACCGAGCAGCACCATGCTGGTAAAAAAACGATTAATCTTTTTCATGATATTTCTCCTTACAAATCTAAAACGGACCAATCTTGATCGATGTGATTGGACAAAGATTTACAAATCCCGAATACCTGCTCACTCGTAGGCTAAAACTTCCCGGATGGTCAACCGGGCAGCATTACGGGCAGGCAGGATGGAGGCCACCGCCGAGAGTGCCAAAACCACCAACAACCAGATGGCAAACCCCTGGTAGGTAAAATGGACCGCGATGGGCGATTGAAAGATCGCCAGGCTGATAATGTCAGAAAGCAGGTACGTTATGGGGAAAGATAAGATGGCACCGATCAGCCAGGAAATTCCGCCGATCAGCATGCCCTCCACGATGACGGTCCGCATCACTTCTGCGTCTACCGCGCCAATAGAGCGCATGATACCAATTTCGCGTGTGCGTTCCAGTACGTTCATCCCCATTGTGCCCATCAGACCCATGCTGCCGACCACTGCGGTGAGGAGAGCCATGATGAGCAGGAAGGTTACCAGGATTTCCAGGCTGCCCGCGGCGCTGCTCAGGGTGGAATCGCCGGAGCGAGCCGCGCTTACTTGATAATCCCGGTCGCGGAAATATTTATCCAACCGGTCGCTCATCATTTGTTGGTAGGCCGGAGTATGGCCATCCGTTACGATCCGGAACGTAAAGGCATGGTTGGAGGTGTGGGTGACCGCAGAAATGGTTTCATACGTGCCATAGGCAACCGTCCCACCCTGGGAAGCGAACTTGAAGATACCGACCACGGTCCAATCAGCCGCAATGCCATTGATCTTCAAACGAATGGTTTTCCCGGGAGACAGGCCGGGGAATTTGGAAAGGATGTCTTCACTGACGGTGATGGCCTTCTGGTCGCCTGGTTCCAGCCAGCGGCCCGAGACCATGACCGGCGCGACCAGTTTGCTGTTTACCGGCGGAGCCAGGATGGTGAGCGTATTGCCGACCGTGCCATCCGGGTTAATCGCTTCGGCGGATGTGTAAGCCCAGCCTTCCACTGCCACCACGCCTGGCACCTGCAGGGCGGTATTTTTCACCTCGTCCAGGCGGTAGGGTTGGTTGAAATCCAGGCTCACGTCAGCCAGGAAATAATTCCCGATGCTGTTGATATAGTCGAACAGGGTGACGCGCACGTTGAAAACCGCGATGAAAATGGCCCCGCCCATGGTCAACGTGAAAAGAGTCAGCACCAGGCGACCGCGCCGCCGGAACGTGTTACGCAGCGAAATGAGCAACGGGCGCGGGATATGCACCCCTCGCCGGGCCAGAGCAGCAGTGAACCAGACCTGGAAGTGTTCGAAAGCCGAAGGGCCTGGTTTTGCCAGGAGGGAATGTTTCTTTTCCTCCTGGAGCATGTCGCCGCTGAGAGCGCGCAGGACGGTGATGCGCGACCCGTTCAGGACCGGGACCAGTCCGGCCAGCAGCGGAACCGCCAGACCTACGATGATCTGGATCGCAAAAGCCAACGGAACGATCCGGTAGCCCAACAGGTTAAAGTTGATCATGTTGGCGATGTAAGACGCCAGGGCATAGGCGCCCTGCCCGCCCAGCGGGACGGCGATCAGCAGCGCAATCGTCCCGAAGGCCAGGATGAGGACGATATACATGGCGAAGATCTGGCTGCGGCGCCCGCCCACCAGCTTCATCACACCGATGTGACGCAGGTGCTGGTTGAGCAATGCATTCAGGGTATTGGCGATGAGTGAACTGCTCAGGAAGAGGATCAGGATCCCCAGCACCAACAGGATACCCAGGATCGCCTGGACCGTGGAGGCCAGCGGATGCTGGTCGGTCTTAAAGTAGCTGGTCTGCTGGACAGAATAACCGCTTTTTTCGACATTATCCTTTATGGCGGCAGCCATCTGGCGCAGGACGGCATCGTCGTTTTGGCCGGCAGCCAGGGTGGCATACAGGCGGTTGTAAATAACCGGCTGGCCCAGATACGAAAGGCTGTCCGTGGAGATGTAAATGTATGGATCAGCCAGGAAATCGCCCGCGCCGGTGCTGGGGTCCTGGACGATTCCCACAACCTTAAGCGTCCGGAGGCTGCCATTATCCAGCAGGAATTCGAGTGAATCACCGACCTTGACGTGCAGACTATCCAGCACCTTTTTTTCGAGCAGCACCTGGTTCCTGGCAGGGCGACCGATCCCGGAGAGCACGTGCATCAGGTTGATCTTCTGTGTTTCGAAGTTGTTAATGGCAACCACGTTGACAGGCACCCACTGGCTGCTTCCCGGGGTGCGGACCTGCATACCGAACGCCCGGCGTCCCTCGGCCTGCTTGACCCCGTGCATATCCTGGACGGTCTGGATCAGGCTGCTGTTGAAATCATTCGTCAGCAGCTCGACGTTCATCGGGTTGTTGGAGGCATAACTGGCGCTCATATCCTGGGAAATGATCACATATGTTCCGGTGATCACCCCAATGGAAAATACGCCCATAACGATGGAGACCACCACCAGCAGCGTGCGCGACAGGCTGCCGGTCAAGTCATGCCATACTTTTCGCCAGCGCGGGCGCATCATGGAGCCCTTTTCTTTCGCCTTTGGTCGGCAGCGCGGTTCTCCACCAGGCGCAAATGGACGACCCTGCCGATGGCTTCTTCGGTCAATGGAGATTCGCTTACCAGCTTTTGGAAAGCCGCCCGGTGCAACGCTCCCAGCTCTACCGGTTCATCAGATGAGACCCGGACACAGGCAATGGACTGCCCACCACGTACCAGCTCGATCTCGCCGAAGAACTGCCCAGGGCCCAATCTGGCAATTGTGACGCCATCTTCCAATTGCGGGCCGCATTCCAGCACCACATCCACCGTACCGCTTTTGATCATGTAGAAGTAATCGTTGTGCTGTCCGGCATGTAGAATGGTACTGCCCGGCGGGTAGGAGAATTGTTCCAGCCGGCGGGTGGCTTCCAACATCTGCGAATGATCCAGCAACGGCAGGCTCTGTGCCACCGTTTCATCGATCAGTTCCCCGTCCGAGATGACGATGGTGCGGGTGGTTCGCCCGGTGAGGGATGGATCATGGGTGACCATCGCGATCGTCTTGCCTTTTCTTACCAGGGTCTCGAATAATTTGATGATGACGTCCGATGAGCGGGAGTCCAGATTGCCGGTTGGCTCATCCGCGCAGATGACCGGCGGATCGTTTGCCAGGGCGCGTGCAATGGCAGCGCTCTGCTGCTGGCCGGTCGAAACCGCCACGGGCAGCTTGCCGGCCTGCTCTTCCAGACCAACCAGCTTGAGCAGCTGCATGGCGCGCTTTGGGCGCTCGTAGAAATCGTACATGCCGACATAGTCCATCGGCAGCATGACATTTTCCAGCAGGGTCAACATGGGCAGGAGTTGGAAGAACTGGAACACCACGCCCAGGTTCCTGCCGCGCCAGAGCGAGCGGGCGCTCTCGGACATCTGGTAAATATCCGTCCCGCCGATAACCACCTTCCCGGAGCTGGGATGGTCGATGCCGGTGATCATGTTTAGCAGGGTGGACTTGCCGCTGCCGGATTTACCGACGATCGCGACGAATTCCCCTTTCCGCAAGACCAGATTCACCCCTTTGAGCACGGTGAACTCGCCGGCGGCATTCTTGAAGGTCTTGATGACCTTCTGCAACTCAATCATGGCCTGCGCAGGGGCATGCATGCGCTTCATACGCGACGCCTTTTATCCGGGATGATCTCACCGTCCTGGATGATAATATGGCGGGTAAAGAGGGGGGCCAGGCTGTTGTCGTGCGTTACCATGATGATGGTCTTGCCTTTTTCCAACAGGCGCTCGAAGACCTGGAAGACATGATCAGCCGTGAGGGAGTCCAGGCTGCCGGTGGGTTCATCCGCGATGATGATGGGCGGATCATTCGCCAGCGCCCGCGCGATCGCCACCCGCTGCTGCTGCCCGCCGGAAATGTAAATGGGGAGTTTTTGGGCATGCTGTTCCAGCTCGACCATTTGCAGCAGTTCCATGGCGCGTGCCCGGCTCTCTTTGCGCTTGTACAGGCCGCACAGATCCATCGGCAGCATGATGTTCTCCAGCAGGGTCAACATGGGCAGCAGCTGGAAGGACTGGTAGACCACACCCATGTTCCGACCGCGCCAGAGCGCCAGGTCAAACTCACCCAACTTATGGATCGATACCGACCCCTCGAGTGTATGCACGATCACTTCACCGGCGGTGAGATGGTCCACGCCAGTGATCATGTTCAGCAGGGTGGATTTGCCCGCCCCGGATTTCCCGATCACGCCCAGGAACTCGGCCGGGTAGACGGACACGTTAATACCGCGCAATGCCGGGAAATCGCCCGCAGCGGTTTCGTATACTTTGTAGACCTGGCGGAGTTCGATGAGTGCTTTGGGTTGCTTGGGGAGGAGAGGAACTTTTAGCTGTACGGTTTGCTTGCTGGGGAACACAATTCTCGCTTTTTACTATAATCGGATATCCACCGGAAGATTCTACACCATACCCAAGGTCTCCCAGAGAATCTTATCCAACGTTAATAGGAGCCGGCGTTTTCCATTTTCTTCGGATTGGTTCTATAATAAAAGCGCTCCGGTTGTTTTGCGGGATTGATTGCCTCCAAGGCCCGAGGTCACGAAGGCGATTGGTTCAAGACAAATTACTGTTGCCCTGACGGACCGGTGGTAACTCACCCTGGATCTTATCGTATATACCAGAGGAGCCACATTGAGAATATTCCGCTGTGAGGTGAAGCATGCCAAGAAGACAGAAAAGCGACAAGCAGAAACGCCCAATTGCCATCAGCGTGATCGCGGCGGCAATCGTGTTACTTTTCCTGATCCGCCTGTACCAGGTCTATGAACCAATGATCCGCCACAATTTCTTCCGAGACGGCATAAACGGTCCGCTCCTCAGCGGCTGGAGCCTGACGCCGCTCGGCAACGACCTGGTTTCAAGCATCTCCTACCTCATCCTGTCGCTGGCCGGAATCTTTGTGCTGATCGGCTTCCTGCGACTGCGGCGCTGGAGCTGGGTACTGCTGATGGTCTGGACATGCATTTCGCTGGTCATCTCGCTGGTCGATACCTTTTACAGCCACGCCAATTACGCCGTCATGGCTTCCAATGTCATCATCGCCTTTGCACTCAACGTGCCCGGTGTGCAGCGCGTTTTCGATATAAGGAGGGACGATGCAGCCCATATCTGAACGCCCGACCGCCCCAGCGGATACTCCCGACCTGGAACTGCTGCGTAAATTCGAGCCGGTGGTTTACTATACCAAGGGGGAACAGGTCTACCCGGCAGCAGTGGAGCCTTACGTCAGGGAATGCAGCCTGTGGGAGCACCGGCCTGACGGATCGGAGGATTTGCTGGTGCCGCAGGGGCAAATGACCATGGAAAAATTGATCGAGCCGCGCCCGGCCGCCATCGGCAGCATCCGCTACCTGCGCTTTATCGAGGCACTCAACCTGGGCGAGGCAGCCAAGGTACTGGCAGACCAGGCAGCCCTGCGCCGCAGATCCGGGGAATATTTTCACCCGGGCATCGGCCGGCTGGCACGCGGCGGCTTCCTGCCGCGCCTGGCGGATGGGCTGTTCTCGCTATCGTTCCTTCTCAGAGGGCGGGTGCCGGCGGCGGACATGGCGGCTGCCGAGCTGGATTACAACGCCATCCGGGAGGAACACCCGGAGTATGTTTATTATGGACGGGTGACCCGACAGGCCGGCTGGACGGTGCTGCAATACTGGTTCTTCTACTTTTCCAACCCCTGGCGCTCGGGCTTCCACGGCGTCAACGACCACGAGTCGGATTGGGAGATGATCAGCCTGTATTTGTATGAAGAGGGCGGCCAGCTCTTCCCGGAGTGGGCAGCGTTTGCCTCACATGATTTCAACGGCGACGACCTGCGGCGGCGCTGGGATGACCGGACGGAACTGACCATCGAAAACGGGCATCCGGCGGTGTTTGCCGGAGCGGGTTCGCATGCCTCCTATTTCCGGCGAGGGGAGTATCAGGATGAAGTGAGCCTGCCCCAACCGGACTGGCTGGCCGGGCTCATCAAGGCCTGGAATACGCTATGGACGCAGACGTTCGGCCAGGAGCCGATGGAGCCCTTCCACGTGCCGTTCGTGGATTACGCCCGGGCGGATGGGCTGCGAATCGGTCCGGATGGAGCGCAGCCCTGGTCGCCGGTGTTGGTGGATGAAAGCACTGCGTGGGTCAGCCAGTATCACGGTCTGTGGGGGCTGTTCGCAAAAGACCCCATCTCCGGGGAAAATGCCCCGGCCGGGCCAATGTACAACCGGGACGGCACCCCGCGCGGCCGCTGGGTGGACCCGCTCGGTTTTGCCGGGCTGGACAAGCTGCCGCCGCCGCCGCAGGCGCAGAAGATGCTGGAGAAGGACAGCCAGGAAATCTCCCGGCGGCAGAGGGAATTGGAGGCGCTCATCCCGGAAAAAGCCACCCTACTGCAATCGCTAGGGATGAAGCTAAAAGGGATGGAGGGCAACCCGTACCTGGCCAAACAATATGCCGGACTGGATAAGGAAATTGCGAAACTTGCGGCAGAGCTGCGAGACCTGCGCAAAGAGCATACAGAAAACACTGCCATGCTGGAAGGCTTTAACCGGCAATTGGAACGCCTGCGGTCGGGCCTGAAGGATGATCCGCACGCCCACATCAAGCACCTGGATGCACCCGATAACCCGGACGAGCGGCTGCGCTTCGACCGGGCTGCCGAGACCTGGGCGGCGGTCAGCCTGAGCCTGCTGCTGTTCGTGGCTGCCGGGCTGGTCTTCTTTGCGTCGCATTATGTGTGGATGGGGCTGGCGATCGCCCTGATCGTTTTCGTGGTGATCGAATCGATCCTGCGCGGGGCCTTTGTGGAGACAGTGGCGTGGATCACCCTGCTGCTGGCGATGGTGGCCAGCGTGGTCCTGTTCATTCATTTCTGGAAGTGGATCATCCTGGCGGCACTGCTGGTGATGGGCATCTCGCTGATGGTGCAAAGGCTGCGGGAACTGGCGGGGTAAAAACCTTCACCACGATCCCGCAGAAGAGCAGCGCGGTACAGGCGGACATAAAGGTGCACAACGCTTTTCTTTAATGACTTCCGAGTTCTGAAAGAACTCGGAAGTCTTACTGTTTTTTATTCTGCGGAGCCATGTGCCGGATTAATACAGTATCCCCTTCGCCCCTTCATGGTGCCCTGTAAAGAAAACAGGACAAGCAGGCAGGGAACAATTGTCGACTTGAATTGTTCTGTGATTTGGAGATTGACTCAGGTTATCCCGCTATTTCCTTCCTCAGGAAACGATCCCATTCCACAATACGATGGTGGAAAGAGCAAAGAAGATAAATAGAGTGAGGTTGTCGTAGGAATCATTGACCAGCTCCCCTGCGCGCCCCCTCAAGATTCGTGTGACCGGTATTTTAAGCAGGTAGATGACAACCGGCAGGAATATCACCATCCAGCGCGGATACAAGGATCGTCCTGTCAGGATGCCAACAATCATCATCAAACTGGCGACAACGGTAGGGACATAGGTGATGTACGTCATCCTTTGGAAAAAACCATTTCCCAATTTCCCACCCGCTTCCCCGTTCGCTCCCAGGGCGGCGGCTGCGTGCGCTCCGGCTGCGATGGAAAAATAGGCGGTGTGCGCAATGCCAAAGCAGATCATTATGGCGGCAAAAGCCAGGAATACTATGGACGCAAAAGGTTCTCCGGAGGGCTTGAAAGCGATATACACATGCAGCGCGGCCAGGGTGTAGAAACAGCACCCGATCAACCCGAGCGTACCGGCATTGAGCAACCGGCCCTCCGGAAGGACGCTCATTTTCATGGCAGGGCTGGCTTTGGAGCCGGGGACATGGTTGTAAAGAAGATCCCCGCAGATGAAAAGAATCGAACCGATAATTCCGGAAATGCCAAACAGGCGCAAAGACCAGATAGTGAAGATAAACATGGCTATGCTCCTTTCATGGTCAAGCCTGGCTTTCCAGCCATTCTTGTGCGAGCCGGATGGATGCAAAAACCCGCACAGAAACCCCACGGTTGACGGCCACATCTTCAGCAAATTCCATGGCTTTTTGATCGTGCTCTGGATTGATATCCACGTACGCCATCCTGCCGAGCACCTGGGCAGCCTGCCGGCTTTTACTGGAGACCAGTTCGTAAATATTGGTGGTATGCAAACCGGGACCCGACAGGTTCTCCACCAGCAGAACATTGGGGCATTTATGCTGCAAACACCAATCATGCACTTCTGACAGGTAATGACTGACCGTGTCCATTGAATTTTCGCCGGTCACGGTGATGTAAACGTAATTGCTTCTGGGTTCGAACTGCAGATGGTAAGACATGCACACCTCCTCTCTCTGCGTGCCTTATCGGTGATATCCTGCAAGACCCGCGCTCTTCAGACGATATGGCTCAGTATTGCTCCCAGGATCAACCAGATAAATGGGACGGCCATCCCAATCAGGCTGAATTTGTCCATCACCACCAACCCGACCATGGTCACCAGGACGGCCAGGATATCTCCGAAGCTGAACAACCAGGTGAAGATCCAACCAGCACGGGCTGTGTAAATTTCCGAGCGGGCCACTTTCCCCAGCCGGAGCGCATTGATCAAGGAAATTAGGCCGGCCAGTGAATACAAGCCGCAACTGGCCCAGATGCCCCAGCTCAGGCCCACGTTAGTGGTCAATCCGGCGTAATAAAAGGAGAGCAAATCCAGGCTTAACACGGATGCCAGGGGAGCCAGGGCGATGGTGGCCCGTTCACCCCATTTTTGCGCGGCAGCGGAGCGGAAGCGGAAGAACACCAGGAGCAGGAGAATCAAGCCGGCCAGGAGCGCCAGGCTGGAAATGTCTACGTCCACCCCGAGGGGTGAGAATATGGGACCCAGTAGCACGTGCACCCCGCTCAAGGTCCTGGTCGGGCTTTCACCGTTCTGGACCACGATCCAGGGCGCCAACAGGCAGGCATTGGCTGCAAGGGTAAGAACCCTTTGCAACCAGCGCATGGGCCGTTTGCGCGGCGCGGATTGCGCGGCTGGAGAGGATGCGGTGCTGGATTCTACAGCCGGCGGCAAGACAGGCGCAGACGGTGGAATATCAGGTACAGACGAAGACGAGGTGGGTGGGGCGGCTACTTCCCATGGCAAGGCAGTCTCAACCGGCGGCAAGACGGGCACAGACGGTGAAATATCAGGCGCAGATGCCGGCGAGGGGGGGGTGGTGGCGACTTCCCATGGCAAGGCAGTCTCAACCGGCGGCATGACGGGCACAGACGGTGGAATATCAGGCACAGACGCCGGCAAGGGGAGGGTGGCGGCTACATCCCATGGATAGGCAGTCTCAACCGGCGGAGTGTCAGGTAGATCTGCGGCATTTTGTTCCTGTTCCGAATCGGGAATATCGGTAGGGCTGGGCGCGGCCTGTTCCGGTTGGACAGCAGCCAAACGAACGGTCCGCATCGGTTGTGTATCAGGTAAAGGCTGTGATTCGGGTTCGGAAGAAATGACCGGGACCTCGGGAGTTTGCGGTAATTGCAGCCGCTCCAATATCAGATTCGCCCGGGAGGCCGGGTTGATCTTGACCGCCTGCTTCAGACAATATATGACCTGCTCGGGTTTATCGCTGACCTGGGCACTCAGGATCCAGGCTTCTTCATTTTGGGGGTCTTCTTGGAGGATTTGCCCCAGGGTTGCCCTGGCCTGGGACGTCTGGTTTTGGCGAATAAACGATTCCGCCTGGGATAGCGATTGTTCGATATCCATCCTGCCTCCTCATTCATTCATTGTCTTTGAGCCCCTGGTTATGCCGACAGCAAAATCGAAATAGTCAAAAAGATGGGTTAATCATAACATATCTGGCATCTGCCCTGACACCATAAAAAATGGTCAAAAATATGCCATATAATGTCGCTGTCCTGCAAGAGAAAGGGCATGGGTAAAAACAAAAGCGGATCATCTGCGGATGATCGCCACGATTATGATCAAAACGGCCAAAGCCCAGCGATAGTATACGAACAGGTTGGTGGAGTGATTCTGCAAATAGCGCAGCAGGTATTTGATGCAGAAGTACCCACTGATGGCGGCTGCGATGATCCCGATGGGAAACAGGAGCAACTCGGCCGAACCGAGTGCAACCCCGGCATGGTATTGCTGGAACATATCCCAGGCGCTTTTCAAGCCGGCACCCAGGATGATCGGCGCGCTGAGCAGGAAGGAAAAGCGGGCGGCGGTATCACGTTTTAGATTGAGGGCCAGCCCGGCCGTGATGGTGCTGCCAGAGCGGGAAACGCCCGGAAAAATGGCCAACGCTTGCGCCAGGCCGATCAGGATGGCATCCTTGAGTGTCAACGAATTCATTTCACGGGTGTGGAGCGCTCTCCGCTCCACAAAGAAAAGGATGAAGGCGAGCGCCGCAATAATGATCCCCATGATGATAATTGCCATCATTTTAATCGGCACACCGGGTTGGTGAAAGAGTTCATCGATCTTGCTCTCGCCCAGCACGCCGGCAATGCCGCCCGGGATGCAGCCGATTACCAAAAGCCAGGCCAGCTTGCGGTCGGGGTCGGACCCGATCTTGCGTTCCACCAGGCTTGCAACGCCGGCGTGGATCAAACGCACCCAATCGCTGGCAAAGAACCAGACCACGGCGACCAGAGTCCCCAGGTGCAGAGCCACATCGAAGGACAGGCTGGTCAGCACCGGATCGTTCCATCCGAACAACCACGGCACGATGATCAGGTGAGCGGAACTTGAGATGGGGATGAACTCGGTCAGGCCTTGCACGATCCCCAGAATGAGCGCCTGCAGGACGGTCATATCAGTTTCTCCTTAAACATTGTTTTTCACAAATTCCCCACCGCTGATCTGGCGGTCGAGCAGCCGGCGGGCTTCGTTGAATTTGAAGATCACTTCCATGCGCTGGAAGCAGTGTTGATCCCCCACCAGCACCTTGCGGCAGATGTAATACTCTTTGCCATTTTCGTCAATTTCCAGGCTAGGGTCATTGTTGACATTGACCTGCCCGTGAATGATTTCTCCGCAGCGGCTGCATTTCACGGCGAACCTGTGGAAAGGTCCAGTGTAGGAGCCTGCCCCTTGCATTATTTTTTGGAAGAAATTCATCATCGATCTCCTTCAGGTTTGTCTGCCTTTATTTGCCGCTGGCACAGAATTATTCCTGCCAGAGTATAGCACGGCGGAAGGATTATTCACCGGCAATTTTAGTCTGAGGGCGAGCGATCGTAAAAATGCCGAACAACTGTCTGATCCTGGCAGGTTCGGCTTCTTCCATTGAGGCATGGCGAACCCCCAACCGGTCCAGCCGGCCCAGGAATCCGGACAGGCGGCGGCGGAAATCTGCCAGGTCCTTGCGGTCTTTGGAGGTCCAGGCAGTTTCAGCCATGGCAGTCAGACGCGGGTAAGCCTGGTAATCCAGGCGGAGTTGGCCGGGCACCCATTCGGTCCAGAGTGGGAATTCCAGCCCCAGGATGGAGGGTGCCTGGTCTTTATCTCCTTTTTCAGACAATTCCTGCGGAACCGGCTCGTAGCGGTAGGTGCGGCTCAAGGGCGTCAGGCTGTAGGCCTGGTCCAAGTAGGCAACTGGATAGGCGGACATGATTGTGGGGCGCCGGTCGTTCCGGAGCGCCTGGAGCATCTGCGCCCGGCCTCGCACCCAGAACTGCACCACTGCGCTCGGCACCAGACCCGGTTGCAGGATCTCATTCCAACCCATGGCACGCCGGCCTTTCGAATCCAGATAGGCTGCGATGCGGTTGGTGAAGTAGACCTGCAGGGCATGCTCGTCCGGAAGCTGCTCTTCCCGGATGCGCCGCTGGCAGGCGGGACAGGCCTTCCAACGTTTTTTGGGGGCTTCGTCCCCACCGATATGGATGGTTGGGGAAGGAAACAACTCCAGCACTTCGTCGAGTAGACCTGCTAGGAAGGTGAAGGTGGCCTCCCTGCCGGCGCAAAGGATATCGGGATAAATCCCAAAGTGCGTGCCCACTTCGAAAGGCCCGCCGGTGCAGGAAAGTTCCGGGTAGGCAGCCAGGGCCGCCAGCGCATGGCCGGGCATTTCCACCTCAGGGACAACGGTGATATGCCGCTGCGCTGCATAAGCGACGACTTCCCGGATTTCTGCCTGCGTGTAAAACCCGCCATACGGAATGCCGTCATGCCCCCGACCGCCAACGCCATAGCGTGTGCCGAGGCGCCAGGAACCAACCCCGGTCAGTTTGGGATATTTCCTGATCTCTATTCGCCAACCCTCATCCTCTGTAAGATGCCAGTGAAATACATTCAATTTTTGCAAGGCCATCAGGTCAAGGGTGCGCAGCACTGTTTCCCTGCCTTGGAAGTGGCGGCCTTCGTCCAACATGAAGCCGCGCCACGAAAAACGCGGTGAGTCGGTGATAACCTGACAAGCCGCCTGCCAGTTCACCCCGGAGACTGGCCGGCGAGTTTCCACATCGACCGGCAGCAACTGGCGCAGCGACTGCAGGCCATAAAAAACCCCGGCGGTTTCAGGCGCTTCCACGATAACGGCTCCAGAAGAGACTTCCAGCCGGTAGCCTTCCGTCCCAAGGGTTTGCAAGCGCGGGTCCAGGCGCAGGCATATGGAGTTATTCCCGACCGCGTCGAATGCCTGTACCGGCAGCGGGAAGCCGGTCGAGGGCGAAAGCAGACCGTGGAGGAAATCTGCATTCCAGCGATTGGGAGGATCAGCCTGGATGACCGTCGCGGCGTTCAATTGAAATACACCAGAGCGCGTTTCGATATGAGAAGGGAGAGGGATGATGGGCATGCGGGAAGTATAGCCGCCCCTGAAAAGTTCGTCCATAGCCTTCCGGATTATGGTATAATCCCGCCGCTTCCACGAGGAGGCACATCTTGCCCGGGACGGGCATCAAGCGTCCCTGAGCGGGACATCCGCCCCCATGATGAGGGCATACCCCGCTAAACTCACCCCATCGCGCGCCTGGAAGGTGCGGCGCGGCAGGATGGGAAAAGAAGGAGTAATAATGGCAGTTGTTACCATGAAAGCGCTGCTCGAGAGCGGCGTGCATTTCGGCCACCGGACCAACAAGTGGAACCCGGGCATGCGGCCGTATATCTTCACCGAGCGCAATGGCATCCATATCATTGATCTGCAACAGACGGTGAAGGCGATTAACATAGCATATAACATCATCCGTGATTCTGTTTCCAATGGCGGTGTTGTCATGTTCGTTGGCACCAAGCGCCAGGCACAGGAAACGGTCCGGGACGAGGCCATGCGCTGCGGCATGCCTTACGTGACTGAACGCTGGCTGGGCGGCATGTTGACCAACTGGTCCACCATGCACCAACGCATCCTGGAACTGGATCGCATGGAGAAGCTTTTTGCCACGGGCGATATCGAGAAGTTAACCAAAAAAGAAGCCCTATTAATACAACGCGAGATTAACCGTCTGAATCTGCGGCTCTCGGGAGTCCGAACCATGGCCCGCGTGCCGGACCTGATCTTTGTCATCGATGTGGAGCGCGAGTATGCAGCCGTCCACGAGGCCAACCTGTTAAAAATCCCGGTGATTGCCCTGGTGGATACAAACTGCGACCCATCCTTTGTGGACTATGTCATTCCTTCCAACGACGATGCAATCCGCGCCATCAAGCTGATGGTGTCAAAGATGGCGGATGCCGTGGAAGAAGGCAAAGCAGCGCGCAAGGATGAGGAAATCGAGGCGGAAGCCGCCATGAAACCGGCGGAGATGCAAGGACCCGAAGCGGCTGAACAGGCCACCACGGGTATGGAAGATGAGCTCGAGGATGCCAAGCTGCTGGGAAAGTCAACCCTGGCAAAGCTTGCTCCGGCACCGAAGGTGGAAGAAATAGCCGTTGTTGACGCTGATGAAGAAGACGACGAACCAGAAAAGTAACCTGAGGTGATGGGATGGAAATAACGACTCAAATGATCAAAGACCTGCGCGAAGCCACCAAAGCCGGCGTATTGGATTGCCGCAAAGCTTTGGAGGCGTCGGATGGTGATTACCAGAAAGCAGTGGATTTCCTGCGTGAAAAAGGGCTGGCGACTGCCGCCAAGCGGGCCGACCGCGAGGCATCCAACGGCATGGTCGAGTTGTATTCGCATGGCAATGGCCGAGTGGGCGTGATGGTTGAAGTCAACTGCGAGACCGATTTCGTCGCCCGTTCCGAACAGTTCATCAAGTTCGCCCACGAGGTGGCTTTGCAGGTGGCCGCGGCCGCGCCGAAGTATATCAAGGAAGAGGATATTCCCGCTGAAGTACTCGAGCACGAATCCGAGATTGCCAAGGGACGCGCACGGGAAGAAGGAAAACCGGAGGCGATGCTGGAAAAGATCGCCCTGGGCCGCCTGGAAAAGTTCAAGGATGAAGTGGTCCTGCTGCGCCAGCCCTACATCCGGGACGACAAAATCACGATTGGGAAACTCCTGCTGGAACAGATTGCTTCCATCGGAGAGAATATTGTTGTCCGGCGGATCGTCCGCTGGGAATTGGGTGAGATGAGTTCATAATTGGAAGAAGCCAACCAACCGGTTGGCTTTTTTTCTGATTTGGAAAGGAGAAAATAAATGGAAGATTTGAAATTCAAGCGCGTACTGCTCAAATTGGGCGGGGAAAGCCTGGCGGGTCCCAACGGCTTCGGGATTGATCCCGAACGGGCCGAAGCAGTTGCGGCGCGAGTCAAGGATATCCGTACGATGGGAGTCGAAGTGGCAATCGTCATTGGGGCAGGCAACCTGTGGCGCGGCAAGCAGGGTCTCGAACACGGAATGGAACGTGCCACGGCTGACTACATGGGCATGCTGGCTACCGTGATGAATGCCATGGCTCTCATGGATGCCCTGGAACGGTGCGGAATGTATACACGCGTCCAATCGGCCATTGAAATGCGGACAGTGGCCGAGCCTTATATTCGCCGGCGCGCCATCCGTCACCTCGAGAAGGGGCGGGTTGTCATTTTTGGCGCGGGCACCGGGAATCCGTTTTTCTCCACCGATACAGCGGCTGCGTTGCGCGCCATGGAGGTCGACGCGAAGGTGCTAATCAAAGCCACCAAGGTGGATGGTGTTTACGATACGGACCCGCAGAAAGATCCGGCCGCTAAAAAGTTTGACACCCTGACTTATATCGATGTCCTCAACCGCCGCCTGTCCGTAATGGACAGCACGGCCATCTCCCTGTGCATGGATAATAACCTTCCCATCCTGGTCGTCAATCTATGGGACCCATCTGCGTTGGAACGGGCCCTGCGCGGTGAAAAAGTGGGCACACTGGTTTCAGCCTGAATTTCACCGATTGTCGATCGTTTTATTGCACCCTTTAGACTGGGCTGTCCGGTAATACCTGGAACAGCCCATTTTTTGTATTAGTGGCATTTTTTCTGGTTTTAGGGTATCCTTAAGGCAGACAATTTTCAAACTCATAGGAGGCCGACGTGATAAAAGACCTGATCAAGGAAGCTGAAACACGCATGCACGCCGCGATCCAAAACCTGGATGATGACCTGTCTGGAATCCGCACTGGCCGGGCAACTCCCGCGTTGGTTGAAAGAATGCCAGTAGATTACTATGGAGCTGCCACTCCGTTGGTGCAACTGGCATCCATTTCCGTGCCGGAGCCACGCAGCCTGCTTATCAAACCTTTCGATCCGGCTTCGATGAAGAACATCGAGCGGGCGATCCTGGTCTCGGACCTGGGAATAACACCGAATAATGATGGAAAACAAATCCGCCTTACCTTGCCCGCTCTTACCGAGGAACGCCGCCGGGAGCTAGTGAAAGTCGTCCATAACCGGCTGGAGGAGTGCCGCATCGCCGTCCGCAATATTCGCCGTGACCTGCATAACGACATGCGCGAATTGGAAAAGGAAAAGCTTGTTTCCGAAGATGACTTGAAGCGCGGCGAAGATGACCTTCAGAAAGTCACGGACCATAATATTGAAGAGATAAATAAACACGGACTGCACAAAGAGCAGGAGATCATGGAGGTGTAGTGACAGCTTGATCGTCACTACCAATTATGGCAAAAAAGTCCACGGCTGAAAGGCGGCAAGTTCCCACACACGTCGCCATCATTATGGATGGGAACGGACGCTGGGCGCTAGAACGCGGCCTGCCGCGTCTGGTCGGCCATCGTGCCGGGACAGAGAATCTGCGCCGGATTATTACAGCCTGTGTTGAATTCGGCGTTAAATACCTGACCATTTATGCATTTTCCACCGAAAATTGGGGCCGTCCTCGCGAAGAAGTCGAGGGGCTGATGCATATTCTCGAGGACGTGATCGACCGTGAACTGGCGGAATTGAATAAAGAAGGCGTACAACTGCGCCATATCGGGCGGTTGGAACGACTGGACCCCAAGCTGCAGGAAAAAGTGCTGGATGCCATTGAGTTGACCAAGCAAAATGAACGCCTGGTTCTGAATGTTGCTTTCAATTACGGAGGGCGCGACGAAATAGTATATGCCATTCAAAAGATGATAAATGATGGAATCAAACCCCAAGAGGTCACCTCTGACCTAGTGAGTCGCTATCTATTCACGGCAGGGGTCCCGGATCCGGATCTGATTATTCGGACATCGGGTGAGCTGCGCGTCTCGAACTTTCTTATCTGGCAGGGGGCATATTCTGAATGGTACGTTACCTCTGTCTACTGGCCTGACTTCAACAAGGATGAATTCCGTAAGGCATTGGATACCTTTTCCAAGCGTGATCGCAGGTACGGAGGCCTATCTCAGGCGGATGGGGATAACGAATACCATGCTGATTAAACGCACAATTACTGCACTTATACTTGCAATTGTTGGCATCCCGGTGATCATTCTGGGCGGGCCAACTTATTTTGTCCTAATCACTTTCTTTCTGGCGGTAGCTGCCTGGGAGTATGGGCGCATGTTTACCAAGGCCGGCAGCAAAATTCCCGGAGCGCTCCTGGTGGGATGTGTTGTCCTTATTGCGGTAGTGAGAGAACTCCTGATGGACCCGGTTGCAGCTGCACTCAGGAATCATTTACCACCCGAATTGGGGGCTGCCGCACTGACTTTTTCTGTTTTGACCGCCATGACCTGGCATCTGATCGATTACGAAAAGGGACGCGACCGGGCTGCCAGCGATTTTGCCGTCACAACTGCCGGAATCATTTACATGGGCTGGATTGGGTCCTATCTGATCGACCTACGAAATATGCCCAGTGGGTTATGGTGGTTTGTAATAGTCCTTCCCGCCATCTGGTTAACTGATATGGGGGCGTATTTTGTGGGCAGCCGGTTGGGAACTCACCCGCTCAGCCGGCGGATCAGCCCGAATAAAACCTGGGAGGGCTATAGCGGCGGTATTGCTTCCGGCACGCTGACCGCAGCGGCGCTGACAGTTTTATGGCAAAGCTTTGGCATGGGAGGCCCGGCAATCGCATGGTGGCAGGGGGCAGTTTTGGGCGGGGTGCTTGCTGCGCTCTCCATCCTGGGAGACCTGGGAGAGTCGATGTTCAAACGGGAGGCGGGTGTGAAAGACGCCAGCAACTTTTTCCCAGGTCATGGCGGTGTCCTGGACCGGATCGATTCATGGCTTTGGGCGGCAGCATTGGGTTATTTCTTCGTCATTTGGTTTTTTATCAAGTAATTTTAGCCTTGTCAGACAACCTGCACTCGCATATACTACTGGTTTATTGGGCAGCCTCATGATGGAGAGATTGATATGGTAAAACAGCGCATCCTACTGGTAGATGACCACGAAGTGGTCAGACTTGGCTTGAAATCTTTACTGGAACGCCATCCGCAATTTGAGATTGTTGGGGAAGCTGCATCGGCACGTGAAGCCCTTGAACAGGTGGAGAACAACCATCCCGATGTGGTGGTAATGGATATCCGCCTGCCAGGAACTTCCGGCATTGAAGCTTGTGAGGAAATCACCAGCCGGTTCCCGGAAACCCGTGTACTCATGCTGACATCCTACGCCGAGGATGAAATGCTCTTCTCCGCCATCCGGGCTGGAGCATCCGGTTACATTCTGAAACAAATCGGCGGAGAGGAATTAGTACGGGCACTCGAAGCAGTGGCGCGCGGCGAAGCCTTGCTGGACCCGGCGGTAACCCAGCGCGTTTTTCAGGAAGTACGCCGGGCTGTCAAGGAGGAAGAAGCCTCTGCCTTTGTTCACCTAAGCCAGCAGGAGAAGCATGTGCTTTTATTGGTCTCGGAAGGCCGGACCAACCGTGAGATTGCAAAAGCGCTTTTCCTGGGCGAAGGAACCGTACGCAACTACGTCTCCAGCATCCTTTCCAAACTGGGCGTGAGCAACCGCGCGGAGGCTGCGGCTTATGCTGTGGAGCATAATTTACGTGAATATATCTCGATGTAGTTTGGTCGCAAGACCAGGTTGACAAAATCTTACTTTCGGATAAAATACAGCCCGCATGCCGAAGTGGCGGAACTGGCAGACGCGCTAGGTTCAGGGCTTAGTGGCCGCAAGGTCGTGAGGGTTCAAGTCCCTCCTTCGGCACCATTTTGCAGCAAACCCGCAGAAACGCGGGTTTTTTGTTTCCCCGCCAATGAACAGACCCTCCATATGGAAGAATTGTTTTCACCGGCAGATGCTTGCCAAAGTTATGCGGAAAGGGTAAGATTAAGATATGAAATTCAAGTGGCGGAATGTTCTGATCATCCTTGGCCTGTTCCTGGCGGTTGTATTATTGATCGATTTCAACCGCCGCATGCAAGAATTGGATATTTTGACCACGAAGCTGGATTCAGTCCGGGCTGAGGGTACATCAGTCATGCAAACGCAGAATGCATTGGTGACGCAGGTGGCTTTTGCGACATCCGACCAGGCGGTAGAGCAGTGGGCGTACGAGAATAAAATGGTGCGGGACGGCGAACATGTCATTCAATTGGAACCATCCGGAACCGTGACGGCCACGCCGGTCCCGGCACCGGCAACGCAAGCGCAATCCCTGCCCACCTGGCGAATCTGGTGGGAATTATTCTTTGGGACCAACTAAAAAAGTCCGGAAATGTTCCCGGACTTTTTTGATTCTAATAATACGGTCCCACCCTTACCAATTTCAACTTTGGTTATTAAAAGTGAGGGGCGGTTTCGTAGGCAACCATCCGGGAGATGGACCGGATAATTTCAACGACGCTTCCAAAGATCCCCAGCCACAGGGCGATCCGAACGAACAGGTTCAACATGGATACCAGCGTGAAAGCTGCACTGGCGCTGCCCATTGCAGGGGTAAGCGCAGCCGGGGTGATGGCCAGCAAGGAGGGTACGCCCAGCATGGCCGCGGCGATGGCGATATTGACGATTTTCAGAGCGATGAAGAAGAAACGCGTCAACATGTTCCAGTAGCCCAGGCGCAGCAGGAGGATGTCCAGGAGGATGGTCAACACCCAAACCACGGTCAGGTACGGCACGAAATGAAAGAAGGCGTCAGATAACAACGGCTCGAAGGTTATATTACCAAAACCTATGGCCCAATTCCCGGAACCCACCGCGCCGTTTACGCTGGGGGTAAACCCGATGATTTGTGGATAGAAGTTAAAGATAACGATCGCTGCAAAAGATCCGACGATTTCCAGGATGGTCTCGCCCATCTTGACCAGGTTGGATGGAGATGCCTTGAGAAGCGAGCGCGGGTCCCATTCCTTTTCCAGCGGCAATCCTTTGAAATCCGCTCTCGAACCGGCCCGGTAGAGAGCCCATTCCATGATGGCGAAGATCAACACAATATTACCCAGGGCGGTCATGCTGGAAGCAAGGAAGTTGCCAATGGCAGTCAGGACGGTCTCGACGGCAATCTGAGGGTTCAGCGTGTGGCTGATGGCAACACCCAATCCGACGGCAGCCAGCACACCGACCACAACCAGCACGATGCGCAGAACGAGTATGAAGGTGGGATACAGACGCGGGCCGATCAGGTAGCGCTCACCTTGATAGGTGGCAGCGATTTTTTCCGGAGCGCCGTAGGCTTTCAGGACATCCAGGGTCATCTCTTCATCAACCGGTTTACCGGCCTTCTGGCTGCGCTCATCCAGCATGTCCTGCAGGATCGAACGTATTTCAGCCTCTATATCTTTGCGCTGTCCGCGCGGGCAGGCGGCGTCCGACTTCAGAAACGTAGTTATCGATCAAGTTTGTATTCATTCCCATTCTCCTCGAAATTTAAAGCAATTTATCCATAATGGACACAATCGCAGTCCATTCTTCTTTCAGCCTGGGCAGGAGCGTACTGCCTTCCTTGCTGAGCACATAGTAGCGACGCGGACGGTCAGCTTCGACCCGCCAGGCGGACTGCAGAAGCCCCTGGCCTTCCAGCCGCCGCAGCAGCGGATAGAGCGTGCCCTGGTCGATCTCCAGCCCGGCCTCGGCCAGGTTTTTGATAAGCGAGTAGCCATATTGCTCCCGGTCCAACCGGCTCAAGACAGCCAGTACAATGACCCCACGCCGCAGTTCAAGGACAGCATTCTCCAAAGATTTATTTGTCATAGAAGCTCCAATGGCGACAGTATACTATGTAATATCTAGTATATCAATGATATTAGTATAATATCATGCAGTATATTGAGAGGAATAGGTCAATTCTAATATATCCCCCAAAGAATTGCTGTTATGCAGGTAGATTGGCCAATCCAACCTGGGGTGACTCAGTTGCTGGCAGGAGGCAGGCTTTTCAGCTGCGAAAACATTACCGCGGCCAGAATGATGCCGCAGCCCACTATCTGCAGGGGCAGCAAACCCTGCCGGAGCGCCAGCCAGGCTGCGATGGCGGCGAAAACGGCTTCTAGCCCGAGGATCAGGGCGGCATCGGTTGGGGGCGTGTGTTTCTGCCCCCAGACCTGCAGGGTGTACCCAATCCCGATCGAAAGGCCAGCGCGGTACAGGATTGCTCCGATCAAGGGCAGGGGGGTAAGCTGCCCCAGGTGTTCGAAAACCAGGCCCATCAGGAGGTTGAGCAGGCCGGTCACAATAAACTGCCCTGAGGCAAAGGAGACCGGCTCGAAGCGTGAGGCAAATTTACCCAGCACCACGAAATGCAACCCCCAGAAAACCGCGCCGATCAATTCCAGGCTGTCGCCATTCTGGAACTGCAGGCCTTTCCCGGCGCTGGACAGTAAATAAGCTCCCGCCAGCGCGGCGATCACGGCCAGCAGGTCGATCCAATGCGGACGTTCTCGGAATCCCAGCCACAGCAAGAAGGGAGTGAAAACCAGATACAGGCTGGTCAGGAAACCGGCATTGGCCACTCGCGTGAACAAAATGCCAACCTGCTGCAGGGCTGAGGCAACGAAAAGGATGCCGCCCGCGATGAATATCCACTTCCATTGGACGCGCGGGATCTTCCGGCCACGCGGAAAGAATGGGATCAGGAAGACGGCTGCCAGTATGAAAGAGGCCGCGTTAAAAAGATACGCCACATGGTAGCTTCCGGCAATGGCTTGGGTGATAAAGCCCGTACCCCAGATAACCGCAACAACGAAAAGAGTCAGGTTTGCTTTAAGCCGCAATTATTTATCCTCGCTGATAGAAATGTACCTTATGATAGCATATGGGAATTTGTATGTATTGACCAATAAAATGAAGTTTTCAACCATTATTATTAAATCAGCCCGGATGAAGAGTCCAGGCTGATTTATTTTCCAGGAATCCCGCAAAGGTGTTTCTTATGGCTGATATTGTTCAAGCCAATGGTTTGTACCATCTCCCTCGGCAGTCCAGCCGGAGCCGCTGGAAACGGCTTTGGTATCTATTTTCCAGAAAACCAGCCCATCCAGACAAACGGGTCCATCCACAATCTTCCCGGTCATACCAGATGAGATCTGACCGATAATATTATCATTGGTTACATGCGGAGTGGAGCGGATCCGGTTGGGGTGGCCGACTTCGATGACCGTTATTGTTTCCCCGATGGCAAGGTGGGAGAAACCGTTGTCACAGCCCGGGGTGGCCATCGATACGGGCGTTGGCGTCGGGTTTGCCTGGCTGCCAGATGCCTGGCTGTTACAGGAAGCGACCAGAGCAACCAGTATACAAATCGACCATATAAGCAGGGACCTACTTTTCATGATGCGCTCCCTTACCGAAAGAGTAAAATTCAGCCTTGCGTCCAGCCTGTTACAAGAGACGCTCTCCTGAACGTACGCTTATTATATTACAGGCTGGCAGGTCCCCAAAGTAAACCGGATAAAATCCAGAGTTCTCTTCTATCACCTTAACCGTTCAGAGCAGTTGGCCGAACCAGGTAAGTAGCGTAATTATCCCGGAAGAATAGGGATTCAGGATGTTCGATTAGCGATGTCGTGTTAGAATTTACATACCCATTGGGTGACGGATTTCTCGCAGTCATCACCCATGAATTGAGGCAGAATCTACTAATCCTGATTTAATGCCCGTCCAAGAATTGCACAGAGGCGAAAACCACGGCGGTCGAGTTTGGAAGTGGGGTCCAGCCAATGAATTTATATTTTTTCGAGGAGAAAATATGAGTACTGAAACCAAGATCGAGCAACGCGTGGAAAACTTGCTTAAACGGATGTCCCTGAGCGAGAAAGTCTCCCTGCTCTCCGGGCAGGATATCTGGAATACCGTACCGGTAAAGCGCCTGGGGATCCCCTCCATCACAATGACAGACGGTCCGCATGGAGTGCGTTCCACGGCGCCAGAAGCCGGCCGGAAAATGGGCGCGGTAACGGCCTTCCCGACCGGCATTTCGATGGGTGCGACCTGGAACCCGGATCTGGTGGAACAGGTGGGGCAGGCCCTGGGCGAGGAAACGCGCGGCATGGACTGCGACATCCTGCTGGGGCCGTGTGTCAACATCGTGCGGGACCCGCGCGGCGGGCGCAATTTCGAGACTTTCTCAGAAGATCCCTACCTGAGCGGCCGGACAGCAGTAGCCTACATCAATGGCATCCAGAGCCGGGGTGTGGGCACCTCGCTCAAACATTTCGCCGCAAACAATTCTGAGATCGAAAGGCATCGGGCGTCATCCAAAGTGGATGAACGAACTTTGCGCGAAATCTACCTGGCGCAATTCGAGATGGCAGTAAAGGAAGCACAGCCCTGGACAGTGATGTGCTCCTATAACCGAATTAATGGCACTTATGCTAGCCAAAACCAGCACCTGCTTAACGAAATCCTGAAGGATGAATGGGGGTTCCAGGGCGCAGTCGTGTCCGACTGGGCCGCCACCCATACCATTTTCGAGTCGGTGCAGGGCGGCCTGGACCTGGAAATGCCGGGTCCGGCCAAATATTTCAAACTGCTTGGGGAGGCCGTCCAAAACTGGCAGATCAATGAAGCTGCAGTGGATAAAGCTGTGCGGCGCGTTCTACGCCTGGTGGTGCTTTCCGGACGGATGGACAAGCAGGTTTCATCGAAAGGCTCGGTCAACACATCCGCGCACCAGAAGTTGGCGCGCAGCCTGGCCGAGGAAGCCATCACCCTGCTCAAGAACGAAGGCGGGCTCCTGCCGCTGGGCAAAGGCGTCAAGTCAATTGCGGTGATCGGTCCGAATGCAGCCGAAGCAGTCATCGAGGGCGGCGGCAGCTCCAGGGTCCCACCGCTGTACCGGGTCAGCCCGCTCGAAGGGCTGCAGAAACTGGCAGCCAGCAAGTTCAAGATCGAATATGAAAGCGGTAGCGATAATGTGGACGAACCTTTCACCATCCCGACCACCTGGTTGCCGGGCGGTCTGCGCGGCGAATTTTATGAATTGGCCGATTTCAGCGGCGAACCGATCGAGACAAAGGATGGTTTCGGCTCGGATTTCTGGTGGCATATCGCATGGACGCCGTTGCAGATCAAGCCGATGGCGATGCGCTGGACGGGCAGCCTGACGGTGCCGGCGGATGGGACGTACAAAATCGCCCTCAATCATGTCGGTAAAGTGAAGCTCTTCCTGGACGGAAAGACCATCCTGGAAGGCATTGCCCAGAATACTGCCACGCGGGATCTTTTCACCCGGGGAGTGACGCTCCAGAAGCTGCAGGCTGGCAGGACTTACAAAATCCGGATGGATTATGTGCGCTACCAGGAGCAGGAAATCGTCAATTACAGCCTGGGGATCGGCCTGGCCTTCGAGACGGGCAAGGACACGCGGCTGACCAGGGCGGTGACACTGGCCAAACACTGTGATGTGGCGCTGGTCTTCGCAGGTTACCCGGATGGATTCGAAAGCGAGGGCACCGACCGCCCGTCGATGGAGTTGATGGGCAAACAAAATGAACTGATCGCGGCGGTCGCGCAGGCCAACCCGCGCACGGCAGTGGTGCTGAACGTGGGCGCACCGGTAAGCATGCCCTGGGTAGACCAGGTGGCGGCGATCGTGCAGGCCTTTTACCCCGGCATGGAAAACGGCAACGCGGTGGCAGCCGTGCTGTTGGGCAAGGTCAATCCGTCCGGCAAGCTGCCGGTGACCTTCCCTGTGCGGTTGGAAGACAGCCCGGCGTATATCAATGCTTCCTTTCCGGGCTGCCGGGAAGTGAATTATGGCGAAGGGATTTTTGTTGGTTACCGCTATTACGACAAAAAAGATGTAACTCCGCTCTTCCCGTTCGGACACGGGTTGTCGTATACCAGCTTTTCATACAAGGATCTGAAAGCAACCAGGAAGGTAAAGGCCGGTGGGAAGGTGGAGGTCAGCCTGACGGTCACGAACATCGGCAAAGTGGCCGGAAAGGAAGTGGTCCAACTGTACGTGAGTGACCTCCATTCTTCTCTGCCCCGCCCCCCCAAGGAATTGAAGGGATTTGCTAAAGTGGCTCTCGGGCCGGGCGAGTCCGGGAAGGTGACCTTTACGCTGGACGAACGGGCGCTAAGCTTTTACGATCCGCACAAGCATGCCTGGGTGGCGGAGCCGGGCGATTTCGAAGTGCTGGCAGGCAGCTCGAGCCGGGATATCCGGGCGAAGGCGAAGTTTACGCTGGAATAAAGCAAGATAGACAAATAGACTTCCGAAGTTTTACAAACTTCGGAAGTCTGCTAATCCTTATTCCATAAACCCGTTTCGGATCTCTTCCTCAGGCAGAAGTGGAAAGATAGCAATAATCTGCTGCGGCACCGGGCGCGGAGCACCGGTTTTAGCGTTCACAAAGACCCAATCCGTTTCGCCCTTGACCAGCAGTTTCCCATCCTAGGCGCGATAGAAGCGGTAGCGCCGCAGCGAGCGTACCCTGCGGATATTCACCACCCAGGTGCTGACCTGGAGGCGGTCACCGGCGAAGGCCGGGCGCAGATATTTAATGTTATGTGAGCGCAGCACCCAGGTGGCACCAACGGCCTGCGTGAGCGGGATCCCACCAATGGATTCATAATGGCGGACGGCGGCATCCTGCATCCACTGTACAAAGCGAACATTGTTTACATGCCCGTTCTCATCCAGGGAATCTGCGGGGACAGTGATTTCGTAGCTGTAAACAGGATCGAGAGGGGAAGCACCCATGAATTTACCAATAAAGTCAGATCTTAATCTCATAGACACGATACCGGCGCAGAGGGGTGGCGCCCAGCTTTTTAATGGCGTTCACCATCGGCCAGTTGTCTTCGAGCACGTAGTTGATTTCCATCCACAGATCCAGAGTGTAGAGCGTATCATGCATGGCGCGGTAGATCAGGCTGTCAATAGCTTTGCCCTGGTATTCCGGAACCACACCCAGGGCAAACATGCGGTAGCGGCGCAAGCGCGGGATGCCGGTCAAAATTTTTATGAACCCGAAGGGGAACATATGCCCGTTCAGACCCTTGAGCAGGCTGTTCACATCCGGCAGGGTGATTGCAAAACCTATCGGCTTGCCATTGGGGTCCTCGGCGAATAGCACCCCTTTCGGCTGGAGGACCGGCTTCAGGTCGCGTGCCATGGCCTGCACCTCGGCCTCGGTGACCGGCGAATAGCCCCAATTGTCGATGATGGTGGAGTTGGCCAATTCGATGATAATCCTGACTTCTTGATCATAATGCTTCATATCCAACTGCCGGATACGCACGTTGTAGCGTTTTTGCACGGCATCGGTCAATTCCAGGATGCGGGCGGGTACCTGGTAGCCTTCCGCGGCCGAGATGTACCAGCACAACAGGTCCTTGACTTTAGCAAGGCCGAAACTCGTTAAATGATTCTCATAATAAGGCGGATTATATGGGGCCATTACCACGGGAGACGGCTCAAACCCTTCCACCACCAGGCCCCACTCCTGGGAAACGAACGACCACGGGCCGCGCATGAAGCTACAATTCTTTGTCCGGAGCCAGGCACGGGCAGCATCAAGCAACAGCTGGCTGGCGGCGGGGTCGGGAATGCATTCGTAGTAGCCGAACAACCCGATGCGTTCCTTCCAGAAATCAATGGCGAGCACGTCAATGAAGGCGGCAATGCGCCCGATATAATGCCCTGCGTCTTCCAGCAGGAAAAGCTGCCACTCGCAATGGTCAAGCAGGGGATTGCGTTTTAGGTCGAACTGGCCGCGCTGCTCGTCCCGCAGCGGTGGGACCCAGACCGGGTCGTTCTTATACATTTGGTAAGGTAGATTGAGAAAGGAGGCGAGATCTTGTTTGGTCGAAACAGGGTGGATTTGCATTGGGGATCCTCCAGATGATTTTATCTATCCTAGCAGAAATTGAAGGAAGGCGCAATAGGCAGCCGACAAGAATTTAATCTTTACCCTCCGTCAGGCAGGTTTGAAGCAACCTAGCGCATGAGCAGCCCGCTCCAGCGTAGAATTGGGAAAATTATGCGGAAAACCTCCCGCGAAGGTATGACACGATCATTATGTGAAATGCATGCGGCCGGATTTTATGAAATAGCCAGATTGTCCAAGCGGGGTATCATCTCAATACAAAGAGTAGGGAGGATGTGCAGGCGATGGAACCGCCCGTTCATCCTCCCTCCCAGCCACCTTTTCTAAAGAAAACTATTTAGGCTTACAAACACCGGGTTCGGATGTGGTGAACTTCCATGTGCAGGCCGGATGCATGCTGCAGCGCTTTTGATCTGTGTACTTGGAACAGGTCGCGACTGGCGTATTCGTCGGTATTGAAGTATCGGTCGGCAGAGGCGGGCCGTAGAAAACATTCAGGCTGGATAAATCTCCACTGGCGGTCCCCAGGCTGGTTGCGAACCAGCAATGGCCACTACCGGTCAGCATGATATAGTACCATAGGCCATCTGCACTCCGGCCAATGAGCGGGAAGGTTTGCCCGGTCGGGAACGAGTTCACCAATTGGTGGCGAAGATCCGGCCCAACCCGGCAGTTTGCATTCATCGTCAGTGTAAATTGGGGCGGAATGACGCCCAGGGTCGCCAGCGGGATCAGGTGCAGGGTGGGCGAATTGGTCGGTTCGGCCTGCGGATGATCGAATTCCCATCCAAAATCCTGACCGGTCATGGAAGTGCCGCCGGTCAAGGTGATGTCCCGGTAGGTCTGTCCATCCGGAAGATCCGGTACGACGGTCCAATGCCCCGGTAACAGAGAATCTTGAGCACCGTCCTCTACTGCGATCCTAATGCAGTAGGATCCAGACTATAAGTTGCTGAAATGATAATAACTGTTGGCATCCGTAATGGTATTGTCCAACCCTGACGTTGGGCAATGACTTCCCTTTGGCCCAATTTTAACGAACACATTGGGAATACCAGGCTCGTTCAGCGCACGGATTCCATCGGCATGCACCACGCCGCCCTCCAGTACGCAGCCTGACGGCAGTGGATTGGGGATGGGGTCACCAGAATGGTAATCGCACACGTCGTTCCAAACATTCCCAACCACGCTGGCGTTCGCGGAGCACCAGGGATTTCCGTCCTGATACCACCAGTCGAAATTCACATTTGTTACGATTTGGCCGGGGCCGACCGTGACGTTCTGGTTTGCCTTGGGTTGTCCGACTGCATTGGGGGGGAAAGTCCAGACGCCCGGTTCCATAATGGGGAAATTTGACGGGTAATTGGGAACAACGCTGGCACAGTAATTCCCGGGCGGGATATCGTAGAAGTTAAACACCCCATCCGGACCGGTTTGGGCCTCCCGGTAGCCGGTGGAAGGACAGGCGCCCTGCCCAAGAGCGACCATCAGTCCCGGGATGCCCGGTTCGCCGGGGTCATAGGTCTGGTTGGTGAACAGCTGGTTCCCGTTCTTCAAAACTCAACCAGGTGGAAGAGGAGCCGGGACCGGAGTCCCCGGTCCCACCCCGGCACATTGGTCATCCCAGACCGTCCCCTGGACCAAGCCATTCGTTTCCGGGGAGCAGCTGCCTGTGAGATCCACCCGGAATGTGTAGACCATCGAATACTGGCCGGTATGGTTTTCCCTGAACGGCTGCACCCGCCAGTAGTAACGCGTGCAGTCCGTCAGCTCCTGGAGCGGCCTCCACAACGTGGACGGGTTGTTCGTGCTACCGTTCAGGGGACTGCCATCGAAGACCAGGCTGGTGGATATTTCCACGTTTTAGCCGTCCGGAAGGCAGGTGCCCGGGTACCACCATGTCAGAGACAAGTCCCCCAAATTGTTCACGGTCCAGTTGTTGAGCGAGTTGAGCAGAGTGGGGGAGACCAGGGCAGCCGGGTCACAGCGCGGGCCGGTAAAGAAATAGTGCACCTCGCTGACCGGCCCCTCCACGCCCTGGCTGAAGGGCCGGATCTTCCAACGGTACATGCGCCCGGGCTGCAGAGGGGTGGCGGGTGTCCAGGTGCGCGTATAGAGGGTATCGAATCCCGGAACACCTGCAACGGAAGTTTCCAGTTCGTCCTGAAAGTGCGGCTCACTGGAGAGGGAAATATGAAAAGCTTCCGTGGCGCAGCGAACCTTGCCGATATTGTAGGGGGCGTTAGAGATATAGTAGCCGGGATAGGCCCATTCGAACACGGGCTGGAGCGAATTCGTCGTGGCGCCGGCGTGGGGGGAGATCAGGAGGGCTGCACCATGACAGCCGGGTCGCAGGGTGGATTGACGGGATTGCCGCTCCTGGTGGTGTCGTGAGACGTTGAAAGGTTGCAACTCACCAGCCGGATCGCCATACCGGTGGATACCAGATGCACCATCCAATTGAATTTCATGGTTCCCCCCTTTGTTTGAAATTGCCGGATGAAAACTGCGGTGAGACTGTGATCTAATTATATTCTATTGATTCCTGGTGAGAATATCAATAGGAAGTTTCTTTTTTTCCTTCATAGCAGGCTTACAACATACGAGGTAAGTGAATTACATTAAAACTTACCGTTCTTTTTCAGCCAGGTCAGGCGGTTCTTGTAATCCGGCATGAGATCCCCCACTTTATTCCAAAATGTCTTTGAATGGTTCTTAATCTGCGTGTGAACCAGTTCGTGCATGACAACGTAATCCAACACCGGCGCAGGGGCCATGATCAGCCGGTAGGTAAAGCTGAGCGTGCCGCGCGAACTGCACGAGCCCCAGCGGGTGCGCGCAGAAGAGATGCGAATCTTTTGGTAGCGAAAGCCATGCTTTCCGGCAATTGCCGATACGCGTTCCTCAAGGAACTGCCTGGCCTGCTGCTTGTACCAACGAACGAAAGCCTGTTCTGCTTTTGGCAGGCTGGATTTGGCCAGCCGGAAGGAGCCGCCTTCAAAGACCAGGGCCGGATGCCGGGCGGGTACGAGGTAAAGCGGGTAGGCATGTCCCAGATAGAGAAAGGTCGCGCCTTCTTCATATCGGATGGCTGAGGCGGGGGGGGCGGCCTGCAGCCTGGTCCGGTTTTTTGCGATCCAATCAGCGTGGCTCTCGACGAACGCCTGGATGCGCGAGGCGGAGAGATGCAGCGGAGCGCGCACCGTCAGCTGGCCATCCCGTTCGATGACAATGGCTATCGTTTTGCGATGGGAGCGTACCAGCCTGTCAATGGGTATGGTCATGCTGCGATTGTAACCGAAAGCATCCTGAACACGTTATAATTCTTTGGATTGACTCCTTTGCGTACACCGGAGTATCGATTGAAATCATTTCCACCTCGTGAAAGGAATTCCCATGGATCAGGTATTTATTTCAGATCTGGTTGCACACGGTATCATCGGGGTAAATGACTGGGAGCGCGAACAGCCGCAGGATATCATGATCAATATCGTACTCTTTGCCAACCTGACCCAGGCCGGGCAGAGCGATGATATTGACGACAGTGTGGATTACAGTTCGGTGGCCAAAAAAGTGCGGGCATACGCCGAAACAGCCCGGCGTTTAACAGTGGAAGCGCTGGCGGCCGACCTGGCGCAGTTGTGCCTGGAAGAGCCGCGGGTGGAAAAGGTGCGCGTACGGGTGGAAAAGCCAGGGGCAGTGCGGTTTTCCCGGTCGGTGGGGGTCGAGATCGAAAGGTCCAGGGAAAATTCTGTATAAAAAACAGTCCGGATCTGAACGAACCGGCTGGCAAGCCGGAGCCTTTCCGTAATATTCCTTGCAAGAATACTTTATAGGATGGCAGCAATGAGGAATAAACTTAGACTTTTTGTTCCTGGGTCCAAGAATAGCAATGTCCTGGCGCAACTGCGTGAGCGCCTGCTCAGAATTATGCTTTATAGCTCATTTGCGGCTGGCAGCGTGCTTTTTGGACTCGCCGTGGTCCCAGTCCTTCAAAAAGGGATGTACCCGACGATTTTCCTCTACAGCTTGCTGTATGTATGGACCATTCTGATCACCTTCGCCTACGGCCTGCCGTATCGTGTGCGTGCGATCGGCTGGCTGAGCATGCTATTTGCTTTTGGACTCATCAACCTGATTGAGAGCGGATTTAATGTTGACTCCGGCCTGTTCCTGATCACTTTCATCGCCATGTCGGTCCTGCTGATGGACCTGCCAGCCGGACTGGTGGCTCTCGGGCTCAGTTCCATCTCGGTATCCATACTGGGATTAATAAATACAAACAGGGAGAACCCATTACCGGTTGGTTTGCCCCAATCCGATCCACTACTCTGGATAATTGGGGGGATCATCTTTGTGCTCGTAGGTGTTTTGTTGATGTATTCCCTGACTATTGTCGTCCACGGCCTGGAAGAAAACCTGGCGAAAGCCAACCTGCTGGCGGAACAGCTTAAACAGACGAACGAAACTTTGCAGATGAGCGAGACACGCTACCGGACTCTTGTGGAAACCTCCCCAGACCTGGTCTGCATGCTCGATCCGCTTGGCAATATCATCACATTAAATCAATACGGTTTGGCTCTTTTAGGGTATGAGCGCCTGGAAGAAGTGGCCGGCAAAAACATGTTGGATTTTGTTTCGCCAGATAACCGGCCACGGGTTAAGGAAGCTTTCCAAAGAACACTGGCAACCGGTGGGCAAAAGAATTTTGAATGCCTGGCAGTCAGAAAGGACGGCAGCACCTTCTTTGCCGAATTAAATGCGGCGGTGATCACGGATGAGGCGGGAAGATTGCAAGGGGTCATAAGCATAGGCCGGGATATTACCATCCGCAAAGATAACGAGCGGCTTCTGAGGGAGGCCAGGGATACGCTGGCCTTGGAAGTGGTTGATACAACCGCCCGTTTGCAACAGGCGGCTTCCCGGCTGGAAGAACTGGTCAAGCATGGTCCGGTTGTAATTTACAGCTTTCGGGCTTCAGACCATGTTGTCACGTATATGAGCGAAAATGTGGCTGCAATGGTGGGGTACGAAGCCTCGGAGTTCATTGCCGATAAAGACTTCTGGCGCAACCACGTCCATTCAGAGGATAAAGAGCGGGTTTTTGCACAGCTGGACCATCCAGGCGACCTGGAAAGGGAAGTGTTCGATTATCGTTTTTTGAAAAAAGATGGAACGTATTGCTGGTTGCGGGGCGAGAGAATGTTAATGCGGGATGCGCAAAGAAACCCGCTGGAATTTGTAGGATCATGGTCGGATATCACCGACCGAAAAATTGCCGAGGAAACCTTGCGGCTTTCCGAAGCCCGCTACCACAGCCTTTATGAGAGCATGATGGACCCATACGTTCAAGTTGATCTGAATGGAAGGATTGAACAGTTCAACCAATCCTATCAAGCCATGCTTGGGTATGAACCGGATGAGTTACGCAGCCTCACCTACATGGATCTAACGCCTGAAAAGTGGCACGCGTTTGAGGCCGGCATCACTGAAAACCAGATCTGGAAGCGCGGATATTCCGAGATTTACGAAAAGGAATACATCCGCAAAGATGGAAACGTCTTTCCGGTGGAACTGCGCTCGGCAATCATGCTTGACGAAGCGGGCAAGCCGTTCAAGATGTGGGCGATTGTCCGGGATATCAGTGAGCGCAAGAAAGCCCAAGAAGCATTGCGGATCTCAGAAGAGAGATACCGCAGCCTATATGATGGAATGATGGATGCATTTGTCAGTGTTAATATGGATGGCGGGATACTCCAATGCAATAAAGCGTTTGAAAGGATGCTTGGTTATCCATTTGAAGAATTGCAGAAGCTGACGTACAAGGATCTGACCCCCAGGAAATGGCACGATTTCGAGAGCGGCATTGTTGAAAAGCAGGTGCTCCCGAATGGCTTTTCCGAAATCTATGAAAAGGAATACATCCGGAAAGATGGCTGCGTCTTCCCGGTAGAATTGCGCACCAACCTGATCAGGGACAAAGCCGGCAAACCGGCCGGGATGTGGGCAATCCTCCGGGATATCAGCGAGCGTAAAATCGTCGAAAAAAGTCTGCGTGAAAGCGAAGCGCGGTACCGGGAATTGCTGGACGCTTCCATGCAGGGAGTGATCGTCTTCCAGGATATGCGGGTGGTTTATTCCAACCAGGCAATCACGGAATTGCTCGGCTACTCCCAGGCCGAATTAAATTCCCTTACCCCGACCGAGATGGCCATGCGCGTTCACCCGGAAGACCGGAGCATGTTCCTGGAGCGGCTGAACATAGGTCAGGAAAATCCTTCATCTTCTTCAGAGCGCTATTCCCTGCGAGTCATTCATAAGAATGGCGAAACCCACCTGATCGAGGCCAGGACGATGCGCATTGTGCTGGACGGGAAACCAGCCATGATGACAACCGCCATCGATGTGTCCGAGATCCGCAGGGTGGAAGCGGAATTGCGGGAAAGTGAGCGAACACAACGTTCCATATTGAATGCATCCGACGCGATCGTATTTCTGGCGGATGCGAATGGGGTGATTATTTCCGCCAATGAGAAGTTTATCCAGCGGTTGAGGATCAAGGCAGACAGCGTGACAGGGATCTATGTGCACGGTCTTTTTAAGGAAGAAGTGACCAGGGAAAGGAGGTTGCATTTTAACCAAGTGGTCAGTTCGGGGAAACCGGTTATTTTTGAAGATTCGCGCGACGGTAAATGGTTCGAGAACAGTTTCCATCCAGTATTGGATGAGTCTGGAAAAGTGGTGCGGGTGGCTGCTTTTATCCGGGATATCACCGAGCAAAGGCGGGTGACGGAGGCCTTGCGAATCAGCGAGGAAAAGTACCGGACGCTGACAGAAGCCGCGCATGACATGATATTCATCATCAACCGGGAAGATTGCATAGAATATGTGAATTCCTTTGGTACCCAATTCCTTGGCAAGCCTGCCCAGGAACTGGTCGGCCAACCGCGCACCCTTTTCTTCCCACCAGAGACAAGCCAGCATCAGGGAGATTCCATATTGCAAGTCTTTCGGACCGGGGAGGCAATGTCGGCTGAAAGCGCCAATATATTTCTGGATCAGATGGTCTGGTTGAATACCTGGCTGGTACCGCTTAAGAACCCAGCAGGCAAAGTAATTTCTGTCATGGGTGTATCACGTGATATTACACCCCGGAAACAGGTTGAGGAAGATCTGCGACAGGCCCGGGATTTCCTGGAAGAACGTGTGGTAGAGCGAACCACGGAATTATTGGACAGCCAGGAAAAATTGCGTTCTCTCGCCGCACAAACAGTCAAAACCCAGGAAGAGGAACGCCGGACGATCTCACGTGAGCTGCACGATGATGCCGGCCAGGCACTGATCACCCTGCAATACAGCCTGGCGGCCGTACAAAATGAACTTCCCCAGAAAGATACATTTTCCCGGAAACGGTTGACCGAGTCACTGAAGATCATCGATCAGACCATGCAGCACATCCGGTCCCTGGCGCACAGCCTGCGGCCACCGGTCCTGGACATCGGCGGTATCAACCTGAGCCTGGAGGAGTATTGCAGGGAACAGACCGAACGGACGCGTATCCGGATTATTTACCAGGGCCAGGATATTCCAGGATTGCCGGATGAGATCGGTATCAGCCTATATCGTTTTGTCCAGGAAGCATTGACAAATGTTTTAAGGCACGCACAGGCCAACCAGGTGCAGGTCAGAATGCAATATAAAAAGGGAGAAATATCCATTTCTGTTTCAGACAATGGCCGCGGTATGGAGGAAGGCGTTCAGTCAGATGGAATAGGGCTGCTGGGAATCCGGGAGCGCTTAAAGCTTCTGGGGGGCCGGCTGGAGACCCATTCATCCAAGGGTCGAGGCACCCGGCAGGTGGCCTATGTACCCTGGGCGCGATCGGGAGCCCAATAGGTACGTCAATTTTGGGAAGGAACCATAGGCATTTGTATGGACGAGATAAAAAATTGTGCAATCACAACTAAAATACGCATGAGAATACCAATATTAGGAGGATGCGGGCGAATCCGCCGGAAAGGGGAGCAGGGGGGAATCGAGGCGGTTAAGCTTGCAGGGGAATGGGGGTGGATGGAGAAGCGGGCGGTTCAGCGACCTTATGGTTATCCTTCCTTGTGGGATATCTCCCAAAGGGATAAGCAGGCAAGATAACCGGCAAGGTATGATGACCGCCCGCTGGCCCCTTTCCACCTCCTTGCATGAACCCATTTGAAATCTGAGAGCGATGAATATGGCAGAGAGGGAATTGAATGTTATCTAAAATCCGCGTTGCCATTTTGGATGATCATCAAAGCATCATTGATGGCTTCACGTATCGTCTTTCCATGGATCCGGAAATCCAGATCGTAAGCACAGCCCTTTACGGGGAAGAACTTGAGGCAATGGTAGCGAACAACCCGGTGGATGTTTTGCTCCTGGATGTCAGTGTCCCCAACTCTCCGGAGGACCACAATCCTTATCCGGTTTTGCATACCATCCCCAACTTGTTGAAGGATTATCCGGGGTTGAATATCCTGGTAATTTCCATGTTCACACAGCGTTCCCTGATCGAGGCGCTGATCAACACGGGCATCTGCGGTTATATTCTAAAAGATGACCAATCCTCCATCCAGCAATTGGACAAAATCGTGAGGCAGGTTGCCAACGGCGGGATCTATTTCAGCGAAGGAGCCATGTGGGAATTGCAGGCAGGCAGCCCCGATTCCGTCCTTACTCCGCGCCAGCTGGAGGCTTTGTCGTTATGCGCGGCAAACCCGGACGATGACACGGTTTTACTCGCCAACGAGTTGGGAGTTACCGGTTCCACATTAAGAAATTTGCTCTCCGGCTCCTACCTGCGCCTGGGCGTACGAACCCGCGCGGCGGCGATTGCCAAGGCCCACCAGATGGAGATTATTCCCATGGAACCAGAACCCGCTTTGGGAGCTGGCAAGACCTCCAGGAAAAAATACAATCAGAAAAGTCTGCATACCCCGAAGCATGCAAGGAACAAAGGGCAGTTGGAAAAAAGTTCCTGAATTTTTAATCTCGGCAATTCATTTTGAAAAAAACTTCCCAGGCGGGTTATGCCTGGGAAGTTTCATACTTATACGGATTTTAGTTTGCAGATGTGTATGGCAGCGCCGAACGCTCCATTTTTTTCAGAGGGAAGACATCCACGAGTTCGTACTCCCGGCAGCCAAGGCCGTATTTTTCGGCATATTCGGTGGTCAGATACGGATCCTTGAGAGGCCCGTGCAACTGCCGGAAGGGGTGCCCCTGGCGAAAATGCACTTCCATTGCCAGCGGAATATTCTCTTCGATCAATTTGGTTTGAGCAAGCGCGTCAAGCGTTGCCTGTTCCACGGCTACGATGTCATCCGAGCCGAAGATACCCACATCCGGCAGGATGGCCATGCCGGTGAAACCGAAGCAATCACAAACCGGGGTGATCTGGGTGGCCAGGTTGAGATGGATGGCCTTGCCTGGCTTGAAGGTGGACATGGTCTCGCTGACAGAAATGGCGCAGGCCTCCATGAAAGAATGGAAGTTGGCGGCATCGATCTTTAAACTTCCCGGAGGCGCCACTTTCAGGCATCGCCCGCACTGGTTGCATTGTTCCATATGCAAATGCATGGTGCCAGGAACCTGCTTGTCTTCGACGATGGCCTCGAAGGGGCAGGAAGCCGCAATCTGCGGAATAACAGAAGCCAGGTCCGGGCAGGCTTCCGGGAACCAGTACTGATCGAAGTGCATGGAATCGTGCATCTGGCTGCGTGTCTCGCCGGTCATGCAACCCAGTGCCAGGTTTTTAATGGCGGCTCCAAAGCCGTTGCTGGGATGCCCCTTGACATGAGCAAAGTTGACCAGGAAATCCGCATCCTCGATCAGACCGGCCACTCTCCAACCCTGGATGTTCTTGAACGGCCGTTTATGCTCGTAAAAATACTTCTCGTCAGGTCCGGCGGCAGGATACACCGGGCAGCCCAGCGATTCGGCGGAATACCCGCGCGTTTCCGCGCCGGCGATGTCCCAGGGGACATCGGCAACGAAGGGTTTGCCGCTTCCATCCTTGATTGCCTGTACTACCTTGCGAACAAAGACCGGATGGATGGTGGAGTAGCCTATGTTGTTGGCGGTGTGCATTTTGATTACCACACGTGCGTCCTTCACCCGGTCCCGCAGATGGAGTTGCTCCAGGATCAAATCGAGCTTGGCTGGTAAGGTCTCTTTTGCTTCCAAAAGAGCCTGGCGTGCTGTACCGAAATAAACCTTGCTGGTCATTACAGTTACCATTATCCTTTCCGTAAGATGC
Organism: uncultured Chloroflexia bacterium; assembly: GCA_963772245.1. Classification (GTDB taxonomy): domain Bacteria; phylum Chloroflexota; class Anaerolineae; order Anaerolineales; family Villigracilaceae; genus UBA877. The sequence goes on along the minus strand of CAVYWB010000005.1, from coordinate 457,173 downwards.
CGGAATTATACCGGATGGTTGGATGAAACCAAAACCATTTTTACTTTTCTTGATTGGGGAGCAATAACCAGCAGCATTTTATTCATGGCAGGAGAAATATTAAGACACCGCCTGTTTTACTCTGGTTATGTGGAAAATTCGATAAATTTACCCATCAAAGAAGAAAACAGGGCTGCTTTTCAGCAGCCCTGTTTTGAATAACCAAAGCAGTTGCGCCTATCCGACCGGTTGTTGCTCGGAGGGGTTGACACCCGTGCTGCGAATGTTAACCATTTTCATCAGGATGTCAAACCAGAATGGTGCGCCCTGGGCAGCAGCCAAACCGGTCATGAGAAACCCCATAATTTTCACCAGCCAGCCAAGAATGTCAGGAGGCAGATTGCTAAATCGCAAGCAGACCGGTTGAGCCTGGCTGTCCTGACTGGGAATTCCCCAGACCTGGCTGGCATTTAATGGCAGGAGGCTGCACTGGCGTCCGGCAGTATTGAAAGGGGCAAATGTCCAGCCAAAGGGAATATTCAATGCCTGTAATTGGGTCTCCAGCGCCGGGATATTCTGCAGCGGGCCCGTAGTAGTGGTGCCAGGTTGGGAAGCGGCAGAGGATGCATAACTCTGGGCCTGGGCAATTATTGCCTGGCGCAAGGTGGGTTCACGCCACAGGCTGGTTGCCACGCTGATCGAGTCCACGTTTAACAGGATGGCCAAAATCACACCGATAATGAACGCAATTAATTGGGCCTTGCGTTTGTACGTGCCGGAAAGCCGGTCCATTGCATCGTCAAACCAGGTTTCCAGGTTGAGGCGTGCGGTGGCAACCACCTGGTCCGCGTTCAAAGCATACCCCTCGGCCTGTTTGATGACGGCGGCAACCGAATTACTCAAGCGCGGATTGGTTTTTTGCAACCCAAGCAAACCCAGGCGGAACTGGCGCATGGTCAGGCCGGCATCGGCGCCGGATTCCATGACCGCGCGTTGTTCCTGGACGAATTGCCCGTAGTATCTGTCCACTTGCGGAATAAGAATATCGAGGCTGGGCTTGACCTCAGGGTATTTCTCGCCGAAAACTTGAACCTGGAGTTTCAGGCTGTCCAGCGCAGCCGCACCCAGACCCGAGGCAGCCAGGTTCCTGGCGGTTTCCAGAATGGCATTCCAGTCTGCTTTGGCAAGCTTCTGTTGTTCAGGACTTTGGATGGAAGCAAGTTGTTGATTAATCTGACCCGTGATTGCTCGGACAGGGGAATTATCCGTGCCAGCCTGGACGACCAGCGCAAACAAGGTCGCGCCAAATTTCTTGGTAGGGATATAGGAGGGAAGGCGCGGCTTTTGTCCGGCTTTTTTAGGATTTTTATAAAGATTGGCAATCAGCGGGTGTGCATAGAACTGGCTGGTCGTAATGGGGGTGCATAACATCTGGGAGATGGCTTTCTCCAGTTGTTTTGCACGGGCGTTGAGGATGTTGCCTATCCATTCCTGCAAGGACATCGTTGCAACGCTAAGGACCAGCCAAACAAAAACCAGGCCGATGGCAACTTCTAGAATTTCCTGAAGGTACATGGCATCCTCCTCGGGATTTTGAAAATGATATACCCAGTATAAAGAGAAAACACGCTGTTAGCAAGTGCTAAGGCGTTTCGTTTTCTATGTCTGCAAGCAAGGCCGGAATCAGGTCCAGGGTTGGAATGACCGCCTGAGGCTGGATGGTCAATTCGCCTTCTTCCAGCGGGGGAGCGCGGCGTGTAATCCAGATGCTGTAAATACCCAGCTGGTTAGCCCCTAGGATATCTGCTTCGGGTGAATCCCCGACCATGGCAACCTGTTCTGGTGTTACGCCGAAATGGTCCAATGCAAGGCGGAAGATACGCTCGTCGGGTTTGCGAAAGCCGCAGCCTGCTGAAGTGATGATCGTATCGAAAAATGGCCGTAATTCCCACCGGTCCACCAATTGCTGAACATTCTCATCATCGGATGTGTTTGAAACCAACCCCAGGCGATAACCGAGGCCTGAAAGGGTTCTTAAGGTCGGGAGGGTGTCAGTTTCCAGATACCAGTTCTGCTGGGTGATGGAGTACATCGCATCCAGGGCAGCGCGCACCAAGGAAACCGGAATTTCTTGAAATCCTTTTTGCTGTAATAATTCCTGCAAGGAGGAAAAGGTGGTCTTCTCGATCGGGCTGGCGCCGCGTTCGGCATAATAGGAATCGAGAAAGGTTTCGAATTCGCTGGAGAATGCCTTGATCTCGAGAGGAACACCGGCTTTTTGGAATACCTGAACCAGAGCCCGGTCGGCTTGTTCATAGATCGGCGGCCACGGATCCTTTGAGTAGATCAGGGTGGATCCGAAATCGAACAGTATGACTTTGAACCGTGTAGCAGCGCCCATTATGATTGAATTATAGTCTGCAAATCGAAAGAGCGGTCATTTAACCCATGGTATGTTAGGACTATTCTTTATCAACTCCGGTTTTGCGTAAACCGGCTTGGCAGCCTGATGACATCAGGCAGTGCCACAGACTGGTTTCCAGAGGACGGTCTGGTTTTATTCCCTGCAGGGTGGGCTGCCGGGTGGTAAAGAATAGATATGATGGCGGGTGTAAAGGATGATCAGCAGCGCGCCAACCAGGAGGGCTGGCAGGACGATAAGGCCGGCTTCCGGTCCGAACGCTCCACCGGTCCACAGGAGCGGGCCGGCGATATGGATACGCAAGAGCGGATAACTGGCGGTGCCACTGACCGGGAAACCAAAAACGACCCCTTCAAAAAAATTCCAGCCAATGTGCAGCCCAATCGGGAGCCAGAGCCGGCCGGATCGTACATAACCCAACGCCAGGAACAAACCGGCAAAGGATATTCCGACTGCAGAGACCCAGGTGGCATTCGGGTTGCCGAGGTGCAATGCTCCGAAAACAGCCGAGGAAATGACCACCCCCCAAAACAGGTTCAGGCCGCTGGAGAGCGTCTGGAGATAGTACCCACGCGAGAGCAATTCCTCCTGCCAGCCGGTGATGATGAAGATCAGCAGAAACAAAAAAGTTTGTCCCAATACCAGCGGCAGAGGGTCAAATTGCCAGGCGAACCCGTCAAAGTAGATCCAGCCGAGCGCGCTCATGGTCAGATAGATCATCCCCATGATGATAAATGTGATGCCAATGCCGGCCAGCAGATCGGGAAATACCCGGCGGTCCAGATTCAATCCAAGGCTGGCAAAGGAGCGCCTGTCCAGGAAACGGCGCGCCAGGAAAACCGAAGTCGTGATGGCAACCAGCTCAACCAGGATGCCAAGGGTGAAAAATAAAGTCCCGCCAGTGTTCCAATGGAACGCCAGGGTCAGCAGGAGCAGGGGAATGCCCAGGCCGAACCATATCGCCAGCATGATACTTGTTTGGATGGCCAAACGCCAGCCGGCGCGCAAGCGTGCTTCCCGCGGCGAAAGGAAAAGGCGCTTCCAGGCGGATCTTTTGGGAGGTGCAATCGTTTCGTTCAAAAGGAAATTCACCCGCTTTTTATGTATATGCTGGTCGGGTCGAGCTCTTCACGCAAGATCTTCAGTTCTTTTTCCGTGACAGGTTCGGTAAGGCGGAGATGGGTGGCTACTTTCAGCGCCCAACCGGTGTTTTCGATGGCTGCAGCGGCCGTCTTGCCAGGATGGAGAGCGGTCAACACCAATTCACCGGTATCGTCGGGTTCCAAATAACCGATATCGGTCACCACGCCGACCGGCCCCTTGCCACGCAGGCCGGCTTTTAGGCGCCCACCCAGGCCATCCAGGTAGCCGGCAGAGGTCAGGAAATCCACTTTTTCAGGAAAGCGCCGTTTCTGGTGGGGCGTCATGATGTAACAGCGGTTGGCCCAGGCAGCGATCTCCTGGGCGCCCCCGGAACCGGGCAGGCGGACTTTTGGGTGCGCATAGTCGATGCCAATCAAGGTGGCGTTGATATTGCCATATTTATCAATCTGCGCGCCGCCCAGGAAACCCACATCCACATTGCCACGCTGGAGGTAGTTGGAAAAAATATCGTACATGCTGACCACGGATAATGCTCCACTGACCAGGGTCGGGTCGCCGATGGAGAGCGGCAGGCGGCTGGGTTCCGCTCCAATGACACCGGCTTCGTAGATCATGACCAGGTCAGGGGCGTGGGTACGTTTGGCGAGGTTACAGGCCAGGTTGGGCTGACCAACTCCCACAAAGACCACATCGCCGTTCTTGAGCAACCGGGCGGCATTGACGATCATTAGTTCAGAAGAGGAGTAATTAAGCTCAATCATTGGTATTCTTGTCCAAGGTCATTGCAAATCTCCTGAAAGGGGGAAGAGGAATAAGGGTCAGGAGTTTTATATCACTTCTCCCCAAGCCCCCTGGTAATCAGTAATCGCCATAATTGACAGCATCACTCAGGCGGGGTTGAACAGTGAGGCGCGTGTGGGTATCAGAGCCAAGCTTTTCCCAATATTCAGCCCGGTCTTTGACTCCGTAGACCCATTCATCCAGGTAGGATTTGACCGCTCCGGCGGACTCGCTGATCTTGTCCCAACCCAGATAAAAGTCGTTATCCCGATCATAATAGCCCTGGGCGTAAGAGGGGTGGGCAGCATAGGGAACGTGACAAACGGCCCCGACAATGAAGCCCGGCAGGAGTGTGCGGTTCGGGTCGGAGCGGATGACAGCCGCGTCGACAATTTCCTCCGCGGTCAGGATGACGCGTTTGGCAGCGAAAGCAGACTCTTTTTGCTCGCCGATGATGCCCCACAGGTGGGCGTCGCCGTTTGCATCGGCGCGCTGAACATGTACGATGGCAACGTCCGGGTTGAGGGGCGGGACCGTGATAATTTCCCGGCCGGAATACGGGTCAACCACACGGCGGATGAGCGGGTTGGCCTTTTCCAGGTCCGAGGCGGCGGTCTGGTTCATCGGCATGAAGGGCAAACCAGCCGCACCGGCCTGCAGGCGGGAGATCATGCCGAAGTGGGAATATTCCTCCCATTCCAATGAACCCTTTTCCATGGCAGAACGCAGAATACGCAGGGAACCAACGCCGGGGTTACCCATGTAGGAAAAAATCACTTTACGGGCACACCCGGCCGCGACCATCTGGTCGTAGATCAGGTCGGGGGTGGCGCGCGCCAGCACCAGGTTTCGCCGGCGTTGGCGGATCATTTCGTGCCCGGCGGCAAAGGGGATCAGGTGGGTGAACCCAGCGGCATAAACGGTATCTCCGTCGTGCACAAATTGGGAGACAGCCTGTGAGAGCGGCATCAGTTTATTCATGGTTTAAAGGCTTATTTCTTTTGTTTCTGATCCAATTCTGCTTCACGACGCTGGCGGCTGTTTGCACTGGCCCGGCGGATTGCACTAAAACGCCCGCTGTCACTGGCCGGTTTTTTCGGCTGCAAAAGAAATCCCACGATTAAAGCCACAATGGATGCCAACAGGAGATTGATGTTGGCATCCTTGCCCAGTACGGAGCCACCGAACAGGACCAGCAGGACCAGGCCCACCAGGACCAGGAAGGAACCCAGACGACGTAGAGTTTGCATTTACCATCAAAAAGGGGCACAGGGTGACTGTGCCCCTTGACGGAAGACATTATTTGATGAGTGTGCGGATCTGCTCATGCATGTATAGAGGCAGGTAGTAGAGGCCGCCGGCATTTTTACCGCTGGATCCTGAGCCTTTCCAGCCGCCGAAGGGTTGGAAGCCCGGCCAGGCACCGGTGGTTGCGCCCTGGGGACGGTTGGCATAGGTGACGCCAGCCTGGATCTTATCGAAGAACCAATCCGCTTCTTCCTGCGAACCGTAGAAACCAGCCGTCAGGCCGTAGTTGACGTCGTTGCCATACTGCATGGCTTCTTCCAGGTTTTTGACCCTGGCAATGGTGCTGATGGGCAGGAACATCTCATACTTCCACAAGCGATGGTTCATGGGCAGATCGGTCACCAGGGTAGGCTCGCAGAAGTAGCCCTTGTCGAAGATGCCGCCGCTCTTGACCTTACCGCCGGTCAAAAACTTGCCGCCGCCCTGGCTGATCTCTTCGGTGAAGTTCTTGAAGTCATTGTAGGAACTCTGGTTGATGACCGGCCCGAGGAAGTTGGCCTGCTCGGTCGGGTCGCCAATGGCCAGCTTTTCGGTGGCAGCCTTGAGCATGCCGACCAATTTGTCATAGACCGGCGCCTCAATATAGATGCGCGAGGCAGCCGAGCATTTCTGGCCCTGCAAGCCAAAGGCGGAACGGATGATTCCGGCTGTGGCCCGTTCCAGGTCAGCGTGGCGCGAGACAATGGCAGGATTCTTGCCGCCCAATTCCAAAATGATCGGGCGGACGTATTTGCCACGGGCATAATCCTGGAACATCTTCATGCCCACGTCGAACGAGCCGGTGAAGGTTACGCCGTCCACTTCGGGGCTGTCCACCAGGGTCTGACCAAGCGTCCGGCCGGGGCCGGTTACAAAGTTGCAGACGCCCTCCGGCAAACCGGCATCCCGGAAACATTCCGCAAGTAGGCGGACAGTCCAGGCAGTATCGGTGGCGGGTTTGATGACGAGGGTATTGCCGGTGACGAGTGCCGAGCCGGACGGGCCGCCGGTCAGGGCGAAGGGGAAGTTGAACGGACTGACGACCAACCAGACGCCATAGGGCCGCAGCACCGAGAAGTTGGTGGCATCGTAACCGACCAGCGGATCCTTGGCCATTTCAACCACATAACCATGATTGGCCTCCATCTGGGTGCAGGCATAGCGGATAAGATCGGCGGTCTCGGCGATGTCTCCCAGGCATTCCATGCGGTTCTTACCCACTTCGAAAGCCATGGCCGAGCCCATCTCGAACATACGCTGGTCGATCAGGTCAGCTGCTTTCCGCAACAAGCGGACACGTTCCTGCCAGGGGGTGTGGCTCCAGCCTGGGAAGGCCTGGCGGGCCGCGGCCAGTGCCTGGCGGGCATGCGCTTCATTGCCTTTCTGCATGACGGCCAGAACCCAGTCGGTGTTGACCGGCGAACGGCGTTCGTATTTTTCGGCGGCGAACACGTCCTTATTGTTGATGATCATGGGATATTCCCTGCCCAGGCCGGCTTTCACTTTGGCAAGGGCAGCGTCGAAACGGGTGTGCAATTCCTCGGGTGGATTGAACATGGTTGCGTAGGTCAGTTTGAAATCACTCATAATAGTGCCTCCTTGAAAAGATGCGCTTATAAGTCTAACAAGCCAGGCTTGTCAGATTGAGCAACTTGTACAGCAACCATAGTATAGTGTAAAGACCATGGGACGTCAAAACAAAACGTCGTCATTTTAGCGTGACAAGCTTCCCGACTGATGCATCCAGACAAAAAATTATCCGGTACTCTGCACTAATCTTTTTTTATTTGCGTTGATTAGCAAAGATCAGCGGATTCATAAAAATTACCCCAGGATGTCGTTTACCACGTCACGGGCCCAATAGGGGCTCTGGCCGTTACGCGAGAGCCGCCGGATGCCATCCAGGTGGTTACCGAAAGTAACAATGGCCGGTTCTTCCACCTGGCGCCCATTTTGCAGTCCAGCCTGGCCCAGGCCCACGCACGCCAGGAGACCATTACACCGGCAGCGCCGGTCGGTGGTGTTGAGCGGCCGGGCAGCGCTGGAAAAGTCGGCGCGCGCCGTCTTCGGCTGGTTTGCTGAGGCCACGCTGCTGCAAACGACCAATATCACACACCCGCATGCGGTTGGCATAAACTGACTGGTCAGCCAGGGTGTCAGCCAGCTGGACCACTTTGAACGGGAAACCGGTGGGAGAGAACAAGGTGGTCAGCACCAATCTGGAATCATCTGTTTCAGTTTTGAGTTTGTCCATAATGGCGCTGCGGTAGGAGGCTTTTATCCCAGAATCCTCGCTCAGGGCAAAGACCGAGCCCGTCTGGACGCCGGTGGCGCCAAAGGCAAGGGCCCGGGCCAGTCCTTCACGACTGCCGTAACCGCCAGCCAACCAGAAGGGCAGGCCGACCTGCCGGATGGCCTGCAGGTCTGGTTCATCTTCCGGGCCATAAATGGGCTGGCCTTTTTCATCTTTCTTGAGCGGCCCCTGCGGACCGGCGTTATGCCCACCGGCGGTGTGATGCTCGATGATGAAGCCATCCGGCTCTTCCGTTTGACTGTGCGCAAGAGTCTGAACCAGGTTTTCCAATGACACAATCGCCAAAAATGCCGGCCTCGGCAGCGGGTTTTGGGCCAACCGGCCATCCGCCACCTGCCGGGGATCGAAGAATAAGTGGAAATTTTCGCCTGACTCCCGATACAAGACTGATATTTCATAGGTTACGTCGGCATGTCCGGCCAGGTGGGAACAAACGGCCGGCAATCCCTCAGGATTACCAGCGCCCACGATGATGCCATCCACACCAGCCAGCATCGCGCCGTACATGGTGTAGATCAGAGGCAATTCGACCTTGTGCAGGAAGTTGATGAATATCTTACCGGCATATCCCTGCCGGGCCAGCCAGATTTCGGCAAAGCCGGAGGCGATCAGGAGTTCGACGATCTCCGGCTCCATGGTGCGCGTGACAGGCACGGCTGGTTGGTGCTGCGCAGGGAGGATGTCGCTGCCATCCGGCAGCCGGGCCATATGCTTGGGGGCATTCTTGAAGCGGGCCCCGGGTTGTTTACCACCGTCAATGAAATAATGGTCAATGATCTTTCGTCCGATGGTGATGCCGAAAAGCGCATCGAAGGCAGCCATGGCATGCCGGACATGCCCCCCCGGATCGCCCAATTGCAGCAACCGTACATACACGATGTCGAGGGCAGTGCCGGAGACGGTCCCGGCGGTTATGCCAAGCTGCTCCATGGCCACGGCCCTGGTCAGACGCCAATTGGATACGTACACGCCCATGCCTCCCTGGATGAGCTTAATTTTGTTCAGAAATTGAATGGTTCCAGACCTTTCAAAGCGTTTTACCGATAATATCCTCGCTATTAATAGAATTTTGCATGAACGCACTCCGTCTAAGGACGACTGCGTGCGTTACTACGAACGGGAAGATAACCATGAAGGCACAAGGCACGATGAAAAAACCTGGTACAACCAGCCAGTTTGGTGGTGAATTGTTTTATATAACCCCATAATTTGGCTCAAGGTTTGAGGCGATGGGCACTATAAATTGTCAGGAAAAAAAGATTTGCCATACCCCATTAATCTGCATTCATGCGTTTCCATGAGCTTCAAATGGCGAAAATTGGAAACCTGCCAGGTTCCCTATACCGGGAATCCGGAAATCCAGGTAGGAGTTATTCCTGCGTCATCCACCTGCGGACGGCTTCGTGCGGGTAGACGTGGGCAGCCATGTCATCCAAAAGTTCATCCGGATCGCTGGCACACAGCAGGGAGAGGCGGTGCTCAGGGAAGAGAAATTTCTCGGCAACGGCGCGGTCCAGCATTTTCAGCAGGGAGTCGTAATAACCGTCCACGTTGAGCAAACCGACCGGTTTGTGATGTTCGCCGATCTGGGCCCAGGTAAGCGTCTCGAAGAGTTCGTCTAATGTGCCGTAGCCGCCCGGTAGAGCCAGGTAACCATCTGCCAGCGCGTACATGCGGGCCTTGCGCTTGTGAATCGTGCTGGTCACTTCCAGGCGGGTAAGATGGGTATGGGCCAACTCGGGAGTATTCATACCGGTGGTGATGACGCCGATCACCTGGCCGCTGGCGGCGAGAGCGCCATCAGCCACCGCACCCATCAGCCCGGTCCGGCCGCCGCCATAAACCAGGGTGAGACCGCGCCGGGCCAATGTCTCTCCCATATCCTGCGCAGCCAGGAAATATTTGCGGGAAGCACGGCGGGCAGAACCACAGTAGACACAGATGGATTGCATGAGAACTCCAGGGGGGAAGGGATCGGGTAATCAGAAGGTCGTAAAGGTAAAACGTAAGGCGTAAGACGTAAGAATTGGGAATTCCAATATAAGTATATAACAACCATTCCAAATCGCCAACAGCATGTTAGAGTTCTATTAGATAAACCCTCCAGCGCTTGACCTGCCTTCCGGCGAGGTCTAGAATGGTATATACGAGATAATATGTATGGAATATAAAGATTATTATCAGATCCTGGGCGTCGCCCGCAATGCCAGCGCCAGTGAGATCAAAGGCGCTTATCGCAAACTGGCCATGCAGTACCACCCCGACCGCAATCCCGGGGATAAGCAGGCTGAGGAACGATTTAAGGAGATGAACGAAGCCTACCAGGTGCTGTCGGATCCGCAGAAACGCGCCCGTTACGACCAACTGGGTGCATCGTATTCGGAGTGGCAGCAGCGAGGCACACCCGGCAACTTCAACTGGGGGCAGTGGACCTCGCAGCCGGGCGGATACCAGGAGGTCAATCTCAACGACCTGTTCGGCGATGCCAGCTTCTCGGATTTCTTCCGTTCCATATTCGGCGGCATGAGCGAGGGGCCGGCAGTGCGCGGCCGGGGCCGGGGACGTGCGCCAGCCATGCAGGCGACGCAACCGGTCACCATCAGCCTGAAAGAAGCATACAACGGCACCACGCGCAAATTGCAGGCGGGCAGGCGCCGCATGGAAGTCAAATTACCAGCCGGGGCGAGCAGCGGTACCAAAATCCGGGTGGCGGGAGCGGGTCCGGCCGGACCAGATGGCAGCCCATCCGACCTGTACCTGGTGGTGGATGTGGCTGAGGACCCGGTTTTCGAACGGGAAGGAAACGACCTGCACACGCAGGTACTGATCGATGTTTTAAGGCCATCCTGGGCGGTGAGGTGGAAGTACCCACGCTGGCCGGCAAATTGGTCATGACCATCCCTCCTGGAACCCAACCGGAACAAGTTTTCCGGCTGGCAGGGCGCGGCATGCCGCAATTGAAATCCCCCGGCGTGAAAGGCGACCTGTATGTGCTGGTTAAAGTGCAAATCCCTAAGGGGTTGAATACCCGGCAGAAATCCCTGCTGGAGCAAGCCTCAAAATCAAAATGATTGGCCCAAATTATCCGGCTGGTTGGTTATTCAACCAGTATAGAATGGAGTAATAAAATGAACAAGAAATTTACTTTATCAATGGTAGTGGCGATTTTGGCAATCACCATGCTGGCCTGCCAGATGAGTGGGCTGATCCCGCAATCCACGGCAGCACCCGTCCCGGCTCAACCCATCACCGCTGCACCCGTCCCGACGCTACCTGCTGCGCTTGCGGGGAGTACCGTCAGCCAGCAAACCCAACTCGAAGCGATCTATGCGGCGGTCATTCCGGGTGTGGTGACCGTCCAAACCAGCAACGATCTCGGTTCCGGGATTGTTTACAACAGCGACGGTTATATCGTCACGAATGCCCACGTGGTGGGAACCGTGACAAAAGTGGAAGTGGACTTCTCGGATGGCACCAAGGTGTATGGAAACGTGGTCGGTACGGATCAGAACACGGACCTGGCGGCCATCAAGGTGACCGTGCCGGCCTCCGAGCTGCACCCGCTTTCCCTGGGCGACTCAAGCACCCTTAAGATCGGCGAGACGGTTTCCGCCATTGGTGATCCTCTGCTCCTGACGGGGTCGATGACCACCGGTATCGTATCGGCGGTCGGCCGCAGCCTGCCGGGTAACGTCCAGGCGGGCACCAGTGGCAGTTACTATTCGACCGGCGACATCATCCAGACGGACGCCCTGGTAAACCCCGGCAACTCCGGAGGTCCCTTGATCAACTTGAACGGCCAGGTAGTAGGCATAGTGTGGGCACAGGCGATCAACAACAACAGCTCTGTCCCGGCCGCCTCCGGAATTGGGTATGCCATTTCTGTTGACACGGTCAAACGCGTCATCCCGCAGCTGATCCAGAACGGCAAATTCGCTTATCCTTATCTTGGCTTATCCCTGCAAGATCAGCTGCCCTTGGATGTGATCAATGCACTTGGCTTGAAGAGCACCACCGGTGTTTATGTGGCCCAAGTGGTGGCGGGCGGGCCGGGCGATAAAGCCGGGGTAAAAGCCGGCTCGGTGTCAACCAGTTATCCGAACCTCAATTCCGGCGGCGACCTGATCATTGCCGTGGATGGCCAGCCTGTGGTGACAGAGGACGACTTGATGCGCTACCTGCTCCTGAACAAGTCTCCGGGTGACACGATCACCCTGACCGTCATGCGTGGTTCCCAGAAGGTCGATCTCAAGCTGGTTTTAGGCACCCGGCCTTCATCATAACAGCAGTTCCTTTGATCTCAACCTTGCTCCCACTTTCCTTTGGGATGCCTTGTGATCCCTCGAAGAGAGGGATGAAAATACCATAAAGAATATGAGCGGTGAAAGCACCGCTCATATTCTTTATAAGAAAGTAATTACAGACTCAGGCGAAGCGCTGCTCTTTCCACACATCCGCGTTGTTGTGGTAGCCGGCTTTTTCCCAGAAGCCCAGGCGGTCGCGGCTCATAAATTCCAAACCGCGCAGCCACTTGGCGCCCTTCCATAGGTAGGGTGTCTGGAGGTCATCCCGCCCGGGGATGGCACCCACCACCCCCCGCAAAGGGTAGCCATGGTCGGGTTCGATCGGTTGGCCATTAAAATGGGTGGCCAGCAGGAAATTATCCTGCAACACCACAGCCAGTGGCAGGTTGACGGTGAAGCCATACTCGGCGTGCTGCATGACGAACTGCGCGGCCGGTTTGAGCTTGATAACGCCCTGTTCCACCAGCGTCCGCACCGAAATGCCCTCCCAGATGGTATCTGCCTTGCTCCAGCGCGTCACGCAGTGCAGGTCAATGGTCACCTGATTGCGCGGCAGGCGGTTGAATTCGTCCCAATTCCACTGCACTTCTTCTTCCACTTCCCCCCACACCCGGAAATCCCAGGTGGCGGGATTAAAGGATGGTATGGGGCCGTAATGCAGTACCGGGAACTTGAGGGTCAAAGACTGTCCGGGGGGCAGGCGGTTTTCATCACGCAGGCGTTCTTCTTCCTTGCGGCGGTTGGGGCCTTGAAAATTGAACATATCAGACTACTCCTGTCCAAAATTATATCATGGGCGCGTTACGGTATAATCCGCTCGTGGCTCGGATTTGCATCATTCCCAGGGCAAGTAATGTGGGCGGTGTCACCTCCTTCCAGGTCAAGCTGGCGGCCGGACTGGAGAAATGCGGGCACCAGGCTTGCTTTGACCTGCGAGAAACGCCGTACCAGGCGGTTTTGCTGACCGGTGGCGTGCGCGACCTGCCCGGCCTGGTGCGTGCCCGGCGCAGCGGGGTGCGGATCGTTCAACGACTGGATGGCATCAACTGGCTGCATAAACGCCTTCCGACCGGTGTGCGACACCACCTGCGGGCGGAATACGGCAACCGCCTGCTGGCGCTGCTGCGGGCACGCTTCGTCACCCGGATCATCTACCAATCCGGGTTCGTGCAGGGCTGGTGGAGGGAACGCTATGGCCAGGAAAAGGTGCCCGCTTCCGTCATCCACAACGGCGTGGACCTGTCAGTTTTTACGCCGGACGGCCCGTATGAACGCCCGTCCGACCGTTTCCGCCTCCTGCTGGTGGAAGGCAGCCTGCAGGGAGGGTACGAGAATGGACTGGAAACCGCCCTGGACCTGTCAGAAAGGCTGGCCGAAAAATTACCGCTTGAACTGCAGGTGGTTGGGCGGGTTTCTGCGGACCTGGCGTCTGACATGCAGAAAAGGAGCCACATCCCGATCCGCTGGACCGGGCTGGTGCCGCACGTGCAGATCCCGGCGCTGGACCGTTCGGCCCACTTGCTCTTTTCTGCCGACCTGAACACGGCCTGCCCGAATTCGGTGATTGAGGCGCTGGCGTGCGGCTTGCCCGTGGCGGGCTTCGCGACCGGTGCGCTGTCCGAAATGGTAACCGGAGATTCCGGACGCCTGGCACCGTACGGCGGTGATCCCTGGAAGCTGGACCAGCCGGATGTACCTGCACTTGCGAATGCTGCAGCGGAAATATTACAGAACCAGGTGCAATTCCGTGCAGCTGCCCGGCGGCGCGCCGAAGAAGCCTTTGGGCTGGTCCGGATGGTGGAATGCTACCTGGAGGTGCTGCTTGGTTGATTTGAATTGGTAAAGATTTTAACACAATCCCGCGGGAGAACACCGCGGGATAGGCAGACACCAAGTTCACGATGGGTAAAAAGATAATTGTTCTGCTTTGTTTTCAGGGGTTTCTATATCCTAATGGGATACTTCCTGATGGTGAAATATCCTATAATAAATATAGGATTTCATCGATAAAGTAATAATGAAAAAAATTCTTCTCAATTTCGCGGCCTTTGCCGCCAGGATTTTGCCGAACTCAGTCAAGCAGGCCATTTACAAGGTCAGACCGCTGGCTGCTGTTATCCGAGGCGTGCTGAACCGCGCCGCGCCAAGCGGATTGACGCAGGTCAAGGTGGTGGCGGGTGATCTGGCGGGCTACAGCATCCTGCTGGATATGCAGATTGACAAGGATTACTGGCTGGGTACGTATGAGCCGGAGCTGCAGCAGGCTGTGCGGGAACTGATCCCGCCCGGCGCGGTCATCTACGATGTGGGCGCAAATATCGGCTACGTATCGCTCCTGCTGGCGAAAGCGACCGGACCGGACGGGCACGTTTATGCCTTCGAGGCCCTGCCAGCAAATGCCGACCAATGGCGGCAGAACATGGCCCTCAATGGAATGGAAGACCGCTTGAGTCTTTATGCAGGGGCGGTGACCGCCTCTGGCGGCCCGGTGCGCTTCCTGGTGCATGCTTCCGGTGGGATGGGCAAGGCGGCCGGGTCTGCCGGACGTGATGACCAGTACCAATCCGAAATAACCGTCCCGGGAATCTCGCTGGACGAGTTTATTCATGGGCAGGGCAACCCACCACCGCAAGTGGTTAAAATGGATATCGAAGGCGGCGAGGTGCTGGCCCTCCCGGGCATGCAACGGGTTCTGGCGGAGGTGCGCCCGCTCATGTTGATGGAACTGCATGGGCACGAATCCAGCCGGGCAGCCTGGGAAACGCTGACTTCCGCCGGTTATACGATTTGCTGGATGCGGCGGGGTTATCCGGCCATCCCTTCGCTGGAGGCAATGGGCTGGAAGGCGTATATTGTAGCGAAACCAATTTCGTCGTAATGACTTCAGTCGTTACGACACTCCTGTAGATTGCGCTTTTTTATTGAATCCGGTGCTGAATTAGATTGTCTTTTTGTGGAGAAAATGAAATCTCGTTTTGACACGGCAGCAATTCTGTGGTTGGGGCTGGTCCTGCTGATCGCCCTGAGCATTGCATTCCTGCTGCCGGTCACTCCGCAGGATTACTGGTGGTACCTACGCATCGGGCACGATACTCTGACAGCTGGCGCGGTGCCGCGTTTGGATACCATGACTTTCACCCAGACGGGCACGCCGGTGGATTACCAGTCCTGGGGGGCGGCGGTTCTTTTCTGGTTGCTATACCAACTGGGCGGCCTATCACTAACAGTGCTGCTGAGGGGTGTGCTCCTGGCGATAACGTATTCACTGATATGGGCATCTGCGCGGCGGGTCGGGTCGGGCCGGTTGGGAGCCAGCCTGCTCCTGCTGGCGGCTGTTCTGACCACCAGTAACAACTGGTCGGTGCGACCGCAGTTACTGGCCTACCCGCTTTTTGCACTGGCGTTTTTTATACTGATTAAATGGCAAAATGGGGAAAAGAAATCCGTCTATTGGCTGCCGTTGCTCAGTCTGGTGTGGGTCAACCTGCATGGTTCCTTTGTGATGCTGATCCTGCTGAGCGGGGCGGCGCTGGTGTTGGGCAGAGGAGACCGGCGCGCCCTGGGATTGGCTTTTGGCGGGGTGCTGCTGGTTACGCTGGTCAACCCGCGCGGCTTTGGCGCCTGGACGTATGTATTCAATTCCGTGACAGTACCCTCCAGCCAGCTCTTCTCGGCCGAGTGGCTGCCACCGGTTAACTCCGGCTGGCAGATGAATATTTTCTTTGTCTGGCTGCTGGTTTTCCCGCTGCTGGCGGCACTATCAGCGCGCAAACTCGACCGGCTGGAATGGACCTGGTTCCTGGGTTTTGGCATCCTGGCGCTGTGGGGCGAGCGCTACGTCATCTGGTTCGTTTTTATCCTGGTAGTGTTGACGGCCGGTCTGCTGGCAGATTGGGAGATAAAATATCTCGTCAGTTCGAATCGGAACTTGCCGGCCTTTAACATCCTGCTCAGCCTGATCTTCGTACTGCTGCCGCTGGCTTTCCTGCCGGGCCTGCGTGAGAAGTGGTGGAAGCAAGCCCCGCCTGCGACGGAAAACACGCCCATGGCTGCGACGACCTGGCTGGCGGAGCACCCCGATCTGCTCGGCCCGCTGTGGAGCGAGATCGGCTTCTCCAGTTACTTGGAATTTGCCCTGCCACAGCGTCCCACTTGGATCGACACACGCTTCGAGGTCTTTCCGGTGACTCAATGGCAGGCTTATCAAGCCATCAGTGAGGGCCGCCAGGATTGGGGAAGCCTGCTAAACGCCACCGGCGTGAAACTGCTGATGGTCTCACAGGAGAACCAGCCGCAACTGTTTTCCGCTTTGAAAACCTCTACGACCTGGTGCGAACGATACCTCGACGATGTGGCAGTGATTTACCAGTACTGTGAAGGTGGGAATTGAAACCGGCCACCTTTAATGGCAAGCTGGCTCTCCAGCAGCGTGTCCTGCCTTCCTACCGCGCGGTTTTCTTTGACGCCCTGGCGCAAGCCTGCCAGGGCGGACTGAGCGTATGCGCCGGCCTGCCACGCCCGCAAGAATCCATTGACGTCACCGACCAGTTGCATTATGCGGAATTCATTCCCGTCCAAAATATACACCTGTTCCAGGGTCCCTTCTATCTTTGCTACCAGTGCGGCTTGATCGGCTGGCTGGAGGATTGTTCCCCGAATGCCCTGATTGTGGAAGCCAACCCTCGTTACCTGGCGACGCCTGCGGCAGTGCGCTGGATGAAGCGGCATGGCAAGCCAGTGTTGGGCTGGGGCCTGGGCGCGCTGCCTCCCAATGGAACCCTATCCGGCCTGCGCCAATCGCGCCGGCTATCTTTCCTGCAACCGTTCGACGCGCTGATCACTTACAGCCAGAAGGGTGCGCAGGAATACGCCCAAACGGGTTTTCCGGCCGATAAGATCTTTGTGGCGTCCAACGCGGCCGCAAGGCGACCGTCACAGCCAATGCCTTCCCGCCCGTCAGGATTTGATGGGAGACCATCCGTACTCTTTGTGGGACGGTTACAGGCCCGCAAGCGCGTGAACCTGCTCCTGCAAGCCTGCGCGGGGCTGCCTGCAGAGCTGCAGCCGCGCCTGGTTATCGTAGGGGACGGGCCGGAGCGGGAGGCTTTGCAGGCTATTGCCCGGACGGTCTACCCGACAGCTCAATTTCCCGGCACCAAACACGGGGCGGATCTGGCCGCTTATTTTTCCGCCGCCGATCTGTTTGTGCTGCCTGGCACGGGCGGGCTGGCAGTGCAGGAAGCCATGTCGTACGGCCTGCCGGTCATCATGGGGCGAGGGGACGGCACGAATGACCAGTTGGTCAGAACCGAAAACGGCTGGCAGATTCCGCCGGATGACCTTCCGGCCCTGTCGGGCAGCCTGCAATCAGCGCTTTCAGATGTGAGCCGTTTACGAAGCATGGGCGCCGAAAGTTATCGGATTGTCAGGGACGAGATCAATTTGGAAAAAATGATGGGGATGTTTGTAGAGGCGTTGAATTCAGTAACATAACTACCTTACAAAATACCATTTCATTTTGAAAGCTGAAAACCTTTCACCACAAAGGGCACCAAGGGTCACCAAGGGGATCAGAAAACTGCTAATCGTCAACTACGGAACTTTCCCCATATAACTTCCGATGTACTGCGCTCAGCGCACGCACCTGTTCGGCGGCGTGGTAAGACGAGCGCACCAGCGGAGCAGCCTCCACCCAGCGGAAGCCGATTTCACGACCGTAGTCGCGCAATTCCTTGAACTCATCCAGGTTGTAATAGCGGGCAATCGGCAGATGCTTTTTAGAAGGCTGCAGGTATTGGCCGATCGTCAGTATGTCCACGCCCCAACTGCGCTGGTCGAGCATGACCGCCTTGACTTCCTCCAATTCCTCACCCAGCCCGACCATGATGCCTGACTTGGTCAGCACGTCCGGGTCCATTTTCTTGGCATTGCTGAGGATGGCTGCGCTCCACTCATAATGGTCCTGCGGCTGGACCTGCTTGAACAGCCTCGGCACGGTTTCCACATTATGATTCAGGATCTCCGGGCGCGCATCCATGACGATCTTGAGGGCTTCCAACGACCCCTTGAAATCGGGGATGAGCACTTCCACCGAGCAGCCCGGTAAAAGCTGGCGAATGCGCCGGATGACCATGGCAAAGATCGGCGCACCGCCGTCCCGGCGGTCGTCGCGGTTGACGGAGGTGATGACGGCGTGTTTCAACTGCATAGATTTAACCGCCTGGGCTACGCGCTCCGGCTCCAGCCAGTCCAGCGCCTCGGGGCGGCCGTGTTTGATGTCGCAAAAACCGCAGGTGCGCGTGCATACGTCCCCCAGCATCAGGAAGGTGGCCGTGCCCGAGCCCCAGCATTCACCCATATTCGGACACATGGCTTCCTCGCAGACGGTATGCAGCGCCTTGGAGCGCATCAGTGTCTGCAATTGTTCGTACGTTTCGCCGGAAGGGGCGCGTACCCTGATCCACTCCGGCCGGCGCAGCGGGGCAGGCGTGATATTTTCAGGGTTGATGACCCGGTTACGGGTGGGGGTAACAGGCATACATTCCTTTTATGGATTTTTACTCAATTTGGCAATACACCGGCTGCAAGTTAACCGTGGTACAGTCAACCCACTCTCCACCAAAATCGATCAGTACATCGACTTGTGAGAAAGTTTCATCGTACTTGCCGAGGAAGAGCCGGCGCGGCCGGTTGATCAGCCTGGCAATGGGATCGATGGTGCTCAGTTGCATCTGGCGGGCAATGGCCGGATCCACCTTGGTGTTCTCATGATCGATCGCAAATTGGATTAATTGATTGGTTGCCAGCAGCGGTGCACGCAGTTGTTGGTTGATCATATCGCCGACCATCACGCTTGCCAGAAGAACGATGGGGACAAATACGAAATATGCGGTCAGGCGTCCGGCCGGGCTGACGGCAGGGACGGACTGGTCAACTAAAGTAAGCTGCAGCAAACCGAGGATCCCAAAGAAGATGGCCAGCACAACAGTACCAAACCAATCCCAGCTTCGAAATGTGCTGTTGACGGCATAGGCTGGCAACCTGGATTGCAGCCCTGGTTCAAAGATAAACATCACGCCGGGGGCAATCTTTAAGGGTATGGTAATGAGCAATACAGCCATCAGGCGGCCTGCCAGCACCCAAAAAACGATGCCTAGGAGTGCCCTGTTCACCAGCCAGGTAAGCAGGGCTGCCGAAGTGCAAACACCGATGAACAATATCGTTCCGGCCAGGCAGGATATCCAGGGATAGGCAATATGCGCCTGGATGAGCAGGACCATATCATCTGCCCAGAGGGCGGATGAAATCACGAAACCGGTGATCGCACCCAGCCAAAGGGAATATCGGAGATAATTGCTGCCAAGCGCGCCAGACATTCCGGGCATGGAACCCGAATGGGCAGTGGAATGCGACTGTATGGTCAGTTTTGGCGTGTCCTGATTTGGGGATGGGGAAGCAGACATAAAAAACTGGCTGACTGACGAACTTGTTTCCTATTCGTCCTGCAAATTATAACACAGGCAGTCACACCTCAATTCCTGGCCAGTGCGGAGGCGTTCGGGTGCCGATATTGCTCATCAAACCTGTACCATTGGCAAATCCGGCCGAGTCACAGGAACAAATGTCATCTCCGCATGCTGCATGGTGAAACCAAAGGCTATGGCATATAATGGGCTTAGTTGGATTGCCTTGCGAATGATAATTGCAGAATCTCCGGCGGGCGCATACTGCGATAAAAGCAAAGACAACTTTTTGCCACTTCCCTTAATTAACAAGAGGCGATATGGTCAATCGGACCGTGCAGAAGCTTGGACTATCCGGACAAAAGATGCTGGACAGCCTTTTTAAACCGGCGGAAACCCCCCTGGCAAAATGGATTGTATCGTTTTTCCTGGTGGTGTTATTCGCCGTTGGGATCCTGCACTGGGGATATTTCCTGAACTGGTTCAATAACCGTTTTGATATGGGGGACTGGCACAACATTGTCGACCCCATGCTGGTGTTCTTGACGAATGCTTTTCGATCCGGACAGCTGCCGATGCATGGCAGTTCCCCCCTCTTTGTCCCGGATCGCTACCTGGGGAGGCCGGACCGGCCTTTATCTCCCCAACTGCTGCTGCTGAACCTGGTTGATCCAGCCAAATATGTTGTGATCAACGTGTGGATCTTTTTTACAATTGGATTTATCGGCCTGTTGTTGATCCGCAGGCGCTACCATCTTTCGCTGGTTTCTTTTATCGCACTATTCCTCCTTTTTAATTTCAACGGCCATATCACTGACCACTACGTAGTGGGTCACATGGAATGGGTGGGATATTTCCTTCTACCTTTTTTTATTTTGCTTGTATTGCGAATGCTGGAAGGGGAGAAAACAGGCTGGGGCTGGGTTTTCGGGGTGGCTTTGACCATGCTGGCCATTAATTTACAAGGCGCAGTGCATTTCTTTTTATATTGCATGGCATTCCTGATATTACTTGCATTATTCCAACCGCGCTTCTGGATTCCAGTCATTCAAGCGTTTATTGCCAGCGTTCTCATCAGCATGCTGCGGCTGCTGCCGCTCGCAATCCAGTATTACAACGGAGGAGGAGTGCAATTCATATACGGCTTTTTATCCGTTTCGCACATGCTCGACTCCTTTGCGGTACTTCATCCACCCTACATACTCAATACTCCCTCCGGCCAGATCGGCGGCTGGGAGGTTGATTATTATCTCGGGTTAATCGGTTTTCTTTTTATGATCTATTTTGGTGTTTGCAGGACCTGGGTCAATGAGAAGAGCTACCGCCTTCTTTTTTTTCCCATATTGGTAATGGCTTTCTTCTCCGTGGGCGATGTATACCTTCCCATATTCAATTCCCACATTCCTTTCATGGATTCCCAGCGTGCTCCGACCCGGTTCATTATTGTCCCGGTGGTATTCCTGGTCATCCTGGCCAGCCTACAATTCCAGAAATGGATAAAAACAATGCAGGATGAAGGCTGGCTGGAAAGAGTGGCTGTACTCATTGGATTAGGATTTATTGGTTATGATCTTTTCCTGCATTCACGGGCCTGGCGTCTTGCCACCATGTCCAGCAAGGTTCTGGAAAAATTCACCGATGTTGTGATCGTCCCGCTGGTGAATCGCCCTGATCCTCCATATGTAATTTCGATCCTTACCGGCCTGGTTTTGACGGTTGGCGTCTTGGTCATTCTTTCCATATTAGTATTTCGGGAACGAAAAAAGACCGGTGTAAAACCATGACAATCCAAGCCATTTGGGAGTTGCATGGGTGAATATCATACATCCTTCCTATAGAGTAATACTAATCAGCCGTGCTAATTGACGTTTTCACCAAGCGCGCATACAATACATTCACAATTGAATAATGGTCAGGGTGCCTTGCCCCCGGATGGGAAGGCCCAAGCGCGAAGCCGGTTTAAGTCCGGCACTGTCCCGCAACTGTAAATCAGCAACCAGAAGTCAGTCAATTTGACCTCAGAAAAAAGCTGATAAGTCAGGCCGCCCGCCCCGACCAGTTCCACCATCATACTCTCGTGGAAAGGAGGTGGGAACGGCTTGTCGGAACGCCAATCCTTCCTCCCCTGCCTTACAGACAGGGGATTTTGATTTAAATTATGAAATTCCTTCCTTTTCTCTATACGCTGCTTTTCCTTCTGCTGACGGTGATCCTGTCCATCGCAGTTGGAGCGGTTTATATCCCACTCACTGATATCTGGCGTTTGTTCACCGGCCAGCCAGCCCAAGTGGTGAGCCAGACTGCCACCATCATCCTGGCGCTGCGCCTGCCGCGCACTGCCTTGGTCCTGCTGACCGGTGCGGCATTGGGCGGCTCCGGCGCGGCCTACCAGGGCCTGTTCCGCAACCCACTGGCCGATCCCTACCTGATCGGTGTGGCCTCCGGTGCAGGGTTGGGAGCGGTGCTGGCTATGAACGTACAGTGGCCGTACACATACTGGGGCCTGCTGGCCGTTCCGGCGGCGGCTTTTCTTGGCGCGCTGGTAACCGTACTGCTCGTCTATACCCTGGCACGTATTGGAAAAACCGTCCCAACGACCAACCTGATCCTGGCCGGAGTGGCCTTCAGCTCCTTTGCGACCGCCGTGACATCCTTCCTGATGTTGCGCTCCACCGGCGAACTGCACGAGGCAATCTCATGGCTGTTGGGCGGTTCCACGCAGGCCGGGTGGGGGCCGGTGCTGACCATGCTGCCTTACCTCGCCATCGGTATGGGGATCCTGCTTTTGAGCGGACATGCCCTCAACCTGCTGCAATTCGGTGATGACCAGGCCCAGCAACTCGGTATGCAGGTCACACATACGCGGGCCCTGATCCTGGTGGCAGCCTCACTGGCTACTGCCGCAGCAGTCTCGTTTTCGGGCATCATAGGCTTCATCGGACTTATCGTTCCGCATGTGATGCGCATGTGGTTCGGTCCAGATTACCGCCGACTACTGCCGCTCAGCTTGTTAGGTGGTGCTGCCGCGCTGCTCTTGTCGGATGTGCTGGCGCGCGTGATCATCGCCCCGCAGGAAGTCCCGCTCGGAATCGTGACAGCCTTGTTTGGTGTGCCATTCTTCCTGTGGGTGCTACGACGTTCAAAGAACCAGGGTTATTGGTGAACAGTCATGTTGAAGATTGAAAAGCTGTCGGTTTCCTATGGAAAGCGCCGGGTACTGCTTTCCGTCTCGCTCGAAGTGCAATCGGGCCAGGTGCTAGCGTTGATCGGACCGAATGGAGCCGGAAAATCCACGCTGGTACGGGCAGTCAGCGGGGTCATCCCGCTTCAGGCAGGGAAAGTGGCGGCGGATGGGGTGGATTTGCTCTCCCTGCCAGTCATGCAGCGCGCCCGTCACCTGGCGGTTGTGCCGCAGGCGGTTTCCATGCCGCCGGCGTTTACGGTCTGGGAGACTGTCCTGCTTGGCAGGACTCCTTACCTCAATTTTCTCGGACATGTTTCTGAAAAGGACGAGGAGATTGCCCGTTTGTCACTTGAGAGGGTGGACGCGCTTGCGCTATCCGAACGGCAAGTGGGCGAACTCTCCGGTGGGGAGCAGCAACGCGTTTTACTGGCGCGTGCGTTGACCCAATCCACCCCCATCCTGTTTCTGGATGAACCAACTGTCCACCTGGATTTACAGCACCAGGTCAGCCTGATGCAGACAATCTGCAAGCTGGCCCACACTGACAATCTGGCTGTGCTGGTTGCACTGCACGATTTGAACCTGGCGGCCCGTTACGCTGAGCGGGTTGTGTTGCTGGTGGCTGGGGAAGTCAAGGCCGCGGGCAGCGCCCGAGAGGTGTTGACTCCAGATTTGATATCCGCCGCATACCATCTGCCCGTGCGGGTAGTTCCTCATCCTTTTGAAGATGTGCCATTGGTGCTGCCATAAAATAGAATTCAATATGGGGTGGTGAACGGGCTTTGTCGGCTCACCACCCCCGTATTCTTTCTCATGCAATTCCCAATACGCCAGAATGCTACTTGCCGGCGTCCATGATTTTACAGATCAACGGTTCAAAACGCGCATCGCTGCGGATGAAATCGAGGTCCGGGTCGCTGCGCAGCATGGCTATTTGAATTTGGTCTTTCTCGAAGGCCTTCTCGAGTAGGGCAAATGCTTCGTCAGCATTCCCACTGATCGATTCGAAACAAGCCCGGTTATATTCTTTTTCAACTTCCATGCTCGGGCGGGCGATTTCGATGTGTTTCTGAGCTTCGGCTTCATTTCCAAGCCGGCGATAATTTGCCGCCAGGGCACAATGACCAAGCACGAAATTGGGATTCAGTTCAATGCTGTTTTGAAGAGCCAGAATGGCTTTGTCATAATGCATCTGGTAGGCGTGTGCGATGCCGAGATGGAAATGATACGTTTCTTTCCGTGGGGAAAGGGTAATTGCCTGTTCGAAAGCGGAGATCGCCTCACTGTGCATCCCGGCTGTTTCGTAAATGTTACCCAGGACATCCCAAGCGCGATCATTCCTGGGGTTTAATTCCGTAATCCTGCGGTAGGCGGCTATGTCATTTTCCAGCACATGCGAGGTAGCCGGGGCCTGGTCTCCGGTTTGATTGACTGGCGGCACTGCCGGATCTACCGGACTGCCGGAATTGGCCTCCACTGAAGAGGCGGAGGGCTCGGGAGCTTCCAGAGCCTCTACTTCAGATGGACCTTTTGGTTCGTTATTTAGCGGTGCCGTTGAGATTCTTTCATCAGTCTTGATCGCATTTGCGGATCGGGGTGTCAATTGAACCATTAAAGCAGTGGTATCCACATTGCTGCCCGATCGGGCGGAATTATCCGGGAAGGCGGGCTCATTCTGCAAACATGTGGAATAAACCGGAACAGGTTCACCAGTGCCGGCCACCGTCCCCGCATCCACAGTATTATATTGAGGCGCTGGTCCGTTCGTGAATACCCAATATGAGGCTTCAAATTCGGGCCCTGCCTGTGGGCCTGGCAGGCCAGACAGCTCCTCCGGGTTTTCGGCTTTTTCAGGCGCCTGATCAGTCTGGTCGGCTTCCGAGGGAAGCTCCATTTGATCCTCAGTTTCTGAAGGAGCTGTTCTTGCGGTGGTGGCTTCGGAGTGCTGAAGATCCTTCAGGGAGATTTCCGGCACGGCGGCTTCGTCCCTGTCATCCGCCCCTTCGTTAGTCTGTTTGGCCTTTTCCAGATTGTCATGGAAGGTCACGTTGGACGGGTCGAGCTCAACTGCCTTTTGGTAGGATTCAATCGCATCATCGAAAGCCGCGGTACGGTAATAAATATTTCCCGCTTCATTCCAGACTTCCGGATTCATCCGGCAGGCATCGATCGATTTTTCATATTCCTTGAGAGCATCCGGCTCCACGGCTTGCTTTTCAAACACGTTTGCGAGTTGATAGGCTGCGATGGCATCTTCAAAACGACCGAGCTTGTGGTAAACATCCCCCAGACCATTCCAGCTGATCGCATCTTTGGGGTTGTGTTCAATCCCTTCCCGGAAGGCCGCCAGAGCATCATCGTACCGGTCCAGCATGCAATTCAAATTGCCCAGGCTGTTCCAGGGATAAATATGTTCCGGAGCCAGGGAGACGGCACTTTGATAGGACTGGATGGCCTCCACGATTTTACCCAGGTCCGTTTCAACCAGGGCGATGGCGTAATGACAGAGCGCCTCCAGAAAATTGTCCTTCGGCCTGACGACCATGTCGAGGGCGGTTTCTAGGAATTGGATAGCTTTTTCATACTCCTTTTTATGCCAGTGGTTCAGCCCCAGCCTTAACAAACCATCTGCATGTGCATTAGTTGGTGCTTTGCCTGCCGGTTCGCCAGCGGGAGAAAAATCGCCAGCCAGCCCGGTGGGTTTGCGGGTGGGATGTGCCTGATTGGGCCCATCCGTGAGGATGCGGCTGCCGAGGACAACAGGGGACATGCCGGGTGTACCGG
Organism: uncultured Chloroflexia bacterium; assembly: GCA_963772245.1. Classification (GTDB taxonomy): domain Bacteria; phylum Chloroflexota; class Anaerolineae; order Anaerolineales; family Villigracilaceae; genus UBA877. The sequence goes on along the minus strand of CAVYWB010000005.1, from coordinate 431,552 downwards.
ACAATTCTTCATCATCAGCCGGGTAAACCAAGCCGCGGTTCTTGAACACCCAACTGACGATCCCGGCCTGGGAACCTTCGATAGAGGAGGAGGGATGCGATACGGGCCTTTGCCCGTCCAGTTCGGCCTCGGCCAGGTTATCCTGGTAGGCGATGTTTTCCGGGTCCAATTCAGCGGCTTTCCGGTACGAGGCAATGGCATTATCGTAATCTTCCAACCTGCGGTAGGTTTCACCCAACTGGTTCCACAGCACGGCCTGGGAGCCTGAATCTTCCAACATTTCGATCCCATTCTCAAGCATGGGGATCGCTTCTGTAAAGCGTCCCTGGCGGATATAAATGGAGGCCAGGTTGCTGAAAGACTGGCCACAGCCATGGTCAAGCTCGATCGCCTTCTGGTACGTGCGAATGGCTTCGTCGTACGCGCCGGTGTTGAAATAGATATTTCCCAATTCGTTCCAAATTTCGAGTTCACTCATGGAAGCCTCGCTTGGGGAAACATATAAGATCAGGCCCAACAATTCCCAAGCAAACTGAGCCGCGCCCGGGTAAGTAAGGAGACATTATTTGGATCAATTTCCATGGCTTTTCGATAAGCCGCTGCAGCCTGGCGGGGTTCATCCAATTTCCGGTAGGCATCCCCCAGCCGGTTCCAGAGCAGGGCTTTGTCGCGTGGCTCCCCAAGATTATCAAGCCCTTTTTGATACAGCGGGACGGCATCTTCGTAATGCCCCTGGCGAGTATACAGGGCCGCCAGGTTGTTATATGACCATCCGTCGGACGCATCCAGTTCAATGGCTTTTTTGAACGCATCAATGGCTTCAGAAAACGCCCCAGTGTTTAGATAAATCCTTCCCAACTCGTTCCAGAGATGCGCATTTTCCTCTTCCACCACCGGGCTAGTGGGGCTGACCTCCTCAGCCGGCGTAGAGGGCTCCTCTTCAGTGATGACTGGCAAATCCGAGGCGGATGGGCTGCCCGAAAGGGAAGGCGATGTTTCATCAGAACTAGTTGTATCTGGCTCGCCAGACTGGACCGGCTCGTCTTCGGTATAGACCGGGTAGGGCTCATCCGGTTGGATGGATCCCGTTTCCAGCACCTCAACCAGCCCAGCTTGGTTCCCGGTGCCTGCCGGATCCATTGCGGTTGCTGTGCTAATTTCAGGCTGGTGAAAAGTGGACATAAATGAAGCAAGCCCATCCAGCCAGGAAAAAATTGTTTTTGTTCTGCCAGGGATGGATGCTTTTCCATCCATGGCAGGCATGTCTTCGGGAGGGCAGGTCACATTGGGTCCGGGTTGCTCCGGCTGCAAAGTTTGTTCCTGCATGCACCTGAGTTTGAAATTCGCCAGTGGTTGTAGGGAAATATCCTTGGAGGGGATGAATTGCGTATCCGGTTCGGCGGAAGATGATTCGGGCAGAGTGGAGGCTTTTTCCGGGTTCAGTGCGTCGGCGCTGTGGTAAGCGGCCATGGCATGCTCGTAATCATCCAGGTGGCGGTAAGCATCTCCTAATTGGTTCCAGAGTCTTATCGTATCGGCGTTATCCAGCGAGAGTTTGATGCCCTTCTGGAGCAATGGGATGGCTTCTTCCAGTCGTCCTTGTTGGATGTAGATTGACGCCAAGTTGCCATAAGACGGAATGCAATTTTGGTCGGAGTCCACTGCTTTTTGGTAGGTGTGTTGGGCCTCTTCGTATGCCCCACTGCTGTAATGGAGGTCTCCCAATTTATTCCAAGCCTGTGCATTTTCGGGATCCATTTCTATTACGGTCCGGTAAACCATACTGGCATCCTCGGTTTTTCCCTGCAGCTTGTAGATATCCCCCAGGGCAAAGCGGGAGTCGATGTTTTGTTGATCGATCTCGATCGCTTTCAGATGCGCTGCCAGGGCTTCGTCTTGCAGACCTTCCACCATATAGGCATTCCCCAAGCCAGTCCAGGAGGGGGCATAATTGGGGGAGAATTCTACCGCTTTCAGAAAGGCATATATGGCATCATCAGAATGGCCGAGAGCCAGGTGCAAATTGGCCAGACCATTCCAGGCGATGGAATCCGAAGGATTTTGGTCGACCGCTTTTTGGAATGCGGCGAGGGCGTCTTCATTTCGTTCCAGTTTTCTATACAAATTTCCCAGATTATTCCAGGGGGAGATTTGCTCTGGTGCCAGGCTGATGGCATTTTTGAAAGCCTGAACGGCCTCTTCGGTCCTCCCCAGGTCTGTATCGACCAGGGCGATGGCATTGAAGCAGGACGCCTCAAAGCGGGCGTCCTCCAGCCCGGCAGCCAGGTCGAGGGCGGTGTTCAGGACTTGATTGGCTTTTTCGAAATCCCCCTTGCGCCAGTGTAGCATGCCCAGGGTCAATAAAAGATTAGCCCGTGTGGAAGTTGATTCGCTGTCATTGGGGAGGTCGGCCAACAGTGCAATCCGCAAAGCAATTTTGGCATCCAGGTCCTCGGTGGGTTCTGTGAAATCTGTCTTGCCCTGCATAGCAGAATCCAAACCTTGTGGAGGGATCTGGGCCAATTTGGGGGATTCGACGAACTCGATCACTCTATGGCGGAACGACCAATAATCAGGCGCAAAGTGTGCCAGGTCGATCGCCTCGTTTTCGGTCAACCAGAAGACAACCCGGATCTGATTCTCGATAAAGAACTCCCGGCTTTTGTTTAAATTGTGATAGGTGCAATGGTCATCGATGCCAGCTTCCCAGCGCAGACCCTCGACAAAGAAGACCACGTTGTCAAAATCCGTCAATTCGGAAATAAGCGAGGAAACATCCGGGCTTTTTTGATTCTTTATTCTTATGTGATAAGCGCTTTGGCCCAGCGCGTGCAGGCGATTCTCCAAGGCGATATCGGCATCCGCCCTGACGTCTTCCGAGCTGTAGATTGCCAGTAAAACAGACGGGCGCTGCCACTTGGCGGCCAGCTCCAGTTCGTGATATAGGATATCTATCCGGTCTTCAAAGGGTTCGATCGGGGGGGGGTCAATGGGGATAGACAGATATGGTTCGGTCATTCTATCAATTTCCTAAGAACAGGGTGGATATCGCACCAGTTCTCGCCATTCCTGTATTCCAAAATTGCCAACAACTGTAATAACGGCCGCAGACGTTCGTCGTATTCGAGGCGGTTCTGTTGATGGACCCTTCTTAATATCTCGATATCGCCTTCATCCAAAATACGCCGGTATTCATTGCGGATCTCGGTAGCGGCCCATTCCACGTCGATCATTTCAACTTTGGGAGAATTACGACGCCTGGCACGCCCGATGGCAGTCCGCATAATCCGGGCCATTTCGCGGAATACACCGCCGCTATAGGATATGGCCAGCTCCAGGGCCTGGCCATCGATCAGGTTGGGATTCATCCTGACATAGACAAACCGTCGCAAGGTTTGGAAACCATCCCGGTCGCGCACGTCCGGTTGGGCAAAGGGATGCAATTTTATATTCGGCAGGAAGATGGCCTGATCCCGGATGGCTTCGAATTCCTTGGTGTAAAACAACGCGCTGGATACGGTATAGATGATGGCGCAGTTCGGCTGCATCATAATTTCACGGCGATCATGGAAGATAGCGCGCGCCTCGTCCAGATTGGGCTTATCGAGGTCGTCGATGAGGACCAGCGGAATGCGATGCTCCTTGCTGTAGATGGCGGTTGCAATATTGTTGATCACGGTAATCAAGCCGGTAATATCTTTCTCGAAAACCTGCCTTAATTCGGCCCGGGTGGCCGGTTCGAGTTTCATTTTCAGACCGGTACCTGCAAAGAAGGCATCCAAGCCTGCGCCGAGTTCAAAACCGGCCCGCCCGGAATGGATCGTTTTGACTTCCTCTTCCACCTTGCCACGCCAGCCGTTCAGTTCCTTAAGCAGCTGGTCGGGTAATTTGCCTCCGGCTTTTCGGTAATCACGGAACATGCGACCGCCGATGGCAAGCAGGATGTCACGAAAATCCAAATCAATAATGTCTGCTTCTTCACGGATGGAGAAGTTGACCGGCCAGTATTTTCTCTGGATCCCGGGGTTGGCCATTAAATGCAGCAATTCGGTGGATTTACCGCAGCCGCGATGCCCGGAGAAGAAGAACTTGGGAGGCCGGTAAAAAGGCGCCATGAGCGCATCGATTAATTCAGCGATGGGGTTGCCTGGCCGGGCAATGTAAAAGGGATTGGGCTCTCCACGCGTGCCGGGCCTAAGAGGCAGATCCAGTTCGAAATTTAACCAGGCACGGTCGAAGTCGGTCGCCAAAGTGTAATCAAATTCGCTCATGGTATCCTCATCGTAGTCAAAATGCGATCAAGGCGGGCTTGCCAGGGCTTTAACACAAAGCCAGATCGAGTTGGGCAAACCGTGCGGAGTTGGCAGCAGTATCGAGCAAAATGGTGGTTTGTTTTTCCCAATTCACCGGCGCCCAGGCCTCACAATATTCGCCCTGTCCAACCAGGACGATCTCTTTTTCCAGGCCGGCAAATGACAGCAAATCCTGCGGAAGACAGACACGCCCGGATGCGCTTACCTCAATCTTGGTGGCATTTCCAAGGATCAATCGATGTAAAAGACGTGCAAGCGGGTCGGCTAAATTCAATCCGGCCACCCGCTCATAAATTGCTTGAAATTCATTGACGCTCATCAGCAGCAGGTTTTGTTCGAAGCCGCGTGTTACGTAGGCGCCGTCCTCGAATAGTCCTTTGAAGGCTTCGGGGAGCACCAACTGGTGGTCATCGTCCAGGAGTAATTTGTATTGTCCCAGTAACATTTTCACTCTCGAATTCGTGCAGGTCCAGGAATGAGAAGGATTCTGATCTGCTGAATACATTGTATGTGCTTCACCAAGGTTTTGGTATCCTAAAAGCTTGGGTTTGATTCGTGTGGAATATGACCAATCTGAGATTGCCTGTCCGCAAAGAAATGGGTAAAAGGTGGTAAAAATGACCAGTTTCGGCGATAACATTGGGCTGAATTGGATTCCGAATAAAATGGAGAGGGTTCCCGTTAAGTTTATGAAAGCAATTCAAAAGGCAAAAAGGATGGCAGGTGGCATCACCCCAAGTTTTGGAAGATGAAAACGCCCTGATAGCACAGGCCCAACTAGGCGACCGGAATGCCTTCGGCGAGTTGGCCAGCCGGTACTATCCCGGTGTGGTGCGGGTGGTTTACCGCCTGTGCGGGGATGCCGGGCTGGCGGAAGACATGGCACAGGAAGCTTTCCTGCGAGCCTGGCTCAACCTGTCTTCGTTCCATCCCCAATCCTCCCTGCGCAACTGGCTGTACCGCATCGCTATCAATGCAACCCTGGACGTGCTGCGGCGCAAGCCGGAGGAAGCGCTCGAAGACGAGGCAATCCCGATGACACCAGACCTGGCAGACGGCCCGGAATTGATCCTGATCGATAAGGAACAGGCGGCCTTGGTCCGGCTGGCCGTGATGGATCTGCCGGAGGCGGCTCGCCCGGTGCTGGTGCTGCGTGAGTACGGCGGTCTCTCCTACCAGGAAATAGCCAGTGTGCTGGATGTACCGGTCGGAACGGTCATGTCCCGCCTTAACTATGCCCGCAACCGCCTGCGGGAACTGCTGAAAGGTGACCTGCTGCAATTGGAGAAGGAATATGCATGAAGATATGAGTGCACTTCTAAATGCCTACCTGGACGGTGAACTGCATGGTAGCCGCCTGCTGGAAATGGAACATCACCTGACAGGCTGCGAAGCCTGCCGGAATGAACTGAAAGAGCTCCAGAGTGTATCGGACATGCTGCAGGCAGACCCCACCCCGGATTTCCTGCCCGCCAGGCGTTTCACCTCCAACCTGGTACTCAATCTGCCGCGCCGGAGGATGGGTGAATTACCTGCCCAGCCAAGCAGCCTGGCCTGGTGGCTGGTTCCGGCAGGGATTTTGGCAGCCTGGTTCTTCATCCAAACGGTATTTACAATGACCAACGCAGTGACCGCAGTGCAAATGACCGGCCTGCTGGGGCAGACTGCCAAATGGTTGAACGGCGGGCAGGAGGTGATCTGGTTCACAGGCATTTCGAGCCTGTTTGGTAGCCGGGTTGTCATTACGCTGCCAGAGCTCTCCCTGATGAACACGTTGAATGTTTTCGCCGTGAATCTATTGGACGGGTTCCTCTGGCAGGCTCTGATCGTTCTGTTGTATTGGTGCTGGCTGTCAGTCTGGTGGTTTCAAGGACGCCCGCGCCCTATAAAAATGAAAAATGCGGCCTAATCGCTGATGCATTTCATGATGAGCGACCAAAGTTGCCACTACCAATTGGTTCTACGATCGGATTGGTTTATTAGAAAAGGAGAAATAAAATGATCGACATCGGAAAAATCCTCAAACGTGCCTGGCAGATCCTTTGGAGCTACCGGATCCTATGGATCTTCGGCATCCTGCTCGCGCTGACCACCGGAAGCGGCAGCGGGGGGAGTGGCGGCGGCAACGGCGCTAGCAATTCCACTTTCAACGGCAGTAACGGCAACCCGGGAATCAACTGGAACAGCTCGCCCTTCCTGCATGACCTGTATATCTGGTTCCAGCAGAATATCGAGCCGCTCCTGCTCCATCCAGGCCAGTACATTGCCACATTTGTTTGGATCGGTGCCGGCCTGTTTCTCTTCATTCTCATCGTCGCATTCCTGCTGGCCCTGGTCCATTATCCTACCGAGACAGCCGTCATTCGCATGGTGGATGAGCATGAGCGCACCGGTGTAAAGGTCAGTTTCCGGCAGGGTTGGAAGCTGGGTTGGAACCGGAGGGCGTTCCGGATGTGGGTGATTGACCTGATCGTCAGCCTGCCAGCGCTCCTGCTCATGGCGATCCTAGCTGGCCTGGGTTTCCTGGCTTACCTGGGTGTCCGAAATGGGTCCGGATTAGCCGTCGCGGGAAGTGTCATTACCGCCATCGGTTGTGCCTTCCTGTTCATCCTGGCCTTCATAGTTATCGCAGTAACGCTTAGCCTGCTACGCCAGTTCTTTGTCCGCAAGGCGGCATTGGAAGATGCCGGCATTGGCGAATCATTCCGGGCTGGCTGGAATATGTTCAAACGCAATTGGAAGAGCGCCGGCTTGATGTGGCTGGTCATGCTTGGCATCGGGATCGGCTTTGGGATCGCTGGATTAATTGTGTTCTTCTTGCTCATTCCTGCCTATATCGTGCTGGCCCTGCCGGCCGTCATCGTGGCATTTATCCCCGGGTTGGCCGTTTTCGGGATCACCAGCATTTTTGCCAGCGGCCCGCTGGCCTGGATCCTGGGTGTCCTGGCAGCCCTGCCGTTATTCTTCCTGATCGTCTTTGCCCCGCTGACCCTGGTCAACGGCTGGTACAGGATCTACACCTCCACCGCCTGGACCCTGACCTACCGTGAGATCCAGGCGCTCGAGAATGTTGCGGCTCCGGTGGAGGAAGTTCAGGCTCCGGAAAAGTAATTTGTTGTAAGAAAACCTCCTTGATAAATCTCCCGGCTGCATATTCAGCAGCCGGGAGATTTTTAGCTTATAATAAGGCAGTTGTATGACAATCTCTTAACGGTAGGTTTTTGGAACCATGAGATTTTCCCAAGACCCAGTCAATCCCAACGCAAATCCTCCCACCAGAAATTCGAATTGTCGCCACGCGTCGTGTGCACCTGCTCGTTATGGAGCATCGTGATTCCATGAACCTCTGGCAAGAATACCTTCGCCCAAAAACTGTAGAAGAAGCCCTGGCCCGGTTGGCTTCCGCTCCCGGCCCTGCCTGCCCGATTGCGGGGGGGACGGATTTGCTGCTGGACCTCAAACAAGGGCATCGCCCGCCCGTTCACACATTGGTGGACTTGACCACCATCCCCGAAATGACCGCTCTAGAAATTCGCGCGAAGACGTTATTCATCGGGGCTGCGGTTCCACTCAGCCACATGGTTCTTTCGGAGCCGGTCCGGGAGCATGCCCAGGCGCTGGTCGAGGCAGCACAGCTGGTGGGCGGACCGCAGGTGCGCAATACTGCCACCCTGGGGGGTAACGTGGTGCATGCCCTACCGGCCGCGGATGGCACCATTGCCCTGATGGTGCTCCAGACACAGGCTGAAATTGCCGATCTGCAGGGCCGCCGTATGGTGCCAGTGGCGGAACTTTTCCTGGGACCCGGGAAATCGCGGGTCGACCCACAGCGTGAAATCCTGGTGGGCTTTCATCTGCCGGTGCGAACGGCCCATCAGGCTTCCGCCTTTCGCCGGATCATGCGCGCCCAGGGAATTGCTCTGCCCATCCTGAATGTATCAGTCTGGCTGGAGCGAAAATCCGGACTCATCCGGGAGGTACGCATTGCAGTGGGACCCGGAGGTCCGACCCCGTGGAGGGCAAGTGCAGCCGAAGACAGCCTGCGCGGCCAGCCTTATTCACCGGAGACATATGCGACCGCCAGGGCGGCTTTGTTGAAACAAGTCCATTTTCGCAGCAGCGCCCAGCGTGCCAGCGCGGAATATCGCGCCCATCTGATCGATAATTTATTGGAAGTATGTCTCGAGACTGCCTGGAAAAGGGCAGAAATGGATTAAGAATGGCAGTAGGAAATGATTTCACATTTATTGTTAATGAAAAGAAGTACACTCTTGCTACGCTACCCGGCGAAACCCTGGCCGAACTTCTCCGTAACCGGCTGCATTTGACCGGTACCAAGATTGGCTGCAACGAAGCCGAGTGCGGCAGCTGCACCGTCCTGGTTGACGGTGAACCCATCCTCTCCTGCAATTATCCCGCGGAACGCGCGGCGGAGAAGAAAATCGTTACGATCGAAGGCCTGGCAGGCACCGTTAATGGAGAAATCAAGCTCCACCCCCTGCAGGAAGCCTTTCTTCTTTATGGAGCTGTCCAGTGTGGATTTTGCATCCCGGGCCAGATCATGACGGCGCATGCCCTGTTGCAACAAAAACCGGACCCCTCCCGGGAAGACATCCGAACTGCACTGAAAGATACCCTCTGCCGCTGTGCTGGTTATCCGACGATCGAGAATGCCATCCAGGCTGCAGCAGAAGCCATGCGGACAGGCCAGGCGGTCAAGCCCCCCAGCCTGCCTGGCTCGGTTAACGAATACCGCCTGATCGGACATCCCCAATTGCGCCCGGACGGCGTGGAAAAAGTAACGGGTGATGCGGTTTACACGGATGATCTCGTCTTTGACGGGATGCTGTTCGCAGCGGTGAAACGCAGCGGGGTACCGCATGCAATCGTCCGTTCGATCGATACATCCAAGGCGCTCGCTTCCCCGGGGGTCGCGGCGGTTCTCACCGCCCAGGATATCCCCGGCGAACATTACCACGGGCTGGTCATCCCGGATTGGCCGGTCATGGTTGGGGTGGGCGAACGCGTCCGGTACTTGGGGGATGCCATAGCCATCGTCGCGGCCTCAACACAGGATGCCGCCAGCACAGCTGCTGCCCTGGTTGAGGTGGAGTTCGACCTGCAGCCGGTCATCAGCGACCCGGTCAAAGCGCTAGATGCGGATGCTCCGACCCTGTTTGAGACCGGCAACCTGCTCAAGCACATCAAGGTTCGCAAAGGCAACATGGAGCAGGGCTTTGCGGAGGCGGATGTCATTCTGGAGCATACCTTTTACACGCCGATCATGGAGCATGCCTTTATCGAGCCGGAGTGCAGCATTGCAGTGCCCCTGCCGAACGGACGGATGGAGATCTATGTCGGCTCGCAAATACCCTACCAGGATCGCGAACAGGTGGCGCGGGCGCTGGGCTGGCCGGAGGAACGTGTGCGGGTGATCGGGCAGTTGATGGGTGGAGGATTTGGCGGCAAGGAGGACATCACCGGACAGATCCATGCCGCCCTGCTGGCAAACCAGACCGGACGCCCGGTCAAGCTGCTGTTCGACCGCCACGAAAGCCTGCTGGTCCACCCGAAACGGCATGCCACGCAGATCCGAGTCAAGATCGGAGCGAAAAAGAACGGCCGCCTGACGGCGGTGGAGACTGAACTCTACGGCGATACAGGCGCGTACGCCTCGCTGGGGGAAAAGGTGATGACACGCGCAACCACCCACTCTGCCGGCCCCTATGACGTACCGCATGTGCGTGCCGACTGTTATGCCGTATATACCAATAATCCTCCCGCAGGCGCTTTCCGCGGATTCGGAGTGACCCAATCGGCCTTTGCGATTGAAAGTATGATGGACATGCTGGCGGAATCCCTTGGCGTGGACCGGATCGAACTGCGCCGGATGAACGCCCTCAAGGTGGGAAGCCTCACCAACACCGGCCAGGAACTGCGGGATAGCGTCGGGCTGGTAGAATGCATCGACAAGACCGAAGCCAAAATGCGCCAGTTTAATGGCAAAGAAAACCCCTTTACTGCCAGGAAGGTTCCGGGGGCGCCAGCCTTGCGCAGGGCCTGGGGTTTTGCCGCCGCCTACAAGAACACCGGCCTGGGCGGAGGTTCGCCGGACAAGTCTTCGGCCGAACTGGAGCTCTACCCGGATGGGAGTTTGCAGGTGCGCACATCCGCGGCCGAGTTGGGCCAGGGACTGGTTTCGGTGCTGCAGATGATCGTGGCGGAGGAGTTTTCCGTACCGCTCGAGCACGTGCGCGTGCTGGTCATGGATACCGATCTCACTCCCGATGGAGGCCCCACCACCGCATCCCGGCAGACCTATGTCACCGGCAATGCCGCCCGCCTGGCGGCCCGCACGCTGCTCCAGGCGATCACCTCCACCCTGGCGGAAAAATATGATGTGGACCCTGAAAAGATCCATTACAAGGAAGGATTAGCGCAGGTGGATGGGCATGCCATCCCGCTGGGAGACATCGCCAGCGAGATGATATCCCAGGGACGGGCACCCAAAACGGTATACGAATATTGGGCACCGGAAACCAAACCGCTCGGAGAAGGCGGCGATATGCATTTTGCATTCTCGTTTGCCTGCCAGGCAGCCGAGGTGGAAGTCAATACCCTCACCGGAGAAGTGAGAGTGCTGCGCGTCGTCTCAGCCAATGACGTCGGGCAGATCATCAACGCCCTTGCTTTGAACGGGCAGGTGGAGGGCGGCATCATGATGGGCCTGGGAAATGCCCTGACCGAACAATTCATCGTAAAGGATGGCTACGTCGTGACCGACCGGCTGGCACGTTACCGAATCCCTTCGATCGTCAACACACCGGAGATCACCTCGATCATTGTCGAACACCCAACCAAGGATGGCCCATATGGTGCCAAAGGCGTTGGAGAGGTAGTCAGTATCCCGACCACTGCAGCCATTACCAATGCCATTTACAATGCCGTGGGCGTCCGGGTCGACCGGCTGCCGGTCGATCAGGAACAAATCCTGTGGGCAATCCAGCAGACTTCACCGGATATGCTCCGCAGGGATTGATTCCCGGATCCATTACCGGATGATTGCCGAAGTAAAATAAGCATATGATTGTGTTTTTCTCGTCCCGCTTATATCATGAGAATAAAGACCAAACCAGCATGGGAGAGAAGTATGCCACCAAATAAAGCTTCCGAAGCAGAACGCACCCGCCAAAGACCAGGCATCGATTGGAGCAAAGTTGTCTTTAATCTTTTGCTGCCCGTGGCGGGGGTGCTGGTTGCTTTACTGATTGGCGGAATCATGTTGTTGATCTTGAAGGCTAATCCGATCGTGGCTTATTCTGCCATGATCAGCGGGGCTGCAGGAAGCCTCTCGGGAGTCACCCAATCCCTGGTAAAGGCTACACCACTTCTGCTGGTCGGATTGGGCATCTGCATTGCATTCCGCGCCAACGTCATCAATATCGGCGGAGAAGGCCAGATCATCCTGGGAGCAATTATTGCCACCTGGTTCCCGTTAACATTCAACACCTGGCCCGGCTGGCTTCTGATCCCCGCCACGCTGACACTGGGTTTTCTCGCCGGAGCCGCCTGGGGATTTGTCCCAGGCATTTTGAAAGCCCGCCTGAAAGTAAACGAGATTCTCAGCACCATCATGATGAATGCAATCGCATTGCAATTCATGTACCTGCTCATCCGCGGTCCCCTCATGGATCCGGCCGGGGTTGCCAACGGGACCTTTCTGGCCCAGTCGGCTGCGCTGCCCAAGCAGGCCTGGCTGCCCCGACTGGTGCCACAGACAACACTGCATGCCGGTGCGATCATTGCGGTCATCCTGGCTGTCGCCGTGTATTTCTTTCTATGGCGTACCACCATCGGGTATCGCATCCGGGCGGTTGGGCTGAACCCGGATGCCTCCCGTCATTCCGGGATCAATGTGCCATTCTACCAGGCGCTCTCGTTGACCCTGGCAGGCGGGTTTGCCGGTCTGGCAGGAGCCATCGAAATCATGGGCGTCCAGCACCGGCTGTTGGACGGTATCACCGGCGGATATGGCTTTACGGGCATCGTCGCAGCCTTGCTAGGCAGCCTGCACCCGCTCGGCGTGATCCCCGCCTCCATAATCTTTGGCGGACTGCTGGTCGGGGCGAATGAAATGCAGCGTGCAGTCCAGGTACCCTCCTCGCTGATCAATGTCATTCTGGGTATGGTCGTTTTGTTCGTCTCCGGTTCAGCCATCTGGTCCCGGCGTTGGGCGGCCCGGCGCAAGTTGGGCGAAACCCAGGAAGAGCAGGTTGAAGCATGAGTAAACTATTGTCCCTGGGAGTGTTGGTAAAGATCCTGACCACCATGGTGCCCTTCGCCGCCCCGTTCCTCTATGCGGCAATCGGCGAGACCTTTTCACAGACCTCCGGAGTGGTAAACCTGGGGGTGGACGGCATCATGCTGCTCAGTGCCTATGCCGCATTTTACACCGTGTTGAATACGGGAAATCTCTGGTTGGGCCTGCTCGTGGCAGCCCTGGTGGGGTTGTTGATGGGACTGCTGATGTCATTCATCAGCGTCACGCTCAAGGCCGAACAGGGCATCAGTGGCATCGGCTTGTACATGTTCGGCCTGGGATTATCCAGCCTTTTATTTGAAACCACCATCGGGACGGTAAAAACCGTTGCCGGTTTCCAACCGGTCAAGATCCCCTGGCTGGCAAATATCCCGGCCATCGGACCGATCCTTTTCCAGAACAGCGTGCCGGTCTACGGCGCGTTCCTGCTGGTACCAATCGCCTGGTGGGTGCTGGAAAAGACCACCCTGGGCCTCAAGATCAAATCGGTCGGACAAAACCCGGCCGCAGCGGATACGCTGGGGATAAGCGTGGACGGGATGCGCTATTTCAGCGTTTGCCTGGGCTCCACCCTGGCCGGCCTGGCAGGGGCTTCCCTCTCGATCGCGCTTGTCAATCTTTTCCAGGAAAATCTGACCGCCGGCATGGGCTTCATTGCAGTTGCCCTGGTTTATTTCGGCGGCTGGAACCCGTGGGGCGTGCTGGGCGGCGCGCTGCTTTTCAGCGCAGCCAATTCGTTCCAGTTATGGGTGCAGGTGTTGGGGATAAAAGTCCCCAGCGACGTGGCGGTCATGCTGCCTTACCTGCTGACCATCGCTGCCTTAACCATCACGGTCAATCGCGCCCGCCAACCTGCTGCTCTCAACAAGCCTTTTGAAAGAGGCGAGAGCTAATTCCAATAAAGGAGGTGATCAAAGAAAGCGATCTGAACATATTTCCCACCTTGCGGCAGCCTGCCGTATCCACAATGCCCGTTGAATGGGCAACCAAGAACCTTATTCCATGAGGAGATAGAAAATGAACGTGAAAAAATTAGTAATTGCCATTTTGTTCATCGCCATGCTGGCAACTGCCTGCACGAGCGCCGCACCGACCGCGACGCAAGCCCCCGCCAAGCCGTTCCGTATCGCGGTCATCATGCCCAGCGCCACGACCGATCTGGCCTTCAGCCAGTCGATGTACAGCGCCCTGATGAAAGTCCAGGCGGATATGGGCGGCCCCAGTGCGCTGGAAATCGCTTATACCGACAACCTGTTCAATGTGCCGGATGCGACGGCTGCCATCCGGGATTATGCCAGCAAAGGCTATGACATCGTGATTGCACACGGTTCGCAATACGGCTCTTCCGTGCAAGGTATCGCTTCCGATTTCCCCAAGACCACCTTTGCCTGGGGAACTGACGTCAACACCTTTGGCATGCCCAACGTCTATGCTTATACCGCTGCCGCAGAAGAGGGCGGCTACGTTAATGGTGTCCTGGCTGGCAAGCTGACCAAGAGCAAGGTCATCGGTGTGACCGGCCCGGTCGACGTCGGCGATGCCAAGACTTATATCGACGGTTTTGTGCAAGGTGTCGCCTCGGTTGACCCGAACATCAAGGTCAACACCACCTGGACCGGCTCCTTCTCGGATGTTTCCCTGATGACCCAGGCTGCCAAGACTCAAATCGCCAACGGCGCGGATATCCTGACCGGTTCCTCCCAGAGTGTGGTTGGATCGATCGGCGCAGCCAAGGATGCCGGTAACGTCCTTTGGTTCGGTACCCAGGCTGATCAGTCCTCCCTGGCTCCTAACCTGGTGGTATGCAGCCAGGTATATGACTGGACCGGGATGCTCAAAGACATGATCGCCAAACACAAGGCCGGTACCTTGGGTGGAGAGACCTATACCCTGACCCTGTCGAACGGTGGATTGACCATGGTCTACAATCCTGGTTATACCCTGGCAGCAGATGTCAAAGCTGCTGGAGATGCCGCCATCGCCGGTATCAAGAATGCTTCAATCGGCGTTCAGCCGTAATTCCTGCAAGTGATTAATAATCCCCTCCCTTGAACAGCGTTCAAGGGAGGGGAACTTCCCAGGTGACCCATGCCAACTTCAACCCAGACCGCTCAGACCAGACGCATCCAGCACGTGGAAATGTGCGATATCGTCAAACGCTTCCCCGGGGTACTGGCAAATTCCAGGGTTTGCTTCGACATCCGTACCGGCGAAGTGCATGCCCTGCTTGGCGAAAATGGAGCCGGGAAGAGCACCCTGATGCGCCAGCTGTATGGACTGTACCAACCGGATGAAGGCAGCATCACGATCGATGGCAAGCCGCAGTCTTTCCATTCCCCTGCCGATGCCATCCATGCCGGCATCGGCATGATCCACCAGCATTTCATGCTGGTACCGACCCTGACTGTGGCCCAGAACGTGGCCCTCGGCTTGCGTTCATCGCGTGAACCTCTGCTCGACCTGCAGAAAGTCACCGCCCGCATTGAGTCGCTATCCAAGGAGTACGGGATCAATGTCGATCCACAGGCGTACGTTTGGCAGCTCTCGGTGGGGGAGCAGCAGCGCGTCGAGATCATGAAGTCGCTCTACCGCGGAGCCAGCGTGATCATCCTGGACGAACCAACGGCTGTCTTGATCCCGCAGGAAGTCAACGATCTGTTTGCCACACTGCGCCGGATGGTGGCGGAAGGTCATGCCCTGGTCTTCATTTCTCATAAACTGCACGAGGTGATGGACATCAGCGACCGGGTCACCGTCCTGCGGGATGGAAGGGTGATTGGTACGCGCAAGACAGCCGAGGTCACTCAAACGGAACTGGTCAAGATGATGGTGGGGCGTGAACTCACGGAGCTTGAACCGCGTCCGCTCAAGGCCGGACCGGTCAGCCTGGCAATCACCGGGCTGCACGCCATGGGTGACCGGGGCAGCGAGGCACTGCGCGGGGTGGACCTCGAAATCCATTCCGGTGAAATCGTCGGCCTGGCAGGGGTGTCGGGCAACGGGCAGCGCGAACTGGCCGAGTGCCTGGCAGGCATTCGCAAAGCGAGCAGCGGGAAGATCATGCTTGGCAATCAGGAGATCACCTCCGCCACGGTCAATCAACGGGTGGCGGCGGGACTGGCCTTCATCCCCGAAGAGCGCATGCGGGATGGCGCCATCCGCGAATTCACGGTGGAGGAGAATATCTATCTGCATGATCATGCCTTCCCCCCTTACACGCACGGGATTTTCCTGGATTTCAAAGCCATGGCTGCCCACGCAGGCGACCTGGTCAGGGAATTCACGGTCAAAACGCCCGGTCTGGATACACCACTGAAAAACCTCTCGGGTGGCAATATCCAGAAGTTGATTATGGCGCGTGAACTGTCGCGCCATCCCGAAGTGCTGATCGCTGCACAGCCCACCCGCGGGGTCGACATTGGCGCCACCGAGTATATCCACCAGCGCCTGCTGGCCCAGCGCGAAGCCGGGACTGCCATCCTGTTGATCTCGGAAGACCTGGATGAAACGCGTGCCCTGTCTGACCGGATCGCAGTCATGTACGAAGGCCGGCTGATCGGCATCGTGGAACGTGGGCAGGCTTCCGTGGAACAGATTGGACTTATGATGGCGGGTATATCGCTGCAGGAAGCCATGCAGTCACCGGCTTGAAACATTTCCACGCTTTCTACCGTAATCAAGGACCCGTTTCCTGGGCCCCCTCCCGGGGTGCTGCGTGACCCCCTTCGGGGATGCTTCGCGAAAGAAACGGGTTCTTGTTGTGTAATAGGGAGTAAAAGCGCGGCGCGTGGTTCTTCTATTGCACGATTATCGTAACCTTGAACATTAGCGAAGGCGCCATGCAAGCCGGGATTGAATTGCGGCAGAGCGGATCCCCAACAGCGCTCAGCACGGCTTGACCCGGTTGGTCAGCCTGATAGACTCCCTGTGCGCCGCGGACGACCATGATATTCTTTACCCGGCTCAGCATATTTGGGTTGTCGATCGTGATCGTCCAATCGTACGCTTGCATGCCAAGGTTGAGTAGGAAACTCTCGCCCGGATTAAGGATGAATGTTTTTTCATTTTCTCCCAAAGTAATGCCGTAAGCCGGGATGGTTTGCGGGTTTGATCCAATTCCCGCGGAGGGAACAGGCGGCGGGACTGGAATGTTCGGGCAATTGCAGGTCACATAATCCGGACTGGCGTATCCCGCCGGCGGTCGCGTCGGCGTGACCATGCTGGTCGGGCAGGTGCATACCGGCACGGAAATTGCGGCTGGAATATCCGTCGCGATCAGCGTGGCACCGGTAATGGGAATTGGGTTGGGATTGATTATCGGTACCACAACGGGCTGGGCTGCACAAGCGGTGCATGCCAAAAGGATTGGTAGTAAGATTATTAACATTTTCATTGCGAAGCTCCTCGTCTGATAAGAAATAAGACGAAGTATGCATCCTGTAAGTTCCGGTTTTCAGGCAGCAATCCGAAGTTGCAATTTATTAAGCGTATCAAGGAGATCCCATGAAAGTTGCCGATGCCATCCGCACAAAGCGGGCCGTCCGCCAATTCCAGCCGAAATCGCTTCCTGAAGAAGTGGTACTTGCCATTCTGAACGCCGGGCGGCGCTCGCAATCCTCCAAGAACAACCAGCCCTGGCAGTTCATTGCCATACGGGATAAAAGCCAGCTCAAGGCCTTGTCAGAAACAGGCACCTATGCCGGGCATCTGGCCGGAGCGGCGCTGGCGGTGGCGATCCTGGTTCCCGACCCCGACGAACGATTCCAGACCTTGTTAGATGCCGGACAGGCAGCCGCCTACATGCAGCTGGCGGCCTGGGAACTGGGGGTGGGTTCGTGCCTGGCGTCGATCTATGAACCGGAAAAAGCGAAGGAGATCCTGGGCTTCCCACCGGAATGGCAGGTGCGCATTTGCATTTCCTTCGGTTACCCCCTGGATATGAGTCAACTTACCGCTGCGCCAAAAAAAGGAGGGCGGAAACCCTTGGATGAAATGGTGCATTGGGAGAAGTGGTAGGCACAAACACCTTTTACAGGTTCTACCGTCAGCCTTGACCAGCAGGCTCTGGCGTTTTCTTCTTCAAGATTAAAAACAACAAAAAGCCGCTGAAGCGCAGCCCGGCGCTCACCCATAACGCACCGCCCAGCCCGATGTAGTTTGCCAGGCTGGTGCCGATCAGCGGGGCGGCGATCACCGAGAGATATTGGATGCTCTGCTCCAGGGAAACCAGGATGGCGCTGTATTCATCCGGGATGGTCTTCATATACTCGTCAAAGAAGACCAGGTCCAGCCCGCCCTGGAAAAACCCGGCAACGCCGGTGTAAATGAAAATTGGTATAACGTGGCGGGTGGTGGCGGTCAGAAGCGGGTAAAGCACCATGCCCAATGTCGTCGACAGCAGGACAAACCGTCCGCCGCGCTGCCGTGAGACCCAGGGCCAGAACAGGTAACCGCCCAGCGTGAAAAAGGTGAAGGTCATATTGATGATGCCGATATCGGCATCCGTGGCTTTCACGATATGCACGAAGTAAAGCGGCAGGATCGGCGCGGCCAGGGCGACCGCCGAGAGATACACAAAACGCTTGATCGAGATCGAGACGAAGTCCGGGTATTGGCGTAGCAGGGTCAGCGTGTTCCGGATGGTTTCGCCGGCCGTCTTACCGGTCGCGAGCGGAGGGGGAGTTTGATCAGGAAGGCTGATGCGGCTCGAAAAATAGAAGCTGACCAGCCCACCCAGGGACAGCCCCAGGAACATGATGGCATAGTTGAGCGGGAAGGTGAACCGGTCGATGAATTCGGTGACGACGAATGTGGCGGCGAAGTTGGTCAGACCGAGGATGGCCCAGCGGCGGCTGAGCAGCGCATACCGGCCTTCCCTCCCGGCCACCGCGTTCATTACCACGGTGAAGCACACCGAAAGGGCGGTTTGCGGCAGGGTGGCGAAAGCCCAGATGACCAGGGTGGAAATGACCGCATCTGAGCGAGGGATCAGCAGGGTAACCAACCCGGTCAGGGCGTAACTCGACAGGACCATCAGGCGCGATAAACTGAACCAGGGTACGATCTTGCGGCGGGTTTGCAGGAAGCGCCCAACGAAGAATGCCAGCACCAGCCCGGCCAGGCCGGGCATGGAGGTCAGCAGGCCAACCTGAAAGTTGCTGGCTCCCAGACGCGCCAGGAAAACCGGCAGGAAAGGCGCAGCCGCCGACGCCAACCCCACACCGACGGCGTCAACCTGAACGTTGCGAAAATTGCGTTTGCGGATCTCGAGGGAGTTTTCAGAAAATGTTGCAGCCATGAAACCAGGATAATTGTAGCGGAATGGGCAATATTATAATGCGCAATACTGCCTGGTCATCATTTTCCGGCTTCTTCAATTCCCGGGCAACCAGGCGCATTTATTAATGATGAAATCTTCTCTTTTGGAATATAATTTAATGGCAGGAAAAAAAGATGATTAAATAATTTGAATGGCTCGAATTTTCTCCAAAGACTGAATTGTTTTCTTTACCGCAATTTGATGGCAAATGGTTATTCATGATGGTCTCCGGTTCTTAGTGGGAAAAGGGGATAGCCTTGGTATTCCGTGACTCCCCATGCAGGCAACTTCGTTGGCTTTCTGAAAGGAGTTGACATGAAACACACCTATTTCAAAGCCCTGTTCATCCTTCTGTTTTTATCTTTAGCCATGCCGCAACGGACAGTGCAGGCCTATGCACCATCCGGCGGAGTGAATGTTTTCACAACTTTGCCGGAATTAATTTGCGTCGGGGATAGTTATACAATGGAAGGCGCGGCGGGAGTGGATTATCCGCCGAGCGAACCGACCGGACCAGGGCAAATACCTCTGGCCCCCCTGGTGGTTACCACGGTGCAGATTTCTGCAACGCATGGGAAAGTCAACCCGCCCATGATTTCCCAGGATGGTGATTTTTATTATTTCTCGTTCACCTATACTGCTACCAGTGAAGGGAATGAGACTCTAAAACTCATTTTGAACAGCGGCCTGGCAACGTATACGGAAAATTTTAAGGTCCAAAAATCCTGTGATTACGATGCGTTCTTGCTAACCTATATGAATTTTACAACGCAGCAGCCAGGTTACGAATTCCGAAGTTTTACAACAACCACCGGGATGGGCACCATGAAACGGCTTCGAACGGGCGAGCTGTATCTGCAGGGCACTGGAAATTGGGATCTGGATGAGGATATCCTCAGCAAACCTCCGGATTGTGTCCAATGGTATACGCCGCCGCTGATCGCCAATGGTCCCTTCGACCTGGATGGAAAACTTTCAGAAGAAGGGGATGCCGTGGATGTTATCTTGCAGTTCCTGCCCAGCGGCAAACCAATTTTCCATGGCATATCCACATGTACGCATGCTGACGGAAGCCAGGGGCAGGGTTGGGGCATGGCGATGGGTGGCAATCCTGATCTGGCTGCCAAGATCCAAACGACATTTCCGGCCGATGGGGGTACGCAGCAGGTGGAGATGACAGGAGCAGGTATGAACATTGTCCAGTCGATGGGAGATCTGGAATATACCGCCCAATTGACCCTGGTTCCGAGGTGATGAGATGAAACCAACGCGAATTAATCCCCGGTACCTGTTTACTCTTCTTGCCATTGGTCTGATGATTTTGCTGCTCTCCTGCAACCTTGGCAGTCTTAACCTGCCATCGGGGGGTTCAACTTCGAATTCAACTTCGCAGCCCAACGGGCTGACACAGACCGGAGGGGTGTTGAACATGCCTGACCCGACGGCCGGTCTGTCGGCTCTGCAAAGCTACCACATGAGTTATACAAGCACGATCAAAGGGTCGCAGAAGGGCCAGGATTATGACTCCAATTTGACCATTGATGAAGAGGTTGTTGAGCTGGATCGATCCGAACTGGTAATGCAAACCAATACCGGGAGTCAGCCGGTCTACCTTGCCATGGTCGTTTTAAATGGGGCGGGTTATACCCAGCAGGAGGCCGGAGAGGCGTGCCAGGCCGCGACCAGTGCAGAAGCGCTGAACTCTGGTTTGACCTGGCAGCTGCCTCCCGTCTTTGGTGCAAAACAGGTTGGACAGGAAACGGTGAACAACATTTCGGCCACCCATTATCAATTCGACGAAAAATCCGTGCAATGGCAGGCCGGACAGAACGGCAAGGCGCAGGGGGATGTATGGATCGCGCAGCCGGGAGGATATGTGCTGAAATACCAGTTAACCATCCAGCTGCCTTCCGGTGATTTCCAGGGTATGCGCACCTGGTCTTACGAATTGAGCGATATTAATTCGGTTGCACAAATCAGTCTGCCCAAGGGATGCGTAGCTTTGATCAATGACATCCCCATTATGGAGGGGGCCAGCGGGGTCGTTCAACTTCCCGGGTTCCAAAAATATGTTTCCAGTGCCAACCTGGAACAAATCACCCAATTTTATAAAGATAAATTGACGACGGCGGGATGGTCGCTGCTTCCTGGTGTGGAACCGCAAGGCGGAAAAGGTACCCTGGAATATGTACAAACGCAAAAGGACGGCCGCGGCAGATTTGCAGTGATCATGGTGGATGAAGAAAACGGGCAAACCGTGGTGGTTGTGCAATCCGCCTACACCAAAAAGCCGATTGTGATGGATTCCACCACCGGATCCGGGGCGTTGCCTGCAACCGAGAATCCGGTCGAGACGCCCGCAGCAGGCATCGAAAATGTAACACCGGCTGCCAGTGCGAGTTTACCTGCTGATCTTCCGCAGTATCCGGGAGCTACGGTAACCACTAAATCCGATTCCATGGTGATCTTGATGACAACCGACAGTCCGGATCAAGTCAACACCTTTTACTCCCAGGCAATGGCCCAAGCAGGGTATACCCAAGCCAACTCCATGCCGGCTGCAGGAATTTCCTCGCAAACCTGGACAAAAGATCAACTGCAGGTGATCGTTGTGGTCATGCAGCAGGGCAGCTCCACGCAAATCGTGCTTTCAGCGCAGCAAAAGTGAACCATTCCTTTTTGCACAGATTTACCTTTTGGTTCATGACCTGCTGAATAAGCCCCGGATTCCATAGAAAAGGGTAATTGAATCAGCGTCGGCATGCCACATATTGCCTCTCCGAATGACCTGGAGAGGCAATATGTATCCGCTTCAAATATTGATTGCAGGGTCAAGGATTGCAGGTGGAGCATTCGATCACCAGGGCGGTATTTGCCCCGGACGGGACCAGGGTGATCGAAACAGCCTGGCTGCCCTTCTTCCAATTTTGCAGGTAATTGCCCGAAGTTTGAATCGGGACGCCATCCGCAGTCCAGCCGGCGGCGGCAAGTTGTTGATCGTAATAATTCTCGACCGTCTGCATGTCCACGCTGATCTGGAATTCAGCACTCCCGGGTGTGATGATCTGCACCAGCGCGCCGGGATAGATGGGCACATCCTGCGGAAGACCGGCGGATAGGATATTTTTCAGGATCAAGACCACGTCCAGAATGGTGCCGTTCTGGTGAGGCGTGATGGTCAGTTCGACACTGTTTCCATCCGGCATGCTGAATGAGAGGTCCTTGGCTGGCCGGGGATCCATGGTCGCCGTGGGCATGGCGCCGGCCGGGAAGGTGGTATTCTCGCCGCAATCTGTGCCACCGCAGCTGCCCAGCACGGGCTCCAGTGTGGAAGCCTCTTTCCAATTCATGGAGGATAGTTTTTGGATATACCAGTTCGTTACCTCGGCATAATCCTGTGGAATGTAAAGCTCCCAGGAAGTTTCTTCGGCCTTCACCATTTCAAATTGCCCTGGCAGGGGGAAATCCTTTGGCAGCCTCTGTGCGAAGCGGGCCTCCACACGATCGTACAGGCAGCGAATGGTGACCAGGCCCGCCCCATAGCCAAAATCCATGGCAAGGTAAACGGCATCTTTTTTCCAGTATTGGGTCGCCCCGCCGGTAAAGTTTGCGTCCGTGTAGCGTAAAGTCCAGCCTTGCCGGGGCAGCTCATAGGCATAAAATTTTACCGCAGCTTCCAGGCTGGATTGGGATTGAATGGTGAAAGAACCGCCTGGGTTTTTGGGATCGTAAGAGTCGGGCGAAGCCATCCTTGAATCCGGGGCAACCGGGAACGATTTTTGGATGTCGGCCTCCGTCTGGACGGTGCTGCCGGCCGGATTGGATACCTGTTGAACTCTTAGGGAGATACCGAAGGGCAGTCTGCACCCGCAAAGCAACAGACTGGTCGCAAGGAGAAAGATCAGGTTTTTGATGCTCATATTTTTATTTTCCATTTTACCCCCTCGATCTACGATTCCAAAAGAGCACGATTCTAAAATGCAGGAGCATTTTTCATGGTTTCTTTAAAATACCAGTGGATGTTGCGACTGATCCTGGCGAAGTCAGATACATGTATGATAACTTTCCATCCGCCTGCAATTGGAGCTGTTCGTATCCGCCCGATTGGCAGGAACTGGATCCGGATGCATTTTGTTCGAGGAAGAAATAGGTTTGCGCGCTGATAGCCTGGAGGTAAAGGTCTCCGGAGCAGGAAATTTGGGGTGCCGAGAAGGTCCCACAGACATTCCAGGGCGCACAGCCCGGCTGAATGGACAATTTCACGGGTGTTGAAAAGGTCCTGGCGGTGTTGGTGATGGTCCCGTTCCATGTCCCGGCGATGATACCAGTGTCGTTGTTAACCGGCGCGGGGGAGGATACGACCGCGCCCCGGGCGCTAATTTTAAAAGCGATGTCATCCTGGAAATCAGGCAGGGACACGGTGAGGCTGCTGCCGTGTTGGGAAACCGTGGTCGAACCCAGCAGAGTTGTCCCGTCCTGGGCGCTGTAGAAATCCACCTTCCAGCTGGCGGCTGTGGAGGGCAGGCTGAGAGTCACCGTCTGTTTGGAAATGACCGGCTGCAGGATCCAGTCGGGGGGTTCGGAACCAGCATCGCGGAACCAGCCAATGATCGAGCCGACATTCCCGAGCGCCGCACCCAGGATCTTATCCGAGGCCTGGGCGGGCACCGGCACAAATCCGGTCATATCCATGCCGTTGATGAAGCGGTACGCCGGGGCTTCCACATCCGTGTACTTTTGAAGGAAAGGCAACCCTTGGGCCGGGAAGAAGGATGCGAGACTATCTTCGAACCAGAGGCCCCGGCCGTTCATCGCACCTGAAACCACTTCCGCCCACATGGCATGCTGGAGGCCCACCCGGGCATTCGGCGCATCTGGGACCTTTCCCTGGGTATCCGGGTCCATGGCAATCAGCCCGGACTCGCCAATCAGGACCGGCTTGTGGTAGGTGGCCAGGAAGTAGCGCACTTCCCCGAGCATATCGGTGTCGAGCCGGGAGGAGGCTGGATAGGGGTGGATGCTGACGAAATCGATCGCACTACTGCGGTACAGCTCCGGCCACTCCGGGAAATCCGTGACACTGGCGGTCACCGGTCGGTGGAGGGGGTCAGCCTGGTGAGCTACATTCGCCAGCTGTTCACAGAGATAAACACCATCTGCCTCGTCGATACCGTCGATCAGGTTTGCTTCGGTGATGACCTCCCAGACCAGGATATTTTTATGGGACGACCAGCGCGTGACCACGCTTTTGAACCACTTCAAGTAGAGCAGTTGGGTGGGTGAGTCGCGCTTGAAGATATCGGTCGGGTCTGCAGCCGGACCGCCGTAGACGCTTCGGAAAGGATTGTTTCCCCAGCTGCTCTGGCCCTGGTTGTTCCAGTTTACCCAGCCCGTAAATGTGGGGATGACGTACATCCCGTCCGCTTCGGCCTGATCGAAAAATTGTTCCCAGTTCTCACTCCAGTCCTCGCGGATATCCCCGGTGCTGGTATATCCGTAGCCATCATGTCCGCCCATGCTGCTGTAGGTGGTATCCATCCGCACCACCAGGTCCCCCTGGGCATGTGCCATGCTGAGGATGGTGGCGTAGTTGGCCTGATCCGAACTATCGATATTTCGGGAAAAGAAAAAGGTGGGCTTGCCATTCAGGCTGAAATACATATCCCCCGGAGCCAGGATAAATGCCGGCAGAGGGTTCAGGGTGGCGCTGGGAACCAGCGTCTGGGTGAAGGTCGGAATGGGAGAGGCACTCGGGACCAGCGTAGCCGCGCTGGCAGTCGAAGTGGGTAGAGTCGTCGTCTTAAGCGTGCAGCTGGTAAGGAGAAGACACAGGCTGACCACGATGGTCAGGATGAAGCAAATTCCAGCTCTATTGGATCTCATTTTACTTTCCCTTCATGGTCGAACCACATATCTGGCAGTAAACCTGGAATAAACCGTTCCCAAGCGCCAGATGCTCCTTTTTTCCATCCGAATTTTATTGGAAGATCAATGGCTGCAGGTGGAGCACTCGATCATCAGCATGGTGTTTGCGTTTGAAGTTACCAAAGAGATCGTGATATTCTGGGTGCCTTTGATCCAATCCTGCATGTAACTGCCGGGTACTTCCATCGGGCTGCCAGATGGGGACCAGCCGGCGGCGGGGAGTTGCTTCGAGTAATAATCCTCGATCGTTTGGAGATCCGCGTTGACCTGGAACTCTGCCGATCCGGGAGTGATCAGTTGCGGCGTTGCACCCGGATAGATCGGCACATCCTGCGGCAGCCCGGCCGAGGCAACGTTGTTCAGGGTAAGGTTGACATCGAGTATGGTCCCATTCGTGTGAGGAGCAATGGTCAGCTCGACCACATTTCCGTCCGGCATGGTGTAGGACAGGTCGTTTTCGTTCCTGGAATCAATGGTGGCGGTGGGCATTGCCCCGGCCGGGAAGGTGGTACCTCCGCCGCAGTCCGTGTCACCGCAGCTGCCCTGTCCCGCAGCCCCATTGCCTGGATTCTGCTTCCAATTCAACGAAGCCATTTGCTTGTTATAGAAATTGGTAACCGCGGAATAGTCCTGCGGAATATAGAATTCCCAGGAAGAATCACCGGCGCTCACCATTTCAAATTGCGATGGCAGTGGGAATCCCTTCGGCAGCTTCTGGGCCAGTTGTGCTTCCACACGGTCGTACTGGCAGTGGATATTCAACACGCCCTGGTCGAAGCCGATATTTACAGTAAGGTAGATGTTGTCTTTTTTCCAGTATTGGGTCACGCCACCGGTAAAGTTGGCATCCGTGTAGCGCAGGGTCCAGCCCAGCGGCGGCAGCGCAGCCGCGTAAAACTTGTTCACGGCATCCGGGCTGGATTGGGATTGAATGGTAAAACCGCCGCCTGTATCGGTTGGGCTGGAATTGTCAGGCTGCGTTACCTGGGAATCGGGCGGCAGAGGGAATGTACTTTGAATGTTAGACTGAGACCCGCTCTGCCCGTTCCCGCTGGAGAGCGGTGGCTGGGTGGCAGGCTGGGTGGCGGCCTGCCCGTTTGCCCCGCTGAGCGGAGGTTGGGTGGCAGCTCCCGGCTGGGAGGGTGGATTGGACGCCGTGGGAACTGCCTGAGTGGCATGGGCGGCCAGGCTGCAGGCCCCGACCAGGAACAAAGTTGCGATAAAGAAAATGATCAGATTCTTGCGGTTCATATGTTATCTCCTTTTGGTACACTGCCTGCCCGATTTATTGACGGTTTTTGATCTTCCGCAGCTTGGTGTCCTTCTTCAATGGGCCGCAGGTTTATCGTAACAGCTATAAGGCTATCCAGGTGACCGTCACATCCGTACCGCCCCCCGGATGGTCCGTTACCATGAGGCTGACCACTGAGAGGGAGCTGCTGGTCCAGCTCCAGACCTGCCGGTCGTCCGGACCGGGGGTATTCCCCGGTCCCGAGGAGGTCGTCCAGCCAGCCTGAGTAAAATTCTTGTTGTAGTAGGTGATCACCTGGTCAGGCGAATCCTTTGTTTGGAAGGTCAGGCTGTTCATACCGTTGCTGCCCTTCATGCCGGAAGTGTCCAGGTTGGTTGCACCGGGGTAGATGGTCAGGTCTTTGGGCAGATTCAACGAGGCCACGTCTGCCGTTGGCGCCGGCGTCGGGGAAGGCCCCGGGGTGTCGGTGGCGTTCGGGTTGGGGGTGTCGGTGGCTGGGAGTGGCGTGATGATCTGGCTGATATCCAGCGTGGGCAGTGGCTGCCCGGGGGTCAGCAATATCACCCCGTCCGAAACGCTCACCTGCGCCGCACCACCCAGGTTGCCCGCCTCCGAGCTGGTCGGATTGTTTGCCGACGGTTGCGATTCGGCCGGCTTGCCGGTAGTCAGGTCGCAGCCAAACAGCAGCAGCGCCGCGCCCAGGCTGAGCGCCAGGACAAGCAGTAAGTTGGATTTGAGTTTGTTCATGTTTCACCTCTGGCATCCATCCAGGCTCATTGAGACGCACCCGGGGCGGCGATGATGTGGATGGACAGGTCTTCTTCGACGGTAGAACCCTGGGTCTCAGTGGTGGTGTGCCACTGGAGTACGCCTAAATCGTCAACTCCATCGCCATTCGTGAAACCTCCAAACCAGTAAGGAGCGGTGATCGTAAAGCCATTGTTCTCATAATCCCAATTCGGGAGATTCTTGTGAAGGTCGTAGAACCCGGCCTCCCAGAGTGGCAGCTCCGCCGTCTCCGTCATGTTGATCGTTGCGCCACTCGCGCCGGTCGAGCAGTCCCATTTTGGCAGATGCTGGTCCATGGCAGTTGGTTTGATGGCAACTATCGGACTTAAAATCCATTCATCTGTGACCGTACTCCGGCCAACCGGTCGCATCGCCACTTGCATTTTCCCGCCGCTGTCGGTCGCATCGATCTTGCAATAATTATTTAATGCCGCCGAGGCTCCGCTGAACTCAGCCTCAAAGCCGTCATATTTAAGCGTTCCGTCACCATTCCTGGTCGAGTAGAGAAAATATTCATCCTGTCCATCCAGACGCAGAACGGCTGTCCCTACCAAGTCTGCCGTAATGGTCATGGAGTCTCCCATTTTCCAGACTAGGTGGGATTTAAAGATCAACGTGTAACGTACACATGCTTCAAAATCCTTCCATTTGGTCTGCAAATCATACGGTGGTTGATAGTCATCCGAAAGCAATGCAAGTTGTTGAAGTCTGGTAGCCATCTTGCGTGACTGGGAGATATCATCCATGTTTATGCAGCGATTCGATTCCTGGTCGAACGCATTCCTCGTCCCCTTGAATACCATATGCAGGCCTTTATCGATCAAAGCAGGGAAATCATACGTATTGCGATTGATAGTGATCACCCGATCCAGGCTAAGCAATTCCACTCCATGCAGCCATTGTAAAAATGCTCCGGCAGCGCTATCGATTAGATTGTCATTATTTTGTGCATCTGATAAAGCAGGCTGGATCTTATCGTTATACTGATCTATGATCATCTGGATCAACGAGACGCATTGTGAGTCATCCTGTCCAACACATTGTTTAACGGCATTCGTCAATTGCTGGGCATAAGCATCCGCAGGCGAAGCGACCGGCTGATCGGCCTGGTTGGCGATGCTGCCGGGCGTGCCGCTGGCGGCCCCGTGCCCGCTGAACGAGAAGATCGGCAGTGTGATGGTCTTGCCGTCGCCGCTGGCCAGGTCGAGGTGAAAGCCATCCCCCTCGCCATGGTAACCGAACCCCACCATTTGCTTGGGATCATAGCCTTTTGGTACCGTGATCGTCAGGGTGGCGGGCGTAAGCAACTCCAACCCTTCCGGCGCCAGTTGCACGCCCCCGATCACCCCGCCCGAGAGCCGCATCCCGTCGATGCGCGTGATCGGCACCATGCTGATCTCCTGGTCATTCATCAAGGCTCCCTGCGGGATATTCAGGTTGTAGGCCACTCCGCTCGGCAGGGTCAGGCTGATCTGCCCGCCTTTCGCCGGGATGAGCGCATCCACCAGGTCTTTGTTATCAAGTTCAGGGGTAACTTTCGTCCCCGGCCCGAGAGTTGGTTGAGTGTTAGAAACCGGAGTGCCTGCACCTGAAGGGGTGGCAGTTGTGGGGCTGGCTCCTGTAAATATACTGCAGCTGAGCAGCAGAGACGCGAACAGAACGATCAGCATGAGACTGGACGTGATTTTGGCATTTGGTTTCATGGAGGACCTCTTTATGGATTGATACAAGGATGAATGGGGAGGGGAGGCACCTGGTTCGATGAGCGGGTTGGCCACTTTTGTCTGGCTATCTGGTGCTCCGCTGGCAAGGCCGGTCTGCACCCGCGCGTATTGGAGGAGAGCGTTGGGCAGAGACGATCACGGATAATCCTGGAAACTCGCAGGAAGGAAGAGTGTGAATATTATGGTGAAGTAATGGATTTATTAAACCAGATTCGTCTGCAACCATGTGCTCCCTATGGAACGATCCTGATCAACGGTGTTTCTTCCCGGTAATTGACAAATTTATTATCGCGCTTAAATGTCAATCGTACAATACCAGCTCCTCAAGAGCAGGTAGCCAGGCTGGAGTGATGGAGAGGGTGCATTTTTTCCCTGCTCTTTTGTAAGTATTATTTCTAACTGAAAATCAAACTTCTTGGTCCTAAAATGGATTTGGAAAGCATTTTCTCTCAATCATTTCCTTCGCAATAAATCCAGTAAAATAGTACAAAGATAAAAATGGGAAATAAAAAGATGCGCAGATATTAATTTTGTTTCATGGTACATACCCGTTTTATCTGTACTACCTCGTTTGATATTTATTGCTTTATCGGAAACCTTATGAAAACGACCTTTACCCCCGGAAGAATATGGCTTGACACCGATGGAGTTCCCATCCAGGCGCATGGCGGTGGCGTTCTCTTTCACGATGGAGTCTATTATTGGTTTGGGGAAAATAAAAATGGAATCACCAGGCGTAATAAGGTGGTCGGTTTCAACACGGACGCCGTCGGGGTGTCTTACTATGCTTCCACCGACCTGTATAATTGGGAAAACCAGGGACTGGCGCTGCCTGCGGTGGGCGGGCCGCCGGAGCACGATCTTCACACCAGCAAGATCATCGAACGCCCAAAGGTATTCCATAATGATCTCACCGGGCAGTTCGTGATGTTCATGCATATCGATACCAGCGATTACCGCCTTGCGAAAGTGGGGATTGCGTTAAGTGAGAAAGCGACCGGCCCGTATCATTATCTTGGCAGTATAATCCCTCATAATTCTGACAGCCGGGATATGACTGTTTTCAAGGACGAGGATGGCAAGGCATATCTTTTCCATTCATCGGAATGGAATGCCACATTGTATGCAGGTGAGTTAAGCGGCGATTATTGCCATACCACCGACCGCTTCACCAAGAACTTTGAGAATGGCTTTCGCGAGGCGCCGGCGGTCTTCAAACGAAATGGAAAATACCATCTCCTTACCTCGGGGTGCACAGGCTGGGATCCAAACCCGGCCCAGGCTGCCGTTGCAGAGAATATCCTGGGTCCATGGAAAGCAACCGGCAATCCCTGCGCCGGACCGCATGCCGGTAAAACCTTTTTTGGGCAAGGCACATTCGTCTTTCCGGTTGCCGGCGAGCCGGATGCATATATTGCCATGTTCGACCGCTGGAACAAACGTGATCTGGGGGCGTCGACTTATCTCTGGCTGCCGGTCCGGTTTAATGGCGAGGACGTGCGGATCGAATGGCAGGATGAATGGGATTTATCCATTTTTGGATGAACCCCGTCCTTCAGTACACCGGCAATACCACATTCCAAAAGTGAGGTCCATCCCATGAAAAAGACAACCTTTGCATTGTTCTTTGGCACGCGCGGCTTTTTCCCTGCCTCTCTGGTCGCCAGCGCCCGTGAAGAAATGCAGCGCGAGCTGAACGCGCTGGGGCATGAAGTGCTGATGCTGGATGCCGGAGCCACGCGCTTCGGCGCGGTCGAAACGCCGCTGGAGGGCGAGGTTTTTGCCGGCTTTCTGCGGGCCAACCGCGGAAAATTCGGCGGCGTGATCGTCTGTCTGCCCAACTTCGGCGACGAGACCGGTGCGGTGGCAGCGCTCCAGGAAGCCGGAGTGCCCATCCTGGTCCAGGCCTATCCGGATGAGATGGATAAGATGAGCCCGTCCCAGCGGCGCGACGCCTTTTGCGGGAAACTCTCGATCATGGATGTGTTCCGCCAGTACGGCGTCAGGTTCACGGCGCTCAAACCGCACACGGTCAAGCCGGGCAGCCCGGCTTTTAAGGCCAACATCGACGAATTCGACCGGATCTGCCGCGTGGCGGGCGGCGTGAAGGGTATGGTCGTCGGCGCGATCGGGGCGCGTACCACGCCGTTCAAGACCGTGAGAATAGACGAGGTTGCCTTGCAGCGCCACGGCATCACGGTCGAAACCTTTGACATGTCGGATATTTTCCTGCGGATGAAAGCCGTCAAGCCGGAAGAGACTGCGTATGTTAAAAAAGCCAGATCCTTGCAGGCGGCCGCCTGTTGGGAGGGTGTGCCCGAAGCAGCATTTGATAACCTGATCCGTCTGGGGGTCAGCCTGGACAGCCTGGCGAAAGAAGCCAGGCTGGATGCCATGGCGATCCGCTGCTGGACCGAACTGCAGATGCAGATGGGCATCAGCCCATGCGTGGCAATGGGCCTGCTTAACGAGGCCGGGCTCGCGGCTGCCTGCGAAGTGGACCTGGGAAATGCCGTGGCCATGCACGCCCTGCACCTGGCTTCCACGGAACCGGCCGGCCTGCTGGATTGGAACAATAACTACAGCGACGAAGACGAAAAGTGCATCCTGTTCCACTGCGGCCCGCTGCCGCCCTCGCTGATGCAGGCAAAGGGCCGCGTCGAAGACCATGCCATCCTGGCGACCTCGCTCGGCCAGGGGAAAAGCTTCGGCTGCAATGTCGGGCGCATCAAGCCGATGGATTTCACCTTCGGCAGCCTGATGACGGACGAAGGCCGGGTAAGAATGTACCTGGGGCGCGGCCGCTTCACCGGCGACCCGCTTCCGGAGAATTACTTCGGCGTGGCCGGGGTGGCCGAGATCCGTAATTTACCGGATGTGCTGATGCACATCGGCAACAATGGGCACCGCCATCACGTCAGTTTTACCCCGGGAGATGTGCAGGCGCCGGTTGAACATGCCCTGAGGCATTACCTGGATTTCGAAGTAAGCCTGCCGCAGGAGCGAGCGTGAGCATGCCGGTATGAGTCTCCTGGGCGTGGATGTCGGCACCAGCGGCTGCAAAGCTGCGCTGTTCTCCGAAGACGGGCAGATGCTGGAATTGGCGTACGAGGAGTACGACTATCAATGCCCGCAGCCCGGTTGGGCGGAGTTGGATTCGCTCCTGATCTGGAACTTGGTCAAGCGCACCATCGGGCAGGCGGCGGCGGGGGCGCAGGCTGATCCTGTCAGGGCAGTCTGTGTCTCGTCGCTGGGAGAGAGTCTCGTTCCAGTCACAGCCGGCCGCCTCATCCTCGGTCCGGCCTTGCTGAATTTCGATGTGCGCGGGGAGGAATACCTGGGCGGGTTGAAAGAATTGATCCGCCCGGAGCAGATGTACCAGATCAATGGAAACACCCCCGGCAACCAGTTCAGCCTGACCAAGTTGAAGTGGCTGAAAGAACACCTCCCCGACCTTTACCGGCAGACCGATATTTTCCTGCCCTGGAGCGGCCTGGTGGCCTACATGATGGGCGCAGAGCCCCGGGCGGATTATTCCCTGGCGAACCGCACCCTGCTCTTCGACCTGGAGTGCCGGGACTGGTCGAACCAGCTGCTGGACCTGGCGGGCCTGGATAGGGAGAAACTGCCTGACGCAGTTCCGTCCGGTGTGGTCATCGGCGCGATTGAGAAGAAAATCGCAGCGGAGTTGGGTTTATCGGTCGGCATTCCCATCATCAGCGGCGGCCACGACCAGTGTTGCAACGGGATTGGATGCGGTGTGCTCACGCCGGGACAGGCCATGTACGGCATGGGCACCTACCTGTGCCTGATGCCGGTTTTTGATCGGCGGCCCGAGGCCTCCAAAATGATCGAGCGCGGCCTGAACACGGAGCAGCATGCCGCCCCCGGGCAGTATGTCAGCTTTCTCTACAACCAGGGCGGCGCCCTGGTCAAATGGTTCCGCAACACCTTTGCGTCCGCTGAACGCCAGTCCGCCCAGGCCCTTGGTCAGGACCTGTACGCGGCACTGCTGGCAGAAATGCCCGACGACCTGAGTCGGGTAATGGTGCTGCCCCATTTTACGGCCACCGGCCCGCCGGACTTTATCACCGGTTCTTCCGGCGTGATGGCAGGCTTGAAACTGGAAACCAGCCGCGGCGAAATCCTGAAAGGCTTGATCGAGGCAATGACCTTTTATATCCGTACATCTTTCGAGACCTTGCCGGGGGCGGGCATCACGGTGACGGATTTTCGCGCGGTCGGTGGAGGCAGCAAATCGGATGCCTGGATCCAGATCAGCGCCGATATTTTGGGGCGCCCGTTTGTGCGACCAAAGATCAATGAAGCCGGTGTTTTGGGATCCGCCATCCTGGCCGGAACGGGCAGCGGGATCTTCTCCTCGCTGGGAGACGGGGTCAGGCAAATGGTTCAATTGGGCCGGACTTTTGAACCGGACTCCCACAAACAGGCTTTATACACCGAACGGTTTGTCCAATACCAGCGTTTGTGGCCGATGCTGGCTGATTATCTGCATGACCTGGCCGATTAATTGGCCCGCGTTTTAATGGTGTGATGATTATCCACCAAGTCACCAGGACACAAAGGGCTCTATTTTTCAAAAAGAACCTGGCGCCTTCGAGTCTTGGTGGTTGAGAGTTTAGACCTTTCCCGCATATGCCGGGTGGTTAAATAATTAGAGAAAGGAAGGAATTCAGATGGCTGCACTATTCAATCGCAGTTAGACCCGTGCGGAATTATTGAACAACGTGGGTGACCTGTCCCAGGTTGCCGGCAAACGGCTGGGCGATTGAACGGATGGGGTCGAACGCGGCCTGCGCGTGGCGGATGTCAGGAGCGGCTCGGGGCTGGCGTTCAGCGTGCTGCTCGACCGCGGCATGGATATCGGTCCTGCCTCATACGAAGGCATGCCGCTGGCCTGGGTCTCTCCCTCCGGCTGGGCCCACCCCATGTATTTTGATCCGCAGGGAACCGGCTGGCTGCGCACTTTTGGCGGGGGCCTGCTGACCGGCTGTGGGCTGACCTATGTGGGTGCCGCTGGATAAGATGAAAGCCGGGTTCGCTAAGATCATGCCGCTGAAAACCTGGCTGTGTTACACCATATGGCATTGAATTTACTAAAAAAAGAGAAATCAGCCAAAGGTGGCATTCACGCCAAACGCTTACAAGCTGGACGGAATAATGACTACCTGCTCACATTCCTAAAAAGTTGAAATGCGTATTCCCTAACAATTGCTTGACTATTTCTATCAGTTGCATATAATATATTTTATTGGATTCAATATTTATATTAAATGTTCATTATTGTTTTTTATTATTGTTGTTTGTTATCGAATTAACAGTTTTTTTGTATGAATTGGTCAGATAATTCTCGATCAATACCATCCTCATGATGGATCCGTGGAAAAGTGAACAGAAGAACCTTTAAGATTCAGACCAGATATTTGTTTGGTCTGAATGGTTTTTTGATGTTGATACCTTACTCATAAATAAGCCGGAAGATTGGAAAAAGGGTTTAAGGTGCTTATGAATGGCACCGGTAAAAGTCTTTCCACCTTCATTTCAACGGGAGACACACAACTATGGCAGATATTAAGACCATCAAAAGACTTGAAAATGAAGCTTCCGATATGCGGGTGGACCTTTTAAAACTATGCTTTCAAGCAGGGATTCTTCATATCGGGGGAGATCTATCAATAACGGATATTGTGACCTGCCTTTACCAGTATGTGATGAATTTTGATCCCAAAAATCCCGAGTGGGAATGCCGTGACCGTTTTATCCTAAGCAAAGGACATTGCGCTGGCGCCGTTTATATGGCCCAGGCTCATACGGGCTATTTTGACAAGCAGGAGTTGCTCAATACCTATCTTAGGTTGGATAGCCGATTTGGCATGCATCCCTGTGCTGATATGCTTGATTCCTTTGAAATCTCGACCGGCTCGTTGGGGCACGGATTGTCGATAGCCATCGGTATGGCACTTGCTGCCAAGATGGACCGTAAAACGCACCGCGTTTTCGTGATTATGGGCGATGGCGAATCCCAGGAAGGATCGGTGTGGGAAGGGCTGATGGCAGGACCGCAATTTAAGTTAGGCAACTTGGTGGTTATAGTGGATCGGAACGGATTATCGATGGATGGTCCTACAGAGAAGTATATGATGCTTGAGCCATATGCCGATAAATTCAGGGCCTTCAACTGGAATCTTGTAGAGATCAATGGAAATGATATGGAACAATTGTGTGATGCCTTTGACCATCTCCCCCCCGTGGATTCCAATGTGCCCACTCTAATCTTGGCCCATACGGTCAAAGGCAAGGGGATCGACTTCATGGAAAACAATCCTCTTTGGCATGCCGGATGCATCAAGGATGAAGAAACTCTTTGTGAATGCATTCAGCAAATCGAATATGCGCGGGAAAAAGAGTTGGGAGTTGCAAAGCAATGACTGAGAATGTCCTGACATTATTTGAAATGTTCGAAATGGCTGCGGCAAAGGAAGTTTATGGTCGCAAGCTGGTCGAATTGGGGCGGAAAAATGAAAATATTGTCGTATTATCTGCTGACTTGTTGCGCTCCAACAACATCAAGAAGTTCGAGGACGAATTTCCAGAGCGAACGTTTAATGTCGGTGTCGCCGAGCAGAATTTGTTGGGAATCGCAGCCGGCCTTGCTCTGGAAGGAAAAATGCCGTTTGCTTCTACCATGGCGACATTTGCCAGCATGAGGGCCTGTGAGCAATTACGCACAGACATCTGCTATAACAATCTGAATGTGCGAATTATCGCGACCAACGCTGGTTTGACCAGTGGTGCAGGGCCAACTCATTCAAGTCAGGAGGATATTTCCATTGTAAAGAGTTTCCCTAATCTTACAGTGATTTCTCCGGGTGATCCCAATCAAATCGGGAAAGTAATTGAGGCATCTCTCACACATAATGGTCCTATCTATATCCGTATTGGACGTAGCGGAGAGCCAATCATTTATAAAGAAGACTACATCTATGAGATAGGTAAGGCTATCACTGTCAAGGAGGGCACAGACCTTACTTTCATTGCCTGCGGTGTGATGGTGAGCTTTTCTCTTTTTGCCGCACAATTGCTGGAAAAAGAAGGTGTCTCGGCACGCGTAATAGATATGCATACCATTAAACCCATCGATGAGGAAGTTATCGAAAAAGCTGTCAAAGAAACAGGTAGGATCCTTGTAGCTGAGGATCACAATATGCTTGGTGGATTGGCCAGCTCAATTGCGGATGTCATTGTGGATAAAAATCTTAACTGCAAATTCAAGCGGGTAGGCATACCTAATGTATATTGCGCTGTCGGAAACCCGGAAGGATTGTATGCTAAGTATGGTATGGATGTGGACGGCATTTATGCAGCAGCCAGGTTCATTCTTCATTAAATTATTTGTGCATCTTTTTGTTCGGATGAAAAACCACACATAATCAACCTAACGAAACAAGAAATCTACATCTTCCAAGGAGAATCGAGCAAATGAACAGGATCGGGATGAGTTATACCTATTGGACGCAGGAATGGGATGTGGATATCAACCCGTACATCGATAAAGCCGCAGAACTGGGCATTGACTGTCTCGAGGTGGATGCTGGCACCGTCGGAAATATGCCCTCTCCCGAAAGGAAAAATCTAAAAGACCATGCATGTGCCCGCAACATCGGCCTTTCGTACATCTTCGGACTGCCGGCAGAATTCGACCTGGCGTCCGAAGATGAAGCTGTACGCCGGAATGGCATCCTCTCCCTCACCGAAATGGCCCGGAGCATTGGCGAAATGGGAGGTGGGCGTATTTCGGGTGTCATATACAGCTGCTGGCCCGCATCTCTGCCATTGGGTGTTACGGATAAACGGCCTTACCTGGACCGTTCCGTAGCCAGTATGAAGCTGGCGATCAAGGCAGCCGAAGATAATAACGTCACTTTCAATATGGAAGTCGTTAACCGTTATGAGCATTATTTAATGAATACGGCTCAAGAAGCTGTCGATTACGTCAAGGAGGTGGATAGTCCGAATGCAAAGGTCCTGCTCGATACTTTCCATATGAACATTGAAGAAGACACGATCGCTTTTGCGGTTGAGATAGCTGGCAGTTACCTGGGGCACGTCCACCTGGCGGAAAACAACCGGAAAACGCCCGGATACGGGCATATCCCGTGGAAGGAACTGGTCAATGCACTGAAGAAGGTCAACTATCAGGGATGGCTGGTGATGGAGCCATTTCTCAATCAGGGTGGTCCGATTGGGCATGCTATGCGTATCTGGCGTGATGTGGGCAAGGGCATGGATTTAGACAAGGAGGCTACCAAAGCCGTGCGTTTTATACAGGCGCGCCTGGCTGAGGCAATCTAAACAGGTTGTTCTTGCTCCCTATCTCATCTACCGGTCATCACCTTACCCACCTGAGGCGAGCAGGCCAGTACTCCATGATTTGGATTGTTTCGTTATAATTTGAAAGATACTGGTGTGGATTAGTTCAGATTTGAACCTTTATTTGAAATTTTCTTCTTCAATTATATTAATTTCGGCCAGGCAACCAACGAGATAATCTTTGTTATCATCGATTCCCAAACCCTGGCCAAACTTGCTGCCAAGCCATAAGTCCACCATTGCTTTTGCCATTTCGGGAGTAACAATACTCTGGCCCATTGCAAGCACGTTGCAATTGTTGATTATTTTACATCTTTCAGCTGTAAATGTTGACTCGACAATCCCCGCGTAAACACCTTTAAATTTATTTGCAATGATGCCGACACCCATACCCGTCCAACAAATAACAACCCCATAATCGACTTCCTTATTGGAAACCGCTTTCCCTACCATTTTTCCAACGGCATAGTAATCCAACGGAGTGCCATTTTTGAAAGTCCCAATATCTATTACATCATATCCTTTGGTCTTCAAGTGATCCCTGATAAAGTCTTTAAGTTGATAACCCATTCCGTCCGCGCCAACCATGATTTTTTCCATAATAGTTTTTTCCCTTATTTGTCTTTTATATATATATCGAACTAATCTTTGATCAACTTTCCGTACTTTTATGATCGAATTAAGCGATAATTACCTTTAGGCCAATTTCTCGAAATGCATTGGCATCCTCTGTGGAAATATTGCTGTCAGTTACCAAGGTATTTATTTTATTTATTTCTGCAATATGGATCGCGAAGGTTTTCCCAATCTTGGATGAATCGGCCGGAATAATTAGATTTTTACTTACTGAAATCATCTTTCTTTTCACTTGCTCCGTTGCAGGTTCCATTAAAGTCAAACCTTTTTGCATTGAAACCCCATCAATCCCTATAATGGCTACATCTGGATTAAAGCGTTCGATATTTTCCAGACACATTTCTCCTACAAAATCATAAAATTTTGATACATATAAACCACCGGTCAGAAAAACATTAACGTTTGTATTTTGTGATAACATGGATAACAAGTAAACGGAGGGCGTTATGATGGTTAGCCCATTTTTTCGACCAAGTAGTCTGGCGATAAGGTGGTTTGTACTCCCTCCATCAATCATTACGATATCGCCATCATGAATAAGATCGATCACCGCCTCAGCAATCCTGCGTTTTTCTTCAATATAAGCTTTATCGTGTTGTTTTAAATTTGTATTATCGAAAATAAAAATACTTTGTGCTTCACTTGGAATAATCGCACCTCCATGGGTTCGATAAACCAAACCACGGTCATGCAATTCAGCTAAATCCAAGCGAATGGAAGCCGGGCTTAGATTAAATCTCTCAGCCAGATCTTGCACAACTATGGTTTTTTCTTTTGAAATAATATCCAAGATCATTCTTAATCTTTCTTCTCTGTACATGTACTTACTCTTTCTTATTTGAGAAAATGTAGGGCAACAAAGTAATTGCGGGCCATGTGTGTCCTTGTGGTCACCAGACCGATTAGGGAGAACCACCATTACCTACAACATAAATTGTACCTTACCAGGCGATCTAATGGAATGACTGACCTCCGATAGGTTCGAAACGCCGCCTGACTTGATCCGCATCTAGATCAATGCCATGACGCACGCGGATGTAAAGGCATTAGTTTAAATGATCAATTGCCTAATTTTATCAAGGCCTCATCAACAGTGGCATCTTCATGGACTATCTTGTTCAAAGCTGCTGCCATGCCTTTTATATTCTTGTGTCCTCAAACATTACGTCCGATTACGAGTCCCTTGCAGCCTGCTTCCATGGCTTGATGTGCATTTTCAAGAATAAATCTATCCTCGTTTACTGGTGCACCTCCAAGCGCCAAAACAGGTACAAAGCAATTGGTGACAATTTTTCTGAACTCTTCTAACGTCTTTACATATTCAGTTTTGACAAAATCAACACCGATTTCAGCACCCAACCGGCAAGCTATATTCATTGCTTTTATTGTTCAATCTTCCGGTTTGGAAGAAAAAC
Source organism: uncultured Chloroflexia bacterium (assembly GCA_963772245.1). Taxonomy (GTDB): domain Bacteria; phylum Chloroflexota; class Anaerolineae; order Anaerolineales; family Villigracilaceae; genus UBA877. The sequence goes on along the minus strand of CAVYWB010000005.1, from coordinate 392,468 downwards.
CATTTGGCAATATTTCAGCTCCCGAAATGATGCCGTAATTATTACAAGCTGTCACGATGCTCGCAATATGGTTCAAATCGGCTGTATCATATTCATTACCGATGATGCCCATGGTCATTACGCCATCTACTCCCAACTGCAGGCAGTCATCAATCGAATATGGTGTTTTCATCGGTCTTCCTAATACTGGATCATAGTTACTCAGCGGGAACCCATATATCTCCATTCGCACCATGGTACCCTTTTTGCCTATCTCTTTTCAAAAATTTGATAGAACGCCGTATGTCGACAGGATACCATCCATACCACCTGCTGCAGCAGCTTTGATAACCGTTGCAGGATTAATCCAGATATCACCACCTACTCCATGGTCAAAAGCTAGAATCAAAGACTTCCGGTCTTTTCTAAATAATCTATAATATCTGTTTTTCATGGTTACTTCCCTTTCTCCTTGGAATTCGAATTTTGGATAAATGTAAGTCCCTTGCGGTGGTGAGGACATAAACAGCACATTAATGATCGATTATCCTGCCGTTGCAGCCTTTGCAAGCTGCATTTTTAACCCAAGAATAAAGCAGTCTGAGATTTCAAGGCATACCTTTATCGAACCGGTTGATTTTCCTCGTGCTTTAGGTAACTGAGCTGCCCTTCCAATTCAATAAAAAATCGGGAGCAAGCTGCGTTGGATGCGCTGGAAGTTAATCTGAGCTGTGGTTTCTGCCATGGCAAATGGTGATCCCGCACAAGAGATCGCAATAGGAAAACGATCCAACACACCAGGGTTATGGGGTTCGGCCCAATGATGCTCTTCCGCTTGCCAAATTGTTTCGGCAGTGCCTGAGCAGTTGCACTAATTTTTGCCTTGGTGGAATCAGGTGAATTAATTGTTTTTACCACATAATATTTTGAAAGTTGTCATATATTAATGGTATTATACTATAATTAGTATATCTTTTCGAATAATTTCATATGCTCAACAAACATAAGTTACTGTAATCTTCTAATAAAATTACTGCCCAGATTTGCTATTCACATCAATAAAATTATCTTGGCGGTATAATCCCGCATAATTCTGAGGCGTATATTTACCTGTTCGACTGGTGGATAAATGTAATTTTGACCGTCAATCTATCTTTGGCTGCCGGTCCGTTTTTCTGGCGAGAAGATGCAGATTGAATGGCAGGATGAGTTGGATTTATCCTATTTTGGCTGAACCTCGCTCATTTGAAGATCAGCAGAACCACATTCCAAAGTGAGGTATAGCTCATGAAGAAAACAACATTTGCACTTTTCTTTGGTACGCGCAACTCCTTTCCTGTCTCATGGATCGCTGATGCGCGTATGGATATGCAGCGTGAGCTGAACGCCATGGGGCATGAAGTTCTTATGCTGGATGCTGAAGCCACACGCTACGGCGCGATTGAAACGCCACAGGAGGGTGAGATCTATGCCAGCTTCCTGCGGGCCAATCACGGCAAGTTCGGTGGCGTGATCGTCTGCCTGCCCAACTTCGGCGACGAGAACGGCGCTGCGATAGCGCTGCAGGAAGCCGGTGTGCCCATCTGGGTCCAGGCCTACCCGGATGAATTCGACAAAATGGGCCCATCCCTGCGGCGCGATTCATTCTGCGGAAAGCTCTCGATCATGGATGTGTTCCGCCAGTATGGAATCAAGTTTACTGCACTCAAGCCGCACACGGTCAAACCGGGCAGTAAGGATTTCAAGGCTAATGTAAACGAGTTTGACCGCATCTGCCGGGTGGTGGGCGGTGTGAAGGGTATGGTTGTGGGCGCGATCGGGGCGCGTCCCGCGCCTTTTAAAACCGTCCGGATTGACGAGGTTACTTTACAGCGTCACGCGATCACGGTCGAAACATTTGACCTCTCGGATATTTTCCAGCGCATGAAAGCCGTCCATCCGGAAGAGTCCGCTTTTATTGAAAAAACCCGGACATTCCGTGCAGCTGTCTCCTGGCAGGATGTGCCCGAGGCAGCCTTTGAAGCCCTGGCCCGCCTGGGTGTTACTCTGGATGCACTGGCTAAAGAGGCCGGGCTGGATGCACTGGCGATCCGTTGCTGGACGGAAATGCAGGCTCAGATGGGTATCAGCCCGTGTGTGGCAATGGGCCTGCTCAACGAGACCGGCTTCGCCACGGCCTGTGAAGTGGACCTGGGCGACGCTGTGGTCATGCGCGCCTTAAACCTGGCTTCTTCTGAACCGATTGGTCTGCTGGATTGGAATAATAATTACGGCGACGAGGTTGACAAGTGCATCCTGTTCCATTGCGGTTCGCTGCCACCCAGCTTGATGCAGGGCCAGGGACGCGTCACTGACCATGCCATGCTGATGAATGGGTTTGGAGAGGGTAATTGTTTCGGCTGCAATGTCGGTCGCATCAAGCCGATGGAGTTCACCTTCGGCAGCCTGATGACCGATGCAGGCCGGGTGAAAATGTACCTTGGGCAGGGGCGTTTCACTGCCGACCCGCTGCCAGATAATTACTTCGGCGTGGCTGGCGTGGCGGAGATCCGCAATTTGCAGGATGTGCTGCTTTACATCGGTAAAAATGGACACCGGCATCACGTCAGCATAACGCCGGGCGATGTTCAGGCACCGCTGGCGCATGCGCTGGCGCATTATCTTGATTTCGAAGTGAGTCTACCGCAGGATCGGGCCTGAGTAAGCGCGGAATAGTCTCTTGGGTAACAACTTTGGTACAAGCGGCTGCAATGCCGCCCTCACCTCAGAAGGTGGATGCTTACTGGAATTGGCCTAGGTGATTTATAACTACCAGTGAACACGGCCAGGCTGGGCGGGGCTGGATTCGCCCAGGAATTGATACAGGTTGGATTGGTAATCGGGCCTATGCCGGACCGCCTGGTTTGCCGTACAATCCCGGACAATTCCGGAGAACATATTAAACAGAAAGGAAGGTTTTCGGATGGCTACTTTATTCAATCGTACTTGGACACGTTCGGAATTGTTGAATTACGTGGGTGACCTGTCACAAATTGCCGGAATCCGGCTGGGTGAATGGTCGGATGGGAACGAACGCGGCCTGCGTGTGGCGGATGTCAGAACCGGATCGGGGTTGGCCTTCAGTGTGCTGCTCGACCGCGGCATGGATATCGGCCCGGCAGACTATAAAGGGCTGCCACTGGGGTGGGTATCTCCGACGGGTTGGGCGCATCCGATGTACTATGAGCCACAGGGCAACGGGTTGCAGCGTACTTTCGGTGCGGGCCTGCTGACTGGCTGCGGGCTGACCTACGTGGGCGCGGCGGGTGAGGATGAAGGCGAGTCATTCGGGCTGCACGGCCGCCTGTCCCACCTGCCCGCCAGCCATGTGCGGACGGAAGAAGCCTGGCAGGGCGACGAATGCTCCTTTTGGGTCGAAGGCGAAATGCGCCAGGCGCGCGTGTTTGGCGAGAACCTGCGCCTGAAACGGCGCATCAGCGTGAGGCTGGGCGGCAATCGCATCATGCTGCATGACCTGGTCGAAAACCTGGGCGCGGTCGTAAGCCCGCTGATGATCCTGTACCATATCAACCTGGGCTTTCCATTTCTGGATGAGACCAGCCAACTGCTGGCCGAACCGAAATCGGTGGTGCCACGCGATGCCGCAGCCGAACCAGGTATACAGGAATGGATGCACTTCCAGAAACCAACCACGGGTTACGCCGAACAGGTTTTCTATCATGACCTGCCGGCTGATAAAAACGGCTGGGCCAGTATGCAGCTTGTCAACCAGGCGCGCAAATTGGGGTTGTGCGTCCGTTACCTGAAAGACACCCTGCCGAATCTTGTCGAGTGGAAGATGATGGGGCAGGGCACCTATGTACTGGGAGTTGAACCAGCCAACTGCCGGGTGGGCGGGCGCAGCCAGGAGCGGGCGCGCGGCACGCTGCAGTCCCTGCTGCCCGGCGAGCAGCGTGAATTCAATGTCGAGATTGAAGTGATGGAATCATCTAAATAACGGAAGGAAAAAAGGTAATTCGATGACCATCGTTTCGATCAAAAATGAATTGTCCAGAGCACAGCAAGCGCACTATGCCGTGCCGCTCTTCGATGTGTATGAGATGCAGGGCATGGAAGGCTTGATGGAGGCCCTGACGGAAAAACGTGCCCCCACCATCGTCGGTATTTACTCCCCCTATGCGGCCCTGCCCAATTGCCGGGCCCTGGCGGCCTACATGCGCTGCCGGGCGGAAGCCACGGATGTGCCGGTCTCGCTGATGCTCGACCACGGCGCCAGCGTGGAGCTGTGCCTGGAAGTAATGGACTACGGTCTTACCGATGTGATGTACGACGGTTCAACTTTGCCACTGGATGAGAACATCGCAGCCACCCGCCGGGTGGTGCAGGCCGCGCATGCCAGGGGTGTTGCGGTGGAGGCCGAACTGGGGCACGTCGGCTTTGGAGACCAGTATGAGTCAGAGGGTGGCAAAGGGATCGGATTCACCGACCCGGCCAATGTGGCGCACTTTGTCGAGGCCACCGGGGTCGATTTCCTGGCGATTGCTTTTGGCAACGCCCACGGGTTGTATAAGGGCGAGCCGCACCTGGACCTGGAGCTGGTGGCCGAGATCCGCCGCCGGGTGGAGGTGCCGCTGGTCATGCACGGCGGGACGGGTCTGTCCGACGAGCAGTTCCGCGGCGCGATTGCCGCCGGTATCAGCAAGATCAACTATGCCACAGCCATCATTAATGCAGCCGCCGAAAATATGCATAAGGCGGCCACCAAGCCGGGAGCCAGCATGTTCGATATATCCGTCGGAATACAAAAAGCCTACTCCGAGTGGTGCAGCCGCTTGTACGACGTCTTTGGCACCGCCGGACGGGCGTAGACTGCCCTCATTTTAATATAATCATAATAATTAGCAAATGCCAGGTCTAGGTACTCTGCTCTTGCTCATTCAGGATCTTTGGTAGTAAATGAGGAAGGGAATTACGCTGTTGTTGATGTGGGTGGGACGGATTTGTTGACAATTTCGAATTGATATGTCATAAATTCAAAGAATATGCTACACTCGGGAAAGTCCATTTGACATTCTTTGGCGCAAAGGAACGGATGCTGCAAAACACCTTTATCGGTCGGAAGGTCCAACTAGGCATTCTTGACGATTTCCTCAAGAAAGCCGCCGGTGGACAGTCGCAAGTGGCCTTCATTTCGGGGGAAGCCGGGGTTGGAAAATCGTCGCTTGTGGATGAATTCATTCGCAGCCGCGCAGAAGCAGATCCCGCGCTCATCACCGCGCTGGGGGAATGCAACGCGCAGACCGGCTCCGGCGATCCCTATCTTCCCTTTCGCCAGGTATTAACATCGCTGACTACGGAAACGGAGGAGAAAAAATAAGCGGCGGAGATTTCCAGGGCAAAAAGTACGACCCGGCTGAAAGAATTTGCGCGCACATCCAGCCAGATTCTGATAAAGATTGGACCCGACCTGATTGGTATTTTTGTCCCGGTTGCAGGTCTCGTGACACGCATTTCCACCGAGGTCGCCATCAACAGAGGCCTGATTTCAGACCAGGCTGGTAAAAAAAAACGGGCAAAGAACCGGCGAAGATCAACCCGGCTCTCGATCAGGAAAAGATATTCGAACAATATGCTGCCGTGCTGAAGGCACTGTCACAAGACCACACGCTAATTCTGGTACTGGATGATCTGCAGTGGGCGGACAGCGGGTCATTGAACCTTTTGTTCCATCTTGCCCGCGATCTAAAGAACAGCCGCATCCTGCTGCTCGGCACCTACCGCCCTGACGATGTGGCGCTGGGCCGGGAGGGTGCGCGGCATCCCCTGGAACCGATCTTGAATGAGCTAAAACGGTACAACGGCGATATCTTAATAGATCTTTCGAAATCCAGTCCGGATGAAGGCCGGACTTTTATCAACGAATTGGTCGATTCCGAACCGAATCATTTGGATGCCTCTTTCCGGGAACAATTGTTTTCCCATACCGATGGTCATCCGTTATTTACGGTTGAACTGTTGCGCAACCTGCAGGAACGCGCTGACCTCCTCAAGGATAAAGATGGCAACTGGATTGAAGGGTTGAATTTGGATTGGGGCGCTTTGCCTGCACGTGTCGAAGGTGTGATTGGAGAAAGAATTGCACGCCTGCCTGAAGGTCTGCGCGAGACCATCACCATTGCAAGTGTGATGGGCTTTGAATTCATTGCACAGGTGGTGGGGCGCGTTCAAAAGGTGCCAGAGGGCGAGTTGATCAAAGACTTATCGCGTGAATTGGAGAAGCGCTATCTTCTGGTGTTCGAACAAGGGGAAACGAAGATTGGAAAACAGTTTCTCTCCAACTATCGATTTTCGCATGCATTGATCCAGCAATATCTCTATGACGAACTCAGCGCGGGAGAACGGCGCCTTCGGCATGGGGAAATTGCCGAAACCCTGGAGGCCATATCCGCTGATCACAGCGACCAATTTGCCCTGCAGCTGGCCCGCCATTATGACGAAGCCGGGAATGCCGAAAAGGCGGTATCCTATTGGACTCTGGCAGGGAACGCCGCCTTCGCAATCTATGCTCAGAATGAGGCGATCGCGGCTTACACCCGTGCGCAGGAACTCAGCAAAGAGATCACCATCAGCTCAGAGGGACTCAATCATTTATATACCCAGCGCGGACGTGCCCTGGAATTGACCGGGCAATTTGAGCAGGCTCTAAAGAACTATGATGAGATGCTGACCACCGCGCGAGCGCGCAAGGATCGCCGGATGGAATTGGAAGCACAGGTGGCGGCCAGTACGCTTTACTCCACCCCCACCGCGGTGATGGATGCAGAAAAAGGCCAGGCATTATCCGAGCAAACCCTCAAACTGGCGCAGGAGTTGGGAGACCAATCCATTGAATGCAGGGTGCTGTGGAATTTACTTCTGGCGAATATGCACGAAAGCAAGACAGACCAGGCCATAGACTACGGGGAAAGGTCCTTGAGTCTCGCACGTACCTTGAACCTGCGCGAACAGATCCCCTACACGCTGACCGACCTGGGCCGGGTTTATAACGTGACGGGCCGCTTCGACGAAAGCGAAGCGCGGTTAATGGAAGCCGCCGGCTTGTGGCGCGAGTTGGGCAATCTGACCATGCTGAACGATAACCTGAATACCCTGCTGCTTAATTTCGTCTGGTCCGGGAAATACGAAAAAGCCCTGGGCGTTGCGCGGGAAAGTCTTGCGATCAGCAGTGTAACGAAGAATGTCTGGGCGCAAGGTTGGCCGCATCATATGCAGGGACAGATCTGGTTCGAATACGGAGAGATTGACAGGGCTTTGGATGAGCTTGATGCGAGTGTTCGCCTGGCAGTGGAAGCCAATGCGCCCATCCATATAAAGTGGTATGGGGCTGCCCTGTGTTGGGTGTACATCCAGATCGGAGCCATTGAAAAAGGGATGGACTTGTATGGCACCACCCGCGTTCCAAACCAGGAGATTCCCGCCCCCTCGGCTTGGACCCCAGCGGCTGTGTACTATGCGCTCTGTGAGATTGCGACCGGGCAGCTCGATCTGGCAGCCTCCACTCTCGGCGCCCGCCGGTTCAGCAATACCCTTTCGGACTATCCGCTGAAGCTGGTCCATTGCAGGCTGGCCCTGGCTCGAAATGATCATGCCCGAGCCATCGCTATCATTGACCCTGTTGTCAAGGACAGCCAGCAATTCAAAGTCGGCCAATATCTTCCTGAAGCGCTTTTTCTGAAAGGCAAGACTCATTTGATGAATAGCGAACATGACCTGGCCAAAGCTGCGTTCGAGCAAGCACGCCTCGCTGCCGAAGCGATTGGCTCCCGTCGTTTCCTATGGCAAATTCTTTTTGCAATGGCTGAGATCGAGTCTGATCATGAGAAATCCGCTCCATTGAAAACACAAGCGCGTGACAACATATGGTTCATCGCTAATCATATAAGAAGCGACGAACTGCGATCTTTATTCCTGCAATCAGAATCGGTAAAAACGTTACTGGCCTGAAGGACTCATCTGGAACCAAAGGTTGTACCTGGTGGAATCAAAAACGATCTCGGAAATAATGTCAACGAGACCGTTTTTGATTTAAATAATAAGTATTGTTTAGGAAGCCATCAACTCCGTTCCAGCGGACTCAAGAAAAGAATAAAAGGTAATGGCAGCCAGAAGCATATTACTAGCCAACCAGGCTTATTGCCTGCGTAACCACATTCGCAACTGTCAGGCCGAGTTCCCGGTAGACCGTTTCGGCCGGAGCGGAGGCGCCGTAGCGGCTGAGGCCCAGCACGGCGCCTTTTTCTCCCACCCAGCGTTCCCAGCCCATCGGCACACCCGCTTCCACTGCCAACCTGGCCCGGATCGTTCCCGGGAGCACGCTGTCGCGGTATGCCAGGTTTTGTGCGGTGAACAGTTCCCACGAGGGGAAGGAGACCAAGCGCACCTTCAGGGATTGGGCTGCCAGCTGCTGTCCGGCTGCCACGATCAGGCCCACTTCCGAGCCGGAGGCCATCAGGATCAGGTCGGGGCTGCCTCCGCCCAGGTCGGCCAATACATAGGCGCCTTTTTCCAGCCCGCTGGCCGGAGCGTAGATCGTCCGATCCAGTGTCGCGACATTCTGCCTGGTTAATGCCAGCAGGGTCGGGCCGTGGCGATTTTCGATCGCCAGCTTCCAGGCATACGCGGTCTCGTTGGCATCCGCCGGTCGGATCACGGTCAGGTTCGGCATCGCCCGCAGCGAAGCCAGTTGTTCCACCGGCTGGTGGGTCGGGCCGTCCTCGCCCACGCCGATGCTGTCGTGCGTAAAGACCCAGATGCTGGGGTAGTGCGAAAGCGCCGAGAGCCGGATGGGCTCGCGCATGTAATCGGCAAAGGTCAGGAAGGTGGCTCCGTAGGGGATGAGGCCGCCGTGAACCGCCATGCCGTTGACGATGGCGCCCATGCCATGTTCGCGCACCCCGAAATGGAAATTGCGTCCACCAGGGGTCTCCGGTTCAAAGGGAGCGAACCCGTCCAGCCAGGTCTTGGTGGAAGGCGCCAGGTCGGCCGAGCCGCCCAGCAGTTCGGGCACTTTGCTTGCCAGGGCATTCAATACTTTTCCGGAAGCGATGCGGGTGGCCATGCCCTTCTCATCGGCCGGGAAGGTTGGCAGGGCCGACTGCCAGTTCGACGGAAGCACCCCCGCCAGGCGCCGTTCCAGCTCGGCATATTTCGTCGGGAAACTGGCCTGGTACGCTTTGCGTTGCGTGCGCCATTCAACCTCCAGAGTGCGGCCGCCTTCCACTGCGCTGCGGAAATGTGCCAGCACATCCTCGGGGATCAGGAAACGTGGTTCTTTCGGCCAGCCGAGTTTATCCTTGGCGCCGTTCAGTTCTTCGTTCCCGGGCGGTTCGCCGTGCGCCTTGCTGGTATCCTGTCGATTCGGCATTCCGTAGCCGATATGGGTGCGGCAGATGATCAGCGAAGGCCGCGGGTCTTTTTTGGCAGCCTGGATGGCTGAGTCGATGGCTTCCACATCGTTCCCGTCCGCCACGTGCTGCACCTGCCAGTCATAGGCGGCGAAGCGGGCGGCCCGGTCCTCCGTGAAGGCGATTTCGGTCGGACCGTCGATCGAAATGTGGTTGTCATCGTACAGGTAGATCAGTTTGCCCAGTTTGAGATGCCCGGCCAGCGAAGCCGCCTCGGAGGTGATGCCTTCCATCAGGTCGCCGTCCGTGACGATGGCGTACACAAAATGGTTTACCACGGCATGCCCTGGCTCGTTGAACTCGGCCGCCAGGTGGGCTTCGGCGATTGCCAGCCCCACTCCATTGGTGAACCCCTGCCCAAGCGGACCGGTGGTCACTTCCACGCCGGGTGTCAGGCCGTACTCGGGGTGACCGGGAGTCAGGCTGCCCCACTGCCGAAAGCGCTTCAATTCATCCAGGGACAGGTCATAACCGGTCAGGTACAGCAGGGAATAGAGCAGCGCACAGCCGTGCCCGCCGGAGAGAATGAAGCGGTCACGATCGGGCCAGGCGGGGTTGCGCGGGTTAAAGTGCAGGTGCCGCGTCCAGACGGTGTACGCGATGGCTGCGCAGCCCATCGGCAGGCCGGGGTGCCCGGAATTGGCCTGCTGGACCATGTCTGCAGACAGGAAACGCAGGGTATTGATGGCACGTTCTTGAAGGTCACTCATGCTGGTATGTGTCCGTTTCTTATTGGGGTTGCCCGTACTCTTCGAGATAACGCCGGTGAGCCCGGGCGACTTCTTTGGCTGGGATTTCATCCGGCTGGCCCAGTTGCATGGCATAGAACACCGTGCGGGCCACATCCTCCACCATCACAGCGGCCTTGACGGCCGCCTCGGGCGTTTTTCCAACGGTAAAGACGCCGTGGTTCTTCATCAGGATGGCCGGACTAGAACCGATCGAACGGATGATCTCCTGGCCGATTTCGTCACCGCCTATTTTAGCATAAGCGCCCACCGGAATAGGCCCGCCGAATTCATCGCAAATGGCGGTCAGCACGGGGGGAATGGGCTTCCCGGCCGCCGCCCAGGCGGTCGCGAAGGTCGAATGGGTGTGCACCACTCCGTTCACATCCGGGCGGTGCTGGTAAACGTAGACGTGCGCGAAGGTGTCGGAGGAGGGTTTATATTTACCTTCGACCACCTTGCCATCCAGGTCGACCACCACCATCGCTTCGGCTGTCAGGTCCTCGTAGCGGATGCCGCTCGGTTTGATGACCACCAATCCGGTCTGCGGGTCGCGCGCCGACACATTGCCGGATGTCCAGGCCACCAGGTTGTGGCGGGGCAGTTCGGCGTGCAGGCGGCAAACCAGTGCGCGTACTTCATCCAATACCATGTTTCACCTCGTTCAACATACTTCTTCTAAGCCAGCCCTTCCACGGCGGCCTTTTCGATGATCAGTCCCTTTTTATAGCGCTCCATGAACGCGTTAAAGCCGGCCACATCTGCTGGATCGGGAATTATGGTCGTGCCATTTTTACCCGCAAAAACCTTGTCAGCCAGATAGGCCTCCAACGGTTCTTTAGTGTTCTTATGGATCATGTAGGCTGCCAGGATTGCGATGCCCCATGCACCGCCCTCGCCGGCGGTCTCCATCACCGAAACGGGGACATGCATCGCTGCTGCCATCATCTTCTGACCCACTTCCTTCGTCTTGAAAAAACCACCGTGACCGAGCACCCGGTCGATCTTCACGTGTTCCTGGTCAAAAAGGATGTTCAATCCGATTTTCAATGCGCCGAGTGCGGAGAAAAGGTGCACCCGCATGAAGTTGGCAAGCGTAAAGCGGCTTTCGGGTGTCCGTACGAACAGGGGCCGCCCCTGCTCGAGGTGCGTGATGTGCTCGCCCGAAAAATAATTGTAGGTCAACAGCCCACCGCCGTCCGCATCGCCCATGAGAGCCTGTTTATATAGAATTTCGAACAGACTGGATTGACTGACGTCCATGCCAACCACCATGGAAAATTCATGGAACAATTCGACCCATGCATTGAGATCGGAAGTGCAGTTATTGCTGTGCACCATCGCCACCGGCTTGCCCGTGGGTGTCGTTACCATGTCGATCTCAGGGTAAACCTTCGAAAGGGGTTTTTCCAGGACGATCATGGCGAAGACGGATGTTCCTGCGGAAACATTGCCCGTTCGCTCTGCCACGCTGTTGGTCGCGACCATACCGGTGCCTGCGTCGCCCTCGGGCGGACAAAGCGGGACGCCAGCTCGCAGCTGCCCCGAAGGATCCAGCAGCCGTGCGCCTGCTTCGGTCAGGACGCCTGCGGAATCTCCCGCCAGCAGGACCCTGGGCAGGATATCCTGGAGTTTCCATGGCACGTTCTCCGTTTTGAGACGTTCGTTGAACGCCTCGATCATGCATTCATTGTAATTGTTGGTTTTGCCGTCAATGGGAAACACACCCGAGGCTTCGCCAATGCCCAGTACTTTCTGCCCGGTCAGTTTCCAATGAACATAGCCTGCCAGCGTGCTCAGATGGCGGATATCCCTGACATGGGGCTCTTTGTTCAAGATGGCCTGGTAGAGGTGTGCAATGCTCCAACGCTGGGGGATGTTGAATTGGAACAGGTCAGTGAGTTCCCCGGCTGCCTGCCCCGTCATGGTGTTTCGCCATGTACGGAACGGGACGAGCTGGTTGCCAACCTGGTCGAAGGCCATATATCCGTGCATCATGGCGCTGAAGCCAATCGCGCCTATGGTCGTGAGCGGTGTGTGGTACTTCTCGCCAACTTCGTTGCTTAGCTTGCGATAGCTTTCCTGCAGGCCAGCCCAAATAGCGTCGAGGCTGTATGTCCATATGCCGTTTTCGAAGCGGTTTTCCCACTCATGGCTCCCGGATGCGATCGGTGCATGATCATCGCCGATCAACATCGCCTTGATGCGCGTCGAGCCGAACTCCACGCCGAGATATGTCTTCCCGCTTTCAATTGCTTTTGGGACGTTCGTGTTCATCATTTTCCTCCGATCGGATCCCGAATTCTTCACATCGTCCCTGTAAAGGAGACTTCGGACTCCATTCTAGATATCGATAACGATCTTCAGCCCTTCCCGCTGTTGTGCCAGTGTAAAAGCCTGCTGGGCCTGTTCGAGAGGGAAGCGCCGGGTCACCAGCGAACGCACATCCACCTTGCCGCTTTCGACCAGCTGGATGGCGCGCGGATAGGTGAATTTCATACGGCGCACCATTTTGATGGTCAAGCCCTTCCGTCGGGCAACCGAGGCGGTAAAGCTGGTGCGATCGTCGGCTGGAATACCGGCCAGGATGACCTTCCCTCCGGGTTTGACGGCTGTGAAGGCCGTTTCGATGGCTGCACTTTCGCCAGCCACCTCGAAGGCGGCATCCACCGTCTGGCCGGGCAGCCAATCCTGGGCGCCCAGTCTGTGGGCAGCTTTCAGGCGGTGCTGCAGCGGTTCGGTGGCAAATACCCGGTTTGCCCCGGCCAGTTGCGCCACCTGGATAACCAGCAGGCCGATCGGGCCGCAGCCGAACACACCCACATTCATGCCCGCCCGCAGGTGTGCCAGGTCCACGGCATGGATGGCCACCCCGAGCGGCTCCAGCATGGCTCCGTCGGCCGGGGAGAGCGCCTCCGGGAGCGGGAACAGGCATTCCTCCGGCCAGGCGACGAATTCCTGCATAGCACCGTCCACCTCTCCATGCCCGGCAAAACGCAGGTGCTCGCACAGGTTGGGGTTGCCCTGCAGGCAAAAATCACAGGTATGGCAGGGCACGGCCGGGTCGATTGCCACCCGTTCGCCCTGGCGCGGACCGGCCGCGATCACCCCGGCGAACTCGTGCCCTAGCACGAGCGGGCGGCTCAACCTGGCATCGCCAATCCCGGCCTCGCCGAACCAATGCAGGTCCGAGCCGCAGATACCGACCACTTCCACCCGCACCAGGACCTCGCCAGGACCAGGTTCCGGAACGGGCTCTTCATGTTGACGCAGGTCATTGGGGGCATGTAATCGAATGGTTTTCATGGTGGTCATCCGGCCGGGTTCTCCATTTTGTAGCGATTGGCTGTTTCAAATGGGAGAGTCTGCCATTGACCGCCTTGTTGGATCCACCGTCCCCTCCAGGTTTCGATGGCATCTCTTCCCAGGGATATCCTGTATTCTGTGCAATTTTCTGGCTGGCCCAATTGAAGGGCCAGTTCATCGCAGAGACCCTTTGGCCAGCTTTGCATACTCATGATCTTATTTCGTGGAATGTACGTCAGGATCCATCCATACCACTTCTCCAGCTCTTCCTGAAGCGCAACCACAAAATTGCTGGTCATGGATACCACAGTGTCGGCTGTGATCTGTTTTCGGAGCCGGAATGGCCATATGTTCCAGGTTCTGTTGACGCCAGGTTGAAAAACCAACTCCTCCAATACCTCACCGGGCAGGAAGCCATAGATCCTCATCCCATTGTTGAACTTGAACGACAATGTATCCATGGCCTTTTGTGCTGCCAGCACATTTGCTCTCCTATCTGCGTGTGCAGTGGCTGTGGGCAGGGTAGCCTGCAGCAGTCGATGCAAAGGCGGAAAGAGCATCTCCCAGGCTACCGTATTGAATTCCACCTCAATTCGTATGGGTAAGTCGCTCTCTTGCGCCATAACCTCCAGATATCCATAGAGTAGCAATAACCTGACTCGCATATAAAGAATGCCGCTGGCCTTAATGAGAGTAACTTGAGGTTCCTGGCCGGGCCAGATCGAGGCCATGACATGAACTACTCCAGTATTGGTGAATAAAAGGGCTTGTCTGGGAACATAATAGCGCATGTTCTGGATTTGCGCTGGGAAGGCAATGATCGTCTGGATCATTTGGTCAGTTAGAAGGGCGGTAATGGCTGGAGATTGGAGTTCGCCGGGCAGGTCTGAAATACTTTTCAACAGGGAGGGATACTGTTTCATTCCCAGCGTGGGCATTTCTTTCACAAGTTGTGCCAGCCGTTTTTGCAAGGTATGTGGGGATTTATCCATTGGAAAGGCATCCTTCTTCAGCCCGATCAACTTCTTTCCTTTGTCGCAGCTTAGATCCCTTTTGCCAGCCGGTAATACAGCTCGTTCCAGCGCAGTTCCTTCTTGAATTCCGAGAGCCGGGTGTCCTGGTCGATCACCAGGAATTCCAGGCCGGCCATGCCGGCGAAATCTTCCAAGTGGAGGCGATTGACTGCCTGGCTGAAACCGGTATGGTGGGCGCCGCCTGCCATGATCCAGGCTCCCGCGGCAACCTTTAGATTAGGCCGCGGCACCCAGACGGCGCTGGCCACCGGCAGTTTCGCGAGCGGGGCTTCCGGCTGGGTCACGTCCACTTCATTCACAACCATGCGGAAGCGCTCACCCATATCCAGCAGGGTGGCGTTGACTGCCGGGCCGCTTGGGACGTTGAATACCAGCCGGGCGGGATCGTTCTTGCCGCCGATCGAAAGCGGGTGGATTTCGAGCCTGGGCTTTGACCCGGCTATCGAAGCGCAAACTTCAAGCATGTGCGCGCCCAGCACCTGCGGGTTTTGCTCGCCGAAGTCGTACGTGTAATCTTCCATGAAGGAAGTGCCACCTGGCAAGCCGGCTCCCATCACTTTCATGGCGCGCACCAGCGCGGCGGTTTTCCAATCTCCTTCCGCACCAAAGCCGTAGCCGTCCGCCATCAGGCGCTGCACCGCCAGGCCGGGCAGTTGCGCCAGGCCGTACAGGTCTTCGAAGGTGGTGGTAAAGGCTTTGAAATCCACCTTCTTCCAGGAAAGCCCGCATGCCAATTTCTATGCGGGCCGCTTCCCGCAGGGAGTTCCGCTGGCTGCCATTGGGGCGTAATTCTTCGGAAACCCGGTAGCTGCCGTCGTATTCGGCCACCAGGCGGTCGATTTCTGCATCCGTGACGGCGTTGACGAACTTGACCAGGTCACCGACGCCGTAGCCATTGACGGAAAATCCGAGCCGCAGCTGGGCTTCTACCTTGTCGCCCTCGGTCACGGCCACTTCGCGCATGTTGTCGCCGAAGCGTGCCACGCGCCCTCCCTGCCAGTCGTGCCAGGCGGCTGATGCGCGCATCCAGGTGGCCAGTTCGGAAAGAACCTCTGCATCCTGCCAGAAACCGACGACGATCCTACGGTCCAGGCGCATGCGGCTGCCGATGAAGCCAAACTCCCGGTCGCCGTGCGCAGACTGGTTGAGGTTCATGAAATCCATATCGATCTCTGACCAGGGCAGGTCCCGGTTAAATTGGGTGTGCAGGTGCAGGAAAGGTTTGTTCAGGATGCGCAGTCCGGCGATCCACATTTTGGCCGGAGAAAAAGTATGCATCCAGGTGATCAAACCGAGGCAGGTGGGGGAGTTGTCCGCTTCCCGGCACAGCGTGGTGATCGCATCCGGGCTGGTCACGACCGGTTTGAAGACCACTTTCACCGGCAATTTTCCCGAGCGGGTCAGCCAACCTGCCATCGCGCGGGAATGCTCCGCTACTTTCTTAAGCGTTGCTTCGCCGTATAAATCCTGGCTGCCGGTCACAAACCATACTTCAAAATCCTTGTAATCGATCACAGTAACCTCCATGGAAATAATAGGTTTTATTTCTTTTTGAGAAAATTTTTCACAAGTACACCAGGCAACGACGGAATTTGGTTCTTACTATAAAGATTAATGCCCTTGTGCATTGGTGGTTAGGAACTCTTCCGGCTGGCCGAGCTTTCACGCAAGATCAGCTCTGGTGAAAGCAAAATGTGTTGCGGCTCCAATTTTTCCAAGCTCCCGGAACGCGCATCCCGATGGACCGCTTCGATCTGTTGGACCGTTTCCTGTACGGCCCGGCAGCCCAATTCATACAGGTTGTTTATAACAGTAGTCAATGCAGGCCAAAAATAAGTCGCTTCGGCCATGTTGTCGAACCCGACGACCGCCAGGTCCTGCGGCACGCGAATTCCCCGCCGGTGGCAGGTTCGCAGCACGGTCAACGCCATCTGGTCGTTCGCCACGAACACTGCTTCCATTCCGGGATACGACTCCAGCAATTGGGTAAAAGCCGCTTCTGCGCTGGCGGATGACCAATTTCCTTCCGTGCAGGCAGTCTCTGGTGCCGGGAGGCCGGCCTTCTGCAGCGTATCGCGCCAGGCTTGCTTGCGCTGGCGGGCTTCCCACCAATCCAGTGGGCCGGAAATATGCCCGATCCGGCGGTAGCCCTGCTCGAGCAGATGCCGGGTTGCCAGGCATCCACCGGCATAGTTATCCACAGACACCGTTGACACGCCCGGGTGCGGCTGCATGGTCAGGAAAACCACCGGCACGGTTACATCATTCAGTATTTCGCCCACCCAGCGGCGGTTGTCGCCCACTTCCGGCACGGCCCAGACAATTCCGTCCACATGGCGGGCAAGTAGATTCTGCAGAAGTGGTTTAATGGCATCCGTATCGAATTGGAGTATTTCCTCCAGCAGCACGGCGTATCCCAGTTCACCGGCCTTGGTGGCGATGCCATTCAGCGTGCGGGAAGGGCCGTTGAACTTTAATCCGGCGGTGACAACCCCCAGGGTATAACTGCGCTGTTGTATCAGGCTGCGTGCCAGGGCGCTGGGCTGGTAATCCATTTCCACGATGACCTGCTGGATGCGCTCGCGCGTATCCGGCGAGACATCCGGGCGGTCATTGATGACCCTGGAGACGGTCTGGGTGGAAACGCCCGCAGCTTTGGCGACTTGCTTGATGGTGGCGCGCTTGTTGGTATTCATTTTGCGAGGTTTTAACAAGAGATGTTATCGTTCCCGATAACGATAACATGGTATCAAGTACACATGGATTTGTCAAGTGGTCTTGTTTATTGTAACCATGTCGTCCTGACTTGCCAGGCTGTTGCTATATAATTGGAATGGGAAGAAATATCGCCAGGCATGGGACGTCCAGCCTGCGTGTATTATAGATGAACACTTTTCTACCAAGGAGCGAGGCATGGATAAAAAACTGCGCATAGGTGTGATCGGCGTGGGACAGATCGGACAGGTACATCTCGATAACTACCAGGCCATCCCGGAAGTCGAAGTGGTCGCCGTTGCGGACGTGAACGAGGCGCATGCCCGCGACGTGGCGGGACGCTTCGGCATCCCCGACAGCTACGCCGACTTTCACGACCTGCTGGCCCGCCCGGACATCCAGGCGGTGGACGTTTGCCTGCATAACAACCTGCACATGCCGGTCAGCGTGGCTGCCCTGCAAGCCGGCAAACACGTCTACTGTGAAAAGCCCATGGCCGGTTCATACACCGATGCTCAAACAATGTTTCAGGCCGCCAAAGCAGCCGGGATGAAACTTTCCATCCAGCTCAGCACGCTTTTCTCCAGCGAGACGAAAGCCGCCAAATTCCTGATCGATCAGGGCCTGCTCGGCCGGTTGTATCATGCCCGTTCGGTTGGCTTCCGCCGGCGCGGCCGCCCCTATGTGGACGGCTACGGCAGCCCGCCTTTCGTCCAGAAACACAATTCCGGTGGTGGGGCGCTGTACGATGTGGGTGTCTATCACATAGCCAGTCTGCTGTACCTGCTGGGCAACCCGCCGGTCCTGCGCGTTTCAGGCAAGACCTACCAGGAGACCGGGATGGACAGCGGGCGCCGGGAAACCAGCGGCTACGATGTAGAGGAGCTCGGGTTGGGATTCGTCAAATTTGCAGATGGGATCACGCTGGATATCATCGAAGCCTGGGCGATTCACCTGGGTGGATTGGAAGGTAGTAGCCTGGTGGGGGAAAAGGGCGGCCTCCGGCTGGAACCATTCGGCTTCTTCCAGAGCCAGGGCGACCTGGACCTGGACACGACGGTGGACCTGCAGGCGTTTGCGCGCCGCACGCATGACCTGCGCGAAAGAACAGACCTGGGCGCCAGCCCGCAGCACCATTGGGTCGCGGCGCTGCAAGGCCGCGTGGATCTTCTTCCGACCGCCGAACTGGCCCTGAATACCATGCTGATCTCGGAGGCCATTTACCTGTCTGACCGGCTGGGGCGCGAGGTCACGGCCGAAGAGGTCAGGCAGGCCTCGGTCAGCACGGCAGTATCCGTGTAAATTCAGGTACCCCTCGGACTCCAAGGTCTCCCGACTTCCAAGTTTTTTTCCCATCCTCGGGCGGGATTCCTTCCTGCCGTCACCCATTGTGGAAATAATAAAAAGGAGGCCGCCATGCCGGCGGCCTCCTGATATTTATGCGCTCTTGTTCCTATCCAGGAAAACGTTCGCGCACTTTCGCGGAAATCTGGTGATCGCTGAGCTTGTCCGTGGTTTCAATGGCCAGAATGTGTCCTTTGAGCCCTTCGTGCTCGATTCGCTTTTCCAGCTCACTTTTGGCTTCCCCCGGCCCAAATATCTGGATCGTATCTGCATCCCGGATGCTCGCAATGATCTCATCGTAAAATTTGGTGAGATTATTTCCGAATTTTCTGTCCCGCTGGTCTTCCGATGTGACCTCCTTTAATCCTTCCGGAGTTTTGCCATGCGAACTGCCGGAATAGTGGGTGCGTTTTCCACTGTTTGAAAAGATATGCTTGATCTCTTCGCCGCCGTCCGTGCGAATGACGATGGTCGCTTCCCGATGGTCGATCCACAAACCAATTTCCTTTTTCATATATTTCTCCTTTTCCAATTCTGGATGAATTGACTTTCTAGAGATTGAGTTGATTAACTGCTTGATACTAAAGAAGCAATACCTTCGCCAAAGATCGTGGTAACGATCTAGCTCGCTGCTACTCCACTGATTGGGTCTCCACTCCCTTGGATTGGTCGTCCAGCGGTTTGGGGCTTTCGGCCAACGGCGATTGTTCCAGCGATCCGCTGATCTTTGACTCCAACTCCTGCCGGCTGGGCTTGCGTTTACCCAGGCTTTTCAGCGTGTCCAACATGGAGGCGGTCAGTACCCGGGTGAGCTTCTGGAGGGTCTCGGAGGACAGCTTTTGCCCTTTTTCGAACCACTGGATGGCGGCATAACCCATCACCACGGTTGTAGATGAGGCGATGGCCGCTGAAAGCAACCATCCCGGAATCCCTTCCAGCTTGGCCAGTTCCTGGAAAATCGTGCGGGCCAGGAACCCCAACCCAAAAGTGGTGACCAGCTCGGTGGCGCGCTGCGGGGTGATGCGGTAATTGTAGATGCGGGCGATGCTGAGAACCATAAAGGATTGGGTTATCACCAGGGGAATAAAATCGATCACCGGCAGAGGTGCCAGTGCAATGGCGGCCGAGATGGAAGCGGCCCGTACGATCGAGTGCCAGGCGAGCTGCCAGCGGTACTCCGGCAGCGCCTGGCCCAGTGCAGCCACCATTTCAGGCTCAGTCGCCGCGATCGCCAGCAGCACCTGGGCGAGATTCTTGCCATTCTTGGCCGCCACTGGAATGACCTGCTCTGATTTCAAGCCCAGGTTGGCAGCTGCCTGCGAGAGAACGCCGTTAAGGTCCTTTTGTTTCACCAGGTCGATCTTATTCAGCACCACGATGAAAGGCTTTTTCAAGGCCGCCAGCTCGTGGAACAGTTCCAATTCGGTGCGCTTGATTCCCTGGATGGCATCATAGACCAGAACCAGGAAATCCGCCTGTTCGGCTGCCTGCAGGGCCAGCGCATGTTCGTGCTCGCCCAGGCTGCCGACTGCATCCGTACCGGGGGTATCCACCATGCTAAACAGGCCGGCATCCGCCTGGCGGTTCTCCCGGGTGGTGCCCGGCAGAGGCCCCACATCGGCGGTATCTTGTTTACTGCGGACGAGCTGGTTATAGAGCGTGGACTTGCCCACGTTGGCCGGCCCCAGGATCGCGACTGCGTGCTTGCGGCCAAAGGTCTGGCGAACCTGTGACGTGGAGAGCTTGATCAGGCCTTTGATCAAGCCCGCGTCGGTTGGGATGGCCGAGATCAGGGCCAGGAAGTGGTTTTGTTCGTTGGAACCAAGCGCGTTCCAGATCATACGTACCGTCGCCTGCACATCCGGAGGGAAAAGGTCGAGAAATTCGTCAAATTGGGACATGGTTTCCTTCTTGTTTTCTTTTGCTGCCAGGCAATTTACCGCTCAAATAGGCGGCTGCCACGAACCCCAGCAAGGTCGGCAGCCAGAACGAGAGCAGCCGGTATCCCAGGATAACCACCACGCTGACCGCATTTGGCACCTTGAGGCTGTCGTAGATTGCCACCATACCTGCCTCGATCACCCCGACCCCGCCCGGGAGCATGAAGGCCATTTTCCCCAGAATGAACGGCAGGCCGTATCCGGCAATCAAGATTCCAACACTGATACTGTGCCCAGCTGCGATGAAAAGGAAATATACAGTCAGCATGTCAAAGACGAGGTTTGCGACAGCGCCGAGCATGGGACGCTCCCAATTGCCCTTGCGCAGGGAATGCCAGGTGGCTACGAATTGATCCACCACCGCAATGGTGGGTTCAGGTTCGAATGGTTTACGGCGCAACGCCGACCAACGTCCCGCGAGCCATACGACCAGCCGGATGGCTATTTCTGGAAAACGCAGGACCACCACTCCGCCGGCAGCCACCAATAATAATGCCAGCAGGATGACGCCAAATTCGATCAACTGGGCATTGCCCAGGTCGTGCACAATCAGCAGGTAGATGACCCCGACCAATGTCATCACCACCAGGGCGACATTATCCAGCAACGCCGGCAGTGTCCCGGCCATGGCTGCGATATTCCCGTCGTGATTTTCCTTATGGATCCAACCATATGTGGCGGCTGCTCCACCCACCCAGCCTCCGGCCACCAGCCCGATGCTGACAGAACCCATGGTTATCAATGAGCCTTTCCATATTGCCAGCTTTTGGTGTTCGATATCCAGGATGGCGTGCAGCATGTAGCCGGCACCGAGATAACTCAATACCTGCGAAAAGACCGCCAGGGCCACCCCCCACCAGAGCATGTGCTGGACAACCAACCAGGAATTTGTCAGGGTGGCGATTTGCGGCAGGAGCAGGTACACTGCCAATCCCACTATGATCAGGGTGGGTATATAACGCCAGGGGCGTATCTGGGGGGATTTCTTTAATGGTTGTTCGATTTCAGCCATATATTATTGCGAGTGGATCTTCAGCCTTATTTCGAGCTCTAAGCTGAGTTCTTGCTGGATGATGCGCCCATCGGTCACTTTGGCGAGCAGAGCCTGGACAAACCATTCCGGTTGTTGAACGAACCCCAGGAATAAGTGGTGGGTTCGACGAGTTGATGCTGGGTTTGCAATGCCAGGTGCTTGGTTGAGTAAGGTGCCCTGGGGTACCAGTGACAACATCATTCCGCTGCATACCGCTCACTATTGAAATTGCAAAGATGGACGGAAATCCAGAGGTTAATTAACAGCACGACGACCCCGTACCAAATCCAGACCTTGCAAACCCAGTCCCAGTTGGATAATCAACAGCCAACCCAATAAAAAGCTCATGATCCAGGTGATTACCAGTATCCAGGTTGGGGCCTGGCGTTGAGCGGTTTCCACATTCGCCTTTAGCTGTGAGGTGGCGGCTTTATATTGGTTGATAACCGTCTGTGCATTGGTGAGTGTGCCACTGATCTTTTGTGTAGTATCGGAGATTTTAGCTAGCTCGGTCTCCATGACGTTCAGGTTAGCCTTGCCATCCGTTAGGCTTGTGTTGATGGCAGTCAGTGATGGTATCAGGGAATTCAGACTGGTTGAAACCTGTGCCAGGGCAGTGTGCAAAGGAACATCCGGCTTATAAGCAGCCACCGATAAAAAGGGAATACTGGTCAGAGCTGACAGTGCGTTATCGATGAATAGTGCGCTGCCTTGAGCCGACTCCAATGAGGTTTGAGAAGCGCTGACGGCAGCCGGGAGATCTTTGTTGGTCAGGCTGATCAGGGAATCAAGCATCGGGTTTGTGTCATGGATAATGAGAGCAAGTGCATTGGTGGTTGCCTGCACGGAAGCAACATCAGCCGTTGATGCCTGCACAACCTGACCGACGATGGTGAGAACGTCCTGGGTGGTTCCCAGAGCTTGATCACTCAAAGCCAGGTTATTTATCACTATTTTGGTCACCACGGGCCGGTAGCGCCATATTCCGGTCAGGCCGAGCAGACTGAAAATAATACCAACCACGGCAGCAATGACAAAAATAATGCCGACTATTCTTCGTAGGATCATAGTTTTTATCCTTTCACCTCGCCGCAATTGGGAAGGATGTCCATTGTTTACGGAACAAGGATCTTGCCCTACTCTGGTGTCGCCTCTGGCTTCTCCGGACCAGCCATCACTGCCAGCACATGCCGCCGCGCTTCGATACGCACCAGACCTTCTCCCAACGGGCTGCCATCTGCCATGACCGGCATGGACGGGTGGGTGTCGATCTCCACCCAGCGCACGTGGAAGTGCTGGATGCGTTGGTCTTCCGGATACCCTTCACCCACCCCCTGAAGGATATAGCCCAGCAGCTCCAGCTTGTTCAGGTCGGCAAAGAACAGCACATCCAACAAGCCATCCCCAAACGAAGCCAGGCTGCCAAGCTGATAATGGAACCCGATGTATGGCATATTGGATACCAGCACCACGTGTCCGCGATCATGGATCTCCCGCCTATTATCCAATAACAGGTGGATCTCGGCTGGCGGGGTACCAGCCAGGGTTGCCAGGAAACTGCCGATCTGTGCCAGGTCGCCGTGTTGGATATCGTCGACAGATGGGAAGAGCGTGGAAGCCAGCCCCACCGAGCAAGCCTCCAGGAAAGGCGTGCTAAATCTGCCGCAGGTGGCCATACCAACATCCACTTTGATGCGCCGGCCATTCCGCAGGATGGCGATGGCAGCCGGGATATCATTGGGAATGGTCAGGCTGAGGGCGGTGTTATTTTGCGTGCCGATCGGTATGATCCCCAGGGTGGCGGGTGTACCGGCCAGGCTCCTGGCCACCGCAGAGATGGTGCCGTCGCCCCCGCATACCACGAACATCCGGAACCCCTGCGCTAGCGCATCCCGGACCAGCCCGGGCAGGTCGCAGCCCGGTTCCACCAGGTAGGCTTCCGGCACAAGCTTCCAGGCCTGCATCTCATGGATAATATCCACGATCCTTATGGGGGTCGGCCTGGCGGCTCCGGCGCTGGGATTAAAGATCAGTTTGGCCCGCATGCGGTGTTTTCTGGTAGCGAAAGGTTTCTTGTTATAGTTTTCGTCCATGCGGCTTTATCCTACTATTACCTTAAGCCCTTCTTCCACCGATCAGGCGTAAGATGACTACGAATATAACTGCGCCAACCAGCGCGACTCCGATGGAAGGCAGGTTGATACCGGTCATTGGGTTGCCCATGCCGAAGAAATGGGATGCGATCCAGCCGCCCAACAATCCGCCGATCACGCCGACGATGATGTCACCGATGCAGCCATAACCGCCCCCTTTAACCAGCAATCCGGCCAACCAACCCGCAAGTAAACCAACGACGATCCAGGAAAGTATTCCCATAATGGGTTCCATTTCTCTTTATGATGGTTATGTTCCATCACAATGATGGTGAGGGAAGGCGTGCGGGTGGCATCGAGCCGCCCGCTCCCCGGCCTCGTTAAATTGAGATTTCGCGCTTGCTAAATTATACCTAGCAGGTCCAGAATGATCAGGATCACAGCGATAACGATCAAAATATGAACCCAGGGGCCGAAGTGCGGCAGAGCTGGAATGACCGCCGGGCCAAAAAAGCCCAGCAGCCACAAGACGATCAGAACCACGATGATTAGCCACAACATGAGGTTTCTCCTTTTGAATTAATGTTGGGCCACCCGGCTTAAAGACCAGGTGGCCGGTTAATTGGCGGTTCAAAAAAATGAAGCCGCCAGCACACTATATGACATGCAGAAGGGTCAAAATGACCAGTATGACAGCGATCACGATCAGTGTATGGATCCAGCCTCCGCCATATGGCCGGTTGTTATTCCAGGCACGCCCACCGAAAAAGCCGAGCAGCCACAGGATCAACAAGATTATGATGATAGTCCACAACATATGCTTTCTCCTTTTGGATGAACGAATGGATCTCACCCGGCTTTACGACCGGGTGGCAGGGCTTTACCGGCCTAGCAAGAGGAAGATGCCGGCTGCAATGGCCAGGATCGCCATGATAATGTCAAGGCCGGTGAAGCTGAATTTGAGCAACGCGATCAGCCCGGTCAGGATGAGCCAGATGCTCAGCAGCAGCATGCCGATACTCTTGGTGATTCTCATTTTTGCCATGTTAATTCTCCTTTTTAGATTAATGGATGACGGGCGTCGGGTCTGCGACCCTGGTTACCCGTCAGGATGGTTGTTGATTATCCGATCTCAGGCGGCCTCGACCGCCGTTTTCCCGGTGTCCAGGGCTGCGGATACCTTATCCAACTGTTCGACCAGCATGTCCTGTCCAAGTTCCTTCAGTTCCTCAGCCTTGTCCTGCACTTCCGCCGTGAGCTTGTTGGTGTCGGAACGGACCTGCGCAACCGCCTTCTTGATTTTCCTGGTTGTCCGATCGCGCAATTCGATGGTTTTACCCTCGATTTCATCGCGGGTCTGCTTCCCCGATTGGGGTGCAAGCAGCAGCATGGTTACCACTCCGGCCAGGGCACCGATCAGCAGGCCGAGTAAAAGCCTGATCGGGTTATTTTTAATCGTGTGTTTTTTGGTTGCCATTATGACTTCTCCTTAATTAGTAAATATGGTGAATAAAATATATACTTGATCTGATTTACGTGAGGTGTGAACCTGAATATCCTCAATGCGGTTGATCAGTCACGCCCTTCACCGCCCAGATAAATGCCGGCATCCGAAAGGTCTTTTTCTGTGACCTTGAAGACCCCGGTCAGCTTGCGGAGGAAGCCATGGATGGACCGTAACATGGTTATAAAGGGCTCCGATCGATTACCATAATCCGCTTTGTATTTTTCCGTCGGCGTGTCCATTCTTCCTGCCTGATTTGATTATTTGAGAGTGCGCTGATCGGTGGTGGTTGTTTGCGTGACGGGGCCGCGCGGGCGATAGAAGATCACGAAGATAATTCGTTCAACCGCCCATGCGATCAAGCCATAAACCAGCATGGCGATCAAGGTTGAGATTTCCATTACCATGCCGCCGGCTGCGGGTGTTCCGATCAAGCCTGCAAAGGGGTACAGGAAGAAACCTGTAAAGCCATAAAGAACCACGGCAAACGGGCTGGCCGGGTTGGCCCCGATCAGTTTCAAAACGAAGCGCAGCGCCAGCAGTGCTTCGAATATGCTGAGTAACAACCAGACCACCTGGGTTGCTTTGAATGTAAAAATACGTCGATCGCGTTCCGGTTCCCTTTGGGTCGTCTGGACTTCTGATACCGTATTGACTGTCATTTTGCTCTCCTTGCGGTAAGAAATAATACAGGCCGGTCTTTCCACACAACTTTGTGAAAGGGTTGCGACATCTCAACCGGCCTGTCTACAGTGTGGTAAGGCTTAACGACGGCCTCTATGGCGGAAGAGGTTGACGATGAACAGCAAGATGATGGCACCTGCCAGGGTCAGCAGCACGGTCTGCCAGGTGATGGCTGCGTTGATCGACCCGACGTGGAAGATGGGACTGAGGAACCAGCCGGCCAGGAACGCGCCGATGACTGCCACAACGATGTTGATCAGCAGGTTCGAGCGGTCGTGCATGATCTCCGTCGCCACCCAACCGATTATTGCGGCTACAACCAAATAAATGATAATGTTCATTTCTATCTCCTCATTTGAATAACCAGGTTGCACGGAATACCGTGCGTTTTTTTTGATCCTTCCCTTTTTAGGGGAGATGGAATTCAGGTTATTTCGCGGGGGCGGCTCAAGGTTTCTTTTTCAGGCCATCCGTAAATTGCGTCATGTGCTTATCGATTTCTTTGGAGGCACGCTGGCGAGTGTAGCCGTATTTCTGTTGAAGCAAGCCGGCCAGGACATCGACCTTGCCATTGGCCCGGTCCAGGTCATCGTCGGTGAGTTTGCCCCACCACCCTTTGGCCTCTCCCCGGATTTGTTTCCATTTGCCTTCGAATACATCCTTGTTCATGCTTTGATCCTCCTTTGGATCGTTTGAAAAAGCTGTCCCAGTTTACGCCAGCGCTCGGGACAGCTTAACGCGCTGGTTTTTTTAACTACTACCCCTGCCCTGGACCCATCGGATAAAATCTAGATACGTATACTCTCCGCCGCCGTGCGCAGCCGTTCGGCCACGCGCTCGGGGGTTTCGTTCTTGCTGATAAATGCATCCGCTCCGGCCGACAGGGCGGCCTGGTGGCGGGCATCCAGGTGGCTGATCAGGACCACCACAATGGCATTCGGGCAGGCCAGGCGCAGTTCCGCCAGCGACTGCACGCCCAGATCGGTGGGCAGCAGGTCCCAATCCACCAGCAGCATATCCAGGTTGGTGGCAGGCGCCTGGGCCAATGTGGTCGGCCAGTCAGCGGCTTCCCCGGCCTCATCCATATTCAGGTCCAACAATACCAGGCGGAGTGCGGTACGTTCTTCGGTGTGAGCATCGGCCAAATATACACGTGTCATAGTCTCATGGTACAACAAAACCTCCCCGACCGCATCGTCCGGTCGGGGAGTATTTTCCTCCGCCACTTGGGGGAGGAAAAAAAGGGGGGTGTCAGGCCTTGGTGGTACCGGCCGTCTTGCGGACTTCCTGCTTCATACGCCGGATATGCGTGCGCTTGCTCTTGGAAGCTCGTTTGGGTTTTATCGCGCTGGTCTTGTCAGTCTTGGTTGCCATGGAATCATCTCCTTATACTGTTCAAATTTTTCACTGGCCGGATGGAACGGGGGGGTCATATCATACTACACAATCCCGGCCCGGCCGGATATACCGGTTGGGGAGTGACCTGAATCCGCCGCAACCACATGCCGAAGCCCTCCCGCTTGGCGCGATAAAGGATCCGAAGCCACATCCATCTGCCGGGGGAGTTTTATCTTTCGTCACCTGGGGGAGGCGCTTGTGGGGCTTGAAGCTGCTGGCCTGGCTGGTAGGTTTGATTGCCGGCGTTGAAGTCACGCATGGCCGTTTTTACATAGGCGGGCAATTTCGACAAAAGGGTGTCCGGGTTAGCGGTGTGCAGTTTTTCGGTCATGATCTCTGCGCAGGTGCGTTCGTCGTCGGCGTTGAACGGAATCGCATCATTCCATTCCGGAGTGACATAGTCTGCTTTCCTGGCTGTGCATTCGAAGATGTCGAAGCGCGCCCGGGTGGCGGCCGCGCAGGCCTCCGCTTCATCCTCTGCCATCACGTATAAATCCACCTTGACACGATACAGTTTCTTTTCCATTTTTTCTCCTATATTTCTTAAAATCTCAATAAATTGGTATATGGGTGGTATACGGACGGCAAAGCTATTCCCATACCACCTATCCAGCATGAATTATTGGCAAGATACGTTATTTCTTTTCCGGACTGACTTCCTCGGTGATGAGCAATTCATTGAAAAGTGCGCGGTAATGGACCAGTGCCTGCCGTAATTCTTCGGTATCTGCCGTGTGCTGCTCATTTTTAATGGCAATTGCGCGTGCCAGGCGGTAATTTGTCACCAAGTCAGGATAATTGATCGAGATATCGGCTGCCCGCTGCTCGAAATCGGATACGGGATAGTTGCGAAGCTGCATGACTTCCATGATCAGGTGGTCTGCTTCCACCGTCGCCGGACCGGGTTGGTCGATGAATTTGGCCTGGACAGCCTTCCATTCAGCCAGGTACTTTTCACGCTCACTCAGGGAAAGCGAACGGATTTTCAAAGTTTCCACATGCTTCTGGCGGTTATCCATTTCTTTTTGGGCCTTGGACTCGTTCCCCATCGTCTTAACGGTGGCATCGTAATCAGGGCCAAATTTATCCTGGTACTTCACTGACCGTTTTGACCCTTGACGGCGGGAAAAAACAGCCCCCAATATTAGCCCCAGGATCACCAGGACCACGACAACAATAATAATAGTATATGTACTTGTACTCATCATTAATCTCCTTTTTCACATGAATATGCTATAGGAAAAACGTTTACAGCCTCAACGTCTGGAACCAAATATCAAGCCCAGGATAATAAACACGATTGCCACTCCCAAAAAGAAACCAAGGTTATACAGGTTCCCTGCATTATGCACTTCGTACATCTGTATATCCTTGTTGAAGAATGAGAGCAACAGGGTTACCGGGGAAATGAATCCGTGCCAGACCCCCAGCCAGATTCCGGCGATACGGCCCTGCGCATCGGCGGTATCAACCGTTGGGTTCGGTCCGGGTACATAGACCTGTATGGTTACACCAGGCACGTTGATTTGACCACTGGGAGTGGGCGTACCGGCTGGCGCATTAGGAACAGGTGTGTTGATTTGCAAGAATGGAATGGTAGAACAACCTGCCACCATTACAAGCATCATGGCCAGTAAAACGAAAATGAATAGTCTCTTCTTCATCATCCATCTCCAGATTTGATCTGTACGGTCCGCTGGATCAATACATCATGGTTGGCATGCGAGCATTGAAACCGAACAATTCCTTATTTATCATTCTATAATTAAAACCCCCCAACCGCATCCGCCGGTTGGGGAGTTTTTTCCTCCGCCACTTGGGGGAGGAAACTTATGCTGCCTTTGCAGAGAATTCCAGTTTTTCCTTTCCGCGATTCACGCGGATGGTCTCGCCCTCATGAAACTCACCACCCAGGATCTTGACCGCCAGTGGGTCTTGCAATTCACGCTGAATGGCCCGTTTGAGCGGGCGGGCACCGTAGTCGGCATCGTAGCCAACCTCGGCCAGATAGGTGCGTGCCTCCGGGCTGATGACCAGTTGGTAGCCACGTGCCGCCAGCAGCGCAGAAACATGCCTGAGCTGGATTTCTACAACCTGGACCAGGTCTGCGCGGGTTAGCGAATGGAAGATGATGATCTCGTCGATGCGATTCAGGAACTCGGGGCGGAAATGTGCCTGCAAGACTTGTGTGATCGCGTCGCGTGTATGATTGGCCGCTTTTCCACCCAGCCAAAGTTCGCTGCCTAGGTTGGAGGTCATGATGACCAAGGTATTGCGAAAATCCACTGTCCGACCCTGTCCATCCGTCAAGCGGCCATCATCCAGCAATTGTAACAGCACATTAAATACATCCGGGTGAGCTTTTTCGATCTCATCGAACAGGACCACGCTGTATGGGCGACGGCGCACCGATTCAGTCAACTGGCCGCCTTCCTCGTAGCCAACGTACCCCGGAGGTGCTCCAATCAAACGGCTGACGGTATGTTTTTCCTGGTATTCGCTCATATCGATCCGGATCATGGCGCGGTCATCATCGAACATGAATTCAGCCAGGGCACGCGCCAGTTCGGTTTTGCCCACTCCGGTGGGACCCAGGAAAATAAAGGAACCCAGCGGACGGTTTGCGTCTTGCAGGCCGGCCCGGGCCCGGCGCAGGGCATTAGAAACGGCTTGCAGAGCATTTTCTTGGCCGACCACCCTTTCGCGCAGCCGGTCTTCCATGTGCAGGAGTTTCTGGGTCTCGCCTTCCATCAGTTTCGAAACCGGGATGTGAGTCCAGCGGGAAACGATCTGGGCGATCTCCTCGGCATCCACTTCTTCCTTCAACAATGCGCCTCCCTGGGTTTGCAGGTCTTTCATTCGGCGTTCCCCATTGGCCCGCTTCTTTTCCAATTCGGGTAGGGTTCCATAACGTAGGCGAGCCACCTTTTCGAGGTCTGCTTGCCTTTCGGAGCGCTCGATCTCCTGGTGGGTCTGTTCGATCTGCTCCTTGATTGCGCGCAGTTCGGCAATGGCTTGTTTTTCGGTTTGCCAGCGCGCCTGGAGTTCATGTGACTTTTCCTTCAAGTCGGCTAGTTCCTTTTCGATGTTTTCAAGTCGTTCTTTGGAGGCTTTGTCATGTTCCTTTTTGAGTGCTTGGCGTTCGATTTGGAGTTGCATCACCTGCCTGTCGACCTCATCCAGAGCCTGCGGCTTGGAATCGATCTCGGTGCGCAGCCGGGCAGCAGCCTCGTCGATCAGGTCAATTGCCTTGTCAGGCAGGAAGCGATCGCTGATGTAACGCTGTGAAAGTGTTGCAGCAGCCAGTACCGCAGCATCGGTGATGCGCACACCGTGGTGGACTTCGTAGCGTTCCTTGAGACCGCGCAAAATGCTGATCGTATCTTCCACGGACGGCTCTTCAACCACCACCGGTTGGAAACGGCGTTCCAGGGCGGGATCTTTCTCAATATATTTGTGATACTCGTTCAGTGTGGTTGCCCCAATCAGGTGCAGTTCGCCGCGCGCCAGCATGGGTTTCAGCATGTTACTGGCATCCATGGAGCCCTCGGCGGCACCGGCGCCAACGACCGTATGCATTTCATCTAGGAACAGGATGATTTCTCCATCAGAATCGGTAATTTCTTTTAATACGGCTTTCAAGCGCTCTTCGAATTCACCGCGGTACTTGGCACCTGCAACCAAAGCCCCCATATCCAGCTGGACCAGGCGTTTGTGTTTGAGCCCCTCGGGTACATCGCCGTTAATGATGCGCTGGGCCAATCCTTCGACGATGGCAGTCTTGCCAACCCCGGGTTCGCCGATCAGGGCCGGGTTGTTCTTAGTGCGGCGGGACAGGATCTGTATCGTTCGACGGATCTCCTCATCGCGCCCGATGACCGGATCGAGTTTGCCCTGGCGAGCCATGGCAGTCAGATCCAGGCCGTATTTTTCCAGCGACTGGAAGGTGCCTTCAGGGTTCTGCGAGGTGACGCGCTGGGAGCCGCGCACCTGTTTTAGGGCAGCCAGGATGGCATCTTTGGTTAGACCGAACTGGTTCAGCCGTTTGCTTTCACTGCTATCGGCCAGACCCAACAGAATATGTTCGGTGGAGACATATTCGTCCTGCATCCCCTTGGCATAGCGTTCGGCGCCAGCCAATACTTCCCCCGTCTGGGGTGATAAACCCACCTCCAGGTTGGCTCCCTGGATCTTTGGCCTTTTTTCCAGGTCCTGGCCCAATTCTTCCTGGATGGCTTGCGTTCCACCGGACACCTTGGTTATGATAGCCCGGACGATCCCATCCGGCTGTTGAACGAGCGCCAGCAATAAGTGGATGGGTTCCACGAGCTGGTGCTGGTAATTTTGTGCCAGGTGCTGGGCGGCCAGCAATGCCTCCTGGGATTTTTGTGTATATTTTTCAAGGTTCATTGAATTCACCTCAATATTATTCCTGATTTTCCTGTTCGATCCAGGTGGCTTCGAAATAGGCTTCCCGGTAACGAGTTAATCGAAAATGTTGGCTGGCATTATGAATGCTCAGTTCAGCTTCCATTTGGTGTATTTGAGATTGTAATTCAACCACCTGGTTTCGCAGACGAAGGATTGCCTCGGCGGCAACCTCATCGACTCCAAGATCTTCTTGAAGACGGCGCAGGGTGCGTGATGCAAAGCCTTCGGATGGACCATACGAATATCGTTTTTGGGATGGATTCTCGGGAATCATACGTTTACCTCATTTGGGATGCACTTTAGAACCATTTGACCGGGAGGATGCCAACTCGTGAATGCTATTGATCTCCTGGTCCGTCAGCGCGTCGGGCAGCACCAACCTGACCATGGCATACAGGTCGCCACGCTTTTTGGGATCCCCCAGGTGCGGCATGCCCTTGCCTCTCAGCCGGAAGCTCCGCCCGGCATTGGTAAGGGAAGGAATCTTTAGAATCAATGGTCGCTCCATGGAAGAGATGTGGATTTCGCCACCGGCGATGGCAGTAAAGATATCGACCGGCACTTCCATATGCAAGTTATCTCCTTCCCGCTCGAATGTTGTATTGGGTAAGATGTGAATGATCAAATACAGGTCTCCAGGCGGCCCACCGTTCCGGCCGGGCTCCCCCTGACCTGCAAGGCGAACTCGTGATCCGGTGCGAACACCCGCTGGAATGCCGGCTTTGATGCGATGTCCTTCCATTTCCAACCCGCGTTCAGCACCATGAAAAGCCTCTTGCAGTGTCAGATCAACTTCGTACTCGGCATCCCGCCCGCGCCGAGGGCTGGGAGTGGTTGGTCGAGCGCTGCCTTTACTGCCCCTGCGTGCTTGGCCAAATATATTTGTGAAAAAGTCAGAATAGGGCGATGCACTTCCGAAAAGGTCTTCCAGGTCTTCAGCATTGGCGTATTGAAAATTCACATCTTGATTAGGTTGCGATTTAGTCCCGGTTTCAGCACGGGAGGCTGACCAGTTTTGCCAGTCGAAATCCTGCTGGCTACCACCTTTATCTTGCCATTGCTGGTATTGGGCCCGCAATTTATCATACTTCTTACGCTGTTCCGTATCCGAGAGTACCTGGTAAGCCTCATTGATCGTTTTGAATTCTTCTTCTGCTTCTTTATTACCAGGGTTAACATCTGGGTGAACCTTGCGGGCCATCTGGCGAAAAGCCTGCTGGATCGCTTTCTTGTCGGCTTCCGGCGGTATTCCTAATGTTTTGTAATAATCCTTAAAGTCCATTGAGCACCATTCTATTCTTCATCATGTTCATTACCAGAGTCTTTTTTTTAGAATGGATTGCCATTTTTGATAAGCAATCTTGATTTCCTCTGCTGTGTGGATATCACATGCAACCAGTGGTCTTCCTTCATCCATTATACGGTGTCCCCCGGGACTGGTCATGCTGCAATCCAACAGTCTGCCTTCATGTGAATACCCAGCCAGAATATTGAGTGTTCTGGCACATACGATGCAGCCATGCACCTCGACTACATTTTTATTTACTGACTTAGTCATGTCTGCACACCTCCTGTTCGGAGCCAGCGCTTCTGCTGCCACGAATCCCAATACCTGGGTTCCGGCCAATATTCTCCGGGAACAAAGTCTGAACATTCTGCGGGAAATATGCGCCCACCCCGATCGGGTTCTGACCAGCCGAATTCTATCTCGCGATCGCAGCCTGCACAATTCACATAAAATTCATCACTACCGGGGTCGCTCTCCTCTTCGAACACTTCGTACTCTTCCGGTTCAGAATCAAAGTCGTCTTCTGCGAACTCACCTAAGTCGCCGCGCTCAACTTCACCCTCTTCATCACTTTCCTGCTCTACTTTTTCTTTGAATTCGAAGCGCCAGAGATGATCCGCCTCGAGCGCCCCCCATTCCTGCCAGCTTTCACTATCAGGCCCAGCCAGGGTGCTCCAAACGTGCGTGACCGTCAAACTATGGCCGCCGCAAGTTTTACAGGTAAACTCCCAGGGTTGCGTATCGCTCATGGCTGTACTCCTTCTATCAATCCTCGCTGATCGGATTGCATTTAGCCGTCGATGGGATGCTACCTTGCAATCCTGCACGATATTAGATTCTGCAAGGTTTTATGGCTTTTTCAATAGTTCGGGGCAAGCAGCCCAATCACCCCAACCTCTCAGGACCAACGCCTATGTACCGGGAAGGTTGGCAGAGATTCGATCTGGTGCTTGTCAAGCTTCAGGAACACGGTATCATCGCGCGTCTCGCCCATTGCCGAAAGGGGGATGATCACATCTTTCTTTCTCCACAAATGCCCTTCTCGCATCACCAAATGGGTAATATGACTGTTCTCCGGATTGACCACGAATTCATCGACTTTGCCAACAAAGCCGTCTGTCGCCTCAACACAGGTGCCACGGCTTATAGCTTCCACTTATTTTGGAATCTAAAATAAAAGGCTACGAAAACTAGGACAATGCCGATGTTCGCTGCCAGCCGTTCCCAGAATAGGTTCCTGAAGAACAGCAAATCTATACTAACGACAATGGCAATCATCACTACAATGTAAAGCACGATCGACATGTTCCTTGTCATTTCAATCTCCTGGTCAAAACTTACGATTTATAGACGTGCACGGCAATATACATGGCGATCATCCCGAGCCCAAAACCTAAACATAACACGGCGAATGTCTGGAAACGGGCAATATCGCCCAAAAACCACATGACCGCGAGCAGAATTGCCCAAACGACCGCTACTGCAATTACATATACGATGAGCGGGAAGCGCTTGATACCCCGGCGACGATAGAAGGCAAAAGCTGCAAGTGCCAGACCAATGGCGACTACGATGAAATATATTATGTGTCCACTCATGATTTTTTCTTTTTTTCTAGAAAGACTTTTCTCACTTTTGACTTAACCAAAATAATCCTTGTCAGCCAATTCGTCGACCCAGTACCCTTGGCGACCGTAATGGCGATGCAATTGCGTCTCATAATCCCGCGTCAGCAGAGACTCCTGCGGATATTCCGGCGACTGCTGGATGGTCGCGCGGGAAAGGTTGACGGTCACTTTCGACTCGCGCCAACTGACGCGCTCGATCCATTTCGGTGAAATCAGGACCTTTTTCCCAGGCCACCAGTTTCTGGTATCGACGATCAGATAACGAATGGTCCAGGTATCATCATCCACGTAAAAATCCTCAACGTGACCAATTCTTCCGTCTGCAGCTTGGATGTCGTAGCCATTCAATTCGTGAGTGCTGCGCAAATGGGAATCCCAGGCTTTCCCCCCTTGGTTGGGTGTTTTCCATTTTTCTCGGTCACGCTCTATATAGGGATGATACCCCCACGTGTGAGAGCCGTTCCAATAAATCGGCCATTCATAATACCCATAATAGGTCTCCTCAAATTGTCGCGAGACAGGTTTGTCACTGTTCAAGGATGGACTGCCCTCAATCTGCTTTCTGGTCAAATCGACAGTTATGTTCCGATCTTCATTATTTACAAAGCCCAGCGCATACGGGGAGATCAACACTTGCCTGCCCGTAAGCCAGTCGCCTGTGTCGGCAACCAGATACCGGATCGTCCAGAATTGGTCATCGAAGTAGAATTCTTTGACCTTTCCGATTTCATCGTCACGGCTGTTCAATTTGTAACCATTTAAAGTTTTAGCTTTGCTTAGCATAGTAGTAATCCTTTCTTTCTTCGAGTTTCGTTTATGTTCGCTGTTATTGCTCGACCTGCAGCGTGTTTCAGAAATCGGTTTTTCCGCCATTTACGCCGTTACCATTACTCATATTGCGCCAGTGCAGGGCACATCGCTATGGCGGGAGCCCCCGGAATTCTTTTCTTCACTGGCCGGGCCAAGGTTGAGAATTCGGCAAACCGTTTTTGCGATCATCCATTCCTCGTCCGTTTGTATAACGCGTACGGAGACCCGGCAATCGTCCGACAAAATCAGTAATGCGTTCCTGGCGTTGCGCATCTCGTTCAATTAAATACCGAGAAATCCCAGCCCATCGCAGACCCGGGCTCTGATTTAGGGCGCATTCTTTCCATTGCCGCCCGCAGACACCAGTGTGTTCAACCCGCCCAATGCTGCCGCGAACGCGCCGATCCATTATTTCACCTGGTAACACAACAGCACTATCACCTCGACCGCATCCATCTGCTTGGGGGAATTTGTATCCGCTGAGCGGGGGAGGTTTGTGGGGCGGCCGGGCTTAAAGCCATTGATCATTTGTGCGCCATAGTGCATTTAAGCGCATCGGTAACAGACTTTTTCAATATGGGGTCGATCTGCAATGAGCTGAGGGCAGGTTTGCCGAGTTTTTGGGCGCCTCCTATGCCTTTTACGGCGTCGACCAACCAGGTCACGGCCAGATCAGGAGAGATTTTGTTGGTATTAATAACCAGGTCAAAGGCATGGATGGTATCCCAGGGCATTGGATAATATTCATGGGTAAAAACCACGTGTACCTTATCGTTCTCTTTCACAAAATCTTCGGCCTCTTCCAAGGGGATCTTCAATTCTTTCATCACACGTTCGACCCGCACAGGGATGGGAGCCTGCAAGCGCACATGCAGAATATCGGCGAACGGAGCCAGAACCTCGAAACCGCTTCGTCCAAGGATAACCACATTACCATGCTTTGCAACAGCTCGAATGGCCCGATTGAGCATGTGTACCGTTTCATCCCGGCGCTCAAAGCGGTGCTCGTTTACTGTTTTATCCCAAAAACCAGGCAGGGCATCGTATTCTCCATCGAACTCCACCAGTCCATATTCTTTAAGCACCGTGCCGAAGAAATCTTTATCAACAAAATGGTAGCCTAACGCCTGGGCGACTTTTTCGGCGATATATTCTCCCTCACTACCAAAATCTCTTGAGATGGTTATGACTGACATGGTTTTGATTCCTTTCTTTTCTTATTAGTTTTTGTACATTTGACTGATTTGGAAAATGTGATCATTCCACTACGATGAGGCACCACTTTATTCATCCTCATGTGGATTATTAGAATCTTCGCGTAGTCTGGACTGCCACCCTAAATAAGCAATCTCAATATCTTCTGCGGTATGGGTATCGCAAGCAACTAGTGGTCGTTGTTCAACCGAAACGATGTGGCCGCCGGGACTGGTCACAGTACAATCCACCAGCCTGCCATCCGGTGAATACACTGCCAGGATGTTGAATGTTCTGGCACATATGATGCAGCCATGCACCTCGACTACATTTTTATTTACTGACTTAGTCATGTCTGCACACCTCCTGTTCTGAGCCAGTGCTTCTGCTGCCATGAATCCCAATACCTGGGTTCCGGCCAATATTCTCCGGGAACGAAGTCTGAACATTCTGCGGGAAATATGCGCCCACCCCGATCGGGTTCTGACCAGCCGAATTCTATCTCGCGATCGCAGCCTGCACAATTCACATAAAACTCATCATTCTCCGGGTCATCCTCCGGTTCGAATATCTCATAGTCCTCCGGTTCAGAATCAAAGTCATCATCGGCAAACTCACCGAAGTCGCCGCGCTCAACTTCACCCTCTTCATCACTTTCCTGCTCTACTTTTTCTTTGAATTCGAAGCGCCAGAGATGATCCGCCTCGAGCGATCCCCATTCCTGCCAGCTTTCACTTTCAGGCCCGGCCAGGATGCTCCAAACGTGCGTGACGGTCAATTTGTGACCACCACATATTTTACAGGTGAACTCCCAGTATGTTCGATCGTTCATCTCAGCGCCAGAGTCTATGCAGCGGGAAGGTTGGCAGAGATTCGATCTGGTGCTTGTCAAGCTTCAGGAACACGGTATCATCGTGCGTCTCGCCCATTGCCGAAAGGGGGATGATCACATCTTTCTGACCCCACAAATGTCCCTCCCGCATCACCAGGTGCGTAATGTGTTTGTTCTTCGGGTTGACCACGAATTCGTCCACGTGGCCCACATAGCCATCCGTCGCTTCAACGCGTGTCCCACGCGTCACTCCCAGTTCTCCCGGCGGAATTTGCAGATGCTCCTCGGGCACTTGCATTGTCATATCGGCAGTGACAAAGGGCAGGTAGTAATACGTCCCCATTCCCCCCCCATATCCGGGACTCATGAGGGGTACCCTTGCTTCGACGAAAGTGGTTTTTACAAACCGGCGCATTTTCTCCAGTTTTGCCTTGCTGCAGCGCAGTCGAATCGTATCGGCAATTGTTTCGGATACCGCCTCAACCGGTACAATGTACTCCGTGTTGGGGAATGCAGCTTCCTTCACCACCAGGCTTGTAACCTGGTCGATAAGTGGGTCGATCAATACATACTCTGAGCGGCCACAAATGCCATCCGTACATTCCACTTGGGCTTGTAAGGGAATTTCCATATGTTCTCCGATTGTAAATCCATCATACGACGAACCCATCCCAACCGCATCCACCGGTCGGGGAGTATTTGCCTCAGCCACTTGGGGGATAGAATCAACGGTTGCCGTTTCACGGATGCCTCCCCAATTTGCATGTTTGGAGAACCTGCGCGGCAGGCTGCCGGCAGCAGAACGGGCAAAGATTAACGTGCTATCTCGATCCTGTCTCGATTCAGGACCAACGACGGTGCAGCGGGAAGGTCGGCAGGGCTTCGATCTGGTGCTTATCAAGTTTCAGGAACACAGTATCATCGTGGGTGTCTCTTATTTCAGAAACGGGGATGGTCACATCCTTCTTTCCCCAAAGATGTCCTTCTCGCATCACCAAATGAGTTATGTGACTGTTCTCCGGATTGACCACGAATTCATCGACTTTGCCAATAAAGCCATTTGTTGCCTCGACGCGGGTACCGCGGCGCACAGCCAGCTCTCCCGGTGGGATTTGCTGGTGTTCCGTGGCCTTGTATTCTGTTCTTTCGGTAGCAACATAGGGCAAGTAGAAGTATGATCCTCCTCCATACAATCCACCAGGATAATTGTATTTCATATCCGGCACCTTCTCTTCGATGAAGGTCGTTTTGATAAACGGAGGCATCTTTTTCAGTTCTGCCTTGTTGCAGCGCAATTGAATCTTGTCTGCTATCGTTTTGTCCAAAAGATCAACCGGTACAATGTACTCTATACTGGAGGCATCCTCTCTCACCACCAGATGCGTTACCTTGTCGATCACCGGATTGATCAGCACGTACGCTGAACGGCCACAGACTCCGTCTGTGCATTCCACCTGAGCTTGTAAAGGAATTTCCATTTTTTATCTCCATTATGAATGATCAAATTGTCAGTATTTCACCAGAATGAGTTCCAGCAGTTATTCATTGACCAC
This sequence comes from uncultured Chloroflexia bacterium, assembly GCA_963772245.1. Classification (GTDB taxonomy): domain Bacteria; phylum Chloroflexota; class Anaerolineae; order Anaerolineales; family Villigracilaceae; genus UBA877. Next base: position 353,510 of record CAVYWB010000005.1, on the reverse strand, counting down.
ATATGTGTAAAGGCGAACGTTCCCGTCGCTTTCCTCTTTCCGGTATATGCCCTGAATTTCATTTTCAAAGCCAGGAAACAGGTTGCCGCCTTTTTCAAACATCCGGAAGTAGTCGAGCATGGGGAGTGCGCGCTTGTCATACCGTTCGCCTGGCACGACAACACCGATGCCCGGGGGATAAACCAGCGCAAGCGTGGCTGCGATCCGGCCACTGATCTGCTCGATCGGCAATAGCTCCACGTTGTTACGGACGAGTTCGTTCATGGCTGCCTGAGGGGTCATGGCTACTTCGGGAAAATGCTCTGCACGAAACTGCTCGCGCTGCAGCTGGCTTGCGTTGCTCTTCCGATAAAAATCATGCATCTGATCGCATAGGTCGCGCAGGCCAACACCAGAATAACGTTCTTTATGGGCCTCCACGAAGGAAGGGATAACCTCATCCAGTGGTGAGTTCTCGTCATGCAGCTGTTTGAACCGAATAAGTGCGGAAAGCAGTGTGCCGGCCTTGCTCGATTCCAATCCGGGAGTCAACAGGAAAAGGATGCTGTTCAGATCATTCTTCTCGGGCACAATTCGTTGTTCCCGCAGGAATTCGGCAACGATCGCCGCCGAAATACCATGATCGGCATATTCTCCCGTCTCGCGGTCAAAGCCAGGGGTCAGCAACGTTAACTTGTTCGGGTCGGTCATTACATAGCCGGGTTTCAAGTGACTGAAACCGTGCCATTTTTCACCGGGAACGAGTTCCCAGTACCGCCCATCACTCGCCAATTCGTCGGTCGGAATGTCCTCCCAGCGTTCAGTGCGGTCTTCCACATGAACAACATCCGGCACAAACGGGTCGAAGAACCACTGCCGCCCCGGGTCCGTTTCGATTTCTTCATACTCGTGGTGCAGGAGTCGGATCTTCTTGCGCAATTCGATGCCCAGCTTGATCGTGTCTTCCCAGAGCACCTCCCCGGAACGACCCTTCATCATTTGCGCGCCCACGTCCAGCGACGCAAACAGCGGGTAAAACGGCGAGGTCGAGGAGTGCAGCATGAACATCTCGTTGAAGCGCCTGTGGCTTACCTGCCTGTGCTGGCCATCCAGATGCGCATCCTTTACGTGGATCTGTGATGCCTGGGAAAAGCCTGCCAGTTGCTTATGGGTTGATTGCGTCGCCATGATCCCCGGAGCATCAGGACCCAGTCCATCCAGCCCCATGGCAAAATGCCCTTTGAAAAGCGGATGGAACTTCATAAAGCCTCCCCAGGCCTCATCGAACATGATGTACTCGCACAGTGCCCCCAACTTTTCCACCAGCATGTTCACGTTGTAAATGGTACCATCGTAGGTGCATTGTTCGATGACCGCGACCCGGAACGGTCGCTTGCGCTGCCAGGCCTCTGGGTCCTTGACCAATGGGTTTTTCCGAATGGCCTCCCGGATGCGCTTTTCGTCGAGCGCATCGAAATCGATCGGCCCGATCATACCCTGGGCATTGCGATCGGTTTCCAGGTAGACCGGTATGCCGCCACCAAATACCATGGCGCCCTGGAGCGCCGCCTTATGGTTGTTGCGGTCGAACAGCACGAGATCGCCCGGCGCCACCAGCGCGGTCAAGGCGATCTTGTCCGACGTGGAGGTGCCATTCAGCACAAAATAAGTACGATCCGCCCCAAAAATGCGGGCGGCAGCTTTCTCAGCCGCGAGCGCCGGGCCTTCGTGGATCAGCAGGTCGCCCAGTTCGACCACCGAGTTATCGATATCGTTCCGAAAAACTGCCTCGCCCAAATGCTCGACAAAGGCGCGCCCGATCGGACTCTTCTGATAGAAGACCCCGCCGTTATGTCCGGGACACGTCCACATCTGGTTGGCTTGCTCGGCATAGTCAACCATCGCGCCAAAAAAGGGCGTCTTGAGCGCCTCGGCGTAGCTTTGCAGGTGACTGACCAGGTTGCGGGCAACAAACTCCGGTGTATCCTCATCTATAAAGACGTACCCCGTTACCTGGCCGAGTACTGTCACCGGGATTTCTTCGAGCAGGTGCCGCTTCACCAGGATGAAGACAGGCACATCCAGTCCACGCTCACGGACGAACTTTACAAAAGTCTCGACCTCGCTTTCCGATTCCTTGAGCGACCACTCGACCATCACACAGCCAAAACTTGCATCGCTCCGAATGGCCGAGCATGCCTCGGCAGTTGTGAGGCTGCGCGTCGTTGCGTAGCCAAGCCGGCCCAGTTCATCGACGATGCGCTGCAGTCGCGCAGAAGAGAGTGTCGGAGGCACCGGCATTGCGCTACAGATCAGAAAACCAAACAGCTTATCGTAATCCATGCTATATCTCCAATTATCCTTCTTCTCGCATGGCTTTCTTGCCAGCCGACTTCCAACTGGATTTCTTTAGTTTCAAGAAGACCAGTGGCGGCAGTGCCAGCACCGCTGTACCCACCACCATGATCACAACATACAACGGTCCTGACATAGGGATGCCGCCGATCGGCAGCATGCTGATGATGAATGTCAAAGCCGTGGCCAGGAAGCCCAACCCACCCACGATCCAGACGCCGATCAAGCCACCCGGGATCTTGAAGGCACGTTTCACATTCGGCTGTGAGTAGCGTAATTTGATCAATGCGGCAAAGATGAGCAGATAGGCAATGCACAATAGCGTCACCGTCATGGCCGACATGATCCAGTAGGCGGTGTTGACGCCGGGAATGAAAACGTACAGTAGAGAGATGGCCGTGCCGATCACGGCTTGCAGGATCAATACACCTGCAGGTGCGCCATTCTTGTTATGGCGGGAGAACAGGGGCGGCAGGTTGCCCTCGGTGGCAACAACGCCCAACCCCATCGCAGGGCCGATCAACCAGGCAGCCAGCAGCGGTATTCCGCCCAACACCACCAGGATGGCCAGCGGTGCGAGCAGCCAGGTCATGTTGTAGGCGGCCAGAAAGGCCTGGAAGGCTTGCATCAGACCCGCTGCCAGTTTGAGTTTACTCAGTGGCACCACAATGGCAATCGCCATGGTACCGATCACCGTCAACACGAAGATGATCACCGCCGATAACAGCATCGCTTTCGGGTAATCCTTCTGCGGATTGCGCACTTCCAGGGCATGGAAGCCGGCCATCTCCATGCCCGCGAACATCAACACGATCGTGGCGAGGAAGGGCAGCGTGTTGATATTGATAGATGGAACCAGAGCGCCCAGAGTGAAGCGCGGTATTTGGATCGCTTTGCCGGAAAACAGGAATACCAGGCCAAGCACGACTACCAATACCGCCGGAACCAAGGTGCCTAAAACGACACCGTAGGAACTGTAACGGCTCGAGACTCTTGAACCCAACAACGCGAGGAGCGTGGTGCCCCAGAAGATTATCATCATCACCACGAACATATACATGCCGTTGCTCGCCAGCTTCGGATCGAACGCAAAGGCAAGCGTGGAGGCGAGGAAGGCCAGGATCGTGGGGAACCAGACCAGGTCATTCGACCATTCGCAGAAAACAGCGATGAAGCCGGACGTGTCGCCGAAGGCTTCCTGCACCCACGCATACACACCGCCACCCTTGGGCCAGCCAGTGGCGAGTTCCGCGCCTGCCAAGCTCAATGGGATCAGGAATGTGATCGTTCCTATCAGGTACCACCCGATGGACGACCAGCCAAACTCGGCCATTGGGGGCAGGTTACGCAGACTCAGCACGGCCGCCACGTTGATCATGGCCAGCACAAACACGCCCAGTGCTTTGACATTAACCTTCTTTTTTTCCATAAGAACTTTTCTCCTTTTTGTAAAACCCTCGCTTCGTCTCCTTTACCCGCGGTAGAGGAATACCGACGTGCGGGTGAATTTCATTTCAAGCAATACACGTGATACGTTCCATCCTTGTTTTCCACGCCGTGCGTTTCATGCCCGAAACCGGGGAAGCGCCGATCCCAGGCCTGCAGTGCGCGCAAATAACCCAGGTAGGGACTGTCGTTCCCGCCGATATTCTCGCCTGGCATCAACATCGGAATACCGGGCGGATATGGCACCACGCCGGTTGCCACGATCCGGTTGGCCATCTTGTCGATCGCAACGTGTTCGACTTCGTTATGCACCAGTTTTGAATAGGTATCGGATGGAGTCAATACGGGCACCGGCAGTGTCGAGAAAGCCGCGTCCTGCACTTGCAATTGGTTGGTTTCCTGCATCTGCGCGAACATCTCATCTGCCAGATCGCGCAAGCCCATGCCGGCATAGCGCTCAGGCGCACCCGCTGCGCTGGCGATCAGCACTTCGTTAATCGGCGCATTGGCGTCATAGTCCTCCTTAAAGTGCAGCAGCGCGTTGATCAGCGTGCCATATTTGCCTTTGGTCACGCCGAGCGAGAATAGGAAAAGGATTGTGAAGTCAGTGGTCTTCTCCACCTGAATGCCGCGTTGATCGAGATAGGCCGTAACCAGCGTGGCGGGGATGCCCGGCTTCTCGAACGAACCGTCGTTTGCCAGGCCGGGCGTTACCACCGAAACTTTGATCGGATCGAGCATGCAGTAGCCGTCTTCCAGATCCTTGAAACCATGCCATGCCTCGCCGGGATGCAGCACCCAGCAATCCGGATTGGTGATCAGCAGCTCATCCGGCGCATCCGCAAAGGCGATCTTCTTGCCTGATGTCGGATCGATTACCTTATTGGCATTCCAGGTTCTGAACATCCAATCGCCCTTCGTCGCCGCATCCCGATGGGCGCGGCATAAGGCTTTCCGGAATGCCACTGCTTCCATGATCGATTCGGTGGTGAGCGTGAGGCCGCCAACGCCATCCATCATTGCTGCCGAAACTTCGTTGGAGGTAATGATGGCATACTGTGGGGAGGTGCTGGCATGCATCATGAAAGCTTCGTTGAAGCGGGCATGTTCCACCGGCTTGCGCCCGTCGCGTACGTTGATGAGCGAGGCCTGCGATAACGCCGCCAGCAATTTATGGGTGGAGGTGGTGGTGAAGATCGTCGGCTTGTTCTTGGGATAATCCTTGGGATCGCCGTACATGCCGAAGCGGTCTGTGTAGATCGGGTTAAAGCGTGCGTAGCCGTACCACGCCTCATCAAAGTGGATGCGATCGACGCTCTTGTCGAGCAATTCCACCACACGCGGCACAAGATAGGTTAAACCGTCATAAGTGGAATTGGTGATAATCGCGTGAACGGCTTTTTGCGCTTTATCCTGCACCAGTGGATTTTCGGTGATGGCAGCCTTTATCGCTTTGCGTGTCAGGCGCTCGGGATGGATCGGGCCGATGATACCCAGGAAATTACGTGTCGGCAGCAGATACGTTGGAATGGCGCCTGTCAACGTCAACGCCTGTTCAATCGATTTGTGGGCGTTGCGGTCGCATAAGACATAATCGCCGTGTGTTACGGACGACATCATGATCACCCGGTTGGAGGTGGATGTCCCGTTGGTTACCGTGTACGATCGCTGTGCGCCGAAGACGCGCGCTGCGAATTTCTCGCTCTCTCCGATCGGCCCGCTGTGATCCAATAACGAGCCCAGCTCGCCCACACTGATCGAGAGATCGGAACGCAGCAGGTTCTCGCCAAAGTAGTCGTAGAAGACGCGCCCCACCGGAGACTTCAGGAAGGCCGTGCCGCCCGTATGGCCGGGGGTATGCCACGAATACTCATACACCTGGGCAAAGGCGATCAGAGCCTTGGTCAGCGGAGGCACGATGGCTTCCCGGTAACGTTGGATGGCGGCAACCACGCGCCCTGCGATGAAGAACGAAGTATCTTCCAGCATCCAGATCAATTCATCGGCTGCGCGCATCACTTCGTTGGTTAGTGTGGAGGCATCGTCGCGCTCGGCAATAAGAAAGATGGGAATGTGTATGTTGTGCTTGCGGATGAGCGCCAGCAGCGCCCGGGCTTTATCATGAGCCATATCGTCGTCGCTCAGGGTCCAGTCCAGCAGAATGCCTTCCAAGGATGGATCGGACATCACCACGGCCTGGCCATCCTCATCCGAGGTCGCTTCGATAACGGTAACATCCCGGTCGCGTAGTTCCTGCGCCAGGGCGCGGGCGGCCCGCCCGTTGGCCGTCTGGGCCGTGAGTTCATCGTCAACCATCAATACTTTTTTACCGATCAATCGTTCGCCATAGATCATATGCCATCTCCTGATTGGATAATTTCTCTTGAATTCTGACCTGCCTCATTCTGCCTCAATGAGATCTGCACGGACTTCCATCTCGGGGTGTTGCCCCAAAACTGCTATAGGCTAAAATTCACGAATTTTATTCTAGGACAAACCTTCCCGGCTCGCATCGGTTGATAGGCGGAATTTTTCCTCCGCCATTCGGGGGATGTGCGCGGCAAGCCTGGGGTGGCTTGCTTCGCGTGAGTTAATGATACAATTTCCCCGCTTGCCCTTGTCAGGTAGAAAGAGAGTGAACATATGGCAACACAAACCAAGATTCCTGGTCATCCCAATCCGCCACCGCTGGTGCGCGTCTCAGGCAGCCACCGCGAGATGGGTCGCCAGATCGGCGAAACCTGCCGCAAGCAGGTCATTCATAGCATTGAGAGTGCCTGCCAGTTACTTGCAGAATCATACACACAGCTCGAATTGACCTGGGAAGGAGCCCGCATTCAGTCCCACAAATACCTTCCATTTGCCCAGTCGCATTACCCCCAATACGTGGAGGAAATGACCGGTATCGCCGAAGGAGCCAATGTTGCTTTTGACGACGTGGTTGTAGTTAACACCATGGAAGCGCTGACGGACGATGCCCTGCAACTGACCCACTGCACGAGCTTCGCGGTCAACGATGACCGTACTGTGAATGGTCATGTCCTGCTTGCGCACAACGAAGATTGGGTGCCGGAGGACGAGAACGACGTGTTCATCGTCCATGCCACGCCCAAAACCGAATGCCCTTTCTTGGCCATGACTTATGGCTGTCTGCTGCCAAACGTTGGATTCAATGCCTACGGCATCGCCCAATTGTGTGATTCGGTTTATCCCAACGATCCCCGTATCGGTATCCAGCGGGTTGTGGCAGCGCGCGCCGTGCTGGCCAGCCAGAGATTAGACAAAGCCATCCAATTTTCGCTCTCGCCCCAGCGTGCCGCGGGATACAATCATGTTTTGGCACATGAGAGCGGCGAACTCTACTCGGTGGAAGTGTCAGCCCGTCATTTTGCCATCCTGTACGGAGAAGATGGGTATATTGTCCACACCAACCAGTACCTTGCGCCAGCCATGCAGAAGGTCGAGCGTAAGCCGGAAGACCTGATCGGCTCGCGTGTGCGCTATTTCCGTGCCCTGCGTCTGGTCAAGCGCCAGGATCAGCATAATATCGAGAGTTTGCAAACCATCCTGCGTGACCATGTCAATTTCTCCAACTCGATCTGTAACCACTCCGTGGATGCCAGCGATCCACTGGATCGCGGCAAGACCATCAATTCCATGGTGATTGACCTGACTGACCGCGCGATGCATATCGCTTGGGGCAACCCTTGCGAAAACCCATTTCACACTTATCAACTGGATGCATAATGTAGGGGAGTGTAAGGTTAAAATATAAAGAGGTACGCCTCCCCCTTACACGAAAACTGGATTGAAAAACATGAATGACTTAAAATTCCTCCAGGAAATTTATCCTTATGATCCTGAAAAACATCAGTTCACCATCCCAATTTCGATCACGCGTTATGATGAATTTTTTTCACGGCTGGATCCTTCGCCCGCTCCCAAACGTGATCTCTCGCCCGAATTGGTCGAATATTTAGATCAGTGTTCTGGGGAGATACCCAGCCGGTTTGATATATCGATCGACCTCAATATAAGCCAGGAGGCCTGTAACCCTGTTCAGGAACGAGATTGCCTGGGTAGCCTTCAAAGATTTTTCCAGCATCAAATCTATATGGAAAAATCGGAAATCCGACGTCAACGGTTGGACGCGCTCAAATATTTGCTGGTATCCCTGCTTTGTCTTTCTGCTGATATAGCCAGTGGAGGATTGGGATCGAAAACCTTAATTGGAAATTTGTTACATGAGGCGCTGCAAATAGGCGGTTGGGTGTTCATGTGGGAAGCCATTACGGTCAACTTTCTTCAAACTGACCAACATTATCAAGCAATTAGAAAGTTGAAGCGGTTTATTCAGGCTGAAATACATTTTTTATATATTAATGGGAATTCCATAAATACTAATTCACCAATGTCAGATTAGGTTTGAATATTAGTCTTGGAAAGCTGCATGCGTACGGCGGTAACTCGCATATGAATACAGGCAACTAATCTGATAATAAACCCACCCCAAACGTATCCGCCGGTTGGGGTGGGTTTTCCTCTGCCATTTGGGGGAGGTAAAAAAATTAATGTGTTAATTCTGATAGGCTGTTTCTGCGGCAGGATTGGCCGGCAAGGTGAAAAAGAAAAGAGAGCCCTGGCCCACCTTGCCTTCCACCCCCACCTGGCCGCCCAGTTTATCGACGATGCGGTGCACGATCGAAAGGCCCAACCCGTGTCCCGGTTGCTGGTTGCGGTCGACCTGGCTGATTTGCGTGAACAGGTGCGCCCGGGCCTTTTGCGGCAGACCCGGGCCGTTGTCACGCGTCCAGAAGCGCAGCATGCCGTCCGGCTGGGGCGATGCACCCAGTTCCACGCACGGCGGCCTGCCCCCATGCTTGATCGCATTGCTGATGTAGTTGGCCCATACTTCTTCGATCCAGGGCGCGTAGCCGATGGCCACCGGCCAGGTCTCCGGCAGGTCGATCTGGGCTTGGCGTTCCTTGATCATAAAGTTCAGCCGTTTGCGGATGTTGGCCACCACCCGGGCCATGTCCACGGGTTCAACCGGCACATCCGACTTGCTCACTTCGGCGAAGAGCAACAGGCTGTCGATGATCCGGTTCAACTCGTATGCTGTAAGGCGGATTTGCTCCAGTTATTCTTTTAATTCCTTGCGCGTCAGTTCAGGGATGTCGCTGCCCAGATCTGAAGTCACGATCATGACGGTCAACGGGTCTTTTAGATCATGGGCCACCACGTGCGCGTATATTTCCAATTCCTTGTTTTGGGCCTGCAAGGTGGCGGCTTGCTGGCGCAGCTGGTCCTGCAAGTGGGAAAGATCATTGCCTGCCTCCTGCATAAAGCCCTGCGGTGTCAACCGGGTTTCATTCATTTCCATCAGGATCGAGGCTGGCTTTTGGATCGGTGATTCCAACAGCAAACGGTTCCGTCCATAAGATCTCATGGTGGCATCCTTTTCTAAGTCTTTGCATGTTGATTGGCTTGTAGCCTGGTTGGCCCCTGCGACTCTTCAAGGGATCGGACACATGGGCCGGTTGTGTCGATGAATATATAGTAGAACAAAAACTCCCCAACCGCATCCGCTGGTTGGGGAGTTTTTTCCTCCCCCACTTGGGAGAGGCCTGGGGGGTCAGCCAACCAGCCGGTTGCGCAGCGCCAGGGTTACCGCTTCCGTCCGGCTGGCAACCCCTAATTTGGTCAGAATGCTGCTGACGTGGGATTTGATCGTATGAGGACTGACGGCCAACCTTACCGCGATCTGCGGGTTGTTCAGCCCCTCGACCATCAGGGACAGAACCTCCCGCTCGCGCCCGGTCAGGTCGATTCCAGATGTCTGGGGTTGGGAGTAGGCATGCACCAGCGCCTGGGCAGCCTCGGGCGAGAGTGTGGAGCGGCCGGCATGCGCGGCGCGGATGGCCTGGGCCAGTTCGTCGGCTGTCACATCCTTCAGCAGGTAGCCGATGGCCCCGGCCTGCAGTGCGCTTTGTACCAGGATCTCCTCTTTGAAACTTGTCAGTGCCAGCACCTGGGTTGAGGGCGACTGTTTGCGGATCAGCCGCGTGGCAGCGGCTCCATCCATGTCCGGCATGACCATATCCATCAGCACCACATCCGGCTGGAGCTGGGTGCATAGTTGGATGGCTTCCTCTCCGCTGGCCGCCTCCCCTGTCAGTTCCAGGTCATCGAAGACCTTCAGGAAGGTTGCCAGGCCGCGGCGAACCATGGTATGGTCGTCCACGATCAGCACGCGGATGCGTTTTGAAGAAGGGGTATTCATACTGCCTCCTCTTTAGGGATTTCCTCCCAGTGTAGTCTTACTTCGGTTCCGGTACCCGGCTGGCTGGTAACCGTCAGTTGCGCCTGCACGGCTTCGGCGCGCTCGCGCATCATGCCCAGGCCGTAATGTCCGGCTTGGCCCGCTTCTGCGGTGTCGAAACCGGCGCCATCATCGCGGATGCGCATTTCCACATTGCGAACCATGATCTGCTTTGGTACATTGGATATGAAAACGTTCGCATCCTTATCCACTGTCACCTCGGCCTGGTAGCGCAGATCGATCTCCGCCCGGCTGGCTCCGGCATGTTTGGCGATATTATTGAGCGCTTCCTGGCAGATACGGTAGAACGCCACCTGGATTTCCGGGGGCAGCACATCTTCCCCGGTGATATTCACGCTGGCCGGGAGGTTCGTCCGCCCGGTGAAAGCGTTCGCCAGCTGGCGAAGCAGGTCGCCCAGGCTGCTGTCGGTCAGGACGGAAGGCCGCAGCTCGGCCAGCAGCGCCCGCATCTCGGCCAGCGCGCCGCGCGTCAGCCTGCGCAGATCCTCCAGGGAATGGCGGGCCTGCTCCTGGTCACGCTCCCACAGGCGCGGCAATACTTCGGCGATCAATCCTGCCGAGAAGAGCGATTGATTTACGGCATCGTGCAGGTTCTGTGCCAGCCTCTGGCGCTCCTGCAGTGCGGCCAGTGCCTGGGCATGTTCGTATAACTCCGCATTGATCATGGTGATCGCTACCTGGTCGGCTATGGAGAGAGCCAGGGCGGCCTGGTGGGCTGTGAAATAATTCCGCCGGGCGTATGCAATCCCCAGGCCGCCGAGGATGCGGCCTTTCACCGCCAGCGGGACCCACATCCATGCCCGAACCCCTTTCAAGAGCGCTGCGGCATTCCCGTTCAGAAGAGTGCGCAGGAATTGTGCCTGCGGGCCGGCACCGGTCACATCCGCGATGCGGATCGGCCGGTGACCGTTGAACAAGACCTCCAGAGTTTCCGGACCATCCAGGTGGACCTGGAAGGATGCGGCCTGTTCCAACTGTTTTGGTCCTCGAACGGCCAAGGCGGTCAGGGTCGAGTCACTTAATCCGAACAACCCGGCATGCGTATAATTGATGATCGCGTGCAGTTGATCCAGGATCAAGCCGGGGTGCAGTTCCAGTGTGGAAGCCAGGCTGTGCGAGATTTCCAACAGGGCGGCTTGTTCGCGCGTGCGGGCTTTCACACGCTGGCTCAGGCGCTGCTCCGCCCGGATGCGCAAACTCACATCCCGCACCACGCCCAGCAGGCAGACGCGGCCCTGGTATGGGAATGCGCTGCCGTGCCACTCCGCCGGAAACGTGCTGCCGTCACAGCGTACGTGGAGCATATGCGTATCGAACGCACTGCCGGACTGAAATGCCCGCAGAAAGATGCTGAAAGTGAGTAGGCTGTCAGGGTGGATGTATTTCTTCGGGAACTTTCCAATGAAGTCATCGCTTGTGCAGCCGTGCAGCGCGCAAGCGGCCTGGTTTGCCTTCAGCACCCGGCCGGTTTTCAGGTCGACGATGATTAATCCATCCGCGGCGTTGTCAAAGATTTCCTGGTACAGATGCCCTTCTTCTGGAATACCAGTGCTCATCCTGAACTCCTGATTAATTTTACTGCATAAATCATGCGATTCCTTAACTTAAAAAAATCTCTTGACCTTCCCCTCCGAATAATATAAGATGACATTATAGGATATCCATCAACCCGTTGATGAAATGTCCCTGATCGTTTCAAGTGAAATGCTTTTTTTTGTCATACTTTTGCCCCTTTATGCTCGCCGGTCCCGCGGCGGTATTTCGTCAAATCGTGGTGAAACTTTTTTCCGGCTTGTCCGGGTTGGGAGATTCCAATGAAAGAAAATGACCTGTTTGATATTCTTCTGTTGATCGCCCGGCCGGCCGCCGGGAAAAGTGAGATCATTGATTACCTTAAACAGCAGACGGCTGAAGCCAGGCTGCAGCGCTTCCATGTCGGCCCTTTCTTTGAGATCGATGACTTCCCGATGCTGTGGACCTGGTTTGAGGAGGACGCCTTGCTGGAGCAAATGGGTTATCCCCGGCTGCACACCGATGCGGATGGGTATTTCCTCCAGAACTATCTCTGGAATGTCTTGATCGAGCGGATCGGGTTGGAATACCAGAAAAAACTGCGCGACCTCCCGCCGGCTGCCGGAGCCTTTACCGCCATCATCGAGTTCTCGCGTGGCACCGAACATGGCGGTTACCGCTCGGCCTTTGCGCATCTCTCCCGGCAAATCCTGGAGAGAGCTGCCGTGCTGTATGTGGATGTCAGTTGGGAGGAATCCCTCCGAAAGAACAGAAAGCGCTTCAACCCCGGGAAACCGGACAGCATCCTGGAACATTCCCTGCCGGATGCCAAACTGGAACGGCTGTATAAGGAGATCGATTGGGAGCAGGTCAGCCGGCCCGACCCCCACTACCTGTCCATTTCCGGGCTTCAGGTGCCTTATGTGGTCTTTGACAACGCTGACGATGTCACCACCCGCCGTGGGGAAGCTCTGGGCATCAGGCTCGAAAAATCTTTACAGGAACTTTGGAAGCTCACCAAGTAGGCGAGGACCAGAGTCGGCTCCTGCACGGGAGTGCCCGCCCAGATGTAATTATAATGCGCTGGCAGGAGGGATGGTAACGCCGCACCCCGGCGTGGACGGGAACTTTCCGCCTGGCTCGATCGTCAGTCAGGTATCAACAGAATCGGAAAGGATATTATGAAGCATCCCTTGTTTTTTCAGTTTACCCTGGCTGCATTGACCCTCCTGATGCCTGGTTGCAGCAGCGGTTCAGGCAGTGGAACCGTGCAGGTCAGCCCCCCGGAACAGGTCAACCTGACCGCCTCGGATAATGGTCAGAATCTCACCTTGTTTGCCGGCCAGGAGCTGGTCATTCAACTGGCGGGCAACCCCTCGACCGGCAATACCTGGGAGGTCAAAGACCTGGAGGAGGGCATGTTCCAACAAGTCGGCGAGGCCGTGTTCGCCGCCTCCAATCCGAACCTGGTTGGTTCAAGCGGCACACAGACCCTGACCTTCCGGGTGCTCAAAACCGGCCCGGCAGCTCTGACCCTGGTCTATCACCGTCCCTGGGAAACGAAGGTGGCGCCGCTGCAAACATTCTCGATTACTGCGACGGTTAAATAGGCATGGTTCTGATGCTTTTTTTTCGTTTGGTGACCCTTTAACCTGTGTAGAAAAACTATTGTGAAACCAGCAGTTTGGGATTCTTTTCCTTGTAACAAATTTGGATATGATATTGGATTGAAGAAAATGCAACTCACACTTGATCCAAAATTTCCTTTTTCTTCTGCTCGAATTCCTGCTCGCTGATCAGGTTGGTGTCGCGCATATTCTTCAATTCCTCCAGCCTCTTCTGGTGCGATCTCGCCTGACCATCAGCTTGAATGCTTTCGTTTTGCGCTTTTGCAATGAATTCCACGGAGAGGATTTTATCTCTACTGTTCCATCCCTCCGCATTGCTTTCAACATCATTACAGTAATAAACGGTGTAGACATCCCCATTGGGCATGATATTCTGAAGATCTTTATTAACCCGAAATTCTTTATCTTTCCCAACGTGTAAACTGTAATTTACTTTTGCGGCTGTATGATAATCGAGGGTATAGGGCTCGATACTGATGGGTCCCTCCACTTTATAAAAGAAATATTTCTTTGGAGCAAATAATCCCTTGAACAATCTCTTTTTCTGCGCCTCGGAATACTCACCTTTCCGGTTTTCTTCCAGATCGGATTCATCGAATTTGAAATAATCCATCAACTTCTGCTCTTGCATTTCAACCTCCTGTGACTTTATTTTGATTTTGAGATATGTTCGTCCGACAAAATGATACCCTCACTGTCATCGTAATAAACTTCATAAGCATCTTTTTCGCCTTTTATCGACCGCTTTATACCTTTCTTCATCGACCCCATATAATCGTAATAAACGGCATAAACATCGCCCTGCCTCATCACTTCTTCCAATCCTTCATCCACATTGAACTGCTTGCCATCTATGTGTAAATAGATGTTGGTAGTGGAAATACCGTGGTCGCGATTGAATTCCTGCCGGACGATGTTGACCGGCCCCTCAGCCTTTTTCACGCTGTCTGCGGAAAGATCCATTTCGTTCTTACGCCCCCCTAAAGAGGCCAGGAAACCAAATCCTCCCTTTTCGAATCTTTTTTTATCCTTCAAGATATTGTTTTTCTGTTTTTCCGAGAAATCGCCGTTTCGGTTGGCCTGCAGGTCACCCTCATCAAAATCAAAAAAATCTTTCAGTTCCTGGTCTTCCACTTTAGCCTCCTGTGGCTCTATTTTGCTTTTGTAAAAAATTCCATCGATAGGATCCTGCCATTCCGGTCATCGTAATAAACCGCATACTCATCCTGCTGCATCATTATATTTGTCAGGCTTCCGTCCACATCGAATTCCTTTTCGCCGATGTGCAGCTCGTAGGCAAAATAATGTTCGATGGTGCCGTTATTGCTTCTTGTCCGTTCCGCCTTGATGATGTTGGCGGGTCCTTCGGCTTTTTTGACCGTATCTTTGGAAAGATCCGCCTTTCCACTCTCCCCGGTCAGGGTCAGGTACAACCACAGGGCGCCCAGTAACGCGAGCACCCCCCCTGTTATTACCGCGCCCAGGACGAGATGCGGGAATGTTCCGTGCAGATAGGAGATCATTGCGTCGATGACGATGATCCCCAGGCCGATGAGGATAACAACAGAACTATAATTGATACCGGTTTTTTTCCAATCATTCCTGCGCTTCACGATTTCATTTTTTTGTTTTTCCGATAAATTGCCGCTGCGATTGGCCTGCAGATCGCTTTCATCGATCTTGAAAAAATCATTTAATTTTTGGTCATCCATTCTAGTCTCCGATCCGTTGTATATACATCCATCCGTAAATGGGGAGTTGCTGAACATATTACAAAGAGGCTTTGGCATTTTCCAATAATAACCATAGTTCATCCATATTGGCTTATTATACCTACGTGCCCATTTCGATTGGGGCAGACATAAGTCCTATCCGAAAATCATGGGATTGGATAATAAAAATCCCCCGCCTGGGGGATCAATTGGAGACATCGGGTGATAACGATTAAAGTCATTACCTCAAATCAGGAACCTCACACTAGAAAAAAAACCACCTGGCTGGAAACCGGTCAGCTGCCTGCGGGAGGCCGGAAGCGTTTTCGGACGAGATCCATTCATGGTTCCTCAACCCGACGCTTTTTTCACAAGGGCGACGATTCTCTTCTCTTCAACAGTGGTCAGATCCTTCAGTGCGAAGGCCACCGGCCACATGTACCCTTCGTCGAGCTTCGCTGAGTCGCTGAAGCCGAACGTCGCGTACCTCGTTTTGAACTTCTGCCCGCTTTGGAAGAAGCAGACGACCTTGCCGTCCCTGGCATATGCGGGCATCCCGTACCAGGTTTTCGGAGTGAGAGCTGGCACGCTGGCTTTGATGATCTCATGCAGCCGCCTGGCCATGCCGCGATCCGGTTCTTCCATCGCCGCGATTGCTTCAAGCAAGTCGCTTTCTCCATCCGCTTTTTGCTTGTCCATGCGCTCTTCAACCTTAAGCTCCCGGGCGCGCGCCTTCATCGAGGTTTGTTCTTCGTTCGTAAATCCACTGGGCTTTTGTTTGGTTTTCTTTGGGCTCATGGGAATCTCCTTTTGACGCGGAATCGGTGTTGCATATAGTAGAACAATTAGACATGGCAGTCCAAATTTAATATCCTTTCCAGGTGGTGTTTCCAGGAGATTAAAAGATGGTTTAAGAAGGTAGCAGGATTTGCCGTGAAGCAGTTATTAACGACACCCACTAATATCGTTCTCAGGAGGAATTTTGATGACAGCAAAGATGGCCCCGTCGAGTCCAATCGTCTTTATGGTCTTGCCAGCCTCGCAAACTGATTGGACCATGTCGGTGCGATTGTTTGCAACGATATAATTATAAGGTGCACTATTGCGAGGATCCCCGAGAGAGGTTATCGTCAGGTCTGGGCGTGCATAGTCTTGAAAGTCGCTTACCGGGTTCATCACTGCGATAACGGCGTTTTTCGGGGCGTTTGCATTGATATAAAGAGCTGCTTCCCTATAGGATGTTGACCAGTAATCCAATTCGAACCAATGGTTTGCACCCCGGACGCCGCCAACGAAGCTGTTGTAATAAACATATTGATAGGGATGCAGGTTGATGTCGGCATACACTCCAGGGGCAATCAGAGCACACAAGAACAAGACCCTGAGAGGATTCCAATGGATCCTTTTGAGAAATGCATCCAGACCGATACCAGCGGTAATAAAAATTGGCGGTAACAAAAACAAATATTGACGGAAGTTATCATAGATTGTGCTCCGATTGATGATCACAAACAGGATTGGTAAGATCAACCAGGTGATTGTTAGCAAAAAGAGTTTACCCTGATGGCCTTTGAAAAGATTCCACACTAGAAGCACAAACCCGATTAAGAAAAGGAAGGGCACAACTTCGGTGAACTGCACCGACATCAGGTAGGGCAAGAAATATCTTGGCAGATCGTTTGGGGGAAAGTGCACGCCTTGGAATAATAAGTATTCTTGGAATGGATATTTACTCATCAAGGTAACACTTTCAATAAATCGATTGATAGGTCCCCCCCAGAGATAAGGCCATGTGAGAAAACTTGTCAGGATCGCAATGGAGGCATAAGGTATCACGAGCAGGATTGCTTTTCTCCAGGATATGCATATTGCGTAGAGTAACACCAGGATGCCTGCATACGGGCCAGCGACCCGAATCGAAGTGGTGAAGCCTAACACCAATCCGGCAGCGAGAACCATGGGGTTCAGGAAAAGGCCCAACGTGCGCCTGGGGAATGGCACCAGTCCTTGCCGCACAAACCTTCGAAAGTGCTGGGGGAGAATCCATGGAGAAATCAATATGCCGATCAATAAACCGGCCAGGATGTAATCAATCTGCCAACGAAAGAGGATGGCTTGGGCTTTGTGAACGTAATTGTCCAGCGGTAAGCGGTAAGCGTTTGTGGCGAGCCGGGCAAACCACTGACCCATGCGGCTTGTTCTATCGGCGTGATAGAAAAAGGTAATCAACATCCTGACCAACCCATTCGAGATGCCCGTGATCATAAAATAAGTTGGCAGAAGGTAAATGATTAAAAGTGCACTGATAATATTCTTCAAAGAAAATGAGGCATGTCCAGCCTCATCCATCAGGCATCGGAACGACCATGTATCGGGCCGTTGACCGGCGTCTGGGTCGAGGGAAGCGGGCAGGGCATCAACCATGTAAATGCCCAAGGTAACGCTGGCTAGAAAAAATGCCAGAAAGGGGATGTCCTTGGGATTGATGAAAGCGTGCCCCCATAAGAGCGGTTGGGTGGAAAAAAGAAGGGCAGTGCCGAAGGCAGCCCAGCCGCCCATCCATTTTCTTGATAAGAAATATAGGCTCAAGATGCCAACTTGAAAAGAAATGAACTCGCTGAAATGCCAGCCATCGATATAGGACCAGGCTGAAATGATCGCATGCAACCCATTCGCCAATAAGACCGTGACCATTGCAAAGGCCGGGCCATAATCGTTGGCGTTTCGAGGAATTCCACCTACGCTATTCAAATTCGCAGAGTTGGTCAGCATGACGGTATTGAAGAGGTTTGAATATGCGTGCAGGGATTCTTCTCCATAAGCGTAAATGCCGGATTCATCCGAGCTTTCGCCGTAATCCCGGACTATTGCGATCCCGATAAGGATATTGAGAAGGATTAAAATATAGATTGGCAGGTGTTTTTTCATAACCGAAGGTGAGGCAGGGATATAGAATCTCCAGAAGCGAGATAATTATACAGATTGCATTCTAATCGATTTACTTGGGTGTAGGCCTTTAAATGGAATATCGATTGAAACTATACTTTTAATCGCCCAATAATAATATATTAAAAGGAGTTCTTGGGAATCATTTATCTTCAAGACATGAGAAGAGGCATCAAACTAATCTATATTGTACGATAGAAAAAGCATCAATAGTAGGCCGGACAGGACGTGTACCCTGGAAGGGGGAGTCGGATGGCATCCCCTTCCAGGGGTCTGCGACCTAGCGTATTCAGGTTCAAATCCAATTCGGCAACAATTTGACATTGACTAGAAGAGAAGCTGTAAACCTAGTGGACGAGACAATCTTTCCTACAATTAGACATTTTATAGCAATTGAATTGTAGTGTTCAGGATCAATTATCTTTTCGTCGCGAACTATATATAGTAACAGAAAGCTCTCAACGTCAATTCAAGAGGGTTATTATTTTCCGGATTACGTTCAGCCGAAAATCAGTTGGTTGATATCGATTATGACAAAAGTGTTATTGAATAAGGTATCGTGAGATCACTGGTTTTTGTTGACATCGTAATAAGTATAATTTGGATTGCTGGGCTATTAGAATTATGGCTTTCTTATTTTACAAAAAGTCGAGACTAATATATTCCATGTAACACCATCAAAGGGGATGATTTTAAGCCAATATTTATACATTAACCAGATAGACAGAATACAAGCCAAAATGATTACAAGAAGAATGATACATTTTCCCCACGCTGGTCTTACACCTTCATACAACGCGCATAAAGCGATTGCAAACATCGGAATTGATTCAGTAAAAGGCCTTTGGCCAAAAGAGCCACCATACCACCAGGAATACCAGGAAGAAATCACATAAACATTTAAGGGAAAAAAAACAATCATTGGAATGAAATATTCTTTAGCTATTTTCCTTACAAAAAACAAACCCGGGAAAACCGAAAGCAGAATGGGAGCCCAGAAAAATAACCCTTTTCGAACACTAAAAAGCACATTTAAAACCTCTGGCTTTGTCCAATTAAATTGCTCTCCGGCATATGAATAAATAATAAAGGATCCGGTAATCAACTTCCAGTAAACAAGTTGAATGGAGAGGACGCACAAAAAAGCCACCGATGAGAGTAATATTTTGTGCCAATGTAATTTCAAAAACTTTAACCGTTCGCTAATATCTCGAATCGAGCTGATTCCAAACAAAATTCCAAAAAGCAGCCAGATACCATTAGAGGGTCTTGTAATAATAATCAGTCCACTCACGATCCCGGACGCAACAAAATTGGTAAGAGTCCCCATCCTGTAGACTCGTTCAACAAAAAACAAAAATAATGAGAAAAGGAAAAAAGAATAGGTGTGGCTAAAAATGGCATCATAGGTGGCGTAATGGAACAGATTGGTGCCAAACAAAAGCCCGGTTAATACAATCAGAATGGTCTTTTCCTTAAAATGCCTTTCGAGTGCCGACCAAAGAAATAATAGACCAATGACCGTATAAAACAAACCTGAAAAAGCAGCAGCGTACTGAAAAAATTTTGAATATCCAGTTATATCTATGCCACCCCATTTAACATATTGTGCAACCCAACCCATTAAAAAAAAGGGTGTCATCAGAATAGCTTCTCCGCCTGGATATTTGATGAGGTATCTAGTTGTGTTATCCCAAATAGCAGCACCCGCCGGCGCAATTCCGTGTAGTGGACCAGAAACCAGACTGCGTAAGCTTAAATCGTGGTAAATGAATAAAGCGGGTAGATAGGCGTAATAACCTTCCCCGTCAGAGCGAATAACGGGGTAATTCAACTTATTTGAATAGATATAATAAATAGCGGCGAGTCCAATAATCAGAATGCAAAAACCAAAGACAAACTTATTAAATTTGTCCATTATTAATTTCCCTGAGTGTTACAAAAGGAACCATTATTATTCTAAAGTAAAAATTTAATAAACCAAAAGAAAAGATGATCAAGCAATGTTAATATTCCCGCTTTTTTCAACATCTATTTTTCTTGTTTATGTAATTATTTCTTATTGGCTGAAATGGACTTTATCTTATTTAGTCCTTTGCCATTCAATTCGCGTTTATGCGGATAGCAAAAAATTCTTGGTGGTCCACATATCTCCTCTAGAGTTTGTGTCAATTAGTGGGCCCGGCAGGAGTTGGACCTGCGACCAAACGATTATGAGTTGTCTGCGCTAACCACTGCGCCACGGGCCCCGGTGCCGAAATTATAGCATGACTAGCGTCCCCGTATCACCAGAAGATACAAAATAACCAGGTTGATGATCAATTGGCTGGCAAATAAGAGGATCGTGACAACCCGGATGATTTTCCGGGGCAGCGGCTTTCCCAGGATGGGATACATTTTCGAATCCGGCGGAGTATCGGAAATGCCCGGGAAAAGGAATGCTCCGCAAAATAGCGGGACCGCCAAGGGCAAGAGATATTGGAAATTCTTCATTGCCGAGAAATAGACCAGGAAAATTGTCATCGGCACGCACCAGGCCAGCAGGATCCGGTTCAGATACTTCTTCGCTCCCCATATCGAGCCGGCTGCCAGCGAGATATAGGCGAAGAAGAAGAAATAGCTTTTCATGTAATGGTATCCAAAATACTTCAGCCAGTTGGGTAGATTCGTCACGTACATTCCCGCGGTATCCACCGCACTGGGGCCGAGCAATATTTTCTGCTGTTGGCCTCTCCAGACCTTTAGCGCTGACTGGGTAATATAAGGCGCCATGAGGGATGGGCTGGAGATGACGATCGTCAGGATCATTACCAGGATAAAGCCAAATCCCGCCCAAATCGCTTTCGAAAGAGTCAGTTTCTTAAGGAGCAGCCCTCCAACCAGGTATCCCGCAATTGCCAGTACAAAAAATAATCCAAATAGTTTTATCGCGGTTGCCAGGCCGCAGGCCAGCGCAGCCAGGTAAAAATATCGCCCATAGCGCAGGCCATCCTTTTGCAGAAAATAGATCGTCAGGAGGATCAGTAATAATACGATCGAGTTGGGGTGCCAGAAATGAATGTTGATCTTTACGATCCCCGGAACTAACAGAAGGAACAGGAACATACTGACCGATGTCAGCACCGATTTGAAACGCGTCACCAGGTATATCGCCAGCATGACCGCCAGCACCATCGGTAAAACACTGATAAATTGGCGCATCAGGCCCACGTTAAGCGGCATCTGGGCGGCGAACTGTTCCCCAAAGATCAGGCGGGGGATGATCAGGACGCTGGCTGAAATCGGAAGGTAAGGGTAGCCATACCACCACGACCAGGTTCCGAGGATATTTTGAACGGTTGTAGCAAAGGTCGGTTGCGCATTAAATATCTTTATCACATCCGGGTAGATTACCTGCTCGTCTCCCAGGAAAGTGAATTGTCCGTATTTGTTCGGGAGCAAGTTGATCGGGATGAAGAAAAGGAAATAAGCCAGCCCGATGATTGCAAGGATGAGGATTACCTTGCGCTGCACGGGCTCCAGTCCGTTCCACTTTACGCGCAGGGCGGCCGTCAGGGAGGTTCGCTCACGATACGTGGCGTGGTAGGCGATCCGGAAAACCAACCATGCCTGGAAGCTGGTCAGGCTTGCCCAGAAGAACAGTGGTCGGGTTGGGATCGGGAAGGCCAGGTAGGTTACAAGAAAACATTCGAACAGGAACACACCCAAAACGAGCAAAATACCCTGTATAAAAAATAAGCGCTTCGCTGGTCCCACCAACTGAGTATCAAGCGTTAATAATAACCGCTGGCTCCACCTGGCATTCCGCAGCGAACCGATAAGAGCGATCAGCTGCCCGGCTAAAACGATTGAAACGATCCCTGCCATTACCCATCGCAGGGCGTTATAGTTTATGAGGTGCCCTCTACTCGACTCAAACTGCATGGTCAACAGGACAACCTCGGTTAGGCAACCTTCGACCAGGCTAACAAATAAGAACAATGATAGATGCTTGGATTTCACCTTTCATGCCTCATGGAAAAAGGGAATGCTAAAAATCATATTCCCGAATCGCTTCCACCACTTTCAACAGGTCCGCCTCGCCCAATGCATTGTGGAACGGCAGGCGCACCAGTTGGTCGCTGACCCGCTCGGTCACCGGGCAGTCGCCCGGCTGCCCGCCGAAACGCCGGCCCATCTCCGAGAGATGCAGTGGCAGGTAGTGGAACACGCTGTTTATGCCGCGCTGCCTCAAATGGGCGATCAATCCCTGCCGCAGTTCCAGGGTTGGCAGGAGCAGGTAGAACATGTGGTAGGACTGCTCGCAGTAAGGCGGGATATGCGGCAGTTGGACCTCATGGCTGCGCGCCCACTCTTCCAGGTGCGCCTGGTAGAACTCCCAG
The DNA here is from genome assembly GCA_963772245.1 of uncultured Chloroflexia bacterium. GTDB lineage: Bacteria > Chloroflexota > Anaerolineae > Anaerolineales > Villigracilaceae > UBA877. Next base: position 331,207 of record CAVYWB010000005.1, on the reverse strand, counting down.
ACTTTCCGGCGGTGCGCCTGGACCTTCTCGCGCTGTTCCAGCTGCGCCAGCAGGAACGCCGCCAGGATATCCGATGGCAGGTAGCTGGAACCGATATCCACCCAACTGTACTTGTCCACCTGCCCGCGGAAGAAGCGGCTGCGGTTGGTGCCCTTTTCACGGATGACCTCGGCGCGTTCCACCAGCGCTGGGTCATTGATCAGCAGCGCGCCACCTTCGCCGCAGGTGAAATTCTTGGTCTCGTGGAAACTCTGCGCCGCCAGCGCGCCGAACGTGCCCAGGTAGCGGCCCTTGTATTTGCCAAATAACCCGTGGGCATTGTCTTCCACCACAGCGATATGCTTCCTCCCGGCGATCTCCTGGAGGGCATCCATTTCGCAGCCCACCCCGGCATAATGGACCGGGACGATTGCTTTGGTGTGCGGGCTGATCAGGGATTCCAGCCTGGCTTCATCCAGGTTGAGCGTGTCCGGCCGGATATCGGCAAAGACCGGCCGCGCCCCGCGCAACACGAAGGCGTTTACCGTTGAAACGAAAGTGAACGAAGGGATAATCACTTCGTCCCCTGGTTGGATATCCAGCAGGAATGCGAACATTTCCAGCGCGTGCGTGCAGGAAGTGGTCAGCAGCACTTTGGGTACGCCCAGCTGCTGCTCGAGCAGTTCGCTGACCTTGTGGGTGAACGGCCCGTCGCCCGAAAATTTGGCGGCTGCGATGGCCTGGGCCATGTATTCGGCTTCCTTGCCCACCGTGATGGGCTGGTTATAAGCGACTTGAATGGGAGGATATTCTGGCATGCTTTACCGTCCTATGAATATGTTGCCTGTTATTGTAATCCAATATTCCCGCCTTATTTCCATCGGACTCTGAAGTCTCCCCATTGTCCCTTCTATGGGACTCCGGACTTTCTACATTGTTATTCTTGAAAATCTGTATGGCAGAGAATCGCAGATAAAAAAAGAATTGACCGCCGCGTCCGGAAAACCAGCGGAACGCCAACAGCCAATCGCCAAGCCAGAGCGGGTGATCGGATTCGAACCGACGATATCTTGCTTGGAGGGCAAGCGTTCTACCACTGAACTACACCCGCGCGGCCTTTATTCTACCGTTACCAATGCGGATGGTCAACCTGTCTGGGCAAGAAGAAGACCTCACCGCTATCTCCTGCGTTCTACCCCCTTTTCACTGATTTCTTTGTCCTCCCACTTCCCGGGTTTATAATACCTGCGAGATGGAGTATTATAAATATATGAAACGTACTCGCATTGTTCTGACAGCCCTTTTTCTGGCCCTTTTCCTCCTGCAGCCCCTGCAGGCGGCCGCCGCCGGCCCGGTGGTGCTGGTCCTGACCATCGACGGGGCCATCACCCAGGCCACCCAGGACTACCTGGTGCGCGGCATCCAGACCGCCGAGCAGGAGCATGTGGAAATGGTTATTCTGCAGCTCAACACCCCCGGCGGTGATATCCTTGCGATGACCGCCATGACCGAGGCGATGCGCGCCAGCACGGTCCCGGTGGTGGTATACGTGACCCCGCGCGGCGCCATGGCTGCCTCCGCCGGCACGGTCATTACCCTGGCTGCGCAGGCTTCCGCAATGGCACCCGAAACCATCATCGGCGCGGCCAGCCCGGTCGGATCGGGCGGCCAGGACCTCGGGCAGACCGAAATGGCAAAACAGGAAAATGCCCTGGTCGCCAAGGTGGATGCATTCGCCGGATGGCGCGGCCCTAAAGCCGTCGCCCTCGCCGAATCGACCATCACCAGCGCCAAGGCAGTTTCCTCCACCCAGGCACTCCAGGTGCACCTGGTGGATTTCAGCGCCACGGATTTGAACGACCTGCTGCGGCAGTTGGACGGCTTCAAGGTCCAGTTGACCAGCGGCCCGCTCACTCTGAATACCGCAGGCATCGTCCAACAAACCCTGCCCATGTCGCTGATCGAGCAGCTGCTGCAGTTGCTGATCGACCCCAATATCGTTTTCCTCCTGCTGGCCATCGGCCTGCAGGCGCTCCTGATCGAATTGACCCATCCGGGCGCCTGGCTGCCGGCTTTCTTCGGCGTGGTTTGCCTGGCCCTGGGAGCCTACGGGTTGGGCTTCCTGCCGGTCAACTGGTTCGGCCTGGTCTTCATGGTCACGGCTTTCGTGCTCTTCATTCTCGACATCAAGGCCCCCACACACGGCGCATTGACCCTGACCGGGATTGCCTCGTTCATCGTCGGGGCGCTCGTCCTGTTCAATTCCCCCGGCACGCCACACTTTGAGCAGGTCTCGATCCCGCTGGTGATTTTCGTAGGCATCTTCATCGGCCTGATCTTCGCCGTCATCCTGGGCTATGCCTTGCGGGCCCAGAACCGCCCGGTCATCACCGGGAGCGCCCGCCTGGCGGGGCAGACGGGAATGGCCGCCAGCATGATCGATCCTTCCGGGCAGGCCCAGGTGGCCGGCGAGCTCTGGAGCGCCGACCTGGCCGAAGCTTCTGAGCCGCTCCAGCGCGGTGAGCGCCTCGAAGTTGTCAGGGTCGAGGGCCTGCGGCTGAAAGTTCGCAAGAAGCAGTAAATAAGGCCCCATTTCCATGAAGGAAACGGGTCCTTTGATCATTCAATTTGCCGGGCAATTTCTTCGATTTCTTATAATTTCTCGAGCAATTTAGCAATTTGTTTTTCAATCGGTGGAATATAGCCGATGGCGGTGTCCCAAACGATTCTCCAATTTACCGAAAAGTATTCATGCACGGCAAAGTTGCGAAAGTTGATCATATCCGCCCACGGAATTTTTGGATTCTGTAAATAGAATGGTTCAGGGAATGGGTGGCTGCCTCACCGATTACAATTAGCTTCTGCAAAACTGCACTGCACAGCATATCGTTCCCTTCGAACTGATCAAAGCGGGCATCTTTGCAAAAAACAGCAATGGAACGGGCGGCTTCAAGGATATCGGTAAGATAGAGTTGTTCAGGCCGCACTGACATCTTGGGCGCTCGATAACACCGACTCGCGGATGACCGGTTTGGGCCCATCCATTGGCACTAAGTCCACCGGTCGTTGGAATAATGTGGATAGTTCACGTTGCATGCGCAAAAGGATTACAAAGCCAACCCGCGCTTTTGGATCGAATGCAACCAACACATCTACATCGCTGTCAGGACGAAAATCGTCGCGTAAAACCGATCCGAACAGGGCTAACCTGCGGACATGGTACCGGCGGCAGAGGCCGGATAACTCACGGCTGGGAACGGGAATATGAGAACTTGTTGTAGAGACCATAACTTGCTCCAGCCCGATTATAGCGTCACGATTGCCAGATTAAGAAGAACCCGTTTCATTGAAGGAAACTGGTTCTTTGATCAGGAGGATGAAGCAGCCCGTATTTTCTCCACCTCCCAATTAATTACCTATTCCAACAGCCCTCCCAGCGGATTCAACCGGTTTGCCCGCACTTGCAGGTTCCAGGTGCGCGTGTGGGTAAATTGGAACACCGGTATCCCGGCGTTCAGTATTGCCGACTTGCTGCGGAATCCTTCATGCGTCAGCCAGCCTGTCAGCAGGATCTGTTCGCCCCGGATCCAGATATCCGACCATTTATGCGGCTGGATGATGTACGCATCCCCGCGCACTGGGCTGTACAGCCCCAGGCGCTTTTCGGGCAGGCGCCCGGCATGCATATAGGTCACGCTGTAAAACTCCTGTGTGACTGTCATCCGTGTGAGCGGCGGCAGTTCGCATGTCTCCGTGATAAAACTTCGCCGGGCATCCAGCCCGCCGATCTTCACCACCATCGTTTCTGCGCATTCGCTTTTCAATGCCAGCCTGTGCAGATCCTGCCAGGCGCCGGAGCGTCGCCAAGCTTCCGGCAGGATATGGATCAAATGGAATGCCTTCCTGTTCTCGCTGGCGCATTTACCATCCTCCTGCGCCGCCGCCACCCCTCCCGGCAAAAAAGCGAATACATACAGGTCATCCGGCTTATGACCGCCTATCGAGAATTGGTCCAGGGGGATCAATGCCGGAGCCTCCAACAAGCAGGCCGGGTCCTGCTGGACCTAGTCTAGTTGGTTTGGCCGGGTGATCATGTAGGTGATCATTTCGCAGCGGTGACCTCCCAGCGCCAGGCTGAAATGCTCCGGCTGGCTGAAAGGCGTTTCCTCCCGTACTTCGAATGGCACGGCCTGTGCGGAAAGATGGCGCCGAAAGGCCAGTTCCACCGCGGCTGCGCCTGCGCTGCGCCGCATCCGCTCGGCCGGCGATTCACCCATCCGCTCGAAGGTACCCGCCAGCCAGCGGCAGGCGCATGCGATCCCGGTCTGGCTCAGGTCGGTGGTGTAGGGGAGGAGGATGAGATCGGATGGCTTTAGCATCAGAATTAAGGACGGGGGAAGTTCTTTAGAACTTCCTGTTCACTTCTTACTCTCTACCCCTCATTCCTGAACTGCAGACAATAATGGTGGAATGTATTGCTCACCCAGGCCGAGCCCAACCCGTAGGGTGCCAGCCTCTGATTATCCTGGCACCACAGCTTCTCGTCCTTCAGGGTGTAGACCTTGCCCAGTTCGCGGCCCAGGTCCCAGGCCAGCGGATAGATCTTGCCGCCTTTTTTTACGTTCTTGACGATGATGGTGAGATAGGCTTTCTGGCGCAGCAGCGGTTTCAGCCCTTGATAGATCACCACCAGTTCCGCCAGGAATTGCTCGTAATCCGCCAGGTTGCCCAGGTCGTTCGGGTCGTCCGAGTAGAAAACATCCAAGTCTGTGGATGTGCGGCGCTGCTTCTGCGTACCGGCCCCCCTGGCCCGCAGCATGTCCCAATAGGGCGGGGAAGTCAGCACATAGTCGATCGCCGGAATGCCGAACTCGGGCGCATGCCTGGCATCCCCGGTGATCACTTCTACCGTCAGCCCTCTCACCGCCTGCCCAAGCATTGCCAGTTCTTCCGCCACGCTCTGGCGGGCGATCCCGGTGTACTTCGGATTGAGCTCGATCCCATATGCATTCCGACCGGTCCGCAGCGCTGCCACCAGGGTCGAGCCGGTGCCGGCCATCGGGTCGAGCACCGTCCCGCCGCGTTTGGTGAAGAATTCAATGAACTCCTGTGCCATGGTCTCCGGGAACTTGGCTGGATGCACCAGCACATCCTTTTTGCGCGGCGGCGGGTTATGGATGAACCAGGATTTTTGGAATTTGAGCCAGGTCTTAGAATCAAGATCGTTGAGTTTGTTTTTCATGGCTTGAGCGTCGCGGCCGGCAGGGGCGTCCAGGATGGCAGCGGGGAGGGGGTTGGAGGAATATAGGAGGCCGAATAGACTGCCAGGTCGGAGAAGGAGATCGTTACCGGGCTTTTGCCGGAGGCATAGTCAAAAAAGCCAAACGTCCCGTTGGAAAAGACCGGGTCGATCAGGCTGAATTGGAAGGCATTGTTCAGGAAGAAGCGCATTTCGCTGCCCACCGCCCAGACCCCCAGCGTGACCTGGGCAGGCACTCCCAAGGGAACATCATTGCTCACCATCCAGCCAACCAGCGGATAGGTTACCCCGCCGCGCACGCGGTCCAGCCGCTCCTGCCTGTTGCAGGTCAGCGCGAAACGATAAAAATTCGCACTGTCGGCTGCGCGAAAAATCATCCCGTACTGGTCACTGCCGGTGCACAGGCTTATTTTTACCGTGACCTGGGCGAAAAAATCACCCACGGCGGGCTGGTCGCGCCGGCTGGCGATGGAAAGTGGTCCCGATCCGGTGATCGATAGCACCAGCTGGTGGTTGGTCACGATGGCGCCAGCATCCGCTGAACTGGCTGTGTCCCAAAGTGCCGGATTGTCGAAGGAGTCCGAAAACAGCAGGGCGCCCACGCCGGGCAGATAATCCTGGGTGGGGGTGGCAGGCTGTATGGGCAAAGCGGTGGGAGTCTCTGTCGGCGGGAACCAGACGATCGTGGCGGTGGGGGTAGGGGTGACCGTGGCGGTTGGCGTCGGGGTCGCGCTAGGGACTGTCCCGGCGCAATCGGCCATAATAAATCCGCATGCGGCCAACAGCAGAATCAAGGTCATTTTTCTATTTGGGATATTGGTGAGTTTCATCGTGGCAAATACCGGAAGAATTTTTACCCAGGTTGTTGTACAATGAATACGGAACGTTGGCGTCCGCCAACCGTATTCTTCATTCTACTGCGTCTTGTCGGAATCTGGCAGTTATCTTTTATCTCTGTGCATCCGTCTGTTAAATAATAATGGAATGGATCACAAAGGTTCCTGACCACGAAAAAAGACCAGCCCCTGGTATTCTTTGTTACAAGGTGACTTGGTGGTTTAAAAGATCGACCATAAGGAGAACCATATGACTGAAAAAACTGTCCTGGTAACCGGTGCTTGTGGTGAGATCGGCCAGGCCCTGGTGCAGGCCCTCGCCCGGCAGGGCGGCTACCGGATCGTCACCGCCGACCTGGCGACGCTTCCGCCGGCCATCCTGTCGCTTTCGGCGGAACATGTCCAGGGAGACCTGGTGAACAAGATCAAGCTGTTTTACGATTGCGACTTTGATATCATATTCCACCTGGCGGCATCCCTTTCCTCCAAGGCCGAAGTGTCCACCGAGGAAGCCCACCGCATCAACGTGGAAGGTACCATGCAGCTGCTCATGCTGGCGGCCTATCGCTCCGAAAGATACAAGAAAGAAGTCAAGTTCCTCTTCCCCAGTTCCATCGCGGCCTACGGCTTCTCCAACCTGGAGGCCAAGCATGCTGCCGGCAAAGTCAAGGAAGACCAGTTCAACACGCCGCATACCATGTATGGCTGCAATAAACTGTACTGTGAAAAACTCGGCCTGTATTACAGCCGTTACAACGGCCAGCGCCACCTTGATCCGCATCCGCCCGTGATGTGCGACTTCCGCGCCATCCGCTTCCCGGGCCTCATCAGCGCCTTCACCCTGCCGAGCGGTGGCACCAGCGATTACGGTCCGGATATGCTGCACTCTGCCGCCCAGGGGCTGCCCTACGCCTGTTTTGTCCGCCCGGATACCAAGATCTCCTTCATGGCCATGCCGGATGCCATCAAAGCCCTGCTGATGCTGGCAGATGCCCCGCGCCGGAATCTATCCCACGTCGTGTATAACATTGCCAGTTTCAGTCTCACCGCCCAAGAGTTCCGCCAGAGGGCCCTGCAGGCCTTCCCTTCGGCGCAGATCTCCTTCCAGCCCAACCCGCGCCGCCAGGGCATTGTGGACTCCTGGCCGGAGGACGTGGACGACAGCCTAGCCCGCCTCGAATGGGGCTGGCAGGCGGATTACGATGTGGACAAATTTTTCGACGATTACTTTCTTCCCCAGATCCGCCAGCGCTACGGCCGTCCCGCCGCACCCACGAAGGAGTGATACCTGTTGGATGAGCCTGATCGTCCGGCAGGAACGGTAGAAAAGCTAAGCCGATTATGCAAATTGTCAGGAGACCAGATTGTTAGTTTAGATTTGTAAAGTTTAGTGTAGATGAGCGTATATATTTTTGGAGGTGCGCGATGTCCAAACTAACCCGACGTGATTTCATGAAGACGGCTGCCGGCGGAGCAGGCGCCCTCACCCTGGGTGCCTTGCTGGAAGCCTGCAGCCAGGTGCTTTCACCCACCCAGCATGCCGCGCAAGCGCCAGTTCCCACCCCAATGCAGCCATCTGCTACTTCCATTCCCCCCAGCGCCACCGTTCCAACTACGGTTCCTGCCACCGCCCAGCCGCCCACCGTGACTGCTTCTCCCGCGCCGATACCCGACCTGGTTGTCACAACGGGCGGCGAACCCGAAGCACTGGTGCGCCGGGCTTTGGCTGCCCTGGGCGGCATGGAAAGGTTCGTACCCAAAGGGGCCAGCGTGATCGTCAAGCCCAACATCTGCGTAGCCTACCATACCTACGAGTATGCCGCCACCACCAACCCCTGGGTGGTTGGGACGCTGGTAAAAATGGCCTTTGAAGCCGGGGCCGGCAGTGTCAAGGTGATGGATTTTCCCTTTGGTGGTACGGCCCCACAGGCTTATAAGATCAGCGGCATCAGGGAACAGGTCGAAGCGGCCGGCGGGGAAATGGTGTTCATGCTCCCCTATAAATATGTCACGACCGATAATCCAAAGGCGGTTGTCTTGAAGAACCCGGCGGTTTTCGACGATATTCTCAAGGCCGACGTTCTGATCAATGTCCCGATTGCCAAAACACACAGTTCCTCCAAACTGACTCTCGGAATGAAGAATTCTCATGGGCGTGGTCCAGGACCGCGGCGCCATGCACGTTGCCCTGGGGCAGTGCATCGCCGACCTGAACGCCCTGATCCGGCCCCAGCTCACCGTGGTCGATGCCGTTCGCATTCTCACCGCCAATGGCCCAACCGGCGGCTACCTGGCCGACGTCAAGCAGTTGAATACCCTCATCGCCAGCCCGGACGTGGTCGCCGCCGATAGTTACGCCGCCGCCCTGTTCGACATGAAGCCGGACGACCTCGACTATATCGTCAAAGGCGTTGCCATGGGGTTGGGCCGCAGCGACCTGCAGAACCTGAATATTCAAAAGATCGCCGTCGGCGCCTGAGCAGCCTGTTTCATTAAATGGATTATCCAGTCGCAAAACCAATTATTCGAAAGAAAAGCCTGCGCAAAGGCCGGGTTTCCGGTCCGTGGATCACCTTCCGGAAAACCGTCCAGTACCTGGCACTCTTTGCTTTTCTGGCCTTGTTCATCTGGTCCACCCAGGGCGGCGGGGCCGGCGACCTGATCAATATTCCCATGCGGCTGGATCCTCTCCTGATCCTGGCCAACCTGCTGGCCAGCCGGGTTTTCCTGGCCGGTTCGGCGCTGGCATTGATCGTCCTGCTCCTGACGATCGTCTTTGGGCGGGCCTGGTGCGGCTGGTTGTGCCCGCTTGGCACTCTCCTGGACCTGTTCCCGCTCGAGGGTGCTCGAAAGAAGCGCCCCGCTCCAGCGCAGGGCTTGCGCAGGGTCAAGTTCGACCTGGTCATCGTCATCTGCGCGGCGGCTTTGCTCGGCAACCTGACCCTGCTGTTTTTCGACCCGCTGGCCCTGCTCGAGCGCACCCTGGCCGCCAGCCTCTGGCCGGCCCTGGATCGCATCGTGACCGCCCTGGAAGCGGCCCTGGTGAATGTACCCTTCCTGGCCGACCCGCTTTCGACCTTCGACGGTTGGATCCGGCCGGCTGTGCTGCCGCTCCAACCGGTTTTCTATAGCGCAGGCCTCTTTTATGCAGCCATTTTCCTCGGTGTGATCCTTTTGAATCTGCTGGGCGCCCGTTTCTGGTGCCGCTACTTGTGCCCGCTGGGCGGCGGGCTGGGCCTGTTGAGCAAGCTGGCCATCTTCCGCCGCCAGGTTGGCACGGAGTGCAAAGGCTGCACCCTCTGCACCGATATCTGTCCCACCGGCACGATCGACCCGGCCAAAGACTACGCCAGCGACCCGGCCGAATGCACCATGTGCCTGGACTGCCTGGAAATCTGCCCGCGCGGCCTCACCCGTTTCGTCCCGGCGTTCTCTCTGGGAAAAAGGATGGAATACGATCCCGGACGGCGGGACGCCCTGCTCGCGATCGGCGCGACCGTCGCATCCGTGGCTTTATTAAAGAGTGATAGTTTTGCCAAACGCCAATCTGCCTGGCTTATCCGCCCGCCGGGTGTGCGGGAGACCAATTCCGACGTGGCCGCTTTCACCAAATGCACGCGCTGCAGCGAGTGCATCCGGGTCTGCCCCACCGGCGGGCTTCAGCCATCGCTCTTTGATGCGAGTTTGGAAGGGCTGGGGACTCCCCTCCTGGTGCCGCGTCTGGGTTACTGCGACTATTCCTGCAACGCCTGCGGGCAGGCCTGCCCGGTCCAGGCCATCCCTCCGCTCAGCCTTGATCAGAAGCGCCAGCAGGTCATCGGGCTGGCCTATATCAACCAGAACCGCTGCATCCCCTGGTCCGATAACCAGCCCTGCCTGGTCTGCGAAGAAATGTGCCCACTGCCCCAAAAGGCCATTCAATTCGAAAATGCCACCGTTTGGGGTCCCGACGGCAGCCAGGTCGCCGTCCAGCTGCCGCATGTCCTGCGGGACTTGTGCATCGGCTGCGGCATTTGCGAGTACAAATGCCCGGTCAGCGGCGAGGCCGCCATCCGGGTATATATGCCCAAAGTGGAAGTACCATTCTAAGTTGATCCATTCAGGGTGTCCGTCCCCCAGGCTGCCTGGTACCTGGGGTTTATAATTCCTGTTGTCGTCATATATCGCCCAAAACCAGGCCGTTATTCACACTGATAGCGGACTTTTTCATATGGTGGCTCTCCCCCAAAGAGGCTGTGAAGATATTGCAAAATAACTATGGGATTTCAAAAGTGGGATCATCGTTCAGCTAATCTAATGAGTTCCTGTGGAATACTTGTGCTCATTTGGTTGTTATTACTAACACCTTTCAGTAGTTGCCATCCGTAGGCGATTCAGTACCCACAAATTATGTACCAATGCAAACCAGAGGAGGGCACACTTCACTTTCTGATTTCCCCTTACGCGAAACTGTTGTAATCTCCGATTTCTCGCGAGCGCATTTACCCATTCGATACTGGAAGCTCGCTTCTTGTAAATCTCTCTTCCTTGTAAAGAATTCATCCGTTCCTGCCAGGCTTGGACAATAGGTGCCTCAAGTTTATAGGGTTGATGGAGATTGGTTTTTTAGGATCTTCTTTAACTAAAGGCGCATAAATCTGAATATTTCGTTTGAAAGCTTCTTCCATATCTGAATTAGTTAAAAAAACCCCTATCCACTAAATGCTCTTTGGGGACGTGCTGATAACGTTGATCAATCTGGTCTAGCATGGGAATCATTTGTCCCTGGTCCACTTGATTCACAATACCTACTCCTACCACGATCCCACTTCCCACATCCACTGAAAACTGACCATTATAGGCTCGCCTATAGCCCCCATCGGCTATTTTCATAATTCGTGCTTCTGGGTCTGTCGTTGAACTACGCACTTCTTTCTGTTTGTCTTTGCTTTTGTGGCTTCGAGCCTTGTTTCCCTTGACTTTCTTTATCTCATCCAAGGCTTTCTTTATACGTGCTATCCGTTCTTCACCCGCACGCTTTTGGGCTGAAAGACGGCGCGGGTAAAGTCCTTCACCATCGTTTTCCCCCTCTTCTTTGAGTGCTTTTACTTCCTTTTCCGCTTCAATTAAAAAGGTTTCCAATCTGACTTGCCGTCGAAAACTCCCACTTCCAGCACTGGCTCGAACGCGTATACCGTCTTGGTCTGTGCAGTCCAAGCTGACTATTCCTTCACTCATTAGAGCAGCAATGTTCTCTGTGAGAATTTCATCCAATTCACTTTCATAATTTACTCTGAAATCGGCTAATGTGTGATAGTTGACAGATACTCCTCCCAATATCCACTGGTACGCGATATGGTCCTCGCATAGCCTGGCCAACTCTCGGGCGCTTCCTACCCCTTTTGTGGTGGCATATAACCACAGCTCAACTAATATCAAGGGGTCAATTGCTGGCCGTCCCGCCTCTCCTTCTATCACATCAATATACCCGTATAGCTTACTGAGATCATATTCTTGAGCCATTTCCCACACAATCCGGACCTTATGATTTTCGGGCACCAAACTATCTAATGCTGCCATCCACATTTCAATTTGTTGGCGATTGGCTCTCTGGATCCTGGGCTGACCTTTCCCTTTTGCCGTTTCTTCTTGCCGTTTCTCTTCAGGTATTTCGATGAGCTTGTTTTGCATAGATTGTCTCCAGTAACCATTATCTTACTGGCTTTTTTTAAGGTTGACATTGATTTTTTCACAACCTCGTCGGGGGATAAATGTGGGGGATGCTGGCACTACCCCTCCGGGAAGATGCCCATTCCATCCCTTTCTTCCATCTATTTGATCTTTTTTTGTCTCCCGAATCCCGAATATCCAATAATGAATCCCCAATCCAAAATTCTATTTTACATATTCCGTTTTTTCTATTTTTTTGTTTTTCCTTTGTGTTCCTTGGGGGCCTTTATGGTGAAGTCTTTTTTTCAATATGCCCTGTCCATCCCCTCCAGCGGATCCTGCGGCGTCGTACATGTGCTTTTCATCGGCGTGCGCCATTCAAGCCCATCCAAAATGTGGCACAGCGCTCCGGTCATCAGGTCGTAGTCGTACACCAGCGCGCCGCTGACCTGATCGCGCGTTCCATCCGGCACCCCCCAGCGCATCAGTTTCGCCGGCCCTGGCACGATCTCCGACCGGCACTTGTCCATCTGCATGCGCAGGCTTTCCGGGAAGGGCTGGTATTCGTGATAGCGCCCGCTTTCGATCATCCCGATAAACCCATACCCCAGATCGCTTTTCAGCCTGGCCGTGAACTTCACCGGGACCACTTTATACGAACCCAGGCAATTCTCGAGCAGGCTCCATAACCCTTCCCCCACGTCGGTCGCGTCGATCACGATCCGGATCGGATTCCATAGGTTTGCCAGCCCCTGCAGCGCCCCGAACACCTGCACGTGCTTCTCTCCGGTCCATTCCTTCCGGAACACTGTCAGGTAGGTTGGTTTTCCCGGCAGCCCCAGCGTGCGCATGTCCACCTCCACGATCTTTAAATTCGTGCTGTCCCTGCCTCGTTCTCCCTCTTCCCCATACCCTTGCTCCATCCCCTATCTTTCCTCATCCTGCCCCGCCACATCGATAAGGAACGCGTACGTCTTGCCCGCTTCCGGCTCCGTACTTGCTGGGTGCGCGCCTTTCATCAATGCCTGCCTCCCCGGCGGGAACATCCCCACCTGTGCGTCGACTGTCTCGCAGAAATATTGAGTCTTCACCAGCGGGTGCTGCCTGCCCAGCCCCCTCACCACCCCGTCCACGTGCCTGCCGTAGGTTGCCGAGTACTGCCGAACCTCCCCTGCCATGAAGAAGAACACCCTGCGCCTGTTATCCCTTTTCTCTTCTTCCTGTGCGCGTTGGAATTCCCGTTCCAGCAGCGTGTCGCTTGTCCAGCGCGTCCCGCTGAACAGCCTGGTTGCGTTGGTGCTCGCCACCATCGGGTCCAGGTCCTTGTCATACTTGAATGTGGTTATATCCTGGCTCTCGTTCAGAATCAGGAGACGGTTGGCGGTTGCTCCCACGATGCTGGCGGAGGGGTCTGCGCTCAGATAGGTGCAGAACGCGTTACCGATGGTGTAGATATAGACGCTCTTGCGCTGCCACCTGCCGCGCGTCAGTATGTTGGTTCGCAGGCGTGCTTCCAGCCTGCGCATGCTGGTCTCGGTTTGCGGTTTGAAGGTAGGGTTGATGAAGACCATTTCCCCGCCATCCCTGGAGCAGAACGTCAACAGATAAGCCGTCATCAATGCCAGGGCTTCATCCTACCCGCTTTGCCTGGGGGAGATCCAGACGAAGGAAAGACCCTGACTTTTGCGGACGCTACGTACTACTGCCTCGATCGCTTGCACTTGGTAAGGTCGCAGCGGAATGTGGCCGCCCCAGTATGTGAATTCATGTGGGTGCCGCAGCAGCCGTTCGCACCGGATGGTCCTTGTGCTTTTATACCTGCTCATCGTCTGCCTCCTCGAAGCGGACATTGTCCAATGCTTCCGAAAAGGCGTCCTCCAGCTGCTCGTCTTGCCCATTCAGGATCGCGTGCGTTCGGACGCTGGTGCTGGTCGTTATTGTATTCTTCGACAGTGCGAATACCAACTGCACGATCTGGTCGATATCCGGTGGCTCCTTTGCCAGCGCAGCCTGCAGCAGGGCAAAAATTCGTGCCCCCGCGCAGCGATGCGCCAGTTCTTCATGCCGGAAATCATTCCAGTCCATCCTCTTCAGTCCCTTGCGCTGGTCCTCGTTGAACTGCTTGGCATACAATCCATGTTTCAGTGCGTTGGTATTACCTGTCTTTGCTCCGGCCATATCCACTTTCCTTTCCTTCTTTTCTCTCCGCCTGCGTCTTTTTGTTTCTTGTTTTTAATTCTTCCCTTACGTCTTACGTTTTTGTTTTTATTTCTTCCTTTGTATACCTTAGTGATATTTGGTGTACGCCTGTCCCGCGGCGCTCTCCCGCGGGATTATGTTGAATCTCTTCTTCTAATCTTTTCCTTTCCACCTGTCACTAGGAGTATGAATGTCACTGTCAGTGTCAGCAGACTAAGCCCTCCTCCACCAATCGACAGCGTCATCAGCAGCTTCACCTGGCTGGTCACATCCTGGATTGCCTTCAGATCCATCTTGGTGTTGGCCCTCCACGATTCCAACGCCGCCACTTTTTCCTTCAACACGATGATCTCATCGCACGGTTGGGTATATGCCTTGGCTTTCATCTTGTCCCTTCTTCTTTCTTTTCATGAATCCCAAATCACGAATCACGAATTCCGAACACCGAATTCCGAATATCGAACTTCTTTTCCTCATAAACAAAGTACTTACTCACACCCTCCTCAAAAATCGCGAGGTTTGGTAAGATAGGGTCAGGATGACCCAAGACGACCTGAGTAAAATGAGCAAGGAAGAGTTGATCGAACTGACGTTTCAGGTGTACGGAGAAAACGTACAGTTGAAAGTTGAAGTGGAGGCGTTGAAGCTGAAACTGGAGAAGAACAAGAAGCCGCCGACGAACTCGAGCAACTCTTCGCAACCACCGTCGAAAGACCAGAAGCCGAAATCGACCGAAAGACAAACGCAAGCGGCGACACGGTCCGCGGATGGGGCATGTGAAATATGAGTGAAAAATGGTAGCCGATCCGGACCATATTGTGGAAGTGAAACCGCCTGTATGTGATCATTGCCAGGCTGACCTATCCCATGCGGAAAGTTGGGTGAAGGCAGTGACCCAGGTCACCGAACTGCCGGAAGCGAAAGCGGAAGTCATTGAAGTGCGCCAATTCGAGGTGGCATGTCCCTGCTGCGGACATCCACAGAGCAGCCAGCCGCCGGAAGGGCTGGAGATGGAACGGAGCTTTGGCGCCCGACTGGAAGCGACGGTGGTGTACTATCGGCAGGAGCAGCACATGAGTTACGAGCGCACCAGGCGAGCGCTGTCCGACCTGCACGGAGTGAAGCTCTGCGAAGGATCGATCGATAACATCACCCAGCGGGCCGGGAAGGAAGCCGTCGAGCAGACGGCGTCCATTGCTGCGGCGGTCCAAGGGAGTGCCGTGGTCCATTGTGATGAGACCGGCAGCCGGGTGGACTCCCAGAACTGGTATCAGTGGGTGTTCAGTTCGGCTCAAGCGGTCCTGCATGTGGTGCGCTTCGACCGCAGTGTGGATGTGATCAAAGAAGTGATGCAAGACCATCAGGCTGAAGTGTGGGTCAGCGATGTTTATTCGGCCCAGATGAAAGCCCCAGCCAAGGAACGGCAGCTGTGTATGGCGCACCAGCTGCGCAATCTGCAAGCGGTGATCGACCTCTATCCGACGGCTTTCTGGTCCAAGGCCATGCAGGTGGTGTTCCGTTCGGCGGTGCATTTGCACAATGACCGGGAAAAACTGTCTCCCAGCGAGTTCAAGGCCCGGGTGGAGCGCTTGGAAAAGCTCTGCGACCGGCTGCTCGACCGAACGCTGGGGCATCCGGATGAAAAACGGCTGCGGAAACGCTATCGAAAATACCGGGACGGCCTGTTCGTCTTCCTGCATCGAGAAGATGTGCCTCCGACCAACAATGTCAGTGAGCGCTATCTGCGTCCGGCGGTGATCCACCGCAAGGTCATCGGCTGTTTCCGATCGGGCTGGGGAGCAGAAGCATATGCGGCCATTGCTTCGGTCATCCTTACGGCCGGGCTGGCAGGCCGTTCTCCTTTTGAAGCCATCCAGGGCTTGTTCGGCAGACCTTCTCTGCCACTGCCTGAGATGGCGTGAGTAGATACATTCACATGATTAAGAATTTCTTTTCCTTCCCCTTGTTTACAAGGGTTTGCCAACTACCCCTGCCTGCCCTCGATTCTTGCAGGAGTCATTTTGGAACAATTTTCCGATTGCCTCACCTTGTTATCGACTTTCACAAGAACGGTTAAAGTCTACCCCCGGTGTTTTCGTTACCGTAATCGTTCTGCGGAAATATTGCAAAAAGCGACTTTAATTCCCCTATCTGCTTCTTCCCATTTCTGTCGGAGCACCAAGATTATTCGTTCCATTTCGTTCCGCGTATCGAATACAATTTTCCCAATTCTCAATCAACAATCCACAATCACAAATTCGCCCATTCGTTTTTCCTTTCGTTTTCGAAAAACAAAACTTGTCCCCGTAGGGGATGCCCCACCTTCTCCAATCCTCAATCCTCAAACCCTCCCCCATTTGTTCCTCATTCGTCTTATTCGATTAACGAATACCAAATGCCGAATACCGATGTACTATACCCTTTTCTAATACTCCTCAAGTATCCTTATGCTAAGATATATCCTATCATCAATTTCTGCTATACAACCCAGGAGCCTGCCATGTCAAAGACCATTCAGCAAACCGTCACATTCAACGCCTCGCCGCATGAAGTCTACGAAGCCTTAATGGATTCGGAAAAGCATGCTGCCTTTACCGGCGGCAATGCCCAGATCAGCCGGGCGGTCGGCGGCAGACTCATGGCCTATGACGATTACATCGCCGGGAAAAACATTGAGCTGGTGCCCGATCAGAAGATCGTCCAGGACTGGCGCGCCTCGGATTGGCCGGAAGGGTATTTCTCGCGCGTCACGTTCGAGTTCACCGCCGTTCCGGAAGGTACCTGTCTCGATTTTACACAATCGCATCTCCCGGAAGGCACTGAGGCGGAATTCACCCAGGGCTGGATCGATAACTACTGGGAGCCGATGAAGGCCTATTTTGAGAAGTAACAAAATTCTTATTATTCTTCCCTAACCCTGACGAATTGGAAGAGAAAAGATTTCACCACAAAAGGCACAACGGAACACGAAGGGTTTTACTCTTTTTTCTTTGTGCCCCTTCGTGGCCTTCGTGGTGAGATCACTTAATTCCGGCTTTACATGGTTCAAAATATTATGAATAAATTCTCCTTTAAAATCTTCATGGCACTGAATACCTTTGTCATCCGTCTCAGTCGCGGCCGCCTCGGCAGCCAGCTGGACACGCTGACCATCCTGCTGCTGCACAGTCGCGGACGCCGCTCCGGTAGGACCCATGTCACGCCGGTCGCCTATTTTTACACGGATGGGTTCTACTTCCTAGTCGGCTCCAACTGGGGTAAGGAATACAATGCTGGCTGGTACCATAACCTGCTGGCCGAGCTGCGCACAACCATTGAGGTTAAAGGCCGGACGATTCCGGTCGAGGCGCACCCGGCCGAAGGCCCGCAGTATGACCAGCTGTGGGAATATGCCATCCAGCGACACCCGCCTTATTTGCATTACCAAAAAATGACGAAGCGGCATATCCCCATTCTGATTTTGAAACCGGTTGGTGAATGAATACCCGAAAAGTCTCCGGAATCCTTTGGAATCGGGGATTTACATGCTGGTTTGACAGAAGCATGCCGCTCGGCTACACTTACGCGGATTTTTAGGACCCAGGAGCAGCCATGGATATCCAGACCACCGATGATGCTGTCACCCGCCGGATAAAATTTTTTACCGACCAGGAAATACATATGCGTGCAAACGACTGGTATTTCTACAACCAGCCGGTTGAGGAGATCAAAGGCGGGTCGCGTGTCATCGTCAATGGGCGGGAAATGGGCATGTATGCTTCATACAGTTACCTGGGCCTGATGGGCCATCCGCGCATCAACGCGGCTGCCAAGGCTGCCATCGACAAATTTGGCACCGGCACCAACGGCGTCCGCCTGCTGGCCGGTACGCTGACGATCCACACTGAACTCGAAGAGACCATCGCAGCTTTTAAACACGTCGAAGCTGCCATTACCTATTCCTCCGGCTATTCCACCAACCTGACCGTCATCTCCACCCTGATGGGCCGCGGCGATTATGTCATCTCCGACAAGCTTAACCATGCCTCCATCGTGGACGGCTGTATCCTGTCCGGCGCGGAGTTCCGGCGTTTCAAGCATAACGATATGGTCGAATTGGAACGGCGTCTCCAGCAGCTGCCTGGTGACGCGGCCAAACTGGTAGTGGCGGATGCGGTCTTCAGCATGGATGGCGATGTGCTGGACCTGCCGAAGACGGTTGCATTGTGCCGGAAATACAAAGCCTGGCTGATGGTCGATGAGGCGCATTCGGTGGGCGTTCTCGGCAAGACCGGGCGCGGCATCGAGGAGCATTACGGCCTGGGCGATTTCATAGACATTAAAATGGGCATACTCAGCAAGACCATTCCATCGGTCGGCGGGTATGTGGCCGGGAAAAAGGAACTCATCCAATACCTTCGCCACGCCAGCCGGGCCTACATCTTCTCAGCCGCCCTGCCGCCCGCACAAGCCGCAGCCGCCAATGAGGCTTTCAAAGTCATCCTGGACGAGCCGTGGCGCATTGGAAAGGTTAATGCTAATGGCAGGCAGTTCATCGATGGGTTGAAGAAGGCCGGCTTCGATACCATGCTGACCAGCACTACGATTGTCCCGGTGTTGTGCGGCTCGGATGAGCGTGCCTACAGGTTGACCCAGGCATGCCAACATAAGGATCTTTCGTCCTACCGGTGGTTTCCCCGGCCGTCCCGGAAGGGCAGGCGCGCCTGCGTGCCACCGTCGCGGCTGCGCATGAGCATGAAGAGATCGATTATGCTCTCGGTGTCATCGAGCAAGCCGGCCGCGCCATCGGAATCATTCAATAACATATAATGAAGGAAACTTTCATTCGAAAGCAGGGCATGTCCGCCCAGGAGTAATAAGCATATGTTCGCTCCTTTTGAAGTCACCAAAGACAACCTGACCGTCAGCACCGACCCGCAACGTATTGACCTGGAGACGGTTTGCGGTTTTCTGTCACGATCTTATTGGGCGCAGAATCGTACCCGCTCCACCATCGAACGTGCTTTGCGCAACTCGCTGGTCTTTGGCGTATTCAAAGAAGACCGGATGATTGCCATGGCGCGCGAAGTTACGGATTACGCCACCTTCGCATGGCTGTGTGACGTCTTTGTCCATGAGGATTACCGCGGCCGCGGCATTGGCAAATGGTTGATGGAGAGCGTATTGGCTCACCCTGAATTGCACGGTCTACGTCGGTGGGTTCTCGCCACACGTGATGCACACGGTTTATACAGTCAATATGGTTATTCATCGCTGCATAATGTCGAACGGTGGATGGAACGGCTTGATCCGGATGCCATTTAACCCCGTACTTTATCTCAAACCTGGCCGCGAAAAAAGCCTCCTGCGGCGCCATCCGTGGATCTTCTCTGGAGCGGTTGCCCGCCTGGATGGAGAACCCGCCTCCGGCGCAACCGTCGACTTGCTGGCTGCTGGTGGGCAGTTCCTGGCGCGAGCCGCCTACAGTCCCAGCTCCCAGATCCGGGCGCGTGTCTGGACCTTCGACCCGGCTGAACCGGTCGATGCGGATTTCTTCCGCAAGCGTATCAGAGCTGCAATAGCTGCTCGTGCCGGGTGGTACCTGACGCCCAACACCAATGCAATGCGTTTAATCCACGCCGAATCGGACGGGCTGCCCGGTCTCATTGTGGACCGCTATGCCGATACCCTGGTGGTCCAGTTCCTCTCCGCCGGGGCGGAATTCTGGCGCGAGATGATCACAGACATTTTGCTGGAAGTAACCGGCCTGCAGTCCATTTACGAACGCTCGGATGCCGATGTGCGCGAGCTGGAAGGATTATCACAGCGTACCGGTCCCTTGCGCGGCGCCATCCCCAATTCCCCCTTCATCATTCTCGAAAATAACCTGCAATTCTCTGTCAACCTCGAAACCGGCCACAAGACCGGCTTTTACCTTGACCAGCGGGAAAACCGCCTGCGCGTCCGCGGCCTGGCCGAAGGCCGGGACATGCTGGACTGTTTTTGCTACACGGGCGGGTTCACCGTCAACGCCCTGGCTGGCGGTGCAAAATCGGTGCTTTCGGTGGATGCCTCTGCCGAGGCGCTGGCTTTATGCCGCCAAAATGTTGCTCTCAACTCACCGGACGATTCCCGTCATGCCACCCAGGAAGGCGATGTTTTCCAGATCCTGCGCAAATTCCGGGATGAGGCGCGCTCCTTCGACCTGATCGTGCTTGACCCGCCCAAGTTTGCCCCAACCACTGTCCAGGCCGAGAAGGCTGCGCGCGGTTACAAAGATATCAACCTGCTGGCTTTCAAGCTGCTGCACCCGGGTGGACTGCTGGTCACCTGTTCCTGCTCGGGCGGGGTGGATGCGGCCCTGTTCCAGAAGATTGTCGCCTCTGCTGCCTTGGACGCGGGCGTGGATGCTCAGATCCTTGCCCACCTCGAGCAGGCTCCCGATCACCCGGTGGCACTCCATTTCCCCGAAGGAGCCTATTTAAAAGGCTTGATCTGCAAGCGAACCTGAAGCGGCTATTTGCTCCGGTAGCTACTACTGGTGCATTTCGAGAAAACAATCACACATCCGTCCCTATGTTTTGAAAGGAGATCTGCAATGGATGTTTTTGAAACGGTACGAACTGTTCTGGCAGTACGGGCTTATCAGGATAAGCCCATCCCTGCTGAAGTGGTTCGCAGGATCGTAGAATCTGCCTGGTTGACTGCCAGCAGCATGAATGGGCAGCCCTGGCATTTCATCATTATAGAGAATGGCGATACATTGAAGAAACTGGGGGCACTGGCGCGCACCGGTCCGTATATCGCCCAGGCGCCACTGGCGGTCGTGGTTGCCATGGACAAGTCTCTCTATGCCGTTTCCGACGCCAGCCGCGCCATCCAGTCTATGATTCTGACAGCCTGGTCCGAAGGGGTTGGTTCCAACTGGGTCGGCTTCCAGAACCTGGAACAGGTCAAGTCGCTCATGCACATCCCTCCTGAAGTGGATGTCCTGGCAATCCTCCCTTTCGGCTACCCTGTCAAAAAGCTGGGCAAGGGGCGCAAGAATCGCAAGCCTTTGAGGCAGGTGGCTCACCGGGAGCATTTCGGACAGCCGTTTGAATAACTGGCTGAGTGAAAGGGATGGCATGAAATTGAGGATGGAAAGCTGCCTATAAAACCCGATTGGTTATCTCCTTATAGATGGCAGCCAGGCATCTATTCCGGCTGCTGTGGTTCTTA
Organism: uncultured Chloroflexia bacterium; assembly: GCA_963772245.1. GTDB lineage: Bacteria > Chloroflexota > Anaerolineae > Anaerolineales > Villigracilaceae > UBA877. Next base: position 310,084 of record CAVYWB010000005.1, on the reverse strand, counting down.
TGCCGGTCTGGAGAAAATGACGCAGGCGCAACTTTAAAGCCAAATTTTTTCGACCAGTTAACAAAAAGGCAACCAGTTGGATTGCCTCTAAGTGAACCGTTCTTTTACCCGTTTGGCAGGATCATTACTTTGTAAACCGGTTCCCCGCCTCTTTGGATCAATTCAATTCCTCGCTGCAATTCCTGCAGAGTCAGGCGATGAGAAATCAATCCATCCACTGAAACCTGCTTGCTTTTCAACAGGCCCAGCGCCTGGTAGGAATTCATCAGAGAGGTGTACGAGGAGAGAATCGTCAGCCCTTTTCGGAAGATCGGGAACGCCTCCATCGTCATCTTTTGCCCGCTGGCAGGTACGCCAAAAAGTAAAATCTTTCCTCCCGGGCGGGCGTAATCCGGCGCCTGGCTCATCACAGCCACTGCCCCGGTGGCGTCCACAACCGCATCGAAGGCATCTCGTTCGAGCTCTTCCAGGTGGGTCAGGCTGCTGTCGGCGCCCAGGTTTTGAGCGAGGACAGCCCGTGCGGGATTTTTGTCCACCACCACTACCTCAGCTGCTCCGTTCAGTCGCAGTCCTTGCAGGAGCAGCAACCCAATTGGTCCGGCCCCCAGCAGGAGTACTTTGGATGCCACTGCTAGGTCGAGCCGCTCCAACCCATGCAACACGCACGATAGCGGCTCCATGAAAGCACCCTGTTCAAAGAGCAGGTCTCCGATGTCGAAAACAGCCTTCTCCGGCGCGCAAACGTATTGGGCCATCCCACCTGGGCGGGTCACGCCCACTGCCTGCCAGTTGAGGCAGAAATTCTGACGATTGTTGAGGCAATTGACACAATTATCGCAGGGTAGGTTGGGTTCCACTGCCACCCGGTCGCCGTTCTTGAAGCGTGTCACCGCGCTTCCGACCTGCGTAATTACCCCGGCAAACTCATGCCCGGGAATGATCGGATAGCTGCCCAGGTATTCTCCCTGGAAGATATGCACATCCGTCCCGCAAATGCCGCTGGCCATTACTCGGATAAGCACCTCGTCTGGCGCAGGCGCTGGAGTCGGCAGATCTTGCATTTCAATTTGTTTGGGTTGAACTATGTTGGCTGCTTTCATGATTATCTCCTATCTTCTTAAAGACATCGCCCCCGCTATCTCGGATGGAAGTGCGGAGGCGCTAGTTATTGCAACATGATACCCAGCTGAAATGAGCAGCGTCTATCCAATCCGATCAGTCTTCGCCCAAAGATAAAATCGATCGCAACAAGCCGGCCAACAACACGCCCAATTGCACACTCTTGCCGGGGGTGATGGCCAGTCGCGTACCCTTTTGCTCGGCGCGCTTGGTCAGCAGGTAGGCCCCGCCCAGGCCGACCAGCATGCCCAGTACGCCGCCGATTACCAGCGTCTGCATTTTCCACAACTCGTCGGGTTTATCTTCCACAGGGATTATTGGATTTTCTTGCATGGAATGTTCCTTCCTTGATTGTGGGCAGCCATCTGAGGCCGCCCGGGGTGACACACGCCACTTCGTAGTATTTTGCAGGATTTCCCTTACAGTCTAAATATGGATTTTAATATGGCTCCGGCCTGCTGGAACCAGACGAACGGTTTGGTGACCCCATCGGCGATCGTACGCACCCATTTGGGAAACAGGGTAAAAAAATCCTGGGCTTTGCCGGTGTAGTGGGGTGTTACCTTCAATAGTTTGGCTATCCCATAAATCAGAAAACCCAGCAGCGTCATAAAAAACAGGGCAAAGACCAGCATCGGGGCGATCAACCAGATAGTCGAAACATCCGCCCAGGTGCGGGTCGCAATCGCACCGGTTATGATCAAAATGGCTGCAACGAAAATGAGCGCCATGATAATGAAGAATGGAACCAGGATTTGCCAGGTAAGCTGGCGTTTGTGGGAGCGAATGGTCGGTGTTTCTACCATGCATTTATTCTAGCACAAAAGAGACCTGACAGGTCAGGAAAAGTTTTATCGGGTCGCGTTGAGGTAGCTTGATGATGGGCAGATCTGCAATGCAGCAATCCACCTATTAAAAATGACAGGTCCCATGCGACCTGTCATTTTTTCAGAAAACAAAGGATCGGCTTAGTAAGCGGACTTGATTGTATCAATATCCACCTTTGGGCCCGTTTCGCAGTCAGGAGCTGTAGCAATATAACCAGTTTCCATCATATGCTGGGTGAGCCTTCGAGACCGGGAGATGATTTTCTTCGCATTTTCGAATTCCTCATCATAGGTTGTCAGGAGCCGTGCCAGCCCTTGTTCGATGGCTTTCATTGCCACAGCCGCCGCTTCGCGAGGGAAAACTTCCCAATCATCCATGTTCGGCAGGATGTGATCTTCATCCAGTTTGTCGCCAACATGATTGGCCAGCGCATTGGCGGCGGCAAAGCACATTTCGTCGGTGATCGTGCGGGCGCGCACGTCGAGAGCGCCGCGGAAGATGCCAGGGAAACCCAGTGAGTTATTCACCTGATTGGGGAAGTCGGAGCGTCCGGTAGCAAATACTACGGCGCCTGCCTCTTTCGCCTCCCATGGCCAGATCTCAGGTACAGGGTTGGCACAGGCGAAAACAACGGCTTTCTTATTCATGGTCTTGATCCACTCGGGATTGATAACTCCCGGGCCGGATTTCGAAAGGGCAATCACCACATCGGCGCCTTTGATCGCTTCGGCCATATCGCCCTCGCGGCCTTCGGCATTGGTAATGTTGCATAGCTTCCACTTGTCGACGTATTCGTCCTTCTTGGCTTCCAGGTCTTTGCGATGTTTACCAAGGATGCCTTTGGTATCCACCATAATGGTCTTGGCCGGGTCCGCTCCGCTGCCAAAAATCAAGCGGGAGATGGCAACATTGGAAGCACCTGTGCCGATGAAGGTGATCTTGACCTCGCTCATCTGCTTGTTGACGACCTTGAGGGCGTTAATTAAGCCAGCCAATGTCACGGTGCCGGTACCCTGCTGGTCATCGTGCCAGATCGGGATTTCTGCCTTCTCTCGCAACGTGTCCAGGATGCGGAAGCATTTCGGATTGGAAATGTCTTCCAGGTTCACCCCTCCGAAACCGGGCTGAAGCAAAAGCACTGTGTCGATAATCTTATCGGGATCCTTGGTGTCCAGCATGATGGCAAATCCATCCACGCCGCCCAGGTATTTATATAGAAGCGCCTTCCCTTCCATGACAGGCAAACCGGCTTTGGGGCCAATGTCACCCAGACCCAACACACGCGTGCCGTCACTGACAACGATCACGGTATTCCATTTGTTGGTATAGTCATACACCAGATCAGGGTTAGCCTGGATAGCCTTGCAGGGAGCTGCTACGCCAGGAGTGTACCAAATGGCAAAGTCATTGAAATCGCGCACGCAGCATTTCAAAGTCGTCTCGACTTTGCCGCGATAGAAGGGGTGCATGATCATTGCGTCATTGGCGGGCTTGACGGCTTTAGCCAGCATTTGCTCGACATTCACCTTTTGTTCGCTCATATCTCTCTCCTTAGAACACAATTGGCTTCGATTAATTGATTATGTCACAACATAAAACCAGCGGATAGTTCCTTTTGTCACTATTATGACAAACGCCTGACCTAATCTGATTTGACAACCATCCTGCACCTTTTATTTCCTCCGTAATCCGGCAATTCCCGAAGGCCCTGAATTTTGCAACATTACATCGGTTTCGTGTATAATATGTTAACATTGTAAGGATGTAAGCCGCTTTAGAAGGAATATTTTCTTGACAGCGGCCGCGACTTGTAAATTGAATTCCTGGAAAATCAAGGGTCCGTCCCTGACCCGAAATCAGGGCAGTTTCTTTGGGATGTCTGGGTGTCTGAATCGAACATGAAATTTCAAAATAATTGGAATCGGTTTATATCAAGAGACAAATGGCCTCCCAACCCTTCCGCCAGCGGTAACTGATTCGTTACCTGCTCTCGAAAATCAATCTGTGTCTTTATTACCCGGAAAAGGGTGCGGACACAGGCGTAAATCCAGGTAAATTTCCACAGCCGTGGCCTCCCTATAAGGCGGTCTGCGGCTGTGTATTTTTAAACATGGTACCACGGATATCGGCGATTGAACCCCAGCAGAAGAATCCCAAACGGGTGAATATTTACCTGGATGGGGAGTTCGCCTTCGGCCTGACTGCCGTGGTGGCTGCCTGGCTCAGGGTTGGGCAGGACCTCGGCGACGAGAAAATCGCCGGTTTGAAAGAACAGGATGGGCGTGAAATTGCGTTCCAGAAGGCCCTGCACTTCCTGAGGTTCCGGCCTCGCTCCTCGGAGGAAGTGAGACAGAACCTTGTAAAACGCGGGATCTCTGCGTCGCTTGTTGAAGAAACTCTAACCCGCCTCCAGGGCGCTGGTCTGGTCAATGATGAAGATTTTGCGCGTGCCTGGGTGGAAAACCGCAATACTTTCCGCCCTCTCGGCAAACCAGCCCTCCGGATGGAATTGCGAAGAAAAGGTCTCAGTGATGAGATTATCCAATCTGTATTGGATACACAGGACAACGAGGCAGCCATGGCTTTCACAGCCGCCCGGAAATATGCACTCCGGTTGACAGGTTTGGAATGGCCTGAATTTCGCCAGAAATTGGGTGGTTTTCTTGCCCGCCGCGGTTTCTTGTATTCAACCCTAACCCCGGTCGTCTCTGAAGTCTGGAAAGAAATCCAGACGGCGGATGCCGGGAGTATATCTGATAATGAGGAATGATCATGAATCCAATTATTGCCATTCTGATTGCTAGCCTGACCCTGGTGTTAGGTCTGGCTAGCGGCTATTACCTCAGCCACACCCAGTCTGAAAAGACGCAGCGCCAGCAGCGAGAAAAGGCGGACAATGTTGTAGCGCAGGCTCGTGAACAAGCGCGTATCATTGAACTTCAGGCCCGTGACAATGCGCTCAAGATTTCCCAGGCAGCAGAAGCCGAGATAACGCGGTTACGCACTGAATTGACCCATGAAGAGGAGCGTCTGCAGCACCGCCGGACAGAGCTGGATGGGCGTGTGGATCGCATGGAACAGCGCGAGCAGGCCCTGAATAAACGCCAGAGTACGGTGGACCGGCGTGCCAATGAAATAGAGAAATTACATCAAACTCAGATGGAGGAACTCCAGCGCGTTGCCCAGATGAATACTGAAGAGGCACGCGTTCTTCTGTTGGCCGAGGTCGAGAAAGACGCTCGGGCTGATATGGCACGCATTATCCGGCAAATTGAGACTGAGGCGCGTGAAGAGGGTGAGAAGCGCGCACGCAAACTGATTGCGGATTCTGTCCAGCGCGTTGCTACTGAAAATGTAGCGGAATTCACGACATCCCTAGTACCGTTGCCGAATGAAGAGATGAAGGGCCGCATCGTGGGGCGCAACGGTCGGAATATCCGCGCCTTCGAGCAGGCTGCCGGAGTGGATGTCATTGTGGATGATACACCCGAGGCCGTGACCATTTCCTGCTTCGAACCAGTCCGCCGGGAGGTGGCCCGGCGCGCCCTGGCGAAACTGATCCTGGATGGACGTATCCATCCTGCCCATATCGAAAAAATACTTGAAGATGAGCAGAAGGCAGTCGATAAAGTTATCGAAGAAGCCGGGGAACAGGCCACTTTTGACGCCGGGGTTACCGGCCTTCATCCGGAAATAATGCGCATGATGGGCCGCCTCAAATATCGCACATCTTATGGGCAGAATCAATTGGCGCATGCCGTTGAAGTTGCCAAGCTATCCGGGATATTGGCTGCTGAACTGGGTGCTAACGAGGAAGTGGCTCGCCAGGCCGGTTTCCTGCACGATCTTGGGAAAGCCATGGATCACAACCAGGAAGGAACGCATGCATTGCTGGGCGCAGAATATGCCAAGCGCTATGGTGTAAGCGCGCAGGTGGTCAATGCCATCGCTGCGCATCATCATGAAGTCGAACAGGAGAGCGTGGAAGCTGTCATTACTGAATTGGCCGACGCCATTTCGGGGGCGCGTCCTGGCGCCCGCCGTGAAGATTTGGAAGCCTATATTAAACGCATCCGTACCCTAGAAGATATGGCCACTGCTTTCAAAGGCGTCTCGCAGGCCTATGCCATCCAGGCCGGGCGCGAAGTGCGTATCATCGTCAAGCCGGAAGAGATAGACGATCTGGAGGCAACGCGGTTGGCTCGGGATATTGCCAAAAAGATCGAGGAAACCATGCAGTATCCAGGCCAGATCCGGGTCACGGTTATCCGTGAAACCCGTGCCGTTGATTATGCAAAGTAGTGCTACCTCTCGAGAATAAACAACCGGTTATTATTGAATGTGCATTTTGAATAACCTGATTGGCTGGCATTCCCTAAGCCTATAAGACCTTGAGAGAGAATAGGCTTGTTCTTGGTAAAATTCAACTTTGCAATTGCCATCTGAGCCTGCACAACATTGAGGTTCTGGCTGATCTGATCGATAAGATTTCGGTACTCCTGCAATTGCTGGAGGTTGCCATTCTTGGGTATCTCGAGAGAGGGAGGGGGCTGCAAAGAATTTAAAGGCAGTTGGGTAGTAACCATTTGGCCAATTAACCCACCGTTGGTAAGAACCTCGAACAGCACCGCAAGCCTAAATTTATCCTTCTTTTTTGCGTGTTTATCCAGCATTTCCTTGTAATCCTCATCCAAGTTTCCTTCTTTTGGAATAGATTTAGATAATTTTTCTACGCACCGAACCAGTCCAATAAGGGTTATCGGTTAAGACTTATCCCAAACAGGTAAGGAGTCGTAATTGGAAAAGGTACTTGCTTTTATCGGCGCAAGAGAATTGACCGGGTTGGCCTGGCAGGGCGAAAAAGAGAAAATCAATTCATCAATTGATGCCATGCGGCGCGCCTTGTTGGAACTCGATCAGACCATTTGGGTGGTAGAAGAACAAGGCAACCTCGGTATTGTTACGGGAGGTAAACCAGGCCTGACCGGGACAGGATCACCGGTAGTGGGTTTGGCACCTGCCTTGCCCATGCACAACCTCGGCGACCCTTCTTTTTGCAACACGTACGGAACAAAATATGCCTACTGCGCCGGGGCCATGGCAAACGGGATTTCCTCCGAAGAAATGGTGATTACACTTGGTAAGGCTGGTTTGATGGGATCCTTTGGGGCTGGAGGAGTATCCCTCAGTCGTCTTGAAACGGCTATTGAGAAGATTAAAGCCGCACTGCCGGATGGCCCGTATGGTTTCAACCTGCTCAACAGCCCGAACGAACCGATGTTGGAAGCTAGAGTGGTTGAGCTTTACTTGAAAAATCAAATCCGGGTTATTGAAGCATCCGCTTATCTTGCCCTGACAGCGCCTTTGGTGCAATACCGCGTTGCGGGTCTTTCGCAGGGTTCCAATGGACAGGTTGTGATTGGCAACCGTATTATTGCCAAGCTCTCCCGCCTGGAAATGGCCCAGCGTTTTCTGGATCCCGCGCCGGCCGACTTGCTCGACCAGTTGGTGCAGGCAAACAAGATTACACATTTGCAGGCGGAGCTTGCCCAAAGTGTCCCGATGGCGGATGATATTACCGTGGAAGCCGATTTAGGCGGACACACTGACAACCGCCCGCTGGTATGCATGTTGCCTGCTTTCATTGCCTTGCGTGACCAGGTGCAAGCCGATCATCAATACATCCAGGCAGTGCGGATTGGCGCCGCCGGAGGGATTGGCACACCGGAGGCTGCACTGGCAGCTTTCACGCTGGGAGCAGCTTATGTGGTAACGGGTTCAATCAACCAAGCCTGCCTGGAATCAGGCGCTTCGAAGCATACCCGGAACCTGCTGGCGCAGATGGAAATGGCGGATGTTGCCATGGCTCCTGCAGGTGACATGTTCGAGATGGGCGTAAAGGTCCAGGTGCTCAAGCGTGGTACCATGTTCGCAATGCGCGCCCAGAAGTTGTATGAACTTTACACGCGCTTTGGTTCCTGGGAGGAAGTCCCGCAACAGGAACGTGAAAAAATCGAAAAGACTGTTTTTAAAAGGGACTTTGAGTCCATTTGGAATGACACAGTCAAATTCTTCTTGGAACGCGACCCGCGCCAGGTGGAACGGGGTAATGCCAACCCAAAAGATAAAATGGCACTGGTATTCCGATGGTATTTGGGCTTGTCTTCACGCTGGTCAGTAGCGGGGGAAAAAGGTCGTGAGATGGATTATCAGATCTGGACAGGCCCTTCCATGGGTGCCTTTAATAATTGGGTCAAGGCAACTTACCTTGAAGTGCCTCAGAACCGACACGTGGTAGACCTGGCAACCCATATTCTGCGCGGTTGTACCTTCCTGCAGCGCGTCAGGACTTTGGAAATGCAGGGAATTGTCATTCCGGCAGCTTTGCAGCGATATATCCCAACACAAGATTTCCAATAAGAGGAGACCGAGGCAGGATTTCCTTCCTCGTAGCGGTAAAAAGAAGCAATTTCCGGAGTTCCAAAACCATTTTCGAAAGATTTAATCATAAAAATTGATCGGTTGGGGTAATAAATGGCCCAAATCGTTAAATTTGGCATCCTTGTATGTACCTGACCGTTGTGCTACAATCTATTCGCCCATCGCTCAGTTGAACCAATTTGGTTTGAACTCAGAAGAAACACCCATCCAAAAGAGGTAATAGAAATGTTTAACCATTTACGAAGATATATCGTTGTCAATTTGGCACTGGCTCTCGCTCTGATTGGGAGCGGAGTATTACAACCTGCCATTCAAGTGCAAGCGGCCGCGGTGTTACCGGGTATGTATGTGTGGCTCGTTTCAGGTGGTAATTACTCCATATCGACGGTTTACACTGGCAATCAGCTGACTCTTCAGGCAAATGTCCAGAATTCTGGAAATGTACCGTTACAAATTGTTGCCAACCTGCCAATCCCATCAGGTTGGAGTTTAAACGATAAATATGATAATTGCGGTACTCTGGCTGGTGGGAATTCGTGTACGCTTACCTGGTTGCTTACCCCACAGGTAAGTGGACAGGTTTACTTAAGAGCATATGTGCGCGGGAATTATACAGATTCCAACGGAAATGCGAACCGCGTTACCGGAGCGCCGGTACTTCTATTCAATGTTCTGCCCACTTATACGTGGCAAACCCAGTCAAACGGATCGATCGTTACAAACACCAGCACTGTTCCTCCAACCACTTTATCTCCTACCATGAATGTAACACTGGTTGGAAATGACGTCGCTACATATTCAGAAACGGTTCCTACCGGTCAACAATTCATCTTCCGTGCTGTGGTTGAAAATAGTAGCTTTATTCCGATTCGGGTTGTTGCCAATCTGGCTGTACCGAATGGTTGGGGGGTGACACAGGATCCTTTCAATGGTTGTCCCAGCACTGCCAACCTGAGTCTACAAACAAACGTGCGCAATCAGCTGGTATTTCAATCCAATGGTAACCGGGCAGGTTTATTTGAGAGTCTATGTACGTGCCTATTATTTGGATGTCTATGGCAATACCCAGCGGATTACCGCGGCGCCGGCTTTTATCGTCAACGTGTACTCTAAATAATAAGTTGCTTGACCGTCATCAAAGGTGATTAAAAGAGGCACGATTACCGTGCCTCTTTTTCTATATCACAAAGAATCCCGGCTCCAGATCGATGATCTAGCAGTGCTTCTTTATCCTTCCACCCGCTTCTCCACCAATCTGACTGATTGTATTTCAGTCCGGGTGGATGCGAATCCCGCCAGCGTGAGTACGAAAAGATCCTCACACCTCCACCATGCTGCCCAGATGCGGTCGCTGGCTGGCTTTTCCCCAACCTGGACCTTTTGCCATGACCCATGATCGTCATCGGAGTTCGGGATGCCGTCCAGGTCATTTACTTCCACCATACGGGTATCCCGGCGAAGGCCCACTCCCAGTGCTTTCAGCATGGATTCTTTCAAGCTCCAGATCAGTGTGACAAGCTTTGCCCTATTAGCCGCCGGGCAGTTCTCCACCAATTGCCGCTCTGCAGGGGTAAAGTAATCAAGGATGAATGTTTCAGTGCGCGCTTCGATCATTTCCAGGTCAGCGCCAATTTGCATTTTCAAACCGGTAGCCAGCGCGCACAAGGCGAAGTTTCCACTGTGGCTGATGGTCAGGCATTCAGCCGGTGCAGCCCTGTCAGGCAGTTGGAGGTATGGAGCACCCTGAGCGGTATTGCGAATCTCGATTTGGTCTAACGAGTAATGCTGGTAAACCGGGATACATTGCACCAGGGTTTTGGCGGTCCTGCGTCCCAGCAGCCATTCATCCCGCCGTTTGGAGAATCGAAATGAGGAATACTTCTGGAGTTCTTCAGGGGAGAGAAATCCACTGGCTTCCAGGGGAGCCTGATGAGATGCGATTCGCGTCCAGTAAATAAGGGTGGACATAATATTCTTGTTACAAAACCGCCCGCATTTGGCTGCGGGCGGAGTGATTCTTTTTCTCCAATTCAGGAGTTTTTCATTAACTCCTTCAAAGGCGCCAGCAGGTTTGGTTCCACTGTAACCGGCAGAGGAGTGGTGCAATATTTCTTCAATTCCAAATAGAGCCGGCCTTTGGAGTCTACCACACGAGCATCAAAATGTAATTCTCCATTCCCGGCCAGGAACGGCTCCACTTCGGCATAGATAGCCGCGCCGTTGACATTTTGATGGTAGAGGGTCAGGCTCTCTATGGAGCGCGGCAATGCCATGATTCCGGTTTTACCAATTTCCCATATTCCGGCGGTCTGGAAACATAGCTCCACCAGGGTGGGCGTGCTAAGCAGGGCATGTTCTTCGTAGGTGAAGGCAGGCAGTTTCTTTTTCAACTTGCCAAGCATTCTCTCCCCGGAGCGTTGCACCCCTTCCAGTACCTGGAAGGCGGGACCATGGAAGTACAGGTGGTAAATATCTTCAGCCTGAACGGTATAACTGCCATTCCAATTTGGGATATTGGCGCTGATTTCCTGCGTTTGCGGTTCCTGCAGTTTCAGGTAGACCTTCCCACTGAAATGCTGCATGTGCTTTTCGACGCCGGTTTTCATGAGGCGGCTCGATTCCAGGGTCACATAAACAACCAGGCTTTCCTTTTCCCGAACTGTGCGGGCCAGCCATGTTACCCGACGCGGCTCCTTGCGGTAGAATTTGAATGCTGCCAGGAAATGGATATCTTCCAGTTTTCCCACGTCAAGTCCGTTTGTATTGGACGCCAGTACCGAACCGATATGTTTGGCGGCCACCGAAAAGCCTTCGATGCCCATCACCCCTGGCAGGACCGGTATGCCGTTCATGCTATGATCGTACAGGAAAGGCTGGCTTTTCGGGTCGAGCTCGGCTTCCAGGGTCAGGCCCTGGTTGAGGTCGAAATCTGCCACGTGGCTGAGCATGCTGTGTACAGGCTGACCGCTGCGCAAGGCGCTGTCGGCCTTGACGAGATCCATGCCTCCGTGCGGGCAGTGCGCTTCGAGCAACGCGCCCAATGAACCAGCGATGATGGCTTCCCCGGTACTGGACAGAAGTTCGGCGCGTACCATGGGGGCAGCCTGTTCGGGTGGAACCAGGTCGATACCAGCCATCTTCATCAAGGTTGGGATATTGCCGCGTGTGGCCATGCCCACACCGCCCCAGGCACTCCAGTCAATCGCAACGGCTTTGATCCCAGGATACTGGTTGCGGAAGGCGGAGGTGATCTTGCACAACAGGTCATTAGCGGCGGCATAGTCTGTCTGACCGGAATTCCCAAAGCGTCCGGCCACCGAAGAAAAGAAAACCACACCGCGTGGAAGCATATCCCTGGCCTGCATGGCTTTGAACAGATTGAAAAAGCCGTCGGCCTTGACCGAAACCACCAACCGGAATTCCTCAATGGGTTTCATTTCCAGTTTACGGCTACGTTCCATTCCAGCCGCGTGCAGGAAGGCGTCAATATGGCCTTCGGCATGCTTGATTTTCTGGATGGTCTCATCTACCTGGGCAGGATTGGTCACATCACAGGCCAGATAGTGCGCCTTACCGCCCAATTGTTCGATGATGCCCAGGGTTTGCAGGGTGGTGGCGGAACGCTCGATGCCGAACAGTGCGCCTTCCACTTGAACCGGAGTCGGTTTCCTACCATCCCGGGTAAGACGGATGATCAATTCGTTCTTCAATCCGTCTCGATCGTTGGCGAGCCGGAGGATATCCGGATCGTCCGCCGTGGGCAAAGGGATACGGTCGAGTAGGTAGAAGGTGCCTTGGGTGGCGCGTGCCAGGTCCTCGACAATCGGGCGGATGATTCCGCCGGAACCGCCGGAGATCAGAAATACGCTGCCTTGTTCCAACGCAAAGTTCTTTTCTTCCGGCAAGGGTTGTTCCAGCGTGGCAATGCCATAGCGCAGGTCATTCTCCCAGCCGATCTCCAACGCCCCGGGATCATGCAGTGTTTCATCGATCAGGCGGGTGGCGATGATTGCCGGAGTGGCAGTGGCCTCGAAGTCCACGATCTTGACAAAGGCCCGTTCCCGTTCCCATGATACGGCCTTGGCAAATCCACTGACTGCTCCTCCAAGTGGGGCTGATGCGCCTTCAATGGAATATCCGTGCAATCCACCCAGACGCGTGGCGCAAACCAGGAAAGTTTCTTCGGGCAGCGCTTTCATGATGGTATACAGGTTATAAAGGCGTTCATCCAGCCCGGCATGCCAGTCATTAATGGTCAATTCTGACAGTTTGGCTTCGATTTCCAGGGCAGGCAAGAAGTAAACGCCCGTGATGGGGCCTTCTGCCTGCCAGGCGCTCATTTTTGCCCCAATTTCATCGGAGGCCAGCCGGGCGCTCAGCCGCAGCACTTCCACCCTGCGAGCAGCAAGTTTCCGGACGAGCGGTTCGGCGGTTTTGGCTTTACTTTCCACCACCAATACCCGCCGACCTTCATTCAATTCAACCCCGATCGGAATGCACAAGTCCAGGCGCGGCCGCAGGGCCGGCACGGGAGCACGCCGCACTATGACGGAAGGGATTCCACTTAACGCTTGGGCGGATGGTGCCACCTGGGCAGGCTCTGACTCTGCCATTTTCCTGGCAGCTTCTTTGCGGGCTTTTATTTCCACTTCCACAAATGCCATCACCTTGGCAAGCGTGTTGTATTCGGAAAGGCGCAGATCTTCGCGACGCGGAATGGCGTAGCGTTCCCGGATGGAGGAAAATAGCTCGGCTTGCTTGACGGTGTCAATGCCCAGATCGGCCTCCAGATCCAGGTTCAAGTCTAGCACTTCGAAGGGATAACCGGTCTTCTCACTCACCATGGTTAAAATATACTGTCTTGATTTCTTCTAATCCACCCGCCAATTCACCCGTTTCAGATGCCTGCCCACCCGCGGTATTTTGTGGTGAGGGTGGGGGAGCCAGGGGTACAACAACCTGCTTTGCTTGCGCTTCAGGAGCAGCAATCACGGCAAGCGCCGGGGCTTCAACTTCGGGTTTGCCCGTCGGTGCAGGTGGGGGGACAGGTTCAAGGGCATCTTTCACGAAGCGAATCACTTTGGCGAGCGTATTGTACTCAGAAAGACGCAGATCTTCCCGGCGGGCAATTCCATAATGCGAGCGGATTCCGGCGAACAACTCAGCCTGCTTGACTGTGTCGATGCCTAAATCTGCTTCCAGATCGAGGTCAAGATCCAGCACTTCCGTTGGGTAACCAGTTTTTTCGCTGACGGCGGATAACAAATAGGTTTTTATCTCTTCAATGTCCGGGGGGACCACGCTGGCAGTTTCTAACGGCTCTTCTAAGTTCGTGACCGTCGTACCAACCTGGGGAACAGACTGATCGGTCTCAAAGGGTGTAGATGTAGTAGCTAGAGATTCCTCCACAAAGTGGAATACTTTGGCAAGCGTGTTATAGTCCGAGAGACGCAAGTCTTCTCGCCGTGCAATACCGTATTGCGCACGGATGTCAGCGAATAACTCGGCTTGCTTGACCGTGTCAATGCCGAGATCGGCTTCCAGATCGAGATCAGGGTCAAGTACTTCTTGGGGGTACCCGGTCTTTTGGCTGACAGTAGCAAGCACATAGGCTTTGATATCTGCCTGATTGACGGGAGCAGCGGCAGTGGGAACAACTGCCTGAGCCGGGAGAACCGCCTCTCCGACTGGTTTTGAATCAGCCAATGGAATGGATGGGGAATCGAGTGAGTCTTTGACAAAGGCGATTACCTTGGCAAGCGTGTTGTAGTCTGAAAGGCGCAGGTCTTCGCGGCGGGTGATGCCATATTGTGAGCGGATGGAGGCGAAGAGCTCGGCCTGTTTAACGGTATCGATACCGAGGTCGGCTTCCAAATCCAGATCCATGGCAAGTACTTCCTGCGGGTAGCCGGTCTTCTCACTGACGACGGAGAGTACGAAAGCCATAATCTGCTCTGCATCTGCCGGTTGGGATGCAGTTGGCTGCGTTTTTACTTCAATGGGTTGGGCAATTACAGGGAATGCATCTGGCAGGAGCAGGCTGGAAGCAGCGTTCGAAGCGGAAGCCTGCCTGGCTGCCCACAGTGTCGGGCCCTGGCCAAATTGCCAGTGTGATGTTGCCGGTTTCTGAATAGGAACACCCCGGTTCTTTATGTGCAGAGTGCGCTGGGAGATTTCCATTTCCGTAGTGGGGTAACCCGAGACATCCGAAAGCCAGTGTTTATAGATGGACTGATCCACCCGTTCGCCCTGGCCGGGTACCTTGCGCAGAAGTGTCATGGCGATTTGGGAGCCGAAACCTGCGCCAAGGCGTAATGAAAACTGTACCGGGTACTTGCCGCCACGTGACAGGTTCAGGTCACCTAATTCGGGATCCGGCTCAAAGCCCTCGTTGATATTAGCGATGGGAGGAACGATGCCGTATTCGAGTGCTTTAACTGCCACTACATCTTCCACACCGACGCCCATGGTGTGGCCGGTGAAACCCTTGGTATTGGCAATGATGACCTGGTTGGCCCGCTCGCCAAATGCGTCACGCAGTGCATGGATTTCAGCAGCCGCGCTGCCGCCCCGTGCCGGGGTATACGTTTCGTGGGAGACGAACATGGTTTCAGCCGCGATCTGGCTGCGGGAAATTCCAAAACGTTCTTCAGCAGTCTTAAGCAGCCTTTCCATAACCTGGCTGACATGGTTTACGTTCAGGCGGGTACCATGAAAGGCACTGTTGGCAATATTGGTAGCTAGAACTTCACAAATGGCACGCATACCGCGCTCACGCACGGCGTCTTCTGACTCAACGACCAGGGCAGCTGCACCCATGCCGATGATCATCCCGTTGCGGCGACGGTCGAAGGGCAGGGCAGCCAGGCGCAGATTTCCTTCTGGTGTGGCAGCCCCACTGGCCATCAGGCTGGTGCCGATCCACTGAGAGAGATTACCACTGATGACATCGTCACCGGCTATGATGATCACCCGGCGGGCGCGTCCCAGCCGGATCCAGTCCTCTGCGATGGCGACTGCGTGGGTGGTGGAAGCGCAGGCGGCATTAACGTGCGTATTGGGTCCGCGTGCCCCGATGTATTCGGCGAATTGGGAATGGCCCATGGTCAGGACACGGAAAACATAGCGCCGGTCGAAGTGATAGTCGAGCCGGGCGGCTTCGGCCTCCAATTCGGCGATCCGTTTTCCAAAAGAGGCTTTCAGGTCTGTTTGCTGTTCCGGCACCAGACCGGCCATGCGGCGCAGCTCTTCAATTTGTTTGGCCACCATCTGGTTTTGGTAGAATTTATCTGCTTCGTCAGCCATACGGTCGAGACCAGGGAAGGCCGATGCGAAGATGATGCCGGTTTCGTCAGCTAGAGATTCGGGTAATTTCCAGCGGTCAGGCAGGTAGGAACCGGTACTGGTCGGTTTGTACGCCATCACCAGCGGGATACCGGCGTCACGCAGGGCTTCGATCCCGGCTGCGATTGCCAATTGGGTAGAAATATCGATCGCTTCCAGACGGTCCTGGGGCATACCGAACTCAACTGCCGGGTCGAAAGTGCCACGCTGACCGGCCAGCTTGAGTGTCAGTTCCATGTTGTCAATGGTCTGCATGATGGCCCCGGCTTCGCTCTTAACCAGCCGGGTTGGGCGCTTATCGAGCATACCCTGGCGGGTTTTTTCCGGTAGTGGCTCAATGCGCATCTCGCCGTTCAGAATATCCAGGATATTATTGTCATCGAAGACGTGTTTAGCACGCCCCGGCAAACCCAGGCCGGCACCGCTGATGACAACCGAACCGGTGATAGGCAGGCGACCGTCCATAATGGCTCCTTCTCCGGCTGACACCCGGTCAGCCGAAGTCATTTCGGATGGGATTTCCATGAAACCAGGCTCTACTGCAGCCTCAGTCTGGCTGATTTCAATAACCGGCGCGGGTGGGACCTCGGCAGGTGCCAACCCGGCTGTTCCATTCACGCCTGCGGCATACAACCGTCCCAGGGCTTCATTGAAACTGGGAATATCGCCCTTGCGGGGATGGTTGGTGGAGAACACGCTAATGTCTTTGTGTTCTTTCAGGATGTCTGACACCAGACCACTCAGGACGCGCTTGGGGCCTACCTCGACAAAAATTCGGGCGCCCTGTTCGTACAAGGCATTAACACCTTGGACAAACTGGACGGGCGAAGCCACCTGCGCGGCCAGGATGTCCAGGATTTCTTCATGACCCGTGGGATAAGGTTTGCCGGTTACATTGGCAATAATCGGAATCCTGGGCGCCTGGATTTTCATGCGTGCGATAACTTTGCGCAGTGGCTGGCTGGCCGGGGCGACAATTCTGGTATGGAAAGCGTGCGAAACGGCGATTTTAGTGGCTTGCAGACCCAAGACCAGAAAAGCCGCGATGGCCGCATCCACTGCAGCGGTTTCCCCGCCGATGACGCACTGCACCGGGCTGTTGATGTTGGCGATGACGACATAACCCTGGATGGTCTTCAGGATACGTTCGACCTCGGCCAGGGGCGCCGAAACGGCAGCCATGCAACCATTGTCATCGGCTGCGACTCTGGCCATTTCCTGCCCACGCGCGCTGACCACCTGCAGGGCTTCTGATAAGTTCAGGATGCCAGATGCCACCAGGGCGGCATATTCGCCCAGGCTGTGGCCAATTACCAGGTCAGGTTTAAATCCAAATTTGGCCAGCACCCTCAGGAGTGATACGTGCACTGCCAGAAGGGCAGGTTGGGTGATTTCGGTGCTGCGCAGTTTCAATTCCGCTTGGGTGATAGTATCATCCTTCCCGTCCACAAAAACATAACTGGAGATGGGCCGGCCCAGGATGGGAGCCATGATTGCGTCGGCCTCGCGGAATGTCTCGGCTACCAGCGGTTCAACCGTGCGCAGGTCGCGCAGCATGTTTACATATTGGGAACCCTGTCCAGGAAACAGGAAGGCTACCTTGCCGGGACGCCCGCTGCCGCGATAGATGCCCTGTACGCCCAGGGCCTGCCAACCGGCTGGAGCATCGCTTTCGAGAGCTTTAAACGCTTTTTCCGCCCGCGGAATAAATTCCTTTAGATTTTCGTAGTCAATTACCAACCTTTCCGGTTGGCTTAACTGTTCACGGGTCGGGCAGATATTTTCGGGCAGGTGACCCAGTTTGGCCTGGTGCAGGATTTTACCCAGAGATTCGCTTAGTTCCGATGCGGATGCTGCTCCCAGAAAAAGCAACCCGCGATAGGGTTTGAGATCCACTGGAATGGCCTCGGCAAGGATTTGCAGGTCTGCACCAGGAAAGACAGCCGATTCTTTTATCAGTACACCCGGCAGATATTCTTCCAGGACCACGTGGAAGTTCGTGCCGCCAAAACCAAATGCGCTGACTCCAGCCCGGCGTACTTCACCGGAAGGCACTTCCCAAGGATGAGCCTGGGTGTTAACGTAGAAAGGCGATTGTGAAAAATTAATTTTGGAATTGGGCTGGTCGAAATTGACCGAGGGTGGCAGTATATGGTCGTACAGCGCCAGAGTCGTCTTAAGCAATCCGGCAGCGCCGGCCGCGCTCTTTAGATGTCCAAAATTGGATTTGACGGAGCCGAGCGCCACGCTGCCGAGCTTAAGGCCAGATTGGCCGAAGACGGTATTGAGACTGGTCACTTCCGCCAGGTCGCCCACCGGTGTAGACGTACCATGGCCTTCGATCAAACCAACCGTGGATGGAGGGATGGCGGCATTCTTCCAGGCGCGCTGGATGGCGCGCTGTTGGCCGAGCGGGTTGGGGGCGGTGATGCCTTTGCCTTTGCCGTCACTACTGCCACCGATGGCGCGGATGACTGCGTACACCTTGTCACCATCGCGTTCAGCATCTTCCAGCCGTTTCAGCAGGAAAATGGCCGTGCCTTCTCCCATCACAAAACCGTTGGCGCCCTCAGCGTAAGGGCGGGAACCATCCGGGCTGAGTGCACCGATCTTGCTGAACTTGACGAATGATTCGACGCCCATGCTGCGGTCCACGCCGCCGGTTAGAACGGCATCGAACTGGCCGAAGCGCAGACCGTCAACGGCACTCTGCAGAGCCGCCAGGGAGGAGGCACAGGCGGCATCGGTTACAAAGTTGGGGCCGGTGAAATTAAAGACATTGGCCACCCGGCCGGCGATGATGTTGGAGAGTTCTCCTGGCATGGTGTCTTCGGTAATTGCCGGTACCAGGGAATGGACGCCGGCAGCCAATCCCTCGATCAGTGCGGATTGAATATCACCCGATAGATTCTTAAACGCCGGGGAGGAGGACAGGGAATCGATATATTCCGGCAGGTGGATACGGATGGTGGATAAATAATGTTTCTCCCCGCCCATGGCATTGCCCAGAATGATTGCTACACGGTTGGGGTCCAGGAACCGGGAGGGGTATCCATAATCTTTCAGGGCCTGGTAGCAGGCGGATATGGCCCACTGCTGGACCTCATCGATCTGTTCCTGGATGCGAGGTGGGATGGCAATCCCCATTTTTGCGGGTTCGAACGAGAATCCACGCACCCAGCCGCCAACCTTGCTGTAGGTTTTGTCGGGGGCGGAAGGGTCAGTGTTGTAGAATAGCTCCGCTTTCCAGCGGTCAGGAGTCACATCGGTGATGGAATACCGGCTGGCCTGGATATTCTTCCAAAATGTCTGCACGTCAGGCGCATCCGGGAGGATGGCGCCCAGGCCAACGATGGCGATGGCTGGATTTTCACTCATAATTTCCTCTTTTTTGCGATATTCACTCAAACTGCACCAGTAAAGCACCCTTTTCAACTTGATTGCCTGGTTGGACAGTCACCTTGGTGACCTTGCCAGGACGCGGGGAACGTAATTGCATTTGCATCTTCATGGATTCGAGTACCACCAGGGTCTGGCCCTTTTCCACGATATCCCCTTCATGGACAGGTACATCCACCACCAGCCCGTGCATGGGTGCGGATAGACAGCCAGTATTGCATTCCTCGCCAGCTTTTAAATGTTTCTTCATGCGTGAGGTGATCTGCGTGACAATCCGTCGACCGCCCAACATGAGCATCTGGTAGGTGTCGGCTTCCTGATTGCTCAGGAAAACCTCATAGGCTTGTTTTCCGTGGTGAAGCATATGCAAACCGTTGTGGTTCAACGGCAGCATCGTGGCATCCACTTCCTCACCATTGACGGTGCAATGGTTTCCGGAGATGTTCACTTTATAGATGCGATCTTCAATGGTGACGGTATAGAGAGACATGGTATTCTCCTCTTGACTGCCTAATTTCCATTCATCTGTTCTTTCCAGGCAACCATCTGCCAGTTACTGGCATGGCTGATCATCCCGGGAACAACATCCCCGCCACGCTGCTGGTGGGCGAAAAAAGCTGCGGCAAATGCCAGGTCGCGTTCCAGTGCCGGCTCGGTGCTGGAGGGCTTGGGCTGGAAGGTTTCAAGGTAGGTCGTGGTTACGTCACCGCTCATGAATTGTGGGCTTTCGATGATCTGCAAGATGAAGTCAATATCCGTGCTCAGGCCGCCGATCTGGTATTCATGCAAGGCGCGTCGCAGACGCTGAATGGCGATTGGCCGGTTCTCGCCCCAGACGATCACTTTTGAAAGCAGGGAATCATATTCAGTACCGATCGACATTCCCTGGTAAAGAGCCGAATCGACCCGGACTCCGGGGCCACCTGGTTCTTTAAGATACAGCACCTGTCCGGTGGATGGCAGGAAGCCTGCCTGGCTGTCTTCAGCCAGGATGCGTGCTTCGATGGCTGCACCGCGTGGCAGAATCTCTTCCGGGAATTTGCGCATCGGCTCACCCAGTGCAAGCATTAGCTGCTCCTTGACGATATCCACCCCGGTGACCATTTCTGTTACCGGATGTTCCACCTGGATACGCGGGTTGACTTCGATAAAATAAAAATGGTCCTTCTTGTCCAGCAGGAACTCGACGGTGCCAAGACTGCGATATTTTAAGGCCATCCCCAGCTTTAGGGCTGCTTCGTGCACCTGGCGGCGAAGTTCAGGCTTGAGTGCGTGGGCGGGGTCCTCTTCGATCAATTTCTGGCGACGGCGCTGGATGGAGCATTCACGCTCCCCCAGGCAGGCGACATTCCCTGCTCCGTCACCCAGGATTTGCACCTCGATATGACGGGCCTGCTGTACCAGGCTTTCCAGGAAAACGGTATCATCGCTGAATGCCGCTTTGGCTTCACGCCGGGCAGCTTCAATCATGGCTGGCAACTCAGCGGCAGAAGGTGCCAGGCGGATACCTCGCCCGCCGCCACCTGCGGCGGCCTTGACCAGCACCGGGTATTGGATTTTTTCGGCCATATCGAGCGGCAGTTCAAGCGGCAGCGGTTCATCTGTCCCGGCGATGACTGGCAGGCCGGCTTTGCGCGAAAACCGCCTGGCAGCCAGTTTGTCACCCATCATGGAAACCGTTTCGTGACGCGGCCCGATGAAGGTGAGACCTTGTTCCTCGACTCGCCGTGCAAATTCGGCGTTTTCAGCCAGGAAGCCATAGCCTGGATGAATGGCTGTGGCACCACTTTGCCGGGCGGCTTCCAGGATGACGGCAATATCCAGGTATTCTTGTTTTTCTCCGATGGAAATTGCTTCATCTGCATAGCGTACGTGCAGGGCGGCCTCATCCACATCCGTAAAGACTGCCACGGAAGGCAGGCCCATTTCCTGGCAGGCGCGCAGGATGCGTACAGCGATCTCCCCACGGTTGGCGACCAGGACTTTCATCTTTTTCATTATGCAATCCTAGAGCGGGATGTTCCCGTGTTTGCGGGAGGGCGTATTCTGGCGTTTTTCACGCAATGCTTCCAGGGCGCGGATGACACGGATGCGGCTTTCGGATGGGTCGATCACATCATCCAGGTAACCGCGACTGGCGGCGATCAACGGCGTGGCAAACTCGGCTCGATAGTTCCTGATCAGCCGGTCGCGTTCGGCAGCCGGGTTTTCCGAGGTGGCAATATCTTTGGAGAAGACAATGCTGACGGCCCCTTCCGGTCCCATAACGGCGATCTCGGCGCTCGTCCAGGCCAGGTTGTAATCCCCCCCCAGGTGCTTGGAGCCCATGACGATGTAGGCTCCGCCGTAGGCCTTGCGCAGTACCAGTGTCACCTTGGCAACGGTGGCCTCGGAATAAGCGTAGGCCAGTTTTGCGCCATGGCGGATTACGCCGCCGTATTCCTGGTCTGTGCCGGGCAGGAATCCGGGGGTGTCCACCAGCGTTACCAGCGGAATGTGGAAGGCATCGCAGAAGCGGATGAAGCGGGCCCCTTTATCGGAAGAATTGATATCCAATACCCCAGCCAGGTGCAGCGGCTGGTTGGCGACGATCCCGACCGGATAGCCATCCAGGCGGGCGAAACCGATCACCAGGTTGGCGGCATATTCGCTCTGGACTTCCAGGAATTCCCCGCCATCCACCAGCGCTTCGATCACGCTGCGGACGTCATAAGGCTGCTGCGGGTCGGCCGGGACGATCTGGGCTATTTCCGGCAGGGTCCGTTGGGGGTCATCATTGGGAGTCAGATAGGGGGGTGAAGTCAGGTTGTTGGCAGGCAGGAAGGAAAGCAGCCAGCGCACATTGGAGAGCAGGGTTTCCTCGTCCGGGGCGGTGAAATGCGCCACGCCGCTAAGTTCCCGGTGAATGGCTGCGCCGCCCAACTGGTCGAAACTGACATCCTGGTGCGTGACGGCCTTAACCACTTCCGGTCCGGTGATGAACATGTGGGCGGTTTTCTCGACCATGAAGATGAAATCGGTTATGGCCGGCGAATAGACCGCCCCGCCGGCGCATGGTCCTAGAATGACCGAAATCTGTGGCACCACACCCGAGGATTGGACGTTTCTGTAGAAGATCTGCCCATATCCTGCCAGAGCTTCCACACCTTCCTGGATGCGCGCCCCGCCCGAATCGTTCAGGCCGATAACTGGTGCGCCGTTCTGGCGGGCCAAATCCAGCAGGTTGGCAATTTTCATCCCGTGAGCTTCACCCACCGAACCACCCATGATGGTGAAATCCTGGGCAAAAACGTACACCAGCCGCCCATCCACCTTGCCCCAACCCGTAACCACACCGTCGGTATAAGGATGCGTTTTTTCCATGCCCAACCCGCTGGCACGGTGGGTGACGAACATGCCAATTTCCTGAAAGGTGCCGGGATCAACCAATTGTTCGATCCGTTCGCGGGCGGTCAGCTTGTTCTTGGCGTGCTGGGCTGCAATGCGCGCTTCGCCGCCACCTGAGCAGGCTTCGGTCCGGATTTGTTCCAATTGATTGGCTGCTTTTTCCATACTGTTTTATTTGCCTCGAGAAATCCATTTCTTTTCTTGCAACTAAAAACTTGTACATGAAACTACCAGCTGTAGCTTGAACAGCTGTTCAATCCAGGTGAACTTTGTGCTTGGCACAGGTCAGGGTTTTTTGATGTGCTCTTTTACATGCACTTGCCTGAAAAGGACATCTTGTTTACACATATTTGTTGACAACTCGTGAGATAAAACACTCATTTATGGACACGGTTACGGCTGTGAATTATTTCACCAATGCCCAGGCCGCCGGCAGGATAAGCCCGGCCGCGAACAGTTTGATGACATCTCCGAGAAGAAATGGCAGCAAACCGGCTGCGAATGCGTGGGGTAGGCCAAGATAAATACTCAGCCAGGACACTCCAATAAGATAAATAACAGCCTCGCCCGCAAGGAAAGATAGCAGGGCACTTGGAATGTGCCGGTCCAGGCCGCGCGCTGCCAACAGGCCGACCAGACCGGCCGCTACAATGAACCCAACCAGGTATCCCCCGGTTGGCCCGAGAAAATAAGCCAGTCCGCTTGCTCCCCCTGCAAAGAACGGCAGGCCAATCAGTCCCTGGATTATATAAAGAAGCAGACTGGCCGCGCCTCTGCGAGCACCCAACGCGGCTCCTACGAGCAGAACTGCGAAGGTCTGGCCGGTGATCGGGACGGGCGTAAATGGCAGGGATATCCTGACCTGGGCCATCCCGGCCACGCACAGGCTTCCGCCAATAACAAGCAGGATATCACGTACACGCCACTGCAGACGCGGCAGGCTGCGGCTAAGCAGGGTTGGGGCAAGAGTGGTCTCCATGTTTCACGTCTCCTTGAGGACGGATGGGCAGTCCTTGAGGCATATAACCCTATTATCTGCGGATTCGTTACGGCAAATTTCGTCCTTTGGTTCTTAAAATGAATGAGCTCTCTTCATGCCGGCTATAAAGGGGCACAGTGAAAAATCTTCTATTTTCCAACCCTGATCCAAATGATGCCAGAGCACCGGAATATTCTCATAATTTCAGGCAGGCCCGGCGGGTATAATAAAACGAATTTTGGTGGATGGATGAAGTAAGGAATGATTGCGAAGACGCGCAAACAGGAATTCTGGAGTGGTGTAAAGGACGAAGCGCCCATCCTGCTGGGTGTCGTCCCGTTTGGATTGCTCTACGGTGCCCTGGCGATCAGCGTTCACATCCCCACCCTGGTTTCCCAGGCCATGTCATCGATTGTCTTCGCAGGGGCCTCCCAGCTTATTGCGGCCCAACTGATCGGCACAGGTACTTCCGGGCTGGTTGTCGTGATGGTCGTCTTCGTAGTTAATCTCCGGCACGCCTTGTACAGTGCCTCCGTGGCACCGCATGTCCGGCATCAGGGCACGGGTTGGAAGCTGCTGTTGTCGTACCTGCTGACGGATGAGGCCTATGCGGTCACCATCACACATTACAACCGGGAAGGAGATTCCCCCGACCGGCATTGGTATTTTCTGGGGGCCGGGCTGACCTTGTGGAGCGCCTGGCAGGTCAGCACGGCCATCGGTATCTTCATCGGCGCACAGATTCCCGCCAGCTGGCCGCTCGGATTCGTCCTGCCGCTGACCTTTATCGCCCTGGTCGTCCCGTCTTTCAAGGACCGGGCAGGTGTTACGGCAGCATTGGTAGCCGGATTGGTCGGGTTGCTGGCTTTCAATTTCCCCTATAAAACGGGACTAATGTTGGCAGCCTTAATTGGGATAAGCATGGGCTTGGTCATCGAGGGGAAGATAGAATGAGCATCTGGATCACCATCATTATTGCCGGATTACTGACCTATGCTACACGGCTTTCCTTTATATTCCTCTTGGATCGGATCAATGTGCCGGATTGGTTCCGGCGCGGCCTGCGTTTTGTCCCGGTGGCGGTCCTTTCTGCGATCATCCTGCCGGAGCTGACGAGTCCCAACGGGACACTGTTCTTATCATGGCGCAACCCCCAATTGTTGGCAGGGGCAGTCGCCATCTTGGTAGCCTGGTGGACAAAGAATGTCCTTTTAACGATCCTGGTCGGGATGGCGGCGTTGGTCGTGTTTCAGCTGGTGTTGGGGTTGTAACTTAAGCCCGCACGAACAGGTTTTCGTTCTTTTCCTGTCCCACTGTAGTTTCCGGCCCATGCCCGGAAAGTAAACGAGTCTCATCCGGCAAAGAGAATACTTGCGTGCGGATACTCGCTACGAGGGTTTCCCAATCTCCTCCCGGCAGATCTGTGCGGCCAACGGAATTCTGGAAAATGAGATCCCCGCAAAAGCAGACCTTGGCATCCGCACAATAGAAAATACAATGCCCCGGAGTATGCCCGGGAGTATGAACCACCCTGAAGACCGTGTGGCCCAGAGGTAAAACCATGTCGTGTACCAGATTCAGGGAAGGTGTAGGAGAAGCAGGCAGGATCAAACCGAACAGAGCCGCCCCTCCCTGGTTGTCCCAGAGTGGCCGGTCATTTGGATGCAAGGCAATAATTGGTGGGGTTTCCAGAGTATGCACCAAATCTCCAACGCCGCCGATATGGTCAAAGTGGGAGTGGGTGACCCAGATCTGGCAGATGAGCCAATTACGCTTTTTTGCCTCGGCGGCAATCCGATCCCCATCCCAAGCCGGATCGATGACGACCGCTGCATTAGTATCGGAGTCGGCAATCAGGTAGGTGTTTGTGGCAACCGGTCCAAGAATCAGAGGGACAATTTCAAGCATCTTAATCTCTCGGGGGATTTATGATAACAGTTTGTTCCCGGTCACCGGCCTCATGCGGCGAAAAAATTCCCGATACCACCACCATCACCGCAATCAGACTGGCACTCACCCAATACACTCTGCCTGGCTCATACGTATATAACAGCCCGGCCAGCAGCGGGGCCAGCATGACTGCCATTGCGCTGAAAGTTTCAGCCACACCGTAGGCCAGTCCCATCTGGGCCGGATGGATCAAAGGGCGTACCTGGGCATATATCAGCGATCGGGCCGTTCGGAACCCTCCCAGCAGGAAGTAGCCAAGGGCGTACCAGCCCATGCCGCTGCCTTTCCAGAGCAGCAGTGCGAAAGCTCCCACCAGAACCTGTGCCAGCAGGAACCCGCTCCGTGCGGCGATCTGCCCCAGTGCCAGGGCCAGCACGGCATTCCCCAGGCCGCCGATGGAGCCGAGCAGGCCGATGTTCTGCAACGAGAGGCCGCGCCTATTTTGCAAAAAACGCGGCGTCAGCGGTTGGGGCAGGTACATAACGAACATTACCATGAAGATGACGCCCAGGAAGCTGATAAAACGGGTATTCTTCCAAAGGCTTTCCGGTGGAGCGGCCGGATCATGGACTTCGCGGGGTTGGGAACGTAGAAAGAATAAGATCACAGTCGAAACGGTGAAGATACCAGTAGAGATCAGGTACACGCTTCGCAGGCCAAACTGTCCGCCGATATAACCGCCGCATAAGGGACCTACCATTGCCCCCAGGTTGTAGGCGGCGGAGACCAGGGTCATTGCACGCACCGGTGACATTTTTCCACGCGCGGCGGTGACGTAACTGTTAAGGGGGGAGGTAACAAAGGCAGTAAAGCCATAGAGCAACAATCCCACAATGAATACAGGCAGGTTGCGCGCCAAACCCATTATCAAAGCCGCCAATATGCCAGCGGCCCAGGCGGTCATCAACAGCGGTTTGCGTCCAATGCGGTCGGCCATGTGTCCGGCCGGGATGTGCGCCACCATCATCGCCAATCCAAAAAGGCCAAAGACCCCTGCGATCGTCATCGTATTTGCCCCCAATTGCTGAAGATAGATTGGCTGGAAAATCAGGAACATGCCCTCGCCAATTCCCCAGGTCAGGAGGGAGACAGACAACAGGATTAAATCAAAGTTCATTTCCCCTTGTCCAGGCTGGCTGCAGCCGGGCTATCTGCTGGTAGACCGGGCAATCCGTGTCGTGCGCTCCGGGCAGGTATCCTGTGCTGACCAGGAACTCCTTTACGATCTCCCCACCGGTAAAGACAAATGTTTTCTTGAATAGTCTTGACCAATTTTCCAAGGTGAGTGGATGGTGTGCATCCAACCAGCCTTTGAAGGAGCCGAATTCCCCTTGCAGCCCCTGGATGCGGCGGGCGTTTTCGATCACGGCGTTAATCTTAAGCCGGTTGCGGATGATCCCGGCATCTGCCAGCAGGCGGTTCACATCCTGCTCGTGATAGGCTGCCACTTTGTCCACATCAAAGCCTTCGAAGGAACGGTGGAAATTGTCTTTCCGCTTCAGTATCAGAGTCCAGGAAAGCCCGGCCTGGTTGATCTCCTGGGCAAGCCGTTCTAGTAGGGCGGAATCCTCAATCAGCGGGAAGCCGTACTCGTTATCGTGATACAGTTTGTTGAGGGTGTCTTCTGGGTGTTCATGCATGTATTCACAATAACTGGTCATGGCATTACTCCAGGAATTTGGCCCATGAGCCATTTGGGAATATATGTTGCGGTCCCAACGGATCCACTTTCAGGGCAATCTCTTTCCCTGCTTCAACGGAAGCCAGGGCTTCCTGTTCGACCAACCAGGTGGTATTGGCCTGATATGCCGGACTACCGGGCAGATGGACTTCCAACTTCATCTCGACGCGCGCCATGCGGTAAGTATTGACCGCTCCCTGGCTCGACGAAATTATTTTTGCCCAGGCCCAGACAGCCCGTTCCTGTTGCGCGGCTGGGTCGTCCCTGGTATTTTTCGATTTAGGCGGCCGCCGCATCCTAAAGATAAGCCAGATTAAAAATCCCAGGGTCAATAAAGGCAGGGCGTATGCAATAACATCCATCAGGCGCCTCTCAAAAAACCCGATGTGAAATAAGGGCTTTCAGGAAAACAACCGGGCATATCCATCATAAGGGACAAGCGGGATCAGGTTAAAGGTGATCAAACCGGCCTTCACCAGGGGCAGCCTGGCGAGCAGATCACGGGCCGTCTCAATACTGGCGCATTCCAGCACAAGAACGGCGGTATGCTGGTCGGCGCGAAAGTGGATTTCGCGCAATTCCCCAGTTTGCTGCAAATCCCAGACAGACCGCGCTTCGTCCTTGAGCAGCGGTTGAAAGGCTTCCGCGGTTGCGCCAGGGAGTTCGCATTCGAGCGCCAGGAATTTCATGGTTCCTACCCCACCACCCGCAGTTCGCGCGGCATGTCGCTCAGGCACTCTGCTCCACTTTCGGTAATGATGATATTATCTTCAATCCGTACGCCATTCCGCCCCGGCAGATAGATGCCCGGTTCGATGGTAAAGGTCATACCCGGCTCTAGCAATTGCATATTTCCGCCGCGTATGTATGGATCCTCATGCGGTTCCATCCCGATACCATGACCGGTGCGGTGGGTGAAGTATTGCCCATAGCCGGCTCTTTCTATGACGGTACGGGCAGCATTATCCACCTGGGTGCATGGAACACCCGGACGTGGTGCGGCCCGTCCGGCGGCGTTGGCTTCCAGAACAACCTGGTGGATTTTGCGGTATTCCTCATCCACTTTACCCACTGCGAAGGTGCGCGTCAGGTCGGAAAAATAGCCATCCACCGCCGCGCCCCAGTCCACCACCAGCAATTCACCGGCACGCAGTTTACGATCCGATGGAACAGCGTGCGGGTTGGCACTGTTCGGCCCGCTGGAGACGATCGGGGCAAATGGCATATCGGATTGCGAGCCGTTCCGTAACAATTGCACTACCAATTCGGAGGCAATTTCGTTTTCAGTCACTCCGACTTTTATGGAGGGGATGGTCGCCTCGAGTGCTGCCTGCGCCACCCTGACCGCCTCGCGCATGGTCGCAACTTCATTCTCCTCCTTGCAAAGGCGTAACTGGCCGACCACCTGGGTCGCATCCGGGCATTCCGTTTCTCCTGCAATGACTTTCACCTTGCGGAATTCCATTATGCGCATATGCAAAGGTTCAATGCCAATCTGTTTGCCCTCCAACTTCAACGATTGGCCGGCTTTCAGGAAAACCTGGTCCCATTCCGCCGGGTTTTCCCCATATGGAAAAGCTTTGACCTCGAAGGGCAGGTCCTTTACTTTGAGCATTTCCAGCTCGGGCAGCACGAGGACGGGGGGCGCATCTGCCGTGAAGATGGCCAGCGTCGGTCGTTCCATCAAGTGGAAGTGCAGACCGGTCAGGTAAACCAGGCTGGGACCGGGGTTAAGCGCCAGTGCATCCAGATCGGAGGTCCGAAGCGATTCGGAGAGTTTGGAAAGACGGGATGAAGTCATATTAAACACTTTCTCCTTTATTAGATTATATAAGACAGGATATGGTCCTTTAATAAAACCCTGCGTTCTTTGCGTTTAGATATGGTGGAATCGTTTCACAAAAGAAACCTTCAGGAACCAATCCACCATGCCAGGGAAAAGAGTATCGAAGGCGACGAGCGGCCGGAACCACCAGGGGATGACCAGCTCCCGGCGTGGATGTTTTGCCAGACCAATGATCTGGCGGGCAACGGTATTGGAAGACATATAGATCCAGCCTGGTACGTTGAGAGCTGTCTTGACGCTGTTATCACTGCCTGGGTGCTGACCAAATTCAGTGACAGCCGGACCAGGGTAGATGCCTGAAACCTGGATACCGAATGGGTCAACTTCACGCCGCAAGGCGTTTGTGAAGCCGCGTACGCCATACTTGGTGGCGGCGTAAATGCTGTACATCGGCGCAGCAATCAGGCCAGCCATCGAAGACATGTTGATGATAGTTCCGGCGCGCCGGGCCAGCATGGAAGGCAGGATGGCGCGCGTAACCTGGATGAGTCCGCGCAAATTGACGTTTAATTGCGTGTCAATATCGGCGGCTGGTTCAAGATTTTCGAGCCAGTCCAAGTAACCATAACCGGCATTATTGAAAAGGATGTCAACCTGGCCAAACTTATCCAGAACGGTATGGATGGCCTCATCAATCTGGGACTGCTCGCTTACATCCAGAGGGACTGCGAAAGCCCGCCCTCCCTCGGAACGGATTTGTTCTGCCAGTTCGGTCAGCCGGGGCATCCGGCGGGATGCCAGTACGACGATACAGCCTTCTTTGGCAAACTGCCGGGCAGCGTCCGCTCCAAATCCGGAGGAAGCACCGGTGATCAGGACAACTTTGTCGGTAAGCGAAGTTGGCATGGAAATCATTCCGGGATAAGGGCTACTGCTTCTCTTTATTCCTCTTCTTGTGTTTGTTCTTCCGACCGGCGTCTGGGTTTGGGTGGCTCGAGCACAGCTTCGGAAGCGATGGCAAGTTCGAGCACCTGGTCCATATGCTGGATCGGGATGATCTTTAGATCTTCCCGAACCTTTTTTGGCACATCCACCAGGTCCTTCATGTTCTTCTCCGGGACGAGTACCACTTTCAACCCGGCGCGGTGGGCTGCCAGAACCTTTTCACGCAGGCCGCCGATGGGCAGCACACGCCCGCGCAGGGTGATCTCGCCAGTCATGCCCACTTCCTTGTAGACCGGCCGCCCGGTCAGCGCCGAGATGAGTGCCGTTGCCAGTGTGATTCCCGCCGACGGGCCGTCCTTCGGGATGGCGCCCTCCGGCATATGGACATGGATGTCCATGCGCTCGAACACCTCCAGGTCAATGCCCATTTTGAGGGCGCGCGATTTTACATAGGTCAGAGCGGCCTGGCCCGATTCCTGCATCACATCGCCAATCTGGCCGGTCATCTGCAAATTGCCCTTGCCATCCAGTACGGCCACTTCGATGGACATGATCTCGCCGCCGTTCTCGGTCCACGCCAGGCTGGTAGCAACGCCCACTTCGTCCTTTCGTTCGGCCTCGGTCTGGAAGAACTGTTGCGGGCCAAGGAATTTCTCGATCAATTCCGGAGCAATGACGGCAGGGTAGCGCTTCTCTTCTGCTTTCCAGCGGGCCACTTTTCGGCAAATTCGACCGATCTCGCGTTCCAGGTTACGAACCCCGGCTTCATAGGTATATTCACGGATAATGCGCTGGATCGCCTCGGGCTGAAAGCTCAGACCCAGAGTATCGATCCCGTTTTCTTCCAACTGGCGCGGGATCAGGAACCGGTCAGCAATGATCAATTTTTCTTCTTCAATATAGCCCGGGAATTCGATCACCTCCAGCCGGTCCAACAGGGCTGGCGGGATGGTCATCAGGGTATTGGCAGTGGTTATGAACATAACCTTGGATAGATCAAAATCCAGTTCAAGGTAATGGTCGGAAAAGGCATGGTTCTGCTCCGGGTCGAGAACTTCCAGAAGCGCCGAGGCCGGATCGCCGCGAAAATCCTGTCCCAGCTTGTCAATCTCATCCAGCATGAAGAGCGGGTTGGCAGTCCCGGCGCGTTTCATTGTTTGGATCACGCGACCGGGCAGAGCGCCGATATACGTGCGGCGATGGCCGCGGATTTCGGCCTCATCCCGCACCCCGCCCAGCGAGACTCGAACGAACTTGCGTCCAAGCGCTTCGGCAATGGATTGCCCCAAAGAAGTCTTGCCGGTGCCGGGCGGACCAACAAAGCACAGGATGGGTTGGCGTTCCTTCTTCGGTTTGAGTGAACGGACCGCGATGTATTCCAGGATGCGCTCCTTGGCTTTTTTCAACCCATAATGGTCGCGCTCCAGGACGCGCCCGGCGTGTTTTACATCCAGGTTATCCTCGGTGCTGTTCGACCAGGGTAGATCAAGGATCCAGTCCACATAAGTACGGATGATGCCCACTTCAGGGGCCATGGGCGGCATCTGGTTGAGGCGTTCCAATTCCTTGAGGGCGGTGGAGTGGGCCTGGTCAGTCAGGCCGGCCGACTCGATCTTTTTCTTCAGGTCGATCAGGTCGCGCGAAAAGATGTCGCCTTCGCCGAGTTCGGTCTGGATCTGTCGCATCTGTTCGCGCAGGTAAAATTCGCGCTGGCTTTTATCCACTTCGTCCTGTACGCGACTGTGGATCTCGTCTTCCAGTTCGAGCACATCCAGTTCCTGGGCCAGCAGTTTATTGATCCGTTGCAAGCGCTGGCGCGGATCCTTCATGAGGAGCAATTGCTGGCGCTCGGTCAGGTTGATGGAGACCGCCGTGGCGATCATGTCTGACAGCCAGCCTGGTTCGGATATGTTCATGGCAAAGAGATGGGCTTCTTCGGGGATGGCCCGGTCAAGCGATACGCAGCGCTCGAACAGGTCCAGAGCGTTGCGCATGAGTGCCTGGGTGGTCTTGTCGGCAGTGGTCGGCTCAAAGATGACGCGCGCACGTACTTTGAGAACCGGCGTCAATCTTGTGAACTCCACCACTTCCACCCGCAGCCGTCCCTGGACGAGCGCCGAAGAAGAACCATCTGGCATCGAGAGCAGGCGCCCGACCGCCAGTTCCACCCCGATGGGCATGAAATCCTGCGGCCCTGGCTCTTCCACCTCCGGGTCGCGTTGGGTCAGGCCAATGACGGTCAAACCACGTTCGTGCGCTTCCTGGATGGCCAGAAGTGAGCCCTGGCGTGTTACAAAGACCGGCGTGACCATGTGAGGGAAAATGACGATATCCCGCAGCGGAAGGACAAGCGCCTCGATGCAGCCGTCATCGTCCGGCGTCTGGTTCGGGACGCGATACAGTTCTTCGGTCCGTTGGCTTAGCGCCATATTGAAAGAATCTTCTTCTTGAAATGACCAGTCGTTTTGAGTCATGGTTTTATGATCCGTATTTTTTTATTCCTTTTTCCCAGGCTGTTTTCGCTTCGGCAGTGACGAACATGCTTCCCGCCGATAAAACAAGATCTCCTGAACCTTTAGCCATTTCCAGTGCCAACTCCAACGCACCGTCCACACTTGCCGCTGCTTCCGCCGGGATTCCCAACCGTTTGGCAGTTTCAAGGATTGACTCAGGCTCCAAGGCACGCGGATGGATTGCTTTTGTCGCGATCACTCGCCTGATACGAAATTTAAGAGCTTTGAACATCCCGGTCACATCTTTATCTTCGGAGGCTCCAAAAATTAAGATAACCGGCCGGAGCGGAAAATAATCTTCCAGCGTCTGGGCTAATTTCTCGAACGAGTCCAGGTTATGAGCCGAGTCCAATACCACAGGCGGTTCCTGGCGAATGATTTCAAAACGACATGGCCAGCGAACGGCGGCAAAACCTGCCCGGACATCCTCCTCAGAAAGGTGGAATCCACTCGCCTGGAGTACCGTAAAGGCTGTGGCGGCATTAACCACCTGGTGCGCGCCCAGCAATGGGATACGCAGTATAACAGGATTTGCGGTTTCCCCTTGATGATTGACGACCGAAAAAGATTGCCCATTCAAAGAATGTTCCATGGAATCAAAGGTTACATCACGCCCGACCAGCGTGAATGGAGCGTTTCGTTCCATTGAAACTTTTTCCAAAACTGCCAGTGCCTCTTCCTTCTGAGGTGAGGAGACAGCCGGGATGCCGGGCTTGATAATGCCGGCTTTTTCGCCGGCAATCAATGTCAGTGTGTTTCCGAGTACTGCCATGTGGTCATAGGATAGTGACGTGATGACCGAGACGCGTGGAATAACAACATTGGTGGCATCCAGCCGCCCACCCAGCCCGACCTCGATGACTGCCGCATCGACATTCTGTCGGGCGAAATGGAGAAAGCCAAGCGCGGTGGTAATTTCGAAGGTGGTTAATGCGGGAATTTTCGCGACGGCCGGTTTGATCTCTTCAACCAGCTCGACCAGCCGGGTATGCGCGATGGATTGGCCATCAATTTGAATGCGTTCTGTATAATCCTGCAGATGTGGAGAGGTGTAAAGCCCGGTCCTATACCCGGCGGTGGTCAAAACGGCTGCTATCAAAGCGGATGTAGAGCCTTTGCCTTTCGTCCCGGCCACATGGATTATCGGATAGGTCTCCTGTGGATTACTCAGGGATTCCATCAGTGCGCGCATCCGCCCCAAGTCAAAATGGGCTTTGGCAAGTTCGGAGGATTTTTTCAGGCTATAATCTACATAAGAGTAGAGATAATCAAGAGCTTGATTGTAGACGGCTTCTGTGTCCATAGTTGAAAGTATTGTAAATCGTAACCTGCAATTCGTAAATCGGTAATCCTCGAACGGAAACCATGGTTGGTACCCTAACACTATTTCTTCACCTGCCGGATTGTGCTTCGCTAAAAGAAAAGCGCGGCAGGCTCAAACATCTGCTGGCGCGCCTGCATCGCCAGTTCAACGTCTCATTAGCAGAAATGGGTTACCAGGATAAATGGCAGGAAACGGTCATCACCTGCGGTATGGTCGGGAATGACGCCGCTTTCTTGCGTTCCGCGTTGGAGACGGTGCGGAAGTGGGTCGAGGCCAACTGGTCGGATGGGGATGTTATGGATACCAAGATCGAATTATTGTAGAAGCCGACCTGCTTGTCGGCCAGAGTGGACCCG
This sequence comes from uncultured Chloroflexia bacterium, assembly GCA_963772245.1. GTDB lineage: Bacteria > Chloroflexota > Anaerolineae > Anaerolineales > Villigracilaceae > UBA877. Next base: position 276,032 of record CAVYWB010000005.1, on the reverse strand, counting down.
ACGGTTCACTCCTATTGGAGGAAAAATGGATTTACAACTCAAAGATAAATGCGCACTTGTCACCGGCTCCAGCCGTGGGCTTGGTTATGCCGTGGCCCTTTGTCTCGCTCGCGAAGGCTGCCGGGTGGCAATCAACAGCCGCTATGAAGCAAATGTCTCCAAGGCGGCGAAAGATATTGCCGGAGAAACCGGTACCCAGGTAATTGGTCTGGCTGGCGATGTGGCCGATCCGGAAGTACCGGAGCGGCTGGTTGGTGAGTCTGCCCGGGTCTTTGGCGGGCTCGATATTCTCATCACCAACGCGGGTGGCCCACCATCCGGTGCGTTTGATTCGTTCAACAAGGCTGCCTGGCAAAAGGCAATTGACCTGTCTTTTATGAGTCACGTCCGACTGATCCAGGCGGCCTTGCCGCATCTCCGAAAGTCCAATGCTGCCAGTGTTTTGACGGTGACCTCCTATTCTGTGAAGCAGCCCATCCCAAACCTGATCCTTTCCAACAGCATCCGGGCTGCCACGGTCGGCCTGACCAAATCCCTGGCGTTGGAGTTGGGCATAGCTGGTATACGCTTCAACTCCATTTTGCCAGCCTGGACTGAAACGGAACGTGTCTATGATCTGATGAAAACCCGGGCTGAGCAGAATCATTCCTCACTGGAACAAGAAATTGCAAAGCAATCGAAGGACAGCCCACTGGGAAGAATGGGCCGGTCGGAAGAATTTGCCGTAGCGGCCGTCTTCCTCGTTTCTCCGCTCGCTTCTTACATTACCGGTGTCATGTTACCTGTGGATGGTGGGATGTACAAAGGCACTTTTTAAATTATCGATAGACTTTTGAGCCTCTCGACCTTGTTTTGATTACTCTTTAGGATTACCTGGCTTTCCAAGTTAATAGAAAGGATCCCTTATGGCCGATCCCCGCATTACCAAACTAGCCAAAGTCATGGTGCAATACTCGCTGGCGCTTAAACCTTCCCAACAATGTCTGATTAATACTCACCCGTTGGCAGAAGAACTTTCCTTGGCCGTTTATGAAGAGGCAATTAAATCCGGGGCATTTGTTACCATGGTATCGAACACCCCTGGCGCGCAGGAGATCTTTTATAAACATGCTTCTGATTCCCAATTGGATTATGTACCACCGCTCACAAAAATAGTAACCGAGACTTTTGATGCCAACTTGCATATCTGGTCAGAACATAACACGCATTCGCTGGCCGGTGTTGATCCGAAGCGCATCGCGCGTGTAGCCAGGGCCGGCGCGCAACTCAGTAAAGTTTTTCTGGAACGATCAGCCAAAGGAGAAATGCGCTGGTGTCTTACTGTCTACCCCACGCACGCCATGGCTCAGGATGCAGACATGAGCCTGTTCGATTATCGCGAATTCGTTTTTAACGCGGGGATGCTGAACGAGGATGACCCGGTGGCATATTGGAAAAAAGCCGGGCAGGAACAGCAGAAAATGGCGGATTGGCTCAAAGGCCATGACCAGATCATTCTTAAAGGTTCCGATGTGGATCTGCGTATGTCCATAAAGGATCGTGTATTCATTCCCTGCGATGGAAAGTTCAACTTTCCGGATGGGGAAATTTTCACCGGTCCAATCGAGGATTCGGTGGAAGGCTGGGTTCGTTTTAAATACCCGGCCATCGAATCCGGACAGGAAGTTACCGATATACAATTGTGGTTTGAGAAGGGCCGGGTGGTTAAAGAAACGGCATCCAAGAACCAGGAACTTCTGACCGCCCAGCTCAACACCGATCCAGGGGCTCGCAGCCTGGGTGAATTCGGAATCGGTACCAACTATGGTATCACCCGCTTTACCAAGAACATGCTTTTTGATGAGAAGATGGGAGGCACCATCCACCTGGCAGCGGGTGCAGGCTTTCCGGAAAGTGGCAGCAAAAACGAATCTGGCATCCATTGGGACATGCTATGCGATATGAACGATGGCGAAATCTATGTGGATGGGGATCTATTTTATAAGAGCGGGAAGCCGGTCATCTGACATGGAACATGGATGGATGACCTTCATCAATCAATTGTCCCCTAAAAACATTCGGTGACTTTTATTACGGTCTTTCCTGCATGACCTGCAAGAAAGCCTTGACCACCACCGGGTCGAAGAGTTTCCCTGAAGATTGTTGGATATGATTTAAAGAAACCTGGCGCGACCAGGCTGACCGGTAAGGGCGGTTTGAGGTCAGGGCATCATAAACATCTACGACAGCAAAGAGACGTGCCGGGAAGGGAATTTGTTCTTCGCACAGGCCATCCGGGTAACCACTGCCGTCCCATCGCTCGTGATGAAAATGGGGTATATCCATTGCTGGAGCCAGGTATTTGACAGAGGAAAGCAATTCGCAGGCAAGTTTTGGATGGGTTCGCATGACCTTCCATTCAGACTCATCCAGAGGGCCTGGCTTGTTGAGTATATTTTCCGGGATTCCCAATTTACCAACATCATGGAGCAACGCACCCCGCCGGAAATGGATCAATTCCTGCTCAGCGATGCCCATAGATCGGGCTAAATTAATAGTCAGTTCAACCACGCGGTAGGCATGCTCCCCATTCTCACGGTTGCTTAATTCAAGTACCTGCGCCCAGCTCTCAATAGACGAATCATATGCCAGGCTTAACTCGGCATTCGTTCGTTGGAGATCCTGGAACAGACTGGCGCTGTCAATGGCCGCGGCGGCTTGATTGGCCATGATCGACAGGAAATCCAACCAGTCATCATCCGGCTGCAGGAACGAACCCATGAAAATTTCCAAAACCCCCTTAACCTGTCCTTTTGCAATCACCGGTACGGCATAGTAATTGGCATATTTCTCCACCAGGTAATTGGGAGCAAATTGGGTTCCTGCGGGTTGCTTCTGCAGATCTGCAATACTGATTGTGCGCCGCTCGAGCGCTGCTCTGCCGGCATAGCCCTGTCCAATCATTAACGGCATTGGCTGAGCCTGTTTGGTTTGGAAACCTTGCCCGGAAGCAAACTCCAACATGTGTGTATTTGGATTCAGGATCAGGATATCAGCTGCCTCCGCGCCCAGTTGATTGATCGTTTGCCGTAAAATCACCGATAATGTCACCTTCAAATCAAAGCTTGCAGTTATGGCTGCATCGACCGAATGTAATGCATACAAACGCCGAAGCTGGTTTTGGATCCGTTCCGCGCTTTTCACCCGTTCGGAAACATCGCGCACAATTGCAATTACACGAGCCTCAGTTTCGAAGGGAACCAGACGAGCTTCGAACCAATGTTCCCCTTCCGCGATTTGGACCTTGTATTCAATCGAAATCACTTTGCCGGTTTTTATGGATTCCCGAAGCGTATGATCGAATTTGGAACCAATATCTTGAGGAAAGATGTCCCGAATGGAATGCCCCAGGATGTTTTCCGGAGGCAATTGTAAAAAGGATGTATTCCCGTTTCTGTAATCCAAAATCTGGCCATTTGAATCCATGAAAAAAAGGAGGTCGGGGAAAGCGCGAAAAATTGCATCCAGCTGAATGGATGCTTCCATTGATTCTCGATTTTCACCACCGAAAGGACCCAAGATTGAGACTTCTCCTTTTTTATAGTCTTGGTCGTTTTTCAACCGAATTCCAGAGACGCGAGCGCGGAGCACGATGGTTTCCCTTTGCCATCGTGCCCCTTGCCACCGCGCATCCGGTATTCGCTGCTCAGTATCCGAAAGCTACACTGGGCTGGGCAGGACGATTAATCCTGATATGTAGATGCTCAGTAAATGTTCGCGCTAGCTGGTTGGCAAGATCGGCCAACGAAGCGGCACGAATCGAAATGATGAGCTCGCGTTCTTCATCAGTAAACATAAAGTCTTCGCCCTGGAAGCCGCTTTCAAGTGCAAGCTCCGGGTTATCCAGTAACAGGTGACAGAATTTCGAATTGATAACCGCAGCAGCCAGCAGCCGGCTTAGTTCCAGGCGTCCATCTGATAGAGAACGAGTGACTAGCGAAATGGGAGGATTAAATATCCTAGTTTCGATCATTCAGCATCCTTGTTTTCGTGAGGTACCGGCAGGCTCAAACCTTAACGAGGCCCGCCGCCACCACTGACGGGTGTAAAACCGGCCTGGTCAAAATGAGGCCCGCCGCCACCACTGACGGGTGTAAAACCGGCCTGGTCAAAATGAGGCCCGCCGCCACCACTGACGGGTGTAAAACCGGCATGGTTAAGAGAGAGAGTTTCGAAAATCCAGTTGTCATTGGTTGCCTTCCTTCTTAATTTAATAAATTCTTAAATTTACAATCAGGAGGGCTGCAATGGAGGCTTCAAAAACGCTTGCAGTAATTAAAATATATGGGAAATTACCAGGATGGAGAATATGACAAAGGGGTATCGGGTGGGCGATCCCTACCCACCATCTCCTTATTCTTTCCTAGCGCTGCGGATCACCAAATTGCCGGAGTAAAACTATGGAAGGGATGATTGAAGCGGGCGATCCCTTATGCGATCAGACGCCGGTACAGAGCCTCTGTCTCCATGGAAGGATCTATATCCAACTCGGTGCGTAGGGCTTCACGGCAGGCTTGGTATTGCCAGATAATTCCCAGCCTGTCCCCTCGATCGGCATTCAATTGCATTACCAGGCAATGGATATCTTCGCGTGAAGGGTCAATCTTCAAAGCCTCCCGGCATGCTTGTAGTGCGGCTTGTGTATCTCCAGATTGACGCTGGGATTCTGCCAGTTGTTTCCAAGCGTCTGTACAAATCCTGTCAAGACGCTCGCGTTCAGGCCAGGCCCATGTGGCATCCAGATCCTGAAGGTATGGCCCATTTCTGAGACTCGTGGCCAGGCCTAGCTGAGACATCTTTTCTTCTGTCTGACTGGCCGATTTTGCTTTCATTATGGCAATATTGAATTTCTCCACGTCATAATCGTAATCCAGAAGGCGATTGAATGAATATAGATCATTCTCGAACCGAATTACATTCTGCCCGAGTGCATGCCTCAGTCGGTACAGGTCATTCTTAAATCGGAGTTTCAACTCAGGGGCACTGAGATCTGGCCAGAGCACCCCGCCGCATTCTTCTTTTGTAACAGGCCGGTTGGCTGACATGAAGAAGAAGAACAGTTCGCGCACCGAGGTGGTTTTCCATTGTCGTGAGGTAACCAACTTGCCGTTGATCCGCACCTGCGCCTTTCCAAATGCCTGGATCATCAGGTGTGGAACCTGGATTGGAACGGAATAAAGTAACCGGCGCAGTCGTTTGCGCAAATCTGGCAAGTGGTTTTCTGCGGAGATAACGTCCGCCAGCCATGGAGCCAGAATGGCATTCGATTCTGAATCTTTTTGAAGGTTCTCCAACCAGGGACGTGCCTGACGGACAGCCTGTCTGAAGGGATAGTCTACCATCCCCGATGAATCTGTTCCCAATGCTGTTTTCAAATGGTCACGTGCAACCGCAGTTTTTCCCGCCTTATAATAAGCAATAGCCAACCAAATCCGGGTACAGGCTGTTTCAGCGTTCAATCCACCGCTTCGAAAATAATCAAAAGCTTGTTCAAGATCGGCGACTGCGGGATCGTAATTTTCTTCCACAAATTGGAGGCAACCCTGTTCCATAAAATACAAGCCACATTCGTAGTTGGAACTGGTTGCCAGGATAGACACCCGCACTTCGTGCAAACAGACAGCTGCTTCCCTGAACTGCCCCCGTAATCGTGCCAGATGAGCCTGGGCCAGGCCCAGGTAATTGGTTAAGAACTGATAACTGACCAGCTCTGCGATTTGAGCGGCGAAATCATACGCCTGGAAAGCCGCCTCGTATTCGTCGAGATCTACATACATGTCACCCAGGCTGGTCAGGAGTAGCGCTTCTTGCCATTGGGATGTACTGGATCGGGCTGCATTCCAGCCCAGCTTCAAATGCCTGAACAGCTTGTTCGTATTCACCCTGGTGATGATACAGCACTCCCAGGCTGTTGAGTACATTGGCTTGTGAAGGTAGATTGCTTTCCCTTCTGCCACTCCTCCAGAGCGCTGGTTGTATGCGTTCAGGGCTCCTGGGTAATTGATGCTGGAATAATAAGAGTTCCCTAACTCCACCAACACCCAGGCTGCTCTCTGTTTATCTCCTAATTGTTCATAGCTACGTAATGCTTCCTCCTGAACCTGGGTTGCTTCTGCTACCTGCCCCATCTGATAAAGACTGATGCCCTTGAAACGTTCCGCCTCAGCATGGGTGAATTGCAAATCCGGATTATTTCCACTTAATTGAATTGCTTTTTCGGCATCCTTAAGTGAACTGGTGTAATCACCCACCAGACGATGAGCATCGGAGCGGCGGACATATGCCAATGTCAGGTTGGTCAAATCATCCGTTTTCTGGAATTCCAGAATGGTTCGATCCAGGGTCGACAGGGCCAAATGCCCTTCACCTAAAGTACATAGAAGGGCTCCTTTCAACGAAAGCAATGCCGGCCTTTTTTGAAAATGCTCGGTCGGTAAATTGTTCAGCCAGGCTTGCAAAGTGACAAGCCGTTCACTTATTAACATCGGCATTCCGGCGCGTTCGATCAAGGCAGACAATATGTCAGGAGAACCCAAATGCTGGAGGATGGAATATGCCTTTTCCCACTCCTGATGCTCTTCGTATATTTTTGCCAGGCATACTAGGATGCTTTGAGCCTTTTCGGGTTCTTCCTGCCGGAAGCGCTCCTGAAGGAATTCCTGGAAGATGTGGTGGTAGCGCAGCCATTTCCCATCCGGCCCGACTTGCTGAACAAACAGATTGTTTTGCCTGACTGTTTTGATCAGGCTCTTCCAATCACCCTTGCCAAAAACGGCCGCGCATAGATCTGCGTCGAACTCTTCCAACAAGGAGGTCTGAAGCAGGAAGTTGCGAACAATGGCTGGTTGGGTTGCCAGAACCTCCTGGTCGAGATATCTGGCAAGATCCACGCCTGTTGTACGGGCTGCGCGGGTCAGGTCCGGAAGGCTGCCTGCAACATTGGAGGCGGAAAGAAGCAGTCCAGTAATCCATCCTTCTGTGTGCTGCATCAGTCCTTCTACGGAACGATCATCCAGGTTCATCCCATAATTTATTTCGAAGAGAGAGCGGATCTCGTTGGGACGAAAGGCCAATTCTTCCAGGTCAAACCCACCTACTTGCTGGCGGGCGACCATGAGCGTGATGTCTGGTAGGGCTGGCACACGTCGTGAAGCCAGCACAATGTGGCAATTCTCACCGACCAAAAAAACGAACCGGCTGAAAAGATTGCGAACATCTGGAACAGAATCCACAAATTGGTAATCGTCCACTATCAGGATGAAATGTTGATCGATCTGATCGTTTATCTCATTGACGATTACTGCCAGAAAGCGTTCCAGATCATGCTCGAGACTGACCAGACTCCTTAGAACGGTTTTCGATTGTTTTCCAAACTTGGGGAAGCGCTGCTCCAGGGAAGCAATCAGATAAGTGCAGAACCGCTGGGGGTCCTGGTCGAGGGTGTCCAGGGAGAGCCAGCAAGTGGGAATCTCGGATTGGCGGGCAAAATCCACCAGTAATGATGTTTTCCCATAACCGGCTGGGGCAGAAATGATGATGAGCTTCCTATCCAGTAGATTGTCAAAAAGCGCCAGCAACCGGCTTCGATGCAGAATCCCCGGACGGAGGGTAGGGATGACAATCTTGGTGACGGCTGACAGGAATTTCGGCGACCATGGGTTGTATGGTAATTTTACTCGTTTCCAGGCTGCCTGGCATCCACCCCTTCGGTATTATTCTATTCGATCCAGCGAGCCCATATCATTTCCTTTGCCAGCCTTTCTTGCGGTATACTTCCAAATGTCTGAAATAAGATCACCCTTCCAATCATCGAATCTCTACTTTGTTCCAAAATATAATCTCTACTTTTTGTACCTATGAAACAACTCCTTCAAAACATGAAAACCGGCCAGACGGCCGTTGAAGAAGTTCCCACTCCCATGCCGGCGCCTGGGCAGGCACTCGTGAGAGTAGCCGCCTCGCTCGTCTCTGCCGGTACGGAACGGATGCTGGTCGAGTTTGCTGAGAAATCCCTGGTCGGTAAGGCTCGTTCGCGTCCAGACCTGGTGAAACAGGTGCTCGAAAAAATGCGCCGGGAGGGGATGCTCGTTTCCCTCGGTGCGGCCTTCAATCGTCTGGACCAGCCCTTGCCGCTTGGTTATTCTTCCGCAGGGACCATCACCGCGCTGGGAGATGAAATGGGTCGCTTTAAAGTAGGACAGCGGGTGGCCTGCGCAGGCGGAGGGTATGCTGTTCATGCCGAGTACAACGTTGTCCCCTGGAACTTGCTTACACCGCTGCCCGATTCCGTGGATTTCGAATCGGCGGCCTTTACCACTCTTGGCTCCGTTGCCATGCATGGGTTCCGGCTGGCCCAACCGCAGATCGGAGAAACAGTGGCCGTCATTGGTATGGGTCTTTTGGGTTTATTGACGGGTCAGATCGCGGCTGCGGCTGGCTGCCGTGTGCTGGGCATCGACGTCAATCCGCAGCGGATTGCGCTGGCTGCCTCCCTTGGAATGGGGTCCGTATTCCGCGACCAGGCCGTGGACTCTGCCCAGTTTTTTACCTCCGACCGCGGTTTTGATATCGTGATCATCTGCGCTGATACTCCATCCAATGACCCGGTTGACCTGGCAGCAGTCATTGCGCGTGACCGTGCCAAGGTGGTGGCTACCGGTGCAGTCGGGTTGACCTTATCACGCAAGCTCTACTACGAAAAAGAATTGAGCTTTATCAATTCCCGTTCCTACGGGCCGGGTCGTTATGATGCTTCCTACGAGGAGAATGGTAAGGATTATCCCCTTGGCTATGTTCGCTGGACTGAGGGCCGAAATTTTGAATCCGTTGTGGATTTATTGGCAAGCAGTAAATTAAAGATCTCGCCGATGATCACCCATCGTATTCCGATTGATCAAGCAGCCACTGCCTATGAAATTATTACGGGGAAAAGAAGAGAGCCCTTTCTGGGTGTATTGTTAACCTATCCTCAAGATGTTTCAAGTGCCCCCTTATCACGGATAACGTTCCCAGTTCCCCATGAGCCCGGGCAACGTGATACGGTGAAACTTGGCGTTCTTGGCGCGGGATTGTTCGCCAATGCCACGCTTCTACCGGTACTCAAGAATATCAAAAAGATTGAACTGGTTGGAATTGCCTCGGCGGCTGGGCTGCACGCCCAGCATTCAGCCAATAAATTTGGCTTCGCTTATGCCACTTCCAATGACGACGAGATCTTGAATGACCCGAACATCAATGCGGTTGCCATCCTGACCCGCCATGGCTTGCACGCCGGTCTGGTGGTCAGGGCATTACAATCTGGCAAGCATGTCTTTGTGGAAAAGCCCCTGGCGGTCACGCCTGAACAACTGGATGTTGTCAATCAGACATTAACTAATTATGGCCAAAAGTTGATGACTGTTGGATTCAACCGCCGCTTTGCCCCGCTTGCTCGTGCGCTTCAGGATTTTCTTGCAGCACGTTCCGAGCCTTTGTACATGCATTATCGCATCAATGCCGGATATCTTCCCAGGAACCATTGGACCCATGATCCGGTCCAGGGAGGCGGGCGGATTATTGGCGAAGGCTGTCATTTTGTGGATTTCCTGACCAGTCTGGCCGGGGCAGCGCCAATTTCGGTCTATGCCTGTGCCTTGGCGGATAACGGCCGGTACCACGAAGATAATGTTTCAATGACATTTGACTTCCCGGATGGCTCTGTGGGTGTCGTGGATTACCTTGCCAACGGTGATAAATCATTTACCAAAGAGCGCTTCGAGGTCTTTTGTGGAGGGCGAATTGCCGTATTGGATGATTTTCGCACTTTGGAAATGTTCCACGCTGGTCGCCGCAGTCTGCTGAAAAAGGCACAGGATAAAGGCTGGAAAGAAGAATGGATTGTTTTTACCAATGCCATTCGTACCGGCGCCCATCCACCCATCCCATATGAGCAATTGTTCGGTGTTACAAAGGCAACGTTCTCAGCCTTGCAATCATTGCGTGCGGGACAAAAAATAAAGATCACTTGAAATTAGTACTGAAATTTGAATTGCATTCCCTTAGTGCAAGAGCGAGATCATGAAAAGTACGGGCCCAACCACAAAATATCATCATTTCAGCTCACATGCCGGTTAATCCTTTCAGAGGAGCTCGGTCGGAAACCTCTATAACGTCTATTTTCCATGATCTTTTCCATGCAGGTGGTAAAAATGGTACTTGGAAGGTTTAGGGCATCATAATCCGATGACGATCAAACCGTGGAAAATTCTGGAATCGCACTTAATCCACAAAAATGTCCGTATCGACAAATGTGAACTTCCCAACGGGATGACCATTGACGGGTTTGTACTCGAATACGGGGATTGGGTCACAATTATCGCTCTTACGAAGCAGCAGGAAGTGGTAATGGTCCGGCAATATCGTCACGGCGCGCAAAAAGTGATTTTGGAACTTCCCGGTGGTGCCATGGAAGCCAGGGATGAAAGTCCCGTGCAAGCTGCCAGGCGGGAATTGTTGGAGGAGACTGGCTATGCCAGCGATAATTTTATACAGATTGGTTGTGTTTCCCCGAACCCGGCCAACCAGACCAACCTGATCTACTCGTTCCTGGCGCTGGATGCTGAAAAAGTCAGTGATCAGGAGCTTGATGATACGGAAGATATGGAAGTTATCATCAAGCCTTTGGAGGAAGTCATTACCATGGCGAAGAACAATGAACTGTTCCAATCCATGCAGGTCAGTGCCATTTTCTTTGCCTTGGCTTATTGGGATCGGATAGTATAAATGGCGCGATTGTCAAAATTTTATAACGATTATAAAGCCCTGGTGCAATTGGGGATCCAGCCTGTCGCATTGAATGCCCTTTACCGTCTTGGGTTGGCGACGGGGCATTATCGCAGGGTGCAGAGACGAGTAGGACTGGAAGAGAATGTCGTTTTACGCCCATTGTTCAATTTCCCAGCTGCCGAAGATCTTCTTTCAGTGATTGGGGAGAATGGAAAAACTACGCTTCTTTCCGAAGCCGATGAAATTGTCGCCGGCCAGGTTCGGTTATTTGGCAGCCAACCTGTCCCCCTGCCCCTTACCTTCTCGGAACCTCTTCGCCATTGGACAGAGTACGAAAATAGACCATCCCTGCTCGCAACCCTTTATGCTCCATTCCCTGATGTTAAATTTATTTGGGAACCTGCCCGTTTTGGTTGGGCTTTCTGTCTCGGCCGGGCCTACCATTTGACTCACCAGGAAAAATACGCCGAGACCTTCTGGCGGAATTTCGAGATTTTCTACCGCTGGAAATCCGTACTATCAGGGCCCCAACTGGATCTCCGGGCAGGAAGCCGCCTTGCGACTGATGGCCTTTGTATGGGATGCGCAGATCTTCGCCGGAGCATCCAGCAGCACGTCGGAGCGAAACTCTGCTCTGGCGCGCTCGGTTGCATTCCACGCTTCACGTATAATCCCCACGCTGGTCTATGCCCGATCACAGCAAAATAACCACCTGCTAACGGAAGCTGCCGGACTGCTGACTGCTGGTTTGGCTTTACCCGGGCACCCTCAGGCATCCAACTGGTGCAGGCTGGGGTGGAAGTGGCTGAACGAAGGGCTGCACACTCAGATAGACTCTTATGGCGAATATGCCCAGCATTCCACCAATTATCACCGTCTCATGCTCCAGGTCGTTTTATGGACAGATACCCTACTCCGTAACAACGACTTCAGGTTGGAACTGGCCGCGCCAGATCGAAGGAAGCCATTGTACGTTCCATTCACTGGTTGCTGGCCATTCTGGATTTCGATTCGGGTCGTACTCCCAACCTGGGTGCCAATGATGGGGCCTATGTGTTTCCCCTGACTGTTTGCCCGTTCGCTGATTATCGCCCGGTCTTGCATGCGGTTGCACGGGCTTTTCTTGATTATGACCTGCCGCGTGGAACCTGGGACGAAATGGCGCTCTGGTTTGGTGTGCCTCTGGAGAACCGCAAGTATGTTCAATTACCGCGTTACCTCGGAGATCAACTCTACGGCAAAGAATCCTGGGCATATTTACGGACGGCACAATTCACCTCCCGTCCCATCGCATGCCGACCAATTGCACGTGGATCTGTGGTGGCGCAGCCTGAATGTAGCCCAGGATGCCGGGACATATCTATACAACGCCGATCCACCCTGGGATAACAACCTGACCACCGCCCAGGTGCACAACACCGTCACCGTCAATGGCCGCGACCAGTTCACCCGCGCCGGCCGGTTCCTTTACCTTGATTGGTTCAATGCCTACCGGCGCGGCATTTTGGAAGCTGATCCAGCCATCCTTCAGCGCACCCGCGGCCGCCATTGGGGCTACTGGAGGATGGGCGTCCGGCACGCACGCACGTAACCGCCTATGCAGATGGTCATTGGCAGGTCCGGGATGAAATGTTACCCTTGCGAATGCCCTGGAACAAACGGCCAATCACTTACCGGCTGCACTGGTTGCTGCCAGACTGGCAGTGGGAAGCCAGGATGCAAGAATCGGTGTTAGAAATTCGTCCTGTCCTCACCCTATGGGTGGGTGAGGCTCGCGATCAGCGATGGATCCCGGATGATGAGTAATGAATCCTGGGTTACCCTCATTCGAGCGGGCGAAATGGTCTTTGCTTCCGGGCCTGAAGGGTTAAGATCCCAGGCAGAGACGACAATCCGCGGCTGGGTTTCCCCCACCTATGGAGTTAAAGTCCCGGCCCTTTCGCTGGCCGTTGAAATCAAAATCAGCAAATGATGTACAATTCAACAGCGAGTTTGTTTTTCCGATATGAGCTACCGGGCTGCCATTATCCTCCTGCAAGACGATCAGATCGCCCTGATTGAACGCCACCGCGGCGGTCAGCATTATTTCACCTTTCCGGGCGGTCACGTGGAACCCGGTGAGACTCCCGAACAGGCAGCCTTGCGCGAGACCAAGGAAGAACTTGGGATAGAAGTAATCATCCAGCGGTTGGTTGCAGAGATCTGGTGGCATGACCGGCCTCAGTATTACTACCTGGTGGAGGCAGCCGGCGGCGACTTCGGAACCGGGACAGGCGAAGAAATGCACAACCCAACTCCCGGAAGAGGCACTTACCAACCCACCTGGATTCCGGTTCGGGATTTGCTTAACTTGCCGGTTTTACCGCAATCCATGGCAAGAATGGTGTTGCAAGCACAAACCATGGGCTGGCCAGAGCCGGTGCCTATCATCCACGACGAAGACTAATATGCATATTCTATTAATCCACCAGGCTTTCGCCGCCCTCGACGAGCCGGGCGGGACGCGTCATCATGAACTGGCGCGTTGCCTGGTCGGGCTTGGCCATAAGGTCACAATCATCACCAGCCCGGTGAGTTATCTGACCGGAGCGTCCTATCCTGTCCCTACTGCATCCGAGAAAACAGGAGGTGATCTGGAGGAAGTAAGGGTTATTCGCGTCTTTACCTACCAGGCCCTTCATAAATCATTTGTCCATCGGATTGTTTCTTTTTTTACATTCATGGCATCCTCGTTTTTCGCCGGTCTGGGCGTGAGAAATGTGGACCTGGTCTGGGGCACTTCCCCGCCCATCTTTCAGGGCATGACTGCCTGGCTGTTGGCACGACTAAAGCGTGTGCCATTTTTATTTGAAGTGCGTGACTTGTGGCCAACTTTTGCGATTGCCGTCGGTGTACTGAAAAACCCGGGGTTGATAAAAATGTCGCTCTGGCTGGAGCAGTTCCTGTATCGGCACGCTGACCAGGTGATGGTCAACAGCCCCGGATTTGTGGCCCATGTGAGTGGGCATGGTGCGAAGCGGGTGGAACTCGTCCCGAACGGAGCAGACCCGGAGATGTTCGATCCGGCCGACCAGGGTGCTGCCTTCCGCTCTGCCAACCAGCTGGCAGATAAATTCGTGGTCCTGTATGCCGGCGCGCATGGCATGTCGAACGATTTACCTGTTGTGCTCGAAGCGGCAAAATTACTGCAAGACTCGCCGGCCGCAGGCGAAGTGGTTGTCACTTTCCTAGGCGATGGCAAAGAAAAGCCGGCTTTGCAAAAACAGGCCGCTGAAATGGGCCTGAATAATGTAATTTTCCTGCCCCCTGTCCCCAAGACGGAAATGGCTGCAGCCCTGGCTGGAACGGATGCCTGCCTTGCCATCCTTAAGCCGATCGAAGAATACAAAACCACCTATCCGAATAAGGTCTTTGATTATATGGCTGCCGGGCGTCCAGTGATATTGGCGATCGATGGGGTTATTCGCCAGGTGGTCGAAGACGCCCACTGCGGCCTGTTCGCCCAGCCGGGTGACCCGGCTGCACTGGCGCAGGCGATCCGTCAATTAACCGCAGATAAAACCGCCACCCGTCTTATGGGGTTGGCAGGGCGCAGGTATCTTGAGCAATACTTCAGCCGCGCCGCACTTGCAAAGAAATTAGCCGTTATAATGGAGGACATGCAAAGCCGATTCCGTAAGTAGGAAAATAAATATGACGATGACTGACCGTGTTCGCCGTCTCCGCAAACAATCCCTGGAAGCGCGCGAGACTCTCTCTGCCGAACGGGCCGTCTTGATGACTGAGTTCTACCAGCAAAACCTGGGTCTTATCTCCGCACCGATGCGGCGCGCTCTCGCTTTTCAATACCTGATGGAGCACAAATCCATCTATATCGGTGCAGGCGAACTGATAGTAGGTGAAAAAGGACCGGGACCCAAGTGTTCGCCCACATATCCCGAATTATGCTGCCACAGCTTGCAGGATCTGGATATCCTCGATACACGCGAGAAAACCTCATTTAGTGTCAGCCCAGCCACCCGGAAAGTATATGAGGGGACCATCATCCCATTCTGGCAGGACAAATCCATGCGCGACCTGCTTTTTAGAGAGATGACGGATGATTGGAAGGCTGCCTATGAAGCCGGTGTTTTTACGGAGTTCATGGAGCAGCGCTCCCCCGGTCACACCGTACTGGATGACAAGATCTATCATAAAGGGATGCTGGATTTCCAGCAGGATATCCAGCGCAGCCTGGAAAACCAGGATCCTATGAATGACCCGCAAGCCTATGACAAGGAACAGGAACTTCAGGCCATGGCGATATGCGCTGCTGCGTTGGTCCGGTTCGCTGAACGGCACGCTGAAGAAGCCCTCAGGCTGGCGGCTTTGGAAAAGGACCTGGAACGCAAAGTTGAATTGGAACACATTGCAGAGGTGTGCCGGCGTATCCCGGCGCATGCACCGCGCGATTTCTGGGAAGCTTTGCAATACTACTGGTTCGTTCACCTGGGTGTGACCAGTGAATTGAATACCTGGGACTCGTTTTGCCCAGGCCACCTGGACCGGCATCTCCAGCCATTTTTCGAAAAAGGTCTGGCCGATGGCTCTCTTTCCGAGGCCAGCGCAGAGGAATTGCTGCAATGCCTGTGGATAAAGTTCAACAACCAGCCTGCCCCGCCCAAGGTGGGGGTGACCGCAGCCGAGAGCGGCACCTACACCGACTTTGCCCAGATTAATAACGGTGGTATCAACGCGGATGGTTCGGATGGCGTCAATGCCGTCACTTACCTGATCCTGGATGTGATCGAAGAGATGCGACTGTTACAACCGTCCTCCTCAATTCAAGTCAGCAAGAAGAATCCGGATCGTTTTGTCAAACGGGCCGCGCAGATCATCCGGACCGGATTCGGGCAACCGTCCGTTTTTAATGCAGATCTGGTCGTCCAGGAACTGGTGCGGCAGGGCAAGAATGTGGCGGATGCCCGCAACGGTGGGACGAGTGGTTGCGTGGAAACAGGTGCCTTCGGCAAAGAAGCCTACATCCTGACTGGTTATTTCAACCTGCCCAAGATTCTCGAACTGACCTTGAATAATGGCGTTGATCCGCGTACCGGTCATCAGCTGGGTCTGCAGACCGGTAATCCGGCCCGGTTCGAATCTTTCGATGAATTCTATGCTGCCTATGAAAAACAACTGCAGCATTTCATCAATATAAAAATTCGCGGAAACAATATTGTAGAACGCTTGTATGCCAATCACATGCCTGCCCCATTCCTATCATTATTAATCGACGACTGCATTCTCACAGGCAGGGATTATCATGCTGGCGGCGCTCGTTACAACTCATCCTATATCCAGGGGGTGGGATTGGGCAGCCTGACGGATGCCATGACCGCCATACAATACCATATCTACGATAAGAAAACCTTCGGTATGCAGACATTACTGGATGCCCTCCAGGACGATTTTCTAGGCCAGGAAAGCCTGCGGCAGCAGTTGCTCAATAAAACCCCTCGCTATGGGAATGATGACGAATACCCCGACCGCATCATGGTCCGGTTATTCAATACCTACTTCAACCTCATTGATGGACGCCCGAACACGCGCGGTGGAGCCTACCATATTAATCTCCTGCCCACCACCTGTCACATCTATTTTGGTTCGGTCATAGCGGCTACGCCGGATGGGCGGCATGCCTGGCAACCACTTTCGGAGGGCGTTTCTCCTGTCCAGGGGGCAGACCGGCATGGGCCAACGGCAGTGCTCCGTTCCGTTGCGAAGATGGACCATGCCCGCACAGGTGGAACGCTGCTCAACCAGAAGTACAGCCCACAGGCCCTGAAGGACGACCAGGGATTGGACAAGCTCGTACAGCTCATCCGCACCTATTTCCGCCTGGACGGTCATCACATCCAGTTCAATGTGGTGGATGCAGCCACACTCCGGGCTGCCCAGGAGCATCCCGAACAGCACCGCGATTTGATTGTGCGCGTAGCCGGTTATTCGGACTATTTCTGCGACTTGAGCCGGGCCTTGCAGGATGAGATCATCGCCCGCACCGAGTACCAGGGATTTTAAAAGAGCAGGAAAATGAAAAAATTTGCATTCCGTGTCTGGGCTGCCCGCATTCTGATTGCCGTGGTTGTGGCCTGGAATATGGAATGTGCGCTGGTCTTTTTTGCTTAACCCGGGAGTGTTTGCCTCGGGTTTCGAATTGGTCGGTGTCCCGGGTGCAGCCGCAGTGCGCGGCTTTGCCGTTCTGTTTGTGATGTGGAATATCCCCTACCTGGTGGCGCTCTGGCAGCCGCAGGATCACCGTCTCTCGCTATGGGAGGCGTTGGTTATGCAAACCCTTGGAGTAATTGGGGAGAGTTTTATTCTTTTTTCACTCCCGCCTGGGCATGTGGTATTGAACGCTTCCCTGCTTCGTTTTATTGCTTTCGATGCTTCCGGCGTGATTGCGTTGCTGGGGTCATTGTTGCTGGCAAATAAATGACCGGTGACCTGCCACCTCATAGACTGTCATAGAATCAAAATGATATTGATTTGCCAACTCGAAAAACTGAACAACCATGTATCTTAAGAAGATAAGGGTAGGTAATTAATATCAACCATTGCCTTCGCCATTAATAATCTCTTTCCGCCCGGCCGCGTGGACGTGGATCGTGCACCATCCAGAAAAGCAATATAGCAGTGACCAGTCCGCCGATTGCTGAAACCATGAAGGTGGTTTGGAAACCGGCTGTCTCGGCAATCCAGCCGCCGATCAGGGGAGCGATGATTGTGAATGGAGCCACCAGCGTATTCGATAGCCCGATATAGGTTGGCCGGGTTTCTTCGTTGCCAAACTCCACCGTGATTGCCATGCCGATAGTCCAGATGGCCACATTAGCCAGACCACACAGAATAAAGGCCGGGTATAACCAGCCGATGGATGGAGCGCCCCAGGCGGTCAGAGAACTTAACGTCACAGCCACCGACCCCGCTATTAACATGGCGCGGTGACCAAAGCGGTCACCCAACCATCCCATCACGGCATTGGCGATTGTCGATGAGATAGTCAGTGCGGCAGTCAAAAATCCGGCAGTCAGGTCACTCATATTGAAGTGCAGCAGACCATAGATGATATAAAAAGCAAACCCCATCGAGGCAAATTGGGAAAGCGCACGGATCACCAGATATGCCGTGAAGTTTTTATCACGGCGCAGAAGTTCGAGCCCGCCTTTCCAGGGGGAAGGTTGGCGTTCCGGGATGGTTTTTTCGTCATCTACCGGCTCGCGCGTAAGGCTAATAGTTATATATGAAAGTATCAGCCCTGCCACAGTTAAAAGAAAGCACAGCGTGAAGTTGAAAGGAGCATGAATCCGGTCAAGGATGTAACCAGCCGCAATCGCGGCGATGCTCATCAGGACGTTTGATATGGCAGCCTGGCCGCCAAAAAAAGTGCCGCGCCAATCGGATGGGATGATCTTGGCTATCATGCTTTGCCAGGCGTTGGCGGTAAAACCAGCTCCCAGTCCCTGCCAAACCAGCAAAAAGAAAGTAAGTATCAGGGCAAGCTTGTTCCCCAGGGTACCCAGGAATAGGGCCACCAACGCCAGTCCCAGGAATGGCAGGCGTTCGTGGATGGTCATCAGCATCACCATTGGTTTGTAACGGCGCAGGCGGGAGACCGAATTTGCCATGAATAGCTGCGGTAGCTGCCAGCCAACCGCATGGATGGATGGGATAAGCCCGATCAGCAAGGCTGAAGTGGTCATGTGGCTGACGAAGAGGGGGACTATGGTACCCAGCGAGCCAAAGCCCCAGCCCAACCCAAAAAAGCCGCCATCCATCATGTTGACGGCCAGGTTAAGACGCAGGTGCTTGCGGATGGATTCTTCCAGGGTGGACATGCTGTCCATTTTACCACCCGTGTTTTTCTTGTGTCATTGGGTGGCATTTCAAACCTAACTCTTGAAAAATTCAATGGCGGGTTTACAATAATGGTGGATGGTTTTAACCAAATATGATTCCAGAGTCCTTTTGGAAATGGATGAAGGCGGTCCAGCGCGTCCACCTGCGGTTGTACGCCATTGGAAGAGGCTGGATCGTGGGAGGATTCATCCTGCTTTTGACGCACACCGGTCGGAAAACCGGAAATCGCTACGTGACGCCGCTCCAATACGAAAAGATCGATGGGGCTTACTGCGTCGGGGCAGGCCGCGGCTCCAGCGCAGACTGGTTTCGCAACATCCTGGTCAATCCGTTGGTGCATGTCCAGGTTTCCCAATTTGAGTTCGACTGTCAGGCGGAACCGGTTACCGACCTGGATAAAGTAATGGATTTTTTGGAATATCGCCGGAAGCACCATCCATTCATGATCGGCTTGATAATGAAATTCGCTCACAGACTGCCGATGCATCCCACCCGCGCCCAAATCCTGGAATTGAGTAAATCCACGCCAATGGTAATCCTGCGTCCGCCATCTTGAAATCCCAGGAATAAACACATAAGATATGGAGCCCATAATACGCAATGGAATGATAAAATCAATCCATGGTCTCAGGATAATTTCGTAAATCCATATTTCTGAAGCAAGGACTTATGTAGATCTGATGGTGCCGTTAATATCGAATTATAATTAAGTAATGATTTTGAAAAAAAAAGCAAATGAAAGTCTCACGATTGAAGCCGAACTGCTGAATGCAGAACACGCCCGCCTGGACGGAAAGGAAGGCCGGGCACGTGTGTGTGCCCGCCGGGCAGCCGGTATTGCCGCCCGGGCCTTTCTTGCCCGTCACGCTCTGCAGCTTCGGGACCGAAGCGCATACACTGCTCTGCAGGCCTTGGCGGAGTTTTCGGGCCTGGCACCGGACCTGCGGGATGCGGCTCTTCACCTGGTTGCACGTGTTTCCGAGGAATTTACCCTGCCGGTGGATGTCGATCTTATTGCCGATGCACGTAAACTGATTAGAGGATTGAATTGAGCGATATGAGTGAAATCACACTGTACGGTAATACTTGGTGCGGAAGTTCACGCCGGGCCCGTCTCTTGTTCGATCAACATCATATTCCTTATCATTGGGTTGATATTGACACGGACGAGAATGCTGCCAAATATGTTGAGAGTATCAACCATGGCAATCGTAGTGTCCCGACCATTGTTTGGCCGGATGGGTCTTCTCTCACAGAACCTTCGAGCGAGGAGCTTGCCAAAAAACTCGGCATCGAATTGTAGCTGTTAAGAATTTATTTTCAAAATAATCAATAACAAAGCCCGGACACAATCCTCCGGGCTTTGTCTTGAGCTTCCACCATTTTACGAATTATGGATCACTTCTTACATCTTGCCTCTTTCAGACCGCGCGTTTCTTTCTGGAAAGCGCCAGCAATGCCCGCATTACCATTGCCAGCAGCACTGCCAGGGACACGAAACCGGCGATTAACAACGCGAGAATATGCCAGTTGGTAACGGTATACACCAGACCAGGTCGGGAACCGGACTGGATGCGCTGCCCGAGACCATGAACGAACTCCCGTCGAGGCGCCACCGGTTTTAATGCACCGGATAACCGGTTTTCCATGAAAGAAATATTTGTCATTGAGGCATCTGGAAGATTTTTTTCCTTACCCATAATTCAACCTCCCGCCGGATAGACAATCAAGCCAACCGTTCCCGGCCCCAGATTGGCAGCTGCAGCGATGGATAATTCAGTATCATATTCTTTTTCCCATCCAACGGGCATGTCAGCTGCACCGTCGGTGACAATTCGTAACATGGGCTAATCTCCTTCCAAATCCATACCTTCCAATTCGTTCCGCAGAGCCAGGAGTGTTCGGTGGTAGAGACTCTTCACTGCACCCTCGCTCCGGTTCATGGTCTGACCGATCTCCACGTTCGACATGTGTTCTACGAATTTTAGGATCAGTAAATGTTGGCGTTCCGGCGGCAGATGGCGGATCAGATTCAATAGCGCCTCGCGATCCTGACCCTGGATCAGGGCTACTTCGGGAGGCTCGCCCTTATAGTGGAGGGTGGGAGCATCATCCAGCGGGATCTCCTGGTGGCGGCTGCGGTCGCGGTGCCAGTTGGCGATCAGGTTGTGGGCGATGCGGTACAACCAGGCCGAGAACGGCACGCCCCGGTCGGTGTAGCTCTGGACATGGTTCAATGCGCGGTAAAAAACTCGGGCGGTCAGGTCTTCGGCGTCATGAACGTTGCCTGTACGATAGTATACGTAGTTGAAATATCCGCTCCACGTACTGCTCGTATAAAGCCCCGAAAGCCTCCCGGTCGCCCTGTGCAGCGTGGGCCAGGAAATCCTTATCATCAAACTCCGGCACTTGTCTCACCTTACCGGAGGGGTCTTCATATCATAACCCCGCCGGGTTTCAGAGGTTTCTTGGAAACCGCCATGCCATCCGCTGGGTTCGAGCGATGTGCCGACCCTGAAGTTCTGGCAATTTTCATAGAACTGTTTCCAGACAAAGTATATCATATTCGAATTGTGCTATAATTTTATTACCGGACCGATCCCCGACTTCTACGGATTGTCCCCTTATTTTGGGGATGACAGGCTTCGACGGAAGAGGCTGGTCCCGGAATGCGAGCCGAGAGGCGCCGAACTCGTAAAATCAGTGCAAACAATCAAGTGCCAATAACACTTCCTATGCTGCTATGCCCCTCGCTGCATAAGCGATCTGCTGATCAGCCGGTCTCCTAGATGAGGCCGCGTCCGCCCTTACCGTTCTCCATCCGGTCATGGGATTGGGCGACACAAAGGTGGAGTGCCGCGCATGATGCTGCTGATTGCGCGAAAGCGGGCTTTCGGGCCCAAGCGGCTGGCTGCAGGTCAATTTTGCCGGTTGAGTGACCTGTGGCGACATGCCCAACCGGCTACGCTCGTAGATTTCCGAGGGTCGAGTCTTTCGGACGCGGGTTCGATTCCCGCCATCTCCACCTGCAGACTTCCGAAGTCTTTACGACTTCGGAAGTCTTGATTTTGGTTGCCCCAATAATATAATTTCTATACATCGTTAACGTTTTTCTTGCACCCATGCAGTATCCTTACAACAATAGAAATCTTGCGCGCATTTTATGCGCGCCAATTTAACTAAAGGAGATTTGCCATGGGAAAAATCATCGGAATTGACCTTGGGACTACCAACAGCGTGGTGGCCGTCATGGAAGGCGGCCAGTCCACCGTCATCACCACTGCCGAAGGTGGGCGGCTCTGTCCATCCGTGGTGGCTTTCACAAAGAATAACGAACGCATGGTCGGCCAGACCGCCAAACGGCAGGCCGTCATTAATTCGGAAAATACCATCTATTCCATCAAACGTTTCATGGGTCGCCGTTTCGAAGAAGTCGAGACTGAACGCAAGATGGTGCCATATGCAGTCGTAGCCGGGCCCTCGGACGAAGCCCGTGTAAAGATTCCCATTACCGACCGTGAATACAGCCCGCAGGAGATCTCCGCCATGATCTTGGCCAAGCTCAAGTCGGATGCCGAAGCCTACCTCGGCCAGCCGGTAACTGAAGCCGTCATCACCGTCCCGGCCTATTTCAATGACAGCCAGCGTCAGGCCACCAAGGATGCCGGCAAGATCGCCGGGCTGGATGTCAAACGCATCATCAATGAGCCGACCGCTTCAGCATTGGCCTACGGCCTGGATAAAAAGAAGAACGAAACCATCCTGGTCTTTGACCTGGGCGGTGGTACCTTCGATGTATCCATCCTGGATGTCGGTGAGGGCGTCATCGAGGTCAAATCCACCAACGGTGATACCCACCTGGGCGGCGATGACTGGGACCAGCGGGTCACCAACTGGGCTGCGGATGAATTCAAGAAGCAGGAAGGTATTGACCTGCGCCAGGATCGCCAGGCCCTCCAGCGCCTGCGCGAAGCTGCCGAGAAAGCCAAGATCGAACTCTCCAGCATGATGGAGACCGAGATCAACCTGCCTTACATTACTGCGGATGCCAATGGCCCCAAGCACCTGGTGCTCAAACTGACGCGTGCCAAATTTGAGCAAATGACCGATGATCTGCTGGCGCGCTGCCGCCATCCCTTTGAGAACGCTTTGAAGGATGCCAACCTGAAAGCCTCCGACCTGAACGAGGTCGTGCTGGTGGGTGGTTCCAGCCGCATGCCGATGGTGCAGGAATTGGTGCGTACTTTGACCAACGGCAAGGAACCCAACAAGGGTGTCAACCCCGACGAAGTTGTGGCGGTTGGCGCAGCCATCCAGGCAGGTGTGCTGGGCGGCGAAGTAAAGGATATCCTCCTGCTCGACGTGACCCCGCTTTCCCTGGGAGTGGAAACCATGGGCAGTGTTATGACCAAGATGATCGAACGCAATACCACCATCCCAGTCCGCAAGACCGAGACCTATTCCACCGCCGCGGACGGCCAGACTGCCGTGGATATCCACATCCTGCAAGGCGAACGCCCGATGGCGTCTGACAATATGTCGCTGGGCCGCTTCCGGTTGGATGGCATTCCGCCCGCGCCGCGTGGCATTCCACAGGTGGAAGTCACCTTCGATATAGATGCCAACGGCATCCTCAATGTGACTGCCAAGGACAAGGCCACCGGCAAGGAACAGAAAATTACCGTCACCGCCTCGACCAACCTGAACAAGGATGATATTGCCCGCAAGGTGGAGGAAGCCAAGAAATACGAGGCCGAAGACAAAAAGCGCCGGGAGATCATTGATGCCCGCAATAACGCCGATAACCTGGTTTACCAGACCGAAAAATCGCTGCGTGAACTGGGCGAGAAGGTTTCTTCCGGTGAACGCGGCAAGATCGAAGGCAAGATCAACGATCTCAAGCAGGCAGCCCAGGGTGATGACCTGAACCGCATCAAGAAGGCCACCGATGAGCTTCAGAATATGTTCTATGCCTTGAGCCAGCAGATGTACGCCCAGGACCAGAAACCGCCCGAAGGCGGCCCCGGCCCGGCCGGACCGGGCCCGCAGACGCCTCCTCCCACTGGAGGTAACGATGGCGATGTGATCGAAGGCGAAGTCCGCGACGCCTGACCGTCATGTAACAAAATGGGCGACCAGTCCTAAAAGCTGGTCGACCATTCATTTAATTCTCATTTTGTTCTTATTTACAGGCTAATCTGGAAAGCAGTATAATCCTGCCCATGTTGAAAAGAATACCACGAGCTGTACAAATCCTTCTTGGCCTGGTCGTGCTTGCACTCCTCGCCATGGGCTTGTATTTCGTTCCACCGGTTCATTCCAGGCTGGCCTGGCGTGTTAACAATCTGCGGGCGAGTATTATTTATTTTTTCCACCCACCTCAGGATGTCACATTCCAGCCTTCCGGGCAGACGCAATCCACACCTACGGCAGGGCTGGCCCTTTCATCGACTCCTTCTCCCACTATCGCATCCACCCCAACGCCGCTACCGACTGATCAGGCTACTTTAACGCCTACCATAACCTCTACCCCCATTCCTGATTCCGTTATCCTCACCAATGTTCCTTTCGTGGACCAAATGGGCCGCTATAATTATTGTGGACCGGCCAACCTGACCATGGCACTCGAGTTTTGGGGTTGGAAGGGCGATGCCACTTCTTTCTTAGCCCCGCGTGACCAGATTGCTGCGGTCATCAAACCGGGCGAGGCCAATCCCAATATGAACTTTGTAGATCGCAGCCAGTCGGATGTGAACGTCATGCCTTATGAAATGGTGGATTTTGTAAACCAACATACCAATTACAAAGCCTTATTCCGTTATGGCGGCGACCCGGACCTGCTCAAGCGTCTGATTGCAGCTGGTTTCCCGGTCATCACGGAAAAGGGCATTTATGAGCCTTTGCTCCCGGAGAACACCATCCAGTGGGGCGGACATTATGCTTTGACTACCGGTTATGACGATGTGAATCATGAATTTGTCTGGCAGGATTCTTATATACCCTTGCCGACTTCGGTCGGTAAAAACACCAAGACCTCTTATGATGAATATCTCTCAGGTTGGCGCTCTTTCGACTACGTTTTCATCGTTGTCTATCCTGCCGATCATGAAACGCTGCTCGACCAGGTGCTGGGCCCTTGGGCGGATCAATATTGGGCTGCCCAACATGCCCTGGATATTGCAAACCAGGAGATCCAGAGCAATACCCTTTCGGGGAATGATTTGTTCTTTGCCATGTTCAACATTGTGACCAGTGATGTAAACCTTCAGAACCCGGATTATGGTCCCGCCGCAGCTGCATATGACCAGGCCAATGACTACTATAACAACCAGCTTATTCAAATTGATAAGAGTGCCAACGAGCCGCTTCCTTATCGCATAATGTGGTATGAGACAGCTCCTTATTACGCCTATTATTATACCGGCCGGTATCAAGATGTTATCAACCTGGCGGAAGTAAATCTGAATAAAATTATGGCCACCCGCTCCCTCGAAGAGAGTTGGTATTGGGATGGCCCGGGCTGAATATGCCCTGGGCAATTCTGACACTGCCTTTGCTGATATGCGCAAGGCGCTCTACTATCATCCCGGTTTCGAACCCGCCCTGGACATGTTTGCACTGTGGGGGGTTAGTCCGTAGGCGATTAGTCGCATATTCAAACAGTCTACAAGTTGTGAAAACCACCTGGCTATTTGACATTCTTTTTCGACTATCAGACTATCAGACTTAATGACTATTAGACTCTTACATTTTGCCGACGCGCATATTGACATGGCCAACTATGGCCGTCACGATCCCGAAACAGGCCTGCCATTGCGCGTGTTGGATTTCCTGAAATCCCTCGACACTATCATAGACACTGCCATTACCGAAAAGGTAGACCTGGTCATCTTTGCCGGGGATGCCTATAAGGACCGCTCTCCAGCGCCCACTTTTCAGCGTGAATGGGGCCGGCGCATCATCCGCCTCTCCCAGGAGGGCATTCGTACCCTGCTTCTTGTTGGCAACCATGATCTTTCCCCGGCCATTGGGCGCGCCAACGCCGTCCAGGAATTCGAGACTCTGGTTGTTCCTCATGTTACCGTTCTTTCCAGGCCGCAATTTCTTTCGGCAGACGAACTTGGGTTGCCCGTTCAGGTCATAGCCATCCCTTGGGTGGCGCGCTCCGGATTGGTGGCAGCTACTGATAGCAGCCCGGCGGACAGTTCCGAGGTTTTTTCAAACATCGAGCTGCGCCTGACTGACCTGGTGGAAGGTTGGCTGGAACAGGCCGACCCGCATCTCCCAACCATCCTGACTGCGCATGCTTCTGTGCAGGGAGCGAAGTACGGTTCCGAGCGAACTGTTATGCTGGGCGCGGACCTTGTATTGCCTGGCTCGCTGGTAAGGGATAGCCGGCTGGACTATGTTGCGTTGGGCCATATCCACAAGCCACAGGACCTGAACGAGAACGCTCATCCGCCTGTGATTTACCCCGGATCGATCGAACGTGTTGATTTTGGCGAAGCCGGGGATAATAAATATTTTATTGTTGCAGAGGTAGAAAAAGGCCGGGCACAGGTCGGGTGGCGTCAATTGACCGGCATCCGGCCGTTCATCGACCGGTATATTCATCTCGAGTCACCCGAGGATGTCACAGCTGCCCTCGAACAGACGCTTCCCATGCCCGAACAGTTGACGGGCGCCATCCTGCGCCTCACCGTGGATTATCCACGCGAGTGGGATCCACTTATCGACGAACCAGCCCTGCGTCGGTATGCCGAGGCTACTTTTGAGTTTCATCTTATTAAGCGTCCGCAGATCGAGTCGCGCATTCGCCTGCCATCTGACCAGACCGTCAGCAGCCTGAGCCCGCTTGAGTTACTCGATCAATACTGGCATGCCAGTCATGTTGAAGATGTAGAAATGCTCCAAAAAATGGCCAGAGAAATCATCGAACAGGACCTGTAGAGGCGGATGGAATCCGCCATGGATGGCATCCTTCCTCCAAATATCATGCGTTGGATTTATCTATCTCCCCATTTTGACGATGCGGTTTTCTCCTGTGGCGGTTTGATTTACGAGCAGTCCCGCCAGGGACACCAGGTCGAGATCTGGACGATTTTTGCCGGGGACGCGCCGTCCGGCCCACTTTCACCGCTTGCTCTGCGCTGCCATGTCGATTGGGGCATCCCGGACGTCCACGACCTGGTGGCTGCCCGCCGTGAAGAGGACCTGGCAGCAGCCGCCATCGTTGGAGCGGAGGCCACCCATTTCAGTCTGCCCGATTGCATTTATCGGCGCTCTGCGGATGGGGAACCTTTGTATCCCGACGAAGTTTTTATCCCTATCCACCCCTACGACCAGGGCCTGGATGACGATGTTGCCTCCGTTTTGGCGACTGAACTTGCACCGCAGGATGTGATGGTTGCTCCGTTGGCGATCGGCGATCATGTAGATCACCGTCTGGTGCGACTGGCGGCTGAACGGCTGGAACGCCCGCTGCGGTATTACGCTGATATCCCATACGTATTCCAGCATCCAGAAATGCTCAGACCAGCCACGCAGGGGATGGAATCGGACTTGTACCCTGTTTCCGAGGCAGGTTTGCGTGCCTGGATATCTGGGGCGGCTGCCTATCAGTCTCAAATGTTCATGATCTTTGAGACAGTGACAAATATGCGCACCTGTCTTCAGGCAGATTGGGAAACCCGGCATGGAATTTGTTTGACCCATTACAAATTTTCCCATCCGAGCATATAATCAGGGGTAATGGGATTTCATTTTATTTTCCGAGGAAAATTCTGGAATTGTTGGGTGGAAAAAATATGCTCTTCTTTCCGCCATGCTTATTTATCAAGGACCTGAAATCGCGATGCACTTTTTCAATTCAAGGAGCCACTCGTGACTGCTCAAGAACTGCTGGAAGCCCTCGAAAAAGCCCGGAATGAGTCAAATCTGGATCAAGTAGCGTTTAGGGCAGTATCCAGATATTTGGATAGAATATGGAAGAACTCTCTTTCCAGGGATTTACGTGCATATGATTTGGGCAAAGCGTTGAGTGATTTTTTTGTCGATCTCTCCATGCATCGACTGCCTGAAAATATAACCAACCAAACTCCTCAGACCGAACAGCACTTAATGGAATTTTTTGGCGTAGCCAAGGGCGGACTTCCCCAGTTTTGGACGCGCTGCAATGAGATTTGGGACGCCACGTTTAAGCATTATCCCGCTTACGGTGGAGAGGTAAAGAGATATTTCGATCTTCTTCTGCAATCAAGTTTGCAAGGAAGACCCAGCGACTTTACAATTTCTCCAAATAAGCCACCCGTTGAGTCATTTGATAATTCGCTTTTGTCGTCTGCCCAAGCGCACTTCGCCGGCGGACCTGCCTCTGAGGCTACCACTGGCCCTCTTATATTATCTGAACCGAATGGTGATGAATCCCAAGTCGAGCCAACTGCGCCCGTCGCCTCCAAACCGATGGATGAACCACCGCAGGCGGATGTTCTGGTTTCTGACGGAAACCAGGCCGGGCTTGGTGCCCCCTCAATGGAATCCATACCCAACCCTGAACCGGAACCCCTGTCCAGAAATGCTTATCTCGTCCTGCAAGGTACCAAGGTCATCCCTCTAAACCGGCCCTTTATTAAAGTTGGGCGCCAGTTGGACAATGATCTTATTCTTGAAGACCCGCGCGTTTCTCGCTCCCATGCAGAAATAAGACTTGTCTATGATCGCTTCATGATTTTCGATATGAACTCGACGGGTGGGACTTTCGTCAACGGGCGGCCTACCAATCATTCGGTTCTGTATCCGGGCGATGAAGTTTCGCTGGCAGGGGTCGTCTTCGTTTATTCCGAGGAGATGCCATCCAGACCGGGTGTTATAAAAATTCATGAGTTGGGCAACCCTTTCGCTGTAGACCGGTCGACCGCTGTCATACATGAGGATGAGATGTGGGCGCCGGAGAAGATCCAACCAAAAGAGCTGTCTGATTTACCGAAAACGGGACCATTCGAATAGATCTTACTGGAACCAGATCATCAGCCCGCATAGCAATGCCAGCATGACTGCTGGTTCGACAATAGACTGGCGGAAAGGGCGTCCATCGGCCAGACTGACTGCCAGAGCGGTCAGTGCGTACAGTGGGCCAAGCAATGCCAGACCAAACCGGACTGGCGTCAAAGGCATGTAATAAAGAGCAGCTCCCAATTGCACGATGACCACGGCAATGCCGATTGCCCAGGTAGTCTCCCAGCGTTCATTTAATCGCAGGTGTAAGGTCCTCAGAGCTACCAGCCCTCCGCCCAGGAATAATGCTGGGGCCACCAGAATAAAGCGGGCATTCGAAGCTTTGAGAGAGATTGCCAGGATCAAAAAGATAACGAATGCCAGCACCGTCAAAATGGCGGTTGCGAATGGATAACGTGAGTCGGCGGAATCCACGGCAACAAATTCGGCAAAGAAAACTGTCAGGAGGATCCCTGCGCCTAGGGCGAAACCCAGCCACCAGACAACTGTGGGAGGCAGGGTATACAGGGTCACACCAATCACCAGCACGGTCAACATGGGGAGCAGCCAGTGCTCGCGCGTTTCCCCTTTTTCGAGGGATGGGTGCGTTTGCAACAGCCAGTCCATGCCGGCCGCAGTCAACCCGGCTGCCAGCAGCACGATCACTGTATCCAGGTTCAGGCTTAATGTCAGATAAAGGCTAAACAATACGATGGTTAAATCATAATGCGGTGCGCTGATGACGCGTGTCAGTGCAAAAGATAGTAACACAACCGCCGTTAATATACTGGCCCGTGCTGGGTCGGGCAAATAGCGTTTTTCAGTCATTCGCTGGATTGTACCTCAAATTCATCAACCGGCCTTTCAGCCCGTTATACACTTTTCTTGATAAAAATATGGCCCTATTAAAGTTTTCGTATAGATGAAAAGACCTTTCAAAAGAAAAGAAACTTCGTGTCTGACAAATTCGTACAGCCTCTTCAAAATCGATATAATTCGGTAGGTATTATTAATATACATTTAGCGGGTGGGCCTGTGGGCAGGTAAGGTACTTGGTTGGTTGTTCAAACCATGGTATTTCCCGTCTGTGGCCGTTTTGTTTCCCAATCTGGCATGGGCCACCGCTGTGCTGTTTACTATGTACCTCGCAATGGTATCCTTTCTCTACCGAAGGACTTGGGTGAGGGCTGATTATTAGGAGGATTATGGACAATATCAATTCATTGTACGAAGGTCGTCTGGTGCGGCTGGGGCCGCTTGACTATGAAAAAGATCCGCCGGTAATTGCACAATGGACTCGCGATCCACTCCTGCGTTCTGCCCTGGTTGGTGTGGCCCGCCCGCTATCGTCGGAAGCGGTCCGCAGGCTGTTGGAAAAGGTTGAGAAGCAAATGGAAGAGGCGAAAAACCTTTTCCATTTCACTCTGCGTGCCCGTGATGGCAGCCGCCTGGTCGGGCTGGCTCGAATCTTCTGGATCGATTTCCATAACGGCTCGGGAGTGCTGAACCTGGGCATCGGCGACGCCTCCGACCGTCATCGTGGTTTTGGCTCGGATGCGTTGAATCTGATGCTGCGGTTTGCCTTCGACGAACTGAACCTGAACCGGCTTTCAACCTGGTCGAGTGCAGACAATCTTCCTTTTATACAAATGGTCGAGAAAGCCGGTTTCGAATTGGAAGCTCGCCGGCGGGAAGCCTCTTACCATGACGGCAGCTACTGGGATATGCTCCACCTTGGCCTGCTGCGGTCGAAATGGGAAAACAAATTATGAGCTCCACATTGTTTGAAGGTCAACTCGTTCGCCTCTCCAGCGAGGATCCAAAGGTCATGTCCGAGGCTTTTGCGCGCTGGAACCAAAACTCGGAGTATTTCCGTTTATTGGATAGTGACCCGGCTCATCTTTGGTCGTCCAACAAATTCAAAGAGTGGCTCGAAAAGGATCTTGACACTGGTTTGCCAAACAACCTGCTCTTTGCCATCCGGACGCTGGATGGAGATAAACTCATTGGTTTTGTTGCGTTTGATGGGATTAGCTGGACCGACCGCGATTGCTATGTGGCCATCGGCATTGGTGAGCCGGATTTCTGGGGCAAAGGCTTTGGCACAGATGCCATGCGCGTGATGCTCCGCTATGGTTTCACCGAGCTGAACTTGCATCGGGTATCACTGACCGTCTTTGACTACAATACGCGTGGCATACGCTCTTATGAGAAATGCGGATTCAAACACGAAGGCCGCATCCGTGAGTTCGTCCTGCGGGATGGTCGGCGTTCTGACATGCTGCACATGGGCCTCCTGCTCAGCGAGTGGGAAAAGCTCGAATTGAAATAATCGCAAGTAGCTAAACCAGTGTACAATCATGGCATTAAGTTTTATTAATATATTTGCCCTTGATAAGGAGATCCCTATGCAACTACGCTGTACTTACTGCCAGACCATGTTCTCTATCACCCAGGATGAGATGCTTGCCGGGCTGGAACATATGGAAGAACAAAACCAGACTTATTACGATGCTCACTGCCCAAAATGCCGGCGGGCCAATCGTGTGGAACGCGCCCGAATGGAACGCTTCTTCCCGGATTGGAAGAAGGCCCTCAAAACCATGGCGAAGGAATCCACCCAGACCGGGAAAGAGCCCTCAAAGCCGGCCGCGGTCGTTCAGAAAGCCGCATCAGCAAAAGAAAAACCGTCTTCACCGGTTACGAAACATACCACCGGGCCGAAGAAGAAATGACCATTCGGGCCGTCTATTTCGACCTGGGCGGCGTCCTGGTCCGCACCGAGTTCCAGGCGCCGCGTCTGCACTTGGCGGAACGTTTTGGGATGGAATATGAAGACCTGGTAAAAATGGTCTTCGATGGTGAAACTGCTGATCAGGCCAGCCTGGGTTTGATCAGTGAACAGGATCAGTGGGCTGCCGTTGCCCGCCAGTTGAACCTGCCGGAATCGGAAATCCAAGCCGTGCATGATGAATTTTTCGCCGGCGACGTTATCGACCTGCAACTTCTGGAATTCATACGTGGGTTACGCAAGCAGTATAAAGTGGGTCTCATCAGCAATGCCTGGTCTGGTCTGCGCCCGTGGATCATTAGTAAAAAGTTCGAAGATGTCTTTAATGCCATGACCATCTCTGCCGAAGTTGGGGTGATGAAACCGGATGCCCGCATCTATCGGATTGCTCTGGAATCTCTGGATGTTGCCTCGGCCGAATCCGTCTTTATGGACGATTTCCCGGACAATGTTGAAGGTGCCAGAACAGTCGGGATGCAGGCTATCTATTTCAAGCAGGTTGATCAAGCGCTGGCTGAATTGGAAATGATTTTAGCCGATCACCGTTAACCTTCCACCAGTTGGGGGGATGAAAGTGGGTGTGTTCTAGAAAGGGGTGTCGGCTTGCCGCAAGGCAACCTTTACATGATGGATTGAATTAAGAACCCCGAGATTTCCAAAATCTCGGGGTTCGTTATTTATCCTTTTTTCCATTCGTACTCACACACATCCATTTTCGTCCCGGCACTTGCCAGAGACTCCGCTTGTCTCAACAAGTTGACTGTTACACTTTCATCCGTATAGGCCTCGCCGCAGATGGGACAGATGCGCGCCGGCACATTGCAGATGGTCAGGCTCATATGACCGCGCTCAAACAGGACGCAGGTCTTGCCAGTGATTGTTTTTTCCTGGTTGCAAATGAAGCATTTCATGTTTTTCTGTTCCGGAAGCCCGGCTTCCACTGTACTTGGTCGGGTTTATACACCGTGATCACGACCAGTTCACCCTCTTTGTTATTTTCTGCCATGACCACGTGCAAAGGTCGTTGACCGTGTTTGGCCATGAGCAGCCTGCCCGGGTCAGGCATCTCTTGCGAATAATCTTCGATCATCTCCCCGGATTGCATTACCTGTCGTACGGCTTCCACCGGGATGTGTCGCTCAAACATGCGCTGCACCGCGTGGATACGGAAGATGATTGGCTGGTTGGTCATATTTTGGATTATAGCATCTGGTTGCCATAAGTGCAGGGAAGCCTTTTAGGCGCTCCACCTATCAAACTCCCCCGATACCCTATTATTGTTGCTCAAACCCCCTTTTTGTTTGCAATAACAAGCCCAAAATTGCAAAAAACAACGCCTTTTTTGACCGATCAATTCGAACGACTGCTCTTCTGTCTCCCGCCGCTGCCTTCTCCCGCCTGCTTTACTGCAAGGAATCTCTCAAAATCCCCCAAATTTTACACTAAACCGCCTTTTTCCTGCCTGTTTACTCTCTCTTGCCTGCTCTCTGCTTTCTTCCTCTATTTTTGTTCCTCGTTGAATTCAACTAACGATCCCTCGGAACCCCGAAAAACCGCTTTTCCCTCATCCTCTCCCTGCCCATCTGTGGTTTAATTGGCGCATGGGCACCCTCTATCTCGTTGCCACCCCGATCGGTAATCTGGAAGACCTGAGCCCGCGCGCCCTGCGCATCCTGCGGGATGTCCGCCTCATCGCCGCCGAAGATACGCGTGTGACCCGTAAACTGCTCGCGCGCTTCGATGTTCACACGCCTCTGACCAGTTACTTCGAACAGAACAAGCTGGCCAAACTCGACTCAGTCCTGGCTGCCCTGTCGCAAGGCGATGTGGCGCTTGTCTCGGATGCCGGGACACCCGCAATCAATGATCCCGGCTTCGAACTGGTGCGGGCTGCCCTTTCCGAAGGATACACCGTTTGCCCCATCCCCGGACCGTCCGCTCCACTGGCAGCTCTGGCAGCCTCCGGCCTGCCAACGGACGCTTTCCTTTACCTTGGCTATCTGCCGCGCCGTTCCTCTGATCGTCGGGAGCTATTTGAGAAAATTGCCGATCTTTCCTATACCCTGGTTTTCCTTGAATCACCCCATCGCCTGCTGGGCGGGCTGATTGATCTCGAGTCCGGGCTGGGCGACCGGCAGGTGGCGGTTGCGCGGGAGTTGACCAAGGTTCATGAACAGATTTGGCGCGGCACCCTCAAAGCAGCAATTGCATATTTCACTGCTAATGAGCCGCGCGGTGAGTTTTCTCTCGTGGTGGAGGGAAAGTCAAAAGAAAAAAAGCAACTTTTATCGGAGTACAAAGTCAAAACTTTAATCGAGTTCGGATTGCAATCCGGCGAATCCCCCTCTGCTCTGGCTAAACGCATCGCGGAAGAGAGTGGCTGGGACAGGCGCGAAATCTATAAAATGGCCACTAAATTTCAGCAAAGGTGAAAAATGGATCTTGATGATGTAAACATGTTCGAAAAACTGGACCTTGAGAATATGCTGGGCGAAATTGATAATCTGCCCAGGCAATTGCAATCTGCCTGGGAATTGGGACAGCGGCAGCCATTGCCGGAGTTCAAAGGCATTTCCCATATCCTTATCAGCGGCATGGGCGGCTCTGCCATCGGTGCAGACCTGCTGGCAGCCTATATTGCCCCATCCTGCCAGATCCCTGTCTTCGTCCATCGTGATTACAGTCTGCCAGCCTGGGCGCATGACCAGGAAACGCTGGTTATCGCTTCGTCTCATTCAGGGAATACAGAGGAAACGCTGGCAGTTTTTGAGGCTGCCATCCAGGCCGGTTGCCGGCTCCTGGCCGTCTGTACCGGTGGAGAATTGGACCAACGCGCTGCGGCTCAGAATGTGCCAGTCTGGAAATTCAACCATAAAGGACAGCCGCGTGCTGCGGTAGGGTTTTCGTTTGGGCTGTTGTTGGCATTTTTTTCCCGCATGGATTTGATTCCAAATCCAGAGGAAGATCTGCTCGAAGCGCTGGCGGGGATGCGCTCCCAGCAGGAAACCCTGCGCGCGCAAGTACCGGTGGCGCAGAACCCGGCCAAACGCATAGCCGGGCAGTTGGTGGGGCGTTGGGTAAATGTGTATGGTTCCGGCATCCTGGCCCCTGTGGCACGTCGCTGGAAGGGACAAATCAATGAGATTGCCAAGGCTGGTGCCGGTTTTGAATTCCTCCCCGAAGCGGACCACAACGCCCTGGCAGGGTTGGAAAATCCCGAGGTGTTGATGCAGACGATGACCCTTTTCCTTTCTGCTCCCTCTGACCACCCCCACAACTGTCTGCGCGCGGATTTGACACGGCAGGGTTTTATGGTTGCAGGCCTTAACACGGATGTTTATCATGCAAACGGAGAATCCCGGCTGGCACATCTCTGGACGGCTTTGCACTTTGGGGATTATATGGCTTACTATCTGGCGATGTCTTATGGGATGGATCCAACCCCTGTGGAGGCCTTGCAAAATCTAAAAGCTTCCTTGAAGGCAGCCAAGTAAGAATTATTTCTAAAAATTCTCCGGCGAGGATTACCCTTCCGGAGAGTTTTAATATTTCATTGTTTTCCTATTTGATCAGCAAAACAACGCCGCCTGCGATTGCTCCCAGTAAAGCACCTGCAGCTATGTCCGAGAAATAATGCAATCCCATCGCCACGCGAGCCACTGCCACGAGCGGCGCCCAAATGCATAAAAGTAATGCCAGCCATCCCGGTCCCAACCCGATGGCTAGCACACCGATCAGGATTGCCCGTGCGGCGTGACCGGACGGGAAGGAATGCGGATCAGTGCTGCGATATAACCTGCCCCATTCACCCTGCGGTCTGCGTCGGCGGATGGTGAATTTGATTGACAACACGATTAACGCCAGGCAAATGATGGAAAGGAGCACGATCAGCGCCCAAGGCCGCCAGAACGGGTTGCCAAGCCACCACAACAGGGCCAATCCCGCCCACCAGAACCATGAATCGCCTGAATGCGCAAGAAAAGCTGCGCAGGTCCTTAATAAACCCGGACGCTCGGCCACCCGCAGTTGTGCGGTAATACGAGCGTCCAGAGTCAGCAGTTGCTCCCAGCTCACTTTTTTGCCGTTTTTTTTGGAAGCTTTTTCCCTTCAGTTGTCTCTGCACTTTTCGAGGCGCGCTCTGCTTTCCTGAGACGTTTTTTTAGGTCTTCGCGCATAATTTCAAGTTGGAAAAGCTTGTCGACATCCATGCCCACTTCGGCGTAGGGACAGACGACTGCCTTGCCTGAAATATTCAACCGCGCCATGATATTCGTCTCGGCCTTTTCAAGGGTCAATTGACCGGTCAGGAGCATGAAGGCGGTACTGAAACCGACCAGCGCTGCCTGCTTCAATGGAACTCTTGCGCGCATCCGTTATCTTTTCCCAAATATCCGTATCTTCACTCAACAGCAGGCTGATGCGGCCAATGTTCATATCTCCCCCGCACACTTCCATATCCTTGAGGTGGGTCCAGGTTCGCTTGCACCCGGGAAAACGCTTTTCCATGACGTCACGCTGGATGATATGGTAATAGACATCCAGATCGGTCTGCATGTCGGTATTTACCACCCAATCGACCATTTCGCCGGTAATGCCAGGAATGTCCGAAGAGACCATCAACACATGCTGGGCTTGCGGGTTGATTTCTTTTGCTTTCCTGGCTCCGGCTTGAAGGTTGGCCACCATCTTGCCCTGGTTGGATACAAAGTACATTTTCTTGCTGCATTCCAGGCCGCTTTTCTCGGTCAAACCAACGATGATGACATTGTCAACCATCCTGGCTTCGCTCAGGGCATCCAGGATCCATTGGACCATGGGCTTGCCGGCCACGTCGACAAGTGCCTTGGCTTCTCCTAGTGTGGCTGGATAGAGGGGTTCTTCCGGGAGCGGGATTCCTCCCGCAGTAACGATAGCATCCATCATATGACTCCTTAAGAAAAATTAAGAATGCTTCCTTTTTCCATTTAGGAAATAGGAATCCCTGCCTGTTAAGTTAATTCAATTCCTGTAAAGATGGAACAAAACCTAGTTTTGCCAGTATTTCCTCATATTCGTCATGAGTAAGGGCCCGTTTCTTGCCCGAAAGGGCGATCAAGGCCGATTCCATCATGTTAGTTCCGAATGAGCGTCCATCCAGGATTGGAGTGGTGGTGACCAGATATTTCACTCCGCATTTTCGGAAGAGCTCCACATCCTGGGTTGTGGTGGTGTTCGTCACCACCACTTTACCTTGCATATCGTCCGGCATGTAGCGCTTGATATAAAGGCAGTCGCCTGCCACCACGGTGGCCCACTTGAACCACTTCGGGTACTTGGGCTTGCGTTCTTCCTGCTTCTCGCCGGTCGGGTAAACCCATTCGAAGGGCAGGCGTCCGGCGATGGGCATGAGTATCCCCGCCAGGGTTTTAATTTGCTTTTCCGTGTGCAAAGGGATGTTCATACCCAGGGAGAACATGAAATCACCAAAGGTGCATTCATAACCGGCTTCCACAAACCCGTGCGCCAGCCCCCATCGATCTACCCCGGTCATGACAAAAGCTTTCTTCCCGCCGTTCTTCTGGATGTAATCGCCCAGTTTGGCTTCCACAAAAGGAGCTGCTTTTCTTTCCAGGGTGTTTTTTAGACCGGTACCGTCCACCACCGGCGTTTCTTTGATGAAGCGTACCATCTTCTCGACCGAATAAAGACGATACCATTTGCCATCCACCATCAAGCCCAGGTCGGCCCCGCCTACGCCGAAAGCATCCACCTTGCCGTCGAGTTCCTTATATTTGAGAGCGGCGGCTTCCATATCACCATTTGTCCCGATTCGTTCAATGCTGATTTGCTCACCCAGCAAATTTACGGTGACCGCCTTATCGCGTTTGGGCGACCCGATGCTGATGCTGACTGCACGTTTCATAATTTGGCATTCTCCTGCTAGGATTTTGTGAAGGAGTATACACCTAACCGTATGGTGTTGCGTAGAGATTTTATGTATAAAGGCGCGGCTGGACCGGCGCGCCATATCATGAAATGCAACCCCCAACTTTGTTTGGCGTTCCGAAATACGCCTGATAAAACCACGGCTTTTCCTTCATCACACGAATTCCAAATTTCCCCCAAGACTTATAATATTAAGTAATCTGTCAGGAGCTAAAATGATTCTTCGCCGCATTACGATTGCCTTGCTGATTTTGTATGCTCTGATAACGATCTTTTCCATCCTCGGTTCCAATCTGGGGATTGTTTCCTCCCGTGTCACTACCCCCCTGGTTACCCTGGCAGGTTTTGCTTTTGCTCTTCTGCATGCCAAACAGCGCGAAGGATGGGTGCCCTCTTTATGGTTGCTGGCGCTGGTTTTTATAATCAGCCTGCTGTTTGAGAGTGTTGGTGTGGCAACCGGTTGGATCTACGGCCCATATCATTACACCAATTCTCTTGGTCCTAAGTTCCTCGGGCTGGTCCCCTACCTGATCCCGCTGGCATGGTACATGATGAGCTACCCTTCCTTCGTCATCGCCGATAGATTGGTGCCCTCCGGTTGGAGCCGCTGGCAACGGGTACTAACCGTAGCCGCGACAGGTGGGCTGGTGATACCGCCTGGGATCTGATCATGGACCCACTGATGGTGGCAGGCGGCAATTGGGTATGGGAAGTGAAAGGCACCTACTTCGGCATCCCCCTGCAGAACTTCTGGGGCTGGTGGCTGACGGTCTTCACCACCTTTGCCCTGTATCTGTGGCTTGAACGCAAGCGTGTAAAACCTGCCGGGGCAGTGTTCGACCGGCTGGCGCTGGGGAGCTACCTGGTGACTGCTTTGGGGATCATTCTCGCTTCCCTGCTCAGCGGGGCAGGCGGGCTGGCATTGATTGGTTTCTTTGCCATGCTTCCCTGGGTGGTGGCGGGATGGCTTAAAATAACGTAAAATGCAGTTGCCCACATAGAGAGGAGAATCCGTGGTTACTAAAATCCTGGTCAATTGCTTTCTTCTATTATTGGCTTTGATTGTGGCTTATTTATCATTTCGAGGTTGGTTAAAGAGCAAACGCGTGTGGTATATCATCTCCACTGTTTCGGCAATTCTTTCGGGGTTCGCCTTCTGGCTTTCCAGGGTGAATGGTTTCTTCCTTCTCATAGGTGCCGCGCTCCTGTTTGGTTTGGGAGAATTATTTAAGAAGAAATAGATTGGTAACGGATTGTAGGCTGCGTGTAGAGAAACGCCAAAACTGCGGGGATGATCGGGTAAATACAGTTGGCATCCAATGCATCAGACAGTAACTGATTTATTAATTCCCCACCGTGAAATTGACCTCGGTTTCCGCAGTGTTCCCAGCCAGGTCGGCTGCCATTACTTTTAAATAATGCCTCCCGGTTTTGGCAGTCCAGACCACGCCAAAGGGTGCCATGCTTGACTCTCCCACTAAAACATCATCCATATAAAAATCCACCTTAGTCAGATATGGATCACTGGCCTGTGCTTGCAGCGCCACTTGTGGTTCTTGCGCGGCACTTAACGTTTGTCCTGTCTGCGGATATGTTATGGCCACCTGGGGTGGGGTGTTATCCAACGTCACCTGCACCACAGCCTGGTCAACGCGCTGATCGCTGTGGACCACCATCAGGCGCAGGGAGTAAAGCCCGTTTAGATTGGTCGTATCCCACTCGCCCAGGAGACCTTCGGTCACCGGAGAGTGGTTGTCTGAGCCGACCTGCACCCAACCGCTTGGATATAGTCCCTGCCCATATTCCAGCCGGTACCAGGCGAAGTTCGTTCCGGTCGCGCTGCCGCGGATCTCGAGCTTGGCACGTCCGTCTGCAAACATCTCCGGGGAACTGATATGCACGTCGGGTTGCACGGCAGGCTCCTGGAAAGTGTCATAAGCCGTTGGGGGTGCGGGAATACCGGCATCCTTTGCCCACAGACGCGCCTCCGGCGGCACAACCATGTAATTACGCTTCTGAACCAATTCTGGAGGCGTGAAGACGGTCGCAAGCAAACCGGTCTCAGTGTTTATCTCAAAAGTCTGGAATAGTGTGTCGGTCTGAACAGGCTGGCGTCCATCCAGGAAGATTTCATTTACCACGTTCGGACAGGCTTGGGTTGGCAGCAAGCCGGAAGGGTCGCAGACCGCCGCCGTCACTATACCGGAGGGCATATCCCAGCTTGCCGACGGCAGATCGCGAACTGCATACTGCATCACGGCATGCCAGAGGCCGGCAGAAAGAACTGGTGGCATGGGAGACGAAGCAGCACCAGCGCTCTGTTGAGACACCGGTCCCAACCAGACTACAGCCACACGTTGAGGCGTGTAACCCACCGTCCACGCTCCTGAACGATCCAGGGTATTTCCCAGTTTCGCCCCGGCCGGCCGGCCGATTTCAAGTGCGTTGGGATGTCCCAGCGATGGCCAGCGGGCTGTCTCATCGCTCAGGACCTGGTTCATGATGTAATCCAATTGTGGACTGAGCAGCGGGCGTGTCTGGGAGGCCGTCCAATCGGCCCAGATGGAATGGTCCAGGCTGCTTACTTTCAACACTGCAGAAGGACGGAGATTGCTGTTGCCAAAGGTCTGCCCGGCCAGATTTCCGTCATTCGCGAAGATCCCATAAGCCTCCGCCAGACCGAGCGGTGAAGTATTGAAATCATCCTGAATAAGGTGAATACCGGACGGGAACACAATGCCGAAGGGTGCCGCGATGCTTTGCAAACTTTCCTGTCCCATTTGTTCAAGCAAATTTACAGCCGGTGGAAGGTAGTCATTTACAAGCGCCGTACGCAAGCGCACAGGACCATGGTAGATTTGGCCGAGTGCCGGAGTATTATCTGGGATATCCCAACTCAGTGATGCCGGGTTGAGACCACGCGAAAAACCGGTCAGGTAGATGAATGGAGTGATGATTGTACCAGCAGGGTGCGATAGGAGCGCAGCTGCTTGTACACCCGCGTTCAAATCCCCTACAGCCGCCAGCACCTGCCCGGTCTGTGGGTCAAGCAGGACGATACTAGCCGAAGCTTGCTGAAGGTTCTCACCCGGTGGCAGGGCGGGCAACAGGTTGGCAGCCGAACAGGTAGACCCGTCTGCAGCGGGCACATCTACGTGGGATCCAGCCAGGCGTTGGAGTTGAGTTTGAGCGGCGCAGAAGGTTTGTAATTGCAGGTCATAATCCAGGCTGGTCGTAATGGTCAAACCGCCGCGTTCCACCCTGCCGGCGCCGAATGACAAATCCATTTGGGAAAGTGCAAGACTGACAAAAGCCGGTGCGATACTTCCGTTGCCTTCGGTCCCCTCTTCTACAGGTGGTTGGTGGCGGGTGGATGGAGGGTTTCGAACTGCCTGTGCTGCATCTTCAGGCGTGATTAATCCCTGTTCCAACATGTCCCGTATTACCAGCAGGCGGTTACGTTCGGCCAGCCGGGGCGCGTCAATGGGATTGATGGCGGGAGCCTGACTGATGGCCGCCAGCAAGGCGGCTTCCCCCAGGTTGATCTGTGTAACCGATTTGCCGAGGTAGAACTGTGCAGCGGCTTCAGCGCCGTAGGCGTAATGACCGTAATCGGCGCTATTCAGGTACCATTCCAGCACCTGTGGCCTTCCGTAGCGAGTTGTGATCTGTGCTGCCAGCATGCGTTCATGAATGGCGCGAAGCGGCGAAGGCGGCTGGCCCCCCAGCAACAGTTCGGATACCAATTGCTGTGCAAGGGTGGGATGGGTTTCGGGATCCTGCCAGCCGGCGATTACATATCCCGAAGATGACCAGAAATCCGGCTCTGCTACGGCGACCGTGGCGTTGATCAGAGTTTGAGGCATTTGACTGAGGTGGGCGTAAATGCGTGGACTATCACTGTGAGCCTAGCACGGCCAGCAGATGCTGACCGGTGCGATCATATAGCCGCGTTGGCTGGAGCAATTGGCCATCATTGGGATTTAGCAGGATGGATAATTCCTCGACCGGAGGCAGTCCGCTGGTCAATCCGGCATATGCCAGAACTGCAGCCAGAACCGCCAGCACAAGTGCAGCGCTGATAGCAAAACCGAACCCCAAAGCCAACCGCTGAGAACGCTGTTGGGCACTACTGCGAATCTGGCTGCGACGATGACGGCGCTGGCGGATAATGGTTAGTATAGACATTGTAATTTTAAGAAATTGTTATTAATAATCAGTTGCCTGGATGGTTCATATTGGCTTGGTTCCGAGCATATCATCCAACCAACCAGCCATGCCTCGCTCAGGGATTTTGCTGTGAACCGAGCCAGTCTGACCGTTAATAAGCACATGCCAGTTTTGGTCGTGGATTTTGATATCCGCCACCCAGGCCGGCACAAGGATGAGCTTGAACCCGCTGATCATAATGCCAGAAGTGGAATAGCCCAGATTGTGAACCTGGCCGAATTTCTGGTGGATCATGGCACGGAAGTGTTCCACAGCGATCTGACGGGCATCCAGTGATGCTTCTGCCATGGGAAGATCATATACTTCGGCTATCCAGCCCAGCCAAAAAACGCGCATCATAGGCGGTTGCGAGGGACAAATCGAATTCAGGTAGTGTTTCAACCATCAAGTCGGCCAACTTTTTCGAGCCGAGGATGCGGATATCGTATGAATTGATGTCATTCTGACCAGAGACGGGCACATTGCGCTTGTCACGGTAAATCTTTCCGTTCCAAGGAATGGAACCAATGATGTCGAACATCCAGACTGGTAAGTATAGACCGCAACGCGCCTGTACCTTCTCGTGGGATGTGATTTTCATACTTTCCACCCAATTAATAAGATTCCGGCTAGCCTGTTTCTGGTCGAGAGCCATTGGCAGAATTGAGTCTGGCTCAATCATCTGCAGTTTTTCTTCCACGGCAACAACATGGGTTGAGCCGCAGTAGGCGCAAGTGGCAGAGATTTCATGCGGCGCAAGGATAAAAGTTGCCCCGCAACCCTGACATCTGAAAGTCTGAACTGTCACCGGATTGCGTTGGCCCGATCCATTCGCCATGGCAACAATAAAATCCTTTTCCATGGTGGCTGCCTTGGTAGTCAATGGTTGATTTTGGTTGCAGTATTCACAAATAAGCGAGTCTCCATTTGGATTAAAGACCATCCGCCCGCCACATTTCGGGCAGAAGAAACGGTCAGCCTGCACAGTTTCAGATCCACTGATCGGTACGGGCAACCTATCCGGGTCGATGACTTCGGTGGTTTTGAGCTTGCCATCCAATACAGCCAGCGCACGCCGGGCTTCCGCATGGGTCATGTCAATCGCCAGGGTCTCTTCCAGATACTTGCGTTTCTG
The DNA here is from genome assembly GCA_963772245.1 of uncultured Chloroflexia bacterium. Classification (GTDB taxonomy): domain Bacteria; phylum Chloroflexota; class Anaerolineae; order Anaerolineales; family Villigracilaceae; genus UBA877. Next base: position 233,277 of record CAVYWB010000005.1, on the reverse strand, counting down.
GATTGGGTCTTCGCTCAGCAGACCAAGATAATAATTCGCCTGTGCACGCGTTTCCTGATCGTCAGCGGTTTCCAGCGCGCGTTCGATGTAATTGCGAGCGATTTCGAATTCCTTTACCCTGTAATGGAGGATTCCTTCCCGCAGGAGGTCGTTATCGTAATCAGTAGACATGGGTCATTTTTGCCTTACGATTGCATCCGTCATGCGCGCCACCTGCAGCATGGGTTCCACGTCGTGCACCCGAACAATGTCGGCTCCACGGGCGATGCCAATGGCCACACAGGCTGCAGTCCCATCCTGACGCTGGTCAGGTGGCAGGTTAAGCGTGTAACCGATAAAGGACTTGCGCGACGGCCCGAGCAACACAGGGAAACCCAAAGCCCGGATCTCGGCCAGGGAATTGATGAGTTCGAGATTTTGTTCGGCCGTTTTACCAAAACCAATCCCAGGATCAAGAATGATGTGTTCATCCGGGATTCCTGCAGACCGGGCGATCTCGACCGACCCCAGCAACTCGCGTTTGATATCTTCCAATAAATCCTGATATTCTGAGCCTAAATAGGCTTTACCGAGCCGCTCACGCACCTCCACATTGGCAGGCTTTGACCGGTTATGCATCAGAACCACCGGGGCATTGTACCGGGCAACCACCCTCGCCAGGTCCGGATCGGCGCGCAAGCCCCAGACATCATTGACAAGGAAAGCCCTCGCTTTGAGCGCTTCTTCAGCTACTACAGCTTTATACGTATCTATGGAAACCATAGCATCGGGAAATTTTCCCAGGATGGCCCGCAGGGTTGGAAGCACCCGGCGCAATTCTTCTTCGGTATCCACTGGTTGAGAGCCGGGACGGGTCGATTCTCCGCCGATATCCAGAATATCTACGCCCGCCGCGAGGAATCGACTTGCTTGTTGCAAACCGGGTTCCTCATTAATGGGCAGGCGGCCAGGAGGTTGTGGAACCATCAATCCATCCCCTGAAAAACTGTCTGGGGTGAGATTCAAGATTCCCATCACATAGGTTCTTTCGCCCCAATTCAGGGAACGTTTCCCGAAAATCAATGAGGGCATGTGCAATCCTGTAGGGCTTAAGCCGGAAGATACCATTTGAGAAATCAAGCCATCTGGTCTAGTGGACGGCTTAGCCCAGACTTCCGCCAAATCTAAATCTGAGAAAATCTTGATGGCTGCGGAAGTCTCCGGTAAGGATTGGTAGTACAGCTCCCGCACCGCATTGCCTACTTTATCGCTGGCAACCACCACAGCCACACGGATATTGCGCGCAGCCGGGTCACTGTTAACTTCGATGGCAACATTGACAGCCTTCGCTGGAATTTCTTTCACCTGTCGCAGATCGTACAGATTGCGCGTCAGGTGGTCTGAGCCAAGCAAATGTTCCAGCGCAAAATCATGCCGATGCTGGATGGTGGCATCCGTGAGATCGGTGAAAGGTCAGGTTCATTCCGCCATCCGGTCGGCGAATGACGCTAAAAGCCAATTCCGGGTTCGGGCTTCCAATGAAGTGGCTTGGGTTCAGTCATGCGAGGTCTCCTGTCCGAATTATTATACTGCTTCCGGTAGACGCCCGGCCATCCTCAGCACGTAGAACGCGTCCGCTGTAACGAACGGGTTCATGTATTTTTCACTCATCCTGCCCCACTTAATCGGAGAAAAACCGCTCACTCCCGGGCGATTCGTACGAGCAAAAGATCCCTCTGACGGATAACCCCCATCCGGCAGACGCTTAGATTCAAGCAAGGCTAGGGCAGCAGCACAGCGTGGATCCCGGATGAAGCCGGCCTCAGCCATCACTTTCAGGCCGAAAAGAATATCATAATGCCAATAACATGGGTAATGCAGCCGAACAAACTCATGGTTGATCACCTTACCATCCTGGCGACGCTTGAACAATTGGCGCGTCAGAAAAACCTCAGCAGCACGTTCGGCGGCCTCCCTGGCCTTGGTATCTCCTGTGACTTTGGCATACAATCCCAATGCTCTTAATGGGATCAGTGTTTCCATGAACGAAGATTTGTTTGCTTCAGGAACCTTGTCGCAATTCCAACCGCCATCCTGCCATTGCCATTTCAAAAGGCGGCTGACCAGTTCACTGGTCCGGCTGTCCGCGAAACCCAGCCGCAATGAGCACCAGATCGCGTATCCCTCCTGCGAAGCGCAGCGCCGCACCCGTCCGTTGATCATCTGCATGTGTTTGGATTTCATGTTTCACACTCAACCAGGTGTTAAGTGTTTCTTCCATAAAAGGGTGCAAGGCTTCTTCTTTGGTTGGATAACCCAGGTCGCCCAGAAGAGACAAAACCCAGTGTGCCCCACCCCATTTTTTATAAGCACCGCGACTGCTGTCACAGGTCTCGATCAACTTCTTTACCAATGGTGCTTCCCTTACTTCTGCCTGGGCGACCCGTGCATCGGGTTATTCCTCATCTTTTCCAAGAATTTTTACCGCCAGTTTCCAGGCCAGGGCAGGTTCTGCCCGAATCAGATCGATTGGTTTATCCGTATCGGGTCACTCCTGATGTTTCCACCTCTGCCAGCAATTGACGGATCGTTTTCCCCAGGATCGGATGGATTTGCTCCGGTGCCAGGTCCGCCAACGGCACCAGCACAAAAGCGCGTTCGTGCAAATGTGGATGAGGCAGGGTTAATTCGGGCGAGTCAAAGATGAGATTACCGTAGAAAAGGATGTCAATATCAATCTTACGCGGCCCATATTGTATGCTGGGGACGCGCCCCAACCGGGATTCTAATTCTTTTAGGTTTTTTAAAAGTTCCTGAGGCTTTTGAAGCGTTTTGCCAATTATGACCATATTTAAGAAACTGGGTTGGTCGATCACGCCCCAGGGCAGTGTTTCATAAATAAACGATTGCTTCAGCACGGTTACAACTGGTGGCAGGGCTGCTATTGCCGCTCGCAGGTTTTCGGGACGGTCTCCCAGGTTAGTGCCAAGTGCAAGGGTAACAGTATTCGTGGACATTCGGTTGGAAGGCATTCTATTTCAGGTATTTTACACCGTTACATCGGGTTTTCCTGATTTACCGTTTTTTGTTTTAATGCCAGCAAGTGCTTAATAAAGTGGCCAGGTTGGTCCTTCCAAGAGAAAAAATCGCTACAAGGGATCCTTTGGCAGAGCGATTTTGTTTATTACCTACTTAACATATTTTATTGTCCAAGAATTATCAAACGATCAATATATAATCTTTTCCTGAATTATTGAATGAATTCTTAATCTCCTGCTTCCCGTAGATGCGGGAATAACAGCACCTCACGGATGGAGTGTTTATTTGTCAGGAGCATGGTTAATCGATCCACGCCCATACCAAACCCGCCGCAAGGTGGCATTCCATAGCGCATGGCGCGCAGGTAATCTTCATCCATGGGATGCTTCTCTTCGTCATCTGTGGCATAGTCGCGGCCCATTTCCAGGAAACGCTGTTCCTGGTCGAGTGGGTCATTGAGTTCGGTGAAAGCGTTGCAAAGCTCAAACCCGGCCACGTAACCCTCGAAACGTTCCACGGTCAAGCCATCTCCCGGTTTCGATTTTGCCAGGGGGGAAATATCGCGTGGGTAATCATACAAAAAAGTGGGTTGAATCAGGGTTGGTTCCAAGGAATTCCGAGAGCATGAAATCGATCAACTTGCCGCGCGTTGCCTTCGGATCCGGTTGTTTCCCGGTCTTGACCAGGGCCTTGTACAGGCTTTGCGCATCGGCTTGTTCAGAGATATCGATCCCGGTGACTGCTTTCAACCCGGCCCGCATTTCCAAACGTTTCCATGGAGGCGTGAAATCGATCTCGTAGTTCTGGTAGGCCGCTTTCATTGTCCCATTTACTTTTTGACAGGCTGACGAGACCATCTGTTCGGTCAGTTCCATCACCTGGAGGTAATCTGCATATGCCCAATAGAATTCCAATTGGGTAAACTCCGGGTTATGTTTGTAGGAAACGCCTTCATTGCGGAAATCGCGTCCAATCTCATACACGCGTTCCAGGTTTCCGACCAATAAACGTTTCAAATAGAGTTCAAAGGAAATTCGCAGGTACAGGTCCTGCTTGAGCTGGTTGTGATGCGTGGTGAAAGGCCTGGCTGCTGCTCCGCCGTATAAGGGTTGCAGAATGGGTGTCTCAACCTCGAGAAACCCATGCTCATCCAGAAACTCTCGCAGATTCCGGATGATGCCGGCCCGCTTGCGGAAGGTTTCACGCACCTCCGGGTTGACGGCAAGGTCTGCATAACGCTGTCGTGCGCGCAATTCCGGGTCTTCCAGTGCCGCGTGCCGGACAGTTTCACCGTTCTCCATAACCTCATCCTTGGCTGCCGGTAGCGGACTGACAGCCTTGGCTAACAGCCGGAAGTCGTGGACAAGCAGTGTCACTTCCCCGGTCCGTGTACGAACCATGACTCCCGAAGCCTGGATGAAATCGCCTAGGTCAAACATCTTGTCAAAGAAGTCGATCCGTTCCTGACCAAGGTCGTTCACACGCAAGAACAACTGGATACGGCCGTCGCCATCTTCGATGTGCGCAAAGGTGATCTTGCCCATGGGACGCGTGGCGCGGATGCGCCCTGCCAAGTGTGACTTTCACCTCGGCGGGCGGCTGGCCTTCTTGGGCAGCTTTCTCGGCAGTTTCGAAGGCCGCGATGGCCTGGATGCTGGTATGCGTCCGTCAGCCCGGGTGGGAAATGGGTCAATCCCTCCTTTGGCCAGTTCATCGATTTTCTCGAGACGGATTTTTTCAAGGGAAGTATATTCGGTCATGGTAAAGCCTTTCTGACGGTATTTTACCATCCATCACTCTGGTCTTCTCTGGCTTGATAACGCGGTCGGAGCAAATAAATAAAAAAACCCGCGCATTTGACATGATGCGCGGGGCCGGAATGGGCATGCCCCAAGTCTATTTGATCTTAACTACATGGACTTTGAATGTCCCGCCGGGAGCTTCAACGGTTACATCATCGCCGATGCCGCGGTTGAGCAATGCCCTGCCCAGCGGAGATTCATTCGAAATTTTACCTTTGCGCGGATCTGCTTCTGCAGCACCGACAATGGTATATTCTTCCGGTTTGTTACTGCCTTCCTTGACTACCACTGTATCACCAACCTGAACCGTGGTCGTGTCAGCGTTTTGTTCCTCGATGATGCGTGCCGAAGCCAGGATCATTTCCAATTCCTGGATTCGGCCTTCTACAAAGGCCTGTTCATTTTTGGCAGCCTCATATTCGGCATTTTCGATCAACTCTCCCCCTTCCATAGCCTCGTGCAAACGTTCAGCCACTTCCTTGCGCTTGGTGGTTCGCAGGAATTCAAGCTCATCAGCTAGTTTTTGATAGCCTTCTTTGGTCAGGAATGTTGCAGTCATGGTCTTGTCCTAAGAAAATACAAGCATCTCTGAACCAGAGATGCGTTTGTGTAGGATTCCCTACCCACCAATATTATACATGATTCCATACGAAAATCAAGCAGTTCTTTGCAGGTGGAGCGGCTTACAGTGTCTTTTATTGGTTTTTTGTGTTATCAATGGTGCTAAAGTTCTTAGTCTGAGGAGTATTTGATGCAGTTCCTGGTTGACGCCGGTATCATGGTCGTGGCGTATATTCTCGGTTCCATCCCATTTGGACTTGTTGTTGTGAAATTGATGACAGGCAAGGATGTACGCACCATTGCAAGTGGGCGGACTGGTGGAACAAATGCCATGCGCGCTGCTGGACTCTGGGCCGGTCTTCTGACCGCCATTCTGGATATTCTAAAATCCGCAGCGTCGGTCTGGTTGGCGCAGGCAATTACCACCAATGTGTGGATGCATGTCTTTGCTCCCATAGCCGCAATCCTTGGGCACAATTACTCCATTTTTCTGATCGAGCGAGGTCCAGATGGCCGCGTGCGCTTGCACGGCGGAGCCGGCGGCGCTGCGACTGAAGGTGGAGCGCTGGGTCTCTGGCCTCCGGCAGCTCTGATCCTTCTTCCGCTCTCCCTATTGATATGGTATGGAATTGGTTATGCATCGGTCACCACCTTAAGTATTGGATTGATGGCCATCATTATTTTTGGGGCGCGGGCGGCCCTCGGTTTGGGACCTTGGCAATACATTATTTATGGCGTAGTGGCTGAGATATTATTGGTCTGGACATTGCGTCCCAATATTGACCATTTAATAGAAGGTACAGAACGTCGCCATGGCTTTCCTGAAATGCTCGAGAAACGCAAACGGGCCAGGGTATCCGGCAGGATTGAATAAGCGCAGCCGCTCCACTTGACAGGTCGGAGGTCTGCTTTTTACTTTTTCTTATTTGATTCTGCTTCTGCCTGTTCCTGCCGGAGCAGCGCCAGCAGATTGCGGCGATGCAGTTCTTCCGCTAGACCACTCAGGTTGACGCGGCTTTTCCCACTGCTTTCGACATTATTTTCATCCAGATAATCTGCAGGAACTTTGCGCCGGGCGGCGGTTTTAGCCACCTTGCGGATGTTGGTCAGGTAATTCAGGTTTTCCCTTACGGCTGCTTCGATCTCGCCTCGCAGGATAATGTCACCGTGTCCCTGGATGATGTTCTCCAAACCCATTCTCCCGATTTTTTTGATGGTGGCAGCCATTTCATCTGCATCGCCATCCACCACGTAAGGCAAAGGCATGAAGGCATCTCCGGCGAACAGGACGCGGTCTTCCTCTATCAAGACGGCAATCCCATCCGAACTGTGTCCGGGGGCGGGCATGATGGTCAGGTTTTTTTTGCCAACACGCAGTGTCAGTACTCCCTGGTCGAATGTAAGGTGTGGCAGGACGATCTTTACCTGGCGGAAAGCTGAATTCTGCTTGCGGACGTTCTCAAGTGCTGGAATGGCACGCTCGGCCAGTAAATCATGGCACAGGGAATGAGCAATGACGGTCGCTCCGGGAAAGAAACAATTGCCCCAGGTATGGTCAGCGTGGTAATGAGTGTTGATGACATAACGAACCTGGATCCCCACTTCGTGTTCCACAAAATCGCGGATGGCGAGGGTTTCTTCGGGTAGGGCCAGAGTGTCAATGACGATGGCCCATTGTGGCCCGGCTACTACACCGGCAGTAACTTGTGCATAGATTTCACTTTGGAACCAGTAAACATTTTCTGAAACGCGTTCGTGATGCATACAGACCTCAAGAAAAAAGATACCTTAATCTAGCACAAAAGGGGGGTAAAAGTCAAGAAAATGTCGTTTTTAAGCTAATTGTCTGAATGCTCTGGCAACGATTTGACAATCCTGCGCGCCTGTGATAAAAGTCAACCAGAATCATCCGAATTAGGTAGCTTTATGAGCAGAATTGCTTATGCATTAATCGACTGCCAATCCAATCCTGGTGAAGAGATTTATTTCACTATCTAAAAAGCAGTGTCTCTGATCGGAGTTAGTCATGCAAAGAAACTACACCAACCGCCGTTATTTGGATGCCCTTGATCAAAAAGTAATGGTGTTCGACGGCGCGATGGGTACCAACTTGCAAAAAATGAACCTCACCCCCAAAGAATTTGGCGGCGAGCAATATAACGGTTGCAACGATTACCTGGTTATTTCCTGTCCCGATGCGGTCGAAAAGATTCACCGTTCGTTCCTCGATGTAGGTGTGGATGTGATCGAGACCGAATACCTTCCGCGCCAACCGCCTTACCCTCGCGGAATATGGACTGGCCGGGCGGGTGATCGAGATAAATACTGCCGCTGCATCTCTGGCGCGCCGGCTGGCGGATGAGTTTTCCCGTGCACCCTTATCCCTATCCCCGCAGGGGGAAGAGAGTCTTCTCTCCCACCCGGAGAGAACAGGCGTGAAGGAAAGATTCGTGGCCGGTTCGATCGGTCCCTCCGGCCGGCTTCCTTCTGCCGACGATCCTGATCTCTCCAATGTCAGCTTTATGGATCTGGCAGATGTTTTCCGCGAACAGGCCATCGGTCTCATCGCGGGTGGCGTGGACTTGCTGTTGATCGAGACATCCCAGGACATTCTCGAAGTCAAGGCCGCCATCACCGGCATCCAGAAAGCCTTTTCCGAGACCGGCACCAACCTGCCGATTCAGGCACAGGTCACGCTGGATACCACCGGTCGCATGTTGCTTGGCACTGACATGGCTGCTGCCCTCACCATTCTCGAAGACATGCCCATCGACGTGATTGGCCTGAATTGCTCCACCGGCCCCGAGCACATGCGCGAGCCCATCCGCATCCTCGGGGAACAATCCAGCCTGCCGGTCTCCTGCATTCCCAATGCCGGCCTTCCGCTCAATGTGGATGGGCAAGCTGTCTACCCGCTTGAACCGGAACCGTTTGCGCAGGCGCTGATGGAGTTCGTCGAAAAAAATAATATTTCGGTGGTGGGAGGCTGCTGTGGCACCACCCCGGCCCATCTAAAAATGCTGGTCGAAAAACTTGGTTCCCATGCCCATCCTGCCCGCCCGGATCACGCATCCCCCCGCCTGTCCTCTGCCATTTCTGCCACGGGCATGCAGCAGGACCCGCCTCCGCTTCTGATTGGGGAACGTTGTAATGCCCAGGGCAGCAAGAAGTTCAAGCGCCTGCTGCTTGCGGAAGATTACGACTCAATTCTCGAAATTGCCCGTGAACAGGTAACCTTTGGTGCGCATGCCCTGGATATATCCACTGCAGTGACCGAACGCCCTGACGAAGTCGCGCTGATGCACAACGTGATCAAAAAACTGGAGATGGGTGTGGATGTGCCGCTGGTGATCGATAGCACTGAACTGGACGTGCTCGAATCTGCCCTCCAGACAGCCCCCGGGCGCTGCCTCATCAACTCAACCCACCTCGAAGCAGGCCGGACCAAGGCCGACAAGGTTTTTGCCCTGGCCAGGACCTACAACGCGGCTGTCATTGTGCTGACCATTGATGAGAGCGGCATGGCAAAAACTGCCGCGCGCAAACTGGAAGTCGCCCGACGCATTTATAATATTGCCGTCACCGAGCATGGTCTGCGCCCGGATGCGCTGGTTTTCGATGCCCTGACTTTCACCCTGGCCACTGGCGACCCCGAATTCGCCAACTCGGCCATCGAGACCATTGCCGGAATCCAGCTTATCAAGCAAAACCTGCCGGGAGTGCTGGCCTCGCTGGGGCGTCTCGAATCTTTCCTTTGGCCTGGCTACGCAGGCCCGGCCCGTGCTGAATTCGATCATGCTGTATCACTGCGTACAGGCAGGCCTGGATATGGCTATTATCAATCCCGCCCATGTCACACCATACGCTGACATTCCTACAGCCGAAAAAGAGCTGACCGAGGATCTGATCTTCAACCGCCGCCCGGATGCCTTGCAGCGTTTCATTGGGCATTTTGAACACGTTTCGCCCGAATCAGCCGATAATTCCGCCCTCGATCCAACCGGAGGCATGTCCCCCGAACAGCGCCTGCAATGGCGCATCCTCCACCGCCACAAGGAAGGGGTGGAGGCGGATATCGATGAGATTATTAATCGCTCCCTCTCGCCCAGCTCCTCTCCCGACGGGAGAGGACAAGAAGGGGTCAGATCCCGCCACGAAACCGCCGTCCACATTCTCAATACTGTCCTTTTGCCAGCCATGAAAGAAGTTGGCGACAAGTTTGGCGCGGGGGAGTTGATCTTGCCCTTCGTGTTGCAGTCTGCCGAAGTGATGAAGAAGGCCGTTGGACACCTCGAAAACTATCTTGAAAAAGTGGTGGGGGTCACAAAAGGGACGATCGTGATTGCCACCGTTTACGGCGACGTGCATGATATCGGCAAAAACCTGGTTAAGACCATCCTTTCCAATAATGGCTACACGGTCATCGACCTTGGCAAGCAGGTGCCTGCCGAGACCATCATCACCCGGGCTGTCGAAGTTAATGCCACTGCGATCGGTCTATCGGCATTGCTGGTGAGCACTTCCAAACAGATGCCTCTCATTGTTAACGAACTGCAACGGCGTGGGCTGAAGTTCCCGGTGCTGGTGGGCGGCGCAGCCATCAACCGACGTTTTGGCCGCCGCATCCTTTTCACTGAGGACGGGAATCCATACGAGCCGGGTGTGTTCTACTGCAAGGACGCGTTCGAAGGACTGGAAACGATGGGCCAGTTGATCGACCCGCAGCGCAAACCGGCCCTGCTGGAGCAGGTTCGAAAGGAAGCCGACCTGGAAGTGGGACGGGCGACCCCCACACGCCTGGACCGGACATCCGTGCAGCATTCCGACATCGTTACCCAACCGATCGGGTTGCCGGATGGGGTTTCCTACGGACCGAAAGTCGTCCGCTCGATGCCGCTTGAAAATATATTCGAGCAGCTCAATATCAACGAACTCTACCGCCTTTCCTGGGGGGCCAAAAACACGCATGGCCCGGATTGGGAGCAACTCAAAGCCGAATTTGCCTCCCGCCTGAGTAAAATGAAGCATGCTGCCCTAAAAGAAGGCTGGCTCAAACCGCAGGCCGTTTATGGTTTCTTCCCCTGCCAGGCGGATGGGGATGCCCTTATCATTTATTCCCCTTATTCAAAGATTGGGCAGATGGATGAATTGACCCGGCTTTATTTCCCGCGCCAGCCCTATGATGACCACCTGTGCCTGGCGGACTACTTCACCCCGCTTAACTCCGGCAAGATGGATGTGGTTGCCTTCCAAGTGGTCACGGTCGGCCAGGCGGCCACTGAGCAATTCGATGCTCTTCAGGCCGCTAACGACTATACTGAAGCGTATTTCCTGCACGGATTGGCGGTTCAGACTGCCGAAGCCACCGCCGAGTATTTGCATCAGCATATCCGCCGCGAACTGGGTATCCCGGAGGGACAGGGGAAACGCTATTCCTGGGGCTATCCGGCTGTTCCGGACTTGGAAGATCACCGGAAGGTTTTCAACCTGCTGCCGGCTGAAAAAGAACTGGGCATGTCGTTGACACCTGCTTTCCAACTGGTTCCGGAGCAATCCACTGCCGCCATAATCATCCACCACCCTCAGGCGAAATATTTCAGCACCGGGGAGAGCCGCGTGGACCAATTAACGAGATGAGGTTATGTTGTGCTTCGCACTCTTTTAAGATCCAAGATCCACCGAGCCATTGTGACTAGCGCGGATATCAACTATGAAGGCAGCTTGATGGTTGACTCCAACCTGCTCGAAGCTGCTGGAATGCATGCATTCGAACTGGTCCAGGTGGTGGATATTGAAAACGGCGCTCGCTTGGAAACATATCTGATTGCCGGGGAGTCAGGCTCGGGAGTGATCCAGCCCAATGGCGCTGCCGCACGTCTCCTTTACCCCGGTGACCACGTCATTATCCTGAACTATGTCCAGTTGCCCGAGCCTCTGCCAGAAGAATGGCAGCCAACCATTGTCTTGGTAAATGATCAGAATCATATTCAGGAAATCAAATGACCGGTAAGTTTCTGTCTCTGTTGCGTTCCTCCCCTACACCACTTCTGGCGGATGGGGCCATGGGAACGCTCCTGCACTCGCGCGGCACCCCTTTTGATCAATGCTTCGATGAACTAAATCTGACCAACCCGGTTGCAGTACGCGGCATTCATGTTGAGTACCTGGAAGCCGGGGCGCAGATTCTCCTGACCAATACCTTTGGCGCCAACCGCTTCAAACTCAGCCAGCGTGGACTCCAGGACAAGCTGGACGCTATCAACCAAGCCGGGGTCGAACTGGCACGTCAAGCCGCCACCGGGCAGGCATTTGTGGCCGGTGATATCGGACCTCTGGGAGTGCGTATAGCGCCCTTTGGACGCGTCCAGCCTGAGCAAGCCCGTGCCGCGTTTACCGAACAAGCGCAGGCCCTGGCGAAGGCTGGTGTTGATTTGATCGTCATCGAGACCATGAGTGACCTGTACGAAATCCAGGCAGCCATCCAGGCCGTGCGTGATGCAGCCACAGGATTGCCTGTCATTGCTTCCGTCACATTCACGCGCGATGACCGTACCATCCTGGGCGATTCTCCCGAAAAAGTGGCCCATACTCTGGTTAAAGCAGGAAGCAGATGTGATCGGGGTCAACTGCTCGGGCGGCCCGGCGCAATTGCTGCGCCTGCTTAAGTCCATGCATGCAGCCGTCCCCTCGGCAAAGTTGTGGGTCAAGCCAAATGCCGGTTGGCCCGAACAGGTTGGCGGGCGCATCATGTACCCGGCTGACCCGGATTACTTCGGTGATTATGCCATGGCATTCTGTGAAGCCGGGGCCAATATCATTGGCGGCTGCTGCGGTACCAACCCACAGCATATCCGCGCCATGCACGAGGTGCTGGTTGCCAATCTCCCCGGCTGCGGTGCGCAGGTGCTGCATTCTTACGAAACAATTGAAACTTCAGAAGTTTCCACCGGCGAGCCCTCTTCCCAGTTGTCCAAAAAATTGGCTGAAGGGAGATTTATTATTTCCGCCGAAATGGACCCACCGCGCGGCCTCTCCACCCATAAACTCATTGCCGGGGCTTCCCTGCTCCAGGAAGCCGGCGCGGACGTGATCAATGTGGCCGATAGTCCCATGGCGCGCATGCGTATGTCTGCCTGGGCGGTTTGCAACATCATCCAGCACCAGGTTGGCGTGGAAACCACGCTGCACTTCCCGATCCGAGGGCGTAATCTGCTGCGGGTTCAGGGAGACCTGCTGGCTGCCCATGCTCTCGGTCTGCGTAACATCTTCGTGGTCATGGGTGATCCGACCTCGGTGGGGGATTACCCCGAAGCCATGGATAACTACGATCTGGTACCCTCCGGCTTGATCAAACTCATCAAGCGGGGCTTTAATGCAGGTGTCGATCATTCCGGTGCTTCCATCGGCCAGCCAACCAGCTTTTTCGTCGGCGCGGCGCTCAACCTTGTTCCGGCCGACCCCGATCAGGAGATTCGCAATACTTACCGCAAGGTACAGGCCGGTGCGGATTTCTTCCTGACCCAGCCGATCTTTCGTCCAGAAGAAGGCCCTGTTTTCTTTGAGAAATATGCCGCTAAATATGGTCCGCTCGATCGTCCGGTGCTGGTGGGTATCCTGCCGCTGGTTAGTGCCCGGCATGTCAGTTTTCTTCATAATGAGGTTCCCGGGATATCCATCCCCGAAAAAACGCGCAAACGGATGAATGACGCCGGGGAGGACGGAGCGAAAGTCGGCGTTGAACTGTCGGTGGTGTTGGTTAACGCAGTCAAATCCTGGGCACAGGGAGTATACCTGATGCCGCAGTTCAGCCGGTATGACCTCATCGCAGAAATCATAGAAGCGCTATAATAAGACCATGCTCTTGACCATTGACCTTGGTAATACCAACCTGACCATTGGCCTGTACGATGGCGAAACGCTGACCAATCATTGGCGGCTGGCAACCGACCAGGCCCGCATGCCGGATGAGTATGGTCTGCAATTGCTTGGCCTGTTGAACAATGCCGGGTGCACACCTGCCGACCTGACAGGAGTGTGTCTCTCATCGGTTGTTCCCCCGCTGACCGGCCGGGTGACCCAGGCCTGCCAGGAATATCTGAAGCAAGGTGCCCTGGTGGTGGATACCGGCGTCAAGACGGGTATTCGCATCCGCTACGAAGATCCCAAAGCCGTCGGTGCGGACCGGGTCTGCGACGCGGTGGCAGTCATGCACTCGTATGGCGGTCCGGCCTGCATCATGGACTTTGGTACGGCCACCACTTTCAATGCCCTGACGAAGGAAGGCGATTACCTTGGCGGGGCCATTACTGCCGGCATCAACCTGGCAGCCGAGGCGCTCTTTGCCCACGGCGCCAAGTTGCAACCTGTCGATCTGCAAAAACCTCCCTCGGTGATAGGACGCAACACCACCCATGCGCTGCAGTCGGGATTGCTCTACGGCTATGTTGCCATGACGGAAGGCATGGTGGCTCGTTTTCGCGCCGAACTCGGACCGGACATGAAGGTCATTGCCACTGGTGGTCTGGCCGGGTTGGTTGCCAAAGAAACTTCGGTTATCCAGATCCATGCACCCTGGCTGACGCTGGATGGGCTACGGATCATCTGGGAGTTGAATCAGGAGTGATAAAGCTGGAATCTTTAGAGCGCCGGTGAATGTTAACTCACCGGTGTTTTTTTATTACCAGAGAAAATGGTACAAAGCCTGGTATTTTATTTGCCTTTTACACAATTTAACCATCATTTTTTATAACAATAATTTGTAACTACTCAGCCAGCTGAGATGAAAGAAGGTAGATAAGGCGTACCTGCGAGAGCCAATCGCAACACATCCAGAACTTGCTGTCCATTCTTGCGGGATGTTGAAATGTAGCCGCGGATCTGGCAGAACAGGTCGCCACCTTGTTTTGAACGAAAACAACCGGAAACTTTTTGCTTCACTTTCATCATGCGGATATCGCGTTCCGCCTGATTGTTGTCCCATGGAACCTTAAAATCGTACATAAATGCCAGCACAAACTCCTTGTGAATCTGGAACTCATCCAGCAGGTTCATGGCCGGGCTCTGTTTGATCCGTCCCCGCTTTTTTGGCTGATCTTCTGGCCGTTCCGGAGGTGCATTAGTCTGCAAACCCTGTTCCACCCAACGATCGTAGCGGCGCTCGAAGGCAATCAGCTGATCGGAGGTCAAGCAAGTCAGGGAGACCTGCCGGGCGGTATCCACCGCTGCTTTCATTTCCACCAGCAGGTCGGCCAAACCGGTCGCCCAGGCTTGCGGGTAGCGCTCTTCCAGGAACTTCAACCTGCGCAGGTGATGGGCATTGCACAGCCCATGCAGGACTGGATACTTGAAATAGGACTTCCAGCCATCATGGATAGCACGGCCTTTCAGATCAGGCAAGATCCCGATCGCATCCATGGCGGGTTTCCCACGCCGGGGATGCAGCGCATAGTAGGTCAGCAGTGCCGTGCTCGCTGAATGCAACCAATTGAGTTTGCCTTCCACCCGTGCCCCGGTTTCATCAAAATGCACTATTGCTTCCTTCTCGGTCAGATGCTTCTTGATGGCTGCGTTGCCCGGCTCAACCTGGTCGGCGACTTCCTGGCAGGCTTCCAGGATAGTCCCTTCAGACAATGCCTGCCCATATAATGCTTCGAAGACCTCACCGGTCCGTTCCATCGGCAGTAACTGATACTGGTTGAAGTAGACCGCTTGCGCCTTAATCTCCGGCCCATATTGCACCGGCTGGGTGACACCTTCAGGAAAATCTGCCTTGCTGATCTCACCACAGTACGGACAGCGCTTGATCTCGGCTCGATGCTCTGTCACTTCCACCTGGACTCTTGGCACATCAAACACTTGTCGCTTTTCCATCCCACTGGCTTCAACCGCTTCCAACGACCTGTGACAGTGATGACAACGACTTACACGATGCACTTCTTCCCGGTCAGGATGCTCAACAGCTCGGAGTGTATACCCTGCATGACCCGGTTGTCCTCCGCTTTTCCTTCCATGGCGTTTCCGCAAACTCTTCGGTGCAGGTTTGTTGTATCCGTCACTGGAAGGCGGCTTACTACTATTGCTACTGTTCTTGGCAAGCCGATCTTCTAAAGCTTGCATTCTGGCCGCCAGGAGTCTGAAATTGTCGGTCAGCTTGCGAACCAACTCTACTACCGTCTCTTCTCCCTGCTGATAGGCTCGTCTCACATCTTCGTCGTTCGGAAGCTGATATGGTTCCATATCCTTTATTATCCATTATTTGTCACGGTTATACTAGAATCATTCCTCCTTATCTTTTAATGACTTTTGACTCAATTTATGGCTGAGTAGTTACAATAATTTTAAAGAGTTACCTTGTGAACGGGTCAATCTCCTGCCATGAGTAAGGTTGATGTAATGAAACACCACAAGGATAAAAGAAAAGCGGAGGAGTTATCCATTAATTGCAGCGTTTAAAAAGAGCCTGACCGTCACGAATCATTTGGAAGATTGATAAGGTTTAAATTAGAATAGCGTGTTGGACACTTTATACCCGCCTGGCAAAGCTGTTATCCAATCTTTTAAAAGAGGTTGCCTGAAAGAACACGTTTAACTTCTGGTCCTACAACTTTATTTGTAAAACTGCGTAAACATATTCAAGAGGCATAAATGACAATTACGCATCAAAGGCATATCCCATGGTTTCTCTGGCCGTTCTGGGCCATTTGGAAATTGGTGGTTGGCATTGTCGCTGCCACCGGCCGTTTGGTGGCGGTTATCCTTGGCCTGGGCTTCCTGATCGTTGGTGTGGTGCTCACGGTCACAGTGGTCGGGGCGATCATCGGGATTCCGTTCATTATCTTTGGACTGTTTCTATTGGTTTGGGGGTTGTTCTAGAGCCGCCTTCAGTCTCTTTTCCGTTTAAAAACTTCCAGCCACTCCTCTACCTCGTTTGGGGCAAGAGTGGCATTTTGGTCTGGTTTGGAAGCAGCCATGGCTTGTGCTTTCGACATTTCCCCGGCGAAGTTTTCTGAAGAAAGTACTCCCGCATGTGCAGCTCCCGCTGCAGCCTGCACACGCCTGTCTGAACTGACAACCATCCAATTCTTTGCTGATTTTCCCAGCCTGGCCAGTCGGGCTTCGATGGCGGCATCCGCGCTCGAGCCCTTGCGGACGAAGTGGGCCGTCACCGCGCCGGCCTTGCGCGTGGATGCATTTCCCGGCAGCGCGCCATCGAAATAGACCTCCGCTTGTGCGCGTCGCAGACGGCAGAATTCCTGCAGGCGCGCCATGAGCTGCTCTTCATCATCCAATGAATCAAGCCGCAGGCCGAGCTTGGGGATCAGGTTATGTCCGTCGATCAAGTAGGGCATGGTTTTATTATAAGTGTTATTTGCATGTAACCAGCACCACCCCCACCATTCCTGAGCCCGTGTGGATGGAAAGACCGGGCGTCATTTCCACGTGGGGGATCTCTGGCGGGCAAACCAGGGCTGCGCGTATCTGCGACTCGAACTGGCAGGCCGCTTCCGGTGCATTGACATGCAGGATGGCCAGTTGTTCCACCGAGCGGCCCCCGGAGGCTTCTATTGCGAGGTCAATGACGCGGGTCCAGGCTTTACCCTGTTTGCGGATGCGCTCCAACATTTCCAATTTTTCGTTGCGCAAAGTCAGGATCGGTTTAATTTCCAGCAGCGATCCGAAACCAGCGGCCACCTGCCCGCCCCGCCCGCTCATTGCCAAATATTTCAGAATGGACAGGGCTGCGAAGAGGCGGGTGCGGTCACGCAAATCAACTGCCGCAGAAACTGCTTCTTCCAAGGATGCGCCGTCTGCAATGACCCTGGCTGCTTCAATTGCCATCAATCCTTCTGCGTAGGCCACCGTTCTTGAATCCACCGCCTTGATAGTTTTGCCAGTAAACATTTTTGCTGCGCTGAGAGCAGTCGAGTAAACGGCACTTATCTCACTGGAAATGGTCAGGCAAAGGATTTGATCCGCGCCTGCCTCAAAAGTCGTTCGGTAAGCATCAACAAAATTTCCGGGGCTGGGGCGGCCGAAGTGGGCAATTTGCCTTCCCGGTCAACCCGTGCAAAAATCGCGGCATTGTTAATATCGTAAACATTCCGGTAGCTCTCTTCCCCGAACTGGACGATGATGGGTACTTCAATAATATTATATTGCTGTGCCAGATCGAGCGGCAACTGGAATCGGTATCTGTGATTAAGACAATACGGAGCATTTTGTTCCCTTCGTGGAATATTGAAAGTTATAACACGGGGGAGCATATCTGGATATGGCAGATGACTGCTTTGCCACCTCGTGAAGAAGAGTGGTACAATAAAGGATACCCCCCCCCCAACGGGGGTGGGTAGGATAAGAAAGAAGGACCGCGATGAAGAACGAACAAGCCTTGCAAAGACTGAAGAGTGCCTCAGGCCACCTGGGCGGCGTCATCCGCATGGTGGAGCAGGATGCCTATTGTATCGATGTCATTCGCCAGATCCAGGCGGTTCAGGCAGCGCTGAATAAGGTCAGCGCGGCCATATTGGAAAACCACCTGAATTCCTGCGTGACGACTGCCATCCGCGGGGAGGACCCATCCGAGCGCGAACGCGTCCTGAAGGAAATCACGGATGTGTTCGAAACGGCCACGAAAGTATAGAGAGCAGAGAAAAGAGAGCAGAAAGCAGTCTTAAACCAAGGTATCCTTATCCCCTTTTCTTTTTCTCTATTCATTACTTAATCTTATTCGTAAAGGAGTAAAACCATGAAAACCGTAACCTATTCTGTCCCCAATATTTCCTGCATGCACTGCGTCCACACCATCCAGACCGAGGTGGCGGAAGTACCGGGCGTTAAGTCGGTCAAGGCGGACCAGACCAGCAAAATGGTCGAGATCACCTTCGAGGCGCCGGCGGACGAGGCCAAGATCAAGGCGCTGCTGGCGGAAATTAATTACCCAATCGCTGCCTGAAATGTTCATCTCCCCGGGGCACGGCCCAGCCGTGCCCCCATTATATTATTGGTGAATTGTGCCTGAATCCAAGCAACTGACCCTCCCCATAACCGGTATGACCTGCGCCAACTGCGTGGCGACGGTTGAACGCGGGCTGAAGAAGGAGTCCGGGGTGCAGACGGTGGTGGTCAACCTGTCCTCCGAACGCGCCACGGTGACGTTTGACCCGGAGGCGGTGGGGCTGCCAGCCCTGCTGAGGCGGGTCGAACGAGCCGGGTACGGAATCGCCACGGGCACTGCCGACCTGGTCATCAAACGCCTGGGCGACGATAATGACGCCCGGCGGCTTGAAAAGGCTCTTGAAAAGATGGAGGGTGTGCTGGAAGCCTCCGTCAGCCTGACGACGGAGCGGGCGCGCGTGAAATATATTCCGACCATGATCAGCCAGGCGGAGATCCGCGCGACCGTTGCCAGATCAGGATTCGAAGCGCTGGAGCAGGGCGGAGAGACGGAAGATGCCGAGGGCAAGGCGCGCGAGTCCGAGATCGCAGCTCAGCGGCGCCTGCTCATCACCGGCCTGGCATTCACCATCCCGCTGTTCCTATTTTCGATGGCGCTGGATATGGGCTTATTCGGAATGGGGGTGCACCCGGCTTGGATGACCTGGCTGATGGGGGCAGTTGCCACGCCGGTGCAGTTCTACGTGGGCTGGCAGTATTACGTGGGCGCCTATAAAGCGTTGCGCAACCGCTCGGCCAATATGGATGTACTGATCGCGATGGGGTCATCGGTCGCCTATTTCTATTCGATCATCATCACGTTGGGTATTATTCCCGGACAGGTCTATTTTGAGACGGCCGCGGTGATTATCACGCTGATCCGGCTAGGCAAGTTCCTGGAAGCACGCGCCAAGGGCCGCACCAGCGATGCCATTAAAAAGTTGATGGGCCTGCGCGCCAGGACCGCCCACATCACCCGGGATGGGGCGGAAATGGAAGTGCCGGTGGATGAAGTGGCGGTGGGCGACCTGGTGCTGGTGAGGCCGGGGGAGAAGATTGCGGTGGACGGCGTGGTGGTGGAAGGGCGCTCGGCGGTGGATGAATCGATGCTGACCGGCGAATCGCTGCCGGTCGAAAAAGGCCACGGCGACGCAGTGATCGGCGCGACGCTCAACAAGCTCGGCCTGCTCCAATTCGAGGCTACCAAAGTGGGCAAGGAGACCGCCCTGGCGCAGATCATCCAGCTGGTGGAGGATGCCCAGGGCAGCAAGGCGCCCATCCAGAAACTGGCCGACCAGGTCTCGGCGATCTTCGTGCCGGCGGTGCTGGGGATAGCGGCGCTGACCTTCCTGGCCTGGTTCCTGCTGGTCCCGGTGAAGCCGGCTGTCCCGCAGGTGACGCGGGCGCTAATCAACATGGTGGCGGTGCTGGTGATCGCCTGCCCGTGCGCGATGGGCCTGGCGACACCGACCGCTGTGATGGTGGGGACCGGCAGGGCGGCCGAGTTGGGAATCCTGTTCCGCTCCAGCGAGGCGCTGGAACGGGCCGGCAAGGTGTCGATCGTTGTGCTGGATAAGACCGGGACGATCACCAAGGGCCAGCCGGCTGTGACGGATATCGCCGTCAGCGAACAACCATCCGGATTTAGCGAAGATGAATTGTTACGGCTGGCGGCATCGGTCGAAAAAGGCTCGGAGCACCCGCTGGGGGAGGCGATCTGGGCCGAGGCCACCACACGCGGCTTGGCGCTTTCGCCTGCCAGCAGTTTCCAAGCCGAAGCCGGGGCGGGGGTGGATGGAATTATCGACGGATATGAAGTGGCGGTGGGGACGCTGCGCATGATGATCTCCCGCAATTATTCCATGAACGGTATGGAAGCCAAGGTGGAGCAGCTCCAAGCGGAGGCCAAGACGGCCATGCTGGTGGCGGTGGACGGCTCGGTGCGGGGCGTGATCGCGGTGGCGGATACGCTGAAGGAGGGGTCGAAGGAGGCGATCGCGGGACTCCTCCGCATGGGCCTGCGGGTGGCGATGATCACCGGCGACAACCGCAAGACCGCGGAAGCGATCGCCCGGCAGGTGGGGATCGAGCAGGTGCTGGCGGAAGTGCTGCCGGCGGGAAAGTCCGAACAAATCAAGCAGCTGCAAGGCTCGATTGAAAAAGGGACAAATGGACAAAAGGTGGTGGCGATGGTGGGGGACGGGGTAAACGATGCGCCGGCGCTGGCGCAGGCGGACGTGGGAATTGCGATCGGGACCGGCACGGACGTGGCGATGGCGGCGGCCCTGGTCACACTGATCAGCGGGGACCTGCAGGGAGTGAGGCGGGCGATCGCACTCTCGCGCAAGACGCTCGGCACGATCAAGCAGAACCTGTTCTGGGCGTTCATCTATAACATTATCCTGATCCCGGCGGCGGCGCTGGGCTTCCTGAACCCGATGCTGGCGGCGGGGGCGATGGCATTCAGCAGCGTGTTCGTGGTGACGAACAGCCTGAGGCTGAGGAAGGCGAGGATACAGTAGGAACGTGTAAAGAATTATTAAACACAAAGGTCACAAAGGGATCTAAGAAGTACGAAAGAACACTAAGGAAAACAAGAAACAAAAAGGGGAATTTGGAATCGGTAAGACGTAATGCGTAAAACGTAAGAAGAAAAAGAGGGAAATCCCGCGGAAAAGCACCGCGGCACAGGCACAGCGGGACAGGCAAGCACGAAGAAAAAAAATGGAAGAAGAGAACAGATAGGAGAGAAAAAGGGGCAGGGCAGCTACCGGTATTGTCACTAACAGCCGGATAACAGCAGGGAGGAAGCCCATAAACTCTTCGTAATTTTGTCCAGCATGTCGATTAATGAGGGGGAAGCGCTGCGGCTTGCCCGGGCGGTTAGGCGGCGATTTTCTCTGCCAGCCATTCCGAAATGAGCTGCATGACGCGCGGATCGACCGGTTGGATGATCTGCCACTTATAGGTGGAGAGGGTCGGCTGTCCCGGCTCCGCCCGCAGCAGGTGCGTCAGGTCGGGCACGAGGTGCGACTCGAACTCACTATGTACCAGCCCGGCCATCCGATCCAAATCGGCCGGATCGACCTGGATATCCTTGGTGCCGGTGATGGCCAGCACGGGCGCCTGGATCTTCGGAAGGTCTTCCGAAGGGTCGTAGGCCATGAATTCCCGTAACCACTTTGCATTTAACTTTGCCACCATCTGGATGCGCAGCGAATTCTTCGTGGAGCGTTTGATCTTATCCAGCTGTTTCTGTAGGGCCTTGCGAGTGTCGATATGGAAGACATCGATCAGCCACTTGTTGAATCCGCGCATGCCTTTCAGCACCTGGGCGGACTGCCAGACCAGCACCTGCTCGCCGTTCTAGGCCGGCCCGGCCAGCAGGATGACGCCGGCCACCGGGCTGCCGGTTGCGGCTAGGCGCGTAGCGATGAGCGAGCCTTCGCTGTGACCCAGCAGGAAGACTCTGTCCTGCCGGATCTCCGGCTGCGATCTGAGGAAAACCAGCGCGGCGGCGGCATCCGTGACATGGTCGAAGAAGCCGGTCTCCCAGTAATCGCCGCCACTTACACCGACGCCGCGCTTGTCCACGCGCAGGGAGGCAATGCCATGGTCCGCAAGGGCGACGGCAATCTCGTGCAGCGCATTGAGACGGGCCTTGGGAGCATTCTCGTCCCGGTCCACCTGGCCGGAGCCGGGTATCAATAGGACAGCCGGGCAGGACAGACCAGCCTCGGGCAGACGCAGGCTGCCGGCCAACTGCAGGGAACCGGATGGAATGGTGACTACGCGTTCATTGGTCATATAGATGTTTTCCTTCATATTGCTGGTCCACTAATCTATTTTCTCTCCGGACTGTACTTCATATCAAGGGGATGGTTTTCGCTTTGAACTCCGCTCGGATTTAATCTCCATCCATTTTTCCGGGTTAGACAATTCCTTGAAACCGACCTTCCGGTACACACCCCGGGCCGTGCTGCTGACCAGGAACCACTGGTAGACATCCTCGAGCTCGGGATGGGAAAGGATGTACCGCATCATGGCTTGTCCGACGCCCATCTTTTGATACGCCTCATCGACAATCACATCAAGAATGTATGCAAACCTGGTCTTATCAGATATTACCCGCGCAAAACCAATCTGATTCCCAACTAGCTCGAACGCGCCAACGACCAAGGCGGAATGCAGGGCGCCTTTCCGGACCTCGTCAATCTGGATGCCTTTGCACCAATACGCATTTGTAAGCATCCCGGTGACTTTGACAAAATCCATCTCCGGCACCCCGCTCTTCAAATGATAATCTGGCGTTTCCATGATTCCTCCTTCATTTTATTACGCTCAGGAGCGTAAACAAACCAAACCCGGTGATAATGATGCCAGATATTCTATTGACCCATTCCAAACCACGCTGATTGAATTTCTCCCGGAAGAAACCCACCAGGCTGCACAGGCTGAATGACCACAAGAAAGAGCCCAGGAAAACGCCCAAGACCAGAACAGAGGCGGAGGCATAGGTATTCCTGGCCCCGGCCAGGCCCAAACCCGCAAATACTGCCACGTAGGCAATGATCGTCATGGGATTGGTAAGCGTCAGGAAGAACGTCGAAGCATAATCGCCAAGCAGTCCGCTTTCTTTGGCCGGGGCGGCCGGCCCGGCGGGTTTTGCCAGGAAAGTCCGGATGCCCAAATAGCACAGAAAAGCGCCGCCGGCCAGGCGGAGCCAGATCTGCTGGCTGACCAAAAAGTTGGAAATGAAAGCCAGACCGAAGCCGGCTATGGAACCATAGATCGAATTGGCGGTGGCCGCGCCCAGCCCGGAAACATAACCGGACAGCCGGCCGCGCGTCAAAGTGCGGCGGATGCACAGGATACCGATTGGTCCGACCGGCGCGGCGATGGAGAATCCGATCACGAGACCCCGGAGCAAAAAACCGATGTTCACTTTTCTCTCTTCATGCCTTGCGGTTATTTTCTCTCAAAATAGTACCAGGCGGAAGGGCGGCCCTGGCCCTGCTCGTAATTTTGCAGGATGAATTGCTCCGCAAAGTACCCGATCATATCTGCTTTCGAAATGCCGCCTTTAGCCGGAGAGGCCGGCTGGAAGGCATAAACCATATACACTCCATTTCGTGTGACCCATTTTTCCAGCCCCAGGACGTAGGCTTTCCGGTCCTTATCGGATAAGCTGTGAAAGCAGCCCATGTCCAATGCCAGATCGTAGGGACCCGGCAGGTCCAGAAGCCGCAACCTGGCTACGTCTGCGACCAACAAAGTAGCTGGATAACCTTTTAATTTATTGCGGGCTTTGCGGATGGCCAGCGGGGCATAATCCAACCCGGTAACGGTCCATTGGTGCTGCGCCAGGTAAAGCAGGTTGGTGGCGGTGCCGCAGCCGATATCGATGGCGTTGCCGGGCACTCTTTCCTGCAGGAAGCGAACCAGCTCCGGGGCAGGGATGCCGGTGTCCCAGCGCGGGTGAAATATATAGCTGAGGTTGAATACCATGGAACGGGACAGTTTCACCATAATTTTGCGTGAGTCGCACTATCTAACCGCATGCAGCTTACTTGCAGGGACGGACCGGCCTGTGTTACCGGCAAGCATTTTTTCCCGTTAGATTAAGGTTCATTAATTGTGAAAGCTCTTGAAATGAATGTTCGTTTGCCGGCATCACAGCCATTCATAAAGAATACGAAACCCGTCTTAGAGAGATGGCCCGCCTCGGAACCGGGTGACATGAAGGAAGGATACCACCCGTCGAATAAATTACCGGCATCATTATTGACGCCGCATTTACCCGTCATCGGAAACTGGGAATTTTGGATGAGCTGTGGAACCGTCCAGTCCTGGCGATCCAGGCTGGTTGCGGTGGAAAAGTACCAGGCCGCCGCATCAGACTTTAATTTACATACAAATGTCAGCATGTACCGGATGAGTGAATTGTTGTAACTGACCTGGGCCATATTCTCACTTGAGCATGCATCCGTGGGTAATACCGCGCTATCGAGCCCCCCGATTCCGGGCTGGCTGAAGGCGCCGTTATACCATTTTTGGAATTTGATCTGGCCGCTTCCGCCAAGCCTAGCGCGCGCCATCCTGATACGACCATCTCCTTGCGGACCTGCAAAGAGGTATGTGACGTATAGGAAATTTTTATCCAAAAAAGCGCTCGGAAGCGCATCACCCATATTTATGGGAGTGGCCTCTGCCGTGGTCGGTTCATCTGTGGAACCTTTGAGAACCGGATAGCGGTCAGGTCCACCCAATTCGCTATCCACAGGCTTAGGCCAGGTCCTGCCGTTGTCAGATGACCGGGCAAACCCGACAGTAGCGTAAAAGTAGTGCTGCCAGACTGCTCCAGGACAATGGTTCTCGGCCTCGTAAATCATGATCAAGTTGCCAGCCGGCCGGGTCGGATCACTCACCACGGATCCCGGGCCGCCGTAATTCAGGTCGAACTCGGGGTCAAAAGAGGACTTGCAGGTGGTGATGGAATAGGGGGCTGTCATCACCGGGCTGGTATATCCGGTCGCGAATGTGAATTTTTTCAGGTCCTTGGTCTGCAGCACCACCGGACCGCCGATCCTCTGGGCGATCTCCATGTTTGCCGCGAAGACGAGGTATGAATCCGAACCGGAGGCAGGCGGCAGGAAGGAGGTGTGTTCATCAGGAATGATCGGCAGATTTTTTGGATAGTCCAGAGGCAGATCGGGTCCCACAGAAAAGTATATTTTCGGAGACGCAGGTGAATATGGTGTTGCTGCAACAGTGGGCCGGTTCCCCTTTTTAGGTGGTTTTGGACTGGGTGAAGGCACATTTGGTCCCGTCACTGTTGCAGGGACAAGCTGCGGATTAACGGGGATGGCGGTCGCGGCAGTGGGCAGGTTGCAGCCAATTAATGATCCAAGTGCCAGAATAAGGCCGAAAAAAGGCAGGCCACGATAAAGATCGCGCATGTACATTTTTCCTCCTTTTATCAATTACGGGATGATCAGTAGAACTCTCTCCTTATTACTGCGCATTTCAGGAAAAAACCTTCTGCAACCTGTGCAACGGTCCCCAGTGAATGGCAGGCGGTTAGCCCTGTGAGCGAGGCATTACGGAAACGGGCGGCCAATGGTCAGCGCTTGCACCAGTTCAAATTCAAGGTCCTTGTAGATCTCATCCGGTGCGGAAGCGAGAGTGTCGAGGGTCTTGCTAAAGAAATTGCGAGCTGTGCATGCCAGGATCACATCCAGGATTTCTACGTCTGAAAGGCCGTACCCGCGCAGTTCGTCCAGGTCATGTTCGCTGACTTGATTTGCCTGGGTGCTGATCTTCTGAGCGAACGACATCAGCGTGACTTCCTCGGGAGGCAGGCCGGCGTTGTGAAAATCCCTGACGATTGCCACCAGCTGGTTGGCATCGAAACCATTTTTACGGAGCACCGCTCCGTGGGCGAGCATTCATAGGTACATTCAAGCGCCATGGCGGTGGCAAAGGTCACCAGTTCATAGCTGCGCAGCCGCATCCTGGAGCGGATGGCGCCAATGAGTTTCGTCCAGGCATCATACACTTCGGGGTGAAGGCTGAAGGCTTTAATATATTTGGGCACATTGCCCTGGCTGTCCCGGGCAGTTTTATACAGATCCTGAACCAGTTCTTCTGCCTGTTCCTCTGCGATCGTCTTGATGAATGCCATGGTTTTCTCCTTCCTTATAAAATACAAAGATTGTTCACCCTGCGATCACTATACAATAGGCCGCGCTTGCGGGTAAGAACCTTACCCCAGCCTCCGACCTTATAGATCCAGCACGCTATCCAGCCCGCGCCGCAGGCCCGTGAAGGTGCTGACCTTGCGGATGGCCAGCAGGGCGCCGTCCACATAGGGCAGGGCGCTGCTGCCCGAGTCGTGCCGGATGGTCAGCTTTTGGTCGGGCATGCCGAAAACGATATCCACCGAAATGGTGTAACCGGGCAGCCGGATGGAATGGACTTGCGATCCGCTCAGGCGCGCCCCGCGCGTCTCCGGCACACCCTGGGTCTGCTCCAGCGGGACGGTCAACTGGGAGGGGCGGATGGCCGAAAGCCGGTGGGCCAGTTCGCGGGCCGTTCCGCTGGGAGCGTCCGGTTTGCCGTCGCTGGCATAATCGATGATTTCCCACTGGGGGATATATTTTGCCGCGGTTTCGGCAAATTTCTGCAGCAGCACCACCGTCAGGGCAAAATTGCCGACCGCCAGCACGCCGCGTCCGCTCTTTCCGGCGGCGTCGGCGATTTCGGCATAATCTGCCTCGGTTAATCCCGAAGTGCCGATGACAACATGGGCGCCTTTTTGTAAGGCCGCCAGCACATTCGATTTTGCAACCTCGGGCCTTGTGAATTCAAAGAATACGTCACAGGGCTGCGCGAGCGCTTGCGCGGCGGTGGCGTAGATCGGGCAGATCAACCCGGCTTCACCCAGCACGTCTCCCAGGTTTTGCCCGGCATGACTGCGAGATACCGCCGAGACCAGCTTGACATCTTCGGTGTGGGCAATTGCCCGGGCCAGGGCGGAACCTGCCCAACCGGTTGCGCCTGCGAGACAGATTTGAATCGTCATTGAAATTTTCCCTTTACATCCTCTTCAATAATTCGGCCTTCTTGGCCTGGAACTCTGCATCGCTCAACACGCCGTGCTGGCGTAGTGTGTCCAGCTGGCCCAGCAGGTCGGCCGGGCTGGCAGCCGGTTGGGCGGCGGCGGGCTCCGTCGGGCCGTGCTCCAGCTTCTCCTTGGCGTTGAGCATGGCGGTCTTGTACTGGATCGGCCGCCCGATGTAGGTGAACTTGTTCACGCCCAGCTCGCTGGCGGTCAGGATCTCGATATCGCCGTAATCCAGCATCCGTCCCAGGAAGGTCTGGTTCATCTTTACGTCATTGACCTTGTCCAGGGAAGAATCGGTCACATTCTTGCTGAACACACCCGAAAGCTGGATGACGCGCCGGTTGGTGACCACGTACTCGCGGTTCTTCCAGATCAGCACATCCCGCCATACGCTGATGATCGGAATGATCAGCAGCAGGTATCCGAGCGGCGCCAGAGGGTTAAGCAGCCAGACCAGCCACAGCAGTGATACCACGACCACTATGATCACTGCCAAAAGGGCCTCTGCAAGGATTTCTCCCACCAGCACCAGCCAGTGGTGATGGGTCTCAAAAAGCACCTGCTCGTTATTGCCCAACAAGCCTTTCAGATATTTGTCGCTCATATGCATCGCCTCCATCAAGTTTGGTACTGTTTTTGGAACCAGTATAGCAATTTCGTTGGGATAATGCAATCCCCGCAGAGGGGGGTTGACAAACTAGAACGTATGTTTTATTATGGTTTTGGTACCAGGGGATTCTTTGCGGGATTCCGACCAGTATTCCTTTTGGACCTTAAGAATTGAACTTTCGTTGCCAGGGAGCCTTGCCCGGTTTCTTTTCAGAAGGTTATTCGTTTCTTTTCGATACGCGGAACGAATACGACCACCTGTGGAAAAGGCCTTCCTGAAAGGGTCATCCCCTTCGGGGACAAGTTTCGTTTTTCTTTTCGTTTTTCGAAAACGAATAGTTTTTTCGATATTCTTCATTTAAATGGTTTATTATAAAATGCCGTGTTAATGCCAATTGTCATGCCGTGGATAAAGTGTTAAACTTAAGACAACTATTATCTAAATAGAACGTATATTCCTTTGTTTCATCTTTTGGGGCAATCCAATATTTTCTGGATGGTTATGGAGGTCGGATGAAATCTACAACCGGGTTGTATATAGGAGGGGTAATACTGCTTCTTCTGGCTGCAGCCGGCATTTGCGTGGGTGGTTTTATTCTATTGGGCGCCTCCGGTGGGGCGCAGGGCGTGACGGGGATCGGCAGCGTGGGAGTGGTGATTGGGGTGATTGCACTGGCGGCCGGGATCGTCATGATCGTTCTTGCCGCCCGTAAAACCAAACAGGAAACCGCTCAAAATGTCACCCTCAAGGTGGATCTGCCGGGCGATACCAAGATCGAAGAGATGAAATGCAAATCCTGCGGCGGGACCCTGACGGCTGAAAACATCAAGCTGGTCAACGGCGCGCCCATGGTCACCTGCCCGTATTGCAATTCCGTCTATCAATTGACCGAAGAGCCCAAGTGGTAAGACGAAAAAACAAAATGCAAAGAACACGAATTCTTGTATTTTGGTTTTGAAAGGATGGCCTCATGAAACCTCGCCTGATCATTTCCTTCCTGCTTATTGGCATGCTGTTCGCATTCACAAGCCGCGCTTCGGCGCAGTCGAGCTATTCCTTCAGCCTCAACAAGGAAGTTGTCCAGGCCTACTGGAATGCGGACGGGACCCTGGCGCTGGATTACCAGCTCACGTTTGTCAATGATCCCAGCGGGAGTCCCATCGATTATGTAGACATGGGCATGCCGAATGGCAATTTTGATATCAGCACGGTCACTGCGGACGTGGGCGGGCAGCCGGTGGACGCGTCCACATCTGATTATCAAGGAAGCGGGTCGGGCTTCGCAGTTGATATGGGTTCCCAGACCATTCAACCGGGCGCCAGCGGCGTCCTGCACGTGGCGGTCGGCTCGATCACCGGGGTGCTTTACCAGGATTCGACCAATCCGAAAACCGATGCGAGTGCAGATTTCTCCCCGACCTATTTCGGTTCCCAGTACGTTCATGGCAACACGGATATTACCGTGATCTTCCATCTCCCGCCGGGCGTACAACCCGCAGAACCGCGCTACCACAGCACTCAGGGTGGCTGGCCATGCGGCGATACACCCACGGCCGCACTCGATAACCAGAACCGTGTGACCTACACGTGGGAATGCACCAGTGCCAACGGTTCCACCCAGTACACTTTTGGAGCCTCTTTCCCGAATCACTATGTACCGGCGGGTGCCATCGTGGTACCGGCTGCATTCGATATCAGCGGGATCCTGGATTGGTTCAGCAGCAACGGTTCCACGTTTTGCTGTTTTGGGTTCGTTATCCTGCTGTTTGTCGGCATTCCCATCCTGAGCGCCTCCAGCAACCGGAAACGCAAACTCGATTACCTGCCGCCGAAGATCCAGATCGAAGGACACGGCATCAAGCGCGGCCTGACGGCTGTCGAAGCCGCCATTCTGATGGAACAGCCGCTCGACAAGGTCATGACCATGATCCTGTTCGGCGTGGTCAAGAAGAATGCCGCCACGGTGGTGACACGCGACCCGCTCAAACTTACGCTTGCCAATCCTCTTCCGGCCGGCTTGCAGGATTACGAGAATAATTTCCTGGCGGCTTTTGCCACGGAAAACCTGGATGCCCGGCGCAAGGCTTTGCAGGATATGACCATCAAGCTGGTCAACAGTGTGTCCGAAAAGATGAAGGGGTTCAGCCGCAAGGAGACCATTGCCTACTACCAGAGCATCATGGAACGCGCCTGGCAGCAGGTCGAAGCGGCCGGCACGCCGGAAGTCAAAAGCCAGGCGTTGGATGAATCGCTGGAATGGACCATGCTCGATAAAAATTACGACCAGCGCACCCGCAACGTTTTCGTCGGGCCTATCTTCTTGCCGATCTGGTGGGGGCGCTATGACCCGGGCTTTCATCCGGTCTCGACCGGTTCCATGCCGTCTGCCTCCATGCCAGCCTCCGGAGGCAGCCGTTCGCCGGTCAGCATACCGGGATCAGCTTTCGCGGCTTCGGTGGTGGGAGGCGTCCAGGGCTTTTCCGGCAAGGTACTGGGTGATGTGAAATCCTTCACCTCCGGAGTTACCAACCGCACCAACCCGGTGCCGGTCGCCACCAGTTCCGGCGGTGGTTTCCATGGAAGTGGCGGAGGCCACTGCGCGTGTGCCTGTGCCTGCGCCGGTTGCGCGTGCGCCTGTGCGGGTGGCGGCAGATAAAGGAATTTAGATTTTCGATTGGCGATTGCTGATTTTTTCAAGTTCTCACTTATAGGTGCCAGATGTGGAAAAGTGTATTCAATCAAAAATCTGAAATCAAAAATCCTCAATTTGGACTGTATCACTACCGGCGAGAGGGACTGGAGGAAAAATCGCGCATCCACCTGCGGATTGATCCGGATGGGCACGGGACGTTAATCATCAATGCCAACCGGATCCTGCACCTTAACCCGACTGCCGCGCTGATGGCATACTTTCTCCTGGAAGAGACCTCCGAGAGGCAGGCTGTGCGCCTGATCCGGCAAAAATATCATGTCAGCACGGCGCAGGCACGCGCGGACCTGGGGTCCATCCGCAGCCAGCTAGATGAACTGGTCCGCCCGGATGGGGCCTGCCCGATCCACGAGCTGGGTCTGGAAACGGTCATGCCGTTCTCGGCGCGCCCTACTGCTCCGTACCGCCTGGATCTGGCCCTGACCTACCGCTGTAATAACGATTGCACCCATTGCTATAACGTGGAGCATCCTTCCCTCTCCCAGCTCCCCTCCGGGGCAGCCGGGGTGAAGGGGGAACTCTCCACCGGCGATTGGAAACTTGTGCTGGATCGGGCCTGGCAGATGGGTGTGCCGCACATCATTTTCACCGGCGGCGAACCGACCCTGCGCGAAGATCTACCGGAGCTGATCGCCCACGCCGAGCAGAATGGCCAGATTACCGGGCTGAACACGAATGCCCGGCGCCTTTCTGACGCACATTATGTTGAGACGCTGGTGGCAGCCGGTTTGGACCACGTTCAGATCACGCTCGAATCGAGCGACATGGGCGTGCATGACCGGATGGTGCAGTCGCAAGGCGCTTTTACGCAGACGGTCCAGGGCCTGAAGAATGCCCTGGGCAACCGGCTGTACGTGATGACCAATACCACCATGCTGCAAACGAACGTCCATACCATCCCGGCGACGTTGGATTTTCTGGCAGAGTTGGGTGTTCCGACCATCGGTCTGAATGCCCTGATCCATTCCGGTCGTGGGGCGGAGGTGGGCACGGGACTCTCAGAGGCCGAACTGGCGCCGCTTTTGGAAGCGGCCTGCCAAAAAACCGAAGCCCGCGGCCAGAGACTGATTTGGTATACGCCGACCCAGTATTGCGCCTTTGACCCCATGACGCTGGATTTGGGCGTCAAGGGGTGTACGGCGGCTTTGTATAATATGTGTGTGGAACCGGATGGATATGTTTTGCCCTGCCAGTCGTATTACCAGCCGCTTGGCAACCTGCTGGCAGACCCTTGGGACTCCATCTGGAATCATCCGCTGGCTGTACGCCTGCGGGAACGGCAAGGACTGCCGGAAAAATGCACCAGCTGCACCTACCTGGCCGAATGCGGCGGCGGTTGTCCGCTGCAATTTGCATCCACCGATTTAGTAGAAAGGATTTGATAATATGAAACGCATCCTGCCCGTTCTTCTCCTGATTGCGCTTCTCCTGAATGGTTGTGGCGGCCTGAAAGCTTCCACTACCCCGCCATCTGCACCGGCACCCAACGGGACACCGGTGGTCGCCGTCGCCAGCCTGGTCCCGTTGGGTACACCTTCCGCTAAATATGGGAGCATCTCCCGCTCGCTCATTAGCGATATAACGAACATCGGTACCAGGGTGGCGGGTTCGGATGGAGAAACAAAAACCGCCCAGTACATTATGTCAGCTTTTACGGCGATTGGATATACGCCGGTGAATCAGGCCTTCACAGAACCGGCCGGAAACCAATCCGTTACATCTGCCAATATTGTTGCTGTCAAGACCGGAACATCCTCCCAGGAAATTATCGTCGGTGCACATTATGATTCCTCGGATGCCGGACCAGGGGCTGACGATAATGCTTCCGGTGTGGCTGTCATGCTGGAAGTGGCCAAACTCGTCCATGGAGTCAAGACGCCCTATACCATTAACTTCGTTGCCTTTGGAGCCGAAGGAAGTGGTCTATTGGGCTCCAATGCCTATTTGAACCAGATGAGCCAGGATGAAATTCAGAATGTTATTGTGATGATCGATCTTGATTCCCTGATTGCCGGGGATGTCGCCTATGCATACAGCGAAGAAAAACAATCAACAGTGCGTGATTGGGCGCTTGAGTGGGCGCTTGGCAACGGTTTAAATTTGCAAACCATTAAGAATGTCGATCTGACGTATCCGGATAATAACGGTATTGGCACTTCCGATTATTTTCCCTTCCAGTCTGCCGGCATTCCTTATGTTTACTTTAATACCACCGACTGGAGTCTAGGTGACAAAAAAGGCACCACGCAGGTGAATACCAGCTATGGTGAGAATGGAGTGATCCGGAATACAAAGTACGATACCCTCGCGTACCTGGATTCCAGCTTCCCCGGCCGGGTGGACCAGAACCTGAACCTCTTTATTTCCGTTCTTTATAACCTGCTGACGCAATACGAAGCCCCTGCTACATGAAAACTGCTGATCTTTCTGGGAATTACCGGAGAAATGGGAAAAAAGGGAGTGTGGGGCGGGAGAAACCCGCCCAACAAACCGATATCTTCCCGACCAATCCGGTAATTCCTAATGAAACACCCCCTGATTATGCCTGGGTCAAGGAATTTCCCGGTGGAATAACAGTCTGTGAGGCGGACGGCACAATCCTCGAGATGAATGACAAAGCAGGCAAAATATTCGAAGAAGATGGCGGACGGGCTCTGATCGGAAAAAATGTATTCGATTGTCATCCCGAGCCAGCGCGCAGTAAATGCACCCGCCTGCTGGAAACACGCCAGCGCAATGTTTATACGATAGAGAAAAACGGCGTCAAGAAGCTCATTTACCAATCCCCGTGGTACCGAAACGGTTTATATGCCGGTTTTGTCGAACTATCTCTGGAAATCCCGTTCGAATTGCCGCACTTTGTACGCGGCTGATTGAGAGGAAAAATGTCCAATGCATCTCCCCTGACGCTTTTCTTACTCCATGTTCCCGTCATCATTTTCAGCCTTATCATGGTAATCGCAGGTCTCTCGGGGCTCGCTTTTGGCCGCCTTTCCATCGCCCATATCAGGATAAAAGGAGTCGTCTTCCGGATCTTAAGCGCCTGTCTCTTCGTGGGTGCAGCCGGTTATTTCATCCCAAAATATGGGTTGTTGGTTGAAATTGTCCTGACAGCAGTGTTGGTGGTGATTGTCCTGGTGCTGACCGAAAAGCCGGCGAATGCGCAGCCTTTGACTGCAGAGACGCACACCTTCCAATCCGGACCGAACGAACCGCCTTATCGCCTGCATCTCCGGCTGTTAAAGGACGGATCCGGCATCCTTATTATTAATGCGGCCACGGTCCTGCACCTAAATCCTACTGCGGCTGAGTTCGCGTTTCATATGATGAAAGGCACACCCGCCGAGCAAACAGCCAACGAGATTGCCAAGCGGTATCGCATCAGCGTGGCAGAAGCAAAAAAAGATTACCAGGATTTCCAAGAACGCATCCAGACTGCCATCCGCACCCCGGACCTGGATCCGACCACCTACCTGGATTTCGAACGGGTGGCGCCTCATTCCAAGGATTTGACCGCGCCGTTGCGGCTGGATTGTGCCCTGACCTACCGCCTGCCTGCCGGGACGCAAGCCGAGTATGCTCCCACCAAACGTGTCGACCGGGAACTGTCGACCAACGAGTGGCAGACCATCATGGATAGGGCCTGGGCTGCCGGCATCCCGCACATTACCTTTACCGGCGGCGAGGCGACCTTGCGGGATGATCTGCCGGAACTGATCGCGCACGCCGAGAAGATTGGCCAGGTCACCGGTCTGTTGACGGACGGCTTAAAATTGGCCGATAAAACGTACCTGAACAACCTGCTCAAGACCGGCCTGGACCACCTGCTTTTCATCCTGCAGCCTGAAAATCCGGCCTCCTGGCAGGCGCTCGAAACCATTCTCCCGGCAGACTTGTACACCACGGTCCATCTGACCGTAACGCCGTCCAATGTCAACCAGGCAGGGGAAACCCTTGGAAAACTGGCCGGGTTGAAGGTTAAGAGTCTCTCTTTGGGAGCATCCGAACCATCCCTGCATGAGGCGCTGCATGCTTTACACAATCAGGCAGCCAATCTTGGCATGACCCTGCGCTGGGACATGCCGGTGCCCTACTCCGCCGAAAACCCCGTGACCCACGAGACGATTGAGGATGAGGTTCCATCCGGTGCAGGGAAGGCCTGGCTGTACGTGGAGCCGGATGGCGATGTACTGCCCACCCAGGGTGAAGCAGACCATATCCTGGGAAATTCCCTCAAAGATCCATGGGAAAAAATTTACAAATCCTGATTGGCAATTGTGACCTAAAATCAAGATTTACTTGTTTAGCGAGGTAGATGACATGACCCGAAGCGCACTGGATCCGAATGAAGTCCGTTTTTTTAGCGGCAGTTCCCACCCGCATCTGGCCTCCGATATCGTTACCCATCTGGGATTGAAGCTGGATCAAACCTCGATCAAGCGTTTCAGCAACGATGACCTGTACATCCAGCTT
This sequence comes from uncultured Chloroflexia bacterium, assembly GCA_963772245.1. Lineage (GTDB taxonomy): Bacteria > Chloroflexota > Anaerolineae > Anaerolineales > Villigracilaceae > UBA877. The sequence continues at coordinate 198,544 of CAVYWB010000005.1, read as the reverse complement.
GGGGCCAGCGTGCGCTCAAGGGTGGTTTACATTGTCCAATCGCTCACGCCCCCCGTCAACGACAACCTGGTCGAATTGCTGATGATGCTGGATATTGCACGTTCCGCCTCCGCCCGGGAAATCCATGCCATCATCCCGTACTTTTCATTTGCCCGCTCGGACAAGAAGGATGCGCCGCGTATCTCCATCACTGCCCGCCTGGTGGCCGACTTGATCCAGACCGCCGGAGCCACCCATGTGATGACGATGATGCTGCACTCCCCGCAGGTACACGGCTTTTTCAGCATCCCGGCTGACCCGCTTTCGAGCCGCCCGGTCTTCAATCACTATTTCCAGGGACGCGACCTGTCGAGCACGGTGGTGGTCGCACCCGATATGGGACATGCCAAATCCGCGGCGCGTTTTGCCAAAGGCCTGGGGATGCCGGTGGCAGCCGGAGACAAGGAACGCCTCTCTGATTTCGAAGTGCAAATCAGCGGGTTGGTGGGAAAGCCCATTCAGGGCCATAAACGGGCGATCATTTATGACGATGAAGTAGCCACCGGGGGTTCCATTGCCGGCATCAGCACTGTTTTGCTCGAACAGGGCATCCAGGAGATCTGGGTGGTCTGTACGCATGGCGTTTTCGTTCACGGAGGACTGGAAAGGCTGGTTGCCATCCCGCAGATCACCGAGATCGTGACCACGGATACGGTTTATATTCCCCCCGAAAAGCGCCATCCCAAGCTGACCGTGCTCTCGGTTGCCCCGGTCTTCGGGGATGCGATCGCCCGCAATTACCAGCGGCAATCCATCAGCGATCTGTTCGTTTATGGAGAAGGAAATTAATGATTGCACCCGCCGGGATTGCCGCTGTCACTTTCAGCCAGAATTTCAACTGTTCTCAGGCTGTTTTCTCGGCTTTCGCCCCTCAATTTGGCCTGAATAGGGAAACTGCTCTCAAACTGGCCTCACCATTTGGTGGCGGTATGGCCCAGCGTGGTGAAATCTGCGGGGCAGTGACGGGCGCATTGCTGGCTCTCGGCCTGGCACGCGGTGCAAAAAAACCCGCAGGAAAACAGGAAATTTACCAGTTGTCGCAGGAATTTATACGCCTGTTTGAGAAAAAGCATGAGTCCGTGCTATGCCGGGACTTGATTGACTGCGACCTGAGCACACCGGCAGGCCACCAATCTGCCGAGGAAAAAAAGGTCTTCAGCACCATTTGTCCGGTACTGGTACAGGATGCTGTTGAAATTGTCCAACAGTTGCTCGATTCAGCCCGAACATAAACCGGCGGCAGGGGGAATGACTCTGGCAGGTGCTCCCTGGCTGTCAGGTCCATTCCGGTAATGGCTGTTGTTATTTTTCTTCATGAGCGATAAGCCCATCCCCAAATCTTATTGGGTCGTACCAGGAAGTTTCCTGGCCGGCGGATATCCAATCTCCAGCCTTGATGAGAGTGTGGCACGGAAATGCCTGGCAGCTTTCATTAAGTCAGGGATCGACAGTTTTTTTGATCTCACCCGGCAAGGCGAGCTGCCACCTTACCTGCCGATGCTTCAGGAAGAAGCCGTTCATTACGGCATTCCCGTCAACTACCAACGTATAACCATCCAGGATAAAGGTTTACCCGCCCACGAAAAAATGGCAGAGCTGCTGGATGCATTGGATACAGCTCTGGTGTCCGGCCATAAGGTCTATCTGCATTGTTGGGGCGGCATCGGACGAACCGGTATGACGATTGGCTGCTGGCTTGTACGGCATGGTCTGACCGGGGCACAGGCACTCCTCCGTTTGAATGAACTTTACCAGGAAGCTGAGCAAAGTCGCATTTTTTTACGGTCACCGGAGACTGATTCGCAGGTGAATTTTGTCCTGGGCTGGGCAGAAGATGGAATGGCATAAACGATTTTTGCAACAGGCTGCCTGGACCAGAGAAATACGGTCCTACCTTTTCAAGCGGGCTGGAATGGCCTCGGCCGGGCGGGTGCTGGAAGTGGGCTGCGGCACCGGTGCCATTCTCTCCGGCCTGGAAACCAAAGCTGTCGTCCACGGGCTGGAAAAGGACCTGGCAAGGTTAACCGAGGCTTGCCGGTATGCTCCGCTGGCCAAGCCAGCCTGCGCAGATGCCTTAAGGCTTCCCTATGCCTCCGGCGTTTTCGATGTCACCTTTTGCCATTTCCTGCTCCTTTGGGTCGGGAATCCGCTCCAAGCTTTGCTGGAAATGAAACGCGTCACCCGTGCGGGTGGAACCATACTGGCGTTGGCTGAGCCGGATTTCGAGGCCCGGATCGATAAGCCGGAAGAACTGGCCATCCTGGGTCGCTGGCAGACCGAATCTCTGCGGCGACAGGGTGCAGACCCGTCGATTGGAATCCGGCTGCCGGAGTTGTTCCACCAAGCAGGCATCCACCTAGTTGAGGCCGGCCGGTTGCATATGGATGAAGAACATCCACCCGGACCTGCTGAACGGGCGCTGGAATGGGCTGTAATGGAAGCGGATCTGGCGGGTTTGGTCCTGCCGGAGGAAATCCAACGGTATAGGGTTCTTGACGAAGCAGCCTGGAACCAGGGTAAGCGAGTGCTGTATGTACCCACGTATTGGGTGCTGGGATCTTCAATTTAAAATGTTGTTTTCATGACACCGTGTAAAACCTCCGGCAGACATGGGTGGGTTGGGGTCTAACTGGGGAGGCATTACCCTTCTGGGCCAGGCCCGGTGTATTTCAACACCATGACAATTTACGCAGGGTCATAGTTCGCAGATGGTATAATTCTTTCCGGAGGTTCAATTGTCTGACTTTTCTCCAGAGAACGATCCCGGTCTCGCTCCGGATACTCACCCTGCAAACCAAGGTTGGAAGAGTTTTCTACAGGAGATCCTGGAAACACTTGGGTTGGCGGTTCTCCTATTTCTGGTGATCAACATCATCTCAGCGCGCGTTCGCGTGGATGGTTTTTCCATGCGCCCTACGCTGGAGGATGGCGAGTTTCTGCTTATCAGCCGGCTGGCCTACCAGTTCGGCAGTTTCCAGCGTGGCGATATCATCGTCTTCCGTCCGCCGATGTACCCCGAGGCAGACTTCTGGCGGAGTTTGCTGGGCCTGCCCGATATCAGTGATGATTACGAGGATTACGTTAAGCGTGTCATTGCCCTGCCTGGCGATACGATAAAAATTAATGGTGGAGTAGTGAGCATCAACGGTTCCCTGATCAGCGAACCATACATCGCTGCCCCACCGGATTATTCCGGAGAGTGGACCGTCCCGGCGGGGAACCTGTTTGTCCTGGGCGACAACCGCAACAACTCCGCCGATTCGCACGCTTGGGGCTACCTTCCGGAGCAAAACGTCCTGGGCAAGGCGCTGGTGATTTACTGGCCGTTCGCAGACTGGAAAGTATTGAAATCCACTCTGGCGATTACAAATACGCCTTGAGTAAAATCCATGCAATCGTTAAGACAGATCCTTCGAATGGCCGACTCATACGAACAGGAACTTCCGGACGCTCCAGCTGCCCTGGTGGCACCACGCGGGGCGGAGGTTGCCGGTTGGATTGACCATACCCTGCTCAAGCCTGAAGCCACTTCCGGCCAGGTTAAAAAGCTTTGTGAAGAAGCCCGGCAATACCACTTCGCCTCAGTCTGCGTGAACCCGGTATATGTGCCCCTGGCGCGTGGCTTGCTAAAGGATACCGGAATTCGTGTTTGTGCCGTGATTGCTTTTCCATTGGGTGCCATGCTGCCGGAAGACAAGGTGTATGAGGCACGCCGTGTGATGGATAATGGAGCGACTGAAGTGGATATGGTCATTAACCTGGGTGCACTCAAAGGCGAATTGTACGGGCTGATTCTGAACGACATCCTTTTTGTGACCCAGGAAGTGCATGGGCGTGGCGCCAAAGTAAAGGTTATTATCGAGGCAGCCTTACTGACCCGCAGGGAAAAAATCCTGGCCTGCTTGCTTGCCCAGGTTGCCGAGGCCGATTTTGTAAAAACTTCAACCGGATTTGGCCCCGGCGGAGCCTCACGCCAGGATGTGGAATTAATGCGCCGTGTGGTCGGCCCTGGAACCGGCGTAAAAGCGGCCGGAGGGATCCGCACCTTCCAAGACGCACTGGGGATGATTACTGCCGGTGCGAACCGGATCGGGGCAAGTGCGGGCGTCTCAATACTCAATGAAGCTTTGGGAGTTACCCAATGACCAACGAACCCAACGAATCCTTCCAGTGTAGCGAATGCCAGGCCGGGATGATGCATTTACAGCACATCACCTACTTCACCTGGCTCGATGAAGAACTCGTCACTGTTCCGAATTTCCCGGCCTGGGTGTGTGATATGTGCGGACGGCGGGAATATGACGAGCAGGCGATATCCTGGCTTGTCACCATCCTCAATCCGGAGACCGGCAAGACCCCTGCACAGAAACGACGGGCACGCCCGCCGCAGAAAAAACATGACCGCCCTCGCCCTTCCCCGGAATAAAATAGGTGATGTGCAGATCGCTGCACAGCAGAAAATATGCGGTCCTTCTGAATTGGAATTTTCATTGACCTCAAACTCTGTTAGGAATGTGATGTAGATGCCAGAAACAAATGTTGCCCATCGCATGCTTGCCGCTGATTTTCTCACCCAGAGCTATCGCGTAGTGGGCAAGATGATGATCCCCAATACGGGAGTGGTTGGTCTGGTAAACAATCCGACCACCTCCTTTATGGAAGTGGTGGAGGCCAAACTGGCCCGGATCCACATGCCCACCAAGCTAGTCGGGGAATACAAAGTGATCGATCTGGTCAAGGATAATGTATTCGCGATCTGCCTCACCCGGCGGGAAGATCTGGGACCGCATGCACTGACACGCGGCGGCTACCAGAATACGGTAGAGTATTTGATTCGTGTTACCAGCCAGGTCTACGAGCTAGAAGGCACGCTGGAATGGAGCGGCCGATTCGACTTTGCCACCGTCATGGTGGAAGGTGAGCGCGACTTTGTACCGCTCTACGATGCCAAGTTGACCGCCATCCTCATCCCTCAATTGCACATCGAAAGCCCGGCGATCCTGTTCAATCGCAAGCAGGTGGACCTGCTGGGGCTGGTCTCCGAGAAAAAAGATTCTGCATTTACTGCTTGACCAGCATGGAGCGGGATGGTAAAATCCGTCCGCTTCAGAACCAACCAGCCCCCATTGTCTAGCGGTTAGGACGTGGCCCTTTCAAGGCTAAAACTCGAGTTCGAATCTCGATGGGGGCACCTTACGATAGTAGGTTAGTAATTTGAAAGAAGTGTAGAATCTTTTCCGCCTCGTACATAAAGTGGAAATGAGCCATGCCTGATTTGAATGAGTTTATTACCACGGAAGAGGCTGCCGAAAAGCTCAAGTACCATGTTGAACACGTACGCCGCATGATGCGCGAAGGCAGCATTGCAGGTCAGAAGATCGGCCGGACCTGGCTGGTACGCCGCGAAGCGCTGGATATTTATATGAGGCGCACTGCGATGATGGCCAAACACGATCCCCGCAGAAATAAGTAACAAACGCCCCGGATGGGGCGTTTTTGTTTCCCGTTTTCATCTCAATTTCCAAAGGTAATCTACCATAACTTGATGTCCTTTCTTTTTGTGATAACATATTGTATTACACAATAACAATTCAAGAAAGGATCCCTTTTATGACTACTATTCTTGCGCTCGATCCCGGCTATGGGAACACCAAAGTCTGTGTAAATGGAAACATCGCTTGCCTGCAATCCGCCATCGCCCGTCCACAGTCGGTCGGCATGGCTGCTATCGGAATGAAAACTGCCTCGCATGCGGATATTCTGCGGATGGACGGCTATGAGTTTGCCATCGGCCCGGGTGCGTGGCATTGGGGCAGCCTGCTCACCAGCCGCGATTTCTCGGCTCTGGCCTCGCCCGAACGGCGTGCCCTGGCTTTCGGTACCCTAGGAAAACTCCTTGAATCGGGAGAATATGTCATCGACCACATGGTAGTTGGTCTGCCGGTTCCGCTCTTAATGGATGAACCCCAAGCCAAGGCAGTCATGGAGGGGCTGAAAGAGTACAAGGCTGTTCACGAATTTACTTTCAATGGGCAAGAATACCGTTTGCTGATCAACCGCCTACGGGTCCTGGCCCAGCCGGTTGGTGCATATGCCGACTGGCTGCTGGACGATGAACTGCATCTGCGCAAAGGCGGACGCCAGGCGGAAGTCGGCGTGCTTGACCTGGGTATGAATACGCTTGATCTGTACGTAGTCCAGGATGGCAAGGTGGAACCGCGCTTCGTGGGCGGGGACAAAGTGGGGGTACGCCGCCTGCTCGAGCTCCTGACTGGCAAGGGCCATGATCCGGAAGAATTGGACGCCGATTTGCGCCTCGGGCGGCTGCACATCAGCCCATCGCAGATGCAGTCCTGGCTGGGTGAAGTACTGTCCGTAATCGAACGCGTCTGGCCCAGCCTGCGCCGATTCTCAGCAGTTATCCCAACTGGCGGCGGGGCACTCGTGCTGGGCGACCTGCTGCGTCTGGCGCTGATCGCCAAAGGCGCGGCCGTCTGCTGGCCGGAGGATCCAATCACGGCCAACGTCAAAGGCCTGTGGAAGTGGGGAGCATATGCCGCATGAGCTGCGGCCCAATGGAAATCTGGTCATTACAGTCCGGATGACCCTCCAGCCCGGGCGCGACGATGATCTGATCACCCTGGTACAGATGGCTCCGCGTGGCCGGCTGGCGGCCATGGTGCGCGAGGCCATGCGCATTGGAACGATTTCTCGGAAAGATGCCTTCAGCCCTTCTGAAGAAACGGATCTTGATCTATCCGCTCTCGCTGTAGAGATCTGACAATGTTACATCCTCATCAAATGTTACACGGCTTATCAGCCGGGCCGGGCGCAAGGCGCCACGCTCCCCTACGGTTGGCCTATCGGCCGGCCCTTTGGGGTACGGGCGCAATGCGCCATGGGCAAGAAACCAGCACAAAGAGCGGGCGCAAAGCGCCACGCTTAAGCTTCTCCCCAATCATTCCAACTTCCAACAAAATAACAGGAAATAATATGACAACTTCCATAGAGCAGCAGTTTGAAACCTTGTGCGCCGCCCTCTCTCTCACGACGCGCCAGTATCATCTTCATCGCTGGAACAACTTTCAGTGGTTGGATCCATATGCCATTCAGGAACTCCTGCAAAGCGGTTATACCGATATTGTTCAGGATGCGCCCCTGATGTACTTCACGCGCGGATTATATGGTGATGAATACTCCCCAACAGTAGATGCTGAAAAAGTTTGGTGGGGTGAAGGACCTTTTCGCACCGCCTGGCTAGAGGAATTATCCAGGACATTTGCCAGCCTCTCCCACGCCACGGATTGGACTGAACGGATCTTCAGCCTGGTTGCACAGGAACGGATCACCAGCCGGCAGTTCCTGGAAGCGCGGCTGCAAGTTTCCCAGGCGACCCTCAGCCGTGCAATTCAGGAGCTGCGCGAGGCCGGGACAATCATCGAGGAGCCAATTCCGATCGGTCCGGGGAGACCGGTAAAAGCGCTCTCGCTCACACAGGCAGGCATGCGAAAGGCCCAGGAAATGGATATCCCAACAGCCGCTGCCCCAGCCCTGCAAAGCTCTGCCATCGCGGAGCGTTTCTTTCACCAACGCATCTCGGCAATTTACTTCCATGCCTATCCGTCTGCCAGCATCCAGCGTGCCTACACCGATGAAACGGTCCAGGTGGATTCAGCCCTGGGGAGCATTTACCCCGATCTAGTGATTCAACACAACCAGGATACTTTTTACATCGAAGCAGAGTCCGGCGCTTATGAATATAAGCGCCTGCGCACCAAGCTCGATAAATACCTGGCCAGCCAGCTCGACAGCCTTTGGGTGATCACCGAAAGCCAGAAGGCGCCTACCGCAAGTCATATCCGCCAGTGGGTCCATGATCGCAACAGCCAGCCACTGGAGAACATCCCATCGAGAACGCATTTGCGCGTTCTTTGCACTTCCCTAGATCAACTCCAGCGCTTTGGGCCGGAGGGAAATATCTGGCAGATTTTCCAATTTGGTCAAGCGGATAAAACGCCTGTTTCTTCCAACCTGCCAGACTCTCAAACCGGCTCCCATTTGCGAGACCTGTTTGCCGATTGGAAACGATCGCTGGAGGAGGATGAGTTCATTCCAGGATGCTTCAGCCTGGAAGAGCCTTTCATCTTACGGAATGAAAATGGCCGGGAAGTTGACCGCCTCCAAGCCGATATCGTGCTAAAGGTCCTTAGCAATTCCATTTTCCAGATCTTCCTGGAGCAACCCGCACTTTGGAGCGTGGAGCACATCCGGTACTTCCTGGAGGGTGTAGATCATTTTTTGAAATCCGATTGCAGTTTGCACAGGAAAACATATCTTTACCCGGATTATCCCTGGCTGTACGGGGCAGTACACCTGATCCATCTCAAGGCGGGAGAGTCCGACCCCAATACAATGGCATCCGTATATGGTCTCTGGCGGCAGGCTTCGCTGGCATTTCAATTGGCGCACGGGTATCCGTTGATCATCCGTATGGCACATATGGATAACCTGCGTGGAATCACCTATCTGAATATTCCAGAGATAGCCTGGGAGTTATCTGGGCTTTTGTAATTATTTTCAAGGGGTTATTTTCAAGTCATCATACAGGTGAGAAAAAAGAAACACCTATTGGCCGATGAAAATAACCCGGATTATGCAAAAAATGAAAATAAAGGAACCGTAATGAACATCTTTGCCGATTTTGAAAAGTATCTCACCGAACAAGATCGCTCTCTCCTCACCATGCGCGGCTACCTTTCAGACTTGCACCAATTTGTTAACTGGTTCGAGCAGACCAATGGGGAGACATTTGCCCTGGAATTAGTAACCCCAACTGATATGCGTGAATACCGGCAGTACCAACTCATCATCCAGCACCGCAAAGCCAGTACCGTTAATCGTCACCTGGCCGCCCTGGCTGCCCTGATGAGCTGGGGTAAGAGAACTGGCCAGATCGAACATGATCCTACGGAGAATGTGCGCGGTGTGCCACAGGTCGAACATGGACCACGCTCTCTGGATAAGAAAGAGCAATATGCCTTACAGCGTGCCATCGAAAAAGATCTGCAGCTGGCCCGGATGCGTTACCCAAAGCGTTGGGTTTCCCGCCAGCGAGACGCGTCACTCGCTATCTTCTTGCTTCATACCGGCTTGCGTTTGCACGAGGCCTTGGCGCTGCAAATGGATGACATCCAACTCCAGGAACGCAAAGGTCAGGTGACTGTGCGCCAGGGCAAGGGCGGAAAATCCCGCACCGTCCCGCTCAATGTTGCTGCGCGCAAGGCGCTCCAGGAATGGCTTTCAGTGCGTCCGGAGAACGGTGGTACGTTTCTATGGGTAGGTCTGGAGAATGAATCGCCGCAGGCGCTGAGTGGCCGCTCTGTCCAGCGCGGGTTGATGCGGCTCGGGCAGGCTGCCAATCTCGACCGCCTGACTCCACATATCCTTCGTCACAGCTTCGCCAAGAACCTGATTGACTCCGGCGTCGGGCTGGAGAAGGTGGCAGCGTTGCTTGGTCATTCCAACCTGAACACCACCCGAATTTACATCACGCCCAACCAGAAGGATTTAGAGCAGGCGGTGGAGCGGCTGGTGTCTGATTGAATCACTGTTGACAAAACACAAGAACAGTATAGAATTAACTGTAGTTGTAATAATTAACAGTTAAATTCTATACAATGAAATCGACATCTCTTGAGAAGGCAATGGATCTATTCAAACAGCACAATAACGCGCTGCAAACCAGCCAAGCTATCAGACTGGGGATTGCTCCGCGGACCCTGTATGCCATGCGAGATGCTGGCCAAATCGTGGAATTGACACGCGGTGTGTACCGCCTTGCAGATGCTCCAGCGCTCAGCAATGCGGACCTGGTACAAGTTGCTTTGCGTGTTTCTAAAGGCGTGATCTGTCTGATCTCGGCACTATCGTTCCACAATCTGACCACCCAGATCCCCCATCAAGTGTATGTTGCTCTGCCACTGGATGCAGAAAAGCCGCGCCTGGCTTACCCACCGTTGCGTCTGTTCTGGCTCTCACAACCGTCCTATTCAGCAGGTATTGAGGGGCATTTGCTGGATGGGGTAACCGTACGCGTTTACAGCCGGGATAAAACGATTGCTGACTGCTTCAAGTTTCGTAACAAGGTTGGCCTGGATGTGGCGCTCGAGGCCCTGAAAGAAGGACTTGGCCAGGGATGCAAGCCGGAAATCCTGATGGAATGTGCTCGTCTTGATCGAGTAGAGAAAACCATGCGCCCTTATCTGGAGGCTCTGCTGTGAGTAAACCTGAAATCAAGAACCTGCCGGCTTCGATTCAAGACCGTCTGTTGAACCAGGCGCGTCTTAGTAGCCGGCCTCTCAATGAACTCCTGCAGTACTATGCCATCGAACGCTTCCTATATCGATTAGCTCAATCACCATATACAGGTCAGTTTGTTCTCAAAGGAGCACTATTGTTTCGCATCTGGGGCTTGCCAGCCTTCCGCCCGACCCGTGACATTGACTTGCTTGGCCATACCAGCAATGAAATAGAGAACCTGGTCGCGATCGTCAAGAATGTGTGTAGGCAAGAGGTTCAGGAAGATGGTCTTTTTTTTGATCCCGATACTGTGATTGGGGAACGCATCAAAGAGGATGCAGATTACGAAGGTGTTCGGGTACGCTTCGTTGGCTTGCTTGGAAAAACACGTCTGCATCTGCAGATTGATATTGGGTTTGCAGATATCGTTTCCCCAGCTCCTGTTATGAAGACATATCCGGTCATCCTGCCGATGCCGGCGCCGGAATTGCGTAGCTACCCGCCGGAAACGGTAGTGGCCGAAAAGCTGCAGGCCATGATCTATCTTGGAACTTTCAACAGCCGGATGAAGGATTTCTACGATCTCTGGATCCTTGCCAGCCGGTTCGAGTTCAAAGGGGAAGTGTTACAGGAAACCATCCGCCTGACGTTCGAACACAGGGATACAGATATTTCTGCCGGCGAACCGGCAGCATTCTCGGCACAATTTGCGCGCGAGAAGCAGAGCCAGTGGGTAGCGTTCCTCAAGACCAATGCCATCACGGATGTGCCTGATCGATTGGAACTCATTCTGAATCGCTTGCAAGAATTTATCCTCCCAATCTTTCAAAGCACTCTTACAGGACGGAAATTCGAAAAAAAGCTGGAAAGTAGGTGGACCGTGGGAGTAGCAATAAAAACGGGCTTCGCAAAGAAGCCCGTTCGTTTTACTTCAAATCTCTTGCATTCGTTACCACACGATAGTCTACCCCCAGCGCGTCCTGGAAATGCCGTTCGCCGCAGTGGATCTTGCGCGCCTCGTCGGGGCGGAGTTCTTCCAGATCGGTCGTATCCTTCGTTTCCCGGACCAGGTAGAGCAGTTCTTCCCCGGTGGGATTGCCGAATTCGTCGCGCAGCTCCATTACGATGGCCCAATCCGGGTTGTAATCGCCAACGGGGGTTGGTACGGTGAACCAACCGGGCAGTTTGACGTATAGCTTTACATCCTCCCGGTGTTCCAGCCCTTCGACGAATGCTTTCTCAATTTCGGATTCGTAAACCACGCGGTCATAGATCGAGTGCTCGGCTGGAACCAGGTTATCGGACCAGCCGGGGATGTCTTCGAACTGGGTCATCTCGTACCACTGGTTAATCTTCTCATACTGGATGCCGTTTACCAACTGGTCGGCCAGTTTGTTCTTGATGATGCGTGCTGCCACGGTGGCAAATTCAAACGGGTTCTTGAGCGCAGCTATCTGGATCTGAGTACTGGCCTGCTTGAAGATTTCCAGCAAGGTACGGCGTGTCAGGCGAACGGGCGGGGAGGTGCGTTCCAGCAGCGCAGATAGCACTTCAGTCAGGTTGGGAAAGGGTTGTGCTTCGGGGGTATAGGGAGTGCCACGTTCCGCCACCTGGACAGCTACGAAAGCCTCGCCTTCGGTTTCTACCTTCGCCTTGCGGATCTCCACATGGGGCGGGCGGATCTCGGCCCGATTTAACTCTTCCAAGACACCGGCGATCAGCCCAGGTGTATCGATATGCACGGCGTAGCGGGTCTTGTGCTTGATGCGTTCCCACAACTGCTTGAATTCCGGCTTAAGCAGGAATTCTTTGCGCAAGCGAGCTACTCCACGCGCCCGTGCATTGGCCGGGCGAGGTGGCAGGCCTGCGCGACCGAATTCGGTTTCGATTTCGGTCTGGTATTGGCTGACATAGTGCTCGTAGCTTTCGTTTGCGATCACTGTCAACACGTTGACATGCTCATCCCGCACCCGATCGCCATCCTGATTGACGGCCAGGCGCACACCGCGGCCGATCTCCTGGCGTTTCTTGACTTCGGAAGCCGTCTGGTTGAGGGTACAGATCTGGAAGACGTTCGGGTTATCCCAACCTTCCCGCAGAGCGGAGTGGGAGAAAATAAAGCTGACCGGCTCGTCGAAAGAGAGCAGGCGCTCCTTGTCTTTCATGATCAGGTCGTAGGCGTCTCGATCCTTTTCGGATTCGCCGGTCTTGCTATCTTCATAAACGACCTGCCCCTCTTTTGTTTTGCGAGAGGCAAAATAAGCGGCCTGGGCGACTTCGGGAGCAACATCTTTCCAATCGGGGAAACCGGAGCGCAAATCCATAAAAGCGCGTTCGAACAAGCGGCGGATGAGGCCATCCGCCAGGGCATAGTTATCCACATGGTCAATGAAAAAGAGCGAGAGCACCTTAATGCCGCGCTGGCGCAGGTGAGCCTGTTTGCGAAAGTGCTCGCCGAGGGTATAGCGGATCTGTGCATCGAAGATGGCTTCTTTATCCGCGCCGCGAGATTCACCCAGGCTGAGGCTGGTACCATCGGTGAAGAGAACGGTGCCAGCGCCGGCATCCATCTCCTCGACCACGCTGGCGGCGTATTCGGGACGGTTGGCTTTGGATTCCAGTGACTCGCCCGGTCGGACGGTAACGACCTGTTCCTTGACCGTGCCGTCTTTCATCAGTTTGTGGACGGCGATGCGGGCGGTGAGGGTCTTCTTCTCACTGCGGACTTCATCCAGGCGCAAGAAAACCCGGTTCTCATCGGTTTCCTTTTCGACTCCGGCCACTTCGATGCGCTTGACCAAACCCTGGCGGTAGGCTTCGGCGGGTGTCAGACGGTAGACCAGATTGTAGGGGTTGCGGTGGGTAGCAGAATAGCGCAGGGCAAAGAGTGGGTCAAGGGCGGCCAGAGCACGGATGCGCAGTTCGCTCTCCATGTTCTGGGGTTCATCCAAGATCAGGATGGGCCGGGCGGCCTGCACCAGGTGGATGGGCGTTTCGCCCTGCAAGCGGTCGGTGGTCTGGCGGATGACGTTGGAGGCCTTGTTGAACGAGTCGATGGTCATGACCATGATCTCGACCCCGTCCGATAGGGCGAACTGGCGCACCTGGCTGAGGTTGGCCGAGTTGTACACATAATAGCGGCAGGGGATGTTGTCGTACAGGCCGCGCAGGTGGCTTTCGGTGATCTGCAGGGTCTTGAGCACGCCCTCGCGGATGGCGACCGAAGGCACCACCACAATGTATTTACGCAGGCCGTAGCGGCGGTGCATTTCGAGGGCGGTACGCAGGTAAACATAGGTCTTGCCTGTGCCGGTTTCCATCTCGACCGAGAAGTTGGCGAAACGGACAGACTTGCGCCCCTCGGCGGTCTCGATCTCGGATTCGATCACCTGCAGGGTCTCATCCTGCGGCAACCGGTTGGCCTGTTGCACTTGGCGCAGGTTGTAAAGGAGATCGGCTTCCGGCAGACCGAGGCGGTTTGGGATGGCGGCCAGGGCTGCGCCGAGTGACACGCGCAGTTCGTTCTCCAGAGGCGGCTGCCCTTCGAGCAGGCCTGCAACCGCTTCAATGGCCTGAAGTTGGAATTCCTGGTTGGCGTCGAATTTAAATTGCATGTTTTATGACTTCTCTTTATAAATACCTACTGTGCAATTTGTAGGGCGTAATAAATTCCATTTTTCAATCAGGATCGGTTTTGCACTTTTATGCCAAATCTTTATCTTATCAAAATCATTGTTAGAAATATTTCCTCGCAGGAGCGAACAATCATCTATTCTAAAACTGGCATTTACTGACCCTGAATGAACGTGAAAATGAGGTGGCGCATGTTCATTCGTGTAAATTTCAATGGTCATTCCCCTTACTTTATCAACTCTGGCCTTAATTTCAGTCAGAATCAAATTTCCATCAAAAACCATTGTAGAGCAAGGGTCATTTTAATATTGATTCTAAATATTGAGTCCATTCCTCTAGTGTTTCGAGATCGGATGGGTCGACCTCAAAATAATATTTTATGTACCTATTTTGTTTCTTCATAAAGACGACCACTTAGGTTATGCTAGATCGTTTTCAGCCGGCACTGCAAGGCCAGATTGGCGGCAGCTTCGTCATCGAGGGCGGTGTCGCGGCAGATGAAGAGATTATCCTTTTTCAAATCGAGTGGACGCAGTTCTTCGAGAGCGATCTTGGCAGCCAGGGTAATGTAGAAGGATTGGCCCTTATCGGGGTCGCTGACAAGCTGCACATCTTTGACCGCGGTTGCTTCCACCGTGATATTCAACCCGTAACCTTCCTTCAAAGCCACTTCGTAAAGCACATTCTCCGGCTGCCAGCCCGCCACCAATGGATCGGCGAACAGCTCGGCCTGGTGGGCGTAGGCGGCGGCATCCGGCTGTGCGGCATCCCATTGGCGGTAATTGGAGGGGGCCAGCTTGAAGACTTTGAAGCCCAAGTCCTCGGGTTTATCCAGCGCCATTTGCCCGGCGCGATCGTTTTTCATGCGAGCCACGACGCGGCGGATGCGCTCCTTGCCAATCTCGGCGATGGTAGGGAATTGCGGATTGCCGGTGGGTTCTGGCAGTTGCACCATGATAAAGCGCCGGTTGCTGCCATCCTCCCGGTTGAGTTCAAGCACGGCCTGGGCAGTAGTACTGGAACCTGCAAAAAAGTCAAGAATGATGTTATTGTCGCCAGATGCTGTAGAAACCTGCAACATGCGTTTTACAAGACGACTTGGTTTAGGGGTTTCGAAAAGTTCAGCATTTTCTGGAAATAAATCTTTAACTTCTTTCGTGGCTTCATCTGTATGGCCAACTTCATCGTAAAGCCACACCGTATTTGCTCTCCTCCCTTGTTGTACATCTGAAAGAAATCGTTTTAATCTTGGAAAAGCATCACCGTTTTTCCCGCACCAGATCCCGTTATTTCTTACAAGGTCATCCATAGTATGCCTGGCATAAAGCCAATGTTTGCCTTGTGGTGAATCGAAAGTTTTTCCCGATGGGGCAACAATGGGGTAATGGCCTCCACTTCTTTCGCCACTTGCAGTCAGATCATTTGACAACCATGGCCCCCTTGGGTCATTGTCGGGATTACTATACCGTGCATTCATTTCTTCTGTTCTGGGCAAAAGATAAGTTTCAGCTGAAAGAATATTTTTTGCATAACAAAGGATGACTCCACTGCAAAAACGACTGGACAAAGTGACTCCAAATTTAATATAATCGAGCTATCCCAACCAGCTTGAGGCTCAGATATGTTCCGAAAAAACCATGCCCACGAACAACCGATCCTGATCTGCAGTGTCAATGAGCTGTCGGAAGAACGGAAGCGCCTCCTGTACAATTCATGGGCAGGGGTGTTCTATCGACAGTTTTTCTGCCGGTTGGACGAAAAGCCCTTTGCGGTGTTGTACAGTGATCTGCCTTCCCGGCCGAACGTGCCGGTCAATGTGCTGGTGGGGTTGGAATACCTGAAAGCCGGGTTTGGCTGGTCGGATGCGGAGATGTATGAAGCCTTTTTGTACAATCTGCAGGTCCGCTATGCGCTCGGATACGATGAGTTTTTGAAGGGTGATTTTGATCTGCGGACACTGTACTACTTCCGGGAGCGCTTGAGCCGCTACATGCAGGAGAAAGGGGTGAACTTGCTCCAGCAAGCCTTTGAGCAGGTGACCGACGAGCAGTTGGAGGCGTTCCGGGTCCAGACCGGGATGCAAAGAATGGATAGCACCCAGGTGAGCAGCTACATTCGTCAGGTGGGGCGGCTGCAGCTGCTGGTGGAAGTGCTGCGGCGAGTGGAGCGGATGTTGAGGCCGAAAGATCGAGAGCGCTATGTCTCTGATTTTGCTCCCTACCTGAAAGGGCATGCCGGGCAATATGTGTACCGGCTCAAACAGGCCGACCACGCCGCCCACATCCAGTGGATCGGGGAGTTCATGCAGCGGCTGCTGCAGGAGCTGCGGGAAGGCTATCAGGATGAGCCGGTCTATCAGATGCTGGAACGGGTCTTTGGAGAGCACTTCCGGGTGGAAGAAGGCGTACTCAAGTCCAAAGCCGGTCGGGAATTGAGCCCCACCAGCCTGCAGTCGCTGGATGACCTGGAAGCCACCTTTGTCCAGAAGGGCGGCAAAGGCTATCGCGGCTATGTGGCCAACCTGAGCGAAACCTGCGCTCCTGAAAACGAGCTGCAGCTGATCACCCAGGTGCAGGTGGCACCCAATCACACGGCCGACACGCACCTGCTGGCGGAAGGAGTGCCTGCCTTGAAGCAGCGCATGGCCTTGGAGCAACTGTATACGGATGGAGGTCATGGCGGCACAGAAGCCGATCGAGTGTTGCACGAGGAGCACGTCACCCACATCCAAACCGGGATCCGGGGCAAAGCGCCTAAGCCAGAGAAGCTCAGCCTGGCTGATTTCGAGATCGAGCTGGATGCCACCAGTCAACCCATCCAAATCCGCTGTCCGGCTCAACAGTCCGTCCCGGTCCAGGAGGGTCGGCAGAAAAAAGGTTGGGTGGCTCGCTTCGAGGCTGGCCTCTGCGACGAGTGTCCCTTCTGGCAATCTCACCGCTGTCCAACCGTTGCAGCCAAGCGCATGCCTCACCACAGCCTGTATTTTCAACTCTCCCAGGTCTATTCTTCCCAACGCCGCCGGAAAAACCGGCAACATAAGAAAGATGACGGCAATCTGCGGGCGGCGGTTGAAGCCACCATTCGATCCCTCAAACATCCTTTCCCGGCCGGCAAACTGCCGGTGCGGGGACGATTCCGCATGACCTGCCTGCTGGTTGGTTCTGCGGCGATGGCAAACATCCGCCGCATTCAACGCTACTTGGAAACTAAAAAACAGGCCGAAGGAGCCTCCAGAGAAACGCCTCCGGAACCGAAGGATTCTTTTTGGTTGTGGTCCCAGGCTACCCTTTGGAACTGGATCGGCGCCTTCGTCCCATCAGAACCATCTCTGAGTTGTTAAAGTTCGAGTTATTGCACCAGAGTCAAGGATGTATTCATGGAAGATACCAAAATGCGTTGCATCAGCTTTGCCACTGTACATTTTTTGCCACATCACGGATGCTACGAAATTCTCTTCTCCATATATCTCATTCATCAACAAGCGCAAATTGTGGACTTCGTGGTCATCGATGCTCACGAAAATCACGCCATCTTCACGTAAAAGTTGGCGCGCCAGGAACAGACGCGGGTACATCATCGAGAGCCAGGCCGAGTGGTAGCGCCCACCGGTCTCAGGGTTGGATGTGAGCAGGTTGCCGGCGCTGTCCTTCTGGCCGGTCAGTTGGAGGTAGGTATCGAGCGGGTCGGCGAAGTTATCTGGATAAACGAAATCATTGCCGGTGTTGTAAGGCGGGTCGATGTAGATCATCTTGACCCGTCCGAAGTAGGGCTTGTAGAGCAGCTTGAGCACTTCCAGGTTATCGCCTTCGATGAAAATATTCTGGGTGTTATCAAAGACAAGCGACTCTTCCCGGGCAGGGATGAGCGTGGCACGCGAAGGCACCTGCAGCAGGCGGATGGCATCCCGTTTGCCGGCCCACGAGAAGGAGTAACGCTCGGGACGGTCATCGACGATGTCGCCGAGTGATGCGAGCAGTTTCTCTGAGTCGATCCTGCCTTCGGTGAAGGCCTGCGGGATCAGGGTCTGGATTGCTTGGAGTTGTTCATCGGTCAGGGACGGGGTGGTCTTGGCTACAGGTTGTTTGGGCATATTCATCTTCCGGGCGAGGCTTTCCCCGCATACGTGAATTGTGTCTATAGTATACACACTCTTGTTGAACGACGCAATTTATCGCGCTTGTTAGTCCTGGGACGCACCGTTTTACGCCTGAAAGTGCGATAAAACGTCTCTCAAGGATACTTGTACGACTAAATAAATATGCAATTTGCGTGCCAGGATTTCCTCGTATATTTTCGACTTGCGCGAAATAGATATGTGTTGACACAATATCTATACGCTTGTGCTATAATCTGCCAGACAAAAAAACTGCCCAAGACGTTACAGCGTCCGGGCAATTGACCAAGCGGGATGGCTCCGCGTGGTAAAGTTATTTTACCACACAATAACTAGCCATCCACAAGAGGATGGCTGTTTTGTATCAATATCCAAGTATCGATCAAATTGAGTTGAGAGCGAAGTTCGCAGCTGTTGACGCTGAACTTGCTATAATTTGCCAAAGAAAAAGAAGCCTATCCTATCGCCGATCCGAGCAAATCCCTGGTTCCCTGGTGATTTATTCCATGTGTGATATTTCAGGGTGGACAAATTATGGAGACTGTGGGCAAATCGTTTTACAGTTTCTGGATGATGGTAAGACTTGTCTAAGCGTTAAAGTAACGCCCCCAAATAAGAGTGATGCAGCGCTTTTTGCCCCTCGCGGATCTGGCTGGGGGCAATTCTTGACGAACAGTGAAAGAGAAAAATACTTAAATGATTCTGAATTATCGCTAGGATATATAACCCTTTTTAATCACCGTCTTGAGTTACTTAAAAGCATTTGCATTACGGTCTCTACTATGGTGTCTGAGCAGTTGCAACCAGATGCCAACAACAAGCTGGAGCAGAAAAATACTTCCTCTCGAAAAAGGAGAACTCATGGGCATTCAGTTGGCGAACGAATTGACCGGATAGCCTTGCTACTCCTTGAGAAAAAAATTAAGGAAGAGAATTTTTATATATCTCATAAGAGCGCGGTAGCTCGCATCCAAACAATATTTGAATTTCCTATCGAAGAGTACACTATTCGCAATGCAAGAAAATACTTCCTCGAGGCTCAGAGCGACTATGATGAGCAAACTTTGTCGCAGGCGGAAAAAAAGGCAGAGGAATGGTTCCAACGATTGAAGTAGGTTTTTTTATTTTGCTATACTTATTGTGTAATACAATATCAATTGATAAATAAACACAAATTAGATAAATTGCCTGTTTTTATCAAGCTGTGGCTGCTATTCTTGGGAACATACTCCCTTGGAGGCGCCACATGATATTCAAAATTATGATTACTCTGTCCGAAATTGAAGCAACAGGTTTGACTCGTTTGGCACATCGCGATGTGCGTTCGCCGCGCGATCAGATCCGTTTCCTGATCCGGCGCGAGTTGGTTCAATCGGGGTTCATCGATCCATCGCTGGGAAGCGGCTCGGCTCGCGACATTATTCCACCCAATCCCTAATCTCGGAGGTCAAGCATGTCAGAAAAAGAAGCAGGCGTCCCTGCCAGGACGCCCACATCAGAAGGCTCAAAGAGCCAAGTAGTTGAACCAAATTATAGCATATCCCCGCAGGCCATGCAGGAGAATTACCACGCCTTTGTACAATCCATGCCGGAGGATGTGCGCAATTCGATGCAAAAGGCAGTACAGGGCGTTTTGCGCAACCGGTTGACTTCCAGTCCGGAACTGGCTGCCCTGGTCACGCCGGTGGCTGTTCAATCTGCACAGACCATCCTGCAAACGGATTACCCTCCTCCGGTCAGCATCGTCGAAAACCTGCTCCCGGTTGGCCTTGGGAGTCTGAGCGGGCGCCCCAAGATTGGCAAATCCTGGCTGGCCCTGCAACTCTTTCGCTCGATGGCTACTGGTTTACCTTTCCTTGGACAGAAAGTGACTCCATCCCCATCTTTGTACATTGCTCTGGAAAACTCTCCCAGTCGGCTGAAGAAACGCATGGTGGCTCAGGCTTGGCCGCTGATTACCAGACGGGTGGATTTCCTTTTCGGGAAGGAGTTCCGTGAGCAGATCGGATTACTGGATCGCGGCGGTCTAGAAGTTTTTAAACGCTTGCTCGTCGAAAGTGATTATCGCTTGGTTGTAGTGGATACGTTCAGCCGTGCCCTGGCAGCAGATCAGCGCGATGTAGGTGAGATTACCCTGGCGCTTGGCCCCTTGCAGGAATTTGCCATCAGCCAGGAGATCTGCATCCTGCTCATCGATCACCATCGCAAGCCTTCTGGCCTATCCCCTTCCCCGGTGGATGACATCCTCGGTTCAACCGCCAAGGCCGGTGTTCCCGATGTGATATGGGGCATCTATCGTGAACAGGGTAAACAAGTTGCCACGCTGGAAATCGTCGGGCGCGAATTGGACCAGCAATCCCTGCCGTTGGTGTTCAACAGGGAAACCTTTCATTGGGAGGTATCCAATCTCCTCCCACAGCGCCAAGCCGAACTTCTCGAAGTGCTGGCAGATATTGGTCCGGCCAGTGTCAGCCAGATCGCCAGTGCCATTGGTCAACCGGTATCTCATACTTCCAGGCGTCTCAACGAGCTGCTTATTGAAGAAAAAGTGGTCCGCTCGAGAGATGGCAAGAATGTAATGTACTCCTTGGCTGCGCCGGAGAATAGTTACATTATTACAACAGTTACAGCCGTTTAAACAGCGGATTCTTGTGTAACTATTGTAAATGTGTAAACGAGGATCATATGGTAAAGCAAGACTTAATCCTTCAAGCCAAAGCAGCTGACCTGCTCCAGATCGCCGAACATTATACCCGCCTGAAACACGTAGCCAGTTCAGGCGGCGGCGAGTGGGCTGGGCCATGTCCCATCCCCGGCTGCCGCTGCATCCGGGATGGCTTTCGCGTTCAGCCACAACAGAAGCGCTGGCTGTGCCGCAACTGTACAGATGGCAAGTGGCAGGATGCCATCTCCCTGGTTATGCGTCTCGAACAACTCTCGTTCGAGCAAGCAATCCAGCGCCTGACCGGAAACTTCTCTTGGACTGCATCGATTCAAAAAGTCATGCCTTTCGAACCTATCAGCCTGCCACCCATGCATGCCTGGCAAAGGCGGGCTGAGGAAATAGTTCAGCGAGCGCAAGAGTCGCTCTGGGGTCAGTCCGGGGTGCAGACTATCTCCTGGGATACGCCCGATCCACAATCCAGTGCAATGCAAACCATCCGGCTATCCCCCCTGGACTGGCTCAGGGAACGCGGCCTGAAAGATGGGACCATTCAGAAATATGGGCTTGGCTATATCTCGCGCAATATTCGGGATGCTGCACAGAATTGGGGATTGTCCGGCAGGCCAGCCTTTCTTCCCAAAGGCATCACCTTGCCCGGCATGGTTGGCGAGGTTTGCTGGTATCTCAAGATCCGCCGACCACAGGATAAGCCCAAGTATCTGCACGTGCGCGGTTCACGGCCGGCGCTGTTCATGGCCAATAACGTCACAATCTATGAAACAATCGTATTCTGCGAGGGCGAATTCGACGCCTTGCTACTGGCCCAGGAAGCCGGCGAACTGGCCGGCATTGCCACCTTCGGAAGCGCTTCCCAGCATCTCGATGTAGCAGCCTGGGGCTGGTATCTGTTGAACGCCCACAGATTCTTGATTGCTTATGATATGGATGGAAAATCTGATCCCGGCGCCAAAGACCTGCTGACCCTGCGTCATGCCCTGCGGGCGAACGTTCCACAACTCCAACCGAAGGATAAAGATCTGACCGACTTCCACAAAAGCGGCGGGGATCTTCGACACTGGCTGGAATATTATCTCAACCACCCAGGAGGTGAATCATGAATGGCAAAAGATCATATCGGCTTGAAGAGATCAGCGGCCACCAGTTTGCTTCCCTGACCGGTGCCCAGAAGGCGGCCTCCAGCATTCTGGCAGATGTCCTGACCGATACGGTACGGGGAATGTTGCAGGAGGGAATACTGATCGTTGAAAACGGACTCATTGTCCCCAACCGTAATTACAGGAGATAGGAATCTTGCCTGATTATATGCCCCCTCCATCCGCCTTGCCGGCAGGCTCATCCGTATGGGTATACCTGCGGGATTCTGGAGGCTATTCCCAGGAATTGAGCGTCCAGCAGCAACGCCAGGAAGCCGAAGCGTATGCGCAAGTGTTTGGGCTGATCATCCGGCACACCTTTGCCGATATTGCCCGCTCTGGCACTTCTGTCGTAGGGCGTGACGATTTCAACGATATGATCGACATGTTCGGCGATCCTGGCTTACGGCCAAAGGGGCTGCTCCTGTGGAACTTCGCCCGTTTTGCGCGCGAGCTGGATGACGCCAGCTATTACAAATCCCTGATCCGCAAACAAGGGACGGTCATCCACTCCCTGACCGATCCCATCCCCGAGGGCGATTACGGCCGGATCATAGAAACCTTCATCGATATAACCAATGCAGAAAAAAGCCGCCAGACCTCGCGGGATGTAAAGCGCGCCCTGCGGGCTCTCACCCGCCAGGGCTACGCCTGTGGAGGTTTTCCACCCTGCGGCTATAAAGCAGAAGCAGTGGTAATTGGAATGAAACGGGATGGCTCGCCCCGCAAGGTCAGCCGGTGGGTGCCGGACCCGGAAACCTGGGATTTGGTCCAGTTAGCCTGGAAGTTGCGCGCCCAAAGACGCCCTTACCATATCATCCAACAGGCCACCGGGGCCAGGCTGTTCAAAACTAAGAACGGTTGGACGACCTTCTTTCGCAACAAAACCTACCTCGGGATCGGGAAATGCGGAGAAGAAGAGTTTCCTGACCATCATCCGGCAGCCATCGATCAAACCACCTGGGAGGCAGTCCAGCAGGTTCGCCGGGCCCATCCAAAACTCGGTGATGGGGACCGGCTTGCCAACCCTCGCCGTCAGAGCGCCTCTTTCATCCTTTCAGGTTTTTCTTACTGCATCGTTTGCGGAGCCGCCATGCAGGGAAGAACCTATGACAAGAAAGGGGTAATCTGGCGTTGTTACACCTGCAATCGCAAGAGCCTGGAAGGCGCAAGAAGTTGTGCAAACCGCTTGGTCAATGCGCGCCATGCCGAAATTCTTATCCTGGACACGCTCATCAACCGCGTTTTGACACCCGAGTACTTCAATACCCTGCTGACCGAGGTGCAATCGAGATTGGAAAAAGATGCCGATCTCGAGAGCCAGATCCAGGCCTATCGCAAATCGCTCAGTGAAGTGGAACGGGCCATCCAAAACTTGATGGATACCATCGAGAACTTCGGCGCGCTGTCTGCGGGTGAACGCCTCCGCCAGCGTGAGGCCGAAAAGACCGAATTGGCTGCCCACCTGGCACGCCTGGAGGGTCAACGCGCGGCGCGATTGTTCAATATTTCCCCGCAAGCGCTCGAACAAGTTTTCACTGCCTGGCGGGAGCAGGTCACCGAGTCCATCGTTCGCAATGACTTGCACGCGGTGCGAGTCTTTACAGAGCGTTTTCTTGAGCGCGTCGAATTAGGATATGATCGGGTGCGTATTCACTACCGGTACCCACTCGATTCCACCCTGGCGGGGCAAGAGAAGCCGGAAAGAAAAGAAGATGTTCTTTCCGGCTCAGTAATCGAATTGCCATTGGCTAGAAGTGACCGGCAACAATTTGAATCAATCTATGCAATCGCACCCCAGTTATTCCAAAGGAAGGCAAGGCCGAAAACCGGTTCTCCGAACATTGCTCGTGATAAGGAAATCTACTGTCTGCACACTCAGGAAGGCGTGAACATAAAAACGCTGGCTGAAAGGTATGGTTTGTCAAAGGAGCGCATATTTACCATATGCTGGTCCATACGTAAGGCAAATTAAGCGTAACCTATAAACGGGAACACTTCGAAGCAATACTGACAGGCAGCGCTTCCTGTTCAATGATGGCTCGGGCGGATACCCTTTCCCCAAGGGAATGTGCTATCCGCCCTCCGCAAATGATTCTACGTCTTGAATATGATGGGGTAAGAATGTAAGATTCAGGGGCAGTCCCTTTTTCGGAGCAGCCCTTTTTGCTTCTGTTCTTCGTGTATATGATGATCCTTTCTGTAGGTCAGGCCGGGACGAGCACCGTCCCGGTTTGAAGGATGAGTTTACTCACGCTATCGATCGGGACTGTCTCAACGTATTGTTCATCAATCCAGGCGATGACCCTGTGAGCTGCATCCTGGATGCGCACCCCCCTTTCCATCAATTGGCAGCCACAATTACAATATCCAATAGTTCTCTATAAGCCTGGCAGAGTACATTTGGGATATATACGCTCACAAGTCCTCCGGAACTTTCTGCCAGGCGGTCTAGTTGCTCCAGGCACTCTTTGAGCAGGTGGCTCCGTTCTTTGAAATCCACATTGGTGTAGGTAAAAGTCCTCAGCAGATCCAACACCACAAATGGTGCCGGCCCGTTATCCATACTCTCCAGTACGGAAAGCATCTGGTGACAGTCGTATGCAGACAATACCTGGATCCGTTCGGCAATTTCATTTTTCCTGCCCGTATTCTGGAAAGCCATGAGGCTGTCGAACATGAATCCGCCATCCACAACCCGCACAGGACCTGTTTCTGCCAGCCGGCCGATCACGCGCAATAAAGTCGGGACGATCCTCCGGGATCCATTGAGTAAAAGCCAATTTCCGTTAGTAAGTTCGATTGATGTGTTCATGGGCACATTATAGAATATTAGTTCAATAAAATACAATCCCCCCAAGGGGGATAAGTAGGGTACCCCATCGGGGGGAGGCATATCTCGGGAAAGGCCGCGTTTTCCTCCTATAGCTGGCGATCACAATCCTATTCGCAGAAACTTTATAATGCCAACGGTTGAGCTGGACGCTTTTCAATATCGGCATGTTCCACTTGCGCCAGTGGCTCACTCGGTTTGTTGTAAAAATCTTGTTCATCGAACCGGGCAGTCCATAGGAAAATGGTTACATCGAATCATTCAATGGCAAAATGCGCGAAGAACTACTCGATCGGGAGATCTTTTTCACTGTGGAAGAAGCCAAAGTCTTGAGTGCACGTTGGAGAGAGGAGTACAATCACATCAGCCCAAATAGTGGTCGAGGCTATCGCCCCCCGGCACCACAGGCCTGGTTGCTGGCTGTACAGCTGGTCACTGCAGGTCTAACATAACAAATGGTTCATACTTTGGAGGGCAGGTCACTTATCTGAGTTGGAAAAGAATTAGGTAATTCAGGAGATCCATGGTATTTTTGTGTAATGAACGCGGTTTGCAGGTATAAGGACCAATATGCTCAGCGGAAACAAAATGAATGATCTACTCGTAGTCGAATTTCAACCGGTAGGACGAAGGATCGAGGTAAAAAGGGGCACTACGATATTAGCGGCTTCGCAAATGGCTGGAGTTGGTTTAGAGTCCCTGTGTGGAGGCGAGGGGTGGTGTGAAGGTTGCCGCGTCCGCCTGGTGGAGGGTGAACTCAACCCTCCGACCCAATCCGAGCTGGATGTTTTTAGTAAAGCCGAAATCGGGTCGGGTTTTCGGCTGGCCTGCCAGTCAATTCCACAAGGGGACATCAGCATTGATATTCCCCCCGAATCCCTGACCACTCCGCAGCGTCTGCAAGTAGAAGGCCGGCAGGTTGACATTGAATTTAATCCGATCATAAAGTCTGTAATGGTGAGCCTGGACCCTGCCACAAACCAGGACTTGCGGGCGGATTCAACCCGTCTTGCAGACGGGTTGTCAGCGTTGGGGTATGAATCTGTGACGTTCAATTATGCTGTTGTCACCAGTCTATCCGATGTGCTGCGGGAAAATAACTGGTCGATCAAGGCGCTCATACGCATGAATGAAGTCATCGCTGTGCTGAAACCGGAGGAGCATTATTTTGGCCTGGCGGTTGACATTGGCACAACCAAATTGGCGATCTACCTGTATGATCTTGAAACGGGCAAAGAGGTCGATAAAGTGGGGGAAATGAACCCGCAAATCGCGTATGGCGAGGATGTCATCAGCCGGATCGCTTATTGTATCCAGGAGCCACTTGGCCGGCAAACACTGCAAAGGACGATAATTGATACCCTCAACAAAAAGGTCAGGGAGATTTGTGAGAACAAGGGTATTTTGGCTGATCAAATCGTGGATGCAGTCATCGTCGGAAATACCGCTATGCATCACCTGCTGGCGGGGTTGCCGGTTCATCAATTGGTATATGCCCCATATATCGCAGCAGTAAGCACTGCGCTTGACATTCGTGGCAGGGATATCGGCCTGGAGATGGCACCTGCAGGATATATTCACCTCCTGCCAAACATCGCCGGGTATGTCGGCGCCGATCATGTTGCTGTCATACTCTCGACCGGTCTGTGGAAAACGACGAAAAAGGTCCTGGCAATTGATGTAGGCACCAACACCGAGATCTCGCTTGCAGCGAACGGACATCTATACAGCTGTTCATGTGCTTCCGGACCGGCATTTGAGGGAGCCCATATCAAAGATGGCATGCGCGCGGCCCCTGGAGCAATTGAACGTGTCAAGATCCTCGATAAGGAGGTCCATTTCCTTACCATCAATAATCAAGCGCCGGTGGGGATATGTGGCTCGGGTATCCTGGACGCGGTAGCTGCAATGAAAGAGGCCGGTATAATCAATGAAAAAGGAGCGATGCAAAAAGGGCTGAAAAACGTTCGCCCAAATGGTAGAACACTTGAATTTCTGCTCGTCCCAGCGGCTTCAACGGGTCACGGAAAGGATATAACAGTGACCCGCAACGACGTGAATGAGATCCAGCTTGCCAAGGCTGCCATCCGGGCCGGGCTTGAAATATTGATGCTGGAAGCCGGTATCGTTGCAGAGGAGATTGACGAATTCATCATTGCAGGGGCTTTCGGAACGTATATCGATATTCCCAATGCCATTAAGATCGGCATGTATCCAAATGTGCCGGTTGAACGGTTCACCCAGGTGGGGAATGCCGCTGGAATGGGGGCCGTGCTTGCGCTTATTTCCCAGCAGCAACGCGAGACAGCCCAAGAATTCATAAAAAAGGTTGAGTATGTTGAATTGACCACGCACCCGGACTTCCAGAAGAAATTTATTGAAGCTTTGTACCTAGGGTAAATGTGGTTTGTTGGTCTTTCCGATATTTTCATATAAAGATTGAAAAATATGTCTAATTCTTCAAAACGAGTAAACAATGTTAACGCCGCTCCCACTTTTTTGGCTGGCTTCCGGTTGTTCCGGCGGGACATTGCCCTGTAAACCTGTTCTATCAAACGATCATAGAGGTGATCGAAGTCTGTCAATTGCTTAGGGATTAGGCAGCTCGGAGAGGCCTGCCGGGCCGTATCCACCGCTGCTTTCAATTTCACAAGCAGATTAGCCAGAGCACATCCCACAGCCGGCCTTCGTAATCCTGTCCGAGGCCTTGATCGACTCGGGTCGGGGCCAAGCGGTTCTCGAGTGCTTCGGTGATGACCACCGGCAACTTGAAGCCGGCCTCTTTGGCGTTCTCGGTCACATCCACCAGGACGCCGTCAGCAAGTGCCTGGGCGCGGGGATAGGTGTAGATGACCGGGTCAAAGAATGGGTCTTTGGGTTCAGGGAGAGTATGTTGTTCGTTAATGGCTGCACCTCACGAGAACCAAAAGCCATTCTTACCGAAGCGCTTCAATTTCCTTTGGCGGTATCATCGCAAGGTATTTGTGATTTGTAACAGTCCGGTTTTAGAGGATTTATTGATAGTTTAAACAACGATGGAAATTTGAGAAGAGTGGTTCAGGAAAGGTGATTCAGTACTTACAGAATTGAGGTAAAAGGATAAATTCCTAGATATTCAAGAAAGTATTTTTGTGACATGCTACTCCCTATATTCACGCTATAACCTACTTGGAGTTATCTCCCCCATGGGGGCACCAGAGAAGACCCACTCGAACTACACCAACTCGGTGTCGAGCAATTCTTAGAAATGCTGCGATTTGAGCAGCGAGGAATACTAGAAGAATTGCCTGTCACCCTTGGGTGAGTTCGAGATGATTTCTTTAGATACCTACTTAGATATGATCGGCAGGGAGCTGGACTCAAGGTATGGGTCACGAACTTGGCGACAGATTTTGGTAAAGGTTATTCGGACCCATCGGCTATAGCTTCGAATATGTCTGCTACACACACATGGCTTACTAAAGGGTCTAGCGTAGTTATTAAAACTCCAGAAGATAAAGCACATACAAGTTTTTTAGAAAGCGGTGGTTTGAGTATAAAATGACGCAGTGTTATTGATTTCCGATACTCTTTTATGAGATTCTAGATCTTGATGGGGAAGTTGAAATTAGGTTTTTTTCTTGCAATAGTAATATTATTTACCGCTTTGGTGTTTGGAACAACGGGGGCCTGAAGCTTCTTGTAGTCCGGCGGATTGAGGCGGTCCGGGTCTTCCAGTTTGTAGTGTTTCATGGGGACAGGTTATACTTGTTTAGCCAAATGTTGTGTTCCGGGTGACGGTGGGGGTACATCCACTCCCACCCCTAGCAGGTGCTCATCTGTATACCTCCGACCGACATTAAGCCCATATTGGTATCCACCGATTTGCCTCCGTAGTCCGCCGCCAGGCTCGAGACATTTTCTAGATGAGCGAGAACGACCCGGCCAAGCGCCTCCTGCGGTCCGGCAACGTGTGCCAGTTCTTCCATCAGAAACGCATACGACAATCCATGAAAACCGTACCGACGCACGCCCTGCGCCTCAATGTGTCTCAGGAGAGGAAAAGCACACTTTGCACACAGATGGCTCTTCCTGCCTCTTTCAAGCCATTACCATGAGTTGGCGCTTGAGCCCATTGCCCAAACTTCGCAGCCGTAGTGCGAAGGCAAACAGCAGAATACCAAACAGGATTGCATAAGCCCCCACAAGCCAGACGAGCACCACTGAGCCTGGTTTTGGAAAAACGGCCAGGAACGCGCCTAATAGTACCGAGAGGATACCATCCAAAACAAGAAGCCATTCGCCCTTGATGACCTTCCTGAGTTGAACTGCGGCTAGGATCTCAAACATTCCGGTTACAAGCCCCCAGTAAGCGATCAGGTAGAGCAGTACTAGGGTTGTAATCACTGGCCAGCGGAAGACCACCACTCCTATGACAACTCCTGCTAATCCCTCAAGGAGCCAAACCCACCAATGGCCAATCTCCCACCGGATGATCACGCCCAGGAACATAGCCCAGATTCCGTCTACTAGTGCGTAGACGCCAAAGAGCAAAACAATCACTTTCAAGGCGATGGCGGGCCAGACGATTGCTGCCAGCCCGAAGAGCACGGCAATCACACCCCGCAGCGCCAATACCCACCAGCGACTGGTAAAGATAGTTAACATGAAATAATCCTCCTCTGATCGATATCGCAAATCAAAAAAAGGTACCAACAGGCTTTAGGTTCTCCGAGACTCGCCGGGGCGAGGGGGAAAAAGGGGGTGTTGGGCAGACTTCGCCCGCCCAACACGCATATCTCCCTGCACATCAAGGTGGATCCCAATGAACCATTTATTGTTATCAGCTCTTAATAACCGTACTCAACAACCAATTCATTGTCTACTGCCCAAACACCGGGTGTATTCCATGCTATTCTTCCAGCTTCTTCTTTTTGATACCATGAACTAACTGTGCCGGTAAGGGTTATATTAGTTCCTGATACTTTTACTTTAACATCCTGACTGTTTAAAGACCAATTACGGGCAAGCGCTAACTCAACTTTCTCTTTTTCAATCGTGTCATGCGCTTCTGATTTAATCTTGATGTTATTCGTTACTCCTTTTACGCCACCAAGGTAGGTTACGGCTTTTCTTGCAGCTTCTTTTTGATAATTCCAGGGCAACTCACCATCCAAAGTAATCCACCCATTTTCAACTTTCACTTTGACTTTGTCTTTTGGCACCACGTAATTTGACTTCAAAGCAGTTATTACTTCATTGGCAATGTCGGCATTACTCTGATTCCAAAAGCTGCTTAATTTATTTTCAATATTTTCAACTACAGCTTTTACACCTGCAACACTTTTAGCAGCATCCTCAGCTTCCAGTTTCTTGGAATAACTGTCAACAACACCTGTTAGACTGACAACACCATCTTTAGCTGTAACGCCAATTTCTGCTGCGTTCAATAACGGCTCCCATTTGATGGCGTTTTGAACATCTTTTTGTAACTCTTCATTTGTCTTCATAATAATTTCTCCTATTCGGTTTTTCGCGCAAGATTGCGGTAACGTCGATTTAATTTATCGCTTGTACAGTATAGAACAAAGTCTTTCCGGCCGCATCCATCGATGGAAGGAATTTTGCCTCCGCCACTTGGGGGAGGCAACTTATGCAGCCTGTGCAGTGAATTCCAGTTTTTTCTTGCTGCGACCCACAATGAGCCACCGCTTTATTCATCCTCATGGGGATTGTCAGAATCTTCGCGGAATCTGGACTGCCACCCTATATAAGCAATCTCGATATCCTCTACTGTATGGGTATCGCAAGCGACTAGCGGTCGTTGTTCATCCGGAACGATGTGCCCACCGGGGCTGGTCACAGTACAATCCAGCAGCCCGCCGTCTGGGGTGTACTCAACCAGCATGTCGAATAACTTGGCACAAACGAGGCAGCCATGCACCTCGACTACATTTTTATTTTCAGACTTGCTCATGGCTAGCCCTCCCCGGTTCGGAGCCAGTGCTTCTGCTGCCAGGAATCCCAATACCTGGGTTCCGGCCAATATTGTCCCGGAACGAAGTCTGAACATTCTGCAGGAAATATGCGCCCACCCCGATCGGGTTCTGACCAGCCGAATTCGATCTCGCGATCGCAGCCTGCGCAATTTACATAAAACTCCTCACTCTCCGGGTCATCCTCTAGTTCGAATATCTCGTACTCCTCCGGTTCAGAATCAGAGTCATCTTCGGCAAACTCGCCGAAGTCGCCGCGCTCAACTTCACCCTCTTCATCACTTTCTTGCTCTACCTTTTCTTTGAATTCGTAGCTCCAGAGATGATCCGCCTCGAGCGGCCCCCATTCCTGCCAGCTTTCACTATCAGGTCCGGCCAGAATACTCCAAACGTGATTAACGGTCAAACTATGGCCGCCGCAAGTTTTACAGGTAAACTCCCAGGATTGGGGTTCGTTCACGGTCGTACTCCTTCAATCAATCATCACTGGTAGAATTGCATTTAGCCATCGATGGGATGCTACCATGCAACCTTGCACGATATTTGACTCTGCAAGGTTGCATGGATTTTTCATTAGTCCAGGGCAAGCAGCCCAATCAAATCAAACTCTCAGGACCAGCGTCGTTTCAATGGAAAGGTCGGCAGGGCTTCGATCTGGTGCTTATCGAGCTTCAGGAACACGGTATCCTTGTGCGTATTCCGGATCGCTGAAAGAGGGATGATCACATCCTTTTTTCCCCACAGGTGTCCTTCCCGCATCACCAGATGGGTAATGTGACCATTCTTCGGGTTGACCACAAATTCGTCGACCTGTCCAACATAGCCATCCGTCGCCTCCACCCGGGTCCCCCGACTTACGGCCAGCTCCCCCGGCGGGATCTGTTGATGCTCCACGGCCTCGTATATTGGTGTTTCAGATTTTACATAAGGTAAATAATAATACGATCCCAATCCATAGGTCCCGCCAGATGCTAAATTACTATTGGGCACCTTTTCTTCAATGAACTTTGTTTTGATAAAGGGATGCATTTTCTCCAGCTTTGCCTTGGAGCAGCGCAGTCGAATGGTATCAGCTATCGTTTCAGCTACGAAATCAACCGGTACAATGTACTCCTTAGTGGGAGACGAATCCTCTTTCACAACCACATGTGTCACCTGGTCGGCAACCGGGTCTATCAGCACATACTCGGAATGCCCACAGGAGCCATCAGTGCACTCAACCTGAGCGTTTAATGGAATTTCCATCTTACACCTCCTTAACACATTAACCATATTTCCATATCCGACATCCGGTGGAGATCGTTTGCCTCCATCAGTTGGGGAATGGACCGTTGATTGCCTCGCACTGGTGCGGTCCTAATTTTACATATCTGGAGAGCCAGCGTGGCAGGCTGCCTGAAGCAGAACGGGCAGAGATTTACGTGCTGTCTCGATCCTGCCTCGATTTCAGGACCAGCGTCGTTTCAATGGAAAGGTTGGCAATGACTCGATCTGGTGCTTATCAAGTTTCAGGAACACAGTATCAGCGTGGGTATCTCCCATCGCTGAAAGGGGGATGATCACATCTTTCTTTCCCCACAAATGCCCTTCTCGCATCACCACATGGGTTATGTGACCATTCTTCGGGTTGACCACAAATTCGTCGACATGGCCAACATAACCGTCCGTAGCCTCTACGCGGGTACCACGGCACACAGCCAGTTCCCCTGGCGGGATCTGTTCATGTTCCACGGCTTCGGATACTGTAGTTTCTGCAGAAACATAGGGTAAGTAGTAATATGAACCCATTCCCATGCCTCCACTGATAAATATAAAATGTTTATCGGGCGCCTTTTCTTCGATGAATTTCGTTTTGATGAACGGATCCATCTTCTCCAGTTCTGCTTTACTACAGTGCAATCGAATCGTATCATCTAAAGCTTCGGCCACCGAATCAACCGGTACAATGTACTCCGTCTTAGGAGACGAATCCTCTTTCACAACCACATGTGTCACCTTGTCGGCAACCGGATCTATCAGCATATACTCGGAACGCCCGCAGACGCCGTCTGTACACTCAACCTGAGCGTTCAAAGGAATTTCCATCTTACACCTCCAAAACAAATTATCCGGATTGCAACATCCCTACATCCGGTTGGTCCAGGCTGGAATCCCAGTCATGAATCCATCATACAACGAATTACCGTCGCCCGCATCCATCTGCCGGGGAGTTTTTGCCTCCGCCACTTGGGGGATAGGATCATCGATTGCCTCGCACTGATGCGGTCCTAATTTTACATATCTGGAGAACCTGCGCGGCAGGCTGCCGGAAGCAGAACGGACAGAGATTTACATGCTGTCTCGAACTCAGGACCAACGCCGGTTCAGCGGGAAGGTTGGCAACAACTCGATCTGGTGCTTATCAAGTTTCAGGAACACGGTATCAGCGTGGGTATCTCCCAGCGCTGAAAGGGGGATGATCACATCTTTCTTTCCCCACAAATGCCCTTCTCGCATCACCAGATGGGTAATGTGACTGTTCTCCGGGTTGACCACTAATTCGTCGACGTGGCCTACATAACCATCCGTGGCTTCTACGCGGGTACCACGGCGAACCGCCAGCTCTCCCGAAGGGATTTGCTGATGTTCCGTGGTCTTGTATTCTGTTCTTTCGGTAGCAACATAGGGCAAGTAGAAGTATGATCCTCCTCCATACAATCCACCAGGATAATTGTATTTCCTGTCAGGCACCTTCTCTTCGATAAAGGTCGTTTTGATAAAAGGAGGCATCTTCTTCAGCTCTGCCTTGCTGCAGCGCAATCGAATCGTATCAGCTAAAGAGTTCGATAACAGAATCAACCGGAACAATATACTCTATGTTGGAGGCATCTTCTTTCACCACTAGATGCGTTACCTTGTCGATCACCGGGTTGATCAGCACGTACACTGAACGGCCACAGACACCATCTGTGCATTCCACTTGAGCTTGTAAAGGAATATCCATTTTATATCTCCTTTCGAATGATCCACTTGTCATAGTGCTGCATTATGAGGTCCAGCAGCTATTCATTGACTACATATGTGTACAGGTGCACGGTCCCGTCACTTTCCTCTTTCCGGTAAATGCCTTGAATTTCATTTTCGAAGCCAGGAAAGCGATTGCCGCCTTCTTCGAACATCCGGAAGTAGTCGAGCATCGGAAGCGCACGCTCGTCATACCGTTCGCCTGGCACAACAACCCCGATACCAGGCGGATAAACCAGCGCGAGCGTGGCCGCGATCCGGCCGCTGATCTGCTCGATCGGCAACAGCTCCACATTGTTACGGACGAGTTCATTCATGGCTGCCTGTGGGGTCATGGCTATTTCGGGAAAATGCTCTGCCCGGAACTGCTCGCGTTGTAGCAGGCTGGCGTTAGCCTTGCGATAGAAATCGTGCATCTGTTCACACAGATCGCGCAGGCCAACGCCGGAATACCGTTCGTGGTGGGCCGCCACGAAAGCCGGGATGACCTGGTCGAGTGGAGAATTCTCGTCATGTAGTTGTTTGAACCGGATAAGGGCAGAAAGCAGTGTGCCGGCCTTACTCGATTCCAACCCGGGAGTCAACAGAAATAGGATGCTGTTCAGATCATTCTTCTCAGGGACGATCCGTTGTTCCCGCAAAAACTCGGCGACGATCGCGGCCGAAATGCCATGTGCAGCGTATTCTCCCGTTGCGCGGTCAAAGCCGGGGGTCAGCAAGGTCAGTTTATTCGGATCGGTCATCGCATAGCCGGGCATCAAATGGCTAAAACCGTGCCATTTCTCACCGGGAACGAACTCCCAGTACCGCACATCACTCGCCAATTCGTCGGTCGGAATATCCTCCCAACGTTCGGTGCGGCCTTCCACATGAACAACATCCGGCACAAATGGATCAAAGAACCACTGCCGCTCCGGGTCCGTTTCGATTTCTTCATACTCGTGGTGCAGGGCCCGGATCTTCTTGCGCAGTTCAATGCCCAGTTTGATCGTGTCTTCCCAAAGCACCTCCCCGGAGCGGCCCTTCATCATTTGCGCGCCCACATCCAGTGATGCAAACAGCGGATAAAACGGCGAAGTTGATGAGTGCAGCATGAACATTTCGTTGAAGCGCTGGTGACTGACCTGCCTGTGCTGGCCATCCAGATGGGCATCTTTCACGTGGATCTGGGAAGCCTGGGAGAAGCCTGCCAGTTGCTTGTGGGTCGATTGCGTGGCCATGATCCCCGGAGCATCGGGACCCAGTCCATCCAGCCCCATGGCGAAATGTCCCTTGAAGAGTGGATGGAACTTCATGAAGCCTCCCCAGGCCTCGTCGAACATGATGTACTCGCACAACGCCCCCAACTTTTCGACCAGCATGTTCACGTTGTAAATGGTGCCGTCGTAGGTGCAATTTTCGATCACCGCAACCCGGAACGGGCGCTTGCGCTGCCAGGCCTGAGGATCCTTGACCAGCGGGTTGTCCCGAATGGCTTCCCGGATGCGCTTTTCGTCGAGCGCATCGAAATCGATCGGCCCGATCAGGCCCTGGGCATTGCGATCGGTTTCCAGGTAGACCGGGACGCCGCCGCCGAATACCATGGCACCCTGGAGGGCCGCCTTATGGTTGTTGCGGTCGAACAGCACGAGATCACCCGGCGCCACCAGCGCGGTCAAGGCGATCTTGTCCGACGTGGAGGTTCCATTCAGCACGAAATAGGTGCGGTCCGCCCCAAAAATCTGGGCGGCGGCCTTCTCAGCCGCCAATGCCGGGCCTTCGTGGATCAGCAGGTCGCCCAGTTCGACCACCGAGTTGTCGATATCGTTCCGAAAAACCGCCTCGCCCAAATGCTCGACAAAGGCGCGCCCGATCGAACTCTTCTGATAGAAGACCCCGCCGTTGTGTCCGGGACACGTCCACATCTGGTTGGCTTGCTCGGCGTAGTCAACCATCGCGCCAAAAAAGGGCGTCTTGAGCGCCTCGGCGTAGCTTTGCAGGTGACTGACCAGGTTGCGGGCAACGAACTCCGGTGTATCCTCATCTATAAAGACGTACCCCGTTACCTGACCGAGTACCGTCACCGGGATTTCTTCGAGCAGGTGCCGCTTCACCAGGATGAACACAGGCACATCCAGTCCACGCTCACGAACGAACTTTACAAATGTCTCGACCTCGCTTTCCGATTCCTTGAACGACCACTCGACCATCACACAGCCGAAGCTTGCATCGCTCCGAATGGCCGAGCATGCCTCGGCAGTTGTGAGGCTGCGCGTCGTTGCATAGCCAAGCCGGCCCAGTTCATCGACGATGCGCTGCAGTCGCGCAGAAGAGAGTGTCGGAGGCACCGGCATTGCACTGCAGATCAGAAAACCAAACAGCTTATCGTAATCCATGCTATATCTCCAATTATCCTTCTTCTCGCATGGCTTTCTTGCCGGCGGACTTCCAACTGGACTTCTTAAATTTCAAGAAGACCAGTGGCGGCAGTGCCAGCACCGCTGTACCCACCACCATGATCACAACATACAACGGTCCTGACATGGGGATGCCACCGATCGGCAGCATGCTGATGATAAATGTCAAAGCAGTGGCCAGGAAGCCCAACCCACCCACGATCCAGACACCGATCAAGCCACCCGGGATCTTGAAGGCACGTTTCACATTCGGCTGTGAGTAGCGTAATTTGATCAATGCGGCAAAGATGAGCAGATAGGCAATGCACAATAGCGTCACCGTCATGGCCGACATGATCCAGTAGGCCGTGTTGACGCCGGGAATGAAAACGTACAGTAGAGAGATGGCCGTGCCGATCACGGCTTGCAGGATCAATACACCTGCAGGTGCGCCATTCTTGTTATGGCGGGAGAACAGGGGCGGCAGGTTGCCCTCGGTGGCAACAACGCCCAACCCCATCGCAGGGCCGATCAACCAGGCAGCCAGCAGCGGTATTCCGCCCAACACCACCAGGATGGCCAGCGGTGCGAGCAGCCAGGTCATGTTGTAGGCGGCCAGAAAGGCCTGGAAGGCTTGCATCAGACCCGCTGCCAGTTTGAGTTTACTCAGTGGCACCACAATGGCAATCGCCATGGTACCGATCACCGTCAACACGAAGATGATCACCGCCGATAACAGCATCGCTTTCGGGTAATCCTTCTGCGGATTGCGCACTTCCAGGGCATGGAAGCCGGCCATCTCCATGCCCGCGAACATCAACACGATCGTGGCGAGGAAGGGCAGCGTGTTGATATTGATAGATGGAACCAGAGCGCCCAGAGTGAAGCGCGGTATTTGGATCGCTTTGCCGGAAAACAGGAATACCAGGCCAAGCACGACTACCAATACCGCCGGAACCAAGGTGCCTAAAACGACACCGTAGGAACTGTAACGGCTCGAGACTCTTGAACCCAACAACGCGAGGAGCGTGGTGCCCCAGAAGATTATCATCATCACCACGAACATATACATGCCGTTGCTCGCCAACTTCGGATCGAACGCAAAGGCAAGCGTGGAGGCGAGGAAGGCCAGGATCGTGGGGAACCAGACCAGGTCATTCGACCATTCGCAGAAAACAGCGATGAAGCCGGACGTGTCGCCGAAGGCTTCCTGCACCCACGCATACACACCGCCACCCTTGGGCCAGCCAGTGGCGAGTTCCGCGCCTGCCAAGCTCAATGGGATCAGGAATGTGATCGTTCCTATCAGGTACCACCCGATGGACGACCAGCCAAACTCGGCCATTGGGGGCAGGTTACGCAGACTCAGCACGGCCGCCACGTTGATCATGGCCAGCACAAACACGCCCAGTGCTTTGACATTAACCTTCTTTTTTTCCATAAGAACTTTTCTCCTTTTTGTAAAACCCTCGCTTCGTCTCCTTTACCCGCGGTAGAGGAATACAGATGCAAGGGTGAATTTCACTTCAAGCAATATACGTGATACGTTCCGTTCTTATTTTCCACGCCGTGCGTTTCATGCCCAAAGCCGGGGAAGCGCCGATCCCAGGCCTGCAGTGCCCGCAGATAGCCCAGGTAGGGACTGTCATCGCCACCGATATTCTCGCCTGGCATCAACATCGGAATACCGGGTGGATACGGTACCACGCCGGTTGCTACGATCCGGTTGGCCATCTTGTCGATCGCAACATGTTCGACTTCATCGTGTACCAGTTTCGAATAGGTATCGGACGGAGTCAATACAGGCACCGGCAGGGTCGAGAAGGCCGCATCCTGCACCTGCAATTGATTGGTTTCCTGCATCTGCGCGAACATCTCATCCGCCAGATCGCGCAGGCCCATGCCGGCATAGCGCACCGGCGCACCCGCTGCGCTGGCAATCAAGACTTCGTTCAATGACGCGTTGGCGTCGTAGTCTTCTTTGAAGTGCAACAGCGCGTTGATCAGGGTGCCATATTTGCCTTTGGTCACGCCGAGCGAGAAAAGGAACAGGATCGTGAAGTCGGTGGTCTTTTCGACCTGAATGCCGCGCTGATCGAGATAGGCCGTAACCAGCGTGGCGGGAATGCCCAACTTCTCGAACGAACCGTCGTTCGCCAGGCCGGGCGTCACCACCGAAACTTTGATCGGATCGAGCATGCAGTAACCGTCTTCCAGGTCCTTGAAGCCGTGCCACGTTTCGCCGGGATGCAACACCCAGCAATCCGGATTGGTGATCAACAGCTCATCCGGTGCATCCGCAAAGGCGATCTTCTTGCCTGTGGCCGGATCGATTACCTTGGCGGCATTCCAGGTTCTGAACATCCAATCGCCCTTCGTTGCGGCATCCCGATGGGCGCGGCATAAGGCTTTCCGGAAAGCCACGGCTTCCATGATCGATTCGGTGGTGAGCGTGAGGCCGCCAACGCCATCCATCATCGCCGCCGAAACTTCGTTGGAGGTAATGATGGCATACTGCGGGGAGGTGCTGGCGTGCATCATGAAAGCTTCGTTGAAGCGGGCATGCTCCACCGGCTTGCGTCCGTCGCGCACGTTGATGAGCGAGGCCTGCGACAACGCCGCCAGCAACTTGTGCGTGGAGGTGGTGGTGAAGATGGTTGGCTTGTCCTTGGGATAATCTTTGGGATCGCCATACATTCCGAAACGGTCCTGGTAGATTGGGTTAAAGCGTGCATAGCCGTACCACGCCTCATCGAAGTGGATGCGATCGACGCTCTTGTCGAGCAATTCCACCACACGCGGCACAAGATAGGTTAAACCGTCATAGGTGGAATTGGTAATAATGGCGTGAACAGCCTTTTGCGCTTTGTCCTGCGCCAGTGGATTTTCGGCGATGGCAGCCTTTACCGCTTTGCGTGTCAGGCGCTCGGGATGGATCGGGCCAATGATGCCCAGGAAATTACGTGTCGGCAGCAGATACGTAGGAATGGCGCCTGTCAAAGTCAACGCCTGTTCAATAGATTTATGGGCGTTGCGGTCACACAGGACATAATCGCCGCGCGTGACGGACGACATCATGATCACCCGGTTGGAGGTGGATGTCCCATTGGTTACCGTGTACGATCTTTGCGCCCCGAAGACGCGCGCCGCGTATTTCTCGCTCTCCCCGATCGGCCCGCTGTGATCCAATAGCGAGCCCAGCTCGCCCACACTGATAGAGAGATCGGAGCGCAGCAGGTTCTCGCCAAAATAGTCGTAGAAGACGCGCCCCACCGGCGACTTCAGGAAGGCCGTGCCTCCCGTATGGCCGGGGGTATGCCACGAATACTCATACACCTGGGCAAAGGCGATCAGAGCTTTTGTCAGCGGTGGCACGATGGCTTCCCGGTAACGCAGGATGGCGGCAACCACACGCCCGGCGATGAAGAATGAAGTATCTTCCAGCATCCAGATCAATTCGTCGGCTGCACGCATCACTTCACTGGTGAGTGTGGGGGCATCCCCGCGCTCGGCGATAAGGAAGATCGGGATGTGTATATTGCGCCCGCGGATGAGCGCCAGCAGCGCCCAGGCTTTATCGTGGGCCGCGTCATCCTCGCTCAGGGTCCAGTCCAGCAGAATGCCTTCCAAGGATGGATCGGACAGTACCACGGCCTGGCCATCCTCATCCGAGGTCGCTTCGATAACGGTAACATCCCGGTCGCGCAGTTCCTGCGCCAGGGCGCGTGCCGCGCGTCCGTTGGCCGTCTGGGCCAAGAGTTCATCGTCAACCATCAATACTTTCTTGCTGATCAATCGTTCGCCATAGTTCATATGCTACCTCCATGAAATTGTCATGGTTCGGAATGTTTTTTTACGATTGGCATCTTCAAGCCATTTTAAAATTTACCATTAAATCACACGCAAAAACTAAAGCCTGTCTAAAGATTCTCTGAGGAATCCTTATTAGAGAAAGGCTGATGTGTATTTGAGACATCTTAGGGTTTTAAGTGATTCGTTCCCCTTCGGAGAAAGTAGAATAGGAATGAATAGCAAAACTTGCAGCCTGTTCCTCATTGATGACGATGATTTATTCCGCGAAAGTATCCGAGTGCGCCTCGAGCGAGATGGGGTTAGGGTAGACGCTGCCGCGACAGACAGTATGGCTCTCTCTGCCGCGTCCAAATGGCTCGGGGTGATAATCTGAATCATGCGGCTCGAGGCAAGAGCCAATTAATTCATAAAAAAACAAATCCTCCCTTACTGAATCAATCGGTTTGGGAGTATTTGCTTCCGCTACTTGGGGATGCGCACGGCCATGCATCGTACCGTTTTCTTGCTTCCCGTGAGTCAATGTTAAAAATTCCCCACCTGCCCTTATCAGCAGTAAGAAAGCGCACTGTATGGCTGTACAAGCCAGGATCCCCCTTCATCTGATCAGCAGCGGCACGGTCGAAAGTGCAGGTAAACAGATCGCTGATCTGCGCATCAAAAGTATTGGCGCAGGTTGGGCCGGGCAGGGCGCTATTCCTATTGCCAAAGCCAGGACCGTTTTGTAAAGTGGGCATTGGGAAAGCCTGGTCGCCCAGCGCAGTTTTATTTTTGGCTGCCTGACAACCTTTAAAAGTTCCCGGATAGAGAAAAGCGAGTAGTGAGTAATGAGAATAGAATAGAGAATAAATTGCAATGATGAGAATGTTGCCACAAGAAGCTTGCCGAAGAGAAAAGCTGCTAGCTAAAAAACAACAAGGCCACGCCGGCTATGGTAATAAAGGTACCGGCGACAACCTGCCAGCCGAAGCGCTCTTTGAAGACGAAGTAGCTGATTGGCAGCATGAAGATGGGCGGCAAAGCCATCAGTGTACTGGCTACACCGATATTGACATGCTGGACTGCCAGCAACGAGGACGAGACTCCGATGACCGGCCCTAATAGCGCGCCGAATGCGATCCAGCCGAATACCGCAGGGTACTTACGCATGGCCTGGGAGGTGGCCCCGACCTGGCGCTGCAAGGTAGCCACGATCCAGAGTGTGGCGACTGCAGCGAACATACTAATGAGTGTACCCGCAAAGGGCGAAAAATTGCCAATCATGCCCTGCTGGGAGAAGACCAGCCCGGTAGCCTGCCCGAGCGCAGCCAGAATCCCGAACAATATGCCGCGCCGGCTGGCCTTGCGAACTTTTTCCGTCTGGTCCTTCGGGCGGGCTAACACCACCCAGGAGATGCCCGCCAGGGTGATGCCTATCCCGACAATCTCAATAAGGCTGAGCACTTGCCCGAAGAAGATCCAGGCAATGGCCGCGCCGAAGACCGGGGCAAGGCTCAGCAAGAGCAGGCCGAGTCGTGGTCCGATCTCTTTATAGGCCTTGTACAGAAAGGTATCCCCCAGGGCTAGCTCGATGATGCCTGCGACGCCTAACCAGGCCCAACGGGAAACCCGGGCATGCAGGGGAACGGGCTGGCTTAAAAGAATAGTATTGATCAAGATCAGCATCAGCAAGGCGAGCAGAACGCGCACGCGGTTGGTGATGACGGAACCGACCTGCCGGGTTGATTTAGTGAACCCGATGGCAGAAAGGGACCAGCAGAAGGAGGTAAAGAGGGCTGCCAGTTCACCTATCAAGGACATTTCGCAGCCCGAAAAGAAGAATGGGGTGTGACCAGCGTCTTGTAAAATTCAGCTGTTCCGGGCCAGTTCGGCCGGTGCTGGAAAAGGTAATAGACAGCCAACGCGAGATAGGGGTTGGATTCATTTGCCTAGAACTTCCTCCAGTTTTATTAAGCTCTCTGGAAATCGCAGGGACGAGGAAAAACCGGGATTGTAGGACGGGCTAAACCAGTCCTACACGCCCGTATCTTCCACCACAAGCCGGTGATTCCCAATGAAATTTTTATTATTAATCAATCAGCATTTAATATTTGTACTCAACGACCAATTCATTGTCTACTGACCAAACACCGGGTGTATTCCATGCTATTTTTCCGGCTTCATCTTTTTGATACCATGAACTAACTCTACCGGTTAGTGTTATTTTAGTTCCTGATACCTTTACGTTAATATCCTGACTATTTAAAGACCAATTACGAGCAAGCGCTAACTCTACATTCTCTTGTTCAATCATGTCATGTATTTCAGGTTTAATAATAATGTTGTTTGTAACTCCTTTTACGCCACTAAGGTAAGTTACAGTTTTTCTTGCAGCTTCTTTTTGATAATTCCAGGGCAACTCACCATCCAAAGTAATCCACCCATTTTCAACTTTTACTTTTACTTTGTCTTTGGGTATCACCCAATTTGACTTCAAAGCATTTAATACTTCATTAGCAATATCGACATTACTCTTATTCCATGAGCTGCTTAATTTAATTTCAATTTTTTCAACTACAGCTTTTACACCTGCAACATTTTTAGCAGCATCCTCAGCTTCCAGTTTCTTGGAATAACTATCGACAACACCAGTCAGGCTGACAACTCCATCTTTAGCTGTAACGCCAATTTCTGCTGCGTTTAATAACGGCTCCCATTTGATGGCATTTTGAACATCTTTTTGTAGCTCTTCATTTGTCTTCATAATAGTTTCTCCTATCCAGTTTTTCGTGCAAGATTGGGATACCGTCGATTTAATTTATCACCGATATATTATAGGATTTAAGCGTCCCGGACGCATCCATCGATTGGGGGAAATATTCCTCAGCCACTTGGGGGATATGTGCGGCCACGCTTGGATTGGTTTTCTTTCTTCGTGTGAGTCAATGATACAATTTCCCCGCCTGCCCTTGTCAGGCAGAAAGAGACTGCACTTATGGCTGCACAAACTAAGGTCCCCCTTCATCCAAATCCACCGCCACTAGTGCGCGTCTCGGGCAGCCATTGCGAGATGGGCCGCCAGATCGGCGAAGCCTGCCGCAAGCAGGTTAACCATAGTATCGAAAGCGCTTGCCAACTGCTAGCGGAATCCTACGCGCAGCTCGAATTGACCTGGGAAGGAGCCCGCATTCAGGCCTACAAATATCTTCCATTCGCTCAGGCGCATTACCCCCAATATGTGGAGGAAATGTCCGGTATCGCCGAAGGAGCTAATGTTGATTTTAGCGATGTGGTTGTAGTTAACACCATGGAAGCGCTGACAGACGATGCCCTGCAACTGACCCACTGCACGAGCTTCGCGGTCAACGATGACCGTACTGTGAATAGGCATGTCCTGCTGGCTCATAATGAGGACTGGGTGCCGGAGGATGAGAATGACGTGTTCATCATCCACGCCACACCCAGAAACGAGTGCCCATTCCTGGGTATGACCTACGGCTGCCTGCTGCCTAATGTCGGATTGAATGCCTACGGCATCGCCCAATTATGCGATTTAGTCTATCCCAACGATCCTCGCATCGGTATCCCGCGGGTCGTGGCCGCGCGCGCCGTGCTGGCAAGTCAGAGGCTAGACAAAGCCATCCATTATTCTCTTTCGCCCCAGCGTGCCGCAGGATACAATCATGAGTTGGCTCATGAAAGCGGCGAACTCTACTCGGTGGAGGTGTCTGCCCACCATTTTGCCCTCCTGTATGGAGAGGACGGGTATATCGTGCACAGCAATAATTACCTGGCACCAGCTATGCAGAAGGTCGAGCGTAAGCCAGAAGATCTGATCGGCTCGCGTGTACGCTATTTCCGTGCCCTGCGCTTGGTCAAGCGCCAGGATCGGCATAATATCGAGAGTTTGCAAGCCATCCTCCGTGACCATGTCAATTTCTCCAACTCGATTTGCAACCACACCGTGGATGCCAGCGATCCGCTGGACCGTGGCAAGACCATCAATTCCATGGTGATCGACCTGACCGCACGCGAAATGCATATCGCCTGGGGCAACCCATGCGAGAACCCATTCCACACCTATCAATTGGATGCATAGCGTAAGGAAGTGAACGGTGAAAAATGTAGTGAGGCTTGCTGGTCTCGGTGCCCGCAATAAGATAAAAAAACATGAATGACCTAAAATTTCTCCAAGAAATTTATCCTTATGATCCTGAAAAACATAAATTCACGATCCCAATTTCGATCACGTGTTATGATGAATTCTTTTCACGGCTGGATCCTTCGCCCGTTCCCAAACGCGATCTATCACCCGAATTGGTGGAATATTTAGATCAGTGTTCAGGGGAAATACCCAGCCGATTTGACATATCGATCGACCTCAATATAAGCCAGGAGGCCTGTAACCCTGGCCGGGAACGAGATTGCATAGGTAGCCTTCAGAGGTTTTTCCAACATCAAATCTATATGGAGAAATCGGAAATCCGGCGTCAACGGTTGGACGCGCTCAAATATTTGCTGGTATCCCTTCTATGCCTATCTGCTGATATAGCAAGCGGAGGATTGGTATCGAAAACTTTACTGGGAAATTTATTGCATGAGGCGCTGCAAATAGGTGGGTGGGTGTTTATGTGGGAGGCCATTACGGTCAACTTTCTTCAAACTGACCAACATTATCAAGCAATTAGAAAGTTGAAGCGGTTTATCCAAGCCGAAATACATTTTTCATATTCTGAAGGCAATTCCTTAAATACTAATTCGATCATGCCAGATTAGGTTTGAACTTCAGCATTGTGCGGCTGCATGCTTGCGGCGTTAAGGCGCAAATAAACACAGACACTTAATCTTATAACAAACCTTCCCCAGTCGATGGATGTGGCCGGGGAAGGTTGGCCTCCCCCAGTGGGGGATTGGGATGCCGGTTGCTGCTATGCGGATTCGTTCCCAAATATCACAATATGAGAGCCAACGCCGCAAGGTGCCGGCGGCATAACGTATATAGATTTACGTGTCGCCTCGATCCTGTTTCAATTCAGGACCAGCGCCGGTGCAACGGGAAGGTCGGTAGGGACTCGA
Source organism: uncultured Chloroflexia bacterium (assembly GCA_963772245.1). Lineage (GTDB taxonomy): Bacteria > Chloroflexota > Anaerolineae > Anaerolineales > Villigracilaceae > UBA877. Next base: position 153,589 of record CAVYWB010000005.1, on the reverse strand, counting down.
TCTGATGTTTATCGAGTTTCAAGAACACGGTATCATCATGGGTATCTCCCATCGCAGAAACGGGGATGATCACATCTTTTATTCCCCACAGATGTCCTTCCCGCATCACTAAATGGGTAATGTGACCGTTCTCCGGGTTGACCACAAATTCGTCGACTTTGCCAACATAGCCGTCCGTCGCCTCAACGAGGGTACCACGGCGCACAGCCAGTTCCCCTGCCGGGATTTGTTGATTTTCCAAGGCCTTGTATACTTTTCTTTCAGATGTAACATAGGGCAAGTAGTAGTTTGCTCCTATTCCAATTGAACCACCTCCATAGGCCCAAGTCTTTTCATGTACCTTCTCTTCGATGAACTTCGTTTTGATGAACGGATCCATCTTCTCCAGTTCTGCTTTGCTGCAGCGCAGTCGAATCGTATCAGCTATCGTTTCGATCACAGAATCAACCGGTACAATATACTCTGTGTTGGTTGCATCTTCTCTCACCACTAGATGGGTCACCTTGTCGGCAACCGGATCTATCAGCATATACTCGGAACGCCCGCAGACGCCGTCTGTACACTCAACCTGAGCGTTTAAAGGAATTTCCATCTTATATCTCCATATCGAATCATCCGGATTTCAATTCCGATATCCGGTTTGTCCAGGCTGGAATCCCAGCCATGAATCCATCATACAACGAACACCCCCCGGCCGCATCCATCTGCCGGGGAGTATTTATCTCCCCCAGATGGTGGATGGATCAACGGTGTCCGTTACACGGATGCCTCCCCAATTTGCACACTTAGAGAACCTGCGCGGCAGGCTACCGGCAGCATAACGGGCAGAGATTTACATGCTGTCTCGACTCAGGACCAACGCCGGTTCAGCGGGAAGGTTGGCAACAACTCGATCTGGTGCTTATCGAGTTTCAGGAACACGGTATCAGCGTGGGTATCTCCTAGCGCTGAAAGGGGAATAATTACATCTTTCTTTCCCCACAAATGCCCTTCTCGCATCACCAGATGGGTAATGTGACTGTTCTCCGGGTTGACCACAAATTCGTCGACATTGCCAATATAGCCATCGGTCGCCTCCACACGGGTACCACGGTGAATAACCAACTCCCCTAGCGGGATCTGTTGATGCTCCACGGGCACCCGCAAAGTTTTTTCCGGAGTAACATAAGGTAAGTAAAAGTACGAGCCCATGGCATACATTCCACGAGCATTCGCATAATTCATATGAACCGTCTCTTCGATGAAGGTCGTTTTGATGAACGGTTCCATCTTTTCTAGCTCCGCCTTGCTGCAGTGCAGTCGAATCATATCCTCCATAGTTTCGGCCACAAGATCAACTGATACGATATACTCTGTATTAGGGAGAGAATCCTCTTTCACTACCAAATGGGTCACCTGATCGATAACCGGGTTTATCAACACATACTCGGAGTGCCCACAGACACCGTCTGTACATTCAACTTGAGCTTGTAAAGGAATTTCCATCTCTTGCACCTCCAAAATAAATTATCCAGATTTCAACATTCCAACACCCGGTTGGTCCAGGATGGAACGACAGCCATGAATTCATCACACAACGGAACGCCCACCGTCCGCATCCAGCGGTAGAGGAGTGTTACCCTCCACCATTGCGGGAACTTTGTCGCCGATGTCACTTCAAAGCCACAGCAATATTTTTAATAATTCTGCGAGATCGGCTGGCAGGCATATCGGTTTTAAGAGAGTGTCTAATTAACGATTTCCTTCTTAGTGGTCATAGCCAGTTTGTGTCCGGCAGACTTATCCACCAACCATATAAGATGTGCGTTCTTGGGATGGATCAGTTGCGCTGGGTATTCATTAGGCTGATACGCACTTTCGAGTACGTTTTGCAATGCAGATGCTTTTTCTGCGCCACTGACAAGGAAAACCACCTGGGCGGCTTGATTGATGAATGGCGTAGTCAGCGTCAAACGGTACATTTCCTGCTCGGTTACATAGACCTCAGAAACCCAGCGTTCCTTTTCATTAAGAACCGGCGTGTGCGGAAACAGTGAAGCCGTATGAGCGTTTTTGCCCAAGCCAAGTAGTACCAAATCAAGAAAAGGTGGTTGATTTCCAAAGAATTTTCGTAATTCAGATTCGTACTGAGAGGCAGCATCCGCCGGTGGGAGGTCAGTGCGCATAGGATGGATGTTTTCCGCAGGAATAGGAACATGATCAAGTAGAGTTTGATGCGCCATCAGCGCATTGCTGCGCGGATCGCTGTCGGGAACACACCGTTCGTCGCCCCAAAAAACATGGACAACTTCCCAGTGGATTTTGTCGCAAAAAGAAACGGAGGTCAATATTTCATATAACTTGCGCGGAGTATTCCCGCCTGAGAGAGCCACACAGAAACGTCCGCGTGAGTTATTGGATTGCCCGGCAATATCTATAAATATTTCGGCAGCGGCTTGACTAAGTTTTACTAGATCCTTAAAGACGCGGATCATGCTAAACCTCTTTTGCTCCTATTCGACGAGTGCGGGTCCAATCCAACTTCGGCAATCTTTAGCAAGCAATTCTTCGGCAGCCTTTGGTCCCCATGTACCTGATTGGTAATTGGGGAAATCTGATGGTTTGGAATTTTCCCACACATTCAAAATGGGCATTAAGACTGACCAGGATGCTTCCACCTGATCAGCTCGCATAAAGAGGGTTGCATCTCCCAAGATCACATCTGTCAGTAAGGTTTCATAGGCCTGCGGTGATTTGGATTTAAAGGCTTCTTTATAGGAAAATTGCATGCCCACGGGGCTAAGATGGAGGGTCGAACCGGGCTGCTTAGCCTGAAATCGTATTACGATCCCTTCCTGGGGCTGGATATTAATGATCAAGCGGTTGGGTTGCCAATCGAGGGCAGTCCCCTTTGGAAAGGATTGGTGCGGCGCGGGTCGAAATTGAATCGCCACTTCGGAAGCCCTTGTCTTCAGTCGCTTGCCGGTCCGCATGTAAAATGGGACATCCTGCCAGCGCCAATTGTTTACAAATAACTTGATCGCTGCGAATGTTTCGATAGATGAATCGGTCTCTACACCAAGCTCGCTGCGATAAGCAGGCACCTTTTGGCTCTCCAACAGACCTGCCCCATATTGACCGCGTACGGCGACCTCCTGGACCTGCTTTTTGGAGATCGGACGAATGGCCTTCAACACATCCACTTTCTTATTTCGGATCTCATCGGCATCGAAGGAGACCATCGGTTCCATGGCAATCAGGGTCAGGATTTGCATCAAGTGGTTCTGGATCATATCACGTAGAGCTCCCGAGTGCTCATAATATGCACCTCTATGTTCCACGCCCACTTGTTCAGCAACGGTAATCTGCACATGATCGATGTAGCGACGGTCCCAGATCGGTTCAAAGAGCGCATTGGCAAATCGAAAGGCGAGGATGTTTTGAACGGTTTCCTTGCCCAGGTAATGGTCGATCCGGTAGATCTGTGTTTCGTCAAAAACCGTTGTGAGCACGGCATTCAGAGCAATCGCCGAGGCCAGATCATGACCAAAAGGTTTTTCCACGACAATCCGGGCTTGGCGTTTATCATCAGCCAGCCTGGCTGAATCAAGCCCTTTGACAATCATTTCGACGATACCCGGTGGTGTAGCCAGATAAAAAATATGGTTAGCTGGAGCACCCCATTTCTTTTCGTCGGCTTTAAGCTGTTTGTTTAAGGCAACATAAGTGGACGGGTCAGCAAAATCGCCTGAAAGATAAGATAGCTTGGGAGCAAACTCGTTCCAAATATTCTTGTCCACCCCGTCACATTCACAAAAGCGATTTGCACCATCTTTCAGCCGCAATCGGAATTCATCTGAGCTTTTATTCTTTCTGCCGATCCCTATCACCGCGAAATGCTCGGGCAACTGCTGGTTAAGGAGAAGATTGTAGAGGGCAGGAGCCAGTTTGCGCCAAACCAGATCGCCGGTGGCACCGAAGATGACAATGGAAACAGGAGAAAGTTTGGCTTCCGATGACATTGGGTTATTTTTCATGGTGACCACCAAACTCATAGCGCATGGCAGAGAGCAGTTTATCGGCGAATTCATCTTCACTGCGCGAACTGAAGCGTGAGAACAGAGCCGCGCTGATGACAGGAGCCGGAACAAATTCATCCACAGCGGCAAGCACCGTCCAGCGACCCTCACCGGAATCGGATACCCGGCCTTCGAATTTCGCTAATTGTGGATCTTCCTTCAGGGCTGTGGCAGTCAAGTCAATTAGCCACAAACCGATGACGCTACCGCGCCGCCAGACTTCGGAGACTTCTTTCAGGTCAAAGTCATACTGGTAATATTCTGGATGACGCAGAGGCGTGGTTTCCGCGTCTGCTTTTCGGTTTTGCTGACCCATGTTAGCATGGTGTAGAATGTTCAGTCCTTCCGCGATGGATGCCATCATGCCATATTCGATGCCGTTATGTACCATCTTGACGAAATGACCCGCGCCGTGCGGACCGCAGTGCAGATAGCCTTTCTCAGCTGTCGAGACGACCGCACTTTGTCCGGGGGTGCGCGGCAGGGATTCAACGCCGGGGGCTAATGCCGCGAAAATAGGATCAAGCCGTGCAATGGATTCCGCGTCTCCGCCAATCATCTGGCTGTAACCGCGATCCAATCCCCATACACCGCCGCTTACGCCCACATCCACGTAATGGATGCCGGATTTTTCCAGTTCAACTGCGCGGCGGATGTCATCGTGGTAATAGGAATTGCCGCCGTCAATGATAATGTCGCCAGGTTGTAAGAGCGGAGTAAGTTCACCTAGAATTGAATCCACAACGGCGGCAGGCACCATCAGCCAGATGGAACGCGGCGCTTCCAGTTTTAAAACCAGGTCGGCCAGCGAGGCAGTACCTTTCGCGCCTTGTTTTTCCAGCGCAGTGACAGCCGGCCTGCTACGGTCAAAGACCACGCAGGAATGTCCAGCGCGTAACAGGCGCAGAGACATGTTCGCACCCATTCGCCCCAATCCAACCATACCGATTTTGTACTGTGTTATTGTCATTTTTATTTTCCTTTTTTGATTATTTCATTCAGCGATCCTCAACCCGAGTTGTTCCAGCGCCTTACTCGTGGCCTGATAACTGGCGTGAATGATGCCCCGAATCCCCAGTTCTTGAGCCTCCTCCACGAACATTGCCCGATCGTCAATGTAAACTATTTGTTCCGGGCGCACTTGAGCAATATCGATTGCAATTCGGTACATATCAGCATCCGGCTTGCGGTAGTGGACAAAGCAGGAAGAAACAAAGAAATCTATGAAACTGCCCAGTTTGAATTGCTGTACGCGATAATCAGTAAGCTCACGCCCTTCATTGCTAACGGCTGCGACCTGAAGACCGTATTTAGTCTTGAGCTTACGCATCAACTCGATCATCTCTGGAAAAGGTTGGGACTGTGCGTACATGAACGCCTTGAATACGTCAGGCGTAAAATCACGCGGCTGATAGAAGACCACGCGCTTGAGATATTCGTCCAAACTCAACTTGCCTTCTTCGTATGTATCGAATGTGAGATGATGGCGCTCGTTCATCTCGGCATAATCCAGATTGAATTTCTCAGCCGAGCGCGCGCGAATATTGTGATCCCAGCCATTGGTGAGTAAGACACCGCCAATATCGAGGAAGAACGTTGTGATCTGATTTGTCGTCATCTTCACCTCCTGCTTTTATGCTGCATCCTTAATTGGTTTTACATCTGTCGGGATAGTGCGCAGGTAGTTGTCCATCGCCCGCGCGGCATCTCTCCCGGCCGCTAAGGCGGTCACGATGAGCTCGGCCCCGTGGACGTCATCGCCTGCCGCATATACTCCTTCCAGGGTGGTGCGCCCTGTCGTTTCTGATTCCACTTGGAAAAGGCCGGGTTTGGTTGTCTTCAGGGCTGGAGTTTTGGTTGGAATCAACGGATCGGATCCATAACCAATCGCCAGCACCACGATATCTGCTGGTACGGTGAACATCGATCCCGGGATCGGGATTCGAATCCGTGAGGGCACGCGCTGCTCCGGCTGATGCGTCGGTTTTGACCTCATCCGTTGCATTTCGATTTGGCGGACATGACCTTGCGCATCACCTATAAAGCGAATAGGCGTTGCCAGGAAATCGTAATGCACGCCTTCCTCTTTAGCATATGTGTATTCTTCTTCACGCACCCTCATTTCGAACTCGGCGCCTCGATAATAGTCCACCACATTGCCATCAGCACAGCCATTCTGAACCTGCAAACGCCGCGCCGTACGAACACAGTCGGCCGAGGTATCACCGCCACCGATCACGGCGATGCTCTTGCCAAGCTCAGGTAAGCCCTTTAGCTCTTCCGGTAAATCGTCCAATGACAGATTTCCTCGCACAAGAAATTCTGTTGCCTGATAGATGCCTTTCAAATCATCGCCGGGCAGTTTGATCGCATGACCAACCGGCGTGCCGATGCCGAGAAAGATCGCGTCGCATTGTTTCTGTAAATCATCCACCTGCACATCCCTTCCGACGCGCGTATTGCAAATGAACTTGACCCCAATCGATTCTAGATGTGCGATCTTGGCCATCACAATATCTTTATCAAGTTTGAAACTGGGGATGCCGTAGTGTAGCAAGCCACCAGGTTTCGGCCACTCTTCATATACAATGACCGAATGCCCGATATGGGTTAACTCCTCTGCGACCGCAAGGCTGGCAGGGCCACTACCAACGACTACCACGCGCCGACCCGTTGGCGACACTGCGGTTGGAACAGGAAAGCCGCTGTGGTCCCGCTGCCAATCGCTGCAAAATGCTTCGAGTTTCCCGATGTTAACCGCGCGATCATATCCAGCGACGGTGCAGGAGCCTTCGCATAAGACCTCTTGTGGACAGAGGCGCCCACACACTTCTGGGAAATTGGAAGTAACGCGAAAAATATCGGCCGCCTCTTCGTACTGGTCTTGTTCAATCGCGCGTAGAGCATTCGGGATATGGTTGTGAAGCGGGCAGGCGATGATGCACGGTTCAGGCGAAGGACAGTGAATGCAACGCGTCGCCTCAACAACGGCTTGTTTCTCTTCATAGCCCGTAAAAACCATACGAAAATTCTTGATGCGCTCGAACGGTTTCTGTTCAGGTGGCGGTCCGGCTGGAATAAAAACTCGTTCATGCCGAGTTGGATCGAGCCAAAGCGAAGCGGGATCTTCCAGATCGTATTTGAGGATGGTATCCATTTGGTTTTCCTTTCTGCGTATTAATGGGTTTCCTATAATGCTACGAAATGGATGGTCAAGGCACTCCAATACGCTGTTTTCGAATCTTGTTGCTACATTCTTCATTACTCATATGACGCTGGTAAGTGTCTGAGTCCAAATGACCATAAAAGGGCAAATTCGGTCTTACCTATGATCATGTCGAAGGCAAGCGCTCATGGTTTCACCTGCCCAGATTTCAAGGCAGACACCAGGGCTTCTTTCAAGGCGGCCAGCCCCTGTTTTATATCTTTACCAATGTCTATATGCCCAACACGTCGCCCATGTTTTTTGAGCGCTTCCAAATCACCCAGTGCCTGAGCGCGCTTGAAAACGCCGAAGGTGTATGGAGCGCCGGGGATCGGTACATCCCTGGCATCCTCTGCAGTCAACTGCAGGAACAGCCCCGTATTCGGGCCGCCCTTATGGAACTGGCCGGTGGAATGCAGGAAACGCGGCCCGTAGCCCAGGGTAGTTGGTATATGCAGACCATCTTGCAGCATACTGCGGATCTCCTGTAATGCCCGCTGATTGGCCGGGTTCTCAGGGATATAGGCCATCAGAGCCAGATAATCCCCCGGGCGGGACTGAACCAGGAACTGTTTCAGCGTTGCTGGTATAGTGGAGGCGGTTTCCTTGAAATAGAGTTTCAAGGGATCTTTGACCAAGGTGGGTTTTTCTTCTGGTAATTTACCTTGCGTGCGTACCAGTGCCAGCAGGCGGTTGGTGTTGTCCTTGCTCTCCTGGACATTAGGCTGGTTGAACGCGTTGATACCCAGAATCGCGCCAGCGGTGGCGGTGGCGATCTCCCAGCGGAAGAATTCCTGTCCCAAGTCTAGCACATCGTCCAGGGTAATGGTAATCAAAGGCTGACCAGTTTCACGCAGATAGGCTACGCTGCGCTCCAGGATTTTATCGGTCGTATCTTTCATACGGATGTAGACGAAGACCCGATCATCTCCATAGTCTGCTGGCTCACCAATCGGTTCACCGGACACAGGCAGTATCCCTGTGTCTTCCTTTCCGGTGCTTTCAGCCAGGAGCTGTTCCAGCCATAACCCAAGAGGAGAGAGTGCCTTTGGCATAAGGAAAGTCAGTTTGTTTCGTTTATAGTTCCTGGCCAGTTCGCCCAGCGCCGCGCCGAGCATCAATCCGGGGTTTTCCCCGGTGGGGGCACAGGAGTCGCAAGCATGGCGCATACGCAGAGCCCGTTCCAGGAGTTCACCCACATTTACTCCCATCAGAGTTGCCGGGACCAAACCAAAATAGGAAAGTGCAGAGTAGCGCCCACCGATATCGGCAAAGTTGAGGAAGGTTTTACGGTAGCCGCGTTCCCTGGCCATCTGCACCAGCGGTGTACCTGGGTCAGTAATGACACAGAAGTTCTCACCGGCCCGCTCGCCTTTGATCTTGCAGACCTTCTGGTAGAAATATTCTGCAAAAGCCAGCGGTTCAGCGGTGGTCCCCGACTTGCTGGCAATAATGAACAAGGTATCTTTGAGCGGGAGGGCGCGACTAACTTTCAGGATGGTGGCTGGATCGGTGGAATCCAGAACTGTCAGTGGTAGAGCCTGCGGGTCCGGGGTAAATATGCGTGCGAAGACCAGGGGAGTCAGGCTGCTGCCGCCCATGCCCATGTGCAGCACATGCCGGAAGCCGGCATCCAGGATCTCATCCTTGAACGTGTTGAGTTCCTTCAGATTATCTTCCATTTTTTCGGCAACATGCAACCAGCCCAGGGCATTGCGGATCTCTTCCTGATCCTTTGGGTCACTTTTCCAAAGAGACGGATCCTTCTGCCATAGCTGGCGGCTAAAATGGGTCTCAGCCATATTGGCCAGGCGGTCTTGAATCGCGGTTTGATATTCGCCCCAAGCGAAAGTCTGCCGATCGACCGGTTCCTGAAAGGAGGCGGTTTGTTTTTCCTGTAAGGCCGCCATCAATTTCTCGAAGGCCTGGCTGAATTTCTTTACTCCCTCATCTTCCAGTTCCTGCGTCAATGCATCCAGCTTGATCCCGGCCTGCTGTAAGCCTTCCAGCACATGGAAGGCTGTCTGCGTACCGTCTTCCAACCGTGGGGCCGGTTTGCCATGTTCTCGATAGGCTGTGAGGGTTTCCAGGGGAATTGTATTAACGGTCTCACGGCCGATCAACGTTTCGACATACTTTATATCGCTGTATTCCGGGTTCTTGGTGCTGGTACTCGCCCAAAGCAGGCGCTGGGAATGCGCGCCCATGCGGGATAATTTTTGAAATCGTTCACTGTCAAAGATCTCCTGGTAGATCTGGTAGGCTACTTTCGCGCTGGCGATCGCCGTTTCTCCATGCAGACCGGCTACGATTTTGGCAACGGAACCTGCCTCCATTCGTAATTTTTCCAGCATGGGATCGATCAGTACATCGATCCGGCTCAGGAAGAAGCTCGCTACCGAAGCAATCCGGTTCATGGGCTTGCCGCTTACCTCCAACATTTCCAACCCGAGCAGGTAGGCTTCTGCCACTTCACGATAACGGGGCAATCCGAACAGCAGCGTAACATTGACATTGATCCCTTCCCCGATCAGTTGTTGGATTGCCGGCAGCCCTTCCCGGGTACCCGGGACTTTGACCAGCAGATTAGGCCGGTTCACTGCGGCCCAGAGATGCCGGGCTTCGGCAATCGTGCCGGCGGTATCATGCGCCAGTTTGGGAGACACCTCCAGGCTGACAAACCCATCCCCACCTTCCAACCGGTCATAAATAGGACGGAAGAGATCGGCAGCGCGTTGGATATCTTCTATGGTGAGCGCTTCGTATATTTCCCCAATGCTTTTGCCCTCCAACGCCATGGAGCGAATGGCGTTGTCATAATCGTGACTACCTGCAATGGCTTTCTCGAAGATAGATGGATTTGAGGTCAGTCCACTGACGCCATCCTGTTCGATCAGCCCCTGGATATCTCCATTATCCAGAGCGTTGCGTCTGAGAAAATCCAGCCAGACGCTCTGCCCAAAGCTCTCTAAACCAATTAAAGGATTCTTATTCATTTTCTTTCCTCCTATATTCCAATGCGATCACCTTTGCCAGGCGTCGTTCAAAGCGTTCAGCTTTTACATGCTGAGCTGCCAGAAAAATCCGGATTATTTCCAAGGCCAGTGCAAATCCGATCACGCGTCCACCCAGGCAAAGCAGGTTCATATCATCATCTTCAACGCCCTGATGGGCTGAATAGCCTTCATGGATCAAGGCCGAGCGGATTCCCGGTACTTTGTTGGCCGTGAAACTGGCGCCCACACCACTGCCGCAGATAGCGATACCGCGCTCTAATTCACCGTGCGCGACCGCCCAGGCCAGTGGGATTACAAAATCCGGATAATCATCCTTGGAATCCAAACTGTATGCGCCGAAATCCCGCACATCATGTCCGGAAGCGTGCAGTGCCTCCAGGATGGGTTCCTTCAGGATATAGCCACCGTGATCGGTTGCGATTCCAATGTGCATTGTTACCTTCTTTCTACAACCATTAAGTTTTCTTGTGCTGTTTGATCAGTGCGAGAGCCTGCTGGAGCACGTTTTCGACACTAAAACCATACTCCCGCATGACAATTTCTCCTGGAGCGGAGGCGCCAAAGCGATCTACGCCGATCGTGGCGATGCCAGGGCCAATGTATGGCCGCCAGCCCAGGGAAACCCCCGCTTCGATGGCCAGCATGGGTACTTCCAACGGAAAGACCGCCTCTCGATATTCGACAGGCTGGGCGATGAATAAATTCCAACTGGGCAGGCTGACAACCCGTGCCCTGATTCCTTGTGCCTCTAGTTTTTCACGAGCCGCCAGTGCCAGTTGGACCTCGGAACCGGTGGCGATCAAAGTGATGTCGGGAAGCGCCTCTCCAGATGCATGTGCAAGCACATATCCGCCGGAGCGGACGCCGAGCGGGAGCTGCGGATACTTTTGCAGGTCGAGGATCGGCAGGTTCTGGCGGGTGAGCACCAGGGCGATCGGACCATTGGTATGTTCAATTGCGATCCGCCAGGCTGCGGCAGTCTCGTTCGCGTCGGCCGGGCGGATGACCAGCATATTGGGGATGGAACGCAGCCCCAGCAGTTGCTCGACGGGTTCGTGCGTGGGACCGTCTTCTCCCAGGGCGATGCTGTCATGCGTAAAGACATAGATCACATGCAGCCCCATCAAGGCGGCCAGGCGGATCGAGGGGCGCATGTAATCGGAAAAGATTAGGAAGGTGGCTCCGAAGGGAATGGTTCCTCCATGCGCAGCCATGCCATTCAAGACCGCGCCCATGCCGTGTTCGCGAATGCCAAAATGAAGATTGTTGCCCGAATACTTCCAACCGCCCCCCATCGATCCCTGGGCATCCTCGATCGGCTCTTGGGGACTTTCGAAGTCGCCTTTTCCGGCCAGGGCAGTATGCGTGGATGGATCCAGATCCGCCGAACCGCCGATAAAAGTGGGGAGTTTGGACGCGATGGTGTTCATCACTTTCCCGGAAGCCACGCGTGTGGCCATGCCTTTCGCATCGGGCATAAACGGCAGGATATCCTTATCCCATCCTTCTGGTAATTCCCTTTGCATCACTCGATGCAATTCCTGGGCCAGATCTGGATAAGCCATTGAGTACAAAACGAACCGTTCTATCCATTTGGCTTCGCTCTGCCTGCCTTTTTCGACAGCCTCCCGGAAATGTGCCAGGGCTGCCTCCGGGATGTAGAAGGTTGGCTCGAGCGGCCAGCCGAGGTTCTGCTTGGTCAGGCGCACCTCTGCCGCGCCCAGGGGGGAACCGTGGGCTTCGAACGTATCCTGTTTATTGGGTGAACCGTATCCAATGTGCGTATGCACCAGTATGATGGAAGGGCGCTGCTTGTTTCTTTGTGCGTTCTTGATCGCCCGCACGATTGCCACCAGGTCATTCCCATCCTCCACGAATTGCGTGTGCCACCCATAGGCGTTGAAACGCTTCTTGACATCTTCCGTGAAAGTGAGATCTGTGGCAGCCGATAAGGTGATGTGGTTGTCATCATACAAGACGATGAGCTTGCCCAGGCGCAAATGGCCGGCCAGGGAGGCGGACTCCGCAGACACACCTTCCATCAAATCGCCATCGCTTGCCAGTACATAGGTCATGTGATCGATGACCGTATGCCCGGGCCGGTTATACCGGGCCGCGAGAAAGACTTCCGCCATCGCCATGCCCACAGCATTGCCAAAGCCTTGGCCGAGTGGGCCTGTGGTCACTTCGACACCGGGGGTCAGGCGGCGTTCCGGGTGTCCGGGAGTCAGGCTATCCCACTGGCGAAACTGCTTGATCTGGTCGAGGGAAAGGCTATAACCGGTAAGATGCAGCAAACTGTACAGCAGCATCGACCCATGCCCGGCCGATAAGACGAAACGATCGCGGTCGAACCAGTGGGGGTTGGAGGGATTGTGTTTGAGGAAGCGCGTCCACAAAACATATGCGAATGCGGCAGCACCCATCGGCAAACCGGGGTGTCCACTTTTGGCTTTCTGGACGGCATCTATCGATAAAAAACGAATCGTATTGATGGACAAATTGTCCAGATCAACCGATGATGAAGTATTTGAATTATCTTTACTCACTTTTCACTCCTTCGATGAGTTGTTTCTATGGCTTGGTAGCCGTGGCATCATCGCCTATGGACAAGGTCTTCTCCCCGCTTGGTCATCGCGTCGCTTTCGTCCTGGCGAATTCACTTTATTTCTTCTCTACGCTCAGCGCTTCGAAGCCGGAGACAACATCGAACAGTTCCTCGTCGATGCCACTCTGGCGCAAACGATGGAATGTCCCGTTGAGGTCCTCTAGCAGATCATTGATGTTTTTGTCGGCGCGTTGCATCGCCGCCAGACAACTCGCATTCTCACTCGCCAGGGATTCAGCGCACGCCCGGAAGAGCGAAACAAAAAGATATTCGCGGATGAGCGCACGCAAGGTCGTGCTGCCGCTGCCCATCACCTCGGGCAAGCTTTTTGTTGGCCAGGGACGTTCCGCCAGTTTGCGCTGCCAGGTTTCGTCCAGTGGAAGCAGTCGTTGACTGACCGGCACATAACCAGCCCCGGACGTGTGGCGGTTGTAGAAGAGGTGGAGTTCGGTGACTTCACGCTGGCCAGGGCGCGCCTCGCTCTCGACGAGAATCTGTCCGACGAGCGGGGCGATGGCTTTGACGGAGTTTGGCACACTGAAGACTCCCATCAACGGCAGGCCCGCGTCTGCCAGACGGGCATGAACGCGCTCACCAACAGCCCAGACTTGGGGTTTGCCAGGCAGGGCCGAAAGCGCCTTGAGCGCATAATCGGCCACTACATCATTAAACTGGCCCACCAGTCCCTGGTCTGAACCGAACACGACCGCGCCAATTGCACCTGCAACTGTTGGTTTTTTCCGATCGATAATCAGATGCGCCGATCCGCTTTCCCGGAAGCATACGCCCAAACCCAGTTCCACTGTGCGATAGTAGTCATCCAACGCGCGCACCGAATTTTCATATTGTCCGATGCTCGATGCAGCAACAGCTTTCATCGTACGGACGACGGATTGGAGATCCCCAGCTCCGACGATCTTTCGGCGCAAACTTGCGGTGCTGTCACTCATGACGGCTTGGATGGTTTCGGCTCAGGCACACGCGGGTCAGTCCTGTGATGCTCTTGATCGTGTATCCGCTCAAGGGTGCTCTCGATCAAATTCACCAACTTTTTTGCAGCACCTTCAACGGCTTGATCCAGGGTATTTGCCTGATGAGTGACCGCGATGGGTTGGCGGCCTTCAAGATGGGCTTCGATCTTGCAACGGAAGTCGTTATAGCCGCCCTTCTTGTTGCTGTTCTCGTCGCTCAGGTGAACATCCACCTGAGTGATGTGTTCGCTGAATCGGTTGAGAGCATTCTCTACTACGCCGCTGACCTGAGTGACCAGCGCCTGATGACCTTCGATGTTATGGTCGGTATTGATTTGGATTTGCATGGTGTTCTCCTGTTGTGATTATGATTGTCTGTGAAACCGACCGTGCCTGAACCTGCGGATCGGTCCGAGTTTTGATTTATCCATCTTCATTCGGCTTTCTTTTCAGGCCCAGGTTTTGATTCTGGTTTTGGCTTGGCTTCTGGTTTAGGCTCGCCTTTGGCTTCTGGTTTAGCCACAACTTTGGCTTCGGTTTTAGGCTCGGCTTCAGCTTCAGGCTTGGGTTGGAAGGGAGCAAGTGCATTGCGGGCGATTTGGATAATCTTTTCACGATCCTCATCGCTCAATTTTTTGGCGGTTTTTAATCGTTCACGCACATCTGCCGGGATATCCTTTGCTGCCTGGTGTAGACCGAGTTCGGCGTCCGCCATCTGGTCTAGCTGCACGCGATCGAAGAGTTCTGCGGTTAACGCCAGCAGCACCGCGATTTGCTCGGGCACGGACACCGGGGCTAATTCCGGTTGTTTGAGGCAGGCGCGAATTCGCCGTCCATGCTCGATAACCTTGCGCGTATCTTCATCCAAGCGAGCTCCGAACCGGGAAAAGGCTTCGAGTTCCTCAAACTGTGCGTAAGCAAGCTTTAGGTCGCCCGCCACCGCGCGGTAGGCAGCCAGCTGTGCCTTGCCGCCAACGCGTGAAACGGATTTTCCTACATCGACGGCGGGCAGCACGCCCAATTCGAATAGTGATGGCGAGAGGTAAATCTGCCCATCCGTAATGGAAATCAAGTTTGTTGGAATATAGGCAGAAATATCCTGCGCTTCGGTTTCGATAATGGGCAGTGCGGTGAGGGAGCCTCCGCCGAGTTCTTTGCGCAAGTGCGTCGCACGTTCGAGCAGCCGCGAATGGATATAAAAGATGTCGCCGGGAAACGCTTCACGTCCGGGCGGACGGCGCAACAAGAGCGAGAGTTCACGATAGGAGCGTGCATGGTGGGTGAGATCATCGTAAACGATCAGCACATCCCGACCCGCTTCCATGAAAAACTCCGCGAGGCTGGTCGCTGCATACGGAGCGATGTAAGCGAGACCCGGTGGGTCGTTGCCCTCGGCCACGACGACGACGGTGTAATCCATCGCCGCCTTTTCCCGCAAGGTTGCCACTGCCTTCGCAACGGCGGAGGCGCGCTGACCAATGGCACAATAAACGCACAGGACATTCCGGTCATGCTGGTTGAGGATCGTATCGATCGCAATGGCAGTCTTGCCTGTCTGACGGTCGCCGAGAATCAACTCGCGTTGACCACGTCCAACGGGAATAAGCGCATCGATGACTTTAAGGCCGGTCTGAAGAGGCACGGTGACGGGCGCGCGGTCCATGATGGGCGCAGCGGGGCGTTCGATGGGCAGGCGCTTGCTCGAGGCTACCGGCCCGTTGCCATCGAGAGGCCGGCCAAGGGGATCGATGACGCGCCCCAGTAATCCATCGCCTACTGCCATGTCCATGACCCGGCCCGTGCGCTGGACTTCATCTCCTGCGTGGATATACCAGTAGTCACCGAGCAGAACGACGCCAATTTCATCTGCATCCACATTGAGTGCGATACCAAGCACATCGCCAGGAAATGTTACCAATTCATCAAAGCCCACACCGGGGAGACCCGATACCTTGGCGATCCCGGTGGCGACACTGGTGACTGTGCCTACTTCGCGTGGCGCCAGTTGCGGCGTGAATGCTTCGCGTGCCTGGCTTATTCCAGCAAACGCATTATCGAAAACATTCTGGAGGCTCTCAGGTTCCTTTTTCATTGGCTCTTTTTCCTATGGCTAGGTCCGGCTTTGGCTTTAGGCTTGGGCTTAGTTTGGACTTTAGGGCTGGTCCCGGCTTTGGCTTTAGGACCGGACTTGGTTTTAGGCTTGGGCTTGGCTTGGGCTTCAGGGCTAGGCCCGGCGTTGGCTTCAGGCTTGGGTTCGGCTTTGGCGATAGGTTTATCCTTCTCTCTTAAAAGTTCATCTACGCCTTTTTCCAACGATGCCAGGTAATCCGCTATGCTCCAGGCTACTTTTTGTCCATTCGTGGTGAGTTCAATGCCGCTGATCAGGTCTGGTGCGGTTTCGAACCGGATGTGGATTTCAGCCAAGAAGGTTTCGTTGAGCGCATTTTTTATGGCCGTGCGTTGTTTCTCAGGTAGGGCAAACGCGCTGCGCACGAGGGCGGGTTCGGAGGCTGTTTTAAGGGCCTCGCCGAGGCTTGTTTTCGCCGGGCCATCCAGGTCTCGCAAGCGTTTAATGAAAACCGCGCTCATGCGTTCTTCCAAACTGGTCGAGGAGAGATCCGTCAGCGCCTTTCGCGCGATGGCAAATACTTCCTGCTCTGTCCGATTGCTGATGGCTTGATGTAAGTTATGTTCTTCGCTTCTCAGCGTTTCCTGTCGCTTGGCGCTCAAGGCATCGGCCGCCTGCCGCGCTTCATCGAGCAGCCGCTGACGTTCGGCTTTTGCATCTTTTGTCGCCTTGCTCATAAGGGCGGCGCGATGCTGGTCGAATTGCTCGTTCTTGAGCTTGAACTCGTCGCTCTCCTTTTTGGCTTCGGCCTTTTTCTTGTCGGCGTTGGCGAGTTCTGAGGCGATCAGTTTCTCCCGCTCATCGATGGCGTGGAGAACAGGCTTATAAAGGAAGCGTTTCATCAACCAGACCAGGATAACAAAGTTGAGCGCTTGAGCTGCGACTGTGAACCAATCGATTAACATGGCTCTACTTTTTTGTTGCCAGAGTGATGGCGTAGTTCCAGAACGGATTGGCGAAAATGAGAATCATCGAGACCACGAAGCAATAAATGGCCAGGGACTCGATCATCGCCAGACCGACAAACAGGGTGCGGGTGATGGTGGCTGATGCATCCGGCTGCTCGGCCAGCGAACTCAGCGCCGTCGCGACCGCCTTCCCTTCTGCCAGGGCAGGCGACATTGCGCCGACAGCGATAGTGAGGCCGGTGATGATAATTGATGCCAAAGCGATAATAGTCAAGCTATCCATAGAACATCTCCTTTTGTTTATGTAGGTTATGATTCAATTATTTACCGCGGGTTCAGGCTTGGGCTTACGGACTCGCGTGGCTGCCGCGATGTACACCGCCGCCAGGATGCCGAAGATGTAGGCCTGCACCATACCGGTGAGCAGACCGAGCGTTGTCATGAGGATCGGGAAGATGAAGGGTGTGATCGTGAGCAGGATTGCGACAATCATCGCCCCGCTCATCATGTTTCCGAAGAGACGAACAGCCAGGGCCAGCGTGCGCGAAAGTTCGCTGATGATGTTAAACGGCAGCATGATGACCGTTGGCTTTAGATAGGACTTGAGGTAGTTGCCCACTCCTTGCTCTTCAATACCGAAGAAAGGCACGGCTACAAACACGGATAGCGCCAGCGCAGCCGTGGTCGAGAGCGAACCCGTCGGTGTCTGATAGCCGGGAATGATGGTGCAGAGGCTGGATACCGCGATGAACAGGAAGAGTGTGCCCAGAAAGCCGATGTATTTCTGCGGTTCACTCAGGCCCACCTCTTCGATTTGTTTCTCGATGGCAGTCACAAGGATTTCCAGAAGGTTCTGCCAGCGGGTACGTTTCAGCCCCGTGGAAAGTTTGCGCGTGATGAGTATTGAGCCGATTACCATCACAAGCATCAGTCCCCACGTAAATACAATAGTGGCGTTGAGTTTAAAAAACCCGTGTTGCCAGAAGATTATTTCATCGGGAGTGAGATGCATGGCTGGCCTCCTGTGCCACGTAAGTCGGCTTTTCCGCCGATCGGGTGAACCGTATCACGATCAGGCGCGCAATCACAAATCCAAGCAGACACACCAGCAGCCTTTCCCAATGACCGCCCGCGACAAAATAAAAACCTGCCAGGGTAATGCCTGTTCGCAGCAACATACTGCCGAGCAACCAAAACTCCGGCCATCTGGAAGAAACCACCTTTCGAACCGTCCACCACAGGCCGCCAAAAAATATTGCGCCGAGCATCCCCCCCATCACCAAAGCCAGCATCAGACTCAAAGTTTCATTCATCATTATCCTCCTGGTTATCTCGCATTTCCTTTTCTTCCTTCGATACCCAATACCAGGCATTCACACAGCCGATAACCAAACCGATGACCAGCAACATCAGTGTCCAGGAATGGGTTCCTGGATTGCGATTGTCCAACCAGATACCGAGCGCTGCGCCGAGCAGTGTCGGAACCACCACCGACCAGCCGACAATTCCCATCATGCCCAAGCCAAACCAAATGCCCTGCGTGGGGTTGCGCCGCGCCTTGAGCTTGCGCGCCGCCTTTGCGCCGATCTCCTGACTGAACGCAGACTGGTCTTTTGTGTTTTTTGTTTCCGGTTTTTCACTCATGATCAAACTCCACCAGGCGGCGGATGAAACCGCTCTCCATCTTCGCCATCACCGAGCGGACGTTTTGCTCCCGTTCGCTCAGGCTTAGAAACTCCTGCTTCACTGCCTCATGCAGTTGGGCGAGGTCCGTTCCACCAATTGCATTGCGCACAGAAATGAGCACATCCAAGCCGGTCTTGATCAGCACCCCTTCATCAACGGCCAGGTAAACCTCGCCTTCCGCTTCGTTTTCGTAGATCAGAATCCCGGGTGCAAGTGCCGCGACACAGTCGAGCCGGTGTGGCAAGAGTCCGAACGAGCCCGCGCGCGTCTCTGCAATTATGCGTGAAACGCCCGTTTTTTCGGCGAAGATTTGGAATGGCAGGAGAACCTTAAGTTTCATGAGTGTCGGCTGCATGTTCAACCTCCGGTTTGGGTTCCGGGCCAGACTTCGGCTGTGGTTCGGATTTAGCTTTGGGCTTGGCATCGGTGGCAGGCTTCGGGTCGGCCTTTGCGAGAGGTTCGGCTCCGGGTTCGGGCTTGCTTTCTGGTTGGTTGGGTGAGGCCTTTTTCTTTGCTTCATCAATCGCCCCAATCATGTAGAGTGCGCTCTCCGGGAAGTCTTTGAATTCATCGCGCAGGATTTGTTCGCAGCCATCCAGTGAGTTTTTGAGGCTGACGAGTTTTCCCTTGATCCCGCTAAATTGCTCGGTTGCGAAAAATGGCTGTGTGAGGAATCGCTCCAGCCTCCGGGCGCGGGCAACCACCTTGCGGTCGTCGGGCGCCAGTTGCTCCAGGCCAAGCATGGCGATAACATCCTTAAGATCTTCATATTGGGCGAGTGTCCGCCGGATTTCCTGTGCCAGCAGATAATGTCGTTCGCCGACGATGCCAGGCGTGGCCATTTTGGAGTTGGATTGCAGCAGATCGACAGCCGGGTAAAGCCCTTCACTTGCCCGCTTGCGCGAAAGCACAATCGAAGCCGAGAGATGCGAAAACGTATGTACGGCTGCCGGGTCGGTCAGGTCGTCTGCCGGAACATACACCGCCTGAATGGATGTGATGGCTCCGGCTTTGGTATTGGCGATGCGTTCCTCCAGCCGCGACAACTCCGTGCCCATGGTTGGCTGGTACCCCAGGCGGGATGGCATCTGCCCCATCAAGCCGGACACCTCCATGCCGGCTTGGAGGAAGCGGAAAATGTTGTCGATCAGCAGCAGTACGTCGCGATGCTCGTCGTCCCGGAAATACTCGGCCATGGTAAGCGCCGAAAGCCCTACACGGAACCGGCTGCCTGGTGGCTCGTTCATCTGTCCGAACACCATCACCATGTTCGGCAGTACGCCAGCCTCCTTCATGTCACGGTAAAGTTCCTCGCCTTCACGACACCGCTCACCTATCCCGCAAAAAATGCTTACGCCCTCCTGGTGCCCAATCATGTTGTGGATCATTTCGGTGAGCAATACAGTCTTGCCAACTCCTGCCCCGCCAAACAAGCCGGCTTTGCCGCCGCGCTCGAGTGGTACCAGCACATCGATGACCTTGATGCCAGTTTCGAAGATCTCGGATTTGGTGGATCGTTCCATTAATGCCGGCGGAGCCCGATGGACTGTGCGCCATTGGACATTTTTCGGCGCTGCTTGGCGGTCGATGGCGTTCCCGAACACATCGAACATTCGCGCGAGAATTCCCTTGCCAACCGGCGCCTTCAACGGTCCACCCGTATCTTCCACTACCATGCCACGGGCGAGGCCCTGCGTGGGCGTCAGTGCCATCCCGCGCACGTGATGCGCATCGAGTTGAGCTAAAACCTCGATGGCAATTTTCCCGTCCTGCGCGTGCAGCAACGAATAGATGGGCGGTAAATGTGTGTCAAACCGGATATCTACGACACTGCCGCGCACTGAGACTACCGCACCGAGATTCGATAAACGGGTTTCGTTTTTCCTGGTGCTGATTTGCCGGATATAAGTTGTCATGTTCATGTTCTTTCCATCGCGGCAGTATATTCGCCGCGGCGCGCAGCCCGGTTGCACCTGGCTCTATGTAAAAGAGATTGTTGTGCCGCCAAAACATAGGCCTCTTTGCCTTGCCAGATCTCCAGTGCTGGATACTGGATGGCACGCGAAAAAGAAAACGCCAATGCCCAAGGCATTCGCGACTTTAAATCGAACATTCATGGTATTCAAACGGGCCGAGGCCAATTCACTAGATTGGCCGCCCGACAAGAAGGTAATCCCAGGAACGTCCGCTGGGACGGCGCGCAAGAGACACTCCACTGTTGCGTCAGCCACCTCATCCAGCGTGACTTGGTTGGGGCAGGTTAATCCTGGCAGCACCATATTGGGCTTTAGAAGCATGCCCTCAAGCATCACCCCTTGTGTATTAAGATGATCGAAAACCATGCGCAGAACTTCCTGCGTGACCTCACGACTCCGTTCCAGGCTATGCCCTCCATCCATGAGCACTTCCGGCTCGACAACGGGAACCAATCCAGCTTCCTGGCATAGGGCAGCGTAGCGAGCCAGCGCCTGTGCGTTGGCTTTGATGCAACCCCGGCTGGGAATGTCTTCGCCCACGGCAATCACCGCGCGCCATTTGGCAAAACTGGCGCCCATGTGAGAGTATTCAGCCAGGCGGTCGCGCAATCCGTCCAGACCCTCCGTTATTTTCTCTCCGGGATGGCCTGCCATTTCCCTGGCACCGGTGTCGACTTTGATGCCTGGAATAATGCCTGCATCCGTGATGGCTTTGACAAAGGGAGTGCCATCTTTCTTTTTCTGGCGGATCGTCTCATCGTACAGAATCGCGCCGCTGATGTACTCGCCCAGACCGGGCGTGGTAATGATCAACTCCCGATACGCGTGCCGGTCCTCCACAGTCTGGGGAATCCCCACCCTGGCAAAGCGTTTGTTGCAAGTTGGATTACTTTCATCCATCGCAAGCAGGCCCTTGTCGTCCGCGACCAGCATCCTGGCAATGTCAAAAAGCTCTTGCGCATTCATTTGGGATCACCCCACTTCCAGTTGCGGATTTCCGGCATGTCTTCGCCATGTTTGTCGATGTAATGGGTGTGCTCAATGAGCTTGTCTTCCATCATCTGTTTCAGATAGGTGCCCTTGGAGCCCAACTGCGGCAGGCGATCGACCACATCTTTTACCAGGTGGAACCTGTCCAGATCGTTCTGCACCCGCATATCGAAGGCTGTTGTAATCGTACCCTCTTCCTTGTAGCCCCGGACGTGCAGGTTTTGATTGGTCCGGCGATAGGTCAGCCGGTGGATCAGTGATGGGTATCCATGGAAACCAAAGATGATATGCTTGTCTTTCGTGAAGAGCGAGTTGTAATCCGTTTCGCTCAGTCCGTGCGGGTGCTCGCTGGCAGATTGCAGCTTCATCAGATCAACAACATTGATCACCCGGATTTTCAGGTCAGGCAGATGCTTGCGAAGAATGGAAACGGCGGCCAGAATTTCCAGCGTGGGCGTATCTCCACAGCATGCCATTACCACGTCCGGTTCGGCGGCATCCTGGTCGTTGCTGGCCCAGCGCCAGATGCCTATACCTTCCGTGCAGTGCACGACCGCTTCTTCCATGGTCAGCCATTGGGGCAGGGCATGCTTTCCGGCAACCACCACGTTCACATAGTTCCGGCTGCGCAAGCAGTGATCCATCACCGACAACAGGCAATTGGCATCAGGTGGAAGATAAACGCGCACAATATTCGCCTTTTTGTTGATGACATGGTCGAGGAAACCGGGATCCTGATGCGTGAAGCCGTTATGATCCTGTTGCCAGACGTGCGAGGCGAGCAGATAGTTCAGCGAGGCGATCTTCCGGCGCCAGGGCAGTTCCGATGTCACCTTCAGCCACTTGGCGTGCTGGCTGAACATCGAATTGACGATACGAACAAAGGCCTCATAGCAGTTAAAGAGCCCGTGCCGGCCTGTGAGCAGATATCCTTCCAACCAGCCCTCGCACTGGTTCTCACTGAGCATCGAGTCCAGCACGCGTCCGGAGGGGGCCAGGAATTCATCATTCTTTTCCGTTCGAGCATCCCACTGTCGATTGGTTGTTTCAAAGACCGCCTCCAGGAGGTTCGAGACCGTCTCATCCGGGCCGAAGATACGGAAATTGCGCTGATCCTGATTCAGCGTATCCACATCGCGCAGGAACGTACCCAGCACGAGCGTATCCTGGGCGTCAACGGCGCCAGGGGAAGGCACTTTCACCGCGTGGACATGGAAGTCCGGCATGCGCAGGTCGCGCAGCAGAATTCCGCCGTTGGTGTGGGGATTGGCGCCCATTCTCCGGTCACCCGTTGGTGCCAGCTCGGCCAACTCTGGCATGAGTCGACCTTTTTTGTCGAACAACTCTTCTGCTTTGTAGCTTTTCATCCATTTCTCAAGTAGCTTGACATGGTCGGGATGCTCGGAATCCACCAGGATCGGTACCTGGTGAGCCCGAAAGGTACCCTCGATTTGTAGGCCATCGACAACCTTCGGTCCCGTCCAACCCTTGGGTGAACTCAGGACGATCATTGGCCAGCGCGGTCGAGTGGTGTCGTTGTTGTTCCGCGCATTGCTTTGGATTTTATGGATGCCCTTGATGACTTTTTCCAAAGTACTGGCCATGAGCTGGTGCATCTGTTCCGGTACATCACCTTCCACATAGTAAGGTATCCAGCCACAGCCGCGCAGGAATTGATCCAACTCCTCGTGCTCGATACGGGCCAGAACGGTCGGGTTGCTGATCTTGTAACCATTCAGGTGCAAGATCGGCAGGACGGCGCCGTCCGTAATAGGGTTGAGGAACTTGTTGGACTGCCAGGAGGTCGCCAGGGAGGCCGTTTCCGCTTCTCCATCACCGATGACACAGGCGACGATCAACCCGGGATTGTCGAAGGCGGCTCCGAAGGCGTGACTAAGCGAGTACCCCAGCTCGCCGCCTTCGTGGATCGAGCCCGGTGTGGTCGGCGCCACATGGCTGGAAATCCCGCCGGGAAACGAGAATTGCTTGAACAGCTTTTTCAGCCCGGCTTCGTCTTGTGTGATGTTCGGATATACTTCACTCCAAGTGCCTTCGAGGTAAACATTTCCCACAATTGCCGGGCCGCCGTGTCCGGGGCCAGCGATGTAGAACATATCCAGGTCATACTTCTTGATGATTTGGTTTAAATGCAACATATATAAAGTTCTGACCCGGCGTAGTGCCCCAGTGTCCGACCACCAGCGGCTTCACGTGCGACAGTCTTAGTGGCTCTTTCAAAAGTGGATTGTCGTACAAATAAATCTGGCCGACCGACAGATAATTGGCGGCGCGCCAATACGCATTCATTTTCCGGAGAAGTTCAGGCGATAGCGGCTTATCTGTGGAATTGGTTTTTTTTATCATGATCTTTGTAATTCCTTATCCTTTATTTTAGACTCTCTGGGAATTGGCGTGAAACGCAGCCAAATGTAGGGCGGACTGGCAGTCCGCCTTACGCCACACCGCCAGATATGCTGGTTACCACGGAAAATACCAAACTTTATTTTAGGAACCATCACTTTAGTTACCCTAACGTAGCACATGCGCCGCAGGTTGCACTAAAGCGTAGCGGAAAGGTAAGGCGTCCGACTCGATGTGGATGTCAGTCAACCAGCTGGTGCCGCGGCTCATGGTTTACGGCTTCCTTCGGAATCTAAAAAAATAGAAGGCGACAAACACCAAGACAATGCCGATGTTCGATGCCAGCCGTTCCCAGACTAGGTTCCTAAAGAACAGTAAATCTACACTAACGACAACGGTAATCATCACCACAATGTAAAGCACGACAGACATGTTCCTTTTCATTTCAATTTCCTATTCAAAACTTACGATTTATAGCCATGCACGGCAATATACATGGCGAGCATCCCAAGTGCGAAGCCTAAACAAACCAAAGCGAACGTCTGGAAGCGTGCGATATCACCCAAAAACCACATGACCGTGAGCAGAACCGCCCAAACGACTGCCACCGCAATTACGTATACGATGAGTGGGAAGCGCTTAATACCCCCGCGCCGCCAGAGGGCGAAAGCTGCAAGTACCAGAACAAAGGCGAATACGATGAAATATATTATGTGTCCATTCATGATTTTTTACTCTTTATTTTTTATAGAAAGACTTTTCTCGTTTTTGCCTCAACCAAAAAAATCCTTGTCAGCCGGTTCATCGACCCAGTAGCCCTGCCGACCGTAATGGCGATGGAGTTGCGTTTCATAATCCCGCGTTAGCAGAGACTCCTGCGGATATTCCGGTGACTGCTGGATGGTCGCGCGGGAAAGGTTGACGGAGACTTTCGACTCGCGCCAACTGACGCGTTCGATCCATCTCGGTGAAATCAAAACATTTTTCCCCGGCCACCAGTTCCTTGTATCGACGATCAGATACCGAATTGCCCAGGTATCATCATCCACAAAAAAATCCTCGACATGGCCAATCCTACCGTCTGTGGCCTGGATGTCGTAGCCACTCACATCGTGAGTGCTGCGCAAATGTGAATCCCATACTTTCCCACCTTGGTTGGATGTTTTCCATTTTTCGCGGTCACGCTCAATGTAGGGATGATACCCCCACGTGTGAGAGCCGTTCCAATAAATCGGCCATTCATAATACCCATAATAAGTCTCCTCAAATTGTCGCGAGACGGGCTTGTCACTGTTCAAGGATGGGCTGCCCTCAATCTGCTTTTTGGTCAAATCGACGGTGATGTTCTGCTTTTCTTTATTCACGGAGCCCAGCGCATACGGGGAAATCAACACTTGCCTGCCCGTTAGCCAGTCGCCTGTGTCGGCAACCAGGTACCGAATTGTCCAATAATGGTCATCGAAGTAGAATTCTTTGACTTTTCCTATTTCACCGTCACGGCTGTTCAATTTGTAACCATTTAGAGTTTTGGCTTTGTTTAGCATTGTAGTAATCCTTTCTTTCTTCGAGTTTATTTATGTTCGCTGTTGTTGTTCGGCCTACAGCATGTTTGTGAAATCGGTTTTACCGCCATTTACACCGGGCCCAAATTTCATATTGCGCCAGTGGAAAGTATTTTGCTATGGAGGGAGCGCCCCGGAATTCTTTTTTTCACTGGCCGGACCAATGCTGAGAACGCCGCAAACCGTCTTTGCGATCATCCATTCCTCGTCCGTGTGAATAACGCGGACAGCGACCCGGCCAGCGTCCGGCGAAATCAGTAATGCATTCCTGGCGTTGCGCGTCTCGTTCAATTCAACGCCGAGAAATCCCAGCCCAGCGCAGATGCGGGCCCGGATCTCGGGCGCATTCTCTCCAATACCGCCTGCAAACACCAGCGTGTCCAACCCGCCCAACCCCGCCGCAAACGCGCCGATCCATTTTTTTACCTGGTAACAAAACAGCGCAATCGCCTCGGCTGCCCGTACGTCTGTTGTTTCGCGCTCGAGCAAGTCGTGCATATCAGAACTGGTTTCAGAAATGCCCAGTAAGCCGGACCGGAAATTAACCATTTCATTGAATATTTTTGCGGTGATTTTTTCTGTGCGTTCCAGATACCAGACCAGGCCGGGATCGAGATCGCCGGAACGGGTGCTCATAGGTATGCCTCCGGTTGGCGTGAGACCCATGCTGGTATCCACCGACTTGCCTTGGTAGACCGCCGCCAGGCTGGCGCCATTGCCGAGGTGCGCAAGAACGACTCGACCACGCGCCGCTTGCGGTCCAGCTACGCGTGCCAGTTCCTCCATCAGAAACGCATACGACAATCCATGAAAACCATAGCGGCGTACACCCTGCGCCTCATAGCGTCTCGGTATGGGAAGCATTTGTGCAACGCGCGGCAGATCGTGGTGGAAGGCGGTATCGAAACACGCCACCTGCGCCAGATTGGGGAACCGCCGAAAAAATGCTTCGGTCAGCAGGATCTCTTCCGGCAAGTGTTCGGGGTCAAATGGCTGGAGCTGGTGCAACTCTTTGACCATTGCTGGTGTGATGCGTTGCGGTTCGCTATACTTCGGTCCGCCGTGTACCACGCGGTGTCCCACTGCAGTCAACTCGCCGCGTTGGATGCGTGCCTCGATCCAATCCATCAGCAACCCAACTGCCTCCGTGTGGTTTGCCGCAGCCACGGAGCGGGTGAAGTTTTCGGCCCCTTCCGAGCCTTTCACTACAAAGGTAGCCTGTGGCAACCCAATCCGCTCGATCCCGCCCTCCAGAATCCGCCGGAGCGAGTCGCCGGCCTCGAACAGCGCGAATTTGATGCTCGACGAGCCACCATTTACCGTCAGAATACGTGGGTCTGGTTGTTTCATCGTTGCCATAAGATTTGACTGGCCTCCAGGGGGACAGCCACGCCGGCGTATTGCGGGATAATGCGCGCCGTATAGTCCGTGACAGGCCGTGTCGCGGGGACTTGTGTACTGTAAATGGAACCGTTTGCTTCGCCGGATGGCCTGGTATACCTCAATTCGTGGTGTTCCGGCTCGCCACCGCTCACTCCGTCGGCGTAAAGTTCCACCCGGATAGCATTTGGATCGAGATTGCCGAGGTTGACCGCAACTTCGAAGGCGTGAATGTCTTTGTCGCTCACGACCTGCCATTCGCCGAAGCGCAGTGTGGCCCAATTCTGTTCCAGGGCTTGCAGCCAATTCACTATCTGCAAGCCGGCTGCGCCTGAATTGGCAGCCCGCGCGCGGTAGGCCGAAGCCGCCGGGAGGTAAAGTTCTTCAGTATATTCGCGGACAGCCCGGTTGGCAGAAAATTGCGCGGTCAGGCCGGCCATGCTTTCACGCATACGCTTTACCCAGGCCGCCGGGATGCCTTGCTTGTTGCGGTTATAAAACTCGGGTATTACCTGGCCTTCAAGCAGGTCGTACAGTGCGGCGGCTTCGGCCGTGTCCCAGGCCGGATCATCGCCATGCTCCTGGCCGTCCCCCAACGCCCAGCCTACTTCAGGGGTGTAGGCTTCCGCCCACCAGCCGTCCAACTCCGAAAGATTAAGACCCCCGTTGGCCAGCACTTTCATGCCACTCGTTCCGCAGGCCTCCCAGGGCCGCCTGGGCGTATTGATCCAGACATCCACTC
This sequence comes from uncultured Chloroflexia bacterium, assembly GCA_963772245.1. Classification (GTDB taxonomy): domain Bacteria; phylum Chloroflexota; class Anaerolineae; order Anaerolineales; family Villigracilaceae; genus UBA877. The sequence goes on along the minus strand of CAVYWB010000005.1, from coordinate 125,997 downwards.
CCTGCACCAGGTGCTCGGTTAATAGCATATCGTAGTCACTCAGGAAGATCACATGTGGGCGCACATCGGGGCGCCGAATAAATTGGATCCATTCCCGGATCATGGCCTGCCCGGCCTGGTCGGCCGGATGAGCCTTACCGGCCAGGATGAGTTGCACAGGCCGGCGGGGATCGCTCAAAAGGCGCAGCAGCCTGTCCGGATCGTGCAAAAGCAGGTTCGGTCTTTTATAGGTGGCAAACCGGCGGGCAAAGCCCAGCGTCAGTGCGTTCGGGTCAAAAAGATGCTTTGCTTGTTCAACTGCCGCGGGGCTAGCGCCTGCGGCGGTCAATTGCAAGGATAATTGCTTGCGTGCATAATCGATTAGCGACTGGCTGGCTGCGCTGCGGAATTGCCATAGCCGGGTGTCGGAGACGCTGCGCATGGCCTGCCCTAGGGTTTCCGTTGTTCCCTGCCAGCAATCTTTTCCGCAAGCCTCCGTCCATAGATCATCCACTCCCGCCGAATCCCAGCTTGGCACGTGCACGCCGTTGGTAACGTGTCCCACCGGCACTTCGCTTTGCGGCCAATGCGGAAAGAGCGGCTCAAATAGTTGGCGGCTGACCCTGCCATGCAAGCGGCTTACCCCATTAACAGATCCACTGCCGTGGATTGCCAGATAGGCCATGTTGAAATTTTCCGACGAGTTGTTCGGGTTCTGTCTTCCCAGTGCCAGCAAATCATGCAGCGGGATGCCGAGTTTCTGCCCAGCATAGCCGCCCAGGTATTGCTGGATCAGCGCAGGCTCGAAGCGGTCAAAACCGGCCGCAACTGCCGTGTGGGTCGTGAAGAGGTTGCCAGCGCGCGTGGCGGCCAGGGCCGTTTCGAAAGGTTGTCCTGTCTCTGTCATAAAGCTCAGGGCGCGCTCCAACACGGCGAATGCCGCATGGCCCTCATTCAAATGACAGACTTCCGGTTGCAGGCCGAGGGAGCGCAGCAAGCGCCATCCGCCGATCCCGAGCAAGAGTTCCTGCTTAAGTCGCAGTTCCGGCCCACCGCCATACAGTTCGCTGGTGATACCGCGATGGATAGGGTAATTGGCCGCGTCGTTGCTATCCAGCAGGTAAAGTTTTACCCGGCCGACCTGAACCTGCCAGGCGCGCAGCCAGACCGAGTAACCGGGCAGGACGATCTCCAGCCGCAGCCACTCGCCGTTCACCTGGCGCAACGGCGTGATTGGCAATTGTCCGGGATCGTTATAAGGATAAAGTGCCTGCTGGGCGCCGTTTTTGTCGATCGCCTGCCGGAAATAGCCTTGCTGGTAGAGCAGTCCTACTCCTACCACTGGCACGCCCAGGTCACTGGCAGATTTGAGCTGGTCGCCGGCTACATTACCAAGCCCGCCGGAATAGATGGGCAGGGCTTCACTCAACATATATTCCATGCTGAAATAAGCGACACAGGTCAGAGGCGACGCCGGATGGTTTTGTTGAAACCAGGCGGGCCTTGCCGCTGCCTCGGTTTTGGCCTGGATAAGCTCATCGATACGTTTGCGGAAAATTGAGTCGGAGGATAACTGCTCAACCCGACTCCTTGAAACTGTTTGAAGGACAATCCAGGGATTATGGGTGAGTTCCCAGAGCGCCGGGTCCAACTGCTGCCAGACTTCGTCGGCGGCATGGTTCCACGACCAGCGTAAATCCAGGGCCAGCTCAACCAGGGAATCAAACCCATCAACTTCCACAGATGGGGAGGGGTGGTTGGTGGGGTGACTGCGACGGGTTGGTTTGCTCATATAATTTCCTTCAATCCAGTAATCATAACCAACCCCCACCGAAACCCGCTCGTTGTAAGCCGTTGGCGATGTAAGGGCTTTCCCGCATCAATTGCCACAATAAGCCGGTCCGATAGTTTTCGATCATCAAAACGATTGGCCCTTGATTAAGCCCATAATGCCACGGTGATACCCAGCCAAATGGATTGTTGGGTTTTACCGGGTAGGTTGGGTTATAAGTTGCTTTGAAGCCGTAGAGGTTGTTCTCTGTTAATTTAACCTGGTTGATACAATAATCTAGCGCGGGCAGCACGATCTCTGGTGCGAACGGCAATGAAGCCACCACCGCCCACGGGGCAATGGTGCCATCGTCAGGACCATATGGCACGCCTCGTCCTATGTAATCGAAGAATTGGCGCTCGATGCCGTTTACTTTGATTGTAGCGGGGCCTGGACCGTCGCTCGCGGTAATTCCCCAGCAACACTCACCGTAGCCTGCGAACTTGAGTCGATTGTCCATAGCGTACTGTTGTTGCACATAAGTCGCCCGACGGCTGTTCTCGAAATAATCGAGGCCTTTTTCGCGCATGAAGGCATCCTGAATGCCGCGGAAATCAATCCAGATATGCGAGAGCTGGTGAGTGAATAGTGGTCCGGCGAAAAGATATTCATATCCGTAACAGTGTTCCCACCGGTAAGTGGAGGTCCAGGCAGCGTAGCTGCTCTCGGGCAACGGATGAGTGGGCGAGCCCAGCCCCAGGATATATAGCAGCATCGCCTCATCGTAGCCTTCCCAACGGTATGGGAGAAATCCGCCTTCGGGCTTCCAACCGTGCGTAACCGTTGCGCCCTGGTTTTGTGCCCATTGCCAATCTACACGGCAATAGAGCGCCTCTGCGAGTGTTTGGATTTCGTGCTCGTCGGGTTTATCGGCGTCAAAATAAATTCCCGCTGCCAACGCACCCGCCAGCAGAAAAGTGCTGTCTACCGTTGATAGTTCACAGTGCCAAGCGCGCCGGCCGGTCTGCATATCCAGAAAATGATAATAAAAGCCCTGGTAACCGGTGGCGTTTGGCTCGGGACTTTGTGGACTGTTCCAGAAAAACCGCAGTGTGGTCAGCGTTCGTTCCACCGCCGCGGCATGGGACATAAATCCGCGTTCGACCGCTACCGGGTAAGCCGCAAGGGCAAATCCGGTAGCGGCAATGCTCGCAGGCCAATCTGTGGCAGTCTTATCGATCACCAGGCCGTTGTCTGGATTTGTTTCATGCAGAAAGTAGTTGAAAGATTCATGCTGAAGCTTTTCCAGCTCGGCGTCAGTGGTAAGGTTCCGGTTGCTCATGGTTCTTTACTCAAACTATTTCCCGGTGATGCCCCTGCCGTAAGAGCAGCATCGACAATGCTCTGCGCTTCCTCCTGAATGCGTTTCAAATGGTCAGGCCCGCGGAAGCTTTCTGCATAAATTTTATAGATATTTTCGGTTCCGGATGGGCGCGCTGCGAACCATCCGTTTTCGGCCACGACTTTCAGCCCCCCGATCGTAGCGCCATTACCGGGTGCCGTGGTCAGAATGGCCTGGATCTTTTCGCCTGCTAGTTCCTTGATCTTTACCTGCTCCGGCGAGAGTTTCTCCAAAATAGCCTTTTGTTCCGGAGAGGCTGGGGCATCTATCCGCTCATAAACCGGCTCGCCAAACTCGCGCGTCAGGTCGGAATAGAGCTCACCCGGGTCGCGTCCCATCCGGGCAGTGATCTCTGCGGCGAGTAAAGCCAGGATGATCCCATCCTTGTCGGTGGTCCAAACGCTGCCATCCAGGCGAACGAAAGACGCGCCGGCACTCTCTTCACCGGCGAAGCCCAACGAGCCATCCAGCAAGCCATCCACAAACCACTTGAAACCGACCGGAACCTCGTAAAGCTTGCGGCCGAGTTTTGCGGTAACGCGGTCGATCATCTGGCTGCTCACCAGCGTTTTACCGACTGCTGCAGTACCGGGCCACTTCGGCCGGTGTTGGAAGAGATAGTAGATGGCCATTGCAAGATAGGCATTGGGTGGAAGCAACCCCGCTCCTCGAGTGACGATCCCGTGCCGGTCATGGTCGGTGTCACAAGCGAAGGTGATATCGTAGCGATCCTTGATGTCGATAACCTTCTGCATCGCATAAGGCGAGGATGGGTCCATGCGGATCTGGCCATCCCAATCCAACGTCATGAAACGGAAGGTGGGATCGACCGCCTGGTTGACAACCTTCAGGTTCAATCCGTAGCGTTCGGCAATCGGTTCCCAATAGTGGACACCTGCACCGCCCAGCGGATCAACCCCCAGGCTGATCTTCGCTCTGCGAATGATGTTCATGTCGATCACATTGCCGAGGTCACTAATATAGGCATTGAGGAAGTTGTACCGGTGGGTCGTGGAGGCGTGAAGAGCCTTCTCGTACGAGATCCTCTTCACACCCTTCAGCCCACTCTTGAGAAATTTATTTGCCTTTGCTTCGATCCAGCTGGTAACGACTTCTTCCGCTGGACCACCGTTTGGCGGGTTGTACTTAAAGCCGCCATCATGTGGTGGATCATGGGAAGGTGTGATGACAATTCCGTCGGCCAGACCGATTTTGCGCCCACGGTTGTAGCTGAGGATCGCCAGTGAAATGGCAGGTGTCGGGGTATATTCATCCCCTTGTGCGATCATCACTTCAACGTCATTGGCGGCCAGCACTTCCAATGCACTGGCCAGTGCCGGTGCCGAGAGCGCATGTGTATCCATACCGAGGAACAGCGGGCCATCGATTTTCTGCTGTTTTCGGTATAGACAAATAGCATGACTGATGGCAAGGATGTGCCATTCGTTAAAGAGGTCTCGAACGCCGAACCGCGATGCCCGGAGGTGCCAAACGAAACCCGCTGCCCAGGTACGGAAGGATCAGGGGTTTCCGTATAATAGGCTGTGACGAGTTTGGGTACGTTGACCAGGCTGGCTGGGTTGGCAGGCTTTCCTGCAAGAGGGCTGACTTTCATCGCTTCCTTTGCTTAATGGTGTTCCCTTCTATTATTTATAATAAATGTTCCTCAGCTGCATCCATCTCTTGGAGATTGCTTGCTTCCACCACTTGGTGGAGACCGGGCTGGGATTTCTGGTCGATCAATCTCGAGGGCATTCAGTTGAAATTCTGCCCTTGGGCTGGCCTGCCGGCAGTACCGCTAAAATCCGTATGCATAGGGTAATGTAGCGTATGTTCTTTAACTGTGATTTGCACCTGACTTGTTTCTTCTTTGATGGGGTGGTCTTGAGCAATTAACAAAGGTACTTTCCCATACAGAATAAAATTATTGACCATGCTTCCATACGGCCACTGGTCATTTCCCGAATAACCGTGTGCGTTCAATGCTACCAGGTCAATTTTCTCCTGATCGATAATTTCATGGATGGCCATTGGCGCATTATCACTGATGATCAATTGGGTTTTTACATCGATGGCAGCCAGGGGAGAAACCGATTGAACCTGCTCGAGATATTGAAGGGCTTCTTCTCGATTGCGCGCCACCACACGATCGGACAATTCAATATCTTCCTGCGCGGGTGGGATTTGCCGGGCCATTTCTGGCGTTTTCACCACATGTACGATTTGAACCTGTGCATTGTGGTAGCGCGCCAATAGTGTCACCATTGGCAACACATATTCTGCTCGCCAAGAACCATCCAGTGGTACCAGTATATGCCCGTAAGGTTGTTCCTTTACTTCTCGCGCACGAACGATCAATATGGATGTCGGCGCGTTGAAGGTGATTTCATCCGTGACGCGGCTGATTCCGTATGGCCTCAACCCTCTGGAGGCACGACTGCTCAAGATGACCAGTTTCATTGCCTGACTGCGGGCGAATTCTATGATCGATTCAGCCACGGGTCCCTCCAGGACGATTGCTTCTGTCTGCAGATCCGATTTTTCAAGCTGGTCAGTAATTCTTTCCAAATACAGCTTTGCTTCGGTTTTATTGATTTGCCAATTAAATAGATCAATAAATTGTGCTGAAGCATCCCCCGGGTTTTTGTCCATCACGTGCAACAGCACTATTTTTGCATTGAAAGCCTGGCCAATCGCGATTACCTGCGGTAGGACGCATTCAGCAAGCTGGGAACCATCCAACGGTACAAGAATAGGGTCGAACATGGCTGATCCTTTTGATTCTTCACACATTCATATCTTATTGCAAACACTCCCCGGCCGCATCCGCCGGTTGGTGAGTTTTTGCCTCCCCCGCTCGGGGGAGGGTAGGGAGGTGGCCAGGCTTAAAGCCTCTGATCATTTGTGCGCCATAGTGCATTTAAGCGCATCGGTAACAGACTTTTTCAAAATGGGGTCGATCTGCAATGAGCTGAGCGCAGGTTTGCCAAGCTTCTGGGCGCTTCCCAAGCTTTTTACTGCATCGACCAACCAGGTCACGGCCAGGTCAGGGGGGATTTTATTGGTATTAATAACCAGGTCAAAGGCATGGATGGCATCCCAAGGCATTTGATAATATTCGTGGGTAAAAGCTACGTGAACTTTATCGTTTTCTTTCAAAAAATCTTCGGCCTCTTCCTGGGGGATCTTCAGTTCTTTCATCACGCGTTCGACCCGCACAGAGATGGGAGCCTGCAAGCGCACATGCAATACATTGGCGAACGGAGCAAGGACCTCGAAACCACTTCGTCCAAGGATGACCGCATTGCCATGTTGTGCCATGGCCCGGATAGCCCGGTTGAGCATATGTACTACTTCATCCCGGCGCTCAAAGCGGTTCTCATTTACTGTTTTATCCCAAAAACCAGGCAGGGCATTGTATTCTACATCAAACTCCACCAGCCCATATTCTCTGAGTACCGTGCCGAAAAATTCTTTGTCAACAAAATGGTACCCTAAAGCCTGGGATACTTTTTTGGCGATGTATTCGCCTTCGCTGCCAAAATCTCTTGAAATGGTTATAACTGACATGGTTTCGATTCCTTTCTTTATAATATTGGTTTTTGTACATTTGACGAGATTTGAAGAATGTGATCGTTACACGGCACGATTTGCGCTACTTGGAATAGGTTTTTTTGATCCTTTCGATTTCTCATTGCCTGTTTCTCTTAAATAGATATTAGCTTGTTTCGGTAACGATAAACTAAAGGCACTCTAAAGGTTTCCTCGAGATTGCCTTTAGGTATTAAAGAAAAATGGCGCTCCATCCCGAGAGAAATCTCAGGATGAAGCACCGCGGATGATTCGACTGATGGTAGTTTAAAGGGGTAATTCGACGAGGAAAGTTGTCCCCCGATCGGGTGCGCTGGAAACCAGAATGTTTCCTCCATGGGCTTTAACCAGCTCATGGGTGATTGCCAGGCCAAGGCCGAGCCCTTCCGGGCGCGAGCGACCCATATCGCCGCGATAAAATCGCTCGAACAAGTTCTTTTGTTCTTCCTGTGTCAGATCCATACCGGTATCACTGACCCGAATCCATAATCGCTCTTGTGTTTTGCCTGCAGTCAGAATCACCTGACCTCCGCCCGGTGTATACTTTAACGCGTTGTCTACCAGATTCGAAAATATTTCAACAAGCGCATCTTTATTGGCATTGACCTGAGGCAGGTTATCCGGCAATTTGGAAATCAGTCTAATACCGAGTTGCTGTGCTTTCGGCTCGTTGAGCTGAACAATCCGATTTACTATTGTGGAGATATCAACTGGCGTTTGCTTGTAAACCACAGGCTCTAAACCAGATTCGGCCACTACTTTCAGGCTCTCGGTAAGCCGGCCCAAACGCTCCATCTCCCCCATGAGTGCATCTTGCAAATGCTGGATTGGTTTGGGAAGATTTTCCGATGCACCTTGAACCACCTCGATGGCGGCATGGAGGGAGCTGATGGGTTGATGCAACTCGTGGGCGATATCGTCAAGTAATTTTTGGCGCATGCTGCGTTGTTCCGTCAACTTGTCAACCATTTCGTTGAAATAACTTGCGAGGTTGGCCACTTCGATATTACCATTCGCATGTACATGTTGTGAGTAGTCGCCTTTTGCGATGAGCCTGGCTTCGTATGAAAGTTTGCGTAATGACCGGGAAAGTGTTGAGCCAAGGATAAAGGATATAACCAAACTCACTAGTGCGATGGCAAGGATACCCATGCCCACAACCCAGTTGATGTGATTGAAGGTTGTCTCAACATCAGCCAGTTGAACTGACAATCGGACCGCGCCAATATTACCCGCCGAAGTGACAGGTACAGCTACCGTCGCTACATCAGTTTTACTCGTTACATAGGATGTCTTTCCTTCAAGAGCAGATTTTATAGAATTTTCTTGGCTGATGGTCCCGATTCGACCGGCATCCGTAGATTCCGTCGAAGCCAGGATAATGCCATTCTGATCTATGATTTGAATATGTATGGCAGTCTGCTGATCCACGTGCTGCAGCAGCTCCTGCAAACCGTTTGGATCGTTGGCAAGCGCGGCATTAGTCTGGAGAGCATCTGTTAACAGCGCTCCCGTTTGGAGCATGCCTGCTTTTAACTGATTAATGTAATATGTGCGCAGCGTTCCGGTGAGATAGAATGCGAAAAGTGGGAGAATGATCAAGATCGGCAGGATTTGAGATAATATCAGTTTTAGTCTCAGGCTAATCCGCATCAGGCCTTCTCCTCCGGCATAAAGCGGTAACCGACCCCGCGCACCGTGTGCAGTAATTTGGGATGGCGCGGATCGTCACAGATCTTTTGCCGCAACCAGCTTACGTGCACGTAAACGAGTTCGTGCGCACCGATATATTCAGGCCCCCACACAGTAGAGAGAATCTCGTTCGTTGTAAGCGCCTCGCCGGGGCGGCTCATCAACAGGTGAAGCAAATCATACTCTTTAGGTGTTAATTCAATTGTTCGTCCGCATGCGCTCGCCTGATGGCTGACAGGGTCAAGGCGAATTCCTCCCATCTCCAAGGCGATCGCCTGCACAAGCTGGCTGGATGCCCGAGTTCGCCGCAGAACCATCCCGATGCGCGCTTCCAATTCGATAATACTGAACGGTTTGGTCACATATCCGTCGCCCAGTGCTAATCCAGAAACCTTGTCAACATCGCTTGATCGTGCAGTTAGGAAAATCACGTGCACGGCCGGATGATTGTCCTGCAGTGCACGGCAAATATCCAGTCCATCACTGTCTGGTAGTCCTATGTCAAGGATAACGAGGTCCGGAGGATTTCGCAATGCGGTTGAGAGAGCAATATTGCCCGTCGCGGCAACGCTCACCTTGAATCCATCCCGCTCGAGCTGCACCCGAATACTCTCTCGTAATAAATCATCGTCATCAACGATAAGGATATGTGCTTTGCCATTCATTGAGGTTCTACCTCTTCAGAAGAGGAATGAATCGCCTGTAAAACTTGTGCATCACTATTATACATCTATACAACAGCCCCAAATCTTCCTATTATCAGGGCAACCCAATGAACCTTTTATCAAATAAGGATTTCTCAAGAGAGTCTTAAGACAGGCTTTAGTCTGGACATGGGGTTTCATGCTATAGTCTGAATGGTTACAGGGAAAGGGGCTGATCAAATATCCCTTTTCCCTGTGATTTTTGGCGCTCATTTGCCTTTGGTTCTCGAGAACTTGTTTCTTGTTCCAAGTGAGTAAATCATGAAGAATCCTCTTGTTCTGGGTATTGATATTGGAACGGAAGGGGTACGTGTTGTTATCGTTGACGCGACCGGATGTGTGATGGAGGATGTGTGTCAGGAAATTTCGCATACAGACATCCCCGATCTCCCGCCAGGCTACCTGGAACAAAACCCGCAGGATTGGTGGTATGCAGTGGTTTTATGTCTGCGCCAGGCATTATCCGGGTTGCACAAGCATGGCTACGCTCCAGATGAAATTGTCGCAATCGCAGTGGATTCAAAATCAGGCATTATCGTTCTGCTCGATGAAGAAAACCAGCCATTGCACCCGGCGCTCATGCACGATGACCGGCGCGCCCTGGCGGAAGCGCAGGAAGTGAACATCAAGGGCGCAGCGTTGTGTAAGAAGCTGGGGTATCGCTTCGATGCCTCGTTTTCCCTCCCCAAGATTTTGTGGTTGGCCCGCCACGAGCCGGACACCTGGAAAAAGACCCGTTGCATTGCCCATGCGGTTGATTACATCGTTGGCAAACTCACCAACGTATTCGGTTCAACCGATCAGAACAACGCCCTCAAGACCGGTTTCGACCTGTTGGATTTCTCGTGGCCAGCTTTCATTGAATCCATCCTGGGTATTAAGAAGCATCTACTGCCCTGGGTGGTACGCAGTGGTGAAACCATCTACCATGTCTCGAAAGAATGCGCCGAGGAAACGGGGCTGGCCGAAACAACGCGCATTGTTGCCGGAACGACATCGCCGCGTGCCAATCAAATCGCCTCCGGGGCACGTCGTATCGGAGATTGGAACGCGCAGCTCGGTACGCCAATTGTTATCAGAGGGTTGACGAAGGATTTATTGATCGACCCGCTGGGCCGCTTCTACTGTCATCTCCATCCCCAAGGGTATTGGATGCCGAGCGGTGCAAGCAATGTCAGTGCGCGTGTTCTCGGTGAACGCTTCCCGGACCTGAATAAAGGCGATTTCAGCCGGTCCGCACTTGCCCTCGCACCCACTTCACTTTTTGTCTATCCACTGTTAGGGAAAGGCGAAAGGTTCCCTTTTAACTATCCAGAGGCGGAAAGTTTTGTCGATGGGCAAGCCCGCAACCAGCAGGAACTGTATATAGCACACCTTGAAGGGCTTGCTTTCATAGAACGCCTCATCTATGGGGTGTTAAACTCATTGGGCGCGGAGATACGGGAACGCATTTATACCACCGGCGATGGAGTAGAGAATCCCGAGTGGATGCAGATCCGCGCGGATGTCCTGGGAATGGAATGTGCACGTGTGGAGAATGCTAACGCCGCCATGGGCAGTGCGATTGTGGCAGCTTCGCGCACCCTTTTCAATAGTATCGAAGAAGCCAGTGCAAAGATGATCCGGTTGGACCGTGTCATCAGCCCGCGTGCTCGAATGGTTCTGCAGTATGCCAACTCATATCCCAATTTTCTGGATGCCTGTCGTCGGCACGGATTTTTGACAATTGGAAACTATAACCCCAGCGAGATTATATAGAATTGACTCAGATGAGAAGATATATATACCCACCTAAGGTACAAATCGGAGGTAAGGTTATGAACCAGGCGGAGGATAATTTGAATGGAGATAGAAATGACGAAGGTTGCGATAAATGGCTTGGGAAGAATCGGCAGAGCTGCGTTTAAGATTATTTCCGCCACCCCCGAATTGGAACTGGTCGCGGTGAACGATATCGTGCCGATTGACAACATTGCCTATTTGCTCAAATATGACACGGTATACGGCCGGTACGATAAAGCGGTTTCCAGCGAAACCGACGGGCTGAGTGTCGACGGTAGGAAAATCAAGTTCTTCATGGAAAAGGACCCAGCCCGCCTGCCATGGAAAAATCTGGGGGTCGACATAGTCTTTGAGCGTACGGGACATTTTACCAAGCGTGAGGACCTTGAGAAACACATTCAGGCGGGAGCGAAACACGTGATCCTTTCTGCACCGGCGAAGGACGATGACATTATTACCGTTGTGTATGGCGTCAGCCGGCCGGAAAGAGGGGCTCAAATTATTGCTTGCGCCAGTTGCACGACGAACTGTATCACTCCGGTTATTGAAGTGATGGGGCGAAGGATTGGCATCCACAAAGCGCTCATGACAACATTGCATGCCTACACCGTCTCACAGGCCATCGTGGACGCGCCGAATAAACATTTTCGCAGGGGCAGGTCTGCAGCCGCCAATTTTGTGCCAACTACGACCGGCGCTGCCATTGCGACTACGCTGGCGCTCCCGCAGTACAAAGGCTTGTTCGACGGTGTGGCTGTCCGCGCCCCCATCCCGGTTGGCTCAATTGCCGATATCACTTTCCTGGCGGCGCGTAAAACGACCGTGAAAGAAGTTAACCAAATCTTCAAGGAGGAGGCGGCCAGCAACAAATACCGCGGTATTTTGGGCGTCACCGAGGACCCGATCGTTTCGTCAGATATTATTCAGGATGCGCGCGCCTCCATTGTGGACCTGGAGATGACCCGGGTTGTTGACGGAGACCTTGTCAAAGTGATGAGCTGGTATGACAACGAATGGGGCTTCACCAATCAGATGATCCGCGAAGCTGTTGAACTTGCCAAATGAAGCTTGTTCAGCCCGATCAGGAAATTTTCTCAAAAAGGAGAGAAAATGGCCAACCAAATTACTTGCCCTAAATGCCAGAGAATAATCACCAATTACCCGCTCATCGACCAGGCAGCCAAATGGGAAGGGGATGATAAGCAATAAATAGTATGTGAGTGTGGCGAAAGAATTGGGTATTGGCATTCTGCAACCCAGCTAAGCAACCAGAAAAAACTTGGTTTTAGAATCCAACAATGGTTTCATGGCCTCTCCCAAGGAAAATAGTTATTCTCTACAAGCTTTCCAACGTTTTTATAGGCCGGTTGAATGTTCTTGCCACTAAGAGTATTGCCAGAGAGTATTCGCTTGCAGGAAGGAATCCAGGATGTTGAAAAAAATAAACTTGCCTCAAGACCCAAGTTCGGAAGAGAATATCCAAAAATGGATCAATGATCTAGGGAGCTTAATTGGGTCGGAGCGCCTGAAGGCGCGCTTGACGTTAATAAGAACAGGCGCAAAGGCTGTACCCGCGTTAATCAAGACGCTTTCCAATGGCAATCAGCATGCCCGCTGGGAAGCCGCACGCGCTCTGACGATCGTCAAGGATTCCTCCGCCGCTCCAGCACTCGTGCGTGCTCTGGAGGATGAAGATCACGATGTGCGGTGGGCTTCCATGAAAGCTTTGATCGCCCTCGAACGAGCCGGCCTGGAAGCGTTGCTGCAGACATTGATGATGGATTTTGCCTCGGTTTGGCTTCGGGAAGGTGCGCATCATGTTCTAAATGTGCTGAAAAAGAAGCGACAATTGCGGCAGCCCAGTTTGCAGGTTTTGCAGGCGCTGGAAGGAGTGGAGCCTGAAGTTGCCGTTCCCTGGGCAGCCCAGGCAGCCTGGGAAACCTTATATAGGCTCGGAAAAGAGCAACGGAAATGAATAAGCTACATATAAATCTTGGGCACATTTTTGGTATCCCGATTGGGTTGGACTATTCCTGGTTCCTGATCTTTGCGTTGATCACCTGGTCGCTGGCCACCAGCTATTTTCCATCGGAATTCAAGAGCTGGCCTGTTGCGGAATATTGGATTGTGGGTGCGGTGACATCGGTCCTGTTTTTTATAAGTGTGCTGCTGCACGAACTGGGGCATTCGGTCATCGCCTTGCGCTACAAGGTGCCGGTGCGAAGCATTACCCTGTTCATCTTCGGTGGGATCGCCCAGATCGGATCAGAACCGCCTAGCGCGGCGGCCGAGTTTTGGATCGCCAGCGCAGGCCCGCTGGTCAGCTTTGCCCTGGCAGCCTTCTTTGGATTGCTGCAATTGCTCACGAAGGGGATGGAGCCAATCCTGGCACTGACACAATACCTGGCCTATATCAACGGGATACTGGGCCTGTTCAACCTGATCCCGGGCTTTCCCCTGGATGGCGGACGGGTGTTCCGGGCAATTGTTTGGGGAATTACGCACAATTTCCAACGTTCCACCCGCATTTCTGCGGCGCTTGGCCGGGGCATTGCCTTCCTATTCATCATTTGGGGTGTCTGGCAGGTATTTGGCGGCAACATTTTCAACGGCCTGTGGATCGCATTTATCGGCTGGTTCCTGGAAAGCGCGGCCAATGCGCAATTGGCCCAGCAACACCTGCATACATTATTGGAAGGTCATACGGTGGCCCAGGCAATGGGGCGCAATTATGCGTTGATCCCGGGAGAGCTTTCACTGCAACATCTGGTGGATGAACACATCCTGGGCACCGGCAGCCGCTTTTTTGTAGTGGAACAATTGGGTTTGCCGATCGGGCTATTAACAATTGCGAACATGAACAAGGTGGCGCGGGCAGACTGGCTGACCACGACCGCAGCCCAGGCTATGACGCCGGTTGATCAATTCCACCTGCTGAGATCGGATTCAGAACTTGCCCAGGCTTTCGAAGAAATGAACCTGGAAGGTGTCAACCAGTTGCCAGTGGTGAACGACGGACAGGTCCAGGGCATCCTCAGCCGGGAAAGCGTGGTGAGTTTTCTCCGCAACCTGCAGTTGTTAAATCATTCCAGACTTTAAGAACCCATTTTACAGGAATATAGAAAGAGAGGCAAATTTTATGGATATCCCGATTAATGCCAAAGTGAGCTGTGCGGATGGTCCATGCGGCCATTCGACCCATGTGGTGCTTATGCCGACCAACGAAAAAATAACCCACCTGGTGGTCGATAACGAATTATTCCCGGCAATCGAATTCCTAGTTTCTGTTGACCATATTGCAGAAAGCACACCTGAGTTAATCCGGTTGGACTGCACTCTGGAGGAGTTTTCAAAAATGCCTGTCTTTGACAAGGTGGCGTTCCTCCCCTACGATTTGATCGGCCTTACCGCAGGTTCCTACGTGGTGTGGCCCTATTATGTACCAGAAACTCCGGTTCTGCAAAAAGAAAAGGACCATATTCCCGCCAATGAACTGGTCATCCGCAGAGGGGCAGGGGTAGAAGCGACAGATGGTCGTATCGGTCGCGTGGATGAATTCCTGATCGACCCGAAAACCGAAGTCATCACCCACCTGGTAATGCGGGAAGGCCATCTGTGGGGACAAAAGGATGTGTCCATCCCGGTTAGCCAGATTGATCATTATCGGGATAATACTGTCTATTTGAAATTGGATAAGCATGCCATCGCAGCGCTGCCCACCATTCCCATCCATCGCAGTTCAGCGAAAAAATAGCCGATTAATTGTAGAAAGAGAGGCAAATTTTATGGATATCCCGATCAATGCCAAGGTAAATTGCACAGATGGACTATTTGGCCAAACAACTCACCTGATTATTATGCCAGCCACCGAAAAGATCACTCACGTAGTAGTCGTTGATGAACATTACCCGGAAACCAGGTACCTGGTTCCGATTGAACGAATCGTGGAAAGCACGCCAGAGACGATCCGGCTGAATTGCACGCGCGCTGAAGTATCGAAAATGCCAGTGTTCGATCAGGTGGAGTTCCTCCCTTCCAAGCTAAGAGGTTTCAATTCGTTTGCCTATATGATATGGCCCTATTACCCCTTGGAAGCCTCCTCCATAGAAACCCAAAATGAGCCTATTCCTGCGAATGAATTTGCCATCCGGAGAGGTGCACAGGTAGAAGCGACAGATGGCCATGTCGGACGGGTGGATGAATTCCTGATCGACCCGGGTACTGAAGCCATCACGCATCTGGTGATGCGGGAAGGCCATCTGTGGGGACAAAAGGATGTGTCCATCCCGGTCGGTCAGATCGACCGTTATCAGGATAATACCGTCTATTTGAAACTGGATAAGCACGCCATCGAAGTGCTGCCCACGATTCCCATTCATCGCGGCGCAACCATGGGATAAGTGAGAGCGCCAGGCTAGGATTCGATCAGGATGATATATATGGATAGTACCTATAATCACCCGGTTACCAAAATTATGTCAGGAGTTTCATCCCCCGGCCTGACCTAGGCTGAAGCCGAACTCCTGCTCGAACAGGTCGGTTACAACGGATAGGCCGACGAGAAGGCCAATCGGATATTGAAATTCCTTTCCTATTTATGGGGACCGATCCCCTGGATGATCGAGATCGCCGCGCTGCGCCCGGATTCCTAAGCCACCATTCAAACGGCTGCGAAGATGGGCATCCAGGTCGTTTTCTCCACGGTTTACTAGATTGGGGCATAAGTGCAGTGGCTATGTTATATTTAACGTTGGGATCCGGATAGCTCCAAGCGATTCAATTCCTTTCGCAGGGCTTCCTTGGCTTCCTCATCAGGCCTGCGGTCGTATTTGGCCGTCATCGTGACATTGGCATGGCGGGCAGTTCGCTGGGCAATCCCGATGTCTTGTCGAATCAGGTTGCCTATCAAGGTGCGCCGAAAATCATGCCAGGTCGTCCGCTTGGAAATACCGGTCTGAGCACAGCGTTCGGCCAGGATCAGCCGCGCCGCCTCGGTGGTCATGGTCTTCAGCATTTCGCCCCCTTTGACCTTGCGGCAACGCCCCCAGCGGTTGATCGGACAAAAAACGCCCCCTGGCTCATTTCCACGCAGATCCAGCCAGTGTTTCAGGTATTGGGCTGCAATCCCAACAATCAGGAGATCGCCCTGTTTGTCACCCTTGCCAATAATATTGATGCGGTAAACCAAGCCATCAGCATCTGTTTCCTCGCTGATGTCTTTCAATGCGATCCCAACTGTCTCGTGAACACGCGGGCCGGCTGCGATCGCCACAGCAATCATAGCTAGGTCACGTGCCCCGTGCTTTTTGTCCGGGTCTCGCAGGCATGTCTCTAGGAGGCCAAGGGTTTCTTCAGCCGTGAGATGCCGGCCGGCACGGGCAGCCTCCTTGTGTTGGCCGCGCGGCCCCTTTACTTGGGCGGCCAGATCCAACTGACTCAGCAGCTCGTATTTCCATGGCCAGAGAGCCGATTGGATCTGCGTCTCCTGAACCTGTTCCCGGATGCAGCGTATCCACCAGCGCAGCGCGGCCAGGATGCGCCGGCGGTAGGTGGGTGAGAGTTCATGCTCCGCTCCTGGGCCGCCGCGTTGTTGCAGGTACCCATCGACCAGGCCGCGCGTGATCTGCCGGCCCTTCCTCCAAGCCTCGAAGTCTGTTATATCCGCCTGATAATTCCGGCGCGTGTGCTCTGAAGCCAGCCCGACCGACCGCGTGATCCACCCGGCAATCACTTCGGGCGGGACCCAGGGAATCTCAAAGATGCGTGAGTAGTTCAGAATCTCGCCCGAAGACAGGTTCTCGTCGGTGGCACGTGTGACAACTAGGCTGTTGTTCAGCATGGCTTCCCTTCCTCGGGCAGTCAATCTTCCTTCTCTTCGGCCGCATTTGTGCTGCCAACTTGTTTTGAGCGTTTGGTTTTAAGCTCCTTTATGCTGTCGGCTGTTGGCAAATCCTCCGGCATCGTACCGCCCAACTCCTTGATCGTCTGGCGAACTTTGGCACCCACGGCAAAGTGGGTGGCGTTGGCTGCGGCCTTGCCCTGGATCTTGTCCCGGCGCAATTTCTCCTCAGCTTGAGTCGCTCTGAACAAATTAGCTGCCAGCTCAGCTGACCCCATATGGTCGAGGATCTTCTGGCTTTTTTTCAGGCCTTTCTTCCGTTGAATACCCGCTTGGTCCAGGCCGTTGTAGAGACCCCGGTAGCCGTGGTTTTGGAAAATGGCATAGTCGATGGGTTCAATGACCCCAGCGCCCTTGGCGGCATCGGCCAGCTTGGTGTTATGCTGCTTGAGCTCGTTCCGTAGGAGCAGGCGACGGTCGTCTTCCAAAAAGCGATCCTGGTCGCTGAGTTCCTGCCGCCGTGTCTGGATGGCAAAATAGGTTTGGCCCTGCGCAATAATTTCTTTTCGTGGGTCAGCGTTCTGGATGACAAGATAACAGGCATAACGCGACATAAGGACAGTCTTGACCGACCTCTTTCCGCCTTTGCCGATCTCGATCATGTTGTCGGCGTCGACGAAATGATCCTCGATATTGTGGCCGCTGTTGAAGCATGCCAGCCTGGCTTTCTCAATGACTCTCTCAAAGTTGCGATAATTATCATATTCAAGCACTTTGGCAAAGTCGCGGGACGACCAGAATTCCGCTCCATTGTCATCGAGTCGTTTAATCTGCTCGAAGGGAGAAAGATGTACTTCGGAAGAGGGGGGCTTTTTGCTCATGGAATGTCTCCTTTTCGTGATTTTATCATATAACTTGTGAGAAGAGTATTTATCACAAGTTACTAACTATGAAAATTATATGTTACCCGCATTCCACGTCAATTAACCAAAAAACCGACAGAACACACACTTTCAATCTGAAATTATAAGGGTTTGCCAAGTTGGGTTTTCACCTTTTAAGTGAAAGATAAAAAGGTTGAATCAGCCAACTTTCACACCTCTTGAATGTTAAAATTGAAGTAGTCAAAGGAGCAGAAGCGAAGAGGGACTTAATTGTGATCAATAAAATTGATTTTGCAGCCAAGAATTTGACGTCCAATGCAGGCTTATTTCTTCTGCTCGAAAACGCAAAGAACAACAGAATTTTCGAACTGATTGATAATGATCTAGTGATTGATAATGAATCCACCAACAAAATCAAAATGAATCAAATAAAAACAATGCTCTGCGGTCACTTTATCGGAATTAAAAAATTGGAATGGCTCAAACTTCTGCAAGGAGATCCACTGGTTAACGAGTTTGATATTTCGGTGAAGGAACCTGAAACAGTATCCAGATTTTTAGGAAACTTTAGTTACAAAACAACCCAAATGTTCAGAGAAATCAATTTCAATGTCTTCAAAAGGCTACTTTGTAAAAGCAGGCTAATCTCCATCACCATCGATATTGACAGTAGTGTTATCAAAATAGAAGGTCATCAGGAAGGAGCCGCGAAAGGATACAACCCCAAAAAGCATGGCAACCTTTGTTACAACATCCATTTTGCCTTCTGTGATGAACTAAAAGCATATATCGCTGGTTTTGTGAGAAGCGGTAACACTTATACAGTCAATGGCGCAGCTGATATGATCAAAGAAATCGTTGCCAATATCAAAACCGAAGACTTGGAAATCATGTTCTGAATGGACAGCGGCTATTTGGATGAAGAAATTATTGAAACGATCGAATCCCTGGGGTACAAGTATGTGATAAAAGCCAAAGAATATCCAACCCTTGTTTCTCAGATAACGGATCCATCTGTTTTGTTCGTGAGAGGGGATGAGGACAGAGAAACGACTGAACTTCTTACGAAACAAAACACATGGGACAAAGACCGAAGATTTGTCATCTCTCGGGTATTGCCTGTCCTGGCGGACTAGGCCAGGGAAACCCGAAAAAGAAAGGGCGCAATTATCTCTCCTGGACGGCGACGAATACGAGTACCTTTTCTTTGTAACCAATGCTGAACTCCCTTCAGAAAAAGTGGTCATTTCTTATGAAAAGCGCGGCAATGCTGAGAATTACATCAAGGAAGCCAAGTATGATATGGCCGTTGGGCATCTTTTGCTGAAATCGTTTTGGGCCAATGAGGCAGTGTTTCAAATGATGCTGCTTTCCTACAATCTGTTTTTGCTTTTCAAATTTGATTTTCTGGGTATTTCAGAATTCAGAAAGCAAATCAAGACATTCCGCCTGAAGTATGTTTTTCTTGCCGGGAAGATTATCAGATCGGCAAGATATGTGGTCATGAAGCTCCCGGCAAAATACCCCTATCCATGCGTAATCCGGTCCATGTCGACCAGTGAATCCGGAGCAAGCCGTCCACCGATTCCGGAGCATGCCGACCACTGATTCCGGAGCATGCCGTCCACTTTTTAGGGATGAGCGGAATCGGTGGACAGCATGGAGCGGGATTTTCGATGGGGAGTGGCGCTGGATAATCTTCTTGAAGTGTGGCAAGCTATCCCTGGAATAATTCCAGGAGGTAGTGATGTCACAGGAAAGGTTGTCCATGCGAAAGATCAGCGAAGCACTACGTTTGAAATGGGAGTGTGGTTTATCGAACCGGTCGATTGCGCGCAGTTGCCAGATCTCCCACAGCACAGTCAGCGAATATTTGAAGCGTGCCGAGGTTGTGGGGTTGAAATGGCCATTGCCGGATGGGCTGGACGAGGACATGCTGTACAGGCTGTTGTTTCCGGAGAAGGTTGCCGACAAACCGGCAGCTCAGGTTCTGCCCGATTGGGAGATAGTTCACCGGGAACTGAAGAAGCGGAGTGTGACTCTGCGGCTGTTGTGGACGGAGTACCGGGAAGTTCATCCGGGAGGATACGGGTATAGCCAGTATTGTGATCTGTACCGGCGCTATGCCCAGAAGCTCGATCCGCCTATGCGGCAGAACCACAAAGCCGGTGAAAAGTTATTTGTGGACTATGCCGGAGATACCGTTCCGATCACCGACCCAGAGACCAGGGAAGTACATCAAGCGCAGATTTTCGTGGCAAGCATGGGCGCCAGCAGCTATACCTATGCCGAGGCACAGCCCAGCCAGGAGATGCCGCATTGGATTGGCGGACATGTGCGCGCTTTTGTGTTTTTTGGGGGTGTAACCCAAATTATCGTCCCAGACAACCTGGCTCAGGGGGTGAAACATGCCTGCCGGTACGAACCGGACCTGAACCCAACCTATCTTGAGATGGCCCAGCACTACGGGGTGGCAGTCATCCCGGCCAGAGTGCGCCGCCCACGCGACAAGGCAGTGGTCGAGGTGGGCGTGCAAGTGGTGGAGCGCTGGATATTGGCTCGTCTGCGTAACCGGACTTTTTTTAGCCTGGCCGAACTGAACTGCGCCATGGTCGAACTGCTGAAAGAACTGAACGACCGTCCGATGAAGCATCTGGGAAAATCCCGCAAAGAGCTTTTCGAAGAACTGGATCGGCCTGCCCTGCGTCCGCTTCCGCCCGCTCCTTATGCATATGCCACCTGGAAGACTGCCCGGGTGAACATCGACTACCACGTTGATTTCGAGAAGCATTTTTACTCGGTCCCGTATGGGTTGATCCACCAGGAAGTGCGTATCCGTGCCACGGAACACATGATCGAGATCTTCCACAAAAGCCAGCGCGAGGCGGTGGCCATCCATCCCCGCAGCCAAGTCATTGGCCATTACTCCACCCAGGCCGCCCATATGCCGATCAGCCACCAGAAAGCTGGGGAGTGGACCCCCGAGCGCCTGCAACACTGGGCAGAAGAGATCGGGCCGCACACCGGCCAGCTGATCCAGGCGATCCTGTCTTCCCGACGTCACCCTGAACAGGCTTTTCGATCCTGTCTGGGCATCCTGCGCCTCTCCAAACAGTATTCCAGTTCCCAGATGGAGACCGCCTGCCAGATGGCACGCACAGATAAAGAACTGAATTACCGCGGCGTGAAAGCCACTCTGGATCACCTGCCCGCGGTTCCCCCATCCGAAACCCCTGCGTTTCCCACCCACGAGAATATCCGTGGCAATTCATATTATCAGTGAGGATATCCATGCTTACCCAACCCCTGCTCGACAAACTCATCCAGCTCCGCTTGCCAGCTTTCCACAATGGCCTGCAAGAGCAACTCGCCAACCCTAAATACGCTGAGCTCTCTTTCGAAGAACGTCTGGCGCTCCTGGTGGACCTGGAATGTACACGCCGTCATGACCAGCGCATCCAGAGATCCATTAAGCTGGCAGCCCTTCCTCAATCCGCCACCCTGGAAGGCCTGGATCTGTCTGCCTCGCGTGGCCTGGAACGCCGCTTTGTGCTCGAACTGGCACAGAGCAACTGGATCGACCAGCATCTCAACACCCTGGTGCTGGGTCCCACCGGTTCAGGAAAATCGTTCCTCGCTTGTACACTTGGTCTCTCTGCTTGTCGCACAGATCATTCCGTCCGCTACTTCCGTACTTCCCGCCTGCTGGTCCAACTGGCCCATTCTCACCAAGATGGCTCTTTCCCCACCCTGCTCACCAGCCTCGCCAAGATCGACCTGCTTATCCTCGATGATTGGATGCGCGATCCTATCTCCACTTCCGACACCCGCGACCTGCTCGAGATCCTCGACGATCGCTTTGGACGTCGCTCTACTCTCGTCGCTTCCCAGGTGCCTGTTAATGAGTGGTTTCAAAGATTCCCGGACCCCACTCATGCAGACGCACTTCTGGATCGTATTATCCATAATGCCTACCGGCTTAATTTAACCGGGGGTTCTCAACGCAAGATCCGTTCCCCCATTCCCGTACCGGCTACCTAAACTGGAATTTTCTAACCGTCGTCGATCCACTCTTTTTTTCAAAAGAAAAACCCATGAAAGGTGCATTCCATGACCCCATGCCGTCCAGTTGATTTATAATTCTCTCACCAGCGCTGCTCCCTTCCGTCACTGGACGGCATGACCGGATTCGGTGGACGAATTCACCGGAATGCGCCATCCAGAAGTGTTTGAAAAATGCCTGGCATAATTATCGTTCTGAAATATCCCAAACCGTTATTTCTATTTAATCGGGACGTTGAAAATGTTTCAGAAAATTCGGTTTTGAGAAATTGTTTTCGAAAATATTTGCAGAATGGCAGAAAAGTGCTAAACTCAACAAAGTTCCGTCAAGGTTTTCACCCAGTTTGGGCAAAAACGATGGCAAAATCATTTCGACGTGGAATCTCGGTAATACCTCGTGTTTCTCACTGAATTTCTGGGGGTGAAAATGTCTGAAACCATCCAATGGGAATATCGTGTAAAACCCTTTGGAACATTCTTTCAAGGGGTAAAGACGATGATCTAGAAGCCGAACTCAATCAATGGGGTGAAGGGGGCTGGGAAGTGATCGGCTTTCGCCTGATCGAGAATACCAACAGGTCTCAGGTGATTGCCAAACGTCTCCTCACGCAGGATGTCCGCCGTCAGTGGTCCATGCCATAAAGGCTCACGGCTTCTGGGATCTGTTTATAAACCCGACAATAATAGGAGTATGCCAATGGATGTTTTATCAAAATTACAGCAATATATCCCCTACCTCATCCCGGTGCTAATCATCCAGCTCGTGTTGATGATCAGCGCCTTGGTGGATCTGATCCGCCGTGAACACACCCGAGGCCCGAAGTGGGTCTGGGTGCTGGTCATTGTGTTCATCAATTATATCGGGCCCATCATCTACTTTGTGGCAGGCAGGAAGGAAGAATGATCCAGATCGAATCCCTTCACAAGCATTATGGCGCCGTGCATGCCCTGGACGGCCTGAACATGACCGTTGAAGCCGGGGTGGTCTACGGTTTCCTCGGTCCGAACGGCGCCGGCAAGACCACTACCCTGCGTATCCTGACCGGTCTGGCGCGCCCAACCTCGGGCCGGGTCGTGGTTGCTGGCGTGGATCTTACCTCGGATGGCCACACCCTTTCTCACCGTATCGGTTACCTGCCCGAGGAGCCGACATTCTACCCATGGCTGACCCCGCGGGAATATCTCGATATGTTGGGACGGTTGCATGGTCTGGACGCTACCGAATGCGCCACCCGGGTAAAAGCACTACTCACGCTGGTCAACCTGGCTGAAGCCGGGAAACGCCGCATTGGCGGATTTTCACATGGCATGCGCCAGCGGCTGGGACTGGCCGCGGCGCTTGTCCACAAACCCGAGGTTCTGTTGCTGGATGAACCCGTCAGCGCGCTGGACCCTTCAGGTCGCAAGGAAGTGCTCGAGTTGATCGAACACTTGAGCGGGCAGTGCACCATCCTGATGTCCTCGCACATCCTGGCCGATGTGGAACGCGTCTGTAACGTGGTGGGGATCATTGCCAGGGGCCGGATGATCGTCGAGTCGCCGCGCGAAGCGTTAATGAATCGCTATGCCCAACCGGTATTCGAAGCTGAGGGGGAGGACCCGGCGGCCGTCAAGCGCTGGGCCGACACGGTCAGGCAGCAGAACTGGGCAACTACTGTCAGCCTGGATGGCGACCGGCTGCGTGTCACGGTCAGCAATGTCAAGCGCGCCCGCCGGGAATTGCTGGCTTCTGCCGTCGCCCAGGAGATCGCCCTGCGTCGTTACGAGGAGGTCCGCCCTTCGCTCGAAGATGTCTTCCTGCAACTCGTGGAAAAGAGTGCGATCCAATGAATTTCTTCGTTGTGCTCCGCAAGGAGCTTATAGAACAATGGCGCACCAAACGCATGTTAATCGTGGCCGCGGTCCTGGTCATCTTCGGTCTGGGCTCGCCGTTGCTGGCCAAGGTAACACCGGATCTGCTTAAAGCCATTCCCGATGTGCCGGCGGCATTGGCTGGTCTCTTCCCAACCCCCACAGTGGCCGACGCGGTCTCCCAGTACCTTAAGAATATGAGCCAGTTTGGTGTCCTGCTGGCCCTGCTGATGAGCATGGGCAGTGTTGCCCAGGAGAAGGAACGAGGTACGGCGGCCATGCTGTTGACCCACCCGGTTTCACGCTTTACTTTTCTGCTGGCCAAGTTCGTTGCCCTGGCATGCACCTTTGCAATCAGCCTGGCTGTAGCTGCCCTGGGCTGTTGGTACTATACCCAACTGCTGT
Source organism: uncultured Chloroflexia bacterium (assembly GCA_963772245.1). Classification (GTDB taxonomy): domain Bacteria; phylum Chloroflexota; class Anaerolineae; order Anaerolineales; family Villigracilaceae; genus UBA877. Next base: position 102,035 of record CAVYWB010000005.1, on the reverse strand, counting down.
TCAAAGCCTTGCCCTGGGGTCCCTTCCTGGCGCTCAATGGTTTGATGCTGCTGGTTTTCCTGGTTTATGTGGCTATCACACTTTTGTGCAGCACACTGGTCCGGACACAGGGCGCCGCGGCCGGACTGGCCTTTGCCGCCCTGATCATCGTTGCGGGGGTTGGATCTCTGCCACGCATCGACGAATACTTCCCGGGGCGGTTGTTCACCTGGGGGGGGACGATCGTCCTTGGTGGGGGCGACCCGGCCTGGGTGGCTTTCTGGGTAAGCTTGGGGATCATCACCGTAGCACTATTAATTGCCTGGCTGGTTTTCCGACGCCAGGAATTGTAGTCTTTTCGAAAGACTAAAAAAATCACAGCACATGGGAGTCTTGCTCCGGCAGGGTTCCCATATTTGTCGTCTTGCGTATCAACTCACACCCTCCTCAAAAATCGCGAGGTTTGGTAAGATAGGGTCACGATGACCCAAGGCGAATTAGCCTGTTATTTTGCTCGGATACCCGCAGCATGGGTAGATGGGTATGGCCTATGGGTTATCCTGCTTGTCATCGAAATGAAAGCAAGCGGCCGAACTTCATGATTGTCTCGATGGATTGGCCAAACATCTCCGCACGGGCTTCTATGCTCAAAAGTACCTGCGGTGGGGATTGTCTCGATCCTTTTACAACCTCTTGTAAAATCTGTGATCTTCTACTATCGTTTCTTCTCCAAACCCTCGGTGTGTTCAACTGGCAGGATGACAAGCAGGCCCGTATCTGGCTGGTCCAGATCGCCGACCACAGTGCGGGTGGCAGCAATGATGTTCGTCACCGTTTCATCGTCTTTGACGATGGTGAAGAGCGTCCGGCTTAATTCTCCATCGCTACCGTAAAAATCGCTCGGGGAGGGCATCAGAGGGATATCTTCGCGCAGAGCAGCGGACAGGTGGAAGCGGCCCATCCCGGTGCTGTAGAGCACCGTCGCACCGGTCGAGCCGGCCTGCTTCCAGGCCTCCAGCAGATCCTGCACTTTGGCAGGATCGTTCAGAACGAAAAGGATCATTTTCATTTCTTTTTCTCCTCATTCGTTTCAGACGGCTTCACCGCCGCTAGCTTTGGCTTCGGCTTAAACCTTTTAAAGGCGAAATGCAATAATGGCGGCGTGACCAACGTGCTGAGCAGCACCACCGCCACAACAGCAGAGAACGCACTGCTGTTGAGCAGCCCGGCCTTGTTGCCGGCTGCCGCCACGATCAGCGTCACCTCGCCACGTGCCACCATCCCGGACCCCAACTGGAAGGCTTCGTGAGTGGGAAACCCGCCCAAGCGGGCGCCCCCAGCCGCACCGAAAACCTTCCCGGCAATGGCTGCCAGGGTAACTGCCAGGATCAGCCAGACCGCATTCAATGGCAGCTCGTGCAGGTTTACCGAAAGGCCAACATTAATGAAAAAGATTGGAACAAACAGTGCATACGCGAGCGCGGTAATGCCTGCTTCGATCTGGCTTTTCTCAGGTGTACGGGCAAACATCAGTCCCGCCAGGAAAGCCCCGATCAGGGCGGCCATTTGTCCCACCAGTTCGGCCGCCAGGCCATAGGCCAGCAGCATAACGATCGCAAAGGCCAGCACGCCCTGGCTGATGGATAAGCGCCCGACCCAGCGCGCCAGGTACGGCAGCACCCACAGGCCAAAGGCTGTGGCACCGGCCAGGAACAATGCCATGCGCAGGGTCAACCAGACCAGGCCATAGAAATTCCCCGCGCCGGTTGTCACCGCCAGAAAGATGGAAAATGCCAAAATCGAGAGGATATCGTCCACCACCGCCGCACCCAGCAGGCTCAATCCCACCCGGCTGCGCAATGCCCCCATTTCCAGCAGTATGTGAGCGGATATACTGACGCTGGTGGCGCCCAGGGCCACTCCCAGCAGGAGAGCGGCGCTGTTCTGCATGCCAAACAACCGGCCGGCGGCCCAGCCCAATCCGACCGATAGCAGCAATCCACCACTGCTGGCCAGCAGGGAGACCTTGCGGTGGCCGGCCAATTCGCCCAGGTGCAGCTCCAGGCCGGCGATGAACATCAGGAAGAGCACCCCCAATTCACTCAGATCTGAGATGGTTGTTCCCAGCGTAGCGCTGTTGATAAAAGACAAGTGCAGGATATTGAGCAGGGACGGGCCCAACAGCACGCCGACCAGCAGTTCCCCCAGCACCGAAGGCTGGCCCAGGCGTGTGCTGATATACCCGGCCGCTTTTGCGGCCAACAGGATCACCACCAGCTCGAAGGCAAGCTGCAGGAAAGGGGACATGTTCAGGGAAAAGTTTATCATATCCCCCATTAAACGACAAACCTTCCCTGGAATAGGTGCTGATTTACTCTTGAGGTAATTTTGCGATGGAGCGAAAACGAAGATAAGCACGGTTGTGATAAACTATATCGGTTTTTAACATAAATTTTGGATAGATACTTGAATCACAATCTTATGACCTTGAAAACCACCTGGCTGACAAGATTGAAAAACAGATTCCGAAGAAAACCATCTTCTCCTTCTGTTAAAAAAAATATCGCTGTACAGACTGAAATCCAGGAATACCTGGATATCCGCGAGCAGCGCCGATTGATCTTCCCGCGAGCGGCACTCGTTGGACTTTGTGCAGGGTTGGTGGCCCTGTTTTTTCGGGCGGTACTGGCCGGCGCGGATGCCTTAAGAAATGGATTGATTGTGTGGGCACAGCGCATGCCAGCATGGGGCTGGATCTTCCCAATCCTGTTCGGCGCGTTGGGTGCAGGGATTTCGGTGGCAATTACACGACGGTACGCGCCCGAAGCCAGCGGGAGTGGTATTCCGCACCTTGAAGCTGTCCTGCACCGGTTCCGCAAACTTGAATGGAAACGCGTCCTACCGGTCAAATTCTTTGGGGGTATTCTTTCCATCGGGAGCGGCATGGCGCTGGGCCGGGAAGGCCCCACGGTGCAAATGGGCGGCGCAGTCGCTGATGCCATCTCAAAATGGTTGAAAGTGCCGCCGCACGAGCGGCTGACTCTGATATCGGCCGGTGCCGGCGCCGGGTTGGCAGCTGCCTTTAACGCGCCACTATCCGGCCTCATTTTTGTGCTTGAAGAGGTCCGGCGCGACTTTCAGCCGCTGGTATTTGGGGCCGTCTTTATCGCCGCCGCGATAGCGGATATTGTCGTACGGATCGGCGCAGGCCAGTTTCCGGTCTTTACCGTACCAAGTTATTCCTTGCCGCCATTGACTTCCCTGCCGATATTCGCCCTGTTGGGAGTAATGGCTGGATTATTGGGCGTACTTTTCAATCGCGGTTTGCTGACTGCCATTCGTCTTTATGCACGCCTGCCAGGTCGCTTTGTGCTTCCGGCGGCTGCAATCACAGGCGGAGTTATCGGGCTGGTTGGATGGTTTTCTCCTCCCATGATCGGCAGCGGAAATTCATTGGCAGAGGCGGTTTTAAAAGGAGACATGCTGCTGGCCGCCATCCCGCTTTTCTTTGCAATTCGTTTTTTGCTTACCACCAGCAGTTATGGAAGTGGCGCTCCAGGCGGTATTTTTGCACCGCTGCTCGTTCTGGGTGCGTTGATCGGCCTGGCAATTGGACAAATTGCACACATCCTGGCCCCGGCCATGGTGCCCATCCCGGCAGTTTTCGCTGTAGTAGGAATGGCAGCTTACTTCGCCGCGATTGTACGCGCTCCGCTCACCGGCATTATGCTGATCGTCGAAATGACGGGGAATTATTCCCTAATGCTGCCGCTGCTGGTGGCCTGTTTCTGCGCATACGCAGTGGCCGAAGCCCTGAAAGATTTGCCAATTTATGAGGCTTTGTTGGAACGCGATTTGAAAAAGATTGGGGGTAAGTTCTCCCTGGAGAAGCCGGCTGTGGTGGAATTCACCTCCAAACGGATGCGCCGTTTGCAGGCCGCGAAGTCCGCTCGCTGGGGCTTCCGGCTGGATGTATCTTGGTGCGCTGTTCAGACGGAAAACGCGAATGGGTTCCCAAAGCCAACACCCGACTGGAAGCGCATATGCAAATTACCGCAATAATTTCGCCGGAGGCTTCGAACGCGCTTGAGACCCTGCGTAAAGGATGCGAGACCAAAATAAAAAAGAAACGAGTGCGTGCATAAATCTAGGCCCCGGATTCGAACAAAAAACTGGAAATTGGCTGCTGATGGCAAACTCCCGAGCAATCATCTCGCCGCTATTGATAATAATTGGCTGGCTTGTGGCCCCATACCTGTGTAACTATGAAGGATGTCATCCAGATGTCGGGATCGTCGGCAATTCGTTGGCAAGCTTCCGGTGTCGCGCCGAATTCTTTTTCGTTCATCAAGCCTGATTCTAGAATTCGCTGCTTCAATGCTAATGCCAATTCACCATGCCCGCCCCCGTGGGAGAGCTGGCCATTCGCCGTAGCATACACATAGAGGTAACCGATGGCTACGTTGGCAAGATCGACTGATTCTTAGTCAACCCAAAAAACGGGGACATTACCCATTTGGTGATGTGCGAAGGACCTTTGTGGGGGCAGAAGGATGTGATCATTCCTCTTTCAGTGCTGGGCACTACGCTCAACAATACCGTGTTCCTGAAGCTCGACAAGCACCAGATCGGGTCCCTATTGACCTTCCCATTGCACCGGCATTGGTTCTGAAAGTTGTTGACTGGCTCATTAAGTTGCGATATAATCCAAAACGTTTTGGAAACATGTCAAAAAATGAATTAGTATTTCGTAAACATCAATAAGTCGTGGTATCCAATTTGATGAAAAGGGTGGAATATCCAAGTGGAATAAAAAAATTGACCACGTTTCCAAACAATTTTATAAAGGAGAAGGTAACAGCTGCATGAAAATGCAATCATTTCTCGGCACCAGATTTCTCCAATTAAGAATCGCTTTTAGCCTTCCGGGACATTTACCATGACCGGTGAGATCCGAGTGGTTGGCTTGATCAGTGGTCTGAGGGTCTGGCTTTTCAAGCAAATCATTACCATACCATGATGGCGATGAAAGATATACATTGGCTCCAGATCTGTGTGATCGCTACCCCACGTCGAGGCAGGCAGATATTGATCCCGCGCGAAATACGGTATTGAAGGCCGGCGAGATCCTGGTAGCTGCGGCTGGAGCGAAGGAACAAGTGCAAGTGAGAAGGCTTTGCAGTTGCCGGGAGTGAAGCTTGGACCGGGCTTATCCTCCCAGAGGCTGTAGTCCCAATATCCTGATGGCTGGAAGGAGCTTAATATGTTGGAAAAAGGCAGCATATCGCAAGAGCCAGACCTGGAAAAGAATATCAAATTATGGATTAATGACCTAGGGAGCTCAGTGGTAGCACAGTGCCTGCAGGCGCGGTTAATGTTAATCAAGGCCGGCGCAATGGCTGTGCCTGCTTTGATTCAGGAGCTTTCCAACGGCAACCCGCATACCCGCTGGGAAGCTGCTTGTGCCCTGACAGTCATCAAGGATGCATCCGCGGCTGCGGCACTTTTGCATGCCCTGGAGGATGAAAACCACGATGTTCGCTGGGCAGCCATGGAGGGGCTGATTGCGCTCGGTCGCGCTGGCCTGGAACCGTTATTGCAAGCGTTGATGCGGGATTTTGATTCGGTCTGGCTTCGGGAGGGTGCACATCACATCCTAAATGTACTGAAGAAGCAGAGACAATTACGGCAACCCATTCTATGGGTTTTGCAGGCCCTGGATGGGGTAGAACCGGAAGTTACCGTGCCCTGGGCAGCCAAGTCAGCCTGGGAAAACTTGTTTGGACCCGGAAAGGAACAAGTGCAATGAACCAGCAGCTTATTCGCCTTGGAAGCATTTTGAATATACCAATAGGGTTATACTATTCCTGGTTCCTGATCTTTGCTCTGATCACTTGGTCCTTGGCCACCAGCTACTTTCCATTGTAATTCAAGGGCTGGCTGGATTGTCTTCGCACTTCCGGAAGGGGCACCCGTTCATCTGCTGAACAATCGAAAAATGGTGAACGGCCGTGCCTGGATCGAGATCCAGGATGAGCTCGGTCGTACCGGCTGGGGGCAGGCGCTTTATCTGATCATCAAACCATGAACTATTTATTTTGTCACGATCAAATACAGTATGGTTAAAAGTGAAAAAATGATTGAGGAATACATGCCTGACAAAAAACAAAACCCAGGTGAGATTCTTGTGGGAATGGATGGATCACTACCGGCGCAAAGGACAGGGAAACTTGCCATTCAAATCGCATCGAACCTGAATCTTTCCATCCGGGGGATCTATGTGGTTGAGGATGAATTTTTCACGAAACGGAATTCCGCCTCCCATGCAGAATCCACCAGAGACCGGGAGTTGAAAAATCGAAGAGATTCGATGGATCGATTAAGGCTAAAAGGCGAATCCTGTCTGACATGGCTGGAAAAACAATGCCAAATTGCAAATGTTTCGATGACAAGAGATCTTTTTTATGGCTCTGTTACCGAAGTATTAACTCGGGAAGCGTCTGTTGCAAGTATGCTGGCTCTAGGCAAACGTGGGGAAGGGCATAAGCGCGATACGCACACCCTGGGCAGTAATTTCAGAGCCATCATCAACCGGGTGCGTAAGCCTTTGCTGGTCGGAGGTGAGAGGAAGCGGCCGCTTAGGAAAATATTGTTCATAGAAAAAAGCAGAAGGGATATATCAAAAACCCTGACCCTGGTGGTCAGTCTGCAGAGAAGCATCCATAGCGGGTTGATCGGGTTGGATATACAAAAGAATAATATTGCCATGCAGGCTGGTTTATCCGAAATAATGACTGAATTCCATGAAATCGGTATCACCGATTATCTCCTGATCGGTCACGCCGGCAGGTCGGTTGCGGAGATTGCAGCCACTGCTCGCCGAAATTCGGCCGATCTAATCGTAATGAGGATAGATCGTTCTCCAGCGATGCTCAAGTGGCTGACTGGAAGCACATTGGGTGGCTTTTTAATGGCCATGACTTTACCGATGTTGCTAATCCATGAATATGGTTTGATTCATAAAATAGATTTTGGAACGGAGGATAGATATGTCGTCCATACGTGATGTAGCCAAACGGCTAAACATTTCCATAACGACCGTATCACGCGCGCTGGATGGTTACAGCGATGTAGCCGAAGCAACGCGCCAATTGGTCATAAATACTGCACAGGAAATGGGATATGCACCCAACCGAGCCGCCCGCCAGCTGCGCCGCCAGCGCTCGGATACCATCGGCTACATCCTGCCGGCCCTGGCGCCACAGTTTGCCGACCCTTTTTTCTCCGAATTTGTATCCGGGCTGGGCGATGAGGCTGCTTCGCATAATTTTGATCTATTGGTTTCAACTGCTTCGCCCGATTCGGATTCAGAAAAGCATCGCTATGAACACTGGGTGCAAGGCAGGAAGGCGGATGGAATGGTACTTAACCGCATGCGTTTGCACGATTGGCGGGTTCAATACCTTGTTCAGACCGACCTTCCTTTCGTCAGCTTGGAACGCACACTCGATAAAAGCGACCAAGCTTCCGTGGAAGTCGATGGCTGGGCCGGATTCAAAATGTTGATGGCATATTTGACGGCTAAAGGTCACCGGCGCATCGCGTATATCGGGGGGCCTACGAATCTGAAGATCCAGGCCGATCGTTTCAAAGGATACAAGAAGGGCCTGGTTGCTGCAGGAATCCCGTTTGATCCTGAACTAGTGGTGGCAGGGGATACTTTTCATGCGGGGGGTTACCAGGCTGCTCAACATTTGTTGGCGCGCAAGCAATTTCCAACTGCAATAACCTGCATCAATGATTTAACTGCCATTGGTGTACTGCATGCAGCCAGCGATAGAGGAATTAAGGTAGGTCTTGATTTAGCTGTGGCTGGTTTTGATGGGATCGAGGAAGCCGAACATACTTCCCCGCCATTGACCACGCTCAGCCAACCGTTGTATGAGATTGCCCGCAATCTGGTGCGAATGCTGGTTACTACGATCCAGAATCTACCACTGGAAGAACGGCATATACTGTTTCAACCCGAATTGATCATTCGCGAATCAACGGGAGGATAATCGTATGGATGGTCTACTCGAAACCAATAATATAATAAAAAATGATGCGCAGATAAGTCGGGTGAGCCGGTCGAAGGAGGCCGCCAGGATCAGTTATAACCGTTTAAGCAAGTGGTATGACTTGGTGGCCAGGTCAAGTGAACAAGGGTTTTGTATTGAAGGTTTACAAATGCTTAAGGCAAACAGCGGTGAAAATATTCTGGAGATTGGATTCGGCACTGGCCATAGCCTGCTTGGATTGGCCGAGTCTGTTGGTGGGTCAGGACATATCCATGGGATTGACCTATCCGAAGGCATGCTTGCGGTTGCCAAATCGAGAATCGAAAGAGCTGGTCTCCTGAAGAGGATTGATTTGCGTTGCGGGGATGCAACTGACCTTCTATACGAGTCAGAAACATTTGATGCGATTTTCTCCAGCTTCACACTGGAGTTATTCGACACCCCTGAAATCCCTTTAGTATTGAAGGAATGCTGGCGTGTTCTGAAACCCCAAGGCCGGATCTGCATCGTCTCCCTGTCCAAATATGGGAAACAAAATTCCATGCTGCGATTGTATGAATGGGCACATGAAAAATTCCCCAATATGATCGACTGCCGTCCCATCTTTGTAGGGCAAGCCTTGATAACAGCCGGATTTGTAATTAAACAATTTAGCGTTCAGTCGATGTGGGGGTTGCCGGTAGAGGTTGTCCTTGGGTCCAAAGTTGTCTAATGAATAGTTTTGCTCTCTTAAATAAAAGGCGCCCAATCTTTTGGGCAATCGTCGGATTGATCGGCGTCTTTTGTGTGGGAATTGGTGACTTTTTAACCGGCTGGCAACTTTCCTTTTCCATATTCTATCTAATCCCGATAGTCTTGGTTACGTGGTTCGCAGGCAGAAATTTTGGATTGGTGATGAGCATTGCCAGCACGATTGTATGGTTTACCGCGGATAATCTATCCGGACAACCCTATTCCCAACCCATTTTCCCCTTTTGGAATGCCGGCGTGCGCCTGGGTTTCTTTATTTTGGTGTCATTTCTTTTGCCAGCCTTGAAAGAACGGGAACACGAAAAAGAGATTGCCCGCCGCGACGACCTGACAGGCGCTGCCAATCGACGCCAATTCTTCGAAGTGGCCCAGGCAGAACTGGAGCGTTTCCAAAGATACCAGCACCCTTTTACCATAGTCTATTTTGATATCGATGACTTCAAAACGGCAAACGACCAATGGGGTCATCAAATCGGGGATCAATTACTCTGCTCGGTCGTCAATCGGGCCAAGCTCGTTCTACGAAAGACAGATTTCCTGGCAAGGCTTGGCGGGGATGAATTCGTTGCTCTGTTACCCGAAACCGATGCGGAGGCGGCTCATATTGCGGTATCCAAATTACGGCATGCCCTTCTGGAGGAAATGCACTCCAATAATTGGCCGGTGACATTTTCCATGGGTGCAATGACCTGTCTAGAAGCTCACCTTACCACGGATGAATTAATCAATAAGGCGGATGCCTTGATGTATTCCGTAAAGAAAACCAGCAAAAACGCCATTGCCTATGAAATATATACTGGCTAGAAATTGTGGTCCGGACGGATGCGTCAAAGAACGACCAAGATATGCACCAACTGACGATAAAAACCAAATGCTTGACAATGTCTCACTCTTGCATTATAAACTGACTAGTCAGTCATTTATTTTGGAGAGACAATGTCCCCACGACCAGATGTCAGCGATGAACGAAAATCCCAGATATTGAATGCCGCTGAGCAGGTCTTTACCAAAAAAGGCCTGGATTTAGCGCGCATGGATGATATCGCGGAAGAAACCGGCCTGAGCAAAGGCACGCTCTACCTGTATTTTAAGAGCAAGGAAGAATTGATCATCGCCATCCTGGATCGCATCTTCCAGGGCCTATTCAAACAAATTGAGCGACGCAAAGACAACGAATTAAGCGCAGGGGAAGCAATATCGCAGTTCACCGAGGAAGCCATCCGAGACTATAAGATGATGTTACGGCTCATGCCGGTGGCCTATGAATTCCTGGCCCTGGCATTCCGTAACACGACCGTCCAGAAGGCGCTCAAACAATATTTTCATCACTACATGGAAGCGTTGGTGCCGATCATCCAGCGCGGGATCGATTCGGGCGAGTTCCAACCGGTGGATGCCCGGGAAGCAGCCATCGCGGCCGGCGCCATCTATGAGGGCACGATCCTGCTATGGGTTTATGACAGCAGCATGGTGGATGTGGAACACCATATCCGTTCCAGTATCAAACTCTTGCTTGAAGGTATTCAAACCCCGGCGTGAGGCTTTCAGAAAATGCGGCTTAAGAAGCCAGGATCGAGGCTTAATATGCAAGACAATTTGAAAGAACTACCTGTATCAGGACTCCAGCCATTCGGTAAAAATATATGGATCGCCAACGGTCCGAAGGTGCGCGACATGGGGATCATGTTTACCACCCGCATGACTATCGTGAAGCTCGCCGACGGCTCATGTTGGGTGGAATCCCCCGTGTCGGTGCCGTTTGATACGCTCAAACGTATCACTGAATTAGGGCCGGTTAGATATATTATTGCAGCAACCCCAAGGCACGTCTGGCGGCTGGATGGCTGGCATACGCTTTTTCCAGAAGCTCAGCTGTGGACTGCCCGCAACACCTCCTTTACGTTGAAAAAGGGGAATCTGCCAATCACCGGCATCCTGGGGGATACGCCGGATCAAGGTTGGGCGGACGATTTCGATCAACTTGCCTTTCAAGGTAGCTCGTTAATCGAAGAAGTCCTTTTCTTCCATAGACAGTCGCACACTGTCATCCTGGACGATTTGATCCAAACTCATACGATTACGAAGGGGAAACCGTTTCTCAATGCCCTGCTCAAACTTTCTGATGCTATAGACCCGTATGGCGGTGTCGGGATTGACATGAGAACTCACTTTCACAAATCGAGGTCTCGCGCGGCGCTCGCTTGAAAGGCTGCTAGCGTGGGACTTCGATAAGCTGATCATTGCTCATGGCCCCTGCATTGAAAAAGATGCCAAGCCATTTGTTGAACGGGCCTTCCGGTGGCTCGCCCGCTGATTTTCTGGTAGGCCATTTAAAGCTCTTTTTTTAGATCAATAACTGACTGAACGGTCAGCAATTAAATAAACCAGAGTATTCGATGAATGGTGTTCTCTCTACAACAAAACCTGCAGCCTCCTGCGAAAGTTCCAGCCTGAATGACCCATTGATGTGCCGGTATGATGCGCGTGATTCCACCCATTTCATTACGATCATCCTTCCGTTTTTTTATGACTGCCAAAGGCGGGATCATTAGCGTTGGTTACGGCTGGTAACTGCTTGGCTGGCTGGCGTATGGCGTGATCAAGCTATGGAAGTACCCCCCTGGGCCGAGGAACCGGTCGATTGCCGACCCATGGAACGCTGGTTCCGGGCGCATCCAGGGAAGGCCGGGAGTCGGGACCCAATCAAGATGACCCGGAAACGGCCGTTTTTTTAGCCTGTTCGCGAAGGCCGCCAGAATCCGGCATTAAGAATAACAATGCAAAAGGAGTTGATGGATGCCAGTAAAGATCTTCGAACCGAAACCGCCGGGCGGCCTAGCTCGCCTGGGTTTCCGCCTGCCTATCCAACTCTACCGGCTGGGCCTGAGCGGCCTGCTCGGGACGCGCTTTGTTTGCCTCACTCATACTGGCCGAAAGTCGGGTAAACCACGCCAGACAGTTCTGGAGGTGGTCCGCTATGACAAAGCCACTGGTGCATGCATCGTTGCTTCAGGCTTTGGCAAAGGCTCGGACTGGCTCCTCAACGTGGAACATGACCTGCGCATCCTCTTCACAATCGGGAGAACCCAGCGCACTGGTCTGGCAGTCCGCCTCGATCCCGAGATGGCTGGCCGCGAGCTGGCCGAATACGCCTGCCGCTACCCGCTGGCCTGGCGGGAATTAGTCCAATTCATGGGCTATAAGGTGAACGGAACCGAAAATGACATATTGGCTCTTGGCAATATGATTCCCCTATACCGATTTCAACCGAATGGATAAGGATATGGATTATGAATAAGAAGAAAGTTCTCCTGTTCGCACCCGTAACCTTCGATCTTGCCGAGACCACCCGCATGATCGAAATCGCCAAAGGGATTGCCAACCATCCCCTAGCCAGCCAGGTGTTCGACATCCAGTTCATTTCCAATGGTGGAGACCTGGAGCACTTGATTGAGGAGCAAGGCTTTCCATTGAAACGATTGGAACCACGCTATACACAAGAAATGATCGAACGCCTTGGGAAAGTAGATAAGGGGGAAAAATTCGCCCCCGCCCTTTCCCAAAAAGAAATGATCGCCATGATTGATAACGAAGTGACCTATCTGCGTGAACTGCGCCCGATGGCAGTCGTTACCGGTTCCTATATGACCATCCCGGTCACCTGCCGGATCTTGAAAATCCCGCTTGTCTGGGTCGTCCAATCCACCTGGCTGGAGGACTTTTTTGCCCGGGGAGCCGGCATGACCGATAAAATAAGTTTCGCAGCTCTAAAGAAAATTGCTGATTGGTTTGTTTTTCTTTTCATCAATTTCTGGATCAGGATTGGGTTTCTTGGCCCGGTCAACAAAGCTGCCAGCCATTACGGTGTGGATGGATACAAGTCTATATTCGATTACTGGCGCGGCGATATCACCTTGGTGGCTGAACCGGCTGAATTTTCCGGAGTAAAGCTGCCTGCGAATTATTATTACACAGGTCCCCTGATTGCAAGACAGGATTTTCCACTACCGGGTGAAATAAAGAATATTCCCCGGGATAAGCCGATCATCTATTTCGCAATGGGAAGCTCGGGGACTCCGCTGATCATCGCCAAGATCATTGAAAGTTTTGAAGGGAAACCTTATCGTGTCATCGCGCCGGTAAAACAGCATCTGGATAAGGTTCACGGCGTCAAGATCCCTTCAAACGTAATGGTGACCGACTGGCTGCCTGCCCATCTTGTAAATAAAATGGCAGATCTTTCCTTGATCCATGGTGGCATCGGAACGGTTATGACAGCAGCATATGCCGGGAAACCCGTGGTCGGCGTGGGAATGCAAATGGAGCAAGTAGCCAACCTGGCTTGTCTTGTGCGCAAGGGATTTGCCATCCGGGTGGGAAAATCAAACGACCCTTCTAAAAAGATCCAGCAGGCCATTCAGCTTTTGCTAGCCGATGAAGATGCTAAACATAAAGCTAAAGAGTTTGCAAAGATTATGGAGAAATGGGATGGCCCCAAACTGGCAGCTGATCTACTCTACAGTAAATTCGGAAATTAACGATCGACATCCTGTTTTTGCATTGAAGGAATCCTAACTAATCTTTGATGTTTTGCAATAGAAGTAATAAGACCCGGATTCTACGTCGTCAAATCAGTCAAAGAAAGGCATTTTTAAAAAAGGCCCCACTTTCTTTGTAAAAATAAATGGTTGTTTGAGCCAATATTTCATCGGTTTCAAGTCAAAATAGCTACTTTTCACCCACTTTGGGTGAATTTTGGAATTTCTCGTCAGATTTATTATTTCTCCTAATGAGGCTGTGAAAGAATAGTCATTTAAAGGGTGCGAAAAATCCAATACCGAAGACCAACAGATATAAAAAGGTCAACGGGTGTAGTGAACGTCGATTGGAAGTAGAGGTTCCAGGCGGAATCGCATCTCTAGAACCTTTTTCCGACATTCAAAGGAATGATTTTCTGCTTATTCATTCACAAGCTAAATATTATGCAAAATGGAGGAAATTGTGCTAAAGTTGAGGTAATTCCGTTGCAACCATCATCCAACCGGAGTGAAAATATTGGCAAAATTTATTAGACGTGGATTTTCGGTAATACTAAAACTTTTAGGGAGTGATAAAAATGGATACAAGCAGCACGATGAGAATAGTAATCGGGGCAATGTTGATTGCCATTGGATTACCGCTTTTTGCTTTAGCAAGATACTTTTCAGCACCAGAGAATAAAAAGAATCAAATGGTCCGAAGCATTAAGATAATTGCTATAACTTGGATATCGGTAGGTGTACTACTCTATTTAGTTGTTCTTATTACAAATTTGAATTGACTTAATTCTGTAACTGATAAACTATAAAGGATAAGAAGGGGCAATTAGTAAAGCGAATCTCATTAACCACACTGGGGAAAGCAATCCAGGATTTTACGTACAACCCGGCGATGGTATGGGTCACAGGGATAGGGTAAGAATATTTTTTGAATTACTTTTTGTATTGTGATCTAAAAGCCGAGGCTTAACTCCTCGGCTTTATTTCTATTATTTCCTTTGGATGATTAATCTCACCTATCATTTTTGTGTACAATCTTTCTGGAAATAAGCCCCTTTTCGTTTGGGAAGGTTTAATGACAAGGCAAAGCTTCAGATGAGTGCGCTTAGTCTCCTTGTGTTCTTCCAACAGCATCGCCAGCAGGAATACTGCGAATGGCAGCGCATGTGAGGCGTACTGTGCTGCGGCCGTGACAACAAATTAAATCTGATATTTCATACTATAACCTACTTGGAGTTACCTCCCCCATGGGGGCACAGATAATCCGCCGCAAGGCGGTTTTTCTTATTAAAACTTGAGCCCCCATTGGGGATGATATTCGAATCTCGATGGGGGCACCTGAAAACATGACTCAACCCTATCCGTGTTTTTGGTTTACAACTTGAGCCCAATTGGGTTTATTTTCCCTTGATCGAAGAGAATAATAAAAGACACGACCTGTTTAAGTCGTGTCTTTTATTTCTATAAGAAGGTACTGCCTAAATGGAAGACAACTTGTTTGGTTTCCAACCTCCTGGAAACATATCAGCTAGGGAGTTGCACCGGTCCAACTACCCAACCCGGAGCAAAGGTCAAAGCCGGTCAGGCAGGGGGCACCGTTATTTCCACTATTGATATCACGGAAGGTAATGTGGTTGCCGTAAATATACGCGGCATTGGTTACAACACCTGCATCGGCCGAACGGCCAGCCACTATGGGGGTGCTCAGGCTGGTGCCACCAACCTGCCACCAACCACTCTCCCCATTATATTTTGTGCGTTCGTAAACTGCTGCGCCGGAGTTTGGAGCTGCATCCAGGGAAACATCCGGGGTGGCGCGTTTGCCGGCGCATGCAACCTGGGTATAGCCACTGTAACCCGATTGAGCAGATACAGCCGTTTCGAAGCTGCTGCAGCCTCCACCGCCATCCCAACTATTGCTGACGTAATTGGCATGCTCCGAGGCGTAGTCTTCTGCAGCCAACAGGTTGTTGAAGCTGGCGTTGCTGGCTTCAACCAGCAGGATTCTTGCTCCAGGGGCGATGGCATGTGCCCATTCGATATCCGGGGATATTTCAAGCGCCCAGCCCGCATTGTTACCGGGGTAATTCGTCCTACCGGTCTGGTTCACATTCTTGAAGCAACCATAGGCGGCTGTGCAGGTCGGCAGCCCGAATTTTGTGCTGACCTCACTCAAATCGTTTGCTGCGGTCGGATCATTATAAGCATCCACCAGCGCAATGGTTTTCCACGCGCCGGCAGTCGCGCTGGTTGAAAATCCATAGGCTGCTTTCATTACGGCTGGGGACAGTCCGACCGGGGAACTGCTGGCTTTCGGTCGAGCCTATGCGATACAACGGGCATCACCGCGTGCTGCTGGGCCCGGACAAACCGGCTTGGCGCCAAAAGTGTTACCAAAATCGTATCTAGGTGCGGCTGCCACTGTTCCAGTTTATATTAATGAACCCAACAGTAGAGCAATTAAGAAAAGATAGAGCGAGTTTTTGAATATCATAAACGTCTCCTATACCAATATGAACGGATCCTTTCAGCTCTATTAATAACATGAAGATATTTCTGATGCAGTAAAGGCTGGGTAAAAAGGAGATAAGATTTTCCATAATTGGCCGACGCAAACGACCCCCACCAGTGCCTTGCCTTCCGGCAGAAAAAGGTCTTTAAAAGAAATCGTGGCGCAAAAAAAGCCTCACGGCTGGTTGAGGGGGGCAACCAACCGTGAGGCAGACGGTATTATACATAATTTTAGGAATAATGCAAGGCAAGAAAATGCGGTTGCAACGTCCATTCAGGTGCGGTATGATTTACGGTAAAGGAGCAGCCATGAATATTTTCGAAGCCAAAGAAGCCAAAATTAAAGCCTATCTCAAGTTCCTTAATAAGGTTGGCGCCACCAACCGGAAAAATGCTGTCAAGATCATCGATGTGGAACGGGCTTTAAAGATCGATGACCGCTTATTCGACGAAATTACCAAATACCTGGGTGCGGAAGGATCGATCCAGCGCTCTGCCGACCTTGTATACATAACCAAGGTGGGGATCGGTAAACTCTAGAACTCTTAGCAATCCCAAGACCCTGGCGGGTTTGGAACTGATATAAAAAACCTCCAAAAGGTTTTTGGAAACACCGTGGTGCCAGCGTAAAAAATCTACCTTCCAGGATATACGGGTCGGGTGGGAGAATGTTTTAGTTCGAAAATCTTTTAATTTTGGACTTTACGGAACAGAATCCGAAGACATCCATCAAGTTGGATAAACTGGTATGATAGACACCTGGAAAGAAAACGCCCCTGATGGGGCGCTATTTTTCAGGCTTTTTTCCTGGCACGCTGGTAGGGAATTAACAAAAGGAATCCGACGGCGATGACCGCCTCACCCACCTGAACGCCGGCGGCCTGCCAGGGTCCGAAGAATGGAACGCGCGGACGCAGTTGGGTGCCAAAGCCGAATACGTCTGCCATCCCGCAGAAAACGGAGATTACATAGCCGGTGGTCACCAGCCGGTAGCCAATGTCGGCGGGGATGGATCGGTCGCCATTTCTCCAAAAAGCCATCATACAAATATAACCGCCGATGCAAATGGCGGCCAAGCCCACCAGAAAAACAGATATTTGCACGAACCCGACCACAGGGCTGCGATCCAGGTTGAACATAGAGGGACGGGCGCCCACCAGGAAAACCAGCAGCCCGATCAGCGTTATGGATAACCCGGCGCGAATGCGGAAGCGGGAAGGCAGGGCTGCCAGGGGGGTTGTATCATGGGAGATGGATGTTCCTGGATTATTGTTCATATCGGTAAATTAGTCCGCAGATGGCGCAGCCAATTCTCACCCAGGATGGCGGTGACTTCTTCGTCATGATATCCTTTCGCTTTCAGTACGGGAGCGAGATTTTGCACGTCAGCGATGGTGTCCAAACCAGCCGGTATGGCGCTGAGGCCAAACCCTCCATCAAAATCGGTCCCCAGGCCTACGTGCCGGGCATCTCCGGCCATCTGGCATATGTGGTCCACATGGGCAGCCAAGGTTTCCAGTGTAATATCATCACGCGTATCCCCTGTTTTCCAGCCGGATTTCAGGAACGCGCAAAATGGCACAACACCGATAATGGCATCCCGTGCAATCAGCCCCATGATGACATCTTCTGGAAGAAGCCGGTTGCCGTCGTAGCCAGGCAGGAGGGCAGCGGCATTGGCATGGCTGGCGATAATGGGACCTTCATATATATCCAGAGATTGTCGCGCCGATAATTCATCCATGTGGCTTATATCGAGGGTAAACCCCAATTCTGCCATTGCTTTAAGCAAGAGGCGGCCATCATCGGTCAAAGGGCCAGGTTCACGGGTTCCACCACAGAAGCGCGTGCCCGCCCAGGCCGGTCCGATCATATGCAGGCCTGCTTGCCACCATTCATCCAATTCAGCCGGAGTACGAACCCCTTCGGCTCCTTCCATCAATGGAACCAAACCTACCGGATGTGAGACGTGGCTGGAATCGTTCCAATGGGTCAGGACGTTTTCCAAGTCTGCTTTTGTGGAGATGAATTGAAATTTGTCCGGGGCTTGCTCTGCCAGTTTATGGTACGTATCCATTTGGGTGCGGTAAATTTGGTGAGCCTGGTTAAAGTCGGCGTAGGATTGCGTATCCCAGTCGCCGTTTCGGTGGTGCAGGGGTGTGGCAAACAAGGTGCTGAAGATAACGGCCACTCGCCCGCGTTGGTAATCGGGCCAGCCAAGCACACTTTGACCGGTGTGCTCAACCGCCTGCGAGCCGGAGGCTGCTTCGACCTGGCGCGTATCAAAGGCCGAGCGGGTGTAATCCCGCCCGAAGGACAGCATGTTATAAGCAATATCTTGGTGGGCGTCAACAATCAGTACAGGTTGCATGGGAAGATGAAAACCCCGGTTTCTTTAGAAACCGGGGTTCGGGATCACTTTTCGGGAGTTTCCCCGGTTGGGGGTTCTGCACTAGCGGCAGGTTCTTCTTGTAAGGGGGGCACATCTGGGGCAGACGTATCTTCGGCGGGTGGTTCTGTGTCAGTGGCAGGTTCTTCTTGTACAGGGACATCATCGGATGCAGCCGCAGTTCCGGCCATTTCCAGGCTGACTCCATCCAGACTGATTTGTTTCAAATCAAGGTCTTTGAATGCACCTGAATCCACCTTGCGCAAGCTCAGGCCAATCCGACGCTGGTCGGGATCGATCCGGATAACCCGCAAGGTGACCACATCGCCTTCGTGCAGTCCAGCTTCCTTGGGATGCTCGATACGGTTCTCGCTGATCTCAGAAATGTGAATGAGACCTTCCAGGTCACCTTCCAGACGAGCGAAGGCACCGAACTTGGTCAACCGGGTAATGACACCTTCGACAAGCTGACCCACCTTGAATTTATCCACTTTACTTTGCCATGGATCACTTTGCAAAGCGCGCATGGACAGGCCAATGCGTTTCTTTTCGCGGTCTATGTTGATGACTTTGACATTCACTTCCTGTCCCACTTCGAGCACCTCGGAAGGGTGCTGGACGCGGTCCCAGGAGATTTCAGAAAGATGTACAAGACCATCCGCACCGTTAACGTTGACAAACGCCCCGAAATCGGCCAGGCTGGTGACCTTGCCAGTATAGGTTTCGCCTTCTTTCAACGACTCGATCACCCGCTCTTTGATGGACTGACGCGTCTCGCTGGAAGCGGCCCGTTCAGAAAGAATCAGGCGACGGCGTTTGCGATCCACTTCAATCACTCGCACGCTAATCGGTTCACCGATCATTTTGGCATAACGCTGGTCAGGTGTATCACCGGTGACTCCCATGCGGCGTGATATGCTCAATTGCGAGGCGGGGATGAATCCACGCAAACCAAAGACGGGCACGATGATGCCACCCTTGTTGAATCCATCCACTTTGCCTTCGTAAGTACCGCTATCCTCGAGCAATTTCTCGACCTCAGCCCAGCCTTTTTGTTCCTGGGCGCGTGTGTACGAAAGCACTACATTGCCGTTATCATCTTCGGCATTCAGCACATAGACCAAGATTTCCTGGCCCACTTGTAGAGCGGCACGTTCATCAACCGGAATGGATTCAAGTTCGCGGCCGGTAATCACACCTTCTGATTTTGCGCCAACGCTGACCAATATCTGTGTTGGGCTGATGCTGGCGATCGCGCCGGTCCGGATTTCCCCAGGTTGGGGAAAATCCAAGGTCATCCCTTCCTGATTCAGGAGGGTTTCCATGTTGACGTTATTGCTGCTGTGTTCGGCGGGCTGATTGCTCTCGGGCGCAGCCCCCTGCCCGAGCAGGGAATCGTTTTGATCCATAATATGAGAAACTCCGACGGATAAGATAGGCGGATTATACAGGTGAATGGGCAAGTTGGCAACCCTTGCCACAAACACATAATTGGATATAAAGGGGAATTATTATTCAGGATATATCAGCATTTTTTAATAGGTTCACATATTAAGTGATAGCAGCAAAGTCGCATCACCTCAAAAAGCGGAGAATTCTTTATTTTCGGTAAGGCCTTTATTAGAAATTCAGATTTACAGCAAGCCCCCGGAAAACTTACAGCCCAGTTCAAGAGGTTTTCTTTTTAACAGGTCTGTTTGTGCCCATGATGGCACCGACGAGCACGATGATGACAATTAATATTGCAAGGGCAATGATACCGGTGGTATCTCCGGAAACCGAGACAGATGTTGGACCGGGTGTGGGTGTTAGTTTTATCTCATTATCCATTTGATGGCTGGAATTGGTTGCCGGTGCGGGCGAAGCTGCCCGGGCCGAGTTAAAAGCATGTAAGACACCAGCCAGCAAGGTGACGAAAACCAGAAGAATACTTAGGATAATGATTGCGCGAGGAATGTGGGCAGGTCTCATGTTCCTGCCAAGTATATCAGAAACACGCATTCTTGCGCCCGAAAAGAACTACTGAAAATCAAAAACACCCCTTGGGGAAGAGGTGTTTTTATAAATGGCGGAGAGGGCGGGATTCGAACCCGCGAACCTTTGTGGGTTACACGCTTTCCAAGCGTGCGCGCTAAGCCAGCTACGCGACCTCTCCGTTTGAGCGGGCGAATTATACCAGAGAATCTTCGGTGCGTTTCGCGAACCGCCCATCCAGGACGAATTGTTTCCCGTTGGAGGGTTTTCCATTCCCATCGGGTTTGCTGTTCAAAGGTCCGGTCTTCTTTTTTTGGAAAAAGGAAATATCGCGGGCGGGCAGGAGGCCCCAGCGGCTGGCGCCCAGGTATAAGATCTCGAGGATCAGGTCATCGTAAGAAATACCTTCGGAGGCGGCCTGGATGCAAAGGTCGCTATAGCCAGGAGTCAGGCCGGGTAGTGTGTTGATTTCTATCAAACGAGGCTGACCTTCGGCGTCGAGGCGGATATCGGTGCGGGAGATATCCAGTGCACCCAATACCACATGCGCACGATACGCCAGATGCTGAAGCTTTCTGGTCAGTTCGGGTTCGACCGGGGCAGGGCAAAGGTAGTTGGGAGCGCCTTCGGAACCAACGGATTGCGCCTTGGCTTCAATACCATAGACACCGGGAGTAACCGAGCGTGAACTATCCAGCTCAAGCACTGGCAGGCGATGAAAACCGTCTTTATCGAACCACTCCGGGTGGCGGGAGTAGAGAATGGTGTCGTGGCGCCCCATAACACCGACCGTAAACTCGCGTCCTGGTAAGAATGCCTCGACCAGGGCCGGTTGATGGTACATACGAATCACGTATTCGGCGCGTTCGCGCAGTTCGGCCTCGCTATTGACAATGGCCTTGGCATCCACGCCCATGCCGGTACCTTCACGGGCCGGCTTTACGAAAAGCGGGAAACGCAATTCAGGGCGCAGCGGCTCGTCGCCGAACGTAAACTCCTGGAATGGGGCAACGGGCAGGTTGCGATCCCGCCACAGGCGTTTGGTGAGCGTTTTGTCCAGCGATATGGCATTGGTCAGGACACGCGAACCGGTATAGGGGATTTTTAACATTTCCAGCAGGGCTGGAGTTTGGGCTTCACGAGCGTCGCCCCCGAGACCTTCGGCGATATTGAAGCAAATATCCGGCTTGACTTCCTTGAGAGCTGTGGGCAGGTTCGCGTCGGCCTGGATAAAGACCGCCTCGTGACCATCGGTTTCAATGGCTGCCCGGATATAATCTATCGTTTCTATATAATCGTAGTCCGCGCCGGCATCTGGAGGTACATCCGGTGGGAGAGGCTTGTCATGCTCCTTGATGTTTGCGAGCACTGCCACACGCCACGGATGCGCCGGACGCGGCAGACAACTGGGAGGCTTTTCGTTATCCTTTTCTTGATCTTGCATTGTTATGGTCATTTTATTTTCCTCGATATAGGATGGTATTCAACTTAGTAGTATACGATAATATACGAAAATAACAAGAGGTGGATTGAGATTTTAAGCTTTCTATTACTTACCAATTTCACTGCGCAGCAAACGGTCCAATACATCGAAATCCACTCTTGCTGTAAGGTCCAGGCTAACAGGCGTAACCGACACCTCATGGCGAACCCGCAGGATGTAGGCATCACTGCCTTTAAATTCCTCACCCAGCAAGGCTCTTTCCACATAGCCAAGCTTGCCTGGTTCAGCCAAGGACTTGCGTTTGGGGGGAACTGGCACGTAGTATTGCTGGCGGGCGATACGCGTAACGCGCCAGGGTGTTTCCTCGGTGGCATCGCAAGGAACGTCAACTTTAAGAAGATCCACATCTGGAGGAAAATTTTTTTCCAATAACTGGTGGGCAAAATGCGCGGTGAAGTAGGCTGCACTCGAAAAATCGACATCCCTAGAAAGTGACAGGTGATGCTCCGTGTCGGTTTGCAAAGACATCGCCAGGGCGGGGATACCATGGGAGGCTGCCTCCAGGGCTGCGCCGACCGTTCCGGAGATGGTAACTCCGGTGGCCACATTTTCACCATAATTGATGCCTGAGACCACCAGATTGGGAGGCTGATGCATAATTTCCAAAATACCATGTTGAACGGCCTGTGCCGGACTCCCGCCGACCGCGTACACGTTCCACTCCTTGCCGTGGATACGAACAACCTCTGTGTGGATGATGCCATCCGAACTGGATGGCAGGCTGCGACCCATCCCTGAGGATTGGTCACGCGGGGCAGCCACCGTGACAAACCCCAGCTCGGAGAGCGCTTCTGCGGCAGCCCACAGGCCTGGCGATTGGATTCCGTCGTCATTGGTAAGCAGTATCTGGCACTTTCCCATAGCACCTCCTAAAATAGAAAGAAGCGGGAATTCCCGCTTCACAGGTGCCCCTTGTGCGATTCGAACGCACGGCCTTTTGGTCCGCAACCAAACGCTCTAATCCGCTGAGCTAAAGGGGCGAAGGATTTAAGCGGAAGGATTCTAATCGAGAACGCAATGCCGGTCAAGCTTTCCAAGTTTCGAGAATTTTCAGAGGGACAGAACGCAAAGGCAGTGGATCAAGAAAGTCATTTTCAATATGCTATTGAAAAATTGGCACAATGGCTCTACAATTGGTATGCATCAATATTCTTCCATTCTGGATTATTTTTCTTACTTGATGATTTATACTCAACTTATTTCCGCATGCCAATCCTTACCCTAACCACAGACTTCGGCATAAAAGACGGCTTTGTCGGCACGCTGAAAGGCGTGATTTGGGGCATTTGCCCTTCTGTGCAGATTGCCGATATCAGCCACACAATCCAACCGCAAAACGTACTCGAAGGCGCAATGGTGCTCTGGCGAGCCTATCCTTTTTTCCCGGCCAGCTCGGTACATGTGGCGGTCATCGATCCCGGCGTTGGCACCCACCGCCGCCCGTTGGCAGCCCACCTGGGTGGACATTATTTTGTCGGGCCTGATAACGGGCTCTTCACGCCCATCTTCGAGGATGCCGAGAAGAATGGCTGGCCAATGGAAATCGTCCACTTGAAGAATCAGAAATATTTTCTGTTGGAGGTCAGCCATACTTTTCACGGCCGTGATATCTTCGCGCCGGTTGGAGCAGCTATTGCCAATGGTGTGCCCTTGACAGATTTGGGACCAGCCATAAACGATCCGGTGCGATTGTCCATGCCGAAGCCTGAAAAGACCCATACCGGCTGGCGCGCCCACGTCACGGTGGTGGATATATTTGGAAATTTGACCACAGACCTGCCGGCATCCGTATTGGAAGGTCAGAAAAACGTTCTGTTCCGATTGCTAGACCAGGAGGTAAAGGGGTTGGTTGATTCCTATGGTCAGAAGCAACCTGGTGCTCTGGTAGCCCTGGTTGACAGCGAGAATTTTATCGAGATCGCCGTTGTCAACGGAGACGCCTCCAAAGTATTGGGTGCCCAGGTGGGTGATATTGTTGAAATCATAATTAATATTTAGTTTTAAGGCTTTGTTTACATTGGGATACATTAATGTCTGAAGCCTCACCTCTCACGGTTGAAAACCTTACCTTCCAATACATTCGCCGGTCCGAACCAGCGATTGAAAAAATAAATTTTTCTCTTCAAGCGGGGCAGGTGATGTTGGTTGCCGGTTCCAGCGGGTGTGGTAAGACGACCCTGATGCGCTGTATCAACGGACTCATCCCTCACAGTTATCACGGTAATATGAGTGGCGATATCCGTTTGTTTGGGAAATCTGTCACTAGTATGCAAATGGCCGATATATCCCAAATGGTCGGTACCCTGCTGCAAGACCCCGAACGTCAGATTCTGGGCAGTTATGTTCTTAATGAAGTTGCATTTGGGTTGGAGAGCCTCGGCATCCCACGTGATGAAATTGTGAGACGCGCTGAAAAGGCTCTCGACCGGCTGGGCATCCTGCATCTGCGCGACCGCGAGACCTTTGGGACTTCGGGCGGTGAGAAGCAAAAGATCGCCCTGGCAGGGATTCTGGCAATGGAACCCAAGGTTCTGCTCCTGGACGAACCACTCGCCAGCTTGGACCCCGCCTCAGCTCATGAAGCTTTGCAAGCCTTCCGGCAGTTGGCCGATGAAGGTATTGCTGTAATGATCGTGGAGCACCGCGTTGAGGATGTTCTGGCAATCCATCCTGATTTGTTCATGTATATAGATAACGGGCAGATGGTTTATTTGGGCGATACGGACGGATTAATGAATGCAGTAGATTACCGCCGCATAAAACTACCTGCCAGGGTTGTCCTTGAGCGTGCCCGCCGGGATCCTGCACCGGTTTTCATTCCGGCAATAAAATCCAAGCCTGCAACAGGAGCACTAGGAACAGATGAGGCGCTGGTACGGTTTGAGGGGGTTCGTTTCCGCTATACCGAGGATTTTCCCGATGTGCTGAACGGCCTCGATTTCGAAATCCATGCCGGGGACGTGATTGCCATCCTTGGTCATAACGGTTCAGGCAAGACTACCATGGTCAAGCATGCCCTGGGCTTGCTCAAGCCGACTGCAGGGCGGGTTTTGCTTGAAGGAAAAGATACGCGCAAGATTACGGTTGCCCAGGCAGCTCAAACAGTAGGGTACGTTTTTCAAAGCCCATCGCAGATGTTGTTCGCTCCAACAGTCCGCGAGGAACTGTCTTTCGGACCCAAGAATTTGGGTTATTCGGAAGATGTAATTATCCAAAACGTAGAATGGGCCATAGAAACTGTTAACTTGAAGAGCGAAATGGATACACCACCGCTTGCGCTATCATTCGGTCAGCAAAAACGAATAAGCATAGCCGCGATCCTCGCAATGCGCTCGCGTATTCTGATGATGGATGAACCCACTGCCGGGCAGGATTACTGGAACTATCAGGCCTTCATGGACACGATATTGCAAATGCCTGGTTTCGATTCCATCATTTTTATTACCCATGATGTAGATCTGGCAGTGATTTATGCAAACCGAATTCTGCTGATTTATAATGGAGAAATTGTGGCTGATGGAAAGCCGCAAGACGTGCTGAAAGATGAAAAACTCCTTCGATCTTGTCGGGTTTTACCTACTTCTTTGTTACAATTAAATATGGAATACCTGTCAAGGACAGGCGGGTTTTACCGGGCAGAAGCTCTGGCACATATTCAGAGTTTAAGTATCTAAGTTCCCTATTCTTTCTGTGTTTCCATATTCATATAGGAGGAGCATATGCAAAAGAAGTCATGGAAGTTCGGAACGCGTGAAGTGGTCTATTCGGCCATCGGCGCAGCGCTTTACGCCATCCTCAGCCTGGCCACCAACTGGATCCAGCTGCCTTCGGCCGGGAACGTGTCGTTCCGCCCTGCAGTGGTCATCCCGATGTTCTTTGGGGTGGTCTTCGGCCCGATTGTCGGGTTCATTGCCGGATTCCTGGGCAACATCATCAGTGATCTGATCGCTGGTTATGGCCTCTGGATTTGGTGGGATCTGGGCAATGGCATTATGGGCATGGTTCCCGGGCTGATCGCCGTCTGGATGACAACCTACCGGGCTGTCAAGGACATCGTATGGGCTGAGATATTCTCTGCCCTCGGGGTTCTGGTGGGCATGGGACTGGCATCGATTTCCGAGATGTGGGTCTCTGGCGCGGATGTGAATACGGTCATCTTCGCTAATTTCATCCCGGCTCTTGTTCCTGACCTGATCAACGGGTTGATTTTATTACCAATACTATTGGTTGCTTACGCAGCCATCGTTCAAAGGTCCGGCCGATAAACTCTCGTTGAAAAAATAGGGGCACTGAATTGTGCCCCTATAACCATTTATCATGCTTGTTACCTGGCGTTATCGCCTCCGAAACGGCCTGATGGAGAAATTCGATCCAAGGGCCCGTTGGATCTTCTCTTTGGCCTTTCTGTTCGCCGTTACCATGTTTTGGGACGCGCGTTTTTTGGCATTCTTCTTCATACTTGCTTTTTTATGGTACTTTTCCTCCCTGGCGAAATGGAAGGAAACCCGGCGCGGTTGGTATCTGGTCAGTTTTATCCTTTTCATGATGATCGTTATCAACACGATCATTACCGGTGGCGGGGCGGGAGGCGTTGTCCCACCGGGAGGACACCTGGTTTGGCCACAGGGAGGCACGATCCCATTAATAGGCTGGCAATTTCACTTCGGCCTCACGTGGGAGAGGCTGTGGTTTGCTATTTGCCAGGTCATGCGCATAGGTGGTATTTCGGCTGTTTTCCTTATTATTCCTTATACAATGGATCCGCGCATCTATGGAGTCACTTTCCGTGGATTGGGCCTGCCGGATCAGTTTGCTTATTCCATGGAATTGGCCTTTCGCTATGTGCCGACCTTGGCCCGCGACTTTGGTACAACCCTTGATGCCCAGCGGGCACGCGGTTACGAAATCGAACGCGTCAAAGGTGGAATTGTCAAACAGATTGTCCGCATAGCCCCGCTCATCGTCCCGGTAACCATGAACTCCATCCTGACGGGTGAGGATGTAACAAATGCCATGGATTTACGCTGCTTCGGAACCCGTCCACGCTCATGGTTGTACAAGCTGGAATATCATTGGCAGGACATTCTTCTGATCAGCATTGGGGTTGGCATGCTGGTAGGAGGAATCGTTGCAAATTACGCCTTCCATATAGGTGGTTTTTGGGTACCGAATTTTTGGCTCAAGTTGGCTGGATCTTAATTTGGTTCTGTACGACGAAAATTGTGCAGGTTTTGGTTCTTCTCATTGTGGAAAAACAACGGGATGTATCACTTATTCCAGGAGTTTCGTCCAATCCAATTCTTCGGCCGTTTTATGGAGCCGGTGGTTGTCATCCACGGGAATAAAAGTCAAATGTGTAAAGATCTTTCCGGCTAATTTTCGTGTAGATTCAAGAGGGATGAATTCATCGTGAATCCCCTGTATTATGATCGTCGGGATGGAAATTTGGGAGGAAAAACTCTTTGTAAAACCGGGCAACGTCAGCGCCGGGGCGAGTAATACCAGTTTCCTGACCTGATCCGGATGTTTCATCGCAAAAAGTGCGGCCATCAACCCGCCCAGGCTGGAGCCGATCAAAGTCCAGCCGGGTTCATCACCCAGAATCGTTTCCAGCTGCTCCATTCGTTCCGGCAAGCCGCCAATAAAATCCGGAATGACCATGCCGGGAAAAATGTCATGCAGAAGCCCGGCTTTATAGGTCTGGCTGCTGCTATCTGAGCCGTGGATGAAAAGGATATGCATTGAGTCAATCATAAGCTGATTATACAGAGAATCCAGGATTCCTCAAACTACCGTGTAGGAAAGATTTTCTGGCATGGATAAATTCCCGGAAATATTCAAAACCAGCAATTCGCGCCTGAACAGATGGAACTCACGCGGGCTCCCATTATTCAATTGTGCTATACTATTAGATATATTTAACAACACTGCTGCAATTAATAAATATTTTTCCAGGTGTTGTGCGACGAGGTTTGCCTAAATTTGTTTTAATTATCCTCCTTTTTGTTTCCCCAAGTTCCTGCAATTAAGACAGGTCTTCACTGCCCGGCTATCTGTCTGCTGTTTCTCATAATAACCGCATTTCGGGTACAGTGGACCGACAGGAAAATTCAGGAAGCAACAGAGCAAACACTATGCCTGATGATGAAACACGTTCTCCCCTTGAATTGCTTTATAACGTCAGCCGTGAACTTGCCTCGGCCTTGGATTTGCGAACTGTTTTGCAGCGCATCCTTTTTCAATCTCTTAAGTATGTAGGTGGTGAACGCGGCAGCATAGTTGTTATGGACGATAATGGCAAGGCGGTTGATTCTGCCATTGTCTACGGTCGCAAGGTTCATGACCATACCACCCAACAACTACGTGAAACGGTTGAGCGCGGCCTGGCCGGGTGGGTTGTCCGGAAACGTCAACCAGCCTGGGTACCGGATACCAGCCGGGATGAGCGCTGGCTGCGCCGTCCGGATGATGCGGTCGACAAATCGGGAGCCAAGGCCGCATTATGCGTACCGTTGATGGCGCGCGAACGCCTGGTGGGGGTGCTAACACTAGTTCACCCGGAGCCGGGAGCTTATACAAAAGAACATTTTAATTTGATGCAGGCCATTGCCGATCAATCCGGGGTAGCGGTATTAAACGCCCGCTTGTACGCAGAGAGCCAGCGTCAGGCGCGCGTGATGACCGCGTTGGCAGTCAGCGCCGCCGCCATAAATGTATCTTTACGCATGGATGAAGTTCTCCAGCGCATCCTTAACGAGACCATCCAGGCTTTGGAAGTGGCAACCGTGACGCTGGCGCTGGTTGAACCAAATTGGGACTTGGTCTTCCGTGCAGCTACAGGCGAATACAAGGAAGGGATTGTCGGTAAACGGGTTCCAGCCGGACAAGGCATCCTTGGCTGGGTGGTACACGAAGGGGAAGGTGTTGTCATCCCAGTCGTCCAGGAAGATAATCGGTTCCTTCCAAGTGTTGAGCAGTTTGAAGGCTTTGAAACGCGGGCCATGGCTGTTGCACCCATCTATGCCCAGGAACGCGTCATCGGTGTATTACAGGCCATCAACCCTCACTCCGGTACGTTCGACCCGGATGCCTTGCTGGTGCTGGCCGGAATCGGCAACCTGGCTGGAACCACCATCCAGCATGCCCAGTTATTCGAGCGCCTTCAGGCAGCCCATAAAAGGTACCGGGAGTTGTTCGACGACAGTGTGGACCCTATTTTTGTGACCGGCTGGGATGGAAAGATTCATGAGGTCAACCGCCAGGCGGCTCTCATCAGCGGGTACACATCCCAACAACTGCAAGGGATGCTGATCGATAAGTTGCATGATGTTACACGTGGCGACAAAACCGTCAGTATAGAAAAACTCAAAAACGGTGAGACGATGAGTTATGAGGCAGTACTCAAGAGCTCCACCGGGCATGCCATTCCCATTCAGGTTCAGGTACGCCGGGTGGTTTTTGAAGAGGCCGAATCATTGCAATGGCTCATGCGTGACATCACCGAACGTAAGGACCTGGATACGTTGCGCGAAGACATGATGTCCATGATCTATCACGACTTGCGATCACCGCTGGCAAATATCGTCTCCGGTCTGGATGTGTTGAGTGCATTGTACCCCGGTGAGGAAAACGAAAACCTGCAATCGGTGGTGACTATTGCCCGGCGTTCCACCGACCGCATTCAACGATTGATCAGTTCGTTGCTCGATATTAACAGGCTGGAATCGGGTCAGGCTATCTTATCCCAACAGTCCGTGGTGGTTTCAATGCTGGCAGAGGAAGCCAAGGATGCAGTTCTTCCCATGGTTGAAAGTCGGCACCAGACCTTGACAACAAACTTTCCGGAGAAAATGCCACCGGTCTGGGTGGATGTGGATATGATTCGACGCGTTTTGATCAATCTGATGGAAAACGCTTCCAAATTCACCCAACCAGAAGGAAAGATTGAACTCGGGGCCAATCGTGACGGGGAATGGCTGCACTTATGGGTGCAAGATAACGGTCCGGGCATCCCGTTTGCCGATCAAGAGAGAATCTTCGAGAAGTTTACCCGCTTGAAGACAGAGGGCTCGGCAACCGGCCTGGGCGTTGGTTTGGCTTTTTGCAGGCTGGCAGTGGAAGGTCATGGCGGAAAAATCTGGGTAGAGAGCCAAGCCGGGCTGGGAGCCAAATTCAGCCTGACACTGCCCCTGGCAAACAAAGAATAACTTTCCTTTCAGGAGTAGATATGCAATCCATCGCCAAAGATGTCTATATCGAGGTTGAATATCCGGGCGTGACTTTGGGAGTCATCTCTCTTGCTCACGGACTGGTTCAGGTTGATGCGCCACCCTCCCCGGAAGATGCGCGTATCTGGCGGGCGGCTTTGCTCAGCCTGGGCGGTGGATCTGAGCGCTTGTTGGTCAACCTGGATGCTCACCCGGATCGTACATTGGGCGCACGTGCTATGGACTGCACCATTGTTGCCCACGAGAAAACGGCCCAGGTTTTTCGAACCCGCCCCAATACATTTAAAGCCCAAGGAGAAGATACCGGATCAGACTGGGAAAGTATTCCCGGTTTGGGGAACGTCCGCTGGATATTGCCGGAAATTACTTTCAGTCACCAAATGATCCTTCACTGGGATGAGAATGCTCCCGTTATACTGGAGCATCATCCCGGACCCTCGGCAGGTGCCTCCTGGGCTATCCTGCCGGAGGAAAAAGTCGTGTTTGTAGGTGATGCGGTTCTTAAGAACCAACCTCCTTTCCTGGCAGGGGCAGATCTATCTGCCTGGCTGGAGACTTCTCAAGGTACTCTTATCTCCGGCCTTTCGCGGTTGGTTGGTGGTGAGCGGGCGTGGCGGACTGGTCAACGCGGATACCATTCGGGCACAGAGGGATTACCTTGAGCAGGTTTATAACAAGCTTGAAAAACTGGCGTCAAAGAAGAGCCCGCCGGAATCCGTTGAGAACTTGATTACACCTCTTTTAAATTCATTCAAGATCCCAGCCAGCCGGCGCCAAAAATATGCCCAACGCCTGCGCTATGGCTTATATCATTATTATGCACGCCATTATCATCCGACCAGCAATGTTGGCGGAGAAGAGTGAAATATCGGTGGCAGGAGAATATCAACCCGTTTTTGAACTGACCAGGGGGAACATTGTAGAATCCACTCATTTTGGAGCGGTTGCGGTTGTTGATTCGAACGGCCGCTTGCTGGCGAAGTTTGGCGATCCAAAATTAGTAACCTTCATGCGGTCCAGCGCCAAACCATTCCAGGCGTTGCCATTTATTGAGCATGGCGGTGATCGAACTTTCCATCTGACATCCAAGGAAATCGCTATTATCTGCGCCTCGCATGAAGGCACAGATGCGCATGTTGAGGTCATCAAGGGTATCCAGGCCAGAGTGGGCGTGACGGAGGGCGATCTGCTTTGCGGTACGCACCTTCTTTCGCATCTCCCGACTATTGAAGCAATGAGAACTCGTGGCGAGAGAGTCACTCCCAACCGGAACAACTGCTCTGGCAAACACACCGGTATGCTCGCATATGCACGCATGCGTGGCTTGCCGATCGTGGATTATATCAACCCGGAACATCCCATCCAAAAATCCATCTTAGAGACCGTATCGGAAATGTGCGGTATGGAGGCTGACCGGATAGAGCTCGGTACGGACGGATGTTCCGCTCCCAATTTTGCGATGCCGCTTTCCAACGCCGCTCTTGGCTTTGCTCGTCTATGCGACCCGCGCAGCCTTTCACAGGAACGCGCAACCGCCTGCCGCCGGATTACTTCGGCAATGATGGCTAACCCAGTCATGGTCAGTGGGGCAGGACGCTTCGACACGCGCGTGATGGAAGTTTGTTCCAAGCGTATCCTGATGAAGGGTGGTGCGGAAGGCTATCAGGCTATGGGGATCATGCCCGGTGCATTGGGCGCTGAAAGCCCCGGAATTGGGATCACTTTCAAGGTGTCAGATGGGGACCTGTCGGTGCGCGATCCGGATGGTTCCTTTAGGAATAGAGTTCGTCCTGCAATTGCGCTGGAAATCCTGAAGCAAATGGATATCATTTCCAAAAAAGAATTGGAAGCATTAGCCGAGTTCGGGCCCATCAGGACGGTCACCAATGCCCGGAAAATTGTGGTGGGAGAAGCCCGCCCAGTATTCAGTTTGAATTGGGAGTAATCAAAGCGGTGTCGAATGGCAGACCGTCACCTTGTTGCAGCCATGCACATGCTACCCGATATATTCCTAAATAAATTAGTAGATCAATTGAATAACGAGAACACTATTGGCATAATGATCTCGGGCAGTTTCGCACGCGGAGAAGGTGGCCCATACAGTGACGTAGATCTTTGGCAGTATATGCGGGAAATCCCTGCCAGTGAAAGCGAACAACTCACTCTGCGATTTATTGATGAATATTTGGTTGCCATCAAATTAACCACACTAGAGAAGGAATATGCTGGAATGAATAATCCAGAACAGGCTATTTGGGCCATTCCCGGCTTGCGCCAGGCCTGTATCCTGCTTGATAAGGATGGTTCAATTGCCACTCTCAAGGAATTCGCCGAAAAGTTTACCTGGGAGGCCTTGCAAACATCTGCCGATGCCTACGTTTCCTGGAATCTATCAGGCTGCACCGAAGAAATCTTTAAAATACTCACAGGATTAGCGCACCAGAATGAGTCCAAGACCCTTTATGCCGTCTGGGGTTTAACGCGCGAGTTGGTTAATACGCTGCTCATCCAGCGTGGGATGCTCATCCAAACCGAGAATGTCTTTATCGATCTTGTTCAAGAGACAGCCGGGCGTACATCCGACTGGACGCGACAGTTCCGGCTCGCTGTCGGCCTCGACCTGATTCCGCCAGAAAAGCCTGCTTATCACGGATACGGCGTTGCCAGCTTAAGGTTGTATCGTGAGACCGCGAAGCTTTTATGGAATTTTCTCTTGCCGGAAGATGCGTCCATTGTTACACATACGTTGGCGCTTATTACAGAGGCTGGTTATTGATGGAGGCGTTCCAGCTCGCCAGAGAGGTGAACACCCGTCTGTTGGATTTCTATGGGCAACCCACCTGGCGCAATCCCCTGCCGCCGGTAGATGAACTTATTTCGACCATCCTTTCCCAGAATACCAACGATATCAATCGGGACCGGGCTTTCGAGTCGCTCCGACAGCGCTTCCCAAGCTGGGAAGCCATACGTGATGCCGATCCGGACGCGGTAGTCGCGGCCATCCGCACGGCTGGATTAGCCAACCAGAAAGGACCGCGCATCCAGCAGGTTTTACGTGAGATTTCCGACGAACGCGCTTCCCTGGATTTGAATTTCCTTCAAGATCTGCCGCTCGAAGAAGCGCGTGCCTGGCTGATGAGGTTCAAGGGTGTCGGCCCAAAGACAGCTGCGATTGTGCTGCTCTTTTCGATGGGACGACCGGCTTTTCCAGTGGATACCCATATCTATCGGGTAACCGGGCGAATTGGTCTGCGTCCGGAAAAAATGAGTGTTGAAGATTCACACACCCACCTTGAGAAATTATTCCCGCCAGAGGCTTACTATGCCGCCCATTTGAATATCATCCGGCTGGGGCGTGAAATTTGTGTGGCACGCAAGCCTGCATGCCAGCGTTGCCCGCTTTGCAGACTTTGCAAATATGCAAAGAACCTTGATGCATATTCAGGTATATAATGTAATCGACTTTTCAATTATTCTTTCTGGAAAGGAGGTGAGATCGATGCTTTGCAGCGTTCGCGAAGCTGGCCAGGGATTGGTAGAATATACTTTTCTTTTGCTTTTGCTTGCCGTAGCTGTTTTACTCACATTATTTTATCTTGGTCCAGTCATTGGCGAGTCATTTTCGAAATTGAGCAGCAAGCTTGCATCTTACTAACAAGGATCTCTCGCCCAACGCACGAGGGATCCCAGTAACTTCCTTATTAAAAATAGTAGAAAAGGATTAAATTTTCGCTTGCATTGACCATGGGCCGGTCCATGTTACCGTTACACAAACGACTTTTCCGAGCAGATTCTGATCCGTTTCAGTGAATACCAGTTTATTGGTGGGGGTGCGGCCGCGCCAGCGGTTCTTCACTTTATCTTCAAATAATACTTCCACTTTTTTCCCACGATAGCCACGATTGATTTCCCCGGCAATGTTCTCCTGCAACTCTTCCAGCAAACGGAAGCGGCGCATTTTTTCCTGCTCTGGAACATCGTCGACAAACCGGCGTTCGGCAACCGTTCCCGGCCGGGTTGAATAACGCGCCAGATGCGCTACATCCAGCCGGAGATCTTCCAGAAGATGGTAGGTTTCCATGAACTGGTGTTCGCTCTCGCCCGGAAAGCCGACGATTATATCGGTTGCAATGGAACTACCGGGGATACGCTCGCGGATCTTTTGAACAATTGCCCGGTATCCGGCCTGGGTATAACCGCGCCGCATATTTTTTAAGATCTCATCATCCCCGGCCTGCACCGGGATTTCGATGTGAGGCATCACTTTGGGAAGCTCGGCCACCGTGCCCATGATATCTTCACCAAAGTAGTTCGGGTGGGAGGTAAGGAAACGGATCCGTTCCAGGCCCTCGACCTGGTTCAGCTTGCGCAGCAGCGTCACCAGGCTTTGTCCCTCGGATAAGTCCTTCCCATACCGGTCCACGATCTGGCCAAGTAAAGTGACTTCCCTTACTCCCTGTGCAACCAGCGCCTGCACCTCCGACAGCAATTCTGCCGCAGGGCGGGAACGTTCTGTGCCGCGCCGGGATGGGATGATACAAAAAGTGCAGGCATGCGAACAGCCCAGCACCACGGGAACCTGCGCCGAGGTCAGCCTGCCGCGCTCGTGTTCAGGTAGGACAAGGCCTGCTGTCTGGCCAGATGAATTGTCTCCATCCATGACGGCGAAGCGGCTGGCAATCTCGGCAGCTTCCATGAGGCGGGCGTCCTCTTGGGTCAAAAAGGAGATCAGCGGACCCGGGTCGGATGGTGGGGAGAATACATCCACGTAGGGGAAGCGATTGCGCAGCTGCTCATTATCCCGAATCCCGACCAGGCAGCCCATCAGGTTGATCACCAGTGCGGGGTTCTTCCTTTTAAGTGGTTTGATGGAACTGAGCCGTCCGTAGGCCTTATCCTCGGCAGACTGGCGCACGACACAGGTGTTAAGGACAATAACATCCGCTTCTTCAAGCGTACCGGTAAAAGCATATCCAAGGCGTTCCAGGGCTGATCCGACGCGCTGTGAATTGGCCACATTCATCTGGCAGCCTTCGGTCCAAACGTGATATTTCTTCATCCTGTTCCTTGCATAATTTGCTTTCCTGAGAAAAATAAACTCCAGGACTACTTGGGGCGTGAATTATACCAAGTTTGTCTGCATTGTAAAATGTAATCAAGCCGGGTTACCTTGACATGGATTGGATGGCGCATATAATCAGCCCATATCCAAAGACATACCCGGAGACAAGTACCCGTTGGGCTGATCAGAGACCTGCCGGTCGGTGCGAGGCAGGCAGCCAGCCAGTGAAATCCACTCCGGTATCCTGCGCCCAGGCGCAGGATGGTCGCTCCTGCAGAGACGCGCCAGATTTTGACGTTGTCATAAGAGAGCCGGGTCCGCCCGTTAGCGCGCATTCGAGAATAAAAGCAGGTGGCACCACGAGTTGCCCCCTCGTCCTGCAATGGAGAGGGGGCGTTCCTATTCCAAAGCCAATGGCTTGTTGCTTTGGCTTACTGCTACCCCGGAGGAGCTTTATGTTGGACATTAACCTTATCCGTGAACAACCCGACCTGGTCAGAAAGGCCTTGCGCGACCGCCAAATGGATGCCGCGCCGGTGGATGCCATCCTTAAGTTGGATGACCAGCGCCGCGGCATGTTGACTGAAGTGGAATCGCTCAAGGCCGAACGGAACACGGTTTCAAAGGAAATCGGCCAGATGAAAGAGGCGGCTTCCCGCCAGAAAAAAATCGAGTCGATGCGCGCCGTCGGCGATAAGATCGCTGCGCTCGACAAGGAGGTGACAGGAGTCGAGCAGGAGCTTAAGGCGATGACGGCGGCGATTCCCAATATCCCGGATTCACGTACGCCCCTTGGCAAGGATGAAAACGAGAACGTGGTTCTCAGGACAATCGGAGAACTGCCGGAATTTGATTTCCAACCAAAAGCCCACTGGGACCTGGGACCGGCGTTGGGCATCATCGATTTCGAGCGCGGCGTTAAGATAACCGGCTCGCGCTTTTATGTTCTCAGCGGAGCGGGGGCGCGCCTCCAGCGAGCGCTGATCGCCTATATGCTTGATCTGCATATACGCCAAGGCTATACCGAGCAATATACGCCCTTCATGGTCAAGGCCGCCACCTTGTTCGGTGCCGGGCAATTGCCAAAGTTCGCCGACAACCTTTACCATGATGCCGAAGAGGATCTATGGATGGTGCCAACTGCCGAGGTGCCCATCACCGGCCTGCTTATGGATGAAATTATCGATGAGGCTCGCCTGCCCATCCGATACACGGCCTACACACCCTGCTTCCGGCGCGAGAAGATGAGTGCCGGACGGGACGTGCGCGGCATCAAGCGCGGCCACCAGTTTGACAAGGTCGAGATGTATGCCTTCAGCAAACCGGAAGAATCGGACCAGATACTCGAGCAGATGCGCGCAGATGCCGAGGCAACCTGCACCGGTCTGGGTCTCACATATCGGGTCAAACAATTGTGCACGGGTGACATCGGTTTTGGTGCGACCATGACCTATGACATCGAGGTCTGGGCCGCCGGACAGGAGGAATGGCTGGAGGTCTCGTCGGTGTCGAACGATACCGATTTCCAGGCGCGCCGGGCCAATATCAAATACCGTCCCAGCGACGGCGGCAAAACCCGCTTCGTCCACACATTGAATGGTTCAGGTCTGGGCATGCCGCGCACTCTGATAGCGGTGCTCGAAAATTACCAGCAGGCCGACGGGTCGATAAAAATACCGGATGTCCTGCGTCCCTGGATGGGAGGAGTGGAAGTCATCCGTCCTTGACGTACCTGGGAGAGTAGAGTGTCAATCGGACCCTTTTCCATCGATATTCCCCTGCTCGTCAAGAGCGTCACTTTGACGATCATGCTGGCCGGCTTGCTGGTGTTGCCGCTCTTACCGGGATTGGTAATCATCTGGGCAGCCGCGCTCGGCTATGGGCTGGCGGCCGGGTTCGGTACATTAGGTTGGATTATGTTCGCCATCCTTTCGGTGCTCATGATTGCCGGATCGGTGGTTGACAATGTAATGATAGGGAGATCTGCCCACAAACAGGGAGCACCCTGGTGGGTCATCCTGGTTGCGATGTTGGCCGCCATCGTGGGCAGTTTTGTCATTCCCATACCAGTGATCGGCGGGATTTTGTCAGCGCTGGGAACTTTATTCATAATCGAATGGATTCGTCTCAAGGAGGGTCGCAAGGCCCTGGCTTCCCTGAAAGGGATGGCGATCGGATGGGGTTGGGCATTTGTAATCAGGTTTATAATTGGTGTATTCATGATTGGCCTTTGGCTCGTTTGGGCCGGGGTATAACCTACCTTCTATTTGAAAGGAGACCTAAAATGCCTCAAATCGTTTTCGATATCATCAACTTGATTGCCGCACTTATTCGCCTGCTGGGTATGGCAGCTGTGGGTGTGGCCATAGGCTTCCTGGCCGTGGAAATGTTTCACAAAGCGGAGAGCTGGCCAATGCAGGCGGTCATTTTCCTTGGTCTGGCCGGCCTGGTAATCGCCATGGCGGTGTTCCTGGCCCCGGGTGCGCTGGGCGGGTTCGGGCTTGGCCTTGGCGTCGCCATCTTTATCTGGGCCCTGCCGAAGAAGCAGAAGGAAAATCCAGAATAAACAGATTTGTCCGGCAGGTGACTGCCGGACAAATGATTTATATCAAAGGGGTTAATTTAGGCTACTTTGCCCTGCCGCTTGCAAATCTCTGCCGCAGCCTGCGCTGCGGCTGGCGGTTCGCCGGACGCA
Source organism: uncultured Chloroflexia bacterium (assembly GCA_963772245.1). Lineage (GTDB taxonomy): Bacteria > Chloroflexota > Anaerolineae > Anaerolineales > Villigracilaceae > UBA877. Next base: position 64,345 of record CAVYWB010000005.1, on the reverse strand, counting down.
CGTGCGGATGGGATGCGGGGATTGCTGCAGGCTGGCTTCGGCGTGGTTCAAATGAAGCATATGCAGGCCTGGCCCTGGAAATGGATATTTCAGGGGCCGGGATGTCGTAGTCGAACCCTTCCAGGATCTGGCGGGGAAGTGGTTTCCCCATAATCTTTTCCAGGGAGCGGATGACATCCTTGTCATCCGGTGTGACCAGGGTAAAAGCATCCCCGGAGCGTTCAGCGCGGCCGGTCCGTCCGATGCGGTGGATATAATCGTCAGCGGTGGCGGGCATATCGAAGTTGATGACATGCGAGATGCTTTCGACGTCCAAGCCGCGGGCGGCGATGTCGGTCGCCACCATGATCTGGTACAGTCCGCTCTTGAAGCCGTTCAGAGCACTCTGGCGCTGCCCCTGCGTGCGGTCGCTATGCAGGCTGGTGGCTTTGAAGCCGGCCCGTTCGATCTGTTGGGAGAGGCGGTGGGCGCGGTGTTTGGTGCGGGTAAAGATCAGCACCGACTCGGTATCGGTCTGTTTGAGAAGGTCCAGCAATAGGGCAGTCTTGAGATGCTGCGGAACCGGATAAAGTGCGTGAGAAACGGTGTGCGCAGGTCGGCTCAGGCCAATGGCGATGCGCCTGGGGTGGTGCAGCGTGGTTGCCGCCAGTTTTTCGATTTCCTGCGGGAATGTGGCCGAAAAGAGCATGGTCTGCCGTTTGGCGGGGATGTGCTGGAGGATGCGTTTCACATCCGGAAGGAAGCCCATGTCGAGCATGCGGTCGGCCTCATCCAGGACAAGGATTTCCACATTGTCCAGGCGGGCGTGACCCTGCTGGATATGGTCAAGCAGGCGGCCCGGGCAGGCCACCAGGATTTCTACCCCATCGCGCAGGGCGGAGGTCTGGGAAGCCGGACCCACACCGCCGTAAATAGTGGCGCAGCGCAATTTAGTGCCGGTGCCGAGATCCTTGACGGCTTCGTGGATCTGTTCGGCCAGTTCACGCGTGGGGGTGACAATCAGAGCGCGCGTACGGTTGCGTGGACCGGTCAGGAGTTTGTTTAAGATGGGCAGGACGAAGGCAGCCGTTTTACCGGTGCCGGTCTGGGCGGTGCCGATCAGGTCATCGCCGGCCAGGGCGGCCGGAAGGGCCGCAACTTGAATAGGGGTTGCCTCGACATAGCCGAGGCGGTTGATCCCCGCCTGCAGGCGTGAATCGAGGTTGAACTGGTTGAAGTTCACTAAAATTCCTTTTCTTCAGAAGTCAAACAAGCGTTGGGGGAAAGAGCGGAGCTCAAATGTGCAACAGCAGCGACTGCTGAAATAATGAGATTATTAATAAGAACAATAACCGATGACAGCGGGGATGTCAAGGTCTGTAAAATGTTCTTATTTGTCCGGGAGGGACAAGGCAAAGTTCCATCCCAGTTCGACCCAGGCCTTCAATGTGCTTTCCGTCGCGCCGCCCGGCGACTCAACCTTGATCCAACCGGTTATCGGGTGACCGGTCATATCGAAGGGACGCGTGTGCGGCTGTGCCAGTGCCCAGGCATACTTTTCCGGCCCGACCCGCACGATCATATTTTCTTTATGCACCCCACAGGCCATATTGCCATTGACCAGGAAGCCGACCCTGCGAGACATTTTCATTTCTTTCAGTCCCGGCAAACCGCCCAGGGCGAGGCGCATGCGGACCTCCAAATTTCGTCGCAGTAATTCGTCATATGCCATGGGAATTCCTTTCACGACCTAGCATCTTATCCTTGCGCCAACTTCTGCCCGAGCCGGTAGGCCTGCTCCAGCAGGGCGGACTGCTTTCCAGCTTCATCTGCTTTATCCAGGCTGGCGTGCAGGATCCCAACCAGCTCGTCATGCAGGAAGCGCGCCATGCTTTCGAAAGTATGGATGGCATTGATGCCGCCAGAAGCGTACAGTTCGGGATCACCATAGGTCAGAATAATGCCAAAGGATTTGGCCTGTAATTCCAGCCATTGTGAGGATTGGAATGCGTACCAGCGGTCCATGCAGAGCTTTAATTGGGCGCTGAACGTGAACCAGTAGACGGGAGTAGCCAGCACGATGGCATCCGCGGCGGCCAGCTTGGGATAGAGCGGCTGCATGTCGTCTTCGATGGCGCAGCCGCTGCCGGGCTGCTTGCACAGGTCGCAGGCGTCACAGGGACGGATGTCCAGGCCGTGCAGGTAGATGCTTTCGGCCTGCGCGCCGGCCGCCAGAGCGCCGGCTGCCAAACGGTCCGCCAGGGTGGCGCTGTTGCCGCGTCCGCGCGGGCTGCCTTTCAGGATGAGAATTTTTTAGGCATGATTGCCTTTCAGGTTTTGTGGATTGGTATTCGGTAATAGGAATTCGTTAATGGTAGGATAGCATGTTTCCGAACTCTCGTAGACTTCGGAAGTCTGATGAATATCCTCAGCTAACCCCGCTCTTTTTGCGCCAGGCGCTTTTCAATCTCTTTGGAGGTCTTAGTGATGGACAGACCCCCATAGGCGGTGCAGCGCAAGGCGGAGGGAAGCAGCTTCCCGACCGCATCCATGCTTTCAATCACCTCATCCAGGGGGATGACCGGATCATAACCGGCCAGGGCCATATTGGCACTCGCCAGGGCATTGCTGGCTGCCAGGACATTCTTACCCAGACAGGGCACTTCCACCCGGTTGGCAACCGGGTCGCAGATCATTCCCAGGATGTTCTGCAGTGCCATGGAGGTCGCATTCACCGCCTTTCCGGTCGACCCGCCTGCCAGAGTAACCAGGGCGGCGGCTGCCATGCCTGATCCGGCGCCGCATTCCGCCTGGCACCCGCCCACCTCCGCCGCAAAAGTGGCATGGGTGGCAATAAAGATACCGATCAGCCCGCCGGCCAGCATGGCGTGTGTCATTTTCTCCCTGGAAAGGCCCAGTGCGTCGGCTGCCCCGATGCAAGCGCCCGGCAAGCCGCCACAGGAACCGGCCGTCGGGGCGGCTACGATCAACCTCATGGCGCTCTTTGATTCCATCATAGCAGTGGTATAGAGGATGATCCGGTTCAGCACACCTGCCTCGATCAGCCGGCGATCTTCCATCAGCTTCTGAAAATTGCCGGATTGATAACCCAGGATCCGGTCGGCATATTCCGTTCCAGCCAGGCCGGCCTGGATGGCGTTCTGCATAATGTCAATAATGCCGGCCATTTTATCCAGCACCTGCTGAGCACTGAGGGCGCCGCGAGCGCTCTCATATTGGACCGCCAGCTCCCACAGGTCGAGATGCCTGTCCTGGTTGTATTCCAGCATCTCTGCGCAGGTGATGAAGGGAACATTGATCTCCGCACGCGACAGGACCGGCAGCACCGGTACGATCTGTTTAATGGAAAGGAACCCTGGTTTGGAACGCAATGCCAAAATGGCTTCCGGCGATAAAAATTCTTGTGATTTCACCTCCACAAAACGAGCAAGCCCGTTTTCCAGCAGGTGAATTTCATCCGCCGGGATATTCTCCTGCAGGTAGGCCAGCAGCATATTTTCATCAGGACTGATATATATAAGTGTCTCATAACAGTCGCCTGCCATTGAAACCTTGACCCCATCAATCTCAATGACTTCGATGATGCCGCCGCCGGTGGATATGGCGGTCAGGGTGTGTTTCTCCCTGGAATTTGCGACGGTCATCTGGTATGTGTTGGGGTGGCTGGCTTTTATAGGGGTGATATTGAACCTGACTTTAATCCCGGCGGATTGAAGCGCCTGGGCGGAGTTCAGCAGCCGAGGGTCGGCCGTATCCCAGCCCAGCAGACCAGCATACAAGCCCATATCTGATCCCTGGCTGGCATGGGTGGAAGCGAGAGAGCCATCCGGATCGAATTCTACCAGTACCTCTTCGATCTCCCCATCCATCAAATCCCGCACCATCCGGCCGATGCGGACCGCGGCGGCGCAATGCGAACTGGAAGGCCCGCGCATGACCGGACCGATCACATCATTAAAAATACTCGGGTAAGAAGTTTTCATACTTAGCTTCTTTTCAGCATTTCACCCAACTGCCCCCGGCCTGGCTGGAGGCGAGCACGCTTTGCACAAAACGCACACCCAGCAGGCCATCCAGGGAGGTAGGGAAATATAACGCCAGCGGATCGACCGGCGTACCAGTGCGACGGGCGGCGATGGCTTCGGCCGCGTCGGAATACAGGTTGGCAAAACCTTCGTGGAAACCCTCCGGGTGACCTGCCACAATGCGCGAAGCGCGTGCGGCCAGCGGCAGAGTGCCAGGGCCGTTGGGCGTGCGGTTCTGGGAGGGGCCGTGCAAGGGTTTGAAGGTAAGGGACTGGGGAAACTCCTGCATCCATTCCAGCGTGCCCAAAGTTCCGCTGACCCGGATACACAGGCAATTTTCCACCCCGGCAGCGGCCTGGGTAACCCAAAAGCTTCCGCGCGCGCCGTTATCCAAGCGCAACAACGCCCCGGCATAATCATGCACCAGCCGCCGGGGGACGATGGCGCCCACATCCGCAGCCACTTCCTCCACTTCCAGTCCGGTGATGAAGCGCAGCAGGTTATGAGCGTGGGTACCGATGTCGCCCAAAACCAGGGAGGGCCCGCCGCGCACCGGATCATACCGCCAGGGCAGTTTCCCGGCGGTGGGAGCCGGATCATTTTCAGCAGCCTTGCCATCCTGGACATATTCCACCTGCACCAGGCGAATGGTGCCAAGCTGGCCATCCATGACCATGGCTTTGGCCTGGCGCACCATGGGGTAACCGGTGTAATTATGCGTCAGGCAGAAGACCAGACCGGTCTCCTGCACTTTTTGATGCAGCAGTTCCGCCTCGGTGAGGGTGTTGGTCATGGGTTTATCGCAAATCACATCGAAACCGCGTTCCAGCGCGGCCGCAGCATATTCATAATGGCTGTCGTTGGGCGTCATGATGGCAATCACATCGGCGCCGTCCGGCCGGGCATTCTCGGTATCCAGCATTTCCGGCACATTGCCATAGGCGCGCCCGGGAGCCAGCCCGATCTCCTGGCCGGCCCGTCTGGCGCGTTCAGGGTCGGATGAAAGCACCCCGGCGATGATCTCATAGCGATCATCCAGGCGGGCGGCCTGCCGGTGCATGGCGCCAATGAAGGAACCCGGGCCACCGCCGATCACGGCCAGGCGCAGCCGGCGGCCCAGCACGGATATCACCGGATTAAGCGCCATTTACCTGTCCTCCAGGTAATGGCTGATTGCTGTTACGACCAATTTATGGTCATCTGCCTGCGCCAACCCGGATAGCGTGATCGTTCCGACCATGCCGGTCCCTTTTACAACGATCGGGAAACAGCCACCGTGCGGAGCGTATTCACTTTCGGGCAGCAGGAACTTCTCTTCAAGGCTTTTCCCTTCGCTCTTCAACAATTGGCCCACGTAAAACGAACTGTGCCCACAGCGGTTGACCAGCCTGACCTTGCGTTTGACCCATTCATCGTTGTCCGCGCTGGTGCCCGGCCGGCTGGCGTGAAAAAGCTGCTGTTCGCCGCGCCGGATGTCGATGGTGATGGGGAGTTCATTCTGAATGGCATACTCCACCAGCCAGCTGCCGATCTGCCAGGCGGCATCTTCGTTGAAGCTCGTGAATTGAAGCTGCTGCTCTTCCTGCAGCAGGCGTTCCAGAATTTCACTCATTGGATTTCCTTTCTATTAACATTCATAACCTACCAATGACCTCATCACGCTTGCACAGATATTCTTCTTCTGAAATAAGCTCCTGGTCACGCAAGCGTTTCAACTCCTTCAAATGTTCCTCGATGGTGCGCTTATACCCAGGAGACGACCCGGGCGTGGCTACCCTGAAAGAACTGGTCAGGTTGATATGGGTCTGGCTGGCCATGAGGCTATTTGGCACCACCACACGACGATTGTCATCGGTTTTTAAATGGGTATACCCAAGGTTGATGCTCTCCACAAAACCCGTTTCGACGCCGGTTGGCGCGGTAATTTGCAAGTGGTCGCCCACATTGAAGGGGCGGTAGATCAGCAAGGAAATCCCGGCAATAAGGTTGCCCAATGTATTTTGGGCTGCCAAACCAATAATGACCGATAGGATTCCGGCACTGGCCAACCAGGCAGTGCCCAGACCCGCCAGCGCAGGAATCAGGTGGGCATAGGAAATGAACGCAAAAATGTAGACGCAAATCTGGGCGAGTTGGGATAGAAATTTGACTGCAGTGCGGTCCAGGTGGTTGTGTGTATCTCTGACAAGCAGTCGTTTGACTGCCAGATTCGAAGCGCGGCCAAAGAGCCAGGCCAGGAACAGAAAAACGAGGGCATAGAGAATTGCACCCGAAACAGTTTTTGGATCGACAAAAGTTCCGTTCTGGATTTGTTCCCAAATGTTCATCAGGATTCCTTATACTTATTGCAACCCTTCATCCAGGTAATTTAGAAATGGCTTCATGACACGGCAGGCAACAATCACCTTTTCAGGAAAATCACCGGCCAGGATTTCCTGGTCCGAAAAGTGATGCAGAACGGCCACCTGCTTGAGCTGCAGTAGCTCGATTTCCGGATGAGACCTGTCATACCCTTTCGGGGCGGTCTTGAGGCGCTCCCCTTCGATCTTTCCAAACTGCGCAACAAAGTCCTTATCACCAATAATACGCTTGAATGTCGCGGCGTGTTGATCGATCGCCTGCCGGAAGCGTTCCAACTGCTGTGGGCCGGGCATGTACAACCCACCGGCGACCATGGATTGGTCATGCGGCTGGATGGACACATAATAGCCCTGTTCAGGGCTTTTTTTTCCGCCCGGAGCAATGATGGCAGAGAAGTTCGTATGATAAGGCGATTTGTCCCTGGTGAAGCGGATATCGCGATAGATACGGGTGAAACAATCCTTCGCGGAAAGAGCCTGTAAATTGTCGGATATCCTGAATTCATCGATCAGGTAGTCGATGAAATCATTAAATTCCTTCCGTGCCGTTTCATAATCAGCACGGTGCGTGTCAAACCAGCCCTTGTTATTATTCTGACTTAAATTGTCCAGGAAATCAAGGATGGGGAGAAAGTTAAATTTTACATGCATGGATATGCCTCAAAGATGGAGGATAAAGATCTTACCACAAAGATCACAAAGGAACACCAAGGAAAGAAAAAACGGTTTTTCCTTTGTGTAACCTGGTGCCCTTAGTGGTAAAAATGGTTAATCTATCATTGGCGAGTTACTTTGCCAGCCCGATCACCTTGCGAGGGCCTTTATCGCCCATCAGGGCGAGCACATGCAGGTTGACCGGGTTGGGGCCGGGTTTGAGGCTGGCGGGGTCGATGCCCAATTCGGGCAGGATCTCGGGCCAGATGCGCACTCCGAACTTCATATACTGCCCGCCTTTGGCCTTGTAGGTCTGCAGGCCGTTATCATCCACACCCACCAGAAGGATGGAAGCGACAAAGTCAACAGTCTGGCCGGCCGGGGCAGGGGCGGGCTGTGGCTGGCTTACTGCTGCGGCCAGGCCATCCCGCAGGGCGGTTATCTCGGCCTCGATCTGGTCCAGGCGCTCGGTCAGGGCCTGGAAGGACTGGCGCAGTTCGGCGGGGGTCATTTTGTCGAGTGCCGGGGGTTTGGTTTCCATGTTGATATTTCCTCCGTTCCACTTGTGGCTGCGTTAATTATGCACGAATTAGGAACTGAAAGCAAGCAGAAAAAACCGGGCGGCAAGGATACTCTGCCACCCGATAACTCTTTTTCTTTTTGGGAATCTACTCAACTCGACCGGATGCGCTTGGATGTGCCAGTCATCCGGAACCTTAGATTATTGCCTGGCGCCAGGCCGGGCATCTTTTTGGACTTTGGTTAATTTCATTACAAGCCGGAGAGCTTCTTTTACAGCCTGCTCATCCGGAAAGGCTTTGGCAACATCCGGTTCCAGAAGCACGAGGTTTGTCCCTGTGCGGTAAGTTTGGGTGTATTTTCCGCGTACTCCATCTCTTCATAGTGATTTCAGATCATATTCAGGCCGCAATTCATCATTCATTTCAGTCGTTTTTTTCTTCATAGGCTTTTCGCTCAGCTTGAGTTAATTCACGTGCACTAATAATACGGATACGGTTATTTCGATCAGTATGGGATACCATGATCAACCGGGTTCTGTTTGACCATCCAACGGTAATATAACGATCCTCTTCCTTGAAATGGTCAGGATCAAAAACAGTGATGCTTTATTCATCATTGAATATGGTTACAGCTTCACCGAACGAGATGGCATGCTTGCGAAGATTGTTGGCTGCGTTGCGCGGATCCTATTCGAAATTCATCAGATCATTCCTGTAATGCAAATATAAATCAGTTTAAAGCACCGGACAAGGCCGGAAAAGAATAGTCGGACGGCACAATCGACTCTGCTCTCCGACTATTCTCTATTGTCTACTATCTGATCTTTACAATTTCGGGAACCGGCTCAATACGACCGCCTCGGTGGGCACCAGGCTCCTCCCGCCGAGTTTCAACCCTGCCGGGGCGGGGCCGGCCTCCTTCGGCGCGCCCTGGTAGACGTAGATCTGGGTGCCTTCCACGGCATATTTCAATTCCACGTAAGCCTGGCCGGTGAGGGTACCAGCCATATCGGCGGCGCAACTGGTAACCCAGCCGATGACCTTGCCGCGCTTATCCAATACCGGATCGCCATTGTGTGCCATGCGCACACCCTTCTCGGGGAACTGGAAGCGGCAGACCACACCCTGGCGGGCCTGATTCGCGGGCCACGTAGGCCTCCCGCCCGATGAACCAGGGTTTGCTGGTCTTGACATAGGCGCCGAAACCGGCTTCGCCCACACCCAGGTCGGGCTGGCCTGTTTTGCCGGAGCCGAGCCCCATCTCATGCCCGTAAAGCGGCAGGCCGGCCTCGGTGCGCAGTGAATCGCGTGCGCCCAGTCCAACCGGCTTCACGCCGAATTTTTCACCGGCTTTGAGCACGGCATTCCAGAAATCCACCGCACGATCGGGGTGGACGAACAACTCGAAGGCCATCTTCTCACCGGTATAGCCGGTGCGGGAAACGATCAGGTCAAATCCGCCCACTTTGGCGTCGCACAGTTCGGTGCGCTGGAGTGCGAGGATGCGTTTGCGGGTCTCGGCGCTGACGCCCATGGAAAGCAGGATGTCCCGGCTCTTGGGGCCTTGCAGGGCAATATCCACCCGCATTTCCGCGCCTGCGTGCGGATCGCGCAGGTTACGGATCACGGCGTTATAACCGAGCGTGCGGCTGCCGGGCCGCAGGTTGTCAATCTTCACCTTGCCGTCACGGACTGCTTCCAGCCAGGTGCGGTCCTTGTCGTCATTGGAGGCGTTGACCACCATCAGGAATTTGTCCACAGTCCGCCGGTAGACCAGCGTATCGTCGATGACATTGGCAGCGGGGTCGAGAAAGTGGGTATAGAGCGACTCGCCCGGCTGCAGGGAACCGACCGAGTTGCCACACACCGAATCCAGGAAGGAGGCTGCATCCGGACCCTCCAATTGATAGACACCCATGTGCGAAACGTCGAACAGGCCGGCGGCCTGACGGGTGGTCAGGTGTTCTTCCACCACGGACGAATACCAGACGGGCATCTCCCACCCTGCGAACGGGACCATTTTTGCACCCAGGGATTTATGAACTTCATTGAGCGGCGTTCTGCGGAGGGATACTTCGGTCTCCTGCCATTGGAAATCGGGCAATGCCTGGCCTTTGCCTGCCCCGGTGATACCGATATACCAGGGTTTCTCCACCCCGGAGGTCTTGTCCGTTTCAGGCCGTGAATCCGACGAGGAGCGTTTGGTTGACTCTGCCACCACGATCGGTCCGGGCAGCCGGCGCGGTGAATAATCCGGTTTTCCATCCATTTTGAATGAAACATAACCATCCGAGAGGTCGCGCAGCCAGGCAGCAGCCAGGGAGGCCTGTTCCAGCGGCACGGAAAGGCGGTAGACCCGAGAATCGATACAGGTCAATGTGCCGGAAATATTTCCCTTCGGAGTAGCCATCCGGGTGGGCTGGGAATGCCCGGGCAAGAGGGCAGATAGATCGCTTGATACGACGAAATCGAGGAATGTGCGGACCTTCTCACCTGTCAGGTCGAATAACCCGGTGGTGGATTTGTCATCGATGTAGTAGAAATGCGGGTAGCCATGCGTAATTGGTTCAAAATCGATACCGGCCGCTTCGGCCAACGTGCGCACTTTCAGACGGGCTGCGTTTAATGCCTCGAAGTCCAGCTTGGCGCGCCGTTGGGGTTTTCCCCTGACTGAAAGCACGCTGTGCGGCGCGCAGGCCAGCAAGACATCCGCGATGATGTCAGCCAACTGGCGGCATTTCTCTTCGTCGAAGCCGCGCTGGGTGATCCAGGGTGTGCCCATGCGGATGCCGGACGGGTCGGCGGCGGATTTGTCTCCGGGAATGGTGTTGCGGTTGAGCACGATGCCGGTCAGGTCCAGGATGCGGGCGGCCTGGTCACCGGAAAGACTGGTTCCATCCGGGCCAACAACGCTGCGGCAGTCCAGGTTGAGCATATGGCAGTTGGTACCGCCAAATGGGACGCGCAGGCCGCGCTCCTTGAACCGTTCGGACATGGCCTGGGCGTTCTTGATGGTCTGCTTCTGGAGTTTCGCGAACTGCCTGGTCTGGGCCAATTTGAAAGTCAGCGCCAGGGCTGCGAAAATGTGCACATGCGGTCCGCCCTGTTCCCCGGGGAATATCGCTTTGTCGATCTGCTTGGACAGGGCCGGGTCGGTGGTCAGGATGACCGCCCCGCGCGGCCCATCCAGGGTCTTGTGGGTGGTGGTGGTGATGACATGGGCATAGCCGATGGGCGACGGTACCACGCCGGAAGCCACCAGCCCGCCCAGGTGCGAGATGTCGGCCAACAGGTAGGCGCCGACCGCATCGGCGATGCGGCGGAAGGCTTTCCAGTTGGGGATCCAGGAATAGGAGGAAAAGCCGCAGATGATCATTTTGGGTTTGTTCGCCTTGGCCAGTTCCAGGATGGCGTCATAATCAAGCTGCTCGGTTTCCGGGTCGACATTGTAATGGACGATCTTATAGAGCTTGCCGGAGCGATTGGCGGAGGAGCCATGGGTGAGATGCCCGCCGTGCAGCAGATTCATGCCCATGACCACCGAACCGGGTTCCACCAGCGCCTGGTAGACGGCGTTGTTGGCAGGTGCACCCGAGAGCGCCTGCACGTTGACGTAAATCTGGTCAGCCGTCACGCCGTTGGCGGCGAAGGCCTCGGCGCAGCGCCGGCGGGCCAGGGCTTCGATGGCATCGGCATACTCGGTGCCCTTGTAATAGCGCGGGTCCGAATTACGGCGGAAGTGTGCCAGGCGGGCGGGATAATCGAGGATCTCGGCCTCGCTCATCCAACGGGATTCCTCGTCGGGATAGCCTTCGGCGTAAATGTTCTGGAAAGCAGTGGACATGGCTTCCCGCACGGCCAGCGGAGCCTGGCTTTCGGACGGAATCAGGATCAGCTTGCGGGCCTGCCGTTCGGATTCGATGCGAGCCAGCTCATAGACTTCGGGGTCAAGCTCGGCGAGAGAGCCGCGGAACAGGTAATCGGACATGGGAACCTCCTGAGAATAAGGCCTTAATAGTTTAAAGGTTTTATTTCAAAGATCAAGCCGGATAAAACAAAACCATCCAGCCGCCTGTCTGGTTGTCCACACCGGTGGCTGAATATGCTACCGTACTATTATAAGCCTAATGATTTTTTAAAATTGAATGAATGAGAAGCCCACAGGGAATTCCTCTTTGTAAAGAAAAGACATGGGGAGGTCAGGCAGGCTTCTGACCCTGCGGGCTTTCCGATGGGAAAAATCATGGCTTTGCACGAAGCACCGCATGTCCCCGGTAGCTTGCTCCCCCAGGCGGTTCCCAAAAAGCTTTTAATTAAGGGTGCCAGTCGCAGTTGGTATACAAGGTCCCAGCCTGGCCAAAGCAACAGATCGAGCCTGCATGCCCGTTAATCTTATTCGTTTTTGAACTCCCCAAAATTAATTCGTCCGAGTTATTTCCATTACATATAGGTGATGGACCACACACCACTATAGCGGATAAGTTTAGGATAGAACATTGTGAAGGCTTGAGATTATCGTCGGTGATGGCCGCGGTCTGGTCTGTGAGGTGCGAGGTTGGAACCGTATTGGCCGCAGCCGCGGGTGAAACCCTCACACCTAGGCAGAACCGGTCTGTGATGCAAACCACGTACAATCCCCACAAATCTTAACCAGGCGGAAGTGAATTGCACTTCCGCCTCATGAGCAGATATTTGGAAATCTAGAAAACCAAGTAGCCCAACGCCACCGCCACCAGGGTGATGGTTATATTGTCCACATCCTTAAGCGGCAGGGATTCCACCAGCGTGGCGACCACCGCCAGGTAGGTGATGGGCAAGAGGTAAGCGGTAAACGTCCCGGGAAAGACGCCCTTAAGAACGAATATGAGCAGGATGAAGGCTGTCAACACCCAGCCGCCCAACAACATGCCTAGCGAACCTGCCACGGACTTGTCCTTGTTCCATGGCAGCCTGGAGGAGCGCAGGCCGCGTCCCATGATGTCGGCCAATCCGTCACCGCCGCACATGAGCATGACGGCAACCATTCCGATGGGCGAATCCTTCCAGAAAAGTAGGGTCATGACAACGAAAATGATGCCATAAAACAGCGGACCGCGCAGAATTTCCCGCCGGTCGCCGGTGCGCGACATAGCTTTGACGGAGGCTTCATCCTGGACGATCCCCAGACCGATCAGCGCGAACTGGATAGTGAAGAGCAGCGGGACGAGGGCGGCCAACCAGCGGTAATACCACAGGTCCGGCGAGGGGAACAGCAGCCAGCACAGCACGAACAGCGGCCCGGTCAGGATGTGGATAAGCTTGCGGCTGAGGTGGCTCTCAATCCAGCCACGGTGGGCCGCAAAATCCAACGCGCGAATTTCGGCGAGGGCGAGCACGAGCGTGATGAAAAGGGCGAGAAAAGGACTCATGATTGGCTCCAGGGAAGGGAATGATTCTCAATTGGTGGGCAGATCGAGTCGATAAATTGTATCTTAACAGCTGCTGTCCTGTAGCCCGCGCGGTTTATCTGAAAGAATCCCGATAATTTTGTATGTGATTTATTGTGGATCGATTTATCATTCGGATTTGTTTTTGCCGAACCAAATCCTGCCAGGAGTTTTCAGAACAGCTTGAAATAAAAATGTAACACCGCCAACAGGGCAAGGATCCCCAGGATCACCACGCAGCCATGCAAGAGGTATCTTAAGACATAATGCCAGAAGAAACGGATGATGACAAATGCGACGATAATCACCAGGATGATTGCCACGATCCAGATGTATGGGGACAGCATGGACAAATTAATGTTCATGATTGACCTCCTGAGAGAAATATGACGTTTCTACATTATAGATTTTACCGCGCTTGATAACCTGTTTGACCAGGTTGGTTCCAAAACGATAGCCAAGCTGGCGGTAATCGGACACAGACAACACCAACAGATCCGCCTGCTTGCCGGGTTCGATGGAACCGATCCGGCCGCTGCGCTGGATCGCGTGGGCGGCGTTGATGGTGGCGGCGGCAATGGCCTGGGCAGGCGTCAGCTTTAACACCCGACAGGCCAGGGCAATCACAAACTGCATCGACTCACACCAGGCGGTGCCGGGGTTGCAGTCCGTGGCCAGGGCCAGCAGGCCATCCGCAGCCAGGATCTTCTGGGCCGGAGTATAGGCGCTCTCCGCCAGGCCAAAGGGTGTGCAGGGCAGGGAAACGGCCACGCAAGCGGATTTTGCCAATGCAGCGATATCCGCGTCGGAGGTCATGACCAGGTGGTCGGCGGAAACCGCGCCCATTTCTGCCGCCAGGCTGGTCCCGCCCAGGTTGTCGAACTCATCGGCGTGCAGCTTGAGTGGGAATCCCAACTCCTTCGCACGGGTCAGGATCTGCCGGGTCTGGGCCAAGTCAAAGGCGCCGGTTTCACAGAAGACATCCACAAATGGCCCTTCGCCTGCGTTCTTCGCTGCGCTCCGCCCTCCGCTCAGGGCGTTCCACCATCTATGGACGGCGGGCAACATTTCGTTGCGGAGGTGGTCGGTGTAGCCCTGCGGGTTATCCTTGTATTCGGGGGGGATGGCATGCGCACCCAGGAAGGTGGGCGCCAATTCGAGCGGCCCTTCTTCATTAAGCTTCAGAATGGAATCCAGCATGCGCAGCTCTGTTTCGGTCCGCAGGCCGTAGCCGGTCTTGGCTTCGGCGGTGGTGGTGCCATGGGCAAACATGCGCTGCAAGCGCGGCCGGGTTTCATCCATTAATGTCCCAAGCGAAGCCTGGCGCGTCCGGCGGACGGTGGAAAGGATCCCGCCGCCGGCGGCCAGGATTTCCATATATTTGGCCCCGGCCATTTTCATTTCGAACTCGGCGGCGCGGTCACCGGCCCAGATGACGTGGGTGTGTGGATCCACCAGGCCGGGCAGGACCGCGCAGCCGCGGGCATCCAGGCGGGTTTCATCGGGATAGGCTTTCAACAATTCCGCAGTTGGCCCCACGGCCTGGATGGTTTCATCGCGGACCAGGACGGCCCCATTTTCAAGGATGCCCAGGCGGCCGAGGGCATGTCCGCGCTGCGGACCGCCGGCTAATGTGAGCAGTTGGGAAGCGGAATGGATCAGCATGACAGACTTGATTTTACACCCATGGTGAGGGGTCTTTGAAAATCATTCACGTTCATCTATTTCATTCGTACCAATCATATACTTTTTTGTAAATATGCGGATGAAAATATAAGGAAAAACGCGCATCATTACCTTAGATAATTGAAATTAATACGATGAATTGGAATGCGAGATTTCCAGGTCGTTCACCTGCATGAAGCGCGGCACGAGTATGGCAGTCGGGTTGCGGGCTCCATAACTCTCCGAGGTGTTATACGGCACGACCGACTTCGAAACCCAGGCCACTTTGTCCCCGAAAATATCCAGCAGACTCTGGGTCAGGCGGACGTTGTATGGGATGACAACGGAGCCGTCTTTTTTCAGGAGCAGGGCGCCGAAGCGCGAGCTGCCGGTTAGAATGCCCTTGGTCGGGTTGACAATGTTCATATAATGCAGGAAGGGGATATACAACAAATCCTGTATGCGCGGCAGGGTGACCAGCTCTTCCAGAGACCCGACTTGCTTGTCTCCACCGCACAGCTTGAGGCTGTTATGCATTACGGTATGGCCGGTCGGTTTAGCTCCGAACTCGTCGGCGTCATCCTGGTACCAGAGAAAACCCTGGAAAACGCCTTTTTCGAAGATCGGAAAGGTTTTGCGTTCCAGCCCGGTCAGGTCGCGCTTGAATGGATAGGTTTCGAGCAGGTCCGGGTCGTCGATCAGGTTGAAGCGTTCCGAAAGGACCTTTTTGCCAACCTGGTCTTCCGAGAGGAAAGAGAAACCGCGCTTCATTGACCCACCGTTGAAGCCGACCCAGTTCATGAAATTAAGCATATCGGCTAAAGCAGCCGAACCGAAAACGATATTATATATGCCCAGCGGGATCTGTTGGGGAGAATCAGCCTGGTAATGTCCCGCCAGGAAGGCCAGTTCCTGCTGCAGACGGGACGGATCCAGGTCCGACCACTTCTGGGCGGACTGCTCGGCGGTCACTTCCCATTTGAGGCGGGCGTGCGAAAGGACGACGGAGACCTGGGCATCCGAAGTCTTGAAATACTGGGTGTGCTCTGATCTGGTGGTGATCTGGGCGAGCGTATTCGTCCCGCTCGAGAAGATGCCCGACAGCTTGATCTCCCCGGTCTCCAGCCCTTTGGCCGCCTGGTTGAAATAGACCAGCTTTTCGGAATTACCCAATTCAGCCAGCGCCGGGTCGAAGCCACTTTCATCGGCGAAGGAGTTTGCAAAAGCCGGGATGGTCGGCTGGTAGTTGAGGGGCTGGGCATGCCGGGCCATGGCTGCAGCCGTGTCGATGCCGTTCTCAATTTCATCGATCTTTTCAAGGCCGGTAATGAGAGAATAGCCGGCGCGCTGCCGGCCGGAATAGGCCGTGATATCCAGTCGGATCAGGTGTTCATTAGTATTCAAGGAGATGGCCGAATTGGCAAAGCGCATGAGATAGCTGTCTTCTTCGTGCACCAACAGCTCCACCTCGTAGCCTTTTCCAAGCGCGTATTGCCGCAAAACCTGCAAAGTTTGGAGTATCTGATCCTTCATGACTATTCTCCAATCCGGACGTTATCGAAGCGGCAGACCGGCACACCGTGGCCCAACTGCATGATCTGGTTGGGTTGGCCTTTTCCGCAATTATCCACGTATTTCAATTCCCAGGTGGAAGAGTCGCCGACCGCGGAAAGCGAGTTCCAGAACTTGAGCGTATCGCCGCGGTAGGTCGAATTCTTGACCGGCTTGGTGACCTTGCCGTCCTCCACCAGCCAGCCGATCTCCGTGCCGAAGTGGAACTGTTCGCGGTTCGAACCGATCGACCAGCTGCGGTCGCCGTCCAGCAGGATGCCCTTGCTGGTCTGGCTGATGATATCCGCCAGGCTGCCGTCCTGGCCCGGGTCGATGTTTATATTGGTCATGCGTTCGATGGGGACCCGGTAGAAGGCGGTAGCCCGGTTGGCTCCGCCGCTGCCGGAAAAGATCGGGCGCCGGGCGGTGGCATTGGCTTCCTCCACCATCTGGCGGCCGGAGATGGCGCCCACCAGGATGCCTTTATCGATCAGCAATACATTGCGGGCCGGGACACCGTCATCGTCGAATCCAAAACTGCCGGGGCTGTTGGGCAAAGTGGCATCCGCGCGGACGGTCAGCCTCGGGGAGCCGTAGCGCAAATTGCCGAAATCGTTCAAAGTGACGAACGAGCCACCTGCAAAAGCCAGCTCATAACCCAGGATGCGATCCAATTCCAGGGCGTGGCCGATGGTCTCGTGCGTCTGCAGGTACATGATTCCGGGTAGCAGGATGACCGAACGATCCTCCTTTGGACACTCTTCCGCAGTCAGGACCTGGTTCAATTCCCGGACGATCCGCTCGGCATTTTCGGCGAAGAAGGGCTGGTCGATCGACTCCCAGCCACGGCTGTCGCCGTGCTTGGCCAGGTGGAATTTTCGTTCGAAGGTTTCCCCATGCTCGTCCAGGCCATTCACTTCCAGGCTGGCGAAAACCTCGGTGATGCGCTTTTCGATCTGGCTGCCTTCCGAATCGATAAACACGATCTGCTTGCGGACGAAGGTCAGGCTGCTGACGCGCTGGAATACGCCTTTCTGGTCCAGCCTGCCATCCATATCCTTTAAGAAAGCCACTTTGTCGGCCAGTGGAATTTCAAACGGGTCGATGCGGGAGGGACTTTCGAAGCTGGCCTGGACAGTGTCTTTCTCAGCCAGGCGCACAGGGAAGGTGACCCGTTCGGCCGCCACACGCGCGTTGTCGAAGGCCCGATCAAAAAGACCGGCCAGGTTGCCCGGGTCGGAAGAGGCGGAGAAGCCCCAGGCACCGTGGTAAAGCACCCGGATGCCGATCCCGCTCTCCCGGCTGGAACTGGCATTCTTGAGGTTGCCATTCCACATCATCAAATGATTGGTCTCTTCGAAAGGATACCAGCGCGCATCCACGTAGGTGGCGCCCTGGCTCCTGAGTCTTTCGATCTGCTGCTTCAATTCATGATGCATTTCTTGCTCCTTATTCCTTATCCGATTGGAGCGATTCCTGGCGATTTCCAGAGAGCTCTTTGGGGAATGTTGTTTGTCAGACAGATTATACTGTGCGGTTCAGCGTGCATCTAGATATTCTCCAACCTGTGCCAATGCTTCCGGGAGGTTGTAGCGCCCCAGCCCAACCCGGAAATGATTCCTGTGGAAACCGAACAGGCTGCCAGGAACGATCATTACGCCCTGCTTTTCGAGCACATCCTGGCAGAATTGTTCCACCGGTTCATCGCCGAGCCATTGCGGGAAGGCCACTGAACCAGCTTTTGGACCGAACCAGGAAAAGTTCTGCGGATGGCTGCCGAAAAACGCTTCTGCTCTGGCAATATTTTTCTTGATGATTTCCAGGTTGCGGCGAACGATCCGTTCTTTATTCTGCAAGGCGATGATGCCGAGAATCTCCCCCGGGGCGCTGTTGCAGATGGTGGTGTAATCCTTGTAGGTCAGCCAGGCGTCCAGTAATCCACTTTCCTGCGTGGCCAACCAGCCGACCCGCAACCCGGGCAGGGCAAAGGATTTCGAAAGGCCGGATAGAGAAATCCCTTTTTCGTAAAGGTCGCAGACTGTCGGCAGGCACATGGCGGGTGCATATTCGAGCAGCCGGTACATCTCGTCCGAAAAGAGATACAGGCCATGCTGGCGGGCCAACGCAATAACCGAGTCCAGCTCGCTGCGAGTGATTGTATAACCGGTGGGGTTATGCGGAAAGTTGATCACCAGCATGCGCGTGCGGCCGGTCAGACTGTTTTCCAATTGGTTCAGGTCAAGCCGCCAATTCCCATCCGCAGCGGGTAGCAGACTCCAGCTGGTGACTTCGCATCCGATGGAACGGGCGATCTCATGCAACGATTGGTAAGCCGGGGATATGGCCACAACTTGGTCTCCCGGCTTCAGTAATGTCTGCATGGCGATGAAGATTGCTTCTTCTGGAGCAGCAATGATAATATTTTCGAGAGGAATATGCTGGTAGAGCCCGGAGATCTCGCGCCTCAATAAGGGATGACCCTGGCTTTCGGTATAACTTAACCGCAGACCCTGCCAGAGCTCCAGGCTGGCTGGACCGGCCATCTGGAGCAGTTCGGCCATGGACAGGCTTTCGCAATCCGATGGGCTAAGCAGGTATTTAACCTTGAATTCGTATTTGGCGAAGTAACGTTCCAACTGGAAAGGTGCCAGAGGCATGGGTACTCCATTTTTGTTGTAATAATTAAATACGTTTTTTTTCACAGATGAACGCAGATAAATTATATATAAATGTTTGTCATCAGGTTTTATCAAAGATCGGTGTTCATCCGCGGTACCACCTGCAATTGCAGCAGGTGTAAGTGTCTGTGATTTACATTTCTAACTTTGTGTCCTCTCCTTAACGGGCGCAGGTACGTCACGAGTCAGCCAAAATAAGCACAGACCAAATACAGCAAGGGGGACCAGCACGTTCAATATCTCCACCTGCAGCAGGGTGTCGAAAATCAATATAATAACAGCCAGGACATCGATCTCGAGGAAAACGGCTGCAGTCAATCCAAAGCGCATTCCCATCCGGTCCATCGCGAGGACGGCCGTGGTAAGAGGAAGGATCAACAGCAATTGATCGTAGGTCCAGGTGTAGGGGGTGACCAACAGGGTCACACAAACTGCCAGCGCGAGCACACTCACCGGCCGCAGGGTTGCATGGGAAGGCAGCAGGACCCGGAAAAACCCGAACAGGACCAGCAATCCTGCCAGACTGCCGAATATCAGCGTGGCTGTAATTTGATTATGACTGATCAGCGCCCCCAGCCCCCAGACGGTCGGGGAACCACCGAAGGTCTCCGCCAGCTTAGTATTGCCGATGCCCCAATAGGCAGATACCCATTGAGGATTTTGCAGAAAGCCAACGGCGACCAGGATCATTCCCATGAGCAACATTGCCAGGATGGCCATGTACCGTTTCTGGAACAAAAGCCAGAGTCCAAGCAGGACAACCATCGGCGTACCAATGTTGGTTTTCAGTATCAGAATGGGTAAAAGCAGGCTGCCCCATTCCCATTTACCTTTTTCCCATAGAATTGCAGTGATAGTCACCAGCAATAGAAGCCAGCTGCTGACCTGGCCAGTAAACAATGTCAGGGTGGTAGGGCGGAAAAATATGATCCCGGCGAATAGCGGAATTGCGAAACGTCCAGAGCCTGCCTGTACTTTCAGCAATAATGCCAGTGAAACCAGAATCATAATTATGGAAAGTGCTACCCAGACGATGAAAGCTTGATGGAGTGACAACAACCCTAGCGGGGTGAATAACAGGGACAAGGGAAGTGGGTAGACATAAGCCTGATTTGGGATCCAAGTGACACCGAATTCATGGTGTCCGGCTATCCATTGCACCGGTGAATACGGATCGCCTCCATGCAAGACCATATGTCCGGCCAGCCAAAATGTAAAGAAGTCATTGTTATGATAGTCAATGGAGTTAACAATTCTGACTGCCAGGGCATAGCTGCACAGAGACAGGAGCAGTACAAGCAGCCCCCACCAGTACCAGCGCATCTGGATATTCTTAGGTAGAGTTGTTAACAGTTTCGGTTTCATGCGAGGGTTACCATTCCGTCATGCAATGCATGCCGGAATTATACGCCGAGAATGACCCGGTCGTGCGATTTCCCTGTTAGAAAACAAAGAAATAATAAAATAAAAGGCAAGCCTTTTTCCAGATTATGTTACTGTGCTATACTCTGAAGAACTGCATTACTGGATGGGATTCATGAAGATCAGGAAAACCCTCTATAAAGTATTTGTACTGGTCAATCTTTTGCTCGCGGTCAGTTTTATGGTTTATTCAATAAATTTAGACCGGGGCAATAATTTGTGGGATTTTCAGGTCTTTTACGGGGCCGCTCGAAATGTTTTAGCAGGGAATTCGATCTATACAAATTATGGGCTGGTTTATTTACCATTCTGGTATTTTCCCTGGGTTTCCTGGATATTTCTACCACTGGCTTTCTTCCCTTTTGAATTGGCATGGATTGTATTCCTGGCGATCGGTCTATTTATTGTGGCCATTGTCATTCATTTCCTGGCGAATCATTTCCACGTGTTTGGAGCTTTCAACCGCATTTTCATGTTTACGATGGTCATATGGATGAGTTGGCTGGTATATCGAGTTGGGCAAATGTCCTATCTTGTTCTGGGAGGGGCGGTTCTGGCAATGTTCTTGCTTGCAGGCGAACATAAATCCCTGACCGGGCTGTGCATACCTCTCCTCCTTATTAAGCCCCACCTTTTCATTATTTATATTCTGCTTGTGTTATGGATGGGCGGATGGAAAACTTTCCTTACGGGGCTGATGGCCACTCTGGGTCTTTGTGGAATCGAATTCTTAATTACTCCGGATTGGGTCAGGCAAATGCTGGGTTTGCTCTCCCAGGGGGTTGGCAATGTGAATGGTAATATATTCTATCGGTTTGACACTCTACCTACTTTATTGGGGTTTAACCAAAATATCACCGGTACAGCCAACCTTCCAATTACAGCAGTTCTGGTGGTCATTGCCGCATACCTGGTGGTCCGATTTCGTTCTCTGCCAAAAATCCCATTGCTTTCAATTGCCATGGCGGCTTCTTTATTCTGTGCACCAAGATCATATGCATATGATTTGGTTCTTTTGATTCCCGCCATGATTTGGTTGAGTGAGAAATGGTCGATCAAGTCTGCCTTAATTTGGTGCGCGGCTGCGATTATTCCTTTATTATCACACTTTTCCGCAGAATTGTATTTTGTGACAGTGATGGTTTTGGCTCTCTGCATATATAAAGCCTATTCAATTGAGAAACACAAAAGGGAAGCTGTGTTCCTACCCCAAAATTAGATTTTCATTGTAGGTTGTCCTTTTTGAACCGTATGGCAGTAGGAGGAACTCGGTGAAACGGGCAAATTTCTTGCTGGCTTTAGTGATCGCAGGACTGGCATACCAAATATTCTGGGAATGCTTGTTATGGTCGTTGGTGGTTTTCCAGCCAGAAACCCACAAGCCAATCGATTTTAGTGCACTGTATACCGCCGGAAGGATTGGTGCAAGCAGTTCTTACCATTTGCTTTATGATATACCGTCCGAGGTTCAGGTACAGGATACGATCTACGGCTATTCGCTCCACGCTGACCAAGTGTTGATGTTTAACCATCCTCCAATTTTAGTGCCTATTTTACAATTGATTTGCACTCCGGATTACATCGCATCTTTCTGGCGTTGGGTGGTGGTTTCGGTATGCTTCGTTGTGTGTAGTGCTATTCTCATGGAGCAGATGTTAAAATCCATGGCATGGTACTTAGGTTCGAGATTGCTACTGGTTGTTTCAGCAATATCCTTTTATCCTGTTTTTATAGGTCTTATAAAAGGACAGGATTCGGCCTTTCTCATCCTTGGAGGCATGGTTTGGTTATATGGGATGGTGCGAAATAAAGATTGGGTGGCGGGTCTAGGCCTGGCGATGACGGTCATCCGCCCGCAAATTTCTTTGATTCTGGCCGTGCCATTCCTTTTTAACCGCCGCAAGGTCTGGTGGTGGTTTGCCGCTGGGTCCACATTACTGGCACTGATTAGCATTGGTCTGGTTGGCGTTAGCGGGGTAAAGGATTTCATACACCTTCTAATCATCAGTGCCGGCGGACATGGTTATGGGTTAGACGAAACTGCCATGCTCAACTTCACAGGCATGGTATTAAGGTTCATTCCAGGAATTAGAATAAGTATATTGCACAGTCTTGGCTGGGCTTTATTCCTGGCAACGCTGGTAGGTTTGTCCATACTGTGGAAAATCTCCCCCTTGCTGAGTTTACGTCATATCGTGTTGGCAGCATGCTTGAGCCTTTTCGTGGCTCCACATCTCTATTCCCATGATTTGGGATTTCTGCTTATTCCATTATTCGGATTGATTATTATTGGAGGAAATAAGGGCGAGACAAATTGGAAAACCGTGTTCCCATCCATGACTTATCAGGGACCAACTATGCAAATGAAACCGGTCTATGGGGCGATTCTTCTTTTGGCTGCTTCCTTACTCGTACTATTTTCCGAATTATGGGATCCTGCGAATTTTACAATCCCATACATTTTGATGGCAGTCATTCCATTGGCGGCGTGGAAGTTGGAAAGAGCGCCAGCAAATTAAGAGCAACAGTAATTTAATTCAGCCCGAAACCTGCTGCCTTTCTTTTGCCAGCCGGGAGAGAGCCAGCAGCGCCAGCAGGTTGAGGCCGACCGCCCCCAGCGCGACAGCCAGGAAGCCCAGACCGTAAAGCCGGGGGGCCATGATGTCTCCGAGGGCACGGCCGAAGGACAAGGCGGCCACATTGAAAGCCATCAGGGTGGCACGTGCGGAAGGCAACAGTTCGGTCATCAGGGGAATGCAACTGACGATGGTGAATTCGAACGAGATGTAAAAGAAGAACAAGCCGATTAAAGCTCCCCACTCCGTCCGTCCGAGCCAGGGCAGGGCCAGGGCCGCCAGTGAATTGACCGCCAGCCCGAAGGCGATGGAACGCAATTTGCCCAAACGGTCCACGAAGGCAGCCACCAGGCCTTCTGCACTCATTTCAGAGATGCCGATCACGGCCGAGGCGGCCCCGAGTGCGGCAATCTTGAGGCCAAAAGAATCCTGCAGCCAGACGCCAAAGATCAGGTTGACCTGCTCGTTGGCAGCAGTGGCAAGCATCCCAACTGCCAGGCCGGCCAGGGAGGGCAGGGAGGTGAGTACCAGGCGGAAATTGTCGCGCGAGGTCGGCATGTTGGCCTGAGGAAGATCTTTAGGCAGCATCCAAAAAAGACCGGCAACAATGAAGACACCCAACAGCACGAAAAGAGGGAAAGGCGCCATCCAACCTCTGCTGGCGATCAGGAGACCCATCAGCGGGACTCCCACCACAAATGCCAACGACCACCCGAACTCGGTGATGGCAATCGTCCGGCCGCGCCGTTCATATGGGACGCGGTCGCCGATGTAAGCTTGCATACCAGGGTCAAAGATATACTTCCCGAGGGTCGCCGATGCCATCGAGATGGTAAAGCCGGGGAAGGTGGGCCAGAAAACCACCACGGCGGCTCCCCCCATGAAAAGCACGGCTCCCAACAGCATGCCGAAACGCCGCCCGCGCTGGTCGGCAACGGCCGCCGCGAACGGTCCGACCGTCCCTACCACACCGCGGAAGGTCATGGCATAGGAAATGGTTGTCAGGTCCACGCCCAAGCCGCGCGCGAAAATAGCCAGGAAGGGATAAACCATCCGGTGAAGGGTGTTGAAGATCATCCGGATAACCGTAAATGAAGCTACTTGCCAGCGCAGGGATTTTCGCATGTCAGTGTTGTTTCTCCAGCCGCCCATGCCAAATGGTAGAGGCGGAGAAAATGCCCAGGGATGGTATCATGATAAATAAAACCCGCTTTATGAGACCCAGACCATCACCTGCTGGTCTATGCTCCAGGATCCGTTCACTTTTTCCAACAAGTAGTAATAACCTGCACCGACCAGCCAATTGCTCTGCGTGCCCATATAGACCAGGGCCTGGTCGAGACTGGCATCGAACCCGACGCGTGAAAACGTGGTGATGCCGGGTGACTGCGCGTAGCGGTTATAAAATATATCCCAGCCGCTTTGGTTTTGGCCGAAGATCTGGCTTCTGGCGGTCTGACTTAACAGGGTATAGGGGCCGCCCAATTGCATGTCTGGACGCAGCACCTGGGCCATAGTGTTGCGAGCCCGGAAACTGGCGAGCGTATCCGTGGCAATTCCGTGCATGTTCTGCAGTACGTATGTCAATGTCTGGGTGTTGCTGTCCACCCCGGTGGAACTTGTCGCGGTGTCGGCCATGATGACGTATTCTTTATGCTGGTACAGCTTTGCCAACAGAAAAGCGTAGACGGCCTGTTCCTCCTGGTTGATCTGGTCTGCCGCAGGAGTTGCAATGAGGATAGGCCTGGCCGGATCGCAGGCAACCGCACAAACAATGAGGACCAGCAGCAAAGCTTTCTTGACCATGGCCCCTCCATTATACGATTTCTTTCAAGCCCTGACACGAGGCGCCGGCCATCCAAAATGTCGAAAATGCATTTTGAGCCCCCGTAATCAAAATACGAACTCTTCCAGGATTGTTATATAGGACCTGCATTTCAAGTAACAAAGCACTTGCACAGGTATGTTATACTCTTTTAAACCACCTTGGGAGCGAGATTACGAATATTCCGAATCGCAGAACCCATACCTTGATCCTGCTCATCTTTCTAATATCCGCTGGATTGCGGTTGGGAATGGTGGTCTTTAACCGTGACTCCAATGATGACCATTTCGAAGTAATTCAGTTGATCCTGAAAACGAATTACCTGCCGCAAAAAGCGGATTGCTGGGAATGTTACCAACCTAAATTTTTCCACTATACCGCTGCTAAATTCCTTCAATTGACCGGCCTTGAAAATGCCAACCCGGGCACCATGATCCTGGCTGTGGAGATGTTAAACTACACGGCCGGATTGATCACTCTGCTGGTCATTGGGGTGTTTCTCGACCGCCTGCCGGATGAAAATGGACTCCTAAAAGTAATCGCGTTTGGACTTGCTGCATTCAGTCCAAGCCTGATTGGGATCAGCGCCCAAGCCACCAACGATACGTTTGCGATCCTTTTTTCCACTCTGGTACTCTACTGCACATATTTGTTTCTGCAGAAAGAAAGGTTGGTTACCTTTCTGCTGATGCTGCTTTTTATCATCCTGGGAATTTCCTCCAAGACCAATGTGTGGATTACCGCAATTGCCATCTTTCTAGCCCTGCTTGTCAAAGCGTGGATGGGAAAACAGGATCGACAAAAAATACTGCGCTTCGCCGGGCTATTTGGGCTGGTCACCCTGGTTCTTTCAATATTTAACCCTCTCAATCAATATATTTCAAACGTTCAGGAATATTGTTCGCCCATTCTGTTGAATATTGACAGACAGCCCCTGCCAGAAATTTTTGTCCAAACTCCTGCTTACCGGCCAGGCATCCTCTCCATTCAAGATGGATTCTTTACCTTCAAGATTATTGATTTGCTTCGCCACCCACGCATTGAAGGCGGCGACGTCTATTCACCCACCCGGACTTCGCTCTGGACACTATTGTATGCCGAGGCTAATTCCGTGCATTTTGACAACTGGCCGGCATCGTGGTCCACCACCGGCGACCAGGGTTTCACCCTCACCCGGATAATCTATGTCCTCGCGCTACTGCCAACGCTACTGCTACTGATGGGCGCAGCCATGGAAATCATCCTTGTTTTGAAAAGCCTGTTCAAACATGATCAGAACCTGGCCGCCGCAACCCATTTCGGGCTGACCGCGGTGACTTTCATCGGCTTCGTGCTCTTCATCATCCTGTATGCTCTGGAATACAGGGATTTCTCGGTCATGAAAGCGATCTTTCTATTCCCCGCCATGCTCACTTACCCGCTGCTATTTGTGCGGGCCGGCGAGTGGTTCAGCTCGCGCCTGACGGGGCGGTTCCGCTGGGTGCGCACCGGTTTCGTAGCCTGGATGGTGGCTTTGTTTTTTCTTTACGGTGCAGACGTCGTCACGATGGTCGCGCTGCTCTACTCGCGCAGATCCGGTATGTAAACCAGCAATTCACCTCAATTCTCATTCAACCGTTCCACCCGCTTCCGGACCAGCCAGGGCGGCAGGAGCATGGCGGTTACACTTACTGCGATGCCGGCTACGGCTCCTGCCAGGTAACCGTAGACCTGCGGCCAGTTTAAGACCGTCACGAGCAGCAGCGGACTGAAGAAGAAGCCGAACGCGATTGGCAGGAAGAGCGCCGTCAGGGCCTGCCCCAGGCAGCCGATCATACCGGCATTTATCCTGCGCGGATCTGTCCAGTTGAAGTTGGCGCCCGCCACGCCGAAAGCCAGCAGGATGCCACCCATCCCGGCCTGGCTCATGGCGATAGCCAGCAAACCATACAAGAAAATGGCCGGCGAGGTTCTTTGCAGGATCGAAACAGCCACCATGAAAACTAGGCCCAGCGCCAGGGTCGGCAGGTAGGCCACCAGGAACTTGGCCGTTAACAGGTACGAGGCACGTACCGGGGAGGCCTTTAATATCCAGAAATTTCTTCCCTCCGACGAAAAAGCCATCCCTGCCAGCCGGCTGAGCAGCATCCAGCCGACAAACAGGCTCATGCCAATGTTCCCATAGGTGGATACAAAGCGGGAGATCGCAGAGAAGATTGCCGGCGTATCCGGGCTATCCGGGAATATGGAGTCCCCGGGGCGCAAAAAAATGAAGGTATAGAATATTCCGAAGATCAGCGGGGTGACCAACTGGGAGAGATTGCGCATGTCACGACGGAGCAGCAGGAAATCCTTTTGGAGGATGGCTCGAACTGGGGCAGGCAACAGACGCCTCACCTGCAGCCGGGCCAGGCTGGTATTTTCAGGAACGGATCCGGCTGTGACCACGCGGTCCCGCCCGGGGCGGGCGGTTTTTTTCCGATAAGCCACCACCTGCATCCCGGCCCAGCCGCTGTAATACCAGCGTTCGGCGGTAACAAGGGCGAATGAAAAGGCCAGCGCCGAAAGCCCAAGGATCAGTGCCACCTGAACGAGACCTGCCAGCCAGCGGCCCATGCCAACGTTCACCAGGCCTGTGCCGGCCCAGTTCAACGGGTTCCAGGGCGTATTGAACCGCATCAGCAAGGCAAAAGCTCCATTTACCTGGGGGCCTGAGATCGTGACATCGCGTCCCAAGGCGTTGAAGAGGTTGCCGCTTTGCGAACACAGGATGGAAAGAGTGGCCGTCAGGAACCCCAGCACTTCCGCAACCCGGCGGGGTGGGAACATACGCGCCACCAGCATGACCAGCAACGCTGAGAGACCGGCAGCGGCCAGCGTAAGGGCGACCATGCATAGCAGCACCAGCGGGTAGTAAAGTAGGTCGTAATGCCCGGTGAACCCCAGCCCGTACAACAACGGCAGGCCGAAAAGGGCTGCCAGCCCGAAATTGGGCAGCACTGCCTGCAGCAGCTTGGTGATAAAAACCGCCCGGATGGGTACCGGCGAAGTCAGCATGAAATCCATGTCGCCCGAGAGGTACAGCGCCTGCAGGAGCACGCCAAAGCTGGAGAAAAGAATTCCCACGAACAGCAGGGTGAATACCAGCACCGGCACAGTTTGCAGGAAGGGGGCAACATCAAACCCGACGTACTGGGTCAGTTTGGCCGAACGCAGGAATCCCAACAGGAGCCAGCTCAGGAAGAAGATGAATCTGGCGAAGGCCAGCACAAGGATCACGATCACAATCGTGCCGATCTTCCGTCGGGTTTTGGCGTGCTTGAATGCATTCCATGTGAGCAGCAGTCGCAGGCGCAATAGTTTCCAGACGGCCGGGAACAATCGCCCGGAGGGCAGGGCAGACAGACTGTTCATTTTAGAATCTCGGAGATCTCGGCTTCTTCGGCCCCGCCGGTCAGACCCAGGAAGATATCCTCCAGGCTGGTTTCGCCGGCTTTGCCAAGCGAGCGCAGTTCGTTCATGGTTCCCACCGCAACCAGTGCGCCTTTGTCGATGATGCCAATGCGGTCGCACATACGCTCGGCAATCTCCAGGATGTGGGTGGAGAGAAATACCGCCGTACCGCGCTCGGCCATCTGGCGCAGGATATCCTTGATCAGGCGGGCCGACTTGGGGTCCAGGCCCACTGTCGGTTCATCCAGTACCAGCACCCTGGGGTCGTGCATCAGCGCGGCTGCCAGGGAGGCTTTCTGCTGCATGCCATGGCTGTATGAATCGATGGTTTGGTCGGCTGCGTCGGTCAGGTCAAGCACGCGCAGCAATTCTTCGGTACGTTGCGCCAACCGCGGGCGATCCAGGTTATACAGGTCACCCACGAAACGCAGTAGTTCGCGCCCGGTCAACTTGGCATACAGGTTGGGCGTATCCGGCACGTAGCCGCTGACCGCTTTGGCCAGAAGGGGCTGGGTCTGCACGTCGTACCCGGCAACCCGGATCGCGCCTGAAGTGGGCTGCAGCAGCCCGACGATCATTTTGATGGTGGTGGTTTTCCCGGCGCCGTTAGGGCCCAAAAAGCCGAACACCTCCCCAGCCTGTACTTCGAAGCTGACATTATCCACTGCCAGCTTATCGCCGTAGCGTTTTACCAGTGCTTGCGTTTCGATCAGGGTGGCGCTGTTTGCCATAATTTCTCCTTGGGGGGATTTACAATGGAAAGAAAAACTCCTTAAATTATATACGGGCGAGAGCCACCTACTATTCGGTTTTTTAAAGGAGAATCTTTTTGGTTTTTTCGATACCCAGCAAACTGGACGAATTCATCCGTTTTTCCTGCAATTCAATCAACGAAAATATTCTCATTTCTGACCATATTTAGACCACCTAAAAAACCATAATTCATAGTAGTGTAAGATATTTTCTGTAAAATTAGTAGGTCAGGTGTTATCCTCAGGTTAGCAGCCAAAAGGAGACACCATGACCTACCAGCAGGATTGTACCCTACCTGCTGACCTGCTGCAGCAGGTCAGCGAACAAGGTTTAGACATTCTCCCGGAGCTGATCCGGACGATCCTCAACGCCGCCATGCAAGCCGAGCGGCAGCATTACCTGAATGCCGCACCTTACCAACGGACGCCAGAACGGGAAGCTCATGCCAATGGCTTCAAACCGAAGAGCATGCAGACCCGGGTCGGGAAGATCACCTTTGATGTGCCCCAGGTGCGTGAAGGCGGTTTCTACCCGGAAGCACTGGAGAAAGGGCTGCGCAGCGAGCGAGCTCTGACCCTGGCGCTGGCGGAGATGTATGTCCAGGGAGTTCCACCCGCAAGGTCAAAGCGATCACCGAGCAGCTGTGCGGCATTTCGGTTTCTTCGGCCCAGGTGAGCGATGCAGCCGCCCTGCTGGACACCGAGCTGGAGAAGTGGCGGAACCGACCACTGGGCGAATATCCCTATCTCATCCTGGATGCCTATTACGAGCAGGTCCGGGAGGACGGACAAGTGCGTGACCTGGCCGTATTGACCGCTGTGGGCGTCAATCTGGGCGGGAAACGCGAGATCCTGGGTCTTTCGGTGTCCCTGAGTGAGCACGAAGTGCACTGGCGGGCCTTTCTGGAGAGCCTGAAAGCCCGCGGGCTGGGCGGGATCCAGCTGATCACCAGCGACGACCACTCAGGCTTACGTATGGCCAGGCAGGCAGTCTTTGGGAGCCTCCCCTGGCAGCGCTGCCAATTTCACCTGCAGCGAAATGCTCAAGCCTATATCCCGCACAAGGACATGGCGGCGGAGGTCGCTGAGGACATCCGCACGATCTTCAATGCTCCCGATCGCTCCACTGCCGACGCCTACCTGGCCAGGACAGTTCAGAAGTACCTGAAGACCGCCTCCCGTCTGGCGGAGTGGATGGCAGCCAATATCCCGGAAGGCCTGACGGTCTTCGCCTTTCCAGCTGCCCATCGACGTTTGCTCCGGACCACGAATGGTGTGGAACGTCTGCATCGCGAAGTCCGACGGAGAGCCCGCGTGGTGAGCATCTTTCCGAATCAGGCTTCTTGTCTGCGTCTGGTCTCTGCTATTCATGCTGAGATCAGCGAGGAGTGGCTGACAGGCAGAATATATTTGACGTTTTAAGGTTCTATGTTTTTTGTTTTTCTTTCAGAGGAAGCACTTGACCTTGAATTTACAGAAAAACTCTTGCACAATCTAATTCATGGGTGGTTCATTATCGAGTGCTATGATATTGTTTAGAAGCGGTAGGAACAGGCGAACATTCTTCTTCTCCTCCTTAGAAACGACCCGGTGTAAAGCCGGGTCGCTTTATTTCCCAGGTGTAACCAAGTTGAAATGTATAAGAACGGATTATCAAGGTGCAGCGTAAATTGGGGATTGATGAAACCGGCTTCAATTATCTGCAAAACCAGGATTCATTCATGAATTATTCATCTAGAAGTACTATTATTATATTTGGAAACTGCTAACAAAGTTGTGCGTTTCCCCCTCGCTAACGACCCGGTCAAAAGGCCGGGTCGTGTCGCGCTTAATATTGATCTTGATTATCGTTTCAATGTCCTGTATTTCACACGGTGCGGCTGGAGGTCTTTCCCGTACGTCTCGCGCATGTGGGTCTCGTAATCAGTCCAATTTCCAAGGATCAGACGCGCCTGGCTGTCGCCTTCGAAGGCCAGGATATGGGTGGCGATGCGGTCCAGAAACCAGCGATCATGGCTGACTACGATGGCGCAGCCGGCGAAATCTTCCAGTGCTTCCTCCAGGGCGCGCAGGGTGTTGATATCCAGATCGTTGGTGGGCTCATCGAGCAAAATCACATTGGCCCCCTGCGTGAGCGTTTTGGCCAGGTGCACACGGTTGCGCTCACCGCCAGACAACACACCGACCTTTTTCTGCTGATCGGGGCCTAAAAAATTGAAGGAAGAGACATACCCGCGCGAGTTCATGGTGCGTGTACCCAGGGTGAGTGTCTCGGCGCCGCCGGTGATCTCCTCCCAGACGGTCTTTTCCGGGTCGAGAGTACGAGCCTGGTCGGCATAAGCCCACTTGACCGTTTCTCCGATTCGGATGGTACCTTGGTCAGGGGTTTCCTGCCCGGTGATCATTTTCAAGAGGGTGGTTTTGCCGGCCCCATTTGGTCCAATCACGCCGACGATCGAGCCGGGCGGGATTTTGGCGCTGAAGTTATCCAGCAGCAACCGGTCGCCATAACCCTTGCTGACCCCTTCCACTTCGATGACGATATCCCCCAAGCGGGGGCCGGGCGGGATGTAGATTTCCAATTCTTCCCGGCGCTGCTCCGTTTCCTGGCTCAACAGCCGCTCATAGGCGGTCAGGCGGGCCTGCCCCTTGGCCTGGCGAGCTTTGGGTGACATGCGGATCCATTCCAATTCCCGCTCGAGCGTTTTCTGGCGCCTGGATTCACTCTTCTCCTCCAGAGCCAGCCGGTTTTTCTTCTGCTCCAGCCAGGAAGAGTAATTACCTTTCCAGGGGATGCCGTAGCCGCGGTCCAGTTCGAGGATCCAGCCGGCTACGTTGTCAAGGAAATAGCGGTCATGCGTGACGGCGATGACCGTGCCCTTATATTCGCGCAGGTGGTGCTCCAGCCAGGCCACGGATTCAGCATCCAGGTGGTTGGTGGGCTCGTCAAGCAGCAGGATATCCGGTTCGGTCAGCAACAACCGGGTGAGAGCCACACGCCGGCGTTCACCTCCAGAGAGAACCTTGACGGGTGTTTCCGTAGGCGGGCAGCGCAGGGCGTCCATGGCCAAATCAAGATGGCTGTCCAGGTTCCAGGCGTCGACTTTGTCGAGCGCCTCCTGCAGGCTGGCCTGTTCGGCGATCAATGCCCCGAAGTCTGCATCCGGTTCAGCAAATTTAGCGTTAACCTCGTCGAAGCGCTTCAGCAACTCCACGATGGGTTGGACACCTTCGCGGATGACCTCGATAACGGTCTTTTGTGGGTCGAGCTGTGGCTCCTGCTCGAGCAGGCCAACGCTGTAGCCCTTGCTCATCGAGATCTCGCCGACGTAATCTTTATCCTGGCCGGCCATGATGCGAAGCAGGGTGGACTTGCCGGCACCGTTCAGGCCGAGCACACCGATCTTGGCACCGTAATAGAAGCCCAGCGAGATATCCCGCAGGACTTGTTTGTTGGGGGGATGGATGCGCCCAACCCGCATCATAGAATAGATGACTTGTGTATCGGATGGCATAGGATAGAAGGATTTCTGATTGATGATTTTTGATTGTGAAATTACTGATCGATGTGGAGATTGTACCGCGGAAAGCCAGCGGGGCGGCCTGGGGATTTATCCCGCAAATATCTTAATACTGGGACATGCTTTCCATGCAAAGAGTACGATTGTCGCAATCCATCAGCGATTCCCTGTGAACTTTTAATGGTTGTATAATGAAATGGATAATTAATGTCGTGATTTCCCGTCGGGAAAGGATGAGCCATGCCAGCATCGGTTGTCCAGGAACATTTTCAAAGCTTGTTCGAATACGCCCCCATTTCCCTTTGGGAGGAAAATTTCAGCGGCATCAAACACCTCTTTGATGAACTCAAGCTGAATGGGGTCGACTCGCTTGAAACATATCTGGATAATCATCCCGATTTTGCGGATACCTGTATGCACGCGATAAGAATTGTGCACGTTAACCAGCAGACCCTTAAGATGCTTAACGCAACTTCCCAGAAACAACTGGCTGCCAGCCTCGATCAGGTTTTCCGAGACGGCATGCGGTCGCATTTCCGTTCAGAATTGCTGGCGATGTGGGCCGGTGATTTGCGATGGTCAGGTGAGGGGATAAATTACAGCCTGGACGGGCAGCCGATCGATATCCTGTTGCACTGGCGCATGTTGCCTGGAAATGAACAGAGCTGGGAACATGTACTGGTCTCGATGGAGGATATTACCATTCGTAAAATGGCCGAGCGGCGTTTGCAGAGTTTATTTGAGGCTTCACCCATTTCCCTTTGGGAAGAAGATTACAGCGCAGTCAAGACCTATTTTGATAACCTGCGCACCAGCGGGGTGGTCGATCTGCGGTCCCACCTGGAAGAGCACC
The DNA here is from genome assembly GCA_963772245.1 of uncultured Chloroflexia bacterium. GTDB lineage: Bacteria > Chloroflexota > Anaerolineae > Anaerolineales > Villigracilaceae > UBA877. Next base: position 31,084 of record CAVYWB010000005.1, on the reverse strand, counting down.
CGGAAGTGGTGACCACCTGCATGGGGTTGATCAAAGTTCTGAATGTGAACCAGAAAACCCTGGAAATGTTCAGGGCGGATTCAAAAGAACACCTCCTGGCGCACCTGGACCAGGTTTTTCGCGATGAAATGGGTACGCATTTTGGAAGAGAGTTGGTGGAGTTGTGGAATGGCAAGCTGGCTTACGAGCAGGATGGCATCAACTACGCGCTGGATGGTGAACCGATCAATATCCACCTGGACTTCCGGGTCATGCCCGGCCATGCGGACGATTTCAGCTGGGTGATGGTGGCCATTCTGGATGTCACCGCCCGGAATAAGGCGGAAGAATACCTGCGATACCTGGGCACCCACGACGTGATGACCGGTTTGTACAACCGCACGTTTTTTGAAGAAACCCTTCAAACGCTCGAAAAAGAGCAACCAGGCCCGCTTTGCATTATCATCGCCGATCTCAACGGCTTGAAAGAAGTCAACGATAGCCTGGGCCACCAGGCTGGGGACGCCCTTATCCGCCGGGCCGCCGAAGTGTTCAAAGCATGCCTCGAGCCAGGCCAGACCGTGGCGCGCATCGGAGGGGACGAATTTGCCATTTTCCTGCCGGGCTCAGATATTAAGGCAGCCAACGAGTCCATGCAGCGTGTGCAGATGCTGTCGGAATTGAATAATAAATTCTACCGAGATCCAGAATTGAGCATTTCGATGGGTGCAGCAGTACGCCAGGCCGGTCTCTCGCTCGAAAAAGTCATCAGCCTGGCCGATGACGCCATGTACCGCAGCAAGAGCCGGCACTATCACCGGCGGAAAAATGATCTAGCCGAATAATTTATTAAAAGGGGGGAAGATCTTTTGGCCGGAGTCTGAATTCTTCGGACTTCGGATCCAGGCGGCTGTTCTTTTTAACCTAATCCCAATTTAGTACCTTGAAGTCATTTCATGATGAATCCCTGAAAAACCTGTGTTTCAACATACATGCTCAAAATATTGGTAGATAAGATGTTCCGGACAACACAGGCAGAAAACTGCCTTTAAGTGGTCAAAAATTAGGCAGCAAAGAACCTTTATTCTAGGATAGCGCTTTAGAGAAGGGGTGGTTATGATGGGAACTGGGTTGATTCCCGCACCATCATTACAGCTGGCATTTTCCGGCATGTTCCTTTTGAGGAACAAATCCAGCCGGAATCAGGAAAAAGACATGCAGAATTGTTCCAGGCCCGTCAAACCAACTTTTCCCTACAAAACCAACGGGAATATCGGATTCGAATTCAGTTTTGCGTTCCAACCCATCGTGGATGCCAGAAACCGGGAGATCATTTCCTTCGAGGCCCTGGTGCGTGGGCCACATGGAGAACCCTCCGAATCAGTATTTGCCCAGGTACCCGAAAACGATTTTCCCAGATTCGACGAAATCTGCCGTTCGAAAGCCATTTGCCTGGCCAGCCGCCTGAAAATCCCCAACCGCTTGAACCTCAACTTGTCTGCGCAAAGTATTTTCGAGATTGACCTGAGCATCATGACCACCTTCCAGGCATCCGCGCAATGGGGTATCCCGGTGGAAAAGATTATTTTCGAAGTCCTTGAAATGGAAAGCCTGACCGACCAGCGCAATTTGCTGCAATACCTGCGGCTGATCCAGGATTTTGGCTTTACCACCGCCATAGACGATTTTGGAGCGGGCTATTCCGGCCTGAAATTGCTGGCGGAGTACCAGCCGAATTACATTAAACTAGACCGGTACTTGATCGGCAATATTCACCAGGATTTTGTCAAACAGAGCATCTTTTCCGGTGTAAAGCATGTCTGTGAGCGTCTGGCCATCGAAATCGTAGCCGAAGGGGTAGAGAACGCGGATGAATACCATTGGCTGCGGGAAGCCGGCATCAGCATTTTTCAGGGCTACTATTTTGCCCGCCCGGCCTTCGAAGCCCTACCGGAAGTGGCCAACGCCGCTTTCGGCATGTGAGGCAATCTATGACCTGGATCGAGAATAAGAACCCGTTTCCTGCCAGGAAACGGGTTCTTGTGTAAGATGCGATGCAGGCACACGTGTGCCTGCCCCACGGCGGTCTCCCGCGGAATTGTGGTTAAAAGAATCCCTTGACCAGCTATTTACTGGTGCATGCGCCTCCGCCGGTCACACCGAGATTCCATTGGCAATTCGGTTGGGCGCTGCAGACCTTCGGATTCGTGATGCGGGAACAGGCTGCCAGCGTGGCAGTCGGGGGGACGGGGGTGGGGGTGGGTGGTTCGAATAACACCCGCAGGGTCATCGGGTCTCCAGAAGGAGCGCCTGCTATAGAGGGCACCCAGCAGCCCTGGTTGGGATTGAGCATGATGCGGTACCAACTGCCAGCTAGGTTGCGCCCGTCCATCTGGAAGGACTGGCCTTTCAGAACCACATCCAGGATGCCAAAGACCAGGTCGGGTCCGCTGCGGCAATTGGCATTGGTGTTCGGGATGAAGGTGAAACTGGACGGAGTGGGCGTCGGCGAAGGCGTTTGGGTGGGAGTCAAGGAGGGAGTGGCCAGGAAGATGATCGGATTTTGAATCACCGGAGCTGGTTTGGCGCAGATTCCCGGGGCATGGGTGGTGAAGGAAAAAACAATCGAAGCCGGGCCCAGGGTGGTATCGTTGATCGGTGTGATCTTCCAGTAGTAGACCGTGCAGTTAGCCAGCGGGTTGCCCGGGCCCCAGCGTGTGGACGGGTTGCCCGTGCCGCCGCTCAGGCTGGTATCGGCGAAGGTCGGGTCGGTGAAAAGGTCCACCCGGTAGCCCTGCGGCAGGCAGGCGTCCGGATATTGCCAGATCAAGGTTGGTTCCAGTTCGTTTATGATTGCACCGTTAGCAGGCTGGAGCAGGGTGGAGGCTGCTAGAGCGCTCGTGTCGCACATCGGACCGGTAAAGAAATAATCGAAACCGGCGGGCGGACCCATAGTGGTCCCATTGATGGCCTGCACACCCCATTCGTATTCCCGCCCGGGCTGGAGGGGACTGCCAGGCCCCCAGGAAGTGGAGGGGTTGCCGGTGCCGCCGCCCAGGTGGTCGGTGAATAATGGTCCGGTCCTTAAGTCGATAGCGTAACCCTGCGGGTTGCAGTTAACGTTGGGATAGGTCCATGTCAGAGAAGGCTCCAGCGATGCGACCACCGACCACATGGCCGGGTTGGTCAGTACGGGTGCTTGCAAGCCGGCGGTTGGGCAGGTCGGCAGCCCGGGTGTGGGCATGGGAAAGGTACACCCACTGGATGCCAGCATCAAGATAATCGTACCAGTCAGAACAAAGAACCCTTTTGTTTTCATCCGATTTCTCCTCTTTTCTTGTTCTGCCGAGCCTGCTCGTTTCTACCCGGCCATTCATGCAGGATTCGTTCTTGTTACCTTCCGTAAATTAAGGTCGATAATACACCACTAAAATTATCTAATTTATTTTATGACTCTTTGGGAATTGCCAGACTGAAGAACTTTCCTTTTCAATCATTAACCACCTTATCTTATGGGGCTGGCCAGCAATTAGATTGCTGCTCCGTTGGAGATCAGGGAGCATACGGATGGAACCATTTGTTCAGCCGGTAGCCATACTGGGCGTTGCCAGCCGGACGGAGGCCGTTCGCACCGGCGCGCCGGGGTTGGGTGGTGCAATTAGGCCGTGCAAATTTGATCCACAGATTTTAATGTAAAGAGCAGGCAGGCCCTCGAGCCCGTCTGCTCTATTACCGTAATTTTAGCCTGGTTATAGGACAGCAACTTGCTGGGGGTTGGCCGGGTTGTACTTGATCTTGATCTTGTCTCCTGCACGCGGCACGGCGATGCGCGAGACCATCGTCTGGGTGGTCACGTCGAAAAGAGCCCCAGCTACCGGTGTGACTTTCATTTGTAAGAGCACTACCGGATTTATATTGACTGTAGCACCGGTGTCCTGCACCGAGACAACTTCCGCGGATGCTTCCAGACCGTTTTGGGCGAGCCATTGCTGTTGCTGGAGACCATCCAGGGCTGCCTGGCCCTGATCCATCGCGCTGTTCATATTATTGACAAAATCCTTGCCCATAAAGGCTTTTGTCAACCCGCCCGTGATCCCGCTGTTCACGGTTTTCTTGGCATTATCCAAGGCTTTCTGAGGATCTTTTTCAACTTTCTTTCCGAAATTGAACATGATAGCCTTCTTTGTGTATTAATAGGATATTTATCACCTACAATAATACTATTAGGGAATTTTCATTTCAATCACAATAAAGTACTACCTTCCAGATCCAATTTCAGGTTTTTTGAAAGGGTTTCCTGCACTCCCCCCGGATATTCCGGAATGGTTATTATCAACCACCCGGTCCGAGCTTTGCCATCATACTGGCGATGGTTTTCAGTTCCAACCACCACTGTTCCTTGGGACGCTCGTGGCTGGCATCGATCATCCGGTCGAAATCCTGCATGTCATGGAAATTAATCTGCCCTTTTTGCAAACCAATGAAGGCGCAGTTGTTGCTCTCCTTGTTGCATTGCTCGATGAGGTAGTCCAGGCATAAACGGGAGAGCCGGGTGGCCTGGATTCGGTCGAATGGGGATGGATCGCCGCCTTGCTGCAGGTGCCCCAAGATAGCCGGGCGCACGTCGAAAGCACCCTGCCCCTCTTCTTCGAAAAGGGCACACATGAAAGGGGTATTGTAGACTTTGTTGGCATATTCAGACCGCAGGATCAAGCCCAACCGTTTGCCGGCATCGAAAGCGCGGTTCAGGTTGGCCACGTCGATCTGCATATCACGCAAGGTGACACCCTCTTCTGGGAGGTAAACCCGTTCTGCACCGGTGGCGATGCCTCCCATCAGTGCCAGGTAGCCGCTCCAATGCCCCATCACTTCGACCACGAAACAGCGCCGGGTGGCAACTGCGGACTGTTTGATCTTGTCGACTGCTTCGACGATGCTGTTCAGGGCTGTGTCCGCGCCAATGCTGAACTCGGTGCCAGGCAGATTGTTATTGATCGAAGCCGGCAGGCAGATGATCGGAATGTTGAAGGCCGGGAAATTGGGCCGGGAAACCAGCGTGGTGTGAACCGCTTCGTACCCGTTCCAGCCACCGATCACCAATAGCGCCTGGATGTGTTTGTTTTCGATGACACGCGCGATGGCGTACAGGTCACTGCCCTGCGGCACGACCCGGCTGGTGCCCAGCATGGATCCGCCCAGGGAAGCCCAGCCGCTCACGCCCATCCATTGCATTTCCTCGACTTCCCCTTTTGCCAACCCCTCGAAGCCGTTTTTAATTCCCAGCATGACATGACCCTGGTCCAGTCCCAGGCGGATGGCAGCCCGGGCGGCAGTGTTCATCCCGGGCGCGGGTGCACCCGAATTCATGACCCCGATACGGAAATGCTTTTGATCGGGCGATGCAGGGTTGGGTAACGCCCGGACCATCGTTGTCAGGGTGTTGAAAGCATCTTTAAAACTGGGGCTGCGCAAGTTCATGGCATTTTCATAATCCCTAGCTGCGATTGCTTCCGCGACAGCGCGGCTCTTTTCCACGCATTCCACCAAGGAGAAATGTTTGATATGGTTGGCTCGGGTGCCGACCACCACGGGATCGTCCTCGGGCTTGGCTTTCAGCAGAGTCATTACTGCTTCATACCCCAACTGTGTGGCCAGGATGCGGTCGTAAGCACTCGGCCGGCCGCCGCGTTGGACGTGCCCGAGCACGGTCACGCGCACTTCCTCGCCCAGGTGCTGCTCCAGCACGCGCTGCACGTCGGTGCTGCCGATATAATTCCCATCACGGTCGCGTGCGCCTTCCGCCATGATGACAATATGGTCCCGCCGTCCGGCCTTGGTGCCTGCTTTCAGGCGTTCGAGCATCACCTCCTGCCAGTTATTCACATCCGGAGGCGCTTCCGGGATCAGGACCCAATCGGCGCCGGTGGCTAGGGCGCTGTACAGCGCCAGGTATCCGCAATTGCGTCCCATCACCTTTACGATAAAGGTGCGCTGATGGCTGGCTGCCGTACTGGTGATGGCATCCACGGCTTCGGTGATTTGGTGAAGGGCGCTATCCGCACCGATGGTCATATCGGGACCCGAAAAATCATTGTCGATGGAACCAACCAATCCGACGATGAGCAGGTTGGGGTGGCTGGCAGCCAGTTCCGCGGAAATCTCGCCGCTTGCGGCCAGGCCGGCGACGATGGACGGCCACTCCTGGCGGAAAAGATTTGCTCCTGTCAAGGATCCATCACCACCGATGACAACCAGCCCGTCGATGCCGTTCAAGATCATATTGCGTGCAGCTGCCCGTCGTCCTTCCGGTTTGCGGAACTCTTCGCTGCGGGCTGTCCCGATAATGGTCCCGCCGCGCTGCAGAATCCCGGCGACGGAATCCCAGGTCATTTTCTTTATGTAATCCCCGCCTTCCACAAGGCCCTGGTAGCCTTCATATACGGCGTAAACTTCCGCCTCTTTTTCCAGTGCGGTTCGCACTACGGCCCGCACCGCTGCGTTCATTCCCTGGGCATCCCCACCGCTGGTCAGCACTGCAATTCGTTTTGTTGCCATGAATAGTAACTCCGGTTCAAGTAACCATTATCTGAAAATCACGGATAAAGCGCGTCAACATATTTTTTTGGATACGTACTTTGTCCTGCCCAAGTTTTCCGGGAACCGCTTCGTAGATGAATAAGTATTCAAGCGCAAAGCCCAGAAGTGGCGATCAGCCGATTCGAGATGCAGGCGTGCATGCTGTAGGGGCCGCGTAGCTGCCCGCAGGGCCACCCGAAAGGTGCACGAATTGTTCGAATTCCCAATTCGCCTGCATTATAAGCTAAAAATACCCGCGAGCGTTAAGCCGGGAGAATGGATCGCCTCAAAGAATTTTCAATTTTCAATGGTTATGGAATCCACCCATTTAACCCAAAAATGTATGTGAGAAAAATCAATCCCAAGATTTGGCAAGGCGGCAGCGCCTGCGTTAATCGACTTTTCTGCGAGGCATACCCCAGCCTAAAATAAACCGGTATTGCGAGGAAGAGAAGTCTGGGCAGGCCGGCATCTTGACCGGTAGTAAAGCTAAAACCAATACCTATTGCAGTTATTTCAACATCGGCATCTGGATTCCATGCCGTTTGGCGGCTGCAATGGCCTGCTCATACCCGGCATCGGCATGCCGGACCACGCCCAGGCCCGGATCGGTGGTCAGTACCCTCTCCAACCGTTTGGCGGCTGCGGGCGTACCATCAGCTACAATGACTTGGCCGGCGTGCTGGCTGTATCCCATGCCCACCCCGCCGCCGTGGTGGAACGAGACCCAGGTGGCCCCGCCAACCGCATTGATCATGGCGTTGAGAATGGCCCAGTCGGAGATGGCATCCGAGCCGTCTTTCATGGCTTCCGTTTCCCGGTTCGGGCTGGCCACCGATCCGCAGTCCAGGTGGTCGCGGCCAATCACGATGGGCGCCTTGAGGGTTCCATCTGCCACCATCTGATTGAATTTGAGGCCGGCCTGGAGGCGTTCACCGTAGCCCAGCCAGCAGATGCGCGCCGGCAGCCCCTGGAAGGGCACCTTCTCACGCGCCATCTTTAAGCCAGCGCTGCAGGTGATCATCTTGGGGAAAGAGCGCCGCGACGGCCTCATCGGTGCGGTAAATATCTTCCGGATCTCCGGAGAGCGCCACCCAGCGAAAGGGTCCCTTGCCTTCGCAAAACAAGGGGCGGATGTAGGCTGGCACGAAGCCGGGGAACTCGAATGCATCTGTCACCCCGTAGTTGTAGGCTTGCTGGCGCAGGTTGTTACCATAATCAAATACCTCGGCGCCCATTTTTTGGAACGCCAGCATGGCTTTCACATGCTGCGCCATGGAGGCCATCGCCCGTTTTTTATATTCCCCCGGATTGGACTTGCGCAGCTCGGCTGCCGCCGCCACGCTCAAGCCGGATGGGATGTACATAAGCGCCTCGTGCGCAGAGGTCTGGTCGGTAACCACATCTGGAATAATTCCGCGCATCGCCAATTCCTGGGTGATATCTGCGGCGTTCCCAATCAAGCCGATCGACTGCGGCTTTTCCTGGTCTTTATATTCATCCACCAACGTCATGGCTTCTTCGAGAGTGTCCACCACGCGGTCTACGTAACCGGCATCCAGGCGGCGCTTGGCATGGACCGGGTCTACTTCGACAATCAGGCCGACACCCTCGTTCATGGTGATGGCCATTGGCTGCGCTCCGCCCATCCCGCCTAGGCCGGCCGTCAGGCAGAATTTGCCTTTGAGCGAGCCCCAGCCTTTGATATTGGCAAGCGCGCCGAAGGTTTCATATGTGCCCTGCAAAATCCCCTGCGTGCCGATATAGATCCATGACCCGGCGGTCATCTGGCCGTACATGATCAAGCCTTTGGCAGCCAGTTCGTCAAAATGCTCCCAGGTGGCCCAATGCGGCACCAGGTTGGAGTTGGCAATCAGGACGCGCGGGGCATCCGGATAACTCTTAAAAACCGCCACCGGCTTGCCTGATTGGACCAGCAAGGTCTCATCGTCTTCCAGGTTTTTTAGCGATTCAAGGATGGCATTAAAACATTCCCAATTGCGGGCAGCCTGGCCGCGTCCGCCGTAGACCACCAGGTCCTGCGGCCGTTCGGCCACGTCCGGGTCCAGATTGTTTTGGATCATTCGATAAGGGGCTTCGGTGAGCCAGGATTTACATGTGAGAGTGGTGCCGTGCGGGGCGCGGATGATGCGAGGTCCGGTCATATTTCATCTCCTTAATGTGAAAGAAAATCCCCTCCAGGCTATTATACGCCGGGAGGGGATTTTCATTAATGTTTAGAGCAATTGCTCATTTGTTTTTTACGGCCAACTTGTCGAACCTGGTTTCACGCAGGCGCTTGACCAGGCTTTCCTGTGCTTCCACCCAGATTGGATGGACCAGGCAATCATCAATAAAAACACAGTCGGCCGGGTCGCCGACACATTCATTGAGCAGGATCGGCCCATCGATGGCTTCGACCACATCGAGCAGGGAAATATCCCTGGCATCGCGTGCCAGGGTTACTCCACCGCGTGCTCCACGGCTGGTGTGAAGTAAACCGGCGATCGACAACTGGGAGATGATTTTAGCCAGAAAGGACGGCGGGATCTTCATTTCCTGCGCAACGGTACTTGTGGCGGCGCGTTGGTTGGGTCCTTGTTTGGCGAGGTAACTAACTGCGCGAATTGCATAGTCGGCTTGACGTGTGATTTGCATAAGAACTTCCCTTTCTGGATATTAAGGCAATTTTTATCTTTTTATATTGTATTGTTTGTTAAGAGAGCGGGCAAGTGATAGAGGTCATGCTAGAAATATGACCTTTTACTCCGATTATCATCATAATTGTGTCTATTTGTCACGACTTGGGACGGGGATATGCGGCTGGCAGCACCAAAGGCGTTCCCTCCACCGTCGAAGAATCAGCTTAATTATTGGAAACCCATCCCCCAAAAAAATATAAAAAATAAACGCCTCGTCTACTGCTTGGACGAGGCGTCAGGACTGTCAGCGAGTGATGGTCAGATTTCCTGCACCCATGTTAACAACGATGGTAAGCTGCGGTCCGCTGCCGGTCTGGGTGTACAGGTTGCCATTTTTTGACCAACCCGAGGCCGTTGTGACATTCGACAGACCACCATCCACGGTAAGCTGGACAGGGATGCCGGAAGGGATTACCAAGGTGGTGTTGCTTACTCCGGTTTCAATATTTACACTGCCTTCCCGCTTGAGGCTGCCGGAAAAATCAAGCGTAAAGTTTCCCGCGCCGCCATGGAAAAGCAGGCTGGCAAAATCCGCATTCCCCAACCCGGTCATTGAGACATCGGAGGCGCCGGTTTCATAGCTCAGGAGCGACATCCTGGTCAGGTTGGGGGAGGCGAAATTCATTTTGGCATCGGATGCTCCATCTTTGACGGTCAGATTGGCCAGTGCCAGGCCGCCGAATTGATATTCGGCGTGGTACGCGCCTGCTTCTATGCTCAGATTGAGCGGTTGCCTGCCCAGTGACAGGTCCCAGCTATTCTTTATATTGGTGAGATCAGGGATGCCGGTGAGTTGCCAGTTGCCTTGCTCAAGGCGGATCATGGAACCGTTCATGGTTACCAAGGGCTTGAAGTCGGTGATATTGTATGTGGCAGTGCCTGAGACCAAAGCGCCCGTGGAACCGGGGTAGATCTTTAACGTTCCTGCGCCGAATGCCAGCGAAAGGTCCACCGGGTTGGAAATTTCAGCAGGTACAGGAATATTGATTGGGCTTGTTTGCAAGGGGGCAGGTGTGACAGTATTAATTGGAACGCTTACGCCACATGCGACCGTGCTCAATGCCAGAATGAGTAGAATGGGCAGGAATTTGCGAATCATGCTGATCTCCTTTTGGTGCGGACTCTACCCCAATATACGCATTCCGGTCGCAATCGTTCCAGGAAACCGGTGCTACTCTCCCAAAACCCGCACGAGTTCTGCCGTCGTGGATAGGATCATATCCGCATGATGCTCGCGCAGTTCGCTTTCCTCGCCAAAGCCGCATAAAACCCCCACCGTCTGAGCAGCAGCTGCTTTGCCGGCGCGTATGTCAACGCTGGTATCGCCCACCATCAGGCAGGCTTCGGAGGAGACGCCCATTTCCCGGGCGGCCCAGATGATTGGATCAGGGAAAGGTTTCGTATGGACACAAGTCTGATCGGTGGCGACGCATTTAAAGTATGATGCAAGCTTAAATTGGGTGAGGAAGTCCATTGTTGTACGCGTATCGCGGGAGCTCACGATAGAAAGGGGGTAACGTTCCACGAGATTCTTCAACAACTGCGTGGTTCCTGGAACAAGTTGAAATGACCTGGTTTTCATTTTTGATTGCCGGACGATCCAATCCTTCAGGGTGTAGATCTCACTATCCAGGCCGATCAGATCGGTCAAGCCAAATAGAATGTTGGCCGGTGCTTCGGCCCCCATCACCATGGCGCGTGCCACCCGGGTGAGATCTCTGCGGGGGAAAAGCATCTGAAACGGCTTGAGGAGACCGGCGAGTTGTGCCACCATCACATCGTCGGAATCGCTCAAGGTGCCGTCCACGTCGAAACATATGGCCTGAATGCGGGAAATCTGCAAGGGCATAAGACCTCCAGAGCATTAATAATTGGCGTTGATAGCCAGATTGTACCCGTTTCCCGGCGGGATTTGGTCATGTACCGGCTGCCATGGATATCGAGACCAGAGGATGCCGAAGTGGCAGGGAGATTATTACGACAACTATTTAAGTCCCGGAAACATCAGGGTTTAATCCATTTGAATTGGAATGCCCAGCCAGCAGGATTTTTTTCGACCCGCGCAAAGAACACTTCTTTTTGGTAGGGGTGAGGGCGGGGAAATATGCCTGGCAGATAAAGGATTGGGTGCGAGTTTGCATCTGGAACATAAGGAATGTTACATCAATTATTTATGGACTTATGCTGTCTAAATAGCGCGAATTGTCACATTAATTCATGATGCCTGTCACTGGATAATCCAGCCAGGTTGTCTTAAACTGGATATTAGGTAGTACCGCTGGGGATCGCCGGATTGAATAAGGAAAATGGCCGTATTGGCCGGTCAGGCCCGCCAATATGGACGGGTATTTCCCCAAATCCTGGCAAATCCCTCTTAAGATCCGGAGGTTGGTGTGGCTGAACGTATATGGGAAACCAGCAAGGTTTGTTATTGCGAACATGTCAAGGGCGAAGTTGCCCTGGAAGCTGAAATGCTTTACCCCGGCGATGAATTGCCCGATCCGCCGAGGGTTTTATCACACCGTTGTTCTCGTGGTGTGGAATGTAACCAGTCGGGGAAGGCGGCCTGTGTTTGGGCCGGCACGAATCCTGAATATGATCCGTTCCGTTCGTAATACAGGATGAATACACAAATTCATTTCTGGTGATATTTCTTTTCTCCTTTTCGGTTGGACAGGCTGCTCCCAAGATTGAATGTGGGAGCAGCCTGATTATAATTTAAGGCGATCTTGTTCAGATCGCCTTTGGGATCGGATGGTGGTTATTTTAGCTTGATGCGGGATTTTAATACCGGAGCAGGGACCGGATTCATGCTGGTCGATTTTCGAACCGGGAACTGGGAAACGACCCACGGCACGAATATAAGGAGCCCCAGAATTGCCAGGAATATCAGGAAGATTGACCAGGAAGCCCGGCTGCTAACTTCCGGTAGTATTCCACCGGGATTATAGCTGGTCTTGACCAAGGCAGTTCCGTTCAGTGAGACAGTTAATGTACGGCCAAGTCCGTCCCGCAAGGTTGATGGAGAGCTGTAGGTGATGCGATATTCACTTTGCAATGCCCGGCCATACAACTGGAACAAATTGGATAAATCAGATGCGTTGTTAGCCTGGCTGTACACGCCTCCGGCCTTTTCTGCCAGTGATTTCAAGGTTGATTCATCCAATCCAAAATAAGGGCCGGCGCCGTCCGGATTGCCCAGGCCGATGGTGGATATGGACAGCCCGCTTGTGCCGATGGCCTGGATGACCTGGGTGGAAGTCTGCTTGCTTTGATTGTCCATGCCATCTGTCAAAACGATGATAGCCTTCCGTCCGGGGTAATTCTGCAGGATCTGGTCGGCCTGGACCAGGGCGTCGAACATGGCGGTATCGTTCTTGGCCTTCAGGCTTTTGATGGCCTGGCTCAATGCGACATGATCGCTTGTGATGGTCAGGACGTAGGTGACTTTTGTGTTGAAAGCCAGCAAACCGGCCTGGTCCCCGGGGCGCATTTGATGGACATATGCCAGTGCAGCTTCCTTGGCTGCAGAGAGTTTGCCAGCATTGTTCATGCTTCCGGAAACATCCATGACGAGCAGAGTGGTCAACGGACCGATCTCGCCTGATCCGCTGATCTGGTCCGGCTTTATCACCTTGCTATTTTCGGAGATCTGGAGCTGGTTGGGATTCACCCCCATTGGTTCACCGCTGGCATCGGTCACAGAAACATAAAGAGTGACCTGTGGAAATTTGGAATTATCCACTTGCGTGATGCGAATATTTGCACCGGCATCCTGCGCGGTAGCAACCTGAAGCGGAGCGAGCACCATGACCAGGAATAATCCTACCAGGAATATATGCGTGGGATTTTTCATGAAATCACCTCTTTTCGTGATAAACCATTTCAGTGTTGCCCATGCGAATGGTGCTGTTGTTGGTAAGTTGAGCACGTTCGATTCGGTGTTTATTGATGAAACTCCCGGAAAGACTCATATCCTTTAGCGTGAAATGGGTCCCGTCACCGGTCAGCATGGCGTGCTGCGGGGCAATGTCGGGGTCCGGAAGGACTATTTCAGATTTCAGCGCGCTGCTGCCGATTGCGATCGCCGGGCCCCTGGCCCGCATGAACTTGTCAAGTAAGAATTCGGTTCCTTTTAATTTACCGCTGGTGACCTCCAACCAGGCGCTGGCCAACAGCACCACGATCAATGAGATGAACGCACCGACTGAAGCTCCGAGGAGCATCAGGCCGACTGCTTTACCCAGCAAAGAATCCTTGATCAGACTGTAAGAGATTTCCAAAAGGTATCCACCAAATGCCCCACCCAGCAAGCCGCCCAGCAGCCCTTTCCAAACCTGACTCCTGCCGGAGACTCCTTCGGCAATACCGATCAAGAGCCCAAATAAACTCCAGCCGAGCGTCCGCCCGATCACTCCGGCGCCAACCGTCTGGAACAACCATTCACTCAGCGGCAGACCAATTGCCCCGGCGACCAGGCCGAGCAGCCCGCTGAAAAGGCCGGATTTTCCGGCGTGAACCAGGTTGCGTGTCAGCACCCCCTCCACGATCCCGATCAACAGGCCGATGCTCAGTCCGACCAGCGCACCGACAATTGTCTCGCTGAGGTAAATATTGGTGATGAACGACAGGCCAAGAAGATTGCTGATCTGCCAGCCGGCCAATCCACCGATTGCGCCGAACACGGCATAGTAATACGTTCGCATACGTCTATTCATTGGAGATCCTTTCCTTTTTTCTTGTCTTCGGACGATTCCTGCTGCAGGTTCTTCCAATGCAAGCCGGACTCCCCTGGTTCGTCTTCCAGTTCATAAAACCCGTAATACTGGCTGGGATCGAGTGCGCCATCCTCCTGCCGGATAAAGAACCCACCGACTTCACTATGAGGCTCCATAACCAGTGCCACCTGCCATGGTTCCGGAAAAAAGTGGTCATGCAGCCAGGCGTCATAATGGGAGAGAAAAACACCCATTCGCGGGTGCGTGTGATACCACCCGACGATGGCATCCTCAGGATATTGCTCGTCGATTTTTGCATGGAAATCCACCAAGCTATCCTGCGTGAAGGTCAGGAAAACACTCCCTTGCTGGGTAAACCGGGCCGGGATGGTGGCCGTGATTACGATAAATTGCCGGGTGGCTTCGGGATCCGCGCACCACTTTCCAACCAGCACTCCGCCGACTTCATTTTCCAGGTCGCTGGCTGCATGCCGCATTGCCTGGTTGCAGCCGTTCGTTGTGAGAAAAACGGAAATGGGCGCGTCATTCCCCACCCCTTCAAAAGGGGATATCCAATGCCGGGCCTTTTCCAATGGCAGACTTGCCAAGCGGGGGGCCGGGCTTGCTGGGGGCTGCATGTGAATGCGTAATTGATTCATCAAAGGTAGATGCTAGCTTAATTTAAGTATGTCCAGGAAGAGACGAGTGCCGGGAATGGATTACCCGGCAGTAACGTCTGCGGTCATCATCAACCGGTCGTCCTTCGGGACGCCCGCTTGCACGAGAGTCTCGTCTTCCTTGAGTTCGCGGCCGAGCGCCTTGCTGTCCAGCCGGTAGGACATCGGGCGCCCATCCGGACCGGTAATAGGCAATTCCAGCGAGGTGGTCAACTCGGGGAGCAGTTCCTTGACGACGACGTCATCGGGAATCTCGGCAGTGCGGCTGCCTCCGGAGGGAAGTACAACTGTAACGGGTAGGTCAGACATGGTAAATCTCCTTTCGGGTGTGGCTGGATCTCAGCCGCTTGGAATGATTATTTGAGACGGATTTTGGGTTTCAGGTTGGTAAATGGCGTTTTTAGTTTGACACGCTCGGGGCGCATTAGCTCCCGTTCATCCACAGGGAAAGCATTGGGATGATTTTTACGATACTCCCTGCACCAGCGCGCCGCCTCCGGATCCCAAGGGAAGGGCGGTTTGGTTGGGTCATCATGGAAGTTCTTATATTGAAGCATTTCTCCGAGCATCACTACCAGGCGGTCAAGGGAACGGCTGGCAGTCCACCAGGCTGCATCGATGCAAACACTGCCGTTCAGGTGATTGATATTGGGATGCCAAATGGGGGTAAGCCAATGCATGCCCGGCCAGCGCTGCGGATATTGGTTGTGAAGGTAAATTTCCACTTGGTGGCTTGTGCCGAATCTCGGATTGCCCTGGCGATCCACGTCAAGAATGCCCTTGCATTTGAACGTGACGATATAGGTCTCGGGAGGCAGGTCGGCGTGTGGCCGCCTGGCCTCGAAACTGATCAGGTCGCTGCGGGCAGCCAGTTCCTTCATCAACTCGTAATCGGCCCGTAGACGGCGCATGCGCGGGCTCTGGTTCAGGCCGATGGCGCCGGCGGTGATATCGGCTGTCAGCATCAGCCGGTCGTTTTCCGGGATCGCGGCCGACGAGAAGGTTTCTTCATCCTTAAGTTCACGCCCGAGCGCCTTGCTGTCGAGCCGGTAATACATTGGACGACCATCCGGACCAACGGTGGGCAGCTTCAGCAGGGAGGTTAATTCGGCCAGCAAATCGTGCACGTTAATATCATCAGGGACCTCGGCAGCCCGGGCTCCACCGCTGGGTAAAATAAAAGTCAAGTTCAAATCTGGCATGGCAGTCTCCTCAATACGAATCTGATCAGGAGGTGAAGTGTGGCACCTGGCACGCGCCAGTAATGGCCCAGCAATCCGCATGGTGTAATGTGTGGCAGATCTTGCATTCCACAACGCCGCGCCGGTCGTCCGGGTCAATCAATTCCAGACAATAAGGGCAACGGTGCTCCTCCTGGGCAGACAGCAGCAGTTTGGGCTTGGAATGAACGGCGCGCTTCCGCTTCGGCTTGACAGGTTGGGTGATGACCGGTTGGGAAGCTGGCTGCAGTACCAGGTTTGCAACAGGCGAAGCAGGTAGGGGGGTGGGAGCCCGCTCCGGTCGTTTTTGTGGCTTTTGCCGGGTGTGCAGCATTTTCTTCGAGGAGTTCTTATGAACTACAGGATGCACATTTCTGGCAGGGCTGTGCCAGGCGAACAGAGCCAGAAGCGCAAACACGGTCGCGACGGGGATTTGACCCATTTTCCACCAGTACAATGCGGTTCGCCTTGATTCGAACAGGTCGACGCCAAAACCCCGCCCGGTAAACCAACCCAATAGGGCCAAACTGCCGGTGATAAACGCCAATGTCGAGCAGACCCGCAGCAAGGTTGCTTTCTTCGGGATGATCCAGCGGACAGAGAAACCGGCCACCAGCCCCATGACAACATCCGTCAGTAAAAAGGCAAGAACAAGGACGGATATCCTTACTTGCATTAGCAGGACGACCAACCCAATGGAGGTGGCGATCACCAGAAGGAGCAGCAGCACCAGCTTGCGTGATAAGGCCAGGAAGAAAGGGTCAAGGGGAGTAGGCTTCTGAGTGATCATGGTTTAATACGAAAGGATGCCTGGTTTGCCATCACTCACGCAGCTTTATGCGTCCTTGCACTGCAGAATTTCTTTCGAGGCTGGCATGCGGATTGTCCTTGATATGGATCCGGCCTTGTGCCGGTTTGGGCTGGTCGGTCTGTTGGAAGTCATGGAAATGCAACGCCTCGGCCAGGTCGCCGGTCAATTCGTAGAAACGGTATTCCTGCCCATTGTGAGCGCGCAGGATATGTAAGGCTGGCACACCGACATTGGAAAGCGTGCGGTGCAGGAAATTCTCCTCCCCTGTAATCATATGGGTTAATTTGGTCTCGCGCAGAGTTCCGCAAGTGGGGCAGTGTCCGGCCTCGAAGCTGACCGTGTTCAGCGGTTTTAGTACCTGTTCGAGAGTGTGACAGACCGGGCAGGACAGGGAGGTGATCAATTCCTGGTCCAGTTCGATCACTGCCTCCGCTCCCAGGTCGGCCCGGGCAATGCGAAGCAGGTCTTCCAAGGTGGTGTGTTCCGCCCGGGAAGGGATTTCGGTGATCTCGCCGTATGTCCAGTGGCTTTCACAATCCTCGCGTGGCACGTAGGCTGTGGTATGCATCTCATTGACCATGCCGTTATAATGGATCACCTTGCCCGGTTCCACGGGCATCCCATTGATGAGCTTGAGGGCTTCCTGCGATTGCATGCCACCGATAATGGAGGCAATGGTGGGTGTGGTGGGCACTTTACCAAGCAGGATATTCTGGCGGGCCAGCAGTGGGCAGGAATATCGCAGCGAAAGGTCCCGGATCGCCGCCTCGGTCAGGGTGCACTCGTAGCAAGCGCCTTGGCCGGGTACGAAGACTCGCACCAGGCCAAGCAGTTCCTGGATGGCCCCATCCACCCAGGGTTTGTTCATCCAATAACAGAACCGGTTTATCGCCAGGCGGGCTTCCCGGTTATCCAGGCAGCCGATCACCACATCCATGCGCCGGATGACTCCCAGACCAAGCTGGGTCATCACATCGCCATTCAGGTATTGGACATGGATCTGCGGGTTGAGCGCCCGGGCGCGTGCAGCCGCCACCTCGGCTTTGCTGCGGCGGTTGTCTGATTCACGGAACAGCACTGAGCGGCTCAGGTTGGCAGCCTCGATCGTATCGAAGTCAACTATATAAATGTATCCGACACCCATCAAGGCCAGGTTCTTGATAACATCATTCCCCAGCGCGCCAGCACCGACCACCAGAACGTGAGCGTTTTGGACCTTTTCACGTTCCCACCAGGAAATGAATTCAAAAGTTCCCAACCGGTCTGTGTGCAGATTGGGTATGTGTAGTGGCTTTTCAGGAGCCACGGGGATCCGTAGAGGCCTGGTGGAGGGTTCATTCGTGGCGGAGCGCTGCTGGGCGGTTCCATCCTGGTGGGCCAGTTCCCGGGCCTTGGTTACGTTCGACTCATCGATGGCATGCACAAACCAGCCAACATTTGGGCGGCCTTCGATCAGTCTGGATTCTTCCAACGTTTTAAGCGCTTCCCGCAAGGTGGCACGGCTGACACCCAGCTGGTTCATCAAACCCCTTTCGGGAGGAAGCTGGGAGTTGGGCGCAAAGCTTCCATCCAGGATGGAGACAGCCAGTTTGCCGGCGACGGTTTCTGCGAGTTTATTATGCGTGATCGGTAGGATTTTCATAATCTTCCAGTGGTATAATGGTCAGACCAGATAAACCAATCATATTCTCTTTTATCAGGAATGTCAATAGGTTTGGTTATTATCAAGTACGCACGAACCGGGAAAATTAAATACAAAAAGGCGACCGAAGGCAGGTCGCCTTTTTGGTTGGAGCATGTCACCAAATTACTTGACTTCGATGACAGCGCCGGCTTCTTCCAGCTTCTTCTTGGCATCCATGGCGGCGTCTTTGCCGACCGCGGCAAGGATTTTACCGTCGGCTGTCTCGGCCAGGGTTTTGGCCTCGGTCAGGCTCAGGCTTACGAGTTGGCGGATGACTTTGATGACTTCGATCTTCTTGGGACCGGGGTCCTTGATGACCACGTCATATTCGGTCTTCTCTTCAACAGCCTCAGCGGCAGCTGCGGGAGCAGCACCGGCGGCGGCCACGGCGACAGGAGCGGCGGCGGAAACGCCCCACTTCTCTTCCAGTTTTTTAACCAGTTCAGCAGCTTCGAGAACGGAGAGCCCGCTCAACTGTTCGACAATTTTATCCAGATCAGCCATTGTAAATCTCCTTCAGATTTCTATTGAATAGTTTTTTTTAGTTGATCAGTAACGACTTAAGTCGTTACTACAACACGTTTCTATAATGCGTTACTACCATCATGCTGCAGTAGGTGCTGCCTTGTCGGAATATGCTTTAACCACATATGCCAATGACCGGCCAGGTTCGGCCAGGGTGCGTACCAGTTTGCTGGCAGGAGCTTGCAGTACGCCCAATAACTGGGCGCGCAAGACCTGCAAAGGCGGCAGGGATGCCAGGGATTTAACCTGGGCGGTGTTAAGAGCCTTTGCATCCAGGAATCCACCTTTCACTTTGACGGATTCCATGCCCTTCGTCGCTTCCGTGAGCGCCTTTGTGAAACCGGCTGCATCGTTGAATGCAAAACCGATGGCGGTGCTCTTTTCTGCGAAGTCGGCCGGGACGCTGTAGCCAGCCTTTTCTAAAGCGATTCGAGCAAGCGTGTTCTTGACGATATGGAACTCGCCGCCATTTTCGCGAGCCTTGGCGCGGATGGCATCCAGGTCTTTCATTTTCAGCCCGGAATATTCAACCAGTACGACAGCCTGACTCTTGGCAAGCCATTCGCCATATTCGGCCAGCATGGCCTCTTTCTGTGATTTTGATTTAGCCAAAGAATATCACCTCCTTTCCAATCAAGAAGTAGTGGCTTCTCGATAAAGCGGAGTGCGGAGTGTGTGCGGGCGGAGCCTGCACACACTACATTCTCTCTTATTATTGAGAAGGTACAAAAAGTCTTTGCCCGAGTATCGCAGGCAAAGACTTGACCCCGCTGAGGGGGGTACCTCCCCGGAAAGGGGGGTGTGGTTGTTCCACCAGTCTTCACCTGGTCAGGAGATTGAGACCTCAACAAAATCGCAGGTCACCTGGCGTCTTCGGCGAAGGAATAAACCTCGGGCTATCCGAATAAGGTTATTCGGTTTCCTCCATCGACTGGGCCATATTGGCGTCAACTTTTACGCCAGGGCCCATGGTTGAGGTCATTGTGATGTGCTTGATGTAGTTGCCCTTGGCCGCGGACGGGCGGGCCTTGGTGATGGCTTCCATCAATGCCGCAAAGTTTTCATACAGCTTCTTTTCATCGAACGAAGCCTTCCCGATCGAGACGTGGATATTAGCAGTCTTATCCAGGCGGAATTCTACGCGGCCGGCCTTGGATTCAGTAACGGCGCGACCGATATCTTCGGGAGAGACGACCGTGCCAGCTTTGGGATTCGGCATGAGACCACGCGGCCCAAGTACACGGCCGAGCTTGCCAACCTTGCCCATCATATCGGGCGTGGCGATGGCCACATCGAAATCAAGCCAGCCACCCTGGATCTTGGCCAGGGTCTCATCATCATCCGCGACGGTATCTGCGCCGGCGTTGCGGGCATTGGCGGCGCCGTCGCCCTGCGCAAAGACCAGCACACGCACAGACTTGCCCAGGCCGTGCGGCAGGACCACCACATCACGCACCTGCTGGTCGGCCTGGCGCGGGTCAAGGCCCATGCGCATGTGGACTTCCACCGTGGCGTCGAACTTTGCGTACGAGGTTTCTTTTACCAGCTTGACCGCATCTTCTGGACCATAAAACTTGTCCAGGTCCACTTTGGCAAGAGCGGCCATGTATTTCTTTCCGTGTTTCGTCATGAAATCTCCTTTGTGGTGCAATCGGGCCGGGATGCGGCCCTCCCACCGGGTTAATCTACAACAACGATACCCATGTTGCGGGCAGTACCCTCGATCTGGCGCATTGCGCCTTCGATATCCAGCGCATTCAGGTCCTTCATCTTCAGCTGGGCAATCTCGCGCACCTGTGCGCGGGTGACATTACCAACCTTTTCACGATTGGGTACGCCGGAACCTTTTTCAATCCCGGCGGCCTTGCGCAATAAAACTGCGGCGGGCGGTGTTTTCAGTACGAAAGTGAATGAACCATCCGTATAAACGCTGATCTCTGCTGGGAGAACCTCGCCCGGGCGGGTGGACGTGCGGGCGTTGTAATCCTTGCAAAAAGCCATGATGTTGATGCCATGACCGGCCAGTGCCGGACCGATGGGGGGTGCAGGATTGGCCTTGCCGGCCTCAATCTGCAGACGAACGATTGCCTTGAGTTTCTTTGCCATGTAAACTTTTCTCCTTTGTGGTATTGGCGGGCCTGCGTGAGCGGCCCTCCCACGAATTAGCCATCAGCATTCCGTTCCCGGCGGTCGCCAGGGAGCGGAGGCTGTTATGCTTTCTCCACTTGCAGGAAGTCCAATTCCACCGGGGTTTCACGCCCGAAGAACGAGACCATCACGCGGACTTTCGTCCGCTCCATATCGATTTCCGAGACCACGCCGCGGAAGTCATTGAAAGGCCCATCCACGATGCGGACGCGTTCTCCGACCTTGAAAGTGACCTTGACCATGGGAGCATCCGCTTCCATGCGCTTGAGGATCTGGGCTACTTCCTCGGGGCGGAGCGGGGTGGGTAGGTTGCCCATGCCTACGAAACCAGTTACGCCGGGGGTGTTACGAACGACAAACCACGACTCTTCGCTCAACTGCATGTTGACCAGCACGTAGCCGGGGAAGATGTGGCGTTCGACCGTGCGACGCTTGCCGTCACGGACTTCGATCTCTTCCTGGGTGGGCACCACCACGTCGAAGACCCTGTCTTTCATACCCATGGTCTCGATGCGCTGCTCGAGGTTATGCCGCACCTTGTTCTCATAGCCGGAATAGCAATGGATCACGTACCAGGCCGGGCCCTCGGGGATCGACTTCGAGTTCTTCCGAGAGGCCGGAATCTTCCGGGTGAACAGTCTTTGGTTCGCTTAAACAGGCTGTTCCGGGCGGGATTCATCCTGCCCGGATTCAAGAGGTTCCTGATCAAACTGTTCTTCCGGATCCTGGTCTTGCATCATTCAACCTCATCAGTCTCTTGCGCGTTGTCCATCTAAGAGCCAATTATCTTGGCCAAGAGGGCCGTGGCACCCGAGTTTATTGCATAGAGAAAAAGCGCCATGATTATCAATACGATAATCACGACAACGGTCAAATTACGCGCTTCCAGCCAGGTCGGCCAGGTCACCCTGCGCAATTCGCCCATGGTCTCGCGGAAGAAGCGTTGGAGCGCATTCTCGCGCCTGCTCTTATCACCTTTTGCCACGTCGAACTCCTTCTTATCTGACGGTGACAACGCCGTTTATGGATCTGCCCAAATGGGAAGGGCGGCGTTGTATCTACAGGCCAGGCAGGAATTGAACCCACAACCGCTCGTTTTGGAGACGAGTGCTCTACCAATTGAGCTACTGGCCTACAAGAACAGCCGGATAGTCATCTGTCTCAAAGTCTTTGGTCATCTTCCGACCACCTGACTTTCAGACTATCCGACCAGGCTTACTTCGTTTCGCGATGCAACGTGTGCTTCTGGCAACGCGGGCAGTACTTGTTAAATTCCAACCGATTGGGATCGTTGCGGCGATTCTTCTCGGTTACGTAATTGCGTTCCTTACAATCGTTACATGCCAGGATGATTACCGGGCGGACATCTTTCTTTTTCGAAGCCATGCTACCCTTGCTACTCTCTTATTCGATGATCTTGGTGATGACACCCGCGCCGACGGTGAGGCCGCCTTCACGGATGGCGAACTTGGAACCCTGCTCGAGCGCCACGGGGACGATGAGGGTCACGGTCAGGTCGACATTGTCGCCTGGCAGAACCATTTCCACGCCGGCCGGCAGCTCGACGTTGCCGGTCACATCCATGGTGCGGATGTAGAACTGCGGACGGTAGCCGCTGAAGAAGGCACTGTGGCGCCCGCCTTCTTCCTTCTTCAGCACATACACCTTGGCTTCAAACTTGGTATGCGGGGTGATCGAACCCGGCTTGGCCACCACCTGGCCGCGCTCCACGTCGGTGCGTTCAATGCCGCGCAGCAGCAGGCCCAGGTTGTCTCCGGCCATGCCTTCGTCCATCATCTTGTGGAACATTTCCACGCCCGTCACGACCGAGTTGCGGGTCTCGCGCAGGCCGATGATCTCGACCGGCTCGCCGATCTTGATCACGCCGCGATCCACCCGGCCGGTCACGACCGTACCACGACCCTTGATCGAGAACACATCTTCGATCGGCATCATGAAGGGCTTGTCCATCTCACGCTTCGGCTCGGGGATGTATTCGTCGATGACGCGCAAGCAGTTCCTTGATGCTGGCATATTCCGGCGCATTCGGGTCGGTGGAGGTGCTCTCCAACGCCTGCAGTGCACTGCCACGCACGATGGGGGTGGTGTCGCCCGGGAAACCCTGCTTGGTCAGCAGTTCACGCAGTTCCATCTCGACCAGTTCCAGCAGTTCGGGGTCATCCATCTGGTCGATCTTGTTCAGGTACACCACGATGCTGGGGACTTCCACCTGGCGTGCCAGCAGCACATGCTCGTGCGTCTGCGGCATGGGCCCATCCGGGGCTGCCACCACCAGGATGGCGCCATCCACCTGGGCGGCGCCCGTGATCATGTTCTTGATGTAGTCACGGTGACCGGGCATGTCGACATGCGCATAATGACGCTTGTCGGTCTCGTATTCCACGTGGGCAATGTTGATGGTGATGCCGCGCGCCTTTTCTTCCGGCGCATTGTCGATCGAGTTGTACGCACGGAACTGCGCCTTCCCGAGAAATTGGCTGTATTTGGTGATCGCCGCCGTCAGCGTGGTCTTGCCGTGGTCAATATGACCCATCGTGCCCACGTTCATGTGCGGTTTCGTGCGGTTATATTTCTGCTTCGCCATAGGACTTGCTCCTTCCTTGAAAAAATAGACAATATATTCCTGGTTACGAAGCCCTCAATGGGATTTGAACCCATGACCCCGTTCTTACCAAGAACGTGCTCTACCGACTGAGCTATGAGGGCGGAAAGTCCAATAGATCATCTATCTATCAGACGTTTTAGTGGGCAGTGAAGGATTCGAACCTCCGAAGTCTACTGACAACTGATTTACAGTCAGTCCCCTTTGGCCACTTGGGTAACTGCCCTTGATCGATCCAGCTGCTGCAGGTGCTGGTCGCTTGGCCGAATCGCCGGGGATGCGGTCAACCGACAAACAGTTCAACATGCCTGATTATCAACGTTCCAAGCCGACGATGGGAATTGAACCCATAACCTACCACTTACAAGGCGGTTGCTCTACCGTTTGAGCTACGTCGGCAATCGCCCGTTCCGGCTTAAGCCGCGGCAATTATACCAAAGGCAACCCTGCGATACAAGGTTAAGTCTGACCAGGTCTGGAAACTGCGTGTCCCCAACCCAAACCCGATTGGCAGATGAGGTATCCGGCGGGCTGCCGCGGGGGTCATATTATACGACAGAATGAGAAGAAACAAGAAACGAGAAACAAAAACGGTATACGTAATTCGTAAAACGTAATTTGTAATTCGGAATAAGAGAGAAGAGAACAGGGGAGGATGGGAAAAGGGAGAAGGGGTGGAAGGAAAACAAAAAGCGGATAACGAAACGCGGTTTCTGGAACGCAAAGACTTCGGAGTTCTTCTAGAACTCCGAAGTCTGGATTACTACGCGTCTTCGGGCGGACCTATAAGCCGCATGCGAGCCTCTTATGGGGGTTCTGTCCAGAATTAATTAAAAGTGTCTTCAGGCTGGCCTATAAGCCGCATTACAGGTCACGAGGGGGGTCATTTTATACGCCTAAATTATAGTCATAAAAGTAACCCGTTATCACTCTATTCGCCATTATGTAAATGGTGAATAGAGATTTTTATATTTACTAGGAGAAGTCTACGAACACTCTACTTGTACTGGATCCCGGGTTTGGCAACGCCAAAGTCTGCATCGATGGCCATGTTGCTGTAATGCAGTCGGTCATTGCCCGACCCCAGTCTGTCGGGATGGCTGCCATTGGCGGGGGGATCGCCTCCCAGGTAATACTCATCGAATGGGGATTGCTGGGGCAGGAACGCACCCGGGGCCCGTACGCTCCAGGATCAGTGGATGCAGCGCAGCTGGGTTGCCAAGGATCCTGACCAGGACAATGCTTGTCATCTGACAGAACGCGGCAAAGCGCTGATACTGGCGGAAAAGTCAACAAACCAACAAACCCTGCAAACCACCGCGAACAGGCCTGATAACCTACAAACTGGTTCACGAAGCACCCCAATCCTTTCAATTGAAGATTGACATGTTAACTCAAGCAATAACCCATGAAGGAGAAAGAGTAATTTATGACCACGATTTTTGCGTTCATCAACCAGAAAGGTGGGGTTGGAAAGACCACCTCCGCCGTGACACTCGGGCACGGATTTGCCCTGCAGGGTTATCACACCCTGCTGGTGGATTGTGATCCGCAGGGGCATATCGCCATACAACTTTCTCTTCCCAAAGGCCCTGGATTGCGCTATTGGTATTACGACGAGCAGCCGCTCTCCAAAGCAACTGTACAGGCGAGAGAGAACTTGCTCATGTTGGCTGGCGACAAAAGCACAGATCGTGTGCTTGGAAAACTGCGTGAAGAACAATGGGGAGCGGCTGAGTTTGCGGAACGGCTGCGCACCGAAAGCGAAGCAATGAGGATCCAGGTGGTTCTGCTTGACCTTGCCCCCAGCCTGAACCACCTGCAGATAGCCGCGATGCTTGCATCCGATTACGTCATCATTCCCACCCGTTTGCGGTACACCGACCTGGATGGGGTAAGCGAGATCACCCATTCGATCACCGAGACATCCCGGCGGTCCAGCAAGCCTAAGCGCTATTACCTGTTGCCAACCTTTTTCGATCGTGTAACGAAAGAGACCGCACAACGATTGACTGAGCTCGCGGCAGCATTTGGGCGACAGGTCTGGCCGCCCATCCCGCAGGATGTGAAGTTGGCGGAGGCGCCAGGGCGGGGAATGACGATCTGGGAATATGCTCCACAAAGTTCAGGGGTTCAGGGATACCTCAACGGAAACGGTAAAAAGATCGGTGGCTACGAAACCATTCTGAGTGAAATGATTCGTTCGATGGAAGGATTATGAAATGGCAGATAAGCAGAAAGGGCAGTTCATCCCGGCCATCCGCCCGATCGAGCCGGCGGATGAAAGAGTGGCGGAGATCCTGGAGGAACGCCAGCAGCATTTTGATGAATTACGGCTCAGTCCATCCGAGCGCAAGCGCCTGCTGGAAATGCGTCAGAAACAAGCAGCACACAAGAGGAAAGAAAAGGCGAGAGCGGATGAACGCGAAAAGAATCGCATCACCACCTACCTGCCAACAAACCTGATTGCAATGATCGGGGTCATTGCCAGCAAGGAAAGTGTGAGTATGGCGCAGGTTATCTCCTTTTTCCTGTTTGAGGCGGTTGAGCATTACGAGCGCCAGGAGATTTCTTTTTTGGGTCACAAATACCCGTCTGAATTGCCCCGTTACGCTTCGAATCTGATCCATCCAAAAGATGGAGAACGGATGGAGAAGGTCGAGTTCGCGGAAAAATGAAAAATCGGGATGGGGAGCATGAACAAGGAACGTTCCCTTTGCTTTTCAAGAACGTTCCTGTGCAACGTTCTTTATTTTTTTACAGGAACGCTGTAAAGGAATGTTTCTTGTTTTTTATAAGAACGTTCCTTGTCCCCACAGGAAGGCCTGCAAGGCATTTCTGAAAGCAATGCCTACATTGGGTACTCCCACGAGTACAGGGCCATCCTGGACCTTCCTATGAATTTTGTTCATGGAAATTATTTCTGGATTTTTTGGCCGGCAGAATCCGACAAAGGAGTAAGTTATGGAACCTGAACGGGCCTGGCAATCGGCTCTTGGACAGCTTCAGCTGGAGATGCCGAAAGCAACCTTCGATACCTGGGTGCGAGGCACCCATGTAGTCTCCTACGAGGATGGCAAGTTCGTCATCGGGAGCCGTAATTCGTACGCCCGTGACTGGCTGGAGGGCCGGTTATCCAGCACGGTGAACCGGCTCCTGATGGGTATGATGAACCGGTCGGTGGAGGTTGGGTTCGTGGTTGCCGAAAGCGAAACCAACGAGTACGAAAATATCGAACCTGTGGCTGACGATCAGGTCGGATCTGAGGAGAGCTTTCTCGAAGATGATAGTGTTTCTACCGGGGACGATAAGGTATTCATCGAAGCCCGCTACGATCTAGCCTACGACGAGATTGTGAAACCGAAACACATAACTGCCACTTCACGATATTTCCTCCGTCACCTGCAGGTGATCGGCCCGGATTTGGGATGGCTCTACCTGGGTTTTCGCCAGGCAGCCTACAACTCTGGTGCTCGTAAAGGGAATAAGTGGGAACGTTTCCCTGGCAAAGTCATCGCATCCTTGAGCGGTATCACCGAGCGAACCTTTTGGAACCTGATCAGGAAAGCAGAGACCTGGGAACGCCTGAAAGGGTTGGTCAAAACCACCGAGGCAAGTCCTGAATGGGACGCCAGCAGCTCCACCCCCAGGCGGCTATCTCGTCTGTATATCGTGTCGATGGATCTCCCCCTGACTGCCGCAGATGCCTGCTCCCTGCGCACCTGGTTGAAAGACAACCTGGAGAGAGTGGGTGGACCAGAGGGCGTCCTGACCGCCGCAGCCGAAACGCCCCTTGACGAACTGTTGCCTCAGGGTGCCCAGGCGCAGGCCGGAGATTCCCCGGAGAGCGTACCGTCCATCGTGCGCAGTCTGTTCGCCGATGCGCTGCCTGCCAAGCGTGTGGAAGTGCTTTCCACCAACCTGCAGAAGCACATTATGCCGGACGACACCGACCAGCTGACGGTGACCCACTTCTTTGTCGAGCATATCCTGCCTCACTTAGGCGCCGGGCCTGGCTGGTTGCTGACTCTGCTGCGGGGTCGCTGTTACTACAACCCGGAGACCAGGGAGACCCGCAACAAGGTAACCGTGTGGGGCGGATATGATGAGATCGCGGCTTGGTTGGGACTTACTGGCAATCGTCGTGCCCGTACGGTGTGGGATTGGCTGTACGGGAAGCATTCCGAGTCTCGTGGACGCAGTAAACAATGTGAAGGGGACAAAGGAGAACAGCGAGGCCCGGGCCGCCAGTCATCGGAGATCGGCAAGTTGAGCAATCCGGTACTGCGGGTTTACCTGCGTGAGATAACCGAGGGCAAAAAAGTTTCCAGCTTTGCTAATTCCCCCCGAACTTTCGAGGTACTTCGCCAGGAGATCCCGGGTGAGATCCTCGAAGCCGTACTGGATGAGCAGGCTGGTGGGCCGGGTTTCCAGACGCTGAGACGTGCCTTGGCCGGGGAAAAGGGCGATCTTGACGCGGTTTGCAGTATCGTGGAGCCTGATCTTGACGCGGTTTGCAGTATCGTAGAGCCCGATCTTGACGCGGTTTGCAGTATCGGCTTGACGCGGTTTGCAGAAGATAATGACGCGGTTTGCAGTATCGGCTTGACGCGGTTTGCAGACCATCTTGACGCGGTTTGCAGAGTTTTTAAATTACTTAATTGTTAAACCCAAGTACTAATGACTCCCCACCCCTCCTTATCACCCTTAACCGATGCAGGAACAACACCCCACACAGGGCGGGGGGCGGGGATTCTGTCTTTTTGGGATTTCAACTTCCTGATGAATAACAATTCAGTCCTCAAAGTCAAAGAGCTGCGTGCACTTCAGAGGACTCACGCTCACGAGTTTTGAGGAACTGGCTGTCGGATTCGTATCCTGGCTGTTATATGCGTACTCTCCTGCCGGGTTGTCGTGTTGCCAACCCGGTCAGTTTGGCCGTGCGGCGTCTGCTGGAAAATGTCCACGCTGGTGCTGGTGGCGATTTCGACCGTCTTGCGCATCTCAGACCTATTGTGCTGAAGGCGATCTTCGACAATGACCTGGCAGGGGAATTGTGGCAGGTAACCGACTCTATGGAAAAAGATATCTATGCCACTAATTTTGCTCAATTGTCCGCGCCGATGAAACGAGAGCTATACCGTCGTTTGTTCGTCTCATCCGACTAATAAAATCTTCTTGCCCAGACCGAAGTTTCCATAAAGATTGGAGACCCAATGACTGATTATCTTTACAGTGACCTGACCTCCACAATCCTGGATTGTTACTACAAAGTGTTTTATTCCCCTTCCAGCCATGGCCTGACCGAAGAAAGTCTGAAGAACGCATTGGTGATCGAGCTGCGTAAGCATGGAATGCGCACCCGCCAGAATGCCACCATCTCCCATCGCTACGATGATCGCAAGATCGGCACCGGACGGATCGATCTGCTGGTGGAAGAGAAGGTGGTGGTGGAGCTCAAGTGCCTGACCACTCTACGCCCCAGGGACAAAGCCCAACTGAAGGCCTACCTGCTGGACGGCGGCTATGCGGTGGGACTGCTGCTCAACTTCGGCAGCGAGAAACCACAGATGCAGCGTGTCTATGAACCCAGCCATGCTTCCAGGCTTGTCGATAAGGCCGCAGGCGGCTAGGTGACGGCGCATAGTCCGAGGCCTGGAGACAGGCCTGCATAAGGGACGGAGGCGAAAACGGACCGGTTGGCACAGGTAGATGGGATCGGTTCGTAATGGTCAAAGGGCCCGGTTCTGGACAGCAAATTGGCCCGCTTTACGCTGGCATATTGAGGAGATAACGATATGGAAATTCCCAGGCAACCCGATTGGCTGCACTTCCGCAGCCAGCGTTGGCCGGTGATGGCTGAAGCGCTGCACTTGCTGGCGATAACCGGTATCTCGGTACGCTTTGAACTCCTGGCTGTGCTTGCCCGACAGCGCGGTATTGCGCCCCGCTCGGGGTCTGTCCGGCGCATCTTCGAAGAGGATCTGACCAAAACTGGATTGGTTGAGGGCCAGGCCCTGCCCACCTTTGGCAGGCATAAGTTAAGCGTGGTGCAACTCACGGACGCGGGGCAGAAACTCTGCCAGGGTTTTGGCTGGACAGTATCAAAGTCCGAGTGGAAACGCCTGCAGACCCTACACTCTGCCGACAATCAGCCCAGGCATACCGGTGCAGTTCTGACGTTCGCCTATCATGCTCGTCTGCCGCGGTTGGGCTGTCCAGGTTCTGCCCCAGGTTGAAAGTCCGGTTTTCTTTCCGGATGTGCTGGTAGAGAAGGGTGGGCGCAGGATTTATGTGGAAGTGGAGTTGGGCTCGCGCAAAGTGCAGAAATGGCGCAATATGCAGCGCGAACAAGGCTTCGTAGCCTTATGTGCCAAAACCCCTACCAGCCGTAAATCGTTGATCGCTGAATGCATACAAGTGGGTGCAGTGGGAATGGCGACCGACCTGCTGACCCTCTATCAAAAAGCACGAGAAACAGAAGCCGGTCCATTATGGGCCGAGGAATGGAGTTTATGATGGAAAATCTTATTGTAAAAGAATTTGAAGAGTACCTGCTCGAAAACGACAAAGCTGTCCTGACCGTGAAAGGCTATCTATCGGATCTACGCTGCTTTGTGCGCTGGTTCGAGCAGACCAACGGTGAAGCCTTTACCCTACAGGCCGTAACCCCCACAGACGTACGGGAATACCGCCAATTCTTGCTGGTGGTGGAGACTCATAAAGCCAACACAGTCAACCGGCGGCTGGCCTCCCTGGCTACCCTGATGAAGTGGGCAAAAGAAAGCGGACAGATCGAACACGACCCGACCGGGAATATACATGCTATTCCCCAAACAAATCCTGGCCCGCGCTACCTGGACAAGAAAGAGCAGTATGCTTTGCAGCGTGCCATCGAGAAGGACATGCAACTTGCCCGGATGCGTTACCCCAAGCGCTGGGTCTCCCGCCAGCGGGATGCGGCCATGGTGGTTTTCCTGCTGCACACTGGCCTGCGCCTGAGTGAAGCACTCACCTTGCAGCTGGGCGATGTGCAACTGGCCGAGCGCAAGGGACAGGTGTTGGTAAGGCAGGGCAAGGGTGGCAGGGTGCGTACTGTACCGTTGAACGTACAAGCCCGCAAGGCTCTGCAGGAATGGCTGGCGGTGCGACCGGGGAGCGGCAGCCACGTTTGGGTACAGGTGGAGGGGGAACCGTCTGACGGGTTGAGTAATCGCTCGGTGCAGCGGGTGCTGGTGCGCATCGGGCAGGATGCCGGATTGGAGCATCTGACCCCCATATTCTGCGCCATACGTTCGCGAAGAATTTGGTGGATAGCGGGGTGGGGCTGGAGAAGGTAGCCGCACTGCTGGGCCATTCCAACCTGAACACTACCCGGATTTATATCACCCCGAACCAGAAGGATCTGGAGCAGGCAGTGG